>NZ_JARNTX010000001.1 GCF_029433095.1 Hymenobacter sp. YC55
GTACACCAGCAATGGTGGCTTTAGCCCGGGTGTTCACCTCTTCCCATTCCGAACAGAGTCGTTAAGCCCCGGAGCGCCTATGGTACTGCCTTCATCGGTGGGAGAGTCGGTCGCCGCCAACCTTACTATAACCTGTTCGCCCCTCCGGTTCTGTGCTGTTGAGGGGCGAACCTGTTTTAAGGCAGTAGCAGCTAAGTAGATACACATAAAAAAGGCGGTGGGTCCAGAGAGCCACCGCCTTTTATGATATAAACCTCACGCGTGTGTGTACTAGGAGTAGGACTAGGCCGAGGCGGTAGGCCCGACGATGACTTCGACCAGGTCCTCGGGGCGCAGATACGCTTGGGCCAGGGTTTGTAGCTGGGACGAGCCAACCTCGTTGACTTCTTGTATAAAAGTCGAGTAGTAATTGGACGGCAGGTTTAGAAATATAATTGCTTTGTATTTGTCGCATTGTTCAAATACAGTACTTAGTTCATTAGCGAACTTGCCGGTTACATAGTTCTTGACTGTTTGTAGCTCATCGTCAGGAATCAGTTCATTTTGTAGCCGGCGAAGCTCGTAGTGAATTTCACTTACAGCATCATAAGCGCTTTCGCCATTTACGTCGGTGCCGATAGTAAGTGAACAAGCGTGTTCACGAGGATTTACGGTGGAATAGATACCGTAGGTAAATCCTTTGTCCTCACGGATATTCTTCATTAGGCGAGAGCCAAAATATCCTCCTAGAACTTTGATAAGCACTTGAAGCTTATGAGTATCGGGGTGAGTAAGAGATGGCCAAAGCCGGCCTATACGCAAAGAAGCTTGGAGGCTATCAGCAATAACCTTCTCTTCATATGAAGCGGCCTCCGATAACGTAACATTAGGGGAATATGCATCTGAAGAAGGGAAGTTGCTTGCTTGGCCTAAATAGCTCTTGATGCTTTGCTCATCGGCTTGGCTTACATCACCGCACAAGAAAATCTCAGCCTCTGAAAAATTATAGGCCGTTCGGTAATAATCTTGAACCGCAGCTTGAGAAATAGTAGCGAAAACGGACTCGTCGAAGGTCTTTCCGTATGGATAAGCAGGTCCATACAAGTTGCGGGAGAAAAGCTCAGATGCCAGATAGCTGTTTTTCTGCCGTTCAACTCTGATGTTTTGGATGGTCCTAGTCTTAAGTAGCTCTAATTCCTGTGGTGGGAAGGTGGCTACCGTTAAAACGTCTTGGACGAGAGGTAGAAGACGTTCAAGGTGACGTGTAAGGCAATAGAGAGTTAAAGTGGCACGGTCGAAACCTTGCTCGCAGTCGAGGGATGCACCGTAGAAAGCGACTTCATCGGCTATTTGGCGGGCCGTGCGAGTACGAGTGCCTTCAAGCAACATTCGAGCAGTGAGCAACGACAAACCAGAGACTGGTTCGTACCATTTGCCAGCCTTGAAGACTACTTGTAAGCGTACTACAGGTTGCGCATCATTGCGCAGCACATGCAAGCGGGCTCCATTAGGGAGCGAAAACACGTCAGCCGCGGGCAGCGTTACGCTGGCCAGCGGCTGAACGGGAGGAGCGACTTGGCGGTCGAGCATCAGAAGGTATTAATTTGTAGGCGTCTCGGTACCGGTGCCGAATGCCTGATCTGAATTGTTGAAATTGAAGTGGAGTGAAACCCGAATGGTTTGTGCTAATGGATTTTGTCTGGAGTTGGGTACTAGATAAGCTCCATCAACTCCGAATACCTGATACCGAACTCCTAAACCAAAGCTGAGGTAGTTACGGTCGCCTTTCACTGGGTTCTCATAGAAGTACCCTACGCGTGCCATAAGCAGATCGTTGTAGACGTACTCCACACCGGTTGAAATATTTATTTCACGTAGCTCTTCGCGGAATCCGCCGGGAGCATCACTGAAGGAGCCAAACACGCCAGCAGTCGGACTCTTAGCGCGGCGTTTTTCGTTTTCAGCGTCGATGCGTTCTTTTGCAGCCTGTAACTGAACTGGATCAGTGGGCAAAGGTTCCTCGTAATAAGGAGAAGGAACTAAGAGTTTAGCAAAGTCAGCAGTGAGTGTAATCTTGTTGTAGGCATCCAGCTCGCGCGTAATAGCAGCGCCTAACTTAAGGGTAGTAGGCAGGAAGTCTGCTTGTTGAGGATTGCTGTAGGTAATCTTGTTGCCAAAATTAGTTATTGCAGCGCCCAGCCCGAGATTATAGTCTGAGGGACCAATAGAAAGGTCTTTGTTGTAGTAAAGCCCTAGGTCAACAGCGGCAGCGTTGCCAGGCTTGGAATCTGAACCAACCTGAGTGAGATTGGAGCGGATGTAGCGTGCCGCTACCCCTACACCTAAATTTTCAGAGAGTCTTTGTCCGTAGGCAACTGTAAATGCATATTCTTTAGGGTTGCCAAAGCCTGTTGGATTATTACCAGCGTCACGAAACTCAATCTCGCCCAAGTCGAAATACATGAGCGAAGCCGAGATAGCAGAACGCTCATTGACTTTGGCATAGCCTGATAAGAAGGCCAAGCCCATGTCGTCGGTGACAGTTTTTAGCCACGGGGTATAGGAAGTGGAAACACTGTACTTATTAGGAGCAAAACCAAGCTTGCCAGCATTATAAAAAGCTGAGTTGGCATCAGGCGAAATGGCTACACCCGCTTCGCCAAGTGCCGCTGAGCGTGAGTCGGGGCTTATGGAGAGAATAGGAACAGCTGTAGTGATGGTATTAGGGGAGGATTGAGCAACTCCTAACAATGGAAAACCTAATAATCCGGTGAAGAGCGTAGAACGCACGGACAGCTTCGAAAAAGTCATAAAGACAAAGAAAGATGATGTTGTAGGCGAAGATGCTTATCGAACTAGTTTAAAATTACCAGCTTTTCAAACTTAGAAGTTGTGGACTGATCTTTATTGGAACGTACGCTCACCCGGTAAACGTACACACCACGGGCTAATTGATCGTTATAGTCATCGCGGCCATTCCAAGAAAGGGTATTATCGTTTAGGCTTTGCGGTACGTGGGAGCCGCTGCTCGGAATGGTAGCTTGAAGCGTACGAACTAAACGCCCCGCAACAGTGAAAATCTGCACTTGCACCTCAAGGTCTTCGCCTTGGCGATTGTGGTCGAAATGGAACGTGGTACGGCCTGCAAATGGATTGGGATAGTTTAGCACGTGGCTAAGAGCTAGCTTATCGGTTTGGGCAGCTATGAACTCTATATCACGGATAGACGAATTATTGAACGTGTCCCACGCCTTGACGTGGAGCACGTGGGGACCTGTACTCAAGTCCTTGAACTGATATTGGATATTGCCAGCCTGGAAACTATCGACACTGGCGGTATAGAAGTCGTTGAGGACTGTGAGCTGGGCCGGATTGTTGTCGAGAGTAGCGGTGATTTCATGACCGATACCGGAACCTGCCGTATTGATGCCGCTTTCGTCGAAGAAGCGAGCCAGGAGGGTAGTAGTAGTGGCCGTAATTCCACCGTATACAAAGGCCATGTTATCCATGTGCAGTGTGATTCGTGGCGGAATTGTGTCTTGATTGGCGGACGAAGATGCTCCCCCTATAGGCACAGCACGGTATCCGTGGGCATCTGTTAAGCGGACGGTGTCTTTTGCGTAAAGGCTGATCTTGCCTAACCCAATGTTGTAGTTAATGTCGCGGGGAACTACGAATTGCAGTGAAAAACGACCTGCTTTTACCGTTGCCTGGCCAGAGTAAATAATGTTCTCTTGTATTTGAATAGGCGCTAATTCGTTTGGCATATTGAGGATTTTGTAGTCCTCAACTGTGGTGGTAGTGGGCTTTTCATAAACAACAACCTGAGCAGTACCAGAGAAGTCTGTATCAACGGCTGCTGTGATAGAACTGCCGTTACGCACCGAACCTGAAAGCTGTATTGTTGATAAAGCTTTAAGCGTATCAGTAGATGTAGTGCTGAATGGCTTTCCATTGATGGCATCTAGAGTCATTGCCAGCTTTGGCCGTGCCAACTGCATACATGGGTCACCTAAAAGCACGTAGTTACGGCCCAACACGTTGTTAGCAACGCTAGCTTTAGCATAGCGAATAGCTTCACCAATACGCCTAACAGAAGCGCTTGAAATAGTGAGAACAGAATCAAGAAATACCCCCGCCTGTGCATCCGAAAATACAACTCGAGTGGTAGTATATAATCCAACAGCACCACCTTCGGTATCAGTAAGAGCTTGCTCTCCAGCTGAATCTTTTAAAGGATTATCATAATAGCTAAAGTCACAAGTACCAGTCACTAGAAAGGTGAGCTTATTCTTGTTGAGTAAGCGTAGAACAGTATTATGATTTAAAATCTGTTCTTGGGTCAAACCATCGGGACCACCATGGCCGTTGTAATCAATAATAAGAGATCCTTGCTCAAAGGACTCATCAAAGGCGAGCTCAGCATCAGGCGACCTTTGACCAGAGGCCCCATTGATTTGCTGATACATATCTAGGTAAACTTTGCGGATATTAAAAGCTGGCTGCTGTCTAATAACGTCGGCTAATAACCCCTCTGCCAACCTTATGTGTTGGCCATTGTCTTCATCGTCAGCGACAAAAGTAATTCGGTTACGCCAGTTGCTCATGGCAGTCGTTTTAAAATCATAGTCAATGAGCTTCTGAACTACTCGGCTTGCTTGCGTAGTAATTGATTGGCCACTTGGAATACGCACGGGCAAACGACCTACGCTAATGTCCATCAATTCGACTTGTCCGCCATTTTCAGCCCATTCGCCTTCGTTATCGTCTAATAAAGCGTAGTAATCATCAGAGCAAAAAGTTTGCTGCCCAATCTGCCTGTCACGCCCCCAGATCTGCGAAAATGACTCCCGTGATTCATAAGTGGGTACAAAGTTCTGGGCACTAATACCCGGCGCTTTGTAATTATAGGAGGCATCGCCGAAGAGTAATAAATATTGCTGCTTGCTAGGAGAGGCCCTTCGATCGTATACCATCTTCATCATATCGCGAATAGCAGTAACATCTTGTCCACCTGAACCGAATTCATTATAGACTTGCGTTGTAGTTACTACTTCCACTTTTAGTTTGTCGTGAGTACGGCGGTGTGCTGCTAATCGATCGGCTTCTGATTTGAAGAGTGGATGTGTGACAATAACTAAATCAATAGTAGAATTGAGGGCTGAATGCAAATTTTGATTGGCTACTCGACCAAAATTGCTAGGCTTATCGAAATTACTAGTGGGATTGAAGGCAATGAACTCACGCAAAGAGTCAGTCGGCGCTACAAATGAACCTGTTGTGCTTACTAGATACGATTTGGCCCGGCGTGGATTTGTGACATCCCATACAAAGGCGCCTGTGCCACCTGTTATGTCGAATTGGCTGATACGACCTGGCTGCAAATTGTTGAAGGAGCGAAATTCTAAGGCAGAACCGCTAAGCTGAAGTGATTTTATTGCGTTCACTTCTATATAATCGAGATAACCAGTATCAGACGCATCAGAGCCTGAATAGGTGAGTCCAATACGAAGTGGGGCTACAGAAGAAGTAACGCTAATGGAGTAAGTTTCGACACTAGCATTTGCAAACTCCGGATTCTTGCGAATTTCTTCATTGTTGGGAACGCCAGCAATAAGTTGACTGCCTAGTTGGGTTTCGTTGACGGACAGCCGGAACGATTGTGCATTTAGGGAAGTGCCAGCTAGGGAGGCTGTCACTTGTACTTGGGTACCAGCTATCAGATTGGTGATCTGGCTAAAAGAAAAAGTTTGAGAAGTGCCATTGAGCAGGCCTTCACCTAGCCACTGCCGGCCTGACTTAGCTAGGTTTACTTTCTCCTTCTCGTAAAACTCACGTTCCGCGAACTGCGAAATAGCGGGAGCATTGGCAGGGCCTACGGCAGGAGCAGCCTGCACCCGGCGGCCGGTGCGCGGAGGAGCCGCTACTGTCACGAAGTAGTAAGCTGTATCAGAATAGATGTTTTGGATATGCTGAAAGCGTTGTGTATTAGGCACTCGCTCCCAAGTGTGAGGACCACGGGCGTAAAACAAAAAATACTCATTGTTCTCCAGCGTAGCATTCGTATTGCCAGAGAAGTATATGGCGTTTTCTGCTAGGTCGTCGGGGCGTGGGGTACTGATGGGCTGCGGCAGGAGGCCGGTAGCATTTCCATAAACCTGAAGGCGGCTAGGATCGACGCTGGCTATGTCGTTGCCGAACAGGGTGCGCAGGAAATCGTAGTCCAGTTTGAAGATGCCGCTTTTAGCTACACCTATTTTATACCAGTTGCCAGTGGCAAGCACGGAGGTGTTGGCATGTGTGATTTGCTGGACACGACGGGCCGGGGGAGAGCCCAGAACATAGCTGTACTCGGCTGAAACCAACTTCTCGTACTGGCCGCTCTGTGTGCTGCGGCGCACGGCTGGAATTGTTACGATGCTAATCAACTGCCCTTGCTGGGTGCCTTCGGATACTGCTAGCGTGGTAGCTAGAGGCAGTGAAGCAGCTTTAAATACTGCGGCGTCGGCGGCAGAGAAAGGCTCATACACTGCATTGCGCAGTTCTCCTTCGGTTGCCGGACCCGGTACGTTCAGGACGTAATGGCTAAACAACGACCCTGTGCGGTATTGAGCACCTGCAAACGAAGGTACTTTGCGCAACCTATAGTCTGATCCTGGTACTTCGTTGTACCCTTGCCAGCGCAGTCGAATAGCTACCGACTGGCGACCATTCTGGGCTTGTGCTGCAAGCCCGAACAGCAGGCAGCAACTAATTACTAAAAGAGTAAAGCAGCGCATAAGGGTGTGTTCGATAAGCAGTTGTAATGTGGTGGCTAACAATGGGCACTAAACAAGCTCGACCTTATGAGGGTTCACCGGTAGTTGTTTAGTTTAACTTGTTAGCTATTTAAATATTGTAATGAACCTCACAAATATCAGCCTACCGAGGGGCGCAACATAGACAGAACCACATAGAGCAGCACTACCAGCGGAATAGCTGTGGCTTGCATGCCCAACAGTAGGGCGACGGTCAAGAGCAAAAACACGAACTGTACCCCATTATCCTGCCAACTCAAGTTCTTGAATTTGAGGGCAAACAACGGAATTTCGGCCACCAGCAACCCGGACAGCAGCACCGTTAGGCCAACCAGCACCCAAGGGTTCAGAATAAAGCTGCTGATGTGGAAGGAGTCATGAGCCAAGATGAGCGGGAGGGAGGCTACCACTAGGGTACAGGCCGGGGTAGGGAGCCCAATAAAGGAAGTGGTTTGCCGCGTGTCGTTGTTGAACTTAGCAAGCCGCAGAGCTGAAAATATCGTGACAATAAAGCCTGCGTAAGGCAGCCAGGATGGGGAGGCTACCTTTGGGTCCATCAGCAAATCAAAGAGAAAGGCACCTGGTACTACACCAAACGAAACCATATCCGCCAACGAATCCAAGTCTTTGCCGATGGGTGAGGAAGCGTGTAAGGCGCGTGCTAGCAAACCATCGGCAAAGTCGAAGGCGGCGGCCAAGCCCACGAAGTAGGCAGCCGTTTGGAGGTTGCCAGCAAAGATCTGTGTCAGCGCCAAGCAGCCTGCAAACAAGTTGAGACAGGTAATGGCGTTCGGAAGGTGGTTTTTCAAGGGGCTTGAAGAATTGAGCCTTGGAGTACTGATGAGCTAGGTAGGATCTGTAGTTTGGAAGGAATGAAAAAGCGTAACATTCCGCCCACCACGATTTTCCGAGAGATACGCTAGTTTAAAAAAGGATTGGTCCGGCGCTCCACACCAATGCTGGTAGCCGGGCCGTGACCAGGGTACACCGTTACTTCGTCGGGGAGGGTGAGAAGCTGCGTTTCGATGCTGCGGATGAGCGTGGCATAGTCGCCGCCGGGCAGGTCGGTGCGGCCGATGCTGCTTTTGAATAGCACGTCGCCCCCAATGACGGTTGAAGTAGGAGCGTGATAGAACACCACATGGCCAGGCGCATGGCCCGGAGCAAAGCGCACTTCGAGCGTAGTGTCACCAAATTGAACCGGGACCTCAGGCGTCAGGAAGCCAGTAGGCTCGGCTGATGCATAAGCGGGAAACCCATAACTGGACGCGTAGCTCGACACAGCACGTAGTGTAGCTAAGTCTGCTTCGTGGATCAGGAAAGGAACTTTGTAAGTGTCGAGGACGAACTGGTTGCCGAGCACATGGTCGATGTGGCAGTGGGTATTCAGCAGCAACACAACGTTAAGGTTTTGTGCTTCCACAAAATTGCGGAGGGCTTGCTGCTCGGCCCGGTCATAACAGCCAGGATCTACAATAACGCACTGGCCGGTAGCATCGTGAAGCAGGTAGGTGTTTTCGGAGAAGGCATTGAAGGTGAACCCGGAAACAGTCATGAAGAAAAGAAAAAAGCAAGCCAAATTGGAACCGGGTGGTAAGTTACGAGTCTTATCAGTAGAACGGATTACCATGAGTAGATCAGTTGCGCTACTACCAGCCGGAACTACTTATGAACGTAGCTATACAGTGAAACAATATAGTGGTTTGCTATACTTGTTCGGGGGCCACCCAAGCGGTACAGTAGAGCCCTATACTTGCCTCCTGAAAGTAGCTTGAACTTCCGTTTTACGCTTGTACTTATAACCTCAATGAAGGAATACGATTACCTGATTCTCGGCCATGGTATTGCGGGAGCCACGCTAGCTTGGGAACTGCGGCGGCGGGGCCGTACGGTACTGGTGCTGGATGGCAACCAACCCGATACAGCTTCGAAAGTGGCCGCAGGACTGATAAACCCAGTAGCCGGCAAACGCTTTGCCTTGGCTTGGCGAGCCGACGAGTTACTGCCAGCTGCCAGTGCGTTTTATCGAGAGCTAGAGCAGCACTTCAAGCAGCCATTTTTCTATGAGCTACCTATCTGGAAGTTGTTTTCGTCGGTGGCGGAGCAGAACACGATGGTAGCCCGTAGCGCCGACCTGCCCTGGCAGGATTTCGTGGAAGAGGCCGGTACCCCTCTGCCTCCAACAGCTGGAGTGCGTGATGAATTTGGTGGTCTTCGTATTCGGCGCGGAGGGTACGTGCAACTAAATGACTTGTTGGCCGCTCTTACCCGCGAACAGCTGGCAAACGGCGGGCTCGAATATGAAACTTTCGATTGGGAGCAACTCGTTACCGGGCCAACCGGTATTACGTATGCGGGTCGCGTGCGCGCACGACATTTCGTTTGTTGTGAAGGTGCCGCGGCTGTTGAAAATCCGTACTTTCAGTGGCTGCCCCTCACTCCTAACCAGGGCGAGGTGCTCGATGTAGAATGCCAGGGCCTTTCGCAGGACCAGGTGCTCAACAAGGGAGCTTACGTGGTGCCGCTCGGCAACGGGCAGTTCCGGGTGGGAGCCACTTACCGCTGGCCTCCGTTTGCCGAAGGCACTACGCTAGAAGCTCTAGCGGAACTCAGTGGGCGGTTAGCAGCCACCACTGATTTGCCGTTCGCGGTGCGGGCGCAAAGGGCGGGTGTTAGGCCTGCTGTGCGCGACCGAAAACCGCTGCTAGGCCGGCATCCGGAAGTGCCAGAGTTGAGTATATTTAATGGCTTCGGCTCGAAGGGTGTAATGCTGGCTCCGCGGCTGGCTGCCTTACTAGCCGACCATCTTGAAAATCCGGCCATTGAATTGTGGCCTGAAGTCAATATTAAGCGTTACCAAACGTTGTACAAGGCGGCTTTTCGGGCCGTTCAAATTTCTTCCTGAAGCACAACGGCTCTTCATCCTCCCTGGAGTCGCCCTTTGTTTACCGCAGTCATTGGCTATGAAGCATTTATTCCTTTCTAGGTGGTTCCGAGGGTCGGGCCGCCAACCCGTGGTAGGTGCCACGCTTGTACTACTTACGCTGCTAGCCAACGGTCCGGTCTGGGGCCAATCGGCGCAGGAGGAGTTTGGGCGCGTTCGGATTCAATACAAGAACTTCGAATGGCAGCAACTTAGCACCCAGAACTTCAACGTGTACTACTACGGCGGCGGAGACGTGAGTGCCCGCCGGGCCGCCGAGTACGCCGAGAAAGAGTTGCAGCGCATCACGGCGTTGGTAGGCTACTATCCTTATTCCAAAACCACCATTATGCTCTACAATTCCGTGGGCGACCTGCGGCAGAGCAACATTGGCTTGGATGCGGATAAGTACCAGACGGGCGGCGAAACTGACCTGCTGCGCATGAGCAAGGTGCAGATTGCCTTTTCGGGCCAGCAAACCCAGTTTAAGCGCGACTTGAGCTTCCAGATTACGCGGGTTTTGCTCAACGACATGATGTACGGTGGGTCACTGAAAGAAGTGATTCAAAGCACGTACCTGTTGCAGCTGCCCGATTGGTTTGTGAGCGGTGCGGCAGCCTACGCAGCCGAAGGCTGGAGCGTAGAAATGGACGACTACATGCGCGACATGACTCAAGAATACGAGGGCAACCGTGCAGCGCCCTTCTTCTTGCGCAACCCGCAACTGGCTGGTCAAAGCCTCTGGAACTACATTGCCGAGCGCTACGGCTACACCACCATTCAGAACATCCTGAACCTGACGCGTATCACCCGCGACGTAGAAGTAGGTATTAGCTCTTCGCTGAACGTGCCCTACAAGGTGTTCCAGAAAGACTGGTTGGCGTATTATCGGCAGTTGAATGCGCAGCCGCAGACGCCTTACACCGAAGCAGACGAGAAACTCGCTATTACCAACAATAACCGCAGAAACGTTCTGTACTCGCAGCCGGTGCTGAGCCCGAATGGGCAGCAACTGGCGTACGTGAGCAACGACCGAGGCCGTTATCGGGTGCTGGTTGTGAACCGCAACGGTTCGGGTCGGCGCACCATTCACCGGAGTGGCTACAAAACCCCGGGTCAGCAAGTAGAAACTCGATTGCCCGTGCTTGCTTGGCGCGGCAACAGCCAAGTAGCCGTAGCCGAAATGGCGAAAGGGGAAATGAGCTTGCGTTTGCGTCCGGCTGATGGTGGTGCGTCGGGCCTGCTGTCGAGGATAGGGGAGGCCCTGCCCTTTATTGGGGACAAGGGTTCAGCCATCTTCAGCTCCTATCAGCAGGTGATGGACTTGAATTACTCTCCTGATGGCAAAGCGCTGGTGTTTAGCGGTGTGCAAAATGGACAGGCCGACCTGTACGTACTGCGCGCCGGGAGCCGCCGCCCCGAGAAGCTAACCAACGATGTATTCGACGATGTGCAGCCGGTGTTCTTGCCCGACGGTAGAGGCATTGTGTTTAGCTCCAACCGCTGGCTCGACTCGGCTGGTACTGCCAAGGGTAGCTTTGGTGCCGTAGTAAACAACTACGACCTGTTCATGTACCACCTCGATGGGCGTACGCAGCCTGTCGAGCAACTTGTCAGCACTATCTCCAATGAAAGTCGGCCGCGGGCTGTTTCCAACACCGAAATCGTGTATTTGGGTGAGGAAAGCGGCGTGCGGAGCCTCTACCGCTATTCGCTGACCACGCGTCAGCGCACGGCCGTGAGTAGCTTTCGGTCCAACCTGAAAGACTTCGATTACAACGCCACCTCGGGTACTCTCGGATTTATTTCGGCCAGCCGTGCCCGTGACTTTGTGTATTTGTATCCGAACTATCCGCTGCCAGAGAATCTAACGCTCTCAAAAACGGCTCGTCAGGAAACGCTAGAAGACCGCTCGAAGCCGGCAGCTTCGGCGGCACCGGTTGCGGTGCCAGCTCCCGAGCCGGCAGTACCAGCACCCACTACGGGGGCACCTGTTCAGGATTCTGTTCAGTCGGCACAACAGCCCGCCGCCAACCCGGCCAGCACGGCTAACAAGCCCATCAATACCAGCGACTACCAGTTTGACGAAGACCTGCCAGCTGACCGAGCTAGTTCGCGGCGGACGGCCCGTACAACAACTTCAGCCGCCGCTGCGGCCGCTGCCCAACTTGCCGCCACTCCCGACGCTAGCGCCTTGGCTCCGCAGGGTCCTTACCGCTACGATACCCGTTTCAGCATCGACAATGTGGTTTCTTCGCTGGCGGTTGACCCGCTGCTAGGCTTCGGGCTGGTAGGGCAGGCTACTATGTCGGACTTGTTTGAGAACCACCGGATTCGGGCGGGCATTTTTGCCTTGACAGATTTGCGCACCAGCAAAATCTTCGCTGAATACACCAATCTCGAGCACCGCTTCGATTGGAGCATCCGCTACGACAAGCAGGCTTTCTTCTTCGATAATATTGCCGCCTACCCCGGCCGGGTGCGCTACGGCCGCCACGAAATTTCGCCAACTATTGCGTACCCACTCACCAATAGCTTGAGTGTACGGGTCGGGCCGCGCTTCGTGAACGTGTCGAGAAACGTGTATGACGTCTTGACTGAAGAGCAGGACGTGAACCGCAACTACCTTGGCTACAACGGAGAACTGGTATTTGACAACTCTGTTACGACGGGCGTAAACATGCTGGAGGGCACCCGCATGAAAATGGGCTTCCTCCAACTGAACGCACTTAACTCGGTGAAGGACTTCGGCAAAATCTACGTCGACCTGCGCCACTACCAAAAGGTGCACCGTCAGATCATCTGGGCCAACCGCGTTAGCTATGGTCAGTACCTTGGCCACTCACCGCAGACTTTCCGCCTCGGTGGCATGGACAACTGGCTCAACAATGACTTTGAAGGCAATCAAACGCTGACCAATAGCCCAGACCCAGCTGAGATATTCTACCAACAGTTTGCTACCAATCTGCGGGGCTTCAATTACAGCAAACGGACCGGCCCACGTTATTTGCTGTTTAACACTGAGTTACGGGTGCCTATTATCCAGTATCTCTCACGGAACCCAATCTACTCGGGCTTCTTCCGTAATCTGCAACTCACGGCCTTTACCGATGCGGGCACAGCTTACTCGGGTAGCAACCCGTTCAACGAAAACAACTCGTACAATACTGTACCGGTTGTGCCCCCGGGTAACCCCTTCTCGGCTACGGTCACTAACTTCCGGAACCCCTTCCTAATTGGATACGGTTTTGGTATTCGGTCTACGCTGTTGGGGTTCTATGGCAAAGCAGATATTGCTTGGGGACAGGAAGACTACGAGCAGAAAGACCCAAAACTGTACTTCACGCTTGGGTATGACTTCTAACATAGGGTCGTAGCTAAAGGACATTATCAAAAACCACTCAGAGAGCCTGAGTGGTTTTTTTGTGTGGTTTATCCTCTCTATTCCAAAGCAGAGTGCCAATACACAAGCCCAAAGCCATTCTACCTTTACCAATAAGAGCGGTACACCAGCTTAATAGCGCCAACCCCTGCTAATCCGGGAGTTGGGTTGTATCTTTGCGGTCCTGTTCACCAGCCGTCTTGCCGTGTTACTCGTTCGTGAGATTTGGTACTTGATGCTCAAAGACTTCCGCTTGGAATGGCGGCAGCGTGCGGCACTGAACGGCATGCTGCTTTATGTAGGCAGCACTGTGTTTGTGTGTTTTCTGAGCTTCTCGCTCAAGGGCGGCTTGCCGCCTGCCCCGGCCTGGAATGCACTGTTCTGGATAATTCTGCTTTTCTCGGCCGTGAATGCCGTAGCCAAGGGTTTTCTGCAAGAAAGCCGGGGCCGTATGCTTTACTATTACACGCTGGTACCGCCACAGGCCGTGATTTTGGCCAAAATAGCCTACAACGCTCTGCTGTTGCTTGGCTTGGCGCTAGTTGGTCTTGCATTGTACGTGCTGGTGCTCGGTAACCCGGTGCAGAATACCGCGCTTTTTGTGGGCAATGTCGCACTAGGCGCCCTGGGTTTTGCTTCTACGCTCACGCTGGTATCGGGCATTGCGGCTAAGGCGGCCAATAGCAACACCCTGATGGTGGTACTCGGCTTCCCGCTCATGATTCCGATGCTGCTGCTCCTTATCAAGGTTTCTAAAAATGCGTTGGATGGCCTTGAGTTTGAAGCCAGCCAAAGCTCCTTGCTGACCCTGGTAGCGCTGAACCTCATTGTAGGAGCGGTGTCGTATTTGCTGTTTCCTTTTTTGTGGCGGAGCTGATGCAGGAACCTAAATAAGTTGATAAATGAGCCGCATAATTTCAGAAAATCAGCACAAACCTGCGAGATACATTGTTCTCCTTTCGCCCCATTAGAACACGAGTTAGACGCTTGTTTATCTAGCTCACTTCTTACTTCTAAGCTCTAATCTTTGGATATGAAAAACTGGTGGAAAGGTCTGGCGGTGGTGCTGCTACTCTACACAGCGGCAGCAGGGTTTCTGATGCCGGTACCACGGCTGGCCATCCTCAACGAGACCATTCGCAACTTGTACTTCCACGTTCCGATGTGGTTCGGTATGACCTTCATCCTAATAGCATCGGTATATTACTCGATTCGCTATTTGCGCACGCCTACGCCGCAGCTAGATATTCTGTCGCACGAGGCCGCCAAGACGGGTATTTTGATGGGCTGTGTGGGACTAGCTACGGGCAGCATTTGGGCCAAATACACCTGGGGTACCTGGTGGACCAACGACCCCAAGCTTAACGGTGCGGCTATTGCCATGCTCATCTATGGTGCGTACCTGGTGCTCCGTTCGTCGTTCACTGACGAGCAGCAGCGGGCCCGGATTTCGGCCATCTACAACATATTTGCTTTTGCCACGGCTATGCCGTTGTTCTACATTCTGCCCCGCCTGACGGACTCATTGCACCCGGGTGCGGGCGGTAACCCTGCTTTCGCCAAATACGACCTCGATGACAACATGCGGCTGGTATTCTACCCGGCTGTTATTGGTTGGACGCTGCTAGCTTTTTGGCTGGCGCAAGTAGCCAGTCGTATTGCTGCACTTAAACTTAAAGTATATGAAAAACAGCTTGCTTAGCGGAGCGCTTGGAATTATAAGCAGCCCCCGGCAGTTGGCGTTGCTGCTCCTGACCTGGCTGCTGCCGGTACTACAAGCTGCTGCCCAAACCGCCACCGACACGCCCGAAATGGCTGATGCTATGCGCGGCAGCGGTAAAATCTACGTGGTAGTGGCCGTCGTGACGGTGGTGCTGGCTGGGTTGCTGGCGTTGCTGGTCTCGCTTGATAGAAAAGTGAGCCGGCTAGAGCGAGAATTAAAGGAGTAACTGAGGACCAGAGGAATAAGGAGGATTTTGAACATTTCCGTTTTATTCTTCTGACCCTAAAGTATATTCATAGGGACTTTTCTGCTGTTTTATTTGTTACAACATACCCGGCTCGGGCTGAGCTGTTTGGTTCTTCACAAAACATGAAAAAAGCACACATTCTGGCCATTGCCATCATTGCTGTAGCCATTGGCATCATCATGAGCGCCGCCGGCGACGCCAGCGTCTATGTGTCCTTCAAGGAGGCTCGTGAGCGGGCTACCGAAGGCAACCTCACCAAGGTGCACGTAGTGGGCCGCTTGCCGCGCGACAACCAGAAGAACATCGTGGGGCTAGAATACAACCCAGTTCTCGACCCTAACTACTTTGCTTTTACGCTAGTTGACACCAACCGGGTTGCGCAGCGTTGCATCTATTTCAATCCCAAGCCTCAAGACTTCGACAAGTCAGAGCAGGTGGTGATTACGGGAGCCATGCGCAACGACATTTTCGTGGCCGACAAGATTCTGCTAAAGTGCCCTTCTAAGTACGTGGAGAAGGATATCAAAGGCGCTACGGCGGCCGTCAACTAAGTTTAGAAGATATGAAGCACAAGCAACTGACATACGGGCCTGCTGAAGCGCATTTGCGTTTTTGGCTGCGCGTATTTGTTGTTCAGTTGCTTGTAATTCACACTTCACTGCTTGCCACCGCGCAAGTTGCCAACGACAACATCGAGCACCGGAAGGTAGTACGCTTAGATCAGTCCATCAAATCCAACACCACCAACTGCACTGTGCAGTGGAGTGCCGTAGACGAGAAGCTGACTGGCAAATGCATCGAGTACCACAACGACCAGTGGTTTGAGTTTACGCCGCGGGTGTCGGGCCGATACTACGTGAACATTGGGGGGCAGCAGTGCCGCGACACCCGCGGGGTACAGCTCGTGGTATTGACGGGCACACCCGGCCAGCCGGAAACCTATAACATACTTTCTTGCACGTCGCTCGGCAGCCAGGATGATGTGTTTGTAACCTTGGATGGGCTACGTGCCGGACAACCTTACTTGCTTGATGTGGATGGCTACCTCAAGGACTTCTGCGAGTTCAGCTTGGCAGTAAGTAGCAAGCCGCAGGGGTTACCAGCCGTGGCAGCACCACTGCTTTCGACGGTGACACCTTCCAACAACAAGCTCTTTACTCTACACTGGAATCTGTCTGACAGCTTGGGCGCAGTTCAACAGTTTCGGGTGCTGCGGCGGGAGGCGGGCGCGTTCCGGGCTTCCGCACAGGCCACAGTAGAAGTGAGTCGTACCACTCTCGGCGGTGCTGGCACCGATTATAGCTGGACGGATACTCTCTCAACCCCTGGCCGCTACCTTTACCAGGTAGTAGCCGAAACCTCCGATAATGCAGCGCCAGTACTGGTGCAGCAGCAGTGGTACGCATTCAGCCAACTTATGCCAGATCCTGGGTACTTCTCGGGGGCGGCGGCACAAGCTGCTCAGCGTGCTGCCAAGGCTCAACAAAACTGGGAGCGACGTAGTCACCGGGCCCGGATGAAACGGCTAGCCGGGTTAAAGCGGCGGCAACCTAAATCGTAAAACAAGTTCTGGTTGACCGGTTATACCCTGGCAGGTCAGCTTCCTCTCTTATAACGCATCCAATATGCTTAACACCTTCATTGGCGACGCCGGACACTTAAGTGTTATCGTGGCTTTCGTGGCGGCCACGGTGGCAGCGTATTCCTACTACATGGCGGCGCGCAACCAGCCGCTTGGGCAGTCTGATGCCAGCTGGCTCCGGATTGGTCGGGCCGCCTTCTTGGTGCACGGTGTGGCGGTAGTTGCCATTATTGCGTGCTTGTTCGGTATCATTCACGGGCACCGCTACGAGTACTACTACGCCTGGAGCCACTCCAGCAACCACTTGCCGGTGTACTACATGATATCCTGCTTCTGGGAAGGGCAGGAGGGTAGCTTCCTGCTCTGGATATTCTGGCACGTGGTGCTGGGTGTCATCATCATGCGCTTCAACAAGTTGTGGGAAGCTCCGGTCATGGCCGTGTTTGCAGGGGTGCAGCTGTTCCTAACGTCCATGATTCTGGGCGTTGTGGTTGGCAGCCTCAAAATCGGTTCTTCGCCTTTCATTCTGCTCCGCGACTTCCTGACTGACCTGCCGGTGTTCAAATTGAACCCCGACTTTGTGCCGAAAGATGGTACGGGCCTGAACGCGCTGCTCCAGAACTACTGGATGGTAATTCACCCGCCCACGCTGTTTCTGGGCTTTGCGCTTACGTTGGTGCCGTTTGCTTTTGCGGTAGCGGCTCTCTGGAAAGGTGAGTTTACGAAGTGGGTGAAGCCTGCGCTGCGCTGGTCGTTGGTAGGTGGCTTGGTGCTGGGCGTGGGCGTGATGATGGGCGCTTATTGGGCCTATGAAACGCTGAACTTCGGTGGCTACTGGAACTGGGACCCGGTTGAAAACGCCGTGTACATTCCGTGGCTGGTACTTGTGTCGGCTATTCACGGACTTGTGCTCTGGAATCAGCGGCGCACGGCGCTACGCACTTCCTTCGTGCTGGTAGTGGCCACTTTCCTACTGATTCTGTACGCTACCTTCCTCACGCGTAGTGGTGTGCTAGGTAATGCCTCCGTGCACTCCTTCACCGACTTGGGTTTGTCGGGTCAGCTCATGATATACCTGGGTGCTTTCGTAGTGTTGGCTATTGCGTTGCTGGCTAAGCGCTGGAAGCAGATTCCGGTTTCCGAGAAAGAACTGACTACCTACAACCCGGAGCTATGGGTGTTTGTAGGCGCCACCGTGCTTTGCTTGGGTGCTTTCCAGGTATTAGTTACTACGAGCATTCCAGTTTATAATTCCTTCCTAGGTTTCATCGGTATCAAGTCCAACCTGGCTTTGCCCGCCGATCAGATTGCTCACTACACCAAAATCCAGCTCTGGATGGGCGTAGGGGTAGCACTGCTTTCGGGCTTGGCGCAGGTGATGTGGTGGCAGCGCAACGACAAGACCACTATTGTCAACTCGCTCACCAACCCTGGCGCGCTGGCGCTCCTGGGTTCGGCGCTGGTTATCCTGCTGCTGCGCTACAACAAGATGAGCATTTCGCCTACTTACATCGTGCTCTTGACGGCGGCGCTGTTTGGCGTGCTGGCTAACCTAGGCGTGGTGCTGAAAATGCTGTTGCGTGGTGTACAGCTTTCGGGCGGTGGCGTGGCGCACTTGGGCATTGCCCTTATGCTATTGGGCATCCTCGGTTCGGCTGGTTACTCCAACATCATTTCCCAGAACATGTCGGGCATGGTGTACTCCAAGGAGTTTGGCGAGGAAATGAACCGCGACAACGTGTTGCTGTGGCGCAACGATACCACCCCCATGGGTGAGTACGACGTAAGCTATACCGGCCAATATTTCGATGTGCCCGGCGTGCCCGAGTACGTGAACAAAGATCTGCTCTTCCGTCTCGAAGACGAGTACAAAGCCCTAGCCCGCGGCGACATCAAATTCGGCGGCAAGCAATATTACAAGACCGGTGACACGGTGGATATTCTGCCGGAAAACACCTACTACCGCGTTGAATATAAGAACCGGAAGAGTGGTGAAGTATTCACGCTCTATCCCCGTGCTCAGGACAACGAGGAAATGGGCGGTCTGCTTGCTTCTCCTGACATCAAGCGCTTCGCCTCCCATGACATCTACTCGCACGTAAGTGCAGTGGCGCCCATGAAGGAAAAGGAGTGGAGCGAATTAAAGGAGTACAAACTGTCCGTTGGCGACACCATTTTCCTCAACGACTACTTTGCCGTGTTCCGTGCCATTGAGCCCGCTCAGCAAACTGCTGGCCTTGGCCTCAGCAAAGATGACTTGGCTATTCAGGCCGACATGGTTGTGTATGGCGAGAAGCAGCGGCAATACCATGCTCACCCCATCTTTATCGTGCGTAACCGTCTTATCGGCCGTGTGCCCGATGAAATCGAGGACTTAGGCTTGCGCTTGAGCTTGAACGAGGTAGACCCGACGGCTGGCAAATTCACTCTTGGCGTGAGCACTACCCAGAAAGACTATATTATCCTGAAGGCTATAGAGAAGCCATTCATTAACCTCTTATGGAGTGGTACACTGCTGATGGCAGTTGGCTTCGGGTTGTCGCTGCGCAAAAAGAAAACCAAGCGCGAGCCTGCCGCCGTACCAGCACCCCAGCCTGCAACTCGTTCAGCTAAAAAGCCACGTCCCGCACAGCGAGTGGCATAGCTGACAGTACATACATGAAAAAGGGCAGCCAATTGGCTGCCCTTTTTTGTTGTCTGCTTTGCAGTGTATGCTATTTAGTAAGCACAAGCTGACGCGTAGTGAAGTCGTTGCCAGTCTGCACCTTCAACAGGTACAGGCCGTTAGAGAGACTGGAAAGGTCGAGCTCGTTGGTAAAGTTGTCTTTGAGGCGGGCGGTATGCACCACCTGGCCAAGCTGGTTGATTACCGTTGCGTTGAGCTGCCCTTTGGCGTTGGCACCCTGTACGGCCAGCCTCACAAGGCCAGTCGCGGGGTTCGGATACATTTCCACAGCGCGGTTGAGCGCTGCCGATGTGCCCTGTGGGCTGCCAGTGACAACAGCCTCGATCATAAAGCGGCCTAGATCCCCATCTTCTGTCACGTCTTCTGGAGTACCACCATTAATATCTACAACATAGAAGCTGCCGGTGCGAGTAGGCTCTTCTAACTGGAAGCCTAATGGATAAAAAGGGGCCGTATTGCTGCTAGAAGGTTGTGCAAGGCCAACATAAAAGTCGCCAACAGGAACAGCAACGGGCGCAGGGAGCGTAAATGTTTTGTAAGTTCCTATATCACCAGCTTGAATCACATAATCAGGTGTGCGACCCAAAATTGCGCCGGTACTGCTAAGAACTACAGCATAGACGGTTCGACCAACCGATGTATTGGCAGTAGCATTAGCACCTTCGAGATCTATATTCACTGCCGTAACTGTGCGAGCTATGCTAGCAGTATATTTTGTGGCTAGAATACCAGTGCTAGCATTGCCATTATCTCTAAATCCAAGGCCATCAATTGCGGGTGCACCTGGGTAAGCTGCTGAATACGTATTAGTTGTTACAGCTTGCGTAAATGTTTGCGTGTTGTTCGAAGCCAAACCATCTGCTGGCACTGCAACAGTAATCGTGTTATTGCCAACCACCATAGGCGTGAAAGCGCCAAAAGAAACTGTAGTAAAATCTCCCGGTGCTAGATTGGGTATAATTGTGGCGTTAGTGAAGGTATTGGCACCTGTTACGTTGAGTGTAACGACGCGGTTAGATATAGCTGCTGTACCAGTATTACTGATAACCGCTTGTATTACTTGCGAATTATTGGTGGGAGTTTTGCTTAGTGAATAAATAAGCTCTACAGCTGCATCATCAGCAGGTGCTACCCGGAACCGGTAGGTTCTGCCGGCGTCTGGCAAGAAGGTGTTGCGGATGAAATGACCAGCTAAGCCGGCTTGTGTGCCTTGTACTATTACATTAGTGAAAATAGTAGTGCTCCAAGCCTGTGCGCTAGCTTTATAAAGCAAGCTAAGTTCTCTTAGATCAGCTTCTGTAATCATAGTGCCGCTGCTGAGTTGATTACCTTTCAAGCCAACAAGAAATGGCTGACCAAGCGCTGTGCTAGCTGTGGCAGTCCATGTACCATATACAAACTCAATAGTGTTGGTTCCTTCATACAGTTTGATTTGAAACTGCATAGTAGCAAACTGAGGATTTATGGCCACTGTGCCGTCGGGGTTGAGCGTAGCCTTGTCGCGCAGATTCTTAAACTGAATGGTACACACCTGGTTGCCGGGTGCTCCGGTCGTTGTCACTCGGAACTCGGTAGGATTCGCTATCTGATCGGCTGCACCTTGCAAGTCAACTCCCGAGGCTGGCGCAATGATGTTAGCGTCCGTAGAGTTTAGCAGTACTTCTGTGTCATTGGCAGCGGTAGGAGCCACCGCGCCTAGCTTAATAAAACCATTTGTGTTAAGAACGAACTGCGTAAAAGAAGTACCATTGTAAGAGAAGGAGAAACCAATATTCTGAGCGGCCGAGTTAGCATCATCCGTATTGGCCGTGCTGATAGCCGTGCCAGTGGTACCCAGATCGGTATAGGTGCCCGCTACATTCTGTCCTTGGCTAGATAGATAAGGATTGGAAGCCACCCGAGCAGCAGTGTTCGGCCGAGAATTTACTACCTGTTTGCGGTTGATTGGGGAGTGATCCTGCGCTAGTATTAAGCGATTATGTGCTCGTGACAAGCGGGTCTGCGCTTGGCCTACTGCAGCGCTGGCTGCCAACAGCGCCGTCAGGGCGAGCTTGCGCCAAAGCCCGGTGTGCAAATTTGCCATTAGGTAGAGATTTGGAATTGAAAATGAGTTTTTAGTTAGACAAAGGCTATACGAACAAAGCAATGTAGCGTAGCATTGTTAGCTCCTCAAGTTGCTGTTTTATCTTCAGAATTTGCTAGTCTGTGGCAACAATCTACTTTTCTACGGGCGTTCTTTGTTTTCCCATTTTCCTCTGCTTTCGCTGTTTCTCAAAGAATGACCTCAACTTCGGCTTCCTCTTTGCGCATTGTTCTGCTTGGGGCCGGCCGCGTAGCTAGCCAGCTTGGGCCGGCTTTGCACCAGGCGGGCCACCAAGTGCCGTATGTTTGGAGCCGTACCAGCACTTCAGCGGCAGCACTGGCGGCTACGTTGCCTGGTACCCAGGTGCTGCCCGACCTGAATCTGACGGCTGTGCCCCGCGCTGATGTTTACTTACTAGCTGTATCCGATGCGGCCGTGCCGGCTGTGTTAGCACAGGCCCAGTTTCCAAAGGGCGCTATTGTAGCGCACACGTCGGGGGCCGTGCCGCTTACCGTCTTCGATACTTACCCGAACGTGCAGGGCGGCGTGTTTTATCCGCTCCAGACCTTCAGTGTGGGCCGCGCCTTGGATTGGCAACTACTGCCCTTATGTATTGAGGCGGCTACGCCTACCGCCGAAGCTGTGCTGCTGGCGCTAGCGCACACCCTAAGCACCAGCGTGCAACGCATTGATACCGCACAACGCCAAGTGATGCATTTAGCGGCCGTTTTTGCCTGCAACTTTCCCAACCACCTTTTGGGCATCAGTCACGCGCTGTTGCAGCAGCAACAACTGCCGCTGGCCTTGCTAGGGCCGCTCATTCATGAAACGGTGGAGAAGGCGCTTGCAAACCCGCCGTTCACGGTGCAAACGGGCCCCGCTGCCCGCCAGGACGAGCCTACGCTGGCCCGTCACCGGGAGGCACTAACAGCATATCCCGACTGGCTGACACTGTATAATATGCTGAGTGACAGCATAAAAAAGCAGCAGGTGGAAGGTTCGCTAAACAACCAAGGGGGGGAAGAGCTTTGAATCGGGGGCAGGCGTGCGTACCTTCGTCCCCTCATTTTTGCCTCGTTTGAAGATCCCTTCGTGAAAGCTGTCAACATTACCTTCCAATTTCAAGACGGCCAGCCAGCCCAAACCCACGTTGCTGCCGAAGGCGAATCGGTTCTCGACGTCGCCCTCAACAACGGCATTCAACTTCAGCACAACTGCGGTGGCGTATGCGGCTGCAGCACCTGCCATGTGTATGTACTGCAGGGAGAAGATGAGCTCCCCGAAATCAGCGACAAAGAAGAAGACTTTATCGACCGTGCCGTGAACCCGCGTATCAATTCGCGGTTGGGCTGCCAGTGCGTCGTGCAGGCTAGCACCCAGGATTTGGTCATTCTCATTCCCCCGCAGGAGTTCCTAGGGCATTAATTACAAAATTCAATGGCTGATTGCGGAATGGTTGCTCGTTCAGTGAGCAGCCAGCTCAAGCACCGATTCAGCTGTTTAACCATTCAACAATTCAAGAAATGGCCCATTTTGAGCCCCCCATTCATTGGAGTGACCACGAAGATGTGGCCATCGCTCTCTACGAAAAATTCGGTGACGATTTTACGGAGGCGAAAATCTACCGCATTCGCTTCACCGAACTGCTGGACTGGGTACTGAGCTTGCCTAACTTTGCTGGTACCAAAGAGGAAGCCAACGAAGGCCACTTAGAGCAAATCCAGGCCAAGTGGGTGTATGAGTGGCGCGACAACCAGAAATAACCGCTCCTCTTGAAATCAACTAGACTGCCATTTGAGCAGCTATAAAGGACCTTCCAGCCGATAGCCTCCTAATTTCGATTCGAGATTGTAGGGCTTTCCTCGGCTGAAAGGTCCTTCTTGCTTACCTACTACCGCCTTACTTTCCTCTCTACTTCCGCTTATGGCGCCCGATTTATCTGTTATAAAGGCTTTTATTTTCGATGTAGACGGCGTGCTAACCGATGGTAGACTGCTGGCACTCAACTCGGGCGAGCAAGCGCGCACCTTCCACATCCGCGACGGCTACGCCATTCGGCACGCGCTAAAGCAAGGCTACCGTATTGCTATTATCTCGGGCCGCGAAGAAGAGGGCGTGCGCAAACGGCTGGAGTCGCTGGATGTGCGCGACATCTTCCTGGGGGTGGACGACAAGATGAAGATCTTCAACACCTATATCAACACCTACCGCCTCGACCCGAGCTGTATTGCTTACATGGGCGACGATATGCCTGATGTGGAAGTGATGCGCCGGTGTGCGCTGGCAGCCTGCCCCGCCGATGCCGCCACCGACGTAGTAGCCATCAGCAACTATGTAGCCGAAAAGCCCGGCGGCTACGGCGCCGTGCGCGAGCTGCTGGAGGCCGTGATGAAGGCCCAGAAAACCTGGTAGGCAGCTGCGGTACAGCGTGCTCCTTGCGGCTGATAGGCCTATTTCGAGCCGGGTTGCGCTTTTCCTAATTACCTCTATCTTTACCCAATCATCTTATTCACCATTTTCTTTTATTACATGAAAACAGGAACCGTAAAATTCTATAATGAGTCGAAGGGCTACGGCTTCATTACAGATGACGAGACGAAGGAAGACTTCTTCGTTCACGTGACGGGCCTTAACGGGGGCCAGATCCAACAAAACGACCGAGTGGAATTTGATACGCAGGAAGGTCGCAAGGGCGTAAATGCCGTCAATGTGAAGCGCGTATAAGCTTCGGCTCTTTACTTATTTTGCATTCTGGAAAGCCTCTCCAACACTGGGGAGGCTTTCTTTCTACTATTTGCTATTTGTGGGGCCGCACGGGCACATTGTAAGCTAGTTAGTCGTTATCTTCTTATTACCTCCGGTTTCTCCAAGCCCCTATCCTCGCTTATTGCGTTATGGCTATGCCGTCTGTTTTCTCCTTTTTCGCTGCGGCAGAGGCTAAGCCAACCAAGGCAGACGGCGACACGGGTAAGCCTAGTTCGTCGTTGCGGCCCATTGCCCGGCTGATTCGGCTTCCCAACCTGCTTATTATGCTGTTGTGCTTGGTGCTAGTGCGCTCAGGACTTCTGCACCCTGCCACGCCGCTGGCTACCCTGCTCGATTGGCATTTCGGCCTCTTGGTGCTCTCCACGCTCTGCGTAGGAGCGGCCGGCTACATCATCAATGA
The DNA here is from genome assembly GCF_029433095.1 of Hymenobacter sp. YC55. GTDB lineage: Bacteria > Bacteroidota > Bacteroidia > Cytophagales > Hymenobacteraceae > Hymenobacter. The sequence continues at coordinate 24,569 of NZ_JARNTX010000001.1, forward strand.
CTATTACGACGTCAAGATAGATGCCATCAACCGGCCGGGGCGCCTGGTGGTGGGGCGCGTGGTAAACCGGCGCCGCGCTATGCTGGCTCATTTGCTGTTGTCGGGGCTGGGTGTGGGTATTGCGGGCTTGCTTTCGCCGTTGCTTGGATTAGTGACGCTGGGGTCGGCGGCGCTACTATGGGGCTATTCGGTTCGGTTCAAGCGGGTGGCGCTGGTCGGCAACCTCAGTATTGCCATGCTGACGGCCGCACTGGTTTTGCTGCCCGAATTGCAACTGCGTACCGACAACAGCAAGGTGTGGGTGTACGCGCTGGCAGCCTTCCTGCTCACGGTAGTGCGCGAGATAGTGAAAGACGTAGAAGACATGCGCGGCGACGCGCAGCACGATTGCCGCACGCTGCCCATTGTATGGGGAGTGGCCCGTACCAAATGGGTGGCAGGCTTCTTTCTAGGTTGCCTGATGCTGTTGGTGTCCGGAGCCGGGTTTGAGGCGTTGCACAACGGACCACTCTTGCTAGGGCTATGGCTGACATTCTTGGTGCTAGGGCCGTTGCTGGCGCTGGCACGCTTGCTGTGGCGAGCCGACCGGCGGCGTCATTTCGCCAAACTCAGCACCTGGTGCAAGGGTATTATGCTGGCTGGCGTCCTGTCTATGCTGTTGGTGGCCGTAGTTGGGTAAAACCGTAGCAGGTACTGTTGCGTTAGAACAAAGAACGAGCTTACTAGATGTTGGGCTACTCACAGAAAACCTTCTGTAGTAGCCAACTAGATGGCGAAGCTCAATCTCCATTCTTTCTTCCTAAAGCCTCTATGCGCTTTCTCTACCTGCCGCTGGCCGTGGCGCTGTGTACCCTGGCTCGGCTTGGTGCTGCTCAAGTAGCTCCCACTACTACCGATGGTTCTGCGCCAGCTTCGGCAGTAGCCCCACCAGCCCCCGGCCTCACCAACGACGGTCCTAAAAAGAAATCCATCTTCGCGCCCAGCGATAAGCCTAGCTTTATTCCTGTGCCGATAGCCTTCTATCAGCAGGAAACCGGTTTCGCAGCAGGAGCGGCCATCTTGCCTGTGTGGCGGTTTGGTACCGATACTACGGTGCGCAAATCCAACGCGCGGCTTATTGCTTGGTTTTCGCAGGAAAAGCAGAGCACCATCCAACTGACGCACACCATTTTCACACCTGGAGAAGGGTTCTTCATATCCGGCGAGTTGAGCCGCTACGACCAGAAGCTGTTTTACTACGGCATCGGCAACGATAACTCTCGGAATGCAGAATCTGAATTGAAGTACAAGCTTTTCATTTTCGACGAAAGAGTGTTAAAGCGAGTAGCGCCCAACCTGTTTGCGGGCTTACGCTACCGCTTCACCAACACCACCGACATAGAGCCTGAAGGCAATGCCGATAACGGCGGTGTCAATTCGTTTTTGATTGACCCGCGCCTTGATGCGCGCGAACGAAACGACACACGGGTATCGGGTTTAGGGCCGGCGCTGCTCTACGATGGCCGCGACAACGTGCTAGCTACTTACCGCGGTGCCTTCGTTGATGCGCACGTCTTGTTCAATGGGGGCGGCCTTGGGTCTGACTATAAGTTTACGCGCTATCAGTTGGATGCCCGGTATTTTCAGCCTCTTTCCTCCTCCAACAACACCATTCTGGCGTTGCAATATCTGACGCAGCTGCACACCGGTAATGTGCCGTTCCGGGAGTTAGGCGGCCTGGGTGCCAACTTGGGTGGCGCACTCTACAATAACGCCGGCCTGATGCGGGGCCTCTACGAAACTCGTTTCCGCGACCGGCAGATGATGACTTTCCAAGCCGAAATCCGGCAGAAACTCTTCTGGCGAATTGATGGAGTTGTGTTCGGTGCAGTGGGCCAGGTAGGCTACAAAGTGAATGACTACACCTTCGACCAAACCCGACTAGCAGGCGGCGGTGGCTTCCGCTTCCGTTTCAACCGCCGCGACCGGCTCAACATCCGTCTTGACTATGCCGGCGGCACCGATACACCACCTAGCATCTACTTCGCTGTTGGCGAAGCCTTTTAGGCGGAGAACAGCAAACAAAACCAAAGTGTAAAACAGCCCTCCCGCTCGAAGCGGGAGGGCTGTTTTGCTTTCGAACAAGGTGACGAACAACTCAATGTGAGCAGATGAATCTTCTCAATTTAGATAGGGAGCCTCTAGTCTAAGAGGTGCCACAGCCAAACTTCACCGGGTAGTTGAAAGCCTATAGCTGCATGGACGGCCGGAACGCTAGTGTTCTGCTAGCACTGCAACCAGTGCAGCAATGAAGCTGAGCCGTTGTGGTTTTTGTACCTAAACAGTAGCAACTGCAAACAAATTGTGGATGAGATGCTTGTATACAGAAAGCTCGACACTACTTGTAGTCGAGCTTTTCTCTGTCTCCGCTTCACAATTCGAGTAGAATACGCTTAATGGCTTTCCTTGTACAGCCTCGTGCTACTTCTGGCCAACGCTCCTCAGTTGACCAGCAAAAAGTGCTTTGGCCCACAACCCCACCTAATCCCCGCTTACGCGTTAGTGTTATTATCCCGGCCAAAGATGAAGCGGATAACTTGCCCGCCACCCTGGCGGCTTTAGCAGCACAAACCGACTTGCAGGGGCACCCGCTGGACTTTGCTAGCTACGAGATACTAGTGCTAGCTAATAACTGCCGCGACCAAACTGCCAACGTCATTAGGGCATTTGCTAAGCAGCATCCGGCGCTAGCAGTACACGTAGCTGAAGTTCAGTTGCTGCCCGCTGAAGCCCACGTTGGCTATGCGCGCCGTCTCCTCATGGACGAAGCCTGCCGCCGTTTGGAAAGTACCGTTGGCATTACGGGCATCATTGCCAGCACCGACGCTGATACCCGAGTAGCCCCCACTTGGCTGGCTGCCACTGAAATGGAAGTAAGAACCGGTGCTGATGCAGTAGGCGGCCGGATTTTTCCTGAGCGCTCCATTCGCAAAAGCTGTGTGGTACGGCGTACTCATTTGCGCGATGCCACCTATCGGCTGCTCCGTGCCCAACTCGAAGCCCTCGTTGATCCTGACCCCGCCGACCTGTGGCCCCGGCATCACCAGCACTATGGGGCTAGCTTGGCCATCACGGTGGCTGCGTACCGCCAAGTAGGTGGGCTGCCTGTAGTGCCTTTTCTAGAGGATGAGGCGCTGTGCCAAGCATTGCGCCGCTACGACCTGCGCCTGCGCCACAGTCCGGCTGTGCGGGTCATCACGTCGGCCCGCTACCAGGGGCGGGTAGCAGTAGGGTTGTCGTGGCAGCTGCGCGAATGGGCCCGCATGACACGTCAGCAGCGGGAGCCGCTTGTGGAAAGTGGTGCCGCCCTAGTTGCCGAATGGACGGTGCGCCGCAAGCTGCGCCAGCTTTGGAAGCAAATTCGGCAGCAGCCTCGCCAGCAAGCAGTGCCTTCCTGCATCCGGTTGGCGGCCTTGCTAAGTGTACCTGCCGGTCCGCTAACCAAGCAACTAGCTTGTTCGTCAACCTTTGGTATGCTCTGGGAATGGGTGCAAACTCACCGGGCCGTTTGGCGCCGCGGCCACCTGACCACGTTGCCCTTGGCGCTAGCAGAGCTACGATGCCTTATAGCGCAAGAGAAAGAAGCTAGCTTGCACGCAGAAGTTCTGCCCACCTCACCCCTAACTCGTTGGCCGCTAGCGCCGAGCCAGCAGATCCAGCCGGTATTGCGCGGCTCGGTGGCCATGCAGATGCGCTAAGGGCCCATCCGCAGTTGTTTTGTCTAGAAAATACTGGTGTACTTCGTCGCCGGTGAGGGGATAGTCGTGCACGGGAGGTGTCCAGTGAACCAGTAGCAGATGAGCACCAGGCCGCAGGGCCGCTAGCAACTGGTTGGCCACTTGCTCCAGATCCGGCGCATCCCAATAGTAGCCCACCTCCGACAATACAACCAGGTCGAAGGTGAGGCCCGTTGGAAATTCAGCAGGCAGTGTCATCTGTTGAAACTCTACTTGAGGCAAGTCCGCGCATCGATTTCGGGCGCGTATGAGAGGAGCTTCGGCTACATCAACTGCTAACAGGTGCTGGCAGCGTGTTGCCAGTAGCTGAGTTAAAACGCCAAGTGAACAGCCTACTTCAAACGCACTTTCATAGGAGGCCTTGGGCAGCGCTGCCACAGTATCGGCGTACTTGGCCTGCTCGTAGGGGCTGGTTTCAAAGCCCCACGGATCGGTGTTGGCGCGGTACACCTCGTCGAAATACTCGGGAGGCAGGGTATGCGGCTGATTGGGGTTCATGAAATGCGTTGGAAGTGCCTTTTCCTCAGACGGTTGTCATTCCGACGCAGGAGGAATCTGGATTAAGCTGTTCAATTAGCTAACCCAGATTCCTCCTGCGTCGGAATGACAGCCGTCTAGATATTAGACCCTGAGTGATAAGTAGATCTGCTTCTACTGGCTTGCGCCTCACCAACTCTTTGCGTGCTAGGCGGCCAGTATTTTTTCTATGGAAGCAAGCTCCTCGGCGCTGAATTGCAGGTTGTTCAGGCAGTGCAGCGAGTCGGTGAGTTGTTCGGGCTTGCTGGCGCCGATAAGCACCGATGTTACCCGCTCATCTTTCAGAATCCAGGCCAGCGCCATTTGGGCCAAGCTTTGCTGGCGTGCTTGAGCTAGCTCGTTGAGTTGCTTGATTTGATTGAGGCGTTCGGGCGTCAGTTGATTTTCTGTTAGGAAGCCCACACCCTTGGCCACCCGCGAATCGGCCGGTATGCCGCCTAGGTATTTATTGGTAAGCAGACCCTGCGCCAGCGGCGAAAACGGAATGCAGCCGACGCCTTCCTTCTCTAGCAAGTCAAGCAGTCCGCCTTCCACCCATCGCTCAAACATCGAATACTTGGGCTGGTGAATCAGACAGGGCGTGCCGAGTTGCCGCAGTATCTCGATAGCCTGAGCTGCTTCGGCGGGCTGGTAATTGGAAAGACCCACGTACAAAGCTTTGCCTTGGCGCACTATCAGGTCCAGGGCGCCCATCGTTTCCTCTAAGGGTGTGTCGGGGTCGGGGCGGTGGTGGTAGAAGATGTCTACGTACTCCAGGCCCATGCGCTTCAAGCTCTGGTCGAGGCTGGATACTAAATACTTCTTCGAGCCCCATTCGCCGTAGGGGCCCTCCCACATGTGGTAACCGGCTTTACTGGAAATAATTAGCTCGTCGCGGTAGTTGCTGAAGTCTTCGCGCAAAATGCGCCCGAAGTTGATTTCGGCAGAGCCAGGAGGCGGCCCGTAGTTGTTGGCCAAGTCGAAGTGCGTGACGCCGCTGTCAAAAGCCCGCCGCAGAATGGCGCGCTGGTTGGCTAGCAGGTCCACGTCGCCGAAGTTGTGCCAGAGTCCTAGCGAAACGGCTGGTAGCTTGAGGCCACTGCGGCCACTGCGCCGGTACGGTATTTCTTGGTAACGAGCAGGATTTGGTAGGTAATGCATAAGGGCTGGGGTTAAACAACGGCCGGCAACATAGCAAGGCTTTCCTACATCACCTCCAAATAAGCCTCGAATGGCCGCGCAAAATGCGCCAGCATTTCCGGGGACAACAGAAAGCCCGTAGGATCATCGTCGATGACGCCGGGAGCTAGCTGTGAACGGTGCGCGGCAATAGCGCGTTGCTTCTGCTCCAGCACCGACCCCACATCCAACCGCCATCCGCTAACCTCGCCCGGCTGGGGCAAGTCGGTGGGGGCCGCCCGCTCCCAAGCCCACACCACGTATTCGAGGAGGCGCGGCGGCACCGGCAAACCCGTTAGGGCTGCTCGCACCAGCTCACTGGTGGCTCGATGGTCGGGATGTGGGTCGCGGCGCCAGGGGCAGAGTATGGTGGCTGGTTTAACTGTTGCAAACAGTTCCTGTAGTTGTGTTGCGGCTTCTGTAAAGCGTGCCTGTCCTTCGCGCGGCACCTTGCTGTCGGGTAGCCCTAAGCAAACAGGACTTGTCTCGACACCCAATTCAAGCAAGGCCTGCCTTAGTTCGGCTTCGCGCAGCGCCTGCCGGGCAGCAGGCGGAAACTTCCGCGAGTTTGGGTGCGACATGGTGCCGTCGCTGATCAATACCACTTGCACCGGCACAGCCGCCTGCCGCAGTAAAGCAATAAGGCCCCCACAGCCCAACGATTCATCGTCGGGGTGGGGCGCTATAACCACTGTTGATCCAAGCGTAGCCGCATAGCTTGATGGGCGTAGCGGGAGCGAGTGAAAATCGAAAACCAGAGCCTTACGCATGCCAAAGCTGGAAAGCAGGGGCGTTGCGGTCGAGGGCGAAGCGTCCGGCATCAGCCTGAGCAGCATCGGGGGCAGGTTGGCGCAAGTAGTGCGTCAGGTCGCGGTGCAGGCGCTCGAACGGCTCGGGTTTGAGTAGGCCGCGGGCACCTACGCAACGCTCGGCAAGTTGCAGCACGCGCAGGCAAATGTCTTCTAGGGCTGTGCGCATCATGTTGGCATAGGCCACGGTGGCTTCGGCATCGGTTTCGGCGGTGGGGCGGCTGGCATGGTCGGCGGCGCCGCGCAGCCAGAGGTTGCCGCTCTCAATCAGCAAGGCCATTTCGCCGAGGCGCTGGCGTTGGTAGGGGTCGTCGGTGCGGCCGAGGGCTTGCAGGAAGCGGCGCGTTTCATCGAAAACGGCTTCGGCGCCACCGAGCTGCACCGCCGCAAACCGGATGGCGCCGCCACTGAACCACGGTTGCTGGTAATAGTCGCCGGGCTTGCCGAGCAGGTCGTCGGCACTGATTTCGAGGCCCGTGAAGTCAGCGCGGCTGCTGGCAGTGCCGCGCATGCCAAGGGGCCGCCAGAAACTGGCGTCATATTTCGGCTCTTTCTCGGTAGCCGGCAACACCAACAGTTGCCAACCACCGTCGGGCAAGGCCGCTGTCAGTAGCGGGCGGCTCACATAGCCCGCCCCGGAGGCAAAGGTTTTGCTGCCGTGCAAGCGGTACTGCCCGTTAGCCAACGGCTCCAGCTTCACGCCGTCCGCGGCTTCCGTGTTCCAAACGCCAAACCAACAACCGGCTTGTGCATCGGCGGCCCAACGCGCCACCTGCGCCGTGGTGCCGAGGCGTTGCAGGAGTTGCAGCGCGTTTATGTGGCCCTCATACAGCCTTCCCATCACCAGATTGCCCCGCCCAATATGCTTGAGGGTGTTGAGTAGCGGCAATGTCTGTTCGGGTTCGGCCAAATCAGCGCCGCCCAAAGCAACTGGCAGCGCCGCCGTAAGCAGCCCAACTTCGTGCAGCCAGTTAAATTCCTTTTCTGGAAACCCGCCTTCAAAATCAGAGTGGATAGCTTGGGCTAGCAGGCGCGGCGCTAATGCTGCCGCCGCCACTTCGGGAGCCAGAAGGGGCGGAGATACGAGCAGGTTGCTAGCCCTGTCAGTAGCTTGGCTAGACGAAGTAGATACAGAAACCATAAGCAGAACAATAGATAGCACCAACTGGTGGTGCCACCAGTGCCTTATGTTGAGGTACTGAGTTGCAACAGTCGAGGTTGGCGCTTGTTCAGCTTTGGAGCTATTTGCTGCTTGTCTTCAACAATTACAGACGGGTACTTGGCACGGCCGACCTGATGGAAGTACCTTCGTGGCGTCGTTCGTTTTCATCTAAAGCTTCCGCTATGTTGCAGCCCATTCGCTCCGCTCTTGTTTCCGTCTACTACAAAGACCGTTTAGAGCCGTTGGTGGCACTGCTCAAGGAGCATGGCGTAACGCTGTACTCCACGGGGGGCACGCAGCAGTTCCTGGAAGAGCAGGGCGCCCAAGTAACGGCCGTCGAAAGCCTGACGGGCTTCCCGGCCGTGTTTGGTGGCCGCGTCAAAACGCTGCACCCAAAAGTGTTCGGTGGTATTCTGCACCGCCGCCACGAGCCCGCCGACTTGGCCGAAGCCGAGCGGCACCAGATTCCGCCCATCGACCTGGTAATTGTTGACCTCTATCCGTTCGAAGAAACGGTGGCTTCCGGCGCCCCCGAAGCCGACATCATCGAGAAAATCGACATTGGTGGCATCTCACTATTGCGCGCCGCGGCCAAAAACTTTCGCGACGTACTCGTTGTCAGCAGCCGCGACCAATACCAAGCCGTAACGGAGCTGCTGGGCCAGAAGAACTGCGCCACCGACCTCGAAGATCGTCGGCAGTACGCTGCCGCCGCCTTTGCCGCTACCTCGCACTACGACACCGCTATTCATCAGTACATGGCGGGCGCTGCTACTTCTGCGGCTCCAACAGCCAACGAGCAGCCCGCTACGCCGCTGCGCTACGGCGAGAATCCGCACCAGTCGGGCACTTTCCACGGCGACCTTGCCGCCCTCTTCGATCAATTGCACGGCAAGCAGCTTAGCTACAACAACTTGGTGGATGTTGATGCGGCCGTGTTGCTGATGCAGGAGTTTCAAGCCGACGGCCCCGCCGCCTGCGCCATTCTCAAGCACACCAATGCCTGCGGCGTGGCTCAGGCCGATACCCTCAAGGAAGCCTACCTCAACGCCCTGGCCTGCGACCCGGTTTCAGCTTTCGGTGGCGTTATCATCGTGAACAAGCCCGTGGATGCAGCCACTGCGGAAGAGTTGAACAAGCTTTTCTTCGAGGTGCTTATTGCTCCCGAGTTTGAGGCCGACGCTTTGCCAGTGCTGCAAAGCAAGAAAAACCGCATCCTGCTGCGTCAAAAACCAGTAGAGCTTCCCGCCAAGCAAATCAAGACCCTACTAAACGGCGTAATCGAGCAGGATTTCGACCGCGCCACGGAAGGTGCCGCCGATTTCCGGACGGTTACCGAATCCGAGCCTACTGCTGAAGAGGTAGCGGCGCTGGAGTTTGCGCTCAAAGTTTGCAAGCACACCAAGAGCAACACGATTGTGTTGGCACGGGCCGGGCAGTTGCTGGCTTCGGGCGTGGGGCAAACCTCACGGGTGGATGCGCTGCGCCAAGCCATCGAGAAAGCCAAGTCGTTCGGGTTCGATTTGCAGGGCTCCGTTATGGCTTCCGACGCCTTCTTCCCCTTCCCCGACTGCGTGGAAATTGCCGGTGAAGCAGGTATCCGCGCCGTGGTGCAGCCTGGTGGTTCCATCAAAGACCAAGACTCGATTGATGCCTGCAACCGCCTCGGCATGGCCATGGTGCTGACCGGTGTGCGGCACTTCAAGCACTAAGCCGTTAGCGGCTTTCGCTGTCCTCAGCAGTAGAGATGCGCTTACGCGTGTTTCTACCGCTCGGCAGCTGTGTAGGCCTGCAGGCGTATTGTATAAAGTTTTGCTGTCTGAGATAGTCGAACAATTAGCTGCGCCGTTACGACGTTTAGTGTCGCGCTCAGCAGGTACGTAGCACTACGGTGCCGCTACTTGCGTAGCCAGCCAGACTTTCTGTGTGGCTTTTGCAAGCACGAGTGTTAAAGGTTTGTCGTTTAAGGAGCTTGCATCAACGAGAAGATAACTTGCTTCGTCGTACTGGTGCCAGGGTAGGTCGTGCTTCCCTGAAACTTCCGTACTTTTGCCCCACTTTTTGCACAAGTGAATCTTTGCTTGTGCCCATTTTCTCGCCGTCAACTAATGGGTTTCTTCAACTTCCTAACCAGCGACATCGCCATCGACCTGGGTACGGCCAATACGCTCATCATCCACAACGACAAAATTGTAGTGGATGAGCCGAGCATTATCGCGAAAGACCGTACCACCAATAAAGTAATCGCCGTAGGTCGTCAGGCGCAGCAAATGCACGAAAAGACCCACGATAATATCAGAACTATTCGTCCTCTTAAAGACGGTGTAATTGCCGATTTCCACGCTGCCGAGGAAATGATCAAGGGGATGATCAAAATGATTGACACGCGGAACCGGTTGTTTCAGCCTTCGCACCGCATGGTTATCTGCATTCCGTCGGGTATTACGGAAGTAGAGAAACGCGCCGTGCGGGACTCCGCCGAGCACGCTGGCGCCAAAGAGGTTTGGATGATTCAGGAGCCGATGGCCGCTGCCATTGGTATTGGCATCGATGTAGAGCAGCCCATCGGCTCGATGATTATCGACATCGGGGGTGGTACCACCGAAATTGCTGTTATCGCGCTGTCGGGTATCGTCTGCGACCAATCCATCAAAACGGCCGGCGACGTTTTCAACCAAGACATCCTCGACTACATGCGCCGCCAGCACAACCTGCTGATTGGTGAGCGCAGTGCCGAGCGCATTAAGATAGAAGTTGGCGCGGCCCTCACCGAGCTGGAAATCACGCCGCCCGACTTCGAAGTGCGCGGCCGTGACCTGATGACCGGCATCCCGAAGGTTATCAAAGTAACCTCGTCGGAAATTGCCATTGCTCTCGACAAGTCGGTGGCCAAAATCGAAGAGGCTGTACTGAAGGCGCTGGAAATCAGCCCGCCCGAATTGTCGGCCGACATCTACGAAAACGGCATTCATCTGACCGGTGGCGGGGCGCTGCTGCGCGGCTTAGACAAGCGCTTGGCCGTTAAAACCAAGTTGCCCATCCACATTGCCGAAGATCCACTGCGGGCCGTGGTGCGTGGCACCGGCAAAGCCATCAAAGACATTCAGGCCTTCAGAGGCGTACTGCTTACCTAATCCGATGAAGAGTGAAGAGTGAGGGGTGAAGAGGTTGGACGTTTGCCAATTCTTCATTCCTCACTTTTTGCTCTTCATTTTTCATTGACATGAGGAATTTGTTCGCTTTCCTGTTTCGCTACCGAGGCTTGCTCGTGTTTGCGCTGCTGGAAATTGCGAGCTTATACTTGTTGATTCGCAACAGCACCTACCAGCGGGCGGCGTTCTTCAACTCGGCCAACACCTACGTGGGGCAAATCCTGGCAACCCGCAACCGCATCTACGACTACTTTCAGCTAGAAAGCATCAACCAACGACTGGTACAGGAAAACGCGGCCCTACGGCAGCAACTCTACAGCAGCGACCTTAGCCACCGCCAGTCCGATAGTTTGCCCGTGCCCCAAGACAGCGTTTCGCGGGTACGGTTGGCCCGCCTAAGTCACCCCGATTCCTTGTTGCTTGGTTTGCGCACACTGCCCACCCGCGACCCGGATTATCCACTTATTCCGGCCCGGGTTGTGAATAACACCATGCGCCGTGTGGATAACTACCTGACTTTGAATGTGGGCAACCGCGACGGAGTGCGCAGCGGCATGGGCGTGCTGTCGGCGGCTGGAGTAGTAGGCCGGGTGAAGGTGGTGAGCGAACAGTTTGCCACCGTCACCTCGTTGCTGCACTCCAAAACGTTTATCTCCGCCAAGATCAAGCGCGACAACACCTTCGGCAGCATCAAGTGGCTCGGCGACGATCCTACGCACGCTTTGCTCGACAACATTCCGCGCCAAAATAAGCTGGTTCGCGGCGACACCATCGTGACGTCCGGCTACAACGCGGTGTTTCCTGAAGGTGTCCTGATTGGGGTCGTTGATTCGTTTTTGAAAGAGCCCGACAAAAATTTCTGGACCGTGCGGGTACGGCTGGCCGTGAATTTTTCGAATCTGGAGTACGTGTACGTGGTCAATCCCCGGCTGAAAGCCGAGCGGGATACGTTGGAAGCACGCGCAGGCATCAAGCCAGAGGTAGGGGAGGAGCGGCCATGAAGGGAGTAGGATCCATCGTGTTGCAACTGCTGCGCTTCGTCTTCTTCGCGGGCGTACACATGCTACTAGTGAGTCGGCTACCGACGCTTTTCGAGCTGGGCTGGTGCTTTTTCTATTTGGGGTTTCTGCTGTTTCTGCCCATCGGCACTTCCATCGTCTTGCAACTGGTGCTCGGCTTTGGCATGGGTTTGCTGATGGACATCTTCTACGACACAGGCGGCGTGCACGCGGCTGCGGCCGTGCTCCTGTGTTACCTCCGCCCCTGGGTATTGCGCCTGCTCACGCCCCGCGACGGCTACGAGGCCTCCGACTCAGTGAATGTGCACCAGATGGGCGGGCAGTGGTTTGTGGTGTATATGGTGCTGCTAGTGGGGTTGCATCACTTAGCCTTTTTCCTGCTAGAACTCGGTAGTTTCCGGGCCTTTGGCCTTACGCTCGTGAAAGTGGTGGTAAGCACCCTTTTTACGGGACTCACGCTGCTCATCGTGCAGCTAATTTTCTTTCCCACGCGTCGTCGCGGCCGATAGCACCAAGTTTCGAACAGCGTAGAAGAGCAAAGGAAGGAAAAGTACGCAATGCGGAACGGCCCCAACGCCTCCTGTGTGCGGCTGTTGCCAAAGGAACGGTCATGCTGAGCGCAGTGTAACGAAGCCGAAGCATCTCGCTAGTGTGGTAAACTCCTCTTAGCAGTTCAACGATTCGAGCGAGATGCTTCGGCTTCGTTACACTGCGCTCAGCATGACAGTAGTATCACAACGTCAGCACGCGAAATACTTCGATTCCGTTGCGCATGACATAAGAGTTCTTTTCTGCCTCACTCACGGAGGCAGTCACTCTCTGGTGTATCTTTGTGAATCCGGCCGGGTGGCCGCAAATGCTTTCTAATCAGAATATACGGCTTTGCAATACCTAGAAGGACGGCGGTATGTGGTGATGGCTATTTTCCTGGTGGTGGCTATCACCTTTGGCGCCCGTCTATTTTACATTCAAGTGCTCGACGGTAGCTACAAGCTGGCCGCCGACCGCAACACGCTTCAGCGCATCGTGCAGGTGCCGTACCGTGGCCTGATCTACGACCGCAACAACCAGTTGCTGGTGCAGAACACCCCGGTCTACGACCTGATGGTGGTGCCGCGTGAGGTGAAACAGCTAGACACGTTGCGCTTTTGTGAGCTATTGCAACTGCCGCTCGAGGAAGTGCGCGAAGGGTTGAAAGCGGCGCGTAGCTACAGCCGCGTGAAAGCGTCGCCACTGGTTCAGAACCTGAGCACGCGCGAACTGGCAACCATCCAAGACAACCTAATCGATTTTCCTGGCTTCAGCATAAAGGCCCGCATGGCGCGCTCATACCGCACCGAGAACATGGCCCACGCGCTAGGCTACGTAGGCTCTATCACGCCTGGGCTGCTGCAAAGTGAGCGGTTTGCAAAATACCTGCCCGGCGATTTTGTGGGTGTTAACGGCCTGGAATCGTTTTACGAGCAGCAGTTGATGGGCCGCCGCGGGGTGCAGTACAAAATGGTGAACGTACGCGGCATCGAGAAGGGCGCTTTTCGAAACGGTGAGTTCGACACCCTGTCGGTGGCCGGGCAGGACTTGCATACCAGCATTGACATCGAGCTGCAGAAATACGGCGAGATGCTGATGAAAAACAAACGCGGCTACATCGTGGCCATCGAACCGAAGACCGGTGAAATCCTGGCCATGGTATCGGCGCCCGCCTACGAACCCTCTATTCTGACGGGCAAGGGCATGGGCAACCGCTACATGGAATTGCAGAACGATACCACCAAGCCTCTCTTCAACCGCCCTTTGATGGCGAAGTACTCGCCTGGCTCGGTATTCAAAGTGGTAAACGAGCTGGTAGCGTTGCAAATGGGTGTAGTAACGCCGCAAACGGCTTTCGACTGCAACTGGAAGCTGGTGCGGTGCACTCACCGCCACGAGTACCCAAGCAACGTAGGCATTGCCATCAAGCAGAGCTGCAACCCGTATTTCTACCAGGTGATGCGGGCTGCCGTACTGCGTGGCCGCTCTGCCAACCGCTTCGAAGATTCCCGCTTGGGGCTAGCCGATTGGCGAAACAAAGTAATGGCCTTTGGGCTGGGTGATAAGCTAGGCGTTGATATCCGGAGCGAGATTGGGGGGCTGGTGCCCTCTCCGGAGTACTATGACAAACGCCTTAAGACCCGCCGCTGGAACTACAAAACAGTGTATTCGCTCAGCATTGGGCAGGGCGAGTTGAGCGTTACGGGTTTGCAAATGGCCAATATTATGGCCATTGTCGCCAATCGGGGATGGTACTACACGCCGCATTTCGTGCGGGGTGTTGGTACTGGTGGTCCGTTGCCGCAGTACACTGTGCGCCACACGGTGGGAGTTGATGCGCAGCATTTTGAAGCCATAATTCCGGGTATGCAGGCCGTAGTGGATGGCCGTGGTGGTACTGGCGAAAATGCTTCCTTGCTGGATGTAGGTATTTCAGTGGCTGGCAAAACGGGTACCGTACAGAACTACCACGGCGAAGACCACGCCACCTTCGCAGCTTTCGCGCCGGCCGAAGACCCCAAAATTGCCATTGCCGTTTTCATTGAAAATGCTGGTTTCGGGGGTTCTTCCGCTGCTCCTATGGCATCTTTGATGATGGAGAAATATCTGCGCGGGAAAGTAGCGCCGTGGCGGCACCGCTGGGAAGTTTGGCTGCAAAGCCCCGCCAGCCGGTTTATCAGGCGTCACCGCTAGCAGCTTATCCGGCTGGCTAGTCAGTACCTCTAAATAATTTAACAGATGAACTTCACTGCAGCGTCTGCTGCCCGGTCATCCTCAATACCTATCCAAAATGCCCACCTCTCCAGCTAGATACTCGCGCAGCCTCGATTGGGTGACTGTGCTCATCTACCTGCTGATGGTTGGCCTGGGCTGGCTCAGCGTGTACGCGGCCAGCTACTCGCCCGATGCGCCCGCCGACCCCCTGCGCAACCTCAGCTTCTCGGAGCTGATGGCTTTCAACTGGTTCAAGCAAATCCTGTGGATTGGTACCGCGCTGGCGCTTATTGTCGTGCTGGTGGTTATCGACTATAAGGCCTACGATACGTTTGCTTTCGTGCTGTATGGGGGCATGATTGTGCTGCTGCTGGTCACGATGGTGGTGGCCCGACCCATTGCGGGGTCGCGCTCCTGGCTGGAGCTGGGGCCCGTGCGCCTGCAGCCCGCCGAATTTGCTAAGTTCACGACGGCCTTGGTGGTGTCGAGGTTTATGGCCAGCATCAATCTGCGCCAGCAAAACTTCCGCGACCAGCTCGTGCTGGCCGGACTTACGCTATTGCCCCCGCTGCTGATTCTGGCTTCCAATGAAACTGGGCAGGCACTGGTGTTTGGGGCTTTTCTGCTGGCCTATTTCCGGGAAGGTATGTCGCCGCTGATTCTGCTGATTCTGGCCGCGGCAGGCATAATTCTGATACTAGCGTTGCTGGTGCCTAAGCTGTGGCTGGTGGGCGTGTTTACCCTAATATTGGGGTTGGTACTAGGGCTCAACCGCAAAGCACTGCGCCACCATTTGCCGCTTTCCTTGAGCGTGTGGGCGGTGGTTATCGGGATGGTGTTTGGGGTTGACTTCTTTTTCAATAATGTGCTTCAGGCGCACCAGCGCAAGCGCATCGAGGTGCTTATCAACCCCTCCGCCGACCCGTTGGGCGTAGGCTGGAACGTCACTCAGTCCAAGATTGCCATTGGCTCCGGTGGCTTACTAGGCAAAGGCTTCTTGCAAGGCACGCAAACCAAATTCGACTTTGTGCCCGAACAGAGCACCGACTTTATTTTCTGTACCGTAGGGGAGGAGTGGGGCTGGTTGGGTTCTACTGCCGTCATCATCCTGTTTATGGTTCTGCTGTGGCGCATTCTGTACGTGGCGGAGCGGCAGAAATCGGTGTTTGGCCGCACCTATGGGTATTGTGTGGCCAGTATCTTCTTTTTTCACTTTGCCATAAACGTTGGTATGACCATTGGGCTGGCGCCGGTAGTTGGTATTCCGCTGCCTTTCTTTAGCTACGGGGGCTCGTCGTTGTGGTCTTTCACCACGCTTCTGTTTATTTTGCTGGGCATCGATGCCTACCGTAAGCAGGATTTAGAGCGGTAGATGCCCGTAGCCCGCGAGCTGCGTTTTTCTCTACTTTGCGCTGCTGCCCTTGCCACTTGCTTCTTCTGTTGTTGCCACGCCGCTAGGCTTTGTAGGTTCTAAGCGGGCAGAATGGTTGGTTATCGGGTTGTTGACGGGCCTGTGTTTGCTGTTGCCAACCCACAACTCCACGCTCGACGCCTGGTACTATGCTGCTTGCGTCCGGCACGGGCACGAGTTGTTTCAGCCGCACCACTTGCTCTACAACGCGGTGGGTTGGCTGTGGCTGCGTATGCTGCCAGCGCAGGTAGATGTGTTGGCGGCCCTCAAGGTTCTCAACGCTTTGGCGTTTGGCGGTTGCCTGCTGGTGCTGCGCGACTTACTGCGCCGGGTAGGCGGCGCTACTGCTCCCGTTGCGGGTTGGCTACTGGTGGTAGGCAGCAGCTTCGGCATGCTGCGTTTCGCCACTGAAAACGAGACCTACATTCTGCCCCTGCTGCTTTCTTTGTTGGCTAGCCGGAGTTGGTGGCGAGCTGCGCTGGAAAATAAAAGTCGGCAGTGGATTACGGCTGGCGGGTGGGCCGCCGCTGCTGCGTTGCTTCACCAGATTCATGCATTTTGGTGGCTGGCTTTGCTGCTCGGTACGCTAACCGCAGGGCCTGTTGGTCGTTGGCGCAAAGTGGTACTGTATGTGTTGCCGGCACTGGTAGTACCGTTGGCTTACATGGCGGCAATGCCGAGCTGGAAGCTGCCATTTACCCCGCTTGCTTTCTGGCACTTTGTATTCCACGACTTGTACACTGGCCACGCGGGTGCCCGGCCTTCGGGCCGTACGTTGCTACTGACGACTATCAATCTGATTCGCACGTTTGGGCAGGTGCACGGTTCCACGCTGGCCTTGCTGAAGCGCTGGCCCGCTCCAGGAGGTTTGGCGCTACTGAGTGCGGTGCTGATGCTGCTGGCCTTTCGGAGACTATGGAAAACTCGACGCGCAGGTGCCTCTGGGTTTTTAGGAAGTTTCCCGCAGGTTTTTCCTGCTTCGGCTGTAGTGCCCCAGCGACTGTTTTGGCGTACACATTTGCTGGCCTTGGCTCTACAAGTGGGGTGTGCAGTCTGGGCAGAAGGCAACGCCGAATTTATGGTAATGTTACCGGCGTTGCTGGCGCTTTTGCTGGTGAACATGCCAGATATAGACGCCGCTTTGCCCTGGGCTGGCACTTCCTTGCTGCTCTGGAACCTCACGTTTGGGTTGTTGCCCGCTTATGCGCTGCGCCTCACCAATACAGCTCCGTTGCTAGCCCGCATCCAGCAGGAGCCAGGGGCTTGGTGGCTGCTAGCCGATCCCAACCTTATTCTGAATCAGCTTCATTATCATACTGGGCAGGCTACCGGCCCTGCCAATGTGCTACCCGCGCCCGCGCTCTTAGTGCAGCGGCCGGGCCAGTCGCCAGCGCGCTTCCGGGCATGGCTGGCAGCGCGCCGGGCAGCTGGGCAACACGTTTACACCGATGCCCTCGGCGGCCCCAATCTCCTCGACCGCGCCCGCCTCACCCAAGGTGGCGACGAAGTCCAACGACAGTTACTAACGGGCTACCGCCTCGCCCGCATCGATTCTTTCGCTACGTCTTTCGGACCTGTGTATCTAACAGAAATCGAGTAGTAGGCCGCTACTTTTTCGAGGCAGGAGCATCTAGTTGCTTGATATCTAACTGCTGCGTGAGCACCAGTGCAAAAGCCACCGCAAACACGGGTGCAGCTAAGAAACCCATGCGGCCCAAGTCGCTGGAAAGAAGCATGTGCACTACCACCACCGCCACAAAAGCTGCGCCTGACCAACCGAATTGCGTAACCCAGCCAGGAACCTGTCCGCGCCGCCAGCCGAGTAGGAGCGCCAGCCAAAAGAAACCGAACACACTGAATATTTCGCCAATTCCTTTCACCGAAAACAACCGGCGAAGCGAGTAACCTAAGTTTTCAATATGATCAAGCGCGTTGTGCACACTGGCTGCGGGCGGAGCACCAATGCGGGTATCAATCCAGTACCGAACTCCAAAGGCCACTGCAGCGCCTAAAAGCAGCCACGCTAGCTGTACAGGCCACCGCAGCGCTCGGCGGCCAAATACCAGCAACCACGGCACCAGAAACACAAACGACTCCTTGGCCAGCAACCCCAGCAATAGCACCCACACCAATACCGCCCCCGAGCTACTGCGGGCTGCATAAAACGCCAGCGCAAACACCAGGATATACAGACTGTCAACCAGCGGCAGTCCGCTCGTGTACACGGCCCACCGACTGCACAGCACGGCTACCACTGCCAGCGCTGCCGCTGCTACTGAGGCGCCGTACAGCCGACAAGTTTCGTACAAAACTAGGCCTGTGCCTGCCATGAGCAGCGTGTTGAGTAAGTAAAAGGCGAGCCGTAGCGGCCACTCGGTAGCAGCGCGCTGGGGCCAAATGCGGGCATACACTTGCTCGAGGGGCCAGGCTATAGCGGCCGCGGCAGCAGGCACCAGCACCCGGTAGCGTCGCGTCACGTTTACGTCGGCAAACTCGCCCCTAGCTATCCGCAGGTAGCTGCGGGTATCCAAGGAATGCGAGAAATCATAGTGCACGTACATCGTGTAAGCTGGCCCTGCCAGTACCCCTAGCGCCAGCAGATACACCAGCACCAGTTCCCGCCACCGCGCCTTCCTTATCGTCTTTAACACTAGGATGAGCTTTAAAATGAAATCAGTGTTTCACACCTAATGAGAGATGCACTAGGAACATACCCACAAACAAAGAACGTCATGCTGAGCTTGTTGCCGCATGACGTTCTTCGTTGGCTTACGTGTTGTGCTTTGGTTTAAGCAAACTTTCGGTCTATTAGCTTGAGGAGCTTGTTTACGTGCTCGTCTTTGCGGGTCCAGTCGTACTTACTGGCTAGCTGTTGGCTCACGTAGCGCTTCGCTGTGTCGGCATCAGGTAAGGTGTCGAGGTGCTGAATAGCAGCATGGTACTCCATGTTTTCGCCCCCAAACAGCTCGTTGATAAAGCTGAAGCGCTGGTTGATGGAAATTGCTTCGCGCAAGGTTTCCACTTTTGGCGCCTGCTCTGCTAGGGTAGCGGCGGGGCGCTCAGGGCGGAGCGTTTCGCTCAGCGTTTGCCCAGCCGGCTGATTAGCCTTCAACTTTTCATAGAGCGGCACTGCCGTCGGCTGGGCTTCACCCTGCACCGGTGCCCCTTCCACGGCGGCCGCAGCAGGTTTGACTTCGGCCAGTACGGCAGGCTTCAGTATTGGCTTTTCAGGCTCCGGCACAGGTGCCACCGCCGTACGAACAGGCTCGGGTGCTGGAGTTTCAGCCCGAGGTGCTACCACCGGTTCTGGAGCAGCAACTGTGGTAGCAGCCGGCGCGGCAGCACCTTGCAGCTCATCTTCGCGCAACGGCAGCAAGGCATTAAACTCTGCTACCAGCGCAGCCACTGGCTGTTGAAGTTGCTTGTTGGCTTCCTGATACAGGCGGAACCGCTTCAGCAGGTCTTGCCGTTCTAGCGCGCCCTCTGTGGGCAGGCCATCTATGAAGTCTTGATAAAGCGGCTTGTTGAAGTCGAGGTAGCGGAGGGCGTCGCGCAACTGGGCAGTGGTCGTAGTCGGCTGACGGTCGAGTAGCTTATGGTCGAGCGTCTCAGCTGGGTCTTGAGCGGCCGCCAGCGTGTCGGCAACGGCCTGCGAGAGCAGCGGTTCGAAAGTAGGGCGGCTAAGCTTGATGCGGCGCGAGAGGACGTTCATGAACTGGGTAAGCGCCGTGCGCACCTCGTCCGCCTCGAAATCGAAATAAGGGCTGCGTAAACGCGCTACTTCTAGCTTCCACTGCGTGAGCAGTTGCTGCACCACAAACAGGTTTACTTGCCGGATAGGCGTGAAACGGAGCACTGCTGGTCCGTCGAGAGTGGCAGTGGGGCGGGCGCCAAAATGTTGGTCGCAGAGGTGGGCAGCCAGCTTGCGGCCGTATTCTTCGCGTGAGGTCGTACTATATTTGTCGTTCATTGGAAAGCCAGATTCAGGTCTGAAAGTTAAGGAAAATGCCTACGCTCACCGTGCAAAACCTGCCTGCCACCGTGCCTGTACCCCCCAACAGTACGCTGCTGGCGGCCCTACAAGCCGCTGGCTACGACTGGATGCACGCCTGCGGGGCGAAGGGGCGCTGCACTACTTGCCGCATCATTTTGGTAAGCGGTGCCGAGGCCCTAACGCCTCCTACCGCAGCAGAATTGCGCTACCGGTCCGCCAACCGCTTGCAGGAAAACGAGCGCCTAACTTGCCAAACCCGCCTTCCCGAGGGTGCCGTAACCGGGCGCGTCCCAGAAGCCACCAAGCTGCCGCACATGCAGTATCTAGTGGAGTAACGGAGTGGCTGACTACCTGACTACTAGCTTTCCGGAGGCGGAAAACCGCCGAAAAGTGGTAGTGTCTTCCGGTAGTAAAGTTGTAATTTGGGCTGTCAAGCTGAAGGCGTAGCGGCTCGAAAGCCACTAAACGCCTTACTCAGTTACTCCTTCACTTAGTTACGCCCAACGAAGTTGTTTATTGAACCCCGCGGCGGCCATGGCCGCGACGTACCCCGCCGGGGCTGGATTGAAGTGGTGTGCGGCTCGATGTTCTCGGGTAAAACCGAAGAACTAATTCGTCGGCTCAACCGCGCCAAAATAGCCCGGCAGCGGGTGGAAATCTTCAAGCCCACCCTCGATACCCGCTACCACGTCGAAGACGTAGTGTCGCACAATGCCAACAGCATCCGCTCGACGCCGGTACCGCTGGCGCAGGAAATGTTGCTATTGGCTAGCGGCTCCGACGTCGTCGGCATTGATGAAGCCCAATTCTTCGACGAGAGTTTGGTGGAAGTATGCGTGCAACTGGCCAACCGCGGCACCCGCGTCATCGTGGCGGGCCTCGATATGGATTTCCAGGGCCGCCCCTTCGGCCCCATACCCGCCCTGATGGCCGTCGCTGAATTCGTAACCAAAGTGCACGCTATCTGCGTGTGCTGCGGTGAAATAGCTTCTTACTCGTTTCGGGTAGCGGCTTCCGAAGACAAAATATTGCTCGGCGAAACCGATGCGTACGAAGCTCGTTGTCGGCCCTGCTTTTTAGCCGGCATGCAGGAAAAATCGGGGATTGAAGCTGCGGCGCAGCGCAAACACTAAACACCAAGCTCAGGCGTTGAACTATCGTTTCGTGACGGTTCTATAACCAAGTAGGTCTTTATCTTTCGTTTATGATTCCTCTGCTACGCACGTTGCGCCATATCACGCTTTTATTGGTTGGTTTGCTTTTGGTTGCCCCGGCTACATTGCAGGCCCAGAGCACAGCTGGCTTCGGCGATTGGCAGCTGCACCTGCCCAACAACCGCGCACGGGCAATGGCCGATGCTGGCCAGCGTATTTATGTGGCTACCGATGACGTCTTATTCTACTTCGATAAGGAAACCAATACCACGACCCTACTCTCGCGCCGCGATGGGCTCAACGGTGTAGGGGTCACTACTGTAGCCTACGATTCAGTGAGCCAGCAAGTGCTGGTAGCTTATCGGGATGCTGGCCTCGACCTGCTGAGTGCCGACGGTACCCGCATTCGCAACATCAACGACATTAAGCGCAAACAGATAGCGGGCACCAAAACCATTAACCATATTTCGTTTAATGGCCGTTATGCCTATTTATCCTGCGATTTTGGTTTGGTTGTAGTGGACATGACCAAGCTGGAAGTGCGCGACACGTTCACCAACATTGGTCCGCTTGGGGCTGCTATAAAGGCTTACGCCACCACCGTAGCAAACGGCTTTCTGTTTGTAGCTACCGATAAAGGAATTTTACGGGCCAGCCTCACCGCCGATCAGGCCAACTTTCGCAGTTGGAGCCTAGATCTGCCGGCTCCGGATAATACGATTCGGGCGTTGGCTACCTTCAATGGCCAAGCATACGCAGGCCGTAGTTTTAGTAACCCTCTGCGGTATGTAGTGGGTAGAGGGTGGGAGCCGGTTTATAGCTACTATGCCGGACAGTATCAGAATCTTACTCCTTCCAGGGCTGGTTTGCTGATCACAGCTGATCAGAAAGTATCCATCCTTAGTTCAGCGAATACGGTGAGTGTTCTGGCAGGTGCCGGGTCGGTCACCTTTCCCCAAGCGGCCCTTCGCTCGCGGGATGGTGCTTTCTACATTGCTGACTATCAACGGGGCTTGGTCAGAACTACCGACCGGCAGAACTTCGAGGCTTTCGTCAACAACGCGCCGCAGGAAGCTACCTCGTTTGGCTTGCTAGCCGACGCCCGCACCAACACGGTGAATATTTTTACTGGAGGCTTCACCGAAAATTCTTCACAACGAGAGTTTACGAAGGGGTTCTACGAGTATAAGGATGGAAAATGGACGAATTACACCAGAGAAAATTTACCTAGTGCCACTCAGTTCCCCGACATCAAGGACTTAGTTCGTGGTACTAAAGCCGCCGACGGGACCTTGTATATTGCTAGCTACGGTGGGGGACTCCTACGCTGGAATGGACCCGGTGATTTCAAGCAATATAGGCAGGGCACTCCAGGGGTGCCACTAGTCAGCGAGTACGCAGATAACCCTTTATTCACTCGTGTAACAGACGTCGCCACCGCCGCCAACGGTGACATATGGGTGGCCACACGTCATACTTTGCGGCCAGGCCCAAGTTTGCATGTGCTTACCCCGAGCACTGACACGTGGCGTACCATCCCATTTTCTGAGCTCAATAATCTTAATCGGCTTGTACTTGATGATTTTGGGGGCGTTTGGGTTTCACAGTTCCGAAGTACTGGTGCAGGGCTTTATGCATATGATGACAATTCAAAAGGTGCACCAGTATACTTCACTAAAAGCAATGGTGGATTGCCCGATGACGACGTGTGGGCTATAGCGAAGGACCGCAAAGGCGCAATATGGGTCGCTACCGGCAAAGGAGTTGCCTATTTAGATGATCCTAGCTCGGCATTTGTAGCCGGGGGTATCACAGCTTTCTCAGCTCCCATTGTGCGGCGCGGAGAAGGAACTGGCTTTAATGCTCTCGAAAATGATGTGGTCAAGGCGCTGGCCGTAGATGGCGCGAACCGCAAATGGTTTGGCACCGAGCGGGGGCTGTGGCTGTTCAGCGAAAACGGCGACGAAGGCCTGCTGCATTTCACCACCGACAACAGCCCGCTGCCATCCAATAGCATCGTGGATATAGCCGTAAACGACCGTACCGGGGAAGTATTTGTGGCTACCGATGCCGGTGTGGTGTCGTATCGTGGCTCGGCTACCGTGACGGAAGGGGTGCCGAAAGATTGCGCCAAAGTATCACCCAACCCCGTCCGTACCAACTTCACGGGGCAGGTAGGCGTAACGGGCTTGGCCAACAACGGTATCGTCAAAATCACCGACGTAACGGGCAAACTCGTGTACCAAACTACGGCCACGGGTGGGGGTGTAATCTGGAACTTAGCCGACTATAATGGCCGCAAGGTACAGTCGGGGGTGTATCTGGTGCTTTCATCGGATGCCGACGGCAAAAACGGCTGCATCAGCAAAATTGCCGTAGTGGAAAAGTAGAGTAGTCAGCTTGTAGTTATTGCACAAAAGCGTTGACGAATCTGTTCTACTAGTTATTCAGCAACAGTTTTTACTCATGTTAATCAAAACCCGCGGTATAGTACTGAGCTACATCAAGTACCGCGAGACCAGTATCATTGCGCGGGTGTACACCGAGCGCTTGGGCCTGCAAAGCTACGTTGTGAACGGGGTGCGCAAAGCCAAGCCACCAGGGCGCATTGCGCTGTTTCAGCCGCTTACCCTGCTGGAATTGGTAGCGTATACTTCCCGAACCGGGGGCCTTACACGACTATCCGAGTTTCGGTGCTCGGAGTCGTACCGTAGCATCCCCTACGACGTGCAGAAAAGCAGCGTGGCGCTGGTACTGTCCGAAATCTTGAACCATACGGTGCTAGAGGAAGAGGAAAATGAGCCGTTATTCAATTTCCTCCACGACAGTTTACTGGCCTTCGATCAGCAATCCAGCGGCAACGAAAATTTCGCGCTTTACTTTTTGCTTAACCTAGCCACTTATCTGGGTTTCGGCGTCGAGAAAGGAGAAGAAATTATCACGCAAGTAGCCTTTGCCGCCACGGTGCCAACGTCGCAGGGCGGAGGCCCTATGGTGTTGCGGCTACAAGAGTTCGAACAGTACTTAGATGAACTGCTGCAAGATCCCGCCCATTCCACCATTCCCAACGGGCGGGTTCGGCGCGAACTGTTAGCCGTCATTATTCGCTACTACCAGCTCCACGTTGAGCGCCTGGGCGAAGTTCGCTCACTGGCAATTCTATCGGAAGTGCTAGCAGAATAAAACATAGCAAGATCAACAACGAAGAGGCCCTTCTACTAACGCAAATCGCACTAGTAGAAGGGCCTCTTCGTTGTTCCTTTCTGTCTACTTCACTTCTACCAGTTCCACGTCAAAGCGGAGAATGGCGTTGGCTGGGATGTCGGGGCCGGCACCGCGGGAGCCATAGGCTAGGGGAGAGGGAATCAGCAGGATGGCTTTTGTGCCCTGAGTAAGAGCTGCCAGGCCTTGGTCCCAGCCAGGAATTACTTGGCCTACACCTAAGGCAAAAGAAATAGGCTTACCACCCTGCTTCTCCGAGGAGTCGAATACCTTACCGTCCAACAGGGTGCCTTTATACAGCACCGATACGGTTTGGCCCGTCTGCGGCTTAGGGCCGGTGCCCGCTTTTGTCACGACGTAGTAAGTGCCGCCCGTCGTTTTTAGCCCTGTCAGGTTGTTTTTCTTTAAGTACGCTTGAATCTGAAGGTCGTCTTTTTGCAAGAGGCGGGCTGCATCCGCTTCAGCTTTCTTTTTGGCTAACTCCATCATCTTCTGTTGGTCGGCCGATGCTTCTTCTTGCGTCATTAGCTTCTGTGCTTTCGCCAGCACGGTCATGGTATTGCCCGCCTTCTTCATGAAAGGTGGTGCTGGCTGGCGGAACGACTTGGCAAACACACTATCGACATTGAACCGAAACACGGCCGAGTCGCCGGGTTGCAGCAGCGCAACGGCGTCTTCGATGCCCCCACGTACTTTCACCTCGCTTAAGGGTAGTTGGGCGGGCATACCCATTAGCTCCTTCCGCGTGCTGAAGAGCAGCGAATCTTTGGCGGTCCGGTACTGAAGATGAGCAGCCAAGATTTTGCCGACGCGCGTTGAATACGTTGGGTCACCGGCCGGATTTACGTCGGTACGCAGTTGGTAGCGGCCGTTGGTTCTGTGGTAGATTTTGTATTCGATGCCAGACGTGGTGCGGCCAAAGCTCTGCACCTGCGCCTGTACCCGTGCTTGTGCCTGCACTGGTTGCCCACTAAACCCGAGCGCAGCAACCAGAACTAGTACAAGCAAAAAAGAACGATGTAATTCAAGCATAGCTTTTTAAAAGAGAAGTCTGATTAGCAATTAGACCGTTAAACAACATCCCGAAAAGCGAATCGGCGGTGGCCAAACCCATTTGGGCCTGTTCCACCGCCGATAACACCATTATAGTTAGTTGCAGTTCTACCGTACATCCAGTACCTCCATGTTGAAGAGCAACGGCTCGTCAACAGGGATGTCGTACGTTCTGGTTGTTTGATTGTATTTTCCAGCAGGGCCGTAGGCTAAGTATGAAGGTATCAGCAGCAGCTTACGGTCGCCTTTTTTCATCTGCAATAATCCCTCGTCCCAGCCTTTAATAACACTTCCAGCACCGACCGTTACAGGAAAACAGCCACAAGGAATACCTTTTTCTGTCGAGTTGTCAAACACCGTATTTTCGTTGGTTTCGCGCAAATAGCGGCCCACGTATTTAACCTCTACCCGGTTGCCACTTATGATGTTGGTCGTGCCCGAGCCCTCCGACAGTTTTACTAGGTAGATTCCATCGTTGGTAGCACCATTCAAACGCTGAAATTGATCGATGCCCGTACCTTCTGTGATGCCGTGGCGAGTCAGATATGCACGAATCAGCCCGTCATCTATGACCTTGTACTCTGCTTGGCGTTTTTCGGCATCCTCCTGTGAGTTGTTATCATCGCTACAGCCTGAAAACAGGGGAGCAGATAATACTAGCAGCAGCGCGGCCACGCGGAAGAGTAGGGAGCGTTTGAAACGGTTTTTCATAAGAATAAGCGGCAAAAAGGTAAAATGCCGCACCGGCTATCCGGTGCGGCTTTGGCTTTACTTTACATCCACCAACTCCACATCGAAGCGTAAGGGTGCATCGGCGGGGATGTCGGTACCGGCACCGCGCTGTCCGTAAGCTAGCGGTGAAGGAATCAATATGGTGGCTTTGCTACCCTTGCTGAGCAACGGAATAGCCCGGTCCCAACCCGGAATAACTTGGCCTACGCCAATAGCAAAGTCAATTGGCTTACCGTTCTGGGGGGCTTTGTCAGACGAGTCAAAAACCTTACCGTCGAGCAGCATGCCCTTATATTTCACTGATACCGTCTGGCCGGCTTTAGGCTTCGGGCCGGTGCCAGGCGAGGTAACCATGTAGTATACCCCCGACGTGTCTTTCTGCACGTTCAGGTTGTTTTTCTTCACATAGTCCTGCAGAATAGCATCGTCTTTCTTGCTCTGCTCGGCAGCATGGGCCATCATCATTTGCTGCTGCTTCACCATGGCCTGTTGCTGGTCGGCCATCGCCTCGTCGCGGCTCTGTACTTTCTGGGCCTTCACCAGCATGGTCATGGTGTTGCCCGATTTCTTCATGAACGGCGGTACCGGCTGCTTAAACGACTTGGCGAAGATGGTATCCACATTGAAGCGGAACACGGCCGAGTCGCCGGGTTGCAGCAGGGCAATAGCTTCTTCGAGGCCGCCTTTAACCTTCACTTCCTGCAGCTCGATGCGCATCGGAATGCCCATTTGCTGCTTGCGAGAGTTGAAGAGGATAGAATCTTTAGCGGTGCGATATTCCACGTCCAGCGCCAGAATCTTGCCGACCCGGCTCTTGTACGTAGCGTCGCCTTCGGCACTCACCTCACGTGGAGAGTAGGATTTGCCTTCGCTCTTGAAGACTTTGTACTCGATGCCAGACTTAGTTTTTGCGAAGTCGCCGCCTTTGTTGCAGGAGGCTAGGCTCAGGACGCCGGCCGCTACGGCCAAGCTTAGAATGTTGCGATGCAAATGCATGAAGCGGGAAAGGTGGTGAAAAGGAAATTTCAGGCAAGTTACGCCGTAGGCGGCGCAACTGCCAGGGGGGCCGTCACCAGTTGGCTCTGGTACTGAGGCAATAAATCGACAAAACGTTGCACGGTGTTGTCGAGCGTGTCGTAACTAATGCCGCCCGCCGCGTTGTGGTGGCCGCCCCCGTTGAAATGGTCACGCGAGAAACTGCTCACCGAGAAGTCGCCAACGGAGCGGAAAGAAATCTTGATGGCTTGCCCCCGGTCGATGAGCACGGCCGCGAAAACAATACCTTCGATGCTAAGCGCAAAATTTACGAGGCCTTCGGTGTCGCCGGTTTTCGAGTCGTACTCTTTCAACTCTTCCTGCGTAATGGCAATGTAGGCCGTGTTGTACTCGCGCAGCACCCGCAACTTGTCCTTCAGCACGAAGCCCAAGAAGCGCAGCCGCATTTCAGAGTGCGAGTCGTAGATGCGGCGGTGCACATCGGAGAGGTTGATGTCGGCATTGAGCAGTTCCGCAATGATGAGGTGCACGTTGCGGGAAGTGCTTGGGTGCCGGAACGAGCCCGTATCGGTCATGATACCGGCGTAGAGGCACTCGCCAATGCCCGCATCGATCAGGCTTTGGTCGCCCATGTCGCGGATCACCTCGAACACTAGTTCGGCCGTAGCGGCGGCTTTCGAGTTCGAGAAGTCGAGGTCGGCAAACTGCTCGGGTTCCTGGTGGTGGTCGATGAGCACCTTGGTGCCGGGAGCATGCCGGATGTACTCACCCATCTCGTTGATGCGGCCCAAACACGAGAAATCGAGGCAGAACAGCACCTCGGCCGTTCCAATTATTTCCCGCACTTGCGCGTCGTTGCGACGGGAGTCGTACACGATTACGTCGCTGTTGCCGGGCATCCACGCCAGAAAATCAGGGTAGTCGGAAGGCGTGACGACGGTTACGGTGTGGCCCTTCTTGCGAAGGTAGCCCGCCAGCCCTAACGACGAGCCGAGGGCGTCGGCATCGGGCTTGTGGTGAGTGGTGATAAAAACCTGCCGGGGTTGCGATAGCAGCTCCTGCAGCTCAGAGATTGTGGACATTGCCTACTGATAGGTGGCTGAAATTCGGGAATTTATGCCGGGAGCAAGGCGGCAAAAGTCGGAAATATTCCGGGTTCCAACAAAACAGCTTTGGGTTTGGTGCAATGGTGGCGCTAAATGCCTGAACTGAACCACTATACTACCCTCGCTATTTCAAGAAAGTACTTTGCTTGAATTTTGTTTGACAGCTATTTCGCTGATAAAGGAACACAGTTTTCACCTAAAAAAGTGCACGAAGTTCTGCTAGACAGGCTGCTGTAGTTGCCTCACCTAGAATCAGTCATCCAGGCGTTGTCATTCCGGCGCAGGAGGAACCTGGCTTAACTTGTTGAATGGGATATCTCAGATTCCTCCTGAGTCGGAATGACAAGCGGGTTGCAAGGCAATTTTTTGCCGCCGACACTAAAGGAAGCACTAACCTGCTGACCCACACAGCCAGACAGCTTGTGTTGTGACCTAAACAGGTAGAGCAACAATTCTAACTGACAGCAGGAGCGTTTTGCGGTCAACTTATGGTGTGGCTAGCAACTTCCCGCCCAAACCGTCTACTTTTGCGCCCTCAACCTTTTTGCGCTTTCCAAGCGGAATTTCTTTTCAACCCAACCCATAGATAAGATGGCCACGAACCGCACGTTCACCATGATTAAGCCCGACGCGACGCAGGACAACCACATCGGTGGTATTCTGAGCATGATCGAAGAAGGTGGTTTCCGTATTGTAGCGCTCAAAAAAGTGAAACTGACCCCCGAGCGCGCAGGTCAGTTCTATGAAGTGCACAAGGAGCGGCCCTTCTACGGCGACCTAGTGAAGTACATGTCGTCGGGCCCGATTGTGGCGGCTATTCTCGAGAAAGACAACGCCGTTACTGATTTCCGCACCCTCATTGGTGCTACCAACCCCGCGCAAGCTGCCGAAGGCACCATCCGGAAAAAGTACGCCAAGAGCATCGAAGCCAACGCTGTACACGGTTCCGACTCCGACGAAAACGCGCAGATTGAAGGCAGTTTCTTCTTCGGCCCCGACGAGCAATTCTAACTTAAAAATCGATTCTTAAGTGCCTTGCAAAACGCTTGTCATTAGTTAGCTTGGCGTAAGCTTTAGAACGAGCTTTCAACCCGATTATCATATAAAATCCCGCTTTGCAGCTTGCAGAGCGGGATTTTATTTATACTGGAAACGGACTTTTTATAGACCTTTTTTATACTGAGGAGCTATCGGACTTGGCCAAACCCGATGCGGCCGACAACGGGTGCGGCATCGAAAGCAGGAGCATCACGGTTGTAGACATCGGTCAGAGCCAAGGGGCCATCTACAGGCTCTGCCTGGCCAAGTGCCGTGGCCAACGCCTGCGCTTTTTCCTGCACCAGCGGCTGGAAATGATAGGCAGCAATCAAGCGGCCTTTGCGAAGCAAGGCGCTATCAATGCGCGCTAGCTCGGTGTTGAAAGTGCACACCACCTGAATGTGGAAGCAGTCGGCGAGCAGGCCGTCGGAGAGGTTGAGCAGATTGCTGACGGCACTGCCGCCCCGGCCGCCCTCGCGCTTCAGCAGGAGTTCTTCGGCATCCTCGATGATGAGGATAGAGTTGGTGTTGTCGTGAAGCAGGTTGATAAACTCGGGGTCGGCGATGCGCGCGGCGAGGTTGGGCGGTATAAACAGCTTGGGCTTGTCGAGTAGGCCGCACAAGTGGCGGATGTAGCTGGTTTTGCCAGTGCCGGGCGGGCCGTGCAGAATCACGATGCCTTTGTCCTGCGGTTGGCGCAGACGCTCCACGATGATGTCGTGCACCGGAAGCAAGTCGTCGTTGTAGTGCGTGCTCAGGTCTAGCTCCGGAATCTTGATGGTGAGCGGCGTAAACTCTAAATCGTTGTACGCTAGGCGCAGCACATGAATGCGCTGGCGCTCTTGCTCCCCAACTTCCAAGAGGGCTTCGAGCAGCGTCACGAGCTGTTGCAAAGCAGCTTTATCGGCGGCTGTTGAATGGTAAATGAAAGTGCCCCGGTCGCCGTAGCCGCCCCGGACATCGAGAACCAGCAGCAACTCGGGCGCCAACAGCAGCGCCTGCATTTCAAGCTCGGCGGGCGCGTCTGATTTCTCGTAGGTTTTCATTTGGGCCACGGTGGCCGCTTCGAGGTCGTAGTGCTCGGCTAGCTGGGCTAATAACTTTTGCCGGTCCTCCTTGCTGGATAGCTGAAAATTCAGACGCTGCGGGAGCTTGCCGTAGCACTGGTAGAAGTACATGCTAGCTTGAAAATAATGCGCCCTTTCAAACATGGGCAACAGATCAGGCGTGGCAGGCGGAGCAATAAGGGGTTGAGCAGCTGTGGGGGCTTTGGGCATAAAGAAGCAAGTAAACCAAAGGAGCTTGAGGCGGGAAAGTACGTTATCCGAGGACCAGAAAAAAGCCCGAACTGTACGGTTCGGGCTTTTCCAATTCAAAACGCCTTGGTTTCAATGTCCTCTGTGTACTGCACTACATAGGCGGGAAACAGCCGGCTTCAACCTTAACAGGTGCTACCCCTTAGGAGCCTTCGGTTGAAAGAACGGGCTCGTGGTGCACGCTTTCTATGGCTTGTGGCTGGTGCTTGTGTTTGAAAAGCACCACAAACAAAACTGCTATAACCAGCGCATACAAAGCAAACGTAATCCAGATGTTGTGCCAGTCCTTACTATTGTCGGCATTCGTGAAATATTCTTGAATGATAATGCCGCTCAATGAGCTACCCAGTACTGCACCAAAGCCGTTGGTCATCATCATAAACAGGCCCTGAGCGCTGGCGCGGATAGAGGGGGCCGTCTGCGTTTCCACGAACAGGGAGCCGGAAATGTTGAAGAAGTCGAAGGCCATGCCATACACGATGCAGGAGAGAATGATCATCCAGAGGCCACTGCCAGGGTCGCCGTAAGCAAACAGCCCGAAGCGCAGAACCCAGGCAATCATGCTGAAGAACATCACCTGCTTGATGCCGAAACGGCGCAAGAAGAAAGGAATAGCCAAAATGAACAGCGTCTCGGAAATCTGTGAGATGGACATGATAATGGCCGGGTACTTCACCGTCAGGGTGTCTTGGTAGGCAGGCACCTTATCGAAGTCGTGCAGAAAGGTGTCGCCGTAGGCATTGGTGAGCTGTAGTGCGGCTCCCAAGAGCATGGCGAACAGGAAGAAGGTGAGCATCTTCGTGTCGCGCAGCAGGGCAAACGACTTCAGGCCCAGCACATCAACCAGGGAGCGGCTCGGCAAGTCTTTGGCCGTAGGCGGGCACTTGGGTAGGGTAAACGAGTACAAACCCAGCAGAATGGCCGCACCGGACGCTACGTAGAACTGGCTGGCTGTTTTCTCGAAGCCCAGCAAACTAACCGTCCACATAGCCACAATGAAGCCAATGGTGCCCCACACCCGAATGGGCGGGTAATCCTTCACTATGTCGAGGCCTTCGCGCTTCAGCACCGAGTACGACACGGCAATGGACAAGGCCAGCGTGGGCATGTAGAAAATCATGTTCAGCAGCATCACCCAGAACATGGTGCCAGGATCGGTGACCAGGGGCACAGTGAAGAGAACAATGCCGCCCAAGATGTGCAGGGCGCCGTAGAGCTTTTCGGCATTCACCCACTTATCGGCCACGATGCCCATGAGCGAGGGCATGAAGATGGACGCAATGCCCATGGTGGAGAAAATAGCCCCGAACTGAGCCCCCGACCACTGCTTGGTCTGAAACCAATACGCCCCAATGGTTATCAGCCATGAGCCCCAGATAAAGAACTGCAGAAAGCTCAGGATGGTGAGACGCAGCTTGATATTCATGCAGAATGAAATGAAGTATGGAAAACTCTTTTTAGAGAAAACACTGCTCTTTCCAAGTAGAAGCTCGCGCCCGCCTCAGGATAATACCACCCAATTCGACCCCGTTAGCGGCACAAAGTTGGCTGGCGGCGCGAGCCGGACGAGCAACACACGAGGGCTGAAAAAGAACAACCCGGCCACTTAGCGCGGACCGGGCCTTCAAAGATAACTAAAATCGGAAAGGGCAGAATAAGCGCTATGGTAGGCAGTTGGAAATAGCTAGTCATTAGCTAGAGAGTCGCACTATATACCATAAATCGAATTTATATCGTGCCATACTACCTCTTCTCGCTTCACCAGGCACCTACATATAGGCCAGGCAGTTAACCAACTACAATAAGAAAACATTCCAGCCGCGCGCCGGGGTATGAATTTCAGAGTACGGGGCCATGGCGGCGGCACTCGAGTTGAGCTTGCAGGCGCTTCGTGAGGTATGGTGTCAACGCCTTGCTGCAGCCGATAAGTAGTGGCTACTAGCGGCTATACTCTAGGGAAGTGTGATTTAGCTTCAGGAATAGCAGTGATTTGAACTTGTAAATAAGTTTGCGTGATAATTTGGTTTATACCATAAAGTGGTTTACGTTTGTTCTATACCAACGCACATAACCGCTACCGCCATGAAAAACGTTGCCAGCCTCCCCCTCCAGTCGACCACCAGCAACTTGGGTAATACTGTCTTCACTGGTGGCCCAACGGCGGCTAGCTTACAGGGCTATGCTTCCACCTACCTCTTGCGGGGGGCGGTGGTCTTGACGGCGGCCTTAAGCAACTATGCGTTGGAGCACGTTGGGTTTGCGGCTCCCTGGCTGCCCTGGATGGTGCTGATGCCGATGATGAGCATGGTGCAAAGCATTCGGGCACGGCGGCAAAAGAAGCAGGGACTAACGGGCACCACAGCCACCGACAACACGATGCGCTTGCTGCAAAAGAGCTTCCTGCTTCTTCTGCTTGTGGCTATGGTTGGCGCTTGCTTTGTGGGGTGGGAGATAGTGCATCCGCTGCTGCTAGTGGCCTATGGTGTGAGCACCTACTTTGCCGGACGGGTATTGCGCTTCCGGCCGCTGCAATGGGGTGGGGTGGCATGCGGCGTGCTTGGGGCCATGACGGCCGCTTTGCCTGCCGACATCCAGTTGCTGTTTATCGCGGCTGCTATGGTGGTGAGTTACCTTGTGCCGGGCTACCTGCTTAGCAAGCACAGCCACGCGTAGCTTCTGCGGCTGGCCTCAGTAGCTGCCGGTTTGAACGTCCTACCACCAAGTCGAATTACTAGAACAAGTAACGTCCCTACTACCATGGAAACCTCCGAAAACCCGTTGTCCGCCTCCGACAGCCTGCGTTTGATTCAAAACATGATTCAGGAGGCCAAACAGGATTTGAACGACAATTCCTTTGACTTGCTGCTTTGGGGTTGGCTGGTGCTCTTAGCCGCTCTGCTGCATTACGGCCTGCTGCAGATCGGCTTCAGCAAGCCCTGGATAGCCTGGCCGATACTGATGGGTTTGGGCACGGTGGCGGCCTTCGTGAACGGTGCCCGCCGGAGCCGCCGCCAACGCGTACGGACCGCCTTGGGCGATTTTATGGTGTACTTGTGGGGCGGTTTTGGGGTGCTGATGATTATGCTGATTGGCGTGGGCATTGTCTCCGGTTGGAGCAAGGCATACCCGCTCATTATTGCGCTCTACGGATTGGGTACCTTTGCCACGGGCGGCGCCTTGCGGTTTCGGCCGCTGGTGTGGGGCGGCGCGGCTTGCTGGCTGTTGGCTACCGTGGCTTTCAGAACCGCGTTTGACACCCAATTGCTACTCGTGGCGGCCGCCGTGCTGGTAGCTTACGTAATACCAGGGCACATGCTCAAAAATCAATACAACCGTGGCCGCGCCGTTTGAAGACCTCGACCCGTTACTGCACTCGCAGCTGCGACTAGCCGTCATGTCGTTGCTGCTCAGCGTACGGGAGGCCGAGTTTAATTTTTTGAAAGAAAAAACCGGGGCCACGGCCGGCAACCTGAGTGCGCAGATCAGCAAGCTGAAAGATGCCGGGTATCTTACTATGACCAAGGAGTTTAACGGTTCGTATCCGCTCACGCGCTGCGCCATCACGCCGGAGGGCATCAAGGCCTTCGAGAACTATGTGAGCAGCTTGCAGCGCTACCTTAAGCCCGAGTAGTTAGCTCCACTCCCTGATTTCCTCGTTTTAATGCCTCTGGCGCGTTTTACGTACCAGTCGGGCACCGTCTTGCCTTTCCCTTCCTAGTTTCTAAGTTGATTCACCATGAAGAAGTACCTGCTTCTATTCTTGCTGCTTGCGGTGTTGATACCAGGCCAATTGGCGGCTCAAACCCGCGGCCAGAACGTACTAACGGGCATTCAACGGAAAATCACTTGGCATACGCCTGTCGACTCCTTGCAGCTGATGGCAAAAGCCCTAGCTGAGCTGCAAACCACTAAGCCGAACGCCTACCTTACTTATTGGGGCGCCTACACGCAGTATCACTTGTATTTCCGGGCCGTGCAGAATAAAACGGAAGCTGAAGAGCACTTGGTAAAAGGCATAGCGCTGCTGGAAGACGCACCCACCAAAACCGCCGAGCACTACGCGCTGCTCTCGTTGCTGCAAGGCCTGAACCTGCAATATGCAAGCTTC
This sequence comes from Hymenobacter sp. YC55, assembly GCF_029433095.1. GTDB lineage: Bacteria > Bacteroidota > Bacteroidia > Cytophagales > Hymenobacteraceae > Hymenobacter. Next base: position 59,057 of record NZ_JARNTX010000001.1, read on the forward strand.
CTGACCGTAGTTTTCAAGGCGAATACCGCCAAAGACAACGCAGAAAAAGCAGTAGCGCTGGCGCCTGATAACCTGCGCGCCCACTATGCGCGAGGCGTCAACGACTTCCACACGCCCAAGCAGTACGGCGGCGGGAAAGTGGCCGTAGCGCACCTCAAGAAGGCCATTGCCGCTCCCGAAAAGCCCGACCCCAATCCGTACGCGCCTAATTGGGGCAAGGCCGATGCCTATTGCTACCTAGCCCAAGCCTACCAAGCCGCCGGTCAGCTTGATTTGGCGCGCAAGTATGCCACCGAAGGGCTGAGCAAATACCCCAACCACGGTCGGCTAAAGGGCTTGTTGGCTAAAATGTAAGAGAGGCTCTAGCGAAGCATTCCTGCTGGAAACTTGTCACCCGTTTGCATTTTCCCAACCACTGCATCCGCTGCTTAGTTAGGCTGCCCTAGCTTCCCAACCCTTCACTCATGGCCTTCTTCTCCTTGCTTCGCGCGCGGCGTTTGCTGCGTAGCCTGGCCCTGCTGTGCCTACCCGTTGCCGTGGCTACTGCTCAAACGTCAACAACCCTGCGCGGCACTGTAGCCGACCAAGTCACCGGTGAGCAACTATTAGGGGCCACCGTGCGCTTAGCCGGCCAACCCAGCGGCGCCACAGCTACCGACCTAGATGGCGCATTTGCGCTGCCTTTTGTGGGCGGGACCCCCGATACGCTAGTGGTCAGTTACGTGGGCTACCGGCCGTTTCGGCTGGTGCTGCAAGCGGCACCCACAACTCCCGTAGCTGTGCGGCTGGTGCCAACTGGCAGCCTCACGCTGGCGCAGGTGGAAGTGACGGCCAAGCGTCCTATAGCCGAAGAGTTTATTGTGCGGGAGTTGGACTTCCTGTCCATTGTAACCAATCCGGCTGCGGCGGCCGACCCACTGCTAGCCGTGCGCACCCTGCCCGCCGCTACCACGCTAGACGAATCGGCCAGCATCAGTTTGCGCGGCTCCGACCCAAGTCAGACCGGTATTTACCTCAACAACGTGCCCATCTACGACGCTGTGAAGTTTGCGCAGCTCACGGGTATCGGCACCTTCGGCATTTTCAGTGTTGATCTAATAAAGTCCGTCTTGGTGTTTCCAAGCAATCCGCCGCTGGAATTTGGCAATGCAGGGGCCGGCTTGATTAGCTTGAGCACCGACGAGCGGCCGCGCGACAAATTCGTGCAGGCTTCGTTGGGGCTGGCAAATTCAGGCGTGCTGGCGGGGCGGCCGGTGGGGCAGCGGGGCATGCTGAAGGCATACGTGAATGCGCAGGCCGGACAGTTGCTGCGGGCTGTGAATCCAAGTTCATTTCGACAGCTGCCACAGTTTGGGCTAGTGGATGGCGGGGTGCACTACGCTACTAAAATAGGCGAATACGGCACGCTCAAGGCATTTGGCTACGGACTGAGCGAGCGGTACGCCTACCGCCCCGTCACCGGTGGCCCCGAAACTTACCACTACCGCAACCTGCGTGGCTTCTATACCCTGAGCTACGAGCAAGCGTGGGCCCATTCCGACCTGGCCGTAAGCCACGGCCTTAGCAACCGCCGCGCCCACGACGCGTTGGGCAACTACCGCACCACCCGCCGCTCCTCCGACTACTACGCCGCCATCCACTACCGCCGCTACTGGACTGCCACCCTGAGCACCCGCGCTGGCCTCAGCTACGACGAGCGGCGTCTGCATCTAGCCGGGCAGTTCCCGGTGCGCCGCGACGAGCTAAGTGCTACTGCACCCACCTACGCTGCTGCTTTCGGGCAGGGCCGTACGCTTTGGGAAGCATATCAATACACCAAGCTCACCCGCGGGGCGTGGGTGCTCGGGGCGGGGCTACGCCTCAACGCCCTGCCGCGGCCAGCGCAGGTTGGCTACGGCAGCGCCCAGCTCAACGTGCGCCGCAACTTGAACGCCCACCGTTTCCTCAACCTCTCAGGCGGACAGTACACGTCCTTCACCTCGCCCGATCCAGTCTACTACGGCTTTCTGCGCACCCGCATCCGGCAAGTAGCCCTCGACTATTCCGCCGTTAGCTCGTCTGCTGATGGGGCTACGCTCACGGCGGCCGTTTATGCTAAGCAGGAACGCTCGGTGCTGAGCACCAACCTAGTGGGAGCTGAAATATTTGGGCAGCGCACCTTCCTCAACCGCCTACGCGCCGACTTGGCTGCCGCCACCGTGCACGCCACGCCCACTCGCTACGATGCCACCAATCCCGATGCCCGCGCCCTAGCCTTAACTCAACGTCGCTACGACGTGCGGTTTCAACTGAAAAGCACGCTCAAGTTCGTAAGCAAATGGGGCGAGCTAGGTGCCTTTGCGCAATACCGCGCCGGGGCTCCGTTTACGCCCGTTCTCGGTGCCGCCCCTGACCCAACCAACGGCGGCGTCCTGCCGCAATATCCAGCGGAAGTAAATGCCTCCTACCTGCCCAATTACTTTCGCACCGACCTCACGGCCAGCAAATTCATTCGGCGCCAAACCAACGGCAATACGCTGGTGCTCTACGCCGTATGCAGCAACATTTTCAACACCCGCAATGTGAGTGGCTACGCCTATACCCCCGGTTACACCCAATCCGTCCCCGAATATTTCCAGCGTCGCCTGCTGTATTTCGGGGTCGTGAAAACCTGGCAATAACTCTTTATACAATGTTCTTAATCAGTCGGTAACTGCTAAAATAGCTGTGCTTGCCGTCCTATAAATAGTGTTTGCACTAAGATTAACTCTTGTCTTCAATGTCCACAACGATTTCTCCCTCTGTTTCCAACCCATACAACCGGCTGGTGCTGAACGCTACTTGCGTTTACATAACGGCGTTTCTGCTGTCGGAACTGCTGCACGAGCTGGCTCATGCGCTGATGGCGGTGGTCCTCGGCGGGCAGCCGGTGCTCTACAACACCTCCGTGCGCAACCTCGACTCCCTAGCCGATTCCAAGCAGGTGCTTGTGGCGCTGGCGGGGCCGGTGTTCAGCTTGGTGCAGGGTGTGGTGGTATTGGCCTTTTTGCGTAGAAGCCGGGCTACCGGACCAATGGCTTTGTTTGCCCTGTTTTTCGGCGCCTTCGGAGTTATCAATTTCTTAGGCTACCTCATGATTACGCCCTTCGTGCCTTATGGCGATTTTGGGCAGGTAGCTGCCAGCTGGCAGCTGCCGCAACTCTTGCTGCTTGGAGTAGCAGTGGCGGCGGGTATCATCCTTACCATCAGTGTCCGGCGCATGGCTCCTTTGTTTATGCGCTTTGTTCCAACTGAGGTAGCCACTCCTGCCACGCGTGTGGCCAAGGGCCGAATGGTGCGGGCTCTCATCGCATGGCCTTGGCTGATTGGTTCGGTGGTGATTACACTGTTGTCGTGGCCCCTCCCCACTTTTGCGAGTTTTCTGGTGGCACCTATGGGCAGCATGGTGCTAGGAACCGCTTGGGGAGCCGCCATGCGCCAGCCAGAACTACCCGGCTCGGTCGCCCCCGCAATATTCCGGTGGTCGTGGGGTGCGGTGGTTGTATTGGTCCTGACGGCGGTGCTATTTCGGAGCCTGCAAAACGGGGTTAGCTTGTAAAATGTAAGCTCCTATGTACGCAAAAAGCCTCTCCTGCACCAGGAGAGGCTTTTTGTTGCGTAGTTGACTCGCCGTATGTGCTACTTCGCCGCAGCTTCGGTTTCGGCCAGAGCTGGATAGTCGGTGTAGCCTTTGTGGAAACCTTCGGGCGCGGGGGCGTAGAAGGTGTTGGGGTCGTACGGAGCCAGTTCGGCACCCTGCTCCAGGCGGGCGACCAGGTCGGGATTAGAGATAAGGGGGCGGCCAACGGCTACCAAATCACCGCGGCCACTTTCAAGGGCAGCTTCCATTTCCTCTACCTTATCGTAGCCACCAGCCAGAATAAGCGTGTTGGTAAACTTCTCGCGTACGGTCGCTACCGTTTCGGCGGGCACGGCGGGGGCACCCATGCTGGAGTGATCCACCAAGTGCAGATACACCAGATTCAGCTTTTGCAGCTCCTCGGCTAGGTAGGCGTACGTTTCGTCGATTTCGGGATAGTGCGCCATGTCGCTGGCCGTACCCCACGGCGACAGCCGGATGCCGGTGCGCTCGGCCCCAATGGCAGCGGCTACCGCCTCGGCCGTCTCCAGCACGAAACGAGCACGGTTTTCAACGCTGCCGCCGTATTCGTCGGTGCGCTGGTTACTATTGGGGTTCAGAAACTGCTCCAGTAAGTAGCCGTTGGCGCCGTGCAATTCCACCCCGTCGAAACCAGCTTCCACAGCCAGCTTGGCCCCGTGCACAAACTCCTGGATAGTGGCACGTACTTCCTCGGTCGTAAGGGCGCGAGGCGTAGGGTGGTCCTGCATCTGCTGCTGGTCGGTCCACATCTGGCCCGCGGCGGCCACGGCCGATGGGCCAACAGCCTCAGCACCTTCCGGCAGGTTCAGGGCGTGGCCAATCCGGCCCGAGTGCATAATCTGCACGAAAATGCGGCCGCCTTTGGCGTGTACAGCATCGGTTGTCAGCTTCCAGCCCGCTACATGCTCGGCGTTAAACAAACCAGGCATCCGGGCATAACCCAACCCGTTTGGCGAAGGCGAGGTGCCTTCGGTGATGATGAGGCCTATGGACGCACGTTGGGCATAATACTCGGCCATCAGCGCGTTGGGCACGTTGCCGAGGGCACGGCAGCGCGTCATCGGGGCCATGGCCAAGTGGTTTTGAAGCGTAAGGGTGCCTAGCTGTGCAGGTGAAAAAATCGTAGAGGCCATAAGAAAAGTTGCTGTTAAAAGGGGATCAACGGGCTTATAAAGAATTAACCGATTGAAATGTTTAGATGGGTAGCAACAAAATTTTTACCCCAGATTACCTAAGAAGGAGGCCAACTCGCCCATGGCTTCGCGGTTGAGCATCAAGCTTAGGCAACGGCCACATCTGCGAGTCTGCACCAGCCCGCTGTCGGTCAATATCTTCAGGTGGTGCGAAACGCAAGGTTGCGAAAGGCCCGTCAGCTGCTGCACGTCGGCAAATGGCATTGACTCCTGCTGGCTTAGCGCCAGCACAATGTTCAACCGATATTTATCGGATAAGGCACCAGCAGACTTCGCGACGAGCAATGTGTCCATATAACGAGAGGTATAAAACAATGAATCGGTCGGCCCAATGCCTGAAAAGGCACCAAACCGACCGATGAGAGGCCGGGAAAACTACCGCTAAGGCAGCTTCCCAGATAGCAACCAAAAACTATGCCGCCGCAGCGAAACGCTTGTTTACTTCGTCCCAGTTGATGGCGTTGTAGAATGCCGCAATGTAGTCGGGGCGGCGGTTCTGGTATTTCAGGTAGTAGGAGTGCTCCCACACGTCGAGGCCGAGTACAGGCGTGCCAGAGCAACCGGCGTCGGGCATGAGGGGGTTGTCCTGGTTGGGAGTCGAGCAGATTTTCAGCGAGCCATCGGCCTGCTTGCACAGCCATGCCCAGCCCGAGCCGAAGCGCGTGGTAGCCGCCTTGGTGAATTCTTCTTTGAATTTCTCGTAGCTACCAAAAGACTGCGTAATAGCCTCGCCAATAGCACCGGTAGGCTCACCGCCACCGTTAGGGCCGAGCACAGTCCAGAACAGGGAGTGGTTCCAGTGACCACCGCCGTTATTGCGCACCGCTGCCGGAGCCGACGCAATATTTTGCATCAAATCTTCGAGGCTTTTGCCTTCCAGCTCGGTACCCGCAATGGCATTGTTCAGGTTGGTAACGTAGGCCTGATGGTGCTTGGTGTGGTGAATTTCCATGGTTTGCGCATCAATGTGCGGCTCCAGGGCATCATAAGCGTAAGGCAGTTGGGGCAGTTCGAAAGCCATGATCTTGGATTTATGTGGTGGAACGTTCCGGGCATTATAACCACCGTAGCCCGGCTAGGGTTACGGAAGCGGCCAAAAGTAGCTTATTTCCGCTTCCGCGCGAAAAACTCCTGCATCAGCGCTCCACACTCCGCCGCCAGCACCCCCCGCACCAATTCTGCCTTCGGATGCAGCAGGTTGCCGTAGCGCCGAAACCCGACTTTCACTTCATCCGCCCCGTACACCACCCGCCGAATTTGGGCCCAGGCGGCAGCACCGGCGCACATCACGCAGGGCTCTACGGTTACGTATAGCGTGCAATCAGCCAAGTACTTATTGCCGACGTGATTGGCGGCCGCCGTCAGAGCCAGCATTTCGGCATGAGCCGTTACGTCGCGCAGCCGCTCGGTTTGGTTGTAGCCCCGCGCAATAATCACTTTGTCCAGCACCACCACGGCCCCAATGGGAATCTCTTCTTCTGCAAAAGCATACCGCGCTTGCTTAAGCGCTTCGCGCATGTATTGCTCATGAGCAGACATAGAGTTGTGAGACAAGATAGTAGGTCCTTTATTTCGTAACCGTCCTGCTGCGCAGGTGGCACACCAAGCCAGGGATGGAACGAAGCCGAAGTATTTCGCGTGCTGACCGTGCTGAGGTTGTGATACTATTGTCATGCTGAGCGCAGCCGAAGCATCTCGCGTGCTGATGTTGCCATGCTATCTGATTTTACCACACTAGCGAGATGCTTCGGCTGCGCTCAGCATGACGGGCTGGTTGGAGTTTAGTTAGCATCCGAGAGGCTTTGTTGCCTCCTCAGCTTAATTCGCCACATGCTCAGTAGGGCGTTCTGGTTGGAGTTAGGAACGGCAGTACGGTCAGCACACTAGATGCTTCGGCATGCGGGTCCAAGATGAAGAATGACGTCGTATGACGTTCTCAAAACCCTACTTCATTGAAATACTTTGCATAACGGCGCGGGCGGTGGGCTGCCACTGCGCTTGCTCGTCGGCGGGCGCTACAAACGTGAAAACCGTGAGCTGGTCGCCTTCAATAGCATATTGCACCATCTGGTAGCGGCGGATAGGGGCTAGGTTGCCGGTTCGGCGCGTATCGGCTACCGACGACACGAATTCTAGTACCACAAAATCGCGCTTGTTGATGGTGCGAATATCCTCGGTCAGGAAATCAACCTTGGAATACATATTCTGGATGCTGGCTTTGTAGATCTTAAGCAGCAGTCCGTAATCTTGGTTGCTGAAGGTGCTCGGCTTCTGCGCCACGCTGAAGTCGACGCGGCCACTGGCATTGCTGAATACGGCCAGCGGCTTGCGCGGGGCCGGATATTTGGCTGCAATACCATCGTCGGGCAGCGCTTGGAAGCCTTCGGGAACCCCTACCGTAATGTTCTTGCCGACAGTGGTTTTTTTGAGCTTGGGCGCGGCAAACGCCGCCAGTAGCAGCACCGCCAGCAGGAGGGGAGCAAAGCGGAAAAAGCGAAAAGTGGTTTTCATACAGGGCGGAAAGGTACAAGGTAACGCCAAGCTTCAGCTTGGTCCGTCGTGGCCAACATAGGCTAGAACGCTTATTAACCGGAGTTTGGTAGAGCTTCCAACAAATGCAAAGCTCCGAAGTAGAATAACTTCGGAGCTGCAGAAAGAAGTTTCAAGAAAGACTAGCGGCGCTTTTTCTTGGCTACCGCTGGTGCCGGATACGTTACCTTCACCTTCTTCCAGTACACGTAGTTGCCGGTTTTGGCTTCGATGAGGTAGTTGCCCGCCGGAATGCGGCCGAGGTCAACCGGTGCACCGGTGTTGTTGGCGGGGTCGAGGGCGGTGGTGTAAACCGGCTGGTTTTTGTAGTTGGTCATCACCAGGGTGCCGGGCTTGGTGAACTGTTGCGTGAAGCTGAGCATGATGCTCTGCCCGCCGCTAGCCGGAAAAATATCGATGCCCGACAGCGTCTCTACGCGCTTGATAGGGCCGTTCAGCGTCACGGGTTCCGCCTCCGATTTGGTTTTCACTTCGGTGCCGTCAGCCGCCTTGGCCTTGGTCTTAATTTTGGTTTGCGCCTGCGAAGAGAAAGAGAAGAAAACGGCAGCGAGAACAAGAAGAGCGGAGCGTTTCATATGGAAGCCTTAATAAAAAGAAGTCGAGTAGGTTGAGGTCGTAATTGAGTGGGCAGTTTGCATACTCCGTGCCGAACTTACTACAAGACCAGGAAAAAGGCCCCATTCGTTTCAAAAACAAACATTTATCACAAATCAATGTGGTTTTCTTCACAACAAACCACTTGATTTTTAGCTACCCTACTAATTTTTCCTGTCTACCTTTGGCATGTTTCAAGTTGCGGCCTGTAGCACACGAGTTGTAGCGCGCCAGAACTAGAAACCAGAAACCAGAAATTAGAAACCAGAATGCTCCGGACTCACACCTGCGGCGAATTGCGCCCCGAACACGTTGGTTTAACTGTTACACTCTGCGGCTGGGTGCAGCGCACCCGCGACAAAGGCGGTATTCTGTGGGTTGATTTGCGCGACCGGTACGGCCTCACGCAGTTGGCTCTGGAAGATGGCGTTGAATCAGCCGAAGTGCGCGAACAAGCCCGCCAGCTCGGTCGCGAATTTGTGCTGCAAGTAACCGGCCGGGTGTCGGAGCGCCACTCCAAAAACGACAAAATCCCGACAGGCGGCATCGAAATCCGCGTCGAGAAAATTGACGTGCTCAATCCAGCCAAGCTGCCGCCCTTCCTCATCGAAGACGAAACCGACGGCGGCGACGACCTGCGGATGAAGTACCGCTACCTCGACTTGCGCCGCAACGTGGTGCGCCAAAACCTGATGCTGCGGCACCGTGTGGCGCAGGCCACCCGCCGCTACCTCGACGGCCAAGATTTCATTGAAGTGGAAACGCCCGTGCTCATCAAAAGCACGCCCGAAGGTGCCCGCGACTTTGTGGTGCCTTCCCGCATGAACCCTGGCGAATTCTACGCGCTGCCCCAGAGCCCCCAAACCTTCAAGCAGTTGCTCATGGTGTCGGGCTTCGACCGGTACTTCCAAATTGTGAAGTGCTTCCGCGACGAAGACTTGCGCGCCGACCGTCAGCCCGAATTCACGCAGATCGACTGCGAAATGTCGTTTGTGGAGCAGGAAGACATCCTCAATACCTTCGAGGGCCTGGTGCAGTACCTGTTCCGCGAGGTGAAAGGCATCGAAATCGGCACGCTGCCCCGCATGACCTACGCCGACGCCATGCGCCTCTACGGCAACGACAAACCCGATACGCGTTTTGGGATGCCGTTTGTGGAGTTGAACGAGGTGGTAAAAGGCCACGGTTTCCCCGTATTCGAGGCGGCGGGCTTGGTAGTAGGCATCTGCGCCACCGGTGCGGCCACCTATACCCGCAAGCAACTCGACGAGCTAACCGACTACGTGAAGCGCCCACAGATTGGCGCCACTGGCCTCGTGTACGCCCGCGTGGAAGCCGATGGCAGCGTGAAGTCTTCGGTTGATAAGTTCTACTCACAAGAGCTGCTACAGCAGTGGAAAGCCGCCTTTAATGCGCAACCTGGCGACTTGCTGCTAGTGCTGGCCGGTGAGCCCAACAAAACCCGCAAAGCTCTTTCGGAACTGCGCCTGGAAATGGGCTCCCGCCTCGGCCTGCGCGACAAAGACACGTTCTCGGCGCTGTGGGTGGTGGATTTCCCGCTGCTCGAATTTAACGAGGAGGAAGGCCGCTACTTTGCCATGCACCACCCGTTCACCTCGCCCAAGCCTGAAGACATTGCTCTGCTCGATTCGCCTGATACCATCGGCGACGTGCGGGCCAACGCCTACGACATGGTAATCAACGGGGTAGAAGTAGGTGGCGGCTCCATCCGTATCCACGACCGGACCGTGCAAGCCCGCATGTTCAGCCTATTAGGCTTCTCCGATGAAGAGGCGAAAGCGCAGTTTGGCTTCCTGCTCGACGCCTTCGAGTACGGTGCACCACCGCACGGCGGCATTGCCTTTGGCTTTGACCGCCTGTGCAGCCTCTTCGGCGGCGCTGACTCCATCCGCGACTTCATTGCCTTCCCGAAAAACAATTCCGGCCGCGACGTCATGATTGACTCACCTTCCCAGATTTCGGAAGTGCAGCTTAAAGAACTCAGCATCAAGACTGCGGTACTGGGAAAATAAATGCAGGCTGAAGACTACGAGTACGTTTTTTATACCTCCCCCAAAAACAGCTACTTCGGTTTATTTACGGGAGCATGCAGCATTGTATTTGCAATGTGGGGAAGTATTCAAAGCCCTCTTAATGTTTTGGTTGTAATTGGTGCTCTGCTTGTAGGTATTGCTCTCCTAGGAGTAAGTTTCAAAGGTTTATTCAATACAAAACCAGCTCTGAAACTAGGGCGTGCAGGCCTATGGACTCCTAAGGTTGGATTTCTCCCTTGGAAGCACATGCAAGTGATGCTCAAGTCTGTTACAGGTGGCAAAGCTGGCTCACTTGAGTACTTAATAATTAAGCATTCTCAAACCAATGAGCAACTTGAGGTGATTCCTATCTGGGAACTCAGTGGTCACACAGAAAAATTGAGCAATTTATTGCAGCAGTATAAACGTAATTAACACGTTTGCTGCAACAGCAAAAATCTAAAAGCGGCGCCTGATGCATCAGGCGCCGCTTTTAGATTTATTAGGGTATCAATTTTACCCTATCGTTAACTACGATGTGCTTATGCCTACCAAATTGTGCTTGCTGATTTTGCTTGCCCTCTGCTCGTGTGTTAATACTAACGAACACCGCACGCATCATAAGCAACGGCTCGAAGTCAAGTTTATCCTATCGCATAGAGAATACGGCTGGCGTGAGTACGGCTCAGATTCCGTGAAGCTCTCGCGCCCTATGCAGTATCTGATAGACGTCTATCGGGCCACTTATGTGTTAAACGGGCATGAGCTGGTGCTGTACAAAACAGCTTATAAGTCAGGAGCTACACCTATCCGCATAAGTAGCAACCCTATAAGTCCTCAACAGGCTCGGGTATTCCGGCAAGTTTTGCGTCGTTCTAATCTAGATTCTTTGGTTTTACGGAGCAACAATGTGGCAGCCGATGATGGATTTCAGGTGGAAGTAGCGTTAGCTAAAGACGGAAAAACAACCGAGCTATTCTGGAATAACAACTATGTGCCCGAGTTAGTAGCGCTGCTATCAATCGTTAATACAGTATCTCCGGAGTCGTTAAAGATTTATCCTGTTGCAAAAGAAGCCGACTTCATTCAGAGCTTAAAGGCTACATCGGATTACAGAGCCAGATAGATAAGGCGTAGTAAAGTCTTATAAACTCCTTGCTATCTTGAATAAATATTTAGATATTTGTCTAAATAACTAACCAGTCTTGAACGCTCTATTTAAAGCCCTTAATGACCCCACACGGCGCGCCATTCTGGAATTGCTCCGTGAACAGCCGCGCACGGCCGGGGAAATAGCCGAACACTTTCAGTTCTCGAAGCCCACCATAAGCCACCACCTTGACCTACTCCGCCAAGCCGACCTTGTGTCCAGCGACAAGCAAGGCCAGTTCGTGACCTACACGCTCAATATGACCGTGATGGACGAACTACTAGGATGGCTGCTGCAATTCAAGTCATGATTTAACGTGCGTTCCCACAACATGAAAGCTTCCTTCTCTATTTGGCACCTGCTTACGCTGTTGGCGCTGGTGCTGCCTGCTTTGTATTTGGTATACACCTGGGAGGCGCTGCCGGCGCAAATCCCGACGCACTTCGACATCGGTGGCAACGCCAATGGCTACACAGACAAGGTCAACATCTGGATAATCTGCGTCTTCTTGCCGCTGAGCACCTACCTGTTATTCCTGTTCATTCCTCGCTTCGACCCTAAGCGACGGCTCGATGCCAACAACCCCAACTATCATAAGCTGATGCTGGCTTTTGTAGGGCTGCTGAGTGGAATTAGCATGTATTGCTTGTATGTGGCTTTGCATCCGGCCGTGAAGCCCGGGCAGGGAATGGCCGTGGTATTGGGACTGTTTTTCGCGCTGGTAGGCAACTACCTCACTACTGTGCAGCCCAATTACTTCGTGGGCTTCAAGACGCCTTGGGCGCTGGAGTTTCCGCGCATCTGGACGCGCGTGCACCGCTTAGGCGGACGGCTATTCTTTGCTAGTGGTTTGCTGAGTGCGGTGCTGGCGCTGGTGTTCCCGGTGCAAGTGGCTACGGTGGCGCTGCTAGTAGGTGTATTTGCGTCGGTTGGGGTGGTGTATTGGTATTCGTATTGGCTGTACAAGAAGGAAATGCAGGCTATTCAGGCAGAATAGCTGAAACCATTTTGAGCAGATAACAACAAGAGCCGCCCTCATCGGGCGGCTCTTGTTGTTGGGGCAGTTTTGTGAAGTATGGTTTTACAACTCTACCGCCTTGGTATTGTCTTCCAATGTGCGGTCTACCAACTCATGATACGGGTCGACGCCGGCTTTGGCGGGCTTTTTCGGTACGATGAATTCCAGCTGATTGGTGCCGGCGTGTAAGCGGCGTTTTGTGAGAGCCAGCGGAGATACGGGCTTTTTATCTTTGCCGGGCTCCGGGAATACGGCCACCGGCACCCAATCCTGGAACTGCGCGGCCCGCTCGTTGCCGAGGCTATCGGCGTAGAACTTGCGCGCCTCGATGGTCATCTTGACTTTGTAGCGGCCATCGGGCAGTTTCTGGGCGGAGGCGGCAGTGAGGCGGTTGTCGTAGAGCGTGATGTTCTCGAACATATCCTTCACCAGGTACTGCAATGAGTCGGGCGTGGCCCGCTTGATATAGCCTAGAAACTCCGTGGAATTGGTGTAGGGCGGGCCCTGGTAAGCCACGGCTTGCACGTACTCCTTAAGCGCAGCGTTGAGCTTGGCTTCCCCAATGTAGTCGGCTAGGGCGTACATCACCACCGAGCCCTTGCGGTAATGGATATAGGGCTGGTTTTCTACTTTCGATAGCGGCACTTCCTTCTTGCGTTCTGCCGAACGGCCCCCGAGGTAACGGTCGAGTTCATACTTCAGAAACTTCTGCATGGTGTAGGCACCGTAGTGGTGCTTCATCACCATCAGCGCCGAATATTGGGCCATTGTCTCGGACATGAGCGTGGAGCCCTGCACGTCGCCGCCAATGACCTGGTGCGCCCACCACTGGTGCGCTATTTCGTGCGAGGTCACGTAGAACGGATAGTCGATGTCTTCGGGGTCTTTATCGTCTACGTCGGCAATGAAGCCGATGCTCTCGGAGAAGGGAATGGTATTGGCGAAGCTCTGGGCAAACGAGGCATACTGCGGAAACTCCAGAATGCGCACCTGCCGGTGCTGGTAGGGGCTGAAGTTGCGCGAGAAATAGCTCAATGATTCTTTCACGCCCCGCACCATTCGGTCCAGGTTGTACTCGTGGCCGGGCTGGTAATAGATTTCGATGGGTATGGTACGCCCACCCACCGTGTCGGTCCACTGGTCTTTCTTAACGGCGTAGCGGGCCGAGAGGAAAGAATAGAAATTGAGCATGGGCCGGTCCATCTTGTAGCGGAAGTAGCGGCGGCCGTTCTGGGTCCATTCCTTCTGTAAGTAGCCGGGCGCAATGGCTATCTGGTCGGGCGAGGTGCTGACGGTAGTTTCAAAGCGAATCCAGTCGGAGTCGTGGCTGATGTAGGTGTTCTGCCGCGCCTTCAGATTGTTAACCGAGGCCATGCGCGGCTTGGGCTTCAAGTCGTTGCGCTTTCGTACATCATCATCACTTAACTCTCGGCCTTCTTCGTAGCCTAGCGAAGGCAGGTAGCTGCTGTTGAAAAATGTGCCGTTGTAGACCACCTCGGTATTGGAACCGCTGTTGGGGAAGCCCTTTTCGTGGTACGTTACGTCCAGATTCAGGCGCAGCGAGTCGCCGGGGGCCAGGGGCCGACCGAGTTGGTAGATACGGTACAAGTAGGTTGAGTCGTTGAGCACGAGGCGGGCTCCGGGGCCAAAGTCAAGCTGCCGGATCTTGGCGAAGCGCGGCACACTTACATGCACTGAGTCTAGCGGGCCGCTGGTCTTGTTTTGCAGCACGAAGTAGCCGGTGAAGTGCACTCGCCGTTCCTGCGGGAAGATGTCGGTGTTGAGGTTCACGGCCGTAATGCGCGGCTGCGCGACATCCTTGTAGCGGCGGTACTTCTTCTCGAAAGCTGCCTGCGCCTGCTCCAGAGCCTTGGGCGTGCGATATTCGTTGAGAATGTTGGTGTTATAAAAGATGAAACCACCTGATACCAACAAAACCAGCAACCCCAGGCCGGCCGCAGCCCAAGCCGGGCGGCGGAACCGGCGGCCAGCTTCCTGCCAGCGCCAGCGGGGCACAGCCTCGGTGCCCCGCACCCACAGCAGGTTGGAAGCCAAGGCCAACAGCAGCGCAAACGCCGCCCAGTACACTTTAAACCACGCAAAGCCTTCCACAAAATGCCCGTAGCCGTTCATAGCCGAGTACGGAATACTGGGGTTGCCGCTGTAGTCGAGAAGGTGGTGGTTGATGCCTAGCTGCTCGCGGAAAATATTGGCCGCATAGTAGAGTATCATCACGAAGTGGCCCACGTACTTGTTGTTGACCAGCACCTGCACCAGCATGGCCAGCACGCACAGCAGCAGAAAATCAACCAGGCGCACTCCAAACAGGCCTTTCAGATACAGCAGCGGCTCGTAGTGGAAGTAGCCCTTGGCCGTTTGCACCAACAAACCGCACACCAGCACCACTACCAACAACACCACCTGCACCAAGCTCAGCGCGGTGAGCTTAGAGAAAAACGGCACCCAGTTGGGCACCGGCAGCGCGTCCGTAATCTGGGCAATGTTGGATTCCCGCTCCCGCCACACCAACTCGCCAGCGTAATAGGTGATGATAATCAGGATGAACAAGGCGAAGTTGCCACCGAGCGTATCCAGCACTTCGTTGGTGACGGGAAACACAGTGGTGCCGTACATTTTGCCTACCTGGCTGCCAATCACCAGCAAGTAAATGGTGCCCGAGGCCACAATGGCAATGAAATACACGCTGCGGACGATGCCCCGAAATTCCATTTTGGTGAGGCTCCACCACTGTCGCCAGTTCATGGCATCGGTAAACAGCTGGGTTACTTTCGGTAGCCGCAGTTGCGTAGGTGCGGGCATTGCTACTTCGGAAGCGGCAGCCAGAGCAGCGGCTTTGCGCTTGCTAGGCTTGGCGTCGGAAGAGAAAACCGAGAACCGAAACCGGGCAAAGCAAAACGCTAGCAGCGCTACGCCCACGGCGGCCCACACCAGTCGGTTCAATAGCACATAATTGCTCAGTGGTAGCAGCAAGGTGTTTTTCTCGGCCGGCGTCCAATAGCGAGTGGTGAAGTAGATGGCGCCTGCCCCGAAGGCATCCAGTGCCGAAGCCAGCATCTCGTTGTCCATGTCGGAGAGGTACGACTGCGCCACGATGTAGCTGAGCAGCAGCACCACCGAGCCGATGTAGGTGCTCAGGATGTTGCGCGTGAGCGTGGCCATGGTAAAGAACACCGCCCCCGAAAACAGCAGGTTCGGCAGCACAATCACCAGGTAAGGCCAGACGTAGTAGCTCAGGTGCGTGGGGCCAAGCTTCTCGGGCTTGATCCAAGGCATAAGGGTGGCTAGCCAGAAGCCCAGCCCGATACCGGTAAACACCACCACGGCCACCACAAACGAGCCCCAGAAGCGGCCGCCCAGGTAGCCCCACTTGCTGATGGGCGTAGTAAAAAACAGCGAGTGAGTGCGGTGTTCGAAGTCACGGTACACCGAATTGCTCATCAGGGCCGACGCCACCAGCACGCCAATCCAGCTCAGTACCGAAATAATAGTGCTGATCGTGTGCGGCGCGTTTAGCTTCACGTTGGCATTGCCCCCAATGCTGACGTTGGCGCCGGGAAAGCCACCGCCCGCTGCTGTTACCAGCAGAAACGCCATTAGCACAAACAGCCCGAAGTAAATCCAGGTGGCCGGCCGCCGGAAGCGGTATTTTAGTTCAAAAAGGAATATGGGTAGAAACATCTTGGTCAGGGGAAAGTAAGGGAGAGGGCGCCGCGCTGTGGAAGCAACCCAACTAGCTTGTCAGGCCAAGCAGAAGCGAAGCACCTGGTCTGTTGATGCCGCAATGCCGATGCAACGAAGCACTAGATATGCTTTAACTCTGCTTGACGTGGCATTCATTTTCTGTCACGCGCGGACGCCTATACCTCAGCGGCGGCCACTACTTTCCGGCCATTGATTTCAGCGAAGTACACATCCTCCAAATCCGGGTTTACTTCCTCGAAGCCGCTGTCGGGCCGTTCTTCCCCCAGCACGTGCACTACGGTCTTGCCGGCGAACAGGCGGGAACTGATAACATTGTGATGGGCCTGCAAGGCGGCCAGCTCGGTTTTCTCGACCAGCTTGCGCCATACCCGGCCGCGCAACTGCTCTATCACGGTTAGTGGGTCGCCGGCGAGCAGTACTTGGCCTTTGTTGATGATGGCCATGTTGCGGCACAAATCCGATACGTCGCTCACGATGTGCGTACTCAAAATCACGATAATATTCTCGCCAATCTCGCTTAGCAGGTTGTGGAAGCGGTTGCGTTCGGCCGGATCGAGGCCGGCGGTGGGCTCATCCACAATAATTAGGCGCGGGTTGCCGAGTAGCGCCTGGGCAATGCCGAAGCGCTGCTTCATGCCGCCCGAGTAGCCGCCCAGGTTTTTCTTGCGGGCTTCCCAGAGGTTGGTTTGCTGGAGCAGGGCCTCCACAGCTTCCTTGCGCTCCTTGGCGTTGCCGATGCCCTTGAGCACGGCCAAGTGGTCGAGCAGTTCCTCGGCCGATACGCGCGGGTACACGCCAAATTCCTGCGGTAGGTAGCCCAGTACGCGCCGTACACTGTCTTTTTCGCGCAGCACATCCAAATCATCGAGCATGATGCTGCCGCTATCGGGTTCCTGCAAAGTGGCAATAGTGCGCATCAGGCTGCTCTTGCCCGCGCCGTTGGGTCCTAGCAGGCCAAACATACCGGTCGGGATGGTTAGGGTCACGTTGCGCAGGGCCTGCGTACCGTTTGGGTAGGTCTTCGATAAGTTTTCGATAAGTAACGGCATGCAAACAAGCTGTAGAAGTGGAAGGGAGAAAGTATAAGCAACTCGGTAGAAAGGCCCTTCACTAGTTGGTGCAGGCACCCGAAGAGCGTTTGGCAATGAGCTAGCGAAGACAAGCAGCTTGGCAAGTCTAGCATGGCATAGCAACTAGCTCTTGCTGTATCGCCAAGAAGTTAAAGGCGTTACAACAAGTATATATGAAGCTATAGATACTATTGGCAAGCTAACAGTTGCTCAGCAACATAACCCTAATTGAACTTCAGTAAATTAGAGCTGTGGAATATTTCTTGGATGAAGGTGGAGGATGCTATTTGTTATACCGACGAGCTAACATTATCCGTGAGGCGGTACAGGGTGCTATTGGCCTTGCTGCTCGTACTGCTGCACGTCAAAGCCGGCGCACAATCTTTGTCATTCGCGGCAAGCACCGCCTCCTCGCCCGCCTTCCGCACACTAACCACGGCCGATGGGCTGGCGGAGAACAGCGTGTATGCCGTTATCCAAGACCGGCGAGGATTTCTGTGGGTGGCCACGCAGGATGGGCTGTGCCGCTACGACGGCGTAGGCTTTCGCACCTTCCGCAACGACGCTCAACGCCCCACTAGCCTAGGCAGCAACTATGTGCTTGCGCTCGGCCAAGACCAGGCTGGCAACTTGTGGGCGGGCACGGGTGGGGGCCTATCCTGCTACACGCCCCGCACCAACCAGTTCCGCACGTACCGCGCCGCTCCCATCGATTCCAGTGGCCTATCCGACAATTATGTCCGAGCCGTGCTCTGCGACCGGCAGGGGAGGGTGTGGGCCGGTACCGAGAGTGGTTTGCACCTTTTTAACCCCACTACTCAGCGCTTCACGCTATTTCGGCATCAGGCGTCGGCAGGCACTAGCATTCGTTACAATGCGGTGCGCGCTCTAGCCCAAGACCGAGCCGGCACCGTGTGGGTAGGCACTGGAGAAGGCCGGGTTAGCCGCTTCGATCCTAATACGAAACAGCTATTGCCGGATGCGCGCCTGCAGCCATCCAGCGCTATCACCACCCTGTGTGCCGACCGCGTGGGCGGCCTTTGGGTAGGCACCGAAACCCAGGGGCTACGCTACTTGCCAGCAGCCGGCGGCGCGGTGCGCAGCTTTGTGCCCGGCAAGCAGCTGGGTAGCCTGCCGGTTGGTCGGATCAAGACTATACTGGAGGATCAGGGCGGCACGATATGGGTGGGTACCACCGAAGGCTTGTGCCGCTACGAAGCCGCCACGGGCACTTTCCGTCGTTTGCAACACCAGCCTCGCAACCCCCGCAGCCTTCCCGAAAATACGGTGCAAGCGCTGGGTCAGGACCGGTCGGGGCTGTTGTGGGTGGGCACCGAAGCCGGGTTGAGTTGCGCTAACCTGCGTCCCACGGCCTTTGGCAGCCTCGATACTGGGGCTCCCGGACCGGTGTGGGCCGTAACGTCCGACGCGGCGGGGCGGGTGTGGGTGGGAACCGAAGAGCACGGCTTGATTTGCTACGACCCTGCTACTGGCCGCCGTGAGGAGTTCCGCCACGACCCGGCCAACCCGAATAGTTTGGCTCAAGACCACGTGCGGGCTCTGTGCTTTGATAAGCGCGGCCGATTATGGGTCGGCACCCAAGACCAGGGCCTCGATTGTTTGGAGCCCGGTAGCTCCCGCTTTGTGCATTACCGCCACAATCCAAAGCAGCCCAACAGCCTCGCCGACGACCTTGTTCTATCGGTGTATGAAGACCCGCGGGGCAAGTTGTGGGTGGGATTAAATGGCGGTGGGCTTAGTCTGTATGACCCGGTTGCCAACCGCTTCACCACCTTCCGCCACGACCCGAGCAATCCGCGGAGCCTGCCCAACAACTACGTGCGAACGGTGTACGAGGACCGCCAAGGGCGCACCTGGGTTTCCACTGGCGGTGGTGGTCTCTCCCGCTACGATGCCCGCACCGGGGCTTTTACCACCTTCCGGGCCGATGGGCGCAACCCACGTAGTTTGAGCAGCAATTCGGTTCGCTCCATTTTAGAAGACCAGCAAGGCACACTCTGGATTGGCACAGAAGGCGGTGGTTTCTCCCGAGTGGACGACCCCATTGCAGGCCGCTTCACCACCTTTCGGGAAGTCGATGGGCTCCCAAATGATGTGGTGTACGGCATGCAGGAAGACAAGCAAGGCCACCTGTGGCTTGCCACCAACAAAGGCCTAGCTCGTTTTGCGCCCCGCACCCAGAAGTTTCACACGTTCGATGAGCGCGACGGTTTGTTGCAAGACGAGTTTAATGCCGCCGCTTGTCACCGCTCCGCCGCGGGTGTCCTCTATTTTGGCGGAGTCAATGGACTGGTTGCGTTTCGACCAGAGGCTGTGCACACCAACCCAATGCCGCCGCCCGTGGTCTTGACGGCATTCCGCAAGTTCAACCGGCCCGTCGAGTTGTCTGATACCGTTATCACCGAGCGGCGGGTGCTGCGCCTCTCGCCCGAGGACAAGGTTTTCTCGCTGGAATTTGCGGCGCTCAATTTCAATTTGCCCGAGAAAAACCGCTACTCCTATCAGCTCGAAAGCTTCGACAAACAGTGGGTGCCGGCCGGTAACCGCCGCGAAGCCACCTATACCAACCTCGACCCAGGCACGTACACTTTTCGGGTAGTAGCAACCAACAACGATGGGGTGCTGAACCCGCGCGGGGTAGCGTTGAACATCATCATAGAGCCGCCCTGGCACCGGACGTGGTGGTTTCAGGTGGGATTAAGTTGGGTGGTATTTGGGTTGCTCTTTCTAGCCTATCGGGTTCGGGTGGGGCAGTTGCTGGCCCTAGAGCGGGTGCGGCACGGCATTGCCCGCGACTTGCACGATGATATGGGCTCCACGCTAAGCAGCATTTCCATCCTGAGCCAGATTGCCTGCAACCACCAGCGCCAGCAGCGGCCTGAACTGGCGGCGGCCATCCTAGAGCAAATTGGGGAGTCTTCGCGCCGCATGCTCGATGCTATGGATGATATTGTGTGGGCCATCAATCCGGCCCATGATTCGCTGGACGACGTGACGGCCCGTATGCGTCGGTTTGCCTCGGATGTGTTGGAAGCCCGCGGCATCGAATTCACTTTCCGCGCCGACCCCTCAGTACAGGGCCTCAAACTCGGCATGGAAGCTCGTCGTGAGTTCTTTTTGCTGTTCAAGGAAGCCATAAACAACCTGGCTAAATACGCGCAGTGTGAGCACGCCAACATTCTGCTTGCCTACCACCACGGCCGCCTGCATCTCACCGTCGAGGACGATGGCGTCGGCTTTGACCCAAACAGCCCGGCGCAGGGGGGCGGTAATGGGTTAACGAATATGCGCGCCCGAGCCGCCAACCTTTCCGGCCAACTCACCATCGATACTGCTCCCGGTAAAGGCACCAAGCTGCACCTGAGCATGCCGCTTAAAGCCTAAAGCACAATGATTAGTAAACCGGTAGCCATTACCGTGCAGCCTCACATTATCATGTGGTCTGATTAGGTGTCCTCAACTTGTATATTAGATGTATTCGATACCCTACTATCCCTGGCAAATGGAAACGGCTACTCGCGTACTGATTTACGAAGACAACATTGACCTGCGCACGAGCCTGAGCCAGTTGTTGTCGGGCTCGATGGGAATGGAGCTAGCGGGCGCCTTAGGCAACTGCACCCAGGCCGAGGCCGACATGCAACGTCTCCGGCCCGATGTGGTGCTCATGGATATTGATATGCCAGGCTGCACGGGTATCGAGGGCTTGCGCCGTATCAAGGCCATTGCCCCGGAAATTAATGTGCTTATGCTGACGGTGTTCGAGGAAAACGACCGGGTGTTTGATGCCATCTGCGCTGGTGCCGACGGGTATTTGTTGAAGAAAACTTCCCCTGTTCGCTTGCTCGACGCTATTGGAGAAGTGCGGGCTGGCGGTGCCCCCATGACCCCGGTTATTGCGCGGCAAGTTTTGCGCTTGTTCCCGAAAGTACCGCCCCGCCGCCCCGCCGAAGAATCGCATGCCAACCTGAGTGCCCGTGAACAGGAAATACTGGGGTTGCTGGTGGAAGGATACAGCTACAAGATGATAGCCGCCGACCGAGGTATCAGCATTGATACGGTCCGCTCGCACATCAAGAAAATCTACGAGAAGCTGCATGTTCGCTCTATGACCGAAGCTGTGAGCAAAGCCTTGCGCGAAGGCCTAACATGAAGGAAGTTTATTCTTCTGCTCTGCTATAGTGCCAGGGTACTATTCGTCTAAACTTAGCTTCTGCCAGGCTGCGCGTTTAGTTAACGGAAAGAGGGTTTCCAGTTCAAACTTGCTCGTCGTGCTTTATCTAGCATCTGCTTGCCAGATAAAGCACGGTATTCTGTTTACCAACTGTCCGCAACACTAGGAGGAGTAAGGCTTGACAGAAGAAACAGAAGTCGGGTCTTCAGCATCATACTTAAGGTGCAAGTCCATGTAAGGAAAGAGCCGCCTATGTGGCCGGAAATTGTATCTTCGGCATCATCCCTCGGCTTTTTCATTCCGCTTATGCGCCTGCTCCGCAACCTCTCGCTCGACCAGGTATTCGTGCTCGATATTGAAACTGTGCCCTGCGTTGGTTGTCACGACGACCTGGCGGAAATGTTGCAGCATTTGTGGGAGCATAAGTGTCATGCCCTGCGCCGTGAGAAAGGCTGGATTTCGCACGCCTCGCACATCGACCCGTTGCCGGATCATCTGCACGCTGCTGCTTTGTTCGAGCAAGCGGGCATCTACGCCGAGTTCGGTAAAATCGTCTGTATTTCGCTTGGTTGCTTCTACTACGACAAGCAGGAGCGGCTACGCTTCTATGTGAAGTCCTTCGCCAACCACGACGAAGCCCAACTCTTGCGCGAGTTCTCAGCTATTCTTGAAAAGAAACCCGAGCACTGGCTCTGCGGCCACAACAACAAGGAGTTTGACATCCCTTACATCTCGCGCCGCTTACTCATCAATGGCCTCGGCTTGCCACCGCAACTCGATACGGCCGGCAAAAGACCCTGGGAAATAAACCACCTCGACACGCTGGAACTCTGGAAATTCGGCGACCGAAAATCCTTCACCTCCCTGTCGTTGCTGGCTGCTATGTTCGGCATTCCCACCCCCAAAGACGACATCACCGGCGCCGATGTGGCCCGTGTTTACTACGAAGACCAAGACCTGCCGCGTATTGTACACTACTGCCAGAAAGACGTCATTACCACCGCCCGCCTGCTGCTGAAGTTCAGGGGCGAAGAGCCATTTACGGATGAAGCTGTCGTGTACGCAGATGAAGCCTCCGTGCTGATGCGGCGCGTTTGACTATCAAGTGGAGCCAGCACCAGCTATTAGCTAGAATATCTCAGCTGTAGTACTACTGATAATTACGCCAGAGCATGATTACTTAGAATGGGAAATTGAGGCCTGGAGAAGAGTTTCGACTGGCTCGAACTTGGTTTGATGTGCAACACTCAAAAGTGTATTGCCGCTTTTGTCCTTAAGATTGATGTAGGCTCCTGCTTGTAAAAGCAGCCGGACGTTTTCTAGCTGGCAGAAATGTATGGCATGGAACAGGGCAGTTTCACCGCTACCGTTGCGTTGGTTTGGGTCAGCTTTATACTGTAACAGTAGGCCAAGGGTAGAGACACCACACTGAGTTCGTGCTGCTTCGAAGAGTGCGGAGGTGGAATTCATAAAGGCACTGCTCCTGCCATTGGGGTCGGCACCGTGACGCAATAGTTCTTGTGCAATATCAAGGCGACAGCCTCGCACAGCCGCTATCAACGGAGTGTCGTGCTGGTGTAGCGCGTTAGGATCAGCACCACACAAAAGCAGCAAACGCACATGCGCTACATTACCTGCTTCAATAGAGGGCTGCAAGCTAACATGACGGACCACAACCCACGGGAATAAGACCAAGCATACGCCAGTAACAAAGAGGGCTACAACTCCGGCTTTAGTTTGCTGAGCGAGTAAGAGCGCAAATACGCTCAACACTCCAGCAAACCAAAAAGCGTATGTGGTTGGACTTGCGGCGAAATGGCAGAGAGCAACAACACAACCTGCAGTACCCGCTAAATAGGCAATCCAACTAGACCGAGTTATGGAAGAGAAGGTTAGCCAAGGACGGTTAGTTAGCAAGCTGTAGAAGCTGGCCAACCATAAAAGGTAAGCACCCGGACCAATGAATGGACCACCATAAGCAATACTTGAGCCTAGCACCATCCAGAGGATAGTTAGCCCCCATAGTAAACGGCCTATCCAAGCTGGTTGCCTCATTGGCGTATGCGTTTTGTCTGGTATAGTAACAGAAAAAGCGGCTCGAAGGCCGCTTTTTCTGTTAAGAATCGTTTTGCTTACAAGATGCCACTTAAAATTCCTGGCAGCACACCGAGCACCACCGTTAGCAGCGCTAGTAGCAGCAAGGCTGCCGACTGGAACCCGCTTATTTGTATTGGTTCACTGGTGTCGGCGTCAAGGTCGCGCATGTACATGGCAATAACGGGGCGCAGGTAGTAATAAATGCTGATCATCGACATAACCACGGCAAACACTACTAAGCCGATGTGCCCATTCTCTACAGCCGCCGAAAAGATGAAAAACTTCCCGAAGAAGCCACCAGTTAGCGGAATGCCAGCCAGGGAAAGCATGGCCACGGTCATCACGAAGGCCAGCAGCGGATTGGTTTTTGCAAGACCATTCAGGCCATCGTAGTCTTCGCGCTTGCGCTGCTCCGACACTTGTTTCAGCACCCCGAAAGCGGCCACCGTTGCCAGCGAATAAGCCAGCGAGTAGAAGAAAATGCCATTGGCGGAAGCCCCTTCCAGTTGTCCGTTGAAGGCTACCAGTCCAATAAGTAAGTAACCAGCATGCGACACGCTGGAGTAGGCCAACATCCGTTTAGCGCTGGTCTGTACTACCGCCCCCACGTTGCCGATGGCCAGCGTGAGCACGCACATGGCCGTTAAGGTAGGCAACCACAACCCTTGAGCTGAAGCAGCCGGGAAAGCCTGCACCAGCAGTTTCAGGAACGCTGCAAAGCCCGCCGTTTTCACTACGGTGCTCATGAAAGCCGTGAAGAAGGTAGGGGTACCCTCGTAAACATCCGGAGTCCAGAAGTGGAAAGGGGCAGCCGATACTTTAAAGCCAATGCCAATTAGCATCATCAGCATCCCGATGTAGAGCATCGGCGTGAGTGAAGCATTGACGGGGTTTTGCACGGCAAAGCTGATGTTTTTCAGCTCGAAAGTGCCCGTGGCGCCGTATACCAGCGCCATACCAAAGAGCAGGATGCCCGTAGCAAATGCCCCCATCAGGAAGTACTTCAGGGCTGCTTCGTTGGAACGCAGGTTGGTTTTCTCGGCGCCGGCTACCACATACATGGCCACGCTCAGGATTTCGATGCCCAAGAACAGCATCAGCAGGTGGTTGTATGCTACCATCATGATGGCCCCAACCAGCGAAAAGATCAGCAGCGAGTAGTACTCGGCCAGGTTGGCCTGACCGTCGCGCACGTATTTCTCGGAGAAAGGAATCAGCAGCAGTGCCGTCAACACCACAATGCCTGTGAAGGCCACCGAGAAGTTATCGACCACGAGCATGTCGTGGAAAAACGACTGTGGTCCGCCGTTCCAGTCGGTGAAGTTGACGGTCAGCACCGTGCCCAGCATGAGCATAGCTGCCGGCAGCAGAATCCGGTTGGAGCGCAGAAACCCTAAAAACAGGTTGCCGAGGCCAAAAACAGAAAGAAGAACGATTGAAATCATGGTCAAACTGTAACACCAACTTCAAGTTGGTGAATCATGAAACTATGTCGTGGCCGCCTGAGCGGATAGGGGAGCCAGGCGGCCAACTTAAAGTTGGCGTTACCTCTTCACCACCTCACTTAAAATATTCATCACGCTTCCTTCTGATAGGTGCAGAAACGTATTCGGGAACAAGCCAATCCAGAAGACCAACACGATAAGCGGCACCAAGACTACTAGCTCTGCACCAGTCAGGTCGGTGATAGTGTTGGAAAACGACGAATCTGGGCCGAGCATAACGCGCTGGAACATGCGCAGCAAGTACACAGCCGCCAAGATAATAGTGATGCCAGCCACAGCACCCATCCAGGCACTATACTGATACACGCCCCCTAGCAGCAGAAACTCACCCACAAAGCCGTTGGTGAGCGGCAGCGCGACTGTGCCAAGCAGCAGCACCAAGAAGCATACACTCAGAATAGGCGTCTGACGGGTGAGGCCACCCAAGGCCGGAATCATGCGGGTGTTGGTGCGGCGCTCAATGCAGTCGGCAATGAAGAACATGCCCACCACGTTCACGCCGTGTGCCAGCATCTGAATGCTAGCTCCTTGCAAGCCGATTTGCGTGAGCGAGAAAACACCAGCCGCCATCAGCCCTACGTGGGAGAGAGAAGAGTAAGCAATAAGCCGCTTCACGTCCTCCTGACGAATTGCAATAACAGCGCCGTAGATGATGCCGATAATCGACAAAATTAGAACTAGGTTCTGCCATTGGCTCACACCGAGCGGCACCACCGGCAGCAGCCAGCGCATGCAGCCATAGATACCCATTTTCAGCATGATACCCGAGAGCAGCATGGTGGCCGGAGCCGGCGACTCGGTGTACGTGTCGGGCTGCCAGGTGTGGAACGGGAAGATGGGCATCTTCACGGCAAAGGCCGCGAAAATCAGCCAGAACAACCACGACTGCTCCTGCGCACTCAAGTTCAGGTTATAGAACGAAGCGAGGTCAGCGTTGTGCGCGGCAAGACCATTGGCAGCCGGGCCAGTCTGGAAGTAGAGGTACACGAAGCCGGCCAGCATAAACAGTGAGCCGACAATCGTGTAGAGGAAAAACTTGAACGTAACGCGGGCCCGGTTTACACCGCCCCACACACCAGCCAGGAAGTAAATCGGAATGAGGGCTACTTCCCAGAAGAAGTAGAATAGGAAAGCATCCTGGGCCGTAAATACACCCACCAGTCCAGTTTCCATGAACAGCACCAGCGCATAAAATGCCGAGGCATTTTCGAAATTGCGGCGGTACGACGCCAGCAAAATAAGCGGCACCAGAAATGTAGTAAGCAGCACCAGTAACAAGCTTAGGCCGTCCATTCCTACATGGAAGTTGATTCCCGCTGATGCAATCCAGGGCAGGTTTACCGAGGATTGGTCGGAGTTGCCACCGTTGAAGGTAACGGCTGCGAAAATTGCTAGAGCGAATTCAATCAGCGCCGCACCAAACGCTGCCACGCGGGCAGTACTACCCTTGAAGAAGTGCAGTAGCAGGGCGGCCGCCACGGGCCATAGTAGGAGAAGGACAGTCAGCATTAGCTAAGCAGGTTGTTCTTTTGACGCTCAAATTCCGCTGCCGTGAGTACGCCTTGGTTGCGCAAGTCACGCAGCTTGCCTAGTTCGTCAGCAACGGAAATAGCTGACGTACCTGCTGGTGCAGTGGAAAATGAGAAAGGTTTAGGGACTGGCGCTTTTCGGAGGGCAAGATAAAGGGCAACAAACCACCCAATAATTGACCAGCCAGCCAAGAGATTAACAAGGAAAATTAGAAGCCTGTCGGGGCGCTTGAACGCTATGATGGACGGCAAGAAATGAAGAACAGCTCCTAAGGGGACAATGAGCATAAGGAGCATCAGCTCGCTAGCTCCTAAATCTCCCAAAAAAAGCAGCATACCCTTCATAGCGTAGTGTCGGGTAGTTAAAACTTACCGGAATTCAACGCCAGTATCAGCGCAATACCGATCACCATCAAGATCAAGTAGGTTTCCACCGAGCCGGTTTGCACGTTGCGCAGGAGTCTACCGCCACCCACCGTAACGCGGCCGAAGCCGTTTACAATTGGGTCAATAACGCCTTGCTCTACATAGCGGTAAAACCAGTTCGACAGGATCATAACCGGGCGTACGAACAAGGCATTGTAAAGCTCGTCGATGTAGTATTTGTGATAAACCACGCTTTCGGGCGCCGAGCGTTGTGCGTCGTCTTCGGCTGGCCGCACACCGCGGCTCACGTACTGCACATAAGCCAGAATGATACCCAACACACCGGCGCCTACGGAGAGACCGATAAGCATATACTCTGTGGCGTGGTCAACTTCCGCACCGAAGGCCGCTGGATTGAGGCGCTGCGAGTACGTAAAGAGAGGGGCAAGGTAATCGGCGAGGTAGCCGCGGCCGAGTACAAGCGGTGCGTTCATAAAGCCACCAACTGCTGCCAGAATGGCGAGAATAATCAGCGGCAGGGTCATGGAAGCCGGCGACTCGTGCAGGTGATGCTTCTGCTCCTCAGTGCCCCGGAACTCGCCGAAGAACGTAAGGAACAGCAAACGGAACATGTAAAACGCCGTCAGGAAGGCCGTAAACAAGCCCACGGCATACAGCACCTTGCTGTGCTCGTAGGCATGCAGCAGGATTTCATCTTTCGAGAAGAAGCCCGAAAACGGCGGAATACCAGCAATGGCGAGGCAGCCAATTAGGAAGGTGATAAACGTAATGGGCAACGCTTTGCGCAAGCCGCCCATGCGGCGCATATCCTGCTCGTTGCTCATGGCGTGAATCACCGAACCCGCGCCCAAGAACATCAGGGCCTTGAAAAAGGCGTGCGTCAACACGTGGAACAAGCTGGTGCTGTACCCCATCACGCCTAAAGCGAGGAACATGTAGCCCAACTGCGAAACGGTGGAGTAGGCCAGCACCTTCTTAATGTCATTCTGCGCCAAGCCGATGGTGGCGGCAAACAGCGCTGTAGCCGCACCAATAATGGCAACAACTTCCAGCGTTTGGGGCGCGAGCGTGAAGAGCACGTTGGCGCGCAAAATCATGTAGATACCGGCCGTCACCATGGTTGCCGCGTGAATCAGGGCCGAAACCGGAGTAGGACCAGCCATAGCATCGGGGAGCCAGGTGTAGAGCGGCAGCTGTGCCGATTTGCCCATGGCACCCACGAAGAGCAGCAGCGTAATAGCCGTTACTACGCCCGTACCGATCTGCATGGTGGAGGCCTTCTGAAACACCTCGGCGTACTGTACGGAATCGAAGGTGAGGTAAATCAGGAAGATGCCAAGCAGGAAACCCAAGTCACCGACGCGGTTGATGATGAAGGCTTTCTTGGCGGCATTGTTGAAGGCCGTGTGCTTATTCCAGAAACCAATGAGCAGGTAGGAGCACAGCCCTACACCTTCCCAGCCAATGAACAGAATCACGAAATTAGCGCCCAATACCAGTACTAGCATACTGAACACGAACAGGTTCAGAAAGCTGAAAAACTTGCCCACGTTCTCGTCGTGGTGCATATAGCCAATACTGTACACGTGAATCAGGAACCCAACGCCCGTCACAAGCAGTAGCATAATCAGGCTAAGCTGGTCGATTTGATAGGTGAAGGGAATCTGCATCGAGCCCACCGAAATCCAGTCGAACAGCTTGACGGTGTACTGATACTGGAAATTCAGGAACAGGTACACCGAAATCAAGAACGAGCCAAGGACCGTGGCGCTGCCAAGCGCGCCGGCTACCGTGCCGGAGAGACGTTTGTTGAGCAGCCCGTTGATGAGAAAGCCTAGGAAAGGCAGCAGCGGAATAAGTACGTACAGAAATGTAGAGTACGGGGCGCTGGCGGCGGGAAGAACGGTTTCTTGCATCTATAGTAATGGCTAAATGGCGTAATGGGTGAGCTGTTAAATGGTTGGCTATTGGTATAAGCCGTCGAACGGCTAGCCATTTAACAAGTCGACCTTTAAGCCATCAACTTAAAACTTCAGTCGATTTAATAGATTGACGTCGGTGTTTTGCAGGTTCCGGTAGATCATGACGATAATGGCCAGCCCGACAGCCACTTCGGCAGCGGCTACGGCCATAATGAAAAACACGAACACCTGCCCGTTCGCATCGGAGCGGTAAGCTGCGAAAGCTGTCAGCAGCACGTTTACAGCGTTGAGCATCAGCTCCACGCACATAAAAATGATAATGGCATTACGCCGGGTAAGTACCCCAAGCACGCCAATGGCGAACAGGGCCGTAGCGAAGAAGACGTAGTACTGAAGAGGAACCGTTTGAATAACCTGCGGTATGTTCTGATCCATGCGGGGCAGTTGACGGCGAAACGAAGCGGCACGCAGAAGCGCAGCCGTAGTGAATTGGCTGGCAAAGGTATCCTGAAAATCGGAAAACGCCACCCTTAAATCAGGTCCTACACCCAGACAGTTGTAGGATTAGCACGCTTTTAATCTGTATTTAAAGGGCAATGGGGTTGTACTTGTTGAGGTAATTGCCAACAGAGCTAGTTGCTGCTAAGGTGAAGCAGGGAAAGGCTGCAACTCTTTCTTTCAAAAAAAGCAGTGACAATGAAGTATTTTCCAGCTTCGTTCGTCTGTGCAAGCAGAATGGAAACGCTACCCCTCACCATGACGCTACCGATGACGGCCGGCCACCAGGACCAGCAGATACAGGAGGCTGTGCGCGCGCAGCGCGGCCGGCTGCTGCAGTTCATCCGTCGCCGCATCCCCGACCCCGCCGAGGCGGAAGACGTATTGCAAGACGTCTTTGCCGAACTCGTAGAAAGCTACCGCGTGCTCAAACCGGTTGAGCAGGCTGCCGCCTGGCTGTTTCGCGTGGCCCGTAACAAAATAACGGACCTCTACCGCCGCAAGAAGACCACTTCCCTCGAAGACGAGCTAACCCGCAACTTCTCGGCCGACGAGGAAAGCTCTCTGCTGCTCGCCGATATTCTGCCCGCCCCCGACGATGCTCCCGAAAACCGGCTGCTTCGCGAGACGCTAATGGAAGCCTTGTCCGACGCGCTGGCAGAATTGCCTGCTGCCCAACGAGAAGTCTTTATCTGGCATGAGTTGGAAGAAAAAACCTTCCGCGAAATGGAAGAGGAAACTGGGGTGCCCCTCAAAACGCTAATTTCCCGTAAGCACTACGCCGTGCAGCACCTGCGTAAGCGGCTGCAAAAACTGTACACCGAACTGTTCACTGATTAGCACATTCTCCTAACACGTTGTCAGCACTTGTAGAAGCATCTCGCATGCCAACGTTCATTATTTGCACACCAGCGAGAAGCTTCCTTCGTCAGTACGACGCTCTTAGAAATACCACCTTATGAATCCCTCTTCTTGGCTGCTCCGCGGCCTTAAATTCGCTGTATTAGCGGTCCTGTTTGTGACCGTTGTTGGCTTCCTTACCATGAGCCTATGGAACTGGCTCGTTCCCGACCTTTTCAATGGTCCTTACATCACCTTTCCCCAAACCTTAGGCTTGCTGCTGTTGTCCCGCATTCTGTTCGGCGGCTTCAATAAAAGCGGGCGGGCAAGTGCTTGGAGCCGGCGCCGCAAAATGATGCGGGAAAAGATGGAATCTCGCATGGCTAACCTCTCCCCCGAAGAACAAGAGAAGTTCCGGCAGAAAATGCGTGCTACCTGTGGCCCCGCTTGGATGCGTCGCTCTGCTCCAGAAGAGCCTCAAAAGGTTTCAGTGTAGTTTGAAAACGAAAGCGGCCCCTGATGCATCAGGGGCCGCTTCTCTTTAATCAAAATTCCATCCTGTTGTTTGATCAAATGCAGCTTGCTCTTTAGATGACATTCTACTGCGAATTACTCGAATAGAATATCCTCCGATTAGCTTTCCGTTTTGTGTGTAATTCCAATCAGTTATAGAGTCTTTGTGTATGGCCACCTTTTGACCTAAAACCACTGCTTTAGTATAATCTGGTTTGTTGTCAACTACTCCATAAATAGTGTCACCATTCACAGATAATTCGCTTAGCCAAATATGTTCCTTAAAACCCTCATCGGTTGGGAATCCCGCTTTGATTCCAAAATTGTAGGCAGTCGTGTCACCACTTGTAAGAGCGGTGAGAAATTGTCCAACAGTTTTGCGGCTGTTTCTCATTGCAATTGTCATTTCAGGATCGTCTGGAACAACGAAAAACATTTGCTTTTCGTTGTTCCAGCCAACCTTTTCATGTGATGAGTCGCAACCACTTAAAAACGAAGCGGCAACTCCGAAAACCATTAACTGGATTCTCAAGAGCTGCCGCATTTTTATTGGCTAATAAGTTCTGAATTTTTAGAAATGCCGTTCTCCTGTTTCGCGTTTGCCTAGCATTACGGCACCTACCATAGCTACCAGTAGCAGGATAGAAGCTAGTTCGAAAGGCAACTTATAGGTGGTAAACAATACCAAGCCGAGCTTGTCAACCATCCCAATCTGCGAGTCGAAAGTGGCACCATTCACAGCAGGGAGTTGAATATCCCGCAGTGCAACAATCATGATGAGGAACAACGAGCCACCCGCAATGGCTGCCGCAATCTTGGCCAACGCAGGCTTGTGCGGTTCCGTGTCAATGTTCAAATTCAGGAACATAATCACGAATAGGAACAGCACCATAATAGCGCCAGCATACACGATGATGTTCACGGCCGCCAAGAACTGCGCATTCAGCAACAAGTAATGTCCTGAGAGCGAAAAGAACGTCAGAATCAGGAACAGCACGCTGTGTATCGGATTCTTGGCGAACACTACGCCTAGTGCGCTTAGCAGTGCTACGAAGGACAGAAAGAGGAAGAGTGGAGACATTTCGGGTGTTTTCTGTTGTCCTGAGCTTACAAATTTTTTGCTGTGGTCAGGGCAACAAAGGTAGTAGTTACGCCGGTTGCTGAGCCATCTTGTTGCGGAGAGCTTCGGCTTGCTCTGGCGTGAGCTGGATGCCGCGCTCCGAACGTTTCGCTGGGTCAACAGGCTCTACGAGGCGGTCTTTGCCGTAGATGAACTCGTCACGCTCAAAGCGTGGGGGAGCCATTTTATCAGCTTGCAGGTACACGGCAGCTTTCGGGCAGGCTTCTTCGCAGAGGCCGCAGAAGATACACCGCAGCATGTTCACTTCGTAGCTAATGGCGTACTTCTCTTCGCGGTACAGGCCTTCTTCGCCTTTTTTTCGCTCGCCCGCCACCATCGTAATGGCCTCGGCGGGGCAGGCTACGGCGCACAGGCCACAAGCGGTGCACCGCTCCCGACCCTGCTCATCGCGCTTAAGCACGTGCAAGCCGCGGAAGATAGGGGAAAAAGGACGCACCTCTTCGGGGTACCGCACGGTAGCCTTCTTCATGAAGAAGTGGCGCATCGTGATGCTCAAACCTTGAAAAATAGCTGGCAAGTAAGCCCGCTCCGCCAAGGTCATCGGCTTCTTTTCTAGTTTCTTGGCTCTATTGGTGAGAGGCTGCATGAGTCAGTTCAGTTACTTAATCACGCCGAACGTGATGAGTCCGCCGGTGATAAGGATGTTGATAACGGCCAGCGGAATCAGAATGGTCCAGCCGAGACGCATCAATTGGTCATAGCGGAAGCGCGGGAGCGTCCAGCGAATCCACATGAAAAAGAAGATAAAGGCGAAGATCTTAGCGAATAGACCCAACGTGCCGAGCGCTGTAATCAGGTTTTGGGCCGAAGCCAGTTCCCAACCCTGGCTGCTAGCCAACCAGTCGCGCAACTCATACTGGAAGGGGAAGTTGAAGCCACCGAAGTATAACACGCTCATCACGGCCGAAACCACGAAGATGTTCACGTACTCTGAGAATAGGTACAAGCCCAATTTCATCGACGAATACTCGGTGTGGTAACCACCTACTAATTCCGTTTCGCACTCAGGCAAGTCAAACGGGGTGCGGTTGGTTTCAGCGAAGGCACACACCAGGAAAATGATGAAGCCAAGAGGCTGCCGCACGATGTTCCACATAGCCCACTCACCGGGCGCTGATTGTTGCAAGGTGATTTCGCGCAACGAAAGCGTACCCGAAATCATCAGCACCGCAATCAGCGAAAGGCCCATAGCTAATTCATAGCTGATGTTCTGTGAAGCGGCCCGAATAGCGCCAAGCAGCGAAAATTTGTTGTTGGAAGCCCAACCGCCAATCATCACGCCATACACGCCCAACGATACCACCCCGAACACCCACAGCATCCCAATGTTTACCTCGATTCCTTGCAGGAAAAAGGCGTTGTTGCCGAAGCTGATGTTGTTGCCGAACGGAATAACCGCTGACGACATCAGGGCGGTGATCATGGCCAGGCAGGGACCGAACACGAACAGCGCCTTGTTAGCGCCGCCGGGGAAAAATTCTTCTTTCGTGAACATCTTCACGGCGTCGGCCAGAGGCTGTGCCAAACCGTAAGGGCCTGCGCGGTCCGGACCAACTCGGTCTTGCAAAAAGGCGGCAATAACACGCTCCGCGTACGTGCAGTACGTTGCAATCAGCAGCGAAACCGCAAATACGACGAAGATGACAATGGATTGCCAACCAAGGGTGGGTAGTTCAATCATTTCAATTTTACGTTAGTCATGCTGAGCTTGCCGAAGCATCTCGAGGGTAGTAAATCTATTGATTAGCATACTAGCGAGATGCTTCGGCAAGCTCAGCATGACGTTTTTTAGTATAAGCCGCTTAGCCTAGTTTCAGTGGAGGATTCTTTTCCAAATCGCGCTGCGTGCTTTCGGGCAAGTCAGCTATTACCGACTGGTTGAGCACGGGTAGCTCGTAGTGATTGGCCGAAATTACCGAAGAACGGTCGATATGCGCCGGTCCTTCGATGGTCCAGTCGGCCGTTTCTTTTTTATCGAAGCGGCACTCGTTGCAAATCCATTCGTTGACCTCGCCGTACTCGTTTTTGCGAGCCGTCACGCGGAGCACGTCTTTGCCTTTATACCAGAGTGTTACATTGCCAGCGCACTTGGGGCAGTCGCGGTGCGCATTTACGGGCTTCGTGAACCACACGCGCTGCTTGAAGCGGAAGGTTTTGTCGGTGAGGGCGCCTACCGGGCATACGTCGATGACGTTGCCAGAGAAGTCGTTGTCGATGATGTTCTCGATGTAAGTGCCAATTTCAGCTGCGTCACCGCGGCCTAGTACACCGTGTACCCGGTCGCCTTTGGCAATCTGGTCGGCGGTGTACACGCAACGGTAGCACAGGATGCACCGCGTCATATGCAGCTGGATTAGCGGCCCAATGTCGATTTTCTCGAACGTGCGGCGCTCTTCCTGATAGCGGGTAGTAGATACACCGTGCTCGAAGGCGAAGTTCTGCAAGTCGCACTCCCCGGCCTGGTCGCACACAGGGCAATCCAGTGGGTGGTTGATGAGCAGCATCTCCACAATACCTTTGCGCACATCAAGTACCTGTTCGGATTTGGTGTTTTCAACCACCATACCGTCTTGTACCGGCGTTACGCACGAAGCCACCAGTTTAGGCATCGGGCGTGGGTCTTTGGTGGAGCCAGCGGCTACACGCACCAAGCAAGCGCGGCATTTGCCGCCCGAGCCCTTCAGCGGCGTGTAGTAGCACATGGCCGGAGGCACAATGCTACCACCGATTTGGCGGGCTGCGTTGAGGATGGTTGTTCCATCTGGAACTTCCACCTCGATGCCGTCGAAAGTTATTTTAGCCATTATTCAGATTTGTCATCCTGAGCATGTCGCGAATCAAGCGAGGTAAAAGCACCTTGTCACACTCGCGCCACATTGTTTATGAAACCTGAGGAATGCAGCGGTGATAGTATGCTTCGTTCCTCAGCATGACAGATAAAACCTATACCAGCACGGACTTGCTTTGGTAGACCGCGCCGGGTTGGGCGGCTTCCTTAGCGTGCGTTACGTGCCACTCGAACTCGTCGCGGAAGTGACGCACGGCGGCGGCCACTGGCCAGGCAGCGGCTTCGCCAAGCGGGCAAATAGTGTTGCCCTCAATTTGCTTGGCCACGCTCACCAGCAGGTCGATGTCTTCCATGTGGCCGTGGCCGTGCTCCAAGCGGTGTAGCACTTTTTCCAACCAGCCCGTACCTTCACGGCAAGGCGAGC
Organism: Hymenobacter sp. YC55; assembly: GCF_029433095.1. Lineage (GTDB taxonomy): Bacteria > Bacteroidota > Bacteroidia > Cytophagales > Hymenobacteraceae > Hymenobacter. Next base: position 93,867 of record NZ_JARNTX010000001.1, read on the forward strand.
ATTGCCCACACGACTCATGGTGATAGAAGCGGGAGAAACTCCAGGTGTTGCGCACGATGCAGGTCGTCTCGTCCATGGCAATAAAGCCACCCGAGCCCAGCATGGTACCGGTTACGAAACCACCATCCGAAAGCGACTCATACGTCATGAGACGCTGCTCACCAGCAGCGGTTTTCAGAATCAAGTCCTTCGGCAGAATCGGAACAGACGAGCCGCCCGCTACAACTGCCTTCAGGTCGCGGCCTTTCCAGATGCCACCGCAGTACTCATCAGAATAGATGAATTCTTCAACCGGCAAACCCAACTCGATTTCGTAGATACCTGGCTTGTTGAGGTGGCCGCAAGCCGAGAACAGCTTGGTGCCGGTGCTCCGGCCCACGCCAATCTTGGCGTATTCCTCACCACCATCATTAATGATAGGTACGACAGCAGCAATGGATTCCACGTTGTTTACTACCGTCGGGCGGGCATAGAGGCCCTGCACAGCCGGAAATGGTGGCTTGTTGCGTGGGTTGCCGCGTTTGCCTTCCAAGGATTCCAGCAGGGCAGTTTCTTCACCGCAGATATACGCGCCGCCACCGGGGTGCACGTGCAAATCTAGGTCGTAGCCCGAGCCCAAGATGTTCTTGCCGAGGAAGCCAGCTGCATAGGCTTCTGCAATGGCTTTCTCCAGAATGCGCAGCACGTACAACAATTCGCCACGGATGTAGATGTACGAGGTGTTTGCGCCAAGCGCGTACGAACTCGTAATCATGCCTTCCACCAGCAAGTGCGGCAGTTTCGACATCAGCTGACGGTCTTTGAAAGTACCGGGCTCCGATTCGTCGGCGTTGCAGACGAGGTAACGCGGCACGCCTTCTGGCTTGGCCAGGAAGCTCCACTTCATACCGGTAGGGAAGCCAGCGCCGCCGCGCCCACGTAGGCCCGACTTCTTCACTTCTTCCACCACCTCATCGGGGGTCATCGTCTTCAGCGCCTTCTCCACCGAGCGGTACCCGCCATGTTTGCGGTACACCTCCAAGGTGTCGATGCCTTCAACGTTAATATGTTCGGTCAGCAGTTTGCGTCCCATAGGTTGTAGCGGTTGGCTGAAAGACGTTAATTGTTAGCCAGGGCGTTCGGCAAGCCGGTTTCTTCCCACGGCAAGGCCGGGCGATGCACCTGGTTGCGCAGCTCAGTGAGCATAGCATCTACTGCGGCCGGAGTATCAAGCTGCTCGTAGTACTTCTCCCGAACCTGCACAATGGGGGCAAAGCCGCAAGCAGCCAAGCACTCCACTTCTTTAAGCGTGAAGAGGCCATCGGGAGAAGTAGCACCGTTCACTTTGGCACCGGTGATGCGCTCCAAGTGAGCCGTCAGCTCGTCGGAGCCACGTAGCATGCAGGGACCCGTACGGCAGATTTCCAGCACGTGCTTGCCCACTGGCTTGAGGTTGAACATGGTGTAGAAAGATGACACCTCGTACACCTCAATCGGCTTGATGCCGATAACCTCGGCCACTAAATCCTGCACCTCGGGGCTTACCCACCCGCCAAATTCGGCCTGCGCAATGTGCAATACCGGCAGCAACGCCGACTTGCGGCGCTCCGGTGGGTACTGCTTACAAATGCGCTCAATCTCCGCTTTAGCGGCTTCGGAAAATTGCGGCTTAACGCTCGTCGTCTCCATGTACTTACTTGAAATCAACAAAAACTACGCGTCCAGCTCGCCAGCAATTACGTTCATCGACGACAAGGTCACGATGGCGTCGGAGAGGGTCTGGCCCACTACCATTTCTGTGTAAGCTTGGTAGTAGATAAAGCACGGACGGCGGAAGTGCAGGCGGTAGGGCGTGCGGCCTCCATCAGAAACCAGGTAGAAGCCCAACTCGCCATTGCCACCTTCCACGCTGTGATACACTTCACCAACTGGGGCGTCAATTTCGCCCATGATGATCTTGAAGTGATAAATCAGCGCCTCCATGTTCTTGTACACGGCCTGCTTGGGAGGCAGGTAGAAGTGCGGCGCATCAGCGTGGTATGGGCCTTCGGGCAAGTTCTCTAAGGCCTGCTCGATAATGCGCAAGCTCTGCCAGATTTCCTCGTTGCGCACCATAAACCGGTCGTAGGTGTCGCCCTTGGTGCCTACCGGAATTTCGAAGTCGAAATCCTGGTAACTGGAGTAGGGGTTCATCACCCGCACGTCGTAGTCGACGCCGGCAGCGCGTAGGTTGGGGCCCGTGAAGCCGTAGTTGAGGGCGCGCTCGGCAGAAATACCGCCTACATCCACTACCCGATCCATGAAGATGCGGTTGCGGTTGAACATCTTCTCGAACTCGCGCATCACGGCCGGGAACGACTTCAACCAAGCCCGTAGCTTCTGAATAGCTACCGGCGTAAAGTCGCGCTCCATACCGCCTACGCGGCCCATGTTGGTGGTCAGGCGGGCGCCGCTTACCTCTTCGTAAATCTCATACACTTTCTCCCGCTCGTCCATCAGGTAGAGGAAGCCAGTGAAAGCGCCCGTGTCCACGCCCAAAATGCCATTGCAGATGAGGTGGTCGGTGATGCGGGCCAGTTCCATCAGAATCACGCGCATGTACTGCGCACGCTTCGGAACGGTCACGCCGAGCAGTTTCTCCACTGTCATGTGCCAACCCATGTTGTTGATGGGCGACGAACAGTAGTTCATCCGGTCGGTGAGGGGAGTAATCTGGTAGAACGGCCGACGCTCCGCAATCTTCTCGAAAGCGCGGTGGATATAGCCGATGGTAGGCACCCCCGACACAATCCGCTCCCCGTCCATCTGCAGAATGTTCTGGAAGATGCCGTGGGTAGCAGGGTGGGTAGGCCCTAGGTTGAGCGTGGTTAGCTCTTGGTTGAAATCGTTAACAGTTGGGGCAAGCGGATGAAGATTGGGCCGTTGCTCTTCGGCCTCTTCAACAATCTTGCGGGTGCCTTCCAGCGTGTCGTTTACTGCCATGATATAGGTATCCGGGGCCTAGCGGCCGAAGAATAAGTCGGTTTTGTCTTCACGGGTACCATCCTCTAGCGCGTATTGCTTGCGCATGGGGTGGTAGTCCATGTCTTCCACATTCAGAATGCGGATTAGGTTGGGGTGTCCAACCGCAATAATGCCGAAGAAGTCGAAGGCCTCGCGCTCCATCCAGTTGGCGGTGGAGTAGAGGTCGGTCATAGTGGGCACGTGCGGGTCGCCGATAGGGAAGAAGATCTTCAACCGCAGGCGGATATTGTGCACCAAGCTGTGCAGCATGTACACCATGCCTAGTTCCTGGTCTTTGCGTTCCGGCCAATGCATGCCACACATGGTAGTCAAGAAGTTGAGCTGCAACTCCTGGTCTTGCTGTAGGCCGGCAATGATGTCGTGAATTCGCTCCCGCGCGGTCGTGACGGTCAGGAAGCCGTAGGGCTCTTCCACATCAGTGAAAGCGTCTTGTCCAAACAAACGATACAGAAGGTCAAGCAACTGCTTGTTCTTCTGCGCAGCCGGATCAAGTTCGGCAGCGGTTTCCTGAGCGTCGGGTGATTCTACGGTTGGGTCAGCCATTTAGCGGTAGAAGTGAGCACAGAAAGGCGAGGGTAAGCAAAGGATTGCAAGCGTCTCGCCTTTCTATGCGCAATGTCTGTGGTCTATTTGATGTTGTAAGAAGCCAGGAGGGCTTGATATTCAGGCGAGTTGCGGCGGCGGATAGATTCGTTCTTAGCCAAGTCCTGCACACGCATCAAGCCGTCGAGCACTTGCTCGGGGCGGGGTGGGCAACCGGGCACGTACACGTCAACCGGAATGATCCGGTCGATGCCTTGCAGCACTGAGTAGGTATCGAAGATACCACCTGAGGAAGCGCAAGCACCCATAGCCAGTACCCACCGGGGCTCGGCCATCTGCTCGTACACCTGCTTCACGATGGGCGCCATTTTCTTGGCAATCGTACCCATCACCATCAGCAGGTCAGCCTGCCGGGGGGAGAAGCTTGGACGCTCCGAACCGAAGCGTGAAATGTCGTAGCGGGCACCCATAGTGGCCATGAACTCGATGCCGCAGCATGAGGTAGCAAAGGGCAGGGGCCAGAGCGAGTTGGCGCGGGCAATACCCACTACTTTCTCCAGCGACGTAGCGAAAAAGCCGGCTCCTTCGAGACCATCCGGCGCATCCGTCATTTTGATTTCAGGAACTCTATTATCCATGAGTGAAAGTCAGATTAAAGGAGCATAAACCTCTCTTTGCCAACACCAGCCAGCCAATAAAGGTTTGCTTGCTTACGCCTCGTTCCAGCGTAAAATACCTTTTTTGATGACGTAGCCGAAGCCCGCCAATAGCAGTGCCAGGAACACCACCATTTCAATGAAGCCGTCGGAACCCAAGGCCCGGAAGTTCACCGCCCAAGGATACATGAAGATGACCTCCACATCGAAGAGTACAAACAGGATGGCTGTAAGGAAGTACTTCACCGAAATCGGGGTGCGGGCATTGCCCACCGATTCGATACCGCACTCAAACGCTTCATCCTTCACCACGCTCTTGCGGCGCGGACCTAACAGGTGAGACGTAATCATGGCAAAGGCCACGAAAGCAACCGCTAGCCCAAACTGCACGATGATGGGCAGAAAGTCCTGCGGCTGATAATTGGTAGTTACAGCGAGAAGCATAGACATCAACGGGAAAAGGCCGTTCGAGAACGGCGTTGAAGGGCAAAGGTAACGCGAAAAGCGGGCGGAACAAAGGTGAAATCAGGCAGCAACGGAAAGGATGCTTTCTACAGTGAAACCTAGTCAGTTTGCTATAGAACAAGTTCGGGCCTGAACATGCCGTTAACTAGTCGGTGAATACCTGACGCCAGCAAACCAATAGAGGTTCAATTAGAAGCACCGCCGCCAGTTTTTGGAGAAATGACATAAAGAAAAAAGCCGCTTCAGGAATCTGAAGCGGCTTTCTCTACCTATCAACTCACAACTTAGAATCCGCCTTGACCCGTGACGTTCAGGTTTTCGCCAGTTTCCACACCCATGAAAGGATAGCGGTAATCAACGGGTGGCACGAAGGTTTCTTTGATAGCGCGCGGCGACACCCAACGCAGCAGGTTCAGGATAGAGCCAGCTTTGTCGTTGGTGCCGGAAGCGCGGGCGCCACCGAAGGGCTGTTGGCCAACTACTGCGCCGGTTGGCTTGTCGTTGATGTAGAAGTTGCCGGCTGCATTCACAAGGCGCTTCGACGCTAGGTCGATGGCATAGCGGTCTTGCGAGAAGACGGCGCCGGTCAGGGCATACGGTGAAGTGCCATCCACCAGGTCCAGTGTCTTCTCGAAGTCTTGCGAGTCGTAGACGTAGAGCGTGAGGACGGGGCCAAATAGCTCTTCGCACATGGTCACGTACTGCGGGTTTTTGGTCACGATGATTGTGGGCTCGATAAAGTAGCCTTTCGACTTATCGTAGTTGCCGCCGGCAATAATGTCGAGGCTTTCGTCTTGCTTGGCGGCATCAATGTAACGAGCTAGCTTATCGAAGGACGCTTCGCTAATAACGGCATTGATGAAGTTTGAGAAGTCTTCGACGTCGCCCATTTTGAAGGACTTCAAATCTTCCTGCAGGTAGCCTTTCACCTCATCCCACATATTGCTCGGGATGTAGGCCCGGCTGGCGGCCGAACATTTCTGCCCCTGAAACTCGAAAGCGCCGCGGGTAATGGCAGTGGCTACTTGGCGCGGATGAGCCGAGTGGTGAGCCAAGATGAAGTCTTTGCCGCCCGTTTCACCCACGATGCGCGGGTAGGTCTTGTAAGTACTGATGTTCTGGCCGATGGTTTTCCAGATTTGCTGGAACACACCCGTCGAGCCCGTGAAGTGAATGCCGGCGAAATCGGGGTGAGAGAAGATAACGTCGCCAGCTACGGGGCCGTCCACATAAATTAGGTTGATAACGCCATCGGGCACGCCCGCTTCTTTGAACAGCTCCATCAGTACCTGCGCCGAATAGATTTGCGTGTACGCAGGCTTCCATACCACCACGTTGCCCATCATAGCCACCGAAGTAGGCAGGTTGCCGGCAATAGACGTGAAGTTGAAAGGGGTGAGGGCGAATACAAACCCTTCCAGCGGCCGGTGCTCCAGGCGGTTCCACATGCCCGGCGCCGAAGCGGGTTGCTGCTTGTAAATCTCCTGCATGTAATGCACGTTGAAGCGGAAAAAGTCGATCAGCTCGCAAGCCGCGTCAATTTCTGCCTGGTAGGCATTCTTGCTTTGCCCTAACATGGTAGCCGCGTTGATGCGGGCCCGGTAAGGACCTGCCAACAATTCAGCCGCTTTCAAGAAAATAGAAGCCCGATGCTCCCACGGCATCTCTGCCCAATTGGCGCGGGCAGCTAGAGCAGCGTCAATGGCTTGCGTCACGTGCGAGGCGTCGCCTTCATGAAACTGACCGAGCAGATGCTGGTGGTCGTGAGGCGGGTTGATGTCTTTGGTGTTGCCAGTGCGGACTTCCTGTCCACCAATGTACATGGGTATGTCGCGCTGCACCTGTTTGAGCTCCTTTATGGCTTTGAGTAGCTCTAGGCGCTCCGGCGAGTTGGGCGCGTACCCTTTAACGGGTTCATTGACGGGCGCGGGGACGTTGAAAAAGGCGTTCGACATGGGTGGTGTTGCTAGTTGCTGATTTGTGGTTTCTGACAAGGAGGGGGCAGCAAAGGTAGCCACCTAGCAGAAATGATACGCGCAGCAAGCTATGATGTGTATTTCAACCTGTGCTTATCGTTTGTCTCAACCTTAGGCAATACACTATCCGTACTCTTCAGCATACCTGACACCACAATAGCCAGTATGCCCACAGCCACTTATACCAATCCTATTTGGGACGACGATTTTCCAGACCCTACCATCATTCGTGCTTCCGACGGCTGGTACTACGCCTATGGTACCCAAACTAAGCGCCAAGGGGCCATCATCAACATGCAAGTAGCCCGCTCCGCTGATTTGGTGTTGTGGGAGTATCTAAATGATGCATTGCCGGTAAAGCCCGCATGGGCCAGCACCACTCAAAAACTTTGGGCCCCGCATGTAAGCGAGCATGAAGGCCGCTACTACCTATACTACTCTGCTCTGCCCGATGCCGATGAGGGCCTTTGCTTAGCCGTAGCTACCGCCGATTCGCCGGCTGGTCCCTTCACCGACATTGGCCACCCGCTGCATTGTGGTCTTAGCTTCCTCAACATCGACCCCATGGCCTTAGACGACCCGGCAACCGGTAAGCGGCTGCTGTATTGGGGCTCCGGCTTCGGGCCGTTGATGGTGCGTGAGCTAGCGGAAGACCGAATTTCTTTTGCTGCCAACAGTGAAACGCATATCCTGATACAGCCAGCCGGTGCCGGCGACCCCAAACGCTATGACCAATTGATAGAGGGGAGTTGGGTGGTATTGCGCGACGGGTGGTACTACCTCTTTTACTCCGGCAACAACTGCTGCGGCGACGATGCCCATTATGGGGTGCTAGTAGCTCGCTCCCGCGCTGCCACCGGGCCCTTCGAGACTCTAGCCGAAGCTCTCGATGATCCTTACGCTATGCTACTCGAAGGCAACGAACATTGGCACGCCCCAGGGCACAACTGTGTCGTAACGGACGATGCCGGGCAGGACTGGCTGGCTTACCACGCTATTGATCCCCGGCAGCCCAAGTTCGATGCAATTGATGCAGACCAAGGATATTCTCGCCGAATCATGCTGCTGGACCGCCTAGAGTATGTGGATGGCTGGCCTCGATTAGTAAGTGGTGGTACTCCCTCTTTCGAGCCGCAAGTAGCTCCTGTTGCTGGTAATAGGGCGTAGTGGAGCGGTAACTCAGCTATTGTTTTGGCTAACAAGAAGCAGTGAGAGCAATACGTATTGTCGTGTATACATGATTATGGCATAGCAGACAGTATATATAGCGCTGTCTGCTATGCCATAATCATGTATACACGGCTAAGAATAGATGCTGTGCGTATCGCTGTGGGTAAAGTTAATCTGATAGGTACTTAGAAATTTATACTAGTTGCTGTCTAATATCCTCTCAATCTTAGCAAGCCGGTTTCCTATAAAAGTCACTTATAGCACATGGCCGTAGCGACGGATGCAAGGCTTCCAGAACTCAGGGTTGTACTGAATCCAGGCGTGCACGCCGAAGGGCAGGGTGCTGTTGTCTTGGTTAGAAAACGGCAGCTTGTCTTCTTCCCAGTTGTTGTAGTCGGCCCCGAAGTGCTCGGCTACTTCGTTGGAAGGAATGCTGAAATTAGCCTCGAGCTTAGGGAAGTGCATCGAGACGAACAAGTCGTCGAGGAAGATGCGGTTACGCTTCTTGTTGAGCCAGAGGAAAAAATCGATGTAGCGTTTGTGCTCGGAGGTGATGCGGTAGAACGTACTCGTTTTCTTCAGGCAGAAGCCACCAGCCCCCACATAACTTGGGCAATTATAGCCGATAATGCCCCGCAGAAACGTTTTAGGTCGGATATAACCTTCATTGTAAATAACGGCCCCGATATAATCGTGGTCGAGGGCACACCATTCCTCGAGCTCGTCGCGGAAGACGAAGGCATCGAGGTGGTAAAGCAACATATACTCGTAAGCTAGGAAACGCTGGTAGAATACTGGGGCAACCATCAGTTCAGCGAAAGCCTGCCAGCCGCGCCACTCGAATCGCTCAAAAAACACTTGTGCTTTGCCCTCGCAGTAGGCCTCGTACCAGCTTGTGTTGAGCCAGGTAGGGGCCATGAACGTGATATGATACTGCGATAACACAGACAACGCCTGCGCCAGTGAAATCTTTTCTAGTTCCGACGGCTCTTCCTTATGGATAGGAATAACAATGGTTACAAGAGATTTTTCTACAGGTGAGGAGATAATAGCACTGCGTTTCTTCCGAACGCGGGCAGTGGATTCGCCCGCTAAAAGGGATGATACCATGGCAACAGGTGTAGAAGTAGGAAAGTGTGGTATTAGGAAGTTCGTGTTGGTAGTAGGAAGCAAACAGTGCTAATACGTAGATAAGAGCTATTATGTAACACGGTTTAATTTTTATTAAAAATAGAAGATAATTTGTGAGATTTCAAGTACTCATTGCCAAAAATATCAATATTATTAAAATAATTATACATATATCGTGGAGCTATTAAGGGTTTGCTATATCGAAACGCTTTTATGAAGATTTAATGAATACTCTTTATGTTATATCATAGAAGTGCAAGAATACTATTTGTTGGTAGGAAAGCTAAATCCTATAATTTGACATACAATGTTTTACATATAAAAAGCTGCATGAAAAGTATATCTGATCTAAGAAATTTAACAAACGCATTTCACTTGAAAACGCATCTTACTATCTACTTCGATAAGTTGCTCTTAGTAGAAGTAAGCAATATGAAAAATGCAACTACTCTTGAGTTTGCAGAGAACTAATAGTAGCATGAATAGAATGCCCTCAATTAATGGGCCATATTTTTTATAGAAATTATCAAAATCAAGCAAACAAGTAGGAGCAAAGCTTCCTTTCCCTACCTATTAAGGAAAATGCTCACTTTTTGGAATCCATAACCAATAGCTTTGATGAAAGCCTCAAAGTGCTTTATAAGGAAATACAGTGGATAATAGAGTGAAAAGCAGGATGCGGCTCCTCTATAAGAATTACAAAATCAGCTTATTATATCAGCTATAGTGCTTAACGAGACTTTTGGGTGAAATCTAAGCCGGCCGGCATGTACTGCGAACCGCTCGATTTAACCTATAAAAGATTTAACAATTCCTTTACTTGCTGCTCTAAGTCGGTAAACGAACCTGTGTTGTGCAAGGAAGCGGCAAAGTATGGGTAATGGTCCAGCGCTGTTTCGCTTGGGTGGCTGTCGTCGCGGGTGCCGTCGCCACGCTGTTGCAGTGGGTCGCCTTCAACACGAACCATCAGGCCGCCACGACTACGGATTAGGTCTGCTTCGTTGGGAAAGCGCACATCCGGGATAAGAATGTACTGATTGGGAGGCAATTGCGAGAAGAAGGCTTGCACCCAAATATCGGGCTCCCATTGCCGTAGGGCCAGGCCTACTTGTTGGAGCATCTCGCCGCGGGTACGGCCGAAAGCAGGAAGAAGCTCCGTTTTACCTTGTTGGGAGAAGTAAGGCGCTACCTCTTCGCCCGCCAGAGCAGCACAAACCGCCTTGATTGGCTCGCCTACCGAGCGAATGTGCCACTGCCGCTCCGGTTGCAACTGTTGTATCAGGTGTGCTACTGTGTCTTTGCCGCTACCCCGGCGACCCGAAAAGCCAATCAACTGTATCATCGGCGGCAAAAGTCAGCAGATTTCAATTGGCTAAGCGCATTGCAACCCTTACAAAAACGACTTTAACTCACTTAGACAGCTTATTTCATAGGTGGTTTGGGCGAAGTGGCGGCGCTTTTCAGGGTTGAAGTATACTTGGTCGATGCCAGCGTTGTGGGCGCCCAGCACGTCGCACTCCAGGTTGTCACCTATCATCAAGCTCTCGGTGGCTTTGGCGCCGGTCCGCTCCAAAGCGTGCTCGAAAATGCGGCAGTCAGGCTTGAGGTGGCCGCAGCACTCCGAGGTAATAATTTCTTTGAAGTAACTGGTGAGGCCCGCCGAATCGAGCTTGGTGTACTGCATGTCGCGGAAACCGTTGGTAATCAGGTGTAGCGCGTACTTCGGCTTCAAATAGTCAAGCACTTCAAACGTGAACGGAAACACAGCCGACTTCTGCGGCAAAATATCGGTGAACTGCTCGGAAAGTCCCGTCGGCGCATCGGCTTCCTGCAAACCTAGTTTCACGAAGGTGCGCGGGAAGCGGGTGGCGCGCAGTTGCTGCTGCGTGATTTTGTTGCTCTGATACAACCGCCACAAGCCGTGGTTGATGTCACTATACACCCGGATGAACTCGTCTACCGTGAACGCACCGAAACGAGCCATGTCGTGGTGCTCGTACAAATGCCGTAGCGTTTCGTTGGCATTGGTTTCAAAGTCCCACAGCGTATGGTCGAGGTCGAAGAAGAGGTGGCGGTACGGTTTCACGTGGCAGAGGTATTAATAAAAGAGTGGGCGATACGTCGCTTGCTTGACTTAGCCTATATCCCGTCTAGCAACAAACGCTTGACGGGGTGGTTTTCGCCGAGGTGTTCGCGCACAATGTCGGCGGCATCTTTGGGCTTTACGACGCCGTACCAAATGCCCTCCGGGTAGATGACCATGGCCGCGCCGGAGCCCTTTTTGCAGTGTTTGCACTGGTCGAGACAACTGCAGGTTTGCACGCGGGTTTTGTGCTTCTCGCCCTTGCGCACCACCGACTTCAGGTCCTGCTTCTTCAGCTCAATCTTTAGGGCCCGAGCTACTTCTTTGCCGACTTCGGTTTTTTGGGCATTGCACACAAACAAATGAATCACTGACATCTAACGGGTAAGCAACGGATGGTGGGAACGGAACCGGCCGAAATTTGGTAGAACAGATGCCTAGACAAACCACCTAGAGCAGTTAGTGTTCAGTCGGAGTACCAGTCCAGCGGCGGTTTTGCAACTTATACGCAGCCAACTCCCGGTTCGACCAGAGCGTTTGATAAATCTGCTGGTCGCGCACGAGCTGGGGGTCGCGCTCCATGTAGCCTAACAGTTGCTGCACCAGTTCGGTGCCTTCGCCCTCAATGAAGTAGAATATCCAATTGTCGAGACGCCGGAAGTTCACCAAACCTGCATTTTTGAGGTACAATAATTGACGCGACGTTTTGGTTTGGGTGAAGTCAAGCACCTGTTCCAGGTCGGAGATGCACATTTCTTGGTTGCGCCAAAGCAAGTGCAGAATGCGCACCCGGCTTTCGTCGCCAAAAGCTTTAAATAGTTGGTGGCCAAATGCAACGCTGAAGTGTTTGAGGCGCATCTTTAGACGAGGGGCAGGGGAAGCGGCCCGTCGTGGGCCGTAGCAAATTTACGGTAAACGCGGCAGCGACCCCCAAAGAAGCCGTATACTTGTAGTCTGTAATTCGTTGTATGTCTGTAGTAGTTCGCTTTTATTTTTCACTGGCTATCTGCTTGTTGCTCCTAGCCGGACTAGCCCCGACAGCTGCGCGGGCCCAGGGCCAGGCGCGCGTGGTGCAGTTCACGGGCATTGTGGCCACCGGCGATTCGCTGCTGGGTGTGCCCGGTGCCACCATATTTGTACCCAAAGCCGGTCGTGGTACCGCCACTAACGCGTACGGCTACTTTTCGATACCCGTGCTAACGGGCGACAGCATCATCATTCGCAGCTTGGGCTACCGCAATCAGTACGTGGTTATTCCGCCCGATTACCAGCGCGATAGTTACTCTATTATTGTGACGCTGCGCGAAGACGCCACCGTACTGCCCGAAGTCCGCATCTTCCCTTATACCACCGAAAAAGCCTTTAAGGAGGCTTTTCTAGCGCTGAAGCTGCCGAAAGAGCGGGGCACCAGTGCCGCCGAAAACCTGAACGAAGACATCCTGCGCCGTATCTTCAATAACGCCCCGGTTACGAGCATGGGCAACTACCGCCAGACCATGCAGATGCAGCAGCTAGAGCAGCAGCGGCGCATGGGCTTGGGGCCTTCGCTGCAAAGCAACAACCCGCTGCTGAACCCCTTTAGCTGGTTGCAACTCATTAAGCAGGTGAAGGACGGCGAATTCAAGAAGAAGGAAGGCGAGGATTATTAGGTAGCCGCTTCGCATCTGCACGAAATAGCCCCTGGCTCGGACGAAACATGCATCCGGGCCAGGGGCTATTTCGTGCAGATACTCAGCTGTTCAGCTACACACTTTAGGCAACCCCAAGCTCCGTTTCGCGGTAAAGCAAGTGTTTGACTTTGTCTACTCGAAATGGATACTAACATACCTCAGACCTCGCAGCCGCGCATTGTTATTGTGGGTTGCGGCTTTGCCGGGCTGCGGCTCGCCAAAGACCTCGCGGATGCCCCCGTACAAGTAGTGGTCATCGACCGCAACAACTACCACAACTTCCAGCCGTTGCTCTACCAGGTAGCCACCGGTGCCTTGGAGGCCGATAGTATTGCCTACCCAATCCGGAAGATTTTTGCGGCCCAGAAGAATTTCTTTTTCCGCATGACATCGGTGCAACGCGTCGATACGGCCCGTAACATCGTGGTGACTAGCATCGGCGAGATACAATACGACCACCTCGTGCTGGCTACCGGCTCGCTCACCAACTTCTTTGGTATTGAGAGCATCGAGCGGAATGCCATGCAGATTAAGAGCATTCCGAACGCGCTGAACTTGCGCAGCTATCTGTTCCAAAACTTCGAAAAAGCGCTGCTGAAGGAAAATCCTGAAGAGCGGCAGGCGCTGCTCAACGTGGTGATTGTGGGCGGTGGCCCGACCGGTGTTGAAATTGCAGGTTCGTTGGCCGAGATGCGCAAGGATGTGCTGCCCAAGGACTATCCGGAGCTGGACCTGAAGCAGATGGAAATCTATCTGATGGAAGCAGGCCCGGCGGTGCTAGGGCCCATGTCGAAGTTTGCGCAGGATAAAGCCAAGCGCTACCTCGACAGCATGAACGTGCACGTACGCCTCAACACACCCGTGAAGCGTTTCGAGGATTGCAAGGCCTATATATCCGACACGGAGTTCATTCGAACCGAAAACCTGATTTGGGCCGCCGGTGTGAACGGCAACGAAGTGCCCGGCCTGCCGGGCGACGTTATTGCCCGCAACAAGTGCATCAAGGTGAACCGCTGGAACCGCGTGGAAGGCCAAACCAACGTGTACGCCATCGGCGACGTGGCTAGCATGGTCACCGACGACATGCCTCGTGGCTTCCCCATGCTTGCGCCCGTAGCCATCCAGCAAGCCGAGCAGCTAGCCGACAACTTCAAGCGGCTGCTCCGCGGCGAAGCACCCGTGGATTTCAAGTACTTCAACAAAGGCAGTATGGCCATTGTGGGCCGCAACCGCGCCGTCGTTGACTTGCCCGGTAGCAAGCACTTCAGTGGGTTTTTGGGCTGGTTGACCTGGTTGTTTGTGCACTTGATGACGCTGGTTGGTTTCCGCAACAAAGTTGTGACGCTTATCGACTGGGCCTTCAGCTATGCCAGCTCCGACCGGGCTCTGCGTCTGATTATCCGTCCATACAAGCGTTCCGACTTCAAAGAAGATAAAGGCAAAGTCACGGCCGAGCAAAACGCCCAAACTCCGCAGTACAATCCTTCCGTACCTGCTCCGGACGCGCAAGTAGTCGGATGATCTTGAAACACCAAAAACAAAAGCGCCGCAGTTGACTTCAACTGCGGCGCTTTTTGCTGAACAGGAAGTAACTATTTGGTAGTGCAAGCAGTATTACTGACGTTTTCCAGATACGCAAACGGGCCAGCTTGCGAGCAAATGGCAGTTCGGGGTCCTATAGCCGCCAACTCCGTATCTGTGGCTTGGCGTACCGTGCAGAAAAAGGTAGCGCCGGCTTGCTGATAGGTAGCAGGCACATTGATAGCCTTGATAATGTACTCCGTAGCACCAGTTGTGGGGTTGACCTGCGTAGTCGATTCCGCCACAGGACGCTCCAAGCGCAGATAGTAGCCCATACGGCCGCTGGCAGCATGGCAATCGGGTCCTATTACGTTTGCTTGAATGCAGTCAGGCGTCGGTTCCGGCTCGGAGTCTTCGCACTGCCAAGCACACAAAAGCAGGGTGCAGAATAGATAGCTGCTAATACGATGGAATAGCATAAATAAGCTTGAAAAGAGGGAGCGGCATTTACTTGGAAGATGCCGCTCTGGCCTCAAAAGTTGCAAGCCTATTCCAGCAATTACAAAGCGTAGTCGGCCAAAGTACGGTTCACGTCACGGATGCTCTTGTCGTCGCGGAAGTTTTTGCTGATGGGGTCGGTTTGACCGCGGACCCATATTTTCAACTCCGACTCCAGGTCGAAGTGGCCGGTGGTTTCCATCGAGAACCGCTCTACGCTACGGTAGGGTACGCTGAGATACTCCACCTTTTTGCCGGTTACGCCCTGTTTGTCTACCAGAATCAGGCGTTTGTTGGTGAACACCAGCAAGTCGCGGATAACGGAGTAGGCTTTCTCCACTCGCTCGCCATTGGCCAATAGGTGCGTCAATTCTTGCTGAATTTCTTGGGCGTCGTTTTCAGACGCGTTGCCGAGTAAGCCGTCGAGTAGTCCCATACTGAAAGAGGTTTGTTGGAGGCGACAAGCTACAATAAAAGTTATTCTGGCAGAAGCCCTGAGCAAGACGTATCTGAGATGCCAAGCACATTGTATTGAGGGGCTTGGTACCAATAGACGTTGGCTGTGCAGACTCCAAAATTCGCATCTGAACCAGGCTCGTACTGAAAGTAAAACCTTTGTCCACGTTGCATATTCGCCGGCAAAGCGGTGTGCGTCACAATCACGTTATTATAAACTCTAAACTTGGCTGCCGGTCCTGGTAGCTTACTTCCTGAATCGCCCTGGAAGGCAACTGCCTCACCGATAGTATGCTGAGAAGTGGTGTCTACTTGGATTAAATATCCGCCAGTGCAAGTAGTGCCTAGCAGTGTGCCTGCCACACAGGGCGTATCGACCTCCTTTTCACAGCTTTGATTGCCAAGCGCAAGAAGCACCGTACTTATAATGAGGAGAGCTTTTTTCATGGGATAAGTAAGTTCAGGACTCTATGTGGAGAGCAGTGCACGCACAGTAAGGTTGCAATACAGACAATAAAAAAGCGCCTGACCACGGTCAGGCGCTTTTAGCTCGAATCTTGAAATTCGTTTGCTTAGTTGGTGCCACCGGCACCGCTGGTGCTGCTGCCGGGCTTCTGCTCCTTTTGCTGCATAGAGGTTTGCTGCTGCATCGGGTTTGGCTGACTGCGCTGCTGCTGTTCGAACAACTCGAAGCGCGAAGGCGAGGCTTTCTGCGGCCAGGAGTTGTTGCTTAGGTCGGTGTCAGCAGTTTCCAGGTAGGGGTCCAGCGCGAAGCTTACTACAGGCTTATCGGTGATGAAGACCTTGGTTACCTCGGCGTTGTTTTTGCGCCAGATTTCGGCCGGAATATTTACCACTTCCTGCTTGCCATCTTCGTAGGTCATCTGCACGATGACAGGCATCGTGAGGCCGCCTAAGTTCTTCAGGCTTAGCTCATAGAAATTTAGACCAGCGTTCAGGCGCTGCTGCTGCTCGGGCGAGAGAGCCTTCACAAATTGCTGGTAACGCTGCTTGTCGGCATCGGTGGTGGCCAGCGGATCGTAGTTGTTGTAGAAGTCCTTCAGGTCGGGCTTCTCGTCCACCAAGGTTTTCTTGATGTCTTGAAGGTTGCGCTGCTGCGAGAGAGTTTGCGGCGCGCTGTTGAGCTGTTGGCGCTTGGCAGTGTTTTCCAGCTCCGGGTTCTTGGAATCAACTTTATACCACTTCACAGCTTCCAGGGCCAGGTCGGTATGGTCGGTGGTGTAGAACCAACCGCGCCAGAACCAGTCGAGGTCGGTGCCGGAGGCGTCTTCCATGGTGCGGAAGAAGTCGGCGGGCTCAGGGTGCTTGTAGGCCCAGCGGCGCGCATACTCTTTGAACGCATAGTCGAAAAGCTGACGACCCATGATGGTCTCGCGCAGAATGTTGAGGCCAGTAGCGGGCTTGGCATAGGCGTTTGGTCCGAACTGCAACACCGATTCCGAGTTGGTCATAATCGGGGTTTGCAGGTTTTTGCCGGTGCGCATGTAGTCCACAATGTTCTTGGGCTCGCCGCGGCGCGAAGGATAGTTGCGCTCCCATTCCTGCTCGGTAAGGAACTGCACAAAGGTGTTCAGGCCTTCGTCCATCCAGGTCCACTGCCGCTCGTCGGAGTTCACAATCATCGGAAAGAAGTTGTGGCCCACTTCGTGGATAATCACCGAAATCATTCCGTATTTCCGGTCGGCGGTGTAGGTGCCGTCTTTTTCGGGGCGGCCGCCGTTAAAGCAAATCATGGGGTACTCCATGCCGCCCACTGGCCCGTGCACCGAAATAGCCACGGGGTAAGCGTAGGGAATCGTGAATTTCGAGTAGGTTTTGATGGTGTGCGCCACTACCTCCGTCGAGTACTTGCCCCACAGCGGGTTGCCCTCTTTCGGGTAGTAGCTCATACACATCACGGGCACGCCTTCCTGCTTGATGCCCATGGCATCCCAGATGAACTTCCGCGACGAAGCCCAGGCAAAGTCGCGCACGTTTTTGGCAGTGTAGGTCCAAGTCTTGGTGCCACCGGCGCGCCTCTGCTCGGCCTGCTCGGCTTCCATCGGCGTCACAATCAGCACTGGCTTCTTGGCGTTTGCCGCTTGGGCCAGCCGCTGCCGCTGCCGTGCTGACAACACTTCCGAGGCGTTTTGCAGCGTACCCGTAGCACCCACTATGTGGTCGGCAGGGGCCGTAATGCTCACGCGGTAGTCGCCGAAGGGCAAGGCAAATTCGCCGTTGCCAAGGAACTGCTTGTGCTGCCAGCCCTGATTGTCGGAGTAGACAGCCATGCGCGGGTAGAACTGCGCTATTTCGTAGAGGTAGTTTTTGTCCTCGGGGAAAAATTCGTAGCCGCTACGTTGGTTGATTTTGGTTTGGTCGTTGATGTTGTAGTTCCACGCCAAGCTGAACGTAACCGACTGCCGGGGCCGCAAGGGCGTGGGCAAGTCCACCCGCATCATGGTGTGGTTGATAACGTGCGGTAGCGCCTTGCCACCTTTCAACTCCACCTTCGTGATCTTGAAGCCGCCGTCAAACTCGCTGCGCTGCAAGTAATCCAGTGCCTGAAATGACATCCGCTCCTGAATCTGCCCGACCTGCGTGGCCGTGGTGATGGAGTTTTTGTCCATGATGTTCTGATCGAGCTGCACCCACAGGTAAGTCAGTACATCCGGCGAGAGGTTGGTGTAGGTGATATCCTCGGAACCCGTAATAGACTGGGTGTTGTCGTCGAGCTTTACGCGGATGTTGTAGTCGGCGCGCTGCTGCCAGTAATCGACGCCAGGTGCGCCCGAAGCCGTACGATACGAGTTGGGCGTAGGCAACTCAGTGCCAAGCTGCGCGAACTTATCGGTGCCGGAGTTGGTGGTCTGAGCCAGTGCCGGCCCGGCCAGCAACAAAGCAAGGCTGGCGGCTGGCAGTAAGATTTTGGTCATAAGTTAAGTGTAGTTGCAGAAGACGGTAGTGCAAGTGACCGAAAAGTAAATTTACGAGAAATCTACCACCCGATTCGTCAAGGACTCAACGCCAAGCTTGGCGTTGCACAAGAGTATCATGGTTGGATGCACTAGCTTGGTACCCAACTCAGTGCGTATTGCTGGGAGCAACAGTAGCGTGCGCCTAGGAATTCACTTCGCCAGCATAATAAACTGACGCCCGGCATCACGACGTTAGTTGCTCTAGCAGCAGCACGGTGGCAATGCCGGCGGCAGCACCGGTCACGAACAGCAGCCAGTCGCGGCGGGCCGCCCCGACAATGCGCAACACCACAAAGCCTAGCAACAAGATGATGCTGACAATGAGTAGTTGCCCTAGCTCCACGCCCACATTGAATGCCAGAAGCTCCAGCACCGGCCGGCTCTGCCGACCCAGCAACTCGCGCAGATAGCTAGAGAAACCTAAGCCATGAATCAACCCAAATACAGCTGCCAGTAGGTTAGGCCACGCCAGTACGATAGGCTCCGGCCGCCGGCGGGTAGGCAACCGCTCCCCAGTGCGGCCCAGCTCTGTGGTGTTCAGCAGGCAGGTGAGCAGAATGGTCACCGGTATCAATATCTCGATCAGCTTGGGGTTGTACTGCACGAAACCCATAGTAGCCAACGCCAGCGTGAGCGAATGGCCAACCGTGAAGCTCGTAACCAGCGCCACCACCCGCCGCCAGTCGCGCAGTACGTATGGTGCGCACAGCGCTAGCAGAAACACGATGTGGTCGTGGGCCCGCAAATTGAAGATGTGGTAGAAGCCGAGCTGGAGGTAGGTTTGAAATACCGACATGGCGCAAATCTACACAAGCCAAGCAAGTTCACTTAGGTCGAGCTACGGACGCCGCAGTGGCAAGCATTCTTAGGTTGAAATAATAAAGCCCCGGCAGAGCTAGCCGTCAGCCCTTTTGCTGATTGCAATTAGTGAGTTTAGACCAAGCAAGTAGGGTTGGCTTGATTTCATATGCCCAACTGTGCAGAGTGCGTTGTCATGAACGCAGATAGTATTCCACCAAGCGGCAGCAGAAATCAAAAGCAGAAGCCTCTTCAGTAGGTAACTGAAGAGGCTTCTCGGTGTTAGCTATGACTAGTACGAAAGAAGTAGTCGGCTAAGCTTTCTAGTATATCAGGCCGAAAAAGAAGGTTGACTAGAAGCGGGCTTTGACAATTTCGAAGAAAGGGGAGGTGCTTTGGTAAGGATACAGCACGTAGGCATCCGTCAGGTTGCGGCGCGTGATGGTAGTTGGGCTGACGGGACCCGTAGCGAAAGTGCCCGAGTTGTAAGACGAAGCCCAGTTATCGTTGCTAACCAACCGGAACACGCTGGTTTGGCTACCCGATACCACTAGCAGCGTTTGCGGAGCAAGCAGCAATAGGCCATCCGCGCCTACCAAATTCTGGTTGCTGGTTACCCGGGTGAAGCCGCCAGGGTTGTTGAGTGGTACCTTGAAGAGGGTGCCGTCGTTGGACTTGGCCACTAGTAAGAAACCCGCCGGGTGAAACACAATGCCATTCAAGCCGAAACCAGTGCCGCCGCTCAACTGTGGGTCTTCCAGAAACACCGTTGCATTTCCCTGCGGATCAACCTTGTAAATAATAGGCGAAGCACTGTCGGTGATGTACGCGTTGCCTTCCAAGTCGACGGTTATGTCATTGGCGAAGTGGTTCTGGTTGGGCCGCAACGCGCCAAGATCCACGTACCGAGTGAGGTTGCCATTGTTGGAGTTGAAAATAGCCAGGCCTGCCAAACGACGAAGAGTGGCAGGGGTGGAGCGGGTGGTGTTAGCTCCATTGTCGGACACCGCCGCCAGCAGCCGATTACGTGTGAGGTCGAGGTTCAGGCCGATGGTAGAAACCAGCCGCGGATCATCTGCAAACACGGTATAGGTACTATCGTCTTTCACGGCGCCAATACGTCCGCGGGTGCGAGAGCTAACCAGAAAGCGCCGGTTTAACTCATCGTACTGCACTCCTTCAGGCGATACGCCAGCTTGCGCTACTCTGATTCTGGAAGGTGCAATAGGGAAGGAAATGTTGCCATCATCGTCAACGCAACCGGGCAGCAAACCACCAATACCTACTGCTACAACTGCTAAGCGAATGATTCGGGGCAGCGCAAACCGTTTAATTGGGTTGAAAGAGAAAGAGTGGGACATAGAAGGGGAGGTTAAGGGCCAACAAATCAGACTGCTACCTATACGCGCATCAGCAGGAAGTAACCAAACAAGAATGGCACTATCTGCGTGTGTAATAGTACTCCTAAACTCGGAACCAGTTGACAGGTTTGAGCCACTGCTTACCTATTCACTGCGCTCATACTACGGCAGTTAGCTAATGAGAGTGCGCTTAACAGCCTTTATGAGCAACCCAGATTGATTTTCTTCCGCACTGATGAGTTAGATTTTGACAAGATCTTATACAAGACGACTGCTATACTTAAATAAATAGGACAATTAAATTAGAATAGTATAAAGTCGGCGGTATATAGTAGATTTGATCTGAATTTTGTCCTTTTTTCCAATTATTTAAGCACACTGCGCAGTGGCTGTCTTAGCGCTGCGTCATTAGCATGAAAAAACAAGTACTTATTACTTGCCTAGCTCTAGGACTAGGCACTAGCGCCCTTGCACAACAACCTGCTGCAAGCACTGCAGTTGTCGGCACACCTTCCAAAGCTACTTATACACACGCAGATACCGTGCAAGCAGTGCGGCAACTTTTCCACAAGCGCCGCACAGGTGGATGGGTTTGGACCGCCATTGGCTTCCTTTCAATTGTGCGCGTTGGCGCAGCGTCGGCCGACAGTGATACGGGCGGAAACACCGCAGGTAAGGTTATGAGTGTAGGTGTGGTTGGTGGGGTGCCCACTGCTATTGGTATCAGTAAACTAGTGCGTTTCAATCACGAGAAAGAAACAGCTGCGCTAAGTGTATACGAGCAGGGCAAACTGCTACCTCCTTACGTCAGCCGTCGACTAAAAAGGAAATACTTCGTGCTGTAAGACGCCTTCAGTAAGTAAAACGCCCTACTAGCGCTAAGCCAGTAGGGCGTTCCTCGGCAAGAGAAATTTTAAGTGAAGCGGACCCTGCCTCAGCAATGCAACACCATGTTGCCCTTATACTCCCATCTACTTCCTTATAGGTTCTGAATCGGTGGTTACTTATCAAGTGCCAGGTACACTTCTTCAAGATTTTTAAAAGTATTACCGTAAGCTGTCCTTCTAATGTTCAAACGTATACTTGTTGCGAGTACACTGGCCCTGCTGGCTATTCCGGTGCTAGGGCAAAACATTGCGCCGGCTCCCATTGTCTCACAATCCGCAGCACCCGATTCCATTCCGACCAAGTTTGGTAAGTGGTACCTGTCGCACTACGAGCCTAGCGCAACGGTAGCCGATACTACAGGCGCGCTGGTTTGCCTGTTTGCCAAAAAACGATCCAACACGTGGTGGTGGTTGCCCGTTGCGCCGCTAGGGTTAGCATTTGTGCAGCCTGGAGAGGAAGCTGTCAACGGCATCAAAACCCGGGATATACCACCCGATTCCTGGCAATACGCAGTAGGAATACCTTTGATGATAGGTGGTATAAGCGGGATGGTTGTTCGTTTGTCCACCTACAGCCGCGACAATCTCGAGCAGATCCAGCGCAATTACGAGGCTGGTAAGCCCATTCCAGCTAAATGGCGGCGTAAGCTGAAGCCCGTGTATTTTGCAAACGCGGCTATTATGCGCGTTACCATCATGCAGCAATTGCACATGATGAAGCTCAAGGAACAGCAGCGGGCCGCTCGTAAAACGAAATAACACATGCTGTCGTACCAAAAGCCCCACTGGCATAAAGTCGGTGGGGCTTTTTTATGCATTCTGGTTTAGCTTAATCAGGCCCGACTACTCCTGCGGCAACTGTTGTTTGTCTTCCTGCTTCTTCTCATCTACCTGCTCGGTTTTGGGTTCGGTATCAATGAACCGCTCGCGCTTCTGATGGATAGGAGCGGCTCCGGTAAGCCCAACACCCGCCGCAGCTAGCAACAGCATGGCCACCAAGCCTACCATTCGGAGGAACTGTTTAAAGTCTTTCATAAGTGGTTGTAGTAGGTAGAAAAGAAAAAAGCCCCGCCAGGGTGGGATGGCGGGGCTTTTAGATTTAGAATGCTTTATGTGCGTGATAAACCGAATTACACACCCGGAATTTCCACGTCCACGTTCAGGAAGCGGATCTGGCCGTCTTCGAGCACGGCTTCCACCACGGCGTCTTTGCTCACGCGGCCCGACAAGATGTCCTTCGACAGCTCGTTGAGTACCAAGCGCTGCAATACACGCTTCAAGGGGCGAGCACCGAACTGCGGATCGAAGCCTTGCTCGCCGAGGAAGTCGAGTACCTCGTCGGTGGCTTCCAGACGGATGCCGGCTTCTTCTAGGCGCTGCTGAATCTGTCGGAACTGGATGTCCACGATACGGCGGATTTCCTTGCGCTTGAGCGGCTGGAACATCACAATTTCGTCGATGCGGTTCAGGAACTCGGGGCGCATGTGGCCTTTCAGGCGCTCTACTACTTCCTCGCGGGTGCGGTCCACCACTTCGTCGTGGTTGTACTCGTTCAGCTCTTTGAAATTGCGCTGAATGATGTCGGCACCCGTGTTGGAGGTCATGATGATGATGGTGTTCTTGAAGTTTGCCACCCGGCCTTTGTTGTCGGTGAGGCGGCCATCATCGAGCACTTGCAGCAAGATGTTGAATACATCGGGGTGAGCCTTCTCGATTTCGTCGAGCAGAATCACCGAGTACGGCTTGCGGCGTACGGCCTCGGTCAGCTGACCGCCTTCGTCGTAACCCACGTAGCCCGGAGGCGCTCCAATCAGGCGCGATACGGCGTGGCGCTCCTGGTACTCGCTCATATCGATGCGAACCATGCTGTTTTCATCGTTGAACAAGTACTCGGCCAAAGCCTTGGCCAGCTCTGTTTTACCTACGCCGGTTGTACCCAGGAAGATAAACGAGCCAATTGGGCGCTTAGGGTCTTGCAAACCAGCCCGCGAACGGCGTACAGCATCCGAAATAGCCCCAATGGCTTCGCTCTGGCCAGCTACTCGCTTGCCGAGCTCGGTTTCCAGGTTCAACAGCTTTTCGCGGTCCGATTGCAGCATTTTGCTTACCGGAATGCCGGTCCACTTGGCCACTACCTCGGCAATGTCCTCGTGGGTCACTACCTCCTGCAGCATGTGGCCGCCGTCTTTGTTGGCGTTGGCTTCGTCCTGCAGGGTTTTCAGTTTGGCTTCGGCTTCCTGGATCTTGCCGTAGCGCAGCTCCGCCACGCGGCCGTAGTCGCCCTGGCGTTCGGCTTGCTCGGCTTCCACCTTGAAGCGCTCAATGGCCTCTTTCTGCTCCTGGATGTTGGTCAGCACCGACTTCTCGTTTTCCCACTGCGCCTTCAAGGCGTCGCGCTGGCTGGAGAGGTCGGCAATGTCCTTGTTGAGCACGTTCTCCCGGTCCACGTTTTCCTCGCGGCGGATGGCTTCACGCTCGATTTCCAGCTGCATGATGCGGCGCTGTACTTCGTCGAGCTCCACGGGCATAGAGTTCAGCTCGATGCGCAGCTTAGCGGCGGCTTCGTCCATCAAGTCGATGGCCTTGTCGGGCAGGAATCGGTCGGTGATGTAGCGCGAACTGAGCTCTACGGCGGCAATTACAGCGTCGTCAGTAATCCGGACGCCGTGGTGCAGCTCGTACTTTTCCTTAATGCCGCGCATAATGCTAATGGCGTCTTCAATGGTCGGCTCATCTACCATCACCGCCTGGAAACGGCGCTCCAGCGCCTTGTCCTTCTCGATGTACTTCTGGTACTCCTTAAGGGTAGTAGCGCCAATGGAGTGCAGTTCGCCGCGGGCCAAAGCGGGCTTGAGCAGGTTGGCCGCGTCCATAGCGCCCTCGCCTCCCGCACCAGCGCCAATCAGCGTGTGCATCTCGTCGATGAACAGAATGATCTGGCCTTCCGAGTCGGTTACTTCTTTGATGACGGACTTGAGGCGCTCCTCAAACTCGCCTTTGTATTTGGCACCGGCAATGAGCAAGCCCATGTCCAGCGACATAATGACTTTGTCTTTCAGGTTCTCAGGCACGTCGCCGGCCACGATGCGTTGGGCTAGGCCCTCCACAATGGCGGTTTTACCAACGCCTGGCTCCCCGAGCAGGACGGGATTATTCTTGGTGCGGCGGCTCAGAATCTGCAGTACGCGGCGGATTTCTTCGTCGCGGCCGATTACCGGGTCCATCTTGCCGGTCCGCACCTGCTCGTTGAGGTTGCGGGCGTAGCGGTTGAGGCTCTGGTATTGGTCTTCGGCTGTCTGGCTGGTCACCTTGCGGCCCCCGCGCAGCTCCTTAATGGCCGCTTTCAGGTCTTTCTCATTGAAGCCGGCGTCCTTCATCAGGGTAGCCACGGCGTCTTTGCCGCCTAGCAGACCCAGTAGCAGGTGTTCTACCGACACATATTCATCGTCAAACTCCTTCAGGAAGCGGGTAGCGCGCTGCAGAGCGGCGGCCGCTTCGTTGGAGAGGTACGGCGAACCGCCGCTTACTTTCGGATAGCCGGCTACAATAGTATCGAGGCGGGGCGTGAGGATATTTAGGTTCACACCCAGCTTCTTAGCCAGAAACGACAGCACATTCTCGTCGCTCTGGAAGAGGCCCTTTAGCAGGTGGCCCGTATCAATGGCCTGCTGCTGATTGCCCCCGGCAATTTCAGTGGCCTTCTGCACGGCCTCCTGTGCCTTGATGGTATAGTTATTAAAGTTCATGGCTGCTAAGATCTAGGTAGGTGCTTCGGGTTAGGAAGTTCTACGAGTGCCTAGCAAATGGGGTGCAGAAGAGATTTTACTGACTTTTTGTCCAATAAAAAATGATATTTTATTCTAGTAAGTGACTTTATGGCAATAGGCGCTTGCGTTATAGACTATCACACAGCCGTTCAATAGAAAAAGGCAATGTGTATATAATCTTTAAAGTTGTTCCGACAACTCGGTTAATGCAACTTTCACACTTGGTATCCTGGTACAGATCCTAGGATCCATAATATTCCCTCCAAAACCAGTTTCTTCCTCAGAAGCCTTTGATGCAAGCTTTCGTAGTAAGTCTTTCAATTCCTTCGGGTTATATGAGGCAAGTGTCCACACTGCAACAGTTTTGGGAAAGTTTTCAGTCTCTTTGTCACTTAATAAATCTATTAAGTGCTTTTTTGAATCGGCAGTATTAATTCCAGACAGGGCACGAGCAGCACTAATTTGTAAATGAAAATTTTTTGAATCATGTAGAAATGGTAAAATGAGCGTATAATTATTATTTAGTCCTAAATGATACATTGTTTCCAAAGCAGCATGCTGAAGAAAGAAAGTTTCCATTTGATCTTCATTAATCTTTGCTGGAGGTAGACGTAAGTATCGTGAGAGAAAATTGTTAACGAATATCTTGTCATAATCTAGGTTGTGATATTTACGAAATATAGCTGTCATAGTAGGCTCATACACCTCTTGCGATACTCTAGCTTGGTGGTAGCTATGTCGATAAGTAGCTCGCACTTTCTTGCCAAAAACGGTTGCAAAACCAGTGGTAGGAGTTGCAATACTGTAGCCTCCACTTGTGTTTTGTTTTAAAAAGAAATAACAAGTATCAGCCTTGTCTAGGTGAAACTCTGGGCCGTGCCCACCTGAGCGACTACAAATATCAAGTAGATAAAAATCATTTATTTTAATGTTTCCTGTTAACTCGTTTCCTCCTAGAGTGCGAATAACAGTGGCAGTAACTCCTTTTTCAGGGTCACTGGAAATGACCTTAGCAATAACAAAGTAATCAGCCTTTTGTACTACCTGTTCATGCCATGGTTCCTTCCAAGTAAGCGCCAAGACTGGATGAGTAGTTAAGAACGTTAATGTCCACAGTAGGGAAATAATAAAGCAAGTGGGCTTTGTTTGAAAAAGCATCGGAAAAATGTCAAGTAAAATTTGTCTCTGATGAATGACAAGGTATACTATAGTGCTTATCTAGCATGAGAGTAAGCTTCACATAATATAACTGCGCTCTTTCCATAATTAGTATCTAACTACCCTTCATCGCTACACTAATTTTCTTGTAATAACCGTATTCATTGGATGCTACTATAGTGGGCGACATAGTGGCGATTAAGGAAAGCTGCTTTATCAACAGAAGATTTAGTAGCGCCTTTTATATCTAAACCACTGACGCTAAGCTAAAACTCTTTCGCTCACGTATCAATCGAAATGTCTTAGGCAATTGACAACATCTTGTTGTCAAACAAGCATAATAAAAGAGCCCTAGCAAATGCTAGGGCTCTTTTATTATGGCAACCAGCTAATTGTTAAGTTGCTATGGTTATCTTAGGAAGCTAATTCTTACAGCTTGACGCCTTGCGCCTCTAGTTGTTTTTCTGACGCAGCTTGGTTGGCCGCAAATTGGGCGTGCTGCTCGGGTGTGTATACAGTGCCGAGGCTAGCTAAATGCTGCTGTACTTCGGCAGCCGGTAAATCGGTGCAGTACAGTGGCGAGCCTGGCTGCTGCCGCCACGACTCGTGCAGGCTGCCGCCATCCACGGCGTCGAAGCCTAGTTCCTCAACGAGGGCCATTGCTTGCTGCTTAGCGGCGGCATCGTCGCCGGCTATTGCTAGCGCAATGCGGCCGGGCGTGCCGGCAGGCTGGCCGTTGTTTTCGAGGTTCGCGGCGAAGATGTTGTTGAATACCTTCAGTACCGCGCGGCCCAGGTGCTGCTGCACCCATTCGCTTTCGGTTAGCTCGCCGCTTTCCAGCTCCGGAATTTGGCCGTCGCGCAGCAAGGGGTAGTAATTGCTGGTGTCAATGACTGGGACGCTGGCAGGTACGCCCTCGAACAAGTCTTTGGGCAGGTCGGGGATTTTTTTCAGTGGAATGGTTACCACAATGATTTCGCCGTGGCGGGCCGCTTCTTTGGCCGTAACGGGAGTAGCACCAGTTTTTTCGGCTAGGTCCGTCAGCGTTTCGGGGCCGCGCGAGTTGGCGATATAAACCGAGTGGCCGAGGCTGGTGAGCCGCACGGCCAGGGCGCTGCCAATGTGGCCGGCCCCAATGATTCCAATGTTCATAAGCAAGTAAGGTGAGCGAGTACTATGTGAACCGCTATGTGGTGCAGCGATTCGCTCTAATACCGCTCGCCCATCAGGATTGTTTTGCTTTTGGACATTATCTGCAGCAAGCGAGCTGCATGCGGTGTTTCAATTCCAAGAACTAACAGACTACGGTTGCTGAAACAAACGAATCGTATAGTCGAGTAGGCTTTGGTCGCCTACTTTGCCATGCCCCGGAACCACCACCTTCACGTTAGGGTACTCTCTTTTTAGTTTTTCCACCGTGGCAGGCCAGGCTTGCACATTAGCATCGGCTAGGTTGCCTTTTTCAGCCTGAAGCTCCTTGATTAAGCAGCCGCCAAACATGACTTCATCATCTGGAAAATACCCCACAACATTATCTCTCGTGTGGCCCTCTCCCCAAAAAGCAGCGTAAACTTTAGTGGCTCCGATAGTTAAAGCTAGGCTATTGGTAAATGCGTGCTCAGGAACATTGAACCCTTTCTGCTTGGCGTATGCAATAGTCTTCTCGTTGGCATAGGACGGAATTTTGCTTCGTTGAAATTCCTTTAACCCGCCAACGCAGTCGTCGTGAAAATGCGTAGGAATTACTGCTTTTACCTTACAGTTAAGATCCCCTTTTATCCAGGTAATCAGTTCTTTCGACTCTTTATCATGGGTGGGAGTATCGAAGACGACGGTTTCTTTTCCGTTTTTCACGATTAGGCCATTACATGAAACCTTACCGAAACTCTCGGTACTCAAAAACGAAGTATGAACAAAGGTGTTCTTCGAGACTTGCACGATGGTTAAGTCATCTGATTGATACACCACTTTACTTGCTTCAGCACTTTCTCGTTGATAATCAGACTTTGCTGCAATGGTAGCCAGCAGCAAAATGGCAAGTGAAAACTTCATGCTCCAGAGTTGGTAGAAAACTGCCTGTGTATCTATCGGGAACGGCCTACTAGAATTCGTATTGCTTGGTGCCTACTCACTACTGTTAGTTGGATTTGTATACTAGTGATGATTCAAATTAGAGCGGACTGGTGTATTACTTCGAAAGCTGTTTTAGGGTGTTTAAATACTAAGGGTTTCTAATCAAAACAGGATTGTCATGCTGAGCGAAGTCGAAGCATCTCGCGTGCTGATGTTACCAAACTAGCTGTCATGCTGAGCGGAGTCGAAGCATCTCGCTCGCATCGTTGAATTTAGTGCCACAACTTCAGCACGCGAGATGCTTCGACTCCGCTCAGCATGACGTTCTTTTTATTTGCTGTCCATACACCCTAAGCAAAACTTATCGTGGTATAATAGTAAGCACTATCTTATATAGCTAAGCGTCAGTACTAGCGAATAGAAACGCCCCACAACCACTCAGGTTGCGGGGCGTTTTCGCTTGATTTTCAAGGGTATCTTTAAAGTATGTCAGTTTAGCTTTCTACACCGTCAGGCCGACTATTAGCCTACAGTTGGGCTAGCGGTACTGGCGCGGCGGAATAGCAGCGCTGATGCAACCCATAGCCCGGCGAAGATGGTGTTAAGCACAATCACCAATACCACCCCTCGGTTTAGCTCAGGCCGCCAGATCAGCATCGCAACAAACGGAACGGCGAACTGCGTAAGCGCCGCCGCAAACATGGCGCGTGCCATCCCGAGTGGCCGGAGCTGCGCTACAATGGCCCCGATGGCGCCGACGGCCAGCACCCCACCATACAGCAGGTTGGCCGGATTTTCCTCGTTGCCAATAAACCCTACGGCCAAGTTGCCCCATACGAGCAGCAGGGCCGCCCCTACCGCCACGCCGACGGCCAATTTGTACGCGCCATTGCGTGTCTTACTCGCTATCAGCAGATACGCTAGCCCCGTGCCAAACAGTAGGATGCCGGCAATGACAAAATCAGACACGCTCCAGTCGAATCCGGTGTTGAATTGCATGGCCACTAAGGGAATAAGTAGGAGAAACGCTATGGCAAGCGTCAGGCGAAGAATGCTTTTGTTGAGGGTCATGACGGTAAAGTTTTGGGGTCAAGAGTGAAGAAAAACGTATCAGAACAGATAGTGGCAGGAGACAAGGGCTCTAGTGACTACCGTAGTCTAGCCCACAGTTGGTAAGTCAGATTCGGGACGGCCTTCTGGCGTTGGCGGCTTGCCTAAGAGAGCAATTAATACAAAGGATGTAAAAGAACTTTGTATTTCAAAGTTAATGTACGTTGTTTATTTTGGTGCGTTAACATTCTTACTAATAGCTGTTTAGCAAGCAGAGTATGAAGGCTACGCCTGCCGGCTGGTTTGTGCGGGTAAAGTTGCTCTGACAGCTCGCGCTGGTAACTAACACTGCCTAGCCGTTAGGGTTGACCTTGTATACTAAGCCTGTGTTGTCAGTTGTCTTGGCTTAAAGGAATCTGCTGTGTTTCCAGTAGTGCTGCTAACTGACTTACAGGTGCCAAGCTCTTTATAAGACTCTTGCTGTTCTTTAGTACTAGTTCTGTTCTATCCAGTACGACTAGCAAATAATACTGCCAGGCCTTCAAGGAAACACGTTATCAGAACGTATTACTGAGGCTGTACTATTTGAAAGCAAATAGCAAGGGAAAAACAAATATTACCAAGGTGGTCCATAAAGCATAAATAGGCAAGAAGGAAACTATGCTAATTTCAACGTTGTCAATCTCGTTTCGGTTTTTTACCGTTTTAAACAATCTGTAAGTTACGAGTAACAGGTTCGTTAAAATAAGAATATTGCCGCCTAATACTGCAAGCCTATTTGGTGTGATTCCCCATTCTGAAATCCTGAATAAAATAGCTGAAAGTGCGATAGTGTTTATAACTATCGTAACGATTGAAAGGCCTAGTAACATCAGGGCCTCAATCTTATTATTAGAAGTTTTTGATGTTTCAACAATTGAGAACAATATAATTGCCATTACGCCAATCAAAAGCGCATTAAAAATTAATAGAAATTCTCTGTCGTTATAAGGGTCTTTGCCTGTATACACTACAGTCGCCAAATAAATCACCAGCATCGTTAACACTAAGGGGGTAAATACCTTTGCAATTACCGGCGAGACTTTGCTTACTAGTTGGGGGTTTGTCTGCACCAGATAAGTGCCTACAATTGGGGCGGCGGTAAGGCCCCATACCACAATGTATTCGATATAAAATTGTTCTATCCGAAGGCCAATAAGCTGAAATAGGCTCATCGTAATAGCGCTCATCAAACCACCAGCAATCAATATAATGGTGGTCATTACTACCAAGTCGCCATTATATCTCAGGAAATCCAGACGTCTTTGGGAGCTAGTTAGGTCGCCGCCTACATAAGAGAAACCCAAAATCGCCCATAGGAGCAAAGGCAAGTGAATACAAGCCAAGATCAGGGTGTCGCTTTTGTCATTGCTTGGTAATAAATTGATGTAGACGACAGAAGCTAAAATGGCAAGTGAAGTAATTATAACTTTATTCGTCTGAACTTTGCGCTTCCAATTGAAGTACGCTACAAGCAAGGGGAAAAATATAAACGCAATATTTCTTGGGTAAAAATACTCTTCATTGATATTCAAGAATTGTGGAAACTTCGCAATAAGCCCCGCAATACATGACGCTATTACGACAAATAATAACTCATCTTTGCTGCCCCAAGAAATTCCTCCGTTTTCGAAATTGAGCCTTTCGTTCCAGAATTGAGCAACCGTATTTTCCTTGATTTCAGGATAAACCAAGTTGAACTCTCTTTTGAAACCCACCTTGTTTTCCCGGTATAGCTTTTCAAGCTGGCGGGGATTATCTAGGTTGTTTAGGACGTCGCCTTTCATTTTGTATAGCTATTGAATTTGTGCGTTACAGTCAGGTGAGTTGTTGCGCTTAAGGTGGCCTCGCTACCAGCAGGCGATAAGCGGGCTCACTGCTGTTCCTCGAGTGTTTTGCAAAACTGCGCTTCCGCTTTCTTGATGTCTTCCAGATATCCTTTCCGGTCAATAAATGGGGTTACTGGGTCTTTTGCTGCAGTGCGCTCCTCGAACTTGCGCTTCAGGCTGAACGGTCGGGCATGAGAGGAAAGGTAGATGTCGGCGGGAAGGCTCCGGAGCGTTACAAAGCTGCGCTCTAGCTCGTGCCGTAGCGTTGCATCGTATTTCCAATTGAACAGGGAGGTGGGCATCGGCAACGATAAACTCCCAATGCTAACCGCCAGCAACTCCCGTTTGCCATCCTGGACCGGAAACGCCCAGGTGGTGCAACCCGGCGTGTGGCCCGCCGTTACGTGCGCCGTAAGGCGGATAGGCCCTAAACTAATCTGCGCCCCATCTTTGAACTGGTGGTCGATTTGGGGCGCGGGGTAGCGCATGAGGCCGCTGTAGATCAGCCAGTTCACCGGAGCCATGTTCCGGTAACTAATCCCTCCCGACGAAATCATGGCGGCATCTGCTTCGCTTACCCACAACTGCGCACCGGAGGCTTGCTGCAGCGCCGCGAGGCCACCGGCATGGTCGAAATGCGCATGTGAGTTAAGGAGGATTTTTACGTCGGTGATGCGAAATCCGAGGGTAGCAATGTTCTTTAGGATCATCGGGGCGGTTCCGGGGTAGCCCCCATCAATCAGCACGTGGCCCTCGGGGCCGGTGAGCAGAAAGCACGTTACGTCGCGGGAGCCAACGTAGTAGAGGTTACCCGCAATGCGAAACGGTTGTCGAGGCAATTGGCCGCCGTTGTTGATGGCCACCTTCCACTTAGGCACAACCAACAGGGCAGCCACCACGAGAAGTACCGCAATGCCTGCCAGGATTCGGCGCTTTCGGTTCTTCCCGCTTTTTGTCCTTACGGTGCTGATCATGGGGAAAGTATGGCTGACTCTGCAATAACTTACTCTCTTGAGTACGCATTCAAAAGTACTTTGTTTTTCAAAGTATGCAAGCAGATCCAGATGAATTTTGTGTGGTTTGTTTAGCGAGCTAGTTAGTGCCTACTCCAGCCGCATCGTCCGTTCCACCTGCATCTGCTTCAGGAAATACTCGTCGTGCGATACCACGATGAGCGTGCCGTGGTAGTCGTTGAGGGCGGCCGTCAGGATTTCCAGATTCTGAATGTCCAGGTTGTTGGTGGGCTCATCCAGAATGATCATATCCGGGGCGTGGTTGCTAATCATCAGGCAGCACAGGAGCAGCCGCATTTTCTCGCCGCCGCTCAGCGTGCCGCACGGTTTGTCCCAATACGCTTTCGAGAACAGGAACCGAGCCAGGCGGATCTTAACTTCGTGCTCCTGCAACCCCGACGCATTGAACTGCTGCGCCTGCTCGTACACCGCAAGCTGGTTGTCAAGCAGCGAATAATCTTGGTCGATGAACACCGCTTTATTCTCGGCCCGGGTCATCGTGCCGAGCGTAGGTTGCAGCTCGCCTAGCAGGAGCTTGATTAGCGTGGTTTTGCCGGAGCCATTGAGCCCGCGCAATGCCAGCCGCTCGCCGCTTTGAATCTGAAAATTCAGCGCCTCGCGCCACAGCGGCCGGGGGCCATAGCTGTAGTTCAGGTCTTTGGCGGTGAGCAGTATTTTGCCTTTATGCAGGGTGGAGCTGTCGAAACCGAACTTCATTTTTTCGGTATCGGGCAGTTCCTTGCGCAGCTCGTTTAGCTCTTGCGAAATAGCACCCACTTTCTCGGCATGAATGCCTTTGAGGCGGGCAGAACTATTTTCGGCGTTGTTGCGCATCATGTTGAGCATGACGGTGGGCAGACCGGCTTTATCCTGGTTTTTCTTGCCGCGGGCGTCCAGCTTTTGCTTGCGTTCCACGGCCTCACGCTCCACTTCCCGGGCTTTGCGCAGGGCTTTTTCCCGGCTCTTCACGTCCTGGCTCAGGGCATTGCTTTCCACCTGCTTCTGCTCGGCATAGAATTCATAATTCCCACCGTACATCGAAAGCACCCGCTTGCTCAATTCACAAACCGAATCCAGTAAATTCAGCAGGTTTCGGTCGTGGCTCACGACCAGCAGCGTACTCGGGCTCGTCTTGATAAAGTGGTAGAGCAGCTGCCGGCCGGCGGTATCCAGATGGTTGCTAGGCTCGTCCAGCAATACCAGGTCTGGCTGATGAATGGCAATGCCCGCCAGAAAAACCTTGGTTTTCTGGCCGCCGCTGAGGCTGGCCATCGGTTGCGTGAAGCACAACCCAGCCAGCCCCCAGTAAAGCAAGGCTTCCTGGCTTCTTTCCTCAATGGTCCAATCGTCGTCTAGCGCGGCCATATGGGCGTCAGTGGCCCTGCCATCCAGAATTTCCCGCAAGGCCGTCATCTTGCCTTCGATGTGCAGCGCCTGTGCCACCGTCAGATCGTCGAATTGCCCGAAGTGCTGCGGAATATAGTACGGGACGGAGCTGGCACTCACGAGCCCACTAGATGGCGGCAAAATGCCCGCAATCAGTTGAAGCAAGGTAGACTTGCCTGCACCATTGTTGCCGATAAGCGCAATTTTCTGCTGCTTGTTAACGACCAGATTCAGGCCGTTGAACAACACGTCTTTATTAGGGTGCGTGTACCCGAGGTTTTGTAGAAGTAGCATGTTTTCTTTCTAGAATAGCAATTGGATATAGGCAGCCCAAAAGGTGGGTCGGCTACTCGATTGTTGAAAGAAATCAGCTATTACATAAACCGGTGCTTACTGTGTGTAGGAGCAAAAGTAAGATTTCTCGCTTAATAGCCCACATCAGCTAGCCCAGTGCGGAACGCGCGGATTGCTTCACCTGCGCTGCTTGCTAGGAAATAACAGATAGGTACCCCTATACAAGCCAGGCAGCACCCAAACGAAAGTGTACGCTCGATGTGCTATATTCAGGTAGGTTCCTGATTTTCCATCCTTTATTCCTGCCCGCAGCCATGAATACCGATACTCTTCTAGGCCCACTAAAGGATGCCACAAGTCGCGAAATCGGCGGCGTGCAAGTTGATGTAGTGCGCACCGGTAACTCACGCGTTAAGCGGGTGGTGTATCCGGTGGGGTTTCGATGGTCGAAGGACATAAAGCCAGTGATTGGCACCGAGCTGTGCCAACATGCTCACGTCGGGTTTCTGGCTGCTGGCCGCCTCACCATCGAGTATGCCGATGGTGCTCTAGAAGAATATGTGGCACCGCAGGTAGTAGCCATTGCGCCCGGCCACGACGGCTGGGTGGTCGGCGAGGAGCCCGCCATCCTCATTCAGTTCGACTTTGAAGGCGAGACTGTAGAACGCCTGGGCTTGACGCGGCCGGAAACGAAGTCATGAGTTGAGTACCAGGCAGCTGGCACTAAAAGCAACAGCGCCTCCCGGCCACGAATAGCGAGGAGGCGTTGGTAGCCGTGCGTTGCTAATTGCTTATTTATGGGCTGCGTGTAGCTGCGTGTTCATGAGCGTGGCCAGCATGGAATCGGGGAGAACTAGGCTGGAGAAGAAGTTGAACTTGGCACTGATAGTAGGCAGCGAGCGGGCAGCGCCGTCCATCAGGGCATCATAGCCTTCCTGAGCTACGTCGCGGGCAGAGGCAGGGTGCTGGGCCGCGCGGGTATTTTCGGCGTGCGCAACCTGGAAGAAGTTGGTATCAGTAGGCGGCGGACACAGGATGGTCATGGTCACGGCCGATTTCTGTTGCTTTAGCTCGTGCTGCACGGCTTCGGTGAAGCTGAGGACAAACGCCTTAGTAGCGGCATAGACCGCCTGGCAAGGGCTAGGCGAAAACGAGGCAATAGAGCCAAGCTGCAAAATGCGCCCCGAGTTGCGCTCCACCATGTCGCGCAAATACAGTTTGGTTAGGTGAACGAGCGAGGCTGCGTTTACTTGAATCATGTCGAGCTCGGTCTGCATATCGGTGTTCGTGAAGTAGCCGGTTTCACCAAACCCGGCATCGTTGACTAATGCATCGACTTGGAACCCCCGCTGATTGGTTTCCGCATAAATCTGGTCGGCCGATTCGGGGTGGCTAAGGTCGAAGGGCAGCAGCACAATGTCGACACTCCTGAATTCTTGGTGGAGTAGGCGGGCAGCTTCCTTCAATTCGTCGAGGTGGCGGGCCACAAGCACAACCCGGTAGTCGTCGCGGGCAAAGCAGCGGGCCAACTCGAAGCCAATGCCACTGGAGGCACCGGTGATAAGGGCGGTTTGGTCGTTCATAGCGGTAGGGGTTAGGGTGGATAGGAAGATTGTATATATAATATACTGATAAACAGGCAGCTTATTCTCTAACACAGAAATAAAGTGACCCCCGCTGCTGACCGCCCTACGGGTGGATGGAGGCCGTTGGCAGCGTACTAGCACGGTAAGAGAACTGGGCTTTCGGCGGCTCAATACAGGAATTGCGTAAAAGCACTACATCCTGCTCCTTGCTATGCCTACTATCTACATTGGTTGCTCAGGCTTTTCTTACCGCGACTGGAAAGGCATTCTGTACCCGGAGGGGTTGCCGCCGCGCAAGTGGTTTGCTTACTACTGCACGCAGTTCAATACGCTGGAAGTGAATGTGACTTTCTACCGCATGCCGGAGCTGAAGGTGTTCGAGACGTGGTACACACAAAGCCCCGCCGACTTCCGGTTTGCGGTGAAAGCGCCGCGCATCGTGACGCACTACAAGAAATTCAACGCCGAAGCCGGGCCAGTACTAGCTGATTTCTATGGCGTAGTGCGGGAGGGCTTGCGCGAGAAGCTCGGCCCCATCTTGTTTCAGCTTCCACCCAAAGCCGCATACACCGAAGAGCTACTCGGCCGCATCCTGGAGCACCTCGATCCTAGTTTTCACAACGTGCTCGAATTTCGGCACCCTAGCTGGTGGGAAGGCGAGATTATGCGCGAGCTAGGGCGGCACGGCATCAGCTTTGTTGGGCAGAGCTACCCCGCCGCCCTCCCCGACGAGGTAGTGGTGAACACGCCGCAACTCTATTATCGCTTTCACGGCGTGCCCGTATTGTACACATCAGCTTACAGCGAGGAATTTCTGGCGCGGGTAGCGCACGACATTCAGGCGGAGCCTAGCCTGAACGAAGCATATGTGTACTTCAACAACGGTATTGGCGGGGCCGGTGTGGTGAATGCTCGGCAGCTACAACAGTTGCTAGGGGCGGCACCAGCACCTGAGTTTAGTACCGAAGGCTAAGCCTACAGTCGGTACGTCTTGGCTTTGTAACCAGTGCTTAACTAACTGACAATTAGCGTTGCAGATTGGTGTATTAATTATTAACTATATAAAAAGTTTCCTGCGGGTGCTGGTCTGCATAGGTGAGGGGGTAGGAGTGCAGTAGCGAAGGCAAAGCCCGAAAGCTTGCACCGCAGGTGTCGCCGCAGATGCTGAATTATGTTTCCTTGTTTCAGATGGTGATGTTATGAAATGGCATAGCAAGTGCCTCTGCTTGATACTGCTGGGATGCTTAACTGCCTGTTCCACCAAAAAGCAGAATGCTGGTCGGGCAGTGGCATCGGCGGCATCGCCGCAAAGTGTTACCATGTGTGCCGCACCGGTTGTAGCGGATACGGCCTGGTATGCTTCGGGAAAGAAAGCGCCTATACTGCCGGGCTTAACGGGCATTGCCTTTTCTATTTCTACTAAGAGCTCCGAAGCCCTAGCCTACTTCAGGCAGGGCCTGATGCTGGCCTACGGGTTCAACCATGCCGAAGCTGCCCGCTCGTTTTACGAAGTAACGCGGCAAGATTCCACCTGCGCCATGGGCTACTGGGGTTACAGCTATGTGCTGGGCCCAAACTACAACGCGGGCATGGAGCCCGACAATTTCGCCCGAGCGTATAAAGCAATACAGCAAGCTCGGCGCCTTGCTGTTCGTGCCACGCCCAAAGAGCAAGCGCTAATTGCGGCCCTAGCCGAGCGTTACCCACCTACACCAGTTGCTGATCGGTCGAAGTTTGACCAAGCGTATGCTGCGGCCCTGAAAAACGTGTATCAGCAGTTTCCCACCGACCCCGACATCGGGGCGATGTATGCCGAGGCCCTG
Source organism: Hymenobacter sp. YC55 (assembly GCF_029433095.1). Classification (GTDB taxonomy): domain Bacteria; phylum Bacteroidota; class Bacteroidia; order Cytophagales; family Hymenobacteraceae; genus Hymenobacter. Next base: position 131,081 of record NZ_JARNTX010000001.1, read on the forward strand.
ATGGATCTGCATCCCTGGGACATCTGGCAGAAAAATGGCAGCCCTCAGCCCTGGACGCTTGAAATCGTAGAAGCCTTGACTAAAGTATTGCGCCATTCGCCAAACCATGCGGGCGCCAACCATTTCTACATTCATGCTACTGAGGCCTCCGCTCACCCCGAAGCAGCTAATCATAGTGCACAGCTCTTAACTGACTTGGTGCCGGGCGCGGGGCATTTGCTGCACATGCCTTCTCATACGTACATCCGGACCGGGGCCTACCACCAAGGCACGCTGGCCAACCTGGAAGCCCTGCAGGCCGATAGCAGCTACACGGCTGCTTGCCATGCGCAAGGAGCATATCCGCTAGGCTATTATCCACACAACTACCATTTCCTAACGGCCACGGCCACGCTTGAAGGCAACCGCCAACTAGCCTTGCAAGGCGCTACCAAACTAGCAGCCTACGTCAGCAAGCCCCTCATGAAAGACCCAATGGTAGGGCCGTCACTGCAGCATTTTTACACCACGCCCTACAACGTGGCCGTAAAATTTGGCCGCTGGGATGACGTGCTGGCTATGCAGAACTTCGATACCACCTTAGTTTATCCGTGCGCCATTCAACACTACGCCCGCGGCATGGCTTGGGTGGGCAAGCAAAACACCGCTAACGCAAAGCGGGAGCTTGTTAAACTGCGCGTGGCTGGCCAAGACACTGCCTTAAAGGCCATTCTGTTTGGCATCAACTCTATGCGCGCCCTAACTGAAATAGCGCAACGCGAACTGGAAGGTGCCATTCTGCATCAAGAAGGCAAAGACGCACAAAGCATTGCCGTGCTTCGGGAAGCGGTGGCTTTGGAAGATCAACTCAAGTACAACGAGCCACCAGATTGGTTTTTCTCGGTGCGGCACCAGCTGGGAGCGGTGCTGCTTGCTGCCAAGAAATACGATGAAGCCATTGACGTCTATCAGCAGGATTTAAAACGGCTTCCGCACAACGGCTGGGCCTTGTCGGGCTTGCATCAGGCGTATTTGGGCACCGGCAACACCATGAAAGCGCAGCAAACCAAGCGTGAGCTAGACCAAGCCTGGCAGTGGACCGACACCAAGCTGGTTGCCTCCCTTGCGCAATAGCATAGGTGCTGTGCCGGTAACAGCCAGTTATTCGCCGCCGTACTTGCTTTTGCCGCCACCGCCCGCATCCATGCGCACAATGCGCGGCGTGAACGAGCCTAACACATCGACTAGGTCGCGCTGGTGGGCCATAACTTGGTGGATATCCTTGTAAGCCATAGGAGCTTCATCGAGGCCGCCGCCAATCAGCTCAATGCCTTGGTCGCGGAGGTGGCGGCGCAAGTCGCCCTCCGAAATATTCTGCTTGGCTTGAGTGCGCGACATTCTGCGGCCGGCCCCGTGCGAGGCCGATTGAATGGAGTCCTGCTCGCCCCGACCCCGCACGATAAAGCCGGGCGCGGTCATGGAACCCGGAATGACTCCGAGCACTCCTTGGCCGGCGGGCGTAGCGCCTTTGCGGTGCACGATGGCCTCGCGGCCGTCGGGCAGGGTTTCTTTCCAGGCAAAGTTGTGGTGGTTTTCCACCTTCGCTACAGGTTTTGCACCCAAGGCCAAACTTAGGCGGCGGTGAATGTCGTGGTGGCAGGCGGAGGCGTAGTCGCCGGCCAGGTTCATGGCGCGCCAATACTCCTGTCCTTCCTGGGTATCGAGGTCGAGCCAGGCCAAGTAGCGCGCCTCGGGCGGCAATGGGCACTTGCTCATGGCTATTTTGGTATAGTGCTGCGCAATGGCGGCTCCCAAACCGCGTGACCCGCTGTGGGAAAGCAACCCGAGGTACTGCCCGAGCGGTAGGTCCAGGTCGTTGTCTTCGGTCGTGATGTCCACTATGCCCCACTCCACAAAGTGGTTGCCCGACCCCGAGGAACCAAGCTGGTTGATGGCGGCTTCGCGCTTGCCTTTCACCACCGGTATTTCCTTGAATTCCGGACGGTCCAGTACCGGGTCGTTGGCCGGGTTCTTAAACACTTCTTTGTTGCCGAAGCGGGTGTGGTTGTGCAGCAGCTTTTTCAGCTCCTGGGTGCGCTGCTCCAGATAATGCGCTGGCAAATCAAACACCGACAACGCCATGCGGCAGCCGATATCCATGCCCACGCCGTAGGGAATCACGGCATTATCGACGGCCAGCACGCCCCCAATGGGCAAGCCATAGCCTTGGTGCGCATCGGGCATGAGGGCGCCATCCAGCGTTACGGGCAGCTTCATGGCCGTGTCCATCTGCTTGCGGGCGCCGTCCTCGATAAAGGCGTCGCCGTAGCGGCGGTAGTCTTTTATTTCCGGGTTCAGGCTGACGTCGCGGCTAGGGTCGGGCACAAATTCCTTGGCCAGTTCCCGCCACAGCGAGTCGCGGAGGTAGGCATAGGGGTCCTCCTTGATTTTTTGGAGCGTAGCCAGGGCACTGCCTTTGTCTAACTTTTTGAGTTGCCGGTCTTCTAAAATATCGAGCGCCAGGTTGATTGCCCGGCCTTCAGGATAGCCGATTTTGCGTAGGTCGTTGCCGCGCAGCTTGGAAGTTGCCATGGGGAGAGGATCGGTGGGTGAGGCTAGGTGTAGCGCGGATTCCGTACCCTGGGTTATGGCCGAGCTTTAATACAGAGGGCTTACTGCACCATCTGCTGAAGCCTTCAACCTCAACCCTCGCCAAGCATTTACGAGCATCTAACTGCAAACCAAGCCACCGCTGCTACCAAGGCTACCGATGCCAAGCGTAGCAGCAGAAACACCCAGGCCGGAAGTTCAGGTTTTTGAGGAGAGGAGGTCATAATGAATTGCTGGGGTGAGTTTCTGTTGTAGAAGTAACTAGCTCCCTACCCGAAACGGTTTTGGAATAGGCAAAGTCTTGGCCACGTCGCCAAAGGGGTGCGTTCTGGTACTACCTGGCGTCTGGTACTCCTTTCCCGGGGGATGTTGCGCATGAGGCGAGGTGGGCCGGGGGTGGAATGCTTCAAATACGAGTATTAGGCCGCTTCCAAAGAACCCTCGTTCCACCTCAAGCGTTAAGAATAAGTGTCTCGCTGATGCGCTGTTCCACTCTTTCCCATCCTCCTTATGTGCGGCCGCTACACCACCCTTGCTCCGAAACCAGTTCTCGAAAAACGCTTTGATGCTTCGTTTAAAGCGGAAGCCGACCCTAATTACAACGCCTCTCCTTCACAGCGCCTGCCCGTGATTCTCAACACCGAGCCCGGCCAGATCCAGCTGTTGCAGTGGGGCCTGATTCCGGGTTGGGTAAAAGACCTAAAAGCGGCTCCCAAACCCATCAATGCCCGCGCCGAGACGCTACCCGAAAAGCCGTCGTTCCGGCAGTTATTGCAGCGCCGCCGCTGCCTCGTGCCCGCCGACAGCTTTTACGAATGGCAGGTAACGGCGCAAGGCAAGGTGCCGCACCGCATTTTGCTGCGCAACGAGGAGCCTTTTGCCTTTGCGGGCCTTTGGGATGAGTGGATCGACAAAGCCACTGGCGAGGTGCGCCCCACGTTCACTATCATCACCACCGACCCCAACGAGCTGATGGCCCCCATTCACAACCGTATGCCCGTTATGCTGCAAGGCCGCGACGCGGAATTGGCTTGGCTTGATGATGCCGTTAGCCTAGCCGATCATCAGGCGCTGTTGCAGCCATACCCGGCCGAGCTGATGCGCGAATACACGATTACCACCCGCGTAAACTCGCCTGCTAACAACGATGCCAGCGTGCTGGAAGCAGCCTAAGCGCCTGTGGAGTGTTGAAGCTCCCTGGGCTTATTGAATAAACTAATAATGAAAAAGCCCTCCCCAAATTACTTCGGGGAGGGCTTTTCGGTGTATTACCGTCGCAGCTTATGCGGCTGGAGTAGGCGTTGGGGTCGGTGCTTTGCTAGGCTTAGCTTTCGGCTTGTTGTCAGTTTCCGAATTCGATACGTCGTGGGCTTCACCTTCGCCTTCCGTGTCGTTCTGCTGGCTTTCAATCCGGGCTATTACTACCACTGCGGCAGCAGCCACACCGGCAATACCAAGAATCAGCTGGGTGGTGGTGAAGCGCTGAGCAGCTTTGCGAATCAGCGTGCCGCCGTGCCGCAGCAAATCGTCGATTTTGTCATGGTCGCCCTGGAAGATGACGTGGTAAGCGCTTTCCAGCGTGCGAGAAATATCTTCTGGTGCGATTGGGTCGATTTTCTTCTGTAACTGTTCCATTTGTGGCGTTGTGGTAGCGGTTGTACGAGTGAGCACTGCAAGTGGCTAGGCCACTGGAGGGCGTGTACGCAAAAAGCTAGCTTCGGGCTGCCTCAATGCCAGGATTTTTACAGGAAAGAATAAAGAAAAATCAAGCTCAACCAGGTAATACAGGCGCAAATTCAACCGGTGTTTCACCAGTAAAAACTCTCTTAATCGAGCGGATTTGCAAAATAGCAGCGGTGCAGAGCCCAGCGGTAAAACCGGGCTATAACACCACCAGTAGCCGCGAGCTAACGCGTGGCCCTTCCTGCACGTGGCAGTAGTAAGAGCCGGCTGCAAGCTGCGAGACATCGAGCGGAATCTTGTGCGGCCCGCGGGATAAAGTGCGGTCCAGGAGGCGAACTACTTCGCGGCCTACTGCATCATACACCAGCACTTGCACGTGGCCGCCCTCACCCGTGAATTCCACCGTGGCTCGGTCCCGAACGGGGTTAGGGTACACGCTGAAGCCCGCCACGTTGGTTTTGGCAGCCGAAGCCGTGCCATTCACCACCCCTGGCCGAATCACCGGCACATACGGGAACGGACTGGTGGAAGAAGGTAGCAATTCGTTGATCGTCGTTTGGGTGACTTTGAACCAGTCTTTGAGGATGCTGGCGTAGATGGCCCGGAAATCGAATTGCATGGGTACTTGGTCGTTCACGCCAGCGTTGGCGGGCAGCACGGGGTTGGTGCCGTGCAAAACCGGGTTGACGCTCGTGCCAAACACGATGAGCGGAGCCGCCGCACCGTGGTCGGTGCCCTTCGAGGAATTGGCTTTAATCCGGCGGCCAAACTCCGAGAACGTCATACCCACCACCCGGTCTTGCACGTTCAGGCGGCGCACATCGTCCTGGAAGACCTCCAAGGCTTGGGAAATCTTGCCGAGCAAGGTAGCGTGCGTACCGGTGGTGGTGCTGCCCGTAGTTGGCACCTGCGCCGAGTGTGTATCGAAGCCGCCAAGGTTGCAAACGTAGATGCGGGTTTGCAAGCCGCCCGCCACCAGTTGCGCCACAATCTTGAGCTGGTCGGCCAGTGCGTTTTGACCCGCAGTAGGGTAGAGGGGCGAGAGGTTGGTAGCCCGCCGGGCCGCGGTTTGGATGGCCGTGGTATATACCTGCGTCTGGGCAATTACTTGCCGAATAAAAGTTAGCTCGTGACCGGCTGGCGTGTTCGGGGCAGCATCGACGCCGCCCGAAAGCAGCTGGTAGAACGACGAAGTACTGGCAATGGCCATACCCATGTTCACGCTCGGCCCCTGCACGCAGTTGCTTACCACCGACCCGATACTGATGGCCAGCGGGTCGGGGTTGGCGGTGCTGGGGTAGCCGTTCGGGTAGTCGGCGTATTCGCCGTTGAGGTAGCGCCCGGCCCAACCCGAAGTGATGGTTACGTTGGAATCGGAGCCCGAGGTCCAGATGTCGGTGGCCCGGAAGTGCGAGTAGTTGGCATTGGGGTAGCCTACGGCTTGCACCACCCCAATCTGGCCATTCTCGTACAGGTTTTTTATGCCAGCCATGGCTGGGTGAATGCCCGTGTTGACGCTAAGCGGCAGCACCTGGTTTTGCGGAATGGCAATGTCGGCCCGCGCGTTCATCAGGGCCGAATACTGGTCGGTGGGGATTATCATGTTCAGCCCGTCGTTGCCGCCGTTAAGCTGAATAAGCACAAGCACCCGGTCGGTTTGCGTGGCCCCGCCTGTTATGTCGAATAACTCGGGCGAAAACCCGTAGGCCCCAATGGGCAAGCCACCGAGCAGCGTGGGCAGCACCGTAGCGGCAGCCGTGGTCTGGAGGAAATGTCTGCGTTTCATACGTGGTCTGGTAACTGCGTGAGAAAGTAACTGAGTAGAGAGGCTGAGTAGCAGAACAGTGCTTTCCACTAGCACCGCTCGGTAGCTCAAAGGCACAGTTACTCTTCAGCTAAGATGATATTCAGCCAGCCCCATCATGGTGCGCAGCAGAGCCCGAAGCTTGGTTTCGACGGCCGCTTTTCGGGTGGTATTGGTAGGAGCCGCCAGGTATTGTTGCCATTCCACGGTCCATTCAAAGTCGGGTAAGCCCGGTAGCAGCGTGTCGTTGAGATACGTGAGCTGGTTAGCCGTTAGGGTGATGGGCAGCAGCAGCTGGGCCAGTTCCGCAATCAGCAGGTTGGGGTCGGCGGCGGTGGCCGGCGGCAGCGAAAGCACCAAGTCGATGACGTTGATCTTGATGTTGGCGCCGTTGCGGGAGTAGCCGTTGGTGCTAATGAACAGGTCGGTGAGCTGGTTGCGGCGGGGCAGCGTCACAGCGTTGATCCACATTTCGTAGTACTGCGGGGTTTGCCAGTAGGCGGGCCAGCCCGCTACGTTCGGCGGGTCGCCGAGGTACTGCTGCTGCACGTTGGTCGAGCTGTTGAGGTAGTCCCACATGCCGTATTGTGCTACTAGGTTGCTGGCCGCCGGAAACACCATCTGCAACTGCCGGCAGGTACCCACCGTGAAATCCAGCGGGCTTTTAATCACGCAGCCCATATTCACGGCATCATAGAAATGCTCGCTCGACAGCAAGGTCCGCAGCACGGGTGCCACGTTGTAGTTGTTGGCAACGAGCAGCCGCGCCAGCGGCTCAATTACTTCCGCCTCGGTGGTAGCGTCAATGACGTAGTACACAAACCAGCGGTAGAGCTTGCGGCACAGAAACTTGGCGGTTTCCTGCTGTGCAAATATCAAGGCAATTAGTGCCTTGTATTCCTGGTCGCCGAGGTTGGCGATGGTAGCATTCTGGAAGGCGGCGCTGAACTGCTTAGTGGTGGTATTATGGCGAGAAGCGGTGTAGTAGCCCGCAATAGTGGTGGTATTGTCGCGCCAGCCGGTAAGCACCTTAGCGGCGGCCTGCACGTCGGCCTCAGTATAGTTGGTGTAGTTGACGGGGCCAATCAGAGGGCCTTTGCCTACCGTAAACAGCTCCAGCAGCTCGCGGCCATAGTTTTCGTTGGGAGCGTTGGCCGTGCTTTGGTTGCCGTTGAGGTAGCGGAGCATGGCCGGGGCCACGGTCACTTCCTCGGTCAGCTGCCGGATGTTGCCAAGGGCGTGTTGCCGAAGCAGCGCGCAATACTGGTAGCCGTAGCGGGCGTCGTTGATGTCGCCAAGCTCAATCACGAAGTGGTTGTGCCAAAATAGCGTCATCTTCTCGCTCAGCGAGGTACCTTGCCCCACTAGCTGACCCATCCACCAGGCCCGTAACGACGAGCGCCGGGCACCCTCGAAAGTCTGGTTGAAAGGTTCGGTTACCCAGGTCTGGCCCTGCGGCACGCTCGTATCCGTAGCCGATACGTTGAGAGGCGGAGCAGGCGCAGCGGGAGCAGTAAGTAGCCTGTCCACCACTTCTGCCAGCGTCTGGCTGGCAGCCGTATTGATTTCGGCACGGGTTGGCCCAAACAGGCAGCGCCGCAATAGGTGAGCCGCTTGCGCATAGCCCCAAGAGCCAGTGTAGAGGGAAATGCCCGCCAAGGAACGTGGCTCGGTGGGCAAGCTGGTGTTGGCGAAGCGGCTGATGGTTTCGTCGTCGGCGGGCGGATCATCAATGCCTATGGCTGGGCGCGCCAGCACCGCCGTTATCGGGGCCGCTAAGGTGGTAGCTGGTTTGTTGAGGAAAGCTCTACGGTTCATAGGCAGTGTGGTGAGAGTGGCAGGAAAGAGCTGAAATAAAGCATTGCTCGGACCAGTAGCAAGCTATCTTCTAATGAGTTATTAAAATAGTGAAAGTTTAATGAAGGCTACCTTACAACGTTCACTCTCTCACCAAAACACTACCCACTGCAGCTGGCTAAGCAGCAGAAACCTGCCACAACAAAAAAGCCCCACCGAAAAACGGCGGGGCTTGTTGCTATCAGACGCTAGGTAGGGTAAGAGGTCTTGTCACCAAGAACCTCTGCTAAGCTACTCTTTCAGTTATTCGTAGACCTTCACCACGAACACGTAGTCCTGGAGCTTACGAATCTGGTTCGGACGGGAACTGCCCGCCAACTGGTTGCCGCGCGGCAACGTGTATGGATGCCCGGCACCAGCCGCCGACAACGAATCGACCAAGCGCATCAGGTACGACGACTTGGTGGCAAAAGCGGCGCTTTGCACGTCCATCTGCCGGCCACTGATTATGCCAATCAGGTTGCCCCGCTCGTCGAGCAGCGGCCCGCCCGAGTTGCCAGGGTTCACCGGAATGCTGATTTGGTAGAAGGCCGAATCGCCTTCAAAGCCCGAGCGGGCGCTCAGCGAACCATCGTTGAAAACCAAGTCTTCGCGCGGATAACCCAGCGTGTATACTTTCTCGCCTAGGTCGGCGGTACCGCGCTTAAACGAGTAGGGCAGGCGGCCAAAGCTGCGAAAAGACTTGTCTTTGATGCGCAGAATGGCCAAATCGTGCGCCACGTCGGTGAACACGGGCTCGGCGCGGAAGCGCTGCTGGTCGCGGCCTTCAATGAGCAGCGAGTCGGCTCCCTGAATGACGTGGTAGCTGGTTACGAGGTAGCCGTCGGAGGTGAGGGCAAAGCCCGTACCGCTAAACTTGCCTTCCTTAGCGGCTTCGGGCGTATCGCCTTGGCCCTGAATGGCGCGGTTCATGGCGCGTTGCGTGCGCTTGATGCGCTCTACCTCGCGGCGCAACACGGTGTAGCCGTAGAGAGAAGGCTTTTGCGAAGCGCGCCACCACTCGATACCGAGCAGCGTGGTAAACACGGCCATTACCGCCACCGACGCCGCTACCATCATGGTAGCGCGGTGGCTCTGCCAGAACTCGCGCAACTTTTGCTCGGTGCGCGAAATATGCAGCGTAGGCATAGTGGGGTGGCCCGTTTCCAGCACCTCTTCGTCGGAGTGAAGCTTCACGGCCTGCTCGGCATCAATCTCGGCTTGAATGGCCCGTAGCTTACGGCGCGTGTTCAGCCGATGGCCGTAGCCGCTCAAGGTGCTGGTTACGTCTTCGAATTCGGCAAAGCGCTGCGCCAGCACCGGGTCGGCGGCGAGGCGGCGCTCCAGATTCAGGCGGGCTGGCATTTCCAGCTCACCTTGTCGGTAGGCGTCAAATAAAGCGTAATAGTCAGCTTCGGTCATCATAGCATTAGTGCGGGTGGTTGAGGTCCGCAGGTATTAGTAGGGCTTAGAGGGGAGAATAGTGCCGCAAACCACTCGCTTCACTACGCTCATCTCTCACATATTCTTCTAAGGTTCCGACTCCTGATAATTCGTGAAAAACAATTTTTTCAAGCGTACCAGGCACTTGTACTTCTGGTTTTTGGCGTTGTCGGCGTTGGTGTAGCCGAACTCCGCCGTGAGTTGCTGCATCGACTTGTCGAGCAGGTAAAAGCCTTCTAAAAGTGAACGACAAGGCTCGCCAATTAGGTCCAAGGCTTCGCTCATTGTTGCAAAACGCCGGTCCCGCTCTTCTGCCTCCACCAAATCCGCTTCCGCCCCGGTTTCGAGGTAGGGTTCGTGGTCATCGAGGTGGCCGCCAAAGCGGGTTTTCTCGGTGAGCCGCTTCAGCCAGAGCCGGCGACACACGGCGTAGAGGTAGGTCTTGATCTGGCAGCTTAGCTCGAGCGAGCCGTCGCGTACCTTCTCATAGAATACCATTATCCCTTCCTGATACACATCCTTGGCTTCGTCTTCGGTGCCGCTGTTTTGCAGCACGTAGTGCGAAATCATAGGGAGGTGCAGTCGGTAGAGCTGCGCCAGGGCCCGGTCGTCGCCGCAGCGGATAGCCGCTACAAACTCGTCGTCGGTGTAAGAATAAGAAGCAGTGGCCTTCGCCATTCACTTTAGTTGTTAATACAATGAAGGATGCACGGTAACCCGTTTGAAAAACAAATTTTACTGTTGGGTTACCTTTCTAATGGTCGAGTATTAAGCGTGTTTTTCAGACAAAATTTTTCAAACCTACAACCAAATGAACAACCTGCTGAAAGTATCCGCTCTGTTTTTCGCTGTAGCCCTCGCCTCTTGCGAGTCGAAGCCTGCCGCTGAAGCTGGCGCCGAAACTACGACTACCACCGAAACTACGGCTCCTGCTTCTGCCGATTCGTCTGCTATGGCCAGCGATTCTTCAGCTACGGCTGCTCCCGCAACTACCGACTCAACTGCAACCAAATAAAGTAAGCCTTCTGTCAAGCAATTGACAGTCAAATTGCTGCAAAGCCCGAACTCCCCTGAGTTCGGGCTTTGTTTTTCTGGTTCTGGCGGTAAACGCCTTATGAGCAACTTTGAAAATTAGTGTTGAGCTTCTTGGTAAGTGTAAAATAAATCAACGAATATTAAAAAATAACGAAATTTATATACACTATTGCAACTGTTGAGCTTCAACAATGCCTTACAACCATTTATAGAGTCATCAAACATGTCGGAAAGCACGGGTACTTGTCTTCGTAAAGTAGGGAAACGTAAGAAAGTACAGCTAGCTGGAAACGCTTTGCTTGCTGATCATGCTGCCGAACAACTAACCCCTACGGCAGCAGGTTTGCTGGTAGGTGGCTACCACATAGGCCTTGCCGGAGACACATACCCTTGCTTAGGTGGCCACCCCGATATACGCTATTAGCGTTTGTAAAGCTGTGGTGCTCTTGGGCTGAAGCCTCGGAAGCAGAGCTACAGTTTCTCTTCGAGCCAGAGGAAACCCGCTGCCAACACAAACAAAGCGAAAAACCACCCGACAGGCCACGGTTCGGTGCGCTCCAATGCCGGGAGAGGTTCTGCCGCCGTAGTAAGCCACGGAATAGCGCTCTGACTGCGCCGCTGCAGTTCAGGCCCTTGCCAGTCGGAAGCCGCAAACACGTAAAACCACTGCGTTGGCTGCCCCGACAGCTGAAGTTGGTGCCAGCCGGGCGCGGTGGGCCAATACGTAGTGGTGCTCCACTCCGGCAGGGCGGGGTCTTGCTGCAACGGCAGCCGAGCCAGCGGCGCATTGGTAGCCCCGGCTACCACGGGCTGCTGCGTTGGGAAGGAACCCGATAGGCGGAGTGGCAACGGCAACTGGGGGCGGGGCCATGGGTCAACCAAGGTCCAGCGAGTGGTAGGAGCAGCCGGACGAGCAGCAGCACTCAGCACCCGGCTCCAGTAGCTTTCATAAGTGCTCGAAGCATTTTGCAGCAGCCAAGCGTAAGTTTCAGGCAGCGTGGAAATCACCACGTTGCCCAAGCCTATGCGCTGGCTGGCCACTACCGCAGCCCCTGAACTCGCCAGCGTGACCAAGGGACGCGCTACTCCGGCTAGCGTAAGGGTGCCGGGAACCAGGGTGCTGGCCGGGGGCGCATCGGGCCAGTTGATGCGTTGGGGCCGGTTGAGAGAGCTATTCTGCACAACCAAGCGCATTTCTGTTCGCCCCGGTACGACGGCCGGCAGCGCCGCAGATTCCGCCAACACCACTATTCCTAAACCAGCCGTGCGCTGCGCGGCTCGTAGGGTTTGGGCTTCGGCGGCGGGCAAAGCGGCTAGCGCGCTAGCTTCCGTAACCAGCACGTCATAGCGAGCCAGCAGGGTAGGGGTTAGTCTGCTCAGGTCGGTGGTGGGCTGGTTGCTGAACTCGGTTTGGGTGAGGCCGCGGCTGATACCTGCCCGCCACGCTACAGCATGCTGCCGGGCCGCCAAGTGGTTTTTCAGGAATTTAAGCTCGAAGGAAGGCGTAACAGCTAGCAGCAACACCCGCAAGGGGCGCGTTGGTACCACTTCTACCGGCACGGGCTCCTTTGCCAGCAACTGGCGACTGGGCCCCGCCGACACGGTAGCCACCATTCGCCCCGCCGTTTTGGGTACGTAGCGCAACCGGAATGCTCCATGCCCCGCGGGCAGCCGCACCGAGTCGCGGGTGGCGCCGGCTACTTGCAGGCGTACCCACGTAGGGCCTGGTTTGCGAGCCGCCAAAGACGCGAAGTAGCCTTCCAGCAAGAGCGGCTGCCCTACTTCCAGAGTGCGGTTCCAGTGGGTATTTCGGAAGCCAACGTAGGGGGAAGAACCATGTTGAACCAGCCGCACGGCACCTAGCGCCGGCAGGACCGCCGAGGGCAACCCCCGGCCCAACAGGTGCAGGCGACGTAGCGTGGGCATTTGCTCGCGCACGGTGGTTAGGCTGCTTACGGTAGGCGTGTCGGCGGAAGTTGGCTGCGAGCTGCTTAAGCTGAAGCGCCACACGCGAGTGCGGGCGCCGAAACGACCAAGCAGCGCGCGCAACGTATCGGGTTGGTAGCCGTCGGTGAGTAGAATAGCTTCGGCTTGCGGTTCGGCTACGGTACGTTGCGGCGGGTAAGCCATCAGCCATAGTCCTGCCACGGCCAGCAAACCTGCCAGCAGTCGGGCAGCGCGCCGCCGGGTGTCGGGCCGGCGCCAAGCGGCTACCGACACGCCCACAGCTAGTAGCAGGCACCCCACGAGCAAGACGTAATAAATGGACTGATCTGACATAACTGATGTTGACATCAAAAACTCTATCTACCGACTGCCACTCCTGCTGGGCTAGGCGGCGGGGGAGGGTTGCTAACGGGAGTTCAAATTCTGAAAGTAGCGCTGACTCAAGGAGCCACCGCTGCTGGTGCGGATGGGAGCTTCCGGGGGCGCAGGAAGTAGGGCAGTAAGGGCCGATTCAGCGGGAGTAAAGCAGGTACTACAGGCCGGGCGGCTGGCGCGAGCGTCCGTAGCCAGTTGGCGCAAGGCGCGCACGGCGGTTAGGTAGGCTCCTGGGCGTTGCAGGGCGGCTTGCGCTACGGCTTGGCCGGCTCGCTCGAGCGTAACAGCGTCGGCGGGGCGGGGGGGCTGGCCGGCGCGCAAGGCAGCCAGCAAGCGTAGCGCGTCCCGGATTTCGGGCTGGGTAGCTGGCCGGGTGGTTTGTTGTTGCAAGTGCGGCGTAGCAGCCCCGGCCAGGTCGCCGGAGAGGCGGGCAGTAGCTTCGGGCAGCACCGGTGCCTCGAAACCTGATTTGCGGACGTAGGCGCGGGTTTGCTGCTGCACTTGTTTCAGTAGGCGCAACGCGCGGTATTCGTAGGGGCGAGCTTCAGCCGGTTTGGCCAGGCGTAAGCGTAGTTCGGCTTCCCACATCTGGTTCAGCACGCCGCGTAGCTTGGCTTTCACGGCGGGCTCCAGAAAATCGGCGGTTTCGGCGTCGTCGTGGCGGTGCATGTAGGGCTCCATCAGCTCGGCGGTGTTGTTGGCGGCTCCGCCCCCGGCTGGCGCTTCGGCCGCGTGGTCGTGATCGTCGCCGTCAGTGTGGCCAGCTTCTGCGCCTTTCTCCCCCGCGTGGTCTTCGTGGCTGGTGTCGGCACTTGCGGGCGGTTGTGGGGCCGCCGCACCCGAGCCACTTTCCGACTCTTCGCCCAGAAATTTGCCGTAGCGCAACCGTAGCATCTTCTGGTCGAAGCCTAGATTGTTGGCGCGCTCGGCAAACGCGGCGGCGGGCAAACTAGCACGCTCAGCCATCAGCTTTTCGGTGTCGATGATGATTTGGCGCTGACTGCGGAAGTAAGCCGGCACCACGTTCACACTCATCGACATATCGGTGAGGCCATCTTGCACAGTAGTATCTTCCCACTGCACGAGGTAGGTGTCGGAGCGGGTGAGGTGGCGGGCATTGTCGCGGGCCCTAACATAGAAGTACACCTCGTCGCCGTAAGTGAGGCCGAGGACTGGTAGGCGCAAGCTGGTAGCTAGCGTAGCCTGGCGGGGCTGACCGCGCAATTGACCGCTAAGATTGGTAACCACTTCCTTGAACTTCACGGCTTCGCCCTGCCCTTGCGCTACTGTTGCTACCAGTTGCGCTTCGCTGAGGCCGTAATCGTCGCGCACGTCCACGCGCACCGGTACCGTCGAACTCTGGCCAAACTCAATAAGGGTGTACGGTTTGGGCGTTTGAATTTTGAGGCTCGGTGCTTGGTCAGGCACTACATCGAGGGCGTAGTCGTCGGAAACTTGCCCAGCGAAACGGAGGCGGTACAGCGTCGAGGTGGTTACCGGAACATCAGCCACAAACTCGGTAGGGCGGCCCGCTAAGCCCCGGAAGACTATGCGTTTGGAGCCTAGCTCTAGCACTGGCGCAGTTCTGGTGGCTTGGTTTACGCGCACTGTCCAGCGAACCCGCGAGCCGCTCGGGCAGCTAAACGAAAGACTGGTAGGAGTGAAGGCGGCGCGGCGAGTATAAGTGGGCGGTTGCACCAGCAGGCGGGTATCGAGCAGCTTGGCCGGCACCGGCTGACCCGGTCGCGTCGGTGTTTCGGCGGCCGGAAAATGCACCGGCAACGCATTTTGTGCTATCGAACTAGTAGGCCGATGCCACCACATACCAGTCGCCATTAACAACAACAAAACGCCGGCAACCAGCATCGTGGGCCGCCACGAAAAGGGTAGTAAGTAGGGCGTTTCCGCTTGAAGAGTTGCCAGCCGGGTTGTGATGCGCTGCTGCTGCAACTGCTCTAGCAGATTCAGGGAGTTTTGACTTTCATCGCGCAGCAGCAGGCCCGTGCTGTCTTCTAGTTCGGGGTGCAGCCGGTCGAGGCGTTGGGTTAGTGCCAGTAGCCGAGGCTGACGCAGCTGATAGAGCCAATAGCCGGCTCCAAGCAGTAGTACTGCTAGCCCGCCGCCCAAAATGAAGGGGCCCGCCGGCCAGTGCCGAGCCCACGCGCCGAGCGCAAGTACAGCCGCTGCCAAGGGCAGTAGCAGGGCTATGGTGCGCCGATTGGCCTCGCGCCGGCTGATTTCACGCAGCAGCTCTCGGCCAGAGACAGAAGATGTAGCAACAACACTCATAGAGAAGACGTCGTGGAAGTAACCGAAGTGCGCCGGGCCGCTAGCCACCGCTCTATTGCAAACAGCACCAACGCGGCCAGTACTGCCCACGGCCGTAAATCAGAGCTTTCCAAAACAAGGTTGTTGGCAACTGGCGCTTCCAATTCCAAGGGTTGTTGAGGAGCAGAAGAACTAACTCCCGATACCAAGGAAACCGGGGCGGAAAGCTGGCGGGCGTCTATCTGACGCAGGTCGTCGGAGGTGGCGTACGCATCGGGCGAAGCAGCCGGGCGCAGCAATTGCAGGAATAGCTCGGGTAGCGCGGGGCTGTCGGGGAGGCCGCTCCACGTGGGCTGCAGGCGGGTTGCTAACTGGTAGATGCCACCTGCCCCGTTCGTTTGGTGGGTAAGCACGGGCCGGCCGGTGCCATCTTGCCACAGCACCAGCTTGGTAGTACCGGCCTTGATGGTGGTATCGAGGCGGCTGATGGCAACGGGGGGAGCAGTGGCCAGGCCGGTTAGGTTCAGCTCGGTTTCAACCTTCTTGCCGGCGCCAGCAGCTTCTTGCCAGAGCTGCGCCCCCCGCTCAACCTGCGTCAGCCAACTAGCCGGCGCGGGCTTATCACTCAGCCAGAAAAGCCAATCGGGCGCGGTAGCTTCCGCGAAGGCCGCCGTGGGGGAGCCAGGAGTTATTTCCAGGCGCTGTGCCAAGCCAATACCGGCAGCTTCCAGGGCCGCCCGCACGTAGCGCGCCGACTCGGTATGCCCCGCATCGGCGTAGAGCACTACCCGCAACGGATTGGCAGCTACCGATACCGGTGGGCGGTTGGGCTGCTCGATGGTGGCGGAGTGCCCGGCCTGGGCAGGTTGGTAATGCAGTTCAGGCAAACCAGCCACGGTCAGCGGTGCTGCTGCGCCGGGTACTGGTTGCTGCACCACCCGAAATGTAGTAGCATCTTCGGTGCTGCGCCCAACCAGCAAGCGTAGAGTACCGGGCTTTGCTACGGCCGCGTCGGCTAGCCACACCGCCGAGTCGGGTAGCGGCACCGTCTGCCACGTTAGGCGAGTTGGCAGAACGGGGCGCGGGCCAGTGAAGTGCTTGCGTGTTGCTCCCGATACGATGCGTAGTGGCTGGTCAGGGAATGAGTCGGTGGCTTGTTGCGCCCGGGCCCAGTAGTCATCGGGCAGCGTAGCCGAACCCGAAACCGAGGGTGCTCCAGCCGCTAGCGCCGTGGCCCCCAGCGGCGCCGACAGCTTAGCCAGTGAGTCAGGGCTGGCCCAAGCCTGCGTTGAAATTGCTTGAAAATGAGGTGCAAAAAGTCGCAGCGCAAACCCACGGCGGCGCAACGAATCGACACTAGGGCGCAAAGCGGGCAATACGTCGGGGCGCAATACTTCTGGCGAAAGCAGCACTTGGCCGCGTACGGGCGGCTGCGCCAAGCTCCGCAGCCAAACCGGCTGCGCTACGGCCAGCGCCAGCAATGCTACCACCGCGGCGCGCAGCAACAGCAGCCACACCTGTTCGAGCCGCAGGTTGCGAAGCCGCCGATTGGCCGCTGCCGCCAGCCAACGCACACTCCCTACTTGCACCGTCCGGCCCGGACGGCGGTTCCAGAGGTGAATAGCGAGTGGTATTGCCAGCGCCAACAGGGCTAGCAGCCCGGCCATTGCATCGTGGAGGCTATAAGAGGTAAACGAAGCCAAAGCAGCTGAGTAGAGAAGGTGAGTTGGTTGTGGGGTAGGAGGGAGGAGCAATCAGGACAAGAGCATTCTTCTGCGCATAAACTCGCGCATGGCTCGGTCGAGCGGGTCGGCGGTGCTCAGCTGATGGTAGTCGAAGCCGCGACGGCGAGCTTGTTGCGCAGTGGTTTCCAGCCACGCTTGTAGCTGCTGCTGCCAGGTGGCGCGCTGTTGGTCGGCGTCGAGCTGTAGGCGCTGGCCAGTTTCTAGGTCTTCAAAGGTAATGGCCCCACGGAAAGTGAATTCCAGCTCGTTGCGGGCTAGCACATGCAGCAGCAGTACCTCGCCGGAAGTGGTGCGTAGGCGTTTCAGCAAGCTTTCGATTTCGGATTCCTGCTCGTACAAGTCACTCACGCACACAGTAAGCGCACGTTGGCGGCGGGCTGTAAGTGGGGCCAGCGTGCCCGCATCGGGGAAAGTACCAGTGGCTTCGGTGGTTTCGAGGGCGTGGTAGAGGCGGGCCAGTTGGCGAGCGTCGGCGCGGGGCGGCAAATGCTGCAAGCCCGTCGGATGTAGAATGGTGAGCCCAACCGCGTCGCCTTGCTGAGTGGCAATGTATGCTAAGGCCGCTAGGAGCAGGCGCGCATAATCGAGCTTGCGCAGGCCGTTATCGTCGCGGTGGTTCATGCTGGCCGTAGCGTCCAGCAGCAGGTGCACCGTTAAGCTGGTATCGACCTCCGACTCGCGCAGGTAGTACCGGTCGGAGCGGGCAGCTAGGCGCCAGTCGAGGCGGCGCAGGTCGTCGCCGGGCTGGTAGGGCCGGTACTGGCTGAACTCCATGCCCGTGCCGTGCCGCCGGCTTTGGTGCTGGCCGTGCAGGAAGCCTTCCGCCGCCTGTTTGGCAGCTAGCGGCAGGTTGCGCAGCGCATGGAGGATTTCAGGCGTCAGCATAAGATTGGTTTTCGTTGCTCGATTTTGCTTGCCGGTAAGGGTTTACGCGTGGTCGTTTCTTGTTTAACAAGAAACACAGCTTTACACCGCAACTCCCTTCAGCAACTCCCGCACAGCATCATCGGCCGTCAGGTTCTCGGCTTCGGCGTTGAAGTTGAGCAGCACCCGGTGGCGCAAAACAGCCGGGGCCAAGGCGCGAATGTCGTCTAGCGTGGCCGCAAAGCGGCCTTGCAGCAAGGCGCGAGCTTTGGCGCACAATATCAGGGCCTGACCGGCGCGCGGACCAGCGCCCCAACGCCCGTAGTCCCGAATGAACTTCACCTCCGACGTAGCCGGGCGCGTGGCCCGCACCAAACGGTTGACAAATGCCAGCAACTCGTTGCTCAAGCTGACCTGCCGAACCAATTGCTGCAATTGCCGCACATCGGCACCGCTGAGCACAGGGCGCACTTCGGGGCGGGCCGTACCAGTGGTGCCGCTGAGCACGGCCAGTTCCTCTTGCTCGGTGGGGTAGCCGATGCGGATATACAACAGAAAACGGTCGAGCTGCGCTTCGGGCAATGGGTACGTACCCGACTGCTCGATGGGGTTCTGGGTGGCCAGCAGGAAAAACGGCTTGGGTAGCGCATGTTCTTGGCCGGCGTAGGTTACGTGGCCTTCCTGCATGGCTTCGAGCAGAGCCGCCTGCGTTTTGGGCGGCGTCCGGTTGATTTCGTCGGCCAAGACCAAGCTGGCGAAGATGGGACCTTCGTTGAACTTAAAGGACCGATGGCCGGTGCCGTGGTCTTCCTCCAAGATTTCAGTGCCGAGAATGTCGGTTGGCATCAGGTCGGGCGTGAACTGGATGCGGCGGAAAGGTAGGTCGGTAGCGGAAGCCAAGGTGCGCACGAGCAGGGTTTTAGCTAGACCCGGTACGCCTTCGAGGAGCGCATGGCCCCCGGCTAATAAGGCGACTAGCACCTCGTCTAACACCTCGTGCTGCCCAACAATTACTTTGGCAATTTCTTCGCGTAGCGGTGGCAGCTTGGCCAGGAGGCGAGTTACGTCTTGTTCGGTCACGCAGTGGAGTTGGAAAGCGAATACAGTAAGCTAAAGTCTGGTTTGAAAGGATAAGGCTGCTTCAAGTTGATGTTTTCAGTGATTTTGGGTTTCAATCAACCCCCTGGTACTCCATGAAATCAGTCAAAAAAGCGTTGCCCCCTTAAACTGGAGGCCATGATACGCAACAACGCTGGTATATCCTGCGGCGTGGAAGAGAGGCCGAAGTTTTCGGCTACTTCTATACTAGTACAAGGAAGTGAGAGTGATTTCGTAATCTAGGCGTAATCAGGAGGTGATGTTGGAAGTCAATTTTTGTAATGAACTGTCCAACTAGCCATGAAAAACATACTACTCCTTTCCGCTGCGTGTATGCTAGGACTTAGTGCCTGCCAAGACGACGATAACAACACCACCCGCTACAATACCCTCGACGGCCGTGAGCCCCTGGTTATTGCGCACCGCGGGGCTTCCGGCCTCTTGCCCGAGCACACGCTGGAAGCGTACTCGCTGGCCATTGCGCAAGGTGCCGATTTCATCGAGCAGGATTTGGTGCTTACCAAAGACCAAGTGCTGGTTTGCCGACACGAGCCGTTTTTGTCGGGCACTACCAACGTAGCGGACCTGCCCCAATTTGCGAGCCGCAAAACCACCAAAATGCTCGACGGTGTGCCCGTCAACGATTGGTTTGCCAGCGACTTCACCTTGGCCGAAATCAAAACGCTCCGGGCCAAGCAGGCCATGCCTTACCGCTCGCAGGAGTTCAACGGCCGCTATTCCATTCCGACGTTTCAGGAAGTAATTGACTTGGCAAAAGCGCAATCTGCTATTACGGGCCGGACTATTGGCATCTACCCCGAGACCAAGCACCCCACCTTCCACGAAAGCCAAGGGCTACCGCTGACCAAAAAGCTGATGGACGCGCTGACCGCCGCCGGCTGGAACAGCAAAGATGCCCCCGTATTCGTGCAGTCGTTTGAGGTAAGCAACCTGCGCGCCATCCGCGACCAATACAAGTCCACGGTAAAACTTGTGCAGCTGTATGATGCGTATGATGTGGATGAAAACGGCAACATGGTCATGCAGGCACCCAACGGCCAACCCTACGATTTCGTGGTGGCGGGAGACAAGCGTACTTACAACGACCTAGCCACCGATGCCGGCTTGGATTTCGTGAAAACGTACGCCAACGGTATTGGCCCCTGGAAGCCGTTCATTCAACCGTACAACTCCACCACCAAAGCCATTCTGCCGGCTACCACGCTCATAGAGCGGGCCCACCAGCGCGGTCTTTTCGTCCACGCCTACACCTTCCGCGACGAAGCGCAGCACCTGTTGCCAGCCTATAACAACGATCCAAAAGCGGAATACAAGAAGTTTTACAACCTGGGCTTGGATGGCGTCTTCTCCGACTTCACAGCCACGGCCGTAGCGGCAAAGTGGTAGATTGAAGTAACAAGCCGAGGCGTATCTACTACGGAGAGAATAGTTTCTAAAACGTCATGCTGAGCGCAGTCGAAGCATCTCGCGTGCTGATGTCAGATTACTAATTCTGCGTCAGCACGCGAGATGCTTCGGCTGCGCTCAGCATGACGTTCCAGTTGGAATTAGCAATGGCAACATCAGCACGCGAGATGCTTCGACAAGCTCAGCATGACGTTCGAGTTATAAGTAACTGTAATCAGTACCTAGCTCACTGGCTTCATTTCGGGCATGGTTTCGAGTAGCCAGTTATAAAGCCGCTCGGCGTCTTCTTTTTTGAAAAGCTCGGTGCCCGGATTCATAGTGGCTGCTGTGCCGCAAGCCACGCCCATGCGCACCACTTCGCGTATCGACTTGCCATCGGTCAGGGCGCACAGCATGCCCGCTACCATACTGTCGCCGGCGCCTACGGTGCTGCGCTTTTTCACGGCGGGCGCCGGAACGTGGTCTATCAGGTCGTCGGTGACGATGCAGGCGCCCATCGGCCCTAACGACACCACGATAATCTGGCATTTACCTTCTCGAATGATGGCTTTGGCAGCTTCTCCTACGGCCCGGCTGTCGAGTTCGTCTACGCCCGCCATGCGGCTCAGCTCGCCTACGTTGGGCTTGATTAAGAATACACCTTCGTCGAGGACCCGTTCCAGAGCCGGTCCCGATGTGTCGACGATGACTTTGGTGCCGGCAGCGTGGGCTTGACGCACCACGTGGGCCAGAAAATCGGGCTCTATGCCGGGCGGCAGGCTGCCGCTGATTACCAGATATTCGGGCGCCGGATCAAGGGCTTGCAGGGTTTCTAGAATTACGTGCTGCTCATCGGTGGAAATTTCCCGGCCCGGCATACCAAAGCGGTACTGCTGGTTGGTGGAAGTATCCACAACGATAAAGTTCTCGCGGGTCCAGTTGATGGTGGTAATGGGCTGCTGCGCAATGCCTTCCTGCGTGAGCAAGTGCTGCAACAGCGTCCCCGCTGGTCCGCTCGACGGGAAGATAGCCAACGACTCGGTGCCTAGGCGCTTGAGCGCCCTCGACACGTTGATGCCGCCGCCACCCGGCTCGAATTTGGGCGGGGCACACCGGAGCTTATGCTCGGGTACAATCTTGTCAACCGAAGTGCTTTTATCGACCGTTGGGTTGAGGGTAAGCGTGACGATTTGAGCCATATAGAGAGGCTAAGTTTAAGTGCCCTGCAAGAAGCGCGTTACAACTCTATGTACTTGCCCAACGGGGCTAGGTTGCAAAACGCACTGAATTAGCCTTAGGCTTTGCCCGCACGAAAGCACACAACCCAACAAGGAAACCACCAAACTCGACCATAACCCCATGCCCCTAGCACTGCGTAGGTGCTAAGGACATGACCATCCGCAAAATAAGTGCGCCGCGCCTCGCGGCCGTGCTAGCCAGCTGGCTGCTGTGCTGGCTAAGTACGTCGGCCTTGGCCTGCCGGGTATGCCGCCCGCGCGTGCAAGCCACCATCCACGCCCCCGATTACGGCCAAAATCTTCTGCTGATTCTGCTGCCGGTTGGCTTGCTGGTGCTGCTAGGGGTAGGACTGTTTTTTGCCGATACCCTGACTCGTCGTTTCACTTCACCTTCCCTGCATGACTAATCAACTCCACCGTTCTCCTTTGATTTCTGCTGGCGTGTTGATGGGGGCGGGCCTCGGCGGCTTCGTTGATGGCATTGTGCTGCACCAGATGTTGCAGTGGCACAATATGCTGTCCAACCGGCTCCCGCCCGACACGTTGGTAGCAGCCAAGGTGAATATGTACTGGGACGGGGTGTTTCATGCCGCCGTGTGGATTATGACGGCCATTGGCCTGCGGATGCTGTGGTCGGTGGGCAGCCGGCGCGACGTACCGTGGTCGGGGCGCACGTTTATGGGAGCCTTGCTGCTGGGCTGGGGCTTGTTCAACGTAATAGAAGGCATCATCGACCACCAGTTGCTGGGGCTTCACCACGTGCAGGAATACGCTACCAACAAGCTGCCCTGGGACCTCGCTTTCCTCGGGTTTGGCTTGCTACTGTTGCTGAGCGGCTGGTCGCTCATCAGAGCTGGCCGCCACGATACTGCCAGCCGAAGCATGGTGGGGGAGTATAGATAACAGCTCGTTCCTCTTCAATTGTTGTTCCGACGTAGGAGGAATCTGACTCAAAGCTGCTAAACGATTACACTCAGATTCCCCTGGCGTCGGAACAACAAGCGGCTGAGGTAAGCCTTGGGCACAAACGCTAAGCTGTACCCGTTTCACCTTATCATCTGCGCTATGCCCATCTGGCACGTTGGCTGTTCTGGCTATCATTACCGCCACTGGAAAGGCGCTTTCTATCCCGATAAGCTGCCGCAGCGTCTGTGGTTCGAATATTACAGCCAGCACTTCCGCACGCTGGAGCTGAACGTGACTTTCTACCGGTTTCCGCAGTTGTCGTTTCTGGAAAACTGGCACCAAATCAGCCCCGACGACTTCAAGTTTTCGGTGAAAGCGCCGCGCCTAATCACCCACTACAAGCAGTTCAACGATTCCGCCCAACTCCTCGCCGATTTCTACGGCACGGTGCAGGAAGGGCTGGCCGAAAAGCTAGGCCCGGTTCTGTTTCAGCTACCGCCCCGCATGGCGTACTCCGACGACCGGTTGCAGCGCATCCTCGACAGCTTGGATTCGGCGTTTCACAACGTGTTGGAGTTTCGGCATCCAAGCTGGTGGGAAGGGCATGTGTACCAGGAGCTAGCCCGGCGCGGCGTAGCTTTCTGTGGCCAAAGCCACCCACAACTTCCCGACGAAGTGGTAGCCAATGCCAGCGTGCTGTACTACCGTTTTCACGGAGTGCCCGAACTCTACAAGTCGCCTTACAGCGAGGAGTACTTGCGGCAAGTGGCTGCGCAAATAGAAGCCACCCATCAGGTTCAGGAAGTGTATCTGTACTTCAACAACGACATCGACGCTTCCGCTATCGGCAACGCCCGCCAGATGCTAGAGTTGGTAAATGCTAAGTGACTTACCTGTTGCCAAGCTTTGCACCGCGGCAGCAGCCAGGCTACAATGATAACCTCCGGTGAAACGCTGCGTTAGCAAATAGCATGAGCCGCGCATTTACCAAAGAAGACGATTCGTTAGAAGCCCCCATCATTCCGCCCCGAGCTGCATTGCCGCCCGGCACTCCCAACTACGTGACACCGCAAGGCTTGGAGCAACTACGCGCGGAGTTGGCAACCCTAGAAGCGCAACGCACGCAAGTTGAGGCAAACCGCGAAAACGAAGCGGATCGTACCCGGCAATTAACTGTGCTGAATGCGCAGCTCGGAGCCCTCAACCAACGAATTGCCACAGCCAAAG
Source organism: Hymenobacter sp. YC55 (assembly GCF_029433095.1). Classification (GTDB taxonomy): domain Bacteria; phylum Bacteroidota; class Bacteroidia; order Cytophagales; family Hymenobacteraceae; genus Hymenobacter. The sequence goes on from NZ_JARNTX010000001.1 coordinate 154,546, forward strand.
TGGTAGACCCTGCCAACCAACCAGTTGACGAAGTTCGATTCGGGGCCACGGTCACGTTGCACACGCGTAGCGGCGGCAAGGCCGGCCAAGTGCGGCGCTTCACCATCGTAGGCGTAGACGAAGCATCGGTGGCAGAAGGCAAGGTAGCCTTCGTAGCACCCATAGCGCGGGCAGTGGTAGGGGCGCGCTTGGGAGCCGCCGTAACATTACAGCTAGGCCCAAAGGAAGAGGTAGTAGAAGTGACTTCCATAGAATACTAACGCTGCTGTTAGTTACTCTTGGTTGTTAAGCTTCATAGTTAGCCCACTATTTCCTGCTGCCCTAATAGCCCCTGCTCAAGTCCACCTGGTTTTCTAATGGCTCACCTTGCTCGAAGAGGCGCAGGTTGCGTAGCAAAACTTCCACTTTGCCTTCGTCCTCGTTGGGTTGGCCGCCTCCGCTGTGCTGCGTGAGCAGCACGTTGGGTAGCTGCCAAAGTGGACTGTCGAGAGGCAACGGCTCCTGATTCGTTACATCGAGAATAGCTCCGGCAATACGGCCCGCTTGCAGGGCGGCTATCAGGGCAGGCTCGTCGGTGGTGTTGCCGCGTCCAACGCTGGCGTAGAGGCTGCTCGGCGTCATGGCCTGCACCAACTCAGCCGAGAAAAAATTATCGGCGCTGCCAGGCAGGCAATTCACTACGATGTCAGTGTTGGGTAGGGCAGCTAGCAAATCTTCTTTGGTGTGCAACTGCGCCTGAGGGTCGGTGCGGGCCAAAAACTGCACGGCGCAATCGAAGCCAGTCAGTTGTTTCGCTACAGCTTGCCCAATGGCACCACTGCCCAGCACAACAACGCGCTTTCCTCGTAGCAGCCCTAGCCGCTCGCGAATAGGGGCACCCACCCAATTCTTTTCGACTTGCAGCACCGCCAGTTCCGGAATGTGCCGGTACCAGCCCAGAATGCCCGCTACCATTGTCTCGGCGCAGGGCCAAGCAAAATAGTCGCCTACGTTGGCTACTTGCGCCTGCGTTTGCACTTGCTTGTACCTATCGATACCGGCCGAATCTATCTGCCAGAAGCGGAGGGCCTGCGGCGGAGTAGCAGTAAACCACTCGGCCGGTGGGTTTCCGAACAACACTTCGGCTTGCTCGAAAGCAGCGGCCTGCTTGTCTTTCTCGAGGTCTTGGCGAAAAACGGTGTTGGTGTGAGCGGGCAGCTGCGTGAGTAGCAGGCGGCGGGCGTTGTCGTTGAGCGTGGTATAAATGAATAAGTGCATACCGCACATACTACCCAACGAGGTGGCAAGGTTGCACGGTAGCAGTTGCCGCAACGTCGCTTAGCGAACAACAAAAAGCCCCGTACCAATCGGCGCGGGGCTTTTGTGAAGCATAACAGATTGTTTGTTAGTCTTTTTTGGAGTACTGCTGGTAGCGTACAGGGTCTTTTTTCTTGTCTTTTTTGCGGCCAATAAGGGCTCCGCCAACTGCGCCGGCAGCGCCGCCTACTACGGCGCCGGTTGCCCGGTCGCCTTTACCGGCAATTACGGCACCGGCTACCGCACCTGTACCAGCACCAATGGCGGCACCTTTGCCTTTCTTGCTCCAACCTTTTTTGGTGGTTTGCGCTGCGGCTTCAGGGGTGGCAACTGTACTGCCTAGCATCAGCACAGCCGACAACATAGCTACATATATCTTGAACGTCTTCATGGTGGCGAATTTTAAGGACAGAAGTTTGAAACTGAACTGTAGCCTTAGAACGCAAATACAGGAAATCAGGTTGTAATAATGGTAGAGTATTGTACAGAAAATAAGTAGAATATTGCTATTAGAGTAGCGAGGTAAGCTCGTAGCTATTCTTAAAGTATCTATGCTATTCACAAAAAAATAACCCCAGGCAGAAGGCCTAGGGTCATTATTCATATGATAGAACAGCAGTAATTACTTGGCTACCGTTTCGGCTTGGTCAGCAGTAGGGGCTGCCGTAGCATCCGGATCAGCAGGGGTATTAGCATCCGGTGTATTTGCCATATGCGTGTCCAGCCAGCTAGTTATTTCGCGAAACACATAAGCAGCAGCCTCCCGGGTTGCATAGCCCCGCGACTCAACTGGTAATAGGCCATATTGCGCTACAGTACCTTGGTCTTTCACTGATTTGTAGAACCGCTCCAACTCGCTGGGTTCAGCACCAGCTTGGCTGTCAACGTCACCATTCAAGATCAACAGGGGAGCTTTAACTTCGCTAACCGAGCTGAAAGGCAGCATAGTTTTGTATACCTCAGGGGCTTGGCTGCTGCTAGGCAGGTCCTCGCCTTGGTAGCCAAATGGGGCCAGCAGATGGTCGTAATTGTCGTTGCGCATGATGCCCGCCCGGAACAAGGTGGAATAGGCCAGTAAGTTAGCGGTGATGCCTGCTCCGTATTTGTGGCCCATAACCACTACACGCTTGGAGTCAACTATGCCGAGCCGCTGTCCTTCATCAATGGCTGCTTTAGCTGAGGCCACGAGCTGCTTGGTATACGCTTCATCGGGCTCCTGCATGCCTTCACGCATCATGGGCATACTCGCTCCCTGAAGTACCGCGTAACCTTGCGTCACCCAGAACACAGGTGAGCCCCAACCCAAACGCGAGAACATGTAGGGCGAGCCTTTCACTTGGCCTTTCGCTTTTTGTGGCACCGGATAAGCCTCCAACAAAGTAGGTAGCGGCCCGTCTTCTTTCTTGTAGGTGGCTGGCAGGTACATGTTGGCCGTCAGCTCTACGCTATCAGATAGCCTAACCTTGTACCGAATTACCTGCTTTTTAAAGCCGCTCAAGCTGGAGCTAGGGTTAACAAAAGTAGTTATCGGCGTAAGACGGCCGGAGCGCGATTCCCGTAGAAAGTAGTTTGGCGTTTCCGTTACGGATTCGCGGCGTGTAACCAACTGGCGTCTGTTGGCATCCAGAATAGCAACGGGTACTTCGTAATAGTTTCCTTCAGCGCGCCACCAGCGCACACTCTTTTTGGTCCGCACGTTCAGTTCATCCACAAACGGACGGTCGCCTTCGGGAGAGGCGCCATTGCCAAACAAGTACACAATGTCGCCCTTCGGGCTCGTTGCTAGCACCGGCCGGCCTAATTCGTTGCGTCTAAGGTATGGTGTGCCCGGGTCGGTATAGGTATCCTCCGTCGAGCGGTCGAAGAGAACAGTAAGCGAGGTTTTGGTAGCTAAATCCAGCGTCCAAGTGGTTTGGTGATGGTCGGCCCAACGCTGACCTTGCACGATAGCCAGATTATCGGTGCCCCAGTAGATGTTGGAAAAGCGCAACGGTAAAACGGCTATTTCCAGCGGTTTGCTGTCGAAGGGGGCTGGCATAGCCAGTATTTTGTCGCGAGTAGCAGAGGCTGTTTGGGGATTGCCACCATCTTGTGCTTCCACCCAGTACAGAGTAGCAGGTGCGTCTTCCCGCCAGTTATGGCTACGTGGGCCAGCGGGCACGGCATCGGGGCTGGTAGGCAGGGTGTTAATGATTGGCAACTCTGCCAACTCTTTCACCACCAGTCCTTCCATATTCAGTATCTCTACCCGCAGCGGGAAAAAGCTAACGGGCAGCGTGTGCGAAAAAGGACGGTGCCGGGTTTTGATTAAAGCAAACAGGCCGTTAGGAGAAGGGGAGGCTTGCTGAATAATGCCCGGTGAGCCCATAGGCTGCATGCGCCCATCAATGCTCAGCTTCACCACCTGCGACAACGCATAGTAATTGAAAAGGAGCTCGTCGGTAGAGTTTTTCACCCAGCCTTGCGTGCCAGTTTGGGCGTTTGGCTGTGCTGCTGGCTTAGCTGGCACCACGGGCGCTTCGCCGCGGCCACCCACAATAGCGCGCACCAACAGCGTTTTGCTGTCCGATACCCACTCGTAAGACGATCCAAACACACCGTTCAGGAAGATGTTGGGTGCCATCCGGGCCGAAGCCGACTCGACATCGACTATCCACAACTCGATGTGGTTGCTGGTAGTATGGGTAAAGGCAATTTTGGTATTGTCTGGCGACCAAGTGACTTCGCTGATACGCGCATTTGCGGGTAAGCCTTGCACCAGCAGTTCTTTGCCAGTAGGTAGCTGCTTGAGGCGCAAGTTAGTTGCATAGCTCACTCGGCTCTGGCCGTTCGTGCGCGGGTTGATGCGCAGTCCTCCCAGCCGGAGTTCTGTCTGCATCAGGTCAGGCGTAAATGCTACTTCTTGCACATCTAGTACGAGCCGCCATTCACCATTAGGTGAAATACTCACCTTAGGCATTGGCGTAACTTCAGCCAGCGAAGTAATGGCCTTGGGAGGGCCTTGGTTAGGTAAAACTTGCGCCCAGCTCGCAACACTAAGTACGCTCAGAGCAAGCACGAGTAAACGTTGTTTCATACAGCAGGTAATTCGGATAATTCCGATACAAAAGTCGGAAAAAAATTCCGTGATTTTAGTAATATCCCATTATTACTTACTGGTTTATGGCAACGTAAGGATTTTTCAACGATAAAATTGTCGTTGTTAAATATGTAATTTTCCAGTATGCCTCTTATTGACCTTATATCAATCTTTTGCTAGGTGAAACACGAAAGCAAGTTGCTAGCGCAACTGCCATCCTACGCCTTCTTTTAGCACCAAAAAAGTGCTGTCAGGAATCTGTTTGGCGAGCAAAGCTTTCCGCAAATCAGTTACAGGCTCCGTTAAGCCATCATCGGCCAACTGAAAAGTACCAAAATGGGTGGCAATGCTCCGAGGCGTTTTTAAGTCAAGATGAGCTTGCACTGCCTCGGCCGGCGCAGTATGGATAGGCTGCATAAACCAAATGGGCTGATAAGCTCCAATTGGCAGGATAGCCAACCGAATAGGACCCTCGCGGCGCCCGATTTCACTGAAATGTGGCCCGTAGCCGGTGTCGCCGGCGTAGTAGAGCGGACCGGCGGTGGTACGAAGCACAAAACCTGTCCAGAGGGTCGCGTCCCGGTCGCGGAGGCCACGGCCCGAGAAGTGCTGCGCCGGTACGCTTACTAGCTGAACTTTAGAACTCAGGGGTTGCTGCTGCCACCAATCTAAGTCGGTAGCATTAGCAATGTGTTCTTCTTCCAGAAAGGCGCGTACCCCTAAGCCCGCGAAGATGCGCGGCTAGTCGCGGGCGGCCAGGCGGCGCAACGTGTTCAGGTCGAGGTGGTCGTAGTGATTGTGGCTGATGAGAACGGCGTCGATTTTGGGCAAGTCCTCGAACCGTATGCCCGGGGGCCGCAGCCGCTTCGGCCCGATCCACTGGAAGGGGCTGGTCCGCTCGCTCCAAATCGGGTCGGTCAGCACATTCAGGCTGTCGAACTGAAGCAAAAACGTGCCGTGATTGATAAACGTGACGCGCAACTTACCTAGCCCGACCCGAGCGGGCGGTTTTGGGCCGTATGGTAAATCTGGCTGCTCAGGAAAGTTGCCTTTGTTGCTGTGCAACTGCCACCTCAGCATGGGGCCGAGGCCTTCTTGGGCATGAACGCCACCGGCATTCTTGAACTGCTTGCCGTCGAAATGCGCACTGATCGGCCCTTGGTAGCGCGGCGCCGAAATAGAACAGCCAATCAGAAAGGCCCCACTTGCCAGCAAAACCAGCAGCGCCACTATTCCTAAAAGTACACGGCGCTTAATCTTCATAAAGCAGAATAAAAGTGGATCAGCGTAAAGCGCGAAGCTCCGACTTCGCGTAGCGGTACTGAGCGGCAGCCATTGTTACGGCTTGGCCTTCAGCAACGATACGCAAAGCCGGAGCTTTGCACGACAAGCATTCTGCCTTTTAGTGGTTTATGGGTGCTTCAATAACAATAAACTTACTCTCGGCGGTGCACTCTATGTTCACCGTACCCGTTTCCCACAAGCCAATACTTTCCCGCTGCGCTACGGCCTCTCCGTTTACGGTCAGCGCGCCTTCCATCAAGAAAATAAACACGCCTTTGTTGAGCGGATTCAGGCTGTAGGATATCGTTTGACCGGCGTCGAAGTAGCCGAGCGAGAGTTTGGCGTTCTGGTTGATCCAGCAGTGCGCCGTGCCTTCCTCGTTGCTGACGACGGTGGTGAGCTGGTTGCGGCGCTTCTCGGCGGGAAAGTGGCGGCGCTGGTAGCGGGGCGTCACGTTTTGCAGCTTCGGCTCAATCCAAATTTGCAGGAAATTTACCTCGTCGTCGCCAATGTTGTGTTCCTCGTGGCGCAGGCCGGTGCCCGCACTCATAATCTGCACCCAGTCGGTGGAAACCTCCTCCTTGAAGCCCAACGAATCGATGTGGTTCATGCGGCCCGCCAGCATCACCGAAATAATTTCCATGTTGGCGTGGGCGTGCAAGCCAAAGCCGTTGCCGGGCTTCACGAAGTCGTCGTTGAACACGCGCAACAAGCCGAAGCCACTGCGGACAGGGTTGGCATACGGTCCGAAGCTGAGCGAGAAATTGCTTTGCAGCCAGCCAATGTCTTTCAGGCCTCGGTCGGCAGCGCGGATTATGGTGTGTGGCATGGTGGGGTGAATAGGTGAATAAGGTAAATGCAGTAGTGAGCGACGCACTAATTGTGAAAGAAACCCCGGGCTTGGCGCGTGAGCAAGGCAACGCTCAGATGTAAGCTGAGCAGTAAGGCGCCAAACGCAGGCCTTTAACTAGCGCCTATTTCAATTGTCCTTGGAAAGCAATTTCGCTGACCGGCTTGCGCTGACGGGGGGCTTTCTCGCGGCTCAGAAACGGCTCTTCCAGTAGCTCAGCCTCACCTAGATAGCCTAGTGCAATAATCACGGCGGGTTGCAACGTGTCGGGCAACTCGAATAGCTCCTTGGCACGGTCCCGGTCGAAGCCGCCCATAAAGTGAGTATGTAAGCCCAGGGCAGTGGCTTCCAACGACAAGTTGGCGTTGGCCATGCCTAAGTCGTGCATGGCGGCGCCGTTGGGTGTACCGTTGTCGTACTGCGTTTTGGCCAGCGCCAGAATCAGAACGGGGGCGTTTTTGGCCCAAGGCTTGTTGCCAGACATCAGGCAGTCCACCAGTTTCTGGAAGGTTTCTTGGTCGGCGTGGTGGGCGTAGATGTAGCGCCAGGGCTGCTCGTTCATGGCGCTGGCGGCCCAAGAAGCGGCTTCAAATACTTGGTTCAGCGTTTCGGGCGCAACGGGGTAGCTGGCAAAAGAGCGAGGGCTCCACCGTTTGCGAATGGTTTCCAGAACAGGGTATGTGGTGGTGGCGAGTTTCATGAAGCGGTTATTGCACTGAGGTAAGAGGATATAGTAGCTATTCTTTATCCCGACCAGTAGGAGAAAGCCAAGCTTCACACAATGGTTTAGCGTGGCTTCTGCTGTTGGTAGGAATAGTAGGTACTACAAGTCCATCGGTACGTCCATCAACAACAGCCGCGTGTTGCTGTCGGCCTTGATGGTGAACGAATCGGTATTCCATACGCCGAATCCGTCGCGGCGGTGCAAGGTTTGACCGGCCACGGTGGCGTCGCCTTCCAGCACGAACACATATACGCCGTTGCCGGGGCGCTTCACTGCATAGTCGGCCGAGAAGTTGGCATCGAAATCAGCCAGGTGAAACCAGGCATTCTGATGAATCCAGACGCCGGCATCGTCGGGGTTGGGCGACAGAATTTGCTGGAACTGATTGTGGCGGTCTTCAGCCCGGAAAGCTTGCTGGTCGTAGCGGGAAGGCACGTTGCGCTTGTTGGGGAACAGCCAGATCTGCAAAAACTTCACTTCCTCGCTTTTGCTGTGGTTTTTCTCGCTGTGCGCAATGCCTGTGCCCGCACTCATCACCTGCACGTCGCCGCTCTGGATAATGCCGTGGTTGCCGGCGCTATCCTTGTGCTCGAGGGTGCCGGAAAGCGGAATGCTGATGATTTCCATGTTGTCGTGCGGATGGGTGCCGAAGCCCATGCCAGCCGCTACGGTGTCGTCGTTGAGGACGCGCAAAACGCCGAAGTGCAGGCGTTGCGGATTGTTGTAGCCCGCAAAGCTGAACGTATGATATGAGTTGAGCCAACCGTGGCTGGCATGGCCGCGCGAATCGGCGGTGTGGAGGAGCGTTTGCATGATCTAGATTCTAAGCCTAGTGGATTTCCTGTCAAAGATACGGAATATATGTACATACATCAATCAGCTGAGAAAGTTCATTTACAGCCTATATATTGTTATAAAAATTATTTCCCTGACTTGTGCTTAAGTGCAACGAAAGCCGAAGAGTGGGGTCTAGAGTACCACAAGTACGGCGTTGTGCTTGCTACCACTAGGCTACTCGCCTGTAGTCAGACCAAGCAAGACGAGCACGCATTGTGTAATTTCACCCACCTTTCAACCTTTACCGATTAAAGCTTTCCACATGCTTAGAATTTGCACGCGGCGGATGGTCGCAGTGATATGTTTTTTTCAGCTGCTTCTGATAACTCAAGCGCAGGCGCAATTCGGGCCTGGCACACAGTGGACCAAGGACGGCTATAGCTACATGAATGCCGAAAACGGGGAAATTGTCCAGCTCGATGCCCGCGACAAAACCAAGCGTACAGTGCTGGTTGGCAAAAGCCTCTTGACACCCCAAGGCCAGTCGGCTCCTATTGAAGTGCGGCGCTTCGCCTTCTCCGACGACGGCCAAAAAGTGCTTATCCACACTAATACCAAGAAAGTGTGGCGCTACGACACCCGCGGCGACTATTGGGTGGCCGACCTGAAAGCCAACTCGCTAAAGCAACTCGGTAAGGGTCGGCCCGAATCGTCGTTGATGTTCGCCAAATTCTCGCCCGACGGCACGCGCGTGGCGTACGTGAGTGAGCACAACATTTATGTAGAAGATCTAGCTTCTTCCGCCATCAAGCCCCTGACCACCGATGGCACCGTGTCCATGATCAACGGCACCTTCGATTGGGTGTACGAGGAAGAACTGGACTGCCGCGACGGTTTCCGCTGGTCGCCCAACGGGCAGAGCATTGCCTACTGGCAGCTCGACGCGGCCAAAACCAAGAACTACCTGATGCTCAACACCACGGATCAGCTGTATCCCTTCACCATTCCCGTGGAGTACCCAGTGGTGGGCGAAGACCCGAGCCGTTGCCGCGTGGGTGTGGTGCCCGCGCAAGGTGGTGCTACTACCTGGATGAAAGTGCCCGGCGACGCCGTGCAGAACTACATTCCGCGCATGGAATGGGCCGCTAATTCCACTGAGCTTATCATTCAGCAACTCAACCGCCGCCAAAACGAAAGCAAGCTGATGCTTTGCACCGCCAGCACCGGCGACGCGAAGACCATCTACAGCGAAACCGACAAGGCCTGGATTGATGCCAAGGCCGAAGCCATTGGTTGGGACTGGATTGACGGCGGCAAAAGCTTTATCTGGCTCAGCGAGAAAGACGGCTGGCGCCACATTTATTCCCTGACCCGCAGTGGTCAGCAGAAGCTGCTCACCAAAGGCGACTACGACGTCATCAGCATGCAGCTAGTCGACGAGAAGAACGGGGTTATCTATTTCACCGCTTCGCCCGAAAACGCCACCCAAACTTACCTCTACAAAGTGGCCCTGAAAGGCGGCAAGGCCGAGCGGGTGACCACCAAAGAATTGGCCGGCTCCAACAGCTACGACATCTCACCGAACGGTAAGTTGGCGCTGCACACGTTCTCAAACGCTACTACATTCCCGGTAGCCGACGTGGTATCACTGCCAGAGCACAAGCGCTTGAGCGGGGGAGAGGTATCGGCGCGGGCCCAAAGCGTGAAGCTGCCCAAGGTGGAGTTCTTCCAAGTGAAAACCGCCGATGGCGTAACTCTTGATGGCTGGATGATAAAACCTTCCAACTTCGACCCCACCAAGAAATATCCCATCGTCTTCTATGTGTACGGCGAACCCGCCAGCCAAACCGTGACGGACCGCTTCGGTACGGGCCTCAACCGCCTCTACCAAGGCAGCATGGCCGACGACGGCTACATCTACGCTTCTCTGGAAAACCGGGGCGCCCCGGCCCCGCGGGGTCGTGAGTTCCGCAAGGCCATCTACCACAACATCGGTAAGCTCAACATCCGCGACCAGGCTATGGGCGCTAAGGAGGTGCTGAAAAACTCGTTTGTGGATACCAGCCGCGTGGCGGTATGGGGCTGGAGCGGCGGTGGTTCGTCTACGCTCAACTTACTGTTCCAATACCCGCAGATCTACAAAACCGGTATTTCCATTGCCGCTGTTGATAATCAGCTCAACTACGACAACATCTACCAGGAGCGCTATATGGGCCTGCTGCCTGAAGACAAGCACTACTTTGTGGAAAACTCGCCGCTGAACTACGCCAAAAACTTGCGCGGCAACCTGCTCCTCGTTCACGGCACCGGCGACGACAACGTGCACTACAACAACGCCGAGCAGATGATCAACGAGCTGGTGAAGCACAACAAAACCTTCCAGCTGATGGCCTACCCCAACCGCAGCCACAGCATTTCGGAAGGCGAAGGTACCAGCCGCCACTTAGCAGCTACCTACACAAAGTTTCTAAAAGAAAACTGCCCTCCCGGCGCCCGCTAGAACCAACTGCTTTCTAAGCAAGCAAAGGCCTTCAGATTGTATCTGAAGGCCTTTTTTGTGAGTGCGAATCGGTAAGCTGACTCTAGTCTAATCTATAGCGGCTAGCTCAGAACAACGACAACTTTGTGGTGACGAACAGCTTCGTGCTGGTGCTCAACACCACCGAAAACAAAACCGAGCTTAGCATCACCATCCAGCGGGACGGTACGCTCGATTTACCAGCCGTCGCGTCGAGCTTTAGCAACGTCCTGACGTGCCCTTGCCGGCCAAGGGCCGCTGCGGGTAGAACGACCCTATTTCCCAGCCGTTGCCAACAGCGACTTCGACGATGCTGCTACCGTGACCGTAGAGTTTTATGACTGGACCAGCGTGGCGCTAACTGTGGTCACTGCTTCAGTAGGCGGCGTGTAGCAAGTATGTTGCCTTCCAGCGTCAGCCATTGCACTAGGTAGAGGCCCTCGGGTAAGCTGGCCACAGAAACCAGCGATTCCGTAGTTGCAGCAGGTTGCTGCTTCACTACACGGCCGGTAGCGTCGAGCAGGCGTAAGCTGTGTGCGCCGAATATAGCGGGTGCCATGACGCTGTTGGAGGCAGGGTTGGGGTAGAGTTGCGCTTCAGATCCTATGGTGGCTTTGTTGGCGGCTAATGGGCGGCACTGCACGGCCGCCATTAAGTGGCGCCACAGGTCAGCATCAAATGAGGTCAACGCCAGGCGTACGTCGCCGGCTTCTTTGCCTTGGCGCACTACCACCAGTCCTAGGCTAGGCACCACGTAAATTTTCTGGTCGTTCTTGCCGAGGGCTGCAATCATGTCGGCGGGAGCGGTGGGAATGAGGGGACCGGCAAAGGTGATTTGTTGGGGGCCAGGTAGCTTGTAGGAGGTTTGGCCGTTCAGCCACCACAGGTAGCCATAGCTGCGGTTGAAGGCTTGGGAGGGCGTAGTCATCTGGCGGAAATAGGCGGTATCGCGCAGAATAGGCGTGCCATTCCAGGTGCCGCGCGCCAGGGTTAGTAAGCCGAAGCGGGCCATGTCGCGGGCCCGGCTGTAGTAGGTGCCCTGCACCCACCGCCCGGCCATGCCAATGCGAGAGGCCAACTTCTGGTTGGTGTACTGATTGAAGCTGAGGCCGCTGGCAGCCGCCACCACATCCTGTAAGAGAAGATACGGAGCGTTGTGGTAGGCCCAGCGCGTACCGGCATCGGCAACATAGAGCAAGCACCCGGGCGTTGAGCTGTCGGCGGTACAGGGGGCTGGGGGCGTGTCGTCGAGGCCGTTGGTCATGGTGAGCTGGCTGCGCACCGTAATCAGCTTTTCCTTGGCCGCTGGGGTCGAAGTCCAGCCTTGGCCTAGTGTATAGGAGGTGCTGTCGGAGAGGCGGAGCAGATTATCTTGCTGCGCAATGCCCACCAGCGTAGCCGTGAGCGACTTGCCCGCCGAGGCCCAATACCAGACAGAATCCTGCGTGTAGGTGCCGTAGTAGCGCTCCACCACGATTCGGCCATCCTTGAGCACTATGAACGACTTGGTTTGCTTGCGCCCCAGGAAGGCTAGCAGCGAGTCGAGCTGCGGCTGACACCAGCCGAGGCTTTGCGGAGTGGTAGTAGCCCAGCTACCTGCAGCGGTAGTCGGCGGGAAGTACAGCGTGGGCTGTTGGGCACGAGCCACCCATGTTGTGAGGACAAGCAGGAATATCAGTAGGGGTAGAGCGTGTTTCATGCAGCAGTAAAGTAGACTAATATGCTGCTTCGACAATATTCGACTTTTAAAGTTTAAGCCTTTTGTTGTGAGGGTACTATTATTCTGCCTGCTGATTCGGGAGGTAGTATCTTGCGGTTCTTACGTGTATGCAGCTTCCATCACCTCCCGTTGTTTCGCGCTTGGCGCCTACGCCTAGCGGCTTTCTGCACCTCGGCAACGCCGTTAACTTCACGCTGACGTGGCTGCTTACCCGGCGCGCGGGCGGCACCCTGCACCTGCGCATCGACGACCTGGACCGCGCCCGGTTTCGGCCGGCCTATCTCGCCAACATCTTCCAGACGCTGGACTGGCTTGGACTCGACTACGACCACGGCCCCAGCGGCCCCGACGACTTCGAGTTGCACTATTCCCAACGGCACTTTCTGACGGCTTACGAGGCTACGCTGCAAGCTGGCCGCGCCGCTCAGCCCGGGCTATTCTACGCCTGTGGCTGCTCCCGCACCGACCTGGCCCGTGCTGCCTTGCCCCGGAGCAGCAACTACCCCGGTACCTGCCGCGCCAGAGCCTTAGCACCCGATGCCCCCGAAACCGCTTGGCGCGCCCACGTCCCGGCTGGTACCACGGTAGCGGTACCCGACCTGTGGCAAGGTGAACTAGCGGTGCCGCTGGACGAAAGCCTCGGCGACTTTATTGTGCGCAAAAAGGATAGCACGGCCGCTTACCAACTCGCCTCGATAGTAGACGATGTGCGGCTAGGGGTGACGCTAATTGTGCGTGGACTGGACTTACTGCCTAGTACCGCGGCGCAACTCTGGTTGGCTGGTCAGCTGCCCGGCGTGACATCGTTTCAAAACACGCAGTTTCTGCACCACGGGTTGTTACTGGATGCTACGGGCCAGAAGCTTTCCAAATCCACACAGGCAGGGCAGCAACGCGGTATTCTTGCTGAAGCGGGCCATCCGCGGGTGGTGTATGCAGCCGTAGCGCAGCTGCTCGGGTTGCCGGAAGCAGCCAGCGAATCGTTGGCGGCATTGCAGGCAGCGTTGCAGTAGCGCTGTTGCGCGTTACTTCAGTTCTTTCTTGAACTCTTCGGCCCAATGGTCAGCCAAGCGGGTGGGCTCGGGGAGCTTGTAGCCGCGCAGGCAAGCCAGTGTGAGGCGGGTGGCCGTGGCTTGGTCGCAACGGTGACCCGGACTAACGAACAGGGGCTGCACTTTGTCTTTCGAGCGAATTACTTCGCCAAGCAGTTCTCCGTTTCGGTCAGTTAGCGCCGAAATGCTGCCTTTGGTTAGGGCTGGCTCTTGAAACGTGCCGGTTAGCTTCTGCTTGGCCACCCCGAAAGTGGGCATATCGAGTAGCACGCCCAAGTGCGCGGCAATGCCCATGCGGCGTGGGTGCGCAATACCGTGGCCGTCTACCATAATCACATCGGGCTTCTGCTTAAGCTTTTCGTAGGTCCGAAGCACGTTGGGCGCTTCACGGAACGAAAGCAGCCCCGGAATGTAAGGCACTTCCACCGGGCCCACACTCCACACCTTTTCCACCACTTCCAGCGAAGGAAACCGCAACAACACGAATACCGACAGGATAGTCTCGGGCGTGGGAAACGACGAATCGCAGCCGGCAATAAATTGTGGCTCGCGGGCCAACGGCTCCTGCCGGACACGGGTGCGCATTTCGTCTTGCAGGCGCGTTAGGTCGCGCACTATGATAGGATCGGCGGGTGGGCCCGGCGGGCGGTAGTAAGCCATGAGCAGCAGACGGAAGATAAGTGGGTGGTAGTGTGTACTGCCAAGCTAGGCTTGAGGTTGGATACCGATGGCGACAGGCATCTCAGGAATAGACGACCACTACATAGGCAGTGACGCTGCCTCAGTAGGAGGCTGTGCAAGCAAAGTAGTTGTCATTCCGGCGCAGGAGGAATCTGAATTAAGTCATTCAACGAGTTACCAGATTCCTCCTGCATCGGAATGACATTCATTTTAGTTGAATAACGTATAAGCGACCAGCAACCCGAAAACTGTTGTTAGCTATGCCCAAATCCGAACAACCCGCACACACCGGCAGCGGTCCTCATTTCGAGCGGCGCTACTGGGTTGATGTACAGCATGCGCGCCAGTCGGCCGCCGAGCTGATGCAGCATATCCAGTGCAACCTGCCCGATTTCTCGCCCGATTTGCTGGCCGACTTCAAGAAGTCGAAGGGCGCTTCGCACTGCTTGGAAGTGAATGACGAGTACCGCATCAAGATCCTAGGACCTTGGAACGGCGACGTACGCGTAGCCGAGCTAGGCTTCGATTATTTCGAGTTGGTAACGCTGGAAAACCACCCCGAAGCCGGGCGTATTCGCTTCTCACTCCGCCCGCACGAGTCCTTGCCGCATACGCTGCGGTTTGAGATTCATTCTTGGGCCCGCTCGCGCGATGGACTAGTGGCCTTCACCTACGACACGTTGGGCATGGGCAAAAAGGTGCAGCAGCAAACCTGGGAAACGTTCTGCCAGCGTGTAGCTTCGTACAGCGGCGGCCTCCAATTAGGCCCCGTGCACGTGGAAACCGTGAAGCAGAGCGAATCGGAAACCAAGGTCATCCACGATGCCTAAGTCACAGCCCTTAGACGAGCGGCAGAAAGCCCGCCTCGAAGCCTACGAAAAAGCTGGCTACAACTTCGACCTCAACCGCACCCACGAGTACACTCGCCAAACCGGCTGGAACGTGGACGACTACGAAACCGAGTTGCCAGCCGAAGCGCCTGGCCCACCCGAAGCGCACGGCTCGTGGGCGGCAGCCCGGGAAGTGCTACGCAACTACACTTTCCCGCCGCCCAATCTTATCACCGGCATCTTTGTGCCCGATCAGCCCTTAGAGCAGCGCGTAATGGTGCTGCGCGGTATGTTCTTGGGATTTTCGTTCTGGTTTGGCGTACGGGTGGGCGGCGTTACCGACGAGCACAGGCCACTACCCGAGGGGGGCGAGGAACAAGTGTGGGGCTACAATTACCGCACGCTGGAAGGCCATTTCGAGCGCGGCGAAATCATTTTCACTGTTCACAAAAACCTAACGACGGGGCGCGTGCTCTTCCGCATTCATGCACTTTCCCAAACGGGCCGCATTCGTAACCCTTTCTACTGGCTCGGCTTCAAGCTATTTGGCCGGATGCTGCAAAAGCGCTTCTCCCGGCAGTCGATGCAGCGGCTAAAGGCGCAGGTGGAGGAAATGCTGCAAAAAGGCTGGGACTCTCCTAATGAAGCCAACGCAACGCCCGTCAAGTCCGCGTCTTCCCACGAGCAAGCGCAGCAGCAGTTAGACAAGGCAACATAGCAGCACATCGGCTATTCCGCTCCGCCGCTCTTTACTCCTCGGCCGGCCCACCGCCGTGCAGCAGTTTGCGGCGTCATGAGCAGGCTGATAGGAAGGTACTTAGGAAAAGAAAGGTACAAAGCCGACCAGTACACGCCCAGATTCGAAAGCCAAGACTGCCAACTTCATTCTGTTTCCAGTAAAACCTTTCTTAGTAAAACAGGTTAAAACGCACTCGTTCTGCCCGTTTTTCCAAAACCAACTTCACCAATGATAGAAGCAAAAGGTTACGCTGCTCCGGCAGTTCATGAGCCCCTCGCGCCCTTCCAGTTTGAGCGCCGCGACGTAGGTCCGCACGATGTACGCATCGAAATCTTGTTTTGCGGCGTTTGCCACTCCGATGTACACCAAGTGCGCGACGAGTGGGGCGGCTCCATCTTCCCCATGGTTCCCGGCCACGAAATCGTGGGCCGCGTAACGGAAGTAGGCGCGCACGTCAAGAATTTCAAACCTGGCGACCTGGCGGGCGTCGGCTGTATGGTCGATTCGTGTCAGCACTGCCCCGAGTGTAACGACGGCCTAGAGCAGTACTGCGATAATGGCTTCGTAGGCACCTACAACGCCCGTGAAAAAGACGGCACGCCCACCTACGGCGGCTACTCCAACAACATCGTCGTGACCGAGAAGTTCGTGTTGCGCGTGTCCGAAAAGTTGGATCTGGCCCGCGTGGCGCCGCTGTTGTGCGCTGGTATCACCACTTGGTCGCCGCTGCGGCAGTGGAACGCCAAGGAAGGCGACCGGGTGGCCGTAATGGGCCTCGGCGGCTTGGGCCACATGGCCGTAAAGTTTGCCGCCGCTATGGGCTGCGAAGTAACCGTGCTCAGCACCTCCGCCAACAAAGAAGCGGATGCCAAGGCCCTCGGCGCGCACAAATTCGTTGTGACCAAAGACCAAGAAGCCATGAAGTCGGTAGCCAACTACTTCGACCTCATCATCAACACCGTGTCGGCCCCCATGGACCTGACGCCCTACGTAGGCAGCCTGCGCCTCGACGGTACCATGGTGCTACTCGGTGTGCCACCGGAAGCGCCTCAACTGCACGCCTTCAACCTGATTGCCAAACGCCGTCGCATTGCCGGCTCGTTGATCGGGGGCATCAAGGAAACGCAGGAAATGCTGGACTTCTGCGCCGAGCACAACGTCATGTCCGATGTAGAAGTTATTCGCATGGATTACATCAACGAAGCCTACGAGCGGATGATAAAGTCCGACGTGAAATACCGCTTCGTGATTGACTTAGCCACGCTGTAAGTGACGCTATAAAATGAATGAGGTTGCTGTTCTGCCTGCACGATATGCGCAGGCAGAACAGCAACCTCATTCATTTCACCCATTCCCCGCCTGTCATCCTGAGCTGGCGAAGGACCTTATTATGCTAGAACGACCATCGGGCAGATGACTCATGCTAGCGTAATAAGGTCCTTCGCCAGCTCAGGATGACAGGCGGTTTTTTGGTGCTAACCGACGTTAGAGTTTGCTGAACACGTATGGGTCGTACTCGACGTAGTCGTTCACGCGCAGCTCTATGTTCTTCACTTTGCCCCCTTCCACTTCAAACTTGGCGGGCATCACGCCGAATACCAGGTCGGAATAGATGGTGCGAAATTCCTGACCGTCCATGTAGTCGAGGGTGGCGGTGAGGCCGGGGTGCGTGGGGAACTGGATTAGCAGCTGCTTGCCCTTCTGGCTGATAGAAATAGGGCCGAATAGCTTATTCTCGAACTTGCCGGTGTAGGCACTCAGGGGCAGCGCCGGCTTATTCTTTTTGCTAACCCGTTCGGCTAAGACCTTGGTGGGGTCTACTTGTGTGGCTTCAAATTGCTGCTTGCGCTTCAAGGCTTGGGCGCTCCGGTCAACGTACGGTACGCCGAGCCAGCTGTCGAGCAACTGGTAGCGCAGCATCTCAAAGAAGCTTTGGTTGTCGTTGTTGGTCAGGACAGCAATGCCAAGGCCGGCTTCCGGCACAAAGCACACGTTGCTAACCTGCCCCGAGGCGCCACCCGTGTGCCAGAATATCTGCTGCCCGTTATAGTCGGCAGCTTCCAACCCCAAGCCGTACGTGATGAAGTGCATCGGGTATATCGACGATTTGCGGCTGCTGATGATGGTATTGGCCTCGCGGGTTTTGCGCAACGCCGCCCACGGCACTATCTGCTTGCCTTCATAGCGGCCACTATCGAGCTGAAAGCGCAGCCACTTTGCTAGGTCCGTTACGTTGGATACCATATTGGCCGCGGGCGCCATGTTGTCCCAGTTATCAAACGGCACTTTTGCTAGTGGCCCGAAGGTGTTAGAGTAAGCAGCCGCAATGTTGGGCCGTTGGGCAAAGCCAGCCGAGGCGGCGAACGTAGATGTCATACCGAGCGGCTGCAACAGGTTTTGCTGCACGTAGGCTTCCCAGGTAGTGCCGCCAGTAGCGGCCGGCACTACCTCGCCCGCCGCCACAAAGCCGGAGTTGCTGTAGCCGTAGTCGCGCCGGAACTGCCCGCCGGGCTTCATCAGCCGCATGCGCCGCACAATTTCCGGACGCTCGATATTGGATTTAAAAAACGAGAAGTCTCCCTGAAACGTCTTGAACCCGAAGTGGTGGCTCATGAGGTCGCGCACCGTTACCATCTGCGAGGCTAGGGAGTCGTAGAGGCGGAAATCGGGCAGGTACTTGCTGACTTTATCGTCGAGGTTGAGCTTCTTCTCGCCATCGAGCTTGGCAAGTGCCGTGCCGGTGAAGAGCTTGGTGTTGGAGGCTATCATGAACAGCGTATTAGCGTCCACGAGGTCGGGTTTGCCTACTTCGCGCACGCCGTAGCCTTTCTGCACCACCACCTTGCCGTCCTTCACCACCACCAACGCTAGCCCCGGAACCTGCCATTGGCGCATGCCGCGCCGGATGTAGCTGTCGAGGCTGTCGGTTACGAAGCGGTTGGTGTTAGCGGTTGTACTCTGAGCCAGAGCGGCCGAAGTGCCGCTTAGTAGCAACCAGGCTGCCACGGTTAGGTGCCGAAGAAAGTAGGGGAGGGACATACAGCGGGACTAGTAGGGAAAGCTATTCAAGAACCCTAAACTACGTCTGTCCTGCCGACATTCCGCGCCGTAAGCAACGAGAGAAATCGGGTACCAACCTTATCTAGATTCTCCTCGCCACTTGCTGTGCAAAATCATAAGCTCTGCTTAGTTATTTTCCACCGGGTACCGAAAGGTGCCCTCCATACTCAGGCGCTTGCCGCCGCGGCCCGACTCGCAGACGGTGCAGCGGAAGCTTCCCGCCAGCCAGTGCCGCTCGGCGTTGATAGCCGTAATGGTGACTGAGCCCGGATTATCTGAACACGATTTCGAGTAAGCAGCGGTGTTGCCGAAGCGGTAAGATGCATCCCGGTTACGGCCACTCAAAATCTCCTGAAAGCTATACGTGCCCGTTTTCAGCGGAAACCGGTCGATCAGAATAGTTAGTCCTTCGCCGTCGGGGTCGTCGGCTCGCACTACGTTGAGGGTAAGTGTACGGTCTTGGCTAAGAAAAAAGCGCGAGCTGATGGTATCCGTTTTGATAGCCTGCCCGTTTATGCGCAGCGTCAGAGCCCGCACCAAAGGCCGGGCGGGCGCAGTTTGGGTCAGGGCGGGTGTGGCACCTAGCAATGAAGCGCCAGCTAAGCAGAAAAGAGCAAAGTATCTCATCGGCGTTACTTCAGACAAGAATCAGCCCAAAAGATACTGCAAAGCTCCTGAGTACTCAGCAAGTGCAGCAGCCTGATCTTGTTTGAATCCCCTAATTGCTGCTACCACAATCCGGATATCATGCTGAGTGCAGTGTAACGAAGCATCACGCGTGCTGACCGTGCTGACGTTGTGATACTTTTGTCATGCTGAGCGGAGTCGAAGCATCTCGCGTGCTGACGTTGCAATGGCAAGGAGTTACCACAGGAACCGTCATGCTTCGGCTGCGCTCAGCATGACGGTTCCTGTGGTAGCGTCACGTCAGTACACCAGACTATAATAAGAAGGTTACTTAGCAACCAAGCAGGCGACACCAGCGCAATTTTCCTTTCTGCTGTGTGCTTACGCTGGCGAATTAGCTTCGCTGGTGTAGGAAACCGAAGCTTCCGGCTGCAACCGTCCCGGATATTGCTGCAAGGCCAAAGCTAAGCAATCCATAGCTCGGTTTATTATATCCTGGTTCACGACGTAAGCCAGCCGAATCTGCTGATGGCCTAGGCTTGGCGTGGCGTAGAAGCCTGCAGCTGGCGACACCATCAGCGTTTCGCCTCGGTACTCAAATACTTCCAGCAGCCACTGTGCAAACCGGTCGGTGTCATCGACGGGCAGGTGACACAGTACATAGAACGCCCCGCCCGGAGTGGGGCACACCACACCCGGCATGTCGCGTAGCCGTGCTACCAACAGGTCGCGGCGGGCCTGGTATTCGGCTTTGGTTAAATCGAAGTAAGAATCGGGGAGGTCGGTGGCGGCTTCGGCAAGCAGTTGTGCCAAGCCCGGCGGGCTCACCCGCATCTGCGCAAAGCGTAAGCCTGCTTCGTGCAAGTCTTTGTTTTTAGTCACGAAAGCCCCAATTCGAGCGCCGCAGGCACTGTAGCGCTTGGAAATAGTGTCTAGCAATACCACGTGCTCGTCGGCGTTGGGCAGGTGCAGGGCACTGATGTAGGGCGCGTCGTAGCAGAACTCCCGGTAGGCTTCGTCGGAGAGCAGGAATAAGTCGTGCTTGCGGCACAGCTCTAGCACTCCCGTTAGTTCCTCGCGGCTGTACACGTAGCCGGTCGGGTTGTTGGGGTTGCAGATCATGATGGCGCGCGTACGCGGAGTAATCACCTGCTCGAAATCGGCGAGTGGGGGCAGCGCAAAGCCGTCCTCGATGTACGACGTAACGGGTATCAGTGTGATGCCGGCGGCCACAGCAAATGCCGTATAGTTGCCGTAAAACGGCTCCGGTACGATTAGCTCGTCGCCGGGGTTGAGGCAGCACATCAAGGCAAACAGAATAGCCTCGCTGCCGCCAGTCGTTATCAATATATCGTCGGCCGTAACGTCGATACCCGCCCGCTGATAATAGTCGGCTAGTTTCAGGCGGTAGCTCAGGTGGCCCGCACTCGGCGAGTACTCCAGCACCCGAATATCCACTTGTTGCACCGCCGCCATTACCGCCGGAGGCGTTTCAATATCGGGCTGTCCGATGTTGAGGTGGTGCACCGTCAGACCGCGTCGCTTGGCAGCGTCGGCGAAGGGTGTCATTTTACGAAACGGAGAAGCCGGAATGTCCTGGCCGCGCTGTGATACTTGCAACATAAGCCCAAAGATAAGGCCTACCTCCCTAGACCTTTGCCTTTTATGCAAGGAAAGTGATGTAAGTATAGCGCAAAGCCTTTGCTTAGTGTAGTAGGGAATGTTGATTTGGCGACGCAGCGCCGTCATTCACCGATATGCCAAGCAAAGGCTCCACGCTACAGCAACAAACTACACCGAAGGCTCCCGGGCCGGGTCGCGGACAATGAGTGTGAGCGTGGTTTGTACGTAGTCGTTCATTTTTACCACGGGCGTTTTGCCTAGGCTATCGAAGTCGCCGTTGATGTCGGTGAAACTGATAACCTGTGTGAAAAGCGGTTTGTCTTCCACATCACTTAGCAAACCACCCACCACGCTCCCAAGCTGCAGCAGTAGTTCGGCGGCGCGTACGGGAGCATTGGCAATTACGCGCGCTACTTCGGTTACCACGTTTCGGTAGTCGTCGGAGTTGCGGGCTTGCTCCATTATGGCGGCGGTATCGCGCAAGCCTTGCTTGCTTTTGAGCACCGAAAGCAGCACATGTATCTGCGAGGGTACAGGGCCTTCGGGCACAGTTTGCTTCCAGTAATACGCCGTTTTATCGACCGGCAAATCTTCCTCGTCGTCGATGCGCGCAAAGCCGGAAAGCGTAATTGTTTGGGGCTCGGGGTTCAGATTGTCGAAGACAACGAGCAGCAGGTACACGTCGGCGAAGCCCGGGAAAGGCCACACCTTGGCCGTGCGGTTGTTTTTCACAAACACCCGCGACAGGCGTACTTCCAGGCCAGTTACGGTTTGCGAATCAGGAATGCCAGGGTCTTGCACTCTGGCAGTTAGCGGTACCGCCGGCAACGATACCGTGGAAATAACGGCATCGGTTATTAAGTCGAGAGCCATAGCAAACAGCTAAAAATGAGAGATTAAAAATTAAACCAGTTGTACTTTACTATCTGCAGGAAGCAGTCCAAGCTGCTAGCTATTTCCACCAACAAGCCCTCTTCGTTTCGGTTACGCATCCATGACAACTTCTCCTACACCACAACCGGAATTCTGGTTGCGCGGCCCACTGCCCGAGGTACCGCCTTTGCTGCAACCTATTGCTCATGCATTGCTGCAGGCCCGCCAAGAAGTGGAAACCGCCCTCCACAGTTTCCCTGATTCGCTCCTGACGGCCCGGCCGGCTGGTGTGGCTTCGGTTGGCTTTCACCTGCACCACCTGGCCGGCGTCCTCGACCGGATGCAGACTTACGCCCGGCACCAGCCACTGTCTGAAGACCAGTTAGCTTACCTCGCCGCCGAAAACAACGTGCCCACCACGCCCGGTAGTACCGTCGCCTTGGTGCAGCACTTCGGAAAGACGGTAGACCACATGCTGGCTTACCTGCCCACCGTGCCCGAAGCCACCCTCTCTGAGTTCCGGCCTGTAGGCCGCGCTAAGCTACCAAGCACCGTCATTGGGCTGTTGGTACACGCTGCCGAACATACCACTCGCCACACAGGCCAATTACTTGTGACAGCACGCGTGGTGCAGGCAGGAGTAAGCTGAAAGCAAAAAGCTAAACTTATAAGTATAGCAGTTGGCTTCAATTGGCTTCTGTCTTGCTGCCGACGTGAGCCTATTGTGCCTCCCGCAAGTAATCATAGCTACAGTATGTTGCAGAAGCTTTTTTCCTACTTCTCATTGGCCAAGACAACTTCAAACGAGCCTCCCCGCCCCGTGACAACAGGGGCTACCATTGCGGAGTGCCAGCAGCAACTGTTGCAGCACTTGAAAAGTGGAGATTACGCGCTGTCTTCGTCCGATAAGGAAGGCTACCGGACATTGTGTTATTACCGAGAGGCTTTCCTGTATGTGTCGGTTGGTGACGACGGAACCGGCGTATTGCGGCTGCCACAGGAAGACATTCTACTCAATTATGTATGGCGCCAAAGCAGCAGCAAACTCGTGTTAGAAAACGGTCAGTACACGTGGAGCTACGACCTAACGGAGGCGGAAAAGCTTGAGAAGTGGCGAGAAATTTTGGCGAGACTTTCTCCCTTCTCCGATTCAAGCCAACGATTTGTGGCTAAGGTGCTAGCAGATTTTGCTAGCCTTTCCGCTCCGGTATAGGCAGCTTTTCTAAATTACAAGCTGCACATAATCAGCGCTTCAACTGGTAAAAGAGGCCAACTCAACCATAACCCGGTTGCGTGCAGGACGTTGGTAGAGGGCACGCACTCTTTACCAACCTAAGCACTATGGAAACGAAACCAACCACTTTGCCACCCCAAGCGCAAGACCAGCAGCCCGGCATTGAACAAGAAATGACTCCCCGGCCGGAGTACATCCGCCCCGGCTATAAGGGCAGCGACAAACTGCAAGGCAAAGTTGCGCTTATCACTGGTGGCGACTCCGGCATTGGCCGCTCCATAGCGGTGCACTTTGCCCGCGAGGGGGCCGATGTGGCGTTTGCCTACCTGCCCACCGAAGAACAGGATGCCTACGAAACCCGGCAACTAGTCGAGCAGGAGGGCCGGCGGTGCCTGACCCTGCCCGGTGACCTGCGCGACCCCCAATTCTGCCAGTCCATCGTCGACCAGGTGGTGCAAGAGCTAGGCGGGTTGAATATCTTGGTCAACAATGCTGCCGAGCAGTTTGTGAGTACGGACCTAACGGAAGTATCCGACCAGCAGTTTGAGGATACCTTTCAAGTGAATTTCTTTTCGTTTGTGCGCGTGACCCGCGCTGCGTTGGCTCACCTCAAAGAAGGCGACTGTATCATCAATACCTCGTCCATCAATGCCTACCGCGGCAATCAGCAACTCGTGGATTACACGTCCACCAAGGGCGCTATTACCGCCTTTACCCGCTCCATGGCGCAGCAACTGGCCGAAAAGAAAATCCGCGTCAACAGCGTGGCACCCGGCCCCATCTGGACTCCGCTTATTCCGGCCAGCTTCCCAGCCGAGAAGGTAGCCTCTTTTGGTAAAGACACCACTATGAAGCGCCCTGGTCAGCCCTCGGAAGTGGGCCCGTGCTACGTGTTCCTAGCCTCCGATGACTCTACTTACATTACTGGTCAAGCCCTGCACCCCAACGGCGGCGAGATTTTGAACACGTAATTCTATGTTTCATAGATAGTCCTGAACACCCAAACGCCCCTCCAATTGGAGGGGCGTTTGGGTGTTCTTTTTAGTTGAGAAGATTATTGGCCAGTAGTAGAAGCGGCACCGGCTGTTGTGGTCCCTTCTGAGGTGGTAGGAGCCGTGGTAGCGCCTGCGCTTTCCGGGTTGGTATTGCCATCTGGAATTGAGGCTTTGTTCCGGGTGGAGTCGATACCAGCTTCCGAGCCAGTGGCCTCTGTGCCGCTAGCGCCAGCACCTTCTTGATTGCCGCCACACGAAGCAAAAGTAAACGAGGCCGCAGCCAGCACGAGAAACAATACTTTTTTCATAGTTGAGCTTGTGTAGTGAGCAGAAGGTTGACAGGTGTAAGGACACTAAACGGCGTCTTCACTTCTTTATACGGGCCACTGCTCCAGGGTAACCCTTGCTTTCCGCTATTGCGCCTCAGTGAGCGACAAGCCCTCGTAGCGCAGAAAAAACAGCGTTAGGCAATAGCCGCCTTGGCGCAGAAAGTCCTTGAACGCAAAAAAGACCGATCCAAGCAAAAGCTTTCTGAAAAGCTCTTTGTTTAGATCGGTCTTCTGATGGTGCTGTAGAAGAAGGATTCGAACCTCCACGGTGTAGTTAGCCGGCCGCCGGACCAGTTTTTCCCGAATCACCACCCCCGAGAGAGGAGGGCATGTCTGCCAGTTTCATCATTCTACAAGATGAGTCCCGCGCCGTATGCGTTTGGGAATGACAAAGGTAGTCCTCAAAAATTATCAGGCAAGCTTTTGGAACCAAAAAGTTAGAAGGGCTTCGTTGTTAAAATCTAAGCACGCTATCAGCAACGGCATCAAGCAATTTACGGAGAGTTGCTTTAAGCTACTGGCATGATTGAGATGACGAGCTGCTGCCTTTACTTATTCGCACGGTTGTAACCCTGCCAACGCGTCGTCTGTAAAAAAAGACGCCCCGGCTACAGACAACAGCTAGGGCTTCAGGAATCGGGTGGTTAGCACCCCCTTGCTCCCAAGCTAAAATGAGTAAACGTGTCAAACTGGTCGGCAAGGCCAAATGATTTCATGTTGTGCTGTAACTGTGTAGACAGTAATTTATAGAAGCAATTCGAACCGTAACGTATCGTTAATTAGATTTAAGTTCGTTGTCCTTAAGAGAATTGCCTTTTGAATCTATCCAAACTGATGGACCGGGAGAATTTCTCCCAAGAATAATAGACGAAGCAGCACTTGGACTTGAGAAAATAGTGTCTTCAGTAAAAAGATATTTCCCATTACTTTCTACTAATATTTTATTCGCTTTTAGCTTGTCTCTTTGCTTAATCCAGCCTTTAGAAATAGAATCAAAAGTGTTTATGTTAGCCTCTGATCCTTTTTGCACTATAAATGATTCATCAGTTTCAAACATTGTGGCTTTGAACTTATCTCCTTTTAGCTTGTAGATTTTTGTCGTCAAAGGAGGGTTCGCAATTGGATTTGTGTTTACATGCCCACTGGTTTGTGTGGTCGGAATTAAAAAGCTTATTCCGACAGTAGGTAGTACCAGCTTTACTTGATCTAGATAATATTCCATATCAGAGACATCGGCCTCAGATAAGCTTGATTGAGTTGGCACATTTGCATTGTCTATTTCGGCATTTTTTGCCTCGTGCGCTATCTTAACAATTCTTGATTCTAAGTATTTTATATGAGACTTAGTAAGTAGTTCATCTTTGCTAATAAATATAATTACTTCTTTAAAATCTTTGTTTGGGTTATTTAAATGTTGTTTTAATCTGTCACGTAAGTTTTCAGATCCAGCAGATGATATATATTCTCTCAGAATATATATCATCTGCTGGATCTGACTTAAGAATATAAACGCCAGGTTTATTATACTCATCGCGCGTCAAAAGTTTATGTAACGTTGCTCTTGGTGTGTGAATTGCTTTACCTGACCAGTTACCTATTTCTATTGTGCGAGGACCATTGTCACTGCCATCAATTAAAAAGAGAGTTATCTTTTTACCCATGGATGCTTCTAAAAATTAAATAGAACCCCACGCCAGCCTTACAGCCAACGCGGGGTTCCGTTGTTTAAGTGGCTAATGTTAAGCTACTACATCCGATTGATGACTTCGTCGCCGAACTCGCTGCATTTCAGCAGGGTAGCACCTTCCATCAAACGCTCAAAGTCGTAGGTGACGCGCTTCGAGGCAATGGCTGCTTCCAGGCCTTTGTAGATAAGGTCGGCGGCTTCTTGCCAGCCCATGTGCTCGAGCATCATGGCGCCAGAGAGGATAACCGAACCGGGGTTTACTTTATCCTGACCGGCGTACTTCGGTGCCGTGCCGTGGGTGGCTTCGAAGATGGCGTGGCCGGTTACGTAGTTGATGTTGGCTCCCGGCGCAATGCCGATGCCGCCCACAATGGCCGCCAGCGCGTCGGAGATATAGTCGCCGTTCAGGTTCAGGGTAGCTACTACCGAGTATTCGGCGGGGCGGAGCAGGATTTGCTGCAGGAAAGCATCCGCAATGCTGTCTTTGATGAGGATCTTGCCGCCATCCAGCGCTGCCTTCTGCTGCGCATCCGCCACCTCTTGGCCCTGCTTGGCAAGTACCCGGTCGTACTGGCTCCAGGTGTACACTTTGTCGCCAAACTCACGTTCGGCTAGCTCATAACCCCAGGTTTTGAAGGCGCCTTCCGTGAACTTCATGATGTTGCCTTTGTGCACCAAAGTCACCGAAGGCTTTTTGTGCTCGATAGCATAGAGTATGGCAGCGCGCACCAGACGCTCCGTACCCTCTTTCGATACTGGCTTGATGCCAAACGAAGACGTTTCGGGGAAGCGAATCTTCTTCACGCCCATCTCGTCTTGCAGGAATTCCAGCATTTTCTGCGCCTGTGGGGTGCCGTTCATGTACTCGATACCGGCGTAGATATCCTCCGTATTTTCGCGGAAGATCACCATGTCAGTCAGATTCGGCTGCTTCACTGGCGAAGGAACCCCCTCAAACCACCGTACAGGGCGCACGCAGGCGTAAAGGTCAAGCTCTTGGCGTAGAGCCACATTCAGAGAACGGATACCACCACCCACGGGAGTAGTTAGAGGACCTTTGATGCCCACGAGGTATTCGCGGAAAGCATCCAAGGTCTCATTGGGCAGCCAGTTATTGGTTTGCTTGAAAGATTTCTCGCCGGCCAACACCTCTTTCCACACTAGCTTGCGTGAACCACCGTAAGCTTTTTCTACGGCCGCGTCAAATACTCGCACAGATGCCGCCCAGATGTCTGGACCTGTACCATCGCCTTCAATAAAAGGAATTGTAGGCTGGTCGGGTACATTCAGCTTGCCGTTTTTGATGGTGATTTTTTCTGCCATTGGGGAAATTGTCAGTTTTTAATTGACGGTTATTGGTGTTTTGGTAGTTGATTGTTGTGCAAGGCTATGCTTCCCGATGATTCGTTGAAAACAAAGCCAGGAGGAGCGGCTTTAATAGCCGAAAATCTCTTTCAGCGTGAGTTGCTGGAGTTGGCCATATTTCGCTAGCTCCTTGAAATTGAGACGATCTTTCGAGCCGATGACCAGGATGGTCTGGTTCTGACCTTTCACCCGAGCCTGCTGAAACTTCTGCAAGTCGGCGAAGCTCATATTCGGGGTCTGCTCATACACATCGCGGCGCAAGTCGTAGTCGAGGCCGAGGCGTTTGGCGCGCTCGTAGCTGAACAGGATGTCGGACTTGGTGATGCGCTCCGTGGCAATGCTGTTGCGGATGGCGTTCTTCGCGATTTGCAGGTTGGCTTCGGCCACCGGCATATCGTTGAGCAGAGAGTTCATGCCCGCCATGGCTTCTGGCAGCTTGTCGGACTGCGTGCCGATGTAGCTCAGGTTGTAGCTGCTACGACCGGCCTTGTCGGCATTAGCGAAGCGTGAAGAAGCCGAGTACGCCAGCGCCTTCGACTCGCGTAGCTCCTGAAACACGATGCTGCCCATGCTACCACCGAAGTACTCGTTGTAGAGACTGGTTGTCGGCACAATAGACTTGTCGTAGACGGGCCCTTTCGAGAGGAACAGAATTTCCGCCTGCACCATGTTGTAGTCCACCCAATACACCTTGCGCGAGTTCATAGGTTGCTCGGCAAAGTCCTTATTGGCCGGTACCGGCGTGAGTTTGGCGGGCGTCTTGTGGTTGGTATTGAGCGTAGCAGTTAAGCCATCAGCTGCGCGCGGCCCATAGTAGAGCACGCGGTGCTGGTAGGTCGGCAGGCTCTTAATGAGGGCCGTGAGCTGCTCGGGCTTCAAGGCCTTTAGCTCTTTCTCGCTGAGTTGGCTGGTGAAGGGATTTTTGGGGCCGTACTTGGCAAAATTCACCATAGCTTGGCTCAGAATTACCTGCTTGTTGAGCTTGGCATCCTGTCGTGACTTTAGTACGCCAGCCACCATGTTCTTGAGAGCTGCCGCATCGGGAGTGGGAGCGGCCAACAAGCTTTCAAAAAGTTGCAAGGCTGGCTCCATGTTGCTGTCGAGGCCACTGAGGCTGACAAAAATGCGGTCCTGGCCACTGCTTACAGCAAATGAGCAACCGAGCTTGTAAAACTCTTGCTGCAACTGCGCCGCGTTGTACTTGCCGGTACCCAGATACTGGAGGTAGTCGGCGGCGAGGCCCAGCTTGGGGTCGTTGTTGGTGCCCAGGTCGAGCACGTAATACAGGTTGAAGAGGTTGTTTTCGGTGTTGCGGGTGTAGAACACCGGAATGCCTGACGCTAGCTTGGTTTCCTGAATGTCTTTCTTGTAGTCAACAAACACCGGCTGCAACTCCGGCGAAGTAAGGCTGGTCACCTGCTTGTAGAACTCGGAGGCCACTTCGCGGTTCACGGGTACCGGCGTAATAGCCGGCTTCACCACCTTCACCGTGTTTGGGTCTTTGCCAGTGCGCTTATACACCACAGCGTAGCCGGGGCCGTAGTATTGGTTGGCCACGCGCATCACCTCTTCTTTGCTGATGGTGGCAAAATCGTCGACCTGCTTGAGGTAGTCTTTCCAGTCTTGGCGGGCTACAAACGCCGCCACGAAGGCACCGGCGCGGGCCTCGTTGCTTTCGTAGCTCTTGGTGCGCTGCAGCTTCTCGTTGTTGACGATGGCTGGAATCAGCCACTCCGGAAAGTCGCCCTTCTTCACCTTGTCCAGCTGCGCGAGCAGCAGGTCGCGCACTTGCTCTAGTTTCTGCCCCTGGCGCGGCGTAGCATAGAGGATATGTGAGGAGTAGTCGTTGTTGATGTCTGTAAACGAGGCGGCTTGCAGCACCGTCTGCTTCTGGTTCAGGTTGAGGTCGATGAGACCAGCCTGGCCATTGCTCAGGATTTTGTCGACCATGCGCAGCACCAGTGCCTCGCGCGACGTGGTTCCCGGAAAGCGGAAGCCGATCATTACGTTTTCGGCATCAGGTCCTATCACTTCCTTCACTAGCGGAGCCGTGAGAGGCGCTTCTTGGGCGGGCGTGAAAGCCGCTACGGGCTTGTTTTGCAGCTTGCCAAAGTACTGGTCAATGATGCGGATGGTCTGGTCGTAGTCCAGGTCGCCGCTCAAGCATAGGGCCACATTGTTGGGCACGTAGTACTTCTCGAAATACCGCTTAATCTCCGTGATAGACGGGTTTTGCAGGTGCTCGATGGTACCTATGGTGGTTTGGGTACCGTACTGATGCTTCTGGTAGAGGCTGCGGTTAAGGGCTTCGTATTCCTTCGAGAAGTCGTTGTCGAGGCCACGGTTTTTCTCTTCGTATACCGCCTCTAGCTCCGTATGGAACAAGCGCGGCACCATTTCGCCAAGTCGTTCGCTCTGTATGGCGGCCCACTTCTCGATCTGGTTGCTCGGAATATCTTCCTGATACACCGTTTGCTCTACCGACGTGTAGGCGTTAGAGCCTTTCGCGCCAATGGCGCCCATTACTTTGTCGTACTCGTTGGCTACGGCATACTTGGCCGCTACGCTGGATATTGAGTCGATTTGGTGGTAGGTACGCTTGCGGGCAGCAGGGTCGTTGCGCTGGCTGCGGTACTGCTCGTACAGAGCCTCGATTTTGTCGAGTTCAGGTTTTTCGGCCGCCCAATTTTGGCTGCCGAGCTTCGAGGTGCCCTTGAACACCATGTGTTCCAAGTAGTGCGCAAGGCCAGTGGCCGTAGCGGGGTCGTTCTTGGAGCCCGCGCGCACCGCCAGATACGTTTGAATGCGAGGTGCATCTTCGTAATCAGACAGGTAAACGGTGAGGCCGTTGTCGAGCGTGTAGATGCGGGCCTTGAGTGGGTCGCCTTCTACGGTCTGGTACTTATACTCTTTCTGCTGTGCCGGAGCCGGGGCGGTGGTGGGTGCCGTGGTGGCTGTAGTAGCGGTAGGCTTACTCGTTTGGCATTGCGTAAGACCAAGGGTCGCCAGGGCTGGAATCAGAAGCAGAAAGGGTTTTTTCACAGGTCAGCTGGCGCAGGCAGTAAGCAGGGCGGAGAAATAAAGGAATCAAAGATAGGCGGCCTATCCTGGAATTAAAAGCTTCATCCAGCCCTAAACCACCCGCCACGGCTTCGAAGTGCGAAATTTTATGTATGTGAGCAACAGATTGATTTGAATTAAAGGGGATTGTATGACCCTCTTTGGTGGGGAAGCCACAGGTATGGTTGAGGTAGCCGTTAACGTCAGCAAGCTCGTTTTCCTCCTTGCATGAGGAGGGAAACGAGCTTGCTGACATCAAGTGTTTAGTGGAGGCGTAGCCTAAAAATCTGCTTTTGAAAGTGGTTTAAAAGTCCGCATCCAGCCCTAGGCGCTGCTGCATCTCGACTAGCATGGGGAACTTCTCTTTCAGGTACTCCAGCTTGTCGCTGGAGGTGTAGAGCTTGCGGCCGGTGTTTTGTTGCTCGGCCACTTCCACTTGCACGTTGAGGCGCGGGTAGCCAGTGCGGCGGCGCAGCTCGCCTAAGAAGCCAGCTCGGAACTCATTGAACTGGTCTTCTTGCACCGGGTTATCAACCCGCAGGTGGATAACGTGCTGCTCGTCGGCTGCAATAGGCCGGTTAAGCACGCTGTACTCGCTCATGCTGTGCGCTTTCCGTTCCTCTTTCAGCTCACTCCACACGCGTTGCAGCAAGGTATCATCGATGGGTTGCAAACCGGTGACGGGACCTGTCGGCTCGGTATCAACAATTGCCTTTTGGGTGTCGGCCTGCATGAGCTGGGCCTTCATATCCTTCAGGCTACCGAGGCCGGGCAGCTTGCTGGTCAGCCCCAAAGGCTTGCCCATAGCCGGCATACCGGGCCGAGGCGGCAGCGGGGCGGCCGTTACGGGCATTTGGCCCGGCTCGTGACCAGCTATACTAGGTTTCCCAATCTCAACGTGCGGCACCGTGTCGCGCAGCCGAGACGTGACGGGTACTTCGGTGGCTGCCTCGTCCTCGATGCTAGGCGTGTCGTGCAGTTCCTCCACGCCGCTTTCAATGGGCACAATGGGCTCAGGATCGGCAGGGGCGGAGCGAGTGGGCAGAGGCAGTGAAGCCGTAACGGCCGGAGCAGTTGGCGCCGCTACAGTACTGGGACGGGCCGAGCCGTTTGGCGAGTTGTAGGGAGCTGCGGCTTCGGCGGTGCCATCCGCAACGAGTTGGCCGTTTGAGGCTACAGGCGCGGCTGTGGGTGTAGGCGCCGCCGCAGGAGCTACGCTACTTTTTTTTTTCGCCTCGCCGTTATCCGACGAAGGCTTAGCGCTGCCGTTGCTGGACGTGGCAGGGCCGGCGCCAAGGTCGCGGGCAAACTGCACGGCGCCATTGAGGTAGGCCAGCTTCATCAACGTCAGCTCCACATGCAGGCGCTGGTTTTTCGCTTGCTTAAACTCCCGGTCGCAGAGGCTAACCAGGTTCAGGGCCGAGAGCAGGAACGACAACGGAGCTGCTTGTGCCTGCTGCACGTACCGGTTGCGCAGGTTGTCGGATACTTCCAGCAGCTGTACCGTCACGGGGTCTTTGCACACCAGCAGGCCACGCAAATGCTCGGCTGCGCCTACTACGAAGTTGTGCAGGTCGAAACCGTTCTGCATCACCTCATCGAGCAGCAGCAGTGTAGCCGATAGGTTCTCACTGAGCAGCGCATCTACCAGCCGGAAATAGTACTCGTAGTCCAGAATGTGCAGGTTCTGCACCACGTCCTTGTAGGTCAGGTCGTGGCCCGAAAAGGTCACCATCTGGTCGAACATGCTCAGGGCGTCGCGTAGACCCCCATCGGCTTTCTGGGCCAGCAGGTGCAAAGCGTCGTCTTCGGCCTGAATGTGCTCCTGAGTGGCTACGTAGCGCAGATGGCCCCGGATATCGTCAACCCGAATGCGGTTGAAGTCGAAGATCTGGCAACGGGAAAGGATGGTCGGGATAATCTTGTGCCGCTCGGTGGTCGCCAGAATGAAAATGGCATAGCTCGGCGGCTCTTCCAGCGTCTTTAGGAAGGCGTTGAAAGCGGCATTCGAGAGCATGTGCACTTCGTCGATGATGTACACCTTGAAGCGTCCCTGCTGCGGGGCGTAGCGCACCTGTTCGACCAAGCTGCGAATGTCTTCCACCGAGTTGTTGGAAGCGGCGTCCAACTCGTGCACGTTGAACGAGGCATTTTCCTGAAAGGCGCGGCACGACGAGCATTTGCCGCAGGCTTCCAACTCGAAGGGCGTATTGTCGGGGTCAGCAGCTTGTTGCAGCGCGTCGGGCACGATGTCGGGCTGGGCCTGAAGTAGCTCCGATACAGAGCGGCCTTTGCGCACGTGTTCTTCTACAAACTCGCAGTTGATGGTTTTGGCTAGGATGCGGGCACACGTGGTTTTGCCCACCCCCCGTGGGCCACAAAACAGAAACGCCTGCGCCAGATGCTGGCTGGAAATAGCGTTTTGCAACGTGGTGGTGACGTGCTGTTGCCCTACCACGCTTCTAAACGTGGCGGGACGGTATTTGCGGGCCGAAACGACGAAATTTTCCATACGACTAGCCACAAAGATACCCCGAAAAGCCGGGGTTTGGAAGGCCGACGGCGGCTGTTTACTGTCAACGCCAAGCAAGCCTTTCCTTGGAAAGCTACCTTAGGCTGTGGCCGCGCCGGTGAATTTGCATACTGCCAAAGCAGGTGTATTTGAGAATGTGTATATTGCTCTGATGCTGTTGATTGTGAAGGTTGTTGATAGCCTCTCAATACTAGGGTTTATATAGATGTCGCAGATACGTGCTTCAGTATCAGCTAGGTAGTGGAGCTAGAGAGGGCAGGGTACTTGCTAGTCTGTCCGGCATAGGTTTTATCTCATGTTCCACCGGTACGCTCTTTTCCTGCGTTGCTTGTTCATCGGTCTGGTAGGGCTGGTAGGAGAGGTGCATTATGCCGCGGCGCAGAACTTGGCTTCACGCTCTTATACCATTGCCGACGGCTTGCCCCAAACGGTGGTCTATGCTATCTGCCAGGACGAGAAAGGCCGTTTGTGGGCGGGTACGCAAGGAGGCGTTTGCTCGTTTGACGGGCAGCAGTTTCGTACCCTCGACGTGCGGCAAGGTTTATCCGACAATCACGTAACGGCCGTGGCGGCTGCCGCGGATGGCACCTTGTGGCTCGGCCACGAATACGGCGGCGTATCGAGTTTGCGGAATGGCCAGCTCCGCCGCTGCCGACCCCGTGGCCTAGGAACAGTAGGGCCCGTGCGGCAAGTGTATCCGGCGGGCGGCGGAATAGTGTGGGTGGCTACGGCCGGTAATGGATTGCTCCGCCTCAAATGCAGCCCTGCCGATACGGTTGTGAGCAGATACACCACCAAAAACGGTCTGCCTTCTGATTCAGTGAACTACGTGGGCGCTGGGCCAGCTGGGCAGCTGTGGGTAGCCACGGCTAAGGGCGTGGTCGTGTTCAATAGTGAGCAGCCGCTAGGAGTAGCAGGTGCAGGCGCGGCGTTGCCAGCGGAATTGCGGCAAGCCAGCGTGAATAGTGTATTCAAAGTATGTGACACGCTGCTTTGGTGTGCTACCAACACGGGGCTGCTGCGGGCAAGCAACCGCTTGGGGCGGCTCTGGCAGGTACGGCGCTTTGGTGAGACGGAAGGACTGTGTGATACCCGTGTGCTGCGAGTAATTCAGGACCGAAGAGGGCGGGTGTGGGCCGCTACGGCCAGCGGACTAAGCCGGGCCGTACAGGGTGGTCGATTCAACTGTTTCGGGGGGCGCAACAACCTAATAAGCGACCAGGCCCACGATTTACTGGAAGATCAAGAAGGCAACGTGTGGATTGTGCACGACAACGGCCTAACCCAGCACCTCGCCGACGAGCGTTTCACGCAGTACACGCCCCAAGATGGTTTGCCCGACAACCAAGTGCTAGCTATTCTGGCCGTAAATCCACGCGAATATTGGATAGGGACCCGGCTTGGTATTGTGCGGTTTCGGCCAGGCTCCAGCAACAGACCGTTGTTTGAGCCCGTGCCGTTGCGGCCCGGCGCGCTCGGTCAATATGTGCGGTGCCTGTTCCAAGACCGCCGCGGCCAGATTTGGCTTGGTACGCGCGGGGGAGGGGCTGCCCGCTACAACCCCGCCACCAAGCGTTGGACTTATTTCGACGACGTGCCGGGCTTAGCGGGGCAGCGGGTGTATAGTATTGGGGAAGATGCCCGCGGGCGGGTGTGGCTAGCTACCCGCGAGGCAGGCGCCACCGTGTTCGATCCTGCTACCGACAGTTTCCGCACTTTCGATGCGCAGCATGGCGGCCTCGGCACCTACAGCTTGTGGAAGGTGTTTCGGGACCGGCGTGGCACGCTGTGGCTCGGCACCGACGACATTGGGCTAGTTCGCGTGGACACTGACCACGACCAGTTCCAGCGCGTGCCAGGGCAGCCGAAACGGCTTAGCATTGGCTCCATCAGCGAAGACCAACACGGCAATTTATGGTTGGGCAGCATTGGAAGCGGGCTGCTGCGCTACGACGGGCGCACTATGCGCGGCTATGGCCTCGAAGTAGGATTGCAGTCCAACAACCCCTACTTCGTGCAGTGCGACAGCGCCGGTCGAGTGTGGCTGGGTACCAATTTGGGGCTCGACTGCTTTAACCCAAGCACGGGGCGCGCCATGAGTTATGGGTTGCTCGAAGGCTTTGCGGGGCAGGAAACCAACCAAAACGCCGTGGTGCTAACCCGCGGCAACCAACTCTGGATAGGTACCATCAACGGTTTGATGCACTACGACCCGGCTGGTGTGCAACTCAACCCGCGGGCGCCAGGCAGTTACCTGACCCGCTTACGCATTTTCCTCAAGGATACCACCGTCCGTTCTGGCCTTCAGCTGCCCCACCACCTCAACCACCTTACGTTCGACTATGTAGGCGTAAGCCTGACCAACCCCGCCAAGGTGCGGTATCAGTACCGGCTGCTGGGCTCCGATACCCGCTGGTCCGACCCGGTGTCCACCACTTCCGTTACGTATACCAACCTGCCGCCCGGTGATTATGATTTTCAACTGCGGGCGGCCAACAACGACGGCGTATGGAACATGCGGCCCGCCAGCTTCCGAGTAACCATCAAGCCGCCGTGGTGGGCACGATGGTGGGCCTATGTGCTGTACGCGGGATTATTCGGAGCCATGCTCTACGGCGTCCGGCGGGTAACGCAGCAACGGGAGCGAGAACGGGCCGACAGGCAGCTGCAACGGCAAGCTCTTGAACATTTGCAGGTATTGGATCGAATGAAGTCCGACTTCTTTGCCAATATCAGCCACGAGTTTCGGACGCCGCTCACCCTCATCTTGGGTCCGGCCGAGCTTCTAGCCGACGACCCGCCGATCGATGCCACTCAGGTACGTCAGCAAGGTAGCTTGATAGTGCGCCACGCCCGCAAGTTGCTGCAACTCATCAATCAGTTGCTGGATTTGAGCAAGCTTGAAGCCGGCGCCCTGCACCTCAATGCTGTGCCCGGAGACGCAACTCTGTTTGGCCGCCGGCTGCTGGCGCCGTTTGCCTCGCTGGCTAGTAGCCAACACATAACGCTGCGCCTCCAAGCCCCCACTACGCCCGTACCGCTCGTCTTCGACCCCGAAAAACTAGAGGAAATAGTATCCAACCTGCTGGCCAATGCACTGCGCTTCACGCCTGCTGGCGGTGAGGTTGTGCTAATCATCAAAGAAGAACCGAGTAGCGCAGCAGTACCGTTTGGGGCGGTGCGCTTCGAGGTTCGCGATACTGGTCCGGGTATTAGCCCCGAGCATCAGCCTCGCCTTTTCGAGCGCTTTTATCAGGCTCCCGGCCCCGATACCGGTGGTGCGCGAACAGGTACAGGCTTGGGCCTGGCGCTGGTAAAAGAGCTAACGGAACTGCATTGCGGCACCGTAACCGTGGCAAGTAAGCTAGGCCAAGGAGCAACATTTAGCGTATGGCTGCCCCGGCAAGCGGCAGTAGCAACAACGAAAGAGCCGACAAACGAATCAGGAGCAACCAAGATGGTTACGGCGGCTGAGGTTCCACCCAAACCACTGTCAGCTACTGACTTTGAAGCTTCGCCGGTTGCTCAGGAGGGTTATTTACCAACCGCTGTGAAGACTACCGATACAGCTGCGCTTCCAGCGAAAGAGGAGCCAAGGGCAGAAGTTGCCGTAGTGCTGGTTATTGAGGACCAAGTTGATATGCGGCAGTTCATCTGCGAAACGCTGGCGCCGGGCGGCTACCACTTGCTGGAGGCCGCTGACGGGACGGCCGGGGTGGCTCTGGCCCGAGAAGTAGTACCGGATTTGGTGCTCTCTGATATTATGATGCCCCCCGGCCCCGACGGATATCAGGTGTGTGAACAGCTAAAAACCGATCCTACCACCAGCCACATTCCAGTGGTGCTGCTCACGGCCCGCGCCGATCCGCGCGACAAACTCCAGGGCTTGGAAACCGGTGCCGATGCGTATGTCGCCAAGCCCTTTAACCCGCGTGAGCTACAGGCGCAGGTGCGTAATCTGCTGGCGCTGCAGCAGCGTTTGCAGGCACGGTTCGTGGGTCAGTCGGCTCTGTCCGTTGACGCAAGCAGCGAAGTGGTCCGGCCAGTTGGTCCTGCGCCTTCGGCTGTGGTTGCCTCGTCGGTGCTGCTTTCGCCTTTGGAGCAGCACGCTGCCGCGGTGGCGGCGCTGCCTTCCCTCGACCAAGCATTTCTGCACCGTGTAGAGCAAGCTGTTGAAAGTCACCTCGATGACGGAGAGTTCAGCGTGGAAACGCTCAGCCAGGAAGTGAATTTGAGCCGGACCCAGCTGCACCGCAAGCTCAAAGCCCTCACCGGCCAAGCTCCCAGCGACTTTATCCGGAACACACGCCTGCTACGAGCTCATGCGCTGCTGCAAGGCCAAGTTGGCAACGTGGCCGAGGTAGCTTATCGAGTCGGCTTCAATAGCCCCGCCCACTTCAGCACTAGCTTTAGTAAGCTGTTTGGCTATGCGCCCAGCGAAGTGAACAAAGGATAAGCCAGTTGGCGGCAGATACTAGGCAACACCCTTGATTCCTAGCGGCAGCCGGACAGATCATTTTGGGTTGCTATACGCAAGCCCCGCTGTAAGGCGAGTTGCTGATGAAACCACGCCGTCGGCTCACCCCACAAACCCGTGGTTTCCGACCGGGCGCAACCAGCGCAGATGTATTTGCAACGTGCGCGAATGTTGTGCGGGGGCGGATGTCCTTCTTTTGTGCCGTTGTCAAGTGCTGGTTTTACAACGGCAGCGGCTTGCAATTAAGGTGCAATTTCCTATCGATACAGCTCTATGTAAGGAGTCTTCCGTGGCTTATTCCGGCACGTGTAGCAACACCAATTTTTGCTCTAACACTAGGCATTCTTGCCTGGCTGTTCCTACTTCCTCATCGTTCCAATATGAAAACCGCTGCCTTTTTTCTTAAGCTTCTATTTAGTGCCTTAGTACTCACAACCTTGGTGCTCCTAGCATCGGAAGTAACGCAGGCTCGCCGTTCAACTACCCAGCCATCCTATACGCATCCCAATACAACAGCGCCTTCCGTGTACAACTACGTCCGCTATGCTCGCACGTAGCCTGGTCGCAGCCAATTGCTAGTCACATGCTTGTGTGATTGTGGTGCAGTTTCAGTTTTGCGTGTTTGCAGTCAGTCTGGCTGTATCCCTTGGTGTTTTACTTGTTTTCTGTTTACAACCTCTTGTATGAAAATACTTTGCCTCTCCTCGTTGTTGAGCTTACTGATCACTGCTGTTATAGCACAGTCTACCCCAACTGCTGCGCCCTCGGTGCCCACTTCCGACACGTACTTCGGGGTGAAGGTAGACGACCCCTACCGCAACCTCGAAAACTTGCAAGATCCGGCCGTGGCCGCCTGGATGAAAGCGCAGAGTGAGTACGCCCGCAAAACCCTCGACGGTATTCCGGGCCGGCAGAATCTCATCGACCAGATGGTGGAATTCGATAAGCGCAAAGCCAGTCGCGTAAGCGACCTGCGCGTAACCGACAACGACCGGTATTTCTACTTCAAGTCGCGGCCCGAAGATCAGCAGCCCAAGCTGTACTGCCGCGACGGCTACGCTGGCACCGAGACGCTGCTGGTTGACCCCGAAAATTTCGAGAAAGGAAAAGTCTATACCATTAGCTCCTTCACACCTTCCTTCGACGGGACCAAAGTAGCCTTTGCGCTCAGCGAAAAGGGAGCCGAAATAGGGGAGGGCTGCATCATGGACGTAAAAACCCGCAAACTGTACCCCGAGCGTATCCGTCCTCTATCCTTGGGCGGGGCCGGCGACTGGCTGCCCGACAACAACAGCTTCACATACACGCCTCTCAATAGCGCCGACGTGAAAGACCCCGCGGCGCGTCTGAACACGCAGTCGTTTATGCACCGCGTGGGCACGTCCCAAAGCCAGGACAAGCCGGTATTTTTCCGCTAAAGTAGCCCCCCAGTTGGCCATCAAGCCCGAAGAGTATTCTTATGCCTTCTACGAGAAAGAGAGCAAGCTACTAATCGGGTTATTGTACACCGTGGACCGGTATCTGAAAGCCTACTACGCACCAGTTACTGAGTTGAAGAAGCCCCAACTGGGCTGGAAGCCCTTGTTCAGGCCCGAGCAGGAAGTAACCAACGTGGCAGCCGACGAACAGTACCTCTACTTCACGACCTCGAAAAACACGCCGCGTCAGAAAATTATGCGCACGCCAGTCGCCCGCCCCGACGTGGCCACGGCCGAGCTATTGGTTCCTGAGTCGGCCAGCGAAGCCATCAACGACGAGCAACTAAAGGCCACCAAGGATGGGCTGTATTTTGTGCGTACCAAGAACGGCGTCGAAGCCAAGTTGTATTTCGTTGCGAAGAACTCGAAAACGGTGCGTGAGCTAGCCTTGCCGCAAGCCGCGGGCCGGCTGGAATTGGTAGTTAAAAACACGAAGTCGTCGGATTTGTGGGTGACGATGGGCGGCTGGACCACCGACCGCAAGCGCTACCGCTACGACCTAGCCGGCGGCAAGTTTGTGGCCGAACCACTGTCGTCGGAGGCGCAGTACCCGGAGTTTACCGACTTGGTAGTAGAAGAACTGATGGTGCCCTCGCACGATGGTACGCTGGTGCCACTGTCTGTTATGTACAAGAAAGGCACGCCCCGCAACGGTAACGCGCCCACGCTTATGGTGGGGTACGGTGCGTATTCCCGGGCAATGGAACCTACGTTCATGCCTACTTTCTTGCTCTGGACACAGCAAGGTGGTATTCTGGCCTGTCCGCATGTGCGTGGGGGCGGGGAGCTAGGCGAAGCCTGGCACAAAGCCGGCCAGAAAACAACCAAGCCCAACACCTGGAAAGACCTCATCGCCTGCGCCGATTATCTGGTGAAAAACCAGTACACCAGCCCCGGTAAAGTAGCCATCAACGGCGGCAGCGCGGGCGGCATCCTGATTGGCCGAGCCATGACCGAGCGGCCGGACTTGTTTGCGGTGGCCATTCCAGAGGTCGGGATTTTGAACGCCGTACGTATGGAAAATTCGCCCAACGGCCCCGCAAACGTACCGGAGTTTGGCACCATCCAAAAGCGAGAAGAAGCCAAAGCTCTGCTGGAAATGGACGCTTACCAGCATTTGCAGAAAGGCACTAAATATCCTGCCACGCTTGTCACGGCCGGTTTCAATGACCCTCGCGTTATAGCTTGGCAGCCAGCTAAGTTCGCCGCCCGCCTGCAAGCCGCCAATACCTCCGGTAAACCCGTGCTCTTCTTCACCGACTACGAGGCTGGCCACGGCATAGGGGACTCCCGGCTGAAGCAGTTCGAAAGCATTGCCGACCTGTTGGCCTTTGGGCTCTGGCAAACCGGCGCGCCGGCATTCCAACCGCTCACAACAGCCGTAAAATAGTGCAGTTATTAGAACTACGCAGTTAACGCATTACGCCAGTTGCGGAAGCCTCTGCCGAGTATCATAACCAGTAACTCTCCAGCCAATGATCCAAAATTGTGGTAGCAGGTCTCGCCGCCCGGGCTATTGCTGCACCTCGCCTTAAAGCGGCTGAGTAATAACAAAGCCTTAGTCAATAGCGCTACTGCAGAAGGCAAGGCTAAAAACTGCCGTATTAAGCTCCTTCAGCTACAATTGTTATCCTGGGCAGAGCGAGGAATCTGAATAAAATCATTAGACAACTCACCTCATATTCCTTCTGCTAAGAAACCCCAAACGGGAACATTTTTGGTTATTTGCAACGTTTTCTGACTGATGTGCGTACATTCGCACCCCGCTATTCGTGGCGGGTCTCGTTCTTTCTAATTTGGGGCTGACCGGAATTGACAGCTTGTGCAGGTCACGAGTAAGCGTGTCGGGAGTTGAGTGAATCTCCCGCCAAAAAATCATTCGAAAAACAACCGGCGAGTATAGCTACGCCATGGCTGCTTAGTCTAGGTACTAAGTAATTGCCATCGTCCCGCATCCGTCTTCTTTTACACGGGTGAGTTCGGGGCGTCGTAAGTAGAAGATAGTGCCGAAGGAGGTGTGACTTCGGCGCGAAACTCAACTGCATCTAAGGGGAGACCAAGGGCCTGATATGCGCCTGGGCTCCCTCGAAAATCCAAGCATAGATACACACGTAGAAAGCTCGATGGTTTCCTTGTCTGGACCAGGGTTCGAATCCCTGCAGCTCCACATCCCCCCTTGTACAGCACCCCGTCCGGCCCCGCCGGACGGGGTTTTGTTTTTTACTGCCGACGTTAAAAAGCACGAAATCAGGGTAAAAGGCGGCGCCGCCACCCGGCATATCCGGGGGCTACGCATTGCTATTCGGCTATCCCACTATCGGTACACCCATCGGTTACACTGCCTATTCGGGGCGGTTACACCGTCGTGCTACGTTATTCAATGCAGCCCACCTTTGTTTTTAGGAAGCCTAAAGACTGTAAGCAGATCTTACGCTCTACTATCGGTACCATCGTGCTCCGACTCACAGTAAATGGAAAACGAGGCACCAAAACCACCGGCATACAGGTGGCCTATGCTGATTGGGACGCCAAAGGCCAGAAAATTAGGGGCAAGTCCGATTTAGTGAGAGCGTACACCGCCCGGCTCACCGACCTGCTAGCCGATGCCAACCGGCACTATTTCGACTTAGAGCGGGCAAAGCTGCCGGTTACACCAAACCGGCTTAAAAAACTGATTGCTGGTGAGGAAACCCAGGCAGATGAAACCCTGCTGCAGAGTTGGGACAAATGGCATGAGCGGCAGCTGCTCAGGGCCGCGGCTGGCGAAATTCTACCAGAAACAGCCCGGGTGCCGGAGCGGCGCCGGCCGCTCGTCGAAGCATGGTTGAAATCCATTAATCAGCCGGACCTGCTGAGTCGGGAAATGACTGCACCCCTAGCGCGCGACTTTCGCCGGTGGCTGCTCACCGACTATGGTCACGTTAAAAGCGGAGCTCATGCCAACAAGTGCGCCCGGCTGCTGAGCGAGTGCATCAGCTGCGCGGTGGAACGCTCCGCCCTGGCAGTACACCCGTTCACAAAACTGAAGTTGCCCAAAGTCAAAAAGAGTCAGCTGGTGTACCTCACCACTGAGCAGCTACAGCAGATCATCCGAGTGGAGCTACCTAACTCCGGCCTAAGGCGTACTAGGGACGCCTTTTTATTGATGTGTTATACAGGTATGGCATGGGTAGATGCCCGGGCCTTTGATCCCTGCCTGCACCTGACTACCGATATCAAAGGGCAGCAATGGCTGCACCGGCCCCGAACGAAAACGGAAGTTGAGGCTATCATACCCCTGCTGCCGGCGGCTCAAGTGTTACTTAACAAGTATAAAGATGAGGGCCGGGTGCCGATACCCAGCAATCAAAAGATGAATGAGCGACTGAGAGAAATTGCAGCCATCCTGCACCTGCCGCTCAGGCTTACCTGCCACGTAGGGCGCCGAACGTTTGGTATGCTGGCACTAGACGCTGGCGTTAGTCTTGAGAGTGTTAGTGCCATGTTGGGCCATGCTTCTATCAGAATAACTCAAGAACTATATGCCAAAGTAAAAGAGGGCCGTATTGGGCGAGAAATGCGTGATGCTGGTTTGTTATAAGTCTGTAAATCGTTAAATTAAGTGATAGTATCACTCAATCTCAGCAGCCTAGGCTCAATTTGAGCTTAAAACATTGATCTAAAGAGATTTTTTCGTTTATGTTTGTGAAAAGCTAAAGACATGCTGATAAGATTCGTTGTTTCTAACTTTCTTTCCTTTGACGAGGAAAGAGAGTTTAATATGCTAGCTGGTAACTTCAAAACACATAAGCATCATGTGTACAAAGCTGGTAAAGTTGATGTTCTGAAATCTGCTGCTATTTATGGTGCAAACGGTGCCGGAAAATCCAATTTAATAGTTGCAATAGATGCGCTACAAGATATCGTAGAAGAGGGAACTGTGGCTAAGTCTATAGGAGATAAAAAATTTAGACTCAATAGAAATAACAGCAAGTCCCCTAGTT
Organism: Hymenobacter sp. YC55; assembly: GCF_029433095.1. Taxonomy (GTDB): domain Bacteria; phylum Bacteroidota; class Bacteroidia; order Cytophagales; family Hymenobacteraceae; genus Hymenobacter. Next base: position 197,420 of record NZ_JARNTX010000001.1, read on the forward strand.
CATTTGAAATAGAATTCTTTGTAGATAATAAGATATATGATTACGGTGTAAGTTTTAATGGTGATATTATTCTTGAAGAATGGTTGTATGAATCTGGTATAACGTCGGAAGATAAAATTATTTTTGAGAGAAAATATAATAAAAATAAAACACATATAAAATTACATGGGAATTACACAAAAACAGCTAAAAGAAAATATTTAGTTGAGTTGATGGAGGAAAGCTTATTAAAAAGAAATGAACTATTAATAAGCAAAAATGATAGCTTAAAGATTCCTGATATAAAAAAGGCAAAAGATTGGATAGTGAATTCACTGTTAATTGTATATCCTGGAAGTAGATTTGGTGGTCTCGCCCCTATGATGTCCAGATCTGAAAGATTTTGTGAATTTGCTAATAATCTACTAATCACATTCGATACCGGGGTTGATAAACTTGAAGTTGTTACAGTGGATTTTGAAAAGTTTATTGGAAAAGATGAGGATGAGTTAAAAGTTGATATACTTGATAGTGTGAATGAAGGTAAACATGTTATGCTAAATTCAACTGAAAAAGGAACTGTTCATGTTTTAAAGGAAAATGATGAAGTAGTAGTTAAGTATGTGAATTCTATTCATAAGGATAATAATGGTAATGATGTATCCTTCGAATTAGATCAAGAATCTGATGGGACCCGACGTTTGTTAGATTTTATTCCTGCGCTTGATATGATAATTAGGCAGGATGTAACTTATGTCATAGACGAAATGGATCAAAGTTTACATCCAGCATTATTGTATTCAATGGTGAAAAAAATAATGGCTGATGAATCAACTAAAGGCCAATTAATATTTACTACACACGAATCAAATCTTCTTGATTTAGAGATCTTTAGACAAGATGAAATATGGTTTGCTGAAAAAAATAAAGAAAAAGGCAGTACAGAATTGTACTCATTAAGTGAGTATAAACCTCGATATGATTTAGATATTCGAAAAGGATACCTTAGAGGTAGATTTGGAGCTATCCCTTTTCTAGCGCCATTACAAGATCTAAGCTGGAGCGAACATGCGTAAGAGTAGAGGTTATAAGCGAGAAACTCCATCAAGACTTCTTCGAGATTATAAAGTATTTGCTATTGCATGTGAAGGGCAGAAAAGGGAACCTGAATATTTCAATGTATTTAGGTATATGTCTGACAGAATAAAAATTGATATTATTGAGGATGTAGTCAGCGATGGAGAAAATATAGAGAATAAGTCAGCACCCAATTGGGTGTTGGATAGAGCAATGAAATACATAGATAGGGTAGGACTTGTCGAAGAAGATTATTTGTGGTTTGTTATTGATTCAGATAGGTGGGACGTAGATCAAATCAGAGTTCTTGCAGAACATTGTGCTAGATTTGCGAATTGGCAAATAGTAATAAGTAATCCTTGCTTTGAAGTTTGGCTATATTTTCATAAGCGTTCTGATATACTTTCTTCTGCATCTGATAGTTGCAGTAAATTTAAATTTGAGATATCGACATTTGAAAATGGAGGTTATCATCCATATAAATTTATTCCCTATTTGCAAGATGCAATTACTAATGCAAAGAATGCCGACACCAATGCAGATCATTATCTGCCTGAAGTAAAAGCAACTAAAGTATATCAGTTAGCCGAGGCACTTTTAAATGTTATAGGCGTAAGTAAATTTCAAAGTTTCCTTTCAATTGTTCTCCCAAAGCTTATTGAGGAAAATGTTGAAAAGGCAAGAAAATCTAAAAAACAAAAGCCTGCTTAGAATTTGTCAAATAGGCAACTTGACAAATTATAAGTAGGTTTATTATATAAATTGCTTTATTATACTCCAACCCATTGCCGAGCTACTAGTACGTAAAATGGTGGCCGGTTTTCGTGAGGTTGATTGCCACCGGTTTCGTTGATGGTGTGGGTGTGGGCGCCGGCGGATTGCGTCTGCAAAGTGCGGTCTGAGGTCGGAGCATTGCCCCGGCTGATTGTGTTATCACTGCCATCCGAGCCCCGGGTGCCGATGCCGTGGGTGTGGGCGCCGGCGGATTCCATACCGTGCGCGTGAGCCGGCAGCTGATTGGTGGTGAGTGTTACCTGAGCAGAGCCGCCGGTGTTGCCCGGCGAATAATCACTATTTGCCGGATTCATGCCCGCAATAAAGCGTTCACGTAGATCCGCGGTGCCGTTCTGGCCGTTGCACAATGCCCAGCCGGCGGCAGGTTGGCCCAACCACCCGCGGCCGGTGCCATCATACTGAGAGGCCGTGTGATTTGTCAGCCACTGCACCTCTCCTATAGTACGGGTGTTGTTTTCTACCCATTTCCAGTAGGTGAGCTCCGGCCCTATAACGGTGCCGTAAGTGATGGCGGCGCCGGCGGCGGCCGTGCCTTTGGCCTGCGTGAGCAGCAACTGCTCACTCATACAGGGCTTACTGCCGCCGGTCTGATACGCGCGTACATCAGATTCCTCAATAGCTCCAAGCGCAATTTCCAGCGGCAGCGGCACATCACTAGCGCCATCATACCGATGGATTTCACCACCGAGCCACACAAACCCCGGCTGTATATCAGCGCGAAGGCCATCCGGACTCTTATTGCTCAGAGTGCAGCCGCTGAGCACCATCGGCGGCGCCCCCTGCAAGATGGCCGTGATGGCAGCATAGGCCTCTGATTGCAAAACCTCAAAATCATCGTTAGCTAAGCCCCGGCCGCCGGTAAAGAAAATTAATTGCTTCATTTTAGACGTATGCTAGTTTGTGGCGGATCATGGATATTTTCAGCTGCTTTATTCTGGCCTGCAGCGCGGCCTCTTGTGGCCTCAGGGAGCGCGGCACCTGCACCGTAAACCCTACTTGACTCACGTACTCAATCCAGTGATTTATATAGAGTAGCGGCTCTCCCTCAGACGTTTGGTAAGTGGGTGGCATCGGCTGCTGCTCACTCACGAAATTGAGGTACACCGGGCTGAGCTCCGTATCTGAGTTGATGATCCTGATTCGGCGGAAAACCGGATCAAACCGATCATTTAGGGCTCTTTCTAGCAGCATCGTTTGCCCGTTATAGCTGAGCTCCGTGCGGCTCCGGCGAACATGCTCCGCAAACTGTAGGTAGGTGGTGAGCAGAGGCGAGTGCAGGGCTCTCACCCAGGCGAGCATCACCGGCCGGCGAAGAATCGAAGGCAGCAACGATTTGAGCAGCGGTGGCAGGCTCAGCCGGTAGCGGAGCGGCAGCAGCGGCAGCACTTGCTGCAGCTGCTGCTCATCAATTGATAGCTGAGCCATAAGGCAGATAGGTGAGCGTGTCTACTAGGGTGCTGCCGGCGGCATCATCCTCTACTATGTAGCCGGCTTGCGTCTCGTACACCCGGCTGATCAGAGTCGGAGCGCCGGCGCCGGCCCGGGCGGTTACGGCTACCATCTGCACATCTTTCACCCCGGGCACGGCCTGCAGGTAGTCCTGAATTTTGGCGAGGTAGATCAGGCCGTTAAATTCTAAGGCTGCCAAGTAGGAGCGGAGCGAGGCCTGCACCTGCAGCTGCAGGGCCGGCACATCAATCAGCGGATCATAGTAGATTTTGGCCTCTACTCGGAGCTTATCAGCAGCCCGGCTCACAATTTCTTTCCGGACGCCGGCAAATCCTTTCCGGTCAAAATAGCCTCTCACCTGCGTGAGCTCTGCATTGCTGAGCGCTGCCAGGGTACCGGCTACCGGGCCATTTTTGGCCACCTTTATAAAGAGCTTGCCGGTGAGTTCGTTTTCAATGGCCGCGGCCCGGGTGATGATTTTCGCGCCGGTGCTGCCGGCGGCGTAATGAATACCATCATCATCAGCCACCAACGTATCACCGGCCTGAAACAGCAGAGCCTGATCAGCATACCATGCTGCAGTGCCGGGTTTGGCCCGGGCAAGGGCTGTTTCTACATCTGCCTTATGCCGGTCAAAAATCACCTCATGCAAGTGCAGGGCAAAGGCCGTAATGAATGCCCACAACCGATGTAGGGCGGTGGCAGAGGTTGAATTAAGCCGGGCTAAAACCGGATCTGCCGCCCGGCTGGCCTGTATGGCATCAAATATTTCCTGCTGAGTGCGGGCCATGGTAAGCTATTTTTTGAGGTAGATCCGAACCTGCCAGAGCAGGCCGGCTAGTAATGCCAGGCCGAAAGCCGGCACCAACCAATCAGGCGCGTAAGCCATTAGGTAAAACGCCCCATAGCGTCAGCGGCCTCTATATGGTGCTCAATCAGAAAGCGGATTCTGATATCCTGCGTGTCCCGTAGCACACAGAAGAAATCACCCTGCAGCGCCAAGGCCTCCGGCCGGCTGTTCAGGAAATCATGCCAGGAGCTTTCACTGATGCTGATGTACTGCTGCTTTACAAAGTCGAGCACCGTTTCCGAGCTCACTAGGATGTACAGGATGGCTCCGCTTTGCGGATCTACGGCCGTGTTATTGTCGGCTACCAGCGTTTTAGGGTAGGAGCTCACGCCCTCCCAGGTAAGCCGCTCACCATACTCACCGGCTTCAGTGGCCGCGTACTGCGTCACGCTCAGCTGCATGAGCACCGAGCAAGTGCCATCGGCTTGCTGATTGATGTTCAGGCCATGGTAGCGGGCCTTTTGCTTAACTACAGTAGCCCCGCTCCGGCGGTCTGATACAGGTAGCTCAATAGTGGTAACAGGTAGCGAAACTAAGGGCATGAGAAAGGAGGTAAAAAGAGAGAAATCAATTATTTGCGGTCAAATAGGCCGTATCCGGTGTTGCCGATAAAACCGGCATAGCCTTTCACGTTGCTGATCACCCAGCGCTTACCGGAGCCGCTGAGCACGGTATGATCACCCTGATTCATCAGATCCGGATTAAAGGATTGATGGCAGTTAATCACATCACCCACCTGCCACATCGTTACATCATCGTCTGAGCTAATCAGATCAATCCGAACTGAGGTATCAGATAAAATCACCACGTTGAAAACCGGCAGGTTCTGCTCATAGTAGTGGCCTAGAGCCCTGATCTGATCCAGCTTTGTGCGGGCCGCGGCCGTTACGATGGATTCATTAGCCCGGGCGCTGCGCGTGATGCTGCCGGCGCTGAGCCAATGATCATTCACATTGCCCAGGCCGGTAAGAAACTGGCAGCGGGCTCTGCCGGCATCATCGGCTAGCAGCACATCAAAAATCCCCTCCGCAGTGGCGCGGTTGATGCCGGCGGCGTAGGCTTGAAACTGCTGCAGGCCGCGGCAGTTGGCTACCAATTCCGGTAGGCTGCCGGGCCGGCCCGGCACCCCGTTGAGCGCTAGGCTAAAATTGCAGTAGATGATATTGAGGAAAGTGAGATTGCTGCCGGGCGCGGTTTTGATATCGTTTATCCGGCTTTCGCGGGCCTCTAAGCGCTGCAGGCCCGGCACATTGCGAAGATCTAGCAGCCCCAGGCCGGCCCCGCCGGTGAGCCCGTTGTTAGCAATGTAGAGCGCCGAAAGAGAGGGCATCGGCGGCAGCACTTGCGGGTAGGCTATGCGGTTGCCGTTCAATACAATTTCACTCAGGCCGGGCGCATTGATTGGCCACCCTACGCTAGTGCAGTTGGAATTACCGGCGCGGATCTGCGAGGCATTAACCTCCGTAACATCTAAAATCTGATCATAGCAATCCGTGCCATCAATATCGAGCGAGTACTGAAAATTGGCCTTGAAAGTGGTGCACTTGCTGCCGTTAAGGGCCGCGGCCACTAGGTTCCGGAAGGCTGAAAAATCCGCTATCCCCTCATCACCATTGAGCGAAACCACCCCACCGGAGCGGATAGTGAGCAGATCTACCGTTTCGGGCTGCGCTATACTAATACCACAGGTGCGGCGGCTGGCATTCGGATAGGTTTTATTGATTTCACCTATAAACGCATCAGCTGAGCCATCATCGGTGCTCAGCGTGGTGGTGAGCCCGGTGGTGGTGCGTACTGTAAGCCGGAGCTCAGTGCTGAAAAAGGTAAATTCAATAGTTGGCCTCACGCGCATCATGGCCGTGAAAAACCCGCGTAAATAGCTGAAACCGCTCATTTCTACAGGGAAATACTAGGCAAGAGTGAAAATTGTGTATTGTATTTTCCCGTTACCGCCCACCTTGAACATGTACATGTTTTCCTTGCCGGATTGAAAAACCCCGGTTATCAGCTGAAAATCCGCCGGATTGATCACCGGAGCGCTTGCCCCTACACCCAGGTAAGCCCCTACCACCGTGCCGAGTACCGCCCCGGTTTTGTCGAGAGTGAAAGTGCCGCTGAAAATGGCCGGGTATTCTCTGTCTCGCGTGAAGGTGATTGTAGTACCGGCGCCGGGCTGCACCCCTACTTTGCCGTTGATTTCATTGATGGCAGCCACTAGGGAGCCCTTTGCCGCGGTGGTGAGATCCGCCCGGGTGCCTACTTCCGTTTTCACGGCAGCCACCGAGGGCACGGCCGTGGTGCTGTTGGTGCTCAGATCCTGCTCCGGCGTGATGGTGGCACCGCTCCCGCTGCCTACCTGAATCTGCACATTGCCATTTGCATCCGGTGCAACCCCGTTCACCGAGCGCACGGTGCCGGTGCCGCCGGTGCTAGGGTTGGTTACGGTGGTAGTCGGATCAGGCGAGGTAAAGCGGAGCCGCCATGCCGTGCTCACGCCTACTACCTGATTGCCGGCCTCTCCCTCTACCAGCTGCACCGAGGCCGCGGCCGTGGCATAGCACTCATACATGGCAATCTTAGCGGCGCTGATGGCGTGAATCCATACATCACCCGCGGCGCCGGCCTCCGAGGTTGGCGCGTAGCTTTCCCATCGAATGCGTGAGCCGTTGATGCCGTTGGTGCCATCGGTACCGGGCCGGCCCTGCAGGCTGACCATGTACTGAGACAAGGTGCCAACAAAGCCGGAGGCCTGCGCAAGCTCATAGGCGGATTTGCCAGCCGGGCCAGGAACGGTAGAAGCCGGGCCGGGCAAGCCCCGCGGCCCGGGTACGGCGCTAGGAGCTCCGCGGAGCGTGAGCTTGAAAAGCCACTCCCCGGCCTCCTTTAGATACATATCTGCCGTTTGCAGATCTACGTAGGCATCAATATCAGTACCCAGGCCATTATCAGGCACCCCGTTACCGTGCAGAATCACCGCCCCGCGGGCCATGCCTTCAAACACTTCTACGGCTGCGGCTACCTCACCGAAAACAGCCTGCAGATCTAGGGCACTTGTATCAGATAGGCCGCTCCGGATGTGGGTGGTGGCGGAATCACGTATTAAATCGGCGTACATAACCAGTTATTTAAAATCTGCTTTTTTGAAGTCGGAAGGCAGGAAATCCTGCATTGTATCGGGCTCATCAGGTGGCACTACAATGCCGGCCGGCAGGACGGCATCAGCCACATTTATCCGGTAGGAGCGGGCGGCGAAGTAGTTCACCACCTCCGGCCGGCTCAGCACCGAATCCGGCACCTGCAGCACTTGCCCAGGCCGGAGCACCGCGGTGCAGCTGAGCCCGTTGGCATCGGCTAAATCAAATAGGGCGTCCAAGGTGCCGAGCTCCTGCAGGCATACATCTAGCAGGGATTGGCCGGCACTGATCAGGGTAGTTTTCACGGCCGCTCAGCGTTAAGAGTGAGCTCAGCTGCTGCTGAGACTAAGAAGGTGTACACCCGGTAGCCATCCCGCTCTAATTGCAGGGTGCCCTCACGCTGCAGCGCGGCGCGGCGCTGAGCATCCATCGGGCCGGACTGGTAGCGGAGTAGATTGATGCCGGTGAGTGGGCTCTGGCGCCATTCACCCTGAGCAGTGAGCAGTAGGAGCTCCTGATGCTGCTCATCGGAGAGGCCGGCCACAAAATCACCGTTCTCTATGGCCACATCATAGCCGGCATCTAGTAGGAAATCGGATGCTTTCATGATCAGGAAAGGGTGCCGGTGTGATTGGTAGCGGTGCCGGTAGTTGTTACCATGGCCGCGGCCACAAACTCATAAATTGCCTGAGCGTGCCGCTGAGCAGACAGCTGCCGGGCCGCGGCCGGATCTTCCGCGGTGCTCAGATCTTCCATGATCTGCTCTAAATCTTGCTGCAGCTTGGGTAGGGCAGTGAGTAGCGACATGATTAGGCGGTGAGTAGGTTGGGCAAGCGCGTGAGCAGCTGCTGCAGCGCTTGCTGAGAGGTTGGAAGCATGCCGGTAGTGGCGCCGGTGTTGGTGAGCAGCACTAGCTGCTGCACTGCCTGCACCAAGTCCTGCAGCCAAGTGAGCAGGCTTTCCTGAGCGGTGCTGAGCGTGAATGATTCGAGCTCTGAGGCGCCCACCATAAAGGCGGTATTGATATCGTTGCCGATGAGCCCAATGAGCACCACCGAATCAACGGCCGGCCACAGAATGAGCCCGGTGGCCAGATCATCGTCGACTGCTCTAAGCCGCACATCAAACACCTCCGGCGCTTGCTTGTCGAGGGGCTGCACATCAATGATGGCCTCCGCTTTGTTGACGCTGAGCACGGTGGCCGGGAATACCTGCACCGGCAGCTGCTCTCTCACGATTTGCTGAATCATCTCGCGTAACTGCATTACAGTGCTGCTTTTGGCCCTAGTTTGATCTGCCGGCGGCTGCCACCGACCCCGAACGTTTTCACCACCTCATCAATCGAGTAGGCACCGGCCCGCTCTGGATAGTCCGGATCAGAGAGCACGGCTACATCACCGTGCTCCGCCGGCGGATTGCCGAACGTGGTAAAACCGCCCCGGTAGCCATCGAAGCGAAGCCGGGCGGCCTCTGCTTTCACGTAGGCTCTGAGCTCTGTTTCGGTGAGCCCTACGGCGTTGATGGTGCGGATTTCGCCGGCTGGCACTCCCTTGCTGAAAGCATTCACCACTTGACCCGTTTCGCCCTTTACCTTGCCGGTTTTGGTACTGCCACCCTCATCAATCTCTATTTTCTTGCCTCCTTTCAGATGGCTGATGCCGTGAAAGCGGATAGCTACATCATCGGCAAGGGTATAGGTGAGATCCGAGCTAATGATGTTCTGTGTGAAGCCATAGCGGTGCTCCACTGCTTTGCCGGCGGCTGGGTAGGGATTACCTGCTACCAAAACACCACCGCGGAAAAAGCACCGGATGCCGAACTGCGTTTTCAGGCTGTCGAATACTTGCGCCCCGGTGGCTTTGGTGATGGTGTATTTACCCAGGGCCAACTCTCCGAGCTCCTGAATCGGATAGCTGAGCCCGTTTTCGTCTAGCACGTACTGCAGCAGCTGCCGGAGCGTAACGGCCCGCCATGCCTTGCTCAGTGGCTTGCGCTTTAGCTGCCACATCTGATCCTCACACTCAATCTGAAAGGGAGTGCCGGGTTTGATGGCAGAGATAAAGCCGGAAAACTCCGGCCGGATCACGCCATCATAGCCGTAGCTGATGTTCACAGCATCCCCAACGCTAAGCAGATCCGGCAAATCCTTCACGGCGCCGGCCTGCAGCACCCGAATTTTGCGCGGCAGGGTGATGGTGCAGGTATCGGTGAAGCGCTGCCAGGTGCTTACAATTTTGAGCTCATGCACAAAATCAATCGGCTGCAGGGCTCCGATTTCGATTTTCAGGGAGTCTTTTAGGCTAAACATGATTAGAGAGTGAGCTCTATGGGTTCATCAGATAGGCACTGCAGCTCATAGGCTTGCAGGTTCACAAAGCCCGGCAGACTTTCGTAGGTAGCATTTGTTACCACTAGATTTTTAATGCCGTACACATCTAGCAGCCACCCGGCCACCGGCAGCGCTACGCCGGCGCCTACCAGATCCCTGAGCACCTGCACCTGCGGCAGCGGATACTCAAAGCGGGTTTCCGAGAAAGGATCAGAGGCCAAAATGCCGCGGATCGAAACCGCGTAATCACCCTGATTTATGTACTCTTTCACTGAGCCCCGGCGGCCGGTGATAGGGGTGCTAATCACGTTCTGAGGCTGCTGCACCGTCACAATCGGATCAATGAGCTCAATACCCTCATAGCCGCCGGAGGTGGTGTGCACCCCTTGAATCGATATTTTACAGAACGCCGGCAGCCCTAGCAGGCCGCGGCCTGCGTTGGTTGGCTCCGGCCCGGGCGGATTGGCCCGGGCCGGCGGATCCTTCGGCCCTAGTGGCTCCGGCTGCTGAAACCGCTGCAAAGGGCTGTAGCCAAATGCCTCAGCGGTGAGTGCTTTTAGATTAAGTTGGCGCATCAGGTTGAGGCTATAGTGTTCACATCGTTGAGCTCCGCAACGATCATTTTCATCACCTGCTGCGCTACATTCTCAGCCCCCTCTGCAGCACTGGCCACCTGCATGCTAGCCACCCCAATGAGCTCCCGAATGTTAAGCGTGATGTTGGTTACCTTGGAGCCGCCGGCGGCGCCGGCACTGCCGGCCTTTTCTTTGAGTGAGGGAGCCAACGATGCCGGCGCGGCGGCCCCTTTCTTGTTGCCGGCCATGAATGCCGAGGCGGCATCAGTGCCGGCCGCCGGCTCCTTAGCCTGATCGAATAGGGTGGATTTTTTAAACCCTTTTTTGTAGCCATCAGCGAAGCCTTTCCCGGCCTGCTCAGCGATGCCCCCGCCATCGGCAACGGCCATCAGCGTGTTTTTGAGACCGGTTTTTAGCTTGCCCCAATTCATTGTAAATACCCCTTCTAGGATATCAGCAAGGCCGCCGAATGCTTTCACGGCCGCGGAGGCAATGCCCGAAAATGCCGCGGTGGCCCCGCTCAGCAGGCCGGCAAAGAATTTCTGCAGGCGCGGGCTCGTTTCAACAAACCGCACAATAGCGCCGAGTAACCCGGCAAACTTGGTATAGATGGCACCCAGGGCGGAGGCGGCCACTTTGATCACCGGGCTCAGATAGGTGATGGCCGTGGCCATGCCATTGAAAACGGTAGTGAGGAATCCGGCCCCGTCTCCGGTGATGCCCAGCTGCACATAAATGCCATCAAAGGCATCAATCAACGGCTGCAGCGCATCCTGCAGCGGCCGGAACATGGCAATGATCTGCGTTGATTTGGTGCTGATGAAGGTGAGCAGCGTCCCGCCGGCGTCTACGATCTTGCCGAGCCCGGGCGTAAGTGCTTCCCCCATCTTGCCGCCGATGTTCTGCGCAAAGCCTACCAGTGAGCTCAACCGGCCGGCAAAGGTTTTGCTCTGCTTTTCCATCAGGTTGCCCCACTTGCCGCCGGCGCCTCCGAGCTCATCAAAGGCCTTATCCAGCATGCCGAAACTGATCTTACCATCAGCACCCATTTTCCGCACTTCCGCGGTGGTTACGCCTAGCTGCTTCGCTAGCGAGTCCATCACCGGAATGCCGGCATCTACCAGCTGATTCAGATCCTCTCCCTGAATGATGCCGGATAATTTATTCTTGCCGTACATCGAAATCAGCTCCCCGAAGTCTTTCCCGGTGGCGCTGCTGATGTTGCCGAGCTTGGTAAGAATCGGGTTTAGGCTTTCGGCTTTCTCCCCGAATGCTAGCAGCTGCCGGCCTCCGCTGATCACCTGCTCATCATCAAACGGCGTGATCTGCGCAAATTTCTGCAGGTCGGCTATCACCTTGTTGCCGGCCTCTGCCGAGCCGGTGAAGGTTTCAAACTGCACCCGGGTTTGCTCCAAGTCGGAGCCCATTTTCACAATGCCCTTAGCGGCCTCAAAGATGCCTACTGCAGCGAATGCCCGGCCGGCCATGGATGCCAGGCCGCTGAGCCCGCTCTGAGCCTGCGAGGTGTCTACTTTGACTTTGTGAGGCTTTTCTACATCACTGCCAAACTTGCTCACCTTATCTGCAAGGCTTGCCAATTTCGGCCCTAGCAGATCTTCAAGCGTGAGTTTAAAATTGAGCAGCGCGGCCATTTAAATCAGAAAATTTTAGTGTGGGATAGCAGCAGCTGAGGGTTCCGGCGGAGCCAATCGGCTTGCTGAAACTTTGCCCCAAAGGCCTCATCTGATAGCTGCTCAGGATCGGGTATGTGCAAAAAATGGCTGATGATGGCAGCCATTTTTTGGAACTCATCAGCACCATCCTTATCAGAGATTACTGCCGCTGAGGCTACAGCTTTTTTGAGTTGCTGGCTAGCATTTCGACGCTCTGAGCGGCATGCATTGCCGCGGCCACAACCGCCGGATCATAGCACTGCGGGCTGTTGGGATTGCAGCGCTCATCACCCCCTAGCCAGCAATTCATCAGCATGAACTCACCGGCCTCTAGCAGCTGCTTATTGAGGGTGCGCGTGAGGGCGTAAGCCAAAATATTCCGGTTTGGATTGTGGATGTAGCAGGTGGCCACGTCGCCCTCTGCTATCTGCACATCAATCTGATGCACTTCACGGTGCTGCCGTTTCCACTGCTCTATTTTGGCGGCCATCGGATCAACGGCCGGCGCGGCTGCAGCGGGTGCGTAGTCGGCAGGCTGCAGGGAAGCGGAGGCCGGAGCTCCCGCTGTTAGATTTTGCTGATTGTCCTGCATCACCTTACCACGTAATATGTGAGGTAATGAGCTCTAGGGCCACTTCTACCGTGGTATCACCTGTTTTGAGCTCCCGCTTGTTGTTGGTGAACTCAACATTGTGGATAGTGTGCGTTACCATCCGGTTGCTTTCGTTCACGTAAGCAACTACAATGTTGAAAGGCCCGATATCCTGAATCCGTTGCCCAGGCTGCAGGCTGGCCTGAATCCTTTCGACCTCTTTCATCTCGAGGGTGATAGAGGCCTTAGCCTCATATTTACCGTAGCCGCGGCTGCTGGCCATGGTGCCGGCGCCGTAGTTGTCTACTTTGGCCTGCGTATCCTCATAGCTCACAGCCGTAATACCTACCAGCGTGAGCCCTAGCAGCTGCACTTTGATAGAGGCCCAATCATAGGCCCGGCCGTTGATCATTGGCTGCTCTCTGGTTCCTACCTGCATTGCTTAGATAGATGCTGCGAGGCCAATGGTGGCCTCAATGTGACGGGCAACCCCAACGGGCACCACTGAAAATTTTACTTGCAGATTCGAGCCGCTGAGCACCTTCTGCTCAGGATCTATGTAGACATCAATAGCGCTGAGCTCACCGGCCCGCTGCATGTTGACTTCTAGCGCCGTGCGGCCCTTTTGCTCTAATTCTACTAGCACCTGAGCCTGCAGCGTACCGTCAGCATTGAGCTTTAGCGGCCCTTTCAGGAAGGGCAGCAGCGCCGTGCGGATCAGCCGGGCGGCTTTATTCACCGTGCGGGTGCTTTCGATGTTGGCGAAATCAGAATCAGCCGCGGCACAGGTTGGCGAGTCAGCGAAAAAGAAGCCATCAGCCCCCGGGTGCTGCGTGGCCACGATGTAGCCTTTGCCATCTAAAGCCGCTAAATCACCCGGCAGCAGATCCTCATTGGCCTTGCCGTTGCAGAGGCCGGCCTGCAGAAAATAGCCATCACCCTGCAGCTGAAAGCCACCTACCCACCCAATGCAGAGGTGCACCTGAGCGGCGCTGATGGTGCCGAGCAAGGCACCCAGGGCGGGCTCCGTGGGCAGGTTCAGATGATCGGCAGCCACTACCACCGAAACGCTATCAGAGAGCAGGGTGCGAAGATCCGCGGCCGTGCTCAGGTCAGCCTGCAGACCGTGGCCACCGATGGCAAAGAATACCGGGCGGTGCTGCGTAAATTCTTCCGCTGCGAGTGCCTGCGCTTTCTGCACCGCTCCGAGCACATCAGCATCTAAGCCGGTGGTGATAACAGGTGCGTAGCCGGCGGGCTGATTCAGATAGAGCCCGATCTGCTTCACTTTGCCATTTTGGGCGGTGAGCAGCTTCTTAGCGTAAGGCAGGGTACGATCTGCCATTTCGGTGAGGCTGATATCCGTGGCCACTACCATCAGCATGAGCAGCGCCCCGGGCGCGAGTCGGTAGAACTCGCTGATCTGCCGGTGCACCTTTGCGTAGCCAGCGGCCGTGGCCGTGATGCCCAGCTGCTCAGCGGCCTGCAAGCTCCGGAGCTCATATATCTGCCCTAGCACTAGCTTGCCGGCAATAGCGGCGCCCTGCGTGATGAGGGCCGAAATCCCATCATCAGTAGGCTTTTGGCGGCCTAAGCCCCCGTTTAATTTGGTGATTGTGATATCTGGCAGCATAGCTTATTAAGCGGTTTCTGAGTCAGTAGGAGGGGAGGCCGACGGCTTGGTGTCGCCAATGGTGGCCTGTGAAAAGAGCACTAGCAGGCCGGCGCCGAAAGCGGCGTATTTCAGCCAAGGCAGTACCGGCTCCGGCATGTGACCGCTGTTGATCATGCCGGCAAGCGTGAGGCCGGCTACGATGGCCCTGCCCTGCACCTGTCGCCAAAATGCCGGCGTAGGTGCCTTAAAGCGCTGTAGCAGATTCATGGCTGCCGAGTTAAAAAGCGGTAAGCCAGCATTACAGCGCCTTGCAGCAGGCAGACTCCTAAGCAGATACCAAGTAGGAGCCATACCCACCAAGGCACTGCCCAGGTGGCCGGCTGCAGCCATTCAAATGCCAGCGGCCCGGGCGCCGTGGGTGGCGGGCAAGGAGCGAGCTTGCCCAACACCGCGGCCCCCTTAGCCGTATCTTGGATAGCAGCACGAATAATTTCTAGCTTATAAACTCTATCCTTTAGCCAGAGCCGGCCCTGCACTCCAAGGGTGTCAAAACAGAGTGTATCACGTAACACCGGCCGGTTATCTAGCAGCTGATGCAGCTTGGCTTTGGTGGCTGTTCTTTGCGCGGTGTCTAAGGAAATGCTGAGGTGATTGATCAGCGAGTCCAGCTGAGAGGCCTCTTTTTGCCGCCATATTGTATCATGTACAATCACCGGAAAGGAGCGCTCAAAGCGAACCTGAGGCACCACGAACGGCACCTTTACCTGCACCGTCTCCGGCCGCACGAGTTCCGGATGATCCGCAATAAAGCCGGCTACCTTTTCGGCGGGCGTTTTGCGGAGCTCGCGGAGCGGGCTGCAGCTGAGCAGCAGCAGCATGGCCATCAGGCCAAAAATCAGATTTCTCATTTTGTGGCGTCTTTTTGGCGTTCCATGTAGCCCCGAATCCGGGCCACATCAACCGCTACTGCATTAATGGTGGTGAGCACCTGGGCCTGTGCGGCATCCGTTCGATCTATGCGGGCATTGATGGCCGTTTTGTCGTTGCCAGCGCTGATCAGGTGAGCAGCCTGATCCGTCTCAACCTTCGTAACCCGGTGCTCTATGCCGATGGTGTAGGCAAATGCCCACCCGTTCACCACGATGAGCGCCGAAATCAGAATACCTAGCACCCACTTCACCCACTCAGCCACCCCGCTATTTTTTACTGCAGCTACCGGGCTCATGCTCAGGAGAAGTAAAAAGCGGCTTCGCGGGCGCGGCGGGCCACTAAGCCCGGGCTCACCACCTTTTTGCCGTTTTTGGTGATTTTATTCCAGGCTGCAAAAGCTGCAGTCATAGCCGCTTTATCCACGTTGCCGGCGTTGTGCAGCCGGGCAACGGTTGAGCGGGCAAAACCAGCGCTGCCGATGTTAAAGCAGAGGCTGATCATGGCAGCCAGCTGATTAGGCGTGGCCGGCTTGGTAAGGCTTTTGAGCACCGCCGGGCCAAAGCGGAGGCTGATATCTTCCTGCAGCAGATTCATGGCCTGCAGGCGCGTGAGCGTGGCCGTGTGGTAGTGCTGCTCATTCGGCAGGATCACATGCCCGATTCCAATAGTCGGCACTCCGGCAGAGCACAGATATTTTTTCGGCACAAAACCTTCCTCACGAACTAAAAAGGCTATGCCCTCCGGAGTCATTTTCATGATTACCTACTGATGAGCCGCTGATTAAGCGGCGGCGGTGGTTTCGGTGAGCTCCTTGGCGCCTTTCTCCAAGGTTTTGTACTTCACGGCTTTGAGCTTGCTTACTAGCTTGCCATCCTTGCCCTTGGAAGTCTCGGAGCCGTTGGCGGATTTGGCGTGATCTTCATTAAAGAAGTGCCGACCATCTTCTAAAACGTGTACTTTTTCGAGGCTAGGCACCTGCTCAAATGTTTCGTTAATGCCTTTGATATCGTTGATTTTCATGGGGATAGATTAGTGCCGGCTCCGAGGCCTGCAGCTGCTTTTCGTGTCGTCGATGATTGGATTTTTACCCGGTGCACAATGCCGGCCGCGGAACCCGCGGCCGGCATGCTGGCATCTTACAGAGTGTAGAGGGCGAGCTCCTGACCGTAGCCATAGTTCGTGTCTACTTTCATCAGCATTTTGATGAAATAGAGCTCCGAATTGGCCTGTAGCTTCATGAACTGCACCGTAGCATCATCTACCGAGTTCATGCCTACCCAGATGTTAGAGCCCATATCTGCCGAGCCTTTGCCGAGCAGGATGGTGTTATCTGGCATGCCGAACAGTGGCACGATGGTGCGGCCCGAAAAGCGGTTGATGCCGGCTAGCGTCATATCAACGCCCTTCAAAGCGGCCGGATTCTGCTGCGCTTCTTCCCACAGCTGAGCCGTTTTGTAGCTCACGAAGAATTTCAGGCCGGGCTCATAGAGCACATCAGCGCTCACGCGGTTGAGAGTCGAGCGGAAGGCCTGCGCAATGTTGTTCACAGTGAGCACCACCGGAGAGGCCACCTTTGGCACCTCAGCATCAGCAATGGCCCGGGTAACGATGCCATTGAAATACTTGAGGCTGTCGGTGCGGCTCGTGTCACCGCGGAGGATGGCACCACCAAGCCATTTATTGTGCTGTTTCAGGTACTCCTGAATGATTACGCTTTCAACCGTAACCGGCAGGCGCCGATCAATCAGGGTAGGATTCAACTGAGCAGCAAACCAGTGATCCTCAAAATCACGCGGATTAAACTCATCGTAGAGCATGTAATCAGCGGGAACCAGCTTGCGGCCGTCAACCGTAGCGGCGCCTTTGGGAGAGGTCGGCGTGGCTTGCCGATCCTGAATTACATCACCCACCTGAAAGCGGGGAATAGTAAATTCCTTTTTGATGCCATCCTTTACGTAGGCATGGCCACCACTTACAATCTCGTTTCCAACTACCGACTTAACGATAAAATTAGAAGCGGCCTCACCGGCATAGGAAACATCAGAAATAGTCAGAGACATGGCTCAGGCTTATTTAAAAAATGGTTGGAAAATCAGGGGTTGAGGGAGCGGGCGGCCTATTTGCCGCCCGTTTTGGCTTTGATTTCCGCCATGGCGCCGGCCGCGGTGAGCGGGGCGGTAACGGTGGTATCTTGCCCTTGAGCAATGATTTGCTCAGTGAGGGATTTGCGGGCCGGCAATGCGCTGAGCACGGCCTGCGTCTCCGAGAAATTTGTAGTAGCTAGGGCGGTGAATGAGCCTACCTGCGTGGCTAGGATTCGGCCCTCATTCACGGCAGAGGCAATCAGATCCGTTACTTTCTGCGTGTTCTGAGCAGCAGCCTCATCAGCCATTTTCTGCTCTAGATCTTTGAGCTTGGTATCCGTTTCCTCTTTCTGTGCCTGCAACTCAGTGAGCGAGGCGGTAGCCTCAGAGAGAGCCGTAGCCTGCTGAGCTGACTTTTCGCGGAGCTCCTTTAGCTCATCGAAAGCAGCAGTTACGGCAGCGGTGCACTGCTCATCAGTAGCCTCCGCGGTGATGTTGGCCACTGCAGCAGCCTGCAGAATTGGCAATAAAATGTGCTTCATTGTTGAAGGATTTGAGGGCAAGTGGGCAGCGTAATAGGCCTGCAGCTGCAGCAGATTTTCGGCGGAGGCATTGAGCTCCGCGGCCGGCGCTAAGGCCTTTTTCTCGTTGTTGATGATGCCAGTGGCGAAACCCAGGCTCAGCGCTTCCTCCGCTGAAAGCCAGGTTTCCGCGGCCATCATGGCGCGGATCTCGTCTAGGCTGATGCCGGTGGCATTGCTGTACACCGTGGCCATGCTCTCATTGATGGCCCGCTGGCCTTCAATGGCCTGCTCTAATTGAGCAATGCCGCCCTGAGCCGGGCCGGAGCAATTGTGAATCATGAGCCGGGCGTGGGCACTCATTAGCCGCTTCCGCCCGGCCATGAAAACTAGAGAGGCTGATGAGGCCGCTATACCATCGTTGTAAGTGTCGATTTTCAGGGCGCTGGCTTTGATCATGCCGTAGATGCCCTGAGCCTCTACCCAATTGCCGCCTACTGAATTGATGCGTACCTGAGCCGAGCTTTCGCCGGAGCTCACAGCATAGGCTAAATCACTAGAAAACCGCTCCTGAGAGTAACCAACGTACTTATTGGCTTCCGTTGGGGTGCCGATGAGCGAGTAAATCTGAATGATAGGAATGGCCATAGGGTGAGCAGGTTGCGCGTAAAGAGCAGCCCAAACCTACAGCCGTGGTAATTCTTGCATTTTTCTCAGTTAGATGATGAGGCATTTTTTCACCCTTAAAAGGGGAAATTTCGGCCACTCTTTTTTCTGAAAATCTAGCCTGAGAGGGTGTGTGCGTAGCTTTCTATCCTAATACGCCCCGCTTATACCCCTGCTAGGCCTCCGAAATGCATTTCCGGCTGCAGTGGAGGCAGTTTTTGCATTATGGCCACACCTCCCCAAGATGATGATCAGCCTCAGAAAAGAGGCCGCAAAAAGCCAGTGCCGGCAGCGGCGCCGGCGGAGTCCTACTTCACTGGATCGGAGGCCTCAGCTGAGGATGCTCCGGAGCCTGCCGCTGAACAGCCGCTAAGTGATGAGGAAAAGGCCTTGCTTTTCGGCCGCAAGCCTACCAGGGAGGAAGAAATAGCCGAGAGTGCCGCCAAGTTTCAAGGCATCCTAGATTATCTAGGCATTGAAACCAAGCAAGGCAAACGGGGCAAGTATGCCGGTCGGGAAGATGCCAGCCGCAACCGGGCCGAAATCCGGCGGGTGATGCTGGATTACATCAAGAATGAGCACCGGAGCCCTACGGTGCAGGAAATTTGTGAGGCCACCGGCCTCTCAGATAAGACGGTAAAAGCCCACAAAAAGCACATCAAGCTAGGCGACGGTAGCAGCAACATCTATCAGCAGCTGACGCATGATGTAGTGATGGCCATCTACAAAAAGGCCCGCGGCTATACCTACCCATCTGAAAAGCTGCTAGTAGTGTCCGGCGGTAAAGGGGAGCCCTCCGAAGTGGAGCGGCATGATATCACCATGCATGTACAGCCGGATATGGCTGCCGCTAACCTCTGGCTAAAAGCCATTGAGGGTATGAGTGATAAGAGCGAAACCAAGCATTCCGGCGAAATCAAAGGCGGCGGCGGGTTCCATTTCGAGTATGTAGCGCCGGCGGCCCCTAGCAATGAGTAAGAAGGCCAAAAAGCAAGCTGCAGCCCCCCCCGCGGCCATTCCTGCCGGCGCTAAAAAGCTCCGGTTTGTGCCATCTTGGAAACAGCATTTAGCGTGGCAGGCCTTAGAGGATAACACCACTGAGGAACTAGTGTATGGTGGCGCGGCCGGTGGTGGTAAGAGTTGGTTGGGTGCTAGTTGGAAGATTTACCGTCGGCTCCGCTACCCAGGCAGCCGCGGCATGACTGCGCGCACCATTTTCAACGATCTAAAGGAGTCGACTCTCATCACCTACTTTGAGGTGCTGAGCCGTTGGGGTATGGAGGCCGGCAAGGATTACGCATACCATGGCACGGATCACTATATCCAATTTGCCAACGGCAGCCGGGAAGTGTTCAAGGCCTTAGGATGGATGCCGGCAGATCCGGATTATCAGCGCTTAGGTAGCTCCGAGTACACTGATATATGGATTGAGGAAGCCGGAGACGGTTTGCCCCAAAAGGCCGCTCAGATTGCTAAGAGCCGGATCAGATGGAAGCTGCCGGAGTTTGGGCTGATTCCTAAGCTGCTCATCACCTGTAACCCGGGCTATCACTGGATTAGAAATGCTTATTTCTATGATGATGAGGATAACCCGGTGCAGCTGAAAGCAGATCAGAAAGTGATCAAAGCGCTCGTTACGGATAACCCTGATCTAGATTTTGTAAAGCAGTACAAAAAGAACCTTGAAGGGCTCTCAGACTACGATAGAGCCCGTTTGCTAGAGGGAGATTGGAACGCCGTTGAAAAAACGGGTGGTGAGATGTACAGCCAATTCAGCACCGAAACGCACTCCGGCGCCTACGCGGATCGGTATGATCCGGAACTGCCGCTGCACATTACACTAGACTTCAATACGGCGCCCTACATGACGCTGAATGTGCATCAGATCTATCAGACTGATGAGGGCTTTGAGGCGGTGCAGCTGGCAGAATTTTGCCCGGTATCACCCGATAACACCACAAAGGCCACCTGCCGGATCTTCTTGGAAAAGTTCGGTGATCATGAGGCGGAGGTGTTTGTGTATGGTGATCCGAGCGGCAAGAAGGAAGATACCCGATCCGAGAAAGGGCACAATGATTTTACCATTGTGCTCAATGAGTTGGACGTGATGCCACACGTTACCAAGCGCGTAGGCACGTCGGCTCCATCGGTGAGCATGCGCTGCAACTGGATCAGTGAGGTGCATGGCGGCAAGGTTCTCGGCCTCACTTTCCTCTATGATAAAAGCTGCCGGAATACCCTGCAGGATTATCAGAAAGTGAAAAAGGGCGCTGATGGTACCAAGGAAAAGCGCCGGGTGAAAGATCCTAACACCGGCATCAGCTATGAGCCTTATGGCCATACGAGTGATGCAAATGATTACTTCTACTGCAAAGCATTTGCCACCCAGTACAAGCAATTCAAGAACCGTAAGCGCCGGCCGGGCTCCGGCAAGAACAAGGAGGCTGCCGGCGAAAACCCCCATACGCCGGCGCCGAAAGCAGCCCCCCGCGCGCGGCCGGCCCGCTCACCTAAAAACCGTTTTTAGCATGCCGTTTCTACTTAAACAGGATTATGGTGTGCAGATCAAACAGGATCTGCTCAGCACGGTGATAGATGCCACCGATAGCATCCGGACAGAGGCAGAGCTCAGTGCTCAGGAGGAAATTGAGGGCTACCTGAGAGGCCGCTATGATTTAGCGGCCTGCTTTCCGTATCTGCAGCCGTGGAACACCCTGCAGCAGTATGAGCCCGGCGCGGTGGTGCACCATGGTGCCAGTGCCGCCGGCCTGCAGTTCGTGTACGTGGCCACCCGGCAGAGCAACGGGGAGGCGCCGGTGCTGCCAGGTGCCGCGGTGGTGGCCGGGCCGCTTGTCGACGATGATGAGCAGCAGACTACACCAGCGCCGGCGCCGGCGTGGGTGCTGAAAGATCCGCGGCGGGCGCTGCTCAAAACCTACCTGATTGATTGTGCCCTGTACCTGATGCACTGCCGGCAGAATCCGCGGGCCGTGCCTCAGATACGGCAGGATCGGTATGATGCCGCTATAGCATGGCTCAACCTAGTACGGCAGGGCAAGATCAGCGCCGGCCTGCCAGCGCTGCCGGACGTGGCCAAAGATGGCACCCCTAACAAAGAAAGCATCCGGCCCCGCGGTGGCTCCCTCTCTCCTAAAATGCGCAATACCTACTAAGATGGCCTTCAATTTCCCTCAGAAACTAGCCGAGCTCAATCCGTTCAAGCGTTTCGGCAAGAATGCCGGCAAAGAAAGCATCCGAAACCGGATGTATCCGGTGCAGGTGCACCGGCTCCGGCAGGACGTTGGAAAGTGGCGCTCTGCCTTAGATCAGGCTGAAAACGTCTATTTCCCCAACCGCACGGAACTGCTCAACATCTACTCGGATCTGATTCTAGATCTGCACCTGAGCTCCGTGATGGAAACCCGGCTCATCAATGTGCTGAGCCGGCCGTTTAAGCTAGAAAACGCGGCCGGAGTAGAGCAGCCGGACCTCACCAAGCTGCTTAAAAAGCCGTGGTTTCGGAAGTTCTGCACCTTCGTTTTAGAGAAAAACTACTATGGCCACAGCCTGATTGAGTTCCCGCTGCCGGTTGATGGTGAATTTAGAAATGTGGACCTGGTACCGCGGCAGTACGTGAGCCCTGAACTCGGAATAGTGCGCACGATGCCCGGCATGATCACCGGCACCGACTTCCGCACAGATCCGGCCTTTACGCCGTGGCTGATTGAGGTCGGTGATCCTACGGATCTCGGACTGCTCAACAAAGCGGCACCGATGGCGCTCTATAAGAAAAACGTTGTTTCGGCGTGGGCTGACTTCACCGAGATTTTTGGCATGCCCTACCGGGCCGTGACTACCGAGGCGGAAGGCGAGGAACTAGAACGGATTGAGGAAATCATACGGGATATGGGTCAGGCTTCCTACGGCGTGTTCCCGGATGATGTGAAAATAGAGTTTATCAGCGCGGCCACCGCAAACGAGCGGCTGTATGACACGTTCATTGAGCGGGCAAACTCCGAGCTCAGCAAGCTGATTCTAGGGCAAACCATGACCACCGATAGCGGCAGCAGCCGCTCTCAGGGAGAGGTGCATGAGCGAGTAGCAGCCAACTACACCCGGGCGGATTCGGAAATGCTGCTCAACGTCATCAATGAGCAGCTGCTGCCGTTGATGATCCGGCATGGCTACCGGCTGCAGGGCTGCTCATTCGTGTGGGATGATGCCGAGCAAATCAGCAAAAAGGATCTGTTTGATATCACCAAAGGTATCATGACGGACTCCGGCTATAAAGTGAGCCGCAAGTGGCTAGAGGCCACATTTGGCGTAGAATTGGAGCCGGAAGCCTCCGAAAATGCTCCAGGTACTACGGCCGCCGGCGGCGCGGTGGCTGCCGAGGTGAAGCCGATTCTAGGCTATCATATTGAGGCCGGCGTAGTGAATCGGAATGAGGCCCGGGCTCAGCTGAACTTGAAGCCAGAGGATGAAAGCGAGGCCATAGCTCAGCGTAAGCTAAAGGCTCAGCTGAGTGTGCTGCAGGCAGCCACCGCGGCCGGCGTACCGTTGGAGGCGGCGCTGCAGCTGGCAAACCTAAGCATCAACCTGCCTAAGCCCGGGGCACCCGATGAGCCGGAGCCGGATGGTGATGGCTCAGGCGGCCCAGGTGCACCGGATGCCGGCCTGCCGGGAAAGTCTAAGGGCTCACCGGCCGGCGGCCTGCCGGTGAGCCCGGCGGCTGATGTATCGGCGCTCTATGGCGGCAGCTGCTGCAACGGTAGCCACAGCACGGCCGCGGTGCAGGCCTCTGCTGCCGATGAGAAAAAGCTGCAGGATCTGATAGATCGGCTCATCAGCGTGATCTATGCCGGCGCCGGTGATCCGGAGGCCTTGCTAGTGGATTTGCCGCTCTATGAGTACATCAGTGAGCAGCTAGGGGCAGCTATTGAGATTGCGTGGAAAGCACCTGATCCGAAGCTCAAAGCCTTTCTGTACAAAAATGTGCAGCGGTTCAGTGGCTTTAAAACTTACCGGGTTTGTCAGGAGCTCACGCGCAAGCTCTATGGTGAGGCCGGTGAGATCCGGCCGTTTGCCGACTTTAAAGCCGATGCCCTACAGCTGAATCAGCTCTACAATGTGCACCACCTCAAAACAGAGTATGAGCATGCCGTGGCCGGCGCTCAGATGGCCTCAAAGTGGGCATCATTCGATGAGGGCGCGGTGCTGCAGTATCGGACGGTAGGTGATGATCTAGTGCGGCCGGAACATCGGAAGTGGGATAACATCACCTTGCCGGCCTCACATCCATGGTGGCAAAGTCACTATCCGCCCAATGATTGGAACTGCCGTTGTGATGCGGTTGAGGTAGTTGATGATGAGCATCAGCTGAGCTCCGCTGAGCAGCTGCAGGATATGCCAGAGGTGCCGGCATTGTTCAGCCACAACGTAGGCACCACCGGCAAACTGTTTGCCGATGAGCACCCCTATTTCCAGGTGCCGAAAAAGGTGGCCACCAAAATAGAGCAGCAGCTGCAGCTAACTTTTTAGCCATGGCCACACGAAACGATTTTAAGGTCTTCCAAAAGGAGGCCACCAAGATGCTCCGCGGGCTGCCTAAAATGATCGGCAAGATGGCGCTTGTTGAGGCCTCCGATAATTTCCGCAAACAGGGCCACGAAAACGACTCCGGCGCTTTTGTGCCATGGGCACCCCGCAAGACCAACAAGCCAGAGCACGGCCGCACTCGCAACGATGGCCAACGTGATCGGCGCTACCGGGTGCCGAAAGGCCGGGCCATATTGGTGCAGAGCGGCCGGCTCCGGCGGAGCCTGCGGATCGTGAGCAGCACGGCCTCATCTATCACCATCGGTACAGATGTGCCCTATGCTGAGCCGCTGCAGGAAGGTAATCAGCATCTGCCGGCGCGGCCGTTCCTCACCGCTGGTAAATCATTCAGAGAAAAAGTGCTCCGAAAAACGGCAGCCGATATCACCAAACTACTAAACCGATGAGCCACCAAACTGCACCGCTTGACATGAGCACCGCCCAGCTGCTACAGTGGGCATACTATCACGCGGATAGGTGTGAGAAAAAGGTGGCATTCTTCCTCACCAAAAGTACAGCAAGCTATAAGGATGAGGCCGCGGCCAATTGGCAAGGATGGTTTGAGTGCTATTGCGCTGTAGCCGCGAAACTTGAAACCCTACTTGAACTTGAGCAGCCGGGAAGTACGCTGAAAAGCGTGATGCAATAGTGCATTTTTTTTGTGCAAAAGCCGCTCAGAGTGCTCAACAGAGTATTTTTTGCTGCTGTAATTCTACATCATTTCTATCATGAGCACCGCAACAGAAAGCACGAATAGTTTCACCATCGTTTACCCTCAGCTAGCTGATAGACTCGCTGAGCAGCTGCCGGGCCTCTGGATTGACTTAGATCAGGATCAGCTAGAACAGCCTACAGAGGATTACCCGCTGCCATATGATAGCGGCGTAGTGCTGATCAGTTTCGATGAGATAGACTGGCAGGATCTTGGGCAAGGGGTGCAGCGTGGTGAGGCGGTGATCCGCTTCACATTGGCCATACAGGTAGTGCAGGATAGCTATCAGCACTCTGCTCAGCGGGCCGCGGCTATGGCTAAACTGCAACTGCTAGGCGACATGCACCGGGCGCTGCAGCACTTTGCCGGTGATGGTTTCGGGGCTCTGGTTCGTACCTACTCGCGTAAGGAAGCACAGACTCAGCCCGGGCTTTGGGTGTATAGCCAGGGCTATAAGTGCCGGCTAGATGATGCCGCCGGCTACGATGGCGGCACCGATGAGGCAACGGATCTAGATACCGTGCCGGAGGGTCGCTTTGTGATAGATTTACTCAACGTCCCGCCAACGTATTAGAGTGTTGACTATAGTACTAAGTCTGTGGTTTTGCCATGCTGACTCTGTAATCATTAAAATTTCTATTTTTTTGCCAGGCCTATTATAGCCAGGAACATTATGGGTTTCTTTAAAATCGTATACAACGGCAATACTGTTAGCATATAATAAATATCTTCCATTTTCAAGGTTGTAAACTCCAATGTAACCAGATATAGGTTTAGTGAAACAAGTAGTAACACTGTAGTTGAATTTATGGATTTCACTTTGAGAGTGATTGCAATATTTTTTAAGCTCAGCTAAATCATTCTTCATAAATATATTAAGTGATAATCTTAAAATTTCTTCTTGATCAGGATCAATTTTAAAAGATGAATAAACATCGTGATCAGATATTGAAGCTCTCCATATAATAGAATAGAAGAATAAATGAAATAAATTTTCATCAATAGAATTAGGATGCATTACATCAGGTTCATTCATAAATGAGTAACCTTCTTTTGTAATCACAAACTCATCCTTAAATGCTGTATTTCTGAACCTGTTAAAGAATTTATTTGAAATATATGTTTCTAGTATTTCAAATCTCTTCTCACAACTAGGGCAGAATAAATAGTCTTGCTTCGGTGTGTCTTGAACTTTTTGGCGCTTATTTGCTCCAATTAAAAAAGCATGTTTATTTCCTGTGCCACTTAATACGCCTTTGGTTAAGAACTTAGGCAGGATATGTGAGTTTAATTTTGTGGCTTTATTATCAAGGCAAAGCAAGCATATATCTTCTTTAGTTCTTTTCAATAGCATGGAATCTGAATTAATTACAGATAAATAGTCAAGCATTGGATTTTAAGATGCTCTGCAGAGCAACAAATAGAATATGGTGCAAATTAGTTTATCGTAGCAATAAAGTGTCACTGTATGACAGTTTATGTACTGCTCAGTGCTGCTTATTCCTTCATATTTCTAGCATTGAAAAGCCTCAGCAGATCCTGCTGAGGCTTTTCCCTATTCCGGTGCTTTGGAACAGGCCTGCCGGCGCCGGGCATACACCCTCACCGGCTCAGCTGGACACTGACAATAACCAGCTGCTAGCCAAAATAGCCCGTAGGCATATCACCACGTTGCACCCGCGGGCTGCCATAAAGCATGCGCTCTCTGATCAGCGGATCTCGGGCCCAATTCTGCTCTGCATTCAGATCCGATTTGTACACCTGCACCGGCTGCTGCTGCCGGAGCTCATACGCTAGTGCCTGCTGAGCATCGTAAAGATCCCTCACCACTTTCCACCCGGCCGGCGTTGGCTTCAATTCGGCCTCACCGAAACCCATCAGCACCCGGCCATAAGTGCCGCGGCGGTGTTCGGTTTCTGGTTCGGCGTCCAAAGCTAGGATGAAAACACCATCCGGATACTGCCGGACACTGATACGGGGCAAGAAATCACGCCAATTACTCTCACCAACTACCCTACCCACCGCATCACCGATGGCTGCAAAAATAAGCTCAGTGAGCTTTATTTCATCCTGCCGGGCTACTTCAGCAAGCGCGGCCTCAAATTGTCTCTGTAAGTCCATCAGGCCTCAATAAAGGTAACACCGGCAGCATCCTGAGGCCACCCGATAGCACTCAGCAGCTGCTCAAAAAATAACTCAGTCGGCACTTTGTAGCACCATAGATCCTTTGACTGCTCAGAGTAGCGGTGCAGAAAGATCTGGCCATCACTACTCCTAACCTGCACTACTAGGGTGGCAGTGTACGGATGAAACGGTGCCGGCCACTGCCGGCTAAAGCCAAGTAGCTCCCATTCGGTGAGCGTGTGCACCGGATCAGGATGATAGCCCAGGCTGATGAGCTTTTCAGGTGTTGGGACGTAGTTAGTGCTGCTCATGAGGGCGGGCGGCTTTGCAGGTGTCACAGATGAGGGTAGATGCCCAGGGCACTCGCTTGATTCGGCAGTAGGTGCACCGCGGCATCTGCTGCAGCTGATCCTGCAGGCTGAAAATGGTTTGTAGGTGCAGGCCTTGCTGAGTTTCCAGGCTCTGAGCCCGGCGGCACCAATACCGGAAACGATGGTGATACAGCGCGGCCGTGGCGCCACTGGCTACCGTGGCCACGATGAGCGGAACGTACAAGGTGTAGCTCATGCTGCTGCGAACATCTGAGTAAACTGATCAACTAGAGGCGGATGCTCGGTGAGCACCCAGGGCAGCAGGAGCTCATCAACGAAAACGGCGAAAGTCAGGCAGAGCCGGCGGGCGCTATCGAGTAGCAGTAGCAGCTGCTCTCCTTTGAGCTCCTTGCCAGTGAGCAGGATCTTGTAGTAAGGGCGGGCAATATCTTCATAGGGGAGCCCGGTGGCCACTTCACAATAATCAACAGCAGCAAGAACGGACTCAACCCGGGCCGCCGGCATGAATCCATTCAGATCATGCGTGAAGCGTTGCCGGTAGAGAGCATTTAACATGGAATAGCGTATTTAATTGCTAGAAAATCATCGAAAGGTAACAAGCAAAAGCCCCGCTCAGATCCTGTGCGGGGCTTAGAAGATAGTTAGATTGTGAACTCAGGCGCCGGCGGAAAATTGAGCCCGCGGGCAAGCGTGGCCATGGCCTGAACTAGTTGCAGGCAGGCCTGCCTGATGGCCTCCATTGCTTTGATAAATGGCCGGATATCGATATGAATCCAAACTTTAACCGGGCGGCTTACTCGCTTAAAGTATCGGCGTTTAGGGCGCTTCATCTAGCCTTTTACTATTTCTGATGTGATACTGCATCTAAGCGGCTCAGCTGCTGCTGCCGCTGCTGTTGTTCTTTCAGCCGTTGCTTTTGCTGCTGCCGGGCATTGGCCATCACCTTGCTATGTGTGCGGCGGCTGTGGCGCTTATTGACTGCCACCCGATGATCATGATGGCGCTGCACCAATCTGGCCTCTGCAAACGAGTAGCCCCGGGGAGTGCAGCTGACTAGCAGGCAGTAGATCATGCCGAGTACGGCAATAGTCCGGAGGCTTGATTTGCGGTGGCTGAACACCACTACCACCGCCCAAACCCAAAACCACTCATTTAGGCCGCTCAGTAGATGCTGCAGGTTATCCATGGCACCCACCGCTGCAGGGACAAACTACAGCACCGCACTCTGCACCACAAACCCGGGCGGCCTCTGCCTCATCAGCCTCCTTTTCCCAACGCTCAGTAAGCCGAGTGAACTCTCTCACCGGCGCCGGCTCAGCTGCTAAAATGGCCGGATAAGTTTCGATAGCTTTCACTACTCTCTCATTCCGGCTCAGATGAGCGGTGAGAGCCTGCTCATAGCCCGGCACTCCCTCACTAGCCAGCTGCACCACCGGCGCCGGCGTGGCCTCTGCTTTGGCTACGATATCACGCGCAATAGCCGCCGGCGTTTTGTAGGGCTGCAGGTACAGCTCAACCTTTTCCCAGCCACCGGATTCATACGCCTTACAGAGCCGGCGGAAGTGGTTCACGGCCGGCAAATCTTTAGCCAGGTATAGCTGACCCGGTTTGAGCGGCTTGCCGTGGCTGTCGGTGGTTATACCCTTTTGCTGCAATTCCTCAGCGGTGAGGGCTTTGCCAGGAACGGCGCCGGGCTTTGCATCAAGTGGTGTAATCCGATCAGCAAAGGCCTGCAGGTTGGCTCTGATCTCATTGTTGAGTGACTTTTTCACGCGGCAAGGGGAGTAGCAGCAGCCGGCCCGGTGGCTACGGCTGCTGCTGATTTAGAATAAATGATGTTTTCGATTTGCCTCATGGAGAGGTAGAACTCATCAGCCAATCCGGCAATGATGTACTCTTTAGTGTACTTGCGGGCGCCGTTTACCCGCGGCTGATTGGTGTAGCGCTTGGTAAAGAGCAGTCTGATCCGTTCGTGCTTTTTGTTAGTGCGCTCAGTGCGGCTCATAGCAATGTGAAGGGGATAGAAATAGAGCACAGAACATCAGGCGCGGCGGCGCTGCAGGTGCTGAATCAGTAGGATAATGCCGGCTATCATTTGGACGGAGTTATTTTTGCACTATTGTAGTACAAATCTGCTTTTACAGATCATATTGAGCAATAGAAAGATAGTTAAACTGGGAAGTGGCCTATAGCACAAAGCGCCTCTGCTACCGGAGTAACAGAGGCGCTTTGTGCTGGTGATAGTGTGCAGGTAAGTGAGTAGTTTCGGGCTCACTTAAACACTGACAATGTTATGGCTACTTTTGAACCCGGAGATGTTGTGATTCTTAAATCAGGAGGTCCCAAAATGACTGTTAGAGAATTATTTAATAATGGTGAATGGGCTTACCTGTGTTACTTTTTGGAGGGTAAACTGTACCTAGATCAAGCCATTGCTACCGTTGTTCTAAAGAAAGCAGATCCGGATGCTGAGGGCGGTATTGGCGACTTTACTGTTAGCTAACAAAAGGCCCCTCAATTCGAGGGGCCTTTTTTTATGCCTGCGGGCGTTCCTTCGCCATTTCCTCCTTCGATTTAAATATGGTAGGATAAGTCACTCTAATATCTTCGTTTACTTTCCCTTTGATACCATAATGGTACATGTACATCCCATACGCTGTGATATCAAGATGATTACCCCAAATGGTGATTGTACCGGAATTGCTAAGAAGGGGGTGGAGGTGCTTGGCATCGTTATCTAATGCTCCGTAGAAAGGAACTCTAAACTGTGCCATGTCATCAAATAATGCTACGCCAAACATATTCATCTGATTTAAGCAGAAGCTCAAATTGACGAAATCATTCCAGCCGTAGGCTTCATTCAAGTGGGCAGCGAAAAGGTTAGCGAAGACTTTTGACTTTTCAATTTGAAGGAAAGTATCATTGAATACCATAATTTGTTCCATCACTTTCGCACGATATTTTTCGTCAGTGGTGAATTCCTCCTGGAACTTGCCTAGCTTATCCTTAGGCAATTTCCCTGAGTGAAATTCTTTCAGAAAGGTTAGGATTTTCTTAGCAAAGAATATTTCCTTCACTTTCAATCCAGATTTAACGACGCCTACTACTGTTTTAACAATAGGTATCTCCTTCAAAACCTCGTCGCTAACAAACGCATCTAAGCCTATCTCTGCATAGTCCAGCGCATTGTCAAAATTGTTAGAAACCAGTGCTATCCCGACTTGCTTACTAGTGTCTTGGTGTTCTGCATAGGACTGCTCTGTTTGTTTATCGGCCATAAGTTCTATTAATAAGCTGTATAACAGCAAACAAACAGAGAAATACTAAGATTCGAAGGCCAACTAGTGCTTTGCTTGTTCAACCTTCCAAACTTTTAAAAAGGCCCCTCACGCTGAGGGGCCTTTTTTATGCCCTCGGGCGTTTCTTGAGTTCCGGATGATCCTGCAGGAAGGATTTGAGGCTGCCAACCGTGCGACCCAGGGCCGCGGCACAGCTGGCTAAGCTATCGGTATGATAATGCTCTTTCATATACTGATAATCTAGCATCGTATAATCACGGCGCTGCTGAGGCTCCTGCTGCTTCATAAGCATAGGCAGCAGAGCAGAGAGAGGGCAGAATGTTTGTAGCATAGTTGTCAGTGTTTTTTGAGTGGGGTGGTATGGTGATCAGGCCGCGGGCTTTTTAATCCATCTAGCCTGATAGAGTAGCGTTTCAAACTCCGCGGGGCTTTCGAGGGTGAGGCTGGCTAGAGAGTCACGGTTCCAATCATCCTGAACCCGGCCGCGGTGCAGCAGATAAAGCCGGATATGAACATCACCGGCACCTGCCGAGAGGTGGCACTCATAGCGCCGGAAATCTCCTTTGTCACATTCCCAGCGCTCATGAGCAATCCGGCGCATCGTGTCCGGAATAAAGCCGTGCTGCAGCAGCACGGCTTTGTATTCTGGCTTATCGATTACCGGGAGCAAATCGGTGGCTTGCTTTCTCGTTCTCACTCTCGTAAGCTTAGAATGTGCTGCATGATTTCGGTGGCGCTGTTCAACTTTTTGCCCGGGTTAAGGACTTCTGCCAACTGCCGGAAAGCATCACTGATCAGGCCGGCCTCTTTGGGCGTGAGCACTTCAAACCAGGATGGCTCAATGTTGAGCAGGGCTGAGGCTCCGAAAATCCGGGCGTACTGCATGGCCTCTTTTTTAGTCAGGCTTTTTCGTTTGGTGGCCATTTCGCAACTGAGGTAAATTGTAAGGCAAATCCGGCCGCGGCTGCTCTGGTACCTCATCCCACCCATGCTCATCATAGCTGAGCAATGAAGGCGGGTATTTACGAGGCCGCGGCTTTAACCAGTTTCTGAGCGAGGCAATCAGGCGCTTTAGCATCTTCATAGCCCGGGTATCTGATTGGCCGGATTCCAAAGGCCTAATGAGCCTTTAGCCGGCAGTGGCTCCGGCAGCACCTGCACATGAGCTAAGTGCCAAGCAAAGCGGCCCGGCTCATAGTTGCCACAGGCTCTCTCAGTGTCGCTCAGCTGAGCCGGGTGCAGTTCGTTTGCTTGCGGCAGTGGGCTATCCACGATGATCCGGCTCACTTCTAGGAGCTCACAGCTGCAGATGATCACACCTCGGGGCAAGGTTTTGAAGGTGAGGCCGTGCTTTTCCAGAATGCCGCGGATAATCGGATCTTGCTCACTCACTTCCCGAGCCCAGCGCGGGCTGCCGGCGCTAGCATGAATCAGCAGCGGCCCCCGGTGTTTCGTTGAGAATGAGCGGGTTTCGTTGTACTTGTAGCCGAGGGTAATCAGTGTTGCATAAGGCTGAACCAGAGAGAGGGCGCGTAGTGGTGACTTCATAAAGGGGGAAGTTTTTCGGAGTTTTCGGAGGGGTGGTGAGTACTTTGATAGCCTGCTCAGGTGTTTCAATGACGTGATACTCTGAGCCCCGCCATGTGTCTCTAAAGGCGGTTTCTCCGGCGGTGAGCTTGCGGCCGGATTTGGGCTGAGCCGGATCTTTGATCTCAAAAATGAAATCCCGGCCTCTGTAGCCCACTAGCATATCAAAGCAGTTCGGAATCTGAAACGTGTCTAGGACACTGGCACCGATGGCCATCACGGTGCTTTTGATCAGCCGGTGATTGCCATCGGTACGGGCGGCGGTTCTGACTTTAGCCATGGTGATGTAGCAGCATGGCCCGCTGCAGGCAGTTTTTGCAGGTGATTTGCTGATCATAGAGAGCGGCCGGGCCGCCGGTGCCATCAGCGTATTGAGGTGCTTTTTCTCCCTCATAGCGGAGCTCCCCGGTATCGTAGTCGATAGCTGAGCGGCACAACCACTCCCCGGCCTGCCGGCTGATCAGGTTGCGGCCAGCGCCGGCTTCAAATGGTTCTAGCAGCATGATGTGCACCGCCGGCAGGTTTTGCTCCCACATTGGCTCACCCTGATAGCGGGGTTTCCGGATGCCACCCTGCCAGCGGAACGGCAGCCGGCGCCTCAGGCTCTCATTGGCCTGCTCATGCTGCCGGCGTAAAGCCAGGGACCGCTGCAGCTGGTGCTCACGGTCTATATCACCTTGCACCCGGTAGCGCTGCTCTCTCTCCTTATCTTCCTGCGAGTAGAAAACACTGCTCATCTGTTCAGTTTTAACGGTTTCGCTGCTGTTGCTGCTCTCTTTGGCGCCTCAGCTGCTCAATGAATTTTCGGGTTTGCTCGTCTCCGGCGTACAGCCGCTGCAGCCGCTGTAATTCAGCTTCATCGACTTGCCGGAGGCGAGTGCGGATCTGACTCAGGATCGTGCTCATCAGGCGGCGCTGCTTTGTCGGTGTCGGTAGTTGTCCCTCAGCTGGTGCAGGTGCTGCTCTATGTCGGTACCAATGCTCAGATGATATTTTATCCAATCTCTGAGCAGTCGTTTGCGGCAAGCATTCACCACTGAATCAGCAAAGGGGTGGTTCTCCGGCCACTTGCCGGCGCGTAGCAGATCCCAAAAGGAGCGGCCGTGCCGGTAATCATCCATTGATTGCGGCGGCCGTTGGGCGCGGAGTATGGCCTCTTTCCGGCGCATGTCCACATACTGAGCCGGCGTTTTGAAACCGTTGAAGGCTCCGACCTTTTTCAGCCAATTGTAGAGCACATTGCCCTGATCCAAGGGCTCTGGGAAAAAGGCAATCGGGTGCTCCGGCGTGGCGTTGCCACTTGCCCAGGCGGCAAGCTCTGCCACCTGCCGAGGAAAGCCGGCGCTCAGATCCGGCGGCGGCAGCTGCAGGCGCTGCTCAGCACAGGCCTGCAGCACTTTCAGCGCCGGCGCCCGTTGGCTCAGCTGGTAAGAGCGGAGCCACCCGGCAATCTGCGGCAGGCTGCACTGCAGAATGTCTTTTTCACCTTTCCACTTGCCGGAGCACCCCTGCCGGAGTGCGGCGCTGATTTCCATCAGTTTGAGGGCCGGAAAGTCACGCTGTACCATCTCCGCCACTGCCGTGCTGAGCACTAGCAGATCCTTGCCAGAAAGCAGCGTATTGCTATGCCCTAGCAGGAAAGGCACCATGCTCAGCGGCTCAAATAGATCCTCAATCAGATCCGTGGTGGCCATCCGGCTCACCGCCGGCTGCTGAGAGCAGATCAGCAGGGCCGCACTCTCAACCGATGGCATGAGGCCGGCCGGCACCATGTCCGGCGTGAAAGATGGCACCGCCGGCAGGTGCCGGTGCACCGTGGCCACCTGCATGCCGGCGGCACTGGCCACCTGCAGCATGCTTCCGAGTCGTTGAATTTCAGCCATGATTTCCCCCGGTTTGAGCTCTGAGCAATGCCCGGGCCTCACTCACTGAATCGGTGCGCTTTTCCACTTGTGAGCCCGATTTCAAAGCTGCGGCGGCCTGCCGATTTGCTTTGTAGTCGATATAGCTAAACTGCCGGGCAACGGCCCGCCAATTACGAATTGGCTTGCCGTGCTCCCCAGCGCACCACCCGAAACCATCATAGTAATCAAAGAACAGGTGCCCTTTGCCGGCATGCTTGCTTACCTCCGGATCATGATGGCTAGCCAGGTATTCATCTACCATGGCGGCATCTTTCGGCCGGCCACCTTCCCACTTGCGCGGATCATCATCGGAAAGCCGCGGATCAACGAAACCACCGCGGTACTGCACTGGCTCATCAGCTGCAGCTGGCGCCGCGCCCCCCCCGGTGTGCGGAGCCGACGCGGTAGCGCCGTTAGGGGAAAAATCAGCCTCAACTATTTTTTTTTCAGTTGCCGAGGCGCCCCTCTCTGTTACGTCAATCTTTTTATCTATACTCTTAATGTTGGTGTCACCGGATGATAGTTTTTGTGATAGTTTCGGTGACAGTTTTTCAGCCTCAGCAGTAGAAAAACTATCACATAAACTGTCACTGTATGATAGTTTATGTGATAGATTCGGTGACAGTTTTTCGGTGCCGTTTTCATTCACCTGCCGGAGCCGGTACTCTCCCTTTTTGCCGGCGCCGTGGTGGCCACCTTCAAACTCAACTATACCCCGGGCCATCAAGCCGGCGCGAGCTTTTTTGAGCCCGTTCACTGACTTGATGCCGGTGGCCATGCACAGGAATGTATCAGCAAACTGCTGCGGCTGCTGCCACTTCCGATCATTGAAAAAGGCTAGCAGTTTGATGTAAAGGCGGGTTTCGTATAGATCAAAGGCCTCAACCTGATCCAACACGTTAAACTGATTCATGTAATCGATATAGCTCATTCGGGTGGCTGGGTGCGCGTCACCGATGTGAGGCACCATCAGAGCGGGCGCGGAAGTCATAGCGGTAAGGTTTGCTGCTGAGGTATCGTAGCCTTAAGCAGAGTGATGGCATGCCGGAGCACGGCAATGCGTAGGGCGGCGGTTTCGCGGGTAAGCTGGTACTTGCCTTGGCGCACCCAATCAGGATAGCAGCGCTCACGCATGCCGAGCTCACGCCGGAGCTCAGTGAGCACAGCCTCCGTATCAACTTTGGGGAACGGGCCTAAGTAGCTCATGCTGCAGCGCTTTCTACAGGTTGAGCAACCTCCGCGGCAATAGCGGCCCGGCGCTCTGCCAGATCTGCCGGCAGATCCCCTTTGAGTTCCGTTATGGTTTTGATCAGCCGGGTGATACTGATCTCAGCCCGCTCTCTGGTTACGCGGTTGATATTGAGTAGATAGCTAAGCTTTGCAGAACGAGAGACAACGCTGTTATTGAGCAGCAGCATGATTAGCTCTCTTTGCAGATCCGAGAGGTACACCACCCCGGCCGCGGCATCGGCGGCATTCTTGGCCGCTACAGCCTCCGCGGCCGTGGCCGGCCTGCTTACTTGCATCGGCGCCGGCGTGGACTTTTCGGAATGCGCTATATCATAGCTTTCTACCTTATTTTTTATCTTGCTATCGCTGGTTTTTTCGAAAGTATCCATTAGTTTTGTTCTAAGCTTTCATGAATGCCTGCTATTTGTAGGCAAGCAAAACTTAAAGCGGCCACCCGGCGAGGGGTGGCCGCTTTGTTTTTTTAAGCAGCAGCTTCAAACCGTGCCGGTAGGAGGCTGATGGCTGAAACCTGATCGAATTGTTGTTGGGGCCGGCGGTGGCTACGCCGAACGGTTTCCGGTAGCTCTGCAATGGAGGCTACGTGGTAGGAGCCGGAGCCCACCCAGGTAGAGCTCTGCTGCAGTTCCCGGCGGAATGATTCACCGGCCCGGCGGGCCTCCGCTTCGGCGTACTTCTTAGCGCGGGCACTGGTGCCTGAGGCTGTAGCGCTGCCGGCAAATTGGCCGTCAATGGTGGCCGTTGCAGTCCACTCCCCATTTTTGAGAGTGGAGTTGATGATGATGATACCTTTAGCTTCCATCGGCGAGAATGGGTTAAGGGTGAAAAAATGTATGAAAGGACTAGTGAGCTTGCATTTGAAAAGCAGCGCGGCGGGCGCGTTCCGTTTTGAGCACTATTGGCGTTTCTTCTTTGAAGCGCGGCATTGTGATGTTGATTTCCTCACAGCGGCGCTCCAATTGTTCCATATCTGCCAGTCGTACCAGAGCCTCCGGTAAATACTTGGCTATCAGTTCCGAGTAGTCAATGATGCTAGGCAGTGCGGGCCGTTGATCAGTAGTAAGAGTAAGGGTGTAGCTCATCGGTAGTGGTATATTATTGATGAGCCAAATTTATGAAGCATTTCATATTTCACAATAGGATACATGAAAACATTCATTAGCGAGGGCAAAAAAATATCATGCCCTCACACGCCCTAGGCTGCCGCCAATGTCTGCGCCGGCACAAAAAGACGCTGCCAGAAGAAAAGGAGCTCCCAATCCTCCGATCCGTACAATTTCACATTGTACATATGAGTGCGGCCTTTCTTGGTCTTTAGATGAGGAAATTCACGCCGGGTAAAGGCGCCGTAATCATCTGGCATATGCGGCGTAACCTTAGCCAGCTGCTCTCTAAAGAGCCTTAGGCGTTGCTCCTTGGGTAGCTCAAGGATAGCAGTAAGGTTATTCTGAGATACTTCCATATGAAAGGCTTTGTATTTTATGAAATTTACTCTACGTTTGTCCCTTAGTTGTGGACAATAACGGCTCAAATATATGAGAAGTTTTGTCTAACATGAAATTAATCATAGAGTGTATTAATCGTATTAATGGAAGGGATTAATGAAAGGCTTGCTCAGTTGCGGGAAGCAACCGGCAAGACTAAAACCGATTTTGCCCGGTTCACCGGCATTGAGCAGAGCCGCTACTCTAATTTCGAAAGCGGTAAAAACAAGCCGGCACAGGATGCGCTTGCACTGCTTGCCGAGAGAATCCCAAATCTCAATTTTCATTGGCTGCTCACCGGAAAAGGCCAAATGTTCACTGAGCTCAAACCGGACGTAGTAAAGCAGCCGGTAATGAGCCCGCTGCAGGAAAGCCAGGAACTACGCGAGATGCGCAAGGATCGGGATATGTGGCGTGAGATGGCCCTCACATTGGCCAAGTCACCCAGCGCCGGCCTCTCCGCTGCCACGGGTACCGATGATTTAAATTTCGTCATGAGTAACCGACTGGCAGCGGAGCTTACCCCGGCCACCCCTTTGAAAATGGTGTCTTAGGTAACTCTATCGGTTACTCCGCCTTATGCACGATTCATAAGGTGCTGTACAAGAAGATGTTAATAGCAGTAGGGTTCATGAGCCTGCAGCTCCACAGAAAACGCCGCTTCCAGTTTGGGAGCGGCGTTTTTGTTTTTACACGACGTGCTACTGTCGTAAGTCTAACAGTATGAAATGGTGGCCCTTCACTTCTTTCATAATGCACAAAAAGCCCTGCCATATGGGGCAGGGCTCAGGAAATGTATTGCTAGTACTTAAAAAGGATTTTTTGATAATCAGGGCTTGATTACCAGCCGTAAGTGGACACGGCATACGTTAGAAACGAGAAAACCAGCGTGACAAGCAGAAAGCCAATGATTGTGCTCGTGGCTACCTTTCGTTTTTTCGAACGTCGGCGTCGGCGTTTTTCGGGCATAGCGGCGTTTTTTGAGTGGTACTTGATATACGTGCTGCAGTATAATTATAGATTTCTTGATCCAGAAAATTCCTAGACTAATGACGGATTTGAATTGGCTAACAGCCATATATAGCAGACGAATGGTATAAGCGCTTACAGTATAGGTAGTGGGATAATTATAAAAATTAAGCTTAGCCTACTATGCTTTAAGTCTTGTTTAAACAAGTGTACTGGGAATGTAGGTTACTGCTGCAATAAACGGCGTTTTCGAGCTTTAAGGTGATGCTGATACAGTGGCAATATCTGAAGCAATGTATTGATATTCAGTGAATAACATGCTGCATAGTATATGTGGCTTCTCGCTGTTAGCCTTGTGATGCAAAACTGGAAAATTCGGGTTTGCAAGGCAGGTAACACCTCTGCTACTAAGCAAGCACAACACTGGAATGAACAGCAACTACAACAGTGGTATCTAGTGGTGGCAACTCAGGATAATGGCTGTTTCAGCT
Source organism: Hymenobacter sp. YC55 (assembly GCF_029433095.1). Lineage (GTDB taxonomy): Bacteria > Bacteroidota > Bacteroidia > Cytophagales > Hymenobacteraceae > Hymenobacter. Next base: position 235,437 of record NZ_JARNTX010000001.1, read on the forward strand.
TGTTACGCGTCTTGTAAATAGTAGGTCATTCATACTTTGCATGAATTCCCCGTAACTCGCTGTAGCATAGGGTATATGAGCTTTTTGGTAGAGCGCTGCCAAGATTTCAGCACGCAGCATACCCAAGTGCTGAGCTAGCGGTAAATGCCACAATTATGTGAAAAAGTAAATTTCTTATTGTCACATTTCGTGGATAGGTTTGGGAACTACACTCTAGGTAGTACTTGACCTGATTTCTTCCATCCTAAATTTTTCTATGAAAACATCCTTTACGCCAACTATCTGTCGTCCTTTCGTTGTAGCTGCTCTGCTAGCTATGCCAGGTATTGCAGCGGCGCAAACTACTCCGCTCAGCAGCGCTATGCGCCAAGTGAGCAGCCAGTATGCTAAGCTTGGCCTGAGCGAAGCTGATGTAGCTAATCCGGCCGTGACTAGCTCGTACACCGATGCTGGCTCTGGCATTACCCACATGTACTTACGGCAGCGCTACCAGGGCATTGAGGTGTATGGCGCTGAAGCCGACTTACACCTCGACCGCAGCGAGAAGGTGGTGAGCATGCACACCAAGTTTGTGGCCAATGTGGCGTCGGCGGCTCGTAGCGCGGCTACTGTGCCTTCGCTTTCGGCGGTGCAAGCTGTAGCTGCTGCTGCTAGCGCCTTAAATCTACCCGCTCCCGGCAGCTTAGCAGTAACCAAACCAGGTGCTTCTGCCGAAGGATTAACTTTCTCGGAAGGTGGTATTTCCCTGGACCCCATCCCCGTTAAGCTCATGTACCAGGCCCGGCCTAGCGGCGAGCTGGTATTGGTATGGGACGTAACTATTGCTCCCAAAAGCGGCGACCATTACTGGAACGTGCGGGTGGATGCGCGTACGGGCCAGCTAGTAGACAAGACCGACTATACGGTCTCCGAGCCGGTCAATTTTCTGGAGTTAACTCAGCGGGCCCTGGCAGTGGTCGGAACTGAGCCCAAAACCAGTGGTGCGGCGGCTACGCCCAATAGCTACAACGTCTATCCCATCACGATAGAAAGCCCACTCTACGGTAACCGCCAACTGGTAGTAAACCCAGCCGATCCGACGTATTCGCCTTTCGGGTGGCACGATACCAATGGTGTGACCGGACCGGAGTATACCATCACCCGCGGCAACAACGTACACGCCTACGAAGACCGGGCAAACGTAAATACACCCGGCTACAGCCCCGAAGGCGGCACGGACTTGGCATTCGATTTTCCCTTCGACCAAACGCAGGTTCCGCTGGCCAACCAGAACGCCGCCATTACCAACTTGTTCTACTGGAACAACATGATGCACGACGTCATGGCAACCCATGGCTTCGATGAGGTCAGCGGCAACTTCCAGGTGAAAAACTACACCGACACGGGCCTCGGTAACGACGATGTGCGGGCCGAAGCGCAGGACGGCGGCGGCATCGACAATGCCAACTTCTCGACTCCGGTTGATGGTGCTCGGCCCCGCATGCAGATGTATCTGTGGACGGCACCTGCCTCCCTCGTTATCACTTCGCCGTCTGGAATTGCTGGCACCTACAAGACAACAACTGCCTCCTTTGGTAAGCAACTTGTTCCCAATGCTCCTGTCACTGGGCAGTTTGTGCTGGTAAATGATGCCAGTGCTACTAGCTTAGGATGCACAACTCCCTTCCTCAATGCCGACGCTATCAGCGGTAAAATAGCCGTGCTGGATCGTGGTTCTTGCGACTTTTCAGCTAAAGTTCGCAATGCTAAGCTGGCTGGTGCTAAAGGTGTAGTAGTGGTAAACAACGTTCCTGGCGATCCTATTACCATGGGTGCTGGTGCCGATACCACCAACACGGGCATTCCATCGGTTATGGTTTCGCTGGCTGACGGCAATGCACTCAAGGCTTCCTTGGCGGCAGGCAACACCCCAAGTGGTTCGCTGGTTGCTGGTCTTCCCCGCGACGGCGACTTCGACAACGGCATCATCGCCCACGAATATGGGCACGGTATTTCCAACCGCCTGACGGGTGGCCCCGCCAACTCAAGCTGCCTCGGCAACGCCGAGCAAATGGGCGAAGGCTGGAGTGACTTCTTCGGCCTCTGGATGACCACCAAGCCCGGCGACCAAGGGGCTACGCCACGCGGCATTGGCAATTATGCCACTTCCCGCAACCCCGATGGTGTGGGTATTCGTCCGCAGCGCTACTCCACCGACTTCGCCGTTAACAACCAAACGTATGCCCTGATTGGAACAGGGGTTTATACGGCAGTACACGCCAACGGCTCGGTGTGGGCGGCTACGCTTTGGGATTTGAACTGGAAGCTGATTGAAAAGTACGGCTACAACCGCAACCTGAAGGCGACTACTGGCGGCAACAACATTGCCCTGAAGCTGGTGCTTGATGGCTTGAAGCTGCAAGTGTGCCGCCCCGGCTTCCTCGATGGCCGCGACGCCATCCTGAAAGCCGACTCCATCTATAACAACAAGGCCAACACCTACCTGATCTGGCAGGTATTCGCTCGCCGGGGCATGGGCATTGACGCCGTGCAAGGTTCGAGCAACGTTCTCACCGACCAAGTAGCCGGCTATCTGATTCCGACCCGCGTACTGGCTACGCAGTCGCAACAGCAGCGCGACGAGCTGGTGGAGGTGTATCCGAACCCCGCCAGCAGCGAGCTGACCGTACGCTTGCCTGTTAGCAGCAAGACGCCGGTACAGGTAACTGTAGTGGATATGCTCGGCAAGACCGTACAATCGGCCGCTGCTCCATCTGCCGAATTGCAGCGTGGCTTCCACATCAATACCAGCACCTTGGCACCTGGCCTGTACGTAGTGCAGCTGCGTTCATCGGCTGGTACTTTCACCAAGAAGGTGCAGATTCAGCGCTAAGCCTGAAGCACAGTAGCTAGTACTAGCATTCGAACCCCGGTAGGCAGTAGCTTACCGGGGTTTTTATTGCCGAATACTTCTAGCTAGAGGCTTAGTTGACGTGGGGTATAGAATGTGGTTTCAAGTAGCTGACTAGTAATATATTGTAGTTATAAAATTCCGGGCTTTTCGGTTTTGGCCAGGCAACGGACGTACAAACCTCAACAATGGCTTTCGAGCTGTATGTGTTTTGTAGACCCAATTGCCGTTCCTATGAAAACGAAAAACCTAATACTAGCTGCTGCCCTCATCTTAGGCGCTACCGCCACTGTGCAAGCCCAGGTTACGCCAACCTCACCCCAAAGGGGAGGCGTGATGAACCAAACCACCGTGCCAGCAGCCAGCCCCACCAACCCTGGCACCATCGACCAACGTACTCCTATTACCACCAACCCAACTCAAACGAGCACGGGTACTCCAACGCAGATAGGCACCAGCACTATTGACCAAGCACCGATCATCCAGCGCTCGGGAACATTAGAACAACGCGTGGACCAGCGCACTGGCACCGTTGTGCAGCCCGCTACTACCCAGCCTGCTAATACGGGTGTAAACCAGCGGCGCGAAACCATGCCTAATCGGCGTACCGCCGAAACTACTACGCCCCGTCCATAGCCGTATTGCCTATAGCTTCGGTAGCCATCCTCTGTTGATAGTTTGCCGCGCAGCCCAGCCCCTGTTCGAGCTTTCTACGGCTTGGGCAGGGGCTGCGGCTTAGTAGAGTGGCCATAACCAAAAACAGAGAAGCCTCTGACGCTAGCGTCAGAGGCTTCTCTGTTTTTGGTTACTACAGGGGTAGCGAAACAGTATCAGGCTGCTTGCAACTTGGCACCGAGTTGGAGAAGCAAGTCGCCGAGTTCGTTGAGCTGGGCTTTGAAATCGGGGGAGGCTTTGATAGCAGCTTGGTTGGTTTGGGAGCCTAGCATGCTCAGAGAATTGCCGATGGCTTCAGGGTTGAGGTTGCCGCTGCTGAGCAAAGATTGAAGGTTGCCTACTTCTCGCCCAACGTCTTGCAATGCGGGCTCGCCACTCTGAAGTAGGTGCTGCTGCCAAGTTTCAGTGTTGTCGAGGGCGCCGCTGATGGGGATGGTAGTCAGGCCATTTCGCAGCGCGTGAATAGTAGCGCCTAGGAGTTCGTGGTTCATGGTAAGGGAAGTATAAGAGAAAGTTGTTCTGTAGAATTTAGAAAAAGCTACTTACCATCCGTAGCTCCGGGCTGCTCTGCTTCGGCAGTGGGCGCTTTTTCTTTTTTGGCGCGTGGTTTCCGCGGCTTAGGGACCGTGGCATCAATCTCCAAAATCTGCTTGGGCGTAAACACGGGCGGCTCGTAGCCCTCTGGTGCGGGTGGGAGCAGTGCCAATTCCCGCATTACGCCGCAAGCGCGGTGGGCACTGGCTTCCTTGTCTTTGATTTCAAGCATGATGTCAACGTCCAAGTCGCCTAACTCGCGCAAGAAGTCCCGGAACAAGTCTTCTTCGATGGCCGCTACGTGCTTGCCCCGCCGCTCGCCGTGCGACTGTGAACTATAGTCCATCATCATGATGCCGTCGCGGGTGGGGTGCCAGGTGGCAGCGGCTAGGCGCAGGGCTTCTGCCATAGGCTCCCCGTTGTTGAGGCACTCATGGTGGAAGTTGTCGAAGAGGATGGGAATGCCGGTGGCGGCGTGCAGTTCCAGGCAGTCACGCAAGCTGAACAGGCGGTCATCGTTTTCGACCACCACCCGTATTTGCACGGCTGGCGGCAACGTGCGCCACACGTCGATAAAGCGCGCAATGGCACTGTCACGGTCGCCGTAGAGGCCGCCGAGGTGGATTTGAAGCTTGGCCGTACTGTCCAGTTGCATCAAATCCAGCATCGAGCCCTGATACACTAGCTCCGCAACACTGCGCCCCACAATGTCGGGATTAGGCGAATTGAGCACCACGAATTGGTCGGGGTGCAGCGACACGCGCATATTGTGGGTTTTGATGAAGTCGCCGATTTCCTTGAATTCCGGCGCGAAGCGGGTTTGCCAGGGAAAGGTATTGACGGGGTGCGAGCCGAACGGTACGATATCGGAACCGATGCGAAAGAACATTAGCCCGTGCTCCAGATTATACTCCAGAATGCGTTTCAGGCACGCCAGGTTGGATGCCACGGTTTGCTCTACTCGCTCGTCGGAGTAGGAAGCCAACCGGAACGTGGACGCCGAGGTGCAGTCCAGCGAATTATTCATGCAAGGATACCCGATTTTCATCTTCGAGCTTACGCGGTAGTGGGGCGACGGGTTGGTAAAGTAGGGATGAGTAAAGCAATGAGTGATTGGAATGGATGCGCTGCCATGGCAAGGCTAGAACTCGTGGTAGCCTTTTTCATAACAACTCAAAGCCATGAAAAGCAGCAAGCCCTTGTGGCCAATACGGGCGTCAAGGGCTTGCTGCTGTGGTGGTTTCAACACGAATAACGAGGTTCGTCAGGGCCTGCTACCCTGGTTTTGGAACGCACGGTTATGGCTCGTAACCTCGGTTGTCCTTGAAGTTCTTGTTGTATTTCTGCCGGGCTTTGCGGGCTTTTTCGGCGGCTTCGGCGGCCTGAATTTCTTCCATCTTGCGGCGCTCCTTGCCAGCCCGCGAAAACTGATCATAAATCAGGCTGACGGGGCTGGCTAGGCTAGGAGTGGGGGCTGCTGGTGCCGTGGAGTCCACCTTGAACAAGGGTTTGGGAGCGGGTGGGCGCTTCACGGCGCTGGTCGGCGCCGTACTTGGGCGCCTCATGTTGCGCAGAGCTTTGTTGATGGCCGCTCGGTCGGGGCGGCCTTCCGTTACGCGCACTTCCCCCAACATCACACTGTCGCGCATCAACGAGACCTGAATAACAAGTTGCGAAAGGCCGGTGCCGCCCATAGGAAAGCGGCGCGTCTTGAAGCCCACCGCCCGGAACACCAACGTGTCGGTGTTTTGCACTTCAATTCGGAAGTCGCCTTCGGCGTTGGCTACCACGCCCCGGCCGCTGCGCTGCACCAGCACGGCCGCTCCCGGCACAGGTTGCTTGGTACCCGCCTCCGATACCGAGCCCGTTACGCGGACCTGCGCTGCGGCTCCTAGCGGCAAGAGCAAGAACAGCAGCCATGCAAACAGCCACCTGCTCGGCTTGCTTGCAGCAATTCCGCTTGAAATAGATTTCGGTAAGTTCATTGGCCTATACAAACGCAAGCAACGGGCAAGTTATCTCATAACAGAGACAAAAAAAGCCCACACCGTTGCAGGTGCGGGCTCTGGGGCACTTTGGGGCAAGACAAAGTTACTTAATCTTGACGTCCTTGCCGTTTTCGGGCTTCAGTTTCACCGTGCCGTCGTCGCCGTCAATCTTGGCTTTGTTGCCTTCGGCGTCCTTGATTTTTACGTCGCCATCGGCTTTCACTTTCAGCTTGCCGCCTTCGCCGCCGCTCGTGCTACCGGCTTCGGTGGAGGCGCTGGCCGAGTTATCGGTTTCGGCTGGCGCGCTAGCGTCGTCCATGTACGCTTCCTCGTAGTAAGTGGGGCGGCTGGTTTCGTACACTGTGTATGACTCAGCAGGCAAGTAGCCTTTGAACTCGTTGTCGGTTTCCGAATAGGCATTGCGCATGTCGGCAGCCATGCCTACGGTGTCGGAAGCGTATTTGGTGCGCAGGTCGCCGAGGCGTTGCGCTCGGGTGTAGTACGTGTTGCGAATGCGCGACACCATAGCCGTATCCGAAATCTTCATGTCGGCCGCCATTTTATCGGCAATGCGCTGAGCGCGGGTCCGATACTGGGCATCCATGTCGCCGGTAGCGGCAGTGCTGGTCGTAGGGGTTTCGGTGGTGGTAGTCGTTTCGGCGGTTTTGTTGTCGCCGCACGAGGCAAGGCCAAAGACTGCCGCAACCGGCAGAATAAACAGGAGCTTTTTCATAAGTGTGGAATTGGTAAGAGGGAGAGATTATGAATTGCGCGTATACGCCCAGAGCTCCACAGCGGTTACCTAGGCTCTTTCCCGACCATCCAAAAACAAAGCAGCCGCGACAACTAATTGCCACGGCTGCTTTCTTACTAGTGATGTTCTTAGCCTAGAGAGGACACAGAAGACAGCGCAGAAGGCGCCATATTTCTATTAGGCCCGACGCAGCTCGAATACCGTTATTTCGGGCAGGAAACCCACCCGACCGGGGTAGCCCAGGAAGCCGAGGCCGGTATTGACGTACAGATACTGCTTGCCCTGCTGGTAGAGGCCAGCCCACTGCTTGTACACGTACTGCACCGGGCTCCACTTCAGAAACGGCAGGTTGATGCCGAACTGCATGCCGTGGGTGTGGCCAGCTAGCATCAAATCAATATCCGGGAATTCGGGGCGTACCTGCGCATCCCAGTGCGAAGGATCGTGGGAAAGCAAAATTTTGAATGGCGCGTCGGGTTCTACAGCAGCGTGGGCTTTGGCTAGGTTGCCGTACTTAGGGAAGCGCATGGCAGCCCCCCAGTTCTGGATGCCCAGGATGGCAATTTTCTCGCCGTTGCGTTCCAAATGGTGCGTTTCGTCGAGCAGCAGCTTCCAGCCTATTTGAGCGTGGTTGCGCTTAAGGCGTTCCAAGTTGGCGCGTTTGGCCTCGATGCCGCCTTGCTCGGTCCAGTCCACATAGTCGGCGTAGTCGTGGTTGCCGAGGATGGAGAGCTTTGGCAGTTTGCTTTGAATTTGGGCCAGCGTCGGGATATGGTCTTCCACTTCGGTGGCAATGTTGTTCACCAAGTCGCCGGTCATCACCACGAGGTCGGCATTTTGCTGGTTGATGAGGGCCACGGCCCGCTGCAGAGGCTCGGTCGAGGCGAAGCTGCCGGTGTGCAGGTCGGAAATCTGGAGCAATTTGAACCCGTCGAATGAAGCGGGTAAATTGGGAAAACGCAACGTTACGCGCTTCACTTGATAGTCGGTGCCGCCTTTTACCACGCCCCAGATCAAGGAGAGAAACGGCACGGCTGCTACCACTAAGGCCAGTTTGCTAAGAAATTCGCTGCGCGGAATAGCGCGTCCGGTGCCGGTAGCAGTAGGAGTGCCGGAAACGCGGCTCACCACCCAGCGCACGCCACGCACCAAGTCTTCGGGAAACAAGAACAGCAGCACAACCAGCTTGAACAGCAGCAAAGACAGCAACACGCTGGTCATGTAAGCTTTGTAGGGCGCATGGCCTTGGCCTCGGGTGGCCAACGACCACATGCCTAAGCCCCAGACCAGAATAGTAATCAGCCAGTATAGATAGCCAGCTGTTTTGCGGGCTACCGGAGCCGCGCTGTGAAGCGCCATGCGGACAGCTTGGAAGCCGTACCACTCAGCCAATAAAAACAGAAGCAGAAACAGAATGCCAGTGAGGGAGCGAAACATAGTAGGGAAAGAAGAGCCGTCGGCCAGAAGGAAAAGTTGATGGCCAAGCAAACACTGTTGCTAGGTCCACCAACTACAAACCCGCCGAGCGTAACAACGCAGACGGCGGAATGGGGTTTTTACTTTATTTTCCGGGCCCTGCAATCCCGATGCCGCATGCAAAACCCTGACCATCTGTCCGAAAATCAGCCCGCCGAAGAAGCCACGCCCGTGCGCTACGAAACCCCGGCTTCCTTCGGCATCAAGAGTTGGGCCGAGGAAGACCGGCCCCGCGAAAAGCTGATGCAAAAGGGCCGCGCCGCTTTATCGGACGCCGAACTGATGGCTATTCTGCTCGGCTCGGGCACCGCCAAACTATCGGCCGTGGATGTATCCAAGCTGATTCTCAAAGCCGTCAACAACGATTTGAATGCGCTGGCAAGGTTATCCATCAAGGAGTTGATGCGCCACAAAGGCATTGGGGAAGCCAAGGCCATTACCATTGTGGCAGCCCTAGAACTAGGCCGGCGCCGCAAAGAAGCCGATGCCCCGGCCCGCACCACCATCACCAACTCGCGCGACATCTACCGGGTGGTGCAGCCCCATTTGCAGGATTTGCCGCACGAGGAGTTTTGGGTAGTGCTACTCAACCGGGCCAATGTGGTGATGCGCACCGTCAGTATCAGCCGCGGCGGGGTAGCGGGCACCGTTGCCGACCCGAAGCTGATTTTCAAGGAGGCGCTGGAGCAGTTGGCTTCGTCGGTGATACTGGTACACAACCACCCCAGCGGCAACCGCAACCCAAGCGCCGCCGACATTGCCCTCACCCGCAAGCTCAAGGAAGCCGGCCAGTTCCTCGACCTGCCCATCCTCGACCACCTGATTTACACGGACGCCGGCTATTTTAGCTTCGCCGACGAAGGAATGTTATGATTGGTGATGGAGGATTGCTGGTTGTTGATTGTTTAGATAGTTGCTTTGTGCGCTGATTGCAATGAAGCTGTTTAAGAAGTTGTCCAAGTCAGGCATGACGTTCTTTCAACTTCCTCACAGCTTCAACAACTAACAAGCAGCTTCCCAACAATCACCAATTACCCCATGCGCCTCAACCCTAAATTGCTTATTGGACTCGGCCTACTGATAGTCTTCAGTTATTTTCTGAAAGACCTTGTTTTCAACGACGACCAATACGCGGCCCGGCTCCGCAAGGCCCGCCAAGAGAAATCCGACAGCTTCCGGCGGGTGCAAGGCTCACCGCTGAGTCAGGAGCAGCGCAACGTTTTCGACAGCCTGCGCTACTACACGCCCAACATAGCGTATCGCGTCGAGGCTCAGCTAGAGCCTTTCAGTCAGCGAGATACGGTTGAAATCCCCTTGACTGGAGGCAAATCCGATAAATACCTGCGGTGGGGCCGTGCTTCCTTTGCGCTCGATAATCAGCCGCAGAAACTAACCCTGTTTCTGAAGGCCGACGGCAAAGATTCCACGCTCTTCATCCCCTTCACCGACAAAACCAACGGCTTCGCTACCTACGGCGGCGGCCGCTACCTCGATGCCGCCAAGCCAGCCGCCGGCGATACCGAAATTACGCTCGATTTCAACGAAGCCTACAACCCCTTCTGCGCCTACAACGACGGTTTTGCCTGCCCCGTGCCGCCCCAAGACAACCGCTTGGCCGTGGAAATCAAGGCCGGCGAACAAGCCTTCCACGACCACGCCGCGCATGGCGAGGAGGCAACTCATTAAGGGTTCAATGTCATTCCGACATTCCGCGCATCAAGCGGAGAGAGGAAGCTGATGTTAAGCCCTCAACGACCTTATCCAGATTACTTCTGCGTTGGAGTGACAACGTTCTATTTAGATATGGACTAGCCATTAATTAACAGACGTAAACGCAGCAGTCTTTGGGGCATTGAAGCCGCTCGTCTGAATCCGTACCTTTGCCGCCGCTGTTGCCAGTTGCCAGTTATCAGTTTATTCGACTACTGGCCTCCAAAGCCAACAATCAACAACCAGCCTTCAACAAGTAAAATGAAAATATCCCTCGACTGGCTCCGCACGCTCATTCCCACCGACAAACCCGCCGTGGAAATCGGCAAGCTGCTGACAGGTTCCGGGCTGGAAGTGGAAGGCATTGAAGAGCTGGAAAGCGTGCCGGGTGGCCTACGCGGCGTGGTGCTCGGCACTGTGCTTACCCGCGAGAAGCACCCTGATGCCGACAAGCTAAGCCTGACCACAGTAGATGTAGGCGACGGTACGCCCCGCCAAATTGTGTGCGGCGCGCCCAACGTAGCGGCCGGCCAGCGCGTGGTAGTGGCCCTGGATGGCGCCGTGCTGCACCCAAGCCAAGGCGAGCCATTCAAGATCAAGAAGTCGAAAATCAGGGGCGCCGCTTCCGAAGGCATGATCTGCGCCGAAGACGAAATCGGCCTCGGTACATCCCACGCTGGCATCATGGTGCTTGATACTGACCTGCCCAACGGCACCCCCGCCGCCGACTACTTCGGCCTTGGCTCTGATTCAGTATTCGAAATTGGCTTGACGCCTAACCGCGCCGACGCGGCCTCCCACTACGGCGTGGCCCGCGAACTACGCGCCTTGCTGCGTCAGCCCTGCCACCTGCCGGATGTGAGCAAGTTTCACGCGCCCACCGAAGCTACTCAGAACATAGCCGTTACGATTGAGGACACCGAGGCCTGCCCACGCTATGCGGGGGTGCTGATGGAGAACGTGCAGGTAGGACCTTCGCCGGAGTGGTTGCAGCGGCGCTTGCGCAGCATTGGCCTCTCGCCCATCAACAACGTGGTAGACGTCACCAACTTCGTGCTGCACGAGTTGGGCCAGCCCCTGCACGCCTTCGACGCCAACCAGATTACAGGCAACCAAATCCGGGTAAAGCGCGCCATCGCGGGGGAGAAGTTCGTTACCCTCGACAGCGCCGAACGCCCATTGAAAGGCGAAGACTTGGTTATTGCCGATGCCAACGGCGCCCCGATGGCGCTGGCCGGTGTATTCGGGGGCAAGACGTCGGGCGTGTCCAATGACACCACCCGGGTGTTCTTGGAAAGCGCCTACTTCCAGCCTGCTGCCGTGCGCAAAACCAGCCAAACGCATCAGCTGAAAACTGACGCTTCGTTCCGCTTCGAGCGGGGCACCGACCCCAACATGGTGCTGCCGGCCCTGAAGCGGGCGGCTCTGCTGCTGCAAGAAGTGGCTGGCGCTACCGTAGCCGCGCCCATCGTGGACGAGTACCCAAATCATATCGGCCACACGCCAGTGCGTTTGCGTTTGCCCCGCGTCGAGAAGTTGGTCGGCCAGTTCATCGCGCCCGAGCGTATTCGTCAGATCCTGACCGACCTTGATATTCTGATTGCCGAAGAAAACCAGGATGCCAACGGCCACGCCGAATGGATTCTGTCGGTGCCGCCGCACAAGGTAGACGTGACCCGTGAGGCTGATGTTATCGAGGAAATCCTGCGCATCTATGGTTTCGACCACGTGGCCTTGCGGCCGCACAACTCGGCGTCGTTCCTGGCTAGTTTCGTGAAGCCCGACCCAGAAATCTTGCGCCAGAACATTTCGCGCTTGCTGAGTGGCATAGGCTTTTCGGAAATTATCACCAACTCCATCACCAACTCCGCCTACTTCCAGAAGCCAGGCGAGAAGAACGAGGGGTTGGTGCCGCTGCTCAACTTCAACAGCGCCGACCTCGACGTGATGCGCCCCACCATGCTGCACAGCGGCCTGGAAGTGGTGCGCTACAACATCAACCGTCGCCAGCGCGACCTGAAGCTTTACGAGTTCGGCAAAACTTACCACCGCGTAGCCGACGGCCAGTATCAGGAAAAGAACCAACTCGTGATTTACCTGACCGGCAACGCTACCGCCGAAACCTGGCAGCAAAAGTCGGAGAAGGCGACGTATCACCAATTGGCAGGTGCCGTACAGCAGGTGTTGGCGGCGCTTGGCTTCGGTTCGCCTACCTCGCAGCCGGTGCAGCACCCGTATTTGGCTGGAGGCCTGACGTTGCTTGCTCAAAACCAACCCGTAGCACAGCTCGGTGCCGTGTCGGGCGCGGTGCTCAAGCAAGTGGACGTAACGCAGCCGGTGTGGTACGCCGAGCTGGATTGGGATTGGCTGGTTAAGAAGTACAAGAACACCCTCGTGGCCCGTGAGCTACCGAAGTTCCCGGAGGTCCGCCGCGACCTGTCGTTGGTGGTCGACAAAACCATCACCTTCGACCAGCTCCAGCAGATTGCCCGCCGCACCGAGAAGAAGCTGCTGCAATCGGTGAACGTGTTCGACGTGTACGAAGGCGAGAACCTCGGCGCGGGCAAGAAGTCGTATTCAGTGAGCTTCCTGCTCCAAGATACCACCCAGACCCTCACCGACCAGGCCATCGACTCGGTGATGCAGCGCCTAATTCAGCAGTTCGAACAGCAGGCCGGCGCCGTTATCCGGCGGTAGTACAGCTTGTATTCCTAGACCTAATGGAAAAATCAGAGGACAACTTTCCTATGGTGGATTGGGCCGAAGTGCATCTGCGCTTTCCCGTGGGTCAATGTATAAAAGGGAGAGTTTTAATCCATGCGCACTTCGGAGTGTTTGTGGACATAGATTATCCAACAGTAAGGGGACTCATACGAATTCCAGATTTCAAGGAATCAACTGACGAGCCTATGTCGCCGGATTGCTTTCCGCTTATCAACTCCTTGGTGAAAGGAGTTGTACTTGGGTATACTCATCATAACTGTCAAGTTGTGATAAGTATGAAGCCTAGCTTGGTTGAACAAGCATGTGGATAGCTTTCCCACATTTTGGGTAACAACGAAAAACTGCCAACTTGCCCGAACGACGAACGCATACAAATGCGTTCTAGCAAAAACTTCTATTCGCATGGCCTCCTCTCAGCAGCTTGCTCAACTCGACCGCCTGGAGCGGCAGGTGAACACCTTAGTGTCTGCCTATCAGCGGTTGCGCGAGGAATTGGCTGATGCGCAAACTACTGTCGAGCAGCTTCGGGCCGACGTGCGCGACCGGGAGCGGCAGCTTAAGGATTTCCAGAATCAGGAGAATATAGTTAAACTTGTCAATACCATAGCCGGAGAACCGGCCAATGTCAACGAGCTAAAACTGCGCCTCAACGAATACATCCGCGAAATAGATAAGTGCCTTGCCTATTTGAGGGAGTAACCGCAACCACCATCCACCCCACCCACGACTGCTCCCATGAGCGAACTATCCATCAAAATCCGCATAGCCGATCGGGACTACCCAATGCGCGTCGAACCTCAGGACGAGGAACGGTTGCGTATGGCTGGTCGCCTATTAGGTGAGCGGATCAAGGAATTTCGCGAGCAATACGGCATTCAGGACAAGCAAGACCTGCTGGCCATGATTGCGCTGTCCACGATGGCTGACCGTTTGAAAGTTAGCAAGGAAAAAGATGGTACTGATACAGTACTGACCGAGCGCCTAGCGCGTCTCGATGAGTTGTTATCAGGAGTGGTGCTCGTCTGAAAAAGAGAAACAGACGACGCATCAGCGTAATTTTAGTTTGAACCCCGACAGTGCGACAAGCGCGGCGGGGTTGTTTGGCATACGGCCCTACTGCTGGTTATGGTTTTCAATCATCCTTCCAAAACCATAGCTCATGTCCACCACTATCTATATTGTCTTAGCCGCTGTGCTGGCCCTTGTGGTCGGCATCGTGGTGGGGCGCTTGCTGGCCGGCAAGGCCAACAAGGACCACGAAGCCGAGGCCAAAGCCCGCGCTCAACAACTGCTGGCCGAAGCCGAGCAGCAAGCCAACCGTACCCGCGACGAGCGAATTCAGCAGTCGAAAGACAAGTTTCGCACCCTTAAGCAAGAGTTTGAGCAAGAGAGCCGCCGCCAAAAGCAGGCGCTAGAGCAGGAGCTAACCGAGCGCCGCGCCACTGTAGTGGAGCAAGAGCAAGCCATCAAGAAGCTAACCGACACCACGCAGCGGCAGCTTGAGCAGATTCAGCGCAAGGAAACCGAGTTGGATGCCACCCGGGAGCGGATAGAAGCGCAGAGCCAAGCACAGCGCGAGAAGCTGGAGGCCCAAGACGAAAAGCGCCGCGCCACACTGGAAGCGCAACTAGCCAAGCTTCAGCAGCGCGAGGAAGAAGTGGAAACCGAGCTAGAGCAGACCCGCCACCACTTGAATGAGCAACTGCATCAAGTGCAAAGCCAACTGGAAACCATTTCAGGCTTGACGGCTGCCGAAGCACGGGAACAGCTAGTAGAGTCGTTGAAGAATGAAGCGCAGATTCAGGCTTCTTCTTACATCAAAGATGTAGTAGCCCAAGCCAAGCTTTCGGCCACCAAAGACGCCAAGAAAGTGGTGCTGGAAACCATTCAGCGCACTGCGGCAGAACATGCTATTGAAAACTGCGTGTCGGTATTCAACATCGAATCCGACGACGTGAAGGGTAAGATTATCGGCCGGGAAGGCCGCAACATCCGGGCGCTGGAAGCGGCTACGGGTGTGGAAATCATTGTGGATGATACGCCCGAAGCTATTATCATCTCGGGCTTCGACCCGGTGCGCCGCGAAGTAGCTCGCTTGAGCTTGCACTTGCTGGTGAAGGACGGCCGGATTCACCCGGCCCGCATCGAGGAAATTGTGGCCAAAACCCGCAAGAACATCGACGAGGAAATCGTGGAAATCGGGGAGAAAACCATCATCGACCTCGGGATTCACGGCCTGCACCCCGAGCTAATCAAGATGGTGGGCCGGATGCGTTTCCGCTCCAGCTACGGCCAAAACCTGCTCCAACACTCGCGCGAAGTAGCCAACCTCTGCGCCACTATGGCCGCCGAGTTGGGCCTGAACGTGAAGCACGCCAAGCGCGCCGGCCTCCTACACGACATCGGCAAGGTAAGCACCGAAGAGCCCGAACTGCCCCACGCCATCCTAGGCATGGAGCTAGCCAAGAAATACAAAGAGCACCCCGACGTGGTAAACGCCATCGGCGCCCACCACGACGAAATGGAAATGACGGCCATGATTTCGCCGCTCGTGCAAGCCTGCGACGCCATTTCTGGCTCGCGCCCGGGTGCCCGCCGCGAGATGATGGAAAGCTACATCAAGCGCCTCAAGCAACTCGAAGAAACTGCCGTCAGCTTCGACGGTGTACTGCAATGCTACGCCATTCAGGCCGGCCGCGAGCTGCGCGTGATGGTGAACGCCGACAACGTATCGGACGAGCGTGCGCAGGAGCTGAGCTATGAAATCTCGCAGAAAATCGAGAAGGAAATGCAGTATCCCGGTCAGATCAAAATCACGGTAATCCGCGAAATGCGCGCTGTCGCCTACGCCAAGTAGAGACAAAGCAAGCAATGCAAAAGCTGTTGTGGTTCCGGCCACAACAGCTTTTGTGCTTTCAGGCGTGCAACTAAACTGCTTAATCAGGTATCCTGCTACTGCGCTTAGTCTAGCTATTTAATCTTTCTTTACTGTTTGAAAGCTTGGATTATGTGTTGATCTTCAATTGGTTATTTTATTACTACTCTCTTATATGCTCCAACTGCTACTTCGCTATTCCTGCTTTCTGCTGCTGTCTGTACTCACCTTGAGCAGTTGTTCTGTGTATGCTCCTATGCTTCCTGCGGCTCCCCAAATTCGGGACAAAGGGCAGGTGGAGGTGCAGGGAACAACATTTCTGAATGGGCGTTGGGAGGCGGGAGCCACTTATTC
Source organism: Hymenobacter sp. YC55 (assembly GCF_029433095.1). GTDB lineage: Bacteria > Bacteroidota > Bacteroidia > Cytophagales > Hymenobacteraceae > Hymenobacter. Next base: position 251,417 of record NZ_JARNTX010000001.1, read on the forward strand.
ACCGGTAAAGCATCTGCTGGTGCGGGCCGCTGGCGGCCTCAAGACCGATGACCGGGATAGTACATACTTTCGAGTTCGACAGTACGAGCTAGGAGTGGGAGGCTATTATACGCTTGGTGAACGTTGGCTAATAAGCGCGCTTGGAGGGTACGGGGAGGCACGCAATAGCCGTGGTTACTCTGAATACAGTGATTTATTAGAACTGAATAGACGAGTGGACTTGCAAGCTGGCTACCACCGACTCTACGGTGAAGCCGTCATTTCTTATCAAGCGCGGCTGTTAACGATGGGAGCAACTTCTCGGCTTTCAAGGGTTACATTTTCTTCGCTCACCTATAATAGCCAGCCCATCGGCTTGCGCCACATGACGCGTATTGAACCTATGTTGTTTTTGCGCTTTGGCCGTGAAGACGGGGCAGTGCCTTGGCTGCGGTTGCAGGCCGCATGGGGCGCTTCAGGTAGGCCAAGCGGTACATATGGTCCTAATGAACCGTATGCATATAATCGTATCAGACAAGGGCATGGCTTCTTGGCGGTAAGTGTTATTCTACTCCCGCATCTGTTCGTCCAGAAGAGCGAGTAAGACTACCGCTGCCGAACCAGTTCCAGATACTTGGCGTCGCACTGCTCGAAGCGCGTGTACTCGTTCATGGAGTTGCCGTAGTTCTGAATCAGGAGTAGGCTGTCCTGCCAAACGGCTTCTACATTGTCCTGCGGGTCCGCTCCTTTTAGGCCCAAAAAGGTGAGGTAAGTTTCGGAGCCTTGCCGGTCTACCCGAACCGGCCCACGCGTTTCACCCATGACAAACCGATAGGCATTAGCCTGCTTAGTAATGGTGATGGAAAGGGCACACACGGCCGTGTCCTGCACTGTGTACGTGCCTGCATAGGTGGGCGTAGGTAGGAGCGAAGACGCTTGTGGTAACGCCGTGTCGGTTGCCACGGCTGGTGCTATGGTTGTGGGCGTAGTAGAAGTAGCTGCTTTCTGTTCGCAAGCTGTCAGTGTTGCGCTCAGGCAGGTAAGTGCTACGAAACAGCTGATAGGACGCATAAACCCGGGTAGCTTGGTTTTTGAAGAGAAGTAAAGAAGACCTGCTTTTGATTCTAAGTAAAAGCTTGATAGCTGGCTGAAGCAATTTTCGATGAGGAGCGCCGAGCCTCCAACCAAGCTGTGGGCACGCCCTCATGGTCGAAAACGCTAACGTGGTGCAGCCCAACCTTGGCCAGCACCGCCCGCGAGGCTGTATTTTGCATGTCGGCTATGGCGTAGAGTACGGGCGCCCGCAGCACCTCAAACCCATAGGCTACCGAGGCCCGTGCCGCTTCTGTGGCAAAGCCTTGGCCCCAATACTGATGAATAAACCGGTAGCCTACATCGTAGAAATCGACGTGATGGTTGACGGGCTCGCGCACCAGCTTGAGGCCCGCCCAACCGATGAACTCGTTGGTTGCTTTCTGGATGACGGCCCAGCGCCCAATACCATTTTCCAGATACTGTTTCCGAATAAAGGCTATAGTTTCCTGGCTTTGCTCGATGGTTTGAACCGGGTTATTGCCTAAGTAGCGGTGCACCAGCGGGTCGGAGTCCAGCGCGAACATGCCCGGCGCGTCGGTGGGTAACAACTCGCGTAGTAGCAGCCTTTCTGTTTCGGCAAATATCTTCATGAGAGTCGAGGTAAGGGGGAGCTATGATAGCCCAAAAGACGCTCGAAAATAACAGCTTCCGTTATTCTGGTTTTGCCAGCTTGGCAAACACATTATTTAAACCCTCGGCCCAGCTTGGGTGCGCAATAACCATGTTCTGAAGCTGCTGATATTTCAGCTTGCCCATCATTACAAGCTGAAACATAGTCATTAGCTCACCACCTTCGGCGCAAAGTATGGAGGCACCCACAATTCTATCCTGCGGGTCAACTAGCACCTTCCAGAAGCCGTTGGTACGGCCGGTTTCGCGGGCACGGCCGATGGTGTGAACGGGCATGCTGGCAACGCGGTAGTCGAGGCCTTGCTCCTGCGCCTGGCTTTCGTTGAGGCCGATGCGGCCGAGCTGCGGCTCGGTGTAGACGCAGTAGGGCAGGGGCCGTTGCTTGGCCGAACGTCGCTTACCACGCTTGAGAAGGTTGTCGCGAACCACGCGGAAGTCGTCGTAGCTGATGTGGGTGAATTGGGGGCCACCGTGTATGTCGCCGAGGGCGTATACGCCGCGGACGTTGGTTTCCAGGCGCTCGTTGACTTCAATGAAGCCCTTCTCGTCGAGTTTGATGCCAGCTTGGTCGAGGCCGAGCGTATCAGTATTGGGAGTGCGGCCAGTAGCCACGAGTAAGTGAGTGCCGCGCAGGCGTCGGTCGCCCTGCTTGGTACTGGCCGTAAGCGTGAAGATGCCTTCTTCGTTGCGCGAGACGTGCCGCACGTCGGCGCCAAGCACAATCTCCACTCCTTCGTCGGTCAAGATCTTGCTGAGGGCTTCACACACATCATCGTCTTCGCGCTCCAGCAATTGCGTGCCCGATTCGATGATCGTCACGTCACAACCAAAGCGCCGATACATCTGACTGAACTCCAACCCGATGTAGCCGCCTCCCACGATGAGCAGGTGCTTGGGTAGCTCTTTGAGGTCGAGTAGTTGAGTGGTGGAGAGGTAAGGTAAGCCATCCAGTCCTTCGATGTCGGGAATGGCAGCGCGCGTACCGGTATTGATAAAAATGCGCTTGGCGCTAAGTTCCTGTAGCGGACCAGTAGGCGGGGTGAAGAGGATGTTGCGCGGCCCGGTAAAGGTGGCGTGGCCTTCTAGCACCGTAATGCCTTTGTGTTCTTCGGTAAGGTTGCTGCGGACGCCTTCGCGCATCGTCCCGATTATTTCATCTTTGCGGGCTACTACTGCCTTTATATTGGTTTTGGGCTCGGCGTCCTTAATCCCGAAATCGGTGGCGGTGCGGAGTTGGTGGGCCCGCTCAGCCGACGCGAGCATGGCTTTCACTGGGGAGCAACCATAGTTGATACAAGAGCCACCGAGCAAGTTTTCCTCGATAAGGGCTACCCGTTGGCCGGCATCGGCAAGCGCAGTGGCAAGAGGATTACCTGCCTGGCCGGAGCCAATAATGAGGGCATCGTAAGAAGTATTGGGCATAAAACGCGAAGTTTGGACAATGAGGGGCTGCCTCAGTAGCAGCCACCTGTTGAACTGTACGCAACTGTTGAGCCTATGGCCACACAAGGAAGTACGGATTCACACGTTTTGCCTTCACTTATCCCGTTCCTGTTTGTCCTTTATGATTCATTTGCTTCGTGCAGTCTTCTTGTTGAGCTTGCCTCTGTTAGCTAGTTGTTCGTCCCTTTATTTCCCGCCGCCGCCGCAAGTGCCGCTCCTCACGCAAAAAGGCGAATGGAGCGCCGGTATTCATAGTAATTTCAGCCAAAACACTGCTTTGCAGGGCGCCTACGCCGTTGGTGACCATATTGGTGTCATTGGTTCGGCGTCTTTCCTGCATTCTAATAAGAAAGAGAATTTCTTCGGCAAGAAAGCCGACCGGGAATCCATAGACCACGATTTCGTGGAGGCCGGAGTCGGCTATTTCACGCGCCTGCGCAAAGACCAGCGCGTGCTGGAAGTGTACGGGGGCATAGGCGCGGGCAACACCAAGCGCACCAGGTTCAACAACGAAACCAACATCACCGAGCAGAGTGCGGAAGGAAAGCTCAAAAAGTATTTCGTGCAGGTCAACTATACTTCGAAAGACGAGAAAACCTTCCACGCATTAGGTCGCGACTGGGACTTCAACTATGGTACAGCGCTTCGGGCCAGCTATATGCAGCTCAATGATTTTCGCTTGGGCGGTGTTGCTCAAGCCCCTGAGGACAACGTTTTTCTCGAACCTATCACCTATACCCGCATCAAAGTAGCGGGGCCCCTCCAACTCCAGTTTATCAGCGGCAGCAATTTTGGTTTACGAACCCGCAAGTTTCTGAAAGCTTCCAACTCGGTATTTCAGCTGGGTATAGTAGTAAATGTAGGCGGTCAGGAAGGACGGAAGTAGAGATTCGAAAGCGAGAACTGAGCAAATTCAGTTTTTAAAGCAGATTCCTTTTTTGTTAAGGATGATCTTAAAAGTCTATTTATAATTCAGAAAAACCCTCTCTATTCTTTGCCTGCTAGAATTATTCAACACCATGCTACCAGGAAGTCAACCGGAAGAAGTCTAAAGGATTGATGTATTGGTTTCGCAGCCAATGCAAAGACAAGCAACTTGACGCATCTATTAGTTGAGTTGCATATGAAGAATACCTTACTCGTTTTAAGTTTTGTATCTATAACCGGCTGTACAGTATACGTACCTATGCAGTCCACTATGCCCCTCATAGAACGCCAGGGGCAGCTTGAAGTAGCCGCCAGTATGCACCCTGCAGTTTTGGTGGAAACTGTAGGAGCTTACTCGCCCTTGCCCCACGTTTTGCTAACTGGTGCCGGAAAAATTGGTCTCAACACAGGTGGAGACCACTATGTCCGGCACCGTCAGGCGGAGCTAGGAATGGGAGGGTATTGGAATATTGGAGAGAACTGGCTGCTGAATGCCACGGCTGGCGGTGGCTATGCTATGACTAACCGTCAGGATGGTTTATTGGGTGGTGAGTACAAGCGAGGTCGATACAGCAAGGCATTTGGCCAAATAGGAACTGCCTGTGAATTGCCATTCAGTACGTACAGTCTCACATATCGAGTAGACCGTGTGTCCTTCAGCGGACTAGCTAATAGGAAGGGGGCTATTCCTAATATGGGTAGCTATCGTCATCAATTAGTAGTAAACAATCGCCGCCGGCTAGGCCAAAATGAAAGCTGGTACTTACAATCTTCAATAGGATTGTCGAGTAGCAATCTCGAGCCTTCTAGCTCGGCAAACCGAACTGAAACACTCGATGATCAATGGTTTGCCGCCGGAATCCCGGCAGTGATACTTGGTATCGGTGTCGTTTGGCAACCCCAACAGCCACTGCGATAGCCAGCTGTTACATACAACACAACAAAAAAGCCCCGACTTACGCCGGGGCTTTGCAATCAGGCTGAATTAGAAAGCAATTACTTGCCGCCCAATACGCGCAGCATCGTGTCGCCGATTTCGGCGGGCGAATCCACTACGTGGATGCCGCACTCGCGCATGATAGCCATCTTAGCAGCAGCCGTGTCGTCGGCGCCACCTACGATAGCACCGGCGTGGCCCATGCGGCGGCCGGGAGGTGCCGTTTGACCAGCAATAAAGCCTACTACTGGCTTCTTGTTGCCGGTTTCTTTGATCCAGCGAGCAGCTTCGGCTTCCATGCCGCCGCCGATTTCACCAATCATGACGATGCCTTCCGTTTCGGGGTCGTTCATGAGCAGTTCCACGGCTTCTTTGGTGGTAGTGCCAATGATAGGGTCACCGCCGATGCCGATGGCGGTGGTTTGGCCGAGACCGGCCTTGGTTAGCTGGTCAACCGCCTCATATGTCAGGGTGCCTGATTTTGAAACGATACCGATTTTGCCTTTCGTGAAGATAAAGCCGGGCATGATGCCCACTTTGCACTCACCAGCTGTCATGACGCCGGGGCAGTTTGGCCCGATCATGCGGAGGCCTTCGCGGCCTTTTAGGTATTCCTTCACCGCAATCATGTCCTTGGTTGGAATACCTTCGGTGATGGTGACGATGACCTTGATACCAGCGTCGGCGGCTTCCATGATGGCGTCGGCGGCGAAAGCTGGGGGCACGAAGATGATGCTAGTGTCGGCGCCGGCTTGCTCTACTGCCTCGGCTACGGTGTTGAACACCGGACGGTCGAGGTGCTGAGTGCCGCCTTTGCCGGGCGTAACGCCGCCCACCACGTTGGTGCCATACTCAATCATCTGCTGGGCATGGAACGAGCCTTCGGAGCCAGTAAAGCCCTGCACAATCACTTTAGAATCCTTGTTGACCAGAACACTCATGTAGAGAGGGGGTTAGAGATAGGTTGCGGTTGGGAGTGCGAAAAAGATGCTATTTAAAGCACCCGGTGCGCAAAAGTAGCCCTTTTTGCGGCGGTGACAAGCCACTAACTGATTCATGGGAAGCGGCGCCACACGAAAAAGAGGCTCGTAACAAATTGATTTTGCTACAGGACTGTCGCAACAACAACCAGTTGACGCAAAGCTGCGGCCACCGAGCTATTGGAGTAGTTTATGATGCTGAACGGGAATCGGGGAACTATGTGTCAAGCAATTTACCTAACCGATAGGATGCTTTGCCGTTCATCGACCAGACACAAGCTCTACATCCGCTGAGTTGTATTGGCAGTCGCCTGTCAGCTACGGTACCGGAGGAACGCTCCGCTTAACTGCAACAAGTCCCTAATTTCTAGGGTTATAGTGGAAGGAAGCTTGGGAAACTAAGTGACTTCCCGGGGCTACCACAGCAAATCCGTACCTTTGTGGCCCCCTCTCATCAACAATTCCCCTCTCATGTACCTGAATAATATAGTCGAGGCCATTGGCAACACGCCCCTGGTGCGGCTCAACAAGGTTACGGACGGTATCAAAGGCACCGTTCTGGCCAAAGTAGAATACTTCAACCCCGGCAACTCCGTGAAGGACCGCATGGCAGTGCGGATGATAGAGGACGCCGAAAAAGCGGGCATCCTGAAGCCTGGCGGTACTATCGTGGAGGGAACTTCCGGCAACACCGGCATGGGGCTGGCGCTGGCAGCTATTTCCAAAGGCTACAAATGCATCTTTGTGATGAGCGACAAGCAAAGCAAAGAAAAGCAAGACATCTTGCGGGCAGTGGGTGCCGAGGTGGTCATCTGCCCCGTTGACGTGGAGCCCGACGATCCGCGTTCCTACTACTCAGTGGCCCGCCGCATCACGGCCGAAACGCCCAACTCCTTCTACCCGAACCAGTACGACAACCTCTCGAACACAGCCGCCCACTACGAAAACACCGGTCCCGAGCTCTGGAAACAGACCGACGGCAAAATCACGCACCTTGCGTGCGGGGTGGGCACTGGCGGTACCATTTGCGGTACCTCCAAGTATTTGAAAGAACAAAATGCCGACCTCGTGACGGTGGGTATTGATACCTACGGCTCGGTTTTTAAGAAGTACAAGGAGACCGGAATTTTCGACAAAAATGAAATCTATCCTTACAAGACCGAGGGTATTGGCGAAGATATTTTGCCTAAGAATGTTAACTTCGATGTCATTGATCTGTTCATCAAAGTCACAGACCAGGACGGAGCCGTCATGACGCGCCGCCTAGCGAAGGAAGAGGGCTTGTTCGTCGGATGGTCTTGCGGCTCGGCAGTATACGGGGCGCTGGAATACGCCCGGGAACACCTCCAGGAAGACGATACCATGGTTGTCATCCTGCCTGACCACGGCACCCGTTACCTGGGTAAGATTTACAATGATGATTGGATGCGGGAGCAAGGCTGGTTGTAAAACAAAACCTTGCTTTAGCATCTTTCTCCTGTTCCCGTTCGAGCTTTAGTGAAACCAAACTGTCTTATGTCGAAGAAGCTGCGCAGCATAGTACTGGTTGATGATAACGAAACCACTAGTTTTCTGAACAACCGCTTGCTTAGTCGTCTCGACGTTGCCGACCAAGTGCACACTTTCCGGAAAGCAGAGCAGGCGTTTCAATTTTTGTGGGGCGAGGAAAACGCACCCGTCGACCCGGATGCGGTACCTGCACTCGTGTTCGTCGATCTGAAGATGCCGGGCATGGATGGTTTCGAGTTCTTGAAGCTCTACGACGCCTTGCCCGATCAATCGAAGGCCAAAACCGTCATGGCGGTGCTTACCACCTCCATGCACGCCGCCGACACCGCCCGCGTAGCCCAATACCCGGACGTAGAATATCTGGCAAAGCCGCTAACCGAGGAGAAGATGGAAAAGCTGCTGAAAAAGCGGTTTTAATTGTCTACTTGCACTAGGATATCAACTATAACAAAAGCCGCTCCCTTAATATGGGAGCGGCTTTTCTGTTAATAAATAATTTTACACTACCGCCTCTACAAAGCGAAATGCTTCGCCATCAAATAGCCCCTTGTCGCTTAATTTCAAGCTCGGGATAACCAGCAGGGCCATAAAGGAGAGGGTCATAAACGGTGCCCCGAGTGGAGAGCCAAGCTGCCTCGACAGCGCATCAATAGCCGCATACGATTCGGCCACGCGGTAACCATCCTGCTCCGACATTAGTCCGGCAACGGGCAGCGGCAGCACAAGCTCCTCGCCGTTGGTCCCAACAGCGGCTAAACCACCTCGGGCCTGCATTACCAAGTTTACGGCACGGGCTATGCTTTCATCGTCGCAGCCAACGGCCGTGATATTGTGCGAATCGTGACCGACGCTACTGGCTAAGGCCCCATGCTTCAGGCCGAAACCGCGAATGAAAGCTACCGCTGGCGACGCAGGCTGGTAGCGGTTCACAACGGTAAGCTTGAGAATATCCTGCGTCAAGTCGGGTACCACCAGTCCATTTTCCACGCGAGCCGATAGGTCGTGACGAGCAGTGATAAGCTGTCCATCAAAGCACTCGATGACCCTGACAGTTGATTGTTCGTTAGCGGGAGCTTGTACTTGAAATTCCTCTTCCTTGACAGGCCGAGCATGGAAATTATTAACGATGCGGCCAGGCACCGAGGTAATCAAGGTGTTGCCATTTTCGGCTACTAGCTCACCATTTAAGTACGTTTGGCGCACTTGGAAATCCGTGAGGTTGTCTACCACAATAAAATCAGCGGGGTCTCCGGCGCGGAGCAGGCCGACGGGCAGGCGGTAGTGCTCGACGGGGTTGCGGCAAGCTACGCGTAACACCTTCAGCACGTCTTGGCCGCGGGCCACGGCGCGCTGCACCAGTTGGTTGATGTGGCCGAGCACCAGCGTATCGGGGTGCTTGTCGTCGGAGCAAAACATCATGTGCTCGTAGTGCTCCGGCAGCAGATCAATCAGGGCGTCGAAGTTGCGGGCTGCGGAGCCTTCCCGAATTAGAATCTTCATGCCGACCGCCAGCTTATCGAGGGCTTCTTCGGCCGTAAAGCATTCATGGTCGGTGCTGATGCCGGCTTCGGCATAGCGTTGGGCATCGGCTCCGCGCAGGCCAGGAGCGTGGCCGTCTACAGGGCGGCCGTACTGTTGCGCCAGCCGAATTTTCTCCATCACGCCCGCATCGCGGTTCAGCACGCCGGGCCAGTTCATCATTTCCGCCAGATACCCGATTTCCGGGTTCTGAAACAATTGCTCGATGTCCTGTGCCGTTATCTCGGCGCCAGCTGTCTCGAAAGGCGTGGCCGGCACGCACGACGGGGCACCGAAGCAAAACTTGAACGGTACCTGCCGCCCACTTTCCAGCATGAATTCCAATCCCGCCACGCCCAGCACATTGCCAATCTCATGCGGGTCCGACACCGTAGCTACCGTACCGTGCACTACGGCCAGCCGGGCAAATTCAGCCGGTATCAGCAGCGAGCTTTCGATGTGCACGTGCGCATCCACGAAACCGGGCAGTGCATACGGCAAACTCGGGTCGGGAGCAGTGGCGCCCGTCGGCTCAATAGCCTGAATGCGGCCGTCGGCTACGTGCACAACGCTAGGGGCTATGGTATTGGCAAACAGGTCGATGACGTTAGCCTGTAAACTAAATTCAGCGGGCATAAGTTAGGGGAGAAGCTGTACAAGACTGGCCGCAGAAAAGCGGCAGACAGGTAAAGAACCGTATATTTGTTAAAATCTGCGTCAGTGAGAAAGATTGCCACTTACTTGATAACTGCCCTCTTCTTAGGTTCGGGCCTTGCTACTACGGGTTGCGCCAGTCGCACGCCGCAGCAAAAGAAAACCGCGTCGTATAAGCGCAAAGCGGCCATTGGCAAAATTCCGTGCCCCTGCGATAGTCACTAGCGTAGTGATTGTCCGTTAGTTGCTTATTTTATATTAGAATATTTCTTCGTTAGTGAATACAAATTCTACCGTTCTGGGCCGGTTTCTGAATGGCCGTGCGTTATTGTTGCTTATTGTTGTGCTTTCCATGGCAAGAGGCACGCAGGCGCAAGTCGGCCTTATTAGTGCAGGAGTGCGGCTGGCAACTATGGGTGCAATTTCAGCCGCCACGGGCATGTCTAATGTAGGTAAAGGCCAGTATCAATTACCAGATCAAAGCTGGCATCCCGCCAAAATGTGGATGGAAGGCTTGCAGAGAGTGCACCTTCAGGAAGAAGGGAGCAAAAAGAAAAAGATTTTGCTGGCTAGAGAAGTACAATCGTTAGCTGTTGGAACCGACACCTTTCGAGTTGTACGCAGCTTTGCCGATCCAAAGAAGCCTGATAAGCAAGTTGAAGCTTGCTTCATGAAGCAGATTTATAAGGGAGGTGGCTATTTATTAGCCGCTTACCAATGGGGTGGAATGAATTCTCCTGATTGGGATGGAGACGGTTTGATGATTAGCCACGGAACAGAAATTATAGCTGTACCCGTAAAGCACCAGGAATTTGAGCGTACAATGTTGGCTCTTTTTGGAGATCATCCTGGCCTGGCAAAACAACTTCAGGCCGGCGATTTAAAGGCCAAGCATACAAAGCAGATCATAGAATTGTATGTGAACTGGAAGCAGCAATCTGCTAAATAGGTACTTTCCAATTCTCACTGTCCTGTTGGCTGACCAATGATACGGAAGGACTTGCTATTTGTGCTCACGTTCTAGCTCTTGGTGGTCGGTGCTACACAAGCGCAACGTAAGCCAGCAGCATTTCCTGCGCCTACGCCCGCTCCAACCGAAGATCCGGCACTACATCGTGGCGCTGGCCACGCAGGCATGTATCAGGGCAATGATGGCACTTGGCATTCTGTGCAGATAGAAAATTGGGAAAATGACCGGGTTACCTGAGCGACGCAGGCAGCACATACAAAGCGTATTTTCCTACTGAGCTGAAACGTTTCGTATCAATGGGCGACACCGTGGTGGCAGCGCGCGACCTGATTGTGCCTACTCGCCACTTTCCTTTTAGCCGACGCCGGGGACTGCTACCTGCAGCCTTTGGACGCCAAGTGTACCGGGGTGGTGGATTTCAGCTAATCAACTACGACCCGCAACGGCCTGCTACATTGCTAACGGCGCTTTCCAGCCGGTTGCTGCTCCGGCGTGGGCAAGAGGCATGGCAAGTGCTGCCTACCAATACCGTGAAGTTCAACCAGTTTATGCTCGTGCTGCTCGGTAATAACCCGGAACTAGCCACGGGCTTGCGAGCCAGCCAGTATCACCCTCGGCGCGATGCTGCGCAGCTACTGGAACGTTATGCCGATTGGCAGACCCGCCAGTTTTTGCAATCTATAACTCAACCGGGCCATTAATTTCTGTTGATGTCTGCTTCCGCTCCCGAATCTCCTGTTGCTGCATTGCGTGCTGCCGCCGATGCCTTACGTCAGCAATTGCGAGCTAGCTCTTTCGATGCCGTAGCGGTACAACAGCTAGCCGACTTTATCGAAACGCAACGTGCTGCCTTATCGGCTGCCGACCGACAGGGTGTAACCACGGCTCTGGGCTGCTTCTTGGGGCAGTGCCTCGTGGAAACCTACGGCGGCACGTGGGCGCAGGGTCCCGACGGTACCACTGGAGTGGGTATCAACCAGCAGCACTTCTTCAATCCTTTCTTCCGAGTGGCTGAACAACTCGATAAAGGCTTATCCGAATCGGTCGTTGCTTTTTTTGCATCTGTGCCCATTCACCTAGAAAATCCGGGTCGTAGACAGTGGATTTCGTAAAATTCACCCAAAAAAATAGGGGGTAAACGCCGCGGGTAGTAGATTAGAATAGTCTGGAGGTCTGTAAGCAGGGGGTTTGCAGTCATTTCAGATGAAATATTAACTCCTGTACCCATGCGCCATTTGCAAGAAGCGGCCGAAGCCGTACGAAAAAATCTTAACCTACCTCAGTTCGATGAAAAGGCGGTGCAAGCACTGACTGATTTCATTGAGAATGAGCGCTCTAATGTGCCGGCCGAAAGCCGCGAAGCAGTAGTAAATGCGTTGGGATGTTTTTTAGGCGAGTGTATCATCCGTAGCTTTGGGGGCTGGTGGCGCACTGACACCCGCGGCACAGCAGGCGTGCAGATCGGGCAAAACTTCTTTCTGCACCCTCATTTCTTTATCGAACAACAATTTAAGCGGGGAATGGCCGAGTCGGTAGCGGAGTTTTTTGCTTCATTGCCAACCAAGCTTCTGAACCCGCCGCCACCCCGCAGAACTTGGATTCCGGTACCCGTGCCGGTTTTCCGCCGACCGATGTAACTATGAGAAAAATCGTCATTGCCATCGACGGCTACTCCTCTTGTGGCAAAAGCACCACGGCCAAAGCCGTGGCCGCCGAGCTAGGATATGCCTACATCGACACCGGCGCTATGTACCGCGCCGTGACGCTGTATCTGCTCGAAAACAATATTCGCTTTGACGATTTGCCTCGCGTAGAGCAGGCTCTGCATGAAATGCACATCTCCTTTAAGCGCAACCGCAAAACGGGGCGCAATGAACTGTGCCTGGACGGGCATATTCGGGAAGATGAAATTCGGCAGATGCGCATTTCCAATTTGGTGAGTGAAGTATCGAGCATACCGGCTGTGCGTCACGCCATGGTGGCACAACAGCAGCGTATGGGCCGCAAGCGGGGAGTAGTAATGGATGGCCGCGACATTGGCACCACGGTTTTTCCGGATGCCGAAGTCAAAATATTTATGACGGCCGACGTGCAGACCCGTGCCGAGCGGCGGCAAGAAGAGTTGGCCGTGAAAGGCGAGCAAGTACCCGTGGAGGAGATAGTGGAGAACCTGCGCAAGCGCGACTACCTCGATTCTACTCGCACCGAAAGCCCGCTGCGCCGCGCCGCCGATGCCGTAATGCTCGACACCACGCATATGATGATCGACGAACAGGTGGATTTTGTGTTGGAACGCGTGTCGGCTATGCTATTTGCCTTGGCTTCCGGCGCCGACAATGAACGGAACGGCAGCGAAGTAGTTGTATAAGATTAGTGCCTGATGCTTAGCGCGTAGTGCTTAGGCATTAGAATTGTGAGGACGGTCAATCTAACACTACGCACCGAGTACCACGCACCTACGCAACCAGAGAATCCATGAACGTTACCATCGATAAGAATTCCGGCTATTGTTTTGGGGTTGAATTCGCCATTCAGATGGCGGAAGACGAATTAGCCCACGACGAAACCCTGTATTGCTTGGGCGACATCGTGCACAACCGCATGGAGGTGGAGCGCCTGCACGAACAGGGCCTGCGCATCATCGACCGGGCCCAGCTCGAGCAACTGCACGACTGCAAAGTGCTTATCCGGGCCCACGGCGAACCTCCCGAAACCTACCAGCTGGCTCTTCGCAATAACATTGAGCTCATCGACGCCTCTTGCCCCGTCGTGCTCAAGCTGCAAAACCGCGTAAAGCACGCCTTCGACACCAGTCGGCGCCAGGATGGGCAAATTGTCATTTATGGCCAGCCAGGCCACGCGGAAGTAGCCGGTCTGAACGGCCAAACCGGCAACCGGGCCCTCATCGTCATGACCGAAGCCGATCTAGACCAAGTGGATTTCGCGCGGCCGGTTACGCTCTTCAGCCAGACCACCAAGAGCACGGCTGGGTTCTACCATATGAAGGCCGTTATCGAGGAGCGCATAAAAGCGGCGGGCGGCTCTCTGGAGTCGTTTGATGCCAACGACAGCATCTGCCGCCAAGTAAGCAACCGGGAGCCCGCCTTGGCTAAGTTTGCTGCCGTACACGACGTGGTCGTATTCGTTAGTGGCCGCAAAAGCTCCAACGGAAAGGCCTTGTTTTCGGTGGTCAACAAAACCAACGAACGCAGCTACTTTGTCGAGAACGAGCAGGAAATCGACGAAGACTGGTTTCATGGGGCCGAGTCGGTGGGCATCTGTGGGGCTACTAGCACGCCGATGTGGCTGATGCAGCGCGTGAAAGACCGAATCGAGCAGGTACCGGAGGCGGTAGCATAGTTGGTGCACAGTCGAGTAAACAAGGGGCTAAAAGGTGCGGGGCTGGAATGGCTATTTCAACCGCATCTTTTAGCCCCTTATCCATTTAACCCAATGCTACCTTCGCGTGATGCGTAAATATTTCAATTACTTCCTCAACGGCTTTCTTATTGTAGCGCCCATCGGCCTGACCGGGTACATCCTGTACGCTGTGTTTCATTGGCTCGACAACTTGTTTCCCAACTACGGCGTGCCGGGTTTGGGGCTGCTAGGAGCGGTGGTGATAGTAACGGTGATAGGCTATGTGGCCAAGTCGTTTATGGTGCGGCCGTTTTTGGTTATTGCCGAGCGGGTTTTGCACCGTACGCCCTTGGTCAGCATTATTTATTCCAGCCTCAAAGACCTGTTTGATGCCTTTGTGGGCGACAACCAGAAATTCAACTGCCCTGTGCTAGCCCGCATGAACGCGCAGGACGAGGTGTACAAAATGGGGTTTGTAACGCAAGATGCCATGCTGGCTATCAACCGCGAAGAATTACTGGCTGTATACTTTCCGCACTCTTACAACTTCTCGGGCGAGCTAGTGCTGATGCCCACCGCCAACATCACCTACTTAGACCTGCCAAGCAGCGAAGTCATGAAGTTCATCGTGTCTGGGGGCGTTTCGCGGTTGATTTAGGGTGTAGACGGCTAATAGAACGGCATTTCAGCAAGCTCGGCGTAACTGTTCCTCTCGTGGGGTAGTTGAAGAGGCTATGACCTTCAACTGCCGCCTCGCCTATGCCCACTAAGCTGTATTACCGTGCCTACGGCTCGGGGCCTCGCGTGATTTTGGCGTTTCATGGCTATGGGCAAGGCGAAGGGCACTGGCGTACGCTCATCGGCGGGCTAGGCCCGGAGGTGACGGTGTATGCGTTTGACCTGTTCTACCACGGCCGCAGCCGGCTGGCCAAAATAGATGCCCCGCTTACCAAACAGCGCTTGGGCGAGCTGCTGAAGGAGTTTCTAAAAGAAAACAGCATCGGAAACTTCAGCCTCTTGGCATTTAGCATGGGAGCCAAGTTTGCTCTTACAGCCGTTGAGACCTTTCCGGACCGAGTGCAGCAAGTGTGGCTGATTGCGCCAGATGGTCTGCAGCGGCAGTTCTGGTATTCGTTGGCTACGTACCCGCCCTGGATGCGCGGGGTGTTGGGCCGGGCGGTACTGCGACCCCAACGGCTGTTGCAGTTTTTGGGCACGCTCGAACAGCGCCGGTTGGTGCCCTCCAACCTTGTGCGCTTTGCCGAGTGGCAGCTAGAGAGCCGTGAGAAACGGCTGCGCGTGTACCGCAGCTGGGTTGGTTTCCGATTGCTGACTTTCAGCTTGCGTGGTTTAGCGCAACTCCTCAACCGGCGGCCGACGCCCGTTACGTTCTTTCTGGGCCGCCACGACCAAGTGATTCCGCACGCTGGGCTGCAGCGCTTTATCGAGCTATTGCACGGAGCCCAAACCGTTCTGCTGGAAGCAGGCCACGCCGGGCTTATCTACAACGTAGCGGCCTACTTGCGGCGGCACCCGGAGGTGAGGCTATAGCGCGAGGCTACGATAAGTCTGGCTGATGCCGGAATACTTTGTTGTCTATGGAATGGCGGCCAGGACCTTTAATCATAAAGAACAAGAGCAAACCCAAAACGAGTATCGACAACCAAAGTTCTGTGTTGTCGGTCCTGAAACCCTGCTGCGGATTAACTACTAGAGCGGCGCCAAACACGATGGGCATTTGGCACAGAAGTGCAAGCCGGGTTAGGGCGCCAAAAGCAATCATTAAGCCGCCCACCATGTGCACAATGCTGAAAAAGAGGGGCGCTTTGCTAAGTTCTCCTAAGCTTTGTTGCTGGCTCAGTAGGTAATATACGTCGCTGGTCTTGCTTAGAAACGAGACGCCTTTGATGAATAGAAACAGGCCCAGCAGGATGCGCAATGCGTCCATCCAAACGGGGTTGCTTGCGCTGTTCTTTGCTCTGTGTACGGCGGGGTGGGAGGGATTGGAGAGTGCCATGACTTTTTCGTTTAAGAAGGTGGGAGGGATGTCGTAGGCTAGATCTGAACGGTTTTAGTTACCTGTAATTTATTGTTTTTTATGTCAATAAATACCGGTTGCTGCTACTCTAATTCTCGCTCGTACAGCTGAAAGCTGGCCTCATCAAACGTCACGAACACAACTTCCTGTGGTAGGTCGTGCTGCTCCAGAAACGCCCGCACCTCGCGCACTGCAATTGTGGTGGCTTCCGCTTTCGGGTAGCCATACACACCGGTGCTGATGCTAGAGAAAGCAATACTAGCAAGCTTGTTTTCAGCCGCCAGGTGCAGGCTGTTGCGGTAGCAATTGGCCAGCAGTTCGGGCTCTTGCTTGTGCCCTCCATTCCAGACTGGCCCTACCGTATGAATGACGTGCCGGGCAGGTAGCCGCCCCGCGGTAGTGATAACCGCCTTACCTGTGGGCAGCCCTCTACCATAGTGGCCAGCACGCAAGCGGCGGCAAGCTTCCAGAATTTCAGGGCCGCCAGCGCGGTGGATGGCTCCGTCGACCCCGCCGCCACCAAGCAAGCTGGAATTTGCTGCATTCACAATGGCATCGGTATCGACGCGGGTGATGTCGCCGCGGTAGAGCAAGATGCGGCCATATGATTTAGCTTCGGCGCGCCAGTTAGCGGCAGTGGGGGAGGTTGGCATAGTGGTAGGGCGTAAGTAGGTTTCATACGCGCCGGCCAAGTTGCGGGCTGCGGTTGAGTAGCGGTTTTCTGTGCTTCAGCGGCCTGAAATGCCGCTTGGGAAAGGTATTGTGGCAGGCGTGCGGCAGAAGCTATACGTTTAGGCATCAATCCACTACATACTCTTTCTGTCATGGAAACTCCTAATCGTGACCAGCAACTTTGGTATATCGCAAAAGACCGGGCCAAATTCAAGTCGCAGTTGGTGACATACATCCTAGTGAATGCACTGCTCTGGGCTATCTGGGCCCTAACCGGGTTCGAGTCGGTGCCTATGCCATGGCCGCTGTGGGTCGGTGCCTTCTGGGGGTTTGGCTTATTGCTGCGCGGAATCCGGGCCTACGCTGGCTTCGGAGAAGAGCAACAGATTGAGCGTGAATATGAAAACCTAATTCGCCAACGGCGGCAGTAAGCTAGGTTGGAGGGAGAACTGGAAAGTGGGAGCTTGTTTTAATGCCGTGTACTTTGTTTCGCGGTGGGTGGTGCCAACTGGCCAGCAGCAACTTTATAAGTGGGTCGGTGGTTAAGGGGCTGCATGAAAACACGCCAATTGCTCCCCCTCCTGTTGCTAGCGCCGCTGGCTCTGATTTCTTCTGCTCCCGACCGGCCCCTGGCAGCCGCAGATGCCAACCTAAGCAAAATAAAGCTGCCTGCTGGCTTTAGTATTACCTACTTCGCGCAAGGCGTGAAAAGCGCCCGTGAGCTGGCCGTCGGACCCGACGGTACGGTGTACGTAGGCAGCCGCGACGCCGGAAAAGTATACGGCCTGCCCGACCGCAACAAAGACGGCAAAGCCGACGAGGTGATTACCATTGCCAACGGGCTGAACGGCCCGAATGGTGTAGCCGTCCGCAATGGCGCCTTGTACGTGGCCGAAGTCAACCGCATCACGCGCTACGACAACATTGCGCAGAAACTTAAGCAGCCGCCCAAGCCTGTCTTGGTATTCGACCAGCTACCCAACAACGAGTGGCACGGCTACCGCTACATTGCTTTCGGGCCCGATGGCAAACTCTATGTGCCCGTAGGGGCGCCCTGCAACACGTGCATTCCCTCCGAGCCCGTTATCGGTACCATCACCCGCATGAACCCCGATGGTACTGGCCAGGAAGTGTTTGCCCAAGGAGTACGCAACACTGTGGGGTTCGATTGGAGCCCCGTAGACAAAGTGTTGTGGTTTACGGATAACGGCCGCGACCAGCTCGGCGACAACCTGCCGGCCGACGAACTGAACCGTGCCCCCAATGCGGGTTTGCACTTCGGGTTTCCATACTTTTTTGCCGGCGACGTAGCTGACCCCGAATTTGGGAAGGGTCGTTCTGCTGCTACGTATACCAAACCAGCGCGCAAACTTGGCCCGCACGTAGCGGCGCTCGGCATGAAATTCTATACCGGCAAGAAATTCCCGGCCGCCTACCGCAACCAGATTTTCATACCCGAACACGGCTCCTGGAACCGTAGCAGTAAGCTCGGCTACAGGATTTCGCTGGTGCGCCTAGATGCAACGGGCAAACAAGCCAAGAGCTACGAAACCTTCGCCGAAGGCTGGTTGCAAGGCCAAAAGTCGTGGGGCCGCCCTGTGTGCTTGCTCGTGCTGCCCGACGGCTCCATGCTCGTCTCCGACGACCAGAATGATGCGGTGTACCGGATCAGCTACAAAGGATAAATGACCTTCGAACGGGTGCCCTTTCATGGGTACAAGCACCGCAGTAGTTGCTGGCCAAGTAATTTTCTGCAGGGCTTGTACCCGCGAAGTGGAACTTCCCGTTACATTAAGGCCATGAAAAAACAGCGTGTTCCGAAGCGTGTACTGGGACGGTTGGAACTGGTGGATTTTCCGAAGTTCCAACTATGGGGAGTGGAGGCCAAGGTAGATACCGGCGCCTATACCAGTGCTATTCACTGCTCGGACATACAAGTGATAACCGGAGCCGACGGTAAGCCCTGCCTGCGCGTGTTGCTTTTAGACCCTTCGCATCCCAACTTCGACGGCACACTAATGGAGTTCACCGAATTTACGCTTCGGGACATCAAAAGCTCCAACGGTGATTTGCAGGAACGCTATGTTATTCAGGCAGTTCTGCGAATATTTGGTGAAGATTTCAATACCGAGTTTTCCTTGTCCGACCGCTCCGATATGAAATACCCCGTGCTGCTCGGGCGACGCCTGCTTCGGCACGGGAATTTCGTAGTGGATGTAGCCCGGCGTAATATGTCATATAAGGCTCAACTGGCGGCTAAGCCCTCGCGCACCTAAACGGCCGTGCTTATTTGTTACTTGCGGCTTCGTAGGCCTCTCGCGGGTCTTCGCTTCAATCTACTCTATCCTTTTTCCAATGAAACTGGCGATTCTATCGCGTGAGCCCAAGCTATATTCCACCACGCGCCTTGTGGAAGCCGCCGAACAGCGCGGCCACGAAGCCTTGGTAGTGGATCATCTACACTGTAACCTAGTGCTCGAAAAAGGCAAGCCTGACATTATTTATCAGGGCCACCGCCTTACGGGCGTCGATGCCATTATTCCGCGTATTGGAGCTTCCGTTACGTTCTACGGCTGTGCCGTAGTGCGGCAGTTCGAGATGATGAAAGTGCGGACGGCCGTGGAGAGCCAAGCTATTGTGCGCAGCCGCGACAAGCTCCGTTCCATGCAGATTCTGGCTCGTGCCGGCGTGGGCATGCCCAAAACCGCTTTCACCAATTACTCCGACGAAGTGGCCGAAATGATCGAGCAGGTAGGCGGCGCCCCGGTTATTATCAAGCTGCTCGAAGGCACGCAGGGCTTGGGGGTGGTGCTGGCCGAAAGCGCCAAGGCCGCACAATCCGTTATCGAAGCGTTTCACAACCTGAAGGCCCGCATTATTGTGCAGGAGTTTATTGCCGAAAGCAAAGGTGCCGACTTACGCGCTTTTGTGGTGAATGGGGAGGTGGTAGGTGCCATGAAGCGCCAAGGCAAAGAAGGCGAGTTCCGCTCGAACTTACACCGTGGCGGTACAGGGGTGCTCGTGAAGCTAAGCCGCGCCGAAAAAGCTGCCGCCTTGCTAGCCGCCAAGTCGTTGGGGCTGGGCATTGCGGGGGTTGATATGCTGCAAAGCAAACGGGGGCCGCTGGTGCTTGAAGTGAATTCCTCTCCCGGCCTTGAAGGCATTGAAAAAGCTACCGGCCTCGATATTGCCGGCAAAATCATCGAATACACCGCGGAAATAGCTCAGAAAAAGAAGGCAAAAGCCAAATCCAAAGCCGCTTTGGCCGCCTTGCCTGACAACCAGCCAGACTTGCCACGCTAGTGCTTGCAAGTGGTGTCGGGCAATGCTGCACTGCCTGACAGAGATGTTCAACGAAGCGTAGCCTTAGGTTTTGCGCTACTTTATTTAAGCTGCCTCTTGACTCCAGTTGCCCGCTCCGAAGATATGTTGCTCAATGGCCTCGTTATCAAGCCGGGCGAGGATGTGCAAACGAAGCTGGTCATTTCGCGGCTCCCTTCGGGTACGGTCATCGACATTCCGGTGCACGTATTCCGCTCGCACAAGCCCGGTCCAACGGTACTGCTGCTGGCCGGCATGCACGGCGACGAAGTAAACGGTATCGAAACGATTCGCCGCCTGATTCGGCGGGACATGCTGCGGCCGTTGCGGGGTAGCATCATTGCTATTCCGATTCTCAACATCTACGGCTTTCTAAATTTTAGCCGCGAGGTGCCCGATGGCAAAGACGTAAACCGCAGTTTTCCCGGCAACCCGCGGGGCTCGTTGGCTAGCCGCGTCGCGCACCGCTTCATGCGCGAAATCATGCCGCTGATCGACTATGGCATCGATTATCATACAGGCGGTGCGGCCCGTTCCAATATGCCCCAAATTCGGTGCCTGCTCCACGAAGACCCGGAAACCGACGCGCTGGCTGCGGCTTTTGCCGCTCCCTTCACCCTGAATGCCTCGCTGCGTCCCGGTTCCTTGCGCGAAGCAGCCATGCAGCAGGGGCGGCGCATCATCGTGTACGAAACCGGCGAATCGTTGCGGCTCGATGAAATCGGTATCGAACTGGCCACGGCCGGCACCTTTCGACTGTTGCACCACTTGGGCATGGTGGCTGAATCTGCTCCGGCGGAGCACGCAAGCGTGATATGTGTGCGCTCTACTTGGCTGCGGGCTCGGTTCGCCGGACTTTTCCGCAGCTTCGTTCAGAATGGCGAATACATCGAAAAAGGGCAGGTATATGGCTCCGTGGCCGACCCCTACGGCGAGACGGCCGTGCGGCTGGAGTCGCCGGTGGCGGGCTACATCATTGGCGTCAACTACATGCCCGTCGTCAATCAAGGGGATGCGCTCATCCACGTGGGCCGTCTAGATAATGCTCCTAGCCGTACCGACTTGGCTCCTCCTTTCGAGGAAAAGCCCAACAAGCCTCAGGAGCCCGAGGCCGACGACCCGGAACTCGACGAGGAAGAGGCACAGTAGACTACTCAATTCAATTAAAAAGGCCCGCCTCGATAGGAGGTGGGCCTTTTTAGTTTAGCAATTGCTGATTCGGCTTTACTTGATGAGTGCCTGATTGGCCTTGTTAGCTAGCACTACGGTTTTCGGGTCGACGGTAATTTCTTTGAGGCGTTGCGCCACGGCCGGACTCATGCTTTCCTGGTAACGGCCGCCCAACTGGCCCGCCAGGAACTTCTCCGATGCCGCATACATAGCCATGTTGTTTACGGGGCGCGCAAACCCGTGTCCTTCGTCGGGGGCGCAGATGTATTGCACCGGGTAGTTGCGGTCGCGCAGGGCTACCACTATCTGGTCGGCTTCGGCTTTGTTTACGCGCGGGTCGTTGGCTCCCTGCACGACCATGAGTGGAGTTTTAATTTTGTCGGCGGCCGTTAGAGGCGACATGCGAGCCAACTCGGTGCGGCCCGCTTCTGTACCAGGGTCAGCCATGCGGGCGTACATCTGCTTCCGGCCTGCTTCCCAATACGGCGGAATGGCATTAAGCAAGGTCGTTAGATTGGAAGGCGCCACAATAGCCACACCTGCTGCATACAAATCGGGCGTAAACGCAACGCCGGCTAGCGTGGCATAGCCGCCGTACGAGCCGCCCATAATGCCCACCTTTTTAGGGTCGGCAATTCCCTGGGCCACCAAATACTTCACGCCCCAAGTCAAATCGTCTTGCATTTTGCGGCCCCATTCGCCGTTGCCAGCTTCCAGGAACTTCTTGCCATATCCGGTACTAGCGCGGAAGTTGGGCGAAAGCACTGCGTAGCCCCGATTGGCCAAAAACTGATGCAAAGAATTGAAACCGTAAACGTCGCGGGCCCAGGGGCCACCGTGCGGTACAATGATGACGGGCAGATTTTTGGCCGCTACGCCTTTAGGCAAGGTCAGGTACGCCGGAATTTCCAGCCCATCCGACGACTTGTAGCGCACTGCTTTCATATCGGCTAGGTCGGCAGCGTTTAGCTTGGGCCGTAAGTCGTACTGCTTGGTTAGGGCTTTGGTTTGGCGGTCGAAAAGGTAAACGGTACCAGGCATGGTGGCACTGGTGGCCGACACCAGCCACAGCCGCTCATCAGTTGTTGAGGATACGGGGTAGAGGTCGGCACCGGGTACCTTGGCTTGGATGGTCTTGAAGTCCGCTTCGTACGCTTTGTCTTTCCATACGCGGCGCATCCGGTCGTCTACGTACGTTACGGCTACCGGCTCGTGTGTCACCTCCGACAGCATCAGCCCACCAAAATCCACTCGTTTCTGTGGGTCGGTATCGAGCAGTTCTTCTTTCTTGGTGGCAGGATCGAAGAGCACTAGTTCGGCTCGGTCTCGGGTGCGGCCGCCGTTCGTTACCAGGTACACGTGCTTGTTGTCTTTGTGGAAGCCAGCTACGGAACTCTGCTCATCGATGGTGGTGCGATAAACGGGCGTAAACGTGTTGCCTGCCACTGCCAGCAGTTCGTTGCTGCCATCGGGGTTGGCCCGGGAGGCCAGCCGCAGCTGATCGTTCCAGTCGAAACTCCAGCTTTGCAGGCGGTCTTTGTTCTCGCGCAGCAACGTTTTTTCGCCGGTGGCCAAGTTCAACTTATACAGGTCGTGCCAAGCTTTGTCCCGGTCGTTGAGGCCGATGTAAAGCGTGTTGGGGTCTGATTTGGGCACGTGGTAGAGCTGAACGCGTACCCCCTTCAGCCCGGTCAAGTCACGAGCTACGGGCACATCGGCGCCAGCAGGCGGCGCTGCGGATGGGTCTACGGCATAGAGGTTGAAGTTTTCATCCCCGCCTTTGTCCTGAACATAGAGCACGTACTTACTGTCGCGGCTCCAGAAGTAATTGCGCACAGGTCGAGCCAAATCCGCGGTGAGCGGTTTTGCCGCCGTAAACGGCTCGGCTACGCCTTTCACCCACACATTGCGCGTGCCTTTGTAGGGTTTGATAAACGACATAAATCGTCCATCGGGGGAGAGCTGTGCGCCCGAGGTTTCGGGGTCTCCAAACAATAGCTCACGGTCGATGAGAGCCGGCTGTTTCGTTTGGGCGGCAACGGGTGACCCGAGCACTGCGCCCAAGGCCACAGTCAGCAAAACAAGTACAGATTCTTTCATGGAATAGCGGGAATAGTGGAACAATAAATTAATAATAAAACATAGCCATATCCTAGTTTATAGTTCAACTAAACGGTAGTCGAATAATCGAACAGCCCTTTTTGCGTTTCTTTGGACCGCCGACTCCGGCTTTGTGTTCTTTTTCTTATTTCTCGCATGAAAAATTCCTTCCAACTGGCTATCAATGCCGTGCTGGTCATTGCCGTGGCCGTGTTGTTTTATCTGCACTTCGCCAACAAGCCCGCCGCTGCTCCCGCCCGTAAAACTCCTGCTGTAGCTACTCAATCCACGGATTCCAGCAGCACCGTTGCCACCACCGACACCGACGACCTAGCCGCCGTAGCTGATACCGATAAAGTAGCGTACGTGGAGTCGAGCAAGCTGCTCGATGGCTACAAAGGCATGCAGGACGCTCGTAAAGCTTTCGAAGCCAAAGCCAAGCGCTGGGAAGCCCAGAACCAGACCATGGTGAAGGGATTCCAAACCGCCGTGCAGCAGTACCAAAAGCAAGCCGAGAGCCTAACCGCCGAGCAGCGCGCTGCCACCGAGCAGAAACTACAAGCCCAGCAGCAGCAAGTGGGCATGGGCCAGCAAAAACTTCAGCAGCAGGCCCAGGAAGAGGAAGCTAAAATGACCCAGAGCGTGCTCGAGCGCCTCAACAAGCAGATCGAGAAGTACGGCAAAGCCAATGGCTACCGTCTGATTCTGATTGCGGCTCCGAGCGGCACTATCGCCTATGGCCGCAAAGACCTCGACATCACGCCCCAAGTGCTTAAGTACCTGAATGCCGAGTACTCAACAAAAAAATAAAGTTGATGTTTTTGGTAACCGCCCGCTTTCCCGTGATGGGAAAGCGGGCGGTTTGCTTTTAGGCAATATCTAGTATCAGAAAAGGGGGTATAGGACTGTCTAAAGACGGAGCTATAGCGTAAAAATCATATTCGAGCAGGTTTAGATTAATATCTGTGGTTTCGTCTTCCCATTTAGGTAAATGGCCAATAAAGACGGTTTTACCTGCTATATGTAGGAAAAGAATCTAATAATTTTGCTCTTTCGTTTTCATGGTAGAATACCTTGAGATATAGATATACGCATGACTTATCACGAACAGCGCATTCAGGAGCTAGAGCAGGAACTGCGGGTGGCACGGGCCGCCGCAACAACGGCCGAGCAACGCTTGGCTACCTTAGCTGATTTCTTGCCAGAGGGCGTACTACTTTATAACAGTGAAGGAATTATCAGCCTTATCAACGAGCAAACGTGTACGCTGCTCGGCATAGAGGGACCAGCTAGTCAATGGCTCGGCAAAACCTCGGCCGATATGGTGCCTACTGTGCGAGCTTTGATGCAGGATACAGCGGCTTTCGATGCTTGGGTTGAGGAAGCATGGGCTTCAAACTGTGCCGCTATTAGCACCGAGCTGCAACTGCGCGACGGGCGTACCATCCAAGTCGACTACATTTCAAGTGGCAGTTGCCAGGCCATACCCAACAGCCGTTTGGTGTGCTTCCGCGACGTGACCGAACGCAAGGAAAATGCCCGTCAGCTCAACGAGCAGCGGGACTTCTACGAAACCATTCTCGACCTTTTGCCTGGCGAGGCCGCCGTGTACGGCCCCGATCATCGCTACCGTTACGTGAATGCGAAGTCCATTGCTGACCCGGCTGTGCGCACTTGGATAATTGGCAAGACCGATGCCGAGTACGTCGCACACCGTAAGCGGAACCCAGAAATAGCTATTCGCCGCCAGCAACTACTTAATCGGGCCGTAACGGAAGGCGACCTGGAGTGGGAAGAGTCCTTTCAACTCCCCGACGGCGCTATGCGCTACGTTTTGCGCCACTTACACGTCATTCGGGGCGAGGATAACCAGACCCGAATGCTTATTGGCTACGGCACCGACATCACGCAGCGCTACAAAGCCGAAGAGCATATTCGGGCACTGTTTGCGGCCCTGCCCGATACGATTGTGGTGGTCGATGCCAACGGGCTGGTGCGGGACGCCAAACTCGGGGATACGCCTTTGCTGTTGCCCGAAGCCGAGCTGATAGGTGCCTCACTAGAGCAATTATTGCCGCATTCGGCGGGGCAGCACTTATTGCCTTGCCTAGAACAAGTGCGCCAAACCGGCCAGCCGGGAGCCTGCACATTTGAGCTCAAAACCCAACAAAACAAGGTGTCCTTTCACGCAGCTCGGGTGGTGGCGCTGCCAGGTGCTCAGGCGGTGCTGGTTATCTTACAGAACGTAACCGATCAGGAATTGATCCGGCGCCAGCTGACGGAGCAGCAAGAGCTTATCCGGCAAGTGATTGAGGTAAGTCCAACGGTCATCTACTTGCGTGACCAAGACGGCAATGTTGTGTTCAAGAACAAGGCGTACGACGACCTCATGCAGCGCATTCGCCACGGAAGCGTCATGCAGGGCCTAGTAGAGGAAGACAAAGACTCCTCAGTAAGCCAGCAAATCAAGCGCATCAACGATAGCCACAACTATGTGTTGAGCACACGTCAGGATTTCACCTACGCTACCACGTTCACGCTCTCGGACGGCGAGGAGCGGTGGATGCAGTCGATGAAGCGGCCCTTTATGCGCAGCGACGGGTCGTTGAACGTGCTGTGCGTAACAACCGACATCACCGACATCAAGCTGGCCCGTCAGCAGTTGGAAAACAGCGAGAAGAAGTACCGCGACCTGGTGTACTACTCGCAAGCGCTGATCTGTACCCACGACCTGGAAGGCAACATGCTGTCCGTCAATCCTGCCATCGAGCGACTGATGGGGCTGCCGGCCCACAAGCTGGTAGGCAGGAACTTGCGTGAGGTGGTGCCCGCCGAATACCAGGGTCAGCTACAAGAGTATCTGGCTGGGTTTGCTCAGCAGCCCGGCCAACGCAGTATTATGGCCCTGCTAACGCGCCCCGGCGACAAGCGCTACCTGCAGTACAACAACTATCAGGTGAAAGAAGCAGGCCGCCCAACCTACATCGTTGCTTCCGCCTACGACATTACGGAAAGTGTGCTTACCGAACGGGCGCTGCGCCAAGCCAAACTCGAAGTAGAAGAAAGTGCCCGCGCCAAAGACAACTTCTTAGCCAGCATGAGCCACGAAATCCGGACCCCGCTTAATGGGGTGCTCGGCATGGCCGCGCTACTTACCAAAACCGAACTCAATAAGCCCCAGCGCGAACTGCTGGACACCATCAATCATTCGGGGCAGCACTTGTTGGCGGTTGTGAATGATGTGCTGGATATGGCCAAGATTACGGCTGGCCAGCTCGAACTCGAGCACGCCGCCTTCGACCTGTGGGCTTCGGTGCAGGGCGCCGTGCAAACCATGACGTACTTGGCCGAGGAAAAAGGGTTGTATTTGTCGGTTGTGCCTCTAACCATTCAGCCGCCTTATGTTCTTGGCGACTCGCACCGGCTCAACCAAGTGCTGCTTAATCTGCTATCCAACGCCATCAAGTTCACCGAGTACGGAAGCGTCACGCTAGGCGGCGAAGTACTCTGCGACACCCCCGTGGCCATCACTATTCGCTTCTGGGTGCGCGACACGGGTATCGGTATTCCGGAAGATAAGCAGGAGCAGATTTTCGAGATTTTCACGCAGGCTAGCACCGATACCACGCGGCGGTTCGGCGGCTCGGGGCTGGGCTTGTCGATCAGCCAGCATTTGGTGCAGCTGATGGGTGGCGAGCTGCTCGTCGACAGCGTGCCTGGCCAAGGCAGCACGTTTTCGTTCACTATCACGCTGGCCCGCACGCCCGCCGCGCCGGTGCGGGCGCTGAAAGCCGCCGAGCAACCCGCGCTAGCCAAGCTGCGCGTGCTGCTAGCCGAAGACAACCGAATCAATCAGCGCATTTCCACCCTGATGCTGCAGCCCTGGGGCGTGGAAGTCGACTGCGCCAGCAACGGCCCCGAAGCCCTCGACTTGTTTGATGTGCACTTGTACGACGTGGTGCTAATGGACATTCAGATGCCTGGCATGAGTGGTGTGGAAGTAACCGATGTTATTCGCCGCCACCCTGATCCACGCCGTGCCAATGTTCCCATCATTGCCCTGACGGCCAACGCCCTGCGGCGGGACCAGGAGCGGTACCTAGCTGCCGGAATGAATGCCTGCTTGATTAAGCCTTTCGAGGAGCAGCACCTGCACCAAACCATAGTAAGCGTGCTGAACGGAATGCGGCTGCCAGTGGTAACCCGTGCTGCAACACAACCCACCGAAGCCACTTCGGGCGACCTCTACGACCTGAGCTTCTTAAAGCAGACGAGCAACGGCAATGAGCAGTTTGTGGAGCGGATGCTGGAAGTGTTTCTGCGCGAGACGCCTGCTACTTTGGTGGCGCTTCAACAAGCCTGTACCGCCAACGACTGGCCTACGGTAGGCCAACTTGCCCACGGGGTGAAGCCCATTGTGCTCCTGCTCCGAATAGCCGGTGGCGCTAGTGCCATCCAAACGCTCGAAGCTTCGACCACCAAGCCTGAAGAGGCTCGTAAAGCGGCGCTTTTCCTGTGCCAGCAATTGGAGTTGACCTGCCAAGCAATAAAGCTGGAACTGCACCCTAAGTAGGGAAGAAAGTGCTTTAGCATCTGGCCTGCTATGTATCGGCAGACAAACAGTAAGGCCAAGGTGGCCCTAACACGGTGCTGTTTGGGAAAGAAGAGTATGCGCTGCTTTCATTCTATACCAGATAGTGTGGAGAAGCGAATGAAAAATGGTACAGTTTAGCGCCTAATACGCAGCGAAGAATAGTAACTCATTCTTCCCAGCCAACCTTTCACGTTAAGCTTGGCTCTACTATATACCATCTGGCTAATTGTGGGCGTTGGGGACATACTTATTGATTGATCGAGACAGAGGCAATTATCCTTTCTAGATTTTCTATGCGTTCAACTTTCCGTGCTCTTATAATCCCCTGTTTTTTGCTCGGCACCCTTTCCGCGCACGCGCAACAACCCGTTGCTACTTCCAAAATCACTATCAGCGGCTACGTACGCGACGGGGCCACCGGGGAAAATCTTATTGGCGTAGCCGTAGTGAACCCCGGCACCGGGCAGGGCACTGCCACCAACACCTATGGCTTCTACTCGCTCACACTTCCCGCCACCGATTCGGTGCGGTTGGTGGCTAGCTACCTGGGCTACGAGCGCGCCCGTTGGGCCGCAGTGGGCACCCGCAACGTCACACACGATTTTCGGCTGCGGTCCAGTACCAACGAGCTAGCCGATGTGGAAGTGGTAGGCAACCGCCAGGAGCGAATCGAGCAGAGTACGCGCATGGGTACCATCAACGTGCCCATCACCCAAATCAAGAACCTGCCCAAACTGTTCGGCGAAACTGACGTGCTAAAGGTGCTGCAACTACTGCCCGGCGTGCAAAGCGGCGGCGAGGGACAGAGTGGCCTGTACGTGCGCGGCGGCTCCCCCGACCAAAACCTGATTCTGCTCGACGGCACGCCCGTCTACAATGCGGCGCACCTGTTTGGCTTCTTCTCGGTGTTCAATGCGGATGCGCTCAATAATGTGGAACTGATTAAGGGCGGCTTTCCGGCGCGGTACGGTGGGCGTTTGTCGTCGGTGCTCGACATTTCGATGAAGGAAGGCAACATGCAGGAATTTCATGGTGAGGGCGCCATTGGCATTGTGGCTTCCAAAATCACGCTGGAAGGACCTATCAAGAAAGACACGGCTTCTTTCATTATTTCGGCGCGTCGCACCTACCTCGATGTGCTGGCGCAGCCCTTCATCAAGTCGCAGCTTTCGGCGGAGGGAACCAAGGGGTCAGTAGGGTACTTTTTTCACGACCTCAACGCCAAGCTGAACTGGAAACTCGGCAGCCGCGACCGGCTCTACTTGAGTGGCTACACCGGCTACGACAAGTTCTACGCCCGCATCCGCGACAAAGAGGATACCGCTGAGGACTATAGCCGCACCGAAGCTAACCTAGGCTGGGGCAACCTCACGGCAGGTTTGCGCTGGAACCACATCGTGAACGACCAGTTGTTCATGAACACCCACTTCACGTACAGCAAATACCAGTTCAATGTAGGAGAGGAAGACGAGCAGCGCTACGAAGACCAAGGCGAATCGCGCACCGATAAGTTCTCGCTGCGCTACCTGTCCAACATCCGCGACTTCAGCCTAAAAACGGATTTCGACTACACGCCCACGCCCGACCACTACATCCGGTTCGGAGGCCAGTACATCCTGCACTCGTTTCGGCCGGGTGCCCTTACTTCCAAAGACAACGTCAGCGACCTAGAAAGCCAACTTAAGTCAGGCACCCGCACCATGGCTAGCGAAGTGGGGCTGTATGCGGAAGACGACTACCGCCTCACCGACCGCCTGAAAGTGAACGGCGGCCTGCGTCTAAACGGCTTCGCGGTGGAAGGCAAGTTTTACCCAAGCGTAGAGCCACGCGTAGCTGCCCGTTTCTTGCTCACCGAGGAATGGGCGCTGAAAGCTTCTTACGCCCGCACCGCGCAGTTTATTCACTTACTTACCAACAGCGGCATTGGCCTGCCGACTGATTTGTGGGTGCCGGCTACCAACCAAATCAAGCCGCAGCGTGCGCAGCAGTACAGCGTGGGGGCGGCTCGTACGTTACGCTTCAAAGACGAAGACTACGAGCTAAGTTTCGAGAGCTACTACAAGCCCATGCGCAACCTGGTAGAGTACCGCGAGGGCGCTAGCTTCCTGGGTACTGTGGACAGCGACTGGGAAAGCAAAGTAACCAGTGGCAAAGGCTGGGCCTATGGCGGTGAATTCTTCATCCAGAAGAAGTCGGGCCGTACAACCGGCTGGATCGGCTACACGCTGGCCTGGAGCAAGCGCCGCTTCCCCGACCTCAACCAAGGCCGCATCTTCCCCTACAAATACGACCGGCGCCACGATATTTCGGTGGTAGCCATCCACAAGTTCAGCCCCACCTTCACGCTATCAGGTACCTGGGTGTACGGCACTGGCAACGCCACCACCTTATCACAGGGGCGGTTTATGCTAGGGCAAGGCTATGGTCAAGAATATGAAGATTATGGCGAGCGGAATTCTTTCCGCATGGCCGCCTACCACCGCTTCGACCTTGACCTGAGCAAAACCAAGAAGAAGAAGTGGGGCGAGGTGGTGAACAGCTTATCGATTTACAACGTGTACAGCCGCCGCAACCCCTACTACCTCTATTTTGATCCAGGTTCTGTCGACGACCGAGGCAACACGACAAAGGGCGTTTATCGACAAGTCTCCCTGTTCCCGATTATTCCCTCATTCAGCAAGGCCTTTAAGTTTTAATAACTGACTCGTGTTGATTGGGTTTGCTTCGCTGCGTGTGAATAGGCCGCTTCCCCTTTAGAATTACTTATGAAAAAGCTAGTTACACTACTCTCGTTGACTGCATTGGCTTTTAGCGGTTGCGAAACCATTGTGGACGTAGATACGCCGCCGCACACCCCCCGGCTAGCGCTTAACTATACGCTCTCCAACCAACTGCCAAACGCTTACAATCAGGAGTTTTTCGCGAACCGAGCCTTATTTGTGAGTACCAGCCAAAGCGTGCTGGAAGTAAAGGAACTCACTGGCCGGGGCAATGCAACGGTGGAGGTACTAGACGAGTCTGGGCAGGTAGTAGAGCGGTTTCGTTCTAAACCTAAGCGGACATATAACAACTACGGTCAAGTAGATAGCCTATACGGCGATTACGTGCCTACTCGTGGGCTAGTAGGTGAGCCGGGCCACACCTATACTCTGCGCGCCTCGGCACCCGGCTTGGAAACCGTAGAATCTACCTTGACCTTGCCTTTTCCGACAGTTATCGAAACCGGGAGCTACTCCGAGCAGCAAGTCACTCAGAATGGCTCCACCTTTAAAATAGGCAGGCTCACGTGCAGCATCCTCGACAATGCAGCCACCACCGATTATTATATGGCCTACGCCCGAGTGCTTGATCGTAACGGTAACTTCTGTGGGACTGTACAGCGTGACAACAATAGAAACAATGGCGGAGGCCCCGATGTGAACTTAGGTCTCTTTCAGCTTTCCAACACGAACAGCAATTATGACCAGTACCCTTTCAGTGATGTTGGGGGCAATGGTCAACGGCTTACTCTCAGCACCGACGTGTCATTTTTTGTTCGGAGTTATCCAGTTGATCCTACCAATCCTAGGTCGCCTTATATTACTCCAGAGCCGGGGTACATCGAAATTGTGGTCAGCAGCATCACGGCGGATACCTATCGTTTCTACCAGTCTCGAAACCGCTACAACGATACCGATGGCAACCCCTTTGCTGAGCCGGCGCCCTTGTTTTCCAACGTGCGTCCCGGCTACGGAATATTTGGTGGCGCCACCGATGTTACGTACCGGATTCCGCTGTAGTAGGTAGTATGTCTGCTGTCATTTCGACGCCGGAAGAAGCTGAGTGAAGGCATTCAACGGATTCATCCAGATTCCTCCTGCGTTGGAATGACGGACGGTAAATTCAATCTTAGCCAACCATCTTCACTGCTTCTGTGGAGCTAGGCTTTAGATGCGGTTCGCGTTGAGTAGCAGGCTTCTATATAGCGATTTTTAGTGGAGGTGAATTAAACTTTGGGTCAGTTTTTGCGTCTAAGTACTAGTGCGGGCCCCGGTTGTGGCCCGCCACTATTGACTATGAAAAAGCTCCTGAAATTTCCGTTTATACTTGCCCTGTTGCTAGCAGGTACGCTGCTAACAGGTTGTGCTGGTTCCACACAAGCTGTAGTTTCTACCGGCCCGGCCGGTTACTACGGCGACTATTACGGTCCTCGTTACCGGCCCTATTATGGCCCGCGCTACTATCGTCCTTCTCGCGTGATTGTACGTCCGGCACCCGTCATTGTGCGTCCTCGCGTAGTACATCCTAACCCACGCTACTACAACCGCTCGAACAACGGCGGTTACTACCGGGATGGTGGGTACCGCGGCGGTGGTACTTATCGGGGCGGCCGTGGTGGACGTCACTAAAAAGAGGTTAACACAAAAAGACCGACCAGCATGCTGGTCGGTCTTTTTTATGACTTACGCTTTGTGAATAAGAGACTGAGTTTCACCTCTGCTGAGAGAAGAAGCCGTAGCTTAAATCAGCTTGTCGGGGGTGATGGGCAATTCGCGGATACGCTTGCCAGTGGCGTTGAACACGGCGTTGGCAATGGCAGGGGCGGCCCCGATGATGGCAATTTCGCCGATGCCCTTGGTACCCATAGGGTCCACAATGAGGTCGGGTTTATCGACGAAGGCTACCTCGATGGCTGGCGCATCGGCGTGTACTGGTACGTGGTAGTCGGCGAGGTCCTTGGTGACGTAGCGGCCGAATCGGTCGTCTATCATGGCGCCTTCGGTGAGGGCCATGCCGATGCCGCCTACCGCACCGCCTAGCATCTGGTTGCCGGCTGTTTTGTGGTTGACGATGGTGCCCGCGTCGGCGCAAGCCACCATTTTCTTTACCCGTACTTCGCCGGTTAGCTGGTGCACGTGCACCTCCACGAAGTGCACCGAAAACGAGTACATCGAGTACTTCTGCCGCTCGTTGCCGGGCTTAGACTCTGTTACCACTGCCACTTCCTGGCCGTTGTTCTGCTTGATGAGGTCGGCATAGGCAACCTTCGCACTCGCGTTGTTGGCCAACGAAAGCTGCGTGCCCTTAATAACGATGTCCGCTGGCTTGGCGGCGCTGAACGTGGAGCCAGCCAACTGGTACAGCTTCTCTTTGAGAGCCGCGCAGGCCGCTACCACGGCCGAGCCCACGGTATTTACGGTAGCCGAACCACCCTGCGAGGGAGCATCTGGGAAAAGCGAGTTGCCTAGCTCGAAGCGTACTTTTTCGGGTGGCATACCAAGTGCATCAGCAGCTAACTGCACCATTACGGTGCCCGTGCCTGGGCCGATGTCGGTGGTGGCGCTTTGCAGCACTACGGTACCATTAGCCAACATCCGGGCGCCGGCTTTGGCGCTGCCGCGGTTGGCACCAAAGGTACCTACGCCCATGCCGTAACCTACCAGCCAGTCGCCTTGCTTGTTGGTGCCAGGCTGCATTTGGCGGTTTTTCCAGCCGATCCGTTCGGCACCCATTTGGTAGCACTCCTTCAGATACTTGGTCGACCAGGGCTTGCCGTTGTCGGGGTCAGTATCGGTGTAGTTGCGCAGGCGGAACTCCATGGGGTCCAGGTTCAGTGCGTGCGCCAGCTCATCCATGGCCGACTCCAGCGCGAAAGCACCCGTGGCCTCGCCGGGGCCGCGCATCCAGATGGGCGTGCTGATATCCAGCGGCAAAATCCGGTAGCGCGTGCTTATGTTGGGGCTCTGGTACATCATGCGCGTCTGCTGCACCGTCGATTCGGTGAAGTCCTCATAAGTAGAGGTCTGGCCGGTGGCCTCATGCGTGATGCCCACCAACTTGCCATCGGGCGTGGCCCCGATGCCGATGCGCTGCCAGGTGTAAGGGCGGTAGCCTACCATCGTAAACATCTGCTCGCGCGTGAGCACCAGCTTCACCGGGCGGTTCACGGTTTTGGCAGCAATAATGGCGGCCGTTTCGTGGGGCCAGTTGTGCAGGCCGTTGCCGAATGCGCCGCCCACAAACGTGGCAATTACTTTCACGTTTTGCTCGGGAATGCCCCAATCTTTGGCAAAGGCGCGTTGCGTGCCTTTCACGGCCTGTACTTTGTCGTACACCGTGAGCTTGTCGGGTGCTTCCCAATGGGCAATAATGGATTGCAACTCCATCGGGTTGTGCATCTCCGTGGGAATCACGTATTCCATTTCCAGCTTCACAGGAGCCGTTTTGTAGCCATCCACCTGGCCACGGTCGTGGTCGGCCTGCGGCGACTTCGGGTTCTTTTTGGCCTGGGCTGGCACCTTGGCCCGGTCCATGTGGGCGTTGAAGTTGGTAGCGTGCTGGTCCGCTTCGTACTGCGTTTTTACCAAGCCAGCGGCATAACGGGCGCGCTCCAGTGTATCGGCCACTACAATGGCAATGGGCTGGTCGTTGAAGAGGATTTTCTCGTCGTGAAATACACGTAGCGGTTGCCCGGCTGTTGGTGGCTCATCGGGCTGGCTGCGGTTAGCAAAGCCAGGCACCTTAATTGAATTCACGTGAGTAATAACGGCCAGTACGCCAGGGGCCCGCTCGGCTGCTTTGGTATCGATGCTCTTGATGCGGCCTTTGGCAATGGTGCTGCCCACCAAAAAGCCGTGCACGAGGCCCGGTAGCTGATATTCCGCCGAGTATTGGGCCGCACCGGTTACTTTCAGTCGGCCGTCTACGCGGTTCATTCGGTCGCCTACCACGCCGTCTTTGAAGAGAGGTTGCTCGTTCATAGGGATAGAGGCTTACGCCACATTAGTAGCGTTTTTGAGGGCCTGCACAATGGCATTAGGACCCAACTTTAGTTTGTAGGCATTGTGCTTGAAAGCCTTGGCTCCTTGCATGGCAATAGCTGCCGCCGCTTGGAAGGTTGCTTCCGTGGCCGGTTTGCCCACCAACGACTTCTCGGCTTCGGTCAGGCGCCAAGGTTTGTGCGCCACACCGCCCATGGCCAGGCGGGCATCTTTGATGATGTTGTTTTCGAGTTGCAGCGCTGCCGCTACCGACACCAACGCAAAGGCGTAGGAAGCCCGCTCGCGCACTTTCAGATAATGCACGTTTTTGGTAAAAGGGCCCTCAGGCACTTCCACAGCCGTAATTAGTTCGCCGGGCTCCAGCGTAGTGTCTTTCTGCGGCATGTCGCCGGGCAGGCGGTGCAACTCCCCAAAAGGAATGCGCCGGTCGCCTTTGGGGCCACTCACTAGCACGGTGGCATCCAGTGCTACCAAGGCCACGCTCATGTCGGATGGGTGCACGGCAATGCACTTGTCGGAAAAGCCGAAAATAGCGTGCATGCGGTTGTAGCCTTCAAGGGCGCCGCAGCCCGAGCCAGGCTCCCGCTTGTTGCAGGGCAGGGCCGTATCGTAGAAGTAGGGGCAGCGGGTGCGTTGCAGCATGTTGCCGCCGATGGTGGCCATGTTGCGCAACTGGGCCGAAGCGCCAGCGTTCAGCGCCTGCGCCAGGAGAGGCAGCTTTTCCAGCACCTGCTTGTCGTCGGCGACCGTGGCGTTGAGGGCCATGGACCCGATGCGGAACGTGTTGTTTTCACGCTCCAACTTGTCGAGGGGCAGGCGGCTGATGTCGATGAGGCGCTCGGGGTTCATTACCCCGCGCTTCATTAAATCGAGCAGGTTGGTGCCGCCCGCAATGAACTGCGAGTTCTGGTCTTTGGCGCGGGCGTCAATGGCAGCTTTCGGCTTGCTCGGGCGGACGTATTGAAACTGATTCATACTTTTTGTCCTCCGGTTTTAACTTCCTGAATGGCGGCCACAATGTTGGGGTATGCGCCGCAGCGGCAAATATTACCGCTCATAAACTCCCGGATTTCTCCTTCGGAGTCAGCCTTGCCTTCCCGGATACAGGCCACCGCCGACATAATCTGGCCGGGAGTGCAGTAGCCGCACTGAAAGCCGTCGTGCTTGATAAAGGCTTCCTGCATGGGGTGCAGGTCGTCGCCTTTGGCCAAACCTTCGATGGTGGTGATTTCGCGACCGTCCTGCATGACTGCTAGGGCCAAGCAGGAATTGACGCGCTTGCCATCGACGTGCACGGTGCAAGCACCGCACTGGCCATAGTCGCAGCCTTTTTTGGTGCCCGTGAGGTGCAGTTGCTCGCGCAGTAGGTCGAGCAGCGTCACGCGCGGCTCCACCGAGAGCTTGTAGTTCTTGCCATTTACGGCCAGCTTCAGCCCCACTTTTTCAAAAGGAGCCGCAATTTTCTCGTCCCATTCGGCGGCAGCCGCTTGCACTACCGGTCCGGGTGTGAAAGCTAGTGCCGTGAGCACCGAGGATTGCTTTAGGAATTGCCGGCGCGTTGCGTTGTGGCCGCATTCGGGGTTTTCCGGCTTAGAATCAGGAGTTGAGTCAGCCATAAAATATGTGGTAAAGAAGGCTCTGCTTGCGCAAAAGCCGGTGGTAAAATCAAGACAGTGATGTGCTGCTTTCGAGCGTCAGAGTGGCAAAAGACACTGCGGCGGCAGCTAAGTCGCTTCAACAGGTAAACAAAGTAGGCGGAGGCAGTAAATTAAATCTAAGAAAGCTAGTATGCCGCCCACCTAATCTAGCCACTTTCTGTAAGTTTTCCGCTGGCAACGACGCCTCAAAGGTTTACGGTAGAAACTAGGTAGCGTTTAAGCTTAAAACATTGTTTTCCGCGTTGCGAAGGCCACTGATGAGGTTTAAGAGGCATATCCAGGGCTTTGAGTAGAGGTAGGCTCAACAGCCCATGCTTTTTGGTAGCTGCCGAAAACGAAAAAGCCAGCGACTAGTAGTCACTGGCTTTTGCCTAGTTGATTTTGCATCTCTTATTTAGAAAGGGCCACCGTAACAAAACAACTAGGTTATTCGCGCACCAAGCGTTTCACTACGGTGCCTTGCTTGGTGAAAACACGCACCGAGTACACACCCGTTGGCAAGTGCGTGAGGTCGAGCTGCTCCCGAACGGTGCCGGCGCGGGGCTGCAACGTGCGCTTGAGTACTACCTGCCCGAGGGTATTGAGTAGCTGCAGCTGCACTTCGCCGGTACCCACGTACTTCTAGGTATTTTGTATGTTCGAGTACTACCTATTAAGGACTTGCAACAAGCTCTGCCTCAGTAGCCCTAAATACAGAAGCACCCCGCCGAACATCTCGACGGGGTGCTAGAAATATGACAGCGGCTAGAGGCTATTTGTCTAGCATGTATTCAGCTAAGGTGCTATAAGGCAAGCGTATGGCCTTTCAAAATATGGCGTTTTGCTGCAAGCCTAATAGAGCAGTGCTGCTTTTAGCAAACTGTGCCGTTGCTGTATGTTAGAACGTGAAGCGTAAGCTTACTGCAGCATCATTGTAGAAGCCGGTGTAGCCGTGGAAAACTTCAAAGTAAGGCTTGTAGTCGATGCCTACTACGAACGGTAGGTCCTCCAGCTTGTATTCTAGGCCTAGGATCAGGTCGGCGCCAACGGCTACGTAGGTGGCATCATCGTAGACATAATCGCGGTAGACATACACGTCTTTCTTATGATACCGATAGTAGCGTGCGTCAGTGAAATAGTAGCGGCCTTGGTACGCCCCGGCGTGGAAACCAGCGCCGTAGTAGAACTGCAAGCCTTTTACATCGGCAATGGTTTTGTGTTTCTCGCCGAGCAGCGTGAGCCGAGCCCCGCGCGCTTTGTACTCCGTCGTGACTAGGGCTTCGAGGGCCACGCCGTTTTTGCCGCTTAGAAAGTGTTTAATAGTAAGCCCAGAAGAATAGCCGCCACCACGCAAACCAATACCAGTGCTGTAGCCGTTGCTACTCCCACCACCACTACTCTTCTTTTTACTTTGGGCTACTGCCGATTGCGTGCCGAAAGCAAGAGCAATACCCAACACAGCAAGGGTAAATTTCTTCATAATAAAATTATAAAAGTGAAAAATTATTCTCGTAAATATAAAGCTAAAGGGCGAATAGGAGCGGAATTATTATAAAGGATTACTACGGGCTATTTCGTCGGAAAGGTGAACTTTGGTACCACCGCCGTCGTCTTCGGCCGCGCTTAACATGGCTTGCGCAACGGCAGCTGCGGGCACGGCTCGGTACTTGCGCAATGGGCCAAGCAACAGCGGATGAAGTATTCGGAGTAAAACAGCCCCGATTTGTTCGCCTGCTCGCTTTTCACTTCGCTCGCCGAGTAGCAGCGAAGGCCGGAAAATGTGAATGGCCCGAAACGGCGTCTGGCGTACTGCCGCTTCCATTTCTCCTTTCACACGGTTGTAATAAATCCGCGATTCGGCATCGGCACCCATGGCGGACACTAGCAGTAGCTGCGAAGCGAAGTTGCGGGCCGTAAGAGCCGCTAGGGTTACCACGTACAGATAATCGACGCGGTAGAAGGCTTCTTTGGAGCCGGCTTGGCGCATCGTAGTGCCTAGGCAGCAGTACACGTCGTCGGCTATCAAGCTCATACTGTGCTCTTCCAGATGATCGAAGTCCAAGACGCGCTGTTCCAGCTTGGCATGTACCTGCGGTAAGGGTCGGCGTCCTACCACTATAACTTTGGCGTAGCGGTCGGAGGCCAGTAGCAGGGGCAGGAGCTGTGCGCCAATTAGGCCGCTGGCCCCAGCAATAAGAGCGGTTTTCTGCATAAGAGTAGAGCGGTAGCAACGGGTATCCGAAAGCCTAGCACCCAAACAATACGTTACTTGTTTGGGCCTGACGTGGTACGTAAAACCTATTCGTAGGGTAGGGCAGTGGCGGAAAGATGCTACTCTCAGCTCAAGCGTTGCTTGCGGCGGGTATGACCACCATTTGCAGAAACTCCTGGTTTCGTATATCGGTAACAAGACGCGAAGTACCGCGTCTACACATCGCAAGAGCCTTGCTTTTTCTATAAGCAATTGCTTTAGGCGCACCCTACCTTTCAAGAAACAGTGCAGTGCTGCTAGCTACGGCAGCACTGCGAGCTGCTGCGCAAGGAGGGCACTATGGTTTTGCAGAAATCTTGTCTCGAATTTCCGCTAGCCGGGCTTGCTTAGGGGCTTCGCGCCAGGCAACGGCCGTGGCCGTCCAGTAATGATGCTGGGCCAAGAATTGTTCTTGTGAGCGGTTCCAGGCGTCTTCGTCGGCCGTGACGAGTTGCCGCGCCTGAAATTCCAGAAACAATGATTCCGCTATCGACTCGAAATCGGAGCGGCCCAAATAGTCGAGGTCGGCATCGCAGAGAATTTCGGCTAGGTGCGAATGCGGGTCCTGGGGGAGCCGGGTAGCCATGATCATGTCGCAGATAGCCCCGATTTCATTGGGGGTATAATCGAAGCCAGGAAGTACCTCGCGTACCAGAGCGCAGCCTTCGGCCTCATGCCCGGTGTAGGTGCGCAAAAAGCCGGTATCGTGGTAGAGGGCGGCCGTGCGCAGTAGCTGTAATTCGGTATTGTTGGTAATGCCCTCGGCCGTAGCCAACTGCATAGCCGCCTGCGTCACGTCGAGCGTGTGATGCACGCCGTGGTAGTACAGAATGGATGGCAGTTGCGTGCGCAGCTGCGAGAGAACATATTCTTCGGCAAGCTCAACGTTCATAAGTCCCTGCTAACAGTCGGAAAGCACAGCAAGATATTCATACAAACAAATATGCTATACTAATGGGCTCAACTTGAAAATATGGAAGCCTGATTTTTATACTCTTTCTTTACCTTCAGCAGCCCATCAGCAGCATTCAGAAAATCAGCGCCCACACCCTGAGTTACTGGATGGTACGTGGACAGCTTTTTCCCTGACCCTCAGAGTAGCAAGATTTATCTTCCGGACATCGAATCTTTATGGATATAAACACCGAGATTTTATTCACTGCTGGAGTTGCCTACGGGATAACGCGGGCGTTGAGCAAGTTCCTGAATTTGCCTACTCGCTCAGCTCCTTGGGATGCTCTACTGAGGAGGATTTGGGTGCCGGGTATAGTGCTGTTCGTGTTGGCCGCAATTCTTGGGGTTAAAAGCGAACTGCTCAATGATGGCTACTGGCTGCTGGTGTTTGCGGCAGTAGCCGCGATGCTAATTCGGCTGGGCAATTACCGACCGGCACGCACGCTGCTGTTGGCTATTGTGCCATTCGCTATATACTTCGCAATCCAGTTTCTATTTAGCCTCTTGGGCACCGATATAGTTAAGGATTTCGACGATGTTTTCGAAACCACGCAGGGCTTCTCGATCATCTGGATGATAACCTTCGGGTTGATTGCCCGCAGCCAGAAAAAGCATTTGGAAGCCGAGCGGCTGGTGCGCGAAGAAGAAGAAAGAAACAAGCAGCGAATAGAGGCCCAAAACGCTGAGCTGGAACGACTGGTGACCGAGCGCACGGCGGCCCTCACGCAGCAAGCCGAGGAGCTGCGCTACACGCTCACCGAGCTAAAAACGACGCAGGCTCAACTGATTCAGGCCGAAAAGATGGCT
This sequence comes from Hymenobacter sp. YC55, assembly GCF_029433095.1. GTDB lineage: Bacteria > Bacteroidota > Bacteroidia > Cytophagales > Hymenobacteraceae > Hymenobacter. The sequence goes on from NZ_JARNTX010000001.1 coordinate 291,724, forward strand.
AGCCTAGGCGAACTGACGGCCGGTATTGCCCACGAGATTCAAAACCCGCTCAACTTCGTTAACAACTTCTCGGAAGTGTCGAGCGAGCTGCTGCAGGAGTTGGAAGAAGAACAGCAGAAACCTACCCGCGACCCGGAGCTGGAAAGCGAGCTGCTAGCCGACCTGAAGCAAAACCTGCAGAAAATTACCCACCACGGGCAGCGGGCCAGCAGCATTGTGCGGGGCATGCTCGAACATAGCCGCGCCAGCAACGGCGAGCGGCACCCCACGGACCTCAACTCCCTCTGCGACGAATACCTGCGCCTAGCCTATCACGGTTTGCGGGCCAAAGACAAAACCTTTAACGCCACGCTCACCACCCACTTCGACCCCAATTTGGGTATGGTTGATATTGTCACGCAGGACGTAGGGCGGGTGCTGCTCAATCTGCTTACCAATGCGTTTTATGCGGTGCAGCAGCGGCAGAAGCAGCAGGAAGCCGGCTATCAGCCTACCGTCACGGTCAGCACCAAGCAAGGAGAGGACTACATCGAAATCAGGGTGCGCGACAACGGTATGGGCATTCCCGAAGAGGTAAAGCAGAAAATCTTTCAGCCGTTCTTCACCACCAAGCCCACCGGCGAGGGCACGGGCCTTGGCCTCTCACTTTCTTACGACATCATCACGAAGGGGCATAACGGCACACTCAGTGTGGAAAGCGTGGAGGGCCAGTGCACCGAGTTCATTATCACGCTACCCCTTGCTGCCTGATGCATTGGTGCGGGTATAGAACGTACTCTGACAACAGAGTGGAGAAGTAAAAATCCTACGCATTACACACCGAGCACTCAAAATTCTAATAGAATGAAAATACTGGTTGTCGACGACGAAGCGGATGTGCGCACCTTGTTTGAGCAGCGCTTTCGGCGAGAAATTCGCAGCGGGGCCTTTGCCTTTTCCTTCGCCTACTCGGGCGAGGAAGCCTTGGACTACCTGCACAGCCACCTTTCGGAAGTCGTGCTCATCTTGTCCGATATCAACATGCCCGGCATGAGCGGGCTGGAGCTACTCCGGCGCGTGAAGCAAGAGTATGCCGCGCCACCACCCAACCCACCTTTGGTTATGATGATAACCGCCTACGGTGATTCAGAAAGCTACAACCAAGCTATGCAGCTCGGAGCCAACGACTTCCTGACCAAACCCGTAGATTTTGCCGCTCTCAAAGAAAAACTGTTCTCGCTGGAGGATAAGCTATGAAAACAAGAATTCTAGTAGTAGACGACGAGCCCGACTTGGAACTGCTCATCAAGCAGAAGTTCAGGCGGCAGATTCGGGAAGGTGTATACGAGTTCAAGTTTGCCGCCAATGGGCAGGAAGCGCTGGACTGCATCCGTGATAATCCAGATCTGGATATTATCCTTTCGGACATCAACATGCCCGTGATGGACGGGCTGACGCTGCTCACCAAGCTCCACGAGCTAAATTCGGTGCTGAAAACGGTGATGGTATCGGCCTACGGCGACATGGAGAACATCCGGACCGCCATGAACCGGGGGGCCTTCGACTTCGTGTGCAAGCCCGTGGACTTCACCGACTTGGAGGTGACGATGCAGAAAACCGCTAGCCACGTGCAGCAACTGCGCGAAACGTTGCGCGCCATTCAGGAAAACAACATTCTGAGGATGTACGTCGACGAGACGGTTATCAACTTTATGGCGCGTCCTGGCTTCGAGGATAGGCTAATGGCCAGCGAAACCGTGGAAGCCACCGTGGCATTCATCGATATTTGCGGTTTCACGGCTCTTTCGGAGGTGCTGCCGGCTCCTACGGTAGTTACGCTGCTCAACACCTACTTCGACCAGATGGTGAAGGAGATTATTGCGCAGGGCGGCTACATCGACAAGTTTATGGGCGACGCCGTAATGGCCGTGTTTCGGGGCGAATTTCACCTCGACAAAGCCATTGATGCCGCTTTATCGGTGCGCACGCTCATCCAGAACCAGCAAAACACCCTGCCCGACGGCACCAGCTATCAGCCCCAGGTGTCTATCGGCATCAACACCGGCGAAATGGTGTGCGGCAACATCGGCTCGGCGTCTCTGCGCCGCCTCGACTACACCGTTATCGGCGACACCGTCAACGTGAGCCAACGCCTGCAAGGCGCCGCTCAACCCAACCAGATTATCATTACGGAGGCTATCTATCAGAAAGTGAAGGAATCGTTTCAGTGCCAAGCGGTGGGCGAGCTCAAGCTAAAGAACAAGGCCAAGCCCGTAATGACCTACGAGGTGGTAGCGTAAGACGGTCAGGTTGAAACCTTTGTAGTAGATCTGCACGACCATTTTCTAGTAGAAGATGGTCGTGCAGATCTATTTTCCTTTAATGCCCTTGCGTCATTATGCACTATCTGCTTACTAATTGCCAGGTATATACAAGCGCGGAAGTGCTGGACGACCACGCCGTGCTTGTTGAGGATCAGCAGATTACCGCTCTCGTTCCGCAGGTGCAACTCCCGGCAGGGGTACGCCAAATTGATGGCCGAGGGCTCTGCCTATGTCCAGGGTTGATTGATTTGCAATTGTATGGAGGCGGGGGGAGTGCCTTTGGCCTCGCGCCCTCGCCAGCGGCTTTAGCGCAGCTGCGTAGCCACACCTTGCGCCACGGTACCACTAGTTTTCTGCCTACCGTACCTACCAATGCGCCCGCCGTCGTGGACCGAGCCATTAGTGCCATTCGGCAGGTACTGCCCAGCATGCCGGGGCTGTTAGGGCTGCACCTGGAAGGCCCCTACATAAGCGCCGAAAAACGAGGAGTTCATCCAACCGAGTTTATTGAAGCACCTACTCCGTCCGGGCTGCACGATCTGCTTGAGCGTAGCAAGGGAGTATTGCGCCTCCTCACTGTTGCGCCCGAAGTGCTTGGGCCCGATGAATTATCTGTTCTGCGGGCATCTCCTATAGTACTCTCGGCAGGACATTCTAATGCGAGCTATGAACAGGGAATGGAAGCGTTTGCGCAGGGTTTTACGGCGGCTACCCACCTCTTCAATGCTATGTCGCCACTTACCAGCCGAGCGCCCGGGCTGGTTGGCGCTATCTACGATGATGCGTCGGTTTGCGCCAGTATTGTGGCCGATGGGCGTCATTGTGCCTATGCCAGCGTGCGCATCAGCAAGCGTGTACTCGGGGAGCGGCTTTTCCTGATCAGTGACGCCACGGCTGCGTCGGCCGAGGGTGCCTATTATTTTCAACCGCAAGAAGACTATTTCGTGGATGCGGAGGGCAAGCTAGCTGGCTCGGGGCTGACGCTGTTGCAAGCCGTGCGCAACTGTGTGCACCACGTAGGATTGCCCCTGGCCGAAAGCCTACGTATGGCTACGCTTTATCCGGCACGGGTTTTAGGGCTGCATCATCAGCTAGGTTGCATTGCACCCGGTTACCAAGCCGATTTGTGTTTGTTTGACGCAGCATTCAACGTGCACGCCACTGTCTTGCAAGGCCAACTGCATTGGCACATAGCGTCCGAGTAAAGCTCTTCATTCTACAGCTCAGCCGGCAGCCAATAAACAGGTCGGTTGCTTGCTTTGCCTATCCTGGCACCTGCATTTTCTCGTTTTGGCGGCGCAGGCGCTGGCACAGTACCCGCAGCACATTGCGCAGAACTTCGCCGCGCTCCTCCATCACATCATAGAAATCTTCCTGGTCGAGGCGGAAGGCTACTACCGAGCCGTGCGCTACGGCCGTGGCGGAGCGGGGCTCGGCATCCAGCAAGGCCAGTTCGCCAAAAAAGTCGCCTTTCTTGAACGTGGCCAGCTGTTGGGTGCCGTTGAATATGTTGACTTCGCCCTCATACACGATGAAAAGGGAAGTGCCCAGGTCGCCTTTGGCAAAGATTTCCTGGCCCTCGTGGAAGGTGACTTCCTTCATGATGGGGACGATGCTGCTCAAAACGTTTTCGGGAGTTTCGGCAAACAAGGCCGTGCGGTGCAGCACCTGCACCCGCTCTTGCGCGGAAATATTGCCGGCGGCAGCGTGATGGTCCATACGTTGGAAAACTACGAGAGGGTATTCACTTACAAGTTGCTGGTGCAAATCAGGCTGGTGTTTTGCCAGTTGGTCGAGCACAGCAAAGGCGCTTTCACGCACCAGTAGGCTGTGGCTTTCTAGGTGAGGCAGCAGCTGCGCAACGGTACCTGGCTCGGGGTGCCAATATGGCAACGCCACGCTCACGGTCCAGTCGGAAAAGCAGGCTTCACCTTCCCACACCACCAGCGGCACCACCGCAACGGGTACCGCGGGGGCGCCCAACAGCTGGTTGAAGGTGCGGATTTTGTCGGACACCGGTAACACGTCTAGTAAAGCTTGCAGGCCCTGGTAGAGCGAGCGGGGAATGATATTGTCGAGGATTTCGAGGGCGTTAGCCTGCCGCTCGCGAGCGGCGTGGGCTACGCCGCGCTGTGCATCGGCAATGAACTGCGGCGAATAGAGTTGGAGCAACAACCCAAAAATCCGCTGCTGCACTCTGGTTAGCTCGTAGTCGAGGGCGCGGCGGAGGTCGTTGGGGGCGGTGGAGAGGCCATGAAGCAACTGCTGCGCCAACTGCAATTCTTCGCGCACCAACACCTGAAACGCAGGCGCATCAGTCGGATCTTGATCGAAGGTGCGCAAGGCCCGTAACGCAGCCTCGCGCCCAAACAGCCGCGGCTGCTGTACTAAGTGCACCAATGCCTGCCGGCTGGCTGGCGTACGGATATGGCCGCATACCTGCGCAAGCCGCTGCACCTGCACTTCCTGCGTGGCAACGCGCAAAGCGTCGGCCAGTAGGGGGACGGCTGTTTCGCCTAGCTGCACCAAGCGCGTCATGGCGTGGCGGCGCTGCGTACGGTCGGTTAAGGCCGCAATCAGCTGGTTGATGTGCTCGGGGGTTACGACTTCGGGAGCTTCATTGGTAGCGGCAACAGTGGGTTTGTGCCAAGCCACCCCGGATGAGAAAATTTCGGTATCGTCGGTGAAGCGGCGGCTGACGGCGTGTTGCAGCTCGGCGAGGTAATGACCATAGGTACGGCGCAGAAACAATAGTGCACCAGCGGCAAACAAGCCCATCCACACAAACGGCAGCCACTCGCTCAGCCCCGGCAGGTGGTGCAGCGCAAACAACAATAGGCCCGCCAAGCCCATGCCCAGTGGCTCATACAAGCCCTTGGCCGTGGTGTGCGCTTGTAGCCGCTCCTCGGCCGAAAGCGCCTGAAACAACACCAGAAAGACCGGGTCGAACACTGCCCGGCGCAGCACTTCTAGCCCCAGAAACAAACCGCAGAAGTAGAGCAGCATCACGGAGCTGGAAGCGGCTGTGTAGCGCAGCCCGCCGAAGGCCAACACGCCGAGCAGCACCAAAACCGGCAAGGCCAGCAGCATCCGGCGGATACCCATCCGTTCGAGCGTGAACTGCGAAAGCAGCACCTTGAACACCATGGCCAGTAGATAAGTAAGGGCCAGAAAAGTGCCCAAATACCGCATTAGGGTGGCTTGGTCGTGGAATTTGTGCTTGACGTTGACAAAGAACGAGTACTCTACACCCGTTGTGATGGCCGCCACTGCCAGCAAGCTCAAACACATGGAGAGAACCAGCTCACTGTTGCCAAACCAGCGTTGCAGCGCCGCCGCTGGGGCCTGCTGTCGCTGCCGCCGCGCCACCGATTTGGCTTCCACTACGTGCGAGGCCAGCGTGGTGCGCAGCGTCAACAAGGCACCGCCGTACGCCCCAAAGGCCAGCAGCAGCAAAAACAACAAATCGGTGTGGCCGTGTACCAAAACGGCCAGCACGGCCCCCAGGGCCTTGGCCGGCATATCGCCGGAACTGATTAAGCTGAAGAGCCGCTTGCTTTGCCGCACATCAAACACCACCGCCGACACACCCCAGAATTCGAGGTTGGTAAGCAGGTAGATGATGCGGTAGCCAGCCATGATGGCCACGGCCGCCGCCACCGAATGCCCCACTGCCACCAGCACCCCGAGTACCCCCGTCAAGACGACTACGGCTAGCAGTACCCGCACGGCTAGGCGCTGCAACTGTAGCTGGTGCTCGAAGTGGGTATACACCCGGCCTACGGCCATCAGCGCCAGCGCGGCCACGCCGTAGGCCAGCGGCAAGTTGCGCTCCGGGTTGTTTTCAAGCAGAATGACATTGGCCGACACGTAGACCAGAATAGTGCCGATGCCGAGCAGGAAGTTGTGCAGGAAGAACAGCCACACTGTCTTCCCCTCCTCAGGACGGATACCAAGAAAGCGGTGCCAGGTGGTAGAAAGCATCAGGTAGCCTACGGTTGGAAAATCGTAGCGGCAAGTTAATGGCTTCGCAAACCAATAACTACCCTGCCGCTCAGCAAGCCTCGCTACTCAGACATAAAAGGGTCTGTTTTCTCGTTACCTTTTCGTTGTTAGCTGCGTGTATTCGGGGTACAGCTGCACTTCGCCGCGCTTGTAAAGGGTGCCCAGGGCCTTCTTAAACACTTTCTTGCTCATGCCCAGGCGGCGGTAGATGTCGTCAGGCTCGCTCTTGTCGCCGAGGGGAAGCTTGCCGTCGGGCGCTTTGCGCAAGGCTTCCAGCAGGGTATCGGCGGCGGCTAGGGCTTCGTCGTAGCCCACCCGCTGCAAGCTGATATCGAGCTTGCCGTCTTCCCGGATAACGCGCACGTAGCCCGTGGGCGTGTCGCCGAGGCGGAGCGGCCGGAACACCTCGTTGTGGTAGAGCAGGCCCTGGTGCGTACCATTAACAATAACCTTGTAGCCCAACTCCGTTTCGTCGGCTACAAACAGGCGCACTTCGTCGCCCACGCGGCCCGGAAACGGCTCATCAGTAGGTAGCGCCCGTTCCCATTTGGCCGTAGCCACAATGCGGTCCGAGGTGTCATCGAGGTACACATACACGGTTTCGCGCTGGCCCACGCGCAAGCTGCGGCGCTGGTTGCGGTAGGGGAGGAACAGGTCTTTTTCGAGGCCCCAATCCAGAAACGCACCTAGCGGCGTGACGTCGCGCACGGTCAGCGCGGCAAAGTCGCCGACTTTGGCCAGTGGATCTAGTGTGGTGGCAATCAGGCGGTCTTCCGAGTCGCGGTACACGAATACGCGCAGCATGTCGCCCACGCGGGTGCCTTCGGGGATGTATTTGCGCGGAATCAGCATGTCGCCGTCGTCGGAAGTCAGGTACATGCCGAAATCGACCTCGCGGGCCACTTCCAGTTCGTTGTAGTCGCCGAGCTGCATAGGGTATTGGGGTAAGAGGGGAAAGCAACAAAGATAGCTGCCACTTTATACGGCACTGGCCGTGGCGCGCTGCCCGGCGCTACTTCTTCTTGGTTAAATAGTCGGCGGCCAGCGTGGCCAGCGTCGTAACGCCGAGCGTAAAGCCACTTTCTTCGATGTGAAAGCCGGGCGTATGGTGCGGCGCTGCCGTGGCCGGGTCGCCGCCGATGGGCATCCCCCCGAGCCACACAAACAAGCCGGGTACTTTCTGTTGATAGCAGGCAAAGTCTTCGGCTATCATCGAGGCTTTGGTTTCGTGCACCTTGTTGGCGCCGGCTGCGGTACGCAACGAAGGCAGCATCTGCTCGGTCAGGCGAGGATTGTTGATGGTGACGGGCGCATAATTCACAATATCCACCTCGGCCGTGGCACCCGCGCTTTCCGCAATATTGGTGGCCGTCCGCCGGATGGCCGCCCATATCTTCTGCTGCATTTCGGGGTTCAGGGTGCGGATGGTGCCCGCCATTTCGGCTTGGTCCGGGATGATGTTGTTGCGCACCCCGGCTTGCAGCATGCCCACCGTCAGCACCGCGGCGTCCTCAGTGAGTTCGGTTTGGCGGCTTACAATGGTCTGCAAGCCCATCACGATTTGGGCAGAAACCACCACCGGGTCCACGCCCAGCCACGGGGTAGCGCCGTGCGCCGACTTGCCTTTTACTTTGATGGTAAATACGTCGGAGCTAGCCATTTCCGGTCCCGAGCGGTATTCTAGGGTGCCTACTTCACGCTGCGCACTTACGTGCAAACCGAAGATGGCCTCTACTTTCGGGTTGTCGAGTACGCCTTCCTGCACCATCAGGCGGGCGCCGCCCACCATGCCGGGCAAGGAGCCTTCTTCGGCCGGCTGGAAAATGAACTTCACCGTACCGGGCAGGTCTTTCCGCACTTCGCTAAGCACCGTGGCGGCCCCCATCAGCATGGCCGTGTGCGAGTCGTGGCCGCAGGCGTGCATCACACCCACCTGCTGGCCGTTGTACTGCGTTTTCACGGTGGAAGCAAAGGCAAGTCCGGCCGGCTCGGTCACGGGCAAACCGTCCATATCGGCCCGCAGGGCCACTACGGGGCCAGGTTTTCCCCCTTTCAAGATGCCAACCACCCCGGTGCGGGCCACGCCGGTTTGTACCTCCATCCCGAGCTTGCGCAGATGGTCGGCTACCAGCGCGGCAGTGCGTTTTTCTTCGTTGCTAAGCTCCGGATTCTGGTGAATGTCGCGGCGCCAGGCCACCACGTTCTTTTCCTGTTGGCTAGCCAGCTTGGCTATGCGCGCATCGAGGGCAGCGTTTTGCGCCAGGGCCGGAACTGCAGCTAGCAATGGTAGAGAAGCGAGTAAGCGGTATAGTTTCAGGTTCATAAGGCAAACACAGGAAAGCAGCTGAGATACTTGGTGCAAACGGCCAACAGGCAGTGGCAAACAAGACGCCCCAATTTACACGACTTCCTTTGTGAGGCGGTGTCTCACCCTGGCCCATCCAAGAAAAGGTGCCTGCAAGAAAGTATCAGAAGTAGAGTGGCACTTCTTTCCTAGAAAGACCGGAATGGGCTCTATCAGAAACAGGTTTTTTTTGACACCTGAACCAGCAGAAGCCAAGCGCAATCCTTCGTTGGTTGCCCTTCAGCAGATTGTTTGCCAAGAGGGGAATAAATTATATCGTAGAATGATATATTTATACTGAGAAAACGGCTGCGCATTTCTATCCCTTTTTGTCGCCCGACATGCGCCTGCTGCTAGCCAATGGCAGTCAACAAGCTCAGCGGCGGAGGTCTTGTGAACGGCTTGTGAGTGGACTGACAGTGTATATCTGTGCGCCTATGAAAGCTTTATTTCTACTGCTTGGAGCTTTTCTGACAATAACCCAGATAGCGTCGGCGCAAACCAGTGCCAACTCGATTGTAACCCTCAAGCACATGCCCGCCGAGGGTATTCTGCTCGACCAAGGGTGGCGTTTTCAGGTCGGCGACGACCCGCGCTGGGCCTTGCCAAACACCAACGAGCAGCAGTGGCAGCCTATCGACCCGACACTTAGTTTGCACCAACTACCCCAAGTGCAGCAAGCGGGTACTGGGTGGCTGCGGCTCCGGTTTCGCGTCAGCCCCGACCTGCGGCAGCAAGCCCTGGTGTTGCGCATAAGTCAGTACGCGGCCTCGGAAATCTACTTCAACGGGCGCCTGCTGCGGCAATACGGCACACTGAGCACCGACCCTACGCGGGTACAGCCCTACTGGCCCGACGACGAACCGATTGAACTGCAACTAAGCGAGCAGGCCGACCAAGTGCTGGCCGTGCGTTTTGCTACTTGGCCCCGCTTCGCGCTGTTCAGCGACTTTTTTGTGCCGCTGTTTTTTCAGGCCCGGCTGGAAGGGCTTACGCAGGTTGTGCAAAGCAACCAGATGGAAGCCACCTACAAAACGTCGGACATGCTGCTGTTTGGCGCCTTTTTGCTGCTGAGCGTTTTGCATTTGGCTTTTTACCTCTACAATCCCTCGCAGCGTGCCAACTACTTTTTCACCCTCTACACCCTGGCCGGGGCCATCAGCTTTGCGTGCACGGGCTTTCTGGATGAGGTGCGCAACATGGATACGCGAATCGGGGTGGATATTCTTTCTTACGTGTGTCTGCAAACCGGAGGCATACTGGTGGTGCGGGCGCTGTACAGCCTGTTTAACGTGCCGCTAGGGTATGTGTACCGAGGCTTGTGGGTAGCCAACTTCTTGAGCTTGTGGCTGCTCACTTTTGTTAATCAGTTCAGTTGGTACCCTACCGTAGGTTTCATGCTGCTCGTTACGGCCGAACAGCTGCGCTTAACGCTGGGCGCTCTGCAGCAAACCAAGCAGGCCGCCGGTATCATTGCCACCGGCTTTGCTATTTCCTTGGTTTTGCTGCTGCTGTACGGGTTTATTGGCCGCTACAATGAAGAGTTGCTCCAACTGAAGGTGATGTCGTTGCCGCTGCGGACCATCCTTACTTTCCCGGTGTTTCTGAGCCCAGTGCTGGCTATTTCGCTGTACCTGACGCGCCAGTTTGCCTGGGCGAGCCGCCTGCTGGAAATCAAGCTCAACCAAGTGCGGAATCTTTCCCAGCAAATGCTGGAGCAGCAACAGGAAAAACAACTGTTGCTGGCCCAACAAAACGAGACGCTGGAACGCAAGGTGCAGCAGCGTACCGCCGCTCTGCAGAAAACCCTGCACAACCTGCAAGCCACCCAGAATCAGCTCATTCAACGCGAAAAGATGGCCAGCCTAGGCGAGCTAACGGCCGGTATTGCCCACGAAATTCAGAACCCGCTCAACTTCGTTAAGAACTTCTCGGAAGTGGCTACCGAACTGCTCTCCGAGTTGAAAGACGAAATGCTGACGGAACAAACGGTGTCCCAAAAAACCTTCACCTGCGACTTAGTGGGCGAATTGACCGAAGTTTTAGAGAAAATACACCACCATGGCTACCGGGCTGGCTCTATTGTGCAGGGCATGCTGGAACACGCACGCATTGGCACCGGCGAACGGGCTCTAACGGATCTGAATGCCCTGGCCGACGAGTTTATGCGCCTCAGCTACCAGGGGTTGCGGGCCAAGAATCCTGATTTCAGTGCCAAGCTAACAACCGACTTCGACCCGGACCTAGGCCTGCTAGAAGTGGTGCCGCAGGACATGGGGCGCGTACTGCTCAACCTGTTCAACAACGCGTTTTACGCCGTGTGCAAGCGGCAGGCCCAGGAATCAAAAGACTACAAGCCCGAAGTGCTGGTGCGCACCATCCGGTGTAGCAACGCCGTGCAGATAGTGGTGCGCGACAATGGTACGGGCATCCCCGCCGATATTGTATCGAAAATCTACCAGCCCTTTTTCACGACCAAGCCTGCGGGCCAAGGCACCGGCCTCGGCCTCTCGCTGAGCTACGACATCATCACGAAGATGCACAAAGGCAACCTGATAGTGGATACGCAGGAAGGGCAGTACACCGAATTCACGGTGAGTTTGCCCGCCGACGAGATAACCTGCGACCTGCCTGCCTATCAAATATAGAACCGATGGTGCAAGCAGGTTGTTTGTATTAAGCAAGTGGATTATATGAGGGTAGTTTTCGACTTTCTTTCTTTTGTACGCTGGTAGAGCCTAACTTGGGGCCCGCAGCTGAAAAGAGAACGGTGGCATTAGCTCCGCTCCGGCAAAGTCAACCTGCTGACGTAGATCCCCTGTTTCCTGTTTATATTCCTTTCAAATCAATGGCTGAACAAACTCTCACTGGCCTGCGGGCTGGCGTCCTGCACGGCGACGAAGTGCAAGCCCTGTTTCAAGTAGCCAAGGCCAATGGCTTTGCCCTGCCTGCCGTCAACGTGACGGGCACCAACACGGTAAACGCCGTGCTGGAAACAGCCGCCGCCGTCAATTCACCAGTTATCATTCAGTTTTCCAACGGTGGCGCGCAGTTCTTCGCTGGCAAAACGATTCCTAATGGTGACCAGCGGGCCAGCATTGCCGGAGCTATTTCGGGCGCTCAGCACGTGCACCTCATGGCCGAGCTCTACGACGTGCCCGTGATTCTGCACACCGACCACGCCGCCAAAAAGCTGCTGCCTTGGATTGATGGCTTGCTCTCCGCCGGCGAAAAGCACTTCGCGCAGTACGGTCAGCCCCTCTACAGCTCGCACATGCTGGACTTGTCGGAGGAGCCTATTGAAGAGAACATCGAAATCTGCAAGCGCTACTTGGAGCGCATGAGCAAGATTGGCATGACCCTGGAAATCGAGCTTGGCGTAACGGGCGGCGAGGAAGATGGCGTGGACAACTCCGATGTGGATAGCTCCAAGCTCTACACCCAACCCGAAGAGGTAGCCTATGCCTACGAGCAACTAAGCGAAATCAGCCCCCGCTTCACCATCGCGGCGGCATTTGGCAACGTGCACGGTGTATACAAGCCCGGAAACGTGAAGCTGCAACCCGTAATCCTGCATAACTCGCAGGAATTCCTGCGCCAGAAACACAACATCGCCGAAGCGCTGCCCATCAACTTTGTGTTCCACGGTGGCTCAGGCTCCAGCCAAGAGGAAATCCGGGAAGCCATCAGCTATGGCGCCATCAAAATGAACCTCGATACCGACTTGCAGTGGGCGCTGTGGCAAGGCATCAAGGACTACTACGTGAAAAATGAAGGCTTCCTGCAAGGCCAGATCGGCAACCCCACCGGTGCCGATTCGCCTAACAAGAAGTACTACGACCCACGCGTATGGCTCCGTAAAGGCGAAGAAACCTTCGTGGCTCGCCTAAAGCAGGCCTTCGAAGATCTAAACGCCATCAACCGCCGCTAGAACTTCGGCGTTCAAGCACAAACAAAGAGGCTCCGAAAACGCAAGTTTCCGGAGCCTCTTTGTTTGTGCTTGCGTCAGTGTCACGCGAGGTTCGCTAGAATCGTTTTCTATTTCCACAACCCGTGTCATGCTGAGCGAAGCCGGAGGCGCAGTCGAAGCATCTCGCTAGTGTGGTAAAATCAGGTAGCATGGTAATGTCAGCACGCGAGATGCTTCGGCTTCGTTGCACTGCGCTCAGCATGACGGGGTGTGGGTTATGATAGTACGCGAGACGCTTCGGTCCCTGGCTTGATGCGCCATATGCTTAGCATGACGTTATATGGGTATTGTTTTGACGGTATAGTTGAGCTGTTTACTCGTACCGTGCTACGCTCGGCTGGCCGAAGCTGAAGTCGCTGAAGTCGTAGTAGGGGCGGGAGCTTTCGTAGATGCGGTAACCGCTGTTCGTGGTAAGGCCGCGCGGGTAGTAGCCAAATAGAATCTGGAAGGCGCGAATAGGCGTGTACTCGTTGCGAAAACGGACGCCCAACCCGAAGCCAGTGTAGGGCTTCTCGTAGATGGGCAATGTGCGCTTGGAGCGGGTATTCAGCCAGGCCGCATCGGCGAATATCACGCCGGCCAAACGAAAGCCAAGAAACGAAAGCGGCGTGTAAACGGTGGTTTCGTAGTTGAATACCAGCCGGCTGGTGCCACGCAGGTCGCTGGCCGATTTAAAGCCCCGTAGCCCTCGTTCCCCTTCAATGGAAAGTGGAAGGTCGCTGGAAAGGCGGTTGATGCCAATGGCGGAGCGGTTCCAGAAAAAGTGGCGCCACTGGTAGTTGCCGGTGTGGTAAAGGCGCGTAAAATACAGCACTTCGGTGCTCACCAGCCCTTGTTGCCAAGCGCCCGTCGACGGCCGCATGTAGGAACCGAACTCGCCACTTAAGTACAAGTACCCTTTGCGCGGACTGTAATTGGCCGTAGAAATTCGGGCCCCGTAGTAGTTGCGGTGGTCTTGGTCGTTGAGCTCATACCCTAGCGTGGCACTGAGCAGCGTACCCGTCGGAATGTCCTCGGTGCGCCCAAAGCCAAACAAATACTTGTCTTTATAATAGCGCCGCACACTGTACCCAACGGTGCCCAGAAAGGCACTGGCATCAAAAAAATCCTTGGTAGGACTAACCGTATAATCGGTGCGTAGCAAACGAGCCGACAAGATCATGCGGCCGGGGTTTTCGTAGCCCAAGTCGTAGCTGCGCAGCGGAAGGGAGCGGCCGACCCACAGGTCTTGGGTGCTGTAGCTGACAGGAGAATAATTTGGCTCCTGCCCGTTGGGTGGCGGAACAAGCACGAGGCGGTACCGGTAGGTATTCAGCGACAATGCCCCGGCGTACTTCGTATTAATAGAGTAAAAGTCTCGGCTGACCGTAATACCGCTCGAATGGTTCTTGTACTCGTTGCGGTAGCGGGCCTCGCCGTAGATAAAATTGCGGAACGGGATGCGGTAGCTGCCTATGTACCGCCACGATTGGGGCTGATTACGCCCAAACTCGTATTCGTTGCGGAACTGGTGGCCCTGCCCCAGAAAATTCTGGTCGCGCAGCCCAATAGACGCCGCGCCAACTCCGCGCACTTCCAGCGAGCCGCTCAAGCTGAACACGTCCTTGGTAATGATTTCCACATCAACGCTGTCGGCGGTGCTGGTGCGCTCGTTCACGAATACACGCGCATCCACTAGCTCGTCGGTTTGGCGCAGCAGACGTTCCGATTCGGACAGGGCTTGCGGTTCCAGTTCCTTGCCCACCTTGAACAGCAGCAGCTGCCGCACCCGGGCCCGGGAGGTTTTCATGTGAAACGCGTTGCCGGTTTTCTCTAGAAAGTTGCGCGGTACGCGAGTAGTATCGGAAATGCTGTAGCCGAACGCCGTAAGGGTTTGGATGTTGATGCGCCGGACGATTTTATAGTTGTGCCGGTCGTACTGGCGGTCGAGCAGGGCCGCGTCGAGGCCCGCCTGGTCTTCGCGGCGGGGCGTGAAGTTGAAGAGCACCGCCGCGGCCTTGCCGGCAATGGTTTTGCGCTTGGTATACGCCTTCAGGCCGTTAAGCAAACGCTCTTGGTCGAAGCGGCGGCGAAGAGAGTCGGTACGGACAGCGGGGCGGCTGGTGGTATCGGTGGGCTCGATTATGCGGGTGGTGTCGCGGGGCACGCCGGTTTGGGCCAGTGCCGAAAGCGCCCCAAGCCACAAAAACGCCCACACAAAAACCACATACTTCATAAGCGAGACCCCAGCCCTTGCAAGTTACGGTGTTCCTAAGAGGTTTGCCACAGGCGAATCGTTGCAAAAAGCCTTTAAGACAGTGCTAAAAACGCGCTTATTATCCTTCTACAAGAAGAATCTGAGCAGGACAGTAAAACCTCTCTGATTCAAATCCACCCTGCGTCGGAAAGGCAACATTATTCACTGATAGTTGTGGATAAATACTCCGCTGCTACGGAACATTTCTAATGAAATTAGTCTTGAGGTATAGTGCATATCTCAGCACAAGCCCCTATTTTTAAGCCCAGATACAGCCCAATGAACGACCAGCGCATTCAGGAAAAGCTAAGCATTTTGGCAGACGCCGCGAAGTACGACGTATCGTGCTCCAGCAGCGGTGGCAAGCGCAAAAACGAATCCAAGGGCCTCGGCAATGCGGAAGGAATGGGCATCTGCCACAGCTACACCGAAGATGGGCGTTGCGTGAGTCTGCTTAAGATTCTGCTTACCAACCACTGCATCTTCGACTGCGCTTATTGCGTGTCGCGGAAAAGCAATGATGTGAAGCGGGCTGCCTTCACCGTAGACGAAGTGGTGGACCTGACCATGAACTTCTACCGTCGTAACTACATCGAGGGTCTGTTCTTAAGTTCCGGTATTTTCTCG
Organism: Hymenobacter sp. YC55; assembly: GCF_029433095.1. Taxonomy (GTDB): domain Bacteria; phylum Bacteroidota; class Bacteroidia; order Cytophagales; family Hymenobacteraceae; genus Hymenobacter. The sequence goes on from NZ_JARNTX010000001.1 coordinate 307,209, forward strand.
TCGCCCGACTACACGATGGAGCGCCTCGTGCGCATCATCAAGAAGCTGCGTACCGAGCACAATTTCAACGGCTATATCCACGTGAAAGCTATTCCGGGTGCTTCGGAGGAGCTGATCCAGGAAGCTGGTCTGTATGCCGACCGTCTGAGCGTCAACATCGAGCTGCCCTCGGACATGAGCTTGCAGAACTTGGCGCCGGAAAAAAACTACGAGGAGATTCTGACCCCGATGGCCCAAATCCGGGACGGCATCACCAAGAATAAAGAGGAAAAGGCCCTTTTCAAGAAAGTGCCACAGTTTGCCACGGCCGGCCAAAGCACCCAGCTTATCGTGGGCGCCTCGGCCGAGAATGACCTCGAAATCATCAATCTGACCGACTCGCTCTACAAAGGCTACGGCCTCAAGCGCGTGTACTACTCGGGTTATATCCCCGTCACCGACGACGCCCGCCTGCCCCAGGTGACGCAGCCGCCCCTGATTCGGGAGCACCGCCTCTACCAAACCGATTGGCTGATGCGCTTCTACGGTTTCCAGGCCGATGAAATCTTGGACCCCGCGCATCCTTTCCTCGACTTGGAAGTGGACCCCAAGCTGGCGTGGGCCTTGCGCAACCGCCATGTGTTTCCGGTGGATGTGAATACCGCTGATTACGAGATGATTCTGCGCATTCCGGGCGTAGGGGCTCGCTCGGCGAAGCGCATTGTGGCGGCTCGCCGGTTTGCGCCCATTACCCTCGACCACCTGCACAAGTTTGGGGTGGTACTTAAGCGCGCTAAGTTTTTCCTCACGTGCCGTGGGCAAGCGCTCGAGAAGCGTGATTATGACGAACAAACCATTCGCCGCCAGATTCTATTTGGTGCGGGCTCGGTACGCTCGGCCCTCGTTACCCAGCAACTCGACCTTTTCGCTCAGGCCTCTTAGAGGCTAAGGTGGTAGAGGTTGGTTTTTGGGGCGGTGGCAGGAATAAAAAATACATTGTTCTTACCCTAACTACTTGAAAGCAAACCACTATTAACCAACTTCTACCATGACCATTTCTCATCGCGCTGCCGACGCGTCGGCTGCCTCCCTCGAAGCTCCAAAACCTACCAAAGTGGCCCGTATGGCCTGTTGCTGCAAGCTTTCGGACTTGTTGCCGATAGTGCAGCAGCTTCACCGCGAAGCGGCCCATGCCAACGCCACTCAAACCAGACAACAGTCGGAGGCGGCCTGAGCAGTCTAGCTCGACCATAACCCTGTGTCTGGTTGTGAGGTACGTCGTAGCATGGCTTTCGAAATCGAGCATCACTACGTCCGTACCAACGGCATCACGCTGCACGTAGCGCAGTGCGGCCCCGTCGAAGGGCCCTTGGTTGTTTTGCTGCATGGCTTTCCGGAATTCTGGTACAGCTGGCGCAAGCAGATTCCGGTGCTGGCGGAAGCTGGCTACCGCGTATGGGCACCCGATCAGCGCGGCTACAACCTCAGCGACAAGCCCAAGGGTGTGTCTAACTATCAGATAGACAAGCTCGGCGCCGATATTATTGGCTTGCTGGATGCAGCGGGGCAAGCCAAAGCCATTATCATCGGCCATGACTGGGGGGCAGCAGTGGCGTGGTGGTTAGCGGGTCGTTACCCAGCTCGGGTGGCGCAGGTTGCTATCCTGAACGTGCCGCATCCGGCGGTGCTGTTTCGCGCCTTAAGCAAAGCGCCACTTCAATTGGTGAAAAGCTGGTACATCTTCTTTTTCCAGTTGCCGCTGCTGCCCGAAAAGCTGTTTCGGCGCAAGGAGTACCGGTTTGGGCGCGACTCGTTGCGGGGCACTAGTCGCCCCGATACGTTTTCTTCCTACGACCTACAGCAGTACGTGCGGGCCTGGGCTCAGCCCGGGGCCCTCACGGCCATGATCAACTGGTACCGGGCATCGTTTCGTACGTCTCGCCGAGGCAGGGTGGGGCGTATCACGGTGCCCGTACGGTTGCTATGGGGGCAGCAGGACGCTTTTCTGGAACCCGTATTGGCGCGTTTGAGCCTGAAAATGTGCGACAAGGGCGAGCTAACGTATTTCAAGGAAGCAACGCATTGGCTTCATCAGGAAGAGCCGAAAGCCGTAAACAAGTTGCTGCTGGAATTCTTACAAGGAAAAGGACAGCCGCAGGTACAGAAAGTATAGTGCCCTTTTCCTCAAAGGAAAAAGAGTAGAGGGGCTTGGCAATTGGCCTTTTCTTGTTAGCAAGCGTACAGTATTCCGAACCTATTTCCCTTTAATGAGCCGTTCTCTTACGCCGTACAACCGCCCCAAAGTGAAGGTTGCCGCTGAGGCAGCGGCACCGCGTCCTGCGGTGCCTGCCTTGACCAATGCGCCGCTAGACTATGCGTATGACGGTTCGTTTGAGGGATTGTTAACGGTGCTGTTTGCTATTTATGACCGGAAAGCGGCCCCGAATAGCATTCAGCCACTAGGCGAGGTACAAGGTGGATTGTTCGCGCAACCCGTTCAGATTGATACCGACGAAGCCACGGCCACCCGGGTGTGGGAAGGCCTCCTGCGCCACATCGACAAAGAGGCGCGCACCCGACTCTACCACGTCTTTCTGAGTGAGCAGCCGGACCGGGAGCTACTCATCTTCCGCTATGCCGATCTGGCCATACGCTCGGCTCGCGACATTTCGGAAAACTACGCCGATGACAATGTTCGGCGGGTGGCGCATATCGCGCAGCAAATGTATCGGGAGAAGCACCGCATGGAAGCATTCGTGCGCTTCGAGAAAACCAGTGATAATCTCTTCCACGCCACCATCGACCCGGATTTTGACGTGTTGCCGCTTATTGCGCCGCACTTCACCAAGCGCTACGCCGACCAGCGCTGGCTGATCTTCGATAAGCGTCGTCGCTATGGTCTCTACTACGACCTTCAGCGTACCGATGTCGTGCAGTTTGAAACCACTGCCCCGCAGCGCAACACCGATATATCGGCTACCGTGCTCGACGAGCGTGAGCCGTTGTTCAAGCTGCTCTGGCAATCGTATTTCGACCACGTCAACATTCCGGAGCGCAAGAACATGAAGTTGCACCGCCGCCACATTCCGTTGCGCTACTGGCGCTACCTCAGCGAAAAGCAACCGCGGGAGCAGCGTTTCCAGCCCATCAAAAACAAAAGGCCACCGGGTCAAGGGTAAGCCGTTCTGCTAGCAGAACGGCTTTTTTATTTCGTCGCCTGCCCCATTATAGCCAGCGGTTACGGCACTTAGCCCGTATTATTCCGGGCGCAGAGGTGCAACGTGGCTAGGCTCGCCTTGTCATTGCATGTAGGTACTGCGGTGTTCAAGGCGCCGGTTGAACGACACTGTTGCTTTGCGGCACCTGTTCAGTCAATTCGCTTTTGTGGAAGAATTACTTTAATGCGGATTTATTTTCTGGTTGGAAATAGTTTTTCGCTGGTCTGATTCGAGAAGATTTGATAGCCTATTAAGCTCGTTTACTGATGTGGATTGTACGGTTGGCGCTGTCGCGTCCTTACACGTTCGTGGTCATGGCCCTGCTGATTTTGCTGAGCGGCATCATGACCATTCGCACGATGGCGGTGGATATTTTCCCGGAAGTGAATATTCCCGTGGTAGGGGTGGTCTGGACGTACTCGGGCATGAGCCCCGAGGAAATGAACAAGCGCATTCTGATGGTAAATCAGCGCGCCTACACCACCACCGTCAGCAACATCGAGCACATGGAGTCTCAGGCCCTAAAAGGTGTAGGCATCATCAAAGTGTTCTTCCAACCAGGCTCCGACCCAGCGGCGGGGGTGGCCCAGCTTACGGCCATTTCGCAAACCATCTTGCGGACCATGCCGCCTGGTATTACGCCGCCTAATATTATCCGGTATTCGGCCTCCAACGTACCCATTGCTCAGGCCAGCCTTTCGTCGGAAACCCTTGGTGAGTCCGACCTATACGATGCCAACAACGCCTTCATCCGGCCGGGATTAGCCATTGTGAAAGGCGCTTCGTTGCTGCTGCCCAACGGCGGCAAGCCCAAGCAGATTATGGTGGACCTGGATCCTGGTGCATTGGCTGGTAAAGGCTTGTCGGCCAACGACGTGGTAGCGGCCATTACCAGCCAGAATATCATTCTGCCCGCCGGCTCTGCCAAAATCGGCAACCGCGAATACGATGTGCGCCTCAACAGCAGCCCCGAGGCCATTGCTACCCTCAACGACTTGCCTATCAAAGAAGCGAATGGCGCCACGGTGTATGTGCGCGACGTAGCTTTTGTGCACGAAGGCGCGGCCGTGCAGCAAAACATTGTGCGGCAAAACGGCCGGCGCACGGCCTTCGTGCCTATCCTCAAGAGCGGCGGAGCCAGCACGCTCGACGTAATTGAGGGCATCAAAAAAGCCTTGCCCAACGTGCTAGCCAACGCCCCACAAGGTCTTGACTTGAAGCTGCTGTTCGACCAGTCGTTTTTCGTGCGAGCCAGCATCAAAGGCGTTATCATCGAGGCTTGCATTGCGGCGGCCCTTACCGGCCTGATGATACTGCTGTTCCTCGGGTCGTGGCGCTCCACGCTCATCATTGCCCTGAGTATTCCGCTGTCCATCCTGGTCAGTATTGTGGTGATGAAGCTGCTCGGCCAGACGCTCAACATCATGACGCTAAGCGGCCTGTCGCTAGCGGTGGGGATACTGGTGGATGATGCCACGGTGGAAATTGAGAATATCCACCGCAACATGGCCATGAAGAAGGGCCTGAAACGCTCGATTCTGGACGGGGCGCAGCAGATTGCCACGCCCGCCTTGGTGGCCACGCTGGCCATTTGCATAGTATTCGTGCCGGTGTTTTTCTTGTCGGGAGTGGCGTCGTACATTTTCACGCCGCTGGCTATGGCCGTGATTTTTGCCATGTTGGCTTCCTACCTGCTTTCCCGGACGCTGGTGCCCACCATGGTGCAGTTTCTGCTGCGCAAAGAGCTGCCGATTTACCACGCCGAAGGAGCAGCGCATCTGCCCACCGAGCAAGTGCGCGACGGCCATACCGTGAGCGAAGCGGAAGCCCGCCTCAGCCAGCTTCGCCGCGAACAGCTAGAGCGGGAGCACCCCACCGTAAGCGCCGAGGAAGAAGACGAGCACCCCATCACCGACGCCGACCGCGAAGCCGCCCAAGGCATCGAGAAAAGTTGGGTGTGGCGCATCCACAAGGCCTTTGATCATCAGTTCGAGAAGTTCCGGGAAGGCTACCGCGAGGCCCTGGATTGGGTGCTGAACCACCGCCGGTTGGTGGTTATGTGCTTTGCAGTGCTGTTTATTGGATCGGGCTGTTTGTACCCGTTTATTGGACAAAACTTCTTCCCGAAAGTGGATGCCGGCCAGCTGCGGATGCACATTCGCGCCCCCACCGGCACTCGTTTAGAAGAAACTGAGGTCCGCTTTGCGCAGGTGGAAAAGATTATCCGCGAAGTCATTCCGGCCGATGAGCTGGACTTGGTGCTAGATAATATCGGCCTGCCCGTAATAGCGCTGAACTTGCTAATGGGCGACAACCCCGTGATTGGGGCCGGCGACGGCGAAATTCTGGTGTCGATGAAGGAGGAGCACGGATCCACTGCCGGCTACATCACCGAAATTCGGCGGCGCATCAACAAGCAGTACCCCGATTTGATGGTGTTCTTCCAACCCGCCGATATCGTCAACCAGACGCTGAACTTCGGCTTACCGGCCCCCATCGACATTCAGGTGACCGGCAAGAATGTAGAGGCCAACTACAAGATTGCCGCTAAAATCAAGGCGCAAATGACCAAGGTGCCGGGCGTGGTTGATGCTTTCGTGTACCAAGCTTTCGACCAGCCCCAAATGCGCCTCGACGTGGACCGGGTGCGCGCCCAGCAAGCCGGCCTTTCGCAGCGCGATATTGCCAACAACGTGCTGGTCAATCTGTCTTCCAGCACCCAGACGACGCCCAACCAGTGGCTCAACCCGAAAACCGGCGTTAACTACATTGTGGCAGTACAAACGCCGCCAAGCCAGCTCTCTAACCTAGATGAGTTGAAAACCATCGGCATCACCGGTCCTTCGCAACTAGCGCCCCAGCTGCTCAGCAGTTTTGCCACCACTCGCCGCACCACCACGTCCGCCCTCGCCAGCGACTATAACATTCAGCGCGTGATTGACGTGTATGCCAGCGTGGAAGGCCGTGACCTGGGCGGCGTAGCCACCGACATGAACAAGATTCTGGAGGAAGCCCGCAAGGATTTGCCCAAAGGCACTACCATCACCGTCCGCGGGCAGGTTGACAGCATGCACACCTCATTTATCGGCTTGGGTATCGGGCTGGTGGGGGCTATTGCGCTGGTGTATTTGCTGATGGTTGTGAACTTCCAGTCGTGGCTGGACCCATTCATCATCATCATGGCCTTGCCGGGGGCTATGTCGGGCATTCTGTGGATGCTATTCGTGACGCAAACTACCTTCTCAGTGCCGTCTTTGATGGGGGCCATTATGTGCATAGGGGTTGCCACCGCCAACAGTATTCTGCTGGTCACTTTCGCCAACGAACGACGCGAGGAAGAGCCGGACCTCTCGCCGCGCGACGCCGCCCTCGATGCCGGCTTTACCCGCCTGCGCCCCGTATTGATGACGGCCCTGGCTATGACCATCGGCTTGCTGCCCATGGCCTTGGGCCTTGGGGAAGGTGGCGAGCAAAATGCGCCGTTGGGCCGGGCCGTAATTGGCGGTCTGCTACTAGCCACCGTTACCACCTTGTTTTTCGTCCCGATTATGTTCAGCTACCTCAAGCAACGCGAATTAGATTCCGCCCACAAACAGGAAAAGCAACCAGCGCGAGTAGCTGCGTAATACCTACTCTGAAGCGACAACAAGCTTCTTCAGCGGAGCGGCGCTGAAATGTAGCCGTGACTTTAAGATTACCTTCTCGATGGCCTTACAACCGGACGACATTATAACCTCTCAGCCTGCCAACAACCATTCGGCCCCGCCCGCGGCGTCAGGCCACCCCGCCGCGGACGACGCTGCCGCCAACAAATCGAGTGGGAAACGCCGGTTTTGGGTGGTGATTTTGCTGATTGCGCTGGTATTCGGCGGGTTGTTTTTACTTGGGCTGCTGCCCCGGTTAAAGGCCAACAAAGCGCGCGAACAGGAAACCACCGCTGCTGCCAATGCAACGCCTGTAGTAAGTATGCAGGCTGCGCAAGCCGCGCCCGATACGGTGCGGGTGGAACTGCCGGCCAACACCGTTTCCAACCATGAAACCTACCTCTTTGCCCGTACCAATGGGTTTGTGCAGGCGTGGTACGTGGATATTGGCACCCGTGTAAAGCGTGGCCAACTCTTGGCCCGTATTGCCACGCCGGAACTCGACCAGCAAGTGGTTGAAGCCCGCACCAGCCTCGCCCTGACCCGCACCAGCTACGACCGTTTGCGGAGCGTAGATATGCCCGGCGCCATTTCCAAGCAGGAACTCGACGAGGCGCAGGCCCGCTACAATGGGCAGCAGGCCGCCGTGCAGCAACTCTTGGCGTTGCGCAACTTCCGCGAGGTACGCGCCCCGTTCAGTGGCATCGTAACGCAACGCAATGTGGAAGTGGGTGCCTTAGTTTCGACCAGCAATGCCGAGGGCACGCAACTGTTTAAAGTAGAGCAGACCGATACGCTACGGGCCTTCGTGAATGTGCCGCAGAACTATGCTACGGGCATCAAAGCCGGGCTAGTGGCCGAGTTGATTGTGCCCGAATTCACAAACCGCACCTTCCGAGGGCGCGTGTCGAGGGAAGCTGGCGCGCTCAGTTCCGACACCCGCACCTTGCTAACGGTGGTCAAGATTCCGAACCGGCGGCAGGAATTGCGGCCGGGCGTGTTCGGCCAGATTCGGTTCGAGTTGCCGCGCACGTCGCCTAGCGTTATCATTCCAGCCAATTCGCTGGTGCCGGGCGGCACCGACACCCGCGTGGTGGTGATTAAAGACAAGAAAGTGCATTATCAACCAGTTGTGGCGGGCCGCGACTTTGGGGCGCAGGTGGAAGTGCTGGAGGGGTTGAAGGGCGGAGAAATGCTCGTTATCAACCCCGCTGAAACCTTGCAGGAAAACGAAACAGTAGAAGTTCGGAAAGCGCCCGCCGCCAAGAAGCCGGACACGCCCGCTGCGCCCAAAGGTCCCGAACGTCTGTACGACCCGGACCGTCCGCATATCTCGTCGCCGGTAGGAGAGGGGACGGGCAAGTAAGTTGGGGTGCTATGTATTGTTTGCTGCTGACGGATTGCGCATGAGTTTTTTCACTGCTTGGTATTCTCTTGTTCGCTGGAGTTGGGCGTTAGGGCTAACTTCTGTTGTCTTGGTTGGGTGCGTCCGCGGGCCGCAGTATCAGCCGCCCTCGGTAGCGGCCCCAGCAGCGTGGCAAAACAACCAGAACCCTGTTGGCGCTCCGGTGGCCCAACCTGCAGCCCCCACCACTCCCGCCTCCCCGCAAGTAGCCCCAGCAGTTTCCAGCTGGTGGACCCTCTTCAACGACCCCGTACTGAACGCGTTGGAGCAGCAGGCCCTAACCGGCAACTTCAACGTGCGTGCCGCCGCTTCGCGTGTGGAAGAAGCCCGCGCCACCGTGCGCATAGCCAATTCCTATCTGAAGCCCGACGTGACCGTAACGCCGCAAGTGTACCGTAGCCGCTTATCGGCGTTGCGGCCGGTGCAGTTCCCCAATGCGCAAGTGGTAGGCGTAAGTCAAAAGCAGTTCTACATCCCCATCAACGTCAGCTACGAAGTGGACGTATGGGGAAGAATCCGGCGCGACATCCAAGCTAGCCAAGCCGAGCAGCAGGCCTCGGAAGCGGATTTGCGCACCGTGCAGCTCACCCTTACCACCGACGCCGCCAGCTATTACTACAGTGTCCGCGGCCTCGATGCCGACCTGGGCGTGCTGGATAGCACTCGCGAAGCCCGCGTGCAGAACCTGAAACTGGTGCAAGCCCGCTACAAAGCGGGCGTGGACAACGAAATAGGCGTGCGCCGCGCCGAAACCGAATTAGCCAACGTGGACGCCAGCCGGATAGAAGTGCAGCGCCAACGGGCCCGCTACGTGGCGGCCCTGGCTACGGTGTGTGGCCAACCAGCCAGCAGTTTCGCCCTGGCACCTCGTCCTACCGACCTTACCGTGCCTAGCGTTCCGGCCGGGGTGCCCGCGGCTTTACTGGCCCGCCGCCCCGATCTGCAACAAGCCGAGCGCCTCCTGGCCGCCGCTGATTCGCGTGCCGAATCGGCCCGCCTCGCCCGGCTCCCGACGGTGCAGCTCAACGGCTACATTGGCCCGCAGAGTGCGCAGTTAGGGGAGCTGACGCGGCTCAGTGAAAGCTACACGTACTATGTCGGGGCGGGCGTAGCCATTCCGATTTTCAACGGCGGCCGGCTCCGGTCGAACGAGGAACTGGCAAAGGCGCGCACCTATACGGTCTCGGCTCAGTATCAGCAAACCGCTCTTGTGGCCTTTCAGGAAGTTGAAACGGCCTTAGCCGATGTGCAGCAAAGCGCTGCTCAGCTGGAGGCCCAGCAGCGGGCCTTGCGCTCCGCCCGCCAAGCTGGTCTGCTAACTAGGGAGCGGTACAATCGTGGCCTTACCACCTACTTTGAAGTAGTAGATGCCGACCGCCAAACGCTGGAGGCAGCTCGACAGGCGGTGCAGACCCAAAGCTTTCAGTTTCAATCGGCCATTCAACTGATAAAAGCCTTAGGCGGTAGTTGGGAGTAGAAGTAGGAAAGGCTATTGCTGTGTCAATCCAGCTATCTAAGGCATAGTTGTCATTCCGAGTAAGGCGAGAAATCTGAATTTTCTTAAACAAGCCGCATTCGACAAGTGGTAGTTGCCGACGGAATGAAAGGACTAAATTGCGGCGCAAAAGATCCGGGGTGCCTGCCTTAGGGATGTTGAAAGCTCGCTCAGTCTACTATATCATTCTTCTTTTTATGAGTAAAATAATCGTTTTTGGTGCGTCTGGTCAGCTGGGGCAGTGCTTGCAGCACGTGGCAAAAGAGAGAAGCATAACGGATATAGTTTTTCTGCCCGAAGAGCAGGCCGACATCTTAGATACCGGCAAGCTGCAAACTGTTTTTGCTGAGTACAAGCCCGCGTATTGCATCAACTGTGCTGCGTATACGGCGGTGGACAAGGCCGAAGACGAACTAGAAATAGCCCGCAAAGTCAACAAGGACGGTGCGGCGAACTTGGCGCAGCTGTGCGGTCAGCACGGCACCACACTCGTGCACATTTCCACCGATTTCGTGTTTGCGGGTACGGGCAACAAGCCGCTAGTGGAAACCGACGAAGCGGCCCCTATCAGCGTGTACGGCCTCACCAAGCTGGAAGGGGAGCAAGCCATACCCGCGCACACCAGCCAGTATTTCATCTTGCGCACCAGTTGGCTGTATTCGGAATATGCCAACAACTTCGTGAAAACGATGCTGAAGTACGGCCGGGAGCGGGAGGAAATGCGCGTTATCTGGGACCAGGCCGGCACTCCCACCTACGCCATCGACTTGGCCGGCTGCATCCTGACCATCATCGAGAGCCAGAGCCAGGCGTACGGTATCTACCACTACAGCAACGAGGGCATGACCTCCTGGTACGATTTCGCCCAAGCCATTTTCGAGCTAAGCAATACGCCGGTGCGTACCGTGCCCATCCGTACGGAAGAGTATCCCACCAAAGCCACGCGGCCGGCTTACTCGGTGATGGACAAAACGAAAGTGAAAACCACGCTTAACCTAGCCATTCCGCACTGGCGCGACAGCCTGAAAGAATGCTTGAGCCGACTATAAACTAAGTGCCTAAGCAACTCTACTAGCATAAAAAAGGCCTTGTTCCAACTAGAACAAGGACTTTTCTATGGGCTAAAGTGCAGGTGCCTGAGTTAGAGCAGCTCTGGCATAAAACCGGTTGAGCAGGTAAGCCATTCCTCCGAAAGCCAGTCCTACGCCGCACACGCCGGGCCAGTGGAAATGGGTCCAGGCCCACGCCCCCGACAACGACCCTAAGGAAGCTCCTAAGAAGGCAGCCGTCATGTACACCGTATTCAAGCGGCTTCGGGCTTCGGGAAGCAGGCTGAAAATGCGAGCTTGGTTGGAAATGTGCGTCATCTGCTGCCCCACATCCAGGATGATTACGGCTAGCACTAGCCCCACCAAGTAGTGCCCGCCGAATGCCAACAGCACATAAGCTCCTACAAACATGAGAATGCCGAGGTTGATGCCGAAGTCAGGGCCTTTACGGTCCGCTGACTTGCCAGCAAACGAAGCTGCAAACGCCCCGCTGGCCCCAATCAAGCCGAACAAGCCGGCCACGTCGCTGCCATAACGGTAGGTGTCGCTTTCTAGGAAGAACACGAGCGTGGTCCAGAAAGCGCTGAAGCCGGCAAACATGCAAGCGCCCACCAGTGCCGAGCGGCGCAGTACGGGCAAGTCGCGGGTGAGGGTGACCAAGGACTTCAGCAAGCCCCCATAGCTGCCCTGGAAATTCGGCTGGTTGCGCGGCAGCATCCGGGCCAGAATGCCGGTGAGCAGCACCATCACAGCGGCTCCGGCCCAAAACATCGTGCGCCAGCCGAAGTGCGCCCCCACGTAGCCACTGATGGTGCGCGAAAGCAACACGCCAATCAGCAAGCCACTCATAACCTTGCCCACTACGCGGCCGCGTTCTTCATCGGAAGCCAGCGAGGCGGCCATGGGCATCAACAGCTGCGGTACCGCCGAGAAAATACCGATACACAAACTTGCCGCTGCCAGTACCACGAACGATGGAGCCGAGGCGGCTCCGGCCATGCACAGCGCTGCTGCTAGTATCAGGGCCAAAATCAAACTTTTCCGCTCCCGTTTGTCTCCGAGCGGCACCACAAACAGCAGCCCAAGCGTGTAGCCGACCTGCGTAATAGTGGCTACCAAGCTCACCTCACTCTCGGAAAGTTGAAAGGTGCGGCCGATTTCAGCCAGCAGGGGTTGGTTGTAATAAATATTAGCTACCACCAAACCGCAGGTAATGGCCATAAGCCATACCAAAGCGGGAGCCAGCGGAGCGTGTGGAGTAGCTGAAACAGGACGAGCATCCTGTGCTACGGGCTGACGATCAGCCACTACTTGTTCTTTCATGAGGTAAGTTGCCGCCCTTGTATCCTGTATCGTGGCAGGACAGTATACGGCCTCACCTAACAGCAAAGTCGGCCTTAAGGTTGCGGACGACTTACAGTCCTTTTCATATTCATGCCTAAAGAACGCAGGATGTAGCGCGAAGCCTGAGCTTCGCGTATCTATGGTTGATGTCGTTGTTTCGGTGTCGTTCTTGCTTACGCGGTGCGCGAAGCTCAGGCTTCGCGCTACACCCTCTGGATGGCTCCTTAGACTGATTTCTAAGTCGACAGCTTAGTAAACCTAGGCGCAAGAGTTACAGCCCGGCCAGCCGGTCTAGGCCTACAATCGGCTCGGTACCGTTGAGATTCCGCAGCGTGACAAGCACGGTAGGCGTTATATGGGTGATGTTTTGCAAGGCGGTATACAGCCTTTTGCGCCGCTCGTGCTCTTGCTGCATATACTCATCGGCCCTGATGATTTCATCTAGATCCGGCCGGTTCGGATTTAAGTCCAGGTACATCTGCACGAACATATCAATACAGTCCGTAACGGCTGCCAGATGATTGTGGAAGTACTTTTCCTCTTGCTTCACAACAAAATGCAGCGCTTCCGTCAGGGCACTACTCGCGTCGAGGGCGTAGGAGGCCAGAGGAGTTGTGAAATCGTCGAGGTCGGGGGATAGGTGCTGCGTGTTAGCTAGGTAGTGGACCGCTGCCGCAGTGGAATCATCTAGTCCGAAGCTGTACAAGGCATCGATACCTTGCTGATACAAAGCAGGGTCGCCCCATTCTTCCAGCTCGCAGAAAGCCTCGTATAGCACCTGCATCTTCTCGCAGGTAAGCGCCGCCATGATGGTTCTATGGCGAGCTGATAACTGTGACGGGGGCGAAAGGTCTAGCAAGTCTGCAAATACACCAATTAATCCCGAAAATTAATTGCTGTGCAAAAGACTGCCTACACCGCGTGCTGCTTTTTGTAGAGGCCGGGGGTTATGCCTTCATATTGCTTGAACAGCTTTTGGAAATACGCCGTGTTGTTGAAACCGGCCCGAAAGCACACGTCGCTTACGGAAGTAAGCGGATTGCGCAGCAGCCGTTTGGCTTCGGTAAGGCGCTCCTGAATGATGTATTCGATAGGGGTGAGGCCTAGTTCCCGCTTGAACACCCGGAAAAATGTGGCTTTGCTCATGCACGCCAGGGCGCTCAGCTTTTCCACCGTAATCTGCTCGGTGAGATGCTGCTTGATGTATTGCACCACGTGCGCGAAGCGGTGGGAAGTAAGGTGCTGCGTGTAGTTGTTGAAAATAAGCTGGCGAGCTTGCGTCTGCATCAAGCGCACCAGCATTTCCTGAATGGTAAAGGTGGCCAGCACATCCTTGATGCGGCCGGTGTCGCGGGAGAGCTGCACAAGGCGCTCGAGCGTAGAGGTCAGCTCGGGCGTGTTCTGAAAATGGGCGAAGTCGTGGGTGTCGAGCTGCCAGGGCAAATGTTCTTCGGCTCGGGGATGCTGCTCGTTGAGCAAATCAACGGTCTGGCGGATGGTATCGGTGGGGATGGCCACGGCCAGGCACTGCGTCGGGTTTGCTTGGTCAGCTTCCGGGAAGTCGATGAGCATGGTTGCGTTTTGGTCCACGATAACCGATTCGCCGGGCAGGTACTCGAAGGCCGGGCGGCCAGCCAAGTGCATCACCTTCTTGCCCCGCAGCATGGTTGTCAGCACCAGGTTGCCCATGCTGAGCGGTATCTGGTGGGCGGTGCGGTGCGTCTCAAATACGTTCAGCTCGAAAGCGTCTAGGGCGTATACCGTCCGGTTTTCAACGAGCGTGGTAAGCTGGTCAGCCTGACGGAGGGCAATAGGAGCGGGTAGGTGAGGCATAAGCGAACAGGCAAAAGGGGTGGGGCAAGTTGTAATCTAGCAGCAAAAACTAGCAACAAGTACGATGATAGGAAACCATAGTAGACTACACAACACTAAGTAAGTTACTGCTAATAAAAAGAAGTTCAAGTGGGTGAGTGAGTGCTTACATTATGAGATGATAGGTTTCTTTTCTGAGAGAATACTACAACTGTTTCAGCGGAGGTAAACCTAGCTTGGGGTATCTAAATCTCACCTCAATTTAGCGCTGATGGAAACCTTAGAAAAACCCACCACCCTCGTTGCCCGGCCCCAATTCAAATCGCACTACGACAACTTCATTGGCGGCAAATGGGTAGCTCCAGTGAAAGGGCAGTACTTTGAAAACCCGTCGCCTATTGATGGCAAGGCGTTTTGCAAGGTAGCCCGTAGCACCAAAGAAGACATTGAGCTGGCTCTCGACGCGGCGCATGAGGCCTTCAAAACCTGGGGCAAAACCTCGGCCACCGAGCGAAGCAACATGCTCAATAAGATAGCCAATATCATCGAGGAAAACTTGCCGCACTTAGCCGCCGTGGAGTGCGTAGAAAACGGCAAGCCCATCCGTGAAACTACCCTCGCCGACCTGCCGCTGGTAGTCGACCACTTCCGCTACTTCGCCAGCGTAATACGGGCCGAGGAAGGCAACGTGACCGAATTGAATTCGGCCACTGTTTCAATGAACATCAACGAGCCGCTGGGCGTGGTGGGCCAGATTATCCCCTGGAACTTCCCGTTGCTGATGGCCACCTGGAAGCTGGCACCCGCGCTGGCCGCGGGCTGCTGCGTGGTGATGAAGCCCGCCGAGCAAACCCCTGCCTCTATCATGGTGCTCATGGAGCTGTTGCAAGACATTCTGCCCGCGGGCGTGGTCAACGTAGTAAACGGTTTCGGGCTGGAAGCCGGTAAGCCGCTGGCTTCGTCGCCGCGCATTCAGAAGGTCTCGTTCACGGGCGAAACCACTACGGGCCGCCTTATCATGCAGTACGCCTCCGAAAACATCATTCCCGTAACGATGGAGTTGGGCGGTAAGTCGCCGAACATCTTCTTCAAGAGCGTGATGGATGCCGACGACGACTTCCTCGACAAAGCCATTGAAGGGGCCGTGATGTTTGCCCTCAACCAAGGCGAAATCTGCACCTGCCCGTCGCGAATGCTGATCCAGGAGGACATTTACGACGAGTTTATTGCCCGCGTGATTGAGCGCGTGAAGGCCATCAAGCTGGGCAACCCGCTCGACATGGAAACCATGATGGGCGCCCAAGCCAGCAACGACCAGTTCGAGAAGATCCTGAGCTATCTGGAAATCGGCAAGGCCGAAGGAGCCGAAGTGCTGACCGGTGGCGACGCGTACCAGCAGGAAGACGGCGCGCTGGCCGAAGGCTACTATATCCAGCCCACGGTGTTCCGCGGCCACAACAAGATGCGCATCTTCCAGGAAGAAATTTTCGGCCCGGTAGTGTCCGTAACCACCTTCAAAACGGTAGAAGAAGCCCTCGAAATAGCCAACGACACCCTCTACGGCCTCGGTGCCGGCGTCTGGACCCGCGACGCGCACGAATTGTATGAAGTGCCCCGCGCCATTCAGGCCGGCCGTGTGTGGGTGAATTGCTACCACGATTATCCGGCCGGCGCTCCATTTGGCGGCTACAAATCATCGGGCTTTGGGCGTGAGAACCACAAGATGATGCTCAGCCACTACCGCCAGAACAAGAACATGCTGATTTCTTACAGCCAGCAGAAGCTCGGTTTCTTCTAAGCCAGTAAAACGCAGAAAGCCGTCATGCTGAGCTTGCCGAAGCATTTTGCTAGTGTGGATGTACTACGCTAGCAGGAGGCTTCGGCAAGCCCAACATGACGGCTTTCTGCGTTTTGTTGCTAGCTATTTTTCCCTTATTGAGACTTGCGCAACGCTCAACGACGAACACTCGTCCTTATCAACTCATGTACTTAACTAGCTGATGATCATGCCTGGTTCATGTAAAGTAATGCTTGTTGTTGGGATAGTGTGGTTTGCTGCTACTTCGGCCCATGCTCAGAAACTGCCCGTGCCTGGCCAAAAGAATCCAGATTGGTCGCTCCAAAAAACGGAGGAGATGAATCCTTCAAGATTAGAGGGAAACCAGACTGTTCCTGTTCCAATGCCAACTGTTCCTAGAGACGGCTACGGTGGTATGATGACGAAAGAGGGAGAATGGCAAATTCTCTACGATTCCAAGCATCAAGTTCGCTACAACATGAAGGCGTACAAACAGGGTTTTGTGCGCGTGCAGAATTTGCAATCCGGCACTGTATACACCTACGTCCGCAAAGGAGTAGTTGCCCCATACAATCAAAAGTAAACTCGTTGGTCATTGCTCTGGCCAGCGCTGACTGTTCTGCAAGTTCCCAATTCCCAATTAGTTCCACCCCTATGCTCCCCGAACCTACTCCCCGCGTGCTGGTCACCCCCGCCGCCGAAGCCACCATCGACCTATTGCGCGACGAGCACGGCCCTCTCATGTTTCACCAAAGCGGCGGTTGTTGCGACGGTTCTTCGCCCATGTGCTTCGCCGCCGGCGAGTTTCGGGTGGGCACCAACGACATTTGGCTCGGCCAGATTCATGGCTGCGATTTCTTCATGAGTGCCAACCAGTTCGAATACTGGAAACACACCCAACTAACCGTCGATGTTACAAAAGGCCGCGGCGCCAGCTTTTCCCTGGAAATTCCGCTCGGCATCCGGTTCCTGATTCGCTCCCGGCTATTTACGGAAGAGGAGGCCAGCAATTTAGCTACTATCTACGACGGCGAAGAATACCTGACCCGACCTACTGAAGCATCCTAGCTACTCGGAGCGGTATACTTTGCCTGCATCCTATGCTCTTAAAGTCTTTGAACCTGTCCTAAAAAGCTGTTTAATAAATGCAAAAGCCCCCGGCAACTAGTTGCCGGGGGCTTTTCAACGTATAGGACGTATGAGTAAGGAGCTATTGATGCAAGTGGAGAAGAGCGTAAACCTAACAGGCTTGGGTGTATTGCTGATAGCGCAGCATACTACCCCGCTTCTTCAAAGCTTCGAGTTATACATGCCTTGTCTTATACAGCTAGTGCTTCCAGACGGCGCCGAAATGCAAGCCATTGCTAGTGTCGAAGCCATATCCCGCCCCGTTGAGGAGCTCGGCGCTACGGCTGTGGAAGTACCGGCTTTGCTACTAGTGGAAGAAGGAATAGAAGCAGTGCCATCTGGGACGCTAGTTTACTTACTGCAACAGACCGAATAAGCTGCTACTTCACGCGTACCGGCAAGCCTTCGAGCTGCACGTAGCTAAGCTTCCAGGCGTTCTTGGCGTTTTTCTTCCAAAGCAGGATGTAGTTGCCTTCGCCCTCGCCGCGGGGCGAGTTGGGGCCTTCGGGCACTACTTCCGTAGAAAAGGTACCTGCTTCGTAGGCTATTTGAGTGTCGGCGCCGGAACTGGTGGCGTAGGTTTTCAGGTCGGTGATGGTGCCGAGCGTGGCACGTACCCACTTGTCGGATACTTCCGATTTGCCTTTGAAGTGTGTTTCGCCTTGTGAGTACTGAATGTCGTCGGCCAGTAAGGTGTCTAGCTGAGCGGTATTTCTGCTGTTCCAGGCGCCGATAAATTGTTGGTTGAGTGTCTGGACGTTTACCGCTTCTGCTGGCTTTTTATCAGTTGAGCAAGACGCGAGAGAAGCCGCTGCGAGCAGCCAGCCGAAATAGAGTTTCATGTGGTTGAGGGTTTGGTAGGGAAGGAGGATGAAAAAACCCAAGCCCAAAGGCTCGGGTTTTCGAGTGCAAGTGCAATAAGAAACTACCAGCTCTTTCTACGAACTTCCGAGCTAGGATAAGCCGACGTACGGTCGCCGTACGACGCGTTGGGCAAGTAAGACGAGCCCGAAGCAGCGGGAGCAAAGGCAGCCTGGTTGGCGCTAGAATTCAGCGTGTACATCACGCCAGCGCTAGTACCGGCAGCAAGGGCCGCAGCGCCAGCGGGAGTTGCCGAAGGCTTATTGGCAGCCAAAGCAGCGCCTTTCTCTAGGCCGGAATTGTAAGCAGCAACGCGCTGTGCTTCGGCCCGACGAGCGGCGGCTACTCGGTTGGCTTCGGCGCGGTTGGCAGCGGCCACGCGGGCCGCTTCGGCCTTGCGCTTGTTGTCGGCGTTTTTACCGATGGCGTACCCGAGGCCGGCACCAGCAGCGCCACCTACTACACCGCCCACTACGCGGTTGCGCTTGTTGATGATGGCGCCAGCAGCGGCGCCACCCAAGCCCCCAATAACAGCACCTTTAGCGTGCGAGCTTATGCGGTTTTGAGCTTGCGTATTGAAGCTGAAAACAGAAGCGAAAATCAGAACTAAGGCGAGAAGCAAACTGACCTTTTTCATGGCGAATTGATTTAGAATGGGTAAGAAACTTTCACTCACTTGAGAGGGAAGTTTACAAGCACCGTGCCATTACGCCGGACGAGCTTGTATTGTTGAGATAAACTATACGATTTCGAGATATAATAACTATAGCATGAATAGGTGGTAAAATTCGTAAACAACAGAGCCCCTGAGAGTTCGTCTCAGGGGCTCTGTCTGCAAGAAAAAAATATTGCTGCTAAGTCTACTTTACCAGCCAACCGTTGGCGTCAAACCAGTTTTGCAAGCGCTCCACCCATTTGTCGTTGGTGGTTTTGTTGTTCATCCCGAAGCCGTGGCCACCTTTGGGGTAGAGGTGCATCTCAACCGGTACGCCGTGGTGCAGGC
The DNA here is from genome assembly GCF_029433095.1 of Hymenobacter sp. YC55. Lineage (GTDB taxonomy): Bacteria > Bacteroidota > Bacteroidia > Cytophagales > Hymenobacteraceae > Hymenobacter. The sequence goes on from NZ_JARNTX010000001.1 coordinate 325,945, forward strand.
ATGCTTCATAAAAACGTAAGCTGTTCTGCACTTTAACCGTCTTGTCATCAGCGGCGTGCACGAGAAAGGTAGGAGGAGTTTGAGCGGTTACCTGCTGGTCGTTGGAATACAGTTTAATTTGGTCGGGCGTCGGAGTTTTGCCTATCAAATTGGTGCGAGAGCCACCATGCATCAGGCTGTCAGAGAAGCTGATAACAGGGTAGATCAGCATCAAAAAATCAGGTCGGACGGAGGTGTTGGTTGGGTCTTGGCCGACGGGCTTGGCGAAGTGCGTGCCCGCCGTAGAAGCTAAGTGCCCTCCCGCAGAAAAACCCATGATGCCAATGCGCGCCGGATTCACCCCAAATTCCGCCGCCCGCTGCCGTACCAGCCTGATGGATTGTTGCGCATCGAGTAGCGGAGCAATGCTTTTGTCGGGCTGGCTTTGGTCGTTGGGCAAACGATACTTGAGCACGAAGGCCGTAACGCCCATTTCGTTCAGGCGTTTGGCCACGTCGAATCCTTCGTGGTCAATTGCTAGTCGGGCGTAGCCACCCCCCGGACAAATAATAACGGCGGTGCCATTGGCTTTCTCCTTGGCCGGCTTGTAGACGGTTAGCGTAGGCTGGATGACGTTGGAAACCCGGATGCCACCGTTTGCCTCCGTCACCGTTGTTTCCTTCACGTCGCTCGGCTTGGAGTTGGGAATAGTAACGGAGTACACCGAAATAACCTGCTGCGCTAGTAACAGGTGCGAACAAGCGCCAAAGGCAAGGGTTAGCAGAAGCTTTTTCATAGAGTGAAACCAGGGTGCAGAGAGGAAGAGCTAGCCGTAAGAGGCGGCGGTGAAAATGTGAAATACCGTGCTTGCCTACGTAAGGTGGCAATTTTAGTGATCAGCTAACACAATACCTTCCTGTACTTGGTGGTGCACCAAGCTGCCAGCTGCTTTTTTCAGCGTGGAAGACCGACTCCACTCCTGCATCTGGGCTTGCACTTCATCCGGCACTGTCCGCCGGGTGCGGCCTTGCACATCAGCGTAAGCTTCGATGAGCTTGCGAGTGTTGCGAAGCGGCGTGGTGGGCAAGTACGGTAGCACAGTGTCCAGTATCTGACGCAGGGCATCATCGGTGGCGGAACTAACCGCACGGGCCTGCGCTAGCGTGTCGGTTAGGCGCTGTATGGGCACAAACTCGGCGGCGAGCAGTTTGCCTAGTGCCGCTCCCAGAACCGTAGGCACCAAGCGGCCCGTCGGCACCGCCGACAGCAACACTTCCAGCGCAAGCGCCCTGCATAGGGGCGCTTGGTGCGTGAGGCCAATGGCAAGCAGCGCGGAAGTAATTTCGTTGAAGCACGGGCCGGCACCGAGCAGCGAGTTCAACACTTGTTGCATAATGCCCCGCCCCTCCTGACCATCGGTGCGGCAGGCGGTGCGCAGTACGTGCCAGTACAGCGGATCGGGGTTGTTGGGCAGCATCGAAAGCAAAAACGGCAAATCAGGCTCTAGCGCCCAGATATTGTAGTGTTCTTTTTGCTTAAGCTGTGCGTGCAAAGAATACAAGAGCAAAGGCGAAGGGGGCATCTCGCCTTCGTGAAGAGTGGGCACACATAACTCCTGCCACAGTTGCGTCACCTTGGGTTGCTCCGTATTCCAAGTTTGCCAAAACGTGTGCGACTTCTGCTTGAACCCCCAACCTGGCTGCCAAGGTGCCGCCAGCCCCGGATAATCGGCCAGCGGGCGTAGCTCTTCCAGTGGCGCGTAGGGGTGGCGGGTGCGCGCGGCCACTGCCCACAGCCAAGGCAGTGCCTCAAGCAAGGGAATGGGCGCGCTGCTCGGCCGAAAAGGTATAAGCCTGCTGAGCCGTTCCGTGAAAACCTTCACTAACGATCTGTTGGTAGAGAAGGCTGGAAGGGGGGCAAGTTCCGAGGCCGGCGCCAGAAACCATTGCAGCAATTCGCGCAGCCCTGCGTGCTGGAGCTGCGGTAGCTGCTGCCGGGCCACGGCAGCATCGGCTTCTGCGCGGAAGGCAGTGCGAGCCAGCGCCAAGGTTAAGTCGGCGGAATCAGGCGTCTGGTCTGCTGCTTGGTAGCTGAGTAGCTTCTGCACCAGCACCGAAGGCGCTACCCAAAAGGGGGCGTGGCTAGGCGTACTAAGTTGAAGCAAGGGTTTAGCAACGGTCCGCAGCTGATTTTCCACTGCTGATAGCCGCTGCTGCTCCACCCGTAGCAGCGGATCGGGACTGTTGTATTGGTGGTCGGTAAGTGATACTTGCGGTATTGCTTGGCGCGCAAAGCCGGTCGCCCAGCTAATTAGCAGTGCTTGCGTTAGCTCGCGCTGTCCGTTGCCATTGGTGCGAAAGTCATAGCGGAGCAGGGTGGCAGTAGCTTCTTCCTCGGTTCTGTCTTTGAGAACCCAAGGCAGCGCCTGTTGCAAGTAAGGACGAAGTTGCTGCATGTAGTTGTCCGGAAACTGGTGCCGGAGTTGCAGGAGCCCATCCAGCCACCGTTCCCAGGCCGCAGGGTTGTCATATTGCAGCACTTGGGCAGTCAGAAACAGCAATTCATGCCAATCACGCACCGGTGCTATAGCTGTTGCAGCGGAAATGTCCGGGACGAAATAGGTTTGTGGCATATAGCTGGTGCCGGCACCATCGGTGCTAGTTCCCGAGGCATGGGTTGGCAAAAAGGGAACAAGTAAAGTGCGAGGTGCCGCGGCCAACAAATCAGCGTAGAGGCCAATGGTGTCGGTGATTTCAACTGCTTCGGTGGTAGTTAGCAGAGGCTTTTTGGCTCCTAGAATCTTGGTCAGCAACTTAGCGGCCCGCTCTTGCACGGCAGCATCGGCATTGGCCAGAGCAGAAGCAGCTAGTTGCCCAAGGTTGGGAGCAAGGGTTGGCTCGTGTTTTAACTGTTTTTCAAAAGTGCTAAGGAGCGTGCGGAGGCCAGTTTTCAGATCTTGGCGCAACATGAGTCCCTCGGCGTAGAGCAAGAGCGGCGCCGGCTCGAAGTCAGATTCTGTCCAAAGGTCCTTGAGTTGGTCGAGGGCGAAGTTGACCACTTGCGGCAGCGGATGCGCCAGTAACTCCACTAGCTCGCTTTGCCGCGACAGCCGTTCAGCTTTTGTCGGTTTCAAGGTCACAAACAAGTTCTTGAACCAGGTCAGGAGTGGGCGCCGGAAGTCGCGGCGTAGTGCCAGCAGGCTGCGCGTGAGCAAGTCGGCGCGGTCGAGGTGGTTGGAAGCAACTAACTTCAGCAAAAGATCTAGCCAATGCACCACTTGCGGTGGGTACGCTTTATTCCAGGTTTGCCAGTTCATCGGCGCTGCCAGTTTCCACTTTCCAATGGTCATTCTCGGCTGCACATGGGCATATACCCCATCAATAGTGGTGTCGAAGTCGAAGATCAACGGCAAGTCCCGGTCGGCTAACATGGTATCGGCTTGTAGCTTTTGCGCTATAACCTCCAAGGCATCTGCCGGAACCGGGTTCATATCGCTCAGCTCGGTGGCTAGCACATGCAGCAAACCTGGCAAAGCAGTAGCAAACAGCCGGGGATTGTAAGCAAGCAGTTGCCGATTCTCCAATTCGCGCAGAAACGCGTAGTCTGGTCGGCTCCAGGGGTTACGCTCCGACGCTTGCACTAAAAAGTCGCCTAACCAATCGGGCCGCGCGTGCTCAAGCACCGTCCAGAAGAACGGCATGTGCTTGCTGCTTAGCTGGCTTATCTGAAAACTTGGGCTGAAGGCTTCCTTGCGAGAATACGTTTTCAAGCCCGTTAGCTGCAGCATCATTTGTTGTTCAGGCGTGCCAACGGTGCCCCAGCTGCCCGATGTGAGCTGTTGAAATTGGTCTAACTCTCTTTTCAAGCTTTTAGCTTTTTTTCGGACGGCTACTATCTCGGTTTTAGGTAGCTCCAGTAAAAAATTAACTAGCTCAGCAGCGCTTTTGTGACGGATAATGTGCTCGAATGTGTCGACGGCGGTATTAGCCATGGAATTGACGGTTGAATAACGAGGAATAGAGAAATCAGTAGGCGAAGCGCCCAGCTACTAGCGCGCAAAGCGCATTTGCGCTGCCAAGATGTGCTTGCAAGGGCCACGCTGGCCTTGCTGACCGCTGAACCACGAGCAGGTGCAGCGCGTATTCTCGCTGCCGCCTACTACCACCGTGTGCCACACGCCCGTGCCGCGCACCAGTACTTCGGTGCGGCCACCCGCACCTATGCCCACGAGCTGCACATCATCAGTAGCTTCGAGCAGGGCCCGGGCGTTTTTCAGGCGCGGATTTAGGCTCACAATGCGGCCCATCTTGAAAGGCAGGCGGCGGTAGAAGTGTTGGTTGTCGGCGAGGTCGAAGCCAAGCAGGCCCATGGCTGAGAGGCTGGCGCAGAGCCGATCCACGGTGTTAGGAGCCAAGTCGTTTTCAAGAGCAAACACACTTGGGTTAAACACTTCGTTTCCCCGAAACAGGCGGTTGGCACCCACCACCCATTCCGCGGGTAGTTCCTCCATCAACGTGTCGAGCTGGTTGCCTTCGCCGGAAAATCCGCGCCATACATCCGCCGACAACGCCAGCAAAAACCGCTGCCCACCACCTAGCTCCAGCACAAAGGCTGAGGACTGCTCGTCGGGTGTGGCGAACACACGCACTGCCTCACAAAGTGGCAGCAACCCTTCGAGCAGCCGCAACCGATGCCCACCGCCTATGCGCACGGCACCTGCACTAGGTACGGGCGAGAAGCTCGGGCGAGGACCGCGCAGCACCAAGAAATAGTCGGTTTTGGCGGCGCCAGCGGGCAGGCTTTGCATCAGCTGCATGGCTTGCACGCGGGTGAGGCGCAGCTTTTCTTCCATAAGGGCCAAGTAAGCTTGCACACTCGTTAGGCCCTTGATCCAGCGTTCCGGCAGGGCCACTTTGCGTTCCACCACCTTGCCAGCAGCCCGCTCCAACGTTACCTCCTTTTCGCCCACCGACAACAGTACGGGCTCGGTGCGCGCAATGCGGGCTAGGGCATTAACCATCGGCTCGTTGAAATCGACGTTGGTGGTGCCACTGCTCAGAAACTCGCCATCTAGCGCCTCCGAGTTTAGGTCGAGGCGGGCATAGACACCGTTGCACGACGAAAATGACTCGAAGCGTAGCTGCCCCGCGCCGGCCGTCACGATAGGGTCGCGGAGGGCTGCGCTTTGCGGCACGAACCGAGAAGCTACCACTTTGGCCAGGGTGCTTAGGCTCCGGGCAGCCAACCAAGAGTCCCGCAAACGGCCCCAAAAAAAGCAGGACGTACCGGTGGAGGCTTGCTCTTCGGCGAAGGCCGAAAGAAGCAGGGCGTTGCCCTCAGGGCGAGCTTCTAGCGCGGAAGGCCGCGCATACGCGTAGGCGAAATCAGACATAACTATATAGCTTAGGTTTCGGGCCCTAAGTAAGGGCAATATTATTAGTAATACTAATTTATTTAGTAGAAAATATTGGCTCTAATAAAGCCCTTGTGCTAATAATGTTAGTTGTATGCATTAGGCTGATTGCTTGCCTTGTTTCTATTGCAACTACTTACAAAAGCCAGTTTTCTTATTGAAATGCTCAGACTTGCCATTCAAGCGATGATAAGTAGAATAGATAGGCTGCAACTCCCACGGCGTAGTGCGTTCAGCTAAAGTTGAAAGCACAGTATCATTAGGGTTACATAAACTGTAGCCTGTTAGGCTAAAGAAATTAGGAGAAGTAATGGAGGCTTTGCTGCATGAGTAGGCTAACTCTTGTAGTACCTAAGTGCGCTTCACCAGTGTGCAAAGGCAGGAGTGTGTTAGTTCGAGCCAGGGGCAAAAAAAGAACGTCAGACCCGGATAAGGTCTGACGTTCTTTTAAAGGCGCAGAGAGAATAGAATAGCTACGCTGGAGTTGGGTATTGCCCTTCGCCGGCTGGCTTATCAGGTGCCGGACCACCGTGCTCCTCATCAGGCTTGTAATTAGCTTCCAACTCAGCCAATTTCTCTTTGCCGTAGGCGAAGCGCGTAATGATAACATACAGCACCGGCACGATGAAAATAGCCAGCAGGGTAGCCGAGAGCATACCGCCAAGCACAGTCCAACCGATAGTCTGGCGGCTTTGGGCACCAGCTCCGGATGCAAACACCAGCGGCAGTACCCCCAAGATGAAGGCCAGCGAGGTCATGACGATAGGGCGTAAACGCAGCCGCACCGCTTCCAGGGTAGCGTCTACCAGCGGCATGCCCTTATCCACCCGTTCCTTGGCAAATTCGATAATCAGAATGGCGTTCTTGGCCGACAAACCAATCAGCGTAATCAAACCGATTTGCGCGTACACGTTGTTGGTCAGCCGCGGAATAAGTGTAAGCGCCAGGATAGCACCAAACGCTCCTACCGGCACGGCTAGCAGTACCGAAAATGGCACCGACCAACTTTCGTAGAGTGCTGCCAGGAACAAGAATACGAAGGCAATGGACAAGGCGAAGATGTACACCGTCTGCCCACCGGCCAACAGTTCCTCGCGGCTCAATCCTGAAAATTCGAAGCCATACCCTTGGGGCAGCGCCTGGGCGGCCGTTTCCTGCAAGGCCTTAATGGCGTCGCCGGAGCTATAACCGGGGGCGGGGTTACCGTTGATTTCGGCCGAGCGAAACAGGTTGTAGTGCGAGATAAGCGGCGCGCTTTCCGACCGTTTGTAGGATGTAAGCGTGCTTAGCGGCACCATGCCCCCTCTGTTGTTGCGCACGTAGTACTGCCCGAGGTTGCTGATGTCGCCGCGGTACATGGAGTCGGCCTGCGTCACGACGCGGAAGTTGCGGCCGTATACTGTAAAGTCGTTGACGTAGGCGCTACCGAGGTAGGTACGCAGGGCCGTGCCCACATCGGAAATCGAAACGCCCAGTTTCTTGGTTTTCTCCCGGTCGATGGTGAGCTGATAGCCGGGCGTGTTGGCGGTGAAGAACGAGAACGGACCGGCAATTTCGGGCCGCTTACGCAAGGCGCCGAGGAAGTTCTGCAAGGTGGCATCGAAGTTCTTGATGTCGCCGCCCGCTTCGCGCTCCTGAAGCACAAACGAGAAACCACCGGTGTTGCCGAGACCCGGAATAGCGGGCGGCGAAATCACCACGATGTTGGCTTCCTTGAGGCGGCTCAGGCGTTTTTGCACGGTGGCAATCAGCCCCTGCAATTGCAGTTCCTTGTCTTTGCGCTCTTCCCATGGCTCCAACTGGCAAAACACGGTGCCGCTGTTCGATTTCGAGGAGAAGTTTACGGCGTTCAAACCACCCAAGCCCGCATAGTGACGGATGCCTTTCACTTGGCTAAGCTCCTTCATAATCTCGTTCAGGGTGCTTACCGTCCGGCCCGTTGAGGAAGCTTCCGGCAAGTTGAACGTCACAATAATCCGGCCTTCGTCCTCGGTTGGAATAAAGCCGCCCGGCTTCTTGACAAACATGAATACAGTGGCCGCTACAATGAGCACCAGAATAATCACCACCGAGCGGGAGTGCTTGATGCCCCGGTGTACTCCATTGCCATATTTGCCCGTCACCTTGTCGAACCAGGTGTTGAACTTGAAGAACAGCTTGTCGATACCGCCCGATTTTTCGTTACGCTTGTGGGGCTTAAGCAGCAGCACGCACAAAGCCGGTGTGAGCGACAAGGCCACAAAGGCCGAAATCAGTACCGAAATAGCAATGGTAATGGCGAACTGCTGGTACAGGCGGCCCGTGATACCGGGGATGAAACCTACCGGCACAAATACCGCCGCCAAGATCAAGGCAATGGCAATAACTGGCGCCGAAATTTCGCGCATGGCCTCCAACGTAGCGTCCATTGCACTCAGGCCCCGCTCGTTCATGTTGTGTTCCACCGCTTCCACCACCACAATGGCGTCGTCGACCACAATACCAATGGCCAGCACAAAGCCGAACATCGTGAGCGTATTGATGGTGAAGCCCAGCGGGATAAAGAAGATGAATGTGCCCACGATGGACACCGGAATTGCCAGTACCGGAATAAGCGTTGAGCGCCAGCTTTGCAGGAAGATGAACACCACCACCACAACCAGCAGCAGGGCTTCTACCAGCGTGTGCAGCACTTCCTCGATGGATACCTGCACCACCGAAGCGGCCTCGAAGGGCACCACATAGTCAAGGTCGGCGGGGAATTGCTTTTTCAGGTCCGCCATGGTGGCATTCACGTTCTCGAACGTTTCGAGGGCGTTGGCACCGGGGGCCTGGTATACCAGCAGGTAGGCCGCGCGCTTACCGTCCACAAACGAGTTGTTGCCGTAGTTGAACTTGCCAAGTTCCAGGCGGGCCACATCTTTCAGATACACCACCGAGTTGTCCTCGGGCTGCGTTTTCACCACGATGTTGCCGAATTCCTCGGTGGTGGTCAAGCGGCCTTTCACAAACACAATGTATTCGAAGGTCTGGCCGGTTTGCTGGGGCGGGGCACCAATGGAACCAGCAGCAATCTGCGCGTTCTGCTCCTGAATGGCGGCTGTTACTTCTTGGGCCGTAACGCCGAGCTGCGAGAGTTTATCGGGGTTCAGCCACACGCGCATCGAGAAGTCGTCGGCGCGCGACACAATATCCCCCACGCCTTTGGTACGCAGCAGAGCGTCCTTCACGAACACGTTAGCGTAGTTGTCGAGGAAGGTGGTATTGTGAGTGCCTTTGGGGGCGTACATGGCCACCAGCATCAGAATACTGGGGTTACGCTTGCGCACTACTAGGCCCAAGCGCTGTACTTCCTGCGGCAGCGTGGGCTGGGCAATGCCTACGCGGTTCTGCACGTCGAGGGCGGCAATGTTGATGTCGGTGCCCACCTCGAAGTTGACGGTCATGCTCATCTGACCGTTGCTGGTGCTGTTGCTTTGCAAGTAGGTCATGCCGGGTGTGCCGTTGACTTGCACTTCCACGGGCGTAGCTACGGTTTGCTCTACGGTCTGGGCATCGGCACCGGTATAGGTACCGCTTACCGAAACGGTAGGGGGCGTGATTTCTGGATATTGCCCAATAGGCAAATTCAGAATAGCCAGCGCCCCTACCAGCACGATTACCAGCGAACTGACAATGGCCGTGACGGGGCGCCTAATAAAGGTTTCTGCAATCATGAGGAGTATCTCTGTTGGCGCACTGCCAAAGTGTACTTACTGCGTATTTGAAAAATTTACACTGCCATGCTAGACCAGTGGGTGCTGGAGCAAGCATGGCGTTCTTCGCTATTTGGCACCACCGCCGGCGGCTGGTGCACCGGTACCAGCTTGGCCCTGGGTTCCTGCTTGCGGAGGCGTACCCACCTGAATCTGGCCACCGTCGCGCAGACGCTGCAAGCCCTCGGTCACTACTTTGTCGCCTTCCTTAATGCCTTCCATCACCACTATCTGGTCGCGTAGGCGTGGGCCGAGCTGCACCTTGCGCTGATAAGCCTTGCTGCTGTCGCCGGCTATGAACACGAAATTCTCACCCATCTGCTCGACAATGGCTTTATAGGGAATAACAATGCGGCGGCCCGACTGGCGGTTGAGCACGCGCAACACGGTGCTCATGCCGTCTTTGAGCTGGCGCTTGGGGTTCGTGAACTGCACCCGAATCTGCACAGTACCCGTTTCCTGGTTTACCCCCCGGTCGATGGCCAAGATTTTGCCGGGCTGCTGATAAGCCGTACCATCGGGCAGGATCAGGCGAAACGTGGAATCGTTGCGGCCCGAAGCCTGGCGCTGTAATTCGGCGAAACGGCTCAGATCCGCTTCGGTCACCACAAAGTCTACCCCCATAGGGTCTTCGGCACTCATGGTGTTGAGCAAGGTAGTACCCGGACTAACCTGAGAACCCAAGCGCACCTGCGAAATACCAATGCGGCCCGTGAAAGGAGCTTTTACCAGCGAATAGTCGAGGTCGGTGCGGGCCAGGGCCACGCCGGCTTGCGCTTCGGCCACTTGGCTTTGAGCGGTAGCATATGCTGTTTGGGCGTTGTCCACAATCTGGCGGGCAATAGCGTCTTGCTTAGCCAGTCGCTCGTAGCGCTCCAGGTTCACTTGAGCATTCTGCACGGTGGCTTGCGTGCTGCGCAAAGCGGCCTGCGCCTGCTGGTAAGCCGCTTGATAGCGGCGACGGTCGATTTCGTAGAGGGTTTTGCCCTTCGGCACTACTTCACCCTCTTTAAAGGAAATGTTGGTAATGAAGCCGGCCACTTGGCTGCGCAGCTCCACATTGTTGATGGCCACGACGGTGGCCGGGTACTCGTCGTAATACACGGCGTCGGTGGTGCGGGCGTCAACCAACGTTACGGGGGTGGCAGGCGGCGGGCCAGCGGGCTTATCGGCTTCTTTGTTGCCGCAGCTTGTCCACACAAACAGGCCTGTGGCGTAAGACAGGGCAAGGATGGTCTTCTTCATATAAAAACTAGGAGCAGCAGGAGCTTAGTAGGAAGTGGGCAGACTGCCCTGAGCACGCAGCAAATCAACTTTGCTGCTTAGCACCTGAAACAAGGCGCTGTAGTAGTTGAGCTGCGAAGTGCGCAGCGTAGTTTGGGCGATAATCACGTCGAGGTAGGTTTTGATGCCTTCCCGGTACTGCAAGTTCACCACCGAGTACACCTCCCGCGAGAGTTCGAGGTTGCGCTGGCCCACGAGGTAGTCGGCGTAGTTGCTCTTGTACGCCGACATAGCCTGCTCGAATTCGGTGTTGATGCGGTTACGAGTAGCAATAATATCCTGGTCGAGGCGCTGGTCCACGAGCCGCTCACGGCGCAGGTTTTGCAAGCGCCGCGTGCCCTGGAAAATCGGCAGCGACAACTGCAAGCCGGCGTAGGAGTTAGGAAAACGCCGACTGTATAAGTCGCTGAAATTGTTGTTCTGAAACACCGCGTTGTAGTTGCCAAACGCCGAGAGCGAGGGCAGGAAGCCCAAACGGTAGTAGCTGATCTGCGCTTCCTGCAAGGCCTTCTGCGTTTGCAGGCGCTGCACTTCAATGCGGTTTCCCGGCTCCAGCCTCACAGTCGTATCGACGGCGGCATCGCGCATTAGGCGTATCGTGTCGTACTGGAGCACGAGGGGTTGCGTACCCGTCAAGCCCATCAGTTCCTTCAGGTAAGCCGACTTGGCATTGATGGCCTCCACGGCCCGTTTCCGATCCACAATGGAATTGTTGAGCAGAATCTCGGCCTGCTTGAAGTCAGTCTTGTCGACGATGCCGGCCTCGTAACGGGCCCGAGCATCCTGCAAGCTGCGTTGCAACCGAACGATGTCTTCCTTAAGTACATCGAGTTGGCGTTGGGAAAGCAGCACATCATAGAAGGCCTTGCTTACATCCGTCACCACATCAATGCGGACGCCCACCGTATTCTGCTGGTAAAACTGGCGGGACGGTCGAGCCGTACGTAGGGCTAGCCGCACGTCGTTGTTGTAAAGCGCCTGAGTAGCCGACAGGGCTACGGTTGAGGTGTTCTTCAACCCAATCTGGCGAGGAACGCTAATACCGTCGGCGTTGGGGAAAACCGTATAAGGCAGCTGAAAGTAATGCTGGCCGGTGGCGTTGAGCCCTATCTGCGGCAGCCAGCTCGAGAGGCCGATGCGAATAGTGGCCTCGTTGGTTTCTTCGTCGATGCGGGCTTGGCGCAGTACGGGCTGGTTCTGCAGCGCGTACTGCAAGCATTGCTCGAGCGTAAGTTGGCCGTTGGGAGAAGGAGAAGTGGGGGACTGGGCCTGTAGCCACATTGGGGCAAACAGGAGGAGACCAAGCAAAAGCCGGTGCATCCGTGTCATTTGTTTCATATACTAGTGAAAGCAGCTACTGCTTTACGTAACTGAACGGTAAGCGACTAGCAAGCCGCAGGCAAACGAAAGGCCGGGGGTGATGGACACTGCCTACATTGGTCAGGCTGCATACGTGATTAAACTTTCGAGTAGCAACGTCTGCTCAGGGCGAGAAGCAGGTGGGATTGGCAGAGGCGCGCAGACGTAGTATCGAAGTAGGTGCAAGGCTGGTTAACAGTGATTCTTGCAAAAGGTTGTACGCCTGAAAAAGAAGTACGGCTAATAGCATAGGTCTAACTTGTTGGATCGGCCAACTAATGGACTTGATAAGTTCAACAGCTACGGGTAGTTGCTTAAGGCTTACTTAGCTGGTAATGATGGTTTTATCAAAGATAAATTTGTGCTTCTCGATGAGAAAGCGCTTTCCTTTTAGAGCCTGATTTGGCCTAGTATTTCTGTTGGAAAGAACTTTATGAATTGAACTAAGCACCCCGTACTTACGCTATAGGCAGAGTTTGGATACCCTGGCCTTGCTGCTAAAGCGAGAATTCAGGGTCTTGCTATAAGCTTTCTAGGGTTTATGCTTTATTAGTATATTTGCAACCTTAAGCTTAATAATAAAGCAAAGTGGTAATTCAATACATAATATAATGGTGACTAAATAATTATTTTAACGCAACGTATCCTTTAAATATTTTCAATTATTCGCCTTTCAAACAGCGTTTGTAAATGTCAGCCTCTCCCCTGGTTTCAATAATCATTCCTACATACAACGCCGTTAAGTATGTCGAGCAAACCGTTGAGAGTTGCTTAGCTCAAACCCATGATTTAATTGAAATAATTATTCAGGATGATTGTTCTAGCGACGGAACATGGGAATTGCTAACCAAACTCTATGCGCAAGAGCCGAAAGTAAAGCTGTTCAGAAATATCAAAAACTTAGGTATTGGTGATAATTGGAACGCAGCCTATACAAAAGCGAGTGGAGAGTATTTCGTAATTTTCAATGCCGACGACCTCATGCATCCTACTTTGGTTGCGGGGTTTCTAGCCAGGTTTAATTCAGACCCTACGCTTGATATAGTTACAGGGAAATTTGAAATTCTTGTAACCGAGACAAATAAAACATTCACGTATCCAGACCACGTTGATATGCTCGGCGGCTTGGTTGGTGATTTGTATTCGCAATTATTTTTCAAGTCTGCTTTCCATTGGAACTTCAGTTTAGTGAAGAAGTCATTGCTGAAGAAGGTGGAGTTTGAAAATGGCGACTTGTTTTTGAATACTCAGGTTTGTGATTACGAATTATGGTACAGATGCTACTTAGCTGGTGCTAAAGTATACTTCGATGATACCAAAATTTGGGGCCACTACAGAAAGCATGAGTCCAATTCTTCTTCAAAGCCAAACGGTGAGCTAAGAAGCTTTCTGAAAGATTTTCTTAATTATCATCAAAATAGCTTTAAGAAGAAAAGCGGGCTCAATTACACTAGAGTATTAGCTAGAAGATTTTTAACCTTTTGTAACAATAGAAAAAGCTTTGAGAAAGACGTATTCTATTTATATGTAAAACGGATTGCTCAAAGCGTATTGTAATCATGAGGTTAAAAGGATTTAGGTTCGAGTTTAAAATATACCTGTGTAATTTTATTATTTCGTATGTACCAAGTCATTCTATAAGACTGTTCTATTATAGAAAGATTATGGGCTTCACTATTGGCAAAGGCAGTAGTGTTCATATGGGCTGTAAGTTCAATACGCCAGATACCTTCTGGATGGGCGAAAACAGCACGATCAACCAATTTTGCCGAATTGATAACAGAGGCGGTATTATTATCGGCAACAACGTTTCGATATCCCCCTATGTGAAGCTGATGACAGCAGATCATGACATGAACCATCCGCAATGCGTAGGGAGGCAAAGTGAAATAGCGCTTGAAGACTACGTATTCATCGGAGCCGATGCTATGTTGCTTGGTGGCGTCCGAATGAGAAAAGGCTCTGTTTTGGGCGCAAAATCACTTTTAACGAAATCAACAGAGCCTTTTGGGATTTATCTTGGTATGCCTGCTGTGCTCAAAAGCCAGCGAATTCATGATTTAGATTATAATGCTTCATATGACAGATTATTTAATTAATTATTAAGTGTTTATTAAATTATAAAAGGTGATTTTATCTTTTGCCGCTTATAAAGACTAAGCAAATAAATTACAGCGTGTAGCTGTTTTGCACATTCGTCATAGGGTTGCTATCAACACCTTGGGTAGCCCCATGTGAGGCAATATGTTGCAAAGCAAGAATGAAGGCAAAGAGAGAAAATGCCTCCTAATACTGGCGTGGTCTTCAGCGCATGGGCAGACAGGGACATCCCGTTAAGGCAGCAAGTCAGCAAGGTGCCCTTCTGGTTTTTGATTGCTATAGGATATGCGAATCAGTAGTTCAGTAGTAGCGCGTGCTACTTACCTAGCCAAGAACTGATTAGCTACAAGCTAACGGGCAAAGTAAAAGGAGCTTCATTTCAGCGTTAGGCGGCCTGAAAGGCTGTTTTTCTAGGTATCAGCTGGGTGGCTTACTATCGTATATAAATATTTATAACGCCCTTAACAAAGAACAATCCGAAATAATGGGGGATATTTGTAGCAATAAAATATGATAAATCTGTAGACAACTTAGATGATCGGAAGAAATTGGTATATATGTTTATGAATAGTTATATAGTAACGTTTTTAAGTGCAAAAAAGTAACGCGAGCAAACACATGAAAGCATCTAGTAAACGAGCCTTCGCTCTGTAATTCATCACGTACTAGCAAGTCTTTCAGTCACAAGTAGTTTTTATGAGGGCATCGGTTCAACGCATAGTGAAACATCCCAACTATGCGCGAGCATTGGAGTGGGGTAAGCTGATTACAATCACTGGATCGGCGCAAATAGTAGTACAGGCTATAAGTTTCCTTTGCGGAATTTTAGTTATTCGTTTGCTCCCTACGCAAGAGTACGCTCTCTACACCCTGGCCAACACAATGCTCGGCACCATGGTGCTGCTAGCCGATGGAGGTATATCAACCGGGGTACTAGCCCAAGGCGGAAAAGTGTGGCAAGACCGAGAAAAACTCGGCACTGTGCTTGTCACCGGCCTCGACCTTCGGAAGAAATTTGCGATTGGCAGTTTGCTTATAGCCTCACCAATCTTGCTGTGGCTGTTGCGGCATCACGGCGCCAGCTGGCTGATGTCGGTCTTGCTGTTGCTGGCTACAATCCCGACGTTTCTCACGGGCTTGTCAAATACGCTGCTTGAAACTGCTCCTAAACTGCGGCAGGACATTGCTCCCCTGCAAAAAAATCAGGTGGGGGTAAACATTGGTCGTTTGGCGCTGCTGGTACTTACCATCTTCATTTTTCCCTGGGCCTTTGTGGCCATATTGGCGGCAGGTTTGCCTCAGATCTGGGGTAACTTCAGACTTAAGAAAATATCAGCGGGATACGCCGACCTGACGCAGCAACCAGACCCCGAAATCAGGGCGGCCATTTTGAAGGTGGTAAAGCGGGTTCTGCCAGGAGCAGTCTACTATAGTGCCTCCGGTCAGATTACCGTGTGGCTGATGTCTATTTTTGGCACCACTGCAGCTATTGCGCAAATAGGGGCATTGTCTCGGCTGTCCACCATGCTTAGTCTGTTCACCATGCTCTTAATGACCTTGGTGATACCTCGTTTCGCCCGGTTATCGGCTGGTAAAGCGGTACTCCTCACGCGCTATTTTCAAATTCAAGGAGGACTATTGATTTTAAGTATTTGCATTGTAGGAACGGTGTGGATGTTTCCAAACCAAGTGTTGTGGATATTAGGTAAAAATTATTCCGGTCTGAATATTGAATTGGTTTTAAGCATAATAGGTAGTTGCCTTAACTTAATTACCGGCATATCTTTTTCTCTGGTTTCTAGTAGAGGATGGGCAACCAACCCTGCCATAACTATTTCGCTAGAAATTGCGGCTGTAATTATTGGTATTATGTTGATTGATGTGTCAACGTTGAAGGGCGCTCTTATTCTTAACATCTTTGTTTCTATAATGCAGGCGTTGCTGTATATTATTTACGGTACGCTTAAAATAACAAAGTCTGAAGAAGTGGAAGTAGCTAACTAGGCTCTGTTTTGGCAGTGCTGTAAATCGCAAAATACTTTATAGTTGATTTTGGACTGCTGCTTGGGTATACGGGGTAGTTCTGAAATACATGTAGAGTCTGGCATATCTTTTTCACGTGGTAATTTTTATTCCTTGATGCGCTTTTGTATCTAATAGTTCTCTAAACTCGAAATTGCGCTCTACTATTTATAAGTTTCACTTAACTATAATTTTAAATAAACAACTGTTTAGCTATTGCCTTCGTATCCGGTCAAGAATTTCGATTTTATAGTAGTTTTATAAAGTTGTTTCTCACGTAATTCTCTAGAAGTCCCTTGCGTAAGGCGTAAAGAAAATATGAAAATAGTCTTCGTTTGTGGTTCGTTGGAGCCTGGTCGTGATGGGGTTGGAGATTATGCTAGGCGTTTGGCCGCAGAACTTATCCGTCAGGGCCATCAAGTTGCGGCTCTCGCGTTGCACGACACCTATGTTGAGGCGGAGCTATCAGGGACGCAACAGGCCGAGCAAGTGCAGTTATCGGTTTTGCGGATTCCAGCTTCCTATAAAGAAACCGCCCGTTTTGCAGCTGCTCAGCAGTGGGTGGACGCAATAAATCCTGATTGGCTAAGCTTACAGTACGTTGCATTTGCGTTTCAGCCTAAAGGGCTGCCATGGGGGCTCGGTGAGTCATTAGCGCGCTTGGGCCGAGGACGACGTTGGCACATCATGTTCCACGAGTTGTGGGTTGGGGTATTTATTGATGCTCCACTAAAGCACATCGTGTGGGGATGGGTCCAGAAGCAGCTAATTAAGTCTATGGTGAAAACGCTGCGCCCCGCCGTTATGCACACCCAGACTCGCCTTTACCAGCTTCTGCTGGGGCGCCTCGGATTCAAAGCCGACTATCTGCCCTTATTTGCCAATATCCCTGTAACCAGCACGCAAAAAAAACCAGCGCAGTTGGGTGCTGATGGATCAGACAACACCGTATCCGTTATCATATTCGGCACCATTCACCCAGGTACTGCCATTGCGCAATTCGCCCAAGAAGCCTCCCAAATAGCCAAAACCAAAGGCACGCAGTTCTCCCTGACCACTATTGGCCGATGCGGAGCTAATCTGGAGCCATTTGTTAAGACTTGGCAAGATGAAGGACTAACCGTCAACATACTGGGAGAGCAACCAGCCGAGAAAATATCAGAAGTACTGCGCAACGGCACCATCGGGCTATCCACCACGTCGTTGGTGGTAACTGAGAAAAGTGGGACGGTAGCCGCCATGGTTGAACACGGTTTGCCGGTGCTGTGCATTGCCAGGGCTTGGTGGCCCCGGGGCGTGCCAAGCCTAGAGCAGCCAGTCGGAATAGCCGAGTATCACCCCGGTACTCTGGATACGTACTTGTCGAACATTGAGACCCCCCAGTTCACCAGCACGGTTCCGGAAATAGCGCGGGTGATGGCACAGGCTCTTGCTACTGCCACTAAATAATGGTAGAACTGCGCAGAATTCCTTGTTGCGCGTCTTTTGGCTGTTCTTGGCTCGATATAGTTGATTTTTGAAATAGCTTGCGCTGGTACGTCGGTCGAGGTACTTCCAATCTACGTCGAGCCGCCACCACACGAGTTATGCTCCTTCTTATGCCTTACTTGCGCCCGACTGCTAATCCCAAGCCTAGTGGCCTCTAATTCTGTTTGTTCATGAAATTGATCTACTCTCACCCCACCGGTAATGCCAACGTGCGTGCTGCGGCTAGTGGACTAGCAGAGGCAGATCTGCTGGCGGAATTTCACACCACTATAGCGTCGTTTCCGGGCACTATGCTCGATGGGCTAGGAGGAATCGGTCCGCTTGCCGAAATCAGGCGCCGCCGCTATGACCCGGCGCTTAAGCCGTTTGCGCACATGTGGCCTTGGCGGCAAGCCGGCCGGATACTCGCCGGCAAAGCAGGACTATCGGGCTTGAACCGGCACGAAACCGGGTATTTCAGCGTCGATGCCATTTATCAAAGCCTCGACCGACGCATTGCGAACCGGTTGCAGGCGGGCATGAAGCGCGGCGTGAAAGGCGTGTATGCCTACGAGGACGGCGCAGTAGAATCGTTTAGGGCCGCCAAAAAGCTTGGGCTACAGTGCTTATATGATCTGCCGATTGGCTATTGGCGCGCCTCGTTGCGGCTGCTAGAGCCCGAGCGCCAGAAGTGGCCGGCCTGGGCGCCTACCCTGACGGGTTTCGAAGATTCGCCAGCTAAACTAGCCCGTAAGGACGAAGAACTGCAGTTGGCCGACCGGATTTTCGTAGCCAGCCAGTTCACGGCCAAAACGCTGCAGGATTACCCCGGTTCGCTCGCGCCCATCGAGGTTATTCCGTATGGCTATCCGCCCGTAGGCAGCCCTCGCGACTACAGCGGCCTAGGCAGTGGCCGGCCCTTGAAGGTGCTTTTTGTGGGCGGACTCTCGCAGCGCAAAGGCATTGCTAATCTTTTTGCCGCTGTCGATATTCTTGGTCGTCATGTGGAGCTAACCGTGGTTGGCCGAAAAGGCAGCGACAACTGCAAGCCCCTGGATGATGCGCTAGCCAAGCACCGCTGGATTCCGAGCTTGCCCCACGACCAGGTGCTGGCCATCATGCGGGAGCACGACGTATTCGTGTTTCCTTCGCTCTTCGAAGGTTTTGGGCTGGTTATCACCGAGGCCATGTCGCAGGGCGTACCCGTGATTACCACCGACCGTACCGCAGGCCCCGATCTGATCGAGCACGGCCGCAATGGCTGGCTGGTGGAAGCCGGCTCGACTGAAGCGTTGGTTTCGACTATCGAGGAAATGCTACGGCGCCCCGCATCGGTTGCGGAAGCAGGCCGCGCCGCCCTCGAATCTGCCCGGGCCCGCCCTTGGCAGGTGTACGGCCAGGAGCTAACGGCCGCTATTATGAAGCATCAAGCCTCGGTGGTATAAGACACAGCAATAGTAGAAGCCAGCGCCGGTTGGGGTAGTGCAAAGCAGAAGCTTTAGGCTGCCCCAACCGGCGCTGCTACATTTCGCTTATCGTTACTACCACATCGGTGTTGCGGCCGTGGTCATCGGCACACGAAATTTTCAGGGGGCCGGGTGGGGGCTTAAAGAAAACCCGCTCGGTGGCCGCAGCGGCCCGCAAGAACTTGTCGTTGACATACCAATACACTTGGCGCACCTCGTTGTCGGTGGTGCAGCTCAAAAGCAGTTGCTGCTGCTCGTGGCGATTGAGAACGTACTCGGTGTTGGCAGTAGGAGAGGTGATAGTAGGGGCCGACTCCGTGCCGCCGCGTACTAGTTGGCAGGCAGGGTTGTGTGGTGGCAGGCGTTGGTACGGAATGCCTTGTGCTTCTTTGTAAGCCGCTACCTCCGGCAGCAGATTCGGGTACAGAGCGCGACGAAAGCCCGTAGCCGGCGCGCAGGCCCGGCAATAAACGAAGCGGCCGTCAGCCGACAGCAGAACCTCGCGCTGGTGCTGGCACCGCCGCCCCTCCGATACGCCCGGTAGGAAATAATCGATTATCTGGTTGGGACAGGTTTCGTTGGGAACCAAGCCCGTTTCGGCGCACACCAGTCGGAAGTCCAAAGTGGCCGGTGGCACAAACCAGTCGTTGGGCGAGTTGTACGCCAGATCATTGAATACATCAAACAGCAGGGGCGTAGCTATATCGGCACCCGTGAGGGCGGGGCTGCCGTGGCCGCTGAAGTTGCCCACCCACACGCCCACGGTATACTGCTTGTTGTAGCCAATGCTCCAGGCGTCGCGGCGGCCATAGCTGGTGCCCGTCTTCCAGGCAATTTTAGGAAGGCGAAGGCTGCTGGCCGCGCCTAATGGTAAGTCGGGGCGCGTAAGCTGCGCCAAGATGTCGGTAGTGAGAAAGGCCGCAGCCGGAGAGACAAGCGCCGTGCCGTTTGCCTGGCCTTTTCGGGTTCGTGTTAGCTGTAGCTTGGCGTACTGGCCCTCGTTGGCCAGCGTTACGTAGAGGTTGGTTAGCTCCTCCAAGCTGGCCCCGCAGCCACCCAGAATGCTGCTCAGCCCTAAATTAGCCTGGTTGCGGGTCACGTTTTGGAAGCCCGCTTGGCGGAGCTTATCGGTGAAGGCAGGCACGCCCAACTCGTTGAGGACGCGCACAGCGGGAATGTTGAGCGAGTAAGCCAAGGCGCGCTCTAGCGTTACTTCACCGTTGCAGTGCTTGTCGAAGTTCTCGGGACGGTAGCCCTGGAAATTGGTGGGCACATCGGGCAGCAGCAGCTTGGGGGTGACGAGGCCCCGGTCCATAGCCAGCGCGTATAGAAATGGCTTGAGCGTACTCCCCGGCGAGCGGACAGCCATAATTCCGTCGTTTTGGCCTTGGTTGCTGAAATCGAGGAAATCGGCCGAGCCTACGTAAGCTTCCACTTGCCGGGTGCGGTTGTTGACGACCAGCACTGCCGCTTGCGTAATGCCAAGCTCGTAGAGACGACGCACGTAGTTGCGCGTGAGGTCTTCGGCTTTGCTTTGCTTGTTGCGGTTAAGGCTGCTGCGAATAATAGCCTCACCCGGGAATTGCTGCACCAAGCGCCGGGCTAAATGCGGCGCCAGCGCAGGCGCGGGGTGGCGCTGCACGTCCAGCGGTTCGAGCAAGGCATCAGCTATATCCTGCTGCGTGAACAAGCCAGCTTCTCCGAAACGGCGGAGCCAGCGGTTGCGCTCTTGCAGCACCGCCGCGTTGTTCTTGCCAAGTATTAGTCCGCGCGGCCGGTTCGGAATGATAGCCAGCGTGACGGTCTGAGCCAGGGACAGGTAGTCGGGGGGCTGCTGGAAGTAAAGCAGCGCAGCCGATTTCACGCCTTCTACGTTGCCGCCGTAAGGCACCAGATTCAGGTAGAGCTGCAAAATTTCCGCTTTACTATAGTGCGCTTCCAATTGCGCGGCGCGCAGCATTTCCAGCAGTTTGTTGCCGAAGGTGCGCTCCTTGGGCTCCAGCAGCCGTGCTACCTGCATGGTAATGGTGCTGGCTCCCGTAGTGCGGCCCGTGCCAAACGCGTTGCGAGCGGCAGCTTGCAGCAAGGCTACGGGGTTTACCCCAAAGTGCCAGTAAAACCACCGGTCTTCCTTCTCGATAATAGTCTTGCGCAGTGCCGGCGTGATTTCGCGCAGCTCGGTTTTCATGCGCCACTTCTGGGTGGGGTTGAGGTAGGCGTGCAACACCGTGCCATCGGCGGCCAATACAATAGGCGAGTAGAGCGGAGCGCGAGGTAGAGGAAAGGCTAGATCAAGAGCGAAGAGCACCAGAAGCCCTGCTAGTACGCTTCCTAATAGCCGCAATCCGGTCCGCCAATTCATAGCCAAATATACCCTTGGCCCAGCTCTAGTTCAGCATCCAACCTGCTGTTCATGCCAGCATAAGGAGAGTTTTTTTCAACCCTGAATTTTCCTTCTGGACCGAATACAAAACCCTCCCATTTCCCCACCGATTAGAGCAGTGGATATGGCACTTTGTGTGGCCCGCAATGCGCTTATCAACGCCTGTTTTTAGCTGATCTATTCAATTGTAAACAATATAATCGTAACACATTAATTGCAATAAAAAGACCTTTTTAATGAAATTAATTAAAATTTAATGCGCATAAACTGCTTGATTATTAGCATTTGAGGCTTTTTTCTAAAAAAAGACGTGGGGATTTAAATCCAAATTTCAAGCCCTGTCCGTAAATATTTCGTGACCGGCAGGGGTATGACTTCTTAAGAATTCTTGCCTTAGCTCAGGCCTGCAAAGTGCAGCTGTAGTTGCACGACGGAGCGTCCGGCCTGCCTCAAACTTCCACCATCAACCCACTACTTATTCCCAAACCACTACATGAAAGCCAAACTGTTTGCATCCCTACTTTTAGTTGGCCTAAAAGCCAGCACTTCTTTTGCGCAGGCAACCGTTGACCCAGCTATCCGCGCTGCCTTACAAACCAATCCTACCGCTCAGGTGGTCGTTACTTTCAAAGGAACGGGTGCCCCGCAGCTTACGCAGCTAAGCTTATTACAGCGCCTCGGTATCACTCGGGGTGTCACGCTTCGGGCCCTGCCAGTGGCTGGTATTGTGGCTACTGCCGCGCAAGTGAATGCGCTGGCCCAAAACCCGGAAGTACGCTCGCTCTACATCAACAAGAAGCTCGACTACTACAACTTCGACGATACCCATCTGACGGGTGTAAAGCGCCTGCGCACCGATCAGCAGATTACCAGCCGCAACGGAGGTATTCCGGTTTCAGGCCGCGGTGTGGGAGTGCTCATCAACGACAGCGGCGTCGACGGTACGCATGAGGATATCAAGTTTGGTTCGCACTTAGTGCAGAACACCTTGGGCTCTACCAACCTGAACGCGCTAAGTGCCATGTTGCCCATCACTTACATTGAGGGAGTGCCGAACACAGACACCAACTCGGGCCACGGCACGCACTGCGCGGGTACTGTGGGCGGCACCGGTGCAAGATCGGGTGGCAAGTATGAGGGCGTGGCACCAGGCGCTTCGTTGCTTGGCTACGGCTCGGGCGGGGCACTACTGGTGCTCGATGCCCTCGGCGGGTTCGACTACGCCCTTACGCACCAGTTTCAATACAACATCCGGGTGATTAGCAACTCGTTTGGAACTAGCGGCGACTTTGACCCGAATGACCCACTGAACGTGGCTACGAAAAAGTGCTACGACCGGGGCATGGTGGTAGTCTTTGCGGCTGGCAACGAAGGCCCCGGTGCTGATACGCACAACCCTTATGCCATTGCTCCCTGGACGATTTCGGTAGGGGCTGGCGACCGAAACGGCCTGCTGGCTGACTTTTCTTCCCGTGGCGTACGCGGTGAGCAGGGCACCTTTACGGTCGATGGCGAAACCTGGACTTTCAAAAACGAGCCTGCTATTGTGGCGCCCGGCGTAGATGTGGTATCGACCCGCGCTATTGCGCCCGTGTCTTCCTTGGGGGCTCAAACCGACCTTGCCGTGTTGACGCCCGCCGAAATTCCGTTTTATACGCACAGCAGCGGTACATCCATGGCTACGCCGCACGTAGCGGGTATTGTGGCCTTGCTTTTGGAAGCCAAGCCCACGCTGAATCCGGCGCAGGTGAAAGAGATTTTGCAGAAAACGGCCACCAACATGCCCGGCCACGAGTCGTGGGAAGTGGGAGCGGGCTACGTGAATGCGTATGCCGCTGTCGACCAGGCCTTCCGCTCGGCCGCCTTTGGGTCGACGGTGAATGCCACCCGTGTTTTCAAGAGCAGCGTAAACGCGCAAACCACTACTACGCCGTTCACCATCAACTTCAATCCGGCCCTAACCACTGGCAATTCCTTTACCTTCCCCGTTACGGCTGGCACCAACAGCATCGAAGTAAAGATTTCCTCGACGGGCATTTTAGGCCAAACGGGCAACCTAACCAACCTGGTGCTGATTGACCCGGCCGGGGTGCGGTATAGCTCTGGTACGCCCGTCACGTTTACGCTGACCACCGACCGTAGCGTGGCCGTGGCTTCGCCGGTAGCGGGTACCTGGACCGTGCAAGTGGAAGGAGTACGCGGTATAGCGGCCCCCGAAACAGTAGCCGGCAACATCACCCTGCTCACGCCGAGCGGCACCACCAACCTCGGCGACATTGCCGGCCACCCGGCCGAAGCCGCCATCAAACTAGCAGTGTCCAAGCGCCTCGTTGACGGCTTAAGCAATGGCTTCAAACCCAATGCGCCCCTAACCCGCATCCAGCTAGCCGATTACTTGCTGATGGGCCAAGGCATCAAGCAATTTCTGCCCACTACCGGCGCCCGTTCTTTTTCTGATGTGGCAGCTGGCGACGTTCTCCTAACCGAATCGGTTGTGGCCCGCGGTGCTGCCCTCCGCGACCGGTTCAACCAGTTCAACGGGGTCATGCAGCCTACCGCTGCCGGCACTTTCTCGCCTGATGCCACTGTTAGCCGCACCTCCCTCGCTTACTCGCTGGTGCAGGGTCTCGGCTTTCAACAGCAGGCGCTTGCTCGCAACGGCAGCCCCGTAACGGTGCAAGTAGACGGCCGCAGCATCGCCATCGACGACGCCGCTAGCATTCCGGCCGGTTTGGAAGGGTATGTAAGCGTGGCTTTAGAGCTAAACCTGATCAACGCTTTCTACACCGTTACGCAAGGCCCTTACGATTTGCAGCCCACGGTGCGCGCCACCTTCAAGCCCGCGCAGAACGTAACCCGCGCCGACTTCGCCGTTATTGTGAGCCGTACCTTCCCGCAGTACAACGCCCTCACGCAGCCTGCTACTACGGCCACTGTTGCTTCCACTCCTTCCGCGGCGGCTATGCTAACCAAGGAAGCAGTGGCCTATCCGAATCCCTTCACCGGTGCTACCACCATCAGCTACTACCTCACGCAGGAGGGCCCAGTAAGCGTGGAAATCTATAACACCATGGGACGCAAAGTGCAGACCTTGGTGTCAGGAAACGAAGCGGCTGGTGTTCACCAAGTAAGGTTCGACGCTGGTAATTTGTCTCGCGGTACCTATTTGTACAAAGTGAAAACGGGGCAGACCATTTCCACGAAGCGCGTAGTTCTTCAGTAAGACTCTAGCATACACCAAAAAAGAGGCCTGTTCCGTGGAACAGGCCTCTTTTTTGGTGTATGACGAGCAGGCGCACCGGTTGTGATTCAGGTGCCCAAGTAACTAAGGCTCCCAATGAAATGATGGCCTAAGCACGGCTCCACAAGCTTGACTTTCGGTGAAAACGTAGTTTTAAGCGGTGTGCGAGGCCACCTCGGTTTCCTCACTGAGCGCCCAGTGAATAGCTTCTCTTTTCTGTTCCAGCGGGAAATGGCGGACTTCCGCTGGGCTAACCAAAGTAGCCAAGGCAGCAGCAGCTTTCAGCAGATTGCTGTCGTCGCTGGTGATGGCTACCCGCTTAAAGTTACCCCAGTGCTTAACATCCAGCTTGATGTCTTCCCACAGGGCGGTTGCCGTGATGTAGCTGAAGCTGCGTACGTCGAGGTACATATTGATTTTGCCCCAGCGGGCTATCTTCTGCTCCAGCAACGGGATGATGGCATCGTAATGCTCTTTGGTGAGGGCGCCCGATATGGTGAGGGCGAACAGGTTTTGCTCGGGATAATCGGTGGTGTCGAACATGTCTGACAAAAGGCTAAAAGGTACTTTTGTTTACTACGGAAAAGGGAACGTAGCTCGTCCGCTTGCTTGAGGTGTATAAAGGCTTTTACGGCCGAGTTATATACAAAGTCACATGTTGATTCTGTATAAATTATGAAACAAGCACCTCAGACGCGGCTGAATAACGGAAAGCAGAGCTAATGGCCTGATAACCTTGCAGAATCAGTTTGATTTACTCAATAATTGGTTTGTGAAATAAGGACGTTAGTGTTAGGGCTAGCCAGAAGCAAGCCCTGGCAAAACGAGCCTATAGGACTGAAATCAACACCAATAGCGCACCAGCACTACTCGATGATTCAGTGAAAAGCTAAGTAGCCGCCAGCTTTATTTGGGAGGCTCCGGGACTTCCACTTGCAACTCGAAGTCCCGCTTAGGAGGCGCTTCGTTGTTAGTTGTATTCCGATATAAAAAACGTAGTGTGGTTTTGCCGGGCTTCAGGGCCTGAAATTGAAAGGCAATGTCCTCGGGAGTGCCAACTTTTGCTTTCTTGGGTTTCTTTCGGGGTTGTTCGGCAGGTGGCGCTACGGCTTGCACAATCCCGTCGGTCATGGGCATCAGTTCCCAGGCGTACTGCGACCCTACGGTCGTGTCCAGCTTAATGAGTAGTTGGTCGCCTTGGTTCACCTTCACGCTGCTGTGGTTGCCGTATTCGGTGATGTTCACATTCTTGGCTACGCCCGGCTGGTCGATGGTGATATAGGCGTGGAAATAGCCGTTAAGCGACGAATAGCTGGTGCCCGGTGCCGCTGAAAGCAGCGCCAAATCGAGGCCGCCCGTGCCGACGGCCTGAAAGTGCATTTCGTAAGTGGCTGGAGCACCCGGAACGCCGCTACTCAAACCAGGCAAAATATTAGTGGTAGTAATGGTTAGTTGGCCAGGATACGCCTGCGCCAAGCGCCAGCCAAAGCGGGGCGAGATGGTTGGTAAGCGCACCACTAGTTGGTCGCCAACATTGAGCTGAACTTGCTTGCCGTTGTCGTTGGCCGTGAGCGTAACGATGTCGGCCTGTGCTGAGGAAGCCAGTAAGAAAGCCGCCCACAGCAGTACTACTGCCTTCGGGAAGCCTCTCAAAGAATGCAGTAAATGGATTGTAGTAATTCGCAGCAGGTTCAGCATTCTCGCACAGCATTAGGTCTAACCACCAACAACACAGCCGGCCGCTAACTAAGCGCCGGCTGCATTAGAATAGGTACGAAAGTGTACGATCAAACAGCGAAAAGAGCTGTTGTTGAGTTTGCTGAAGCCAGTTATCCAGTCTTCTCTAGGTAATGCTGATTGATGCCCTGGGTTTCCTGTTGTTTAGCCTCACAATGAATGACTAAATCACTAAGAGGAGTATCAAACGGGGTTTAGGTTTCGTGGACAAAGAAGCGGACTACTTTGCCATCACGGAATTCCAGGGACAAAGCATCGCCATCAATAGGAATAAGTTTGGGCGTCATTCCCAAGTAATATTCCCAGTATTGATCTGTCTGTTGGTCTGGAGCGCCTAGCAAAGCAGCAACCTCTTTTTCTGAAAGACCTAGCAGGCGGTGAGAGTCTTGCAGATCCTTCATCATCTCATAACGCTTCATCTTCTCGGCCGCCCATCTATCAGAGTTGAAATCCCGGTGTGGATAGTATAGATAGATGGCAAGCATGAGGTATAGCCCGGCCACACACAAAATTGGCGTAGCGACAATTGCCGCTAGAATGGCGATTCTGTTGCTATGTGGTTGCGCAGGCCTGAACCGACGAATTATATACCGCGCGACAGCAAAGACGGGTATAGCCACCAAAAGGGCACAGAGCACAACAAGAGAGTAGAAACCAATTTCTTTCAGCATCATAACTCATTATGTTACATCAAACAAGTCTTTCTATCGCACCCGCACCACGCCGGCGCCGTTGTAGCTATGGTACTCGGCGTTATACATAGCATCGGCGCTAACGGGGCCGAGCTTGAACGTGCCTTTGCTGACGGCGCGGGCCAGGTAGTAGAACGACTTGGGCGTGGTATCGACGGTGGTGAAGAGGTTGATTCGGTCGTCGCGGACGTCAAGGTAGTCGGGTTGGGCGGCATTGGTGGCCCAGGTCAGGTCCCGTACGGCGCCGATGCGCGGGTTCTCGATTTCCAGACCAGCGGGCAGCAAGTCGGTGATGGCCACGTTCTTCACTTCCCCGGCACTTTGCGCCGACTGAATCGTGATTTTAACCACCACTAAGTCGTTCTGCTTGAACGACGTGGTGCCTACTGGCGCGCCGGTGCGGTCCAGGAACTGGCGGCGGACTTGCAGGTAGGCGTCCTCTTCGATTACCTGGCCGGTGGGACTGATGCCTTCCATTTCCCAGAAGTAATAGAGGCTGCCGCGCCCCTGCGTACGCAGGGCCAGCTTGTGGTTGGCCACGTTGTTTACCGTGAGGTCTTTGCCCGTGAAGTTGCCCATGGCCTTACTATCAGACAGCAGCGAGGCCGTGACGGTGCTAGCGGCATTCTTCTTAGCCAGTTTGCCGAGAGCCAGCAGCGAGAAGGCGCGTTCCTGTGTATTCAGCCACCTAGCCGATTTCACTTGGCGGCTGAGCTGGCGAGCCAGCACGTTTATCTGCGGGTTGGCGGGGTCGGCGGCGAGCAGGGCGTTGAGCACCAGGGCTTCGTCACGGATGGGGGAGGAGAATGAGCCGTCCAGCTCGCGGCCGGCCATGGTTTGGGTGCCGAAGCGGGTGGGCAAAGCTTCGCGGTAGCTGCGCTGGTTGCCGCCCACGGCAAAGGCGCAGGCCAGCACCCACCGCGAGTCTTCCGCCAGCAGCTTGCGGTTGGCTTTGTAGTAGTTGAGCGCCACTGGGTCAGGGCGGCCAGCGAGGGCTAGCACGTAGAGCGAGTAGGGAATTTCCTTTTTCGCCAGGGTAAGCTGCTGAATTACGCCGCCGGTCTGGATGATGTTGTAGGTATCGGTTTCGCGCTTTTTGGTGCGGGTTTCCAGGTAACGCAACACTCTATCGAGCACGCTCTTATTCACGGTGAAGCCGGCTTGTTGGGCTTCGAGCAGGAAGTGCGCGGCGTAAGCGGTGGCCCACCAGTTGTCGTAGTCGCCGCCGGGCCAGTAGCTAAGGCTGCCGTTGTACATCTGCTGCGACTCCACCTTGCGGATGGCTTCTTGCACGTGGTAATTGGGGTTGAACAGGCCCGCCTTGCCCGTTTTTCCAGTTTTCTGCCCCAAAGACGCCGCCAAATCACCGTAGTACAACTGCGGGAAGGCCGCCGACACGGTTTGCTCCAAACAGCCATACGGGTATTGCAGCAGGTAGCGCAAATCCTTGGCAAACTCGGTCATCGGCGAGCGGCTCACCACCAGCTGGCTCCGCATAGACGATGGCAGGAAGTCACTCGTCAGGTTCAGCTGCTGAGTCGCGCCGCCCGCCACCACGCCCGCCCCCGTGCGCTTCAGCAACGGCGAAGCGGGCCGGACGGGTAGCTCGATGGTTTCGGTGAAGGTGGCTCTATGGCCTTTACTGTTTTCACCATCATCTGGTCTAGGACCTTCAAACTGCTGTTTGACTGCAACAGTCATTTTGCTGTTGCCTACACCAGTAGCTACTACTCGGAAAGTGATTCTGTTCTCTTTAGACGGCAAAATCGAGAATAAGCCTTCGGGACTACCTGGCTTGGTAGTGTCAACAATTTTTAATGGTCCTTCAAGTTTTACATCGAAAGGACCGTAGATGCGGCGGTTCGTCGTATTCGTCAGCGTCACCGGCACGTCAATCGTGTCGCCGGGGCTGAGGAAGCGGGGGAGGGCCGTTGAAATAACTATCGGGTCGGCAACGCGCATGGTTTGTTCGGCGGAGCCGAAAGCGTCGTTCTTGTAGGCCACGGCCATGATGCGGACGGCGCCGCTGAACTGCGGCACGCGCAGCTTGTAGCGCACCAGGCCGCTGGCGTCGGCGGTGAGTACGCCGCTCCACTTAGCGAATAATTTCACCCGGCGCGAGGGTACGGGCGTGGTGCGGCGCGAGAGGTCGGAGGCATCACCCCCCGACGAGCTGGTACCGAGTTCGGGCAGCAGGAAGGGGTACACGTCGTAGGCACTTACCTCGAGGGCGCGCTTTTGGTAAAAGTAGCCGTAGGGGTCGGGCGTGCGGTAATCCTTCATTTGCAGGATGCCTTCGTCCACCACAGCCAGCGTTACGTTGGCGTTGGGCGCGGTGCGTACTTCCACCGTCTGCCACACTTGCGAGCGGCTCAGCTCGGGCGCTTTGATGGCCACAGCCAGCTTGGCTTCCGGCTTTTCCACCACCAGCGGCACGAAGCCGCGGGCCACCGTAAGGGGTAGGCGGTTGTCGGTGATGGGACGGATGGCGGTGGCCGTCACGTAGATGTTGGGCACGTGTCCGCCCTGAATCGGGATGCTTACTTGGGCCGATTTCTCGTCTGTATTCACGTAAAAATGGTCGAGCACCCGGTCCCGCTCCACGGTCACGAGGATGCGGCCGGGAAAGGGCGTTTTCAGCAGCAGGTTGGCCGTTTCGCCGGGCTGGTATTTCTCTTTGTCAGCCGCAATGGTCACCTCGCCCTCGTTGTTGACTTCGAAGGCGTTGCTTTGGGTGTCGCCGTAGCCGTAGGCGTACACCTGCTGCGCCACGTAGGTGTCGGCACCGGGCCGCGACACGCGCACTTCGTACTCGCCGGAGTAGCTGGCCGGGAAGCCTAGGCCGCTGGCACTGCCTTCCTTGCCCACCGATACGCGCTGGTCCATCACGGTTTCTTCGCGCCGCTGCGAGTTGTACACGTATCGGCCGCCCTGGCGCTCAATCACCGTTTCCCACAACAGGCGCACCACCTGCACGCGGGCCTCGGCGCTGGTGGGCTGCCCGGCCGGCGTGAGGGCCACCAGCTTAATCGGGATAACCTCGCGGGTTTCAAACATCTCGGGCAGGGTTTTCAGCCCGAACATCACCGCCTGCGTTTGCACCTCGAAGGTGGCGAGGCGGTTGACGGGCCTGCCGGTTTCGTCGAACACCGTGCAAAAGGCCGTGCCTTGCAGCGTGCCGAGGTCGGTGTAGTTGGGCACTTCGTAGGTAGCCGTGCCGCGGCCGGCGGCATCGGTGTTGCCTTCACGGGTGGTGTTCTCGAAGCGGCTCGCCAACGACGACGTACCCGACTGGTTGCCGTAGCGCGTGCGGCGCAACTCGCCAGTGCTTAAGCTGAACGTGTAATCCTCGAATTTCTTGGGGGCGAAAGCCTTTTCCTTCAGTGCAAACTCCACCTCAAACTTGCGGTCGGCGGCCGGCGGACCGAATAGGTTTTGGGCCATAATCTGCGCGGAAACGGTCTGGCCGGGCTTCACGACGGCGGGCGTGGCCTTCACCGTCACCTTCATGCGGTCCGGAATAAACTCTTCTACGCTCACCTGCCGCGAAGTCAGTAGCACGTCGTTGCCGGTTAGCACTTCCATGGTGTAGGTGCCAGTCATGATGCTCGGCGGCAGAATAAAGTCGGCCTCGAAGCTTCCGGCCGCCGTCAGCTCCTTGCGCAGGCTGGCGTATTCCTTGCCGGAGGGCAGCAGCAGCCGAATCTTGACGGGCAGCTTGGCCACCGGGTTTTTCCAGTCCTCGGTCCGGATGATGGTGTTGCTGCGGATAGTGTCGCCGGGGCGGTACAGGTCCCGGTCGCCGTAGAGGAAGGCCTGGTAGCGGGCGGCGTTGGATTGCAGCCCGCCCACCTCGAACCGCGACGTCTCGACGCCGCTCCGGCCCAAGTCCAGGAACGTGAAATCCGACTCGCGCAGTGCCACAATCATACTCAGCGTGAAGCGCGAATTGGCGGTGGTTGTGTCGAATTTGGCTACGCCTTCCCGGTTGGTGACGCTGGTGCTAATTACCTGGTTGTTGGAGCTCACGAAGCGCACTTCCACCCCCGAAAGCGGCTTGGCCGTGCGGATGGAATTGGCAAACACCAGCGTGCTGCCGTTTTTGCCTTGCTTCACAATCATGCCGATATCCGACACCGATACCAGCTTGCTGACTTGCAGCCACTGCCGCTCGGTGTCCTGCACCTTCACCACGTACAGGCCCTTCAACCCGCCCGAAAACTCCAGGTCTTTCAAATCCAGGTTCAGCAGCCGCAGCCCCTGCGCCTTCGGCAGCCCGGCCACGGTGTAGCTCCGCTCGGTCAGCACGTTGCCTAGTTGTTCGATGTCGTAGTAGCGAAAGGAGCGGTCTACGTACTCGCCGTCTTCGCCTTCGCTCTCTTCCTCACTGTCTTCGTCGTATTGCGGATAGCCGTACTGCTGCTCGCCGCGCAGCAGCTGCTGAATGTTGTTGGCGTAGACTTTGGCAATGGTCACCTGCACCTTCTCCACCTCGTTGATGCGAATGCCGAGGTTGCGCGTACCCAACGCATCGAGGTACATGGCCTTGTCCTGACTGGCGAAGCTGATGGTGGGCTGCTCGGTCGCGAAGCTGACCGTTTCGGTGACGCTGCTGGCGAGTTGGCCGCCAAGCGCACCGGGCAATCCTTGCGCTAAACTTACCTGATACGTTTTTCCGGCCTCAAAACCACCTTTCAGCACGAAGCCGCTTTCCAACTCTTCCACCGAAAACGCCACCGCCGGCGACACCGTGAGGCCGGTTTGCAAATTCACCTCGCTCACCGGCTGGCTGGTCTGAATAGTGATGATGGGGTCGGCATTTTGCAGGCTGCCCACAATAGAGCGCACTTCCAGCGCCTGTTGGTCGGGCACCGGCACGCTAGTGGCGTACTCGCTCGTGGAAGCCCGGTCGCTGCCCACGGCACGCAGGCCCTGCGCCAGCGCCACGGTGAGTGGGCTGCCGGTCCTAACTTCCTGTGTAAGACTTACGCTCACGCTCTGACCCGGCTCGGCGCTACGCACCTCGAAGGCCACCGGCTGCCCGTCCTGCGTCACGCGGAGCAGAGGCTTGACGTCGGAGGGGCGCACGCTGTAGTTGAAGGGTAGCTCTAGGCGCATTTCGGCGGTGCCGGCAGCCCGCGTCGAGCGGCCCCAAAAGGCCTGCGGTTCGTTTAGCGCCAGAAACGGCGTGTGAAACTTGCGGCGGTTTTCGGGTAGCGCCAGTTTCTGCTTGCCGCTTGGCAGCGTGGCCGGCTGTAGCTCCGCCTTAAACGTGGTGCTCGGCCGAAACGGCGTCAGGGGCGAAAACACCAGTTCTCGGTCGGAAGTCCACTTGAACTTGCCGCGCATGGCCGGCTGGAATTTCACGTACTGCACCGTATCCCACCGGTTCTGCTGCGCCTTGTCCATCACGGCTTCATCGAAGAGAAACACTAGGTTCTGCTGCGGGTCGATTTCCTCGCCGTCGGGGCTAGTGGCGGTATCAGTGCCAGGCTTCGAGCAAGCCCATAGCAAAGCCAGCAGCACCAGCAGCGGCAGGCGAGAAAGGGTACGGAACAACATGATAGGGAGGAGCTTGAAAAGACGCCGGAAGGTATAGAAAAACGTGCTTCCTGCTATATTTTATATAGGTTTAAAGGCAATAATTAATCTGTAGCGCCTACTACTTTACCATAAGAATGAACCGTTTGCTTGCCATTCAGAAGTTAGTCTATGATATGCGCTGCCAAATCAGGCTTAAGGTTTATAACGAAGACTATATAACTGACTGGAAAGGTGGGTTTGGCTTGCCCGTAGAAGACTATATTGAGGTTTCGGGACCGGAAAGAATTAGTGATGTAGAGTGGATAGAACTCGACCCTGTTGTGGTGACGCCGATAGGTAGGCTAGTACCACCTAAATTGGAGGTCATTACTGATGAGATTATAGAGGTATTAAGTAATGTCGGTATTGGATATGAAACAACGAATGGAATAATCAGAGTCTATGGTCAGCAGCTACAGTGAGTAGCAAAATGCTGGATTAAATATCCTTTTTCCCCAACTGGCGCGAGTTTAACGTAGCGTAACTCGTGACCAGCCTGTGATGTGGAGCTTGTAGCTCCACTGCCGCGTGAGCGGCAAGAAGGTCCCGCACCGTTCACACAGCCTGTTCTGGTGGGCGAGTTGAAAATTCGCGACATGATTTGTCACGAGTTACGCTACGCTAAACTCGCGCCAGTGACACGCTACACCCCCTCAAACACCTCCGTCCACTCAATACCAACTTCTGGCAGCATGTAGACTGTTACGGGGCCGGGCGTGTAGAACTCACCGCGCACCTGGTAGCGGCCTTCGTGCAGCACGTACACGGTAATGCTCTTTTCGCCGGGCGACACAATCCAGTATTCCGGCACTTCATTTTCCTCGTAGAGGTCGAACTTCTCTTTGGTGTCGCGGGCAAGGTTGCCGGGGCTCAGGATTTCGATAATCCAGTTGGGCGCGCCTACGCAGCCTTTCTCGTCCAGCTTGGCCGGGTCGCACACCACGCAGATATCGGGCTGCACAACCGTTGTAATCTGCGCGTCGCCGTTGGCCGACGTGGTAGTCAGGCGCACATCAAACGGCGCGTGAAAAACCTCACAGCTTCGGTCGGTCAAGTTCGCGTAGATCGTGCCCATCAGACGACTGGAAATCCGCTGGTGTACCACGCGTGGGGCTGGGCTCATCGGGCGGATTTTGCCCTTGATAAGTTCTACCCATTCTGTTAGCTGCCACGTTAGGTAGTCGGCGTAGGTATAGCTTTTGGTAAGGTCGAGCTGGGAGAGGCTGGTGATAGGTGGCATAAAGGCAGGCGTTGGCGTACACAGGTAAAGATACGCGAAGCACTTACTTTCGACGCCCCTTCAGCTTATGCCTTCCACCATCATCCTCACTGTGCCCGGCTTGGGCAACTCTAGCCCCAACCACTGGCAAACCCATTGGGAGCAACACTATGGCTGTCAACGGGTAGAGCAACACAACTGGGACCAGCCCGTCCAAGCCGATTGGGTGCAGACGCTTGATGCGGCGGTAGCAACTGCTGGCCCCCATGTGGTGCTGGCGGCGCACAGTCTGGCTTGTGCTACCATTGCGCACTGGGCGGCTACCACACAACACCGCATAGCCGGTGCCCTACTAGTAGCTCCCGCCGATGTAGACCGGCCCGACTTTCCGCCAGAAGTCACGGGGTTTCGGCCTATGCCCCTGGCGCCGCTGCCGTTTCCAAGTATTGTGGTGGCCAGCACCAACGACGAGTATGTAACGCTGGCACGGGCGCAGCAATTTGCCGAGGCATGGGGCAGCTGGCTAGTGAACGTGGGGGCGCTAGGTCACATCAATTCTGAAACTAACCTAGGTCTATGGCCGGAAGGACACGCGCTGCTGATGGATTTGGTGGCACGTGCATCTTCGCAGAGGTAAGAACATTTTTGCCATTGTAAATTTTGCGCCTTCGACGATACTACCGCATGCTGAGCGCAGCCGAAGCATCTCGCGTGCTGACGTTGTGATGGTGTATGATTTTACCACACTAGCGAGATGCTTCGGCTTCGTTGCACTGCGCTCAGCATGACGGTCGTGGTTTGTAAAGGTGGCTTTTAGCTAGGACGCACCTGCCCATTGCCGCGCACCAGCCACTTGTAGCTGGTGAGTTCCTCTAGGCCCATGGGGCCGCGGGCGTGGAGCTTTTGGGTGCTGATACCGATTTCGGCGCCGAGGCCAAACTGGCCGCCGTCGGTGAAGGCGGTGGAGGCGTTGGCGTACACGGCGGCGGCGTCCACGCTGTTGAGGAACTGCTCGATGTGCGCGGCGTCCTCGGAAACTATGGCCTCGCTGTGCTTGGAGCTGTGGGCAGCAATATGGGTAAGGGCTTCGTCGAGGCTGGCTACTGTTTTGATGGCCATTCGCAGCGATAGAAACTCGGTGCCGAAGTGCTCGGGTGCGGCTGGTTGCAGGAGCTGGCTGGGGTACAGGCCGCGCAGGGCGGCGTAGGCGGGTTCGTCGGCGTAGAGGGTCACGTTGGCTTGGGCCAGGGGAGCGGCCAGCGCGGGCAAGTCAATCAGGCGGGCTTCGTGCAGCAGCAGGCAATCGAGGGAGTTGCAGACGCTCACGCGGCGGGTTTTGGCGTTGGCGATGATGGCGCGGCCTTTGGCGAGGTCGGCGGTTTCATCGAAGTAGGTGTGCACGATGCCCGCGCCGGTTTCGATGACGGGGACCTTAGCGTTTTGGCGCACGTACTCAATCAGGCCTTGGCTGCCGCGCGGAATAAGCACGTCCACGTAGCCGACGGCCTTAAGCAGGGCTTCCGTGGCCTGGCGGTCGGGGGGGAGCAGGGTGGCACAGTAGGGGAGCAGGTCGTGGCGGCACAACACCTCGTGAATGACGGAAATAATGGCTTCATTGGAGAAACTGGCGTCGCTGCCGCCTTTCAGCAAGCACGCATTGCCGGTCTTCAAGCATAGCGCTACCACATCGAAGGTCACGTTGGGGCGAGCTTCGTAAATGACGCCGACTACGCCAAGTGGCACCCGGACTTTGGAAATGTGCAGGCCGTTGGGCAGCTCCTGTTCCAGCAACACCTTGCCTAGCGGAGAAGGCAGAGCCGCCACGCTTTCTATGTCTTGCGCAATACTTTCGAGGCGCGCGGCGGTGAGTTGCAGCCGGTCGTAGTTGGGGTTTTCGGGGGCCATACGGGCCAAGTCTTTCTCGTTTTCACGGAGCAGAAACGGCGTCTGCGCCACGGCGGTGGCCGCCAGGTCGAGCAGGAGCGCGTTTACCTTCTCAGGGGGCAACAGGGCGAGGCTCCGGCTGGCAGTTTGCGTGGCTTGAAAACTGACTTGTAAATCCATAGCGGAAAGGTCGGGAGAAGATGCGGCTGCTTGGCTGATAGCCTACAGGATAGATAGTGCTTTACAGTCTAATCAAAGGGTCATGCTGAGCGAAGCCGGAGGCGTAGTCGAAGCATCTCGCTAGTGTAGTAAACTCAGTTACTATCACAACGTCAGCACGCGAGATGCTTCGGCTGCGCTCAGCATGACGGTGTGTGGAGCGACTAGCCATATACTCTAGCTGATTTCTGCGCTCAGGAACAGATAATCGTAGTGTACCAGCGGTTTCTGGTTTTGTTGGCCGAGGCGTTCGAGTGCCTTATCGGAGCCGTATTCGGCTATACCGATGCCGATGGGTTTGCCTACTTCGTCGAGCAGCCGGATAATGTCGCCTTTCGTAAACGTGCCGACGATGCCGAGCACGCCTACCGGCAGGAGGCTAGTGGCCTTGCCGGGGGTGGTGAGGGCCGCTTTCGCACCGGCGTTTATTTGCACAGCCCCTTTGGCAGCGGTTTCGGCGTGGGCCAGCCACTTCTTCTTGCGCGACGCCGTTTTGTTGGGAATGAATTTGGTGTTTACCACTTCCTCGCTCAGGATGCGGGGCAGGATATTGATGGTTTTGCCGTTGGCAATGTGCACCGCAATGCCCAACTGCGCCACTTTGTGGGCCATGTGGCACTTGGTAATCATGCCGCCGCGCCCAAACTGAGAGCGTTGGGTGGTCACGAAACCGGAAAAGCTGGTGGTAGTGGGCTCGATTGCTGGAATCAGCTGCGCACCGGGGGCTTTCGGGTCGCCGTCGAAGATGCCGTCTACATTGCTTAGGATCAGCAAGGCGTCGGCGTCCAGCATGGACGCGACGAGGCCAGCCAGTTCGTCGTTGTCGGTGAACATCAGTTCCGTGACGGAAATAACGTCGTTCTCGTTGACGACCGGGATAATGTTGTTCTGCAGCAGCGCCCGGAAGCAGTTTTGCATGTGCAGGTAGTGCTGCCGGTCGCGGAAGTCCTCTTTGGTTACCAGCACCTGCGCGCACACCAACTCATGGGCCCGAAACAGCTCGGCGTACGTGGCCAGCAGCTTCACCTGGCCCACAGCGGCCAACAGTTGGCGGCTGCTCACGGCATCGGCCTTTTCGGAAACGGAAACCAAGCTACGCCCCGCCGCCACCGCTCCCGACGACACAACAATCACTTCCTTGCCAACTTTTTTCAGGTCAGCAATCTGGTCAACTAAGTGTTGAATGCGGCTGCTGTCGGGCAGGCCGTCTTCGCGCGTAAGGACGTTGGAGCCGATTTTAACGACAATTCTCTGGTACGAAAGTGCCATGCTGCATAGGGTTTCTGCGCTGTTAAGGTAGGCAGAGATTTGCATGGCCACGTTGGTCTTTTCCTCGTTTACGGCTTATGCTCCATCTCCAAAGCGCTGTGTGCGGACTGCTCCTGACCTTATTGGGTGCAGTTGCCTGTGAGCAACGCGGTTCGCAGCGGAGCGCCTCTTCCTCCCGACCTACACCTCTCCAACCCGACCAAACCATGGGTGCCGATCAAAACCGACTGTATGCCGATGTTAAGTTCCTGACGTCGCTGCAACCTGCCCGCCACTACCGCAACCTTCGGTCCTTGAATGCGGCCGCTGACCATATCAAGGCCGCTTTTGAGAATCTGGAAGACGGCCACGTCGAGGAGCAAACCTTTAAGGCCGATGGCCGGCAGTACCGCAACATCATCTTGTGGTTTGGACCGGCTGATGC
This sequence comes from Hymenobacter sp. YC55, assembly GCF_029433095.1. Taxonomy (GTDB): domain Bacteria; phylum Bacteroidota; class Bacteroidia; order Cytophagales; family Hymenobacteraceae; genus Hymenobacter. The sequence goes on from NZ_JARNTX010000001.1 coordinate 363,420, forward strand.
GCCGCGCTTGGTAGTTGGCGCGCACTACGACGTGTGCGGCGACCAACCCGGCGCCGACGACAACGCCAGTGCCGTGGCTGGCCTGCTGGAAACGGCCCGGCTGCTACAAAACCTTGGCTCTAACTCGAAATACCGCGTAGAGCTAGTGGCCTATCCCAATGAGGAGCCGCCCTATTTCGCCACCGAGTACATGGGCAGCGCCGTGCATGCCAAGTCCTTGCATGATGCCAACGTGCCCGTGCGGGCCATGCTTTGCTACGAGATGATCGGCTACTTCCGCGACGAGCCCGGCTCGCAGCGTTTCCCCAACGAGCAAATAGCTGCGCTGTATCCTAATACCGGCAATTTCATTACGGTAGTGGGGCGCATGGGTCAGGAAGGCTTCACCAAGCAGGTGCAGGACCTGATGAAAACCAAGGCCGACATCGACGTGCAGCGCATCAATCTGCCCGCCGAAATGGGATTGGCTGGTCTTTCCGATCATCGGAACTACTGGAAGTATGGCTACGAGGCCCTCATGATCAACGACACCTCCTTTCTGCGCAACCCCAACTACCACCTCCCCTCCGACACCATCGACACGCTGGATTTCAGGCGGATGGCAGAAGTGGTAAACGGCGTATACGCGGCCATTATGGGGTTGTGATGCGTGAAGAAAACCAACTGCTACGAAGTTAAAAAACTAGGTCCCCGCCTCAGATGAGGCGGGGACCTAGTTTATACTTAACTATTATCTGAGCTACCTACTCCAGCTCTTCTTCTGGATGGGTGGCGGCTGGCGCAAACCGGCCTTTGAAGCGGGCGTACAGGGCATTCGTAGCGAGTAGCAGCAGACCCATCAAGATGAAGACGATAGCGCGCGTGATGGTGTTGCTCTGGCTTAAATCGTAGGATATGAGCCGGATAAAGCACACAACCATGCCAGCCAGCGAGGCATAGCGCAAGTCTTGCCGGCGCAGCATCAGGCTACTGATGAAAGCGGCCATCACTTCTACCATCAGCAGAACCGTCAGCACCGATCGGTCGAAGGACTGAACCAACAGCAGCATAAGCGCCAGGAACGCTGGATACAGCAGCAGGGGCACCTTGACCGGCAGTGGTAGTTGCCCGAGCTTGGCCAGAGGCGCCAACCACGGCGGCCAATACGCGTCCTCGGTGGCAAGTGGTGGCTGATTGAACGCCACGGCGGCATACGCGAACAGCAAAACGACGGTGCCAGCCGCGGCCAGCCAGGGAGCTGTCAGGAGCTGGCCGGGCGCTATGGCGGTGAGGGCTACGTAGCTACTCCAGAGCACGGAGGCTGCGAAGAAGAACGCCCCGTACACCTGCACTCGGCGCAGGCGGTGGAGTAGGTGACGGGCACCTAATGTCAGCGCAAAAGCCAGCAAGATCCACAGCAGAGCTTCCCATTCCAGCTGCACTTCGCGCCACAGCGTAAAGGTGAAAAAGAGCAGCGTCAGCTCAGGAAGCAAGGGCTGCACATATTGGGTGGAACGATACACCGGACCGGTAATTGACGAGCGCTGCCACGCAAGACCCGCCAGCACCAGCAGCAGCGCGGCCGCCGTAAAGCGACGAGCCGGGAAGCCTAGCAGCAGGTCGGTAGAGAAAGCCGCCAGCAAGTCGAGGTGGCCAAACAGTGCCAACGTGAGCAAACCATAGGTGAGGTGCAGTAGGAACCGGTCGGGGTGACCGTGCCGCGTCAGGGCTTCAGTTGTGGTCAGTCGTTGGCGTAGTAGGTGCGCGGCCACTGCCGCTACGGCTGCCAGTAGCACCCACAGAAGTACGGGCACGGCTTCGGTGCGCGGCGCGAAGGCCACCCAAACAGCCAGCGCGGCGTGCAATCCGAGCAGGTACAGCCACGGCCAGCGTACGTGCTGCTGCCTGCCTTCCCACCACGAGCAGAGCAACCCTGCCCCCGACAAAGCCAGTAGCGGCAGCAGATACCCTAGCACCGACAGTGGCTGGTAAGCTTGCTGAACCGGGAGTACCTGGCTCCATTGCAAGCCATGGTAGCCGACGGCCTGCAACAGCAAACCAACCCACAAGCCCGGTATGGTAACATAGCGCCGGAGTGCCAGCAGTGCCCCGCCGAAGCCAGCTACAACCCAACCCGCCCAAGTATGCTCGTACACCAAGCCGCCCGCTGCCAGCAGCAGCCAACCCGCCAACGTGCCGAGTAGGCGTAGCCTGTACAGCGGATTATAAGAAAGAGGTACTGCATCGAATACGGGCGCGCCGCGGCGGAGCAATAGCGCCTGCGTACCAACGGTAGTCAGCGCCGCGGCCGCCAGTAGCAAGGCGCGCAGTGTATCGGGGAGCAGGCCGGGACTGGTGCGGTACACGAGCGGAGCCAGCGCCACGGCCAGCACCAGCGAAGCGTAAACCAGAACGCGGTACAACGGCCACTCCTGATACCAGGCCAGCAGCAACGTTAGCACTAGGGTTTCGACGTAAAGCAGCGTGAGCGTAGCAGGCCAGGAAAGACCGGCTTCGTGCAAGCCCAACACAGCTACGACCAGCAGCAACTGGCCTAGCAGCAGGTGCAGCGGCCGGAACCAGCCAGGACTGCCCCGCATCCACCAGGCCAGCCCAAACAGCCCGCCCGCGGTAGCAGCCAAGCCACCCACCAACGCAGCCACAGGTGCGTTGCTGATGCCAAACAGCGCTTGCGTGAGCAGTAGGCCGCCTCCGAAGTAAAACAAGCCAGTTAGTACCCGTAGCCCGGTGTGCAGGCTTCGGTCGTTGGGTTCAAACAGCAGTGCGGCAAGCTGCGGCAAGCGCCCCGTCAGGTGCAGAGCCACGGAACTGCTGAAAGCGGCCAGCAGCAGGAGCAACGCGTTGCGGTGCAGTTCGGGGCCCGACAACTGCAGAACTAGCGTAGTAGAGGCCAGTAACAGCCAGCCACCACTCAGCACCGTGGCAACCAGCAGCACGCGGTAAGCCGGTGGTTCGTTGGCTTTGCCCAATACGCCCGCCATCAGCAAGCTTTCTAGGTACAGCACCACTGCTACTGCCGGCCACACCAGCCCGGCTTTGTGTAGCCCTAGGATAGCTACCACCAACAGCACCTGCCCACATAGCAAATGCATGGTGCGGAACCAGCCTTTGGTTGAGCGTAGCCACCACGCCACCCCGAATAGCGTGCCCGCGGCCGCAGCTGCGCCACTCAATAGCCCCATTACCGGCGGATTCGGGACGCCGAAAAGAGCTTGTACCAGTAAAGCCGCACCACCCAAATACAACGCGCCTACCATCGCGCCGAAGCCACGGTACAGCTCTTGCCCGCTTGGCTCTTCTGCATCGTTGAGCAAGGTTTGGCGCTGCACGAGCTGGAAATAGCCGGCGCCTAGCAAACCAGCCAGTACCAGCAGGCCGGCGTTGCGGTGCAGCTCAGCGGGGGTGTAAAAAGTGATTTGCGCGATGTTCAGCACCAACAGCCCCAAACTCGCCAACAAAGCACCGGCCGAGGCTACTTGAAACACCACCACTTCCCGCTCCCGGACCATGATGAAGGCAACGAGCAAGGTCTCGAGCAGCATAAAGAGCAGCACGAGCGTGCCCGTAGCGTGCCAGCCTTGCAACGAGAAGGCCGTGAACAAGGCCAGAAGCAGCGAGATAATGCTGTCGGTGCGGAACAGCCACCGAATACCGAGCTGCCGGGCCTGCCGGGCTACCCAGAACGTGAGCAGCGCGCCCAGCCCCAGTGGCACCGTTTTCCAGGGTGAGCCGGTGCTGTATTGATAGAGGTTGATACCCAAGCAAGTCCAGTTCAGTAGGTGGGCCGCAAACAGCAAAGCATCGAAACGCACACTGGCGTACACCTTCCGGTATTGCACCACCGCGGCGGCTACTCCTACCAGCAATACCAAGCCCATGGCGCCTAAGCGCATGGAGCCGGAGGCTGGAGCATCTGCAGCCAGCAAGTAGTGCCAGTATTGATGAAACGCGAAAAAGCTGAGAATGCTAAGCAGCAGCTGGTACCGCCAGCGCTGGCGGTACGTAATGGCGATGCTGAACGCCGTGACGCCCGCGGCGGAAGCTAGCGTGAGCAGCGTGTGCGGCAGCACCGCCAACGCCACCAAACTCAGCACCCCGTGCAGCGTTGCCACCGATTCCCGGCTGGCGTCCCAGGCCAACCACAGATTGGCGGCCACGCCCACCAGTAGCAAGAGGTAGCTGAACGGCGGGTCAACCCATTGCAGGCCCGGTACGCTCACAGCACCCACGCAGGCAAACAGAAACACCGCTGCCGCACTGCTTTGCAGCCACACGTGCAGCTGTGCCGCAAAGGGCTTTGCCCGCAGGTAATAATGCATGGCCAGCAGCACCGCCGCAAAAGCGGTAATCATGCCGAAGCGCACCGGCGCACTAACGCGCAATGCCGTGTACACGCCCAGGAAGCCAATGCCCGTCACGAGGACCACGGCACCTAGTATGCCGGTCCAGTTGTCGAGAAGCAGTTGTTCGGCCCGGTCCCACCAGGTTGGGCCAGCTGGTACAGCTGCCGCAGGAACCGGGATGGACCGGGGAGCAGGACGCAGTGCGGGCGCAGGCAGTGGCCGCGGGGCGGGAGTTGGGGCTGGTGTAGCCGTCGGGGGAACGGGAGTGGGAGGTGCCGGAACCGGCTTTTCAACCGGCCGGGGTGTGAGTGGGGGAGTAGCTGTGGTAGCCACATCAGCGGCGGCTGGCGCAACGGGTGGCGCTGGTACAGCGGGTGCTGCTTGTGGTGCGGCTGGAGCCACATCAGCAGACTCTGATTTGGCCGGAGCCTGAACAGGCGGTGCCGGTGCAGCCGTTGGTGGGGGAGGAGTGGTGGCCGCGGCAGGAGTTGCCGACTTATACCACTCCAGTGCCGGAGGGGGTGGCGCCACGATTGGCGCCGGTACCGGTGGTGCCGGGGCGGGCTTTAGGGGTGGTTGGGAATGAAGCTTTTGCAGCTCTTGACGCAAACGCTCAACGGTCACCGATAAAGCGAGGTGCTCGTCTTCGCGCTTTTGCAGTCGTTGGGTCAACTCCCGCACACGCTTTGATACGTCCTGGTACAGCAGGACGCCCACAACGGCGACCAGCATCAGCAGGCCAGTTTCCATACAGGTAATGGTTAAGGATAAAACACGAACTGGCTGCCGTCAAGCAGCCGATAATAGCGCGGGCCCGGCGCGGCCGGTTACCTATAGAAGCCACCGCCAGTAGCCCGCAATAGCATAGGGACCGGAACATACAAAATACTCTTTGTATAATGATTGAAGAAATGACAAAATTTTATACATATTTTTCTGATAAGCCCTTTCAACGGTCCTGAGGGCATAGTGCATGAGTCGGGTTGCGTACCTTGCTGTGCTTCCTGGTCCTTCGTTTTCTCTATGCTTTCCCACCCGCACGAAATCTTCTTGGAAGTAGCCCGACAGCTCAGCTTCACCAAAGCCGGGCAGACCTTGTTTCTGAGCCAGTCGGCAGTGAGCAAGCAAGTGAAGGCACTGGAAGAGTATTACAAGACCGGCCTGTTCGAGCGGCTCGGCAATAGCGTAGTGCTCACGCCGGCTGGCGAATTGCTGTATAGCAAGCTGCTGCTGGCCAAACAGCTCCAGCACGAGTTGCACCAAGAGTTTACAGCCCTCAACAACGACTTCTCGCCGCAGGTGCGCATGGTGATTGGGGCCAGCACCACCATTTCGCTCTACGTTATTCCGCCGGTGCTTTCCGCCTACCTCGGCAAGTACCCCAACACGCAACTCACCCTCAAAAACCGCAACAGCGAAAACATCCTCAAGGCGCTGCTCGAACACGAAATCGACCTTGGCATCATCGAGGGCATCCACAAAGTCAGCAACGTTACCTACACGCCCTTGCTCACCGACGAGGTAGTGGCGGTGTGCTCCACCCGCAACCCCATCTACAAGCAAGAACTTACGGCCCGCGAACTGCTAACCGTGCCCGTTGCGTTGCGCGAAACGGGTTCTGGTACGCTGGCGGTGCTGGAAGAGGCGTTGGCGGCGCACCAGATTAAGCTCACCGATTTGCCCGTGAAAGTGCGGCTCGGGGGTACCGAAGCCCTCAAGAACTTCGTGCGAGTTGATACCTGTCTGGCGTTTCTGCCACGGCAGGCGGTGCTGAAAGAGTTGGAGTCGGGGGAGTTGCAGGTGGTGCGCATCCGCGACCTGAACCTAGTGCGGCATTTCGATTTTGTGCAGCGCAAGGGCACCGAAAACAATGTGCCCTACAAAAGCTTCGTGCAGTTCACGCGGCGCTACTATTCCAAAAAGGAATAGCCTATTCCAAATAGCCGTTTGTAAAAGGAATAGCAACAGAGGAGGTTTGCGTAGAAATCAGCGCTATGAAAACTCTCCTCGATACCCCTACGCGCCTGCACGAACTGCATTGCGCCGCCTGCCACACTGCCTATTCAGCTTTCACGATGCAGCGCGTTTCGGAGTGCTGCGGGCAACCCCTGCTGGCTTCCTACCACTTAGCTGAACCCTTGCTGCGCACTGCGGGCATAGACGTCGCCGAAAACTCGATGTGGCGCTACCGCTCCCTGCTACCCCTTTTCGACGATGCGCACAAAGTAAGCCTCGGTGAAGGCTGGACCCCACTCCTAGAACTGCAACGCCTCGGTGCCCGCTATGGCCTGCACGATTTGCGCCTCAAAGACGAAGGGCAAAACCCCACGGGTTCCTTCAAAGCCCGCGGCCTGAGCATGGCTGTTTCCAAAGCCAAGGAGCTAGGTGCCACCGGCTGCATCATCCCAACGGCCGGCAATGCCGGGGTGGCCATGGCGGCTTACTGTGCCCGCGCTGGCCTACGGGCCGTGGTGGTGATGCCCCGCCACACCCCCAAGGCCTTCAAAGAGGAATGCTACTGGTATGGTGCCGAAGTGCACCTCGTCGATGGCCTCATCAACGACTGCGCTGCCCGCGTCCGGGAACTGAACGCCAACGGGGAGTTGCTCGATGTATCGACGCTGAAAGAGCCCTATCGGCTCGAAGGCAAGAAAACCATGGGCTACGAGTTAGCCGAGCAACTCGACTGGCAACTGCCCGACGTACTGCTCTACCCCGCTGGCGGCGGCACCGGCCTCATTGGCATCTGGAAGGCCTTTCGCGAAATGCAAACCCTCGGCTGGCTGCCCGCCGATGCTAAACTACCGCGCATGGTAGCTGTGCAAGCCGCCAACTGCTGCCCCCTGGTGGAAACTCGCGCCGGTCATCAGCCTAACTGCCACGAGTACGTCGGCCAGCCCACCATTGCCAACGGCCTGGCCGTGCCCCGCCCCCTCGGCGAGCAACTGATGCTGCAAGTGCTAGACGAATCCAACGGCATTGCTATCAGCATCACCGACGAGCAGATGTTGGAAGGCATGCGCGAGCTAGCGCAACTAGAGGGCTTATTTGTAGCCCCCGAGGGTGGAGCAGTTTGGATGGCAGCCCGCCATCTACTTGAAACAGGCTGGTTGAAACCCGAAGAGCAGATACTACTATTAAATACCGGCTCCGGCCAGAAGTACATGGACAACGTGGAAGGCCGTTATAAACAATAATACACGGCAGCTTCCTCAAGTAAGATAGCCACAACCCAATCAACCCCAAGCCAGAGCGGGACCAGACAACCAGAACACCGGTCGTCTGCTCCCGCTCTGGCTTGATGCTTTCAACAGAAACAAGTGGTGAGGCATCAGCATAACCTACTTGTTGCAAAAAATAGAGCAGTTGATTCGCTGCTCTTATCTCTATAGCACCCTTGCCTAGGCTCACATGCTAGATTTCTACCATGTGATTACTGCTGCAAACAGGATGAGCCTTTATTCTAATGCTCACAGGAGCCAGTACACCCCCGAGTTTTTACATGTATCATAAAATGGCATCGTGTTATGGCAAAAGGGGTATTGTAATAAGGCGTGGATACTGGAAAAACATAAGTATTTAAAAGATTGCCTCTAAATTTTTGAGGGTACTGTCAATTTTTACATCATGTTTCTCTATTTTGGCCTTTGTAAAACAAGTCCAACTTAAATCTGAGTTATGGTTTCTGAATCCAAGCGGCTAACCAGCCTGAGTATGTTTTCTCTGGTGGCGCTTGTGGCCCTAACCCTGGTGTCTGCCTTTGTAGACTTGCCTCACCCCGCCGCGGCCCCGGGGTCTTTCAATGCCGCTGACGTGGCTTGGATGCTTACCGCCACTGCCTTTGTGCTGATTATGACGCCGGGCTTGTCGTTCTTCTACGGGGGCATGGTCCGACCGAAGAACGTTATCAGCACCATGCTCCAAAGCTTCGTTGCCTTGGGCGTGATATCTATTGTGTTTTACTTCGTGGGCTTTTCGCTGAGCTACGGCGACTCCTGGCACGGCGTTATCGGCAACCCGCTCACGTTTGTTATGTTGCGCAACGTGGGTACCGCCACGCATCCGCTGTTGTCGCCTACTATTCCGTTTATTCTCTTTTTTGCTTTTCAGCTCAAGTTTGCCATCATCACGCCGGCTCTTATTACTGGTTCGTTTGCCGAGCGGGTGCGCTTTAAAGGCTATCTGGTCTTTATGGTGCTCTTCTGCCTGTTCATCTACTGCCCGCTGGCCCACTGGACTTGGCACCCGGAAGGCTTCCTGCGGAAATGGGGCGTGCTTGACTTTGCCGGCGGTACGGTGGTGCACATTTCGGCTGGTATTGCTGCTCTGGCGGGCGCTACCGTGCTGGGCCGCCGCGCCACGCACCTTACCAACACGGTGTTCTCTACCCCCAACGTGCCGTATGTGCTATTAGGTACGGGTTTGCTGTGGTTCGGCTGGTTTGGCTTCAACGCGGGTTCAGCCCTCGGAGCTAATGAGCTAGCGGTAACTGCTTTCGTGAATACTAACTTGGCTTCGGCTGCCGCTCTGGTAGCCTGGATGCTGGCCGATGTGGTGCGGGGTGGTAAGCCTTCGGCCATGGGCGCTTGCATTGGGGCGGTAGTTGGGTTGGTGGCCATTACACCCGCCGCTGGCTACGTAACCTACGGCCAAAGCTTGCTCATTGGGGTAGTAGGCTCGCTAATCAGCAACGTGGCGGTGCACTGGCAGAATAGCCGCACCACCATCGACGACACGCTGGACGTGTTTCCCTGCCACGGCTTAGGCGGTATTGTGGGCATGCTGCTCACCGGCGTTTTTGCCGACAAAGTAGGCTTGGTACACGGCACGGCCACGGTGTTTGGCTACCACGTGCTAGGACTGGTGATTGTGGTGGCGTATTCCTTTGTGGGCTCTTGGATCTTGCTTAAGCTGACAGACCGTTTCTTTGGCCTGCGGGTGAAGCTACAAGAAGAAGCCCTTGGCCTCGACCTGAGCCAGCACGAGGAGTCGACCTATCACGTAGACGAAGATTTTGAGCGCACCTACCGCAAGGAAGTAGCGAAGGAGAGCGTGTAGTACACTTGCGCGCTAGCTTCCGTCAACCGGAACAGCAACCAAGTGAGTAGGGGAGGGAATACGAAAGCCGTCGGAGGGGGGATCTGACGGCTTTCTTCTTTCTATACTCTAGCCCATGAATAGTAGAGTTAGGCCTTGTGCCTCTCAGCCCGTAGTGCTCTAATCATTTCAGCTTGCTGAAATGCCCCGCGTGTGCTGACACCGAAAGGATGTGGAAATGTGACTACTCGCGTCTCATCCTTGAACGGCAACAACACAGTCTGAACGGCCTCAACAACGACGAGACGCCAGGTAATCACACATATCTACACCCAGTTAAGGACGCAGGTAAGAGAGTCTCGCAACGTCTGCTCGGTTCAGGCAAGTGCCAAGGCTACTTCGTTCTACAACGTTTCTAGCTCAGAGCAGTGCCCCACATAAACAGCAGCCAGATAATAATCATGACACCCATGACCCCATTGTGAAGCTCGCCTTCGATGCTGAAAGCCTGCAAAACTGCTCCAGAAACACCCAATACCAATAACGCGGCTGTTGCGCCCACTGCCCAGCGGCGCGTGCGTTCGGCTACATTAGGGCGTAAGGCTACCATCAGCGGAAAAAGGGACATTAGTAAGCTGCTGCCGAGCACGCCCGTCCAGGCAAAATTGGTGAGTGCCGCTGTGACGAGCAAAGCCGCGCCTGCCCCGGCAGTGCTCATAAATGCCAGGGCCTGTCGGCGTTGCGCGTCGGAAAGTGCATGGCGACCGTAAGAGTTGAGTTGCAGTAAGCCATTGAAAATAGGGTCGGCAAACCAACTCATAAACACCAGCGGCAAGTACAGCGGCAGCAACAGCGGCACAAACCTGACCAGCACGTAGATGCCAATAAACATCATGCGGCGCGTACCGTCGCTCAGCCCTTGGGTCCAGACGCTGAAACGCAGAAAGGCGCGGTAAATCCAGTAGCGTGCTTTCAGAGCCTCAACTAGGCCTTCGCGGGCGTACTCGGAAGTGGGGCGTAGCCGCAGGGCGTCGCGGAAATGGTCGAGGGCGAGGCGGTGCTGACCGGCTTCGAGGGCTACCCAACCGGCATCGGCGTGGGTGCCGGCATCGTCGGGGTTGTAGTGCAGGGCTTGCTGCAGCGAACTGGCCGCATCGGTGGGGCGGCCAAGGCGGGCCAGGCAACGGGCCCGCAAGCTAAGGCAGTCGACGTGCTGAGCATCGTAGTAAAGGCCGGCTTCGGAGGCGCGAAGGGCACCTTCCCACTGGCCGCGCTGAAACCGGATTTGCCCTAACATGTGATGATAGTTGGGGTCGGTAGGGTCGAGTGCTAAGGCTTGCTCGATGGCCTGCTGCGCCGCCGGTAGCCGCTGCTGCCGCTGATGCGCCAGGCTAAGCAAGTAGTAAGCAAAGTCGTATTCCGGCGCCAACCCAATGGCCGTTTCTATTTCCTGCTGCCCCTGCGTTAGCTGGTTCAGATCGAGCAGGGCCATACCTAGCCAAGCGTGCGCCAACGGGTTGTCAGGGTCTTCTTGCAGCGCCCGGCGCAATTCCTGTTCGGCTTGCGTGGCGCGCCCCTGGCGTAATAGTAGCAGAATTCGGTCGGGCCAGGTGGGTTGTTCCATATAGAAGTACAGAGAAATAAAAAAGAATAGCGTAAGGTTAGCCGACCATCCTATCCGGCGAATCGTGCCGTAGGCTGCGAATACGCCAGTAAAGGAGTGCCCCGTTGCACAGAAGTAAAGCAGGCGGACTCCACGGCCATAAGAGCGTAGAGAAGGTACAAGCCAGCGTCGCGGCTAGGCTCAGAAAAGCTACGAGCAGCCAGCCTACGGGCGATTTTGTAGGCAGCGGCATATCCGTAGCTGTCTTCAATGCTTGGCCCATCCCCAATATCAATGCTGTTAGCCCTCCCGTCAACCCAGGTCCTAGTGAGCTTTCCGGTACCCCCAACTTTAGAATAATCCAGATCAGAGACGGTAACAGGGCTATTACCAGCAGAATAGCAGAAGCAATAGTGCCGTAGCGGTACAAACTTTCGTGCAAGTAAGAAGGAGCATCGGCAGGGCGGTTGCGCAACTGTCGCACCTGCGGATGCAACCGCCAATACAAGGCTTCAAATCCCATAAACAATAGCAGGGGGATACATAAAAAAGAAAGCGGAACTAGGATGAGTAAGAAATGACCCCAAGCACGCAACTGCCCTTTCTTAGTGCCTTCCGAAATAGAAGTCATGTACACATCAAGGCGCCTCGCCAAACGTCCCGGCCCGAACTGGTAGCGTAGAGCACGAGTCAGGCCCTTATGAGCCTTTGCTTCAGCAGGTGCTAGCCGCAAGACCGCCTCGAAATGTGCCTGCGCTTCCGCATAGTGTTCTTGGCGTAGGGCTTCTTCACCTAATAGCTTGTGTGCCAGTGGTAACTGCGGATGAGCTTTCACCAACTGCCGCAAACAAGCCTTCAACAAAGGCCACTGCTGCTGATTGCGCAGAGCGTTTGCGAGTTGGGTTAAGCATTCTACATGCGTTGGGTCGTAGCTAAGCCCCGTTTCGGCCGCCGCTTGCGCCTCCGCCGACCTATTGAGGACATTCAGCAACCAAGCCTGAATGCCCAAATACTTGCTGCTGATTGAATTGAGTCGTAGAGCCTGACGAATAGAAGCCTGAGCGGCTTCCACTTTGCCTTTGCGGGCCAGCGCCAAAGCAAGCAAGTAATACGCTTCACTTTCGGCTGGATTGAAGCTCAAAGCATTTTCAGCGGCGTCTATTGCTTCCGTTTCCCGTTGCTGCCGAAGGAGCGTGAAGGCTAATAGCACGTGTGCGTAAGCATCCTGCGGATAAGTTGCTAGGCGCTGTCGTACTAACTGCTCGGCCTGCGCCGGACGCCGTACGGCCAGCAATTGCTGCACCGCCTCCTGCCACCGGTCGGTGCGGATAGTTTCCATGTCCATACAAGGTGCTGGCTACGCCGAGGGCTTCTTGATGCCTAAGTAGACCAGAATGTCGTCGTACACGCCGCCTTCGTTGGAGTAGAGGGCGTAATTTTTGGCGGTAGCAAACCACTCGCGGGTGCTGGCGCGCACTTTGCCGGCGGCATCGGCTAGCGTGGCGTGCTCCAGCGGCAGGGGTTTACCGGCCTTCATCGACTCGCGCAGGCGGTTTTCTACGGCCACGTCTACCACCGCTTGCAGGTCGGCACCGGAGTAGCCAGCGGTTTGGGCGGCTAGCTTGCGCAGGTTTACGGAAGATGCCACGGGTTTGCCGCGCAGTAGCACTTCCAGCACGGCGGCCCGAGCCGCTTCGTCGGGTGGGGTGACCAGCAGAATCCGGTCGAAGCGGCCGGGACGGCGGAAAGCGGAGTCAAGGTGCCAGGGGGCGTTGGTAGCCGCCAGGATCAGCACCCCGTCGTTGGACGCGGTGGCACCATCTAACTCGGCCAGGAACTGATTGATTACGGTGCGGCCGGCGCTTTGGCGCAAATCGTGGCGGTTGGCCGCCAAGGCGTCTACCTCATCGAAAAACAGCACGCAGGGCGCCTGCAACCGGGCCTGCTCGAACAGCTGGTGCAGGTTCCGCTCACTGTTGCCAAGCCACATATCCAGGATGTCGTTGATGCCGACGTGGATAAACGAAGCCTTTACCTCGCCGGCCGTCGCACGAGCCAAGTAGGTTTTGCCGCAGCCGGGCGGGCCGTAGAGCAGCAGCCCGCCACCGGTGGCTTTGCCGTAGGCCTTGTATAGGTCGGGGAATTGCAGCGGGTGAATGATTTTCAGGCGGATTTCCTCTTTCAGAGCCTCCATACCTCCCACATCCGAGAAGTTGATCTTCGGCTTTTCGAGGCCGCCAAATAGCGCCTGCTCATCGGTGACGGGCGAGTTGGCGAAGGGTGCGGCTGTAGGTAGGCCGCCGTGCGCGGGTTGGGCCGGGGCTCGTTCGCGCAGCTTGGCGGCTAGCTCGGCATCCTCTAATGTGGGGTTGTATTGTAAGGCGGTAGCATAGGCCTCGCGGGCAGCGGGCAACTGGTTTGTTTCGACCAGCAACTGGGCGTGCAGCAGGTGCGCCCGCGCATGATCGGGGCAGGCTTCAAGCAATTCTTCTATCACCACAAAGGCCGCCGACGTTTTGCTTAGGCCCGCGTAGGTTTTAGCCAAGCCTAGCTGCAAGTCGGTGTCGGTAGGGGTTTGGCGCAGGCCGGCCCGGTATACGTCTTCTGCTTCGTTTAGCCGATTGGCGTCGAGCAGTAAACCGCCCACATGCTTGCGAAGGGGCAGATTGTCGGGTGAAAAGGAAAGGGCGTCTAGCAGGGGTTGAATAGCAGACGGATCGGGCGACATAGCCATAGTATAAGGTGCTAACTGGTAAGCGTACTGTACGAGTAAAACGTGGAAATCAACCCCTCGAACCCAACAGGTCAAAGTTCATGATTTCGAGGATAACGTACGACAACGCAACTGCAATATTTTGCCCCCTACAACTTAGCTGGCACCTATACCAACAGACCTCAATCCATCTTGCTCAAAAAGAAAGAAACCAGGAAGCCGAGCACCGTAATCAGGCCCGTGAAGTTGTGCGCTTCTTCGAAAGCCTCCGGAATCATGGTGTCGGCAATCATGGCTAGCACGGCGCCAGCCGAAACGGCCATCGTGCCGGCTACTACCTCGTTGGAAAAGCCGCTGAACAGCGTGTAGCCCAGCAACGACGCTACGCCCGAAATAACGGCAATGCCCGCCCACAGCAGTAGCACGTAGCTAGCTGACCGACCTGATTTTTTCATGCCCGCCGCACTCGACAACCCCTCGGGCAGATTGGACAGGAAAATGGCTACTACCGCCACCATGCTTACCCCGCCTCCTGCCAACATACTAAGCCCGATGACAATACTTTCGGGGATGCCGTCGAGTAGCGCGCCAATAGCCAAGGCCATCCCGTTGTCGGCTTCGTCGTTGCCCTTTGCTTGTTTCACGGAGGCACGCTCTTGCTTTTGCAGGTCGCTGGAGCGTTTGCGGTGCTTGGCGCCGTAGCGCGCTAGCAGCCAGTTGGCGAGGGTATAGACGGCTGCGCCACCCACAAAGCCCATAGCGGTGGAGTTGAAGCCACCTTTTTGGTAGGCTTCCTCCATCAATTCCAGGGAAAGAGTGGAAATCAGAACCCCGCTGCCAAACGCCATAATGGCGGCAATCAGCCGTTGCGGCACGCGGGCGAAGTAGCCAAGCGCTGCGCCCAGCAGCAGTGCCGAACCCGAAACAAGGCCCCAGAAGCCGGCCAGCACCCAAGTAGGAAACGTCATGTACGAAGAGAAGAAGGTGCGCACCTGCGTGGCCCGCGTGTTGGCGGATTATACGCACCCTGATGTTCAGGTTGTCTTCAGGCTGCACCTGAGTTTGCAGGCTGCTAAGCGTCAGCTAGATAATTAATCGGGCCTTTGCCTGTGCCAGTCTGCATGGCAAGCAACCAACCTAACTACTAGGTGCTACGCCGTTAGGAACTGCGCCAGCACCGCTTGCAGCGTAGGCTCGTCTACTGCGTCGATGGCAACTTTCTTGAAGGGCGAGGTGTGGCCTGAAACCAGGGTGATGTTGGATTTGCTGACGCTGAATACCGCTGCCAAGTAACTCAGCAAACAGGCGTTGGCTTTGCCATCGTGGGCGGGGGCTTGCAGGCGCACGGTTACGGTGCCATCGGGAGCTACCAGCAGTTGGTTGGCTCGGGCATTGGGCTTGGCTTTGAGGTGAAGTGAAACGGGCACAGGCTCTGAAACCGGTTAGGCGGGGTCGTTGTAGGCGTCGTACACGTTCCAGGCCCAAATCACAAAGGGTACGATTAAGGTCCAGGCCAGCAAAAAGCCGACGGCGCCCCCAACAGCCCAAATCAGAAAGGCCTTCAGAAGTTGTCCTTTGATAAGTTGCCCTAAGCCCGGGATAAAAAAGGAAAGCAACGCTGGCACGCCATAGGTCGGTTTCATGGTCTTTGCAATTAACTGTGAGGTGGTGGGCAAGTATAGAGAAAAACAGCAGCTTGACGGTGCCTCGTTCAGGGCCACTACAGCTCACTTGTTGCTGCCTACCCGCGCCTGACCAAAAGGGCACTGGTCGAGCACGACGCAACGGCCGCAAGCAGGGGTATGGAAGTAGCAGCACTTCTGCCCGTGGTACATGTACGCTTCGTGGTGGTCGTACACTTGTTGCGCATCCCAATCGGGTGGTAGCAGGGCAGCGAGCATAGCGTGCGCGGCGCCTTCTCCTACTTTCGGACCAATCAGACCTAGGCGCTGGGCAACGCGGTGGTGGTGGCTATCAACGGGCATAGCCGGAATGCGCAGCTTGCTGAAAAGCAGCACAGCCGCGCTGGTTTTGGGCCCCACCCCCGAAATAGATTCCAGCCAAGCGCGGGCATCCGGCACCGACTTATCGGCCAGAAAGGATAAGTCGCAGGGGCCGCCACACCGCTCACTGATTTCGCGCAGCACGGCTTGAATTCGGGGCGCTTTCTGCTCGGGCCAAGTGCACGGGCTAATGGCCTCTTGTACTTCTTCGGTGGGGGCGTCGCGTACTTGCTCCCAGGTGGGGAAGCGAGCCACAAGCTGCTGGTAGGCCCGGTGCGAATCCTGGTTGCGGGTGCGGTGGGAGAGCAGGGCACTAACCAGTTCGCTCAGCGGATCTTTGGTGCTGAAAAACGGAAATGGCGCGCCATACTCCGCGCACAGGCGGTCGTGCACGAGCAGTGCTTTCTGCTGGCGACTATCGAAGGTAGTATCGGGGGCTTTAAGGGACGGCACAGCTTAGCCTACGGGAATATCAGTTGCCAGTTGCCGGTTATGAGTTGCTGTTTGTCGTTCTGGCTATACCAATGACTGATTGATAACTGGCAACAGCCAACCCATAACCGGCAACCGAAACCCTATTCGTCGCGCCACATGGCTACTACTGGTTCTTCCTCGCCAATGCGGTAGGCCCGGCGCATGAGGTTGCTGTTGAACTCCAACGCCACATTGCCTTGCTTATCAACCGCAATAATGCCTTTGTCACCCTGCAAGTCTTCGTCGTGCAAGGCAATAGCTTCGCGGCAAGCTTCTGCGATAGGCAAGCCTTTGTACTTAACCAGCGCGTACACCTCGTGCGCCAGAGCACCCCGCAAAATCACTTCGCCATCGCCGGTGCAGGAGGCAGCACACGCATCGTTGCTGGCGTAGCTGCCGCCACCTATTGCCGGACTATCCCCAACGCGGCCTTTGAGCTGGCCCTCAATACCCCCGGTGCTGGTAGCCACAGCTAGGTTGCCGTTTTGGTCGAGCGCAACGGCGCCCACCGTGTCTTGCTGCTGGGGCTCGGCTTGCTCTTGCTCTACCAGTTCCAGCCATTGCTTGCGCGTTTTCTCGGTTTTGAAATAGTTGGGCGCCTCTAAATCCAGGCCTTGCTCCAAGGCAAATTCGATGGCGCCTTCACTGGCCAAGTACACGGGGTTGCCTCTGTCGAGCACGGCGCGGGCTAGCCGAATCGGGTTCTTCACATACCTGACGCTGTTTACGGCGCCCGCCTTGAGGTTGCTGCCGTCCATGATGCTGGCATCCATTTCCACTTCACCTTGCTGCGTGAGGCTGCTGCCGCGGCCGGCGTTGAAATGCTCGTTGTTTTCGAGGCTGGTCACGGCGGCTTGCACGGCATCGAGGGCGGTGCCGCCTTCGTGAAGCACTTGCCAACCGGCGTGCAAGGCTTGCTTTAATCCTTCCCGCTGAAGCGCTTCCTCTTCGGGCGTTAGTTGCCCGGGCTTCATGGTTACGGCGCCGCCGTGCACTACAATAGCATATTTGTTCATTGGATTGGCTGTTCTGTGAGAGGTTTGTAGACGTTAGCAGCGCGCCAAGGTTGTAAGTGTCGAGGTAGGTAGTATGCACAAAAAACAGCCTCAGCTCATCCGTATCGAGATACGCATGAACTGAGGCTGTGCTGAATGGGTAAGCAGTTGCTTATATAGAAGGCTGCCTACTTGAGTTTTGCAATTTAGGCGGGGAACAGGCCGCTAGTAACCACAACAAAATTGCGGGCAATGTTTTTAACCGAAGTAGGATCAAGAGGCTCATCAAAAGCTTCTGAAGCTGCAGTGGCATTGCCTGGAATTGCTACACCTAAGTGGGTAACGTTGTCTTCGGCTGGGAAAACAAGCGCTAGTGGGTCAGAACTAGAAGCCGGATTGCCAGCACCGTAAACTGGTCTGGTCGACGGATTGGTGTCCGGAGAAGGACCGCCATTATCCTGAAGGGAAACCCAGCTCTTCGGCTGCGCATTCATTGGTGCTGTAGGGTTGGCCACGTTGGTGATACCCCGGCGGATGGTGCGCACGTGCGAGGAGTGCCGCGCTTCCACCGAGTGGATATTCAAAGCAGCTTCAAGCACGTCTTTGTTTGGCATGAGAACTGGAGCGCCGCCTTTATAAGCACGGATACCCGTATCCACAAAAGACTGCGACACACCCAGGAAAATAGGATAAGCCGTGAATACGGTTCTAAATGGCCCATTGCCTACTGCCGTGTCACCTACCAGCGGTGTTGGGTTACGACCACCACTATAGTCGAAAGCACTACGTGCCGGCTCAGCAATAGCAAGCGAGCCTAAAGTCTGTTTCAAAATTTTGATGTGGCCTGATTCATCGTTGCGAATTTTTTCGAAGGCAGGCCGATCAGCAGTTGGAATCAGGTTAGGAGCCTTCAGGCCACTATCGTAGAAGTAGAACTCCAAGTACTCCAAGCTTAGCGCCAAGTTCAACACGGCAACAATGTCAGCTGGAAGTGCAGTGCCCTGCCCGTAAGCACGCTGGAAAAGGCCGCTTACTAAGCCCGGCAACACAGCAGCCGTTACGGCTTTGCCAGCCATACCAAAGTGTTTGAATACACGGCGACGCGAGTCGAGACGATCGTAGATCTCAGGATCAACCTGCTCGATTTCCTTGATTAGTTTAAATAAATCCATGATGGAGGAGACGATTTGTAGTGAAAAGACCAGCTAAAGCCAGCTTATTTAAAACTGTTGGCGCTAATCTTAGAGCCTTCTTTCAAGAACTGATTGGCAGTTTCTACCACTTCAGCTGGTCGCTTAGACCTTTCCAAACCAGTGCCGTTGCCCACACCAGGGGTTGAAGCGTTACCAGATGGCGTGAACAAGTCCACTACATCGTTATCCACGAACGAGTTATAAGAGCGCAAGTCACGAATAAGAGCTGCGTGCCGAGCTTCTACCGATACAATTTTACCGGCTACTGCCAAATAACCAGGAGCCGTAATAAAGCGGCCAGCTCCATTGTACGCAGCTACTCCTAAATCTTCAAAGGCTTGAGCAGCAGTAAGTACACTGTTCTTATCCCCAAAGTTGATAGTGCTGAAATCGGGCTCCAATGCTTTTATAGCACCATTACCAAGAGCTGTTTTGAAGAAATCGGCGTGAATCTGTTCGTGCAGCGCCAGATCATCAAAGATTTGCTTTTCAGAAGCTGGGGCACCTGTATAGTACGCGCCTCCTTTTACTGCAGCATAAAAAGCTGCTTCCAACTGCTCAAGCGCGTAGGCATAATTGAGGATGCCAGGGTCACCTGAACCTACGTCAATACGGTTATTGCCATTTTCACTGTCGTCGTCGCAGCCAGCTAGCAAAAGGCCACCAACGGCCATAGTAGCACCCGAGTAACGCAGGAAGGAGCGGCGGGAAGTAGAGGTCGGCTGGGCGGCCGGCTCTGGGGGAAGGAGAAGCTTGGTCATAGCGGTTTAGTACATCTGGTGTGAAACATGACTTGATGTACGGGGACTGCGCCGCTGCTACTTTGCTTAACAGATTAATTACGTGTTTATTGGTACGTATTTACGTGTTTGTTACGATAGTTTGGTATTCGAGAGCCTTACATATAAAGATGTAAATACTTTGAAGTAATACATAAAATTTTGCCATTTCGAGGCAAGCAAAAAACCGGAATGATCTAATTTTGTTATGGGTCGTTTTGGTCTTTTGCTTGCCTCGAAATTTGCTTTACGCAGGCACTGCTACTTGCTCGGAGGTAGGCGTTGAGCTACCAATTGGCACCTCCACCCGCTCCACTGTTACTACCACAAACTTGGAAGTCGGCGTGTTGCTTTTGTAGGCCACGCTGCCAATGGGCACTAGCACGTTGCCTTCGGGGAAGTACATGGCGCAATTGCCTTTCGGAATATCATAGGGAATGGCAATGAACTTCTCGGCGTGGCGCTGCTGATCCAAGAAGTGGCTGGTGATGTTGACTAGCCCTTTCTCCTTGATGCCACGGTCGGCCATATCCTCCGGGTTCAAGAAGATGATGCGCCGCTCGCCATGGATACCCCGATACCGGTCGTTGTAGTCGTAAACGGTGGTGTTGAACTGGTCGTGCGAGCGGATGGTCATGAGCACCAATTGGCCGGGTTCCAACACGTGTTTTTCATAGGGCGTGCTGGTGAAGTTGGCTTTGGCGTTTTCGGTGGTGAAATTCCGTTCGCGGGGGCCATTAGGTAGGTAGAAACCGCCGGGGTGCCGCACTTTCTGGTTGAAGTCTTCGAAGCCAGGAATGGTGCGGGCCACATAGTCACGGATGAGGTCGTAGTTTTCGGTGCAGCCCACCCAATCTACCGTGGTCCGCTCGCCCAAGGTGGCAATGGCAATGCCGCACACAATGGCTACTTCGCTCAGCATCTGGTCGGATATGGGCTCTAGCACGCCTTTGCTCATGCTAACCACGCCCATCGAGTTTTCGCAGGTCATGAACTGCTGCCCCGACTTCTGCATGTCGATGTCGATGCGGGTTTTGCAAGGAAGCAGCAAGGCCATTTCGCCGTTTACGAGGTGGCTGCGGTTGAGCTTCGGCGTTACGTGTATAGACAAACGCAGCTTGCGCATGCCCTCGGCCACAAATTCGGTATCGGAGCAGGCCGAGAGCATATTGCCGCCCATGGCCATAAACACCTTTACTTTCCCGTCGTGCAGGGCTTTCACTGCTTCCACTACGTCCCAGCCAAACTCGCGGGGCGGCTCGAAGTTGAATTCCTTGGCCAAGGAGTCGAGGAAGGTGTCAGTGGGACGCTCCCAGATGCCCATTGTTCGGTCGCCTTGCACGTTGGAGTGGCCGCGCACCGGGCAAAGACCCGCACCCGGAATACCAATGGCGCCTTTCAGGAAGTGCAGGTTGGTGATTTCCTGAATGGTGTACACGCCGTTTTTCTGCTGCGTAAGGCCCATGGCCCAGCAGGTAATGATTTTTTTGTGGCGGGCTACTAAGCTAGCCGCTTCCTGAATCTGGGCTCTGGTAATGCCACTGGCTTCTTCGATATCGACCCAGCTCGTGTTGTTGAGCGTTTCTACTAGCTCCGTATAGCCCGTAGTATAGCTCGTAATGAAATCGTGGTCGAGCACTTGGCCGGGGTTGAGCGCCTCCGCTTCCAGCAAGCACTTCATGATGCCGCGCATCACAAGCTGGTCGCTGTTGATGCGCACTTGCAGGTAAATATCAGTGATGGGCGTACCGTCGCCGAGCAAGGTCCCCAAGGCCTTGAGCGGATTCATGAAATCCTGCGGGTTCTTGAAGTGCAGCAGGCCCGCCTCGTGCAAGGGGTTGATGCTGATAATCTTGGCGCCGTTTTTCTTGGCCTTTTGCAAAGCCGTGAGCATGCGCGGGTGGTTGGTGCCAGGGTTCTGGCCGATAATCAAAATGACTTCGGCGTCGTAGATGTCGTTGAGCGTGACCGAGCCCTTGCCCAAGCCCGTGGTGTTGCTCAGGGCCGCGCCGCTGCTTTCGTGGCACATGTTCGAGCAGTCGGGCAGGTTGTTGGTGCCAAATTGCCGCACGAACAGCTGGTACAAGTAGGCGGGCTCGTTAGGTACTTTGCCCGAGGTATAGAAAATGGCCTCATTGGGTGATTTCAGGGCATTCAGCTCCTGACCAACCAAATCAAAAGCTTCGGGCCACGAAATAGGCGTGTAGTGCGTAGCCCCGGGCCGCAACACCATGGGGTGCGTGATACGGCCGGCATTGTTCAGGTCGCGGTCTGTCATGCGCGACAAGTCCGCTAGGCTGTGCTTGGCAAAGAACTCGGGCCCTACCGGGTCGGATTGGGCATCGGAGGCCGTGGCCTTGGCTCCGTTCTCGCAGAATTCAGCTACCGAGCGGTGGTCATCAGGGTCGGGCCAGGCGCAAGATGAGCAGTCGAACCCGTCTTTTTGGTTGAGCTTCAGCAACGCATGCGTGCCGCGTACCGGGCCGTCCTCACTGAAAGCAAACGCCCCAGACTTGAGCACAGCCGTTACGCCGGCAGCCACTTTAGCGGGCTTGCCGAGGTGCAGGCCCGTAAATTCTTCGGGGGGCTGCGCCAGAATCGGGTGCTTGTGTTTGGCGCCTAACGTATCAGGAGCCTCCATGGGGCGCTCATCCATCGACTTTCGGTCGGGGGAGGTGCTCCAGTTGTCGCTCGTGGGCGCGGCGCCTTGGTCGGGCCGCTCACCGCTTTTGGGTACGTTGTTGCTGGCCGTTTGCTGTTCGGTTTTGCCGGCCTGATTAGGGTCGTAGGCAGGAGATTTATCCATGATTCTTCAAGAAATAGGAGGATAGTGTGGCTGAGTTTGGTAGGTGGAAATCCGAGCGTTACACCGAAACCAGAACGTCATGCTACGCTTAGACGGCATTTCGCAAGCAGTAACCATGTACCACCTCCGCGAAGTGCTTCCCAAGCGCAGCATGACGTTCTGATGTAGCAGGCTGTCATGCTGCTGCATCAGCAGCGTGCTCTGCTAGCAACAAGTCTTACAGACCCATCGAGTCTTTGATATTGCCCATGATGGAGTCGGTGAGCGTCATTTGCTCTTTTTGGGCGTGGCCCTCAGGCACTGGAGGAGCTAGCTTGGGCTCGCCACCCATGGGCTCGGCTTTCATCACGTGGAATTCGCCTTTGCCGTCAATAGACGGGCCTTGCGTCCAGCGGCCGTTCGGCGTACCGATGTCGTTGACACTGGTGCTCACGAAAGCGTAGCTGAACTGCTGCACTTCCTGGTTTTGCGGAAAAGAGTTCGGGATGGGGTGTACACCGTGCATGCCGCCTAGCTCTTCGATTACGGCAAGCCACTGGTTTTGGTGCATGGTGTCACGGGCAATCAGGAAGGAAAGCATGTCTTTCATGCCAGGGTCGTCGGTCATTTCCCAAAGGCGAGTTGCCAACACCCGACCCGTGCTTTCGGCCATTACGTTGGCGTACATATCGGCGGCAGTATTGCCGGAGCCTACCACCCACGACCCGTTAAAGGGCACACCGTTGGCGTCGACAGCCATAGCCGCCATGCCCGATGAAAGCAGGTGGCGGGGGTCCATGCCGCCCATAATGGCGCCTACCATTTTGTCTTTCGCCATTTCATCTTTCAGGCTGGTTGGAGCTCCCTCCAGGTTTAGGGCCACGGCAGTAGCCAGCATCTCGATGTGGGCTATTTCTTCGGTGCCGGTTTCCATGAGCATGTCGCGGTACTTGGCCGGGCCGCGGTTGCCCCAAGCTTGAAATAGGTATTGCAGACAAACCCGAATCTCGCCTTCTATGCCGCCAATAGCTTGCTGAAGCATGCGCGCAAAAACAGGGCTAGGCCGGTCGACCCGAACTTTG
This sequence comes from Hymenobacter sp. YC55, assembly GCF_029433095.1. Taxonomy (GTDB): domain Bacteria; phylum Bacteroidota; class Bacteroidia; order Cytophagales; family Hymenobacteraceae; genus Hymenobacter. The sequence goes on from NZ_JARNTX010000001.1 coordinate 386,427, forward strand.
TACTGCAATTCTTTATCGTGATAAAACATGGGCTGAAAATGGATGGTGAGAGGGGAACCCGACACCTGCCGGGTTCCTGTCTATACGTCCCATTTTGACGCAGCAGCCGCTGAAAAAACACGTATTTTCTGCGTATAAACCCGCAAAGTCCGCGCGAAATAGCTAGCCGGATCTGCCACTGTTCAGGTAGCCAACTCCGAACGCTAGCCTAGCTTTTGCCTGCTATTTACCTCAGCAAAAGAGCCCACCCAGGCCAAGTGCTGACGTAGAAGTCAACGCTTGGCCTGGGTGGGCTCTTGCTTTAGAAGGAAAACCTACGGGCACATTTGCCTCAGCTTATTGCTTTGGTTGCATAGTCGCCGTGAAGTTGCAGGTCGTGAGGGTACCCCCTTCGCGTAGCACCCAGTTGCCGGGCTGCCCTAGCCACTGCAAGCGGCCAGTGCTGTCGTAGCTGTTGGCAAAGTCCAGCGAATGCACGTCGATGGTTTCGGTGCCCACACGGTTGACGCGCAAATGCTCAACGTATTGTAGCTCCAGCTTGCCCGTGTCGATGCAACTGGGGTGGAGGGCCAAGTTGTGTGCCAGCGACGGCATGGCAGCCGACGGATAAAGCAGCCCGTCGAAGGTGCTGCCCAACTCGCAGGCCTCGGCTATGGCAATAGATAGGCGATAATCGTGGTGTTTGTCGGCGGCTACATTGCGCGTAAAGGCCTTGGTCAGGAAAGCTGCCGTTGGGCGCGCTGCGGAAGGGAGCTGACTTATGGCCTGGCGCAAGGCCTTGTTGCGGTCAGAATTCGGATTGTCAGTGCACTGGTCGGCCGCGTGAAAGCTAACGAGCCGGAGCGGTTGCCGACTAATCCAGCGCGTAATCAAAATTTGGTCGTTGGGCTTTACGCCGGCTTCGAAGAATGGCGGGTGCCAAGTGGCACTGGCGTAGAACATGGGCACCCCGGCGCGGTTGGCGCGTTGGTCGTGTTCTATGCGCTCGGAAGGCGGATACGAAACGTCACCGACTCGCTCCGGCGGCTCCTGGCAAGCCACGCCCCGGTAGACAAGGGTACCGGCGGGCAACTCTAGGCAGCGCACGGCAGAGCTAGCCAGCAACCGGCGCACCCGACCCAGCAGTGAATCAACGGAATGCCGTCGGCCATTTAGGTGGCGGAGCCGTCTAATTTGTCGGTAAATATGAATTTCGCTGGCTGGAGTTGGCGCCTGCACACTCATATGTTAGGGGGGAATTTGGGGGTGGTGGGAATAGGCAGGTTGTCTTGTAGTAACTCTCGGGGGCCTTGGTAATCGTTGGCGGGCTGCAGGTGCAGTAGCAGGCTTAGCCCGCTGGTCACGAGCTGCTCTAACACAGCCTCAGGCATGCCGCACCACTGTAGTGTCACGCCGGCCGTGCGGGCGAGGCAATCGGCATTGAGGATAGCTCGTTGGCCCTGCCAGGACATGGGTTCCAGGCGCTGGCAGTCAATCCAGACCACTGCCATCTTATTGGCAATAACCTCTTTGATTGCCGCTTCCAGTTGATGAGCTGCTCCCACATCAGTACACTGCCCACGTAGACTCACGCCTGTTTTTCCCTGGGCTTGTTTGATGTGAGCTGTGAAGTGTGCCATCAGAACTCTCTTTTAGCAACGACACATGCCGAAGACCAAGGCAAAGCTATCGAGCTAATAAACCGCCATTGTAGGGGGAAATGCTGATTTCCCGTTGCGGCTTACGCTGATTTTACTGGTCCGTACTCTTGGTTTTTAATCGAGTTGCCTCTGGAGGAAGCAGCTATTAAACAGAAAAGGCCACAAGCGCCCGTATGCAACCGACGTTTGTGGCCTCTCCTTTTGGTGGTCAGGGGCGAATTACTCGGACTCAGACTCAGCCTTTTGGTTGATGTAGTTCTTGGCTAAGTCGTTGAGCTTGGTGTCGGTGAGCTGCTCTTCTTCCAGGCTTTGGCGCAACAGATCGGCAGCCTTGGTGTGGCCCAGCCGTTCGGCGAAGTGGGCGGCAGTGCCGTAGCCCGAAATTTCGTAATGCTCGATGCGCTGAGACGAGGCAATCAGGGCGGCATCCATTACCTCGGGGGTAGCATTTTCCGACATGGTTTCCTGGCCTTCGGAAATCAGGCCTTCCATGGCTTTGCAGGTGTGCCCGGTGATGTCCAGACCCAGGTCTTTCGCAATCTGTTCGAGGCGGCTTACTTGCTTCTCGGTTTCATGTAAGTGGCGCTCAAACCCGCGGCGCAAGCGGCCGTCTTTCGAGGCTTCTGCCATCAGAGGCAATGCTTTTACCAACTGATTTTCGGCGCTGTACAGGTCTTTGAGTTGCATCTCGAACAGGTCGTCGAGGGTCTCTAATTTGTCGAACATAGCAAGGAAAGTAAAGTGAGAGGAGTAGGCTGCCACTAGCAAGTAGTAACTGAGTATTCCTTACGCCTCGTCTATTCCGGCGTTCCTGTGCAGCTTGCTATTTACTACTTATACGGCTCCTCTACTAGTAGCTGAGAGCGTGTAGTAAATACCTGTAAATTAATAACATATAAATAGATGCAAGCTCAACAAAGCTGGCTATTCTTGCGGAAAATACGGACCTGAAAATACGTGCTTTTTACGAGTCATTTCTGGAATGCTGCCTGTTGGCTCTAGTAGCTGGTGGCGCAGTGAGAAGCACAGAAACTGAATTACTATCCGTGCCCGTTACTGGTAGCCTGCCATTCGTCCCGAGCCTATGAAGAAGCTAGTCGCTTGCTCCTGGTAAGAAGCGGATTAAACGCTTGCGGGCACGTGCCTATCTCCGTTGCTACAGGCCCCGGTTGTAGATGCTGATGGCTTGCCGCATGTTGTTCTGGCTTTTGCCACCCAATACCAACGGCACGATAAGGAAGGGAATGCCGCCATACACCAGAGGAGAAATAACAGACCCATTGCCCTTATCGGAATTCAAGGTTGAAATAAGCCCCGCCACCATCAAACCGCCGCCTGCAATATAGCTTAGCGTGGTATACCGCTGGTATTGGCGAGCTTGGAGCAACAGGTTGGTGCAGGTCTGGTTGTCGGCGGTGGCCAGCATCAGGTTGCGCAGGCTCAGGTCCTCGATGGGGCCATTGTCTTTGCTGAAGTACTCGGTTTTGGTGGTGCGGTACACGGGGCCGCCATAGCCGTAGGGGCTGCCAAATCCTCCGAAGCCCCCGTAGCGGCCGTACCCGTAGGGGCTGCCGAAGCCGTTGCCGGCATACTGCGTGCTCGTGATGGAATATAGGCTAAGCCGGCCTACCCGGTCGCGGCGCAAGGTGGTTTCGCGCGACGAGCGGCCGGGCAAGGTGGTGCGCACATAAAAGCCGGTTTCGTCTTCGTAGTAGCGCACTTGGTCTAGCTCCAACCGTTGCTGCCCGTCGAGTAACAAGAAAGAGCGACCAATCAGCGGCTGCTTGACGAGAACGTCGTAGGCTTGGTAGACTTTGCCGTCTTTCAAGCCTACTGCGAAGCGCGTGGTATTACCGGGCGGCAGCGCTGCCCGTTGCTGCTGTTGCTGTCGCACCGAATCGGGCACGACGGGCGGGGAGGCCAGTTGGCGCGGTGCGGTTGGTGGGGCTGCGCGGCGAGTGGTATCAGGCGTGGCGGGTCGGGTAGTGGGCGTGGGCAGCGTGTTGAGTTGGCGTGGGCCTTCCTGGGCCTGCGCAGCAACAGTTTGTAACAAGGAAAAGCTGCTCAGCAAAACCAAAACCGAACGGTGCATCATGACAAAGAAAGCGAGGAAGAGTACAACAGGATGAAAGTAACGGTTGACTTGCAAAAACCTGCATCCCGGACAATTTGCCTCCCCGCTGTTCTATTTCAGAAGCTTTTCCAGTAAGCTCATACTATCGACCATGTCGGCTGCGGTTTCAAAGTCCAGCGGCTTCAGAATGTAGCCGTTAACCCCGAGGTTCTGCACATTCAGCCGGTCGACATCCAGCACCGAGGTAGTCGTTATAAACACCGGAATTGTTGATAACTCCGGGTGCTTGCGGATTTCAGCCAAAAACTCGTGGCCGTTCATCTTGGGCATGTTCAGGTCCAGCAAAATTACCTCGGGCAGCGGCTGAATCGGTTCTACGCCGTTGGTACCGAGCAGCAAGTCCAGCGCTTCCAATCCATTGAAGGCAGTGTAGAGCTGGTGCTGAATATTAAATTTTTCGAAAGACTTCTTGACAGTCATCGTGTCGAAGAAATCGTCCTCAACAAGCAGTACTGAACGCATACGGTGGGGTAGTAGAATGGTAGTTTAGCGAAGCGTGAATTTGGTATTCCAACGGCGCAAATGGCGCCAGTCGAGCCTCAAATTCATTGCTTCACCTGTTTCGGCCAAGTGAAGACAAACGTGGCACCCTGTCCAACTGTCGATTCGACGTGAATAGTGCCTTTTTGCTCGTCGATGATCTTTTTTACGATACTTAAGCCAATGCCGGTGCTTTCGGCGGTGTGACGGTCGCGTAGGGTCTGGAAAATCAGGAAGATTTTTTCGTGGTATTCCGGGGCAATGCCGGGGCCGTCGTCCTGTACCCGGAACTCGTAGCAGCGGCCTATGTCGCGGCAGCCAATAGTGATGGTGCCAGTTGGCTTGTGGTGGTACTTAACGGCATTGCCGATTAAGTTGGTGAACACCTGCTCCAAGCTAAGGCGGTTGGTGAGGAAGGTGGGCAGCGGATCGGGGCGCACCACCTGAAAACCCGCCGGAACCACCATTTCCGCTATTTCGCTCACCAGCTGATCTACGTTTACTTGCTCCTCGGCTTGGCTGGCCCGGCCCGCCCGGGCGTACGCCAGCAGCCCATTGATGAGGTCTTCCAGCCGGTTCAGGCGGCCTTTCATCATGGTCAAGTATTGGCGCATCTGCTGGCTTATCTCGCTGGCCAGCTCGTCTTCAATCCATTTCAATACCGTTGTGACGCCCCGCAACGGTGCTTTCAGGTCGTGGGCGGCTACGTAGGCAAACTGGTCGAGTTCTTTGTTGCGGTTTTCCAGCGTTGTAAAGTTCTCTTCCAGTGTTTGCGTCATTCGGTTGAGCGAGGTAGCTAAGTTGCCGAGGCTGTCCTGCTGCTTTTCGCTGCGGATTTTCACGGTGTAGTCGCCTTGCACCACCCGTTCGGCCAACTCCTCGATAATGTCGATGCGGCGTGCTGTGTCCTCGTTCACCCTGGTTAGCTCCTCCTGCAGGTGCTGGTTGGCTTTCAGCTCGCGCGAAATTTTCAGAAACAGCCACAGCACAATCAGCACGGCCAATACTGCCGCCATGATGATGGCAAAAGGGGTGGTGTTCTGGTAGAAATCCTGGTACTGCATTCGGTCGCGCAGGAGGGTTTCTTCGGAAGCGCGCAGCCGCACAAGCATGCCATTGAGCTGGTTGAGGTTGTTCTGGTCGGCTATCACCAAGTCGCGCGCCGCCAAGGGCGAGGGGGGCAAACTAGTCCATTGCCGCAGAAACGACTTTTCCTGGCCTACCAGTCGCCGAAGCGTATCGAGGCGGCTTTGCTGCTCGGGATTGTCGCGGGTGAGTTCCTGCAACGAATCCAGGTCCACCCGAACGGATTGGAATCCATCACGAAAAGTCAGCAGGTAGTTGTTGTCGCCGATCAGCAGAAAGCCGCGCACCGACATTTGCGCGTCTCGTATCCGTATGCGCAAATCGGAGGTGTATTGTAATACTCGGTTGGTATGCTGCACCTGCCGCGTGTAAAACGACAATTGCTCGATGCTTTTATAAGCACCCAACGACGTAAGTAGTAGCACAGTTAGGGCTAGGCTAAAGCCCAGAATAATTTTGGTATTGAGCTTTAAGCGCATCGAATAACAACCATGTACAAAAGTCACAGCACTTACGCGCCAGCAAGAATAACGGTTGAGCCTGCAAGTTATTCGGCCACTAACCCGTCGCTCCGAAGTCTTTAGGAGCACGACATGGGGCCGCGCCTGCTAAGCACTTCAAGCCGCAATGTACCGCCTCACCCACAGCGAATTCAAGCCTGAGTAGCGCGTATGAACACTCCGTAACGCTGCATTATAACGCGGCTGGCCCTGCCTCTCGTATCTTCGCCCCATCCGTGCGTCTTTGTTTGCATTGCCCCCATGTCTGCTCCCGACCTTATTACCAGCCCCCAAAATCCGCGCATCAAGAACTTGCTGCGCTTGCAGCAGAAGTCGTCGGAACGACGCGAGCAGGGGCTGACTATCATTGAAGGGCACCGGGAACTGACCGTTGCGCACGGCGCCGGCGTAGCCGTTACGGCCTTGTTTGTGTGCCGGGAGCTGGCCGGCGAGCCACGAATGCAAGAGCTGCGGGCATTGCTCGGCGCTGGCCCCACCGAGTGGTTCGAGGTGTCGAAGGCGGTGTTCGAGAAGGTAGCGTACCGCGAAGGGTCCGACGGCGTACTGGCCTTGGTGCGGCCGCCGCGCCTCACGCTGGCTAGCTTGCCGCTGCCCGCTGCGCCGCTGCTGCTGGTGCTGGAGTCGGTGGAGAAACCTGGCAACCTCGGCGCCATCCTACGCACCGCCGACGCCGCCCAAGCCACCGCCGTTATCGTCTGCGACCCGCGCACCGACCTCTACAACCCCAATGCCATTCGGGCCAGCATTGGGTGCAGCTTCACGGTGCCTACCGTGGCCACTACCCGCACCGAACTGCTTGCGTGGTGCCAAGAACACGGCATTCGCACCTATGCCGCCGCACTCACCGAGTTGGCCGTGCCCTACACTACCTGCGACTTCCGCGGCCCTACCGCCCTCGTCATGGGCACCGAAGCCGACGGTCTCACCCCCGAACTCATGCAGGCCTGCGACCAAACCATCATCATCCCGATGCGCGGCGCCATCGACTCCCTGAACGTGAGCACCGCCACCGCCATTCTCACGTTCGAGGCGCTCCGGCAGCGGGAAGCATAACGGGAGTCCGGCAGTTAGCCGCTAAAACCTGATCGTCGCCGATAGGTTGATGACCCGGCCTTCAACGGGTGCCCAAAGCTGAGGAAAGTCAGGGTTGAGGCGCGAACCGAGCACCACTGCTTCGCGGCGCGTCTGGCGGTAATCGAACAGGTTTTCGCCGTTGAGCACCAGAATCAAAGGTCCTTGGTGGTAGCGCACTAAGCCGGCCACAATGGGGTAGCCCGGCGTTTGGCGCCCATCGGAAAGGTATTGGCGGCCGGTGTAGCTGGCTTCAATGCCCGCGGCCCAGCGTTCCGAAAAATCCTGCGTGGCCACTGCCGCTAGCTTGTGGCGGGCTGCCAGCTCTACGTTGGGATTCACGGCATCGTAGTGGCGGCGCGCATACGTAAACACATAGCCCAAGTAGAGCTCCGTTGCATGGGCGCGCAGGCGCACGTACGTTTCGGTGCCTTCACTTACCACAGGGCGGGTCGCATTAAACCAATACAGCGGCGACAGGCCCGCTCCGCTGCCTGCCGTGGGCTCCGACAATACCAGCGGGTCTTGGATGCGGGTGTAGAAGAAGCCTTGGTTTAAGGTCAGCGTAAATGTAGGGGAGAAGGTGCGCTGGTAGTTTACGTCGCCGTTCAGACCGGTAGACCGTTCTGCCTGCAAGCCAACCAGGGGCTGCACCTGCGGGTAATCTCGCTCGTCCAGCTCGTTTACGTACGGCACGGGCACGCGGTAGCCCAGGCCCCCGTTCAAGCGGGCCGTCACTTGCTCCGAGAAGCGGTAAAGCAAGCCAAGACGCGGCAGCAGGAAGTTGCCGTACTGGTTGTGATGGTCGAGGCGCAGACCAGCCTGTACAGTTAGCGCCGGAAGCACCTGCCAGTCGTCCTGCGCGAAGCCTCCAATAGTAGCGTACGTATAGTGCCCGGCCGGCAGCGCCGACGTGCTAGCTTGCGGCCGAAGCTGCTCGCCATTGAAATTGAGCCCTACTACGGCGGTATGCTGCTGGCCCAGCCGGTGCAAGTAGCTCACCTCCGAATAGTACGATAGTTGCCGGGCCCGAAAATCCACGGTGTTGTTGCTTACGCGCCGGTCGAAGCTGCTGAGCGTGCCTTTGCCGGTAAGCGTGCCCCCGGCCACGCTGTCTTGGGTGTACACCGCGTCGGCGGTGTGGCGCTGCATTTTGTTAATCACGAAGTATTGATGTAGGGCATCAGCGTCTTGGCGCACCACCTGCTGGTCGCCGCCGCGGCGGTCTTCCACGGTGCCGGTGTAGCCGAGGGCCAGTTGGCCGTGCGCATTCGGATACACAAACAGGCGCGGGTGTACGGTGAAGTTGCGCAGGCGGGGCACGTCGGTAAAGCCGTCGTTGTTCACGTCGACGTCCTGCTGCCGCGTGCCGCCCACAAAGAGCGTGTAGCCCAGTTTCTGGTTGCGGCCCGAGGCAAATCCGTTGAGGTTGGACTCGCGCAGGGTGCTTTGGTTGAGCGTGATGCTTCGCTCCGGGCTGCCTAGCTTCGGCTGCTTGGAAACCAGGTTCACCAAGCCCGCAATGGCCCCGCCGCCATACAACGTGCTCGACGAACCCTTAATTAGCTCGATCTGTCGCAAATCCAGCGGGGGCACCTGCAAAATACCGAACGAGCCCGCGTAGCCGCCAAACAGCGGCAGCCCGTCGCGCAGAATCTGCGAGTAGCGCCCTTGCAGGCCCTGAATACGCAGGTCGGCGTTGCCGGTAGTGGGCTGGGTGGGTTGAATTTGGGTGCCCGCAATGTCGCCGAGCAAGGAGGCAATATTGCCGGGCTTGATGGCATTTTCCTCCTGTAATTCCTCTTCGCCCAGCACCTCAACCCGCGTAGGCAGGTCTTCGATGCGAGAATTGGTGCGCGTACTGGTTACCACTACCTCATCTAGGGCGTTGGTTGCAGTACCCAATAGCACCAGAAGTGGCCCACCGGTTTGGGGCAGCGCTACATGCACGTTTTTAGGCCGATACCCCAAATAGCTAACCACTACGTCGGCTGCCGGGCCCGGCACGTTGTCGAGCGATACTTGGCCTTTATTGTCGGTAGCTGCGCCCAGGGTAGTACCAAGCACAGCGGCACTCACGCCAGGCAACAACTCACGGGTTGTGGAATCGCGCACTACTACCCGAATGGTGTGTTGGGCCCAGGCTGTCGGCCCCAACACTAACAGCAGGAAAAGCAGGAGAAGTTGTAGTACTTTCATAAGCAGCCAGCTAAGTACAGGGGCCTTTCTGAAGAAACGCTGAAGAAGCTGTAAGCTGCCGCTCAACCGCGTTGCGTGAAGCCCGCGCAGAACATGCATGGGTGGTGGAGCAGAAGCTTTTCACGTACACGGTATAGCTTCGCGCACGTACATCTGCTTCTAATTAGCCACCAGCTGACTATCGCGCTTATGACTTCTCTTTCCGAGCACCGCACCTTGCACGTCCACGGCCGCGTCCAGGGTGTTTTCTTTCGCCAAAGTACGCGCACCGAAGCGCAGCGCCTTGGCCTCACCGGCTACGCCCGCAACAATCCCGACGGCACCGTCACCATCGAAGCCGAAGGTCCTGTTGAAGCACTAGACAAGTTAGAAGCATGGTGCCACCAAGGCCCCGATACCGCGCAGGTAGATAAGGTGGAAGTGGAAACGGGGGAGGTGCAGGGCTACCAGACGTTCGAGGTGCGGCGTTAGGAGTTGGGGTTACAACCGCAGCGGCTATCTTAACCGAGTTTCATCTGGTTGCTTATGCCATTCATGCATCAACTCACGATTTGCGCCGCCTGCTCTTTACTGTTGCTGGCTTGTTCATCTGGCTCTGAGAAGGCAAAAACAGTAGTTCCGGCCGCCACGCCGGTGCCGGCGGAGTTTTCGCGCTACTGGTATGCTGGCCAGGCCGAACTAAGCCGCTACCAACTCCAGCAAAACCGCTACGACGACATTCACCCCGGCGAGGCGGTGCTCGTGTTTGTCACCGAAGACTTCCTGCCCACCAAGCAAGTGAAAATGGAAGGCGGAAAAACCAACGAAACAGCCACGTCGGTGCTGAAGATGAACCAGATGCGCCGCTTCACCACCGGCATCTACGACTACTCTATCAACACCTCGGTGTTCACCCCCGTAGCAGCCAATCAGTTTCCGCACACCTTCAAAGTAGCCACCTCCGTGCAGGACTGGTGCGGGCAGACGTACACCCAACTTAATCTTCGCCGCAACCAATACCAGCTCGAAGCCCATTCCTACTTCCAGCAGGAAGCCGACCAGATGGATTCGCTGGAAGTTGTGGTGCTGGAAGACGAGCTGTGGACCCGCCTTCGCCTCGATCCTAAGACTTTGCCTTTGGGTCAACTGCACATCGTTCCGGGCACCGTAGCTTCCCGGCTGCGCCACCAGCCCCTGCGCGTGGAAACAGCCAGCGCCGAGCTGGTGCCTTACCGTGGTGCCGTATTCAAGCCGGCCCAAGCTGGGGCCGCGCTGCAAGCCTACACGCTCACGTATCCCGATACTAAGCGCACCCTCACCATTGTGTTCGAGCAAGCGTTTCCTTATCTGATTGCCGGCTGGGAAGACACCTACAATGGGCAGATGCATTTCGGTAACCAGACCTACGGCAGCGCCAAGCCCCTAACCACCCGCGCCATCCGCACCACCACGCTAAAATCCGACTACTGGCAGCGCCACACCCGCGCCGACTCCGTGCTGCGCCGAGAGCTGGGCGCCACAGGATTTGGCAATTAATAATGTGCCCGTGCGGGGATTGGATAGTACCTTCGGGGTGTTGTAAGAGTAGGCCGTGCCTGAAGGCAGGCGTCGGCTGTTGCCACCGCCCACGAGGCGGCGGTTCACGCGCTAAATACTCCGTACGATGGACGATTTCATTGCTGCCCGGTCGCAAATGGCGTTATCCCTGGGCTTCCACATCATCTTTTCGTGTATCGGGATGGTGATGCCGTTTTTCATGGCGGTTTCGCACTTCCAATGGCTTCGCAGCGGCGACCCCAACTATAAAAACCTAACCAAAGCCTGGAGCAAAGGAGTAGCTATTTTCTTTGCTACCGGGGCCGTTTCGGGTACTGTGCTGTCGTTTGAGTTAGGGTTGCTTTGGCCGAAGTTCATGGAGCACGCCGGCCCAATTTTCGGGATGCCGTTTTCCTTGGAAGGCACGGCGTTCTTTATTGAAGCTATTGCGCTCGGCTTTTTCCTGTATGGTTGGGGCCGGTTTCACCCGTGGTTTCATTGGTTTACGGGCGTGGTCGTGGGTTTAAGCGGCTTGGCCTCCGGTATTCTGGTGGTAGCCGCCAATGCCTGGATGAACAGCCCCGCCGGGTTCGATTACGTGAACGGGCAGTACACAAACATTGACCCGATGCGCGCTATGTTCAACGATGCGTGGCTGTCGCAGGCCATTCATATGTCGTTGGCGGCGTTTGCGGCCACCGGCTTTGCGGTAGCCGGCGTGCACGCCCTCATGATTTTGAAGCGCCGCAACGTGCAGTTCCATACCCGCGCTTTCCGGATTGCGGCTTTGTTTGCAGCCGTAGCGGCCGTGCTTCAACCCCTGAGTGGTGACTTTTCGGCCAAAGATGTAGCCCGCCGCCAACCAGCCAAGCTGGCCGCTATGGAGGCTCACTTTCACACCGAGAAACGCGCCTCGTTGGTACTAGGCGGCTTGCCCGATGAGAAAGGCAAAAAAGTGGATTACGCTGTTAAAATACCGGGTATGCTGAGCTTCTTGGCGCACGGCAACTTCGAGCAGGAAGTCACCGGCCTCGATAAGATTCCGGTGGCCGACCAACCGCCCGTGCTGGTGCCGCACTTGGCGTTTCAGCTTATGGTTGGACTTGGTATGGGCATGGTGGCACTGTCCGGAATCTACTTTCTGGCGATTTGGCGCAAAAAGCAATGGCTGCGCAGCGAGTGGCTCCTAAAGCTCTTTGTGGCTGCTACGCCCGCCGGCTTTATTGCCGTGGAAGCCGGCTGGACCGTAACCGAAGTCGGCCGCCAGCCTTGGATCATCAACGGGGTGATGCGCACCGCCGACGCCGTGACGCCGATGCCCGGCATTGCCTACTCGTTCTACCTGTTCTCGGCCGTGTACGTGTCGTTGAGCTTGGTGGTGATTTTCCTGCTCTACCGCCAGATAAAAATGGTGCCCGAACTCTACGACCGGCCTGCGCAACTCGTCGCAGCCTAGCTGTACTGCTCCTTTCCCTGACGTTTTAATGCCTTTGCTTTATGATGCAATACGTCGTCATTACCTACCTGTGCCTGTCTATTTTGCTGTACCTGCTGCTAGGCGGCGCCGACTTTGGGGCGGGCATCATGGAGCTGTTTACGCGCAGCAAAAACCGCAGTGCCGCCCGCCAAACTATGTCCCATGCCATTGGGCCGATTTGGGAGGCCAACCACATGTGGCTCATCATTGCCGTCGTGATACTATTCGTGGGTTTTCCGCGCATCTACAGCGTGATGTCGGTCTACTTGCACATCCCGCTACTGGTTATGCTCATGGGCATTATAGCCCGGGGCACGGCCTTCGTGTTTCGGCATTATGATGCCGTGAAGGACCAGATGCAGCGGCTTTACAACCGCATTTTTGCACTATCTAGCGCCATTACGCCGTTTTTCTTGGGTGTTATTGCGGCTAGCGTTCTAGCTGGAAACATCAATTTTGAAACAACGGATTTTTTATCTGCTTACGTCTATAGCTGGTTGCATTGGTTTGCGGTGGCCGTCGGCGTTTTCACGGTGGCTTTGTGCGGCTACCTAGCCAGCGTCTACAGCATAGGGGAGGCCCATACGGAGGTTGATAAGCGGTACTTTATCCGCAAGACGCGCACCATGACGCTTATTGCCTTTGCGGCAGGCGGACTGGTGTTTCTGGCTGCCCATATAGATGGAGTTCCGCTTTGGCAGTGGATTTTCGGCAATGTGATAGGCACTACGGCCGTGGTATTAGCAACCATTTCGCTTGGAGTGCTAGCCTATGCTGTCAATCAAGGCTGGACGATTTTGCCGCGCCTCTTGGCCGGTTTCCAAGTAACCATGATTCTGCTGGCCATTGGCTACTGGCATTTCCCGGATTTTATTGTGGTGCAAAATGGCGCTAACCTTTCACTGCTCAACAGCCAAGCGCCTCTTGCCACCATAAATGCGCTGGGCTGGGCCCTGCTGATCGGTAGCCTTTTTATTCTGCCCGCCCTGTACTACCTCTACTACAGCTTCCAGCGAGATGCCGAAGAGGTAGCCGAGGCAGTGCATTAATCTTGCCTTATACCCGCCGTAGCTCCTTCACCCACACTTCCAGAGGCTCTGCTGCATAAAGCAAAGGCTCCCCAATAGGAGTTGGCAGGCCATGCGCTTCTACCAGTGTCGATTCCCACTCACTTAGTGTGGCTTCCCGCAGTGTCCAAGGCTCATGGTAGAGTTGGCCACGCCACAGGTTGGGGCCCTGTATATCTTGTAGCAGATTAGGCCCCGCCGTGTACAGAAAATACCGTTCGGTCAGAAAGTGCGCTAGGGTACCTGACTGCGCCGGTGGCAACAACTTGCCTGGCGTCCAGGTAGCGGCGAAGGTGGCTGGCGCCGCGCCCGGGTGAGTGCGTTTTGCCACGGCCCGAAAAGCACCGTCTGTTTCCCGAAGGCTGATGCGGGCGTGCAAGTAGGGGAGGTGAAACATCGTCCGGGCCGCCCATACCCCTAATGGGTTAGTAGCATCAAGAGATAGAAACCACACGCCCGGCACGCCATTCAGGCGGGCATAGGTGCGTACATTCAACTCGTGCAAATGGTTAAGGCCCGGCACGGCAGGTAAGCCAAGCGGCCGGATGCCACTCATAGTAAAAGGTACCACGCCTAACCACGCCTGCCCCTCGAATAAGTCTAGCTCCAGCCGCTCCGGCAAATACGACCGCAACAACTCCGGCTCCACTGGCCAATGGGCAAATAGCAACTCACTCCACCGCTGCCGCATCAAAGAAAATCGAGGACGGGTAGGGATAGAAGAATTAGTGGTCATGTGTGGATGTAAAGCAGAAATGAGTACTGGACCTGCTCAGTGAGAAGATAGGTGCTGCTACAACACACGAAGGGGTAAATCGTCCTTTTATGTATAAAGCAAAAAAGGGGGACAGCCATCGGCTGTCCCCCTTTCCAAACTAAAGAACTAGAAACTAGTCTACTTTCTTGGCGTAACGCAGACGCTCATTTTCGTCAAGTAGGATCTTACGCATCCGCACCGACTTTGGCGTTACTTCTAGGTACTCATCCTTCTGGATGTATTCCATAGCTTCTTCCAACGAGAACTGACGCTTGGGCACGATCTTCACGTTTTCATCCGAGCCCGAAGCGCGCATGTTGGTGAGCTTCTTGCCTTTCTGGATGTTGATAGTCAAGTCGTTGGGGCGGGTGTGCTCACCGATAACCTGGCCAGCGTATACTTCCTCGCCTGGATCAACGAAGAACTCGCCGCGGTCCTGCATCTTGTCGATGGTGTAGGCCGTGCCAGCACCCGTATCCATCGAAATCAGCGAACCAGAAATACGACCGGGAATTACGCCTTTGTAGGGCTCGTAGGCCGAGAAGCGGTGGTTCATGATGGCCTCACCAGCAGTAGCTGTCAGCACGTTATTACGCAGACCGATCAAGCCACGAGCTGGAATGTTGAACTCCAAATGCTGCAAGTCGCCTTTTGGCTCCATGATGGTTAGCTCGCCTTTGCGCATCGTCACCAATTCAATCACCTTACCGGCAGTTTCCTCGGGTACGTCTACTACCAAGTGCTCCACTGGCTCCAGGCGGTTGCCGTTTTCGTCTTCTTTGAACAGAACCTGAGGCTGACCAACCTGCAACTCGAACCCTTCGCGACGCATGGTCTCGATGAGTACCGACAAGTGAAGAATACCGCGGCCGTACACCAAGAACGTGTCTTCCTTATCGGTTTCCTTTACGCGCAGCGCCAAGTTTTTCTCGGTCTCTTTGAACAGACGGTCACGCAGGTGACGTGAGGTCACGAACTTACCTTCCTTACCAAAGAACGGTGAGTTGTTGATGGTGAACAGCATGTTCATCGTCGGCTCGTCGATGCTGATGGTAGCCAACCCTTCAGGGTTTTCAGCATCCGCCAGCGTATCACCGATTTCGAAGCCTTCGATACCCGTTACGGCGCAGATTTCGCCGGAGCTAACCTCCGAAACCTTGTTTTTGCCGAGGCCTTCAAAAACCTGCAGTTCTTTGATTTTTACTTTCTTGATGGTGCCATCACGCTTTACCAAGCTCATGTTGGAGCCTTCGCGTAGCGTGCCACGGTGTACACGGCCAATGGCGATACGGCCCACAAACGACGAGTAGTCGAGCGAGGTAACCTGCATCTGGGGCGTGCCTTCCAAGGTAGGAGCAGCCGGGATAGAAGCCACTACAGCATCTAGAAGCGGGATGATGCTGTCGGTCTTTACTTTCCAGTCGGTGCTCATCCAACCTTGCTTGCTCGAACCGTAGAGCGTCACGAAGTCCAGCTGGTCTTCGGTAGCACCAAGGTTGAACATGAGGTCGAACACTTGCTCGTGCACCTCATCAGGGCGGCAGTTTTCTTTATCAACTTTGTTGACAACCACAATGGGCTTCAACCCCAAGTCGATGGCCTTACCCAGTACGAAGCGCGTCTGGGGCATGGCACCTTCGAAGGCATCGACGAGCAGCAATACGCCGTCGGCCATCTTCAATACGCGCTCCACTTCCCCGCCGAAGTCGGCGTGACCAGGAGTGTCGATAATGTTGATTTTTACGTCTTTATAGCGAACCGAAACGTTCTTCGAAACGATGGTGATGCCCCGCTCACGCTCCAGGTCGTTGTTGTCGAGGATTAGGTCGTCGAACTGCTGGTGGTCGTCGAAAAGCTTCGAGGCATGGATGATCTTGTCCACGAGCGTCGTCTTGCCGTGGTCAACGTGCGCAATGATTGCGATATTCCGGATGTTCTGCATACAATGGGTTTTCCGGGTGCAAAGGTAAGTAATTTCGATGGCAAAAGCCCGTCCAATCAAAAAGTTAACTTACTGAGACAGAAACGGCGCCGATGCCCGCGAACCGAACGTATAGCTGCCCGCGTATGTTCCCTTGGAAGCCGGACACTACCGCCCGGCCCACTACAACTCTTATCTGCTTCAGCACATGCGCTCTTCCCTTCTGTTTCTGCTCGTGTCAGCCCTGACCCTGAACTCGGCTTGTTCGCAGAAAAAAAACGGTGGCCCCGGCACCAACGCCGCCAATCAAACTCCTGCAGTTGCCGTGAAGGCAGTAAGTTCCAAGTATCCTAGCCCCAAGGTTGTAACGGGCAAACCCGACGAGTTTCCGGTGCGCAAAACCGATGCGGAGTGGAAAAAGCAGCTCACGCCTGCGCAGTACTTTATTCTGCGCCAGCAAGGCACCGAGCGGCCTTTCGTCAATAAATACGCCGACAACCACGAAAAAGGCAACTACTACTGCGCCGCCGACCATAACCTGCTGTTCTCTTCCGAAACCAAGTTCGAATCGGGTACGGGCTGGCCAAGCTTCTGGGCTCCGGCCACCGAAAACAGCTTGAAAGTAACTGCCGACAACAGCTACGGCATGAGCCGCGACGAACTGGTGTGCGCCAAGTGCGGTGGGCACCTCGGCCACGTCTTCAATGACGGCCCCAAGCCCACTGGCCAGCGCTACTGCATGGATTCCGACGGTATGGTGTTCGAAAAAGCCAAGTAAAGAGCTCAACAGCCTGTAATTTTGTAGCGGCCCATTGGCAATCCAAGCCAATGGGCCGCTTCGTTTGTTGTTGAGGCGGAATTCATTCTGCCATCAGCTTTTTCCCTTGTTTACATATGCCAACCCAAGTTCAAGATCCTATCCTTCATCTGCAGCAACAACTAGCGCCGGCCCGCGCGCAACTGGTGGCACACGATGTGTACCACGCGTTACATTCGCTGGAAGATTTGCAGGTATTCATGCAGCACCACGTGTTTGCGGTATGGGATTTTATGTCGCTGCTGAAAGCCTTACAGCGCGACCTTACCTGCACCACTGTGCCATGGGTGCCGCGCGGTAACCCCGCCACGCGCCGCCTCATCAACGAAATCGTGTTGGAAGAAGAAACCGATGTCGACCAGCAGGGGCAACCGGCTAGCCACTTCGAAATGTATTTGCGTTCGATGGAAGAGTGCGGCGCCGATACAGCTCCCATGCACCGGATGCTAGGGGCGCTAGCCGTGGGCGAGTCGATGGAGAAAGCGCTGGAAATAGCAGGTGCGCCCCAATCGGTGAAGCGTTTCGTGTTGGCTACTTTCAAGGTTATTGATTCCGGTGACACCCACGCCATTGCGGCGGCCTTCACCTTCGGCCGCGAAGACGTAATTCCTGATATGTTCCGCCACCTCGTTCGGGACTTGCGCGAGCGGTTTCCAAGCCAACTCGACACCTTCACCTACTACCTCGACCGGCACATTCAACTCGATGAGGAAGTACATACGCCTCTGGCCCAGCAGATGGTGCGCGAACTGTGCGGCACCGATGCCAAACGGTGGCAGGAATGCCAAGAAGTAGCCGCCAACTGCATGCAAGCCCGAGTGGAACTTTGGGACGGAATTCGGGCGGTTTTGTCGCAGCCGGTAACTCGATAAGGGATGCTTTCTGAGCGCCAGTGTTGAGGTGAAAATAGTAGAGCTAATTATCCGTTAGAGCTTCAACCTGCCCACCACTTAGTGCGTTGATAGCAAGGCCGCGTCCTCTCTGGCGCGGCCTTATTTTTTGTCTCATGAAAAAGCTTGACTCGCGCCTTTTTATTGCTGCGCTGTTGATAAGTTCCAGCGGCTTGACTACGGCCTGCTTTACCTCGGAAAGCGCTGCCGAGGTAGACCGACCGACTCTACCCAACCAAATCACGACGGATGCCGAGCGGCAAGCCGCCTATAACAGCGGTGCTGGCTACGGTGGCTCCGTGCCCGACGCTACGCCCGGCCGCGTCCGTTTGGGCGAGCAAGCCAGCGGTATCAACTCGCGCAAACGCCCCGAAAGCCTAAACACCAACGACCCCAATACGACTACCAACGAAACTCGCCTGCGCCGGCTCAACGGTGGCATAGTTGACACCATACGGCGCCCGTAAGCTTACACGTTTACAGAATGTGGTTATAGCAAAATGTATACGAATGGGCTTCATGCAAAACGGCCCGCTGCTCCTACACAGGAAGCAGCGGGCCGTTTGTAGTTGTGTGTTGAACGTTATTGACCGTCTACCGCAATAGGGCTGGTGTTTGCTACTTCGGCTGTAGTGGTTGCCTTGGGAGCAGCGGGAGTTGCAGGCCGGCTGCGGCGTGGAGTAGTAGGCTTAGCAGCCGCCTTGATGGCTGGCCGAGCAGCGGGCGTAGCTTTTGGCGTAGTAGGAGCAGGCTGTGCTTTGCTGCTGGCGGTTTTGGGCTTGGAACTCGAATTTGTTTTAGTGGCAATTGCCGCTGGCTCCGTAGAAATGCTGTCGGAGGCGGCGGAAGTATTGGCGTCCTGGTGGCGTACGATGGTGTGCAAGGCCTGCTCGAACAAGCGGGTTGTATCAACATCGAGGCGCTGCATGGCATCTTTCACCACCTCTTTCAATTTGTCTTTCGTTTCTTTGCGAATGCGCTTTACCACTTCGTCCATGCGCTGGTCTAGCTCTTTTTGCAGTTGCTTGGCTGCTAGCTTCAACGTTTTCTTCTGATTGGTCTTCTTATCCGCACTGGAATCTGAAATAGTCTCCGTGGCACGAGCAGCTTTTTCTGCTTTGCGCTGCGCTTTTTCTTCCGGAGTTTTTTTGGTGGAATCTTTCTTAGCCTTTTTCTCAGGCTGTTCTTGTTCAGACTTTTTCATCGGAGAGGAAGTGTGGATGAGGGTTTTTCAGCGGAACACGCAGGAGCAACAACAGTTGAGCTGCCCAAATATAGAAGAAATTACGTCCAGCTTTTGTTGTAGCTACATTCCTTCCTGTTCTCTGTCAACTCATTAGGTCGGTAATTGTAGCCGCGCACGCTAGCTCCGATTTTTCTTTCTCCACCTCTCGGTTCTCCTCCAGTTTATTTCCTTTTCTCGAATGCAATCTGATCCTCAACGCTATACCGTCACGGCGGCGCTGCCTTATGCCAACGGTCCGGTGCACATCGGCCACTTAGCGGGCGTGTACTTACCAGCTGATATTTATGTCCGTTACCTGCGCGCTGCGGGCCGCGACGTGAAGTTCATTTGCGGCTCCGATGAGCACGGTGTACCGATTACTATTCGGGCCCAAAAAGAAGGCGTGACGCCGCAGCAAGTAGTCGATAAATACCACGCCATCATCCGGGACTCGTTCCAGGAGTTCGGGGTTTCGTTTGATATCTACTCCCGCACTTCTTCCCGCACGCACAGTGAAGTAGCCAGCGGCTTTTTCAAGAAACTTTACGAGGAAAACAAATTCATCGAGCAGGTTTCGCAGCAGTACTACGACGAGAAAGCCGAGCAGTTCTTGGCCGACCGCTACATTGTAGGTACCTGCCCCAACTGCGGCAATGAAAACGCCTACGGCGACCAGTGCGAGCGGTGCGGCTCCTCGCTCAGCCCCACTGAGCTAATCAACCCGCATTCTATGCTCTCGGGCAACCAGCCCGTACTGCGCGATACCAAGCACTGGTACCTGCCCCTCGACCAGTACGAACCTTGGTTGCGCGAGTGGATTGTGGAAGGCCACAAGCAGGACTGGAAAACCAACGTGTACGGGCAGTGCAAGTCATGGATTGACCAGGGCCTGCACCCGCGCGCTGTTACGCGCGACCTAGACTGGGGCGTACCCGTGCCCGTAGCTGGCGCTGAAGGCAAGGTGCTCTACGTGTGGTTTGATGCACCGATTGGCTACATCTCAGCTACCAAAGACCTGCTGCCCGACACCTGGGAAACCTATTGGAAAGACGCGGGTACCAAGCTGGTGCACTTCATTGGCAAAGACAACATCGTGTTCCACTGCATCATCTTTCCCGCGATGCTCAAGGCCCACGGAGACTATATCCTGCCCGATAACGTACCAGCCAACGAGTTCCTGAATCTGGAAGGCGACAAAATCAGCACTTCCCGCAACTGGGCCGTGTGGCTGCATGAGTACCTGCAAGATTTCCCCGGCAAAGCCGATGTGCTGCGCTACGTGCTCTGCGCCAACGCCCCCGAAACCAAGGACAACGACTTCACCTGGAAGGATTTCCAAGCCCGCAACAACAACGAGCTGGTAGCCAACCTCGGCAACTTCGTAAACCGTGCTGTGGTGCTAACTCATAAGTTTTTCCAAGGCCAGGTTCCAACTCGTGGCTCGCTCACCACGCAGGACGAAGAGGTGTTTGCGCAGCTCGCCGAGTTTCCGGCCCGTATTGGCGAGTTGATTGACAACTACCGTTTCCGCGACGCGCTGAACGAGTTGATGAACCTGACCCGACTCGGCAACAAGTACTTGGCCGACACCGAGCCTTGGAAGCTCATCAAAACCGATGAGGCGCGTACTGGTACTGTACTACACGTTGCCTTGCAGTTGGCCGCTAGCTTAGTAACCCTGCTCGAACCGTTCCTGCCTACTTCTGCCGCCAGACTAGGCGACATGTTGAACGTAGAGAAAGGCGCTTGGCAGCAAGCTGGCCGCCCCGATGCCCTGGCGGCTGGTCACCAAATCAAGGAAGCTGCCCTGCTCTTCGACAAAATCGAGGATGCTACGGTGGATACGCAGGTGCAAAAGCTGCTGGATACCAAAAAGGCCAACGAGTTAGCCAACGCCGTAGCCGCGCCCGCCAAAGAAGACATCAGCTTCGAGGAGTTCCAGCGCATGGATTTGCGCGTGGGCACCATCGTAGCCGCCGAAAAGGTGGCGAAAACCAAAAAGCTGCTCAAACTCACTGTTGACTTGGGCCTTGCTGAGCCGCGTACCATTGTGAGCGGTATCGCCGAGCACTTCATTCCCGAAGCATTGATAGGCCAGCAAGTACAGGTGCTACTCAACCTCGCGCCCCGCGAAATCAAAGGCATTCAAAGCCAAGGCATGCTGCTGATGGCCGAAAACGCCGATGGTTCATTGGCGCTGATGCAGCCCGGCCACGCCGTCGTGCCCGGCAGTAGTATTGCGTAAGGCGCTACCGTTTTCGGTAAAAGCAAAAGGCCCGCTCCTACTTATTAGGAGCGGGCCTTTTGCTGTATGTCGGTTTGCGGGTGAGCTGGGAGTCTATATACCCTTGCAGTTGGCGCAGTCATCGGACTTGGTGATGCGCTGCAGGTGCGTTCTGGCATAGTCTGCTGGCGCTAGGCCCATGTTGTAGCCCATGATGTCGGTTTGTACGAAGTAGGTTTCGCCGGCTTTCGCCGCAAACCGCAGGACACTATCGGTTTTTAGAGGCCACACAAAGAAGCCGCTGATATGCGAACGAAGTGTAACCATGCCAGCTGGTACCGTGGTAATCATGTAGCGTCCCTTCCCCAATCGGCACAGTTCGCGCGTGTCATTGAAGAAATCGTAATTAACGTTCCAGCTGAAAAGCTTATTGGGGCGGTACACCACTACGGTCGCCGTAGCTGCCGACTGTGCCGTCGCCGCAACTGCTGAGAGCAGCACAACACCCAATACAACCACAAAGCAACGCAATAGCTTAGTTTTCATAGTTGAGGAACGAGTTAATTGCCTCGACTAATATACACATTTAACTATTTCGTATTCACTACGTTCATAGCGCGTTCCAGCCCAAGTGTACCAAAGGCCAGTAGTGCCTCGGCTGCCTTCTCGATATGGGTAGGCAAATCAATTCGCTCATCGGGCGTAAACGGGTTAAGCACGTAGTCCACCTGGCGGCCTTTCGGAAAGTTGGCGTCCACGCCGAAGCGGAGCCGGGCATACTCGTCACTGCCAATGCTTTCCTGGATGCTCTTCAAGCCATTGTGGCCGCCCGCCGAGCCTTTGCCCTTCAGCCGTAGCTTCCCGTAGGGGAGGGCCAAATCGTCGGTCACTACCACCATACTTTCTTTTTCGAGCTTGAGGCTGGAGAGGTAGTGCGCCGCTGCTTTACCGCTCAGATTCATATAGGTGGTCGGCTTCACGAGCACGAAGGTTTTGCCTTTGTGCTTGATTTCCGTTGTGAAGGCGTGGCGTCCTAACTCGAAGCGCGCCTCGTGTTTCGTTGCCAGATAGTCAGCCACCATAAACCCGATATTGTGGCGGGTGTCAGCATATTCCGGCCCGATGTTGCCGAGGGCGAGAACCAAGTATTTCATAGAAGCACGAATTGAACAGATTGGTCGGATTACACAGGTCTTATGGCCATTACCCACTCCTTCGGATGCAAAGATGCAGCATGAAAAGCATTAGAAGATTGAGAATGACCTGAAAGACGAGTTACAAAAAAAGCCGTCCTGCGGGCAGGACGGCTTTTTGCACTGGACAACTGGCGGGTTCCACGAAATCGTGTAATCCAGCTTAGCTGTCTTAATTCGCGGTTTACTTCTCGCCTTGCATCTGGCCCTTCAGTGCACGTGGGATAGCCACGGTAGCAATAGGAGCTTGTGCGTTGGTGAGAATGGTGAAGCCGTTAGCAGCTACTTTGCTCACTTTGATAGACTTACCAAGACCGAGGTCGGAGATGTCAACTTCTACGTAGTCGGGCAGGTTTTCGGGGGTAGCCTTTACTTTCAGCTTACGCAGCTTGCTAACCAACTTGCCACCAGCCAGTACGCCCGGCGAAACACCTACGTACTTCACTGGAACATCCATTTTCACTTCTTTGCCGTCAGCCAACTCCAGGAAGTCAACGTGCAGCAGCATTTCGTTTACGGGGTGGAACTGCGCATCCTGTACAATGGCGCGGTAGTGCGTACCCTCCACGTTCAAGTCCACAACGTGAACTTCGGGAGTGTACAGCAATTCGCGGAAGAGGATAGCGGGGGCCGTGAAATGGACCTGCTCAGCGCCACCGTACAATACGCACGGCACGTACGACTCAAGGCGAACTGCCTTGGAATCCTTCTTACCGAGATTCGCTCTTTTAAACCCTACAATCTCGAGGCTTTTCATAAAGATGTGTTTTTGAAGAAAATAACCACCTGCCCAAGTGGCAAACGGGCCGCAAAGATAGACAATCAATAGTATAGTTGCTATGCCCGCTCAATTATTAAAGTGTCTGTCTAGCACTGTGCCATTAGAAAATTGTCCGGGGAAGCGCGTTCTTTGGTTAACATCATCCTGCACGGTCTGCATTCACCTCACTTAACCGACCACTATATGAAAACAACTGCTTTACTGTCTTGGCTGCTAATGCTTTGTTGCGCGCCCTTGTTCGCCCAAACCGCCAATCAACCCAATTACGCGCAGGAGCACTACACCAAAGAGGAAGTATACGTGACCATGCGCGACGGTGTGAAGCTGTTCACGGTTATCTACACGCCCAAGGATGCTGCCGCCGGCAAGAAGTACCCCATCATGATGCAGCGGACGTGCTACAGCGTGGCGCCTTACGGGGCCAATAAGTTTCCGGCCCGCCTAGGCCCTTCCGAAACCATGATGAAGCAAGGCTACATTTTTGTGTATCAGGATGTGCGTGGCCGCTGGAAGAGCGAAGGCACCTGGACGAACATGACGCCCGTTATCGATAAAAAGAAAAGCAAGAAAGACGTAGACGAAGGCTCCGACACCTTCGATACCATTGATTGGCTGGTCAAGAAGGTGGCCAACAATAACGGTCGGGTAGGGCAGTGGGGCATTTCGTACCCCGGTTTCTATACCGCCGCCGGTATTCTGTCCGACCACCCGGCCCTGAAAGCCTCTTCCCCGCAGGCCCCAGTATCCGACTTCTTCTTCGACGACTTCCACCACAATGGCGCCTTCCTCGAGTCGTACATCTTCACGTATCCGGTGTTTGGCGTACAGAAACAGGACACCACCAGCAAAGCTTGGTACAGCGCCCAAAACATTAAAGCCAACACCAAGGACGGCTACCAGTTCCTGCTGGATTTAGGTCCGCTCAAGAATGCCGATAAGTACTACGCCAACAACTTCTTCTGGCAGGAAACCGTCAACCACCCCAATTACGACGAGTTCTGGCAGAAGCGCGGCCTACCCGAGCACTATACCTCCGGCATAAAACCCGCTGTAATGACCGTCGGCGGCTGGTTTGATGCCGAAGACCTCCGCGGCCCGCTGGCTATCTATAAAACCATCGAGAAGAAAAGCCCAAGCACCTACAATACGCTGGTGATGGGACCTTTCGGCCACGGCCGCTGGTCGCGCGAAACCGGGCACACCCTACACAGCAACGTGTACTTCGGCGACAGTATTGCTACGTTTTATCAGCGCAACATCGAGGCGAGGTTCTTCGCCCACTTCCTGAAAGGCAGCGGCGACAAAAACTCGGGCCTCCCCGAGGCCTACATGTTTGATACAGGCAAAAAGCAGTGGGAGACGTTCCCGAAGTGGCCGGCTACCGAAGCCACGCACCTAAAAATGTATTTAAGCGCCGACGGCAAGCTGGAAAAGCAGCCGGCTGCCACTCCAGGCACCAAGAGCTTCGTTAGCGACCCACTCAAGCCCGTGCCCTACACCGAGGATCTGACAACTACCATGGGCTTCACACCCTTCAATTACATGAGCGAAGACCAGCGTTTCGCTGGCCGCCGCCCCGATGTGCTCGTATACCAAACCGACGTGCTAACCGATGACGTGACGCTCGGCGGCGAAATCATGGCCAACCTCAAAGTAGCCACCTCCGGCACTGATGCTGACTGGGTGGTGAAGCTCATCGACGTGTACCCGCCCGACGAGCCAAACCACGACTACATGCCCAACAAGAACGTGATTCTCAGTAACTACCAACAGATGGTACGCTCCGAAGTGATGCCGGCTCGTTTCCGCAACAGCTTCGAGAAGCCCGAGCCCATGGTAGCTAACCAGAAAACCGACGTAAACTTCCGATTGCAGGATGTGCTACACACCTTCAAGAAGGGGCACCGCATCATGGTGCAGGTGCAGAGCACATGGTTTCCATTCATTGCCCGCAACCCGCAGAAATTCGTTGAAAACCCCTACAAGGCCAACGAGAGCGACTACATTCAGGCAACTCACACCGTGCACGGCGATAGTTTCATTGATGTAGAAGTGCTGCCCGCTTCCAAGCAGCCGGTACCTTAAGTTTCAGCCTAACAAACGAAAAGAGCCGCCCAACATGAAGTTGAGCGGCTCTTTTCGTTTGTTAGGCTGAAACTTAAATGAACAGCGAGCTAATCGATTCGTGGGTAACTACGTTGCGGATGGCGTTGGCAAAGAGGTTGGCCACCGAGATAACCCGGATTTTGTCGTTGTCTTCCTTCAGCGGAATAGTGTCGGTGATTACCAGCTCTTCCAGCGCCGAATTGCGGATACGCTCGTGAGCAGGACCACTGAGCAAACCGTGCGTAATAACCGCCCGCACCGATTTGGCACCGCGCTCCATCAAAAGCTCGGCTGCTTTGCAGATGGTGCCCGCCGTATCTACAATGTCGTCGACGAGTACCACGTTCATCCCCGTCACGTCGCCGATAACTTGCATGGAAGCAATTTCATTGGCCCGCAGGCGCATTTTGTCGCAGACTACGATTTCGGCCCCGAATTTCTTGGCAAAAGCCCGGGTCCGAACCACGCCGCCTACGTCAGGCGAAGCGAAGATGAGGTCATCGAGGTCCAGCGACTTTATGTAAGGGGCCGTAACGGTCGCGCCGTCGAGGTGGTCAACGGGAATATCGAAGAAGCCTTGGATCTGACCGGCGTGGAGGTCGCAGGTCATGAGGCGGTCGGCGCCTACACTCTGAATCATGTTGGCCACGACTTTGGCCCCAATGCTCACGCGCGGCTTGTCTTTGCGGTCCTGCCGGGCATAGCCCATGTACGGCATTACAATGTTCACCTTGTACGCCGAAGCTCGCTTGGCCGCGTCCACCATCAGGGCCAGTTCCATTAGGTTTTCGGCGGGTGGAGTGGTGCTTTGAATCAGGAACACGGCACAGCCGCGCACACTCTCGTTGAAGCTCGGACCAAGTTCAGTGTCCGCGAAGCGCTGAATACTAAGATCTCCGAGCGGTTGCCCATATGCTTCTGCTATCCTCTGCGCTAGCGCATTTGAAGCGTTTCCTGCGAAAATTTTTACCTGCTGTGCCATAGGATGTTTAGAAAGTAGGAACCAGAATTCAACAAGTGAGGCAAATGGAGCAGCGAAGAAGCAGCGCAGTAGCTAATGATCCAAAAGACAGCCGAAATAAAAAAGCGAAAGGCGCTAACTCTTCGGGGAGAAGAATCAGCGCCTTTCGCTTTACTTAGTCGGTTGTCCGACCAGGGCTCGAACCTGGACTTTCTTGAATCAAAATCAAGCGTGTTGCCAGTTACACCATCGGACAATTTCCCTGCGGTTACCAAGAGAGGTATGCCGTTTGGGTGTGCAAATGTACTAGGGCTTTTTTTCAAGGCAAACTTTCGCCGAGAAATTTTTTCAGAAAATTTAGCTGGCCCACTCAAGCAAAGGCCTTTTTTAGGGCCTGAGTGGCTGATTTTCAGGCTGCCAGGGGTAGTAGCCGATTAAGTGAATTTTCGTTGAGGTGGCGCCTTGGCAAAGCGGGGATTAAGCCGTAGTTTTGCGGCCTGAATAACGTTGCCTCACTACCTATTAAAGAACCGCAATGGCGAATACCGGCAAAATCACCCAGGTTATTGGTCCCGTCGTGGACGTGAGCTTCGCGGGTGAAAACGCAAAGCTTCCCAATATTCTCGACGCCCTCGAAGTTACAAAAGACAACGGCCAGGTGGTAATCCTGGAGTGTCAGCAACACCTGGGCGAAGACCGTGTGCGTACCATCGCCATGGATTCAACTGAAGGCCTGACCCGTGGCGCCCTAGTGCGTGACCTCGGCGCTCCCATGTCGATGCCAACCGGCGACGGCGTGAAAGGCCGCCTCTTCAACGTAATCGGTCAAGCCATCGACGGCATTCCGCAGCCCAAGAGCGAAGGTGGTTTGCCTATTCACCGGCAGCCGCCACCCTTCGAGGATCTGGCTACCTCGTCGGAAATCCTGTTTACGGGTATCAAAGTAATCGACCTGCTCGCTCCCTATGTAAAGGGTGGTAAAATTGGTTTGTTTGGTGGTGCCGGAGTAGGCAAAACCGTACTGATCATGGAGCTGGTAAACAACATCGCCAAGGCCTACGAAGGTCTGTCGGTGTTTGCTGGTGTGGGTGAGCGTACCCGCGAGGGCAACGACTTGCTCCGTGAATTTATCGAGTCCGACATCATTAAGTATGGTGAGGAGTTCAAGCACTCGATGGAAGCTGGTGGCTGGGACCTGACCAAGGTTGACCAGAACGAGCTGCTGAAGTCGCAGGCTACCCTGGTGTTCGGCCAAATGAACGAGCCCCCCGGAGCCCGCGCCCGCGTGGCCCTGTCGGGTCTGACGATTGCCGAGAACTTCCGCGACGGCGACGGTTCCGGTGCCGGCCGCGACATCCTGTTCTTCATCGACAACATCTTCCGCTTCACGCAGGCCGGTTCCGAAGTATCGGCTCTGTTGGGCCGGATGCCATCGGCCGTAGGATACCAGCCTACGCTGGCCACCGAAATGGGTGCCATGCAGGAGCGTATCACTTCAACCAAGCGCGGTTCTATCACGTCGGTACAGGCCGTATATGTGCCTGCTGACGACTTAACTGACCCAGCTCCAGCGAACACCTTTGCTCACTTGGACGCTACTACGGTACTAAGCCGTAAGATTGCCGAGCTTGGCATCTATCCAGCCGTTGACCCACTGGACTCCACGTCGCGTATCCTTTCGGCCGACGTACTTGGCGACGAGCACTACAACACGGCCCAGCGCGTGAAAGAGATTCTGCAGCGCTACAAAGAACTGCAGGACATCATCGCCATCTTGGGTATGGACGAATTGAGCGAAGAAGATAAGCTGACCGTATCGCGCGCCCGTCGCGTGCAGCGCTTCTTGTCGCAGCCCTTCTTCGTGGCTGAGCAGTTCACTGGTCTCGCCGGTGTGCTGGTTGACATCAAGGACACCATCAAAGGCTTCAACGCCATCATTGACGGTACCTACGACCACCTGCCCGAGGCCGCCTTCAACTTGGTAGGTACCATTGAAGACGCCATTGCCAAAGGTGAGCGACTGATTGCCGAAGCGAAGTAATTTGGTTGTTGATTGTTGAGAGCCGGGCGTTACTCGTTTGGCTTTCAACAATCAGCTTTCAACAATCAACATTCAATCCATGCATTTAGAAATCATCACGCCGGACCGGAAAGTATTTGAAGGCGAGGTTACGTCGGCTCAGTTTCCGGGTGCTGATGGGTTGTTCGAGGTTCTCAACAACCACGCACCGCTTATCTCGGCTCTGAAGGAAGGTGACGTAGTGCTGAACAGCGCCACGGGCCGTGCTTCCTTTCACATCGAAGGCGGCGTGGTAGAAGTGCTGCGTAATAACGTAATCGTGCTGGCCGAAGGCGCTTCAGCATAGTTTTAAAAGTCTCAAATTAAAAGCAACTGGTTTCATACACCGCTTGCTTAGAAACAAAAAGAGCCCGCTAGCATTGCTAGCGGGCTCTTTTTAGTTGTTAGCTGTTGCTGGCTTATTGAACCAGTACACGGCGCGAGAACTGCTGACCATCGGCTGTTTGGCACAGGACGGTGTAGAGGCCAGGCGCTAGAGTTACGGGCAGCGTACGGTGGAGCGAGGCGTTGCCGCTCAGCGTCCATTGTGTCTGCCAGCTTACGCGGCCCACTGCATCAACCAGGCGGATAGATGCTGCTCCGGCAACCTGAGGCAATTGAAGCGTTAGGGTAGCACCATTGGACAAAGGGTTGGGATACGCCAACAAACTAGGCGAATCGGCCTGGGTGCGGGCGGAAAGTACGCCGCTGTTGTCAACCCGCACGTTGGTTAGGTACAGGTTGTTGCCATACTGATTGAAGGCTATGAACCGGAGATATACCTGCTGGTTGGCGAAGGCCGCCAAATCCACATTCTCTTGCCGCCACTGATTAGCGGCAGTAGGCGTGAAGTAGGCATCCCGCGGGGTAGTAGTTGGTAATCCGGTAAGAGCAGATTTCAGATAGGCTCGGCCCAAACGAACGTTCGTGCATGCTGCAAACACATCGACGGCCAATGAGTCGTTGCCCGAAGCCGCATCAACAATAGGCGCGTAGGCTAAATCGAAGCGCAGCGTAGCTTGCGTTTGGGCGCGCAAATCCAGCAGTGGCGACTGCAAAGAGTCACGCTGTCCAACAGTGCTATACGGGCCGAAAGGCAAAGCTAGAGCAGGACCAGCAGTGCCGTCTTTGCGCGTTACACTTGGCGCATACGACCAAGTAATGCCATTGTCTGGGTTGAATACGGCCCATGTAGCCGGTAAACCGCTCTGAAACGTTTCGGCGTATGGCAGCGCCGCACCTGCCTGAATAACTACGCTCCGGGTCGAGGTGTTGGAGCCATTAGCATTCGTGGCCGTGAGCGTAACTGTATAGGTGCCAGCCGCAGCAAACGTAACCGTTGGGTTAAGCTCGGTGCTGGTAGCCGGCGAGCCGCCCGCGAATGTCCAAGCGTAGGTAGTGGTGCAGCGCGTATTGGTCGATTGGTTTAGGAACGTGACGGGCGTGCCCGGGCAAAGGGGCGTACGTGGCCGCACAGTAAAGCCAGCCACGGGTACTTCTGCCGAAACTACCACCGCGCCAGGTACCGTACGCGTAGCAGTGCCGTTGGCCGTGGTAATCGTCAGAGTAACATCGTAGCTGCCAGCAGTAGCATACGTCACCGCGGGGTTGGCAATAGTGCTGGTGGACGGATTGCCGCCCGGGAAGCTCCAAGCGTAGGCCGTAGGCGTACCGAACAGCGTAGTGCTTTCAAACTGCACCGTTGAGCCTGGGCAAATAGGATTGGCAGGCGAAGTGGAAGTGGAAAACAAGGGTACCGGAGCCTGATTTGCAACCGGACCGGTTATAGCTACGTCGTCGAAGGCGCGCCCACCGCGTTGGGTGGTTGCAGTAGCATCGACGCGGGTGCTGCCAAAACGTTGGAACCGGATGCGGACATCAGGGCCTAGCGTTAGGTTGTTTGCCGAAGCAAGCGCGCTGAGGTCGACAGTAACGGTCTGGTAGTTGGTAGTAGCCGCTGTGCCTGTTAGGTCAGCCACGCGGTACCACGTGACGCCGCCGTCTACGCTCATGGCTACACCATCGGTGTTGCTGGTACCGGTGAAGGTGACCGGCATTTGGTTGTCTATTTCACCCGTAAACTTTTTGTGCCGGAAAGTAAGATTCCAGCCGCCGGTAGGCGTAGCCAATAGGTTTAGGCGCAAGGTAGCTTCGCTAGTGCCGCTGCCGATGTTGTAATATGGGAAGAAGCCATCCTGTACTAATTGACCTGGAGCTGACGCAGGATTGAAGTCACTGCGCACCAAGGAACGAGCACCATTCCGGTCCGTTAGTTCCCAAGCCCGAGCTAAGCCAGGAGGCCCATCAAACGTTTCGATGAAGGGGCCTACTATTGGCGTGGCCGGACCGAAAATAGCATTGTAGGCATTGATGAGACCAGCACCAGTGAAATTATCGAAGCCAGCAGGACCTAAGTCGCGCGCCGTGTTTTGCAAGCGTATTTTCAACTGCGCCTGGGTTAGGTTCGGCTCGGCCTGCCATACCAAAGCTGCCACGGCTGCCGCGTTGGGAGCCGCTGCCGAGGTACCAAAGAACAGAAAGCCATCCTGGGGGTCAGGCAAGGCAGACCCGGAAAAGAACGTGGTGCTAACGCCATCAACAGAGGTAATATCTGGTTTGGGACGGGTGCTTGGCGTGGGCAGAGGCGTACCATCCGGCGCGAATAGTATGGTAGGGGAGCCAATGGAAGAGAAGCTTTCCGGAACCAGCCGACTGTAGGAAGGGGTAGCGGCTACGGCCTGGGCGCTCAGCGAAGCAGCGTGCCCAATGATGGTGCCACTACCAGTGAAATATTCCCGGGGCGGGTTGCCTTCAAAAAATACGTACTTCAAACGCGCCGGGTCGGCGGTACCCGACCGGCGCCGAATCACCAAGTCGTAAAGGGTGATGGTATCGGACGATACGTTGTTGAAGGTAAATACTTCTACTGGCGTCTGGTTAAGCGTGTTGTTGGTGGCTTGGCGCGCAACGGTATCCCCATTGGCACGCAGCAAATACATATCTAAGTCGGTTCGAACCCCGGCCGTGGTATAGAATGGGTCGCTCCACTGCAAGGCCACCCGCAAAGACTGACGTTTGGCAATGCGGAAGCGCTGACGCGTGTCGGAGGGGCTGCCAGTCGGAGCGAAGTTGAGGTCGGCGGAACCGGCAGTAGTAGGCAGAAATGCGGGGCTAATGTATTCCGACGACAAATTGGCTTGGTTGCCGGCCGATGAGTAATAGGCTACGCCGCGCTGGGTGGTAACTTCCTCTACTGCCTGCGCAATCACGCCGTCCTGAAACATGGGCTCCGCAAAATAGAAAACGTCATCAACGATGACTTTGCAGTTGCCCCGTGCCGGGTCAGCTAAGGCGCGTATGTTGTTGGCAAACCCACCTTCGCCAGTGAAAGCCGTAGCAAAAGACAAAGGAGCTCCTGGAGCAATGTCGTAGATGAGCTGCACCATGGCGCGTCCTTCATCAGAACCCTGGCCGGTATTCAAGTCCTGAATCACCTGTACGTTGGCTGGCAAGTCGCCGGAGGCCACGTCGGCCGCAGCACCTGAAAGATTGTTATAGGAGTCGCTAAGCACGCCCACGCGTACTCCCTGGCCATTGTAGCTGGTAGGCCGGGCCCCCCGTACGCGGTTGGCTTCCAAGATGTAGTCGGCTTGGTTTAGTACCCGGCCAGCGCGTTGTTCGGGCTGCAATACGGGCAATACGCCTAGTAGCCCACGCTTGTCGAGTGTACTCAAGCCATCTGAACCCGGTGCTAGCTGTGTAATCGGCAAATACCCCTCTACGAAGTGTAGCCGCGGAAAGGAGCTAACTACTTGGAAGCCTCTGGAGGTTAATTGAGGCAACAATGCGCTTACGTCTTCAGCCGTAATGCGCACCATTACCGACGGAGTTGAGCTAGCCGCTGCGCCGCGTTGCGCTGCGCCTGTTGCAGGCGTCAGCGTTAGTCCAGCAAACTCGCTTTGTAGCTGCTGAGGCGAGTTGAGCGCCCGTGAGCGTTGATAAAGCTGCTGCAAATCGCCGGCAATCCGTGACTTAGGATCGGCGCGAAAGTTAGGATTGGGCACTGCGCTTGTTCGGGCAGCTTTGCGTAGTGGCAGTTGCGGTCCGTCTTGCGCCAGCGTGGAGCTAGCACTCAGGAGCGCAAGCGCTAATAAGTAGATCTTTTGCATTACACAGAATGGGTATGTGAAAAAAAGACAGTCATATATAAAAAATTGAAGGGAAGAGTCGCTGTTTTAAGTCAATAGCGGAGGCAACTGAAAGTAGTAAAATATTGGAAAAAATTAAAATAATAGTTTTAAAGCTCAATTGCTCCCTACAAAAACATTCCTTATGTAGGATAAAAACTATATTAAATCGATATAATTTTATAAAGCACTGCAATCAAATGCACCTAAGCTTTCAATAAACTTTGCATACCATATTCAGCTACAAAGTCGACTGGCTGCATGAGCACCCGCGTGTCCAGAATTGGTGAGTAGTAGCTTAAAAGCTGATAGTAGACCTAGAGTTTGTTGGCTAGCCGCGCGCCCAGTCTAGCACTGGTAATTGTGAAAAGACTTAATGTGAAAAAAGGAGAATAGCTGTGGAAATAAGCTATTCACTGTAGCTTGCACTGTGCACGACGCGGCCTACTCAGATTGTGGCTCCGGTGCCACGCCAAGTACGCATCATCACGAAGCCCTCAAGTTTCCGTCTTACATGCATATCACGCCCAAAATCACCCCGATATATCAAACTTCGGTTTTCAAGTTTGAGGACCTCAACGACTTGGAGCTGTACTTCGGGGAGCCCGGCAGCCGCTACATGTACTCACGCAACGGCAACCCTAATTCCGATGAGCTGGCCGATGCAGTGAATTTGCTGGAGAATGGGGCGGGCGCAATAGCTACGGGCTCTGGAATGGCCGCCATCTTCGCAGCTATCATGACGTACTGCGCTGCCGACGACCACGTGCTGTGCGCTGCTGATATCTACGGTGGCTCTTCGGCGCTGCTAAACTTGGAGCTAAATCGGCTTGGTATTGCCGTCACTTACGTGCCTTTCGAGGCGCTTGGCGGGGACCTGACGCCTTATTTGCAGCCTCGCACACGGTTATTGCTCTGTGAAACACTCAGCAACCCGCTGTTGCGCGTGGTGGACTTGCGTGCCACTGCCGAGGCTTGCCATGTCTGTGGGTTGAAGCTGGTGGTCGATAATACGTTTGCCACTCCTATACTTACGCGCCCTTTCGAGTACGAAGTTGATCTGGTAATCCATAGCGTGACCAAATACATTTCCGGCCATTCGGATGTGACGGCTGGAGTGGTTGTGACGCGTGTTGAGGAGGATGCAGCCCGGCTCAAGCAGATCGGTATGCTGTTTGGCCTTACGCTTAGCCCCATGGAAAGCTGGCTGGCAGTACGTGGCCTTAAGACGCTACGCCTGCGAATGGAAGCACACTGCCGCAATGCAGAAGCTATTGCCCGCTTTTTAGAGCAACAGCCAACGGTCAGAGCGGTGCACTACCCTGGTTTACACGAGCACCCGCAGCACCAGTTGGCTGCCGCGCAAGGTCGCCAGTTGTTCGGCGGCATGTTGTCTTTCCAGTTAGAGGATGAAGTCGAAGTAGTAAATCAATTTATGCGAGCCACGAAGCGGTTTCCTTTTGCGCCTTCTCTAGCCGGAGTAGACTCCTCCTTGTCGTATCCGCTTGGAACTTCGCACCGGTCGCTTACGCCTCAACAGCAGGTAGACTTAGGTATAACCGTTGGCCTAGTACGCTTATCAGTGGGCATCGAACCAGTAGAGGAATTAGTAACTGATTTAGAGCAAGCCTTCGCAACTGTAGCCCACCTAGTCTAGCCAATTCTAACTGGCTAAAAGCATACTATCTGCAAAAATCTTGTACTGCATCATGATGCTTTTGTGCTCTTAAAACTAGTGAATGAACTTTATGTACTAAGTTGTCTGACTTTGTACTGAATTTATCATCTGAAGGAGACAAATTCTCTTTGTTATATCATAGATGTTTTAAGCGCATAAGCTATTGAAATACAGTGTATTAAATGGATAGATGTTAGGTTTGCTTGTTTTTGCCCAGCAAGTAATTCCAGTTAGAATCTGTTGAGTGTTTATACTTCTCAACAGATTTTAACTGGAATTATCGTAATGAGGTGTGCCGAACTAGCCAAATAGTAAATCAATTATGGCTCATCCACTTCAAGTGCTGTAACCCCAACACTCGCACTGATCTTAGTATGCGGCTGTGCGCTTGGCCAATTTTATAAGTTGCATGTCAACGACGCTGCCTAATGGATACCTACTCTAGATAGGTGTTTATAGAGCGCACTGAGTGCTTCACTATCCCGCTGGTCTGTTGCTTTTTGGCGGAGTGTATAAGACCCAGTTACACACTACTAGAATAGTGTAGCAAGCTCATTAGATAAGCTCGTTATTGAGAACTGCTTTCAGGTATGCTTTATTCTCAGCTAACAGAGAGACTAAAATCAGTTAGCTCGCCTAGTAAAGGCAAAAATCCTTACACTTAAGGCAAGTTGCACAATTGCTATAATGTGTATTTGTTTATTTTTATTTCGCCAAAAAAAACATAGAATCTTTATAAATTAAACATATTTAATCTATATTGCTGTTCAATGCCTACAGCACTTGTGCTTTATCAATAAGTAGCTCAACTGCTTTGATACTATAGTCTATTGTAGAATACATGGGCTTGGGTCTATGTAGACTATCGCAAAACGAAATGCCGAACGTATAGGCAAGCACAGCAGTAACAGCACCTTGAGGTGTTATTGCAGGCAAGAGTGCGCATTGCAACTAGTTGACGGTTAATCAGCAAAAGCCTAGAAGCGCTTTCTGTGGATTCCTTTTTTACCTGTTTTTTACGTCTCAAGTGTAACCCGCAAATTCACACAAGAAATATATGTTGCTTGCCCCCAAGAATGTGACTGTTGTAAGCAGAAGGGAAGGTGCAGTTGATTATTTAAATAAATACAGTGGCAGAATATTGCTGGCACTTGTTACTGCAGGCATATTTCTGCGGATATTTCACTTGTTTGATAACAGATCCTTTTGGATAGATGAGCTCTATTTGAATGGCAATGTTATAAAAATGGGGTTTTGGGAGCTGATTACTAAACCGATGGATTATGAGCAAAAAGCGCCCTTAGGTTATTTGTGGGCATCCAAGCTTGCTGTAATTCTATTCGGCAAAGGCGAGAAAGCCCTTCGTTTATTTTCTCTGATCTGCGGAATAAGTTCTCTATTCTTCTTTATACCTGTCACACGTTATTTTTTAAAACCTTGGGCGGCGTTAATAGCAGTCGGTATCCTAGCTTTTGGCGAACCATTTGTTTACCACTCGACCGAGGCAAAGCAATATAGCACAGAGCTATTTGCTGCGGTTATGGCTTTATATCTTTTTGTTAAATTCCACAAAGCATTAGATACAAGGTCGCTTTTGTTATGGGGAATTGGTGGTGGACTTTTAGTCTGGTTTTCTTATTCCTCTATATTCGTTCTTGCTGGAATAGCTATTGTAGTAAGTAGTAGTTTGCTCCTTAGTAAGGACTGGAAGAATTTTTCGCTTAAGCTAATTCCATTTACTATCTGGCTGTTTAGCTTTTCACTCGTTTATTTATTCTTCCTACGCAAATACGAAGATTCGGGCTGGCTCAAAAACTTCTTTGAAGTTATATATGATGCCTATATGCCACTGCCACCTTCCTCTAAGAAAAACTTTGTTTGGTTTGCGTATACGCATTATATGCTGCTAGAGCGAAACTTAGGCCTGTTAACCAAATTTGGTGATCATATAAAAGATTACTCTCTCATACAGACTTTTTTTAGAATGCCATTCCTTCCCATTATTCTGGAGGTAATCGGTGTTTTTGTTTTGTTCAGAAAAAATAAGTACAGGTTCTTTATTCTTACTTTGCCAATAGGTTTGACGTTGCTTGCGTCTGGCTTTAAAGCTTATCCGTTTTACGAACGATTTATATTATTTCTTGCTCCGCTCTTTATTATGCTTATTGCCTATGGGGCGCAAAGCGTTGCTGATTTTTTTGGAAAAAATAAGAATACTGTTGTTGCCCCTATACTCTTTTTTCTCGTGTTGCTTCCTCCTACCTGGAATGCTATCAGGTTTACCTTGGATCCTAGCCATTTATATAAGAAAGAATACAATAGAGAAGCATTACTTTATGCAAATGATCGATACCAAGAAGGCGATGCCGTGTATGTATACTGGACAATGAACCACGCCTACAAATACTATAAGGATGCTTACAATCTTAAATATGACGCGTTAGGCCGTGATGACTTAAGGCATGTAACAGCTAGTAAGCAAGAATATTACGATAAAATACGGCAGCAATTCGGCGACCTGCGCGGAAAAAAGCGTCTCTGGCTTATACAGAATCCTGATTTAAGAAATAATATTGGAGATTACCCAGGCCGCACTCCGAAGTGGTACTATGATCTTAATTTTCTTCCCGGCAGAGAATTAGAAAATGTTGTGTCTTCACTTGGCGCAACTCCAGTCGATAGTTTCCAACGCCCAAGCATTGATGTTAAATTATACATCCTAAAAGATCCTAAGTAATAGTAGGTGCCCACAAAAGGAATATCGAGCACTATTATCTAATGCACGGTTGCCTTTGTCTTGCTAAGTGGCGCAAGCGCCTACTTCTGAACACTACGCTCTTACTTTGTTGAGCTAGAGCCTATACTACAGGGCGGCGAAACACGTATTGAAACGCCCACCTTTCATATTCTTGTTTATGCGCCAAGTCTATTGCTTCCTGCCCTTGCTGCTAAGTGTTATATTTAGCTGCTCGAAAAAAGCGGAGCCGACGCAGAGTATTACAAAACCCGATTTGCTGCTGGTTTTTTACAAAACTAGTGGCTTCTACCATACCTCTATTCCGGCTGGTATCAGGGCCATTCAGCAGCTAGGTCAAAGCAATAATTTTCGCGTTGATACCACCAACAATGCCGCGCGTTTTCAACTCGATAGTCTGCGGAAATACAAGGCAGTCGTGTTCTTGAGCACCACCCAAGATGTGCTAAATCCAGCTCAGCAGCAAGCATTTGAGCAGTATATCCGGCTGGGACGAGGATTTGTGGGTGTTCATGCCGCCACAGATACCGAGTACGAGTGGCCGTGGTACAATGGCTTGGTTGGCGCGTATTTCAATGGCCATCCTAAGGTTCAACAAGCGACGGTGCGTGTTACGGATAACAAGCACCCTGCTACGAGCTTCCTCCCAGCTCAATGGGTGCGTACCGATGAATGGTATAACTTCCGCAACCTAGCTACCGACCTGCGCGTGCTAGCTACGCTAGATGAAACCACTTACACGGGTGGTACTAACGGGGCTAATCATCCTATTGCGTGGTGCCACTCGTACGATGGGGGGCGTGCCTTCTATACAGCCTTAGGCCACACAGATGAAAGCTACCAGGAGCCGCTGTTTCTGCGGCATCTGCTCGGCGGTATTACATACGCTATAGGGAAGTAGTGCCGTATTACTGTAGGCGCCCCTGATTTTGGACACGTTTTGGCGGTTTCTGTACTTGATGCAGGTAGGTCTTTGCTTTCTAACCTATTGGTGTTGGCTAGACTCGCAGAAAAGGCCGCCCTTGGTTCTATAGTATTTCCTTCACGGCATCTGTCACGCGTCGCAGATCCATCTCCGTCATGGCGGTGCCAGAAGGCAGGCAGAGGCCACGCGCAAATAGGTCAGCACAAAGGTTGCCGCCATACATCGGAGCCGTAGCAAAGAGCGGCTGCAGGTGTAGTGGCTTCCAGAGCGGACGGCTTTCAATGTTGCGCGTTTCGAGGTGGAGCCGTAGTTGCTCGGGGGTGACGGTGGTTTCGGCAGGGTCAAGGAGCAGGGTGGTGAGCCAGCGGTTGCTGCGGCTGCCTGTTGGTTCGGTAGGCGCGAGTTGTAATCCGGGAATACCTGCCAAATGCTCACGGTACCATGCGTAGATTTCGCGCCGCCGCTTCACTCGGTCTTCGATCAGCTCCATCTGGCCACGACCAATACCCGCTAATAAGTTGCTTAGCCGGTAGTTATAGCCTGTTTCGGAGTGCTGATAATGCGGAGCCGCATCCTTGGCTTGGGAAGCCAGGTATCGGGCTCTACGCGCCAAGTCGCTGTTGTTGGTGACTAGCGCCCCGCCTCCGCTGGTAGTAAGGATCTTATTGCCATTGAAGGAAAACACGCTCACCGCGCCAAACGAGCCCAACGGCTGTCCCGCATAGCGGGAGCCCAGTGCTTCGGCTGCGTCTTCGAGCACCGGAATATTATACTCAGCGGCTATTGCCAGAATTTCGCGCAGCTTGGCGGGCATGCCGTATAGGTGCACAACCAGCAATGCCTTCGGTTGGCGGCCCTGCCGGAGCTGGTCTTCTATGGCTTCACGTAGGCGCTCGGGGCACAAGTTCCAAGTATCGGCTTCGCTGTCGACGAAGACGGGCGTGGCTCCGAGGTACGTAATGGGGTTGGCGGTGGCCACGAAAGTGAACGAAGGGCATAGCACCACATCTCCTGGCCCAACACCAAGTAAAATCAGTCCGAGGTGAATGGCCGCCGTGCCCGACGTAAGGGCGATGCAGTGGCCAGCACCAGTAAATTCGCAAATATCTCGCTCGAAGCCGTCCAGATTGGGGCCGGTAGGAGCCACCCAATTGTCTTCAAGTGCTTTGTGTAAATAATTAATTTCGTGCCGGCCCAAGTGAGGCGGCGATAGGTATAGACGATCGTAATCTTGACTGCGCATAAAGAAATTAAAGCCCGGGTTTTAGCTCAGGCTTGTTGTATAGGTGTTGCGAGGTAGTGAGAGTAGAAGCACAGGAAGCAGCAGAGGCTTGGTTGGATGGCATACTGCAGTATTGATTGTTAACTAAAAAGCCCGAGCAAAAGTAGTGCTACATCTGGTACTGCTTGGTCTTGATGGCCTGCGCTGGTACGCCAACGGCCGTGCAGTTAGCGGGCAGGTTGCGGACGGCTACGGCCCCGGCCCCGACTATAGTGCGGGCCCCCACATGCACATGGTTGATAACTGTGGCATTGGTGCCCAAGTACACGCCCGTTTCCAGATGGGCAGCGCCGCCCACATTGGCGTGCGGCATCAAGGAGCAGAAATCTTCTAGCACCGCATCATGCCCAACAGTGCAGCCCAGGTTGAGCAATACATGTTGACCCAGGGTAATATCGGTAGTTAGAATGCAGCCTTGACTGATGATGCAGCCTGCCCCTATCTGCAGGTTCTGGTAGGGCGCGCACGCCACCCCCGGATGAATAAGCGTGGCAAATGCCAAGTGCGGAGACGTAAGCTGCCTTACCACGGCTGCGCGGCTCTGACTGTTGCCTACTGCCACTACCACATGCAAGGGCGCCGTAACCTCGTTAAGGTCGGCGCTGGTGCCTAGGTAGGGTAAGCCGTGCAGCGTGTCCAAGGAAGGCCGAGCGTCGTCATAGAAGCCCGTAAGCTGCCAGGTAGGCTGATACTCGTTGATTTGGTGCACCAATACCAGTACCTCCCGGCCCAAACCGCCTGCCCCGAAGATGGCCAAAGGCCGCAGCTGTGGCGTATGTAAGTTAGTAGTCATGAGGAGGCCAGGAAGTCAGAAGGGGGAGCCGAAGAGAGGGACGATGAGCCGCGAAAAGGCTCGGTGGTAGCTTGACCAGGAGCGTTGATACCGTGGGCTCCTAGCACGCGCAAGGCAGTGCGGAACAAGATGCGCAGGTCGAGCGACAAGCTGACGTTGTCCACGTACCAGGCATCGTACAGAAACTTTTGCTCCCAGCTGATGGCATTGCGGCCATTCACCTGGGCCCAGCCCGTGAGGCCCGGCAAAACCAAATGCCGCCGGGCCTGCGCAGGAGAATACAGCGGCAGATACTCGGGCAACAGGGGGCGGGGACCTACCAGGCTCAAGTCACCACGCAACACATTCCAGAGTTGAGGCAACTCGTCGAGGGAAGTGGCCCGCACCCAACGCCCCAGGCGCGGTAGGCGCTGCGCATCCGGCAGTAGGCGGCCCTGGGCGTCGTGTGCGGTGGTCATGGTTTGCAGTTTATAGAGCGTGAACAACCGTCCGTACTGACCCGGCCGCAGCTGTCGGAACAACCACGGTCCCCGGTTTTGCACGGCCAGCACCGCCGCCCCAGCCAGCAGCACCGGCAGCGCCACCAGCAACAGCGGAGCCGCCAGCCCTACGTCCAGGACGCGCTTGCCCCAGCGGTGGTACCAGTCGGTGGAGTTCAACATACGGTGGAGTCAATCTAAGTGGGTTGCAAAGTTGTGTTTTTCCGGGCATTTCACCCTTCATACACAGACAAGGAATCTATAAGCACCTACAGAATGTACGAAAACCTGTGCAAGCGTCAAGCTGCTTGCTGCTAGAAGCGCGCAATGCAGACGCAGCAAGAATTGTCTGCTATCTGATGCCGGCTTGCACTGCAGCCTTGTGTAGCTGGCCAAAAGCCGGTTGGTTGATTAACCGAAGCCTAAGAAGCTTCCGCTACATTTGCGCCATGCTCGTTTTCCCGAACGCAAAACTCAACCTCGGCCTCTATATCACCGGCCAGCGGCCCGACGGCTTCCGCAACCTCGAATCGGTATTTGTGCCCTTGCCGTGGTGCGATGCGCTGGAAGTGCTGCCCGCCGCCGAGCCTGCCGAAATCACCCTCTCGCTTACCGGCATCCCGATTCCGGGCGACCCCGCTACCAATCTTTGCCATCGTGCCTATGAACTGCTACGCGCCGATTTCAACTTGCCGCCCATACGGCAGCACCTGCACAAAGTGGTACCCATCGGCGCGGGTTTGGGAGGCGGCTCAGCCGATGCGGCCTTTGCCCTGCGTGCTTTAAACGACTTGTTTGAGCTGAATCTGTCCGCCGAAACGCTCGTCGGCTACGCTCGCCGGCTCGGTTCCGACTGCGCCTTTTTCATAGCCAACAAGCCGGTCTTCGCATATGAGAAGGGCGACGTGTTCGAAGAAATTAGCTTGAACCTGAGCGGTACGGCTTGCAAAGTGGTGTATCCTGGCCTGCACATCAGCACTGCCGAAGCGTATTCTCGGGTAACGCCTCGCACGCCCCTTCACGACTTGCGTGAAGCCTTGCGCCAACCCCTGGAAACCTGGCGCGAAACGGTTAGCAATGATTTCGAAGATGCGCTAACTCCCTTTTATCCGGTACTTGGCGAAATCAAGCAGCAGCTTTATGCCGCAGGGGCTGCTTATGTTTCTTTGTCAGGCTCGGGTTCGGCGGTGTACGGACTGTTTCCGGGCTTAGAACTTCCTCCAAAGTTGGAAATGCCAGCGGAGTACTTGGTTTGGGATGGGCGGTTGTAAGGATGAAACGGCGCATTTGCTGTTGAGTCCGCGCTACTGATACCAGCGCCCTACCAAACGCTCCAGTTCACCTTATCCTACCAACACATCCACTGCTTCTTTGCGCTGGATGCGCCGCTGATTCCATTGGTCGATGACCGGGTGGATAAGCACGCTAAACAAAATCACAAGCGTGCCCATATAGAACCCAAACGACATTTTTTCTTCGCTGCCGAATATCAAAACAGCCAGCAAGATGCCGTACACGGGCTCCAGGTTGATGGTCAGATTCACGACAAAAGCGGATAGCCGTTTCATCAGCTCCACCGATGACGAAAAAGCGTAGACGGTGCACACGCCGGCCAGCACGCCTAGCCATAACCAGTCGTAGCCGTGGAAGGCGAGCTGCAACCCCCGACCCTCGCTGAAGTAGCGGCTGTAAACCGGAAAGAACAGCGCAATACTCAGACAAGCGCCACCCATTTCGTAGAAGGTAAGCCGCAGCGGCGTGTGGCGCTTCACCAGCTGCGAGTTCATCACGCTAAACAGTGCCGACAGCCCCGCCGACAAAATAGCCACGAGCAAGCCCGCCAGCTGGTCCAGCTCGGCCCTCGACACCAGATACAGCCCCACCATCGTCAGCATGCTCAGGCCGACCTCATAGGCACGCACCCGCCGCCACAAGATCAAGGGCTCCAGCAAAGACGTCCAGAGTGCCAGCGTGGCCATACCCGCCAAGCACACGCTCACCGACGATAAGCGAGCCGCGAGGAAGAACGTTATCCAGTGTACGGCTACCAGCGACCCTACACCCATAAGCCGGAGCGCCTCGGTTGGCGGAACGCGCCATGCCACCTGCCGCGCTGCTAGCAGCATCCCGAGCCCTACAGTCGCCAGCAAGGTCCGCCAAAATACCAGCTCCACCGGCGGCACCGAAATCAGCTTGCCTAGTATGGCCGTGAAGCCCCAAAGCAACACAATGAAATGCAGGCGGAGGTAGTCTTTCAACATGAGTAGCTGAGTGAAAAAGCTGTCAGGGACAAAGCTAAATAGCTTACTCAGTTACTTAGCTATTCAGTTACTCGCATTACCGAGGCACCACCCGGTACAGCACCAGCCCGATGCACGTAAAAACAATGCTTGGTATCCAGGCGGCCAGCATCGGGTTCAAGTCACCAACCTGGGCGAAGTTACGGCTCAGGATAACGAAGATGATGAACACAAACGCCAGCACGAAACCCAACGCAATCTGCCCCCCAACACCAGCGCGTGACTTCCGTGCACTCATAATAACCCCGATAATGGTGAGGATAAACATGGCGTAGGGGTAGGCATACCGCTCGTATTTGTCGCTCAGATAGATCTGCGTGTCGGCGGCGCCCCGGTCTATCTTCTGCTGGATATAGCGGTTCAGCTCCGGCAGCGTTAGGGTTTCGCTTAGGCGGTAGGTGCTGGCAAAGTCCTTGGGGTAGAGATTGAGCGTGGTATCACGTTGGGGCAGCGTGAGCAGCTTCTCTTTCGGACCATCGATGATGCGTACGAGTTGGGGGGTAAGGCGCCAGGCCCGCTTGGTAGAATCCCAGGAGATGGCCTCGGCCGTCATGCGGCGTTTGAGCAGAGTGCCTTCCACGGTTTCCAGCGCAAACTTGTAGCCCACGTTGTTCACGTTGTCGTAGCTCTCCATGTAGGCGTAGCTCTTCGGGCCAATTTTGATGTGCACGTTGCGTCCCTTGAAGTGGTATGGGTTCTTTACGTACTTCCGCTCGAAGTCAACGCGAGTTTTGTTGGCGTACGGAATCACCCAACCCGTGAGGCCCATGGTAATAACAGCCAGAATCGTGCTGCCCATTATGTAAGGCACCAGCAGCCGCTTGAAACTCACGCCGCTGGCCAGAATAGCCACAATCTCGGTGCGGGCCGCTAGCTGCGCCGTCACGAACACCACTGCTATGAACACGGTGATAGGGGAGAGCAGGTTGGCATAATACGGAAACAGATTCACGTAGTACTCCAGCATGATCTGCTTCACCCCCAAGCTATGCTTGAGAAAGTCATCGTTCTTCTCAGTGAAGTCAATCACGCAAATCACCATCACCAATACCACGACGGTGAAGAAGAAGGCCGTGAGGAATTTCTTGAGAATGTATTTATCGAGCAGTTTCATTTTTATGTATCCAGTCCGTCATGCTGAGCGCAGCCGAAGCATCTCGCTAGTGTGGTAAAATCATTTACTTTGGCAGCATCAGCACGCGAGATGCTTTGGCTGCGCTCAGCATGACGTTTCTTTGTCTACAACTCTTTGTTTACAACCGCGTCATCAACTGCTTTACCATCCGGTCTTTCCACTCACGGAAGGTACCGGCCAGAATCTGCTGGCGGGCTTGCTTTACCAGCCACAGATAGAAGGTGAGGTTGTGGATGGAGGCAATTTGCGGGCCGAGCATTTCCTTACTGTGAAAGAGGTGACGCACATAGGCTTTCGAATAGAACGTACTGACGTAGCCACCTAGTTCAGCGTCAATTGGTTCGAAATCATCGGCCCACTTCTTGTTGCTGATATTGATAATGCCCTGTGTGGTGAAGAGCATGCCGTTGCGGGCATTGCGGGTCGGCATAACGCAGTCGAACATATCTACGCCCAACGCTATATTCTCCAGAATATTGGCCGGGGTGCCCACACCCATCAGGTAGCGCGGCTTGTCTTTGGGTAG
Source organism: Hymenobacter sp. YC55 (assembly GCF_029433095.1). Taxonomy (GTDB): domain Bacteria; phylum Bacteroidota; class Bacteroidia; order Cytophagales; family Hymenobacteraceae; genus Hymenobacter. Next base: position 430,611 of record NZ_JARNTX010000001.1, read on the forward strand.
AATGTCACAAACCAGCTCGGTCATCTCATACATCAGCTCGGCGGGCTCGCCCACGCTCAGGCCCCCAATGGCGTTGCCTTCGCGCTGCTGCTCGGCAATAAATTCCGCCGACTTGATGCGCAAGTCTTTGAATGTGCTGCCCTGCACAATCGGGAACAGTGTTTGGGAGTAGCCGTAGTGGCCCTCGGTGCTATCGAAGCGCTGGATGCAGCGTTTCAGCCAGCGGTGGGTCATGTCGAGGGAGCGGCGGGCGTAGTCGTACTCGCAGGGCCAGGGCGTACACTCGTCGAAGGCCATGATAATGTCGGCCCCGATAGTGCGCTGAATGTCCATCACGCCTTCTGGCGAAAACAAGTGCTGACTGCCATCAATGTGGGAGCGGAATTTCACGCCTTCCTCCTTGATTTTGCGTGTGCCGCTGAGTGAGTATACCTGGTAGCCGCCCGAATCGGTAAGGATGGGCCGGTCCCAGCCATTGAACTTATGTAAGCCGCCGGCTTTGTGCAGGATGTCGAGGCCAGGACGCAGGTAGAGGTGATAGGTATTGCCGAGGATGATTTGGGCCTGCACGTCGTTGGTAAGGTCGCGCTGCTGCACTGCCTTCACGGTGCCCACCGTCCCGACGGGCATAAAGATGGGCGTTTCAATAGCGCCGTGGTCGGTGTGCACTACACCGGCGCGGGCTTTGGTATGGGGGTCGTTGGTTACTAGGTCGAAAGTCATGCGGGGAAGTTGATTTCGCGCTGTGCGTTTCGGGAATGTGGGCTCTGGTTTCGCGCCGTCGGAGTTCAACTGCTGCAAGAAACCTAGTCCTATTCACTACCAACGCTAGCGTGAAAGTCGTAAGAACCACAAAGGTACTTCCGCCACCCCGAATGCCTACTTTTGCAGGCTAATTCACTTCCTCGTTTTGTTGCTGAGCTATTCTCCGGCTGTTTGGCTGCTGCTGGCTACTGTGCTGGTACAGCTATTTTATGTCATCTATTATTTTTTGCCCTTTGCCAACCGTCCGCCGGAGCCTAATCCCAATGCCACGCAGGCCCAGCCCGTATCGATACTAGTGTGCGCCCACAACGAACTCGATAACCTGCGCCGGCTACTGCCCTTGCTGCTGAAGCAGGACTATCCGGCTGGCTTCGAAATTGTGCTGATAGACGACCGTTCCACCGACGATTCGTTTCTCTACTTCCAGCAACTTACTCAGTACTATTCCACTGTACGGCTGGTCACCATAGCCAGCACGCCCAAAGGATTAGCACCCAAAAAATACGCCCTTACCCTCGGCATTAAAGTAGCGCGCTACCCTCGGTTGCTGTTCACCGATGCTGACTGTATACCGGCCACCGACGAGTGGCTGCTCAATATGCAGGCTGGTTTTCAGCGCCCCGCCAATGTCGTGCTAGGCTACTCGGCCTACGCCGCCGAACCCGGATTTTTGAATAAGCTGATCAGGTTTGAAACCTTAGTTACCGGGGCGCAGTATCTCTCGTTCGCGTGGCGTGGGAAACCATACATGGGCGTGGGCCGCAACCTAGCCTATACCCAAGATGTCTTTCACTCCACTAGGGGGTTTGCCTCCCACATTCGCAGCCTAAGCGGCGACGACGACCTGTTCGTGCAGGATGCCGTTGGGCAAGGAAAGCGAGTAACGGTGGTAGCCGACCCCGTGGCACACACGCTCAGTGAACCGGCTCGAACCTGGACGAGCTGGTGGCGGCAGAAACGGCGGCACATGTCGGCGGGGCGCAGCTACCGGGCTGCCGACCGTTGGCGCATTGGAACCTTTATCGGAAGCAATGTGCTTTTTCATAGTATAAGTTTAACTCTGCTGTTTTTTCCTTCGGATTGGGTACCTTTGGCTGTATTATGGGCACTACGCACCGCACTTGTTTCAGGTACCTATTTGCGTCTCAGCCGTAGACTTGACGACCCATTGCCGGGCGCGCTACTGCCAATATTAGACCTTGTCTACTTTTTTTACTATCTCGCTCTGGGAGTCTCCCTGTTCCTCTACCGTAACCTCCGATGGAAGTAAATAATCCGGAAAAACAATTTTCAGCTAAAGCCAAGCACGACTTCAAACTGATTCGGGCCGCTGTAGAAAACGCGGACGAAAAGGCGTACGCGGAGTTGATGCAGATCTACAAAAAACCAGTTTATCACGTGGTGCTGAAAATGGTGCGCAACCCCGACGATGCCGAAGATCTCACCATCGAGGCCTTCGCTAAGGCGTTCCGCAACCTGCACAAATTCAATCCGGAGTTTGCCTTTAGCACCTGGCTGTTCCGCATTGCTACCAACAATTGCATCGACTTCATTCGCAAGAATAAAATCAAGACGATGTCGATTGATTCGGCCATCAAAATCGACAACGGTGACGAAATCACTATCGACTTCCGCGACCAAAACCTGAACCCGCAGGAGTCGACCATCAAGAACCAGAAAATTGAAATCATGCAGCACGTGGTGTCGCGGCTGCCCGATAAGTACCAGCGTCTCGTTACGCTCCGCTACTTCGACGAACTGAGCTACGAAGAAATAGCGCAGGAGCTAAAAGCCCCGCTTGGCACTGTGAAAGCGCAACTGCACCGCGCCCGTGAGCTGCTCTATGACATGGTGAAAAACAAAAAGGAAATCATCTAACGAAAAGCCCCGCCCACAAGCGGGGCTTTTTTATGCCCGGCAGAATTGTCGGATCAAGCGGCAGGTTCTAGGCGGGCACTTAGCCAAGCTCCTATCTTTGCCGGTACGATGGATATTATCAACCGCTACTTCCCGCACCTCACCGACCACCAGCGCCAACTGTTCCAGCAGCTCGACACCGAGTTTCGCAGCTGGAATGAGCGCCTCAACCTGGTAGCCCGCACCGACGTCAACAATTTGGCGGAGCGCCATTTTCTGCACTCCTTAGGTATTGCCAAAGTGGTGGAGTTTTCGGCGGGGGCGTCGGTGCTGGATGTGGGTACGGGTGGTGGCCTGCCGGGCTTACCACTGGCCATTCTGTTTCCGGAGGTGAAGTTCCACTTGGTAGACAGCATCGGCAAGAAAATCCACGCCGTGCAGGAAATGGCCCGTGACCTAGGCCTAACCAACGTAACAGCCGAGCAAATCCGGGCCGAGCAGCTTCGTACCAAGTATGACTATATCGTAAGCCGCGCCGTGGCGCGCCTCGCTACCTTCCACACCTGGATTGCGTTTCGCTATAAACCTAGTGGCAATGCTACCAACGGGCTCTACTACCTGAAAGGGGGCGACCTGACCGAGGAAATAGAAGAGTCTGGCCTGAAAGCCAAAATTCACGATCTGAAAGATTTCTACGAAGAGGAGTTCTTCGAAACCAAGAAGGTCGTATTTGTTCCCGTTACGCAGTAGAAGTGTCCGTGTCTGCTTCCAAAAAAGAGCGGACAAGACGTAGTACTTTCTCTTCTCCTAAAAGGAAGTCGCACTAGGAGCTAGGCGCAACAGGGTCATGCAGGCACTTGAGCTGTCAGAAACTCCACGGCCCGGCGCTCTGAATAGTACTCGCCATCGGGCGTGCCCTCTGCAAACCCAACGTGGCCACCTCCCTGTGGGGTTTCCAGATACACGAACTCGCTGCGGGACGCCACTTCCCGCGGGTAGCAGGTGGGCGCCAAAAACGGGTCGTTCTGGGCGTTAACGAGCAGTGTGGGGATGCGGATAGCACTGAGGTATCGACCCGAACCCGAGTGCTCGTAATACTCATCGGCCGACTTGAAGCCGTGCATCGGGGCTGTAAACCGGTCGTCGAACTGCGGAAAGTCGCGGAGCAAGTCTAGGCCTTCCAGGTTCACTTGACCGGGTAGCAGCGCTGCCTTTTCGCGCATCTTGCGCCGCAACGACTTCATGAAGCGGTTTAGGTAGACGCGGTTTTCGGGCCGAGCAATCTGGTGGGAACTAGCTTTGAGGTCAGTGGGCACTGAAAACACTGCGGCCCGCTGCACCTCGTGGGGTACTCGGTCAGGGTTTTCGCCTAAGTACTTGAGCGTGACATTGCCACCAGCCGAAAAACCCGTGAGATACACCCGCTGGTACCGGCCAGTAGCTAAAGCGTAGCGCACCACAAAATCCAGGTCGTCGGTGTCGCCGAGGTGGTAGGAGCGAAGTAAGCGGTTCATTTCGCCGCTACAGCTGCGGTAGTTCCAAGCCAACGCATCGAAACCGGCTTTGTTGAGTGCGCGCACCATGCCGCGCACGTAAGGCCGTCCCGCGTCGCCCTCCAACCCATGCGACACGATGCATAGTGTGTCCACACTTCGGTCATTCAAACGAGACCAGTCTAAGTCCAGAAAATCGCCGTCCGTGGTTTCCACTCGCTCGCGCTCGTAACGCACCTCCGGTACCGTGCGAAGCAGGCTAGGAACAATAGTTTGAAGGTGGCCATTGAAAAGATAGAATGGCGGCTGATAGCGAGAGTGTGTTACAAGAGGCATAAGTATTGCAAGCTAGGTAGAAAGCGGAAGCTTAGTTGAGCAGTGGAATAGCAACAGATAATGTAGGCATGCATACTTTTTAGAGGCAGAAATATGCGTCTAGAGCTTGTATAACTTTAGTTTCAGAAGGAAAGTTGCTGACGGAAGGCAAGCAAAACAAGCGGATAAGCAAACAAAAGCGCCGCGTTAAGTGGAGTAGCAAGAATGCACAAAATGACATGCAAGATTGAGTGGTAATTTTACGCTAGGTATACCTTCCGGCAGGAAACGGTAACTGTGAGTAGCAATGATGCTATGTTAGATGACTCGGTTCATCTTGGTAATTGCGCTTGCATTAGAGTAAACTCCACTTATTACATTCCATCAAGTATTTGCTATTTCAAACCAAAGCCTTACCTTTGCCAACCCAATTGAACTGAATTCGAGCAGAAGACCTTTTTAACACATGGCAAATCATAAGTCGGCCCTTAAGCGCATCCGTTCCAACGAGGCTAAGCGCGTGCTGAACCGTTACCAGGCAAAATCTACCCGCACCGCCATCAAGAAGCTGCGTGCAACCACCGATGCTACTGCCGCTCAAGAGCTGCTAAGCAAAGTATCGTCGATGCTGGATCGTCTGGCCAAAAAGAACATCATCCACAAGAACAAAGCCGCCAACAACAAGTCGAAGCTGGCTAAGTTCGTGAAGTCGCTGGCTGCCTAAGCGGCAAAAGCTACTTTCTGCTCTTTCATACAGAAAAGGCCCTGCGCGCGAGTGCGGGGCCTTTTCACGTTCGTCTGAGATGTAAACGAAGAAAGCGAAAGCTCGGTGTGTCACTTCAGCCGCTGCACCTACTATAGGTGCGCGTACCTGCTCGCCAACGGAAGCGTCTTCACCGAACATCTATACTAAGTATGATGAGACGCTGGTGAAGCCCATAAATTCAAACAAAAAGGCCCGTCTGATGACTCAGGCGGGCCTCTTTTTTGAGCAGTCGGCGATATTAAAGAGTAAAACTCTTGGCCTTACGCTACGCTTACTTTCACCATGTTGGCTTTGCCTTTCTCGTTGATAGGCATAGACGCTGTATTGATGAACACGTCACCTTTCTGGAGGTGGCCCATAGTAGTGAGCACGTATTTAATGTCTAGCACCGTGTTGTCGGTGCTTACCATCCGGTCGTAGTAGAAACCACGCACGCCCCATATCAGGCTGAGGGTGGTCAGCAGCGGACGGTTGTCGGTGAACACGAAGATGTTGGCTTTGGGGCGGTACTTCGCAATCTGGAAGGCCGTGTAGCCACGGTGCGTCATGGCTGTAATAGCCTTGGCACCTGTGTTTTTGGCTAAGTGGCAAGCTGCCGATAGCAAGCTATCCACCATGAAGCTTGGCGCGGTGGGGTCAATGGGGAACCAGTGGTTGTAGAGGCTCGGCCTGCGGCTTTCCACGCTGGCAATAGTGCCTACCATCGAGCGAATAACCTCAGCCGGATACTGACCTACGGCAGTTTCAGCCGATAGCATCAGCGCATCGGCGCCATCCATCACGGCGTTGGCTACGTCGGAGGTTTCGGCACGGGTCGGGCGCGGGGCCGAAATCATGCTTTCCATCATCTGCGTGGCCACAATAACGGGTTTGCCTGCCTTGTTGCACTTCTCAACAATCATTTTTTGCGCCATCGGCACCTCTTCCATCTTCACCTCCACGCCAAGGTCGCCGCGGGCGACCATCACGGCATCCGTAATGGCAATGATTTCGTCGAGGTTACGAAGGCCTTCAGGCGTCTCGATTTTGGCAATTACACGCGTGTCTTTGCCTGCTTCCGCAATCAGGCTCTTAATAAAGCGGATGTCCTCGGCCCGGCGGGCAAACGATAGGGCTACCCAATCTACATCGTTCGCCAAGCCAAACTTCAAGTCTTCAATGTCCTTTTCGGTCATGGAAGGAGCCGATACTTCGGAGTCGGGGAGGTTGATGCCTTTGCGGGGCTTCACTAGGCCGCCATATATTACTTCCACGTCCACTTCCGTTTCGCGGTCGGTGGCTAGCACTTTCAATTCAATCTTGCCATCGTCGAGCAGAATCATGTCGCCGGGCTTTACGTCGCGGGCCAGACCCAAGTAAATGGTGCTCAAGCGGGTGGCCGTGCTGATTTCTTTCTCGCCGCATACCAACTTAATCTTGTCGCCACGCGTGATTTCAACGCCGCCGCCTTCTACTTCACCCAACCGAATTTTGGGGCCTTGCAAGTCTTGCAGCAAACCCACATTGGTGCGCAAGTCTTTGTTGAGGCGCCGGACGGTGTTGATTACCGAGAGGTGGTCTTCGTAGGAGCCGTGCGAAAAATTGAGCCGAAATACATCCACCCCTTCGCGGATGAGCATTGCCAACCGTTCGTAGGTGTTGGATGCCGGGCCGACGGTGGCCACAATTTTGGTTTTATTGAACTGAGCACGTGTTTCCATGGGCAAGTAGCGCCAAGCTCCAGCTTGGTAAGTCGTTGAACGGTGAGTGAAGTGGGAGGCCGGCACGGTGCGCCGACCGTTCGCCAAGCTGGAGCTTGGCGCTACAATCCTCAAAAGAGCAGATTTTCTTTAAACTTCAGGCTATTTGGGTCGAATTGACATACATACTGCACCACGGGTAAGGCGGCAAGTTCCGTCACTAGCGTTTCGGGCGCGAGCATACCAGTGCCGTTGCTAACCTGAATCAGGTAGTCGTATTCCTTGATATCGGGCGCTAGGAACGGTTTTTTCAATACTGATGGATCCAGGGAACGGTTGCGCAACAGCCGCAGCGTGAAGTGTTCGGTGGCATGCAAGTAGTTGCTAATAACAAGCCGGCCCTGACTAAACAAGTCGTAAATCAGGTCTTGCTGTTTCACCAGACGCAGGCGTAGCAACTGGTTGAGCTGCCACGCCAAGGTGTGCTCACGGCTCGACGAAACCACCCCGAATAAGTCGAAGTTGCACTCGTATTCTAGGTCCAAAGTGAGCGTTTTCATGGGCAGAGACTAAAGCCAGAGCAAGCAAAATTACACACCTAACCCACGAAATGAACTGCTCAGGTCAGAATCTTGTACTGACAAGATTAGGGAGTCGATGTTTGAAAATGTTAGGGAAGATGGTGTTATTTGTGGCGAGTTTTCTCTAAACCCCCACGGAAATGTCTGAAATTGCAGAAAAAGTAAAAGCCATCATCATCGATAAACTAGGCGTAGAAGCATCTGAGGTTACTCCCGAGGCAAGCTTCACCAACGACCTAGGTGCCGACTCGCTCGACACAGTAGAGCTGATTATGGAGTTTGAAAAAGAATTCAACGTGTCCATTCCCGACGACCAAGCCGAAAACATCGGTACCGTGGGTCAGGCTATCAGCTACCTCGAGGAACACGCCAAATAAGTGGATAGTATTAAGTAATTGGTATACAGTAAGGAGACCTTCCAACCTGGTTTAAGGTATATCTCACTACTCGCTACTTACTGCCAACTACTCGTTTTATAGCGGCTTTCGCGCATTCGGTCGGCCTGCCGCCGACCGTTTTGCTTTTCCACTTTTTCGTAATCTCTGCCCATTCCTATGGCTTCTCGGAGAGTTGTCGTTACGGGGTTGGGTGCCATCACGCCGCTTGGTAGCACTGTTCCAGCATATTGGGACGGCCTGCGCCAAGGCACAAGTGGTGCCGCACCTATCACCCGCTTCGACGCCAGCAAGTTCAAGACTCGCTTCGCTTGCGAAGTGAAAGATTACAATCCAGATAATTACTTCGACCGCAAAGAAGGTCGGAAGATGGACCTGTTCACGCAGTTCGCCGTCATTGCCAGCGACGAGGCCATCCTCGATGCGGGTTTGGCCGAAGGCGTGAACAAGGACCGGGTAGGCGTTATTTGGGGTTCCGGCATTGGCGGGTTGCAAACGTTCCAGAACGAGTGCTTCACCTTTGCTAAGGGCGACGGCACCCCGCGCTACAACCCCTTCTTCATTCCGAAGATGATTGCCGATAGCTCATCGGGCAACATTTCGATCAAGAACGGCTTCCGCGGCCCCAACTTCGTAACGACTTCGGCCTGTGCTTCTTCTTCCGACGCTATTGTCGCCGCTTACAACTACATCCGCCTGGGTATGGCCGATGTGGTGGTAACTGGCGGGTCGGAGGCAGCTGTTACGGAAGCTGGTGTGGGTGGCTTCAACGCTCTCAAGGCCATGAGCGAACGGAACGACGACGCGCCTTCAGCTTCGCGGCCGTACGACAAGGACCGGGACGGTTTCGTGCTAGGTGAAGGCTCAGGGGCGCTTGTAATTGAAGATTACGAACACGCCAAAGCTCGCGGCGCCAAAATCTACGCCGAAATCATTGGTGGTGGTCTTTCTTCGGATGCCTACCACATCACGGCTCCCGACCCAACGGGCGAAGGAGTGGTGCTGGTAATGCAGAACGCCTTGCGCGATGCCGGTATTCAGCCCGAGGAAGTGGACTACATCAACACCCACGGCACCAGCACGCCCCTTGGCGACGGTGCTGAGGTGAAGGCCATCCAGAAGGTGTTCGGGGAGCATGCCTACAACCTCAACATCAGTTCTACCAAGAGCATGACGGGGCACTTGTTAGGCGGTGCGGGCGGTATTGAGGCAGTAGCCAGCATTTTGGCTATTCAGCACGGCATTATACCTCCCACCATCAACCACTTCACCGACGACCCGGAACTGGATGCCCGGTTGAACTTCACGTTCAACGAAGCCCAAACCCGTGAGGTGAATGTGGCTATAAGCAATACGTTTGGTTTCGGTGGGCACAACACGTCGGTAGTGTTCCGCAAATTTCAAGCGTAATGGCAGGTCTGCCCTTGTTCGGCTTTTTTCGGCGGATGCTGGGGCAGGACCAAGCCTTCCTGCAAGCAATTGCTACGGTAACGGGCCGCACGCCTTCCAACGTGCGGCTTTATCGTTTGGCGTTCACCCATTCGTCGGTGGTGCGGCAGCAAGGCGAGCAGGGACGGCAGCAAAGCAACGAGCGGCTGGAGTTCCTCGGCGACGCGGTGCTCGGCACAGTGGTAGCCGAGTACTTGTTCCGCAAGTTCCCGTACGAGCAGGAAGGCTTCCTGACCGAAATGCGCAGCCGCATTGTGAACCGGGAAAGCCTTAATTCCCTGGCTCTGAAGCTCGGCCTCGATAAGCTCGTGCAGCTTGATCCAGGGCAGGGCCGCGCTGCTCGATCCCGCTCTGTGAATGGCAACGCCCTAGAGGCGTTGGTAGGCGCCGTATACCTCGACCAAGGCTATAAAGCGGCCCGCAAGTTTGTACTAGGCCGCATTGTGAAGCCCTACGTGGACGTAAAGTCCATGACCCAAACCACCACCAACTTCAAGAGCAAGCTTATTGAATGGGCGCAACGCAACGGCAAAACGCTCCGCTACGAATTGAACGGGGAGTCTCGGCCAGGTGGGGTTATGGAATTTTCTGCCACTGTACTGCTAGATGAAGAAGCCATAGCCACAGGCATGGGTTTAAGCAAGAAACAAGCAGAACAGTTAGCCGCAGAGCGAGCTTTGGAAATGCTGGGCGTGTAGGCTATGCTACTCCCGGCGGGTTATGAAAACTAGTCTGGAGTTAGCTGTTTATGGTAAAGAAGATAGTACTCGGGGTGCTGCTGCTGGTTGTCTTATACTTTGCCGGCGGTATCGGGCTGCTTGCTTTAGGCAAAATCAATCGATTATATTTCCTTCCTGGTTGGTCTATTAAAGGACCACATAGCGTGAGTGACTTCTCGGGTGTCGCTGCGGATGGCCCGTTGGTTGTCAGTGAGGGCGGACGGCTTATCAGCAAGCGCATCGTGCCAAGCGGCAACAGCTTGCTTGTGCAGACCGATACGCTACGGCCCGACGGTCGGGACACGCTGACATGTTTTGTGCAGGAGACAAAGCGGGAGTTTCGCGTGCCCTTGCGGAGAACTCCGGATTCATTGGCTGTTGAAGCAACTGAATATCCCGCGCCAGCGAAATGGCTGGCCCTTTCCGACATCGAGGGTAATTTCAAAGGGTTCGAATCCTTGTTACGCGGGGCCGGCGTAGTAGATCAGCACCTGGCTTGGCAGTTCGGGAAGGGGCATTTGGTACTTGTGGGCGACTTTTTCGACCGGGGGCTAAATGTGACGGAGTGCCTCTGGCTAATTTACAAGCTGGAACAAGAGGCAAAGCAAGCTGGCGGTAAAGTGCATTTCATTCTAGGCAACCACGAACGGATGAACTTGACGGGCCACTACAAGTATGTGCGCCGCAAATACCGCGCAAATGCAGATACCCTAGGTATTCCCTACGAAAACTGGTACGACCGCAGTACCGTGCTTGGGCAGTGGTTGCGTACCAAAAACGTGGTGGAGCGCATTGGGGGCGTGTTGTTTGTGCATGGTGGCATCAGCCCGGCGGTTGCCACTCAACGTCTTTCGCTAAACCGCCTCAACGCGCTGGCTCGCGCCAGTATTGATACGCCCGTAGCACAATTGTCTGCGCAGGAAAGGCAAGCAACGCAGCCACCTAGTAGCCCAGATTGGTATCGGGGGCTGGTTTTTGAAGAGGCCGAAGAAGCAGAAGTAGCACAAATACTAGCAGCTTATTCAGCTAGCACCATGGTGGTTGGGCACACGCCCGTAGAGCGCATAAAGCCGCTTTATCACGGAAAAGTTATTGCCATCGACCTGCCGCATCAGGAGCTTACTGATAAAGGCCAGCCACTCCACGCGCTGTTGATGGAGAACGGTAAGCTCCGTGTCCTAGATAGCCAAGGGCGAAGCAGCGCGGTGCAGTAACAAAGCAGAACCAGGGTGACTAATGCAGCTACGACGAGAATAGATAACCGACGTCGACAACCTGTATCGGGCATTTCGAGTTATTTGCAAGGTAAATGCTCATCCTTAAGCTCTCTTTATGCGAATTGCCGGCGCTGCCCTCAACCAGATACCGTTTGACTGGACCCATAACTTGCGCGTGATCCGCGAGGCCATCGAGCAAGCTAAAGCGGCCGGGGTGGAATTGCTCTGCCTGCCGGAGTTGTGCTTGACAGGCTACGGTTGTGAAGACCTGTTTCTGAGTGGTTGGCTGCCGGAGCAAGCACTGGTTCATCTGCAGCAAGTACGGCCCTGGACCGAAGGCATCTGCGTAGTAGTGGGGTTGCCGGTACGTTTGCAACATCGCACCTATAACACGGCTGCTGTATTGCGCGACGGGCAGATTCTGGGCTTTGCGGCCAAGCAGTTTCTGGCCAACGACGGTGTGCATTACGAGCCGCGTTTTTTCCACCCGTGGCCTGCAGGCGAAACCACTACCGTGACCTGGGAGGGAGAGGAGTGGACCTTAGGCGACATGATTTTCGAGCACCAGGGCGTAAAGTTTGGGTTTGAGATCTGCGAGGATGCGTGGCGGCCCGACAACATACGACCCGCCTGCCGGCTGCAAGGCCGGGTGGATTTGATTGTGAATCCATCGGCTTCGCACTTCGCCATGAGCAAGACCGACCTGCGTTACCAGCTGGTGCTACGAGCCTCCCGCAACTTCAACTGCACCTACCTCTACGCCAACTTGCTCGGCAACGAGGCCGGCCGCATCACCTACGACGGCGAAATCTTGGTGGCCCGCAATGGCCATCTGTTGCAGCGCAACCAGCTTATGAGCTTCAAGGAGGTGGATCTAGAATATGCGGACGTTGACTTTACGGTGCCGCTCGAACCAGTTGCACTCGACGCCATCGACCCGCTGCCTGCCCCTGACGAATACCGTGAGCTAAACCAAGCGCTGAGTTTGGCTTTATTTGACTACATGCGCAAGGCCCGTAGCCGCGGCTTCGTGCTAAGTTTAAGCGGCGGCGCTGATTCGTGCCTGTGTGCCGTGTCGGTGGCTGAAATGGTGCGGTTGGGTACCACCGAACTTGGTACAGCAGAGTTTATGCGGCGCAGTGGCTGCTTTACCGCCGAGGAAATTGAAGCAATAGCTGGCCCGGTGGCCCCTGCCCCCGACCAAAGCATGCCCGGTCCGAAAGATGCCTCCCTGACGGACCCCGATCAGCAGCAGAGAGCAATCAACAAGCAACTCACTCGCCGCTTGCTTACCTGCGCCTATCAAGGCACCGTCAATTCCTCCGACGATACGTTCAACTCAGCGAAGGAACTAGCCGACTCGATAGGAGCGGTGTTTTACAACTGGGAAATCGACCAGGAGGTGACAGGCTACGTGGGCAAAATTCAGCACGCGCTGAACCGGGAGCTAAGCTGGAAAACCGATGATCTGGCGCTGCAAAATATTCAGGCGCGGGTGCGTGCTCCGGCTATTTGGCTCCTGGCCAACGTGCAGAACTGCTTGCTCATTACTACTTCCAACCGCTCGGAAGCCTCTGTGGGCTACTGCACCATGGATGGCGACACGGCCGGCAGCATCTCGCCCATTGGTGGCGTCGACAAGGATTTTGTGAAGAAATGGCTGGTGTGGGCCCAAACCGAACTCGGATACCCCGCCTTGAGCCACGTAAACAACCTGCAACCTACCGCCGAGCTGCGCCCGCTCGAAGAAAAACAAACCGACGAGCGGGACCTGATGCCGTACGTTTTGCTCAACCGCATCGAGCGGCTGGCGTTCTACAACCGGCTTAGCCCGCAGCAAGTCCTGGCTACGCTCATGCAAGAAGAGTCAGCTACAGACCCGGAGCTACTGAAAACCTACGTCAAGCGCTTCTACAGCCTCTGGAGCCGCAACCAGTGGAAGCGCGAACGGTACGCCCCTAGCTTCCACCTCGACGACTACAACGTGGACCCTCGTTCGTGGCTGCGCTTCCCCATTTTGAGCGGCGGCTACACCGAAGAATTAAGTAAGCTGTAGTTGCTTAGTAGCTTCTGGCTGGGCTCTAAAAGAAAAAATTTACACTTTATCTGCTTAAAAATTAAGATGTTGCGTAAAAATTAGGAGAGTGGGCGCAAGTTTTGCGAGCTAAATTGGCCTAAGCAGGCATAACCTCAATAGTCGCGGGAAAGGCCAGGCGCTGAGCAGGTGTCGTTTCTATCCTTTAGTTTTCGCTTCACTGGTGTATACACTTCCGCTGCCTACTGCTTCCTGCGTCGTGCCTGCTGCGCAATGCCTTGCTGCTTCCGCCGATGCCGAACTGGTAGCCCAATTGCAACAGGGCAGTGAGGCTGCGTTTCGCACTTTAGTAGAGCGGTACCAGAATCGTATATACCGCACAGTACTAGCGCTGCTACGGTCGCCGGAAGAGGCGGAAGACGCAGCGCAGGAAGTGTTTGTGGAAGTGTACCAAACCATTGGCAAGTTTCGGGGCGAAGCGGCGCTAAGTACTTGGCTCTACCGGTTGGCTACCTCGCGGGCCCTGAAACACCAGCAGCGGGCTCAAGCCAAAAAGCGCTTTGCCTATTTCACCAGCCTACTGGGCTTCGACAACAACGTGCTACACGAGCCGATTGATCATGTGCACCCGCAGGCGCAACTAGAGGGGCAGCAGCAGTTGGCGCTTTTACTCGCGCACATTGCTCGACTGCCCAGCCAGCAACAAGTGGCTTTTACGCTCCGTCACGAACAGGAATTAAGCTATGAAGAAATAGCAGCTGTTCTTAACACCACTGTGCCGGCAGTGGAATCCCTGTTGTTTCGTGCCCGCAAAACCCTTCGTACCCACCTTATTCTTCCCTTGCGTCATGTCTGATCCTGCCACTCGCCCTACTGCCGATGAAGAATGGGAGAATCTGCTGCATCAATGGCGAACCCGACAACCTGCCCAGCCTCAGCCGTACTTTTATAGCCGGGTACGCGCCCGGCTCGTTGGCGAGGCAGCCACGGAGCGCCGATTGTTGCATACTTGGCTGCGCTGGCCTAGCTATGCCCTCATGCTAGGTTTACTGCTCATGCTTAGCGGCGATGGCGACGTACTGCGCGCTGCTAAGCCCGCCAACCAATACCAACTTTATCCTGGCGGCCAGAAAGCACCTCTACCCGCTCGCTGAGTGGTTTCCTGCCAGTTCGTGCTGCTTCTGCCTAGTATCTGAGTGGAAAAGCGGTTTGCAAGGTCGCAAACCGAATGTCTAAGTACCTTTGCCTCCTCTTCATCTTTTCGCAACCATGCTTTCCTTCCTCGCCTACATTACCTGGAACACGGACCCCATTCTGGCTAAACTAGGGCCGCTGACGCTCCGCTGGTACGGGCTGCTGTTTATGTCGGGCTTCGTGTTCGGCACGTTCATCCTCTCGCATATCTACAAGTCGGAGCGGACTTCGCCACGTTGGGTGGATGTGATTACCATCTACATGCTGGCCGGTACCATCCTGGGCGCGCGGCTAGGGCACGTACTGTTTTACGACCCTGATTATTATCTGACTTCCGAGCACTTCTTGGAGATATTTAAAATCTGGGAAGGCGGACTAGCCAGCCACGGCGCTACGCTCGGCATTTTGCTGGCCTGCTGGCTGTTTGCTCGCAACAATAAGTTTGATTACCTGTGGGTGCTCGACCGTATTGTGATTGTGGTAGCGCTAGGTGGGGCCATGATTCGCCTGGGCAACTTGATGAATTCGGAAATAGTAGGTGAGCCAACGGACAAGCCCTGGGCCTTTGTTTTTGTGCGCGACACTGACCATTTGCAGCCTGCCGTGCGGCCCCTGCCGCCCGGTGCTGTGCAGGTAGCCGCACAACCTGCCATCCGCCCCGACGGCACCCAAACCTACCGCATGCTCCCTGAAGGTACGCCCGTTGCCCCCGATTCGCCGATGGCGGTGCCGCGCCACCCCACCCAGATCTACGAGGCTGCCTTCTGTATCTTTCTGCTAGTGCTGCTTTACAGTATGTGGAACCGCACCAAGGACCGTACGCCCCGCGGGTTGCTGTTCGGGCTGTTTGTGGTACTGCTGTTCACGCAACGTTTCTTAGGTGAATTCCTGAAGGAAAACCAGGAAGGCTTCGAAGACAAACTGCCACTTAATATGGGCCAGATCTTAAGCTTGCCGCTGATTCTGGTGGGTTTGTGGGTGCTGTTACGGGCTGGCAAAGACCCTAAGAACCCATATGGCTATGCTCCGCGGGACTTAGGCGAAGAGGAAACCAACGACAAAAAGGCCATCAAAGTGTAACGCTCTATTTCCCTTCAAGCGCTGGCTAAATAATCGAGTACGTAAATACGCCTAATAAGAAAAGCCGCCCTCTGCTTAGCAGGGGGCGGCTTTTCTAGTATTGCTTATTCTATAAAAGGCTACAACTGGTAACGGTAGAGTGCGCCTTGTTCGGTACTGATGAGTAGAGTGCTGTTGTCGAGAAACAAGATGCCCTCTGTTTGACCGGCACCTTTCAAAGAAACGGTTTTGGGGGTGGCTTTCAGCGCACTTTCTAAGTCGGTGCCATCATACAGATACAGGGCCTGTTGGCCTACCAAGGCCAAATGCTGGCCATCAGGACTCAGGTCGGCGCCGGTAACTTCGCCGGCAATAGGAAGCTTGGTGAGCAACTGCGCCGTTTGGGTGCCCGGCTGATCGGTTAGCGTATATACTTTGCTGGTACTGCGCTGGGCGCGGTCCTTGGTGAACAAGTAGATTTTGCCAGCGTGCCAAAGCGAGGCCTCGCAGTCGAAGTTGCGCTCCTCTTTGGGTGGAGGGAAGGCTTTTTGGTCGGCGTAGCGGAAGCTGATTTTACCGACTTTATCGGGTTGGTCGGGATTGACGCGGTAAATGGCCAAGTCTTGGCGCGAGTTGTTGTTGTTGCCTGCATCGGCGACGTAGATGGTGCCTTTGCCATCGTCGGCGAGGCTTTCCCAATCGATGTTTGGTACCGGAAGTTCGCGCTGGCCTAGCAACTCGCCTTTCTCATTGATGAGGTAAAGGACGGGGGTTGTGCCGGCGTCGCCGTGGGTGAAGAACGTGCCGGGCCGGTTGCCGTGCGCTAGCCCCGAGCTTTCAGGTACGCCACCTTGCAGCTCACCCACAGGTTGTAACCCCGCCGCTACTTCCTTGTCACCTTTCTTGTCCTTCTTTTTGCCTTTTTTCTTTTCAGATTTAGGTGAGTCAGCCGACTCCTTGGCAGTATCACTCTGGGCCTGTGAACAAGCGGAGCCGAGTAGGGCAATGAGGCTGAGGGCAAGCAGGGATATTCTGGACATCAAGTAGGGGTAAAAAACAGAAGTGAAAATGACGGTTGGCTTTTACGTTCCAACAGTAGCAACGCAGCCTAGTACGTAAAACAAGGTGCAAAGTGATAATCCAACCCTCAATTGCTACCACAAACAAGCGTAGCAGGGCATCTCCACCGTAGGTGAAACTTCCCAATCCGGTTCTGCTACCGGCTATTTCTGCGCTACGGAACTGGGTCGTAGCCGTGGCCGCCCCACGGGTGGCAGCGGCTTATACGGCGCAAAGCCAACCGACCGCCTCGCCACGGGCCATATTTCTGGATGGCCTGCACGGCATACGCAGAGCAAGTGGGCGTGTAGCGGCAACTGGCGGGAGTAAGCGGCGAAATTAAGTACCGGTACACCCACAGCAGCCCTAGCAGCAACTGACGAACTAGATACGACATCAACACAAAGAACTGCAAACGGCGCAGAATAATTGCGGCCGCTATATCTAAGCAACTCATGGGCGGGTGCAGGAAGCGTGTAACATACGTTCCTGCATTGCTACAGCATATTGTCGTGTCTGATAATAGGCCGCGACTCTTTCGTAAATTAGCCGTCCGAATCCAATGGTTATCTTACTTTATTCTTCTTTTTCTCTTCTACTCATGCGAAAAAACAATTGGGCAAAAGTTTTGCTCCTAACGCTGTTGCTACCCTTTACGGCACGCGCTGACGAGGGCATGTGGCTGCCGCTCTTCGTGAAACGGCTCAACCAAGCCGACATGCAGAAAAAAGGCCTCAAGCTGACGGCCGAAGAAATATACAGCGTCAACAGCTCCAGTCTGAAAGATGCTGTGGTGCAGCTTGGCGGTTTTTGCACCGGCGAGTTTGTGAGCAGCCAGGGGTTGATGCTGACCAACCACCACTGCGGATACGATGCGCTGCAAACCCACAGTACCCCGCAAAACAACATTCTGCAAAACGGCTTTTTCGCGGCCACCCGCGCCGAAGAAAAAACCAACCCCGGCTTGTTCGTAGACATTCTGGTGCGGATGGAAGACGTAACCAGCAAGGTGTTGGAAGGCGTTACGCCCACCACACCCGAGCAGGAGCGTGTGGCTATTGTGCAGCAGCACCAAAAGGAAATGGCCGATGCCGCCAAAGAAAGTGGCCGGTACGTGGCCTACGTGCGCGACATGTTCGGCGGCAACGAGTACTACTTATTCGTGTATCAGCGCTTCGGTGATGTGCGTCTAGTAGGGGCGCCACCAGAAGCCGTGGGCAAGTTCGGTGGTGACACCGACAACTGGATGTGGCCCCGCCACACCGGCGACTTCTCGATGTTCCGGGTGTACGCCGATAAAGACAACAAACCCACCGCTACCCCACAAGCCGACAACGTACCCTACGTGCCCAAAAAGCACTTGCCCGTGAGCTTACAAGGCGTGAGCGAAGGCGACTTCGCCATGGTATTTGGCTTTCCCGGCCGCACCCAACGCTTTTTGCCCGCTGCTGGTCTCCAACTAACGCTCGACCAAAGCAACCCCGCGCGCATCAAGCTGCGCGATACACGCCTTAAGCTGTGGAAAGAAGACATGGAACAGGATCCAGCACTGCGCCTGAAATATGCTTCTAAATACGCCAGCATTGCCAATTACTGGAAGTACTACATCGGCCAGAACGAAGGCATGAAGCGCTTGAAAACCGTGGATACCAAGAAAGCAGAAGAAGCTTCCCTCGACCAGTGGGTACGGGCCGACCAAAGTCGCGTTCAGCAGTATGGCGAAGCGCTTCCCACGATCAACCAAGCGTATGCCGGGCTGCGCGAGTACAACCTGAGCGCCAACTACGTGAACGAAGCCGCTTTCGGAACGGAAATCGTGACGCTGGCCTCTCGGATGATGCCGCTTTATATGACTCTCAAAACCACGCCAACCGACAAGGCCGCTATTCAGAAAGCAGTAGACGGCCTGAAGGAACCAGTGGCCGATTACTTCAAGGACTACAGCCCTTCAACCGACAAGAAAGTCTTTACCGCCCTAATGACCCTCTACGGCAAGGATGTACCTCAGGCGCAATTGCCCGACGTATTCCAGACTGTGCAAAAGGAGTATAGCGGCTCGTGGGCGAAATATGCCGACTTCGTATTCACCAATTCCTTCCTCACATCGGAGGCTAAGGTGAATGCCTTCTTGGCGAATCCTACCCTGGCGAAGCTCGAAGCCGACCCTGGCTTCAAGACCTTCAATTCGGTATACGTGAACTATACGCAGAACATTCTGCCGAAAATGCAGACGCTGCAAGCGGGCCTCACCCGTGCCAACCGTCTCTACGTAGCTGCGTTGCGCGAGAAGAACAGCCAGAAAGTGTATTCGCCCGACGCTAACTCCACGCTCCGGCTCAGCTACGGCACTGTGCGCCCCTACAAAGGCCGCGACGCCGTGCGCTACGACTACAAAACCACAGCTCAAGGCATTCTGGAAAAAGAAGATCCTACCAACGAGGAGTTTGTAGTGCCCAAGAAAGAGCTGGAACTGCTCAAGCAGAAAGATTACGGCCGCTTCGCTGACAAGGATGGCAACCTGCCCGTAGCCTTCATCACTGACAACGACATTACGGGCGGCAACTCCGGTTCGCCCGTCATTAACGGCCGCGGCGAACTAATCGGCCTTGCTTTCGACGGCAACTGGGAAGCCATGACCGGCGACCTCGCCTACGACCCCGAGTTGAAGCGCTGCATCAACGCCGATATCCGCTACGTGCTCTGGTGCATTGAGAAGCTCGGCGGCGCCCGGCACATTGTCGATGAAATGACGATCGTCAACAATGGCCCTAACCCCGGTGTAGGCCCATCCGCAACCGCCTCGGCCGATGCTCTGAGCGACGTGGAAAAGATGAAAGTAAAGACCGAAGACGGTCAGAAAACCAAAGTCAAAAAGAAGAAAGGTAAGGAAACCACAGCAGCTGGCATGTAAGCTTACTGCTCCTGTGGGAGTTCAAGGCAAAAGCCCTAGTACCACCATGGTGCTAGGGCTTTTTTAGTGAAACACTGGATGCTCTCAGCACTCGATTTTCAATGAATTAATAAAAGAGAAAGCACAAGCTTTACTGTCTCTCAATCTAATTTTACTATTATTGAAGATTGTATACACTTGCTTATGAGACAACTCTATCTTATTGTAGTTATTTTATTTCTATTATCAATTACCGCCTACGGGCAAGGTAGTGGTCCTGGTACACGCGGCGCGCGAGCAGCCGGACTTGCCAACGCCTCCGTGACATTGAGTGACGTGTGGGCAGTTGGTAACAATGTAGCGGGCCTTGGGCAGCTAACTGGGCCAGAGGTGGGTGTGTATGCCGAAAACCGTTACCTGCTAAGCGCGCTGAACACAGTGGCTGTGGCGGCGGCCATGCCCCTGGGCACGGTCGAAAACGAGAAAGCCAAAAATGGTGTGGTGGGCGTGGAGGTGCAGCGCTTTGGCGGCAAGCTGTACAGCGAACAGCGAGTTGGGGCAGGCTATGGCTACCGCGGCGGACTGGTAAGTATTGGGGCCCGTGTAGATATGCTGCAGCTTAGCATTGAGGGCTTAGGTAGCAAGCAGGCAGTAGCTGTATCGTTGGGAGGGCAGGCGGAACTGGTACCCAAACGGCTGGTATTTGGCGCGTATCTCTACAACCTCAACCAAGCCAAGCTGGCGGATTATCAGCAAGAACGGGTGCCAACCGTGCTGAAGGCCGGGCTTTCGTATCACCCCACCGACAAGGTGCTGCTTAACATCGAGACCGAGAAAGATGTGGAACAGGACGCTGATTTCAAGGCAGGCTTGGAATACCGCATCATTGAAAAGCTGGCGCTGCGTGCAGGTTTCCGAACCCTCACCGAGGAAACTACGGGCGGCATCGGATTCCAGGCCGGTGCGCTCCAAATCGACTATGCGGCGGCTTGGCATGCCACCTTGGGCTTGAGCCAGCATGTGGGGGTAGGCTTTGTCTTCGCGAAGAAGTGATGCCGTACACGCTATTAGATTGCAAGTGGTTTTCTGGAGCGAAGCGCTGTGTAGGTGTACTATGCGTGTTGCTGGCAGCGGCCCTACCCACTAAGGCGCAGGAATACGTGCGCCCTCCCGCCGACTTGGATCGGCTGACGCAGGAGTTGTTTGCCGAAATACAGAGCGACCAAGTGCCGTACGAGGACCTCTACGAAACGCTGCTGCAGTATTACCAAACGCCCCTCAACCTCAATACAGCCACCCGAGAAGAGCTACGGGGCCTGTTGCTGCTCTCCGAAAATCAGATTACCAGCCTGCTCGATTACCGCCAGCAGCGCGGAGCGCTTCTCACGCTGTATGAGCTACAGGTAGTGCCGAGCTTTGATGTGCGTACCATTTACCGCGTAGCTCCCTTCGTGACAGCACAAACACAAGGAGCCAACAACGCTTTGCGTGGCCCTTTCTGGCAGCGCGTACTTAAGGAAGACAACAATGCGCTATTTGTCCGTTACGAACGGGTGTTGCAAGACCGAAAGGGCTACGCTTTAGCGCCGCTTGATAGCCTCGGCCACGGACCCACGCGCTATCTAGGGTCGCCCGACAAACTGCTCGTGCGTTACCGCGTCAGTCATACCAAAGATTTCAGCTTCGGTCTCACAGCCGAGAAGGATGCGGGCGAGCAACTGGTCTGGAACCCCAATACCCGCCGCTACGGGGCCGACTTTCTGTCAGGACATTTGGTGCTGCAAGAACGAGGACGGTTGAAAACGCTGGCCGTGGGAGACTACCAATTGCAATTCGGGCAGGGGCTGCTGCTGTCGTCGGGCTTGCAGGTAGGGAAGGGGGCCGAAACCATTACCACCTTACGGCGCAGCTCGGTGGGGGTGCGGCCGTATTCATCGGTGTTGGAGAGTACTTTCTTTCGGGGAGCAGCGGCCACGTACAGCTTGGCACCAACGGTGCGGGCTACAGCTTTTGTGTCGCGCAAGCGGGTTGATGCCAACGTGCAGTTCGCCGCCGATTCGCTGGCCGAGTTCGATGAATATTCTTCGGGCTTTTTGCTGACAGGTTTCCACCGTACCCCAAACGAGCTAGCGAATCGACAGGCCTTACGCGAAACGGTAGCAGGCGGCAACCTCAGCTACAATAGCCGCAGCAGCAACCTCGCCGCAGGCCTTACGGCCGTCGATACTCATTTCGACAAAGCCATTCAGCGCCGCCCCGAACTCTACAATCAGTACGAATTTCGGGGCCAGCATAACTTGGCTCTGAGTGGCCATTATAGCTATGTGCGCGGCAACGTGCTGCTCTTCGGCGAAACAGCACGCAGTAGTTCCGGCGGGTTCGGAACTGTGAACGGAGTACTAGCTAGTGTTGCCCCTACCATCGATGTATCGGCCCTGATGCGGCACTATGGCCGTAATTTTCACACCCTCTACGGCAATGCCCTCAGCGAAAACACCCGCAACATCAACGAGTCGGGCTTGTACCTGGGAATAAAGCTACGGCCCATAGCTCGGTGGGAAGTATCGGCTTATTACGATCAATTCTGGTTTCCGTGGCTGAAATATCAGGTGGGTGCTCCTTCGCGTGGACACGACTGGCTGGTACGCCTAACGTATGCGCCCACCAAAACCAGCTTGCTCTACGCCCAAGTACGCACCCGCGAGAAGGAGTACGATGCCGACGGTAACCGGCCGCTGCCGCTGCTAGTGCCCACCGTGCGCCGCAGTTTGCTTCTCTACTACGATGCCAACCCCACCACAACGCTAGGGTTGCGCACCCGGGTACAAGGCACCCGCTATCGGGAAAACCAGGGTGCTTGGCGCAGCGGCTACGTGCTGGCGCAAGATGTGAGTGTGGGAGTAGGGCGTCGTTTGCGCCTAACGGCCCGGTATGCCCTCTTCGACACCGACGATTATGATACCCGGCAGTATGTTTTCGAGCAGGACGTGCTGTACGCCTTCTCTGTACCTGCGCTTTCTGGACAAGGCACCCGCATCTACGGCCTAGCCGAAATTAGTTGTACCCGCAACCTCACGCTCTGGCTACGCCTGGCCGAAACTTCTTACCGGCATCAGTCCACAGTGGGTTCTGGCTTAGAGCAAATAGAAGGTTCCCGCCGTACCGAGTTCAAGGTGCAAGCACGTTACCGGTTCTAATTGTCGTTGGTTCGTTGTGTAGTGGCAGGAAGTGCGCTTTCTCGGCATTGCTCTGCACACTGTGGTTGCACTTGCCTTTACGTGTGCGGCTTATTTATCTCCCTGGGAATACTTGCTGAAGGTATACGGAGGACGGTCTCTAACTAGCCTTATCTGTGTGCTTCCGGTAAGCAAAATGCTAGTAGTCTGTGCTTTAAAAGTTAGACTAGGTCAACACTGTATCTTATTTTGGTTTACCTGAGCCGTAGAGCACTTGTATCGATTGTCGAGGTGAAGAATTTATAGATTATATTGGCCTATTGCGGGTCGATGCACCATATCACAGTGATTAGGCTCTGGTCTTTCCACATCTTTCTTGCCCTTGAATGAAAACACGTATACAAGCCTGTAGTGCAGTCTTTCGGTATCTTGTAGTCGTACTATTTGGAGCAGCCCTAACCACTGGCTCGGCGTCAGCACAAGTAAACAACTACACGTTTACACCAGTAGCGGGCACATTCACCCCTCTGACTGGAGCCACGGCCTTACCCGTGCTGCAAGAAGACGATGCTTTATCGCCTGCCATTCCTATCGGGTTTTCCTTTACTTACGATGCCACTGTGTTTACACAGTTGCAGGCATCTTCCAATGGCTTCATAACCTTCAACACAGCCAATTTAGAAGCCGGACAGTCCAACAATCTTACTACAGCCTCGGCTTTACGTCCGCTGCTTGCACCTCTCTGGGACGATCTGAGCGGGCAGGGTGGCACGGCTTCGTACGCTACTACTGGTACGGCTCCTAACCGGGTTTTTACATTTGAATGGCGCAATTTCCTATGGGATTATGATGCCACCTCGCCCAGCGTATCGTTTCAAGTCAAACTCTACGAAGGCTCCAATAACATCGAATATATTTATCGTCCGGAAGGCGGGGCACTGAATGCTGCCTCAGCTTCCATTGGTCTAGGAGGAACAGGTTCTGGAGCGGGTAGCTACCTGGCTCTCAACAACGCCTCGGCTACTCCTACTGCCAGCTCCACTGCCGATCCGCGCAACATTGCTACCGTACCGGTTTCCGGACAGATATACCGGTTTGTGCCACCGGCCGTTATTTGCGGCACCCCCCGCAATGTTGTGGTAAGTTCTATTAGTAATACTTCCGCAACCGTCAGCTTTGTGGGTGGGTTAGGCAACAACAGCTACACGGTTACTTATACTCCAATGGGTGGTATGGCTACCACTGTTACCCCGGCACCTACTAGTTCGCCTTTTGTTGTTACGGGCCTAACGCCTGGTACAGCCCATACGCTTACGATACAGCCCGTTTGTGCTAGCGGTACATTGGGTAACATACTAACTGCCACCTTCACTACCAGCGCCGTAGCAGCTCCCGCCAACGACGACCCATGTGCTGCGGTGGTACTACCAGCGCCGTCAAGCGGGGCAACTCCGGTTAGTGCTACCAACGTGGGTGCTACTACTACCATAACCAGCGTGGCTGGCGGCTACACAAACCCTCCGCCCATGGGATGCGGCGTAGCTGTTAATCCCAAGGATGTGTGGTTCCGTTTCACTACCAATGCCACGGGGGCAGGTAGCACCAGCGTAGGTATTGTTACTACGGGTAGCGCGGCGGGTTCAGTCCGGGTGTTTTCGGCTACATCATGCTCTGCCGGCTTCCGGCAAGTGGCGTGCAAAGGCGGCGAAACCAACAACTCACCTGCTGGCTCTCTGAATGCCACCGGCCTCACACCTAACACGGTGTATTACATTGCGGTAGCACCGTACGCTACTTCCGACGTGCAAGGCCCATTTACTATCGGCTTAAGTAGCACGGTGCTAGGTACCCAACAGCAGCTTGCCAAAGGTGAAGTAACGGTGTTCCCTAACCCTACTAGTACGGGTCAGCTAACTGTACGTGTGAGCGGTGCCAATACTTTAACTGCAGCACAGGCTACGTTGCTTAATACGCTAGGACAAACCGTGGCCGAGCGTACGCTCGCCGTTCGGGGAGGCGCGGCCGAGCAGTCGTTTACTACCACTGCACTAGCCAAGGGCATTTACATGCTCCGTCTGCAAGCTGGTAAACAGACTGTAGTGCGGAAAGTAGTAGTGGATTAACCTCTACTATATTTTTGTTCTTCAACAGCAACGCCAGCACCTAGTAGGTGCTGCCGTTGCTGTTTTTAACAGCCGCCTAACTTCGAGTTCAAACAGGTTATGGAAAGTAAGCTGAAGCAAAACGGAAATGGCTTATAGAAGCCAGGGGTTCCGGCCTTGAGGACTTTCTGTGGGCAACTTTGTTGCTCGTTGTAAAAAAAGAGGTGGCTCCCACTCGGGAGCCACCTCTTTTTCCGGTTACTGACTTAGCTTGTTTATTGCTTTAGCAGCTTCACTACAGCAGTACCCTCTGGCATGTCTAAGTGGAGTTGGTACATCCCGGTGCTGAGCTTGCCTAGGTCGAGAGCGTGTTGCAGCGGAGCGTTGGTTTTGTTGAGCACAGTCCGCTCGACGGTGCGCCCAAGGGCATCGGTGACGCGCAAGGTGATGGGGCCGCGTTGCGCGTTGTCGATATTCACTTGGAACAAGCCCGTACTTGGGTTCGGGAACACCTGTACACCGCGCAGCAAGGCTGCATCCTTGTTGCCAAGCACCGTTATGGTAACGCAGCTCTCGTTGGAATAGGCGGAAACTCCTGTTGCGTTAACAGCCCGGATGCGGTAGCAATACCTTGTGCCGATGGCGCCACTGATTTGCGTGCTGGTGAAGGTTGTGTTGGCGGGCACAGTAGCTAGGAGTTGATACGTCGTACTGTTCGGGCCCGCCTGCTCGATCTGATAGCTGGTCTCGTTGTTGGCATTATCCAGCCACACCAAGTTAACATTGGTTGCGGTGTTGGTTCCGCCGTTGAGAAGTGCGGTCAACGCGGTTGGAACAGCTGGCAGCTCGCCTATCGTGCACAGTTCCAGGCTCCAACCCGTGAGCGTACCGCCATTGCCAGGCGTGTTGTCGGTTACAGTCAGGGTCCAGTTGCCATTGGCCGGGTCATTCAGCAATTCAGCAAACGAACTGGCCGGCCGGTACGTGGCACCATCCGTGCGAGGGCAGGTAAGGGCCGTTCCGGCAGCATCGCTCAAGTTCAGGTTGAGGTTAGCCGTACCCGGGCAGACATTGGCAAGCAGTACCACCGTACGGCCCGCGGGGTTGGTAAGCGAAACGGTAAGTTCCCCTACGTTGGGGTGCGTGATAGCAAGGTTGCGGATGCGGATGTCGCCTACTCGCTCCACATTCTGCACATTTATCACCGACCTGACAGTGTTGGCAGTAGCCGCCGCAATAGTTACGGGTACTTGCGTAGCCGCAGTAGTGGCACAGGTTAGGGCGCCTACTTCAAATGCAGTAGCCGCCGAGTACGGAGCAGTACCGCACGTGTTGACTCCGCGCACACGCCAGTAATAGGTGGTGCCCGGCGTCAGATTCAGCGAAGGAGGCGTGTCGCTGGTCCTGACGATACCAGCTTGTGTAAGAAGTACCGTTGTGAAAGCGGCATCGGTTGCAACCTGTAGTTCATAAGCAACGGCATCGGGCACTACGTTCCAAGTGAAGCGTGGCCGTGGTCCTGCTCGGGTTCCGGCCACCGGGCTAATCGGTACGGCAGTTGCGGTGGCAACAGGCAGTGCCCTAAAAGAAAATTGCTGCGTCTGGCTTTCCGCTCCGCTCGTGCCCGTGAAGGAAATAGAGTACAAGCCAGCTAGAACGGTGCTGGTAGAAGTTATAGTCGCCTGCACGGTGGAGCCTACCGTGGCGTTGCTATTGTCGAAGCTCACCGTAACACCCGCCGGCAGATTGCTGGCCGACAAGGCAACCGTGCCAGTGAAACCCTGAATAGCCCCGACGGTAACGGGAACCGTTAGGGAACTACCAACGCAGAACGATGGCAACTGGGTGGCGGCCGGGCTTAGGAAGAAGGTGGGCGTGCCGCTGTTGCGAATAGTGAAATTCTGGTTGGAAAGATCGAAGAAGATATTGCCCGAAGCCTGCACCTTGATACGGGCCGTGGTAGTGGCGGCCACCGAGGTAGGCACTGTCACATTCTCGAATCCATCATTGGGCGTATTGGCCAGCAGCACCGTCGGGAAGGTGAGGCCACCGTCCGTGGAAAGCAGAATATCTACGTTGGCCGCGTTGATGGGCGCCGCAGTGGTATTGGCTACATCCCAGGCAACTTGCTGCGGCGCGCCCACCTGCCACGAGGCCGTAGCAACGTTTGGCACGGTTACCAAGAAAGGACCAGCCGCTCCCGACACTACCACGTTTATCGAATCGTAATCAACACCGCCGCCAGTAGCCCGGTTATCGCGCGCGACTAAGCGGAAAATCAAGCGGCGCGAGTAAGAGGGTAGAATCTCGCCAATGGTCGAAGTGTTGGCCAGTAGGTCGGAGAGGCGCGGAAACGTGCGGGTTGGGCTAGCTACCGGCGCGAAAACCCGGAAGATTGGGGCGTCGCCGACTGGCGCGGTAGGGGCTCCTGCTGCCCCAAGATTGAACTGCTCCCAGGAGTAGGTCAGAGCATCGTTATCAGCATCAGTAGCCGAGCCGGTGAGTGTGAAAGGAGTGCCAATCGGAATTCGGTAGTTAGCACCAGCATTCACAACGGGCGCATTGTTGCCGGTAGCCGTATTCACACTGCAGTTTCCAGCGCCATTTACATACGCAATGATCTGGTCGTAGCTCCGGCTATGAAAATAAGGGTCGCTATTGGGTTGCGTGTTCTGCGGAGAGCAGATACCAGCGTAGGCCATGATGGTAGTGCCGCTGCCGGGCTCGTAAGCTGAATTATCCGAACGGTTTCTACCGGCGCAACTGCCCGTGCTGCCATTGAAGGTATGATCTCCCCCAAACTGGTGCCCCATTTCGTGCGCCACATAGTCGATATCGAATGCGTCGCCGGTGGGGTTGGGCAGGCCAGTGGAACCTGTTGCTTTCTGGGTGGGGCTGCAAACCACCCCTAAGCCTGCTATACCGCCATCGGCAGTGTTGAAGATGTGGCCTATATCGTAGTTAGCCGTGCCAATGAGGCTATCCACCACCACTTGGTTTCGGGCTAGGGTGGCACTGTTACTTAGGTTGCTGTAGCGGTCTGTAAGAGGATCAAGAAAAATGAGCGTGTCGGTTCGAGGAACGAGTACCAAGCGGATAGCTAATTCTCTCTCATATACCCCGCTTACCCGGTTCACCGACGCTACAATGGCCGCCAAGGCACCTGCTTTGGTGCCGCCTTTGGTGGTGGCATATTCGCCGGTGCAAGCCATGGCTAGCCGGTAGGTGCGCAGGGTAGCCCCATTGGGGAGGCGCCCGGCCGTAGGGGCAGGAAGCAAGGGGGCCGAACCAGTGGCAGTACACGCCCAGCTTTGGGTGTTCTGGTTCATGCTGCTTCTATTGAACACCAAGTGCTGTACGGTATTGCCATCAGCCGCCGGATCTATAAATACAGTACGGCTAGCTCCTTGAATCATGGCGTGAAACCCAGCCGGCGACACATCTATCCGCACACTAGCCGTAGCATCGTCGAGGCTTTGGCCCACGTACGTTTTAATCATTGGGTAGCGAGCCGCAAGCTGCGGGTCCATCACGCGTACCTGCGCCATCCGATAACGCTCGGAAGAGCCATTGGGCAGCGGCAAAGAGATTACTGTAGTGGAATTGCGCAGCCTAGCTTCAGGAGGAGCGTCTGCTAGGGCGGCTCGCATAGCAGGCAACTGCACATTCACGGCGCGGTACTGGCTTAGCGCCTGCGTAGTGGCCCGAGCAGCCGTTGGCAACGGCTCACTCGCGTTGGCCCACAGCACCCGTTGCGCAGTAGCCGCCAACGGAGTACCAGCCGCCAACAGCAGAGTTCCGAGAAGAGCCTTCTGCCAAGCACGCCGTGAGAAAGTAAAAGCTAATGGCATAGAAAAAAGAAAAGGTGGCGAAGTGAAGAAGCGTAGTCCTATTGTATGAATCTAAGTTACTGTTTTTCGACTGCCATTCTGCGAAAGTAAGCTGGAGATTAACCAGAGAAATAACACGGTAACTCTTGCTTAAAAGCAACTCCTGAGAAACTGCACGGCCTGCTTTATCGGCGAAACCAACGCTAGTTTGAACAGCAAACGAAAGCAGTGTATCCAACAATACAGCAATCAGCTATAGATAGAGAGTACGCGAGCAAGGATGCTTGAACAGCCCGACCTTGCGACTTTCACACTCGCTGAATTGTTGAACTATGTGTCAGAGGAGGATTTCGATAGCAGGCTTACAGCTAGCAAGTACAGCGCCCGGCTTACCACCTAAGCCGGGCGCTGTACTTGCTAGCTGTAAGCTCTGCTATTTATGGCAGGAACGCAGCACTATGCTGCACATTTCACAGCCCAAAAGCAGGTCCACTGTTTCAAATGGCAAGCTTATTCCTGCCATTGATTTTCACAGAACTACAGTTGAAACTTGCCGTAGTACTTCGTTGACTGAATAGTATCGGGAGGCAAGACGCCGCGGTACGTATGGCCGGATGCTTTTCCATTAAACTTTCTGCCCGACGACTTGCCTAGCCAAGCCGCTAATACCACACCGGCGCCTACCACTGCAGCTGCCGTTACGGCGGGGTGCAAAACAGCAGTGGTATACAGACTGGTTTCACGGGTGTGGCCGTCGTAGTTGCCGCGCGCCTCTAATTTGCCGGTAGGGCCATCGAGGCCGTTATTTTCAAATGAGCCAGCTGGGTATTCAGCCTGTTCCTGCTTCACAAACACGTTTTCCATAAACTTGTCGAGCAGGCGGGGTACCCAGTGGTTCATTGTTTCCATCATCTTACCGCCGCCACCTACTGTTATTTCGCGCGTTGGCGTTTCGGCAGCGTGCAGGATGGCCCGGGCTACCGTTTCGGGGGCGTAGGCGGGCGGCGCATGCTTGGCTTCGCGCTCCATAAAGTTCTTGGCGTGTAGGGGGTAGGGCGTATCAATAGCGGCTGGCTTGATGAGCGTAACCGAAATGGGGGCCTCGTCTAGCTCCAACTCCATACGCAAACCATCCGTGAAGCCTTTCACGGCGTGCTTGCTGGCGCTGTAGATGCTCTGCAGTATAGCAGTGGTTTCCGACAAGATGCTGCCCACGTTGATGATGGTACCGCCCCGTTGCTTGAGGTGCTTTGCAGCCTCCAACGACCCATAGATCAATCCCCAGACGTTGGTTTCAAACAGCTTGCGCATGTCTTCAATGGGCACTTCCTCCAGCTTGCCATAAATAGAGACGCCGGCATTGTTAACCCACGTGTCGAAACCGCCGAATTGCTCCTGGGCCACTTGTGCGATGCGTTGTACTTCCTCTTGGCTGCTTACGTCGGCCACCACGTAGGTGGCTTGCCCGCCGTCTTCTTGTATTTCGCTGGTGAGTTGTTGGAGTGCTTCCTCGCTGCGGGCCGCCAATACTAGCTTGGCGCCTTTCTTGGCCGCCATACGTGCCGTAACTAACCCAATGCCCGACGAGGCACCGGTAATAACAACAACTTGTTGAGGGAGCTTTTTCAGGTTGACTTTCATAGATTGTAGGTAGGATGAGTTCAGTAAGGGAGTACGATGAACGCTGGGCTTTGGTACAACAAGACCTTGTCATTACTCCTGCTATTCTTGTGCTCCAATTCACTTTATCGAAGAGCTTAACCAGAGCAGGTCACTGGTGAGCATAAGAAAAGCCCTTTAGAAAATTTTCTAAAGGGCTTCGCAACTAGATTAGATGGTTGATACTTCTAAGCGTCGGTCTTCACGAGCACCACTTGCGCTTTATCGGCCGTGCTGATGCGGCGGCGGAAATCTTGGTACGCCGGATACTCCGAGCGGGCAAACCGGGTGCGAGGCACCAAGAGCCGGCGCACGTATAGCAGCGTCCCATCGGGAAGTGCCTGCACTTGGCTGGAATAGGTGCCAAAAGCTGTGCTAAGTTGCACAGGAGCCGGCAAACTCTCGGGCTTGAAACCGGCAGGCACGTGAATGCGCACCGTATCGGCGTAGCTGAAGGGGTTCTCAAGCCAAATGGCAGTCCGTCGCTCCCCCACACTCGGAGGTAGTGCATTCCAGCGGCTGAGCAGGTTCGGGGTCAGGAAAGCGCGCTTGCCCGATACGTTTGCCCAGTTTGGCAGGGCCAGCCCCAATGTCTCCGTCAGAGTTGGTACGTAGCCGCGCTTGTCGGCCGCATACGTCAGCTTGCTGATGGTGAAGTTGGCCAGCGGCAGGTGTTCGGCCAGCACTTTCTTTTGATCTACCCCATTCAAGGCATTCGCCAGCGCGGCGTAGTTGTCTTGCTCGAGGCCAGTGCGGCGCGTTCGGATAGTGGCGGTGGCGCTGCCCTTTTCATCTACATACACGTCGGCGAGCCGTTCGCGCCGGTTATCGGAAGCGCCGTAGCGGGGCGTGCGCACCAGCTTCCCACCTTGCGGCGTTACCAGCAGCGCATGGCGGTTGCCGGTGAAACTGCTCATGTAGCCGAAGGCATTGGTTTGGCTAGTGCATTCCAACCAAACAGTGTCGCGCTTGGCGGTTTTTTGCAAGGGTACGCACAGCACTACGTGATTGAACTGCTGGCTCGGAAACTCGGTACGAATATCTTCCTCGTCGGCCCGCACCAATGCACAGTACGCCGTAACGCCGGCAGCTTTCAACAAGGCTTGGCAATAGTTGGTAAGCGCTTTGCAGTCGCCGTAGCCGTTGGCGGCCACGCTAGAAGCCGGAAACGTCTGCCAGCCCCCAATACCCAGCTGCACCGACACATACCGCGTATTACCCTGCAGCCACTCGTACACTTTCTTGATGCGCGCTCGCTCGTCGGTTTCGCCCTGTACCAATGTTGCTATTTTGGCTTGTAAGGCGGCCGGCAATTCATCACGCCCCGTGTTCAACTGGTAGTTCCACAGGCCCAGCGTTTGCCAGGACGTGAGCGTACCTAAGTGGCCCTGCACCTCGAATTGGCTAGGCGCGGTAAATACCACGGGCGTCGTCTCGGACACGGGCGGACCATCGGGTTCGTCTTCCACGGCGGGCAAGTTCTGTACCCGCCACTCGTAGGCTTGCAAACCGCCGGCCTGCGTGCTGCGTGCTACGGCGGTGCCGGTAGGCAGGTCCCGCTCCAGGTAGCGCAGCGGCAGTTCGGTGGGCGTCAGCACCCGAAACACGGCTTGCTCTACGGCCACCTGCTCGGTGGGTTGGGGCCGCCAAGTGGAGTAGAAAAGGGTGTTAGTGGAATTGATTTCGTGCTCGAATTCCACGGTGTACGGATACTGCGGCTGGCGCAGGTCAGCCGTGCGGCCGCGCCCATCATTGGCCAAACTGAAACCATCGGACAAAGAAATATCCTTGATATCCGAAGCTTTGAGCGTGCGCAGCAAACGGCCATCGGCATCGTACACAAAGCCGCGGAAGAACCCCACCGTATTTAACTGGTCGTAGTACACCACTTCGGTGGCAAACCGGGAGCCTGCTTCATCGAAAACAGTAACGGCACGGTGCTCGGTCCCGATGGTCCGCCCCGCTGATTTCACCAACAAGGTTTCTTCGGATAGCCGCACCACAGCGTGTGCATTTTCGCGCAAAGCAGCGGGGATGTCGGCTACCGGGTACTTAGGGGGAGAACCAGCCAGCACGGTGCTGGCCATCAGGCTCGCGCCTAGAAACACGCCAAGCCGGTGGCCGGGCTTACGGGAAAGCAAAAAGCAACTCATGATTTCTTTTTCAACACAATTTGCTCGGTCTGCTTGGCGACTACCAGCCGGTAGAATTCGCGCAAACTGGCGTATTCCTCGGCCGAGTACACCGGCCGACTCAGATTGAGGCGGCTCATAATCTGGATGGTAGAGCCTGAAGGCTGCGCTTGAAACAGGAACCGACCACCGTCGCCGGGCAGCGCAATAGAAGCTGCTTTTGGCAATTCTTCTACTTCGTAGCCAGCGGGCAGCGTGAGCGTCATCACCAGGGTCTCGTCTGTTGCAAAGCCAAAGTCCACCGGAAACTTGCGGTCTTCGTGCACAAACGGGTTGCGGGCATTGCCGAAGTGCTGTAAAGGTTTGAGATAGAGCATGCCGGCGGGCGCATCACCGCCAGCAGCCGTTAGCTCGTAGTCCAAGGTTAGGGGCTTGTCGAGAGCATCGCGCTGGCTGAACTGATACTTGCTCAGGTTCCAGCCTTCGCGGCCGTGCAGCAATTCTTCCACAAACTTCTTCTCGCCCTTCTCGGTGAGCCGGGTGCGTTGGTGCAAGCCTGCGTAGCCGCCGTGCTCACTGTGCACCTTGCCGGTGTAGCCGCCTTTGTCGTCCAGCGTAAGCTGAATTTGCTGATACTCGGTAAGGCGCTGTTGGGGCACCAAACTCACCCAGCGCGACTCGGCGGCTTTCGGCATAATGAGGCGGCCCGTGCCGTTGAGGCAGCGTGTGGGTAGCATACCGCACGGAAGCAGTTCCTCGGTAGCGTCAATCAGCAACTCCTTGTTTTCGGGCAGTGCCACGTGCGCTACCACGTAGTTGAAGCGGGAAAGCAATGGCATAAACTCCTGGTTGACCATGCCGTGGCTGCGGGTGCTCAGCAGCACTGGGTTGGCCTGGAAGCCTGCCTCACGCAACGCGGCTATCAGCAGCAGGTTTACATCGGCGGCCGTGCCGCGGTGCTGGTCGTAGGCCTTGCGGATGGTGCTGGTGCTATGGAACCGGTCGTTGCCGTCGTATTTCACGGCTTTGCGCACCAAGGCATGAATGGCCGCTATTCGCGCTGCCGGCTCTTTTTCCTTGGCCAGCAGCGGCGTAAGCTGCTCTTTCAAAAAGCCGCCCCGCTTGAGTTGCATCCCAAAGTTTTCGTCGGTCAACAAATCTTCGTTGATTTTCTCCCAGCTATCGGCTACCGCCCGATACGGCTGCCCTTCCCAGCGGACCCCGGCCAATTCGAAGTCGATGCGCGAGAGGTAGTTCCGGGAGGTGGTCATGAAAGGTTCATCCCGAAATGCTGGCACATCTTTCGTCGCCCAACGGTGCGTTTTCAGCGGTATGTTGTGGGTGTTGCTACTGCCGGCAACACGCTGTGTATTGAAGCCTCCGCCGACATAGCCGCCACTCTCACGCACGGTTACTTGCATGGAACCATCTGAGTGCTCGACTACCGAGGGCGACACGTAGCCTTGCATCAGCATCTTGTAATCGAAATACGTCGGAATAGAGGCCCGATACTCGCTCCACCGCACCGGGATAGTGTGCTGAAACTGCCAGTCCTGAAAATTAAAGGTGAAATCGGACAGAACCGT
This sequence comes from Hymenobacter sp. YC55, assembly GCF_029433095.1. GTDB lineage: Bacteria > Bacteroidota > Bacteroidia > Cytophagales > Hymenobacteraceae > Hymenobacter. The sequence goes on from NZ_JARNTX010000001.1 coordinate 464,569, forward strand.
GTAGGAATACTCGATAACCGAGCCCACACGCACGTTGGGCAGCGTAAACTTGCGCACCGTGATGTTGGAACTAGCTTCCTCGCGGAAGATGGTAGCGTCGAACTTCTCTTTCGCTACTTCCTTGTTCACCATGTTGTAGGTAAAGCCCTTTACGTTTGTGAGCTTTTCTTCTTGGCTGTTCTGGTGGTAGAGCGGCACCTCTACCGTAGCCCGGTCGTACCCTGCTTTGCTTAAAATTTTGATGCGCGTAACCCGGTCGAATACCACTCGAAAATCTCCGTCCACGTACTCGAAGCGGGAGCGACCATAGTCACAAAGCACGACGGCTTCGGCCGCACTGTCGGCCACAAAGTTTTCAGAATTGAAGTCTTCGAGATTGGGCTTTCCGAACTTGATAGGATCTGCTTGGCCTAGTGCCGGCAGCGTGGCTACGCTGCCAAGCGCGAGCAGCAGCGCAAGGCGGTAGGATACAATTTCTTTCATATAATAAATAGTGAGGAAAAAGCAAAGGCAGTGCTGGTTCCTGCTACAAGCAGGAAGGAAGTAGTGTAATTGGTATTGGTCCTAATGGAAAGGAAACAGACTTATAGCTAACGGTACATCAATCTATAGTCGAATAAGCTCATCAATTTAGAGGTGAAAATTAAAGGAATCTAATTCTTAATATAATTTATTTATTCTATCACGTAATAAGCGTCGTTTTGGGCAGGGCTAAGCTATTCGAGGCCTGCCTTATAAGCGGCGTTACATAGCCTTTACTTTCTGCGTACCACCAGCATTTCGGCGTATTTGGAAGCAGCACGCTGATGTATTTCACGGAGTGCAGCGTATTCCGCAGGGCTATAGTCGGACTTTGAAAGCTGAAGCCGAGTAGCTATCTGGATGGTTTCCGGACTGATCTGACTGGCCTGATAAGAAAACCGTCCGCCGCCGTTCGGCAGCGCCAGCAGTACGCTAGCCGGTAGCTCTTGCACCGTGAAGTTTGCTGGCAATGTCAGTGTTACCAAGCCCGTGTATTCACGCGGCATCCCCAGGTTTACAGGATAGATGCGGTTCTCGGCTTTGAAAGGATGGGGCATCATGTCCACTGCTTTAAGCAGGGGCAGATAAAACATGGCCGCATCCGGGTTGTCGCTTGGGAAGCTTAGGTTCAACTCCACCGCTAAAGGCTTACGTACTGAGTCGAGGGCGACCAGCTTCACGGCAGCGGGTTGCCAATCACTCCAGCGGTGGCTGATGCGCCCTAGGTAGTCGCCCGTGGAGCTTTCTCGTATTTGGCGGCGAGCTTCCAAGCCAGCATACCCACCATATTCCAGCTTAACAGTGCCTTCCAACAAACCTTGCGGCGTAAGGCGCAGCTTAGCAGTCCGATATTGCACATGGCTAGCGGCGGGTTTTAGGGGCAGCCACCGTCCGGTGGCATCGGCCAGGCAGCCTTGGCCGTTGAGGCAGCGTTCGGGCAAGAACCCGAGCGGCAGCTGCGGTTCGGTGGCATCGAGTAGTACGTCGGGCTGGTTGGGCAGGGTAAGGTGAGCAGCCACATAGTTGAACTGCGTGATTACCGGCAAATTCGTTTGCACATTCCCGTGGTCGCGGGTGCTGAGCAACAGGGGAGTAGCCTGCAAGCCTGCTTGGCGCAGGGTCTGCACGAGCAGCAAATTCACATCGGCTGCATTGCCAAGGTGCTTCTCAAACGTGCGCCGCAAAGGCTGCGACACGTAGATGCGCGGTTGACCATTGTACTGTACGTTACGTTGCACCAAGGCCAGCACGGCCGCCGCCCGGGCAGTAGGGTCGGGGTACTTGGCTTGGATAATTTTAGCTTCGGCGGCAAGGGGCGCCGGAGAAGTTAAGGCTTTGCCAAATTCCTCGTCTTCGCTTAGCGTCTTCCAGAGCGTTTCCCACTTGCCAGTTAAATCGACATAATCATGGCCAGTGAAGTCGCGGCCAGCCAACTCGAAGTGCACGCTGCGTACATAGTCGTGCGGAGTGGTCATGAAGGGCTCCGACCGAAACGCTGGCACATCCTTCATGACCCATCGGAGTTGCATTGCCTGCCCCGAAATGCGCATATCTTTAGTAGGCCCTAAGCCTGCATCCGGCGACATATTGTAGCTGGTGCTGTACGGCACTGTCGTTTTTTCCTCTACGGCAAAGGGCAAGTAGCCACGTATAATCGACTTGTAGTTGTAGAATTGCGGAATATTGGCCCGGTACTCGCTCCAGCGCACCGGAATGCTGTGCTCGAACTGCCAATCCTGGAGGTTGAATATGAAGTCGGAGATAATCGTGTAGGAAAACTCCACAATAGAATTCTCCCGCACATCGGGCATCGTAAACGATACCTGCAAGTGGTTTTTGTCGAGCTTTTCCTTGAAGACTGGTTCCGAGCTAAGCTTCGCCTGCGAGACGCGGCCATCTTGCAAGTTGTAGGTAAAGCCTTTCAGGTTAGTCAGGCGCTCGGAACTGCCATCTTTGGTGTAAAGCGGTACCTGCACCGTGGCCCATTCATAACCCGATTTTCGGTTGATGCGCAGCCGGGCCGTGCGCTCGAACACCACCTGAAAATGGTCGTTTGAGCCGACAATCTTGCTGTTGCCGAAGTCACATAAATATTCGGCTTCGGCGGCTGCGGTATCTGTAGCAGCGGGTGGGTTAGCAAAATCCGCAGGCAGTACTTTGCCGAACTGAATCGGCATGTTAGTGATTCTCTGCGCGGTGAGAGGGCCAGCCACTACTAGGCAGGCGGCTAGGACTCGCATGCAGCGAGTAATGAAAGGGGACATAAAATAAGAGAGGCGAATAATACAGTTCTTTTCGCCTTATAAGAGATAGGAGGGAGGTTACGCAGTCTAAAGGTGCAATAAAACGAATAGTCTACCAAATATTGTATATATTCTACTTATTATCAGTTTAGTGCTCCACTACGGGCTGTTTTTTCACTCCAAACAGCAAGTAGACAACGGCCGCTATCGTGAGCGCCATACTCAAGCCGTGCACGTAAGGCAAATGCTCGATTTGGTTGGAGAATATCCAGCCGGCCAGCAAAGCGCCAAAGCCAATACCCGCTTCCAGAGCGATATACATAGTTGCCACACCCCGACCACGCCGCTCCGGATGGCTCAAGTCAATGGTCCAGGCGTAGAGGGCGGGAGAGTTGAGGCCAGTAGATAAGCCAAACAGTACCGCCCCGCCCAGGAAAAGCGGTATGGAATGGGTAGCCAGCGTGAGTACTCCAAGCGCCACGACAAGTAGGATGGTGGATATGCGCAGGATGGGTAGGCGGCCGTACTTGTCGGAAGCGCGGCCCGCTAGCAGGCGTATGGCCAAGGACGACAAGGTAAAGCAGGTATAGAACAAGCCTTTGTCGGCTGCTTTCAAACCGAGTGCTGTGCTTTGGTCGGGGACCACAGTCAGGATAGCGCCGTACGGAAACAAGCACAGCAGCGTAACGATGGCCGGCTGAAACACCTGCGGCTCTAGTATCTCGTCCCACTTCAAACGCAGCAGCTTCCAACTGAACCGCTGGCGCTGAGCCACCGGCAGCGTCTCGGTAAGGGTGCCTTGTACCAGCAAGCTCAGCAGCGCCAGCCCCGACGAAACGTAGAAAAGAGTATTGAGCGAAGTAGCCGCCGTCAGGCGACTACCCAGCGCTGGCCCGGCTGCCATGCCCAACGAACCAGCCACGCCAAGCAAGCCCATGGCTTCGCCGCGCTTGGCCAACGGAATAATGTCGCCAATGAATGCTGCCGTGGCCGTGGGCTTGAAGCCGGTGCTAAACCCGTGCAGCAGCCGGAGCAGCAGAAAGCCCGCCACGGTAGCAGCCCAGGGGTAAAAGAAGCCGCAAACAAAGCACACCAGCGAGCCAAAAACCATTACCGGAATGCGCCCAACCGTATCGGCTAGCTTGCCACTAAAGGGGCGCGAAATACAGGCAGTGAGCGTGAAGAGCGCAATAATAAACCCCTTGTATTCGCCCCCACCCAGCCGCGTAAGATGAGCTGGTAGCTCGGGCAGCAGCATGTTAAAGCTGGCAAAAAACAGGAACGACGACAGACACATCAGCCAGAAGCCGATAGTATACGTACGAGTAGCAATGATGGTGGCAGGCATGAGGGGCAAAGGTAGCAGGTAGCCACTGCGTTGGCTTTACGGCAGCTCCTCACTGGAAGAAAAAACCGCTTTTTCCCTGTGAATACCCAAATTTTATAGCGAAAATCGCAAACTATAGCCTTGGTCGGTAGTTTCTACTTGCTATCAGGACTGTCGTTCTAAACTCTTTAAAAACCCAATTCTAATGGATCAGGACCAGAATCAGAATGGTGCCGCTGATGCCCTGTCGGGTACGGGCACAGCTGTCACCGGCGCTGGCACTTCCCACGACCAGCGTACGGCCGACGGTGAGAACGCACAAACGCTCACCACGCGTCAAGGCCATCCGCTGACCAACAACCAGAACCTACGCACGGTGGGTAGCCGCGGACCGGCTACACTGGAGAACTACCAGTTTCTGGAGAAAATTAGCCACTTCGACCGGGAGCGGGTGCCTGAGCGGGTAGTGCACGCGCGGGGCGCAGGAGCACACGGCGTGTTCGAAGCGTACGGCAAAGTAGGCGACGAGCCAATCGAGAAATACACGCGCGCCAAGCTGTTCAACACGGCTGGCAAGCAAACCCCCGTGTTTGTGCGCTTCTCGACGGTAGGCCACGGTGGTCACTCGCCCGAAACCCTGCGCGACCCGCGTGGTTTTGCGGTGAAGTTCTACACTGAAGACGGCAACTGGGACTTGGTAGGTAACAACCTAAAGGTGTTCTTTATCCGGGACGCCATGAAGTTCCCAGACCTCATCCACTCGCAAAAGCCGGACCCAGTACACAACCGGCAGACCGGTGAGCGGATTTTCGACTTCATTGCCAACACTCCGGAAGCTATGCACATGGTTTCCTTCCTGTTCTCGCCTTGGGGCATTCCGGCTAACTACCGCCAGATGCAAGGCTCGGGCGTAAACACCTACAAGTGGGTAAACCAAGCCGGCGAAGCCGTGCTGGTGAAATACCACTGGGAGCCGCTGCAAGGCATCAAGAACTTGACTGCTGCCGAAGCTGAAGCCATTCAGGCCAAAAACTTCAACCACGCTACGCAAGACCTGTTCGAGCACATCGAAAAAGGCGACTTCCCGCAGTGGGAGCTGTGCGTGCAGATCATGAGCGACGACGAGCATCCCGAACTAGACTTCGATCCGCTCGACGATACCAAGATCTGGCCCCAAGACCAGTTCCCCTTCCTGCCTGTGGGTAAGATGACGCTCAACCGCAACCCCGAAAACTACTTCGCTGAAGTAGAGCAGTCGGCGTTCGGTACCGGCGTACTGGTAGATGGTCTCGACTTCTCCGACGATAAGATGCTGCAAGGCCGTACGTTCTCGTACTCGGATACGCAGCGTTATCGGGTAGGTACCAACTACCTGCAATTGCCAATCAACGCGCCCAAGAAGCACGTAGCTACCAACCAGCGCGACGGTCAGATGGCGTACCACGTGGATTCGGCTCCTGGCCAGAACAACCACATCAACTACGAGCCTAGCAGTCTCAATGGCCTCAAGGAAGCCCCGCGTACTGCCCCCGACCACATGCCGGAGTACACGGGCCGCTTAGTACGTCAGACCCTCGACCGCACCAACAACTTCAAGCAAGCCGGTGAGCGTTACCGTCTGCACGAAGATTGGGAGCGTGACGACCTGATCAACAACATGGTAGGTGCCCTCGCTACGGCCAACCGCAAGGTTAGCGACAAAATGGTAGAGCTGTGCACCAACTGCGACCCGGATTGGGGCCGTCGTTTGGCTGAAGGTCTTGAAGCCGCTCGCAGTGGCCAATCAGCTGAAGGTGGCAACCAATACAATGAAAGCAAAGGCAGCGAAGCCGTAGCGCAAGCCGAAGAAATGGCGCACGACGCTAAGCCTTACTAAGCAAATGCTTGGTAACGTTTAGTAGCGGTAGCTGCTAGCATAAAAACAGCCTTCCTCATGTACCGGCAACGGTCTGAGGAAGGCTGTTTTATTTTATGGGGGCTTTCTACCTTCAAGGTTGTCGAGCCAAAATAGCACCTCCGGAGCTGGAGCTCTGTATATTCTTGGTAATGCGAAGTTGTGTGCTTATTCTGATTTAGTAGCAAATAATATGCAGGCTGCGTTCGTATCCTATATATTTCTTTGCAGCTGGCCTATTGGATTGCTATATTAACTTAATATCTTCTTTGGTTAAATATTAAGTTAATTTTTACCTGCTTGATAATGTCTTGATAATTGATTTATCTGCTAAAAATTAGTATTTCAATTCTATTGCTGCTATTAAGCATAAACTCGTTTGAGTTTGCTTTTCAAGCCCAGGAGTGTTCCAAATGATTTCGACCAGAGCGGCCGATATTTCTCTAGAAATACGCCAATAATAGCGGAGGCTATTAAAACGACAATTAGGTTTTGCCACATGTGTGCAATGTTATTTCTTTCATAACCCAAAATAACACGCGATAATATTAATAGCGGGTTATGAAGTACATAAATAGGGAACGTAAGGTCTGCAACCTTGCGGAAGGATGCCACCCAATTTCTAGAAGGCACTACGTGTTTGCTTAAAGGCAAAAACCAGAGCGCAACCGCAAAAAACAAACCGTTCACCCAATCAGTAACAAACTGGTTGGCAAAGAAAAGCGGCGGGGTGCCTATCGGGCGCGGAAAAATGGGCACGTAGACTACAGTAGCCACCGTTACGCACACGGCAAGGAATACGAAAATCCACGATTTGGCGGGGCTAATATTGAGCTTAGGTAGCCGGTAGGCAGCAAAGCCAGCCAGCCAAATGGGCATCATCAGCAATATTTTAGGCCCGGCAATAAAGCACGCAAGCAATAGAAAAGCAGTTGATTTCCAGCCCGTAGTACGAAAGAACCACAGGCCAAAAATTATATAGTACCAGAATTCATAGCTAAGCGACCAAAGCGGCGAATTCATAGGTGGCGCCGCCGAAAAAAACCAGATTTCATTTAAGAAACTACCAGACAATATATAGCGGGGTAATGAGGAACCCCTAGAATACATAGCATGTAAGTCGGAGTTGGTATAGCGGACAATAATTTCCGTGACACCAGTAATGAGCAGGGCAGGCAAAACCACCGAATACAGCCGGCTTAGTCGAGCTTGCGCGTATTGCAAGCTACCCCGATTGTTGATCGTAGTGGTGTAGGCAATAACGTAGCCTGAGAGAACAAAAAACACCACAACCGCTGCGTGCGATATATTGAATAGCGGCGTGGTAGTGCTGTCCTTCTCAGGAAACCACATGATATAGGCGTGAAAAACTGCTACAATTAGGGCAGCAGATAATCGTAGGGTATCGAGAAATAAACTCGAATTCGTGCTGATTAAACGAGGTGTTGATTTATCCATGGCGCCCCTGCTAATTATAGTACTCTACCTCATAAATCATCGGTGTTTAGGATGATAGTGTTGAGCTAAAGCAATTACATTATTTCACTTCGTTAGATGCAAAATTATAAAGAAATAATTTAACGCGTCCTTGATACGTGCTCATGGGGACATTTAGCGCAGAGCTTAAGCTAAAAAATCATTCACATGATAATTAGACTATTCCGTCAATACGGTTTACTGCAGATTAAGATTTGATGTCGAGAAGATTCAAGCCATATTATTAGATGTAGTTTCTCTTGAGCTTTGCATCTGTGTACCGATATGTAACGCACTGATGGGAGTTAATTGGTGTTTTCAGCCGTTGGCACAAAAGATTTGCTGACGCGTGTGGGATTAGGTGCGCATTTGCTTGGGTCTCAACTGCCGAGCTTCTTGACAGCCATTCTACTACTAGCTGCAGGCATAACTTTCCTAAGGATACACTTATCTATCTTGTGAAGAGCCATATCTGTGCTAGCTGAAAAACTACAGCACTGAGGTTGGTGTAGATAATCTGAGGTATGGTGGAGTAGGCCAGGCCTAAAGCAGGCTAGCTGTTAAGGCGTATGGGCTAAATGGTATACGCAGGTGCTGCGGAAGATGCCACTCTCCTTTTGCCGTTCAGACACAAGCGCCGAGCTGCTGGACTTGTCTAGCTACTTATACCAAGGACAGTACCTATTATTTCTTAGTGTTTTTGGCAACTTCAACTTACAATTGCTTACTAGGTGCAGGGTAAGTGGAAGCTTTGAGTGCACAAACCTAGATTTGCAAAGTCCGGAGTAAGGTAGGCTTGCCTACCTTCTTTTGCATGGGCGTAAATAGGCTTGTGAGCCAGCAGCTTTCTACAGATTAACTACTTAGAGAAGGACGTGCTTCCCTGCCAACGCTCGGAGTATAAGGCTGTCGGTAGTTCATCATTGCATCTTCATCTTCGGACTACTTTATTTCCAAGTTGAACTCATGGTAAGACAGTAAGCTCAACTTCAATCAGATAGACAGGGTTGGCATTGTAGAAATTAACCTAAATTTGCGGGCCCTAACGAATAAGCCTAGTTGATAAATAGTATAAGTGCTGCTAATTAGCGTGCGATATAAATTTAATTCATATTTATTTTCAATTGGCTTTTCAACTTCTTCAGTAAAATAAAAAACCATGTTAGAAAACTCTGAAAAAAATACTGATGAAGTATTTAAGGAGGAAATAAAGAAAGCATCTGATTTTAAATTCAGTGCGAAGGTTGCCGGTGTCTTCGATGACATGGTTAACCGTTCTGTTCCTTATTATGGTGAAATCCAAAGAATGATTTCTGAGCTGGCCGGCGACCATGCGCAAGAAGGCACCAATGTGTATGACCTTGGCTGCTCGACCGGCACTACCATGATTGGAATGGACGTTTCGGTGCCTTCTGATATCAAATTTATTGGTATCGATGATGCTGCCGAAATGCTGGAAAAGTGTGATGTGAAGTTGAAAGAGGCCGGTATGGTAAGGCCATATGAGCTGCAGGTGGCCGACTTACATCAAGGAGCACAAATACATAATGCTTCGGTGGTAGTATTGTGCCTTACGCTGCAATTTATTCGGCCTATTCACCGTGAAAGATTGTTGAAATCAATCATTGATGGTATGGTGCCGAATGGCGTATTAATATTGGTTGAGAAAATACTAACGGAAGACAGTGTCTTCAACCGAGATTATATAAAGTACTATTACAATTATAAGCGCCGCAACCACTACAGCGAGATGGAAATATCTCAAAAAAGAGAGGCCCTAGAAAATGTTCTGATTCCTTATAAGCTCAGCGAAAACATTCATATGCTGCGGGAAGCTGGGTTTGGCTCCTGTGAGGTCTTCTTCAAGTGGTATAATTTCTCGGGCCTCATCGCAATAAAAAAGTAAATGATTTCAATTGGTAATTTTTTCTTTAAGTACAGAAATCAGCTCTTTATTTTTCTGTATGCAGCATTGTTTATTCCTTCGCCACCACTGTTTACACCCGAAGTATTCGGCGAGCATTACTACGTTTGGCCAATCACCATTGGGCTTATAGTAACTGTGACGGGGCAGCTTATTCGGGGTGCATCCATTGGGCTGGTTTATATTGTGCGCGGTGGTAAAGACAAGAAGGTGTATGCCGAAGATTTGGTGACGCAGGGCATGTTCAACCACTGCCGAAACCCGCTGTATGTTGGCAACATCCTGATGCTGGTAGGGGTAGGTATTCTGTGCAACTCCCTTATTTATATGACGGTTTTTATTCCGTTGTTTTTATTTATCTATCAGGCCATTGTATTAGCAGAAGAGAAATTCTTGCGCGGCAAGTTTGGCGCTCAGTTCGATGCCTACTGCTCGCGGGTTAATCGGTGGTTGATAAACCCAGTAGGTTTAGGTGACACGTTCAGCAGCCACGATTTCAGTGCCAGCCGTTGGATTTTAAAAGAATACAACACGCAATTTGTATGGCTGGTGGGTATTACACTCATTCTATTGGTGCATTATCCACAGCTTACGCATTCTGATGAGAGCCTGCGAAATACGCTGTTAGGCGTAAGTTTAGGTGCCTTGACATTCCTTTATCTGCTGGTCAAATACCTGAAAAAGTCAGGTAAGTGGGCAGCAGAGTAAGCTGCTAAGCTGATACCAAAAAGGCGGCCCCACAAGGCCGCCTTTTTTTAGGTCTACTGCCTATTAAACTGCAGAAGGCCGAGAGGCTAGCTGCCCTAGATTATTCAGTTGGTGCAGCCGCCGAATCGGTAGCTGCAGGAATATTTTCTTGCTCCTGGCGGAGGGTATCGGGGTTTTCCTCTGTGTTTGTTTCAACTGGGGCGGCAATGGGTTCAGTTGTTACGCCCTCTTCGCTAGCCGCAGAATCGTCAACCAGTGGTGCAGCTTCCGGGTCAAGCGAATTGAGTGGTTCTGTTGTGTCGCTTTCTTGGTCTGTCGTTTCGTCCTGGGCGGGCGTAGCAACCGATGAATACCGAGGGGCCTCTTTGGGCTTGTCGCTGCCCCAAGGCACTTGCGTCAAGCCCCAAACCCCAAACCCGAGCCCAACTACAGCCGCGCCAACCAAGGCTACGCGTGGCCACTTCAATTGGGATGTAGGCCGCTGAAATAAATTGGTGGAAGCAGGCCGGGATGCAGGTCGCTTTAAAGCTGGATTGGCAGCTACCGCGGGGGCGGAGGGTGTGGTCGGGTGGGTCTGAAATTGCTCGATGAGTTGCCCGAGTTGCTGAATGCGGGCGTCTAGTTCCTGATTGCGCACGGCAGCTTCGGCGCGGGAAACGCGAATAGCTTCTTCCAGCGCCTCTTTCTCGCGCGTTTCGGCGGCAAGTCGGGCTTCTAGCGCGGCAGAATTGGGGGCTGGTGCTTGCGCTAATTGCGCCCGTAATCTGGTAATGCTGGCTTCGCGCTCAAGTTCGCGGGCTTCCATTTCCTGGCGTTGCTGGCTGAGCTCAAGCCGGACCTGCTGGCGCAATTGTTCGAGGTGTTGTTTTTCCTCGCTGCTGGCGGCTACTGTGGCGGCTGCCGACCCATACGGCGCGTCGTGGGGCACATCTTCAGCGCCCAACCAGCGCCAGAGCTGACGCGCTTTCTGTTCCCAATAGCCTTCGTCCACAGAATCAGCGGGCTCGTCGCCGCCATAATCGACGGCTACGGAAGGTTCAGGGTGTTCGGCGGCTAGGTCTTGCGCCCAGTCCGTTAGTTCGGCGTTGCTTAGCTGAATTTCGGGGTGGGCCAGCTGGCGCAGTCGGCGCACCAGCTGGTTTGTGTCCTGTAGCAACTGAAAACTATCGGCGCCGGGCTGCGTGTGCAAATACTGCTCGACCCCTGGCCCAAATGTGACGGGTGCTGAAAACAATGCCAAGCCCGTAATCAGCTCCGGGGCTACGGTTCCTGCTCCTAGCTGCGAAACCAGCCAGTCAGCCAAGGATTCTTTCAACCGCCGAAACTGGCTGAACGGATTGGTAGCTCCATTCGGCATGCGCAAGGCTTGCCCCCCAAGCTGCCAGGTGCTAGGTGCTGAGGAAGAAATATCCAGTAGACCTCCACCTGCTACGAATAGCAGTACCGTAACGCTGTGCGGACGGACAAGCACGGCATCATATACTTCGCCACCTTCTTCTACCGCGAAGTTGCCCAGCAACAACGACACAGGCGCAGCAGGCTCTGCTTCCAACGCTGCTTGCACAGCCTCAAACTGGGCCTGGCGAACTGGGTCGGTGAACGGAGGAAACAGAAACGTGTGCAGCATGGCGAGTGCGAATAAGGGAAAGCAAGTGGCTATAGGGTAAACGCTGCTAAATGTAGAAAGTATGGCAGCGCTTCTATATAGAAACAGCGCCACAAGAAAAAGCTAGGCGCTGCGAGGGTTGTTTTTCAGAACGATCCTGCTTTAGTGGTTGGTTCCGATGAACTCCAGTAAGGTGAAAACTCAACTGCAAACGGTTAACCGATCCATTCCGTTATGTACTTTAACCGCGTCAACGCTACAGTTTTAGGCCTAAGGAAGTAGCAAAAGTGGAAATGAGCTATACCCGTCGAATACTTCGGCTCGATACCTTCGGCACGAGTAGCATTTCCCTTCTGCCAACTTCCTGCTAGAAGGAGGGAAGCGCAAAATCGGTACTAGCCGCAAGGCCTATTACGTATTTTTCACCCCGACGGGAGAGCCTCACGAACGTAAGCTACCAAACTGAAACAACTCCAGTTGTTGCCACTCAACAAGACGCGGATTTGTGCTTGTGTTGTCTTACACTGGAATTATTCGATCCAGAAATCCACCTAACTCTCTTGTCATCATGCCGCTTCACGAAGTGTTAGACAAAAAACTCAGCAAAATCTACGAGCCTAAGTCTCGTATCGATGATGTTTTCAAGGGCTACGATATCACTTTCCTAACCAACGAGCATGGGGAACCAGTGACTTTGTTTTTTGGGAAGCGCCGCCCCGACGGCACGATTGTCGGCGAACGGTTTACGCGTACCATCAAGCGGGTGCCCGGCAGCATGGAAGTGAAATCCAGCCACTGGGACAACCAAGGCAAGATTATGGGCCGATAAGCAACGCTGCTATTAACTCCTGTCTCGCTCATAAAAAAGCCCGCATCTTAAAAGATGCGGGCTTTTGCCTTTAGCAGCAGAGCGACTTATACGTTTCCAGGCTTAATAGGGCTTGCGCTAAGGAGCCATCAACTGGCCGATAAATAGAATAGCGTTAGACGATTTCTCGCGGATCAGGAACACGAAGGGCCGGTCGGCGATGATGGCTTGTGGGATTGAAGTCGTGACAAGGCCTACTGACGTTGCGGCGGCTGCCTCGGTGCCTTCCTCGTTCACGTCGAGGTAAGATTTGTGCTTCACCTCACTGATTGCAAACTGCTGATTGGAAGCTTGCACCATCTGGCTGAAGTTAGCTTGATTGCTGAACGCTATTCCCATCCCGAGTTGGGTAAGCGCTTGTTTCAACTCCTTCTCATACTCCATCTTAAACTTTGGTAGGCGCAGTTCCAGGCTGCTGGTGTGGGCATTGGTGAGCCAAGTGCTAAGATTGGCACTGTTCAGTTCTGGCGTGATGTCTGCTATCGTTTTGGAGGGAGCAGGTAGCACTAGCGTCATGCTGAATTGTTTGTTGCCGTACGGTAGGTCCAGCACTTGCTTGGTAACGTCGGCGTAATAGGAGTACTGGCCGTTTTTCAGGGTCATGAAATCCGTTGAAACGTTGCTGCCATCTTCTTTGCGGAAATCGGCGCGCCGGGTGAGCTGCTTGTCGAACTGGTAGGTCCAAGTGCCTTTGAAGTAAATGGCATTCACCAGATACATGACGTCGTCGGCCTTAATGTTGTCTACAATGCTTTTAATCTTGTCATTAGTCTTGCTCTTCACCCAGTTATTGATGGCGTCTTTGGAGCTGGCCGAATTGAAATCCAGGCTCTTCACGGTAGCCCCGAAGTAGTTCTCGTTCTTCTGCGCAAAAGGTGCCTGGAGCTTGTACTGCTGATTGTACCAGATGGAATTGGCCGTTGAGAACGTTACGGTCTTGTCGATGTTGGTCAGCAGCTCCGACAGCATCTTGAAAGACTCGTTGATTTCGGAGTCGGTCTGCGGGGCGAAGCCTAACGTTTCCTTAATGGCTTGCTTGGTGGTACCATCGGCCCCGTTGTAGGTCATGGTAATAGCCGACGAGATACTCAGCGGTGAGATAAACAGGTTGCTGGCGGCATCACTGGCCCGGAGCGTCGAGAAGGTGCGGAAAGCAAAGTCATTGGAGCTACCCACAGTTTTCACTTCTGCCGCCGTCAGTGGCCGCAGATTCGGGGTGTTGTCGGTGTTGTCGGGCGTTACGGAGTCTTTCTGGCAAGCAGAAAGCAGTAAAGCGGCTCCGGCCACTCCCAGCCAGGTAGCTCTGGTAATTATCTGTTGCATTGTGGAGAGGTAAGGGTAGATGGATACTTGCTGATACTTGTTGGGAACAGGGCCTAGGTGTGGTCAACCCACTGAGAAGAGCCACGGCCTTGAATAGAGGTTGCATCCCCCGGATTTCTAGTTCTTTCTGGTTGGTTTCCCTGCCAAAACGGCAACTCTTGCACTCCGGTCCGAAGGTTGCCGTAAACCAAGCTTATGTCTTGGATATCATCTGTTTTAACTCGAATTTCCGCCAAAGCGCCTCGCCGTGAAGGCAAGCCGGTTCTTACCGTGCGTGAACGGTTTTCGGCTCTTAAAAACCTGCCCGAATTTTTGCGCCTGATCTGGCAGACCAGCCCCAGCCTTGCCTTAAGCAACATCGGTTTGCGCTTGCTCCGGGCCGCGCTGCCTGTGGCCATGCTGTATGTCGGTCAGCTTATTCTCGATACCGTCGTTCAACTCAGCCGCCAACCGGCCTCTAGCCGGCTCCTGACGCCTGTACTCACCTTAGTGGCCTTGGAATTTGGCCTCGCCATTCTTTCCGATGCTCTTGGCCGCGGCGTGGCCCTGCTCGATTCCCTGCTCGGCGACTTGTTTGCCAACCGTACCTCGGTGCGCCTAATGGAGCACGCCGCCGAGCTCGACCTCGACCAGTTCGAAGACAGCGCGTTCTACGACAAGCTAGAGCGGGCCCGCCGCCAAACGTTGTCGCGCACTGTGCTAATGGCTCAGGTGCTCAGCCAGGCGCAGGATGCCATTACCATGGCGTTTCTGGCTTTCGGATTGGTGGCTTTCAACCCCTGGCTGCTGCTGCTGTTGCTGGTTGCCGTTATTCCGGCTTTCCTAGGCGAGTCGCACTTCAATGAGCGCAGCTATTCGTTGGTACACAGCTGGACCCCCGAGCGGCGCGAATTAGACTACCTGCGTCAAACCGGCGCCTCCGATGAAACGGCCAAAGAAGTGAAGATTTTCGGCCTTTCTGAGTTTCTGATCGAGCGGTTTAAGCTGCTCTCCGACGAATTCTACCAGAAGAACAAGGACCTCGTTGTTCGGCGAGCCAGCTGGGGAACGTTTTTCGCGGCGGTAGGTGCGGCTGGTTATTATGCGGCCTACGTTTACATCATCAGCCAAG
This sequence comes from Hymenobacter sp. YC55, assembly GCF_029433095.1. Lineage (GTDB taxonomy): Bacteria > Bacteroidota > Bacteroidia > Cytophagales > Hymenobacteraceae > Hymenobacter. The sequence goes on from NZ_JARNTX010000001.1 coordinate 479,571, forward strand.
CGGTGCGCGGCCAAATTTCTATTGGTCAGCTTACCTTTTTGGCCGGTTCATTCGGGCGGATGCGTGGTTTGTTGGAAGGCATCCTTAGCCGCTTTAGCAGTGTGGCCGATGGCGCACTGTACCTGCAAGATTTCTTCGACTTCTTCCACCTCAAGCCCCGCATCATTCGGCCCGATGCCACGCAGGTTGTGCGGCCATTTCCGCAGCCTATCCAGGAAGGCTTCGTGTTCGAGAATGTGGGCTTCAAGTACCGCAACGCCGAAAAGTGGGCGCTGCGCAACCTTAATTTTCAACTGAAGGCTGGCGAAAAGCTGGCGCTGGTAGGCGAAAATGGCGCCGGTAAAACCACGCTCGTCAAGCTGCTTTCGCGCCTCTACGACCCCACTGAGGGCCGCATCCTACTCGACGGCTACGACCTGCGCGAGTACGACCCCGCCGAACTGCGCCAGGAAATCGGCGTGATTTTTCAGGATTTTGTGCGCTTCCAGCTCCCGGCTGGCCAGAACCTAGCCGTTGGGCGCATAGAGGAGAAAGAAAACCGCCCTCGTATCGAGCAAGCTGCAGCCCAGAGCCTGGCCGACTCGGTTATTGCCAAGCTGCCCGAGGGCTACGACCAGATGATAGGCCGCCGCTTCAATGGTGGCGTGGACCTAAGTGGTGGGGAGTGGCAGAAGATTGCGCTTGGCCGCGCCTACATGCGCGACGCCCAACTCCTCATCCTCGACGAGCCCACCGCCGCCCTCGACGCCCGCGCCGAATACGAAGTGTTTCAGCGGTTCAATGAACTCACGAAAGGCAAAACGGCCGTGCTTATTTCGCACCGCTTCAGCACCGTTCGCATGGCCGACCGGATTCTGGTGGTGGAGAACGGTAAGAGCGTTGAAATCGGGAGCCACGAGGAATTGCTGGCTCGTGGTGGGCGCTACGCGGAGCTATTTCAACTGCAAGCCGCTGGATATCGGTAGGAGGGAAGGGCAGCGCGGGGAAACCAATGTCTTACAACTTGAGCCTACTATATTTCCCGCGCTGCCTGTAGCTTGCAGCGTTAGTTGCCTTTCGTGTACAGCACGTTATCCCGCATTATGAAGAATAGAAGGTGTTTGCTGCTGAGTGGATTGGTTCTAGGGGCTTTCAGATTCGCTGCGGCAGATCCGGCCGTCGCCACGAAAGTGTACGTCATTTCACTAACGGGAAGCGAGGTACACGAAAAACCGTCTTTTCAATCGAAGATAGTGCGGAAAATCCCGATTGGCGCGGCCGTGAATGCGCAGCAAACTATAGCGTCGGATGATGTGAAGCAGATTGGCGCCGGCTTCGCCTTGCAGGGCGACTGGATAAAAGTGGCAGCCCCCGGGTACACTGGCTATATCTTCAGCTCCGACGTAACGAAGCGAAAGCCGGAAGTCAAAAACGAGTTTAACGGATTCGTGTATGTGGATTTGCTGGGTGCCAAGAAGAGCACCCGAGTCGAGAAAAAGAAACAACCAGGCGCTACCACGAACAGCGCCGCCGACTATGCAATCCTTGAAACGACGGAATATGCAAACGGCACCTACACGATGACCACATATGACAGCTGTTTCGACCATGACTATACGTTCAGGCATCTTACACTGCCCGAGGCGTATCACCACATGATAAGCGGCTATTCCGGATATGATGTTGGCCTCAAGGGCAAGAAGCTACAGCAGCCCAAGCTGATAGCCAGAAAAGGGAATGTGTACACATTCACCTGCGGATTTGGGGGAAGAGACGCCGCGCAGGATTTGAAGCTTACGGTCAAGGCGAACGGGGTTATCACTATTTCTTCCTACGACTGTACCTGATTGTATGCAACGGCACGAGTGTAGTGGCATTCACAGCAAGTAAAAAATGCTAGAGTATACTTTCAAAGAACTCCTGCCTCCCGCTGGCACAGACACTGAACCTATTGTGCACCTGCTGGCAACGGTGCTGGAAAGCTCCGTTGATGAAGTAAACGCTGACCTAACCTACCAGCTGACCCGTCAGCCGGTGCAGGCATGGCTAGCCTTTTCCGAGGGGCAGTTAGTGGGCTGCAAGCTTGGCTACGAGCGGAAGCCAGGGCACTACTATAGCTGGTTGGGTGGCGTACAGCCTGCCATACGCGGCCAAGGTATTGCGCGGGAGTTGATGCGCCAGCAGCACGCCTGGTGCCAACAGCAGGGCTACCGCCGTATCCGAACCCAAACCTATAACCGCTGGCGCGCCATGCTGCTCCTGAACCTGCACGCCGGTTTTGACATTGTGGGCACGGTGCAAGGTTCGCGTGGTTTGGTGCTTGTGCTCGAAAAAGAACTGACGGCGTAGTTGGTCGCACGTTCGAGGTCCGCTCCAAAGCCGAACGAGCTGGAATTTTTCAGAGCAAAGCTGAACTGTAGATATTATTTAATCGTGTCGTTGCTTTCGGATGAAAGCAGTAGTGCCAGGACAATTTTACTTTGTTGCCCTGCTTGGTAAGTTGAAATTCTTGCTTCTCCGATTGTGCTGTGGCTACTCTAAAATTTAGGGTCCAGGATGTTAAAACACCATTTAAGACACTGCACACAGCTTTAAAACAAGGGGCTTTAACTCCTAGAGTAGCTGAAAGGCAGTAGTTGAGGCACAAGAAATTTTGCGGGTTTAGGTCTGATCATCAGCATCTAACCTATAAATAGTTTCGTAACTTGAAGCCTGTGATTCCCCTCATGTCTGCTCCGTTATGAAATTGTTTTCTACTCTTTTGGTGGGCTCAAGCTTAGCCCTGGCCTTATCTGGTTGCTTTGCCGCCCGCGAAGCCCGCGTCGAATCCGATTACAGCTACGCCGGCGCCTTCCGTCGCTACCGCACCTATGAGTTTGTGACTGGCGAAGGGCTGGCGGCCGATACCAGCAAACTGGGGGAGGTACTCCGCGACGCTATCCGTACCCGGATGAAGGTGCAAGGTTACCGGCCAAGCAAGCGCCGCCCCGATTTGCTGGTGAATTTTCGGGTCTATGAAGGCGACATGCGCTTCCGCGGTTACGCGCAGGAAGACATTTCGCGGTGGGTGAACGAAGAAAAAATAGAGGACGATGAAACGCCCGCCGAGCAGCGCACCGGCTACCAGCCCGTCCGGATGCTACTCGCCGAAGGTACCTTGCTCATCACCCTGATTGACAACAAAACCAACCGCGCCGTTTGGAATGGCTACGCTTCGGGCGTGACCGTGCCCAATGGCGTGCAGGGCGAGGTAGTGCTCCGCCGTTCGGTTCGCTCTATCTTCGACCAGTACCGGGTGTTCACGGCCGGCTACCTTGATGGCGGCAACCGAGTAAGCGAAGAGTAAAAGTTTATAGAAACGCGAAGCCCGACTTCATTGCCCCGAAACAGTCATATTGTTTCGGGGACAGTGAAGCCGGGCTTCGCGTTTCTATGGGTTTACCGCCGGCTCGATGGAATTCGGAATTGCAAGCCTATGCTTGGCACAATGGTCAGGCCACTGAGGCTTGCACTCTTGTTGTTGAGCAGTTGATAGGTGCCGTAGTTCTGGTAGTAGATACCAAGCGAGGGAATGATGTAAGCGTAGCGGTAGCCGAACTTGGCATTCGCAAAGGCGCCGAAGGAAGGGAAGTTGGTTTTTTGCTCTGGCAGCGCTGGCACTTTCACGTTGCCATTGAAAACCCGACCTGGCTCGAAGCCATAGCGCATAAAGGTGTGCGTGTAGACCACACCGTAGGAAATAGCCCCAATTTCTTCCTCGGCCCCGAAGGAGTGGCTAAAGACCAACGGTACGATAATATCGCGGCGGGTAGCCCGGAAACCCAGGATTTCGTCGATATCGTCGAGGAAAGGTAGGCTCGGTAAATTGGCACGTTGGGTAGCGAACTGTAGCCCAATGCTGGCGTAGTTGGCTCCGGCCGGTCCACCAGGGCGTTCTACACTACCCGTTGGCCCCAGGAACTGATAGGCAGCATCGAATACGTGCGAGCCAAAGGCGTACTTGTATCCGACATCCAGCCGATCGAGCGCGCCGTAGCGCACATAAAAGTCAGAGGAAGGGCGCACCGGGTCGAGCACGTAGGCCAGGGCGGCTACCTGCAACCGGTCGATGGTGCCGGAGTAGCCCACGGTATCTTTCCGCACCGTTTCCTCGGCCGCCGACTTCAAGGCCGAACCGGTTTTGCTGATAGTTTCGGTGGCTACGTTGAAAGCCAGGTTGCCCCCAACCCGAAACTCACCTTTGGGCGTGACCTTGCCCGTGCTTACAATGGTGCGTGGGGCGGTGCAGGAACCAACCAACATGGTAGCCGCAGCCAAAGCTAGGAGAGTTACCCGGCTGAAATGGAAAGAGGAAGCCATAGAGAAGAGAGTGCGAAAAGCAGGAAATTCGGTACTGGCAACGGGTTTGCCAAAACCAGGCCGAAAGTAGTTAAAGCAACTCTACAACGGGGAGCGTCTTCGAAGCTTCATAGTTTCACCCATCTTTTTGTTTCCGCCTTATCCTGTTTTGCTGCAGCTGATTCAGCTTGAGCCTGAAGTTGTTACAAAATCAATGGAGGCTGAATCACAGCTTCATCAGATCAAGCAGGATTTTGCAATCAACCTAAAGGCCACCTTTTAGCTAGTTCCTGCATGGGTTCTGAGGTTGACTTTCGTGACGAAATCGTTATTTCACCACCTCAACAATCAGTATCCAACTAATGAATATCCTATACGGAGTGCCGGGCGAGGGCATGGGGCACGCAACGCGCAGCAAGGTAATTATCCAGCACCTGCTGGAGGCGGGCCATGACGTGTGCGTGGTGAGCAGTTCGCGCGCTTATCAACTGCTCGCGCGCACATTTCCGGGACGGGTGCACGAGATACGCGGGTTCCACTTAGCCTACAAAAGCCTAACCGTATCGAAGCTGCGCACCGCCGCCCTGACCCTCCGGACAGCCCCGGAGAACCTGCTCGTCAACTTCCGCAAGTACCGGGAGATGCTGCGCGGAATGGAGTTCGATGTGGTGGTGTCTGATTTTGAGTCGTTTAGTTACCTCTTTGCTAAGTGGCAAGGCTTGCCTGTTGTTAGCATCGACAACATGCAGATCATCAGTCGAGCGCGGCTGGATGTGGCCGTGCCCGCCGCGGAGCGCGACAACCTAGAACTGGCGCGCCAAATAGTGCGGGCGAAGCTGCCACGCAGCCACCACTATTTCGTGGCGACCTTTTTCCCGTTACCCGTCATCAAACCAAACACCACGCTGGTGCCCCCCATCATCCGGCCCGAAATACTGGCGGCGCAGCCCACGACCGGCGAGCATGTGCTGGTGTATCAGTCGGCTACCACGCAAAGCAATTTGGTGCCGTTGCTGCAAGGGCTGCCCAAGCAGGAATTTCGGGTGTATGGCTTCAACAAAGAAGAAAGCCACGGCAACGTGCAGCTAAAGGCCTTCAGCGAGCAAGGCTTTATTGATGATTTGGCCAGTGCCCGCGCCGTAGTAACCAACGGAGGCTTCTCCTTGATCAGCGAGGCCGTTTACTTGCACAAGCCCATCTGCGCCATCCCGATTCCTGCCCAATTCGAACAGTTTCTCAACGCCGCAGAGTTGGAAAAGCTTGGTTACGGCCGGCACTTCGAAAGCCTGACAGCCGATAACATCAAGGCGTTTCTGTACGATGTAAGCGGCTTTGAAGCGGCGTTGGCAGGCTACGGTCAGAACGGTAACGAAGAGCTGTTTCAGCAGCTGGACGAGGTTCTGACTGGACTTGCGAAGTAGGAAGTTCTCTACAACAAGCATGTTGCTATGTAGCTGATGCTAGTTGCCGCGTTTAGCAATGAAAAGGCCCTGCAAACTGCTTCAGCAAGTTTGCAGGGCCTTCTTTGTAAGACGTTGGTCCGAGCTACTTGGCTGCGGTTTGCTCTAGCAGCAGGTAACGCGCACGATTTTTCTCGGGTTCAGCGCGGGTTGTCACATCGAGGTACATCACTTGTACGGCGTTGCTGCCGTTGGCCGCGGGCCACTGGGGCAGGCCGGTGCCGTTGGGGTTGCCGGTCTTGATGAAGTTTGCGAAGTACTTCTGCATGGTTTCCGACACTTTATAGTCGTCGGGCGTCCAGGCATACACCTTGTTGGTTGCTAAGTTGCCCAAGGCATACTCGATTTCCGCCGAGTGCACGGCGCCGCGCGCCGGAGGAGCTTTGGGCGCATTGGGGTCAGTTTGTTTCACCACGCCCCCGGCCAGGCCAGCCGTGGCGTTGCCCATCTCGGGCGTCATGGCAGGGCGCGGACGGGCGTAGAGGTAGCGGTACACCTGTTTGCCACCGGTTTTCCCGTGTACTTCGGCCCATTTCCAGGTACCGTAGGCTATGAACCGGTCGCTGGCTAGGTCAGTAGCGGCTTGTTCGGCTTCAGTCTCGTTGGTGGCAGCGTACACTTTCAGCACCTCATTGGAACGGTCGCCATACAGCTTCTGAACTGCTTGCGCGAACGTTTCGGGTGTTGGTTTCTCTTTACCTAGCACTGCACCAGCATTCATTTCCTGTGAATTCCAGCCCACCAACAACGGCACGTGCGCCTGCTGGCCCGAAGTAAATATTTCGGTTGGCGAAGAAGGGAAGAAGTAGCCATCGACAATGGTGGAGAAGCGGGTTGCACCGGGTTTGCCGGTAGCCTCCAGCAACTGCGTAGCCGGTAAAGCTCGGAGTGCCGCCAGTGAGGTAGCGCCAAGTGCCGTGCCGAAGGCGACACCGTTTTGCTCGGCCTGCACGAGGGTAGTAGGAGGCTGCAAAGAGAGCAGCGAACCACTCTCGCCGATAGCCCCGGCAATCAGGCCCTTCGATAGGGGGGAGGCCATTTGGGCACTAACCGAAAAAGAGCCGGCTGACTCACCCCCGATGGTTACCTTTTTCGGGTCACCGCCGAAGGCTGCAATATTCTGCTGCACCCACCGCAGAGCGGCGCTTTGGTCGAGCAAGCCATAGTTGCCGGACGCATGCTGAGGCGATTCCTTGGTTAGCTCGGGATGGGCCATAAAGCCGAAAACGCCGAGCCGATAGTTTACCGTGACGGCCACAATGCCGCGGCGCGCCATAGCTTCGCCGTCGTAGCGGGGCTCGGAACCGTCGCCGGCTACAAAGCCGCCACCATAGAAATACACCAGCACAGGCAGGCGCTCTTTGCCGGTTTTGGCGGGCGTCCACACGTTCAAGTACAGGCAATCCTCACTCACGCCATTGGAGCGAAAGTTCATGTCTCCGAATAAAGGCAGCTGCATTGCCCGCGGGCCGAAATCTTTGGCTTGGCGCACATCCGTCCAGTTCTTTACTGGCTGCGGCGCCTTCCAGCGCAGGTCGCCAACGGGTGGGGCCGCGTAGGGTACGCCCTTGAACATGCGGATGCCGCTGGCGGCCGAAGTGCCTTCAAGCGGACCGTTGGCGGTTTGCACGCGGTTAGCAGTGGTGCTAGCAGCTGGTTTAGAGGTTTGCGCCATAGCTACTGGCGCCAGCTGCAGGGCCAGAAACGAGACAATAAGCAGTGTTTTCATGCGGGGTGGTTTTCCTTGGAGGCACTGGAAGATAACTCAGAGTGGCAAGTAAGGGTAGAAACGCAATAGTTGAAGCCTCGCCGTTGCGAAGTGCAACCTAAGTTATTTCCTCGCCAATTTCATTTCCTGGACTTTCTCTTGCGGCGCGAGCAGCTTGCTACTTTTCTTGACTATTTCCTTGGCCCCTTTCAAGGAAGCAGAATAGTACCTAGCACTACGCCGGCAAAAAACAACGTCCAGCGTCGGACATCATCTTTTGCCGGCGTAATGGTGAGAGGTGAAATCGGCAGATGGGCAGTGGCGGAGTGGTGCAGTTGATGTCCGGCTGCGCCACTTGCATAGCCAGAACAGTAGCCGCACCATTCCGCAGCTTCAGCCATTCACTTAGTAGCCCGGATTCTGCGTCAGGTTTGGGTTGACGTTGATTTCTGACTGAGGGATGGGCAGCAATACGTGGAAGGGCTGAATGGCTTTGCCCTGCGCCCGCATAGTTGGAATCAGTTTGTTGGTACGCTTCAAGTCGTACCACCGGTCGTTCTCGAAAGCCAATTCACGGCGCCGCTCGGCCAGAACCGCATCCGCAAAGTTGGACGTACCTGCCGTCAGGTCCTTGGCTGAAGGAGTGTTAATGGGCAGGCCATACGCCCGACGCCGTACTTTATTGATGGCTTCAAGCCCTTCCGTTGTCGGCCCCACGGCTTCAGCCAAAATCAAGTACATCTCCGCGAGGCGCAGTACCGGCACATTCAGCGGCGAATCCCAGTTGCTAACGTTCACCGTCCCCACAAAGAACTTGCGCACGTTGAAGCCCAGCGGGTCACCCACCAGCGAAGCCGGCTGAATTTGCCCGTCCGGATACCGGTCGCCGGGCTTGAAGATGGTGGCGGCCAAGCGGGTGTCGGTGGCCTCGTAGCTATCAACCAAGTCCTTTTCCGGAATGTTGAAGCCGTACCCCCCCGACGACACCACGTAGGGGTTGCCGAAGAAGCGGGCTCCCCAGAACTCGTTCATGACGGCACCGGGTCCGTCGGTGGTGTAGTTGCTCAGGCCGCTCTTGAATTGCACCTCGAAAAGCGACTCCTGACCGTTCTCGTTTTCCACCTTGAAGTTATCGGCGAAGTTCGGCCACAACGTTTTGCCGGAGTTGGCAATAACCAGCCGCGCCTGCGTAGCCGCTTCAGGCAACTTGCCCTGCGTCAAGTACACCTTCGCCAGCATAGCCGTAGCCGACCACTTCGTGGCCCGGCCCAGGTTTTCGCCGGTGTAGGAGTTGGGCAGCTTGCTAATGGCGTCGTTGAGGTCCTTGATGATCTGGTCGTACACCTGCGCTACGGGCGTCCGGGTTAAGCTAGCTACGTCGGCGGTAGTGGAGGCAGGCGTTAGTACCAACGGCACATCCCCGAAGGCCCGCACTAGGTAGAAGTAATACAAGGCCCGCAAAAACGCTGCTTCGCCGAGATATTGGTTTTGCAGTTCGGTCTTAGCGAACGTGATGCCCGGCACGCGCTGCAGCACTTGGTTGGCCTGGCCGATGCCCAGGTACGCCCGCTGCCAGTGGGTGGTAGTGAGCGGGTTGGTGGCCGTCATGGTGAAGTTGTCGAGCTGCTGAAACTCGATACCGTCGGCGGCGCCCCCGCCCCCGAGGAAAGAGTTGTCCGACATTACGTCGCCGATGGCCCACAGCGAGTAGTTGAACATGCCGCTCTGGTTGAGCTGCGAGTACACCGCGTTAGTGGCCAGCAGCGCGTCGGTTTCGGTTTTATAGAAGTTTTCGACCGTAGAAGCGTTGCGTGGGTCGAGGTCTAGATAGTCTTCTGTGCATCCGGCCGTTAGGCCGAGCATCAATAAGGCAGCGTAAAGGGGCTTTCTATTTTTCATGGTAGTAGTCGTTGAGAAGTGAGCAGGTTTGCCGCGGCCTTGCTGGTAAGCTGGCCGCACGGCAAGCGCGTCAAGCATTCATTAAAAACCGATGTTAAGACCAGCCAGGAACACGCGGGCCTGCGGGTAGATGCCCCGGTCGATGCCGAAGCTGCCGCCCTGGTTACCTAGTTCAGGGTCGAAGCCGTCGTACTTGGTCACCGTCAGTAGGTTCTGGCTGCTCACGTACACGCGCACTTGCTTGGCGTAAATCCGGTCGAGCACGCCTTTGGGCAGCGTGTAACCCAGCGTCAGGAGTTTGATGCGCATGTAAGAACCATTCTCCACGTAGTGGCTGGAAACGCGCAAGTTCTGGTTCGGGTCGCCGGTTATAGCCCGCGGAATATCGTTGCTGGTGCCGGGGCCGGTCCACCGCTCCAGTGCCAAGGTGCTGGCGTTGGACGAGCCGTAGATACCTCCCTCGGTGTAGTACCGGTTTAGGTTGTACACATCGTTGCCCTGCGAGCCTTGCAAAAACACGTTCAGGTCGAAGCCCTTGAAAGTGAAATTGTTGGTTAAGCCGTACGTGAAGCTAGGGTTCGGGTCACCGATATAGGTTTGGTCTTGGCTATTCACTACGCCGTCCCCGTTGATGTCCCGGAACTTGATATCCCCAGGGCGAGTGCCCGACGTCTGATAGAACGTGTTCAGGCCGTTGGATTGCGCGGCCGCGTTGGCGTTCAAGGTTTGCAGCTCTTCGTTGGTCTGAATCAGGCCGTCGGCCACGTAGCCGTAGAACGAGCCAAAAGGTATCCCGGCTGCGTACCGTACCAAGCTAGCCCCGCCGCGCGTGCCCTGACCGAAAAACGGCTGTCCAGCTCCCAGCGACTTCAACTCGTTTTTGTAGGTCGAGAAGTTGAGCGTAGTAGTCCAGGTGAAGCCGTTGTCGTTGTTCACGAAGTTGTTGGTCGTGATGGCCACGTCTATGCCCTTGTTGGTAGCAGAAGCGGCGTTGGTGTTGATGTTTTCGCTGGTGCCGGAGGTGTACGTTACCGGTACCGAGGCAATCAAGTTCGGCGACTTACGGGTGTACAGGTCCACGCTGGCTTGGATGCGGTTATCCAGCAAGCCCAAGTCAATGCCCAGGTTGGTTTGGGTGTTTTCTTCCCATTGCAAGTTGGGGTTGCTTAGGCGCGTAGGAGCGGCGCCACCCACCAGGTTCTGAGTGCCCGGCCCAAACACATACGCCGTGCCGGGGGTGTAGGAGCCTATAGTCGAGGTAGAGGAACCGTTGTTGGAGTTGATCAGCGACAGGTAAGCAAAGGTGCCCGCGTTGTTTGGGTTTCCTACCCGGCCATACCCCACTCTGATTTTCAGGTTGCTGATCGAGCTGTAATCCTTCAGAAAATCTTCTTCGGAAATGCGCCAGCCCGCCGACACACCCGGAAAGAAGCCGAACGAGTTGCCGGGGGCAAAGGCCGACGAACCATCGTAACGGGCAATGGCCTGGAACAAGTACTTGCCCGCAAACTCGTAGTTGACGCGGCCGAAGTAGCTGGCTAGTCGAGCCTGCGCGTTACCGCCGTTGTTGCTGGTTTGGGAGTTGATGGGGCCACGCTCAATTACCTGCAAGTTGTTGCTGGTGTAGCCCGTGCGGCTGGCACTCAAGAAGCTGGTATTGAACTGCTGAGCCGATTGGCCAAGCAGAACCGTGACTTGGTGCTTGCCCGCAAACAGCTTGTCGTACGTCACCGTGTTTTCGATGAGGTAGCTTGGGTTGTAGTTCGAACTGCTGGTTAAGCTCGATTGGCTGGTTGGGTACTTCGACGAGCCCTGGATAGAAGGGAAAAAAGCGTCCCGCTGATCGAACAGCAAGTCGGCACCTACGTTGCTGCGGATGCGCAGACCCGGTAGCGGCTCCAACTCAGCGAAGAATGTGGTAATGGCCCGGTTGCGGTTGTTTTTAATATTGGGCCGTAGCGCCGCCGTCACGGGGTTTTCCTCGCCGTAGTTATCAGCGCTTGTAAACTCGTAGAAACTGCCGTCGGGCCGGTAGGCTGGCGCTGTGGGCGGGGCCTGCAAAGCCAACTGGATAACACCGCTGAACTCGTTGTTGGCCGAATTTTCCTGCCTAGACTGCTGATGGGTCAGCGCTAAGCTGTTGCCAATCTTCAGGATTTTACTGAGCTGCACATCCCCGTTGGCCCGCAGCGTAAACCGCTGAAAAGCCGACCCAATGATAGTACCATCCTGCTGGAAATAGCCCGCACTCACCGAATAACGGGCTTTTTCGCTGCCACCGAGGGCCGAGATGTTGTAGTTCTGGATTTTGGCGGTGCGGAAAATCTCGTCTAGCCAGTCCGTGCCTTCGCCTAGCGAAGCCGGGTTGGCATAAGCCGGAATTAGCGTAAGCGCAGGAGTGGTAAGACCCTGTGCGTTGGAAGCGTTTCGTCCTTCGTTGTTGAGGGTGGCGAATTCCTGCGCATTAAGCATCGGAATCTTGCGCCACACCTGTTGCACTCCCGCATAGGCGTCTAGGTTCACGGAAGAAGTGCCCGCTTTGCCGCGCTTGGTGGTGATAATTACCACCCCATTGGCAGCCCGCACCCCATAAATAGCGGTGGCCGAGGCATCTTTCAGCACGTCCACACTCTCTATATCGTTGGGGTTGATGTTGTTAAGGGCACTGTCGTCGCCGGGAGGCAGCGGAAAGCCGTCTACCACGTACAGTGGGTTGTTGTCGCCGGCCGAGGTAATGCCGCGTACGCGGATGGAAGTACCGCCCGTGCCGCCGGGAGCCCCCGAGTTAGACACTACCTGTACCCCCGCCGCACGGCCCTGAATAGCCTGCGAAGCATCGGCTACGGGCTGCGCCGCAATTTCGCGCCCCGATACCGAGGCTACTGCGCCCGTTACGCTGGCGCGCTCCTGCGTACCGTAGCCCACTACTACTACTTCCTTCAAGGATTGCTTGTCCTCGCTCAGCGTGACGTCGAGCGAGGTGCTAGCGCCCGTGACGGGTACTTCCTTGCGGATATAGCCCACGTAGCTGAACACCAGCGTTCCGCCTTCTGGTACGTCTAGGCTATACGCACCGGTTCCATCGGTGCTAGTGCCCACAGAACTCCCCTTAACGACCACCGTAACACCTGGTAGTCCCTCGCCCGTTGCCGTCAGAACCCGGCCGCTCACACGCACATTCGCTACGCTAGCTGGCCGATTCGCACCTGGAGCTCCGTCTGTTGGACGGGCGGCGGCTTGTAATACAAACGTTTGCATTTCGCTGGCAGCAAATAGCACTGCACTGCGTAGCAGCAGGTTTTTGTAAGAAGATGGTAGCATATGAAAAAGGGTAAAAATGGGAAATAAGAGAGGGCAGAAGGAATGGCACAGTTATCTATAAGCCAGTGCGGCAAATAGGAAGGAAGCCAGAAGCATGTAGATGGTCTACAGGCAACTGCTTGCTTAGCCAGAAAACAGAAAATGGAAACAACCTAGAATGCAGAAGCCTTTATCTCCTGACAAGGAGGTGGTAGGTACTGCCCTAAAATGCAATAGGAGGTCGGGTCACCAGCATAAGAGAAGCTGGCAACAAGGGCGGGAATTTGCTGGAACGGCGCCCGGCGCTTAGCAGCGGGTAGCAGTAAAGAATTGAATTAAGAAAATCAGCTCAGTGAAAGGGGCGACAATTGCCGCACCAGTACAGATGAATAGATATGCTTCTAAAGCCTAGAAAGGCAGAAGGTTGTATACGGCTACGTAAGCCAGCTCTTATTTGTATTCAGCTTTGGCGTAATGCAACTTACTTGAAAGTACAGTGCCTTTGGGAGGCATCTGAAGCTCCACCAATCATTTGGGCAAGGTGCGGGTCAGCAAAAGCCAGCACATGCCACGTATTACTTCTGTACCAAACAGGCATACAGATATTAATAAATTTGGGAATTGGAGAGAAAAGAGCGATGCTGATAGTACAAACCTAATATTCCCTTGTGTGCAGGTGAACTTATTATGTATTATCAGGAGATTAAATGTAGAAATTTTTTTTTAATACGTTTATTTTACGCAATAAATTTTTGCTGCCTATGGACACTACCCATGAGGTTCTCGACTTTGTTCATAACGGCCATGAGCGGTATTTGCCCCACCTTTCAATCGATTGTGTCATTTTTGGCTACCATCAGCACCAGCTCAAAATTTTGCTGATTCGCTACCATGCCCACAGCAAGTGGAGCTTACCGGGTGGTTTTATAGCCAGAGATGAAACGCTGACGCAGGCCGCAAGCCGAATATTGGCCGATAAGACGCAACTCCACAATTTATTTTTGCGGCAGTTTCACACGTTTGGTGATAGTCCCACGCGACTCAACGAACTCGGGGCGCGGCAGGTCCACAACACTACCTATTCCAAGGTGGGTGTCACAATCGACCAGAACAACTGGTTAGCCGACCGAACATTATCCATCGGCTACTATGCACTGGTCGATTATTCGGACGTCATTATAAAGCCGGAGTTTCTGGTTGATGAGTACTGCTGGCGTGATGTAAACGATATTCCCTCATTGCTCTTCGACCACAACGAAATCATTGAAACGGCCCTGCTCACGCTACGCAGCCAGATGTACCAGCAACCGATAGGCTACAACCTGTTGCCCGAAAAATTCACCTTACCCGAAATCCACGCACTCTACGAAACCATCCTCGGCAGGCAGTTCGACCGCCGCAACTTCCGCAAAAAGCTTCTCGCGCTTGGCTTGATCAGGCAGCTTGCCGAGCAAAAGAAAATAGGGCCGCATCGTTCGCCTTTCCTGTATGAGTTCGACAGCGAAACCTACCATCGAGCTTTAGAAGAGGGAGCCGTACTAGGCTTCTGAGCAGTTTTCAATCTTCCCGTAAACCAACTCAGAAGCCTAGCGATACTTCATCTACCCCTTCATCTTTTGTATAACGTTGCGCGTAAAGTCGGACAGCACCAAGGTTCCGCTGATGGCTGCCCGTTCCAGCAGTAAGGTGTCCCAGTGCTCGGTGCCTTCCCAGAACACGCGCTTCATGGCGCGCAACGCATCGGGCGCATAAGCGGCTAGCTTTAGGGCGAAGGTCTGCACTGCCGTGTCCAACGATGCCTGGTCCTCAAACAAGTCAGCGTATAGGCCTTTGTCACGGGCCCATGCGGCCGACCGGAATTCGGTAGCATCGAGTGCTAATTGTTGAAAAGCCGCTGTACCAAGTTTGCGTTCCACGGCTGGCCCTACCACAAACGGACCAATACCTACCGCTAGCTCGCTGAGCTTGATGGCCGCCTGCGTGGTGGCAAAGCAATAATCGGTCGCGGCCGCTACGCCCACGCCGCCGCCCACTGCTTTGCCCTGCACTCGCCCAATGATGATTTTCGACGATGTACGGCAGGCATTTATCACCTTCGCAAAACCCGAGAAGAACTCCTCCCCCTGCTCTTTGGTCTCGATGGTTTGTAGCTCATCAAAGCTGGCCCCCGCGCAGAAAGTACGGTCGCCACCGCTTTTCAGCACGATGACTTTCGTTTGCGGGTCCTGCCCAAATTGACGAATGGTATCTGCCAAATCAGTCAGTACGCGGCTAGGAAGAGAGTTGTGAGAAGGGTGGAAGAAGGTGACGGTGGTGATGCCGTGCGCATCAGTGGAAGCTTCTACTTTGCCGGCGGTAAGTGCTGACGTTGTCATATCTATGGGTAATGGTGACGAGCTATTCATACATGGATGCTCCTCTCAAAATATTTGCAAAGTTTTGCCAGCTAGGTTCGTCAGCATTCACACCTGCCTCACAGTTGTCGTAATAGCCCTGAATGTCTTCTGCATACCGTCCTAATGCTTCCAAGAAACTTTCGAGAGTGTTGTTTTCCCAACTATTTGGGCTCTTGAGAAAGTCTTGGCGCAAAAGGGCCACAAATTCAACAAATGATGCCCGACTATCTACTGTATTGTTGGCCCTGGTATCATCCATGTTTTATTCTTGATTTTTCTTCTTCACCATCGTCAAAATCGTGGTTATGGCTACAGTTTCGCCGGTTTGGTCGGTTACATCTACCAGCCAGCGGACGATGCCTTTCGCTACGTCGGTTTCGTCGCGCTTTTCTTGGTCTACTTTCTCCTTCACAGTGAGCTTCACGCCGATGGTGGTGCCAGGATACACGGGCTTAGTGAAGCGGCACTCGTCGAGCCCGTAATTGAGCAGCACGGGCCCTTTACGCGGGTCCACGAACATACCGGCTGCCTTCGACAAGATGTAGTAGCCGTGCGCTACGCGCCCCGTAAAGAGCGTGCCTTCTAGAGAGGTAGCATCAACGTGGGCGTAGAAATTGTCGCCCGACACGTTGGCGAAGTTGCTGATGTCGGCTTCCGTGACGGTGTGCTTGTGGGTGACGTAAGTTTGACCAATCTCCAATTCCTCGAAGTAATGCTGGAAGGGGTGCTTGTCTTTCTCTATCTGCTTGGCATTCTGCTGGTATACTTCCGTGATGGCCGTAATCATGCTCGGTGAGCCTTGAATGGCTACGCGCTGCATGAAATGCTCTACCCCACGCACGCCGCCCATTTCTTGCCCGCCGCCCGCCCGCCCGGGGCCGCCGTGAATGAGTAAGGGGAGGGGAGAACCGTGGCCAGTACTTTCCTTGGCCACTTCCTCGTTGAGAACCAAGATCCGGCCGTGGTGCGTGGCTGCGCCCAACACAAACTCCTGCGCCGTGCGTGGGTCAGCAGTGGCAACCGAACAAACCAACGAGCCTTTCCCCATATTCGACAGCGTAATAGCTTCGTCTACATCGTGGTAGGGCATCAAGGTAGCTACAGGCCCGAAGGCTTCCACTTCGTGGGTGTCGGTGAACCGGAACGGGTCGGAGTTGAGCAGCACGATGGGCGACATAAACGCGCCGACTTTGCAGTCGCCCCCGATTACCTGCACGTTTTCCAGGTCGCCGTACACGATGGGCGTGTTTTTGGCGAGTTCCTGTACTTGCTGCCGCACTTTCTGCACTTGCGCCATGCCCGCCAGGGCACCCATGCGCACGCCTTCGGCCAGCGGGTGCCCAATGGTAGTTTGGGCCAATGCCTTGCCCAGGGCAATCTGCACGTCTTCCAGCAGGTTTTCGGGCACAATGATGCGGCGAATGGCGGTGCATTTCTGCCCGGCTTTGGCCGTCATCTCCTTGCGCACTTCCTTGATAAACAAATCAAATTCCACGGTGCCTGGCACGGCATCCGGACCCAGCACTGCCGAGTTCAGCGAATCGGCTTCCATGTTGAACGGCACGGCTTCGGCCAGAATACGCGGGTGGGCTTTTAGCTTGCGTCCCGTTTCGGCAGAGCCTGTGAAGGTCACGACATCCTGGTACGTGACGTGGTCGAGAATGCCTTGGCCTGTACCACATACCAGTTGCAAGGCGCCTTCCGGCAGAATTTTCGAAGCAATAATTTCCCGTACCACTGCTTCGGTAAGGTAGGCTGTGGGCACTGCCGGCTTCACAATGGCCGGCATGCCGGCCAGCAGGTTCACGGCAATTTTCTCCAGCATCCCCCAGATAGGGAAGTTATAGGCATTGATGTGCACCGCTACCCCTTCTTTGGGTACCATGATGTGATGCCCAATGAAGTTGCCGGCTTTCGACAGCGCAATTGGGTCGCCGTCTACATAGAAGGGCTTGTCTGGAAACTTTCGGCGCAGGGAAGCATTGGCAAACAAGTTGCCGATGCCGCCTTCAATGTCGATCCAAGAGTCGGCACGGGTGGCACCGCTGCGGTAGCTGAGGGTATAGAAGTCTTCTTTTTTGCTGTCCAGATGCAGAGCTAGCGCCTTGATCATGCGGCCCCGCTCGTGGAACGTCATTTTGCGTAATGCCTTGTTGCCCTTGGTGCGGGCGTAGTGCATCATTTCGGCGTAGTCGAGGCCGTCGCTGCTGGCGGTTGCAATGATATCGCCGGTACTCGCGTCGTATAGCTCTTGTGGCTGGCCCGTACCGGCAACCCAGCGGCCGAGGGCGTAATTTTCAAGTGCGGGAGTCATAGACAATGGGTGGGATTTTTACTTTCTGAAGTCTGCTGTTAAGCGGAAAGAAGACAGGTATTAAGCACTATTTCCCCTACTTCGATGAGGAGGGGTTCGAAGTAGTTGATTGGCGCCAGAACAATCTACAGAACTGTCATGCTCGATCTGTCAATGGCTTGTCAAAGCATCGTACATGCAAAATACTTACTGTCATGCTGAGCTTGCCGAAGCATCTCGCGTGCTGACATTGTGGTGCTACTTGAGTTTACCACACTAGCGAGATGCTTCGGCTTCGTTGCACTGCGCTCAGCATGACGGTACGGGCTAAGTAAACAGTGCGGAGTCGACCACCCCTGACCCCTCCTCATCGGAAGAGGTAAACTAATTTTTAGCTCTAGTTCTAGGTATGGCCTATCTATTAGAAGAGTAATCTATGTTAGGCTAAGTGGCTGTTGATGGAAAAAAGTGCTGCCGGTTTCGGACCATGCGGCGCAGCAGGGGGCTGGCGCGGTACCGGTCTTCGTGGTATTCGGCGTAGAGATTATCCAGCGTGTCGAGCACATCGGCAATGCCTAACTCATCGGCCCAGGCTAGCAAGCCTTTTGGGTAGTTGACGCCTTTGGTCATGGCTAGCTCTAGGTCGTCGCGGGAAGCTACTTGTAGGGCTAGCGCGTCGGCGGCTTCGTTGATGAGCATGGCCAGCACGCGGTTCACAATTACGTTGCCTAACGCTTCGTCGCGGTTTGGCTCGGGCTGTATGGTTTCGGGGGCATAATTGTAGAAGCCGCGGCCAGTTTTGCGGCCGTAGTAGCCGGCTTCAAATAGCCGCTTCTGCGTGAAGGAGGGCTTGTAGCGCGGGTCGTAGAAAAAGGCCGTAAACACTGATTCCGTGACCCGGTAGTTGACGTCGTGGCCGATGAAGTCCATGAGCGTAAACGGCCCCATCCGGAACCCCCCAAGCTCGGTAAGCGCCCAGTCGATGGTAGCAATATCGGCAAGGCCTTCTTCTAGCATACGAATGGCCTCGCCGTAGTACGGCCGCGCCACCCGATTTACGATAAAGCCCGGTGTATCCTTGGCTAGCACGGGCAACTTCCCCCAGCTTTCCACCAGCTTTCGCACTTCCGTTGCCAGTCCTTCCCGCGTCTGAACAGCCGGAATTACTTCCACCAGCTGCATCAAGGGGGCCGGGTTGAAAAAGTGGATGCCAATAAACCGCTCCGGCTGTTGGCAGGCGGCCGCAGTAGATGTGATAGACAAGGACGAGGTATTGCTGGCCAGCACGCACTCCGTAGACACAATGCTTTCTAGCTGTTGAAACAGCTGTTGTTTGACCGTCAAATCTTCCACTACCGCCTCTATCACCAATTCGCAATCCGCAAACTGCTGTATATCGCCGGTGGGGTGCAGCCGGGCTGTAACCGCTTCGGCGGCGGCAGCGGTGAGCTTACCTTTCTCGGCTAGCTTGCGCAGGTTTGCCTCAATAGAGCGGCTGGCTTGTTGTAGGGCCTCGGAGTTCTGGTCGAGCAGGCGCACGGTGTGACCGGCCGTGGCTACCACTTGCGCAATGCCCGCTCCCATGGCGCCGCTGCCGATAATGCCAATAATCATTCGCCCGTGAAGGTTGGTTTGCGTTTCTCCATGAAGGCCGACACACCTTCGCGGTAGTCGGCGGTGTGGCCGGCGCGGTACTGGTAGTCGGCCTCGCAACGTAGCTGCTGCTCCAGGCTATTGTGAAACGAGGCGTTGAGTAGCTGTTTGGTGTAGGCCAGGCCTTTGGTGGGCATAGTGGCTAGCTTGACCACCAGCGCCACTACTTCGTTGTCGAAGTTTTCATCTGGAATTGCCTTGTAGATCATGCCCATCTGCTCGGCTTCCGAGGCGCTTACTTTGTCGCCAGTCATCATTAGGGCTGTGGCACGCTGCATGCCAACAAGGCGGGGCAGAAAATACGTGCCGCCACTGTCGGGAATCAACCCAATCTTGCTGAATGCCTGAATAAACGAGGCCGATTCCTTTGCCACCACTAGGTCACAGGCCAGCGCGATGTTGGCACCCGCACCGGCCGCTACGCCGTTCACGGCGGCTACCACCGGCTTGTCCAAGTCCCGAATCAATTGCACAATGGGGTTGTAGTGCTGCTCTACAATTTCCGAGACGCCTGGACTGCTGGGGTCGGTGATTTCTGCTAAGTCCTGCCCAGCGCAAAAGGCCTTGCCGGTACCCGTCAGCAACACCGCACGCACCGTAGCATCTTCCTTGCAGGCGCGCAAACGCTCTTGCAAAGCCAAAGCCAGCGGCTTGTTGATGCTGTTGAACACGTCGGGGCGGTTGAGCCGGATGGTGGCAATACCAGCTTCCAGAGAGAAAATCAGGGAATCAGAATCGAGCATGGAGAGAGGGTGGATTTGAGAGTTTTGCAGTGATAGAGAGTCAGAGAATCTAGCGAGGTATTGTCATGCTGAGCGTAGCCGAAGCATCTCGCTCGACGCGTTGGGTTTAGTGCCACAACATCAGCACGCGAGATGCTTCGACTACGCCTCCGGCTTCGCTCAGCATGACGGGCTTGAGTATTATGGTGGAAGGTTACCTCTTTAACTAACTCCTTGAACGAGGAGGAAAACCGGGTTTCTTTAGTTATTGGCTGATTATACTCTTTGTATCAGCTATGGCATTTGAAGTAGTCGAACGGCTCGTGGCAGTCGTCGCACTGGTAGAAGGCTTTGCAGGCCGTAGAGCCGAACTGACTAACTAGGTGCGTGTGCTCGGACTTGCAAAGCGGGCAGCGCACGGCGGTATCCTGACCGAATAGGTTGAGCAAGTGACCAGTCGCTGTGCCATCTACGGGCGGAGCAATGCCATACGCTTCCAGCTTTTCGCGCCCGGCTTGCGACATCCAATCGGTGGTCCAGGCTGGGCTGAGTTGGTTGTGGATGGTGACTTGAGTAATACCCTCGGCCAGGAGCCGCAGCCGAATATCGGTGGCAATGGTGTTCATGGCCGGGCACCCCGAATAGGTAGGCGTGATAGTCACCGTCACGGCTTGGTCCTGCACCTGCACCTTGCGGACTATGCCTAAGTCCAGGATGCTGAGCACGGGCACTTCGGGGTCCGATACCTCTTCCAGCAGCTGCCATACACGTTCCTCAGTAGGCGCCTGCGTTGCTACCATGTCATACCCGGATAAGTGCGCTGCATGTACTGTAGCTCAGTTAGAATGTAGCCCAAGTGCTCGGAATGGCGGCCTTCTTTTCCGCCGCGCTGCATGTATGTTTCTTGCGGAACCGGTACGGTCGCTTCGGCAAACACTTTGGCTACATGCGCAGTCATAGCCTCCTGAAACCTCGTGTA
The DNA here is from genome assembly GCF_029433095.1 of Hymenobacter sp. YC55. Taxonomy (GTDB): domain Bacteria; phylum Bacteroidota; class Bacteroidia; order Cytophagales; family Hymenobacteraceae; genus Hymenobacter. Next base: position 500,298 of record NZ_JARNTX010000001.1, read on the forward strand.
TTCAGGAATAATGCCTAGGGTTTGTAAGGCTTGCTCAGTGGCTGTGGGCGTGGTTAGCTCGCCGGAGTAGCGCCACAAGTTAGCCAAGGCTTTGTTGAGGCGCTGGCGGCTTTCGTCGGTTCCGTCGCCTAGCCGGATTATCCATTCCGAGCTCCATTTGAGGTGGTAGGCAGCCTCTTTCCACGATTTTTCGGCAATAGCTGCCAACCGCTCATCGGAGCTGGTTTGTAGCTGTTGCAGGAAGTGAAAGTGAAAAGTGTCGAACAGAAACTGCCGCACTACGGTAGCGGCAAAGTCGCCGTTGGGTTGTTCTACCAGCAGTGGGTTGCGGTACTCGGTGGCAACGCGCAAGAAGGCGAGGTCATCTTCGGTGCGGCCTTTGCCTTCCAGTTCGGCAGCGTATTGGTAGAAGCTACGAGTTTCGCCTAGCAAGTCCAACGCAATATTCGCCATAGCCAAATCTTGCTCCAGAATCGGCCCGTGCCCGCACCATTCAGATAGGCGGTGGCCCAGAATCAGGCTTGTATCGGCTAATTGCAGCACATACTGAAACAGGTGTTGGCGCACCTCGGGCGAGTAGGCACTCAACGCAGTGGTGTCGGATGGGGCGACTTGCATGCGGAAGGGAGTTACATGTGCTTGATGGAATCGGGCACTTCGTAGAACGTGGGGTGCCGATACACTTTGTCGTTGGCCGGGTCGAAGAAGGCGGCGGAGTCATCGGGGTTAGAGGCGTGCACGTGCACCGACTCTACCACCCAAATGCTGACGCCTTCCATCCGGCGGGTATACACGTCGCGGGCATTTTGAATAGCCATGGTGGCATCCGCAGCGTGTAAGCTGCCCACATGCTTATGGTCGAGGCCTTGCTTGCTGCGGATAAAAACCTCCCACAGCGGCCATTCTGCTTGATTCATCTGTAAATTATTTATGCCTTCATCTTCACCCTAGAAACCCGTCACGCTGACCAGAACGTCATGCTGAGCATGTGGCGCATCAAGCCAGGGTCCGAAGCATCTCGCGGACTGAGGTTGTGCTACTATTGTCATGCTGAGCGTAGCCGGAGGCGAAGTCGAAGCATCTCGCTCGAATCGTTGAATTGACGAAAGAAATTACCACACTAGCGAGATGCTTCGGCTTCGTTACACTGCGCTCAGCATGACGGGCTTCTAAATGGTTCTAGTTGTTTCTAAGCTGCGGCAGACTTCTCCTGCTGTTCGCGCTGTTTGCGTTTGGCGGCGTGGGCTAGGGCGGCTTCGCGCACCCAAGCGCCTTCTTCGTGGGCTTTGATGCGGGCTCCGAGGCGGTCTTTGTTGCACATGCCATTGCCTTTTACCACATTCCAGAACTCTTCCCAATCCACTTCGCCGAAGTCGTAGCCGTTCTTAGTTTGGTTCCACTTCACGTTGGGGTCCGGCACTGTCAAGCCTAAGAACTCGGCCTGCGGTACCATCATATCCACAAACTTCTGGCGCAGCTCGTCGTTGGTGAAGCGCTTGATGCGCCAGTTCATCGATTGAGCAGTGTTAGGCGAGTCAGCGTCTTTCGGGCCGAACATCATGAGCGTAGGCCACCACCAGCGGTTGAGAGCTTCCTGCGCCATTTCCTTTTGCACCGGTGTGCCTTCGCACAGCGTCTGCATAATCTCAAAGCCTTGGCGCTGGTGGAAGCTTTCTTCCTTGCACACCCGCACCATGGCGCGGGCATAGGGACCATACGAAGTGCGGCAAAGCGGCACCTGGTTGAGGATGGCAGCACCATCAACCAGCCAGCCCACGCAGCCCATATCGGCCCAGGAGAGGGTAGGGTAGTTGAAAATGCTGGAATATTTGGCTTTACCAGAATGCAAGTCAGCCAGCATCTGGTCACGAGAAGCACCTAGCGTTTCGGCGGCGCTGTAGAGGTAGAGGCCGTGGCCCGCTTCGTCCTGCACCTTGGCCAGCAGGATAGACTTGCGCTTCAACGACGGGGCGCGGGTAATCCAATTGCCTTCCGGCAGCATGCCCACCAGCTCGGAGTGAGCGTGTTGGGAAATCTGCCGGATCAGCGTTTTGCGGTACGCGTCGGGCATCCAGTCTTTGGGCTCAATGCGGACGTCCGCGTCGATACGGGCCTGAAACTGCTCTTCAAGGTTGATTTCTACCGTTTCCATGCACTAGCAACAAGTATTAACTAACATTCGTTAGCTAAAAGTAAAGAAATTTCTGTTGGTTCATCGAAGTGAGGCTCCGGTTACTGATCAAAATCAACGGTTACCTTCTCTGACATGGGCCGGGCCTGGCAGGTTAATACGTAGCCTTTGGCCACTTCCGTATCGGATAGCGAGTAATTCACGTCCATTTCCACCTTGCCATCCACGATGCGGGCGCGGCAAGTGCTGCACATACCGTTTTTGCAGGAATAAGGGGCATCGGCACCAGTTTCCAGCATAGCATCCAGAATGGTGTTGCCGTAGTACGACATCTGAAGCAAGTGGGTGCTGCCGTCGAGCTTCACCGCGACTTGGCTTTTCTTATCGTCCTCACCAACGGGGTGCACTTTTGTAGGGCCAGCTTGTTGCTTGTTGCTACCCGCCGAGGTGAACATCTCGAAGTGTATCTTTTCGGGCGCTACCCCGGCAGAGGTTAGAGCGGTACGTACGCCGTTTATCATCTCCTCCGGGCCGCAAATAAAGCACTCATCAATCTGACTAGGCGGCAAAATCTTGTCGAGGAACTGCCGGGTTTTCGCTTCGTCGATGCGGCCGAAAAGCAAGTCGGTGTCGCCTTGCTCCCGGCTGAGAATGTGGTAGACGCTCAGGCGCCGCAGAAACTTGTTTTTGAGGGCTTCAATGGCCTCCTTGAAAATGATGGAGTTGCGGCCCCGGTTGCCGTAAATAAGCGTGACCTGGCTATTTGGCTCGGTTAGCAGAATGGTTTTCACAATGGAAAACACCGGCGTGATACCGCTGCCGGCTGCAAAAGCCACGTACCGCTTCGCGTTGGCCGGGTGCAGTTCTGTATAGAAGCGGCCAGCCGGCGGCATCACCTCCAACTCTTCCCCCACGCGCAAGTTTTCTACGGCCAACGACGAAAACCGCCCATCGGGCACCTTCTTAATAGCCACTTGCCACTCGCCATCTAGCGGGCTGCTGCATATAGAATAGGAGCGGCGGAGTTCTTCCCCGTTGTGCTCCCGCCGAAACGTCAAATACTGCCCCTGCGTGAATTTGAACGTGTCCTGCAATTCGGCGGGCACGTCCAGAGACAGGGTAACACAATCGGGCGTTTCCCGCTGGATACGCTTGATTTTGACTTTATGAAAACGACTCATGAGTTGTGAATTACCAGTAACTAGCTGAGAGCTATGAGTTATTAATTATCGACTCACATGCAACTCTCAGCTGGCAGCTGATCTTATTTTGCTAAGCCATTCAGCAGAATGGTCATGATATTTCGCTCTAAATCTTCGGCGGAGATGCCCCGACCGGGCCGGTACCACAGTTCCACCCAGCGCACTGCCGACAGAATGGTGAACAGGGCCACTGATACATTGACGGGCTGTAGCTCACCGGCCGCAATGCCTTGCTCAATTAGGGCCGCAAAGCCTTGCTCATACCGTTTGCGGGCCTCTTTGAATTGGATGAGTTTGTCGCCGGTAAGGTATTTCCAGTCGTTGTTGGCCACCGATACGGCAGCTCCATCTTCTATCATCAAGTACACGTGGCGCCGGAGCAGCGTTTCCACCTTCTTCGTGTAGGAAGCGTCCATCTTTTCCACCTCGGCTAGTTGCGAGATGTACGTATTGGACACGTAGAAGCAGATGCTTTCCAATATCTCGTCTTTCGACTTGATGTGGTTGTACATGCTGGCGGCTTCCATGCCTACCTCGCCGCCCAAGTCGCGCATGGAAGTACCGGCAAAGCCTTTTTCTTTGAAAAGCTTTGCTGCCTCGTCTAGTATGCGTTGGCGCTGATTGACTTTACTCCGTTTGGCCATGAATAACTGATGCTGGCTATTGCTCGTGGTTTTCCGCTGATGCTTTACGTACATCACCCTGAAAAAGAATATCAGCGGGCGGCCCAGCAAAACTAGCCTTTAAAAACTAATACCTGTTAGTTTTTAAAGGTTCAATTAGAAATTCAGTTTACACCACCAAAAAGCCCCGCCAGAACCAAGTTCCGGCGGGGCCTCTTTATGCAGCGTTAAGCGGTTACTGCTAGAATATTTTACCTGGATTCAGGATCCCTGCCGGGTCAAACACGCGCTTGATGCCGCGCATCAGCTCGAGGTTGGCTTCGGGCAGCGCAATGCCGATGTAGCCTTTCTGCACCAGCCCAATACCGTGCTCGCCCGAGATAGTGCCGCCGAGCTTGACGCACAACTGGAAGATTTCTGTTATCGGCTGCCGCAGCCCCACGTTCCACTGCTCATCGGTGAGCTCGCCACGAATGATGTTGACGTGCAAGTTGCCGTCGCCGGCGTGGCCGTAGCACACGCTCTTGAAGCCGTAGCGCGCCCCAATTTCCTTGACGCCCTTCAGGAGGGTAGGCAGTTCGGCGCGGGGTACCACGGTGTCTTCCTCTTTGTATACGGAATTGTAGCGCACCGAATTGCCAATATTGCGGCGGATGCGCCACAGATCGTCTTTCTGGCCGGCCGTGTCAGCCAGCAGGATTTCGCCTACGTCGTAGTGCTCGAGTACGCCGTACACCTGCTCGGCTTCTTTGTAGAGTTGGTCGAGGTCCTGTCCATCTAGCTCAATCAGCAAGTGAGCGTGGATGTCCTCGGGCAGGGTGAGTGGAATCTTCAAGTAGTCGGATGACCAGGCAATGGCTTCGCGCTCCATGAACTCCATGCCCGAGGGGATGATGCCCGCCCGGAACACGGCCGACACGGCCTCGGCCGCTTGCTCGATCTGGCGGAATGGCACCAGCATCAGGATGTTCTGCTGCGGGTAAGGCAGCAGGCGGAACACTACCTTGGTAATGATGCCCAACGTACCTTCCGAGCCCACCATGAGCTGCGTGAGGTTGTAGCCCGTGGAGTTCTTGAGCGTGTTCGCCGCCGTCCAGATAATGTCGCCGGTGGGTAGCACCACTTGCAGGTTGAGCACGTAGTCGCGGGTAGTGCCATATTTAACGGCTTTGGGGCCGCCACTGCTATGGGCCAGGTTGCCGCCCAGGGTGCAACTGCCTTTGCTGGCCGGGTCGGGCGGGTAGAACAAGCCTACTTCCTTCACGGCATTCTGAAACGCCTCGTTGATGACGCCCGGCTCGACGGTGGCTTGCAGGTTGCGCTCGTCGATGTGCAGGATGCGGTTGAGTCGCTCCGTGCTCAGCACCACGCCGTGGTGAATAGGCAGCGCCCCACCGCTCAGGCCGGTGCCGGCCCCGCGCGGGGTCACCGGAATGCGGTGTTCGTAGCACAGGCGCATAATTTCTCCTATCTCCTCGGCGTTACCCGGGCGCAGCACCACATCCGGGGCGTAGTGCAAGTCCTCGGTATGGTCGCGGCCATAGTCGGCGTAGGCGTCGGCGGTAGCAGCGGCCTCGGCGCGCTGCGCGGTCAAAACGTGAGTTGGCCCAACAATAGCTTCAAAGGCTACCACCAGCTCGGGCGTGAGGGATTGGAAATTCATAAATAGAAGAGCTTATGGCTGATTCGCGTATCTTTGGCTCAATGCGAGAATACATGACGAAGGTACATCATTCGGCGCACAGGCGTATTGCGTGGCCATTATTGATGCTAGTTCTACTGAGTTGGTTGGCAAGTTGCAGCGGCTCAAAGAAAGTCAATTACCGCAACGGCCGTTACTATTCGGCCCGCGACATGGCCCGCATAAAAGCCGCCGAGCGCAACCGCCGGGGCCGCGCCCCAATTGCTAAATCCAAAACGCGGGCTACCACGGCATCCGGTACAGCCAAGATAGTAACCAAACGCCGGAGTACGCCCCTTAATGCCAGCCGCGAAATGGTAACGGTTATTGAAACGGCCCGTTCTTACCAGGGCACTCCTTATAAGTATGGCGGCACCACGCGCTTGGGCATGGACTGCTCGGGTTTATTGTGCGCGGCGTTTGCCGCCATTGAAGTGCCCATTCCGCGTTCCAGCAATGAGCAAGCCGCGTGGGGCGAACAAGTAAAGCCGCAAGATTTGAAAGTGGGGGATTTGCTGTTCTTCGGAGCGTCGCCGGGTAGCAACTCTATCACGCACGTAGGCCTCGTAACGGAAGCCACCCCGGAAGGCGTGCAGTTTATTCACTCTTCCAGCTCGCTCGGGGTGATTGAGAACAGCCTGGAGACCGACTACTACTTAAGCCGCTTTATTAAGGCGGTGCGGCCCCCTTTGTAAAATTCTTAGTTGAATTTGGCTTCTACTGACGAGGCAGGGGAGCGTGTGCCCTTAACCATTCTGTAATAGCAAACGTTAAAGTGCTGACTATCTTTGTATAGCGCTTGAAAGCACGATTGTTTTTTTTTTACATGAAACAGTCGAGTTTACACTACCACCTCTTTTTGCTGTTGCTTCTGCTGTCGGCGCGCGTTGGTTGGAGCCAAGGTGCCACAACATCGGCTATGAATGGCATCATCACCGACCAGAGTGGCGCAGGCCTGCCGGGAGCTACCGTCATTGCGGTTCACATACCAACCAACACTCAATATATAGCGCCCACCAATGCGGAAGGGCGCTACAACATCCAGAACATGCGAGTGGGTGGCCCTTACACGGTGCGGGCTACTTTCATCGGGTATCAGGATGCTACCCAGCAAGGCGTATTTCTGACCTTGGGTCAAAACCTGCGCCTCGATATTCGCTTGACCGACGCCACACAGCAACTCAACGAAGTAGTTGTGACAGGTCGCCCCGACCCTGTGATTAGCGCAGGGCGTACGGGGGCCGCTACCACTGTGCAACGCGAGCAGATAGAGCGCCTGCCTACGCTCAACCGCAGCTTGCAGGACTTCATCCGGGTGTCGCCGCAAGCGACTGGCGGGGGAAGCAGTTCCCTCGGCGGCGCCAACAACCGCTACAACAACATCACCATTGACGGGGCCGTGAACAACGACGTGTTCGGGCTGTCTGGTACCGGCACGCCAGGTGGTCAAGCCGGTACCGGACCGATTTCGCTGGATGCCATTCAGGAACTCCAGATTGTACTTGCACCGTACGATGTGACCCTTGGCAACTTTACTGGGGGCGGCATCAACGCCGTGACGCGCTCCGGGACCAACGACCTGTCGGCGTCGATTTACGGTTTCGGCCGCAACCAGAACATTGTGGGCAAAAGTGTAACCGAGCCCCGCACTAAAGCGGCCGAGTTTTACAACTACCAAACCGGCTTTCGGGTGGGTGGCCCCGTTGTGAAGGATAAGGTATTCTTCTTCTTGAATGGGGAAATCAACCGGCGCAATGAGCCGCTTTCTTTTGTGCCTGGCACCTCCACTTCGCGGCTGGACGTGAACGTTATCAACCAGATTGCCAGCACCGCTCTGGAGCGCTACGGCTACGAAATAGGCGAGTACGGCGACATCACCCGACGCACCGAAAGCAACCGCATCTTCGGCCGCCTGGACTTCAACTTGTCCGACAAACATCAATTAGTGGTGCGCCATAACTACGTAGATGCCTTTGACGATAATATCACGCGTACGTCAACGGCCCTGCGCTTCGGCAGCAACGCCTACGTATTCAATAACAAAACCAACAGCAGCGTTGTCGAGCTAAACAGCAACCTAGGTACATTTTCCAATAAGCTGTTGCTAAGCTACACCCGCATCCGTGACACACGTGATGTGCCCGGTTCGCTGTTCCCGACATTTGAAATCAACGAAGCTGGCAACCGTTACACCTTTGGTACCGAACGTAGCTCGGGCTTCAACGAGCTTGATCAGGACATTTTCGAACTCACTGACAACGTGACCAAGTCGTTTGGTAAGCACAACGTCACAGTAGGTACTCACAACGAGCTGTTCAAGTTCCGCAACCTGTTTATCAACAACGGGGTCGGGTACTACCAGTTTCCGTCGCTGAGTGCGTTTCTCAATAGCCAGCCCAACCGGATTCAGGCGGCCTATGCTACTGCCAACAATGGCGAAGCCAAGTTTAGCGCCATGCAGTTTGGTGTGTATGCGCAGGATGAATACTCACCCCTTGAGAACCTGCGCCTTACGCTAGGTGTGCGTCTGGACGTACCCTTCTTCTTTGATAGACCGGTATATAATGCAGGAGTTACCGAGCAATTCGGCAGCAACATTAGCACGCGGAATGTGCCCAACGGGCAGCTGCTGTGGGCTCCTCGCCTAGGTTTCAATTGGGACGTTAATAACGACGCCAAAGTGCAGGTGCGTGGGGGTACGGGTATTTTCACAGGCCGCGTGCCCTTTGTTTGGGTTTCCAATAGCTTCACCAACAATGGCCTGATTCAAGGCGCAGTTGACGCTAGTCCAATGGGCACGGGCGCCAACACCGTCTATCCACCGATTGTCACCGATCCTTCGCGCATTCCAACCGTCTTTACTACGGCTCCTTACCGCGCCGTCGGAACGGCCGAAATCAACGTGTTGGGTAAAGACTTTAAACTGCCCCAGGTATGGCGCACCAACGTAGCAGTTGACTTCCGCCTCCCCGGCGAGATTGTAGCTACGCTGGAAGGTATTTTCTCTAAAACAGTGAATGATATTTATTATCAAAACATCAACCTAACTGCTCCCGTGGATCGTCTTGCCGGCCCGGACCAGCGGCCGGTTTATGCTAGTACCACAGCCGGGCGCCGAATCAATCAAAACTACACCAACGTGTTGTTGCTTAACAACACCAACGAGGGTTACCGCTACAACGCCACGGCGCAGTTGCAAAAGCAGTTCACCAACGGCCTGAACACAACGGTAGCGTATACCTATGGTAGGGCAAGGGAGATAAATAGTGGTACTAGTAGCACCGCCTTATCGAACTGGCAGTTCAACCAAGTGCAATCCGACCCGAACAATCCCGAGCTAGGCTATTCAATAAATGACCGCCGGCACCGCATCCTAGCTACTGGGGGCTACACCATCCGGTATGCAAACAACAAAACTGCTACCAACATCTCGATTATCTATGAAGGGCTGGCTGGCTCGCCCATTGCGTATGTCTACGGTCAGGGTGGCCGTGATGTGAACAACGACGGCGCATTCTCGAACGACCTGATTTATATTCCTCGCAACGCCCGCGACCCCAACGAAATTGCTCTGGTAACTAGTGGTTCAACGGATACGCGCACTATAGCCCAGATACAAGATCAGCTAGAAGCCTTCATTCAAAACGACCCCTACCTGCGTACTCACCGCGGGCAATACGCTGAGCGCTTCGCCGCGCGCACCCCCTGGACGCACCAAGTGGACATTCGTGTAGCGCAGGATTTCAACTTTGTAGCTGGTGGCAAGAAAAACACCATCCAAGTAAGCTTCGACGTTCAGAACGTCGGCAACCTGCTCAACAATAACTGGGGCAACCAGTATTCGGTAGCTAATAACGCCATCGAACTACTTCGCCCGGAGACTATCACCGGCCCTAACGTCCGCCCCACTTTCTCTTTCCCGGCCACATTTGCCGCCAATAATAACCGCGGCTACGATATAGCGCCTTTTAATTCGCGCTGGCAAGGACAGCTAGGTGTGCGCTACACCTTCAACTAAGGTACTAATCCTGTATTTAGTGGGAGCGGACGAAGAAGATCTTCGTCCGCTTTTCATTTATCGAGGATCTTGCTAGGTAAAAGCAATATGCAACAGATAGTTATAAATATTATTTTTTGCATATGTAACGGCCCTAATCAAAATTAATAATTACCTAAGAGTGTGTTTTAAACTGACGGGGTAGGTACTTTTGTGCCCAGTTTTCATCAATCACTCTTTCATGAAAAACACGTATTACAGACATTTTCTCTTCCTACTATTGATGCTGCTGTCGGCACACATCGGTTGGAGCCAAGGCACCACCACGGCAGCCATGAACGGTGTGATTACTGACAAGGAGGGTTCGGGCTTACCTGGCGCGACAGTTATTGCTGTGCACACACCTACCAACACACAGTACGTAGCGCCGACTAACTCAGAAGGTCGCTTCAACATTCCGAACATGCGGGTAGGTGGTCCCTACACCGTTCGGGTAACATTTGTTGGCTACCAGGACATTAGCCGGGAAGGCATTTTCCTGAGCTTGGGTCAGAACCTACGCTTGGACCTTAATCTAAGCGAAACCACAACACAACTGGCAGGCGTAACCGTAACAGCTACCCAGGACCCAGTAATTAATGCTGGTCGGACTGGTGCTGCTACTACCGTACGTCGTGAGCAGATCGAGCGTCTGCCTACTATCTCTCGTAGCTTCCAAGATTTCACTCGCCTCACCCCACAAGCCAACGGCAATTCGTTGAGCGGCCGTAGTGGCCGTTTTAATAATGTGCAAATTGATGGTGCTTCTAACAATGACTTGTTTGGTTTGGGTAGCTCGGGTGCGCCAGGTGGCCAGGCCGGTACCAATCCTATCTCACTGGATGCTATTCAGGAATTCCAAGTGGTGCTTGCTCCTTACGACGTACGCCAAGGACGCTTCAGCGGTGGCGGTATCAATGCCGTAACACGTTCCGGTACCAACGACTTCTCGGGTTCAGCTTTCGCTTTTGGCCGCAACCAAAACACCGCTGGCAAAAGTCCAACACCTGACGCAGCTGGCAACAGAACTAAGCTCGACAAGTTCAACGATTACCAGGCTGGTTTCCGTTTGGGCGGCCCAATTATTAAGGACAAGCTGTTCTTCTTCGTAAACGGCGAAATCACTCGTCGTACTGCTCCTTTACTGTTCAACACGGGAAGCGCCGCTGACATTACATCGAGCACCAGTTCTAGCTTGGTTCGCTTCGTAAGCACAGAAGATTTGCAGCGCATTTCTGATAAACTAGCTGAATACGGCTACGATGCGGGCGAATTTGGTGAAATCAATGCTGAGACCCGTAGCAACAAGGCTTTTGCTCGTTTAGACTGGAACATCAGCCAAAACCACCAACTTACGCTGCGCCACAACCTCGTAGATGCTACGGATGATAACATCACGCGCAGCTTGACGAACTTTCGCTTCGGCAACAACGCTTACCAATTCCTGAGTAATACTAACTCAACAGTTTTGGAGTTGAAAAGCCGCTTTGGCAGCCGCTACGCAAACAACTTACTTGTTGGATACTCGCGTATCCGTGACAGCCGCTCACCAGTAGGCGACCTGTTCCCTTCTATTGAAATTACGGCTGGTAATGCTTCAATCTTCGCTGGTTCGGAATTCAGCTCGGTAGCTAACCGTCTTGACCAAGATATCCTCGAAATAAACGATAACTTCAATATTTTCGCTGGAAAACACGCTATTACGATTGGTACTAACAACGAAATATTTCGTTTTGACAACCTGTTCGTGCAGAGCACTCAAGGACGTTATAACTTCCCAAGTATTCAATCTTTCCTAGATAATAACGTAACCGCCTCGGGCTTTCGTTATCGCCAAAACTTCGCGCTGCCCGGTGGCAAGCCGACTGCTAAATTTGGTGCTGCTCAGTTCGGTCTATACGCTCAGGATGAATACAGCATCACAGACAATTTCCGTCTGACTGGTGGCATTCGGTTCGATATGCCGATGTACTTCGATGATCCATCCTATAACTCGAAGGTTGATGCCACGTTCGCAACAGAGTCAACTGCTGGTCCGGCATACGATGTAAAAACTAATCGTCTACCTAAATCACGCGTTCAGTTTTCACCCCGCTTAGGATTCAACTGGGACGTGCAGAAAAACCAAGCTCTGCAGTTGCGTGGTGGCGTAGGCATCTTCACTGGGCGTCCAGCTTATGTATGGATTTCCAATCAATATGGTAACACAGGTATTGACTTCGCTACATACGATACAGGTACCTTCGGTACACCTGTGCCAGCTAGTGGTCTGGGTCTGACCCAGGATTATACTACACTGCGCGATGTAATCAGTAGCACACCAGCTACTGCTGCTCGTGGTAGCATAGCTGTAACGGATAAAGATTTCCGTAACCCACAGTTGGTGCGCTCTAACTTGGCAGTCGACTACCGCCTGCCGCTAGGTTTCGTGGCTACACTGGAAGGTATCTACTCGAAGACGCTCAACGACGTGCTACCGCAGGATATTAACCTGACCAACCCAACAGGAACGTTAGCAGGTGACGGTCGCCCTGTGTACCCTTCGAACCGTCTGCGTAACAGCACCGACTTCAACAATGTAATTCTGCTCACTAACACTAGCAAAGGCCACCAGTACAGTATCACAGGTGAACTTAAGAATCAGGTAACTCGGGATTTGTTCGCGTCGGCAGCTTACACTTATGGCCAATCGCGTGACCTGTACTCAGGATCTAGCTCAACCGCTGTTTCGATTTGGGAATTCAACCCTCATGCTGGCAATCCGAACGACTTGACCATGTCGTGGTCGAATTTTGATCTGCGCCACCGTGTAGTTGGTTCGTTGTCATATCGTAAAGAGTATGCTAACCACTTTGCTACGACGTTTTCTGCCATCTATGTTGGTCAGTCAGGCGCACCTTACTCGTATACTTATTATGGTGGCGACGTAAACGGCGATGGTGGCAGCTTCACTAGCAATTCCAACGATTTGATTTATGTTCCACGTACCCGCGATGAAATTGTGCTGGTAACCGATGGTCCAAATGACCGTCGCACGCTAGATCAGCAGTGGAACGAATTGAATGCATTCATCGAAAACGACGAATACCTAAGTGAACATCGGGGTGAGTACGCTGCCCGTAACGGCGGCCGTACTCCCTGGCAGCACCGCATCGACGTTCGTTTATTGCAAGACATCTTTACGAAAGTCGGCAGCAAAAACCACACTATTCAGTTGTCGGTTGACGTCATTAACTTCGGTAACCTGCTAAGCAAAGACTGGGGCCGCGACTATTTTGTATCGAACCAGAATTTTGGCTTGCTGCGTTACCAGGGCCTAGAAGGTACCGGTGGCCGTCCGACGTTTAGCTTTGGATCTGGCACGTCTGCTTCACCAACAGTTGGTTATCAAATTAGCCAGTTGTCTTCACGTTGGCAGGCTCAGTTCGGGGTACGCTACTCGTTCTAAGTCAGTAGAAATTGCTAAAGCATCATTCCATGAAATTCTCTTTTTCTTCGACTTTCACCAAGTTAACACTTGCTGCCGCTGTAGCTACTTCAGTAGCTAGTTGCGACGATCCAGAATATCCCACTCCCACACCGGCTACAGCTCCTTCCACCTCGCAGGGTCGATATCTGGTAGTTAATGCTGCCCCAAACTCAGGTAGCGGTCAACTCGTCAGCATTGACAATGTGAATGTGACTACCCCCCCAGCTGCAGTTCCTTACCTGAGTACTTCAGCAGCTTACACTAGCATTTCGGCTGGACCACGGCTATTGCTGTTTTCTACGCCTACTAACCTTAACAATCAGTTGATTCCGGCTCGTGCTACCTTTGGTACCAACACAACCAGCACGGTATTCCTTACTGATTTGCCTACACGCGCTGCATCAGGAACTGATCTTGGCGGTATTCGTAGCGTAGTTTTATCTGACAACCTAGCAGCTCCAGCGGCAGGTAAGGCTAAAATCCGTTTTGTGAATTTGGCGACTTCAGGCACCTACGGCATCTTCATCACGGGTGCGTCGCCAGCAACTCCACTCTTCCCTGTTGCTCCTACACGTTCCTCGCGAGGAACTACCACCACTATAAACGGTAGTACGTTCAACTTCGCTAATTTTATCGAGGTAGATGCTCGCACGTATGCATTAGATGTACGCTCCTCGGCTACAGCTGCACCGGTAACTGGTACGCAACAGGCTTTCACCTTTGCTGCTGGCAAGATCTATACTTTGTATGTGCGTGGGGTAGCAGGCAATTCTGCTACAGCATTAGGAATTTCTACAGTACTACATAACTAATAGAGCCTGATTAGTATCGGAAAAAGCGAGCAGAGATATTCTCTGCTCGCTTTTTTTATGCCTTTTTGTTTGTTGCCTGCTATAATTCTGTGTGTTCTTATGAGCAGTGTAATATCTGTGCTTGTCTAGAAATGTATAGCCGAGGTGCATATCGGCTAAATAAAATTTCTTAATAACATTTTAATAACATGGGATGAGTTGCGCTGATAAGTACTTTTGTAGCTGGTTTTCACCTATAACTTTTTTATGAGAAGCACCATTTACCGTTCTCTTCTTCTACTGCTTCTAGCAGTCCTGTCGATACAGCAAGGCTGGTCGCAAGGCACTACTACGGCAGCCATGAGCGGCGTGATTACTGACAAGGAAGGAGCTGGCTTGCCTGGCGCTACTATCATTGCGGTACACACGCCTACTAACACACAGTATGTAGCACCTACTAACTCAGAAGGGCGTTACAACATCCAGAACATGCGGGTAGGTGGCCCTTACACCATCCGCATCACCTTTGTAGGATACAAGGAAGCTACGCGAGAAGGTATCTTTTTGACTCTTGGCCAGAACTTGCGCTTGGATATCAACTTGAGCGAGGCTACCACTGAACTGGCTGGTGTAACAGTTTCAGGCCGCCAGGACCCAGTAATCAATGCCGGTCGTACGGGTGCTGCCACAACGGTGCAGCGCGAGCAAATTGAGCGTCTGCCCACACTGAACCGTTCGTTGAATGATTTCACTCGCCTCACGCCTCAAGCCAATGGACAGAGCTTTGGTGGCCGGAACAGTGGTTTCAACAACATTACTGTTGACGGTGCCATCTTTAACAATGCCTTCGGTTTATCGTCAACTGTAGGTGGCCAAGCTAGTGCACAACCTATTTCGCTAGACGCCATCGACCAGATCCAAGTAAGCATTGCTCCTTTCGACGTACGTCAGGGCTCGTTTACGGGAGCTGGCATTAACGTAGTAACTCGCTCTGGCACCAACAAATTCTCGGGTTCTATCTATGGCTTCTACCGCGACCAAAATCTGGTGGGTAGCAAGGTAGGTGACTTCAAGCAGGATTATCCTGATTTCAAACTCAAGAACTACGGCTTCCGTGTTGGCGGCCCTATCATTAAAGACAAATTGTTCTTCTTCGTTAATGCCGAACAAGAACGTCGTACGGACCCACCGACTGGCAACTTCACCGCAAACCGCGAAACCACTACTCCGCCAGCTGGCTCGCAAACGTCGCAGGCTTCAGCCCGCGACTTGGATGCCCTGAGTTCTTTCTTACAGGAGCAATACGGCTACAACCCCGGTTCTTACGAGAGCTTCAAACTGCGTTCGAACAGCGACAAGGCGACCATTAAAGTTGACTGGAACATCAACCAGAACAACCGCTTTAATATCAAGTACAACTACTTGAAGTCATACGCCGACATTCCACCAAGCACGTCAGGTGCTATTGCTGGTCAACGTTCGCAGTCGCAGTTTGGCCTCCCTTTCTCGTCGTCTTATTACGTAATCAACAACAACCTTAACTCGTTGATTGCGGAATTAAACAGCACACTGGGTGGGGGTAAATACTCTAATAACCTAACGGCAGGTTACTCAGCTTTTCGCGATTTTCGCGAGAGTCTAGGAGGCAATCCGTTTCCGCTGGTTGATATTGGAAATTCAGTTGGTCGAAGCACGACAACAACTGCTTTAGCTGGTATTACTGCAACGAACTCGCTGACTTCGTTCGGTTATGAACCCTTTACGGCATTCAACATTCTAAACTCGGATGTATATCAAATTGGTGACAACTTCACTGCCTACTTAGGCAAGCACAACGTGACAGTTGGTACCTACAACGAGTTTTATAAGTTCGAAAACGGCTTCGCGCCGAACTATTACGGCAACTACTCTTTCAACTCGCTGGAGGATTTCTACGCATCGGCTGGTTACAATTATGACCGCGCTAGTGCTAGCGTGACGCCACTAGCTGCTGGTGCTGTTCGGCCTGGTCCTGCTCGCTACAACCTGCAGTACACTACGCCTGGTCAGACAGCTATTGTAGGATTGAAGGCTGCACAGCTTGGCTTATATGCTCAAGATGAATGGTCGCTTCTTAATAACCTGAAAGTAATTTACGGTCTGCGTGCCGACCTGCCGTTCCTCACCTCAGATCTACTACAAAACACCAACGCTGCAAGCTTAACTTTCCGCGATGGAGTGCAACTCAACACGGGCGGCGTACCTAAGAAATCGGTACTGTTCTCGCCCCGGGTTGGTTTCAACTGGGATGTGAACGATGACAAGCAGACGCAAGTGCGAGGTGGTTCGGGTATTTTCACCGGACGTATTCCTTTCGTGTGGCTTTCCAACCAGGCCAGCAACAACGGCTTGCAGTTCGGTTCGTTTAGCACCTCGGGTTCGGTGGCTACTACTAATGCTACTACAGGCGTAGTTTCTCCTAACGCTTCCATCTATCCATTCAGCCCCGATGTTGATGCGTATCGTCCTCAGAATGCAACGGCTAACACGTCTTACAACTTAGCTGTAACTGATACAGACTTCAAATTCCCGCAAGTATGGCGGACCAACATTGCCGTTGACCAGGTATTGCCTGGAGGTGTTATTGCCACGTTGGAAGCCTTCTACACCAAGGATCTTAACGCCATATATCACCAGAACGTGAACTTGCCCGGTAGTGAAAGCGCACCATTTGCTCGCGCAAACGGTGCCGACAACCGGGAGATTTTTTACACATTGGGTGCAGCGCAAGCAGCTCCGAATGCTGATCTGCGAGTAGCAACACGCAACTATCAGATCTACGGTTCAGTCCCTGCAGCTCAAGGAGGCAACACAGCTGCTCGCCCAAATATTAGCGATGCTATCTTGATGACGAACACCAAGAAAGGATATTCTTACGCTGTAACCGGACAGCTGCAGAAGAGCTTTGCTAGTGGTTTCTATTTGAGTGCAGCTTATACCTACTCGGATGCTCGTTCGGTAAACGATGGTGGTTCGATTGCTCAGTCAATCTGGCGCGACCGTTCTATTTCGGGCGACCCGAATGCGGATGTACTAAGCTATTCGCAGTTCTTGCAGCAGCACCGTGTAATTGCATCGGGTTCTTATCGTAAGGAGTACCTCGGCCACTTAGGTACCACTATTTCGTTGTTCTATGAAGCTGCCCCAGCGGTGGTTAGCAGTACGGCACGCTTTTCATATGTCTACTCTGGCGATATGAACGGCGACAACCAAACCTCAAACGACCTGATGTACATCCCGCGTAACCAAGCTGAGATTAACCTGCGGGATATTATATACACCTATACGCCTGCACCAGGTGCGACACCAGTGGAGTATGCACGGTACACGGTAGCTCAGCAGTATGCTGACCTGGAGAACTATATCAATCAGGATAAGTATTTGAGCAAACACCGTGGCGAGTATGCCGAGCGTAACGGCGCCGTACGTCCATGGCAGAAGCGTCTTGATGCTCGTTTGCTTCAGGACCTATTCACTAACATTGGTGAAAACCGTAACGCGTTGCAGTTGAGCATTGACATCTTCAACATCGGTAACCTAATCAACAAAGATTGGGGAGTGTTGCAGACGCCTAACCGCACCAACCCGCTCACTTTTGCCGGGTACAATGCACAAGGCCAGCCGGTCTTTACTTTCCCTTACTTCACCAATCCAGTTCGTAACGCTGCGGACAACACAGTGACGCAAGGCACGCCACTTACCAAAACCTTCCGTAACGATACGGGTGGACTTGGCTCACGTTGGCAAGGACAGATTGGCTTACGTTACATCTTCAACTAAGCCAGTGGTTTAGCTTACTGAAAACGGGGTTGGCACTACTGCCAACCCCGTTTTTTTGTGCGCATACGCTATTTATTTCACTGTTTTTTCGTGTTTAGCCTTGCAGTTTCCAAAACCAGCCGTACTTTTGTCCCACTCAAACGCAAGCGGCGAATGAGGAATTAAAAATGGGGGATTAGCTCAGCTGGCTAGAGCGCTTGCATGGCATGCAAGAGGTCATCGGTTCGACTCCGATATTCTCCACTTCCTAAAAGCCTAACCCACACGGTTAGGCTTTTTTGTTTTTCTACTTTTGCATTTGTTGCCTAAACGAACTTGTGTGAAAACAAAAAAGCTGCTCCTGAAACTAGGAACAGCTTTTCAACTAGTGGGCTTCGGAGGTTATACAAACAAGCCTTCAACAGATAAGTACCGTTCGCCGGTGTCGTAGCAGAAGGTGAGGACCCGGCCACCCTGTGGTACTTCGTCTAATTTCTTAGCTACTGCTGCCAATGAAGCTCCTGAAGAGACGCCCATGAAGATGCCTTCTTCACGAGCAGCACGACGGGCCATATCGAAAGCTTCTTGCTGGCTTACTTGGATAGTGCCATCGAGAATCTCGCGGTGCAGGTTGGCAGGAATAAAGCCAGCGCCAATGCCTTGGATGGGGTGGGGGCCAGGAGCACCGCCGCTAATAACCGGCGAGAGTTCCGGCTCAACGGCAAAAGTCTTCATGTTCGGAAAAAGGGGCTTGAGCACCTCCGTAACAGCTGTGATGTGGCCACCGGTACCTACCCCAGTGATGTGGTAGTCGAAGCCTTCGGGTGCGTCGCGCAGAATCTCCTGCGCTGTTGTTTCGGCGTGTACCTTGATGTTGGCTGGATTTTCGAATTGCATGGGCATCCAAGCACCGGGGGTATCTCGCACGATTTCGTGCGCTTTCTCTATGGCGCCCTTCATGCCCTTCTCACGAGGGGTGAGTTCCAAATTAGCGCCGTAGGCAGCCATTAGTCGCCGCCGCTCTATCGACATGGATTCGGGCATTACCAACGTCAGCTTATAACCTTTCACGGCTGCTACCATGGCCAAGCCTACTCCGGTATTACCGGAGGTCGGTTCTACAATCAGGCTGTCTGGGGTCAGAATGCCGTCTTGCTCCGCCTGTTCGATCATGCTTAAGGCAATACGGTCCTTGATGCTACCGCCGGGGTTGGCACGTTCTAGTTTCACCCACACTTCCACATCGGGGCGGTGGGCAAAAAGTTTGTTGATACGCAATAGGGGCGTGCTGCCAATAGTATCCAGAATGGATTGGGCTTTCATCAGAGAATCTGTAAGAAGGTGAGAGTTGGGAGTTGGAAAGTGCTTGTTGCCTGTGAGAGTCTCGCACTAAAAATGAGGAATTCTCTATTCTTGGCAAGGACAAGCTAGTTAAATCGAGAAAGTAAGGTCGGCGGCGGGGTCCTCGCTGCGCGTGACGTGTATTTGGGCCCGGTGATACACGCGCGAGTGAGAAGGGACACTTTCTGTAAGCCAGACGTTGCCGCCGATGATGCTGTGGCGGCCGATTACTGTGTTGCCACCCAGAATAGTGGCCCCAGCGTACAGCACTACATCGTCTTCGATGGTAGGGTGGCGCTTGATACCCTGCAATTCTTTGCTAACACTCAGGGCCCCTAGCGTTACGCCTTGGTATATCTTCACATGAGCACCAATAACCGTGGTTTCCCCAATCACGATACCGGTGCCGTGGTCGATGCAAAACGAAGGACCGATGCGGGCCCCCGGGTGTATATCAACCCCTGTGAGTTGGTGCGCATGCTCACTGATTAGGCGTGGTACCCGGGGGACACGCAGCAGATGCAGGGCATGAGCCACACGGTGCATAGCCGTAGCGTAGAAGCCCGGATACGTAGCAATAACCTCTTCAATGCCTTGTGCAGCCGGGTCGGCAGCCAGAACAGCGGCGGCATCACGTAGAAGTTGCTCGCGCATGGATGGCAAGCCAGCCATAAGAGCGGCGGCCACGGCTGCGGGCGTATCGGGCATAGATACGCGGGTAAGGAGAGACGCCAAGTCGGTTTGGAACTGACTGAGAGTAGCCGCTATGGCATCTGGGCGGAGCAGTGGCTGGCTGGTCCGCTCCGGAAACAGCAGCTCAAGCAGTGACTCGGCAAGCTGACAAAAGGCAGGACCTGGCAGCGGCGTAGCTACTTGCTGGTGCGCCCGCGCTAGAGCCCGCACAAAAGGAGTATCAGAGGAAAAAGACATAGAAAAACGGGCAGAGCCAGCAATCTTAATTTACGCTTGAGCTAAGAAAAGGAGCTGAAAAAACATGCAGCACTTCTGCAACAGCTCTCAACTAGCAACAACACGGAAAGTTCGAGCCATAAAACGTAGCAACCGCAACCGAGGAGTCTGCGTTAGGAAGTTGGTCTTCCCGCGAAGACGCTGCATTCATTCGTACACTCATTTACGCTACATCGACATGGCCGATACCACCATTACGAAAATTGATTCCACGCATTCACCTAAAGGTGCGGAAGGCGAAAAGTATTTGGCCTCCGGCATTCACGTAGCCATGCGCCTGTGGGAAGATGAAGAGCCCGGCGAATCGAAAGAACCCGTTAGTCGTCCTTATGAAACAGTTGGGTATGTGCTAAAGGGAAGAGCCGAACTGCATTCAGAAGGCCAGATGGTATTGCTTGAACCCGGCAATTCATGGGTGGTACCTAAAGGTGCCGCACACACCTACAAAATTCTAGAAACCTTCTCGGCTGTTGAAGCCACTACGCCGCCAGCCCAAGCACACGGCCGCGACGGACACTAAGCAGCGCATACGAGGCATAAAGGGCACCAAACCGTACTATAGCCGTGCAGTTTGATGCCCTTTTTTATTTTACTAGCTCCATTCGCACTATTTTGTCGCCAATGTCGAGGCGGTGCACTACATCCATGCCCTTCACTACTTGAGCAAAAATAGTGTAGCGGCCATCGAGGTGGGGGGTGGGCGTATGAGTGATAAACCACTGGCAACTTTCGGTGTCTTTGCCTGCTGAGGCCAGTCCTACGGCTCCTTCCCCGTAACGCAAATCGCCAAATTCCGAGCGCAGATTGTAGTCGGTGCTGCCTGAGCCGTCGCCGCGAGGGTCCCCGCCCTGCACAACAAAATTGGGTACTACGCGGTGAAACGTTTTGCCATTGTAGAAGCCTTGGCGCACTAATTCCACGAAGTTAGCCACCGAGCCCGGAGCATCTGCCACGTGCAACTGCATGAAAATTTCGCCTTTTGTCGTGCTTAGCAACACCCGTTGCTGAGTTGAGACAGAGCGCACCACAACCCAATTGATAGGGTGGCTAGCGGCAGTAGCTACGGGCGTCGGGGTAGCAGGTTTATTCTGAAGATAGTCCAGGGTTTGCTGCAATGCCTGCCAAGCTTCTAAGTCGCGAGGCAATACCAATTTGTCGCGGGCCGCAACAATAAAAGTTGAGTCGGGGAGCAACTGCCGTAGGTTTAGCTTGGGGTCACGTAACGCCTCGGCGGCAGTGCTCATGATGGTGACGTCGCCGCTGCCCATAGCCCGGCGTATCGTAAGAGCAAAGGCAGCTTGTTGAGCTTCAGGGAAGTCAGGCAGCCGGCGCATAGCTACCAGCGCCTCCATTCCATAAGACCCTACAACTAGCGGCTGCCCGCTGGCAAACGTGGCTTGCTCCACAAATTCGTAGGCTGCCGGGTCCTCGCCCAAGGCCTTCAGCAGATAGGCCTTCTCATACGGATCGGTAGCGGCAGCATAACGCTGTTGCACCGCGGTCCGGATGGCACCTCGCTCGGTACCCCCAAGTTTGAGTGCTGTAGCTAGCAGTGTGGCCCGAACGCGCCAATTAGTAAGCTTGTTGGCTTTCTCTAGAAACAATACTCCAGGCTCGCCGCTGGCGTGATTCAAGAAAAACTCGGCCGCCGTTAAGGCCACTTGGTTGCTCGGGTCAGAAATGGCTTCCCACGCCGCCTCTTTCACGGGAGCGTACATGGTAGCATTCATGGCTCGCAAGGCACTTACCCGCACCCGATAATCCGAGTCCCGACGGGCCAAACCCACCAACGTGGGAGCGATAGTCGGACTTTTAACTTTGCCTAGTGCGGTAGTTGCCATGGCCCGAACTACCGCATCACGGTCGGTGGTGGCAGTTGTTAGCGCTGTTTGGTAGGCTGTAAGGTCGAGGCGCGGAGTACGAGCCAACGTGAAGGCCGCGCCTTGCCGGGCCGCCAGGGGCATTTGTTGATCGAGCAAAGCTACTGCTCGAGCCACTGCCGCCTCGGAAGTAACGCCTCGATTACCGGCCCGAAGTAGCGCCCACGCCTGTCCTGCCACGGCTGCTGTGTCGGTGCCGACAAAGCTCCGAACAAGTTGGCGCAAGGAAGTAGTAGTGACGCAACGGCCCAGTGCCTCAAACAAGTAGCGCTGATCAGTAGGAGCGGGGGAAGACGACGTAAGCCGCGCCATGAGGGGTGCCACTGCGGTTGAGTCGCCGGTTTGGCCTAACGCGTATGCTGCCGCCCGCCTAACGGCTTGGTCAGCGTCGCCGAGCAAAGGCTGCAAACTGACAGTGGCAGCCTTGTCTTGCACCGAAGCCAATGCCAACGCCGCGGCCCGCCGGTAGCGTACTTCAGCATTCGTCAGATAAGGTAGCAGCGCCGCGGTGTTGCGCTCGTCCTGAGCGGTTGCAATAGCCCGCAAAGTGGCATCCTCAAACGGATTGGCAGCAGCCAGTGCCGTTGGCACAGAAGCTTTGGGCGAGGAAGTAGTGCAGGCTGTTGTGAACACAGCTAGCAGGCTAGTCCAACAAACTAAGTTGGTTAACCTAATCGGACGAGTACATAGAATCATGGCTCGCCCAAAATAGCCAAAATCCGTCAGCCGATAGTTACATGGCTGTTTAGAAGCTACTGAGTTCTCTGCCAGCACAACTATAAAGTGCCGTTGCTTGAACAGCTCTTATAACCATCTAGACACGACTCGGCCCACTGTATTGTGTGATGCAGTGGGCCGAGTCGTGAATAAGGAACGTCTTAGTTTTGTTCGTCTTTCAGATGATCTTCGCCGCCGTAAGGTGCTCCAGCGGTGATATCACCCCGTAAACCACCCTGCGACACGCCCGGACCTGTATTAGGTTGCTGTGCTAAAGTGCTGTTTTCTTCGGCGGTATTCACCTGAGACCCGGTAGCAGGCTGCCCGTTACCCGTGATAACCGAAGCGGCTTCGCCTACTGGACCTGCTAGCTCGTTCACTTTCTGAATGTACTCGCGGCGGGCTTCATCTTCACTCATGCCCTTGAACTTGCTCCACGAATCCCATTGCGCCTGTGACATGCCCTGTGGGCCGCTTGGATTCGAAGGCGTGTCGTCGCCTACCACGTCTTTTTCGGTGTCGTGGTCACCTTCAGTTGCTTGTTTGTAGAGGCCATACAACTCGTTCATATGGGCGGCGGCTTTATCGCCGGGAAGGTTATCTACGCGCGATACAGCCGCTTCAAACTGCTGTTGCAGATTAAGATTATCCTGAAGATTCATGGTAAAGGAGGTGGCTGAAGAGTGGAATTTATCTTGTGTACTAAGCAAGCACGGCTTTGGTTGCAAGGCGTGCCTTGCTACTTTTTCACTCAACAAGTCTTCAGACTTCGTACTTTTACCCACCATATGTGTGGAATAACTGGACTATTCGCTTTCACTGATACAGGCCGTAATGCGCTAGCTTCGCTGCCCGCATCTACCGACGCTATTATTAGCCGGGGCCCCGATTCGCAAGGACACTTCGTGTATGACCGTTGTGGCCTTGGTTTCCGCCGACTCGCTATTCTCGATTTATCAGCTGATGGTAACCAACCCATGACCGATGAGTCGGGCCGGTATACCATCGTCTTCAATGGGGAGATTTTCAACTTTCGGGAGCTGCGGCAACGGCTTATGAATAAAGGGTATCAGTTTCATTCTCAAACTGATACTGAAGTTATATTGCGCCTCTATATCACGGAAGGACGAGGCTTCCTGAAAAAGCTGAATGGCTTTTTTGGCTTGGCTATCTACGACAAAGAAGAAGACTCGCTGTTCATCGCCCGCGACCGAATGGGGGAGAAGCCCGTACTCGTGTACCGCGACGAGGACAAGTTTATGTTTGCCTCCGAGATGAAGTCGTTGATGGCGTTGGGCATTCCCCGCAAGCTCGACTATGTAGCATTGAGTCACTATTTGCAGCTCAACTATATCCCGGGGCCTGCTACTATCTTTAAAGGAGTTAAAAAGCTACTGCCGGGCCACTACCTCTATATCAAAGGGAAGAAAGTGGTGCGCAAGCGTTGGTATAAAATCCCTTATGACCCGAAAAAGGTCGAAAAAAATAAGCTTAGCTACGAGCAGCAGCAAGCCAAGCTCGTCAACCTGCTTGATGACGCTACCGCCCGCCGGCTTGTGGCCGATGTGCCTCTCGGCGCGTTTCTAAGTGGCGGTATTGATTCCAGCGTAATTGTCGCTTTGGCGTCACGGCATACCGAACACCTAAATACATTCAGCATTGGCTACCGCGACGAGCCTTTCTTCGACGAAACGAAGTACGCCAAGCTAGTTGCCGATAAGTACAAGACCAACCACACAGTTTTCTCGCTTTCCAACCAGGACCTCTATGACCATATTTTCGAGGTGCTGGATTACATCGATGAGCCGTTTGCCGACTCGTCAGCCCTAGCAGTTTACATCCTCAGTAAGCGCACCCGCGAAAAGGTTACGGTTGCCCTATCCGGCGATGGTGCCGATGAAATGTTTGCGGGGTATAATAAGCACATGGGCGAATTCCAGGTGCGCAAAGGTGGCTTCAAAGCAGAGGCAGTGACGGGGTTGAACCTGCTTTGGGACATTCTCCCCAAGTCACGCAACTCGTTTTTCGGCAACCGGGTGCGACAGTTTCAACGGTTTTCGCGGGGCATGCTTAGTGGCCCTAAAGACAGGTATTGGGATTGGGCGAGTTTTGCCTCCGCAGCCGATGCGCGCGGTTTGCTGAGTGCCGAAGCTCGCCGCAAAGTAGGCAAGAAGCTCGCTGAAAAGCGCCGCAAAGACATCTTGGAAAATCTGCATGCCCAAGGCGACCTAAATGAGGTGCTGCTGACCGATATGCAACTCGTGTTGCCCTACGACATGCTGACCAAAGTGGACCTCATGAGTATGGCCAATTCGTTGGAAGTTCGGCCGCCTTTCCTTGACCCCAACGTGGTTCGCTTTGCGTTTAGCTTGCCAGTGGAAAGCAAAATCGACGCGAATATGAAGAAGCGCATTGTGCAGGATGCCTTCCGTCCCATGTTGCCCGAAGAACTCTACAAGCGCCCCAAGCATGGATTTGAGGTGCCTTTATTGAAGTGGTTCCGTGCTGAGCTTCGTCCACTTATCGAAGATGATTTATTATCCGATGCTTTTGTTGAGGCACAGGGTATATTTGATTTAAATGCGGTCCGGGCTTTGAAAACGCAGCTTTTCTCCCGCAGCCCCGGCGACGTACATGCCCGTATTTGGGCACTAATTGTATTTCAGCACTGGTGGAAGCGCTACATGATGGCTTCAGTACCACAGGTGGCTAGCTCCACGTTATAAAACAATCTTACGCTTCACACCCCTTATGAAAGTAGCAGTAGTTGGCACTGGTTATGTTGGCTTGGTAACAGGTACCTGTTTTGCCGAGGTAGGTATGGATGTCACTTGTATTGATATCGACCAGAAAAAAATCGACAACCTCAAGGAAGGCATTCTACCAATATACGAGCCTGGCCTCGAGGAGATGGTCACGCGCAACGTATCAGCGGGGCGTTTGCACTTCACCACCAACATAGGTGATGGCATTAAGGATTGTGACGTTGCATTTATTGCCGTAGGAACCCCTCCGGGCGAAGACGGCTCCGCTGATTTGAAGTACGTACTGGCGGTAGCTCGGGGTATCGGTGAAAATATGAATGGCTACAGCGTGGTGGTGACCAAGAGCACAGTACCAGTCGGTACAGCTGCCAAAGTACACCGAGAACTGACGCAAGCCCTGGAAAAGCGAGGAGCCAATATCGAGTTCGACGTAGCTTCCAATCCTGAGTTCTTAAAGGAGGGTGCTGCTATCGATGACTTCTTAAAGCCTGACCGTATTGTAGTAGGCGTTTCGTCGGAACGTGCTGAGGAGGTAATGAGCAAGCTCTACAAGCCTTTCTTGCTCAATGGCCACCCAATTATCTTCATGGATATTCCATCAGCTGAGATGACGAAGTACGCTGCCAATTCCATGCTGGCAACTAAGATTTCGTTTATGAACGACATTGCCAACCTGTGCGAAATCATGGGAGCCGATGTAAACATGGTGCGCAAAGGCATCGGTTCTGATGCTCGGATAGGAACAAAGTTCATCTATCCAGGCATCGGCTATGGCGGTTCGTGCTTCCCGAAGGATGTAAAAGCGCTGATCAAGACTGCTGCCGAAAACGGCTATCAGATGCAGGTATTACAGGCCGTAGAAAGCGTAAATGAAGCGCAGAAAGAAGTGCTTTTCGATAAAGTGAAAAAGCATTTTGGCGGCGAATTGGAAGGCCGGAAAATTGCCGTTTGGGGTTTGTCGTTCAAGCCTAAAACAGACGATATGCGCGAGGCTCCCTCGTTGGTTATTATCGAGAAGCTGCTTGCCCATGGTTGCTCGGTATCTGTGTATGACCCGGTTGCTATACCAGAAGCCAAGCACTCGTTAGGTGACACGGTGAAGTACGCAAAAGATCAGTTCGAAGCCTTAGTTGATGCCGACGCGCTACTAGTCGTAACTGAGTGGCCTGAATTCCGTTCGCCAAGCTTCGAGGTAGTAGGCAAGCTCCTCAAGCAAAAAGTTATCTTCGACGGACGCAACATCTATGATCCGCAGGAGATGAAGCAAATTGGCTTTGCCTACCACTGTATTGGTATCCGTACCGACCACAAGGAGCCTGTAATAGCAGCAAGCGAGAAATTCTAAGCCACTAGCCTTTCACTTCAAAAAGCTTGCAGCGTTTTGCTTGCAACTTCAACTACTATGTCTGACAAGAAACGCGTACTTATTACCGGCGGAGCTGGCTTCTTAGGGTCTCACCTGTGCGACCGGTTTTTGGCAGAAGGTTACCATGTTATTGCCATGGATAACCTCATCACCGGGGACCTATCCAACATCGAGCATTTGTTCGGCCGCGAGGATTTTGAGTTTCACCACGCTGACGTCTCGAAATTCGTATTTGTGGCTGGCAAGCTGGATTACATCCTGCACTTCGCTTCACCCGCATCTCCCATCGACTACCTCAAGATCCCAATTCAAACGCTGAAAGTAGGGTCTTTAGGCACGCACAACTTGCTCGGTCTGGCACGCGTGAAAGGCGCCCGGGTGCTCATTGCCAGCACCTCCGAAGTATATGGTGACCCGGAGATTCACCCGCAGGTAGAAGAGTACTTTGGTAACGTAAATCCCGTTGGCCCCCGTGGCTGCTACGATGAGGCTAAGCGCTTCCAAGAAGCCATTACGATGGCTTACCACAACCATCACGGTCTGGAAACGCGCATTATTCGCATCTTCAACACCTACGGCCCACGTATGCGCCTCAACGACGGCCGCGTGTTGCCAGCCTTCTTGTCGCAAGCTCTTCGCGGCGAAGCGCTGACTGTATTCGGCGACGGTTCGCAAACACGTTCTTTCTGCTATGTCGATGACCTTGTAGAAGGTATTTATCGGTTGCTGCTCAGTGACTATCATTTGCCGGTGAACATCGGTAACCCAGCGGAAATCACCATTAAGGAGTTTGGTGAAGAAATTGCCCGTCTCACTGGTGTCGAGTTCAAGCCTGATTATCGGCCCTTACCCGAAAACGACCCCATGAAGCGTAAGCCGGACATCACCAAGGCGAAGGAAATTCTTGGATGGGAACCGAAGGTGGATCGGGCTGAAGGCTTGCGTCGTACTCTTGAGTATTTTCAGGCACACGTGAAATAAAAGCAAATGAAGGTTCCCTACCTAATTGAGTTTCCCAAGGTGGGGGCTTCCGATATTGGCTTTATTTCTATAGCAGAACATCCGCAGTACATTCCTTTCGAAGTAAAGCGCGTTTTTTGGACGTATTACACGCCAGAGAGCGTTCTACGCGGCCGGCATGCGCACCACATCACCGAGCAGGTGCTAGTGGCCGTAGCCGGCCGCATTATTGTTACGGCAGAACAAGCTAATGGTACGGTAGAATTGTTTCGCCTTGAAGACCCGTATGTAGGGCTCTACATTCCTCCAAACGTGTGGCACACCATGCAGTATTCGCACTCAGCGGTACAACTAGTTTTGGCTTCGTCCACTTACGATGAGCAGGACTACATTCGGCAACATGATCAGTTTCGGCAAATATGGAAGGCGTAAATGCCAGTTTACTATCCAAACGGGCGTCTGTACTTCCATTTTATTCTCCCTACAATTTTTTGCGGGATTTGCCCATCGACCCGCAAACTGAAATGTATGGTGCAGGACGTTTTGCTCGGTTTCCTGCCAGTGTGCATGAGCAGATATTCACTTACCAGCAACACGGGCAACAAATACAGATACTGTATACCGCCCTGCCGTGGGATTCTGAGTATTTTGGTGTTCCGACCTTTAAGCTCCTGACTGGTCTTTTTGACCAAGCTGCACCCATGCTCGATCGGGTTGCTGCCCTGCATGCTTGGCAGAGAAAATTAGCCGCCACAGGCGGCTTCTACTGCTTCAGTGAAATTCCTGTAGAGGATACTACCTTATTGCAAACCTTAACTAGTAGTGGTTGGCGACTTATAGAAACTCGCATGCAGTTTTATCACAACCAACTAGAAGAGTTCAGGCAGCCGCGATACGCCGTGCGGGCAGCGCGACTAGAAGAGGCCGAACACATTGGGCAAATTGCAGCGGCGGCTCGCAATTCCTATGACCGGTTTCATGCGGATATGTGGTTTGGCGCTACCCGCGCTGATGCTTTTCTTGCCCGCTATGCTAGTGCTGCAGTGCAAGGTTATTGCGACACTGTGCTCGTACCTAATGAGCCTGATGTTTCAGTCGACTCGTTCTTGGCTATCAGTGACCTTGTAGCTGATGCTTCCAAGCTTGGAGTTGGTTTATCAAGAGTAGTGCTAACTGCAGTGGGGCCGCAGAATAAAGGTTGGCATCAGCGGCTAGTGTCGGAGACTGTGTACCGAGCGCGTGAGCAAGGGGCCCGCTACGTTTTGATGACCACTCAGGCTACCAATCGCGCTGTATTCCGCACATGCGAGAAGCTCGGCTTCAGATTGGGAGGAACTACGCATATTTTAGCCTGCCACCATGCTGCTTAACAGTAGTTTTTCTGCTTGTTTTACTGCCATCTTAGCTCAATGCCCAAGCTTTCCGTCATCGTACCCTGCTATTTCAACGAAGACAACATCCCTGTTACAGTACGGGAACTGATTGCTAACGAAGGCAGATTTCCACCGGAGGTAGAATTTGAATATGTGTTTGTAGATGATGGCTCACGCGACCAAACGCTACAAGCATTGTTAACTGCTCGGAAACAGTATCCCGACCGAATTCAAGTAGTTGAGCTTGTTGGCAATGTAGGTTCCTACAATGCTATTGTGGCCGGTATGGCGCAGGCAGGCGGCGACTGTATGGCCATTATCACGGCCGATATGCAAGACCCGCCTGAACTGATGGTGCAGATGTACCAATACTGGCAACAGGGCTTCAAGCTTGTTATTGGAAACCGCCAAGACCGGCAAGAGACAGGCTTATCAAAGTGGATGTCCGAACTGTTTCATTGGCTGATGAAGCATATGGCCCTGCGCAATATTCCTGACGGAGGATTTGATTTTGTGTTTTTCGATCGGCAGGTTCGTGATGAGATTGTGCGCATGCAGGAGCGCAATAGCAACATTTTTTATTTGATGGTATGGTTAGGCTACTCCTACGTCAATATTCCTTATGTGCGCCGAAAACGAGAAATAGGAAAGTCGCGCTGGACTCTGCAAAAAAAGCTTAAGCTGTTTATTGACTCTTTGCTTTCTTTCTCCTTTTCGCCTATTCGAGCTATTTCGGTTGTAGGGTTGCTATTAGGTGTAACAGCATTATTATATGGTCTGTACGTAATTGGATTGAGGATTTTCGCACCTCAAGGTCCCGCTGGCTGGACTACGCTTATGGTAGTGGTACTGTTCGTATCAGCTTTCCAGATGATTGCGCTTGGTATTATTGGCGAATATGTGTGGCGTGGTATGGACGCCGCGCGTAATAGGCCGCTTTACGTCGTTAAGAACGTGTACAGCACTAGCAAAACGGGGGTACAATAATTCCCCATTTGCTCAACTACCCTGATTACTGACTGGCTTAAGTATAGAAAATGCCGAATAGGTTTTGTGCTACATAAGTACTGCTTGCATTAAAGCAGCCGGCTAACTGTTTATTGAAATTCTAGCCATGCCAATCATGAGCATAGCTGCGCAACATCTTCATATTCTTTTGTCGTCGAAAACTGGCTATGCGTATTCCTTTTCTATCCTTTGCGCCTCAGCATGATCCGCTACGAGAAGAGATTTTGGCGGCTATGGCAGCAGTGTACGACAAGCAGTGGTATATACTGGGCGACGAAGTTCGGGCCTTTGAAGCTTCTTATGCGCATTATAATCAGGTAAGCTATTGCGTGGGAGTAGCTAATGGGTTGGATGCTTTGCACCTAGCACTGAAGGCGTTGCAAGTAGGGCCCGGCGACGAAGTCATAGTACCTAGCAACACATACATTGCTACTTGGTTGGCAGTATCCTTTGTGGGGGCTACCCCAGTACCTGTAGAACCTGACCCTTTTACATACAATCTTAATCCTGCTTGCCTTGAAGCTGCTATAACCCCGCGTACGAAAGGTATTATGCCTGTTCACCTGTATGGCCAGGCTTGCGCCATGGGACCAATTATGGCTATAGCTGAGCGCCATGGATTGTGGGTGGTAGAAGATAATGCCCAGGCCCAGGGTGCCGCGTGGGAGGGAAGACTTACTGGTAGTTTTGGTGCTGTTAACGGAACAAGCTTTTATCCTGGTAAAAACCTAGGTGCTTTAGGGGATGCTGGTGCCGTAACAACTAACAGTGCTGAGTTAGCAACTCGAATACAAACCTTACGCAACTATGGCTCGCAGCAGAAGTACTACAACGAGGTAATTGGGCATAACTCCCGCCTCGATGAGCTGCAAGCTGCAGTACTCAGGGTGAAACTGACTTACCTGCCTATCTGGACCCAACAACGCCAGGAGGTGGCTCGCCTCTATGATCAACACCTTGCGGGCCTTGGCGATTTAATACTACCTACTGTAGCCGCTGGTGCCAACCATGTATATCACTTGTATGTGGTCCGTACGCAGTTTCGAGATGCTCTGCAACAGCATTTAACAAAGTACGGCATAGGCACGCTCATACACTATCCAGTGCCACCGCATAAGCAGCAAGCATATGCTCACATGCATCTTAGTGCTTACCCCATTGCTGATGAACTTGCTGCTACTAGCCTGAGCCTCCCATTGTGGCCGGGTATGCAGCCAGAGCACGTAAGCGAAGTAGCGAGTATCGTGAGCAGCTTCTTTGCAAATCGATAAGTGAAATGAGGCCTCAAAATACAGCCAACATGAGTTTGCTGTAAAAAGCTTTCTTATTGCATTAATCTAAGTGTGTATGTGCTCTTGTTACTCGAAAAATAGTAACAGGCAGGTAGCACTGCGGCTGTAATGTTAGCTACCGACATATATCTGTCAAAGCTAAACAAGATGCTTATTAAACCTATAAAATACTGTTGTAGAGCAATATACAATTAATCGATGCTTACCAAGACACACAGGTGTTGTATAAGATTATAATATGCTGAGCAAGGCATATGGAATGGATCGTCATGGCCTAATATAAGCTGAGGGATTGTTGCTACTTCCGGTTAAATACAAACAAGCAATAAATCTGCTTGCTGAAAATCATCTACCTTTGCGACTCCAAAGCAGTTTCGGTTCTTCCTAAGAAGCGCAATCAAACTCATTTGGTTGTTGCGCCGCCGGATTCGCTGGGTTTTTATCTCATTTAAAAAGTTGCATGAGTACGACTACGAGCATCGTTATCACCTCCATTTTTGCCCCAACTAAAGCGGTTACCAAATTTGCCGGTTTGCCGGATTATCAGTTGGTTGTAGCCGGCGACAAGAAGTCACCTGCTGCCTGGAGTGAGCCGAATGTAGTGTATTTATCAGTGGCCGACCAGGAGGCAATGGGCTTTAAAATGGCCTCAAAGCTGCCTTTCAACCATTATGGCCGCAAAATGATGGGCTACCTGCACGCCATACAGCAAGGAGCGCAGGTAATAGTGGATACCGACGATGACAATATTCCTTACGACGACTGGACGTTCCCGTCGATGGAAGGTGATTTTGCCACTTCGCCGGCCAACAAAGGCTTTGTTAACATATACAAGAATTTCACGAGTCACCATATCTGGCCCCGTGGGTACCCCCTGGACCTCATTCTCAACCAGGACCATAACCTAAAGGAAGAGGAACTGACCACTGAAACCGCAAAAATTGGTATTTGGCAAGGCTTGGCCGACAGCGACCCGGACGTGGATGCCATCTACCGCCTCGTTGACAATACGGAGGTGTTCTTTGATAAGCGGGCGCCTATCGTGCTGGCAGAAGGCACCCTCTGCCCCTTCAACTCGCAAAACACAGCAGTACGCCGCGAACTGTTTCCGTTGCTCTACCTGCCGGCCTACGTTACGTTCCGCTTCACCGACATTCTGCGTGGTCTGGTAGCGCAACCCATTTTGTGGGCGCACGGCTATCGGCTTGGCTTCACCGAAGCCACGGTACTACAGGAGCGCAACCCGCATGATTACGTAAAGGATTTCGAGTCCGAAATTCCGTGCTATCTGCATCCCAACCGTGTAATTGCTGCTGTAACGCGCGCTATCGACAAATCCGTGAGCGTAAGTGAGAATCTACGCCGCGCTTATGCCGAACTGGCCAAAGAAAATATCGTTACGGCGCAAGAAATCGAGCTGCTTGACTTGTGGCTGGCTGATGTGCATGCCTTAACCAACTAAAGGCTGTTCTTAACCTATGCAGGCTTTCCCCTCGCTTTCCGTTATTATCCCTTCCTGGAACCAGGGCCGCTTTATCGAGCGGACGCTACTTAGCATCTTCCGCCAAGACTATCCAGGTGAGGTGCAGGTTATCGTTTCCGATGGGGGCTCTACCGACGAAACGGTCGAGGTACTAAAAAAGTACGACGACCGGCTCACGTGGTGGTCGGCGCGCGACAAAGGTTTTGTGGATGCGGTAACAAAAGGGCTGGCTGCGGCCACCGGCGAAATCCTAGCTATTCAAAGCAGTGACGACTTTTATCTACCAGGCGCTTTCCGGCGCATGGCCGAAGCCTTTCAAAACCACCCCGAAGCTAGCTTTATTTCCGGCGGCGAATATGGCATCGACCTGCACGACAAAATAGAATATGCCAATTCTTTCACCGGACCCATTACTCCGCATTCTATACTCTTTCAGTTCGTGCCGCCTCAGCATGCTACCTTTGTGCGCCGGGAGGTATTAGAGAAAACAGGTGGCATGCGGGTAGAAGT
Organism: Hymenobacter sp. YC55; assembly: GCF_029433095.1. Classification (GTDB taxonomy): domain Bacteria; phylum Bacteroidota; class Bacteroidia; order Cytophagales; family Hymenobacteraceae; genus Hymenobacter. Next base: position 533,693 of record NZ_JARNTX010000001.1, read on the forward strand.
GGATATGTGCGCTGATATTGACCTATGGTATAGGGTAGCTCATTTCGCTCCCGGCTATGCCATTCCCGACATGCTAGCCGCTTACCAGCTGCACCCCGACCAGCGTACCGCTACTTCTCCCAAATGGTATCCTAATCTGGTGAAAATGGTGGAAAGCTGCGAGGAAAACCCCACCTACGGTTCCCAGTTTAAGCTTACTGCGGACGAGCGGCGCAATCTGTATACCTACTGGGAAATCAACTGGACGGCCAAGCGCGACGCCGCCGCTGCCCGGCCTATTGCTTGGGCCAAGTTACCTGGCTTAATGAGCTACAGCTCGCGGACCCGGCGCATGATTCTGGGTTCTACCTTAAGCCCGATAGTGAAAGGCCTGCTGCCTGCTACCTTAGTTCAGACCTTGAGGTCTCAAACTACGGCACCTGTTAGCGCTGCTGCGCCAGTAAACCTAACTTGGTGGAAAACTAACTGATACTCCTTCTCAAACTATTTGATGTGTCGCTAGTGTTTGCGGCGTAATCGGACGAGAAAACAGCCTTTACCTCATGGAACAGAACGCAAAGATTTATGTAGCCGGCCACCGCGGTATGGTGGGCTCCGCCATCCTACGCCGCCTCGAAAAAGCAGGCTACCACAATTTTGTGACGCGCGTATCCTCAGAGCTTGACTTGCGCAACCAAGAAGCTGTAGCCGAGTTTTTCGCTACAGAAAAGCCAGATTACGTAGTACTGGCAGCGGCCAAAGTGGGCGGTATCAATGCCAACAACATCTACCGAGCTGAGTTTCTGTACGACAATCTGATGATTCAAAACAACGTTATTCATCACAGCTACCTCAATGGCGTGAAGAAGTTGTTGTTCTTGGGTTCGTCGTGCATCTATCCCAAAATGGCGCCCCAACCCTTGCAGGAGAATGCCTTGCTAACCGGTGAGCTAGAAAGCACTAACGAGCCGTATGCCATTGCGAAAATTGCGGGCATCAAAATGTGTGACGCCTACCGGAGCCAGTACGGGTGCAATTACATTTCAGCCATGCCCACTAACCTTTATGGGCCTCACGACAATTACGACCTCAAGAACTCACACGTGCTGCCAGCCCTGATTCGCAAGTTTCATGAAGCCAAGCTTAGTGGAGCACCCGAAGTAGAAGTATGGGGCACCGGCACACCTCGCCGTGAGTTCCTGCATGTTGATGATTTGGCTGATGCCTGCTTCTACCTTTTAGAAAACTACAACGAACCCGGCCTCGTGAACGTGGGTACTGGCACCGACCTCAGCATCCGCGAGCTAGCCGAACTGGTACAGCGCATCGTAGGCTACGAAGGAGTTATCCGCTTCAACTCAGATTATCCTGACGGTACTCCGCGCAAGCTGATGGATGTGAGCAAGCTGGCTGAAAAAGGTTGGAAAGCAACTATCAGGCTCGAAGAAGGAGTAGCTGCTGTGTACGCCGACGCTTTCGAGACGGCTCGTCCGGCATAGCCGGAAACGAGATTTAGCAGATTTCAAATAGTAGAGAAGACGAGCTTATCAATCGGCGTTTTGTGCGTTTGGGCTACCTTTGCCTTATAAACGAGGCGTGCGTTAGTGGGAACTTGCTGAGCCATAGAGCTTTGTTTTGGCTGTGGTTGCTTTCAGGCTTACTGAATAAAATCTTATTATCTAACTTATTGTGCAAACCACAGAAGCTTTAGAACAAACCAGATCAACTTCGGGCATTGACTCGTCTAAGGATGAAAGATGGACGGAAATTATCGAGCCGCGGACTGGCCTATTTGACCTGAGGCTAGACGAAGTGTGGCGTTACCGAGACCTGATAATGCTCTTCGTACGGAGAGATTTTGTCTCGACTTATAAACAGACTGTGTTGGGGCCAATATGGTTCTTTATCCAGCCTCTGCTTACCACACTTACCTACGTTATCATCTTTGGCAATGTAGCAAAGCTCTCTACCGATGGCATGCCGCAGCTATTGTTCTACATGGCGGGTATTACGGTCTGGAACTACTTTGCTATAACTCTAACGAACGTTTCGACGGTGTTCACGGCCAATGCAGGCATATTCGGTAAGGTATATTTCCCTCGCCTGACTATGCCGCTCTCTATCGTGCTATCCAACCTAGTGCGTTTTGGAATTCAGCTGGCTCTTTTCGTGGCGCTCTGGGTGTATTACCTACTTGCCGACAGCCGTGTGCAACCTACTTGGCTGCTGATACTCTTGCCGCTGCTGGTGGTACTGATGGGGCTGCTCTCGCTAGGCCTAGGTATGATCTTCAGTGCCCTCACTACGAAGTACCGTGATTTGGCTATGCTGCTTATTTTCGGTGTGCAGTTGTTTATGTATGCTACACCAGTCATCTATCCATTGTCGAGTGTACCGGCCAAGTTCCAATTGCTGCTGCTGGCCAACCCGATGACATCGATTGTGGAAACATTCCGCTATGGCTTCTTAGGATCGGGAACCTTCAACTGGCTACACTTAGCCTACACAACGGTCGTTACGTTGCTGATTTTGGGAGTTGGTATCGTTATTTTCAACAAAGTGCAGAAAAGCTTCACGGATACGGTGTAACCTCATTACCAATATGGCCCCGCTACCGCGGGCATGCCCTGACACAAATAGAGAAAACTGTATTACTGGCCGCATAACCATTGATGAGCGACATTGCTATAAAAGTTGAGAACCTTGGCAAACTCTATCGCCTAGGTGAAGTAGGCACCGGCACCGTTAGCCACGACCTGAATCGCTGGTGGGCTCGCATTCGTGGCAAGGAGGATCCCTTTGGTTTAGTGGGCGAAACAAATGACCGCACTACTAAGGGTATCAGCGACTACGTGTGGTCGTTGAAGGATGTGAACTTCGAGGTGAAACAGGGCGAAGTGTTGGGTATTATCGGTCGTAATGGTGCCGGCAAATCCACATTACTTAAGCTGCTCTCTAAAGTCACTACCCCTACTACGGGACGCATCAAAGTTAATGGCCGCATTGCTTCCTTGTTGGAAGTTGGCACAGGCTTTCATCCAGAGTTGACTGGCCGCGAAAATATATTCCTGAATGGGGCAATCTTGGGCATGACTAAGGCCGAAATCCGGTCAAAATTCGATGAGATTGTCGATTTCTCTGGTGTACAACGTTACATCGATACGCCTGTAAAGCGTTACAGTAGCGGTATGTATGTGCGATTGGCATTTGCTGTAGCAGCTTTTTTAGAACCGGAAATTTTAATCATTGATGAAGTACTAGCAGTAGGTGATGCTGAATTCCAGAAAAAGTGCTTAGGTCGCATGAAAGATGTGAGTGTGAATGATGGACGTACCGTACTTTTTGTAAGTCACGACTTAGGTGCAGTTCAAAATTTATGCAACCGGTCAATATTATTAAGCAAAGGAGTTGTTAGTTATTCAGGCATAACAGATACGGCTGTAGAGAAATACATCAGTGAAAGGAACACTATTCAAAGAATCACAGATCAGTGGACGGCTACGGAGGTTACTCCTGAATCTTCGCTTACTTTGATTGATGCTAAGATTGCTGATATAGTTAGAAGTAGTGGTTCATATCAAATTAAACTAGATATGAGCTATGCTCATTTTGCTAATCATAAGGATGCATTTATAGCAATCGATTTGAGTAATAATGTAGGTACTGTTCTGTTACAAGCCTTACCTACTTTTGAAAAATTTTTAAAATTTAAGGGCGATAGAAAAAGTAAAATAGAAGTAATTATTGATTGTCCTCCTTTAATTCCAGGTGAATATTATCTTAGTTTTTGGGCTGGTTCTCATAATACTGAAACTATAGATTTTAAGAACGAAATTATACGCTTTGAAATAATTGAGTCTCCTACTGAAGGACGCTTATATCCGCACTCTGCTAACCATGGATATATAGTACCTCATTCTAAAGTCTCTATTTTGCAATAGATGAATTTTAAATTGTAAAATAAAAAAGCCATGTCCAAAATAAAAAATGTACTTGCTAAGTGGGGGTTTTTAGATTCAATTAAGCTATTGGCTGGTATTTATGTTGTTAAATTTTATGAAAAAGCAAATAAATTATATGTTAATAATTTTAAATACTTAATTGATGAAAACAAGAAAATAGAAGTTATAAAATCTTTTGGTTATGAAGTTTCAAGGCATGGTAATCTCCTTGAGTTCAGCAATAGAAATGAGAACTTTAAAATATTGTGTAGAAAGCACACAAGCGATGTTGATGTTGTTAAACAGATATTTATTGATGATGAATTCAAAGAGCTTATTGAATTGGTAAGGTTAAAAGGTGTAGTTGTAAAGAATATAATTGATGCGGGTAGTAATATTGGTCTATCTACCATAAGATTTAGTAAAGAGTTTACTGGTTCAAAAGTCTATTCCATAGAGCCTTTCTCTGCTAATTATAATATGCTAGAAAAAAATATAAGAATAAACAACATAGATGCCACGACACTTAAAAGCGGGTTATGGAACAAAAGTACTAAACTCTACTTTGATCGAAGTTTTAGAGATGGTAAAGAGTGGTCTATTTCTTTGACTGAAGAGAATGTAGGAGGAGATTTTGTTGATGCGATAAGTGTTAATGATTTATTAGGTAAGTACAATATTAATCAAATTGATTTATTGAAAATTGATGTAGAAGGAGGCGAAAGATTTATATTTGATGAATATAAAAATTCGTTACATTTCCTCGAAAAAACAAAAGTTATTGCTATTGAACTGCATGATGAGTTTAATGTCTCGGAAGGTATTATAGCAATTCTTCAGAGATATAAATTTGAAATAAGTCGCAGTGGGGAATATGTAATTGGTATAAATAAGTCTTGATTATTTAGGATAGTTCTTTCCAAAGGGTAATGATTGTCGGGCTGTAAATGAAAAATTTGGTATCAATTGTAATTCCTTGTTTTAACCATGGCAAGTATCTTTATGATGCTATCATGAGTGTTGAGCGTTTTTACGGTCTTTATTCTTATGAAATCATAATAGTTAACGACGGATCTACTGATAGCTATACCAATGATATTGTGTCATCCCTGAACAAGGACAAGTATATCGTTATTAATCAAAGTAATCAAGGGCTTGCTGCAGCGAGGAATAATGGAATAAATATAGCATCAGGTGAGTATATAATTCCTTTGGATAGCGATAATATGCTTGAAGAGGCTTATCTAAAGACAGGAGTGGGTATTTTAGAGAAAGATCCATCTGTTGATGTAGTGTACGGTGATGCTATTTTTTTTGGTGATAATGATGGAATAAGGAAAACAGGTCTGAGCGAAGCTGGCTCTTTCGACCTTGTTAGAATACTTAATTCTAATTATATAGATGCATGCGCAATATTTAGAAAGTCAGCATGGAAGAAAGTAGGTGGATATGACGGTAAGATGCCTGCTATGGGCCATGAAGACTGGGAGATGTGGATTCATATATTTCTTTCTGGTGGAAACCTATACTACCTAAACGAAGTGTGCTTTCGCTATAGAATTGTTGTTGGATCAATGTTAGTAACCGACTTAGAGGCTAAACATAAAGCTAATAAAGATTATATTTATAATAAGCATACAAATAGTATCATAAATAATCTTTCGGAGAGTGTTAAGAAATTAGAAGCTAGTAAGCATGAAATTATCAACTACCTTGCTCATTATAAATTAAGGAGTATATTTAAATTAATATTAGGATATAAGTTTTAGTTAGATCAATTAAAGTATTATGATTTCAGTAATCATTTGCTCTCGTGATGACAAAAGCTTGCAATTGGTAAGCAGGAATGTGAAGAGTACAGTTGGTGTGCCTTACGAAATTATAGGGGTTGATAATAGAAAAGGTGAGTATAGTATTTGCCAAGCATACAATATAGGCGCGTCTCAGAGCAAGTATGATATATTATGCTTTATGCATGAAGATATTTGTTTTCACACCCAGGAGTGGGGTAGTATTGTAGAAGATATTTTATCTGACCAAACAGTTGGTGTGTTAGGTGTAGCCGGAAGCGAATACCAAATTAAGGCTCCTTCATCTTGGTGGTCAATTGGTGCTCAATTCAATAGAATTCAGATATTGCAAAAGTTGCCAGGCAAGGATTCTGAATTATTATCAGCTAATCCAAAAGAAACGGGTTTAGCAGATGTCGCAGTGCTAGACGGTCTGTGGTTATGTTCGCGCAAAGACGTGTGGTTGCAGCATAAATTTGATGAAAAGACATTTAAGGATTTTCACTTTTATGATGTAGACTTCTGTGCAAGTATATTTCCTCATTATCGTATTTGTGTCACATTTGATATATTGATAGAGCACTTTTCAAATGGCACAATTAATAAGCCATGGTTAATCAATGCTTTGAAATATCAAGCAAAGTATAAATCCGCTTTGCCTTTCGGTGTAGTGAGTGTTGATAAAGAGCAAAATGCTTTATTAGAGAAAAATGCTACTCATGACTTTGTGAAACGTCTTATTGATATGGGTGCTCCACATAGCTTAATTTTAAGTAATATTGTAAAACTTGCTTCATATAGCTTAACAGATAAACATCTAGTAAATTTGATTAAGAGATACATACGTAATAATATATTAAAAAAGGCTAATGTAGAATAGCTTTTGCTTAAGCTTGAAAATAATTTGATTTTGAATAGTTTGACATGTCACTTAATCGTCCTAAGGTTTCAGTTGTAATTCCAAACTATAACCATGCACTTTACCTGCCGAAAAGGATTGACAGTGTGCTAAATCAAACGTTCTCAGACATTGAGATTATATTGTTGGATGATTGCTCATTAGATAATAGTAGTGAAATAATTAAAAATTATGCTGCGTTAGATAAGAGGATACAGCCAGTATTTAACACTAAAAATAGTGGCAGTGTTTTCAAACAGTGGGAAAAAGGCCTTTCGTTAGCCAAGGGCGAATACGTATGGATAGCAGAAAGTGATGATTTTGCTGAGCTTGACTTTTTGTCAACCCTAATTCCATTACTTGATAACGACGAATCAGTAGCTTTTGCTTATAGCGATTCACGCATAGTTAATGAGAAGGGGGAGCCAATAGGTAAAATATCCGATATAAAAGAGCGTATTTTTAAAACGGATTATTGGGACCATAATTACATTGCAGAGGGTAAAACAGAGCTTCGGCGTTTTTTATCATTGCAATGCACTGTAAATAATGCTAGTGCAGTACTATTCAGACGTAGCAGTATAGAAGCTGCTGGGGGAGTAGATACCAGTTTCCGATACACTGGTGACTGGATGATGTATATAAAGCTGAGTTTGTTAGGCAAAATAGCTTATAAGGCGGCTTGCTTGAACAATTACCGTGAGCATGGAGCAAATGCTAGTAAAGCATCAGAGGCAAATGGCAATCAACTCTACGAACGTCAGAAGTGCTTTGCCTATGTATACCAGTCTAGCGCCTTAGACAATAAGTCGCGCAAGACGATGCTTGCCCAAAGCAGTAACGAGTATATCAAGTTGGTGTATCTAGTGGTGAAAGAACGGCGGCAGCCATTGCGCTTAATGAAAATGATGGGAAATCTTATTAAGATAAGCCCAGCTTATTACGCGCTGGTGCAATATCATTCCCTCAGGCAGGTACAATACCGCGCCTTTAGGGGAATAAATCTATTCGATTGAATAGAGCATAACAGCAGACTATATCTGGTAAGGCCCCTAAACTTTCATATAGTAGCTTCGCATTCTAAACAGAGGACCAAAGCGCAAGCAATGCAGTACCCAAAACTCTTCATCATAGTTCGCAACGATAATAACCCCATAGGACTGGGACAAACGCTAGAGAGCGTAGCCACTCAGACATATGAGTCAATAGAATGTCTCGTTGCTGACAATGGTTCGGATGAGGCAAGCTTGTCTGTTATAGAACGGTATAGTAACATCATTACGCATTGGGTAAGCGAAAAGCATGTTGCTCTGAATGCACTAACGGCAACTTTGTTGGTTCGTGCTACGGAGGGCTACGTCCTGGTTTTAAATAGCGGGTTCACACTTAGTGAGGAAACAGTAGTAGCTCGGATGCTGGCCGCAGGGCAGGATCAGCATGTGCTGTTTGGCAATTTAATTAAAGTGCATCCTGACAGCACACTGGAAACACTAGTTGTGCCCGCAGAACTTGATCTAGAAACATACGCTTGGAAGCTGGATAATCTACTCCAGGCTTCCTTTATCAAGTATACTCTGTTTCAAGAATTTGATTTCTATGATGAAAATTTGGTATTAACTACAGACTGGACTTTCTTATTAAAAGTTCTTTTATGGCCTACAGTACAATATGCACACCAGAATATTACTGTAACTCACCTGCCGGTAGGTCGACACGGTGGTACCGATAAATTATCTAATAATCAGCTTGCCGTTAAGGAAAAATATTGGGTTATAGAGAATTATTTGCCCGCTGTAATTAGAAAGCTACTAACAGACAGAGAGCAATTAGAAAAAACGCAATCTAACATGTTGCGGCATCCCATGCTACAAGTACAATTGCGATTGTTAAGCAAAGTATCGCATTGGAAGATACTGGCCGTAGAGAGTATGAAGAGGCAATACCGGTCTATTCGGACCATGATTGAACTGCCAGCATACCGTAAAAAGTTTGCCAAGGAATGTTATGAGATTCCTATCATCATCAACAATCGTAACCAGCTAACGTACCTTCAGCGGCTAATTGCTTCTTTGGAAAAGAGGGGCTACAAGAATATCTACATCCTTGACAATGATTCTAATTATGAACCACTGCTAAAATTTTATGGAGAAACCCCTTACAAAGTGTTTTATCTGGGTAAAAACGTTGGTTTTTGTGCACTTTGGGACACTGAAATCTTTGATTATTTTAAAGATTCCTATTACGTCTATACCGACAGTGACTTGGAATTGGTTGAAGAATGTCCCAACGACTTTTTGACGGTTCTTCACTATCTCCTGAATAAATATCCGTTGGGAAAAGTTGGGCTATCATTATTGACCGAGGACTTGCCTGCTCATTTTGCTAACCGCGATGAAGTTAGACAGTGGGAAGCCGGCTTTCAAAAGAAGAAAGTAGAAATTTTAGCATATCAAGCTATGGTAGACACGACGTTTGCGCTCTACCCACCCAACCGATTTGGGGATGCAGGAATGCTTTATGCGTTTAGAACTAGGTCACCTTATAGCGCACGTCACTTACCTTGGTATGAAAATACTAGTGCGCTTACCTTAGAGCAAAAATATTACTACTCCAATGCTAAAACTTCGTCGCATTGGAGTAGTAAGGTCAAACTAAACAGCTAAGTGAGGTTGTAACAGTTCATAAGTTCGTTTGACCAAAATTCAAGCTTATGTCTAAATAATATCAACTGCCTTACCTAAAGAGAAACACATATTTTTTTCACCTGTACAAGCTACTGTAATTATTGATGATGGTAAATAGTCAGGAGAAGCTTCTAAAGGTTTCCGTTGTTATCCCTAATTATAACCACGCCTCGTTTTTACAACAACGGATTAAGTCCGTGTTAGATCAAACATACCAGAATTTAGAGGTCATTATATTAGACGATTGCTCTAGCGATAGCAGCCGTGATATATTAGAACTATATCGTGAGCATCCGAAAGTAAGCTATATTGTTTTAAATGAAGTAAACAGTGGTACAACATTCAAACAATGGCAAAAAGGTATTGAACTGGCACGAGGAGAATGGATATGGATAGCTGAAAGTGATGATTGGTGTGAGCCAACGTTATTGGAAACCTTAATAAAAGGCATTGACGAGAGCTGTTCAATTGCGTTTTGCCAATCGCTTGTTGTTCACAATAATGGCGATATATTTTGGAATACAAGAGCTGATAGATTTAATCAAATACTAGCAGGAGATGATTTTATTGCTAATAAAATGTTGCTTGGCAATGCCATTATAAATGCTAGCATGTGCATTTTTAAGAAAGATTGTTATTATAAGATTAGCCCTTACTTCACTAGTTATAAGTTTTGTGGAGATTGGTTGTTCTGGATTGAAATTGCGCTACAGGGTAAAGTATATAGTTCAGGAAAAATACTAAATTATTTCCGTAAGCACGATAAGGATGTAAGTGGTGGTGCTTATGCTAAAGGGCTGTTTTATTCAGAACATATAAAACTTCTGGATTATCTAGAGTCCAAAAGGGTCATTACAAACTATAAAAAGCAAGAGGTATTAGCCGAAAGACTAAAACATCTTATTGTTGACAAAAGAATAGACCAAAATTTAGCTATAAATTTGCGGGCTCTCTTTTTTAAGAAAATTTCTCCTGCTTTCTTTTATTCCAAGTCAAGGTACATACTAGGTGAAAAATTGTTTTTGAAACTTATGTATCCATATTCCTTGCATTACCTGAAAAAATGAAAGGGGTTTCAGTAATTGTGTGTTGCCACAATAGTGCTGCCAGACTTGGTGCTACTATAAAGCATTTGGCTAATCAAAACGTGTCTGTCGCTATACCGTGGGAGATAATCATTGTTGACAACAACTCTAGTGATAATACTAGGGAGAAAGCAGAAGCAGAATGGCAACACTATAGTCTTGCTGTTCCATTCCGTGTAGTAGATGAGAGTACGCCTGGGCTATCAGCTGCTCGTGAGAAGGGGATAGGGGAGGCCGTATATGATTTTCTGATTTTTTGTGATGATGATAATTGGTTGGATCCTAGCTACGTTAGCAACGCCTACCAACTACTACATGCACACCCACAAGTAGCGGTAGTAGGTGGTAATAACATAGGAGTGTTTGAAACCCCGCCTCCCTCTTGGTTGCCTTTTTTTCAGCATTCCTACGCGATTGGCACACAGGGTAAGCTGAACTTTGAGATCCTAGAAGGTAATCAGTATATAGTGGGAGCCGGTATGGCTTTTAGAAAAACCGCGTACACAAGCATTAAGCAGAAAGGTTTTAAATTTTACCTTACTGATAGAATAGGTAATAAAGTAGTTGGTGGCGGCGATGTAGAGTTGTGCTACATTTTCAAACTGGCTGGCTACCAAATTGCTTATAGTTCTGCGTTAACGTTGCAGCATTACATGCCAAGTGGGCGCATGACTAAGAAGTACCTGGCCTCAATGTGGCACCAGTACAGTTACTCTTGGCTGGTATTTGAGGCGTATAAAGCTGTGCTAGGTACAACTATAGATGCTAAGCTTTTTACAGAAGGGCATTGGAAAGCAGTAGCCAAGCAAAACCTCGTGGGCGAACTGTCCATTTTGCCCCAGTACCTATACAGCCGTTTAAGGGATGATATTGCGTATTCCTTGCCCCATGAAGCAAAAGTTTTATACAATTACTTTCTGTTGCGTAATTCTAGGATGCTTGTTTCTATAATACGCGAGCTTCATACAAAGATTGCCTAGAGGCATTTTAAATTCAAGCAGAATAGCTGTTGCAAGCCTTAATAATAGTTGGACGAGATGGTGTTGAGAAATGCCTCTCAATCAGCTTTGTGCAATGTAAAACCTTAGTCCAAAGTAAGTGAATAAAGCAGCCAATGTAGTTGTCGTGATTCCCGTGCATAGTGCTCAGCCAACAGCCAACGAGCTTATAGCATTTGAGCAGTGCTTTCGTGTATTACATGGACGTACAATCAAGGTGCTAGCTCCACAGGGATTAGAACTGCATGCGTATCGCAATCATGTAGCGGACTTTGATGTGCTATTTATTGATCCAAAGTGGCAGGCTTCCATTGCCGCCTATAATAAGTTAAAACTCAGTAAATATTTTTACAAACTATTTCGTCGATACAATTACTTATTGACATACGAGCTTGACTGCTTCATATTTCGTGATGAGCTGGACTATTGGTGCTCGCAAGGCTACGATTATATTGGAGCCCCATGGTTTGAAGGTTTAAGTAATGCCAAACCAGATGCGGCTATTGTAGGTGTGGGCAATTCTGGTTTCTCTCTTCGTAATATACAAACTGCTCGACGGATTCTCAATAAAATTTATTATCAGAATCCATTGCATAGCCCCTCTTCAGGTATCGGCACCGGAATTGCTTATATAAGAGCAGCTTACCGTTGGCTGCGTAACCAATTTGGTGAAAATTATACACTTAAAAGTGCAGGTGACATTCACGAAGATTTCTTCTTTAGTAAATTAGCGCCACAATACTTCCATGATTTTAAATTGCCTCTAGTTACCGAAGCACTAAAGTTTAGTTTCGAAATAAATCCCCAAGTGCTACTTGTTATGAACAACGGTAACTTACCTATGGGGTGCCATGCATGGCAGCGATACGATATGCACTTCTGGAAGCCTTATATAGAAAAATTTGGCTATAATATAAAATGAGTAATTCATAAATTAACTGAACGTTCTACTTCTAACTGCTTGCATTCTTGATATGAATGAATGGATAGATACATACAGAGGGATAAATAATTCCTTTAAAAAGAAATTAGTTTTTAGATTTGGCGTGGAGGCAGGATTTTTCTCTGAATATAATAACCTAATTATATCAATTTTATATTGCCTTAAACATAGTATAAAGTTCGAATTGTACTCTCGTCATGCGAATTTTGCAAAAAGTGATGGATGGAATGACTTCTTTGTGCCATTTGTAGCTGTAAATAATCAAGATATAAATAGATATTTCAACTTGCGCTATGGAGTAGAACGAGTAGAGCTTGAATACCCATTACAATCTATTATAAAGCCCCGTTATGTAGGTATTGCCTATAAAGCCCTTTACGGTATCACGTATCTTACACAAGATTTGTGGTCGAGGCAACGCGACCCATCACTTGCTTCAGAACATTTTACTATCTCTGCGCTTGGAATCAACCAAGCTACTTTAGTCGAAGCTGCACGTCCATTTATTAATGCATTTTGGAGATATAATAATAATGCCGCCAAAATTATTTCATCAATAATTGATACGGTTCCTTTACCCGCAAGTTATGTTAGTATTCATATTAGAGCAGGTGACAAATCATCGGAAACAAAAACGTATGATTATAGTCAATATATGGTTTTAGCTCAACAATTTTCGCTTAACAAAAAAGCATTTATACTAACTGATGATTATACTGTAGTTGAATTTCTCAGAAGTGATTATAGTGATTGGGAATTTTATACGTTATGTGACCCCTCCGAAAGAGGCTATCATCAAGATGATTTTAATAAGTTAGATAAAGAGGTCAAGTATAGGCATAATCTACGTCTATTTGCCGAATTGGACATTGCATCAGCAGCAGCTAGGTTCATTGGAACATACAGTTCTAATGTTGGCATGTATATGGGTATGCGTATTGGGCCAGAGAGGTGTTCATGCGTAGATTTCGATAATTGGGTAATGTGGTAATGGCGTAATGTATTTATTCATTAATGGTCGTAATGCGTATTAATGCATTAATTATTTGCTTTAAATAAAATAAAATAGCATGAAAGCAACGTTGGTAGTATTAGACGAGCCAGACTTCTTGAATAACCGGATTTTTTCTGATCTGCCTATTAATGGCGTAAAAAACTATGGTTATATGTTTGCAGAATTACGCCGCCAGCTTGCTGAATTTAATATCGACTTAGCTACTCATGATATTCATCCTGCCGAAGAATCAAGTATTATCATTGGTCTTGATGTAGTAGATTTTTTTCAGACCTACAAACGGAAATTAGGCCAGGCCCTTTACTTGCTTCTTAATGAACCAGCAACATACTACCCTAAGGTATGGGATAAGAGTAATCATGCTGTTTTCGATAAAATTTTTACTTATGACTATACATTAGCTGATGACAGAAAATATATTCATCATTATTTTGCTATTGATTTAGAGGCAATTCCCCCTCTCATGCCTGTTTCGGAGCATGAATTCAATCGTAGAGAACTATGTGTCTTGATGGCCGGTATGTTTCAGGTAACTAAACCAACTAAAGGCTCCACTTCTCTGCTTTATGATCGTTATCAGATAATGAAATGGTTTTCACGTTATCATCCACAAGATTTTGCTTTATACAGCAGAGGTATTAATCTGCGTCACTTGCAAAGTTTCAGAGGTTTGGGCGTGTTGCAGCGAGTTTTGCCAACTCCTTTTTTAAAGCAAATAACGGATTCTGTTGTGGCCCGTCGTAAGGTTGCGTTCGATTTAGTTAATAAGGGCCCGGTAGCGCCAGATGCTAAAATTAGCACATTTCAAAACTACCGCTTTGCAATTTGCTACGAAAACACTGAATTGGCGGGATATATTTCTGAAAAAATATTCGATTGTTTTGCTGCCTCCTGTGTTCCTATCTATCTAGGCGAGCCAGAGATACATCGGTTCATTCCAACTCAATGCTTTATCGATAGACGCAAATTTAAATCTAACGAGGAATTATATAATTTTATCAAAAACATGGACTATGCACAATATAATAATTATATTCAAGCAATATCTGACTTTATGCAAGGAGTGGAGTACAATAAGTTTGGCTCTATGCCAAATGCTGAGCGAATTGCAAAAGTTATGCTTCAAGACTTACAGTCGCCCGCATTAAGCTAGATACAAGCTTTGCGTCGGACTAATATCAGATGCATCCTGGGCACGAAAGCAGAAATGAAACATAACGGAAAATCAATAAAGGCGACGCTTTATGTTATAGAGGACCCTGTGCTTTTGCAAAATGGCATTTTTTTGAATAAGTCATTTTATGGTATGAAAAATAACGCATTCATGTTTGCGTCGTTGCGTACCGACTTAGCAGAGCATAACATTGACTTAGCTACTCAAGATATTCATCCTCCCGAAGAATCTGATTTGCTAATTAGCCTCGATAATTGCTTGCCGTTTCAAAAAGCTGTCTGGCGGGCAGGACGCAAGAACTACTTGGTTTTGAGCGAGCCAGCTACTTATTATCCGCATAATTGGAATCCTCAAAACCACCACGTATTCGATAAGATATTTACCTACAACTATAATATGGTGGATAACAAGCGGTACTTCCACTACTATTTTGCTATCGATTTAGAAGAGAACAATCAATTTAGAGCTGCAACTGAAGAAGAGTTTGAACGTCGTAAGCTGTGTGTACTGATGGCCGCTTCGTTTGGGGTGGTGAAGCCACTACATAACTCGCTTTCGTTACTACATGAGCGTTATTTAACGCTTAAATGGTTTGCAGAGAATCATCCTAATGAATTTAGTCTTTATAGCCGGATGATTCACCCTAAAACATACCAGAGCTTTAGGGGCCTAGGTCTTTTGCAGAAGATAGCTCCTGCCGCCCTAGTGGAGGGGATTACTCAAGTAGTAGCTAGCCGGCGCAAGGCATTGTTCGATATTGTAAATAAAGGCCCCGTACCGCACGATCAAAAGATTCCAGCCCTGCGCCAGTACCGCTTCAATATTGCATACGAAAACACAGGTGGTTTACCCGGCTACCTCACGGAGAAGATATTCGACAGCTTTGCCGCATGCTGCGTACCTATTTATTGGGGCGATCCGGAAGTAGAGAAATCAATACCCAAAGAGTGTTTTATTGATCGACGCAATTTTAAATCGCATGAGGAATTGTACCGATTTCTAAAAGGAATGAACTACCAAGAGTACAAGCAATACACTGAAGCAATTGCTGAATTCATAAGTGACGTAAAGCAAGAAAAGTTTGGTGCTGAAGCTAATGCCCGTCGTATTAGCGAAGTAATTCTAAAGGATATAGAATAGCAGGCTTAAATGCAGCTATCCAAGCGTTGTAACAAGCAATGGTTTGGGAGCCTTTCTTTTTTGCTCTTATCTTTGCCAACTGCTAGCGCGTATTCGCGTTAAACGCTGAGTTTTACTGGAATCTGGACAGGAAGTCCATATACGACCCATTTTTACCTTTACACCATGAAAGTAGCCCTGATTACGGGTATCACGGGCCAGGATGGCGCGTACCTGGCTGAACTCCTACTGGAAAAAGGCTACGAGGTACACGGCCTCAAACGCCGTTCCTCGCTCTTTAACACGGATCGGATCGACCATTTGTATCAAGATCCGCACGAACTAAATGTGCGCTTCAAGCTTCACTATGGTGACTTGTCGGACTCTACCAACCTGATTCGGATTATTCAGGAAGTACAGCCCGATGAGATTTATAACCTGGGCGCGATGTCGCACGTGAAAGTATCGTTCGATACGCCGGAGTATACCGCCAACGCCGACGGTATTGGTACGTTGCGCCTTCTCGAAGCTATCCGAATTCTGGGTCTTACCAAGAAAACTCGCATTTATCAGGCTAGCACATCCGAATTGTATGGATTGGTGCAGCAGGTGCCGCAGAGCGAGACTACCCCTTTTTATCCTCGCTCACCTTATGCGGTGGCCAAGATGTACGCTTACTGGATTACAGTAAACTACCGCGAAGCTTATGGTATGTATGCTTGCAATGGCATCCTCTTCAACCACGAGTCGCCACTACGGGGCGAAACCTTTGTGACGCGTAAGATTACGCGTGGTGTTGCTCGTATCTCACTAGGCCTACAGCAAAAGATTTTCCTTGGTAACATTGACGCCAAACGCGACTGGGGTCATGCACAGGATTATGTGGAAGCCATGTGGCGGATTCTTCAGCAGGATACCGCCGAGGATTTCGTTATTGCCACCGGAGTAACCACTACGGTGCGGGAATTCGTGCAGCGGGCGTTTGCCGAAGTAGGTATTGAAGTTGCCTTCTCGGGCGAGGGTGTGAATGAAAAAGGTCATGTAGTAAGCTGCGATAATCCAGCTGCCGGCCTAGAAGTAGGTCAAGTAGTGCTCGAAATTGATCCTCGCTATTTCCGTCCAACTGAAGTGGAATTGCTGATTGGCGACCCTACGAAAGCCAAGACTAAACTAGGATGGGAGCCCAAGCATGACCTCACGTCGCTGGTTAAAGATATGATGGCCGCTGACGTTGCCCTATTCCAGCGCGACGAGTATCTGTTGAAAGGCGGACACAAAGTGTATAACTATCACGAGTAACCGGCAAACTGCCGTTTGTAGCGGTTTATATTTTGTCTTTTTAGATAGTGGCAGTATCCGCCTAGATGGCGGCTTCTGCCACTATTTTATTATACTCTATCTCTAGTGATTAATCGATTTCGAGGCAACCTAAAAGCTAACGTCAAGCAGATTCGGCAGAAAGGCTCATTTGCACAGAACCTCGCCATTACATTTTCTGCTACTGCATTTGTAGCAGTTCTAGGTTTTGCCGTTTCACCAATTATGACGCGGCTTTACAATCCGCAGAGCTATGGCCTATTTGCCCTATTTACCGCTATAGTTAACAACGTTAATTTGATTTCGACTCTTGGGTATGCTCCCGCATTTGTATTGCCTCGTCAGCGCAAGCGCTCTATAGCATTAGTGCAGCTAACAGTGTTGCTTAGCTTAGCAGCATTGTTGCTCATGAGTTTGGCGTTCTGGTTAATACATGACAAGTTGCTGCGCTGGTTGAGAGCAGAGGAGCTCGGCGTGTGGTTCTATGTAATTCCATTAGCAGTATTTGTTTTCAACCTAAACGTGCTGATGAGTGCTTGGTACTTGCGCACCAAAGACTTTAAGAAGCGTGCTGGCATTGATGTGGTTACGGCAGTTGCGGGCCGGAGTATCACATTAGCAGTAGGTTGGTTAGGACACGGGCCAGCAGGGGGGCTACTACTAGGGGACCTGTTTTCCAAGTTTACCATGTTCTTCAGTATGCTGTTCAACGGCATACATCGGCAGTTAGGAGAACTGCGGCGGCCATTCTCATGGTCTCTAATTCGGGCAGTGGCCTGGGAGTACAGAGAATATCCTTTTTATGTAATGCCAACAGCCTATTTAAATACTTTGGCTGGGCAACTGCCTATTTTCTTCCTGGCCACAGGGTTTGGTACTACTGCAGTAGGACTATTTGCTTTCTCAACCAGTTTGCTTGAACTGCCAATTAATTTGATTGGCAACGCAGTGGCTCCTGTTTTTCTGCAGAAGGCGGCCGAAACTTATCAGCAAGATCCTGAGCGGCTTAAGCAGATTTGTTTGAATCTATATAATAAGCTTTTCTACCTGGGACTATTACCTTTTGGTGTTATCACAGTTTTTGGCGACTGGATATTCAGTTTTGTATTTGGCGCCCGCTGGGAGCAAGCAGGGGTATTTACTGGATACTTAGGCTACTACTACGTATTTAAACTGGCTTCTTACGCTACTAGTCCTATATACGCTGTACTGCAGCGACAGCGAATTGCTTTGCTCGGTACTGCGCTATTGGTACTGGCAAGAGCCGGCAGCTTGGTACTTGGCATGAGATTACACAACCTAAACTTAGGGATGTTGCTTTTTGGGTTAAGCAGCCTAATTGTAACGTTCTTGGTTGATCTAAATGTTTTATACCTACTTCATGTGCCAATGCTGCGAGTAGCTATGAGGACCTTGCTTTTTGTGGTTATAACCTTAGGATTACTGTGGGGCTTGCGAGCAAGCCTAGAGGGCTTTCTTGCTGGATCCTTCGTCAGAGTTGCCAGCACCGCTAGAATCTAATTCTTACGCATAGGCTGGTAAGCTTACCAAATCAGCCACTCATCGAAATCCAAGCAATGACAACGTTCGGGTCCGATACGCATACCCATATACATACCTGGATTGGAACTGTAGGTGCCAATGAACTTAGTGGAGTCAGCGCATATATCTATAGTAGCAAATAGCTTAAGGTGTTGCATGTACTTGAAATACCGATCTTGTTTCACGAAGTCACGGTGAAAGTAACCGCGTTCTGAAGGGGTGCACAGTGTATGGAATCTCCATTGAGGATATTGTTGTTGCAATTGCTCTATTACTGTGTAATCATCTGTCATTATAAAGGCCTCATTATTAACAGAAAACTTTGCCGCAGGTATCATGTACTCACTGAAATCGTACATCTTAGCTTCCGTAAACTTGTCGCCAGCTCGCACGTGCAAACTGATATACTCGTCAGGTAGCTGAACTGAATTAGTAAAAGAATTTATGATGGGAGCACTCTGTGCATTATAGCGCCAGAAAGCCTTAATAATTTGTTGGGTAGCTGCCAAGAGAGGAGTCTGATTAAAACCCAATTCAGGTATATTAAAGATAGACTGAGCAAATGCTTGGTCTCGATGGAATGCCCATAAGTCCTGAGTCATGTAATCGATGCCAAACAGAAATTTATAGGCGGCCGTGATGTAACGATACTTAATGACTTTCTGTAATTGAGCTTCTCTGCTTTGTTCAATGATATAAGGTCTTAAACTGTAATCCTTATTT
The DNA here is from genome assembly GCF_029433095.1 of Hymenobacter sp. YC55. GTDB lineage: Bacteria > Bacteroidota > Bacteroidia > Cytophagales > Hymenobacteraceae > Hymenobacter. The sequence continues at coordinate 552,901 of NZ_JARNTX010000001.1, forward strand.
ATATGCTGAGTATTTATGGCTCCAAATGGCAGAAAAAAGTCCTGCCAACCGTCGCGCAAGGCGAAACGCGCATGGTCAGAGTATAGCTCGAAGCGAATACCATATTTCAGGCAGTAAAGCAGCGCCAGAATCATGTTATTATACTCGGAGAAAAAGCCAGAATCTACTCCCAAGCGAAATATGAGCCTCTGCTTAAATGAATTATTAAGCTTGTTGTATTGCTGAAGCCACTCTTCTGTAGTCATTACTTATAAGGCAATGGAGTGTGTTACCTCGTGGAAAACACAGTAAAGTTACATGATTGCATAGGGGCATGGCAGCTTGCGCGAGAGTGTAAACTTCCAAGCTACCTTTGTAGACTAACCCATCAAGCTTGTGGCCATAGAGAATCTTTCTAAGCGCCATTTACAAGCAAGACTATTTACGGTAAAGCTCGCGCCTACATGTCTGTGCCTTTTTTCAGCGTTATTATCCCCACATACAATCGTGCTAGCTTTATTGCGGACACCTTGCGTTCCGTGTTAGCTCAAACATTTGCAGCTTTCGAAATTATTGTAGTGGATGATGGTAGCAAGGATAACACGGCCGAGGTAGTGCAGCAATTCACGCAGCCAAGTGTGCAATACCATTTTAAAGAAAATGGAGAGCGAGGAGTAGCTCGCAATTACGGTTTTGCACGGGCACAGGGGGCATATGTGCTATTTCTGGATTCCGACGACGTATTGCACCCTAATCATCTGGCCACACTGCACGCTGCTATTCAACAGCAGAACCAGCCTAACTTTATTGCTACGAAGTTTGATTTCAACCGTAATGGTCAGCGTAGTGCTAGCGACTTGGCACTGCTGCCAGCTGGTAGTTATAGTTTAGAATTCTTCCTAAAAGGCAACGCCCTGGCTTGCAATATCTGCGTGCGGCGGCAGAATCCGGCCTTGAAGCTGTTCGAAGAAGACCGTTCCTTTGCAGCTGTCGAGGATTGGATGTTCATGTTGGAAAATATGCAGGCTGATACCGTATACCTAGTAGATGCAGTGACACTAACCATGAACGACCATGATGCGCGCTCGATGCGCGCCGACAACCAAGGTCTTATCAAGCGCTGGTTGAAGCTTATGCAGTGGGTGGCAGTTCATTTGAGCCTTACGCCAGCCCAAAACAAGCAGTTAGAAGGCCATATCTTCTACCTCTGTGCCATACATGCATATGCTGACAATCACCGTCAGCAAGCAGTGGGTTTCTTGCGCCAAGCTTGGCCGCACTTGCCATTACGTAAAGCGCTGCTACTAGCTGTGCGTATAGTGGCAGGTCCACAGCTGATAGGTCTGTTGAAGGGACCTCGCGCTTAACTACATTGTCTATCTAATTGCTGATGAACCTTCTTTTTTTGAGTTATTGGGGCCTCGAAGATCCACTTACTGTTTCTACAGTATTCCCTCATCTGCGGCTGCTTCAACAACTGCCCGAAGTGAAGCATATTGTACTAGTTACGATAGAGCGAGGACCGGGTGCCAACCGGGAGTTGCACTTAGGTTCAGAGTTTGCAACAAATAAAATCACGCTTGCACCCCTACGAAGCCGCCAAAACCAGCCGTTGTTGCTCAACAAAATCGATGATTTCGTAAGGTTCCCTAATGAATTGGTTAATTTAGTCCAGCGGCACACTATCGAGGTGATTATTGGCCGCGGAGCGCCTGCAGGAGCTTTAGCTTATTTGGTATGGAAGAAAACACAAACCCCATTTCTTGTCGAATCTTTCGAGCCGCATGCTGATTATATGCTGGAATCGGGGGTATGGAAGGCTTACGACCCGCGGTATCTATTCCAGCGTTATTGGGAAAAAAAACAGAAGCAGTTAGCCGTGGGATTAATGCCTGTTGCGGAGAATTACCGGCGCAAGCTCATACAGGAGGGAGTTGCTGCCCGAAATATTGTTACAGTTCCCTGTTCGGTGAATGTAGCTGACTTTAGCTATGACTCTAGTCGCCGGCAGCAGGTGCGCACCCGCCTTGGTATTGCGGCCGATGCACCAGTGGGAATCTACGTTGGCAAGTTTGGCGACATCTATTATGATGCAGAGGCTTTTGATTTGTTTCGAGATGCTGCGGCGCACTTTGGGCCTAACTTCCGTTTGATAGTGCTTACACCCAATCCTGAGCCAGAAGTGCGCGCCAAGCTAGCCAAAGTAGGATTCAGCACCGAGCAAGTATTTGTAACCAAGTCCCCGCATGCCGAAGTGCCTGATTATTTGTCGGCTTCAGATTTTGCCTTTGCTACCATTAAGCCCGCCGAGTGCCGACGTTTTTGTTCACCAATTAAAGTAGGCGAGTATTGGGCGGCAGGTTTGCCTGTACTACTTACGGAAGGGGTGGGCGACGATAGTGACATTATCAAACAGGAAGGCGGCGGGGCTATATTTAATCTAGATCAGCCTGCTACCGTTCCTGCTGCTTTACAACGAATTGCCTTCTTGTTGCAGAAACCCGACTATAGAAAGAAAATTCGGGAGTTGGCAGTCCGGCATCGTGCGGTGACACGTGCCGCAGAAGCATATGAACAGTTGTTGTTGCCGTTGGCCATGCAGCATCCTTGAGGTCGTAGCTTTCTTATATTTGTAATTAACTAAGTTTAAGCGGTGTCTGATTTTACCAAGAAGGTTGCCATTCTGCAGTCTAATTATATTCCTTGGAAAGGCTATTTCGACCTGTTGAATCAGGCTGATGATTTTATATTTTATGACGAGGTGCAGTATACTTCTGGTGATTGGCGTAATCGTAATCGTATCAAAACCGCACAGGGTATCCCTTGGCTCACTATTCCAGTACATCAGGGAAAGCTCTCGCAAAAAATCCGTGAAACTCCTGTGGCTGATCCTAGCTGGGGAGCCCGCCATTGGCGTAAACTAATGCAGGCGTATGCCCGGGCTCCATATTTTGAACTGTATCGAGCCGATTTAGAAAAGTTATATCAATGTGTTCATTCAAAATGGCTTAGTGAAATCAATCAGCTTTTTATTCAAACAATTAATGATTGGTTAGGTATTCAAACACGATTACACGTATCAGATGATTTTGAAAAGCGTACTAGTACCGACCGGACAGCGCGGCTAGTACAGCTGGTGCAGGCATTAGGGGGTACCGAGTATATTGTAGGTCCAGCTGCGGCAGCGTATCTAGATCCTGCTCAGTTTGCAGAGGCTGGTATATCCCTTACTTGGATGAGTTATGAGGGATATCCTGAATACCGTCAATTACATGGTTCATTTGAGCATCGGCTAAGTGTGCTAGACTTGCTATTAAATGAAGGGCCAGAAGCCCCACGATACATGCTCTCATTCCCTGATCGTATTGCGTTATGATACCTACTCCTGATTACTCGGTGGTGGTGCCGGTTTTTCAAGGGCAGGATACGTTGCTTGGTTTGGTGGAGCAGCTTCAGGCATTTTTTACTGAGATTGGCCGCTCTTATGAGTTGGTATTTGTACACGATGGTGGACAGGCGGCAGCTTGGGACGCTGTGCTACAGATGCGCCAGAAACTAGGAGCGTCTAATGTCAAGGCAGTTCGGCTTTCGCGCAATTTTGGGCAACACAACGCGCTGCTTTGTGGTTTTCGTCATGCAAAAGGGCGTTTTATTGTCACTCTTGATGAGGACTTGCAGCACGCTCCAGCTGATATCAGGTGTTTGATTCAGCGCCAGGCTGAAGGAAATTTCGATGTTGTATACGGCTGCTACACGATAAAGCAACACGCAAGCTGGCGAAACTTTACCTCTTCGATTTTGCGGCAAATGCTACGCCTTGGCATTCCGGAGTTACACGCTGATTACTCTGCGTTTCGCTTGCTCAAGACAGAGGTGGCTCGTCATTGCTTAGCTATGCGTAACTCTTATACATTTTTGGATGGGTATTTAACTTGGATAACTAACAGTGTGGCCAGTGTTCCGGTTACTCACCAGCCACGAGTTGCTGGCCGTAGTAGCTATACATTAGGTAGGTTGGTGCGGCACTCTATTAATATTTTTGTTACGTTCTCTGATTTGCCAGTGCGGCTGCTTACCTATGCATCCTTGCTAGTGTTTGCTAGTACTAGCATATACTCATTCTATATTCTGCTACGTAAGCTATTATACAATGACTTATTGCCTGGCTTTACTAGCCTAATTATTGCCATTGGTTTTGGAGTAGGATTGCTGCTGCTGGGTATGGGTGTATTGGGAGAATACATTCACCGAATCAACCTCAAAACCACGCGTCGTCCCGATTTTATTGAAGCTGAAATTTTAAACTAACAAAGCTTCTTACGTAGTAACATTGCGAATTGCTAGTAGAAATTAACAGCCTGTATTTCATATAATGACGCAACCTGCCATACGAACTGCTATTATCGGGGCAGGTGCATTAGGTCAGCAGTTTGCTCAGCACTTACGGCAAACACCACCGTGGAAGGTTGCGGGCTTTTTTGACGATTGGCAAACAGCTAGTTCTGGCTCAGAGCTTATACTTGGTAAAGTTGCTGACGTGGTTGCTGCATATGCAGCAGGACAATTTGATAATCTGTTACTCGCAATTGGTTACCGCCATATGGATCGGCGGAAGCAGTTATTTGAGGAATTGACAGGTGCGGACGTGCCATTCGCCCGTTTTGTACATCCAAGTGCGTATGTTGATTTTAGTGCAGTGCTGGCACCTGGAGTGTTTATTTCACCTGGATGTATTCTCGACTTGAATGTGCAAGTGGAGGCCAATGTCATGTTGTACCCAGGATGCGTAATAGCCCACGACAGCCAAATAGGTGCGCACTCCATTTTAGCGCCTGGTGTTCGCCTAGCAGGTCAGGTTAGAATAGGGGAGGGGTGCTTTTTGGGTATTGGCACTACTATCATTGACTCTCTGTCACTAACTGCCAATGTGCGTACCGGAGGCGGAGCTGTGTTCATTCACGATGCTAATGCTTCCGGTACTTATGTAGGAGTGCCTGCCCGCCGGCTACCATTACACTCCATTACACCGGAGCCCGGTTCACTGGAATCCTGCTAGTTTTGCTGCCTCTTTTGTCGGTAGCCGACTATAGTTTATGCTTATTCCGTTCAACAAGCCTTTTTTCGTTGGTACTGAGACTCGCTATATAGAAGAGGCGGTACGCTCGGGCAAGCTATCCGGCGATGGTATGTTTACTCGACGCTGCGAAGAATGGCTACAAGCCAAACTAGGCGCTCCTCGGGTACTGCTCACCACCTCAGGCACCGATGCCCTGGAACTGGCTGCTCTGTTGCTTAACCTAGAGCCAAATGATGAAGTGTTGTTGCCAAGTTTTACGTTTTCCTCTACAGCCACCGCCTTTGCACTCCGTGGAGCGCGGCTTGTCTTTGTGGATAGCACAGCAAACAGACCTGCATTTGACGCTGACCAACTAGATAGCCTTGTTACGCCCCGCACTCGGGCTATTGTGCCTGTGCACTATGCCGGAATTTCCTGCGATATGACGACTATAAATGCGGTTGCCGAAAAGAACAATTTGCTGGTAATAGAGGACGCAGCACAAGCACTTGGAGGCAGGTTTGAGGGAAAACCATTAGGTACACAAGGGGCACTGGCTGCTTTCTCGTTCCATGAAACTAAAAATGTAACTGCTGGCGGTGAAGGAGGAATGTTGGTAATAAACGAACCAAGTTTAGTGGCGAGGGCCGAGGTTTTACGTGAAAAGGGCACCAACAGAGCCGCTTTCTTTCGGGGTGAGGTAGCAAAGTATAATTGGGTAGACGTAGGCTCCTCCTTCCTACCTGCAGAAATAAATGCCGCTTTCCTATGGGCCCAACTAGAAAAGCTAGATTTTATTCAGCAGCGACGCCAAGAGTTATGGGCGCGCTATTATAAGGAATTACAATCCTTAAATGCTTTTGGTATAGGCCTGCCCAATGTTCCTGATTATTCAGCCCAGAATGGTCATTTATTTTACTTAGTCTGCCGCTCCTCTACTGAACGTACTGCTTTAATTGACTTCCTGAAACAGCGAGATATTACGGCCATATTTCACTACCAACCTCTACATAACAGCCCATATTACGCATCGCGACACGATGGCCGGGAGTTGCCGTGGGCAATTTATTATGCTGATTGTTTGGTTAGGCTACCTTTGTACACTGAATTAGAAGCAAGTCAGCAGCAGCGAATTATTAGTGCTGTCTTAGAGTTCTATCAAGTATTGTAGATTTCCCTGATTGGCCGTTTGCCACCTATGCGCATTCTCTTCATCGTTCCGTACCCACCCGGCAAAGCTCCCTCACAACGGTTTCGGTTCGAACAATACCTGGATATTCTTACACAAGCGGGACACTCTTATCGCTTAGCGCCTTTCCTCTCTGATTCTACTTGGGCGATACTTTATAAGCCCCAACATACCTTAGCAAAGGTGTTGGGTATTTTGATGGGTTTTGTGCGGCGAGCGGGCCTGCTCTTTACAGTGCCTGCCTATGATTATGTCTTTATTCATCGAGAGGCTGCGCCTATTGGGCCACCAGTAATAGAATGGATCATCGCGAAGGTGTTACGAAAAAAGATCGTTTATGATTTTGATGATGCTATCTGGATGAAGGATCCTGCTGGTGAACAAACTTTCATCAGCCGGTTGAAGTGGCAGCAGAAGGTGGGGAAAATCTGCCGATGGGCCTATAAAGTGAGTTGTGGGAACGCATACCTGCGTGATTACGCTCAGCAGTTCAATGCTCACTGTATTATCAACCCCACTACGCTCGATACCGAGCATCTACACAACCGCATCCGAGACCAATATAACTCAACTCGTTCTGTTATAGGTTGGACAGGTACACATACTACCTTGCGTCACTTAGATTTAGTGTGGCCAGTACTAGAGCGTTTAGAGCAAGAAGGATACGACTTTGAGTTTCGCGTTATCTCCAACCAGCCGCCTGATTATGTAGGTTTGCGAGCATTAGCTTTTATCCCTTGGCGTAAGGACACCGAAATCGAGGACTTAAGTCAGTTCCACGTAGGGTTGATGCCGTTAGTAGATGATCCTTGGGCTCGTGGTAAATGTGCTTTCAAGGCTTTGCAATACATGTCGTTGGGAATGCCTGCGCTTGTCTCACCAGTAGGAATGAATACGGAGGTAGTTCAGAACGGCTACAACGGCTTTGTATGCAATAAGCTAGAGCAATGGTATGAAGCTCTACGCCGGTTGCTTGTTGATCAGAAGCTGCGAGCCACACAAGGAACTGCCGCCCGTCGTACTATTGTGGAGCGCTATTCAGTGGCGTCGAACAAACACAACTTCATAAACTTGTTCAGCTAAGCCATCCACTGTTATGCAACAGCGAATAGTAGGGGAAAAGAAAGAGGGAGGCCGTTTTGTTATATCGCTTGATTTTGAAATCAATTGGGGCGTTCGTGATCAGCAAACTCTGGATCAATACGGCCCTAATTTGTTAGGTGTACGACAAGCTATTCCGGCTATGCTGGAATTATTTCAAGAGTTTGATCTACGAGTGACTTGGGCTACGGTAGGACTGCTTTTTTTTTCAAACAAAGAAGAAATGCTAACCCATTTGCCCTATGTGCAGCCTCAATATTCTAATTCAACATTATCCCCATATCTAGCTTTAAACAATGTTGGTGACGACGAAGCCGTTGACCCATATCATTTTGGGTACTCATTAATTGCGCAGATTCGTGATACACCTGGACAGGAAATAGCTACCCATACTTTTTGTCATTATTACTGTTTGGAGCGGGGCCAGACAGCCGAAAGCTTCCGTGCTGATCTGGAAGCGGCGGTACAAATAGCTAATGAGCAGAATATCACGCTACGCAGCTTAGTTTTCCCCCGGAATCAATATAATGCTCAGTATTTAGCTATTTGTGCGGATTTAGGGATTACGAGTTACCGTGGAAACGAAAATTCTTGGATTTATAAAGAGCGCAATGAAGAACAGCAAAGCCTATACAAACGTGGCGCACGTTTGCTAGACGCTTATTTTAATCTTTCTGGATTCAACTGTTATACTCTGCAGGAAATTGCTCAGCAGTTTCCCTACAATATTCCAGCAAGTAGATTTCTAAGACCTTGGTCGGGGCGGCTACAGTCTCTTGAGAGACTGCGTTTGCGCCGTATTCTGAGCGCCATGGAGTATGCAGCTCGCACTAATAAAGTCTTTCATCTGTGGTGGCATCCACACAATTTCGGAGTCAATATTCCGCAAAACATGGCTGTTTTGCGGCGCATTGCCGAACATTACAAGTACTTGAAAGCCACTTATGGAATGGAAAGCCAATCTATGGGCGACTTGGCTGCTGAACTACATCATCATGTGCCTGCAATAGCTAGTTAATGAACTCCTCGATTTCCACCACAAAAAGAATAGTTATTCTCGCTGGTCCAGGTGAATCCACCAATATCCTCTTTCATGCACTTGATGCTGAGTTTGGGATTCACCGCATCCTTGTAGAAACACCTGTAAGCCAAAAGCAACTGCTGAAGCGGCGCGCAGAGAAGTTAGGATACGCCACCGTAGCTGGCCAGATATTGTTTAAGCTGTTGGTGGCTTGTCCTTTGAGTTATTCATCGCAAAGCCGGCTGCAAACAATCAAAAAACAGGAAAATCTTGACGACAAGCCGCTACCAGAAAATCGAGTTATCCGGGTGTCATCCGTAAATTCGCAGGAGTGTATCGCCCAACTGCAGGAGCTACAGCCTGATGTTATTGTCGTAAATGGCACTCGTATAATTGCCAAAAAGGTGCTGACAAGTGTGTCATGCAAGTTCATTAACACACATGCTGGAATTACACCACTTTACAGAGGTGTGCATGGTGGTTATTGGGCCTTAGCTAATAAAGATCCACAGCATTGTGGTGTGTCAGTACACTTAGTGGATCCGGGCATCGATACAGGAGCTATTATCGCACAAGCTCTTATTAAACCAACAGAGGAAGATAATTTTGCAACCTATCCATTGCTACAACTGGCAGCTGGAATACCTCTGCTTAAGGCTGCTGTACATGCTGCCCTGTTCGGTGAAATTCAGTTACAGCCAGCACCAGAAGGTCAGTCGAAGCTATGGTCACATCCTACGCTAAATGAGTATCTGCTTAATAGGCTTCAAAATGGTGTCGGTTAGCTAAAGTCGTAATTGTCTCAGTTAAGCTGCTACTCGTTTTTTATACTTAGGTCCTTGTAAGGCTTGGGCCTTAAATCTCATTATATACAATGCTGACAGGAAAAAAGGCATCAAAGGAATTTTATAACGAACTAGTGTGCCGAAGTTCCCACTAGTAGTCCCTACGCCGATAGCCATTATTATAGAAAAAATAAAACAGAACGTTAATATTGGTTCTGCTGCAATTAAAACTAAGCTTCTGGATAGTCCTGTCCTGTAAACTAAACTTAAGGTAAAATAAAGAAACACTGTGGCTTCAATTGCAGATAACAACATTACAGGATTTCGAACTTCGAATAAGAAAGGACGAAATAATGATATAAAAATTGCTTGAGGCGCTACTCGTATTATAGAGCCGATAGAACCATCTAGTTCGCCAATATGATAAGCTGAGCCACTAGCAACGTACTCGCTTAAATATTCTTGAGTTATTTTACTGCGCTCACCAATTTTTTCTACATCAAATCTTTCATCGCCAGAAGTAAGGTTTGTCGCTCCATAATATGCTACCCCAGCTCCAATTATAATAAGGAAAGGCTTAAGAAAAACTCTGAGAGAAGCTGATTTGATTCTAGAACTGTTTTCATTAAAAATCCAGAACAACGCTGGTGGCATAAAAGATAATAGAATATATATTTTAGCAGAAACTAAAACGTAGATACCAAGGCTGCCTAATATACTTGCTTGAAGAATATTTTTTTTGGCAATAAACACATGATAAAATCCATAAAAAGTCCAGCCTAATCCACCAATACAAAGCGAGTCTTTCATTAATCCAGACCCCCAGAAGAAAACGGAAGGCAAAAAGAAAATAGCAATAGCTAGTTGTTTGTATGCAGCAGGATAAATACGCAGAAAAGTAATATACATAGCCCACATTCCACAAAAGCTAATGAAGGCAAAAGATAACGCTATGACAGTGTATGTGTTAAAGCAAAGCATTGCTAGTGGCATTGCTGCTCGCACAATGAATAGTTCTGTGGAGTGAGGCTGCCACCAAAACATTTGGGAAGTATATCTTGAGAGCTCAGGAACTGGTTGCCCATTTGCTAGAAATAACTTTAGTCCTAAACTAAAATCATGTCCAAAAGCTTCATAAATAATCTTAATGTGATAATAATAATTGTAAGTGTCCCCTCCTGAATAATAAAATTGATAAATTAAACCTAAAGCGACTGCCCCAATAAATTTTAGCGACAGAGCAGGAATAAAATATTTTCGAGTATAAGCATTAGTGTACTTTCGGCGAGCCGCGAACGCTATACCATAGAAAAGAGCTAGATAAAGCGGCGCCAGAAATAGGTCTTTTAAATCCATTTTGGTAAAAGCTAAAAGCCTACTTCTTATTCTTCTTTAGATATGCCTTTGCCTCTTTAGAAGCAGCCGATTTATTATCGGCAATATCACGCACGACGGAGTAGTAACGGCGTGCTGTAGTTACGTCCTTTTCTTTATCGGCTAAGCGGGCTAAGTTGTAGTTGGAGTGGAGATAGAAGCCGCCTTTTACTTCATCTGTCAGTTCAGAGAAAACAATGCACCGCTGATAATAATCCTTCGCTTTGTCATAATCTTTGTAGCGATTTTGCATCAGCCAGCCTAGGAAGTAAGTTGCATACCGTCCACTAGTGGCTTCATAGCCTGGCATTCCTTGGTTAAGCTTGTTAAGTATTTCTAAGCTTAGACGCTCACATTCCCTGAAATCGCCAAGGTTGAAGCACGACAACGCGTAGAAGCGCTGAAAGTAGCCGTTGTCGGGGTAGGTTTTGGCGAGGTTGCGAGCAATGGGAGCAGCAGCCTCCCAGTTGTTTTCCTCGTTATTGAGGATGCGCATGAGGAATACTTTGGCTTCTGGGCCGACATAGAAACCGTTGTCGGCTACGTTGCGCAACTGTTGCAAGCCTAACTGTTTGTTTCCCTTGGGAAACAAGAGCAGTACTGGCTTGAGCAGTGGGTAATTAGTAGGAATCCAGACGGCATAATAGTTGAAGAGAGCCTGCCCAAACAAAAACTCAGGGCTCAGGCCATTGGCCTCCTTGCTCAGTTCCAAATACTTCAGAGCCCGCTTGGCACTAATAGTTGCTTTGGGCCAGTTTGAGCGTTCAGCATTCAAGCGGCCATCGAAGCCATAGGCAGCTGCTAAGAAAAAACAGGCTTCGTAATTTTTGTTATCGTTGTCGAATTGAGCTTCTGCCTTCGTAATGGTGGTATCCATGTAAGCGAAGAAGAGCTTATCATACTGCTTGGTCTTGATATTAGTTGGTACGATTTTCCACCACTGACTCAGACCCATAAGGAAATAGGGCATGGGGTGGTTGGGGTAGCGGCGCCGCAAGGAGCGGAATTGCTTTTCGGCTCGGTCGTACTTGCAGTTGTACAGATTCTGAACTGCTCCTTCTAATTCTGTCTGAATATCCTTGTCCAATAAAAGCCAGCCCTTGGTATTAGCCGTGGGCATCACATCGACATTATCGGTTTGGATATTGCGGATGGGGGACGATGACCGAGCGGTATCGGGCTGCTGGGCAACAGCTAGCAAGGGCAACAACAGCAATAAGAGGATAAATCGGAGGCGGAGAATCATAGACACGGTTACTTGCAGGTAATGATTCGGCAAAAGCCAAAGCATCGCCTCCCATCGGGAGAACTAAAGTATGGCTTTTGTCCTAGTTTTAAATAAATAACTGCTCGTCATGAAGCTTTTACACACCTTATGTCGCATTGCGGCCCCCTCTGGAAACGAAGCTCCGCTTACGCGCTATCTGCTAGAGTACATTGAGCAGCACCAAAGCAGCTGGCGAGTGCAACCTACTGTGCTAGCGGGTAACGAATGGCAAGATTGTATTATGCTGGTCTTTGGTGCGCCACGTACTGCAGTTTTTGCCCATATAGATAGCATTGGCTTCACTGTGCGCTATGGCCAGCAACTCGTGCGTATTGGCGGACCAGTAATAGAAGCAGGCAGCCGCCTTGTTGGGCGCGATGCGCAAGGTGAAATTGATTGTACACTGACCATAGACGATGAAACCGGGGAAATAGGCTATGAGTTCACCCGAGAGATTGAGAGAGGCACCGAACTCACATTTTACTGCGACTTCCGAGAAACAGCTACCACTGTTCAGAGCTGTTACCTAGATAACCGGCTTGGAGTTTGGAATGCGTTGCGCCTATGCGAGACCTTGGAAAACGGCATCGTTGCCTTCAGTTGTTGGGAAGAGCACGGTGGCGGCTCGGTAGCTTACTTAGCCAAATACATGCAGGAAACCTACGGCGTGCGCCAAGCCCTCATTTCTGATATTACGTGGGTGACCGAAGGCGTGCAGCCAGGCTGGGGCGTAGTTATTTCCTTGCGCGACTCGCTAATTCCGCGGCGCGCTTACGTGGACCGTATCCGCCGCATTGCAGAAGCATCGGGTATTCCCCACCAACTAGAGGTGGAGGGTAGCGGTGGCTCTGACGCAAAGGAACTGCAACACGGTGCACAGCCATGGGATTGGTGCTTTGTAGGTGCACCCGAAGACAACGTGCATTCCCCTGATGAAATAGTGGATAAGCGCGACATAAACAGCATGCTAGCACTGTACCGAGCACTCATGCAGGAGTTGTAAGTGGCTCGATTATCATAAAGTGTAAGCTGTAGCTAAAGAGAAGGGAGTGAGGTGGTTGGAGTTGTAGGTAAAAGCTCTATTTTACCCGGGTAATTCCATATTTCCTGCCAACCTAAACTCCCACCATTTACTGCCGCTTTATGATGAATTTTCTCTACGTAGTGCCCGCATTGGGGGTACTGGCTTTGGTGTACACATGGCTACGCTCGGGCTGGGTAAGTCGGCAAGATGCCGGCGACGAGCGAATGCGCACCATTGCAGGATACATTGCAGAGGGCGCCATTGCCTTCTTAAAAGCTGAATACAAAGTGCTGGCCATCTTCGGTCTTATTGCCGGAGCTTTTCTTTTCTATTTGGGCAGCACAGGCGAAAAATCAAGTCCTGTTATTGTTATTGCCTTTATTATTGGGGCTTTGCTGTCAGCGGCGGCGGGGTTTATTGGGATGAAGATTGCTACCAAAGCCAACGTGCGAACCGCACAGGCCGCCCGCACCAGCCTTTCGCAAGCATTAAACGTGTCATTCTCCGGGGGTTCCGTCATGGGCATGGGCGTCGCGGGACTGGCCGTATTAGGGCTCGGGAGCTTATTTATTGTCTTCTACCAACTATTCGTGGTAAGCAAGGGCGGTGGGGCTAATGGCATTGAAATGGAAACGGCCCTCGAAGTGCTGACAGGCTTTTCGCTCGGCGCCGAAAGCATTGCCTTGTTTGCCCGTGTGGGCGGGGGTATTTACACCAAAGCTGCCGACGTGGGAGCCGACTTGGTGGGTAAAGTAGAAGCGGGCATCCCGGAAGACGACCCTCGCAACCCCGCTACCATCGCCGACAACGTAGGCGACAACGTAGGCGACGTAGCGGGCATGGGCGCCGACCTGTTTGGGTCGTATGTAGCCACTATTCTGGCTACCATGGTGCTTGGCCGCGAAGTGGTGGCCCGTGGTGACCAATTCCAAGGTTTGTCGCCTATCCTGCTTCCGATGGTAATTGCTGGGTTGGGTATTGTTGCTTCGTTGATTGGTATTCTGCTGGTTCGAGTGAAGGAGAATGGCAACGTGCAGGCCTCGCTCAACTTCGGCAACTATGTGTCGGTGATAGTGTCGGCGGTTGCTTCTTACTTTATCATCCGCTGGATGTTGCCCGCTGGCGACTTGGTTATCAGCCGGCCTGGTTCGGTTCCTTTTACTTCTCTCGACGTTTTTTATGCTGTAGTAGTAGGACTGGTAGTAGGTACGTTGATGAGCATTATCACCGAGTATTACACCGCCATGGGCAAACGGCCAGTATTGAGCATTGTGCGGCAAAGCAGCACTGGGCACGCTACTACCGTTATCGGGGGAATATCGGTGGGCATGGAATCCACGGTATTGCCCATCATTGTGCTGGCTGCCGGCATTGTGCTCAGCTTCGAGTGCGCCGGCCTATACGGCGTGGCTATTGCTGCCGCCGGCATGATGGCCACTACGGCTATGCAGTTAGCCATTGACGCCTTCGGGCCTATTGCTGATAATGCCGGTGGTATAGCTGAAATGAGTGAGTTGCCCAAGGAAGTCCGCGAGCGGACTGACATCCTGGATGCCGTTGGCAACACCACGGCCGCTACCGGTAAGGGTTTTGCTATTGCTTCGGCTGCCCTAACGTCGTTGGCCTTATTTGCGGCTTTCATGGGCACTGCCAAAATCACTTCTATCGACATCAGCAATGCCCGCGTGCTAGGAGGCTTGTTTGTGGGTGCTATGATTCCGTTTATTTTCTCGGGATTGGCTATTGCGGCAGTAGGCCGGGCGGCCATGGCCATGGTGCAGGAGGTACGGCGGCAGTTCCGCGAGATTCCGGGTATCATGGAAGGAACGGGCCGGCCAGAGTATGAGAAATGCGTAGCTATTTCCACGCAGGCTGCCATTCGGGAAATGATGCTACCTGGGGCTATTGCTTTGATTGTGCCCATTATCATTGGCTTTACCTTCGGCCCGGAAGTGCTAGGTGGCACGCTAGCCGGTGTAACCGTGAGTGGTGTGCTGATGGCCATCTTCCAGAGCAACGCCGGGGGCGCCTGGGACAACGCCAAAAAGTCGTTCGAGAAAGGCGTAATGATTGACGGCGTGATGCAGTATAAAGGCTCTGATGCGCACAAGGCATCGGTAACCGGCGACACAGTAGGCGACCCGTTCAAGGATACGTCGGGGCCGTCGATGAACATTCTTATCAAGCTGATGAGTATTGTTTCACTCGTCATTGCACCGCACATTGCCGCTCCAGAACGTGGTGTGGCCCCAGTACAAGGCAGGTATCAAATGGAGATGCAGGCCCGCCCTTACGTGCGCTATACCAACATCACCGATAAAGCCACCGAAGCGGTGTCCGTATTGCTCCGCCAGCAGCTCTAATAGTTTGCTCAGTTGGCGGATTAAGAATTGCGTGCTGCCATGTTGAGCAACGCTGGATACTCGAAGAACACCTAGTTGCTAGCAGTTCATCGCTAGAGGCTGCAAAGGAAGAGCCGCCGCCCCGGTACGGGGCGGCGGCTTTTTCTATTACCTTTGACAGCCCGCTCCCTTGCGGCCCAACCCCATACGGATGAACCCGGATCATATTTCGCTGCACAACAAGCAGTTTGAGCCCTATTTGTCGGCTGCCCGTCTCACAGCAGCTATTGAAGAGCTAGCTACGCGGCTCGACCAAGACTACGCCGACAAAACTCCATTGTTTGTGGCTGTGCTTAACGGCTCGTTTATGTTCGCGGCCGACTTGTTGAAAGCCCTGCACATTCCTTGCGAGATATCCTTTATTCGGGTCGCCTCTTACCAAGGCACAAGCAGCACCGGCAAGGTGCAGGAGGTGCTAGGCCTCACCGAGGAAATAGAAGGGCGTCATGTGGTCATCTTGGAGGATATTGTCGATACGGGCCATACCATGCGGATGCTGCTCGACACATTAGGAGCCAAGCAGCCTGCTTCGCTCGAAGTAGCTAGCTTGTTCATTAAGCCCGAATGTTTGCAGCATGACCTGGCCATTCGCTATGTGGGCCTTAGTATTCCCAACGACTTCATTGTTGGCTACGGACTTGACTTTGACGGTTTGGGGCGCAATTACCCCGATGTTTATAAAGCCGTATAGAATAAGAGCTGGCTACAGCAGCTAAAATTCGCTGACAAGCATATAGGCTTTGCCTTTACTTGCTTATCTTTCTCAACCCCATCTAATTTTTTCCTGTAAAAAACCACACGCTATGTTAAATATCGTGCTTTTCGGCCCGCCCGGCGCTGGCAAAGGAACGCAGAGTCAGAAGCTAATCGCCCGCTATAATCTAGTGCACTTGTCTACTGGCGATTTGCTGCGCTCCCAAATCGCCCAAGGTACCGAACTAGGGTTACGTGCCAAAAAGCTCATGGACGAAGGTTTGCTCGTGCCCGATGAGGTAGTGATTGGTATGATTGAAAGCCAACTTGCTAGCAACACCACGGCCGCAGGTTTCATTTTCGATGGATTTCCCCGCACGGTGCCCCAAGCCGAAAGCCTCGACGCTCTCATGCAGCGCTATGACACAGGTGTGTCGTGTATGATTGCCTTGGAAGTAGCCGAAGAAGAACTAGTATCACGCCTTCTGGAACGTGGCAAAACCAGCAACCGTATCGACGACCAGGACGAAGCTAAAATTCGTAAGCGTGTCACCGTGTATAACACCGAAACGGCCCAGGTGGCTGGTTTCTACGCCGCTCAACAAAAATTCCATGCCTTAAATGGCATCGGAGCTATTGAAGACATATTTCAGCAGATCTGCACCATCATCGATCAGCATCAAGCAGCCACCACCGAGGACACTCGGCAGGCTACCGATGAAGTAAAAGCATAACTTTGTGGCGGCGCCCACTCGGGCGTCGATCCTATTCGTCTGTCATCCTGAGTACAGCGAAGGCTCTTTTTGTTGTTCGAGGCAGCTTCCTATGATAGAAGCCTACTTAATCAACAACGTAAAAGAGCCTTCGCTGTACTCAGGATGACCGTTTTTAAGTAGTCGGTCAAAAACCGAGTTATCAGCTACTCGGCGTCAAGTTGCCAGCCTAGAACGTAGTAGACCACTGGTAGCTTGAAACTAACGACCAACAACCAAGTACAAGCATGGCTTCCAACAACTTCATAGATTACGTTAAAATTAATTGCCGCTCCGGTAGGGGTGGGGCAGGGTCGCATCACTTTTTCCGAGCCAAGGGCTTGCCCAACGGTGGCCCCGATGGGGGAGATGGTGGGCGCGGTGGCCACATCATCCTAGAGGGCAATTCGCAGCTCTGGACCTTGCTGCACCTGCAATACCAAAAACACCTAATTGCCAAGCCCGGCGAAAATGGAGGCGAAAACCTGCGCACCGGTGCTCAAGGCGATGATGTTATTATTCAGGTGCCGCTCGGTACCATTGCCCGCGACGCCGAAACCGGCGAAAAAAAACTAGAGATAACCGAACACGGCCAGCGCCTTATTCTGACCCCGGGAGGCCGTGGTGGCCTCGGCAACGACCATTTCAAATCCGCTACCAACCAAGCTCCCACCTATGCGCAGCCCGGTGAGGAAGGCATTGATGAATGGGTAATTCTGGAATTGAAGCTGCTGGCCGATGTAGGCTTAGTAGGATTCCCGAACGCTGGAAAAAGCACGCTGCTTTCGGTGGTATCGGCGGCCAAGCCCAAAATTGCCGACTACGCCTTTACTACTCTAACTCCCAACCTAGGAGTGGTAGCGTACCGCGACTACAAATCCTTCGTAATGGCCGACATTCCCGGCATTATAGAGGGAGCGGCAGAAGGTAGAGGATTAGGAACCCGCTTCTTGCGCCATATTGAGCGCAATTCCATTTTGCTCTTTATGATAGCTTGCGACAGTCCGGACATTGTAGCCGAGTACAATGTGCTACTCAACGAACTAGAACAATTCAATCCGGAATTGCTAGAGAAAAACCGGTTGCTGGCCATTACCAAGTCCGATATGCTGGACGAGGAATTAGAAGCCGAGATACGCAAAACACTGCCTTCGGACATCCCGACAGTATTTATCTCCAGTCTGACGAATAAGAATATACAACAGCTGAAAGACATGATTTGGCAAGCGCTGCATTCATAAAAAAACCGCAGCGTGGTGTACGCTGCGGTTTGCTGATGTAGTTTGAAAATCGTCTTGGCTAGGGTATAGCTGTAATCTGAAAAGATGCTTATAAAAGAATAGCTGATAGCGAGTTTATGTAACCAGTAAGTGGCATAAAGGGGAAGCTATTTTACCCGTTATGCCACTTATTGTTTTATAGTTAACCAGCAATCGATTCAGTGTTTGCTACACTGGTAGCAGTGTTCGCGTAATTGAAGTGAGCAGCCTGCTCAGCACGCAGTTGGTCGATTAAGCGGCCTTCGGGCAGAATCACGTCGTCATACGTCAGCACTCGGTCACGCTCGATGTCGTGGCGCAGAATGCAGCCTTCAGCCACACCGATTGGGAGTAGGTTCTCCTCGCGCGTTACGTCGGCGTTTTCGGCCAGGCCATACGTGTGGTAGTGCCCGATGCCATCAAGCTGCTGTCCGGCTTTGAGAGGTATCTTGGCGGCCGTAACAACTTCTACACGCATTGGGCCGGCAGGTGCCAGAGCCGCATCCTGGAACAGGACAGCGCGGGCAACCGAAGTTGGCGTTTCGAAGTGGCAGAGGTGATAAGGAGTATAGAAGCAGTAAAGCGGCCCTGGACCAAGCTTGTAGAGCTTCAAATAGTGTTGCTGAACAGGATCATCGATGGTTCCGAGTACAAACACACCAGGTCCGGGGTCAGCACCTACTACATAGTCGACGATGCCGGGGCCGCCGTTGAGCAGTAAGTCGTGCGGATACCATTCGGCTGCCTTTGCAATGGGAGTGCCGGGCTCAACGGTAGGGCCGTACATGCCACGACGCGCGACGCGCATATCCAAGGCATTGGCAATAACTGCCTGCTCGAAGCTGATCTTGCTGCCGTCAGCAAAGCTGGTAACCATGCTTGGGTTTTGACCCCACTGCCGGGCAAAGCCTTCTTGGGTGGTCGGGTTCCGGTACGGGTCGTGCAGACCTTTGATGTTGCCGCACAATACGGGCGTTACACCAATGCCTTTTACAAAACGGGCCAGATTAAGCGTCACGCCAGGCTGGTCACCATCGGAGACGGTATATACCACACCAGCGCGGTCGGCATATACTTTCAGAATGGCGCCTACTGTGCCATCAAGTTCGGCGTTGAGCAGAATGATGTGTTTGCCGTGTTTAATGGCTTCCATCACCACGTGAGCACCGTGCTCTACGGCACCAGTTACTTCGATGATGGCATCAATGCCGGCAGCACGGCTAAGCAGCAACGCATCATCCGTAATAGCGGGCTGACCTAGCTGAATACAAGCTTCCAACTGTGCCTGCGTGCCTACTTCCCGAATGTTGGTTACACCCGAGTCGGTGTATGCCTGCCGGGCTTTATCTATGGTGCGGTTGGCAATGGCCACCAATTCCATACCGGGTACGTAGCGGCAAATCTGACGCGCTACGCCTTGGGCCATGAAACCAGCGCCTATCATGGCTACTTTGATTGGGTTTCCGGCTTTCTGCCGTTGTTCTAGTGCCTTATCAACGATTATCATAAAACAGAGAAAGTGAATGCAAAAGGTACTTAATAGATAGCTGGGTGGCGCAGCTAGTATACGAGGGAGTTGCAGCGTATCGTGGCTGCATCTCGTCGTGGAAAGAGCGAAGGACTAGTGCTAACAGGGAAGCGTATGTAAGCTACAACTGCAAGCATGAAGCAAGAAATAGGGCAGCTATGCTGCAGCATGGCTGCCCTATTTGGCTAATCAAATCTGCTAATAGCTGCTTCCTATTTTGCGGCAGCAACTTGCTGTGGCGTGAGCGTGAAGTCGGGGTGGATGCTGTCCTTTTCTGAAATCAGAACAGGCTGGATTGGCCACTGAATGCCAATAGTTGGGTCGTTCCAACGCAAGCCACGCTCGGCGCCGGGAGCATACTTAGCCGATACCTGATAAGTAACGTCGGTATTGTCGGCGAGGGTGATGAAGCCGTGGGCAAAACGGCCGGGTACGAACAACATCCGGAACGAGTCAGCGGTCAACTCGACACCGATCCACTCGCCATACGTTGGCGACTCTTCCCGCAGGTCTACAATCACATCGTAGATAGCACCACGGGTGCAGCGTACCAATTTGGTTTCTTCGTGTGGTGGCAACTGGTAGTGCATGCCCCGCAGCGTACCACGAAGAGGGTTAGAGGATACGTTAGCTTGCAGCGGAGGCATATGGATGCCGTGAGCAGCAAATTCGTCTTCGCACCAAGAACGAGCGAAAAAGCCGCGCTCATCCGTCCGGCGCTCTACATCAATGATGAAGGCACCAGCTAACTTAGTTGGGGTAAATAGCATGTTGAATAGGAGTTAAAACGAGAGGAAAGCAGCGCAGGCTGACTATACAGCGGCTGATTGCAGCGCGGCTTCTGCTGGTGTACTTTGTGCTTGTGCTGACTGAGGAGCCCAAGTGAGTGCATCCGTTAGCTGTCCAGTCTGTTGCAGGCGGCTGATAACGCGCAAACGCATCAGCTCGGAAGAACGGAAATCAGCATCCTTGAAGTTGATGCTCAGCAAGCCGTCACGTAGCTCGGCAAGCGTGTCCGAAAGGGTACGAACCGGCTGGTGGTTTGGGGCCAGCTGGCGGAACAAGCTGAAGTCAACCCGGTAGGAGCGCTTATCGGGTGGAGCAGCCGAATTCAGGGTTACTTTAGTGCCCGGAATAACCTCTGCTACGGCTTCAGCTAGCTCGCGCACTTGGTAGTTCCACTCATCAGCACCCACGTTGATGGCCAGGAAGGCGCCACCCGTAGTGGTTGGGCGCTTTAGAGCCCACTCGATGGCACGTGCCATGTCTTGCACGTGAATCAGCGGACGCCATGGCGAACCATCGCTCAGGATAGAGATAGTGCCAGCAGAAACTGCACCGGCCACAAAATCATTGACAACCAAATCGAGGCGCAGCCGGTCGCTCCAGCCGCAGGCAGTAGCAAAGCGCAGGCACGTAACGCAGAACGACTCATCGGCCAGCGGCTGCAAATCTTGCTCGCTTTTCACTTTGGAGCGGGCATACGCCGTAAGTGGGTTCAGAGTCGAATCTTCGGTTTTGGCTCCTTCGCCGCCCGCGCCATAGATGCTGCAAGAACTAGCAAACACAAAGGAGCGCACACCAGCGGCCTTGGCGCGCTGGGCCAACTCAATACCAGCTGCATGGTTTACTTCCAGCGTTACGTCCTCGTAGGTTTGGCCCATGGGATCGTTGCTGATAGCCGACAGATGCACAATAGCATCTAGCCCCTGCAGCAAAGAATCTGGCAACTGACGTACGTCGCCGAAAATTTGACGGTCAAGGCGGGTTTCTGGAAGGCGACCTGCCCCAGTGAGGCAATGCGCGAAATACCCCATATCGTAGCCGATCAACTCGGCCTGAGGAAACTCTTGACGTAAGCGCGCAACGACGCCTGGGCCTACGTAGCCCATGTTACCAGTAATAAGAATGCGATTCATGGAAGTGTAAGCTAGAAAGCGAAATAAGTATTCTGCTAGTGTGGCAGCAGGTAATTAGAAAGAAAAGGAGCGGTGGGTTAAGCGGATTAGTTGGTTACAAGATTGCTCGGATTCGGCACTGATACGGTAGTAGGTTGAGCGGCCGGCGCTAGTGGGGTCCGTACGTCATTCCATACTTTCCACGGAGCA
The DNA here is from genome assembly GCF_029433095.1 of Hymenobacter sp. YC55. Lineage (GTDB taxonomy): Bacteria > Bacteroidota > Bacteroidia > Cytophagales > Hymenobacteraceae > Hymenobacter. Next base: position 574,439 of record NZ_JARNTX010000001.1, read on the forward strand.
TTGCCGGCCTGCCACAGACCTTCCAGCATGTTCCGGTCGCGAAGCGTATCCATCGGCTGCCAGAAGCCGGAGTGACGGAAGGCGCTCAGGCGGCCTTCTGCGGCTAATTGTTCGAGGGGGCCTTTTTCCCACACAGTGTCGTCGTCTTCGATATAATCTAAAACGCTTGGTTCCAGCACAAAGAAGCCGCCGTTAATCCAAGGGGTTTCTCCGCCAGTAGGCTTTTCGGTGAAATCGTGTACCGAAGAAGAGGAATCACTTAAGTTGAAAACACCAAAACGGCCTGGCTGGCGTACGGCTGTGAGTGTGGCAAGAGCGCCTTCCTCTTGGTGGTGTTTGATAGAAGCCGTAATGTCAACATCGCCTACACCGTCGCCGTACGTGAGGCAGAACGTGCTGTCGCCGATGTACTCACGCACGCGGCGCAGACGGCCACCCGTCATTGTTTCTTGGCCAGTATCTATTAAGGTAACGGTCCAGGGTTCGGCGTGGGCCCGGTGCACGTGCATCTCGTTGCGGTCCATGCGGAAGGTAACGTCGGCGTTGTGCAGGAAATAATCGGCGAAATACTGCTTTATAAGGTGGCCTTTGAAACCACAGCAAATCACAAAGTCGGTGATGCCGTGGTGAGCATATATTTTCATGATATGCCAAAGGATAGGGCGGCCTCCAATTTCAACCATAGGTTTGGGTCGAACGGCACTTTCTTCGCTGATTCGAGTGCCGTAGCCACCCGCAAAAATCACTGCTTTCATGCGTAGTAATTAAATAAAGAGTTAAGTGTGAAACAGGTGTGGAGCGTGTTGATTGTGGCAGAAGATAGCTAAGTCGTAGGCAACAATAGCACTATGTATTTCTTAGGACGCTGAAAATTAACCAAGATCTTATAAACTTTCAAACATTTTCCATTAAATTTTCCATAGAATCTCATGATAATTTTATAACAACTAATTTATGTCATATTCATAAGACGTGGAGTAAAGTATATGGAAAGATAGATACAACAACGCCAATACTTTATGAAATTTCAATGAGGATTTGAATTTGTTGTTGTACAAATAGCCAATTTCAAGCTTGTTAAGGAACCTGCCGTAAGTGGGTTGATGTACTTACGAAAAAACTAAAGGAACCCGATTGCAGCTGAGCACTTGTTTGTGCCACAATGGCAGCACAAATGGCTTTGGCAAACTCCTTGCCCGCAACTTTTGCCATCTGGCTTAAAACAAAGTGAAAAACCCGTTTCGACGAATATTCAATAAAATGGCTGACGATATCAACGTACCACAGGACGACAACCTGGCCGTAGATCCAGAGCAAGTAGCTGGCGAAATGACCGATAACGAGGCGTCGGTCCTGGCGGAAGGAGAAGGCGCTGCGAAAGCTGATGGCACCAAGCCCGATGCCGAGCTAAACGAGCTTAAAGATAAGTACTTGCGTTTGGCGGCCGAGTTTGAGAACTACAAGCGCCGCACGACAAAAGAACGTGCCGACTTGTTTAAAACGGCCAATCAGGAGTTGATGGTAGCTCTGTTGCCGGCTCTTGACGACTTCGACCGGGCGCGCAACTTCACCAAAGACACTGAAGATGCCAACGCGGTGCGTGAGAGCATCGACATTATATATAATAAGCTCCAAAAAACTCTGAACCAGAAAGGACTTGCTCCTATGGAGGCGAAGGGCAGCGCGTTTGATCCTGACTTGCACGAAGCCATTACACAGATTCCGGCCCCGTCGGAAGATTTGAAAGGCAAAATCGTGGATGAGGTAGAACGTGGTTATTACCTGGGCGATAAAGTGATCCGCCACGCAAAAGTGGTACTGGGCCAGTAATTACCTGGTAATCGGTATCGGGTACTAGGCGGCAGCCGGAGCACAACCGCTACGAAAGCAAGCACACTACCTGGTAGCCAATACCTACTACCTACTACAGAACATGGCAACGAAGCGAGATTATTACGAGGTACTGGGCATAGCAAAAAGTGCGTCGGGAGATGAAATCAAGAAGGCTTACCGCAAAGTAGCCATCAAGTATCACCCCGATAAAAATCCCGACGACCCATCGGCAGAAGACAAGTTCAAGGAAGCTGCTGAAGCTTACGAAGTGCTGTCGGATCAGAACAAGCGTGCCCGCTACGACCAATATGGCCACCAGGGCATGGGCGGCAATGGCGGCGGCCCAAGCATGGAAGACATCTTCAGTCACTTCGGCGATATATTCGGCGGCGGTGGCCAAGGTGGCTTCGAGGGCTTCTTTGGTGGCGGTGGCCGCGGGCAAGGTGGCCGGCGCGTGCGCAAAGGTTCTAACCTACGCATCAAGCTTAAGCTAGACCTAGAGGAAGTAGCTAACGGCGTTGAGAAGAAAATCAAGGTGAAGCGCTACGTGGCGTGTAACACCTGCTCTGGTACTGGCGCCAAAAACGGCACCGACATCAAAACCTGCGGCACTTGCCAAGGCCAAGGCCAAGTGAAGCGGGTGGTAAACACCATGCTCGGTCAGATGGTGAGCGCCTCCACCTGCCCAACCTGCGACGGTGAAGGCAAAGTGGTAACCAGCAAGTGTGATGTTTGCCAAGGCGAAGGCCGGCAACTGCACGAAGAGGTTATTCCAATCAACATTCCGGCTGGTGTAGCCGAGGGCATGCAGTTGAGCATGAACGGCAAAGGCAACTACCCCGAGCGGGGTGGCGTGCCCGGCGACTTGCTCATCCAAATCGAGGAGGAGCCCCATGAGCAGCTCAAGCGCGACGGCAACAACATCATGTTCGAGCAGTACATCTCGTTCGTGGATGCCGCACTGGGTGCCAGCATCGAGGTGCCAACCATCGAAGGCAAGGTGAAGATTAAGGTAGACCCCGGCACGCAGCCCGGCAAAATATTGCGTCTGCGCGGCAAGGGTATCAAAGACCTCAACGGTTACGGCCGCGGCGACCAGCTGATTCATCTCAGCGTTTGGACACCGAAGAACGTGACGGGCGAGGAGCGGGAATTGCTGGAGAAACTGCGTAACGCGCAGAACTTCACCCCGAACCCCGGCAAGAACGAAAAAGGCTTCTTCGAGAAAGTGAAGGAGTACTTCCAATAAGAGTTGCCTGCATTAACTGCAGCAGCGCAAGCAAAAACGCCCGCTTTCCTTTGTTGGAGAGCGGGCGTTTTTGTTTATCAGCTTGGTAGTTAGGCTCTGCTAGTTGCTACCTACCAAGTTACTGCAGTTACTTTAGCGAAATGGTGTATGCTTTCGCTGAGCGCCTGAACGGTATCTAGGAAGAGGCTTTATGGCGCCATCAAAAAAATTAGGAATCTATATGTAATGCCAGCGTGGAGCCATCGATATATGCTATGAAACTGCTGCCTGCATGAGCCCCGCTGTGCCCTCTACCGATTTTGTTGCCGTTATCAACGAGTACCAGCCGCTGCTGCGGCGGGTGTGCCGGTTGTACTGCGCGGATGCCGATGATCGGCAGGATTTGTTTCAGGAAGTGGTGCTGCAACTCTGGCGGGCCTGGCCCAAATATGTGCCGCAAGTGGGCGCCAAGCTCAGCACGTGGCTATACCGTATTGCGCTGAATGTAGCTATCAGCAACCTACGGCAGCGTACCCGTCGGCCACAACCTACTAGCTTGGAAGGCGAGGCCCTGTACTTAGCACAAACGGCCGAGCCCAGCGGTTACGAGCCCGAAGAAATGGCTGCCTTGTACCGGGCTATCAACCGGCTATCGGAAGTAGACAAGGCATTTGTGCTGCTTTATCTAGAAGAGCGCACCTACGAAGAAATGGCTGAAATACTCGGCATCACCCAGAATAATGTGCGCGTGAAAATGCACCGCGTGCAAGAAAAACTTCGCCAATTGCTTACCCAACCCGCCTAATGGAACTTGATGATTTTCGTCGGAGCTGGAAGCTGCCTACTGCAGCTGAAGCGCCGGTTGGCCTCGATACTGCAGTCTTGGCCAAGATGCTGGCTAGTGGCTCAAAAACCCCAGTGAGTAAGATGCGCCGCAACGCATGGCTGGAAATAGCTTTTGTGGTGCTGTGCTTGCTGATTTGTAGCGCGGCGCTGCTGGTTGCGCAGCAACCCTACACTCGGGCACTGCTGGTTTGGTTGATAATTATGTGTCTAAGCAGCGGCTTTTATTTCCGTCGGAAGCTGCAGGTGCTGCACTGTTTGAGTGACGCCAGCGGGGCCTTGCGCGAGCATGTGGCGCGGCAGATAAGCAGCTTGCGCGGATTGGTGAAGCTTTATTACCAAGCAACCATGTGGTCGTTGCCGGTTTCCTTCATCATCGGACTGTTCTTCGTTGGTGCCCGCATCACCGATAAGTTCTCTGGCCAAAAATTGTTGCTCGGCCTAACGATTCTGGTGGTCGCCTACGGCGCAGTATGGGCGCTGACACACGTTGCCATGCGTTGGTTCACTCGCTGGTATTTGCAGCGCCTCTACGGTCAGCACCTCGACCGGCTGGAAGGTATGCTGCAGGAATTAGAAGAGTGAGTACGCTAATTCAATAGATTCCAAGCTCCGCAAGCATAGGAAAACCACTACATTTAACGCTCACCTCTTACCTCTCTTTCCAGCTGTGCAACCTATTCTACAAGCTATTGATGTGCACAAGGCTTATGCCGCGCACGTCGCTCTCAATGGCGTCAGCCTCGACATTCCGGAGCGTAGCATCTTCGGGCTGCTTGGCCCCAACGGGGCGGGCAAAACTTCGCTGATCCGCATCATCACGCAGATTACGGGCGCTGATTCCGGCGAAATCCGGGTTCGGGGCGAGAAGCTCAATCCTCGGCATATCGGCCAGATTGGTTACTTGCCGGAAGAGCGGGGCCTATACAAAAAGATGAAAGTAGGGGAGCAGCTACTGTATCTGGCGCAGCTCAGGGGCCTTACCAAAGCCGATGCCACACAACGCATCAAAAGCTGGATAGACCGGCTGGAATTGCGCCCGTGGGTAAGCAAAAACGTGGAAGACCTCAGTAAGGGCATGCAACAGAAGGTGCAGTTTATTGCTACCGTGCTGCACGAGCCGAGCATCATCATTCTGGATGAGCCATTTTCGGGCTTCGACCCCATAAATGCCAACCTCATCAAAGACGAAATTCTAGAGCTGCGCGAACGGGGTGCCACCATCATCTTCAGCACCCACCGCATGGAATCGGTGGAAGAGCTCTGCGACAATATTGCCCTCATCAACCGCTCGCGCAAGGTGCTCGATGGCTCGGTCCGGGCCATCAAAAACACTTTCAAAACGCAAACCTACGTGGTGGAAGGTCGCGGCCGCCTCATGGTAACGCACCCCGATTTTGAAGTACTCGAACACAAAGAGCGGGAAAACGGCCACTTCTACGACCGAATAAAGCTGCACGCCAACACCACGCCCAACGACCTGTTGCGCTACCTCATCAACAACGTGGAGGTACACGCTTTTCGGGAGCAGATTCCGAGCATCAACGACATCTTCATTCGTCGGGTGCAAGAAACCATGCCCGAGAGCCTGGTGGAAAACGTCCCGGCTTAGTGCCTACTACTTCAAGATGACTTCAACGATTACACGCTAGTACCCATGGATAAAATATGGTTGATTCTGCAGCGCGAATACCTCACGCGGGTGCGGAAAAAGAGCTTTCTGATTATGTCGTTGCTGGCGCCGCTGCTGCTGGCGGGCACCACCATTGGCATTGCCAAGCTCTCGGGGTCTTCGGATACCGACGTGGTAGCCGTATTCGACCAAAGCGGCCAACGGCTATTGCAACAGCTTGCCGGCACCGAAGATGTGCGGTTTGTGCCCGCCGCGGGTAGTTCGCTGGCCGAAGCCACAGAGGCCTTCAAAAAGGCGAAGCCCAAGCAAAACGCGCTGCTCTATTTCCCGCCGAGCTTCACGATGGACGACACCAAAGGCATTCAGCTGCTTGCTGATGGCAACGTGAGTTTGAAGCGCCAAAGCACGATTCGGAAAGCGGTAAACAAAGCAGTAGGTGAGCTGAAGATGAGCCGCTCGGGCCTCAACCAGACCACCATCGACAACCTGCAAGCTAATGTGGAGTTGGATGCCGTAGACTTAACGCAGGTAGGAGGCCGCAAAAACAACGTGGGCGCCACTACCGGAGCGGCCTACATCCTCTCGATTCTGGTGTACATGTTCATCTTCATCTACGGCGTGCAAGTGATGCGCGGCGTGAGCGAAGAGAAGTCCAGCCGGATTATGGAGGTGATGCTGTCCTCAGTGAAGCCATTTCAGCTGATGATGGGCAAGATTCTGGGCATTGCCGCGGTGGTATTCACGCAGTTTGCTTTGTGGATTGTGCTTTCGTGGGGACTAACGACACTGGCGGCCCCTTTGCTGACAGATTCCATTCGGAAGTCGCCGCCCGCTGCTGCCGCTGCTGGTATTCAGGAAGCCACCGCGGCGCAGGAAAAAGCACCGGCTACCGCTGATGCTACGCTCGCCCCAACCCCGGCTTCGGCAGCAGCTAGCAGCCCCTGGAGCTTCCTCGATGGCCTGCCCGTGGGCTCTATCATTGGGGGCTTCCTGTTTTTCTTCCTGGGCGGCTACTTGCTCTACTCGTCGATGTTTGCGGCCATCGGAGCCGCTGTCGACGACCAGACCGACGCGCAGCAATTCATGTTCCCGGTCACGATTCCGCTTATCTTGAGCTACATCGTTAGCATCAACGTGGTTATCAACGGGGACCCGAACGGCCCGCTGGCTTTCTGGCTGTCCATGATTCCGTTTACCTCGCCAATTGCCATGGTAATGCGCTTGCCTTTTGGGGTGCCGATCTGGCAAATACTGTTGTCGGCGGTGCTGCTAGTAGGCGGCTTCATGTTCACTACGTGGGTGGCCAGCCGCATTTACCGCGTAGGTGTGCTGATGTACGGCAAAAAGGTGAACTACCGCGAATTGTCGCGCTGGATGTTCTACAAAGGGTAACTAGTGTTGAGTGTAATACGCAAACCTACCTGAACGCAAAGCCCCGGTACCGTTGGTGCCGGGGCTTTCGTTGTTTATAGCCTCACCTGTTCCATAACATTTCCTGCCGTCGGTGGGTATCTTCATATATGTTCGCACAACCCCGAGTTCAACAGTTTCTGCAGCCACTTGCCGTCTGGCTGGCTGTTATTTTCCTTTCCAGCTTCACTGCCGCCGATAAGCCCGCTTACCGTCTTTTCACGGCCACTGGCAAAGCTGCCGATTACGAGAAGATGCTGAAGGAGCTGGCGAAAGCCGATGTGGTGTTCTTTGGCGAGCAACACAACGACCCCATGGGGCACTGGCTGGAGCTGCAACTCACCAAAGACCTGGCCCGCCTCAAGCAAGGGCAATTCGTGCTCGGCATGGAGATGCTGGAACGCGACGTACAGCCGCAGGTCGACCAGTATACCACAGGAGAACTAGACGATAAGGCATTCGAAGAGCAAAGCCGCCCCTGGCCCAACTACGGCACCGATTATAAGCCGCTACTGCAACTAGCCAAACAGCAGAAATTTAGGGTGGTAGGTACCAACGTACCGCGCCGCTACGCCTCCCAAGTGGCCAAAGGCAGCCTAACGGCCCTCAACGAACTGCCTGCCGAAGAAAAAGCTTGGATAGTGCCCTTGCCCATGACCGTAGATTACGAGTTGCCTGGCTACAAGAACATGGCGAAGATGTTCGGCGGTGATGCGGCCCATGCCGCCGGCGTGCAGAACATTATTCAGGCGCAGGCCCTAAAAGACGCCACCATGGCGCATTTCCTCGCCCAAGCTCGCGCCGAAGGCCAGTTGCTGCTGCACCTCAACGGCAGCTACCACTCCGACAACCACGACGGTATTATTGCTTACTTGCGGCAATCCAATCCGAAGCTGAAGGTGCTCACCATCAGTACGGTTTCGCAGGAGCAGCTAAGCAAACTGGACAAGGAAAACGAGCAGAAAGCTGATTTTGTGTTGGTGATACCCACCGACATGACCAAAACCTATTAAGTGCGGTAGCAGTAGCACCAGCCAAAAACTTTTCGGTGGCGAGTCAGGCAGCAGGTGCACCTTTGTGTGAACCGCTGCTTGCGCCGGCATCAGCCCTATTGCTAAAACCCAATGTCAGCACAAGCGCTACAGCCTATGCAACCCATACTCTCCACTCAGAATTACGCGGCTCTTCCCGACAACAAGACCCTACAGCGCCTCTGCAAAGCGCTGGCCGTGCTCGATGCCATCAATTCGCCGGAGACGGAATACCGTTATCATACCTATGATGCTAACTGGGACAAGGGCGAAGAGTTCTTCGAGATGAACGATGGGGAAGGCGACCAAATGGTCGTGCTGTTCAAAGAAGAAGGCTGCGTGATAAACGGCTATGCCGATGGCCTGGAGCAGCCCGACAAAGCGCGCGTGACCCGTGGGCTGCCCGAGATATTCGATGAATTTATGTTCGGGGAGCCAGTAAACTCCATTGGTACTACGTTTTGCCTCTGGTACACCCCCCGCTACGGCTGGCAGACGGGCCCCCTCGAAAACGAAGAAGACGGCTCCGAAGACCTGCTCTATATCTTCGACAACCAGCCGCAAACCTACACAGAATGGGCTAGCGAGTACTTCGATGAAGACGACACCAAGCAAACCCTTGATCTAGCAACCGTCTCACAAATTTACCAAGGCGAAACCCTGACCAAAGCCATGGTGCTCGCCTTGGTAGATAACGTAGACGATTGGTTGCAGCTAGAAACCGATTTGCAGGAAATCGGCTACCCCTACGATTTTAGCTAATCCGGAAAGCCACAGTAGGCAGCGCAGCAAGACAGGATTTCCGGCGCATCTTTGGACATGCTCTTCCGCGAAGCCCAACTTGCCGACATTCCAGCCTTATTCGACGTACGGTATTCTGTAACCGAAAACGTGCTGCGCAACCGGGCGCTAGTCACGGTGGCGGATACCGAAGACTACCTCACCCGCCGGGGTAAGGGGTGGGTTTGCGTAGTACATGGGCAGATAGTAGGCTTTGCCATTGCCGATTTGCAGGATCACAGTATCTGGGCCTTGTTCTTGCGCCCCGAATTGGTTGGCCAAGGTATAGGGAAGCGCCTGCACCGCCTCATGCTGAACTGGTACTTCGCCCAAACCTCGGAAACCCTGTGGCTAAGCACTGGCTTCGGTACCCGCGCCGAAGAGTTCTACCGGCGCCAGGGCTGGCGAGAAACTGGCCGCACGGCCAGCGGTGAGGTGCGGTTTGAGATAACGAAAGAGGAGTGGCAGAGCCAGCCTACTGACTTTAGCTAATCTTTTCCTTCTCGCAGTAGCTATGCGTGTTTTCTATTGGAGCTTTCTGTTGCTAGTGGTTGCATGCTTGCCCCAAGCTTTTGCGCAGCAACCCGCCTCTTTTACTGTAGTTCCGCTCGGAGTGAAAGGTGGCCTCGACGAGGGCAACCTTTCGGCTTACTTGGTAGCCCCGGCTGGCACTACGTCTTACGTTTGCCTCGACGCGGGAAGTCTGCACCAAGGCATAGAAAAGGCCATTGCCAACAACATATTCTCGGTTAAAGCAGATACGGTGTTGCGCAACTACATCAAAGCCTACCTAATCTCGCATGCTCACCTCGACCACGTAGCCGGCCTGCTCCTCAATGCCCCCGATGACGCGAAGAAGACTATTTACGGCTTATCCGAGTGCCTGACCGTCATGCAGCGGGACTACTTCAACTGGCATGCTTGGCCTAATTTCGGGAACGGCGGCAATCCACCGGCCTTGCACAAGTATCAATTACACGAGTTAGTGCCGCGGCAAACAACCCCTATCGAGCGCACTTCTATGAGCGTGCAGTGCTTCCCGTTGAGCCACGGAACCGCCTACCAAAGCGCCGCTTTCTTGCTTGAAAGCAAGGGAGCTTATCTATTGTATTTGGGTGACACGGGGGCCGATGAGCTAGAGAAGTCGCACAACCTGCGTGACCTATGGCAAACTGTTCAGCCACTAGTAGTGGCTGGCAAACTCAAAGCAATTTTCCTCGAAGCATCTTACCCCAACGAGCAGCCCGAAAACCAGCTCTTTGGCCACCTCACACCCGCGCGTCTGATGCAAGAGCTAACCGTTCTGAGCCAGTTAACAGGCGCAAAAGCATTGCACAACCTTCCTGTCGTAGTTACGCACCTGAAACCTACTGCCGCTAATGAAGCTGCTATCAGAAAGCAGCTAGCAGTAGGGAATAAGCTGCAAGTGAAGCTCATCTTCCCGGAGCAGGGGCAACGGCTGGAGTTTTAGTTTTATAGCAATTGCATGAACGATGTGGAGACGCGACACTTCGCCTCTGCACACCGTTCATGCAAACCGCAAATTAGCTAGCTGGCTACTGTCCCGGCGAATACGTCTTCTCGGCGTGCTTCTTCACGTCTTCTGGGTAGAAGAGCACGTCTTTGAAGTTCTCTTCCACATACAGAGCGGCTTGGTCAGTGAAGTGGGGGGAGGAGGGCTGGTTGTTGTTGCCACCTGCCAGTACCGAGCGGGCTTTGATGCGCGGGCCAAATTCCACCACTGCAATAAAGCTGTTGCCCACGTTGCCGTAGCGCTTCTTGGTGCCCGGATACGTCTTCGAGCCGAATGCGGCCAAGGAACCCCAGGCCGAGGACGTGAAGGCTACCGGCAGACTTGGCTTTTGGTCGTGGTAGATTTCCTGGATGTTGCCGGTCAGGCGCTGGAAGCGGTTTACTTCGCCCCAAGGCATTTTCCAGGTGCCAAAGTCGCGGGTTAGGTCGTCGAGTGTTTCTTGCAGGGCCGTCACCTTCTCTTGTGGGGTAGTTTTGGCGATGGTGAAAGCTGTGAAGCTAATGTAGTCGAGGCGCTGGTCGGGGGCTACGCGGGTGCGGGCCAAGCGCTGGATTTTCTCACCCCAATAGATGGCAAGTGTTTGCGCTACCGAGGCCTTGTTGTAACGTTTATCCCAGGCGCGCAGCAATTTCATGGCTTCCACCACTTCCCCTTCCGGTGGGTTTGTACCATCGGCCACAAATTGAAAATCTTTCGCTAAGGCCGGAATCAACTCCTCGAAAGCAGCCAGATACGGGTCTTTGGCTGCCGAAATCAGCGTATCGAGCGTGAAGGTGCGCTTGCGGCTCAGCACGCGCACAGCATTGATGCCCCGGTAGTTTTCAGCATCGGGGGCCATGTAGGTTGGGTAGCTGTCCTTGGCAGGGCTGCTCGGACCCGACACCGTGAACGGCGTGGAGTTGCAGTTCTGAATCCAGCCGCTGGCCGGGTTCATTACCTGCACCAAGTCCTCCACTTTATGTAGGCCCTTCCATTCGGTTTTGGGGTTGCTACCGTCTACGGGTTGGCTCCAGTCAAACTGCGGGTCGCGCTTGGGCATAAAGTTGCCGTGCCAGTAAGCAATGGTGCCTTTGCTATCGGCAAACACTGTGTTGTTGGAGGCGTTGCCGTTTAGCTTCATCACTTCTTTGAAGCTGGCATAATCGGTAGCCTTGGTGCGCAGATAGGATTGCTCCAGGGCTTCCAGCGGCGTATCCATCATGCGCACCGTCACCCACTTATTGTCGGCTTGCTGGCCTACTACGGGGCCATGGTGGGTGCGGTAGGTGGTAAATTCCTTGCGTACAATCTGGCCGTCTTTCTTGTAAGGTATTGATACGGTAGCTACTTGCACGGGCCGCTGCTTGGAGCCGTAACGGTAATAGAACTTGCCGTCTTTCTTTTCAATCGTCTCCAGGTATTCGTCCATGGAGTCGGCGCTGCTGGAAGTGTGCATCCAACCGCAGTTGGGATTGAAGCCCTGGTACACAAAAAACTGCCCCCACGTCACGGCACCATAAGCATTGAGGCCGGCTTCGCTGGTTACTTGCACCTCGGGCCGGAAATAGAACGAAGTATGTGGGTTGATGAGCAGCAAAGCGTGCCCACTGGCACTTTTGGCTGGTGCTACCGCAAAGCCGTTCGAGCCGACTGGCTCCCGGTCTAGTTTCTCGAAGTCGTTATGAATCCAAGACGAAGATTTCTTCTGGCTGTAAAATGCCTTCAGCCGGTCCACGGACACCACGCTGATATTGCCGCCGATACTGCCTTCGCTGAACATCAGGGGCATCCAGGGCTGAAAGCGGCGCAGCAGTTTGGGCTGCACCGTGGGGTGGGTGTGGAGGTAATAATTGGTGCCGTCGGCAAAGGCGTCCAGCAACTGCTTCATCCAAGCAGGGCTCTTTTTATAGATAGCAATGGCTTGGGTGCTGTCCATAAACAGGCGGGCGCGCAGGTCGTCGTAAATGGCGGCTTCGCCTTGCACTTCGGCCAGCCGGCCGATGGAGGTGATGTAGTTGTCTTCGACCCGGGCAAAATCGTCTTCGCACTGCGCGTATAGTAGGCCGAATACCGCATCGGCGTCGGTCTTGCCGTAGATGTGCGGCACGCCCCAATTGTCGCGCACAATAGTCGCCTGCTTGGCTTGCTGTTGCCAGCGGGCTATTTCAGCGGGTTTGAATGCTTGGGCCTGCGTCCCGAAGGCAGACAATAGCATACCGAAAGCAAAGAGGTAGCGCATAAGGCGAGTAGGTATAAAAAGAAATTTTGCTAGGCCGTTTGAACCGTGAACCGCTAACTTACCAGCAATATTTTTTATGGCCTAAATACATAAAAGCAGAATGGTCGAAGTAACCACCCAAGGCGACAACGCCGTGTTCGAAGTCAAAGGGTTGCACAAGCTGTGGGCTTTCAAAAGTCAGATTGAAATTCCGCTGAAAGATATTCGTAGCGCCCGCCAAGATGCGGAAGCGCTAAAAGGCTGGTGGCATGGCTTTAGGGCACCCGGTACATACATTCCGGGTTTGATAACGGCAGGCACCTTCTATGAAGCCGACAAAGTAATCTTTTGGGATGTACACAATGCCGAGAAAGCCGTCATCATTGACGTAGTGCACGATGAATACAACCAGCTGATTGTGGAAGTGGAAGACCCGGCCGCCGTAATAACGCTACTAACTGGAAAGTAAGAACACGCTAAAACATAGAAAGCGAAAGCCCTGACCGTGAGGCCAGGGCTTTCGCTTTTATTGGTATTGAAATCTAAAGCTTAGAGAATCTGCTCAAAGCGGCTCTTTACGCCGAGAACGACGAGCCGCAGCCGCAGGTGCTTTTTGCTTGAGGATTATTGAAAACGAAACCACGAGCGTTAAGGCCATCCTGGAAGTCAACTTCCATGCCCATCACGTACATGGCGTGTTTTTTATCCATGATGAGCAGTACGCCATCGAGGTCGAAAGTTTCGTCTTGGTCCTTGGCTTTGTCGAAGCCAAGTAGGTAACTCATGCCCGAGCAGCCACCGCCCTGAACGCCTACGCGCAGGCCGTATTCAGCAGGCACATTCTTCTCGCGCAGAATAATACGAACCTCTTCCAAAGCGCGGGGCGTGAGGTTGATAGGAGCAAGCTTAGCAACGGCGGTAGCCATAGTGTGTTCGTGTTTAGGGAAGTATGTCAGCAAAGATACGAAGTTGAGCAGTATTGCGCGGACAAGCTTCCCGAAATACTACTACCCTGGTAGGGTCTTCTGAGCCTATAACAGCGTAGCCATGCCTGCGGTTCAGAATGTATCTTTGCGCCCACGAAAACTTATTAGAACGGGTTGATGCAGTAGTTTGGCGGGAAATACCAGTTTTCGTTGTCCAACAATACGCTGCGCCCTGCCGTAACTTTCTTTAGTTGTCGTTCGCGCTACCTTTTGGTCTGTACTACTTTCTAATGGATACCACTGCTTACCTCTTCGATTTACTGAAAATCATTTTGCCGGCGTTAATCGTGGCTGGCTCCATTTTCTATCTGATTCAGCAGTATCTGGAGAAAGAGCAACAGCGACGCATAATCGAACTCCGGCTCGAAGCAACCAAAACCACCTTGCCTCTACGGCTACAGGCCCTGGAGCGCGTTACGCTGCTGTTAGAACGCATCACGCCCAACAACATCCTGATTCGTTTGGGCAGCGCCGGCCAGACAGCTCCCGACTACTACCGGCTTTTGCTTCAGGAAATCCGGGCCGAATACGAGCATAACCTCTCGCAGCAGCTATACATGAGCCCCGACACTTGGGCGGAAGTCAAAGGAGCCAAAGAGCATATTCTCACGGTCATCAACAAGTCGTACCAGGGACTAGCGCAGCCTCAGCAAGCCCGCGGCACCGAGCTGGCCAAGCGCGTCCTCGAAACGCTGATCAACGAGGAAGTTGATCCGACGGAACGGGCCCTCAATGCCGTGAAGCGCGAAGCTGCCGGGCTTTTCTAGTATTCGGCCCTTTTTTTATTTCCGCAACAAACCTACAGGCTAGCATTCTAGGCCTGCTTCGTATTCACACCCAACGTATGGTAAAATCACGCATTGCCGTGGACATGGACGAGGTAATTGCCGACTCCATCTCCCGGTTTCAGGAATGGTACGGCACTGACTTCGAAATCACGATAACGCGGGAGCAACTGCACGGCAGAAAGATGCGCGACATTATTGCCCCCGAGCACCGACCGGCTTTGCGGGAATACCCCAACCGCCCTGGCTTCTTCAAAGACTTACCTCTCATTGCCGATAGTCAGCGTGTGCTGCGCGAAATGGCCCAGCGCCACGAGCTGTTTATTGCCACTGCCGCCATGGAGTTCCCCAACTCCTTTGTTGACAAGTACAACTGGCTCAAGCAGCACTTCGACTTTATTCCGTGGCGCAACATCGTGTTCTGCGGCGACAAGAGCATCCTCAACGCCGATTACCTCATCGACGACAACGCCTTCAACTTCGACGGTTTCCGTGGCGAAGGCCTTTTGTTCGACGCCCCGCACAATGCCCACGAAACTCGCTACCGGCGAGTTCATAGCTGGCAGGAGATAGGGGAGATGTTTCTGTAAGGCTTATTTGAAGTAAGCTAGAATGAAAAACCAGCTCTCCTCCTGAGCACAGTTGCTGTTGCGCATCTAGCCAGGAGAAGTTAGGAGTAGTTGACCAACCCTTGGATATTTCACTATGACTGTCATGCTGAGCGCAGCCGAAGCATCTCGCGTGCTGAGGTTGTGGTGCTAACTCAACGAGACGAGCGAGATGCTTCGACTGCGCTCAGCATGACAGATAGTTGAGCAACGTCAACAACGAGTGGTTAATCACCACCCCTAGCCCCTCCTTGCAGATGCGCAACAGCAGCTGAGGAAAGAAAGGGGAAGGTGGCCTAGCTTTTTACTACAGTCAACGGCGCTCTACACAGTTGCCAATTGCGCGTCGATAGCACGTTGGTAGCAGGCTTCGTAATGAGGCACAATTTTGTCGGTTGCGAAAGTTTCGGCGTGGGCGCGGGCCGCTGCTTTAAAGCGCGGTAGGTTTTCGTCCTCTAGTACATACAGCGCGTTTTTCACCATGTCGGCTATGTCGCCTACGTTGCTGACCATGCCGGTTACGCCGTGCTCATTCAGCTCGGGTATGCCGCCAGCGTTGGTACTGATAACGGGTACTTCGCAGGACATGGCTTCCAACGCGGCAAGGCCGAAGCTTTCCTTTTCGGAAGGCATCAGGAACAGGTCCGACACGCTTAGTACTTCCTCCACGGCTTCGAGCTTGCCCAGGAAACGCACATCGTTGCTAGTCAAGCCCAAGTCGCGGCACAGCTTCTCGATGCGTGGCCGGTCTGGTCCGTCTCCCACAAGCAAAAGTTTAGAAGGCACCTGCTTGCGTACTCCGTCAAAGATTTGTACCACGTCTTCCACGCGCTTTACCGAGCGAAAGTTAGAGGTATGGATAAGGAGCTTCTCGCCATCGGGCACAATGGCGGCCTTGAAGTGCGACTTGTCTTGCTTCTTGAACCGGTCGAGGTTGATGAAGTTGGGGATTACCACTATGTCTTTCTCGATGGCGAAGTATTCGTAAGTTTCCTTACGCAAGTCCGCCGAAACTGCCGTTACGCCATCCGACTGGTTGATGCTGAACGTGACTACCGGTTCGTAGCTGGCGTCTTTGCCTACCAGCGTAATATCGGTGCCGTGCAGGGTGGTGATGATGGGCACCCGGATGCCTTTGGTAATTAGAATTTGCTTGGCCATGTAGGCCGCCGAAGCGTGAGGAATGGCATAGTGCACGTGCAATACGTCCAGCTTTTCATTCTGCACGATGTCTACCATTTTGCTGGCTAGCGCCAACTCGTAAGGCGGAAACTGAAACAGCGGATACGGCGGAATGTATACCTCGTGGTAGAACAGGTTCTCGTTGAAGAAATCGAGGCGTACAGGTTGGCTATAGGTGATAAAGTGCACGCGGTGGCCTTTCAAGGCCAATGCTTTGCCGAGTTCAGTTGCTACGACGCCGGAGCCGCCGAAGGTGGGGTAACAAACGATACCTATGTTCATGAGAGAGGGAGAGAGATATGTCCTTTGCAACGTAGGCTGTCATGAGAAGAGAGAGATGGCAGCCTACACTAGCAAGGACAACAAAAAACAAAAAAGGCGGCAAGCCATCCCGAGTGGATGCCTCACCGCCAATTGCAGGTCAGGAGAACAGTAGCGTCAGACAACAAATCATGATTTCAGCAGCGACTTGTAGATAACGTCGTGTATACGGGTGCGAATGTTGTATTGACGCAGCTTGTTGTTGCCAGCGTCGGGGTACACCCGGTTGGAAAGAAAGATGTATAGGATTTTGTTTTCGGGGTCCATCCAAACGCAAGTACCTGTGAAGCCGGTGTGGCCAAACGTGCTGGCAGGCGAGAGGTTGGACGTTGGGCCTTCGGGCTTGCTTGGGTCGCCATGGTCCCAGCCCAAGCCGTGCCGGTTGCCCGCCACCGTGCTGCGCGCAAACTCCGTCACTACGGGCGCCTGGAAATAATTCCGTCCACCGTACCGGCCATTTTGCAGGTTCATCTGCATCAGAATGGCTAAGTCATTGGCATTGGCAAACAAGCCCGCGTGACCACCCACGCCACCAATCATGGCGGCAGTCTGGTCGTGGACGGTGCCTTGCAATTGGGTCCGACGGAAATACGTATCGTTTTCGGTGGGCGCAATGCACGACTGCGGAAACTTAGCCAACGGGTTGTAGGTCATGGTGCCCAACCCGAGTGGCTTGTAAAACTGCCGATCCAAGAAGTTTTCAATCGGCTGATTTAAGAGCTTTTCAGCTACCCGCTTCAGGATGATAAAGCTCAGGTCACTGTACTCCACCGGATACTTGCCTTTTACCTTCGGCAAGAGGCTGGAGCGCATCACCCAGTTCCACACCGAATCCTCAGCGGTCTGGACGCTGAAGAGTGAAGGCGTTACTTCGTTCGGGAAGCCGGCTGCGCTGGTGCTGGCGTAGAAAGTTGGCTTCGGTCCTGTCTTGGTAATGGTTTTCTCCCAAGTCGGAATCCCCGCTTTCAAGCCCGCTTGGTGCAGCAGTACCTCGCGCACCGTCATGTCTTTCTTGTTGGATTGCTTTAGCTCCGGCAAGTACGACGACACTTTGCTATCTAGGTTCAGCGTGCCTTGGTCCTTGAGGTACATAATAGCCTGCAAAGTGCCCGCAACCTTGGTTACAGAGGCCAAGTCGTACAATGTGCTCTGGTTTACTGGCTGCGCTTTGTCATAGGTGCAGTAGCCGTAGCTCTTATCGAACACCACAGCTCCGTTCTTGGCCACAATCACCTGGCAACCTGGGGCAGCGGCATACGCTACCGTTTCCAGCGCAATGTTGTCGATTTGGGCGAGCACCTTGGAATCGAGCCCTTCGCTTTCCGGCGTGGCATAACGCAGACGGCGAAGGTCGGGAGTCGGTATGCCGGTACCGGCCTTTAGCTCTGGCGTCACCGTAACGGGCAAACGGCCTTTGGCAGGCAGGGCTCCGAACAGCACCTGTGGTACCACTAGCTGCGCCGCGTAGGTGTCCTCGTAGCCACAAACTAGGGTGCGTGCACTATCGAGATACTTCAATGAGTACGCATTGCCCATGGCCACCACCACTGTTTTCAAGCGCGGGTTGGCCTGTAGTTGCTTTATAAACTTTATTGCCCCGTCCCCAATACCGTAGTTATGGGTTGGCGTGTTGTTCATGTTGTGCAGCGTCACGACCACCGTGTTGTAGGGCGCGAGGCGCGGCAGCAGGCGGGCAAACGTCGTGTCTGGTGCATACCGGTTGGCTACCGGATACACCGGGCCGCTCTGGTATTTGCCCATAATCTCGCCGAGCGTACTGCCGGTGCCCGCGCCAATGGTAACGGTGGCAATCCGCAGGGTGTCGAGGCGCAGGAAGGGGAGGAGGTTGTCCTGGTTTTTGACGACCGTGGTGGCGTGCTCGAAAATTTCCTGTGCCACCGTACGGCTTTGGGGCCGGTTTAGGTTGGTCATCAGGTTGCGCACGTCTATCGGCTGGAAGTGGTTGAGGCCAGCCCAAAACTTGGCCCGCAGAATCTTGCGCACCCGCTGGTCTACGTCTTCCTGCGCGATGCTGCCCGCAGCAATAGCTTCTTTGATCTTGGTTAGGGCTACCGGCACGTCCTCGGAAAAGAGCAGCACGTCGTTGCCGGCCAAAAGGGCCATCGCATCCAGCTGGCCTGGTTTGTAGAGGTTAGATACGCTCTTCATGTTGAGAGCATCCGTGAAAACCAACCCCTTATAGCCCATTTTCTCTTTCAACAAACCGGTAACGAGGTTGTGAGATACGGTGGCACTCACGGAGCGTACCGTATCGAAGAGCGGCATGTAGAGGTGCCCTACCATCACGCCCATTACCCCCGACTGGATAGCCTGCTGAAATGGGTACAGGTCTACGTTGGTTAGGTGGGCCAAGTCGGAGTTGATAACGGGCAACGCCACGTGCGAATCCACGTCGGTGTCGCCGTGGCCGGGGAAGTGCTTTACTACGGCTATGATGCCGTGGTCTTGGAGGCCGCGCAGGTACTGGATACCACGCTTGGCTACTTGTTCTTTGTCTTCGCCGAAGGAACGGTTGCCAATAACCGGATTATCAGGATTGGAGTTGATGTCCATCACCGGCGAGAAGCTGATGTGGACTCCCAGCGTCTTCATCTTCAGGGCAATTTCGCGGCCCATCTGGTACACGTACTGGTCATCGTCCATGGCGCCGAGCGTCATTTGCTTGGCAAAGTGCATGCTCGAATCCAGGCGCATATCGAGGCCCCATTCGGCATCCAGCGAAATCAGGAGCGGAACCTTGGCGGCGGCTTGGTAGCGGTTAGTGAGAACGGCTTGTCGGCGCGGACCACCCTGCAAAAACATCAAGCCGCCAATGTTCTGGTTGCGGATCAGGTTTTCGATGGACTGAGCGTGGCGCTTGTCCTTGTTGGAATAGGCCGCCACCATAAACAACTGACCCAGCCGTTGGTCGGGCGTGAGCGAGGTGAACACGCTGTCCACCCAGTTTTGCTCGGCTGCTGACCGGGGCCCGGCGACATCGTCGTAGGGCACTGCCGATGTAATGAGTAGACCCGTCGCGGCCAAAAGCAACAATAAGAGTCTAATCCGAAAATCCTTGAGCATCGGCTCCCTTGATAATTCTGGCGTGATATACTCTGGTTGAAAGCAAGCGGAATTCGCCCTACTTTTGCCTGAATCCGTGTAAAAGAAAAAGAGCGGACCAGATCATCCGGCGGTCGACGAGACGGGGCCGCGGCATCCATTCTACTACTCTTCCCAAAGCCTTGATTCGGGTATCCGAACAACGCTTTACACACGAATGTTGATTGCAAATCTACGGATAAATTTTGGTGGCTGGACGTAGAAGCACCGCCGTAATGCAATTTTTCCACATACTAACGTGTTCATTTTCACCTTTCGTACATTTTTTCTTCCACTGGCATGGCCGACATAATTCAGCTGCTTCCCGAATATCTGGCCAACCAAATTGCGGCTGGTGAGGTGGTGCAGCGCCCGGCCTCAGCAGTAAAGGAACTGCTCGAAAACGCCGTCGACGCGGGCGCTACCCAAATTCAGCTCATCATTAAAGACGCTGGCAAACAGCTGGTGCAAGTAGTCGACAATGGGGCCGGCATGAGCGCCACCGACGCCCGTATGAGCCTTGAGCGCCACGCCACCAGCAAGATCCGCACCACCGACGATTTGTTCCGCATCCGTACGCTCGGCTTCCGGGGCGAGGCGCTGGCTTCTATTGCCGCGGTGGCTCAGGTAGAACTGCGCACCAAGCCTCGCGACCAAGATACCGGCACGCTGTTGCTCGTGGAAGGCTCGCAGATCAGCAGCCAGCAACCTGTAGCCTGCCCCGACGGAACCAGCATTAGCGTGAAGAACTTGTTTTTCAACGTGCCGGCCCGCCGCAACTTCCTTAAGAGCAACGCCGTGGAAATGCGGCACATCCTCGACGAGTTTCAGCACATCGCGCTGGCTAACCCGCAAATAGCGTTTTCGCTGTTCCAAAACGACCTCGAGGTGTTCAACCTGCCGTCGGGCAAGCTAAGCCAGCGCATCGTGAGTTTGCTTGGCAACGGCTACAAGGAGCAACTGGCGGCTTGCGAGGAAGTAACACCGTTCATCACCGTGCGGGGATTTATTGGCAAACCGGAATCGGCCAAGAAAAGCCGCGGCGACCAGTTCTTCTTCGTCAACAACCGCTTCATTCGCTCGGCTTACCTCAACCATGCCGTGCTGACGGCCTACGAGGGGCTGCTGCCCAAAGACACCTACCCGTTCTACGTGCTGTTTCTGGACCTCGACCCGAAGTCCATTGACATCAACGTGCACCCCACCAAAACAGAAATCAAGTTCGAGGACGAGAAAACGGTGTATGCCATTGTGCGCGCCGCCGTGAAGCAGTCTTTGGGCTTGCACAACATGGCGCCCTCCCTGGATTTCGAGGGCGACGTGAACTTCGCGCCTATTCAGCCACTAAACCTGGGAGGCAGCCAGAAAAGCACCTTCGACTCAAGCAGCTTCCGGCCCGATGCTCTGGCATCGGCAGCCTCGCAGGCAGCACAGCCCACTCCCCGCGAACCACGCACTAGCAGCGGCTCCGGCAGTAGTACCACCCGTTCCGATGCCTACGAGCGGCAGGTGCCGCCCCGGCCAACCGAGCAAGCCAAGCGTGAGCTGGAGGAGTTCTACAAGTCGTTGAGCCAGATCAACGTGCCCGAGGTAGAGCGCGAGGCCACCGCTATTGGGGTACCGGTTCCGTCGGCTTCGGCCCTGACGGCTGCCCAAACAGCCGCTGCAGAAATACCGAAAGCTGTTACTACGAGTGTGCCAGTGGTTCCCGCATCCGTACCCGTACTGCCTGCCGCAACACCTGCTGCTGCGCCGCAGCTTCCCTTGCGCGAAAGCAGCGGTAGCACTGGCGGCAAAGTGCTGCAGCTGCACCAGCAATACCTGCTGGTGCCAGTCAAGTCGGGCTTGATGCTGATTGACCAGGCGGCCGCGCGGGAGCGGATTCTCTTCGAGCAGTACGCGCAGGAGCTGGAGCGCGAAACAGGCACGTCCCAGACGTTGTTGTTCCCACGTACAGTTACTTTCTCGCCCCAGGACTTTGCCGTGCTGCGGGAAGTGGAGGAGGCGTTGCGCGCCCTGGGCTTCCGCTTTTCCGATTTCGGTAAGAACACCATTGCGGTGGAAGGTATTCCGGCCGACGTACCCGCCCGCGACGAAAAAGAGTTGCTAGAAAGCCTCATCGAGCAATTCCGCAATAGCGCGGGTCTGGTTAAGCTAGAGCGCCGCGAGCAAATGGCCCGCGCATTGGCTCGCCGAGTGGCAACCACCGCCGCTACGGCCCGCCTCTCCGACACCGAAATGACGGCCTTAGTCGACCGGCTCTTCGCTTGCCAAGTACCCGGTTACACGCCCGATGGCCGCCGGACGCTGGTGATGCTGGAGATGAGCCAGCTGCAAGCCTTCTTTACGCGCTAAGTTGGCTAATGCTGATTTCACCGAGCGGAACTCGCTAAGTCAAGTAAACAACCATTCAGCAGACGGAGCGAATGATCTGTGAGCTGGCGGTTTGGTATACTGTTCGGGTAGTCCGGCCAAATCGCCTCAATCAGCGTAAGAACCAGTCAATGCGTTAGAAGCAGTGAACTC
The DNA here is from genome assembly GCF_029433095.1 of Hymenobacter sp. YC55. GTDB lineage: Bacteria > Bacteroidota > Bacteroidia > Cytophagales > Hymenobacteraceae > Hymenobacter. Next base: position 596,438 of record NZ_JARNTX010000001.1, read on the forward strand.
ACAATAAACCAGCACACCCCGCGACTCAACTAAGCCCTTCATGTTCCGACTTACCCCTACTGTTCGCACCCTGCTCATCATCAACGTGCTGGTGTTCTTCCTGCAAAGCCAGCTTGGCGCTCAACTTACCGTAATTGGCGCCTTGTACCCAATTGGTTCCGTGTATTTCAAGCCTTGGCAGTTCGTGACGTACATGTTCATGCACAGCGGCATTGGGCACTTGTTGTCCAACATGCTTGGCTTGGTGTTCATCGGGGCTTCGCTGGAAGACGTGTGGGGGCCTAAACGGTTCCTGACGTATTGGCTGATTTGTGGAATAGGAGCGGGCGTGCTTTACGAAGGCGTGCGTAATTATGAGTTGTACCAGATGAACGTAGACCGTGCGGCATTTCATCAGGAGCCCTCAGGTATTGCTTTCGCCGACTTCTTCCGCGATCATCTTCCGAACGCCGGTGAATCTTACCAGCAGGTTGCTGCGCAGCTGCAACGCACACCCAACGACCAGAAGTTGGTATCAATGGCCACAGAGGCCGTAGATACTATTTACGACCAGTCGTTGAATAGCCCAGTGGCGGGTATGTTGGGTGCATCCGGGGCCTTGTTTGCGGTGTTGTTTGCTTTCGGCTACTTGTTTCCGCAGCAGACACTTTTCATCTTTCCCATCCCGTTTCCTATCAAAGCCTGGCTGTTTGTTTTCCTCTATACGGCCTACGAGCTATATGCCGGGTTACACCAAACGCCTGGCGACAATGTGGCGCACTTCGCACATTTGGGCGGAATGTTGATTGGCTTTATCGTGTTGAAAATCTGGCAACGGAACGGCACCCATTATGGTTAAGTGAAGTGTCGCTGCGTGGTGGACAACTTCCCGAGGTTGGGTGTAGGCAGCATTTGCGTCAGCACACTTTTCGGAATCTGCGTTCTTTGTTTTAAGCTTCTCTTCCCATGAGTTTTATCAACGATATCCGTACTGCCTTCAGCCGGCGCGACAACGCGCTTAATCAGCTGCTGTTGATTAATGCGATAGTGTTCGTCGTGTTGATACTGTTCGGTGCTGTTATGTTCGTGACCACTGGCTCGAGCCAACAGGGCTTGGTGCTGGAGTGGATTGCCGTGCCCTCGGAGCCCATGCTGCTGCTGACCCGCCCCTGGACGCTGCTTACATACAGCTTCACCCACATCGGGTTCTTTCACATTCTATTCAACTTGCTAAACCTGTACTGGTTTGGCTCCCTAGTACGCGAGTACCTCGGCGACCGTAAACTGGTAAGTCTCTATGTGCTAGGCGCGCTTGCGGGTGTGGTGCTGTATCTGCTGGCTTTCAACTTGCTGCCTGTTTTCCAGGGGCGGCCCTCTATTCTGTACGGAGCTTCGGCCAGCGTTGTGGCCATCATTGTAGGGGCTGCTACGCTGCTACCCGATTACACTTTTAGCGTCATCCTCATTGGCCCGGTCAAGATCAAATACATTGCGGCCGTGGTGGTACTGGTGTCGTTGGCCAGCCTCGACAAAGGCAACGCGGGCGGCGAAATTGCGCACTTAGGTGGTGCTTTATTAGGCTTTCTTTACATCAAACAGCTGCAACGAGGACGCGACCTAGGTACGCCCGTGCAAGCCGTCGGCGATTGGGTGGGCGCCTTGCTTTCGGGGCGGCCGCGCCTACGGGTTACGCACCGCGGTGGTAGCACAACAGCAGCTTCTAAAAAAGGCCCCATGCCTAAGCCCGAGCAAAACGACATCGACACCATCTTGGATAAGATTTCGCGCTCCGGCTATGAAAGCCTTTCCAAAGACGAAAAGCAAAAGCTATTTCGAGCTAGTCAGAAGTAATTGTTTCTCAATCGGCCAAGCACAATGCTTGGCCTTTTTTGTGGGTTGGCAGCAGCGGCCTAGCGTTAGCGGCTTCCTATGAGCGGCTACTAAGTCGTAAATCCTTGGTAGGTTACGCCTCAGGTTCGCTCATTTTTACGTGTCTTATGAAAGTTGTCGGTTTCACCTTTGTGCGCAATGCCGTCACCTATGATTACCCGGTGCTCGAGAGCTTGAAGTCCCTGCTTCCGCTCTGCGATGAAGTGGTGGTGGCCGTGGGCAATTCCAGCGACGATACGCTCGGCCTAATAAAGAGCCTCAACTCGCCTAAAATCCGCATCCTGGAAACTGTGTGGGACGACACCCTGCGCGAGGGCGGCAAAGTACTGGCCGTAGAAACCGATAAAGCGCTGGCTGCCGTGCCCGCCGATGCCGATTGGGCCATCTACCTGCAAGCTGATGAGGTACTACACGAGGCCGATTACCCTGCTATCCGGGTCGGAATGGAGCGCTGGCGGGCGGACAAGCAAGTAGATGGCTTGCTGCTGAACTACCGGCATTTCTACGCCAGCTACGACTACATTGGCGACTCCCCCCGGTGGTACCGCCGCGAAATCCGGGTGGTGCGACCCGGTGCCGGCATCTATTCCTACCGCGACGCACAGGGCTTCCGCAAAACTGGTAACCTAAAGCTGCGCGTGAAGCTGATCGACGCCACTGTGCATCACTACGGCTACGTGAAAACGCCCGCCGCCATGCAGCGCAAGCAGGAAACCTTCGGCAAACTCTGGCATTCCGATGAGTGGATGGCCCAGCACGTAGTACCCGCCGAAGAATTCGATTACAGCGAAATCGACTCGTTGCAACACTTTCGGGGCACTCATCCGGCGGTGATGCAGGAGCGGGTACGCCAGCAAAACTGGCGCTACGACCACGACATGAGCCGCAACCGCTACCGCCTGAAAGATAAGTTCAAGCAAGTGGTGTTTCGCCTAACCGGCTACCGCATTGGCGAGTATCGAAACTATCAGTTGCTATAGCCAAGCCCGTAAGGCTTTGCAAGTTAAAGCTGAGTCAGCCGTTCACGGACTGGAATAGCGAGCAGAATCAAAGCCCTTGCTGGTTGTCGTTCCGCGACGCGGGAGAAATCTGAGTATCACCGTTAGATGAGCTTATCCAGATTCCTCCTGCGTCGGAATGACAAGCGCATGGTGGAAGATTCTGAAAGTAAAGTGAGTTCAGGAAGTAATTGAGTGTGCAACCAGAAAGGAATGGTATGTTTAAAAGGGGAAGCCACTCCCGTTGCTTGTAGTTAAGCAACATACAGGTTGACGCAGCGCATGAAAGCACAACTACTATCAGAGCCGAAAGCAGCGGTGTTAAGTACTAAGCCTCACTACGCTATTCTGGACGGGCTGCGAGGGGTGGCCGCATTACTGGTAGTAGCCTTTCATTTGTTTGAGGCGCATGCCACCAGCCACCTCGACCAGATCATCAACCATGGCTATCTGGCCGTCGACTTTTTCTTTCTGCTCTCTGGCTTTGTTATTGGCTACGCCTACGATGACCGATGGGGCCAGATGACGCTAAAGGACTTCTTCAAGGTCCGGCTTATCCGACTGCAACCGCTGGTGGTGCTGGGCATGATTATCGGGGCCTTGTTTTTCTATTTCCAGGATTCCACCCTGTGGCCTACTATTAGTGAGGTGCCGGTCTGGAAAATGCTGCTGGTGATGGTCATCGGGTTTACCTTATTGCCGGTGCCAATTTCGATGGACATCCGGGGCTGGCAGGAAATGCACCCGCTCGATGGGCCTGGCTGGTCCTTGTTCTTCGAGTACATCGCCAATTTGCTGTACGCGCTTGGCGTACGGAAATTTTCCAAGACGGCGCTGTCGGTGCTGGTGGTACTGGCCGGGGCGGCCCTAATTCACTTCGCCGTCACTAATACTACCGGGGACGTAATTGGGGGGTGGTCGTTGGAGCCCACCCAATTGCGCATCGGGTTTACGCGGATGATGTATCCTTTTTTTGCTGGGTTGTTGCTTTGCCGCGTCGCCACTCTTGCCGCAGTAAAACACGCTTTCTTGTGGTGCAGCTTGTTGCTGGCCCTGGTTCTTGCCTTCCCCCGAGTAGGTAGTGCCGAACACTTGTGGTTAAACGGCTTGTATGACTCGCTCAATATTGTGTTTGTGTTCCCCTTGATTGTGTGGCTAGGGGCTAGCGGGCAACTAGCTGGCGGGACAAGTGCTACTCGGCTATGTAAGTTTCTCGGTGATATTTCCTACCCCGTGTACATCACGCACTACCCGCTCATCTATACCTATACCGGCTGGGTAAGCACCCATAAACCCTCTCTGCAACAGGCCTTGCCCGTGGCTCTGTTTACGTTTGCGGCTATTGTTTTGCTTGCTTACGCCTGCCTAAGGCTGTACGATGAACCGGTCAGACGCTGGTTGAGAAACAAGCTGCTAGCTGCTAGATGAACGCTTACACGCTAGCTTCTCAGCAGTGCTACCTCTTTGACATATACGCAGTGCAGCAAAGCGCTTCACTTCTGCATGTGAAATTGACGCCGGTCGGGTGGGAGACGCTCGATGGCATAGCGCAGGGCTGTGCGAGGTAGTTGGCCCCGGTAGTCGGCCAAGAATTCTTCTAGGGCATCCTCATTCCGTTTGCCCACTTCGCGCAGCATCCATCCCATGGCTTTATGAATTAGGTCGTGAGGGTGGGAGAGAAGTTGGGCGGACAGGTGGAAGGTATCGGCAAACTGGTTTTTGCGAATGAAGGCCAACGTGGAAACCAACGCCATGCGTTGGCTCCAAAGCTGCGGCTCGGCCGCCAACTCATACAGCGGCTCCCGGTCTTTGTCGAGCAGGTAGGTGCCCACCAGCATCGGGCAGGTGATATCCACCAGATTCCAGTTGTTGACGAAGCGCCGGTTGGCCAGATACCGCTCGTGAATAACGCGCTGGCCCGCGGGGCCAGCCTTTGGAAACTGCAGCGTCCAGACAATAAGTGCCGTCTGCCGGCACTCGTGCCACGGGCTTGCCAATAGCTTTTCTACCTCAGCAAGCGGCAGCGCCCGAAACTGCCGGGCCAACTGGCGCTGCTGCGGCAAATCGAGACCTAAAAACTGGTCACCCTCGCCATATTCACCGGGCTTGGTTTTAAAGAAACGAGCAAGCAGAACGGCACGGGCTGGATCAGCCAGGGCGTGAAGGGCAGCTTCGAGGTTGGCGGCGGTCATTGGGAGCGAAATATAGGTGCCCAACAGCAAGCCGGAAGTTACTTGATGTTGTACTTTATATCTGACTCGTTGTGCGTGTAGAAGTAGGCGTAGTTGGAGCGCAACTCCTCCCAACCGGCTTTGGTGGCGTACTTCTGGTGCATTACATCTTCCCAGGCAATGCGCATTTGGCGGGCACACACCAGCGGCCGTACTTGCCCCACTCCGGTGCCAAGACCCGGAATGGCCACACTCTTGATTTTTGATTTCACTAACTCGCCAGTAGGCAGCACGCCGTGCTCGAGCAAAAGCAGTAGCGCCTTCATGCAATGATACACGTTGGGCCCACGCGTAATGGTCATGGGCGTGCGCATGGTAGGCGCCGAAATCAGGTAGGGAAATAGGCCGCTACCCGTGGGCAGAATGGTGGCCTGCCCAACCAATAGTTCTCCGTAGAACTTCTCGCGGATAATGCGCTGCAACTCTTTCTCGAGGTGCCAGCCTAAGTGTTTGGATATCGCAAAGTCGATACCGCCGTTCATGAAGCCGAAGCTGTTGGCCGGACTGACAATGGCGTCGCACGGGAAGTCGAAGATGGAGCCGTGCCGGACTGTTACTTGGTCGATGTCGGCAAATACTCGCTGCCAGGCATCCGTAATTTCTTGGTTGACATCAATAAGGTGAAAGTGCATGTAAGGATGTTAGGCTAGCAAGGTAGTGAATACCTGCCTTTCACTATGCTTGCTAAACGAAAACCGGCCGCTCCGCTAGTGCGGAACGGCCGGTTTCAGTTAGAGCGAAAAACGGAACTAAGCCGAAGCCTTGCTCATGTTGTCCAGCGCGTCCATTACTTCTTTTACGTGGCCGCGCGAAGTTTCCAGGGCTGCCTTTTCCTCGTCGTTGAGTTGCAACTCGATTACTCTCTCGATGCCATTTTTGCCGAGGATAACCGGGGCGCCCAAGTACACACCATTGATGCCATACTCGCCCTGCAGTTCGATGCACACGGGGAACACGCGGCGCTGGTCGCGCACAATGGCTTCTACCATCTGCGCAGCTGCTGCGCCAGGAGCGTACCAAGCGGAAGTGCCCATCAGCTTCACTAGCTCACCGCCACCCACGGCCGTGCGCTGCACAATGGCGTCCAGCTCCGCCTTGCCGATCAGCTCGGTTACGGGGATACCGCCAACGGTGGTGTAGCGGGGGAGGGGCACCATTGTGTCGCCGTGGCCGCCCATCAATACGGCTTGGATGTCCTTGGGGCTTACGTTCAGGGCTTCGGCCAGGAAAGCGCGGTAGCGGGCAGTGTCCAGAATGCCGGCCATGCCAAACACCTTCTCGCGGGGCAGACCCGAGGTGAGGTGCGCCTGGTAGGTCATCACGTCGAGCGGGTTGCTTACTACGATGATGATGGCGTTTGGCGAATATTTTACCACTTGCTCCGTCACCGTTTTCACGATACCGGCGTTGGTCGAAATCAGGTCGTCGCGGCTCATGCCGGGCTTGCGGGGCAAACCCGACGTAATAACTACCACGTCGGAATCAGCAGTGCGGCTGTAGTCGCCGGTGACGCCTACGGTGCGGGAGTCGTAGCCAATGATGGGAGATTTCTGCCAGATATCCAGTGCTTTGCCTTCAGCGAAGCCCTCTTTGATGTCAACCAGAACAATTTCGTTGGCGATTTCGCGGGTGGCTAATACGTCGGCGCAAGTAGCGCCTACGTTGCCAGCCCCAACTACGGTAACTTTCATCGAGTGATGGATTGGGTGTACGGTTTGGGTTCGGGCGTAAAGCTAAGGGTTGGATGGGTAAAATGTTGAAATGTTAACCGGTTAGCTGAGTAATGAATCATCGGGGTAGACAACCAGTATCAAATCAATACTTTACCTAAGTAGTTTACATCCGCTTCACCACCAAAACCCGCTCGGTTTTCTCGGTTACCTTGAACCGTTCGTCGGGACGGAAGCCGACCACCCAGGCAATTTTGCCGTCGCCCGAAGCCAGCACAAATACGTTGTCTTTCAGGTTGAGCGGCACTTTCTGGTCAATTAGGAAGTCCGACAACTTCTTTTTGCCTTTCATTCCGATGGGCATAAACCAGTCGCCTTCCTGCCAGGGCCGCACAATAAGCGGAAACTTCAGCAAATCAGCGTCGAGGGCGGCTATGGCTTTACCGCGCGGAATGTCGAGGCCAGCCGCTTCGTTCAGCTCTAGGCGTAGGTGCAAACCGTCGATTTTCAGGGCTTCCTGGCCGGCCTGAATCTGATGCGTGCCAAACTTGGTAAGCGTTTTACGGGTGATAACCAGTTGTTCCCGGTCCTTCACCAGCCGGTGCGTCGGCGACTCGAAGCGGCGGCCGGGCTCGGAAGGGAAAGAGGCCACAATGTCTTTCACTACCGGAAAGCTGAACCCAAATGGCCGCAGCAGCTCGTGCAGAACCAGCGTGGTAGCGGCCGTGCGCTGGAGCATACCTATGTTGAGGTACGTTACTTCCTCTTCGGTGCGCTGCGCCTGCGCGGCCGTGTCCTGCACGTAGCGGCGCACAATTTCCTCGGCCCCGCCTACCCGTTCGGCCGTGAATTGCAGCGTTTGGTCGAGGTTGGGGTTGATTTCGCGCAGCACGGGCAGCACCTCCTGGCGCAGGCGGTTGCGCTGGTACACGGGACTGTCGTTGGAAGCATCTTCGCGCCAGATCAGGTGATTTTCCACCAGATACTCGAACAGCTCGGGTTTGCCAATGCCGAGTAGGGGGCGCACGAGGAAGCCATTCTTGGGCGGAATGCCGTGCAAACCTGCTAAGCCAGTGCCATGCGTGAGGTTGAGCAGCATGGTTTCCGCGGCGTCGCGCTGGTGGTGGGCGGTGGCAATGTAGGCTAGGCCTTGGGTTTGGCGCAGCCGCTCAAACCACTCGTAGCGCAGAGCGCGGGCTGCCATTTGCGTGGAAATGCCTTCCTGCTCGGCATAGGCTTTGGTCTGGAAGAACTCGGCGAAGTAGGGAACCTCGTATTTCTTAGCCAGCTTGCGCACAAACTGCTCGTCGGCATCCGCTTCTTCGCCCCGCAGCCCAAAATGGCAGTGGGCAATGGCAAACTGCACGCCTAGCCGGTGCAGCACATCAGCAAGCACCACCGAATCTTGGCCGCCGCTTACGGCTACTAGCAGCGGATCATTGGTGAGCGAGAAGAGGTGGTGTTCTTCGATGTACTGGCGAACTTGGTCGAGCATTTAAATAAAGAAGTAAAGCGAAACACAAAAATACGGACGCCGCCTCATCGGGCGTTACGCATGGGAAATCTGATACGGATGAATCGTAGAAACAAAGAGTTTGGAGGGAGCTTAAGGCCCTTTTCCTTCCGTCACTTACTACACACGTTATTAATTGTGAGTTGGGCGCTGGTGTTGGCGTCCTGCGGCTCGGGCGCTAAACCACTGCCCGCTGGCCAACAGCCACTTGTAATTGGGCACGCTGGGTCAGGTTTTCTCACGCCATTCAATCCGTTCAACCCGTTGCCCCCGAGCAGCCTAGGCGGCATAGAGCAAGCCCTAGCCCGTGGCGCCGATGGCGTAGAAATTGACGTGCAGCTCAGCCAAGACAGCGTATTGATGCTGTATCACGACCAAAAGCTGGAGTCGATGACCAACGGCACAGGCTGCATCTACGAGCAGCCCGCCGCGGCTGTGCAGAAATTAGCGTACAAAGCCGGTTGGTTCTACGACCTATGGCAAGACGAGCACCCCATCACGCTGGAACAGCTGCTCGACAAGCTCAGCAAGCGCCCCACCTTGCCCTACCTGCACTTCGACTTGCACGAAACCAACGTCTGCAACCCCGACCAGCCCTTGGCTCGCGCACCGGCTTTGGCGCGGGCACTAGCAAAGTTGCTAAAGCGTTATTCCTGGCCGCCAGATCGGCTGTTGGTGCTTACCATCAACCAATCGTCGTTGGCGGCATTGCGACAAGCGCTGCCCACTACACCGCTCGGGTTGGAAATAACCGAGGATTTCGAGGGGCAGTTGCAAGTAGCGAAAGCAGAAAAGGTGCAGGCTATTGTAGTGAAGAAGGATATTATCACACCAGAAAATACTGCGCAGGCGCACGCAGCGGGCCTGCAAGTTGTTACGTTCGGAGGTCGTGCTGAAGGCACTGTGCAACGCCTCATCGATTGCCAACCCGATGCCATTGAAGTCGATAACGTGCCAACTATGCTACGACTGCTAGGTCGCAAACAACCTTAATCTTGGCTTGCAGCTTGTTGTTCTGCCATGGTGCCAAGCGCTGGCTTCGCGGCCTGCTTGAACAACTGGCGATGCGCCGCTCCTACCATAGTATCTAACCAAGCGCGCCCTGCCGCAAGGAGGTAGATTTCATACCTTTGCTTTATAATGCCCTTATCTAGATTTCTTTCTTTGTTTTTATTGGTTTGGCTTCCGTTGCTGGCTACGGCGCAGCGCAAGCCAGCCGCCCAATCTACACCCGCTAGAGGCCAACGTATTGAGTTGCTACCCGGCACCCAGCAGTTGGTAGGTGGTAAGTTCAACGGTATTGAAATCCGCAAACTCATTGGCAACGTGAGCTTCCGGCAGGGTACCACGCTGCTTTACTGCGACTCGGCTTATCAATACACCGATAAAAACGCGCTGGAAGCGTTCAGCAACGTGCGCATCATCCAGAACGACACCATTACCATCACTGGCGACCGGGCTACTTACGATGGGGATACCCGCAAAGCCCGCATGATTGGTAACGTGACCATGCGCGACCCCCGCATGACCCTCACCACCAGTTTGCTCGACTACGACCTCACTACCAACTTAGCGTACTACAGCACCGGCGGCCACATCGTCGACCCCGAAAACACGCTCGACAGCCAATACGGCTACTACAACACCACCAGCAAGATCTTCAGCTTTAAGCGCGACGTGAAGGTGCTCACCAAAGACAACACCATCGACACCGATACGCTGCAGTACAATACCGTAACGAAAGTGGCGTACTTCTTCGGCCCCACGCGGCTGACTGATAAGCAAAATCAGACCTTGTATGCGGAAAACGGAGTGCACAACACCATTACCGGTGTATCCACGTTTCAGCGAAACGCTAAAGTTGAAACGCCTAATTACCTGCTCACCGGCGACAAGCTCGTCTACGACCAAGCGCAAAAGTACGGGGTAGCAACCGGCCACGTCTCGATGACCTCGAAGAAGGACAACGTGGTGATACGCGGCGACGTGGGGCGGTATTGGCGACTGCAAGGCCGAGTGAAAGTGTACGGCTCGCCGGTGATGCGCAACATATCGGGCAAAGACACCCTGTACTTGGCGGCCGATACCTTGATTAGCCAGGAAGGCAAGGCGCCCCTCAACAATGCCGGGGTGATATACGCCTTTCCGAAAACTAAAATCTTCCGCACCGACTTACAAGGCCGCTGTGACTCGCTGACTTATAACCGGCTCGATTCCATCATCTACCTCAACAAAAACCCCATCCTCTGGAACAACAAAAACCAGCTTACCTCCGACAGCATGGAAATTCGGCAGCGGAAAGGCAAAGTTGACCAGATGCGGCTCTATGCCCGGGCCTTTATTATCGGGCAGGATACCCTGTTGAACTTTAATCAAGTGAAGGGACGCCGGATGATAGCCTACTTTCAAGGCAACTCCATAAAAAAAGTCGACGTGCTTGGCAACGCGGAGAGCATCTACTATGCTCTTGAGGGTGACACGGCCGTGAGCGGCATGAACAAAGCCTTGTCGGCCACGATGGTGCTGCGCTTTGCTGAAAGCAAGCTGCAGACCATCAGCTTTCTGACCAATCCCGATGCCAGCTTTATTCCGCCCCATGAGTTGAAGCCCGAAGACGAGAAACTCAAAGATTTCAGTTGGCGCCCCACGGAACGACCCACGCGCCGCGCGGTGTTAGGCAAGCACTTTGCCTTGCCCGTGAAAGCCAAGCCTAAGGCCAAACCAAAGGGTAAGTTGAAAACGAAGTCAGCACCGAAAACCAGCCCCAAACCCGTAGCTAAGCCCGTTTCCAAGCCAGCGGCGGCTCGCGTTACCGCCCCACCCGGTGCCACGCCAGCGCTGCCCGTTAAGAAATAGCAGGGCCTCTGCGTCGGTTGTGGCAACCAGCGGCAACCAAGCCGCCAACAATCAACGATTTACCAGTTCAGTGATTCAGGCAGAATCCGTTACCTTTGTGCCCCTTATGCATTCATTCCGCCCAACTCTTTTTGTTCTCTTGTTGAGTACGTTGCTATTAGGCTCCTGTACTGGCTACCAAAAGCTGCTCAAGAGCGGCGACGTGAACAAGAAGTACGAAGCTGCCATCAAGTACTACGACAAAGGCGACTTTTTCAAAGCTGGTACACTGCTCGAAGATTTGGTGCCGCTCTTGAAAGGCCGTCCGGAAGCGGAAAAGGCGCAGTTCTACTTTGCCAATACCAACTTTCGCCAGCGCAACTACACGCTCAGCGCCTACTACTTCAAGACGTTTGCGGACACCTACCCGAACTCGACTTACGCCGAAGAAGCCTCGTTTCTGCAAGCCAAGTCTCTGTTCCGCGACTCGCCTGAGTACGAACTAGACCAAACTAACACGTACTCGGCGCTGGAAACGATACAGGAGTTTCTGAACCGCTACCCAAGCAGCACGTTCCGTCCCGAGGCCGAGAATATGTCGCAGGAGCTACAGAAGAAGCTTGAAAACAAAGCCTACCAAGGTGCCAAGCTCTACTACGACCTGCGTTACTACCAGTCAGCAGTAGTGGCGCTAACCAATTTTCAGCAGCAGTTTCCGGCTTCGGCCTTCAACGAAGAAGCCGAGTACTTGAAGATTAGTGCGCAGTACGATTTGGCCCGGGAAAGCGTAACGGAAAAGCAGCGCGAACGGTACCTCGAAGTAATAGCTTTCTACCAGCACTTCGTAGACACGTATCCGCAGAGCCGCAACATAAAGGCAGCCGAGCGGATGTACACGGATGCAACCGCACAAGCTGCCAAGCTCAAGCCCAAAGACGCTGCCGCAGCTAACTAATTTGAAATTGTTGGTTGCTGATTATTGATTGACAAGTGATGCCTAATGGCTTAGCAGAACAAGCAATAACCAGCAATCCACGGTTTAACGATTTAACAATTAAAACCATCAACTCATGAAGACCCCTAGCAACGTTTCTGCCTCTATTGTAACGCGCAACATGTCGGAATTCGCTGCCGAAACGGGCAACGTATACGAGTCAATTGCAGTTATTTCGAAGCGTGCCAACCAATTGGCTGTTAAGCTGAAAGAAGAACTAAACGGCAAATTGGCCGAGTTTGCTACCACTGTCGACAACTTGGAAGAGGTGTTCGAGAACCGGGAGCAGATTGAAATTTCCAAGCACTACGAGCGTCTGCCCAAGCCTACCAACCTCGCCATCGAGGAATTCCTGGAAGGCAAAGTATACTACCGCACTCCTTCGGAAGAAGAAAATACTGGTGTTGCCAAAGCCGAGTAATCGGTCTTAGACTAATCAAAAAAGAACGTCTTGCTGAGCTTGTCGAAGCATCTCGCGTGCTGATGTTGGGATAAAATCCCGTGTCAGCACGCGAAGTGTTTCAAGAGGCTGGCAGGGCGTTCTTTCCTTTTGTACCACTTCATTTAGTGCCATCATGTCTTCATCGTTGGAAGGGCGCAAGATTTTGCTTGGAGTTTGCGGCAGCATTGCAGCTTACAAAGCCGCTCCTTTGGTGCGTCTGCTCACCAAAGCCGGTGCCGAGGTACAAGTTATTTTAACTGCTTCGGCAGCGGCTTTCGTGACGCCGCTCACCTTAGGTACGCTCTCAAAACGGCCTGTGCTCCAAAGTTTTCTGAAAGACGAACAAGCCGGTGAGTGGCACAACCATGTGCACTTAGGATTGTGGGCCGATGTGCTACTGGTGGCGCCCGCCTCGGCCAATACCGTGGCGCATTTTGCGCATGGCCTCTGCGATTCGCTTCTGGATGCCGTGTACCTCTCGGCCCGCTGCCCCGTGGTGCTGGCTCCCGCCATGGACCTCGATATGTATGCCCATCCCGCCACCACGGCTAACCTGGCGCGGCTACGTTCCTACGGCAATACCATCCTCGATTCGCCTACTGGTGAACTAGCTAGTGGCCTATCCGGTCCGGGCCGCATGTTAGAGCCCGAGGATATTGTAGCAGCACTAAGTGAGATAAGAATGAAGGATAGAGCCTAAGGAATTTGCGGCCTGATTCGGCAAATGCGCGTAGCGGCGCTAGGTTTGTAGGCCGCACCACGCGCTACTTCTTCACTGACACTACTATCGATTCTTTTTAAAATATGCGCGTCCTCGTCACGGCTGGCCCCACCTACGAACCTCTCGACCCGGTGCGCTTCATCGGCAACCATAGTACTGGCAAAATGGGGTACGCCTTGGCCGAAGCATTTGCTGACGCAGGGGCCGAGATAACACTGGTTAGCGGACCTACCAACCTGCCCGATCCACTGAATCCGCGTATTCAAACCCAACGGGTAGAAACTGCCGACCAGATGTATGCGGCAGCGGCGGCAGTGGCTCCGACTGCAGACGTGTGGGTGTTTGCGGCGGCAGTAGCTGACTACAAGCCCGCGCACATAGCCGAAAACAAGATCAAGAAGGAAGGCGATACGCTCACGCTGGAACTGGTCAAGAACGTGGATATTGCCGCCACGCTAGGGAAAACCAAGCGGCCCGAACAATTTTCGGTGGGTTTTGCGTTGGAAACCAATAACGAGGAAGCCAACGCCCGTGAGAAGCTGCACCGCAAAAACTTCAACCTGGTAGTGCTTAATTCTTTGCGTGATGCCGGCGCGGGTTTTCGCGTTGATACCAACAAAGTAACCTTGCTGGATGCCCAGGGCGAAATGCTTATCTTTGAAGTAAAGCTGAAAGCCGCCGTGGCTCACGATATTGTTCAAGCTGTTCTTGCCCGCCTGCCCCGTGAAGCGTAATTCTCTACTGTCGTCTGTTATAATTGTTCTGGTTTGCTTGCTCTCAACGCGTGCTAGTCACGCCCAAGAGATACTGGCGGAAGTGCGCGTTACTACCGAAAACGTAACCATTGCCGACCAGCAATTGGTGCAGCAACTGCAGAAGGACATTCAAGGCTTCATAAATACCAGGTCCTTCACCAGCCAGACCTACCGTCCGGAAGAGCGAATCCGGATGCGGATGTTCGTTGGTATCACGGCTATTCCTCAGAACGGACAATACGTAGCCACTACCCGCATCGTCACGACGCGGCCTGTGTATGGCACCGGCTACGAAACCAACCTGCTGAGCTTCACTGACCGCAACTTCAAGTTCAACTACTCGCCGCAAAACCCGATAGACTACTCGGAAAACACGTTTGTCGGCAATCTATCCTCGTTATTATCTTTTTACGCTTACATCGCCATCGGGCTCGACCAAGACAGCTTCTCCCGGCTTGGTGGTTCGCCCTACTACGACCGAGCCCGCAACGTGCTGCAAAATGCTGCCTCCCAAACCACAACCAATGAGGTAGATGAGGCGTGGAAAGACGGCCAGACGCGCAACCGCTACTGGTTGCTCAACAACCTGCAGGACCCTCAGCTGGTAGCTATTCGCACGGGCAGCTATGCCTACTACCGCCAAGGTCTCGACGTTTTCATCGAGAAGCCCGACGACGCTCGCACGAGTATTTTCACTGCTTTACAGGGAGTACAACAAGCCGCAACGCGCCGCCCTGGTACCTTACTAGCCCGCGCTTTCTTCGATACCAAGGCCGACGAAATAGCTAATATTTTCCGTAGCGGCACGGATGTACAGCAAAAGCAAAACCTGGCAAATCTGCTTTCCGAGGTAGATCCTACCAATTCTGCTAAGTATCAGGCCATGCTCAAGCAGCCCTGATGGCCCTTTAACCCCGCTATCATTCCCAAGGTAAGGGCAAGCTGAACTGCTTGTTTATTGGGTTTGGCTGTATTTTCCCTGTTGCGTAAGGACAGTCAAGAAATTCATAAAAACTTGATGCGAATATAGTTGGCAATAACCTAAAGTAATTAGTAGGTTTGTAAAACCCGTCTTGTCTGACATTGTCAGCGCGGCGGGTTTCTTGTTTGTTAGCTACGGCCGGTGCCGGCCTTCACTTGATATTATGCTGGTTGATCTTCGCATCCGCAATTACGCTCTGATCGAGCAGCTGGAGCTGCGGCCTTCAGCGCTCCTCAATATTATCACCGGCGAAACCGGCGCCGGTAAATCCATCATGCTTGGCGCGATTGGGTTGCTGCTCGGCAACCGCGCCGACTCGCGCATGCTTTTCGACACCGAGAAGAAATGCGTAATCGAGGGGCAGTTCGATATTTCCAGCTACCAGCTCCAGGATATATTCGAATCCGAGGACCTCGACTACGATACGCAGTGCATCCTGCGCCGCGAAATTAGTCCGGCGGGTAAGTCGCGGGCCTTCGTGAACGATACGCCCGTGACGCTGGAAACACTGCGGCACATCGGGGCCAACCTGATGGATATTCACTCGCAGCACGATACGCTGCTGCTCGGGGATGCCGTGTTTCAGCTTAACCTGCTGGACTTGTATGCCGGCTTGATACCCGCGCGGGGCCAGTACAGCAGCGCCTACCGCCAGTACCGCAAGCTGGAAGCCGACCTGAAATCGTTGGAAGACCAGGTAGCCAAGGCCAACAAAGAGCTTGATTACCATAGCTTCCTGCTGAATGAGCTGGAAGAAGCCCGCCTCGACAACGAACAGCAGGACGAGCTAGAGCAGGAAGTGAAGCAGCTTGAACACGCCGAAGAAATCAAGTTCAAGCTCACCAACGCCCTACAAAGCCTGAGCGAAGGCGAGTACTGCGCCAGCAGCAGCCTAAAAGACGCCGCCATTCTGCTCGGCCAGATTGCTCCCTACGCCGACACCTTCCGCGACCTGAAGGAGCGCCTCGATAGCTGCCTGATTGAAATCAACGACATTGCTGCCGAGGCCGAAGCCGCCGAGCGCCGCACCGAGGGCGACCCGGCTCGCATTGATGAGCTGCAAAGCCGTCTCAACGTCATCTACAACTTGCAGCGCAAGCACCAAGTGCGCGACATAGTAGCGCTGCTGACCGTGCGCGACGAACTGCGCGACAAAGTCGGCTCGGTACTGAACCTAGACAAGCAAATTTCTCGCTTGCGGCGAGATGCTGAAGGGGCATTAGCCACCGCTACCAAACTAGCTACTCGTCTTTCTGAGTCGCGCCGCAAGAGTTTCCCGAAATTCGAAAAGGAATTGGTAGCTCTACTGGCCGATTTAGGAATGCCTAACTCGCGCATAGTAGTACAGCATCAGGCCGGACCATTGACGGCTAGCGGCATGGATGTTATCAGCATCCTGTTCACGGCCAACAAAGGGGCGCAGCCTCAAACGCTCAGCAAGGCCGCTTCGGGTGGTGAATTCTCGCGCCTTATGCTATGCATCAAGTACATGCTAGCCGATAAGACTGCCTTGCCAACCATCGTATTCGACGAAATTGATACCGGTATTTCCGGCGAAATTGCGGTGAAAGTTGGCCGTATGATGCAGCAAATGGCGCAGAAGCACCAGCTGATTGCCATTTCGCACTTGCCGCAAATGGCCGCCGCCGGCGATACGCACTATTTCGTGTACAAGCAAGACCGCGCCGACCGCACGGTGAGTTGCATCAAGATGCTGAACCTCGACGAGCGCATCAGCGAAATTGCGCACATGATTGCTGGAGCCAATCCGAGTCAGCATGCCTTCCAGAGTGCCCGCGAACTACTAGCTATGCGCGGCGAGGAATTAGTAGGATAAGGCGAGATTGAAAAATGTCATTCCGACCGGCAGGGGGAATTAGGTAGCCGCTCTTGAAGCGTACTTAGATTCCTGCTGCCGGTCGGAATGACATTTTTTTGCCTCTTTTGTAACTCCAACTACTCTCATCTGCTCAACTACTTTTTCCCCATATGTCCAACAACCTACTTGCTGGCAAGGTCGGCATCATTTCTGGTGCGCTCAATGAAGAATCTATTGCCTGGAAAGTGGCACTGAAAGCGCATGCCGAAGGAGCTCGGTTTGTGCTCACGAACGCGCCACTAGCCATGCGCATGGGCGAAATCAACCGCCTTTCCGAGCAGTGCAACGCCCCCATCATCCCGGCCGATGCCACTTCGATGGAGGATTTGGAAAAGCTTTTCAGCGGCGCGCAAGAACACCTCGGCGGCAAGCTCGACTTTGTGCTGCACAGCATAGGCATGAGCGCCAACATCCGCAAAGGCAAGCACTATGGCGAGTTGAATTACGAGTGGTACCAAAAGACGCTGGACGTATCGGCTCTGTCGTTCCATAAGATGCTGGCCGTAGCCGAGAAGCAGGACGCCTTCAACGAATGGGGTTCGGTGGTAGCGCTAAGTTACATAGCCGCTCAGCGTGCCTTCCTCGACTACACCGATATGTCGCAGGCCAAAGCCGTGCTCGAAAGCATTGCCCGCAGCTACGGGCAGCGCTTAGGTAAGCTCAAGAAAGTGCGCGTTAACACCATCTCGCAGTCGCCTACCAAAACCACAGCTGGTACCGGCATCAGCGGTTTCGATGCTTTCTTCGAGTACGCCAACCGGCTGTCGCCGCTCGGTAATGCTCCGGCCGAAGCCTGTGCTGATTATGTCGTGAGCCTGTTTTCGGACCTGACCCGCTACGTAACCATGCAAAATCTCATGCACGACGGCGGCTTCAGCACCACCGGTATTTCCGAGGAAATTGTGGAATTGATTACGAAAGCTAACTCGTAAGCTTTCCGCTTACAGGAACGCAAAAAGCCCGACCAAGTGGCTTGTTCTGACCCAACTCTTATCAAGAAAGCGCTGGCCGTTAGGGTAGCGCTTTTTTGATGCCTTATTTTAAGGACGACCACACATAGCATTTGTCGCAGGTCCCGGTAGTTGCCCTAGCTGCGCCCATACAAGAGCTTGTCCTTACCCAACTGGTTCACTGAGTCTGGCTTCAGAAGTCAAGACGCCTTTCTACTCGTAAGCTGATTATTCTTGTTGCCTCCTAAACAGTCCGCGCAGGATCAAAAAAGCCCTCCTAGCCAACATGGTTAGGAGGGCTTCTAAATATTGGGTAACAACAAGCCAGATGCTCGGGCTCTTTGCTTTACTGTAGACGGAGAAGTGGTTCTATTTTTTGAGTAGTGCTATTTCCTTGGTTTGCACCATAACGGTGTCTTTGCTGCCAAGCTGCGCAGGCAGAGCAGTGTTAAACGTGTTCCATTCATTATTGTAAGCGGAAGAGCAGCCACCAAAATTTCCATAAGCAAGAACCGCCCAACTCAGAAGTGTTAGGACAGGCTTACCGTTTTTGAGGGTTAGCACCCGTGTCTCCCGCCCGGTGCAATAGGAACCCGAGTAGCCACTAGCCGATGACACTGCTTGCCAGTTGAGCTCCGGATAGACGGTCTTGATTTTATCGCCTAACTCAGTGCAGTGGTTGCTTGGTCCGTCGGTGGTTTTAAAAAACCTCGATTCGGCCAGAGTGGTTAGCGTCAGTTGTTCCTGGGTTCTAGCCGTTATTTCAGTTTCGACAACCTTAGCGTTCTGATTGGGCTGTTTGAACGACAGGATAACTTTGCCGGCAGGTTGAAACTGTACTTCAATAGAGCTGCTGTCGGGTATAGTTTGATTTCCAAACAGGAAATACTCTTCTGCGCGCCTCCGTTTGATAAAAGATTTGATGACTTGCTGATCGGTTATCCGCCGGCCGCCCATTGTGTAGAGTTGAATAGGGCCGGGTACTATAGTGTTGCTGGTTTCATAAGTGCCTTCTAATTGGATAATGGGGTCGGGGTCTTTCTCGCAACTAGTGAGCAAAGTAAGAAGAGCTACTCCGGTAAATAAACGTTTGAACATAGAGGCTAAAGCAGAAAGTTGTTAGCTAATGAAGGGCTATAATACAGCCGCAAAAGTAAGTATATTATATAATTATTTTATGTTAATAGCCTTGTAAATAGTTTTGCAGTTCATTGTAGTAGGACTATACCAATTGATGATTGTACCAAGTGCGAGGCTCCCGCTAACAGCATATGGTCATCGTACTAGTCGCTGAGCTGAGACAGATTAAGACAATAGCAGTAGGTTTTGTAGGTGCGACGGCCTAAAAACGAGAAGCTCGGCTGCATCTTGCTAGGGGCTGGTGCGTAGGAATGGAGCCGGTCATACACTCACCTCCGGCCTTATTTCCTTATGCCCGAAATCGTCCGCGACCCAAAGCTCGACAGCACCTTAGACGTGCTGCGCCAAGGCTATACCTTCCTGTATGACCGCAGCCGCGAGTATGACTCCGATATATTTCAGATTCGTTTGATGGGAATGCAGGCTATATGCCTGCATGGCCCCGAGGCTGCTCAGCTGTTCTATGACCCGGAGTATTTTATCCGCACCGGAGCTATTCCGCGGCGAGTACAAACCACGTTGATGGGATTGCACGCTATTCAGACGCGCGACAACGGGGAGCACCGCTGCCGCAAGGAGATGTTTATGTCGCTGATGGTGCCGGAGAGTCGGCAGCGGTTGATGAGTTTGTTGGCCGAGCAGTGGCAACAGTATGCGCAACGGTGGGAGCAAACAGAGGAAGTGGTTTTGTTCCGGGAGTCGCAGGAGATTCTGTGCCGGGCTGCTTGTACTTGGGCGGGAGTGCCGCTACAAGAAGACGAGGTGGAACTCCGAGCCCGTGACTTCGGCGCAATGATTGACGGTTTTGGCGGCGTTGGCCCGCGGCATTGGCGTGGCAAGCAGGCCCGGATACGCGGCGAAAAATGGATGCGCGGAATCATCCGAGACATCCGCTCCGGCAAATTGCAGCCTCAGCCAGGCACCGCCGCCCATGCGGTGGCGTGGCATCGGGAGCCTGATGGTGAGTTGTTCGACGTGCAAATGGCCGCTATCGAACTCATAAATGCGGTGCGTCCCATCGTGGCTATTGCCACGTACATCGCCTTCGCGGCCGTGGCCCTGCACGAGTATCCGCCGTACCGGCAGCAACTGCGCAATCCGTCGGAAGACTATGCCGAGTTGTTTGTGCAGGAAGTGCGGCGCTACTTCCCGTTTACGCCGTTTGTGGGAGCTATTGTGCGCGACAATTTCACCTGGCACGGCTTCAAGTTTCCGAAAGGGACCATGGTACTGCTCGACGTGTACGGCACCAACCGCGACGCGCGGTGGTGGCAAGACCCGGAAGTGTTCTGGCCCGATCGGTTCCGCCACTGGCAAGACAACGCCTTCAACTTTATTCCGCAAGGCGGCGGCGACTTCCTCACTGGCCACCGCTGTGCCGGCGAGTGGATCACGATTGAAGCCATGAAACAAGCCGTGCACTTTCTCAACGAAGGCATCACCTACGATGTGCCACCTCAAGACCTACGCTACGACCTGACCCGTATGCCTACGCTGCCAGCCAGTGGTTTTGTGATGCGTAATGTGCGCGTCACTGGCAAAACGGCTCCTATCGTTACGCCAGTGGCTAGTCCCGCTCCAGCTCCTACCGGAGGGTGCCCGTTCCATCATGGGTAGTGGGAAGGAAGGGCCTCAAGCTGAGCTATAACTTTCATGGATGCGCCGCGTTCGATAAAGGCAACCGTAGTGGCTCGCTTTTCAGCTGCCTCGTAGAAACCCACCGCCATGCAGGATACCAAAACACTCGAAGAACTCTTAAATACCCAGCAAAAGAAGCTCGCCTTCTTCCAAAATCTTGTGCTGGTAGCCGCTGCCGATGGGCAGTTGGACAAGGAAGAAGGCCAATTCTTGTTGCAAATCGGCAACCGGTTGTCGCTCACCTATGAAGATGTGCAGCCTATTGTCGACAACCTCGGGGTACTGAGCTTTATCGTACCTTCTGAGGGACTCCAGAAAACCTTGGAATTGCAAACCCTGGTGCAAATGATGCTGCAGGACGGCCAGATTGACCCGCGCGAATATGGCCTCTGCATGGAATACGCTAACCGCATCGGCTACAGCAAAGGCATCCTGGATGACATGGTTGCTCAACTAACCGGTGGCACTCCCGATTCCGGCCGCAATGCCGCTACCGTCAGCTAAAGAGATGTTTTAGAGTTAGCCTAAACGAGAAAGAGACGCGAATTTTCGCGTCTCTTTCTCGTTTAGCAAGTAGGAAGTAAAACCAACAACTAGTAGAGTTGACCGTTGCTTTCTGTTGTTAGTTGGAGCACCTATATTGCTCTGCCTCAACCTAAACGTCTTCCTGTATACTTATTATGAATATTCAGCAAGCCTACAATACATGGGCCGACACCTACGACACGGTTCTCAACAAAACGCGCGATTTGGAGGCTCACGCCATCAGAAGTGTATTGGAAACGGCAAGTGTCTCGGAAATAATAGAGCTAGGATGCGGCACTGGCAAGAATACGGAATGGCTAGCTACCAAGGCTACTTACGTCACCGCTGTTGATTTCTCGGCCCAGATGCTTGACAAAGCCAAGGAGAAACTGCAACTGCCAAACGTAACGTTTCAGCAAGGCGACATTACCAAGGAGTGGCACTTCGTCGACAAGCCCGCCGACCTACTTACGTGCAGCCTTATTCTAGAGCATATCCAAGACTTAAACTTTGTGTTCGCGCAGGCTTACCAAGCACTCAAGCCTGGTGGGTTGTTCTACATTGGCGAGTTGCATCCGTTCAAGCAGTACCAAGGTAGCAAAGCCCGCTTCGACACGGCCACTGGTGCCGTATTCGAATTAGAGTGCCACGTACACCACATTTCAGACTACACCGAAGGCGCCCGCAAAAACGGCTTCAGTTGCGTAGCCTTGCAAGAATGGTTTGATGAAGAGAATCCAACTGGTGTGCCACGAATTGCCTCGTTCCTGTTTCGGAAAGAGTAGAGACGTGAGAACGGGCCTTGCTAGTAAATGGCAGAGTTGAGCCTTGTGATGTTAGTTGTGCGTGTTACTTCGAGCAACGCACATGCAACAGTTCATCCGAGAAATGCTTGTACAGGCGCATTCGAGAAATCAGTAGTGCGCTCCAGTATTTGGCGTAAGGATGAGCAGTGATTTTGCTTTATAAATTATGTTGTCTTTGAAGCGGTAAAATGCAAATGTCTGTTTGTTGATTTATAATAGTTATTTGAGCTTATTATATTGTAAAAATTATAAATTATACACAATAATTGTATTTTAAACTTCAGATTATATAATAAAATTGCCATGTCATTCGAAGTCTAAAGTAGGCTGTGAATGACGGTTTTATGGCTTTTTATTTATATTTAATTTGAAGAAATTTTACACTCTTATCTTCTTCTTACTATCCTTTAATGTTGGAGCCCAAACGGGGATTCCGGTTCCAGAATTTAAACAGTTTGAAGTGGCGTTGCAGCAGTTTATGCAGCGCTGGGAAATCTTAGGTGCCTCGGTTGCTTTCGGTACGGAAGACCGGCTGGTTTACGCACGGGCATTCGGCTACGCCGATTTAGCCCGTACTGAGCCCTTGCAGCCTTACCACTTGCTACGGGTAGCTAGCCTCTCGAAGCCAGTAACTGCTATGGCCGTTTTGAAGCTGGTAGAGCAAGGCCGTATCAACCTGGCCGGCAAAGCATTTGGGCCGCAAGGCTATCTGCGTAGTCCGTATTACACGAGCGTCATCACCGACCAACGGGTCTACGACATCACGGTGCAGCAACTGCTCGAGCACAGCGCTGGTTGGGACCGGCTTGTTGGCTGCGACGGGTTCGGCAGCTGCGACCCGGTAGACTTTCCTCTGCACGTAGCTAAAAAGCAGAATGTGCCTAGCCCCGTTGGCGACTCTACGATGGTGCGCTTCCTGCTGTCCAAAAAGCTAAACTTCGCGCCTGGCACGCGCTACGCGTATTCCAATATAGGCTACCTGGTGTTGGGCAAAATAGTGGAGGCAGTCACGGGGCAGGGCTACGAAACCTGGGTGCAAAACAACTTGCTTGCGCCTGCCGGTGCACTCGAAGCCCATTTAGGCTATGACCTGCGCGCAAATCGGATGGAGCGGGAGGCGGAGTATCAAAGCCAATACCGAACGCTGGCTTGCAATGGCTCGGGGCAAACTGTGCCCGCCGCCTACGGAGGCTTCCACCTCGAAGCTATGAGCGCCCACGGCGGCTGGGTGTGTTCGGCCCGCGACTTGGTGCGCCTAGTACAAGCTGTGGAAGGCGGCCCCGACCGCCCTGGGTTGCTGACGCCCGCCACGCTAGCCACTTTGGTTCGTCCTTCTACTTCTGAGCCGGGGTATGCGAAGGGGTGGCAGGTGAACCGGACCGGCAACCGCTGGCACGGGGGGCGGTTAGATGGCACCGCTACTTACTTGGTGCGCACTGCTGGGGGCTATACGTGGGCTATTCTGCTCAACACTTGTCCGAGCACACCGGCCTTTTGGCAGGAACTCGACCAATTGGGCTGGATTGCCGTTCCGGCTGCAGCCGGGTGGCCGTCTCACAACCTCTCTACTCCGCTACAAAACGCTACGGCCCTTACTGCCACCCAAGATACGGCAAGCGTGCTGCTGCGCTGGACCCGGGGGACGGGTACCCGCCGCTTGGTGCTGATGCGCGCCGATGCACCAGTTGATGTATTTCCTACGGACGGGGTTCGGTACACGGCCGCCCCTTTCGGCCAGGGCGAGCCGCTGGGCCATGGCACCTACGTAGTAGCCGATGAAGCTGCTGATTCCCTCACTATCCGCAATCTGGACGCGCGGCATTCCTACCACATTCGAGTAGTAGAATATGCCGACAACGCCGCTACCCATAATCAGCCTGTGTACACCCTGGACGGGAACCCAACCTTGGTACTGCAACCAACTGGCGTATTGGCACTGAACATATATCCTAACCCGGCGCACGAAGAACTAGCTGTGGCGGGCTCTAGCGTTACGTTGCCATACGAACTGCTAAGCCAAGACGGAAAGCAGGTAACGAGCGGGCAGATGGCACCAGGACAAACCATACCCGTCGTTGACTTACAGCCCGGCACCTACTTCATTCGTTTTCAAGCGCCAGAAGGGCCTATTTCTCGCCGCTTCGTGAAGGAGTAAGCATCATTTGCGGTTGGGTTTGAAAACGTAGCAAGCTTTAACACAACGTACCAATAACCACTCTGAGTCCTGCTTAGTTAGCAAGCCGCTTCGGCAAGCTAGTATGGGTTCCAAGCAGGCTCGGGGTGCTTGATAAATGCAGCTTGCTTAAGGCTGTACTGTACATTAAGAATTCTAGAGTACTGCCTGGGCAGCGGCGCGTCCTGCTATGCGGCCTGAAAAGAGGCAGCCCCCAAGAAAGGTGCCTTCCAGCGCTCGGTAGCCGTGCATGCCACCACCACCAAAACCTGCTACTTCCCCGGCCGCGTAGAGTCCCGGTACCGGTTCACCATTGGCTCCCAATACCCGGCCCGATAAGTCAGTCTCAAGCCCGCCCAGCGACTTGCGAGTGAGGATGTGTAGGCGGACGGCAATCAGCGGCCCCATAGCCGGATCAAGCAGCTTGTGGGGTTTGGCTGTCCGAATAAGCCTGTCGCCTAGGTACTGGCGGGCTCCTCTGATGGCCGTAATCTGCGAGTCCTTGCTGAAGGAGTTATCGATTTGCAGGTCACGCGCTACTATTTCCTGTTCCAGCTTCTGAAAGTCGAGTAGGGGTTCGGGAGTTAGTGCATTCATGCCCCGTACCAAATCAGGCAAGTTCTTTTCCACTACAAAGTCAACGCCCTTGTTTTTGAAGGCTTCTACGGGGGCCGGGGCTCCTTTGCCCACCGCGCGGCGCAAGGTCTGGCGCCAGCTTTTATTGGTTAGGTCGGGGTTTTGCTCGGAGCCAGAGAGGGCAAATTCTTTGCGGATTATTTTCTGCGTCAAGACAAACCAACTATGGTCGTAGCCGGTTTGGCGCAGGTGCTGGAGCGTACCTAGGGTGTCGAAGCCTGGAAACAACGGCACGGGCAACCGGTTGCCGCGAGCATCTAACCACAACGAAGAAGGACCTGGTAGAATGCGGATGCCATGGCGACTCCAGATAGGGTTCCAATTGTCAACCCCCTCGGTGTAGTGCCACATCCGGTCTTGGTTGATGCATTTGGCGCCAGCCGCCTCACTAATGCCGAGCATCAAGCCGTCTACATGGTCGGGCACGCCTGAGAGCATGTGCTGCGGTGGGTTACCCAAGCGGGCCGGCCAATTCTGGCGTACTAGGTCGTGGTTGGCTCCAATGCCCCCGGAGGTTACGATAACAGCCTGGGCACGAAACGCGAAGTCGGACACTACCAGCCGAGAGCTTTTCTCGCCCCGCAATACGGAACTTGGCTCTAGTATTTCTCCGAGTGCTCCGTCGATTATGCCGTTGGTTGACGTTAGCTCCGTAACCCGGTGGCGAAACTTAAGCGTGATTAAGCCACGCTTTACGGCCTCGCGCACTCGGTGAGCAAATGGCGCTACTACGCCCGTGCCGGTGCCCCAGGCCACGTGAAAACGCGGCACCGAGTTGCCGGGTCCCATAGCTCCGTAGCCACCCCGCTCGGCCCAGCCCACCACCGGAAAGAATCGGACACCCATCTGGTGCAGCCAGCTACGCTTTTCGCCTGCGGCAAAACCTACATAGGCTTCGGCCCACCGCCGGGGCCACTTGTCCTCGGTGCGGTCGAAGCCTGCTGTACTAAACCAGTCCTGCAGAGCCAGCTCGTAGGAGTCGCGGATGCGGAGACGCCGCTGTTCGGGAGAATCAACTAAGAACAACCCTCCGAACGACCAAAACGCTTGACCACCCATATTTTGCTCGGGTTCTTGATCGAGCAGTACTACCCGTTTGCCTGCATCAGCAAGCTCAGTTGCTGCTACCAGCCCTGCCAAGCCCGCCCCAATGATTAGTACGTCGGCCTCCGTTTGCATGGTAACTAGATTTTTGCCTGTCCTTGAGGGCTGCTGGCGCAACAGAGTCAGAGCAAGGTGGGTGATTTTCTGATGTAGCGAATATACCAATGTCTCGGCCAACTTCGGATGGGCACGAATAGGCGTTTGGCGCAACGGCCGGAGAAAGTACCAACAGCTAAATGCGTGCTAAAAGACGCAGTGAGACTAGGACAGGATAAGGAGGGCGGCTATTCTTTGAGCAATGTGTCGGTGTACTCTGCTTCGGGAATATAAGGCAGCTTAGCCCGACAGGTTTGAAAGCGTGCTGTTCTTGTACATTTTATGATCTTACGGATATATACAATTTTTAATTGGAATACGTATATTGCGGCGTTGCTATGCCTTGCTGCCTCTACCTAAGAGAGTTCCTCTTGATAAGCGGTACACCTGCTTTCAGGGGGCTGGTAGCTACTCTAAATCACCTGCGGTTAGTGCACAAGGCCTTAAGCAAGTGAAAAAGAATAGAATCCTGAAAGGATACTAAATAGCGCAAATGCCCTTGCTGTAGATAATTGATCTACTTTTTCCTGGTGCTCGATGCCGGAGTAAAACTGTCCTCTTCTTACTTGTGCTACTGAGCGCCCCTGCTACACTCCGTTGTAAGGCGCGGGTACTAGTACGCGAATAAAATTGCCCATTATTTACATTAAATTCTTGCGTTTTGAGACTTAAAGACAGCTTCTGGATTTTTTTTATTGTTCTGCTTTGTATTCATGCAGCTTTAGTCTTGCGTATTGATTTCTTTCCGTTTGCCGATGTACCTAGTCATTTAGCAGAAGGAGTTATTTATAGATATTATAATGATGCTTCGAATTTATTTAATCAATATTATACATTAAACTATAAGTTTTACCCGAATACGTTTCACTTATTCTTTTTTGCGTTACCTATTTTCCCTGACGTAGAAATTGCAAACAAGATATTGCACCTACTTCTCGTCGTTACGCTGCCAATACTAGTTCTGCTCATAATTAAGGAATTAAATGGCAATAGGTGGTTTGCTATTATCTCTTTTATACTCGTTTATAATTATAACCTAACTTTTGGCTTTACCGGAAACGCCATTGCTAATAATGTGGTGCTGCTTATTTTGTGGTTGTGGCTGCGAGCTGTTAGCAACAAGTCTAGGTATGTGAGGAATATGATTTTTATATCCTTGCTGTTACTAGTCGTGTATTTTTCGCACGCTATGGTGGCCTTGTTCTGTATGATGATGGTTGGGTCCTTTCTGCTGTATAGGTACAGGACCAACTTCATAGGCTTAGTTCTGAATTCTTTTGTTTTGGTGCCTTTGGGCTTGCTAGTTGTCTATTGGTGGTTTGTTCTTCAAAAATCAGCCGAGAATAGCGCAGGGTTTACAACCGAAGAAACGTCGACCGGAGCGTTTATGAAAGAGTACTACATGCACGAGTACTTGCAGACTTTTTTAATTAGAGCCAAGTTTATTGTGGCTGATAATGCGCAATTGTTTAATGGCCCACTTGGAAAAATAGTTGCTCTGCTGCTAGCTTTTATAATCCTGGTTCCCTTTATAATAATTGCTTATAAATATTTCTTTAACAGAAATAATGCGCAGCAGCAAGGGTTATTTCCTGCCATAGATGAGAAGATGGCCTACGTGTTTATATTATTACTTGTAAGCTGTTTTTGCTATTTTATTTTGCCTCAGCGTATTCCGGGGCAAGAGCCACTGTACGAGCGGTTCTCTACTATCCTGCTGTTTGCCTTACTATTTATTGCCTGCAAAGCGCCCCAGGTAGATAATAGAGTTTTTGCGTATGCAGCTATTCTCGTGGCTTTTGCGCATTTGATACTGTGGGGTCAATATTTCTACCAGTTCGATCAGGAAAATAAAGGCTTCTCTGAGGTGTTGCCAAAAGATAACACGAAGAAATTATCGTATATGAATTATGATCCTAACTATAGAGGGAGGATGATATACGACCATTTTCAGAATTATTTCATAGTGCGCGATAAGGGAATTTCCACAACTAGAATAATTGATTACAGATTCGGTATGATCAGAAGAAAGGCAAGCGGCGGATTGCCGTATCAGGCGTATATGTACTATAATGAGAGCCCGAGAGAAATGATTGCAAAGTCAGACTACTTGTTGGTAAGAGGTGATATTGCTGCTCGTGATCAAAAAATCCTTGATTCTCTGAATACCTTCCGGAAAGTGAAGGATGTCAATAAGTGGCATTTATTGCAAAGAGTCAGTAAGCAATAACCCACAGCAAAACGGGCCTAAAACGGGCCGTTAACGGATTTTAGAGTCTATTCTGCGCTAATCGACCACGGCATAGGCAAGGCTTCGCTTTTGTGGGCGCAATAAAAAGGCTGGCGTACTAGCTTGGGTTACGTAACCCAAGCTAGTACGCCAGCCTTTTTATTCCTTGCTGTTGTATGCTTTCAGTGCCGACGCTAGGCGTTATCTGCCGAAGAGCAGGTGTTTGCTTTTCTTGGCAATGCTGTACAAGTGAGCTGGTATCTTGTCGATCCACTTCATGTGGATAACGGACTCGGTCAGCAGAGAGTAGTTCGTTTTGTAGACGGCTCGGTGCGAAGTGGTCTTGTAAATGTTGTACTGAAGACCCACAACCGACTCGTCGGCTACTAATCGGTGGGGAGCAGTTGGCAGCAACGGATTGATGGCAAGTGTGTAAGCAAGCGGGCCAGTCAGCCTGAGCACACCTATGCCGCCCGTGCCATGGAGCCACGGCCGGTAGTTGTCGATGTTGGTAAGCACCGTTTCAAGCACCGCTTTCAGAAAGGGGTGGCCGGGGGCGGCAATAATGTGCCACTGCTGGTATTCACCACCCGGCAGGTGTGCCACTTCTTTCGAGAGGCCAAAGCCCTCGTGCGATTCGCCGGGCTTGTTTCGCCAATGCGCTAGAATGTACCGGTCGTCGGGCAGTAATACCTCGTCGAGGGGGCGCGTGCACGTACTCTTGATGTCCAGATAAACGCCGCCGCGCTTGTAGAGCAGCAGATAACGAAACAAATCGGCACGGGCTGCGCCGTACCGTGGATTTATGCGCTCATAATAACTGAGTATGCGAGGCCCGTAGTTTTCGGTAATGAATGCCTTGATATCATCATCGTCGTGAAGGATGTGCTCCCAACCGGGGTTCAACTTCTTGAGGTTGTTGACATTCTCCTGTAGCTCGGGCGGCAAATTCTTCGACATAAACGTCTGATGAATCACACGGGGAATAGCCGTGCCTTCATCTAGGGGCTGCAAATGAGCTTGCCTGCCGGTGTGTGGAGCAGGAGAGGAAAGAGCTTGTGTCATAGTTGATACGATGCAATCTGATAAGGGCCAGCCAATCACTGCCTGACAACAATATTGCAAATCCTGCGCAAAGATGTAAAAAGAGTAAGAAGCTAGCGGGCGTCAGCAAATACAACCTCATACTTTCTTGTTCGTCAATGACGAAAACTCTCCGGTATTCACCATCAGGGCTCCTTTAGCAGTACCCTACCATCGCCATCAACTGTACGACATACCGTGGCTTGCCATTGCTGCAGCCGGCAGACTAGCTTGCTACTCGATGCTAGTCAGGGTCATAGCAGGGAGGCCCGTATCGTGAGGACCTTAACCATTAACGGCCTTTCACGCCCGGATAGAGCTCCTGCACCACGTCGCTCTGTACAAACTCTTTGGTGCGGACGTTCATCAAACTCAAGCGGCCACCGTAAGCGGCACCTTGGTCAACGTTCCAGACATTGGCGCGTTGAAGCGGGACTTTGCTTAGGGGCCAAGTAGGAGTATGGCCGATAAAGCATTCTTTGTACGCAGAAGCCTCCAGGCCATAACGCCACAGCGTGCGCGTCCAGATCAATTCGTACGGTTCTTGCTCGGCAATAGGAAGGGTTGGGTCGTAGCCGGCATGGACGTAAAGATTACCGGCCCTGTCTTCGTAATAAGGCCGCTGCTTGCCAAAAAAAGAGTGGAAATGCCGTTGAATCTGTTCTTTGGGGCCTTTCGAGTAAGCGTCGAACGTCGCTTTACCGCCTTGCAGGTACCAAATTTGGTTTAGCTGAGTTTGTGGTAGCGAAGTAGCCATCCACTCGGCGGCCCACCAGTCGTGGTTGCCTTGCAGCCAGATGCTATTGGGAATGGTAAGTAGCCGCTCAACGCATTGCGGGGTTTCGGGCCAGCCGTCGGCTACGTCGCCTAGGTGGACGAGACGGTCGATGCCCGGGCGAAACGGGCTGCGCTCCAGCACCTGCTCCAGGGCCCGGAAAGCGCCATGTATGTCGCCGAGTACGTAGGTTTCCATGTGCTTACTACGTGCAAACCAGCGGTAGGGCAATGCTTCAGACAGCAGACGCTGAAGCGCGCCATCTGCGTTGAACCTTCGCGCCGGAGCTGTGGTATCAACGGCGGCCGAATACTAGTTTAACGACTATAAACACGGTGCCGAGCGCTATAAGAAATAGGCTCGAAAAGTAGCCGACCCATTTCTCGCCGGTTTTAGTAAACAGATAATCGTCGCGTTTACCACCGTATACGGTAGTCGCCCTGACAGCCCCGGCTGGGCTAATAACGCCGACGGCAAATACCTGAGAGCCCCGGTCGAACCCTTTGTAGTTAACCTTTTTCCTGTTCTTTTGGATGGTGGACCGCTCTATCATATACCCCGCCTCAATAGGTATGGTGGCACCACCAACGTCGAGTAATAGGGGAGGAGTAACCCAATCGTCTTCTACCCAAACGGCTCCCTGTTTGTCGGAGTACTTCAATTCGCTGCTCCGAACGTACGCTACCAACGTGCCGTAGCGCTGCGCCGTGGCAGAACTAATACGGCCTTCCACCAACACGGGAGTGCCGTGCGGGAGCCCCCGAACCACCGAAGCCGGTTGCGGCTCAAGGGCGCGAATTTGGTCTAGTACAGTGTTCGAGAAATAAGTAAGTGCCAGCAACTGGGCGCAGCCATACGCTATAGCTAAAGCCCCAAAGATGACAAGCTTGTACTTCTGGAACACAGGCAATACTTTTTCGCACAGGTGAAGAGCAGCTAGCCCTACAGTGCCGTGTCGAGGCAGTTACACACTGATACAAGCTAGCCGAGCACTAAAATACTTCGCACAAGCGTTTTCGGGTAGGGCGTCGCAAAAGAAAATGCAGAAATATACCTGGCATGGCTTTGCCGCTTTGCACCTTGAAGCAGTAGCGTTAAAGTTGAAGGCTACTTCTGGGCCCGAAGCCAAGCCTGAGTGTCTTCCAGGTTATCGAATAAGTAGATATCGAGCTGGTCGCTGATACGAAACTTCAAGTCTTCGATGGAAAGTTGGCCGAAAATGTCAGGCGACACGACCTGGCCAATAGAGCGAAGCCCTTCCTTGATAATAAGCGGCGTCCAGACCTGTTGAATCCAGTCGTTGGCATCCGTGAAGGTGCCCACAAGGTCGCGGTGGTCGTTGAGCAGTTTGGGGCAAGGCGTCTGCCGCAGCAAGTCTAGATATGTAAGGCCGCCGTCCATTACGGTGCCCAGGGTCTGGCGGCCATACCAACGGGCGTGTATCCAGTTTTCGTCTTGGTCGTACTCTATGGTCAGGTACACGCTTCCGTCTCCCCGCCGCAGCGAATCAATCATGTTAGGTGTGTCAGATAAAGGGCCTAGGCTGCCTCGCGCAAGGAGACAAAGCTACAAATAACGGCGTAGCAATATATTAGTTGTGCTCCTGCGCCGTCGACACGCAAATCAGCTTGTGCACAGCATTAGCAGGAGCTTAGCGCGAAGGAGGCAAGATGGCGCGCGCCCGGAAAAATTCGTCGGTTTTGCGGTTGAATTCGTCGGCGTGTTCGTGGAGGGTAGCGTGGCCACTATTGGGAATAAGCCAGAGCCAAGCGCGAGGTAGATTCTGGTAAATGGCCACCGTATGCTCAGGCCGAATAACGTCTCGGTCGCCGGCGATGATGAAGGCAGGAGCCTTGATGCGCGCCAGTGCCGTCAGCGGGATGTGCGGATGCCGCCAGTCGAGCAGGAAAACTTTCCAGTCGTTTTTGCGAGTCGGGTCGGTGAAGGTTTGGGTGCGGCCTTCCTGGTAGCCACGCTTCATTTGCTGCCACAGTTCCGGCATCAGGGCCGTGGAATCGGGCCAGAGGTTGGCGCCGGTAGCAGCCAGCCGTTTCACTTTCTCGGGGTGGCGCAATGCCAGCAGCAGCGCCGTAATGCCGCCGTCGCTCCACCCAAGCACGTAGGCCGAATCGAGGTGCAGGTGGGTGAGTAGGGCGGCGCAGTCATCGGCCAGCATCTCGAAGCTCAGCGAATCGGCGCGGTCCACCGATTTGCCGTGCGCCCGGCTATCCATGGCAATTACGCGGTAGCGCTTGGCGAAATAGGGAATGGTCTTGGCGAATTCTTTGCTGCTACCGCCGTTGCCATGCAAGAGCAGCAGGGGCGGACCAGCACCATACGCTTCGTAGTACAGCTTCACACCGCGCACGGTAGCATACTTGCCGGCAGCGGGATTATTGCCATACGGTACCGCCTGCCCATAAGCCAGTCGGGTGAGTAGCAGTAGCGCAACAAGTAAGAGATGAGGCATAGTCAGGTAAACTATACCCTAAAGTAAACACTGGCGGCAAAGTCCTTGCGCCTCAGCCTCCTTATTGATAGCCCGTAGGAAAACGACTTACCGCTTCTGAAGATACAACAAGGTTGACTGATTGGAAGGGCCATACTTGTCGTTGATCAGAAAATAGCCACCTCGGTAAGCAGCTAGTCCCTCCCAGTTGTAGGTCATATACTCTTTGGGCAACTCGAATAAGGGCTTCCAACTGATTTTGTTGCCTTTGTAGTGCACGCTGATAAGTCGGCAGTAGTTCTGGTAGCCGCTATCCTCCCGGATGAGCCGCGTGTTCGGGTCGTTGGCGGGGGTGCGGTACACGCTGTCGTCGGCGCCACTAAAGAAGTAGTTGATAGCAGTAAAGCGGTTTTTGCCTTCTTGCACCATGTCTGTTACGCGGAAAGGCAGACGCGCCATTGGTACATACTTCGGAATGTCGGGCGTAGCGGCAGCATCGGGGAGGGTGAGGGCGTAGTTGTCGTGCGTGAAGTAGTTGTATTCATAGAGCAACAGCAGGCTTTTGCGGTAGCTTGCCATAGCTTCAAAGCCCGCATTGTAGATGTGCGTGCCGTTGGTGAGGGTAGGTTTGGCTACTGCCACCAGATAGCGCACGTCTAGGGTGATGGTGGCCTGCGCATCGTCAATCGAGCCCTTAACCACGTAGCAGTAAGGCGAAAGTGTGGCCGTTTCAATCGAGAAATACACCACGTTGTCCAGCATGGTCAGAGCTTCCAGCCCTTCGTAGTGTTGGCCCGCGCTGTCTATCCGGGTCTTAAGCTTATCGAGGTTTTGGATAACGTATTTCTTATACGTCAGCTCCGCCGACTTCTGGGCCAACTGGCCGTAGATGCTAGCCAGGTCCAAGGCGTATACTTTGGCCTCAGCCTGCTCCTGCAAGCGGCTCTCGGCGAGCAGTAGCAACTGATTTCTATGGAGATATAACCCCGAAAACTGATTGTTGCGGTCGGCTATTTCCTTCGGTAAGCTGAGGGTACGAACGGTAAAGGGCGACTTTTGAGCAGTGGTTGCGCTGGTGTGTAGCAGCAGAACCAGGAGAAGCAGGTGTGGAAAGCGTAACATCTAGTAGCAAGAAGAGTACAGGCCGAATCGGACAACGAGGCAGCCTGCAAAGTTCGCTATGGATGGATGAAGCTAGCTATAGAAAATATGAAGAACGGTGGGAATAGGAGTCCGCTCGTGCAGCAAATGAGGTATAACTTCATCGTCGTTGCTAGTCACGAATTATGCTACGTTAGACTGGCGCCAGTGTGGCAAAATCTAGCATCTGACGCCGCTATATCCAGATGACTGGATTATTTGTTTCTAAAGATGCAGTTAGCACTCTACGCAGCGCATCCAGGATGTAAGCGTGACGGATACCAACTTGCACCAATTTGGTTGACTCAAATGCCATTATGTATTCCATTGAAAGAGCATTAATTTCCTGCAGCGCTGTAGCGGCGTGCTCGATTGGCAAAGCACCACTGTTGGCAACAGGTAAGTATTGATTCAACGCTTGAAAGCGGCGTGGGGCATTCAATTTAGCTAGAGTTGAACGGAAATTGGCCATACCAGATATGTTCTGGAGGTGTTCGTAAGCGTAATGCATATCCGGATGTATGCAAGCCTTCATTTGCCATGAATCAAACTCTAAGTACCACGCTAAGCGTGTAGTCTTAGTTAAGCCAAGTTCATCAAGATTGATATATACACCTTCCTCATCTACCTGCACATATTCCTTGTGTGGTGGCTCTGTTGTAAGACCATCCCGGTAGCAGTTGCATCTAACAATAGCTGCGTATCCCATAGTGCATCAGTTAAGCCACGAAAATTACTTCACGCCGCCGTATCGCCTACCTCGTCTTCATCATCCACCAGCACGCGGGCTAGTTTCTCGATGTTGAGGCTGCGAGCAGAGGCGTCGAAAATTTCGCGGTAGGTGCCGCGCTGGTCGTAGAGCTGCTCGTGGGTGCCGCTTTCCACCATGCGCCCTTCCTTCATGACGTAGATGCAGTCGGAATCCACGATTTGGGCTAGGCTGTGGGAGATGATGATGACGGTGCGTCCCTGCTTGATGGCGTCGAGCGAGTTCTTGATTTGCTCGGTGGCAATAGCGTCGAGGGAGGCGGTAGGCTCGTCGAGGAAGATGATGGGCGGATTTTTGAGGAACAGCCGCGCAATGGCAATACGCTGCTGCTGCCCACCCGAAAGCTGCTGCGCATCGGATTCGTACTGCTTGGGTAACTGCATGATCTGCTCGTGTAAGTAAGCTTGCTTGGCAGCGTGCTGCACTTGCTCGAAGCTGGCATTCATCAGGCCGTAGCGGATATTCTCCTCGATAGTGCCTTTGAAGATGTGGTTTTTCTGGAGCACCAGCCCAATTTGCTGGCGTAGGGTGTGGGTGTCGTAGTCGGCTAGGGGCTTGCCGTCGAGCAGCATTTTGCCACGGTCGGGGGCGTAGAACTTGCAGAGCAGGTTGATGATGGTGCTCTTGCCCGCCCCGCTCAGACCCACCAAGGCAGTGGTTTTGCCGGCTTCAATGGTTAGGCACACGTCGTGCAGCGCCTGGGTGCCGCTAGGGTAGGTAAAGTCGACGTTGCAGATGTCGAAGGTGCCGTGCAGGTGAGTGGGTTGCAGCGGGCCCGTGGGCTCCACGGCTTCTTTGGCATCGAGGATGTCGAAGAAGCCTTCAGAGTAAGTGAGGGCGTCGTTCATTTCATCATAAATGCGGTGCAACTGCCGGATAGGTGCCGACACGTTGTTGAAGAGCAAGATGTGGAACATGATGGCCCCAATGGAAATCTGCCGGTCGAGCACCAGATAGGCCGTCAGGATAATGATGAGCACCACGCCCACCTGCTCGGTGAAGGTTTTGAGGCCGTCGAAGAGAAAGTTGGTTTTGCGGGTTTGGAGCTGAGCTTCCTGGAGGTTTTGCTGCGCCTGCGCTTGCTTCAGTTCCTCGTAGTCTTCGCGCACAAAGCTCTTGATGACCACCGCCGAGTCGATGAGGTTGACGAGGCCCTGGCTTTTGGCTTCGCGCAGGCCCCGTAAGGCCCGACGAGTGCCGTTCAGCTTGTCGGCCTGCCGGTAGCTGATCCAGAAGTACAGTGGCAGAATGCACACCGCTACCAAACCCACGTACAAGTTGGCCGAAAACATAACGACCAGCGCCACAATGGCATTGGCAAACAGCGGCAGAATGTCGATAAAGAAGTTCTGCACTAGCTTCATGAGGCTTTCCACGCCCCGATCAATGCGGGTTTGGAGCTTGCCGGTCTGGTTGCCATTGTCGGAGTAGAAACCAAGCTGGTAGCTCAGAATCTTGCGCACCGCATCCTGCGAGAGGGTGCTCGACACGTTGATGCGGATTTTCTCGCCGTAGAACTTCTGCCCGAACTGGATGAAGGTGTTGATGATTTCCTTGCCCAGCAGCAGCCCACTTACCAGCAGCAGCAAGTTGGCCCCTTCTATAAGACCTTTGTTGGCGTTGAGTAGGCCCTGCACCGTATCCACCGTGTAGCGCAGCACAAAGGGATTTACCTGCGCCGCCAACGACCCTACCAGCGTCAGCAGCAAGGTGCCAAGCACAAGAGGCCGGTAGGGCCGGACGTACGGGTAAAGGCGCTTGATAATTTCCCAGAGGCTCATGCGTCGGTAGGGGCTAGGTAAGAGGTAGCCGGTTAGACGCGGGAGTACTGGACGAGGTTATCCTAAAAGAAGAGCTGCCTCCGAAAGCATAGGATAAGAGAGCTAGTCAACTCAAATTTCCAGGAAAGCTTCAATGGCTTGCAGCGTTTCGCGGGGGGCGCTTACGTGCGGGCAATGTCCGTTGACCGGCAAAGTGATAAGAGTTGCTCCCGGAATGGCAGTTTTCAAATAGTCGCCTACTTCCGGTGGCGCAATAAGGTCTTGAGCGCACTGTACCAGCAAGCACGGAGTGTGCACATGCGGCAAATCCTGGCGGTTATCCGACAAGAAAGTAACGCGGGCAAACTGCTTGGCAATAGAAGGATCATTTTGGCAGAAACTGTGAGCCAACTCAGCCGCCAGTGAAGGACGGTCAGGAGTGCCCATCAGAAATGGAGCAAAAGAGTCGGCCCAGCCTACATAGTCTTGCTCCATGTAGGACAGCATGGCCTCAACATCCCCTCGCTCGAATCCACCATAGTAGTCGGATTGGTTGAAGTAGCAGGGAGAAGGGCATAGTAGTAGCAGTTGCTGAAACCGAGTGGGCTCTTCAATAGCGGCAAGCATCCCAATCATGGCACCCACCGAATGGCCTACCAACGTGACATCGGTAAGTTCTAGCTCCCTACAAATTGCAAGCACATCCTGCGCATAGCCGTCCAGCGAAGCATACTTGGTGGGGTCATAAGCCGATACGTCGGATTGCCCCGCACCTATATGATCGAAAAGCACTAGGCGGAATTGCTTGGAAAGAGGCGGTAAAATGTAGCGCCAAATGCTTTGGTCACACCCAAAGCCATTCACGAATAGGAGGGTCTGTTGCCCTTGACCTATTACTTGTACATTGTTTTTTTTGAGCACATTCATAGATAACGCTATAGCCTAGTAACACTGAATTTATTTTTTAGTGATATTCAATATCAATTAATTTCAAAATAGGACGGATTTCCCCTTTTTTCTCGCCTTTTCCGGCAGTTTTACCGTCCGTCGATTCAAAATGGGAGCGTTTTGGACAGCTTTGCTGAAGGTAACAAGCCGATTTAGGCCGCTGTGAGGGAGTTCGACGGCAATGCTTCCAGTCAATACGGTTCAGGTATAGCGCAAGAATACCCGCAGCTGCTTTTACACATAATGCCTGTAGCGCAACACGTGGCGCTACAGGCTAATCCATCTTAATAAGTAGGCTGAGAGCAGTGCATAGTAGCCGTATCACTCCATGCTACAACTGCTCTATTCTAGCGAGTAAGCCGGTAGATCATAAGGGCCGCACGCTGCACAAGCAAGGGAAACTCCTTGGTGTTGAGAGTTTCGCCGGGAGCGTGGGCACCTTTGCCCGAAGCCCCCAGCCCATCGAGGCAGTCCAGGTACTGCGCCACCAACGACACGTCGCCAGCGCCGCGGGAGCCTGGGTCGCCAGCGGTTACGGGGCCAAAGCCTAGGTCGCGGCTCACTTGATCAGCGAGTGCGGCTAATTTCTGGTTGCCGGGGGTGGGAGGCATTCCTGGCAGGTTGTCGGTGAAGGATATTTCGGCGCGGGTGTTCGGGAGGCTGCGCGCCACTATTTCGCGCATCTTCACCCGAGCGTCTTCCTTCTGCTTTTCGGTGAGAAACCGTAAGTCCCCAGCCACTGCTACTTCCGGCGAAATGATGTTGGTTTTGCCGGCTACCTCGCCATGCGCTTTGGCTGCCTCATACTTCACCTCTGAGCCACCCACAATCAAACCCGGATTGAACGTCAGGTACTGTTCCTGGCTTAGCTTCTCCCGGAACTCGTTCAGGATGCGGGCCGCCTCGAAAATAGCGCCGTAGCCCACATTTGGCTTGAAGATGGTAGACGAGTGGCCCGCCTGCCCATACGTTTTGAGTTGCCAGCTACTAGAGCCGCGCCGCGCCGTTGCCACCGAGTGCAACCCCGCCGCCGACTCAAAAGCCAGCGCCACATCCGATTCTTTCGCCTTGGCAATGAAGTCGGCGCGGCTGGCTTCGCCTTCTCCTTTGCGCTCTTCGTCGCCGGTGAAATAGGCCGTGATGGTGGTGTTGTCGAGCAGGCCGTTTTGCTGCAAGGCCTGCAAAGCCGCTAGAATTACTACGTCGCCGCCTTTCATGTCGTTGAGACCTTGGCCGGTAGCGGTCGAGTCGTTGAGCTGCGTGTATTTGGTGAAGGGCATGTCCAATTCAAATACTGTGTCGAGGTGCCCGATCAGGAAAAGCTTCTTGCCTTTTTTGCCTTTGCGCTGCGCCACCAAATGGCCTGCTCGTTGCATAGCCGGGGGCATGGCTACCCATTCGGTTTTAAAGCCGATAGCATCAAACTCTTTGCGCAGTATAGCTCCCACCTCTTGCACGCCTTTCTGGTTCAGGGTGCCGCTGTTGATGTTGACGAGTTGCACCAGCAGCTTCTCACTCTGCGGCATATTCTGCTTGACGGAGGCAATTATCTTTTGCTCGGTGGCGGTCAGCTTCTGGGCATTGGCAGCAATGCTGCACGCCAGCGCGCAAGCAAGGGTAAGTTGTTTTCTCATAGAATAAGGTAGAACAGCTTTCAAGAAAAAACATACAGGAATGGCCTGGCTGCTGCTAACTAGGTATAATAGATAGCGCCTGCAGCGCAGTACATATGAGATGACGCCTACTATAGGTAGCATAAAAAAGGGGGTTGAACAATTCAACCCCCTTTTTTATGCCTAGACCTTATCAGTTAGTCCATTACATCCCAGAAAATCTTGGAAGTGAACTGATTTACATCAGTAGGAATATTCGAGAAGTTTGTGCTGATTTCTGTTTGTGGATATAGCAGCCGAACTGGCAGCTTATCAGCTCTTGGCGAAGTGGATTGCAACGAAGCCGGAAACTTAGGGAAAGCAGTTCTTCTGTACTCATTCCAAGCCTCAATGCCAGTGACCGAGTTCATTGCCAGATACTTCTGGTAGATAATCTTCTCCAGCTTGCTTACCGGACGAGTTGGGCTGCTTGCTGGAGCTCCCAACGTAGTAGTAGTGGTAGCTGCATCCCAATCCACTAAGCCATTGGTGGTATTTGCCGCCAGGTATTTCGCGTAGTCAGCAGCCGCGTTGGCCGATACGTTGCTGGTAGTGCCTGCGCGGCTAGGAGCCGGCGCGTAGAAATACACAAACGAAGTGCGGATACCGTTGTTATAATCGGTTTTTGCGGCGGCATCACCACCGGCTAGGAAGCCTCTGGATTTAGCTTCTGCCTGTAAGAAATAGCTCTCCGCAGCGAGCATGAGCGGCGTGGGAGCATCGTACCCTTTTAGAATGCCACCGTAATCTTTCCAGCGAGATATCTGGGTGCTACCAGGCAGTGGGTTTGGGTCGCCTAAGACTACCCCTTTGTATTTGCCGCTGAAAGCGCCAGCCGATGCTAGTACGTAGAGTTGTGATACCCGAGGGTCATTGTTCTTATCGTACTGATCAATGACGTATTGCGTACCAGCCTGATAGTTGCTCTGGGCAATACGCGCACCTGCAGGGTTGGCACGGTAGGAGTTCCAGAAAGGATTCTGCTTGCCAGCCGTCTGCAAATAGCCTGGTTGCACTAATACATCGGCAGTAACAAAGCCATCAGCCGACCGTAATTTGGTCATTTCAGTTTGCACGTACCCACTCAGGCTCGGAACGAACGATTGACGCAGCAGCATCCGGAGTTTAAGCGTGTTGGCAAACCGAATCCAGTTAGCCATCGTACCCCCGAACACAATGTCTTCGGGTCCTACGGCTACGGCTGCGGTGTTAGCTTGCTCGGTTTTGATGGCAGCTACGGCTTCGTCGAGCTTTACCACTAAGTCTTTGTAGATGTCTTCCGCCTTGTCGTATTGCGGGGCAAGGACAGGTGCCGTTGCATCAGCCTGTAATGACTGAGAATACGGGATGTCGCCGTACTGATCAACCAGCAGTTGATAGTTCAACGCCTTCATGATTTTGGCAATCGACGAGATATAAACCAACCCCTGAGCGGCACCATTCTTCTCGATGTTGTCGTAATCCTTGAGGTTGTCGTACACAGATCCCCAAAGCCCTTGCTGGTAGGTGCTGCTGTAGGTGTAAGTGCGTTCTGCGTTGTAGCCGTTTACCGTACCCGTTTTGCCCCAATAACCGGCGGTCCAGCTGCCATATGTATTCAACGTGAGGCCATAGTTGTCGGCAGTCACTTTTAGTGCTTGCGCCAATATGGCGTTGGGCGTCGCTGACTCGAGGGTTAAGCTGTTAGGGTTCTCGTTGATATCGAAAAAGTCGTCGCTGCAGCCGGTCATCGCGGAGACGAGCGCTAGAGCCACCAAAAACTTACTTGTATTTTTCATCACTATTAAATTAGAAAGTGGCCGACAAACTAGCGCCGTAGAAACGAGTCGGAGGCGTCTGGTCGGAGTTGTTGATACCGATGCCGTTGCCGCTTGTGAAGCTAAATTCGGGGTCGGTGAACTGGTTTGCTTTAGGAACCCAAGTGTACAGGTTACGGCCGTACAGGTTGAGCGTCACGCCCTTGATGAAACGTGTATTGCTGAGTAAGGAAGCTGGCAAGCTGTAGTTCAGCGAAACCTCCCGCAGCTTGAAGAAGTCTCCTTTCGTAACGTAGTTCGCTGCTATGTTCCGGTTGTAAGAACTGTTGGCCCAGAATTCGGCGCCTCCAGGAGTCAAATTTGTAGTGTTGGCTACGTAGGTGCCGTCAGGGGCCTGTATTGAGGAATTTGGCATCACGAATGGCTCGCGGCCTGTAGAAGCACTGCGTGCCGAAGCACCCGTGAAGTCCATAGTCGAGCCAAGGCCGTGATACACGTAGTAGCCCGTCCGGTATTCGGCCTGGGCGGCCAGCGTAATACCCTTAAACGTAAGGCTAGTATTGAAGCCGTATTTATGTTTTGGCAGCGTGTTACCAAAAGTGGTGAGTTGGCTCGCCTGCGATGGCACCCAGCCTTGACGCTGGTAGGTAGACCCATCTGCTGCTTCCTCCTCGCCCAGATCGATGTACGTTAAGATCACACGGCCCTGATTGTCACGGTTGTAATCAGTTCCTTGAAGCACCGGATACGGCTGCCCTTCGATGGCATATACTTGTGCATCACCACCTGTCGTGAGGGGGAGCTGCTTGGTTTGATCCGTGATTTTAAGAACCTTGTTGTTGTTGTAGTTGTAATTCAGGCCTACTCTCCAGGTCAAACCGTTTTCAGCTTCTACTGGCGTTACATTCAAATCCAATTCTACACCATTGTTCTGCACTTTACCCGCGTTAAGCAGATAGTTGGTGAAGCCGCCTGAGGGCGCAATGTTGGCGTTGATAGTTTGGTTGATGGACAGCTGGTAATAGTAGGTAGCAGCAAAATTGAGGCGTTGCTTCAGGAAGCTCAATTCGGTGCCTACCTCCGTGGAGTGTGTAAACTCTGGCTTTAGGTTTGGTACAATGGTTCGGTCGCTAAGCGTGTAGGAAGCTGCTGACCCGAAAGGATAGCCGCTGCCAGGGTTATAAACGGGCGCAATACTATACGCTCCAAAGTTGTTGGCTACGCCACCAACGTTACCACCCAAGTTCACTTGACCTACTTTAGAGTAACCACCGCGAAGCTTGCCATAGTCGAAGAACGCAACTGACTTCAGAGCTGGAATAACTTCTGATAGCACCACAGAAGCATCTACGCTAGGGTAGAAATAAGAGCGGTTTTCTGGGTTCAACACAGAAACTTCTTCCTGGCGAGCCGAACCGTGCAGGAAGAACATGTCTTTGTAACCCAACGTCAAGTCACCGAAGAAGGCAGCCTGCCGATAACGGTACCGGCCTTGGCTAACTGTGGCTTCTCCAACCCGGTTGCTACCGACGTTGAAAATGCCGGGTACCGCCAAGGCATTCGCTGTAGCTGACAAGAACTGAGAGTTGTTCATCTGAACGTTGTTGCCCAGAATACCTTTTATCGAAATGTCGCCGACCTGCTTGACAATGTTGATGAAGAGGTCGGAGTTAAGACGGCTAACGCTGCTATTTAATTCCGTTACGCCACCAGCAATGTTGCTCCGCGAATTGACAGGACGGCCAAGGGTGCTGGCAGTGTAAGTGAATTTGTCCTGCCAGTTCTTATTGTCTTGGGTGATATAGGTCAGACCAATCCGATACTGCGCTGACAACCAATCGTTAATTTTGTAACCCAAATCAATATTACCAATCAGGGTGCTTTGGCGAATATTGCGGCGGTTGTTGTCGAGGGTGAAATAGGGGTTGGCGTAATACTCGTTGTAATAGCCGTTAGGATTAGCAAACACATTGTTGCGCCAATCCTTATAACTAGTAATCGGAATTAGGGCCGAAGTATTGAGCAACTGATCATATACAGCACCATTGCTCTGATCCACTTTCGCTTGTGCAAACGAAACGTTCATGCCCGTTGAGAGCTTGTTCATTTGGCGCGAGGCATTGGCTCGGAACGTGTTGCGGTCGTACTGATCTTTTGGCAACACGCCCTTGTTCTTCACGTTCTGGTACGACACAAAGATCTTAGTGTCCTTGTCGCCACCCGAGAACGAGACGTTGTTTTGCATCTGGTACCCAGTGTTGAAGAAGTCTTTGCGCTCGTTCGGCCGGGCTTTGTACTCGATGCTCTGAATGGTGTTCTGGTTATTGGGGCCTAGTGTCTGGTACCCTAACTCCCGAATAGAACCGTCATAACGGTCGCCGTATTGCTGGTTTTCGTAGGGCGTATACTCCCGAATCCATTCTGAAGAACCTGGGCCGAATTCGTTTTGGAATTTCGGCCAGAAACTGATCTGCTCTAGCTGCGACGTGTGCGAGAAGGTGACACTCGGAGTAGTACCACCTCTCTTCGTCGTGATGATCAACGCCCCGTTGGTTGCTTGCGAACCGTAGAGTGCGGCGGCGTTGGCTCCTTTCAGAATAGTAATGTCGGCAATGTCATCGGGGTTGAGCGCCGTCAATACATCTTGTGTGGTCTGCACCCCGTCGATTACCACGAGTGCTTGGTTTTCACCCGTCAGCGAGCGGGTACCACGCAACGTGATCCGCACACTCGGGTTGATACCGTTGTTGACCGTTTGAATTTGCAAGCCGGACACTTTGCCAGCCAAACCATTGGTGACGTTCGTTACGCGAGCCTGGTTCAGTTCTTTTGCGTCGATAGTGGAAGTGGCGTATCCTATTTCGCGCGCTTGCCGCTGAATACCGAGTGCGCCCGTTACAACAACTTCACCTAGTTGTTTGGTATCGGCACCGAGCCCAACATTAATAACCGCTGCATCGCCGATGGGCCGTTCTATAGCGGCGTACCCAATCGAGGAGAAAGTAAGAACTGTAGTTCCTGCCGGAACGCTGATAGAGTACCCTCCGTCAGCATTCGTCGATACGCCAACCGAGGTGCCTTTGGCTAACACAGTTACTCCAGGAAGCCCCTGACCGGTTGCTTGGTCAGTAACCTTACCTGAAATTGCTCTGCTCTGGGCCATCCCCTGCTGCAACAGGCTGACAGTCAGAACAGAGGTCAGAAGTAATTTTTGCTTCATGTGTTTGTTTTGGTGAGTGAAAATGGTTGTTGGAAACATGCAACTGTACAAGTATACAGCAGATGTTCCATTAAATAATAATTAAATCAAGCGGACGATTTTAAAAAAATGTAATTGAAGGCCGCTTTAATTCCTTGTTTTTCAATAATTCTAGGGTATCAATGTTATATCATCAGATTGTTGTCGGCTCATTATATTCCTATTGATGTACTTACATGGTTATCTCCGCATAATTTCGTAAATGCAGGCCGTCATAATGTGTTTACATTTCCGTAAATCGATTGCACTTTACTGCATTTAAACAAGCACAAGTAAAATGCTGGCAAAAGCCCGTTTTAGTTGCTAACAGTCCGCCGACTTCACTGAAATTATTTCATCGAATTGTTCGAGGGTTGTTCTTGTTTTTATTATATAAAGCTTGCTAATAGTTATTACTATCAGTAGCTACCACCTTGCCCTGTTTTAGACGGGCTTTTGCAGAGAAAAAACTTTTTAGCTAAGCTGCAATCCTGTTTTAAATGGGTAGAATGCACAATTCAACGCAACGAAACGGTAAT
This sequence comes from Hymenobacter sp. YC55, assembly GCF_029433095.1. Classification (GTDB taxonomy): domain Bacteria; phylum Bacteroidota; class Bacteroidia; order Cytophagales; family Hymenobacteraceae; genus Hymenobacter. The sequence continues at coordinate 640,735 of NZ_JARNTX010000001.1, forward strand.
TGCTGGTACTTTAGCTACTGAAGATTCTCTCACTAAAACCTTCTATGAACACATTCCGACTCTTTACCCTCGCCAGCAGTTTAGCCATAGCCGCTCCTACTTTAGCTCAGCAAACCACTGAGAAGGTGGATCAGGCGGCTATTGCTAAAATCAAGGACGAGGGCATGAACCGCTCCAAGGTGATGGAAACGGCCTTCTATCTTACTGATGTGTGTGGCCCCCGCCTGGCTGGTTCCGACGGCTTGAAGCGCGCCTATGATTGGACCAAGACCCGCCTCACCCAATACGGCCTCACTAATGCCAACCTCGAGCCTTGGGGTGACTTTGGTCGGGGATGGGACATCGAGAAGTCCTACGTGGCCATGACGGCTCCCTACTACCACACCATGATTGGAGCACCCAAGGCCTGGACTCCTAGCACCAGCGGCAACGTCAAAAAGCAAGTAGCCTACGTGAAAGCCACCACCGAAGCCGAACTCGACAAATACAAGGGCCAGCTTCGCGACAAAATAGTGGTGCTGGAAGTAGCCACCCCGCCGAAAGAAGGCTTCGAGCCCGATGCCAAGCGCTACACCGATGAAGAGTTGAAGAAAATGGCCGACGGCACCCCCGCTGCTCGCCCAGCGGCGACTGGCACTCCTGCCACTTCCGAAGCCGACCGAATGGCCACCTACCGGGCCCGTATGGCGCTGCGCACCAAGATGAGCGAAATGATGATGAGCGAAGGCGCTGCGGCCGTGCTGAGCACCCGTGGCGGCTCCCAAGGCACGTTCTTCACCTCAAACGGTGCGCCCTATGCTCCCGATGCCAAACCCGTTCTGCCCGAAATAGAAATGTCGCCCGAGGACCAGCTACGTATTATTCGGCTGGTAGAAGCGGGTATTCCGGTGGAAGTGGAGATGGAAACCAAAACCCGCTTCCAAACCCAAGACCTGAAGGGCTACAACGTCATAGCCGAAATTCCGGGCACCGATAAGAAACTGAAAAGCGAAGTGGTGATGCTCGGTGGCCACCTCGACTCCTGGCACGCGGCAACCGGCGCTACCGACAACGCCGCCGGCTGCGCCGTAATGATGGAAGCTGTTCGTATCCTGAAGGCCAGCGGCCTAAAGCCGCGCCGCACCATCCGGATTGCACTCTGGAGCGCCGAAGAGCAAGGCTTATTTGGCTCGCGCAATTACGTGAAAAACCACTTTGCCGACCCCGCTACCATGAAGCTGCTGCCCGAGCACGAGAAGCTGGCAGCATACTTCAACCTCGACAACGGCGGCGGTAAAATCCGTGGTATCTACCAGCAAAGCAACGAAGCAGTAGCTCCTATCTTCACTGCTTGGCTCGTGCCCTTTGCCGACCTCGGCGCCACTACCGTTACGCCCCGCAATACCGGCGGCACCGACCACTTGTCGTTCGACGCCGTGGGCCTGCCTGGCTTCCAGTTCATCCAGGACCCACTCGATTACGGTACCCGCACCCACCACACCAACCAGGATACTTACGACCGTCTTATCCCAGAAGACCTGAAGCAAGCTTCGGTAGTAGTGGCCTCCTTTGTGTACAATGCTGCCATGCGCGACCAAAAGCTGCCCCGCAAGCCGCTACCCGCTGCTACTGCTAAGGCGCAATAACCAGTAGCTGCTTCAAACAAAACGCTCCGCTGACTTTTGAAGTCGGCGGGGCGTTTTGTTTGAAGCAGCTACTGGCTGGAGTCCACTTGTTGAAATTATTGTATAAGTGTTGACGCAGCAAAACTATTGTCATGCTGAGCGGAGCCGAAGCATCTCGCTAGTGTGGTAAACCTCATTTACTTTAGCAACATCAGCACGCGAGATGCTTCGACTGCGCTCAGCATGACAGGTATGTATAGCAACGCCTATTGCAACGTCAGCCTGAGAAGCGCTTCAGAAAGCTTTGTATGACTTTCTCTCGGAAGAAGCAGCTCTATATTGCTACTCAGCTAAGCCTAGTTTCCTCGTCACCCAATTCTTCGGTACCTCTACTGTCACTTCGACTACTGGCTTGTCGGTTTTGTCTTTTAAGCGGTCAGTCAACCGGCTGAGCCTGTCTTTCTCGCTGTTGCGGGAAAGCAGAATCTTACCATAGTCCCGGATGACGCTGACGGCTTTCGGGAGCGTGACGCTCACTTTCACTTCTTTGTATTGCGGTTCCGAGGGAGGAGTATCAGCCGCTGGTCGGCTCTGAGCCTGGCTGTTCACGGCCGTGAGCAGTAGTAGCGCAACCAGAAGTGTAAATAGTTTACTGATAGACATCGGACCCTTATGACGCTATAAAGATGCTGCTGCTACAAAGAGGGTTGTCTGTGCATCGGTACAAAGCTGCCACGGTTTTCTGTTGAAGCAAGCAGGCTGCTTCACAAGTTCAGCGCAGCAAAAGCCGAAAGAGTACAAAGGTGCCTGACTGTCAGGGGTTAACAGCTACTTCATAAGCAGAAATTTACGCTTCATAATCTCCTGTACCGGCGTGTTGGTAATCTTGCTGTCCAGCCACGAAACAATATCCAGGTAGAGAAAGGGCCGACTCTCAAAGGGGTTGGCGGCAATAACAATCAGCTTCTCGCGGAGCGTGATAAATGCCTCACGTACTTGATGTGGCGCAATATTGCCGACGTTGCGCAGAAACCGGAAAATTTCCACCTGCATAGGTTGCTGGTCATTCATCATGCCCAGAAAGCGGTACACCGACCGCACCTGATAATCTAGGCTGGCATCTTCGCCAGCTTCGTAGTGCGCAATTAAGTTGAGGATGCGGGCAAAGCACTGCAAGTCTTCGCGCAAACTCAGGTCTTTCTGCTGGATGATGAGGTTCAAATACTCGATGGCCTTATGGTATTGGCCACTGCCGAAGTAGAGGCTGGCTATTTTGTAATAGAATACCAACGTGCGGTGCATATCCAGCTGCGACTTGTAGTGCTCTAGGTTTTCCAGCAACTCCGGAATAATTTCTAGGCCCTCGGTGAAACGGCCTTCCAAGAAGTAGGCGTTGATGCGGTTGGTATAGATGTACTGAAACAGCAGAATCTCGGTGTTGGGGCTACTACGCCGGGTTTGGTTGGCAGAAAACTCTTCCAGCTTCTTGAGCACCTCCATGAATTTGCTGTAGTACAGCATATTGTAGAGCGTAGCCAACAGGTTGTGCAAGCCTTTGATATAGAGCATGGTCTGCAAGTCCTTCATGTGCGGGGCCTGCTCAAACAAATCCACCCACTTCTGCGCATAGCGGTAGCAGGCCCGGAAATCCTGGTTGAGTGTGTAGTACCACACGTGTGCTTGGTAGAAATACAGCTTCTCGAAAAAGCCGCCTTTGCTGTCTTCAAAGGGTGGCAGGTTTTCCCGGAAGAAAGCAGTAATCTGCTCGTGGTCGGCGCGGTTGCGGGCGTGGCCGGCTTTCAAGTACAGTCCATATAGCCGCAACGATGCATTGGAAAGGGCGTGCATCTTACCCAAATGCTCCACCGTGTCTACGGCCTCGGTAGCCAGCGTTTCGGCGCGGTCTTTTATGCTGCGCGTGATGTACTGGCTTTCGATGAGCTTCTCGAAGTCCAGCGCCAGCAGCACGATGTGCGGCATTTCCACCTGCCGGGCGGCCACTTTTACCTTTTCCAGCATGCGCAGGCTTTGCTGGTAGAAGCCTTTGTTATACAGCACCCGCGCGTAGTCGAGCTGCTCGTGGAGCTGAATGTCTGGGTTCTGACCGGCATGGTAAACCCGCAAGCTGGATAGGAGCTGCTTGTAGAGGTTGGCTTTTAGATTGGCGAGCTGCACCCGCTTGAGTGTCGGCACATGCGCCAGAATCTGCGCCTCATCGTAGGTTTCCAGCGCTTCCAAGGCGTCGAAAAGTTGAAGGAACTTCAGGTCTTCCGAGGAGCCTTGCCGATTGGTAAAAAGCCGGAAATGACGCTTTTCGGAGCGGGTAAGAGACTTTATTAACTGAAAAATGGGCTCTGTGTTCTTGTTGGGCATTGTAAGAAGTTATTCGGTAATGCGCTGATAGATAAATGATTAATTTAGTATAGGGCGAAGTTTGAAATAGTAGAACTAAGTAAAAAGCAGTTTACAGAGGAGGGTAGAACACGGTACTTAGTCACTTATTCAATACCTCGTTCGGGTTTCACTAGGCTATTCTAGCATGGCACACCAGCAAATCCAAATCTTCGATACCACGCTCCGCGACGGCGAACAAGTGCCGGGCTGCAAGCTAAACAGGGAAGAGAAACTTGTTATTGCCCGACAGCTAGAGCTACTTGGCGTCGATGTAATTGAGGCTGGTTTCCCTGTTTCCAGTCCCGGCGATTTTGCCGCCGTTCAGGCCATAGCGGCCCAAACGAAGGATGCTACCGTGTGCGGCCTGTCCCGCGCCGTTGAAAACGACATCCGAGTAGCTGCCGAAGCGCTACAAAAGGCCCGTTACCCTCGCATCCACACCGGCATCGGTACTTCCGATGTGCACATCCAGCACAAGCTCTGCACCACGCGCGAAAACGTGCTGGCGCGGGCAGTAGCTGCTGTAAAGCTCGCCAAAAGCTTTGTGGAAGATGTGGAATTCTACGCCGAGGATGCCGGCCGCACCGACAACGAGTTTCTAGCCCGCGTCTGCGAGGAAGTTATCAAGGCTGGAGCTACTGTCCTCAACATCCCCGATACCACCGGCTATTGCCTGCCGCAGGAGTACGGCGCCAAAATCAAGTTCCTCCACGAAAACGTGACGGGCATTCAAAACGTGCGCCTCTCCACGCACTGCCACAACGACTTAGGGTTGGCCACAGCCAATTCCATTGCGGGCGTGATGAACGGTGCCCGCCAAATTGAATGCACCATCAACGGGGTAGGGGAGCGGGCCGGCAATACAGCCCTTGAGGAAGTGGTGATGATCCTGCGTCAGCACCCGTACCTCAACCTTGACACCCGCATCAACACCCGCTTGCTGGCCGAAACCTCCGCCATGGTGTCGCATTTGATGACCATGCCAGTGCAGCCCAACAAGGCTATTGTGGGTTCCAATGCGTTTTCGCATTCCAGCGGCATCCACCAAGACGGCATCATCAAGCACCGCGAAACCTACGAAATCATCGACCCCAAGGAAGTGGGCGTCGCCGATTCTTCGATTGTGCTCACGGCTCGTTCGGGCCGTGCGGCTCTGGCCTACCGCCTCCAGAAGATTGGGTACGATTTTGAAAAAGTCGCCTTGAACAAAGCCTACGCCTGCTTCCTCGAACTCGCCGACCGCAAGCGGGAGGTAGTAGACGAGGATTTGCACGCGTTGGTAGAGCAGGAAAAATTAGTAGCAGTCAACTAACATGGCCAAGTCCTTATTTGATAAAATTTGGGATGCGCACGTGGTGAAAACCGCGCCGGGCGGCTTGGATATTGTGTACATCGACCGGCACCTGATTCATGAGGTGACCAGCCCGCAGGCTTTCGACGAACTCGAAGCCCGCAACTTGCCGCTCTACCGCCCTAACCGCATCCTGGCCACCGCCGACCACAACGTTCCGACCCGCAACCAGCATCTTCCCATCGAGGAGCCGCTGTCCCGTTCGCAGGTGGATAAGCTGACTGCGAACTGCGAAAAGTACGGCGTGGAGCTGTACGGTTTGGGCCATGCCCGCCAAGGCATTGTGCACGTAATCGGGCCGGAATTGGGCCTTACGCTGCCCGGCGCTACCATCGTGTGCGGCGACAGTCACACCTCTACGCACGGCGCGTTCGGTGCGGTGGCGTTTGGTATCGGTACCAGCCAGGTGGCGCAGGTAATGGCTACGCAGTGCTTGCTGCTGAGCCGCCCCAAGCGCATGCGCATTACGGTGGATGGTGAGTTGCGCCGCGGAGTGACGGCTAAAGACCTGATTCTCTATATTATCTCGCAGCTCGGTACCGGTGGTGCCACGGGCTATTTTGTTGAATACGCGGGTAGTGCTGTGCGCGGCCTGAGCATGGAAGGCCGGATGACGGTCTGCAACATGAGCATCGAAATGGGGGCGCGCGGCGGCCTTATTGCCCCCGATGCTACTACGTTTGCCTATGTCGAAGGCCGCGCCTACGCCCCGAAGGGCATTGTGTGGGAACAAGCCGTTGCCTACTGGAAAACCCTGTATTCCGACGATGATACGGTGTTCGACGCCGAACACCATTTCAACGCCCGCGACATTGCCCCGATGATAACCTACGGTACCAACCCCGGTATGGGTATTGCCTTGAACGGCAACATCCCAAGCGAGGTAGCCGCCAGCGAATCCGAGAGCTTCGATAAATCATTGGCCTACATGGGCTTCCAACGCGGCGAGTCGTTGTTGGGCAAGGAAATCAACTACGTATTCATCGGCAGCTGCACCAACTCGCGCATCGAGGATTTGCGCGCTGTGGCGGCGTACGTGCAAGGCAAGCAGAAAGCCAAGCACGTGGAGGCCATCATTGTGCCCGGTTCCAAGCAAGTCGAGCAGCAAGCCATTTCTGAAGGCCTGGACAAGATTTTGGCGGAAGCTGGTTTCGAGCTACGCGAGCCGGGTTGCAGCGCTTGCCTGGCCATGAACGAGGACAAGATTCCGGCCGGCGCTTATTGCGTGGCTACGTCCAACCGCAACTTCGAAGGCCGCCAGGGGCCGGGTTCCCGCACGTTGCTGGCCTCGCCGCTCGTAGCCGCCATTACGGCCGTACAGGGCCGCATTGTCGACATCACGCAGTATTTGAACTAAGGGCCGACGACCATGGAAAAGTTTCAGACCCTACATTCCAGCGCAATACCGCTGCCACTCGAAAACATCGACACGGACCAGATTATTCCGGCCCGTTTCCTGAAAGCCACCACGAGGGAGGGCTTCGGCGAAAACCTGTTTCGTGACTGGCGCTGCAACGCCGATGGAACGCCGAAGCCCAACTTCGTGCTCAACGACGCGCGCTACAACGGCCAGATTCTGCTGGCGGGCAAGAACTTCGGGTGTGGTTCCAGTCGGGAACACGCCGCGTGGGCGCTCTACGATGCCGGTTTCCGGGTGGTGATTTCCAGCTACTTCGCCGACATCTTCCGCGGCAATGCCTTGAACACCGGCCTGCTGCCGCTGCAAGTAACCGACGCCGAACTAAGTAGCCTGTTCGACTTGGTAGAGCAGGACGCCAACACACAGTTTGTGGTCAACCTGCCTGAGCAGACGCTGCACGTGCCGGCCACCGACCAAGTTATTCACTTCGATATCGACCCCTACAAGAAGGAATGCCTAATTAATGGGTACGACGACATCGATTTCCTAGTAAGTCAGAAACAGGCCATCGAGGCCTACGAACAACGCAGAACATGGGCATGGTAAGCAAGAAAATAGCGGTATTGCCCGGCGACGGTATCGGGCCGGAGGTGTGTAGACAGGCGGTGAAGGTGCTCCAAGCCGTGGCCGAGCGGTTCGGCCATCGGTTCGAGATGCGCAACCATCTGATGGGCGCGTGCGCCATCGACGCCACCGGCGACCCGCTGCCTGAAGCCACCCTCACTGCCTGCCGCGAGGCCGACGCCGTACTACTAGGCGCCATCGGCGACCCGAAATACGACAACGACCCATCCGCCAAGGTGCGCCCCGAACAGGGTTTGCTGCGCCTGCGCAAGTCGTTGGGCTTGTACGCCAACATCCGCCCCGTAACCGCCTACGATGTGCTGCTGAACCACTCACCCCTGAAGCGGGAGCGGATTCAGGGCACCGACATGGTCATCTTCCGGGAGCTAACCGGCGGCATCTATTTCGGTGAGAAAGGCCGCACCGCTGATGGCACCGGCGCCTACGACCACTGCACCTACAGCCGCGACGAGATTCTGCGTATCGCGCACCTGGCCTTCAAGGCTGCTGCGGGCCGCCGCCAAAAGCTGACGCTGGTTGACAAAGCCAACGTGCTGGAAACCTCCCGCCTCTGGCGCGAAGTAGTACGCGAAATGGCCGCTCAATACCCCGAGGTGGAGGTAGACTATCTGTTCGTGGACAACGCCGCTATGCAGATTATCCTGAACCCCACGCAGTTCGACGTGATTCTGACCGAGAACATGTTCGGCGACATCATCTCCGACGAAGCTTCGGTTATTGCTGGTTCCATGGGCTTGCTGCCCTCGGCCTCGGTAGGAGCGGAAGTGGCCTTGTTCGAGCCCATCCACGGTTCGTACCCGCAGGCCAAGGGCAAAGGCATTGCCAATCCCATTGCCGCCATTCTTTCGGCCGCCATGCTGCTGGAGCACCTCGACCTGAACACGGAAGCCGCCATGGTGCGCGAGGCCGTGGACGAAGCCCTGCACAACGGCATCCTGACCCAAGAACTCAGCCCCAATGCCCCGTACAGCACCGAGGAAGTAGGCAGCTACATCGCCTTCTGGATTGCTGATTCCAACGAGAAGCAGTGGAACAAAAACAACGTGGAAATCGGCGCTAGCACGATTATCTAGGTCGGCTGAACAATAAAAAACGAACGTCATGCTGAGCGGAGCCGAAGCATCTCGCTCGACTCGTTCCGCAGGCATCAGACTATACCACACTAGCGAGATGCTTCGACTTCGTTGCACTGCGCTCAGCATGACGGACTGGATAGACCTACATAACTCAATGAGACAGCAGCTGCTACTGGTGATTATAGTGATTATTCCTTGCCTCGCGGGCGCATAGGAACAGCTTTTTGTATCTCGACAAAAGCCTTTCTAAGCCCCGCGCTCAGAAAGGCTTTTCTTTTGCTTCCTCTTCTTTTCAAGTACGTTACGCATGTATTTCAATCCCGACACCCTCGCTTTTGTAGACGGCGAATACATAAAAGCCGACCAGGCGCAGGTCAGCTCGTATGCGCAGTCGTTGCACTATGGCTATGCTGTTTTTGAAGGCATTCGGTCATACGCTACACCGGCGGGCACGCAGATTTTCAAGGCCAAGGAGCACTACGAGCGGCTGCAATATTCCTGCAAGTCCGTGGGGCTGCCGCTGTCTTACTCGATTGAGGAAATGACGGAAATCACCTACCGGCTGCTCGAACTCAACAACCTGTCGGATGCCTACATCCGGCCGCTGGTGTACGCCGGCACGCCCAACATGACCCTCAAGCACGCAAGCACCAGCAACCTGATGATTGCCGTGTGGGATTGGGGCAAGTACCTCGGCGACCAGTGCCTGCGCCTGAGTATTTCGCCCTACCAGCGCCCCAACCCCAAGGCCGTACCTATCGAGGCCAAAGTATCGGGCCATTACGTCAATTCCATCATTGCCAGCTCGGAGGCCCGCGGCCGTGGCTTCGATGAAGCCCTACTGCTGGATATGAACGGCTTCGTGGCCGAAGGACCCGGCGCCAACTTCTTCTTCGAGAAAGACGGTGAGCTGTTTACAGCGCCTCCCGGCAGCATCCTGCGCGGCATCACCCGCAACACCATCATCGATTTGGCCCGCGAAGCCGGCATCAACGTCACCGAAAAGTTTTTCATGCCCGACGAGCTGCAAGGCGCAACCGGCGCCTTCTTCACCGGCACCGCCGCCGAAGTAATCGGCATCACCTCCATCGACGACCTGGTGTTCAGCACGCCTTACCAAGACACCCTCGGCCACGTGCTAGCCGAGCGCTACCACGCCCTAGTAACCGGCCAATCGGTAGCTCACAGTTCCAGCCTTGCGCATAGCTAACCCACATAAACAATGAACGTCATGCTGAGCGGAGGCGCAGCCGAAGTCGAAGCATCTCGCTAGTGTGGTATATACTACTCCTGCATCAGCACGCGAGATGCTTCGGCTGCGCTCAGCATGACAGATAGTTTGACAACGACGAGACGCAAACCGAAGGTCGGCAAAGCCAAGTGTCGCGTCTCTATACCGCCTCCCGTTCGCATTTCCATTCCTGATCTACGCTCTGAAAATGATTCTCAATAAGTATAGCCGCATCTACACCCAAGACGACAGCCTGCCGGCTTCCCAAGCCATGCTGATTGGCTCCGGGTTGTCGGACGAAGACTTGCGTAAGCCGTTCGTGGGCATCTGCTCCACCGGCTTCGAAGGCAACACCTGCAACATGCACCTCGACGGCCTAGCCGACGCGGTAAAGGTCGGCGTGCAGGCGCAAGGGCTGGTGGGGCTGCGGTTCAATACTATTGGGGTCAGCGACGGTATCACGAACGGTACGCCGGGCATGCGCTTCTCGCTGGTGTCGCGGGAAATCATTGCCGATTCCATTGAGGCCATGGCCGGCGCGCACAACTACGACGCCATTGCCACCGTGGTAGGCTGCGACAAGAATATGCCGGGCGCCCTGATTGCCATGGCGCGGCTGAACCGGCCGTCGTTGATGGTGTACGGCGGCACGATTAAAGGTGGCCATTTCAAGGGGCAGCAGCTCAATATTGTATCGTGCTTCGAGGCGTACGGCAAGAAGCTGCAAGGGCAGATTTCCGATGAGGACTACAAGGGCATCATCCACAATGCTTGCCCTGGTCCGGGAGCTTGCGGGGGGATGTACACGGCTAACACCATGGCATCGGCTATTGAGGTGTTGGGCATGAGCGTACCGTTCTCGTCGTCGTCGCCGGCGGTGAGTGCCGAGAAAAGCCAGGAATGCCTGGATACCGGCGTGTACCTGCGGCGCCTGCTGGAGCTTGATATCAAGCCCCGCGACATTCTGGTGCGCGAAGCCTTCGAGAATGCGCTGGTGATGATTACAGTGCTTGGCGGCTCTACCAACGCGGTCCTCCACCTGATTGCCATTGCTCACGCGGCCGGCGTGCACCTCACCATGGAAGACTTCCAGGAAGTCAGCAACCGGGTGCCGGTGCTGGCCGACCTCAAGCCAAGCGGTAAGTATCTCATGGAAGATCTTGCCGCCCTCGGGGGCGTGCCCGCCGTGATGCGCACCCTGCTTGATGCCGGTTTGCTCCGCGGCGACCTGCTGACCGTAACGGGCCAGACGCTGGCTGAAAACCTGGCCAACGTGAAGCCGCTCGGCGCCGAGCAAGACCTACTACGCCCGCTCAGCAACCCCATCAAAGCCGACGGCCACATTCAGATTCTGTACGGCAACCTGGCTCCGAAAGGCGCTGTGGCCAAAATCACCGGCAAGGAAGGCTTGCGGTTTGAAGGTCCGGCTGTGGTCTTCAACTCCGAAGAAGAGCTGAACGAAGGCATCGTGCAAGGCAAAATCAAGGCTGGCAATGTGGTGGTGATTCGCTACGTGGGACCAAAGGGCGGACCCGGCATGCCGGAAATGTTGAAGCCGACTTCCGCCATCATCGGGGCCGGCCTCGGCGACAAAGTGGCTTTGATTACTGATGGGCGCTTTTCGGGCGGTACGCATGGCTTCGTTATCGGCCACGTCTGCCCCGAGGCCTACGACGGTGGCCCCATCGCCCTGGTGGAAGACGGCGACTGGATAGTGCTCGACGCCGCCACCAACACCATGGATGTGCAGCTAGAGCCCGCACTGCTGGAACTGCGCCGCAGCCAGTGGCAGCGCCCGCGCCCTAACGCCACGCAAGGAGTACTCCTGAAATATATCCGCACGGTCAGCGACGCCAGTCACGGCTGTATCACCGACTTAGACGAAAGCTATGTTAACGAACGAGCAATCAGCGCAAACCCTGCCTGAGTTTACCGCCACGGCGGTACAGACGGAAACGGAAACCATGACCGGCGCGGTGGCCACCTTACAGGCCCTGCTGGCGGAAGGCGTGGATACCATTTTCGGGTATCCGGGCGGGGCCATCATCCCGATTTATGATGCCCTCTACGATTTCAAAGAGCAGCTAAATCACGTGCTGGTGCGCCACGAGCAGGGCGGCATCCACGCGGCGCAGGGCTACGCGCGCTCCTCCGGCAAGGTAGGAGTGGTGTTTGCCACCAGCGGCCCGGGCGCTACCAACCTGGTAACGGGTTTGGCCGATGCGCTCATTGACAGCACGCCGCTGGTGTGCATCACGGGGCAGGTTTTCGCGCACTTGTTGGGCACCGATGCCTTCCAAGAAACCGACATCATCAACATCACCACGCCCATCACCAAGTGGAACTACCAGGTAACCAACGCCGAGGAAATTCCGGAGGCGCTGGCCAAGGCGTTCTACATTGCCCGCAGCGGTCGGCCCGGCCCGGTCCTTATTGACATCACCAAGAACGCGCAGCAGCAGAAGCACGATTTCGCGCCGTATCAGCCCTGCACGCACATCCGCAGCTACCGCCCCAAGCCCATTGTGCGGCCCGAGTACATCCGGGAAGCGGCGGCCCTCATCAACCAAGCCAAGCGGCCATTCGTGCTGTGGGGCCAGGGGGTGATTTTGGGTAAAGCCGAGCAGGAGTTCAAAGCCTTCATCGAGAAAAGCGGCATTCCAGCGGCCTGGACCATCCTCGGGGCCGGTGCGTTGGCCTCCGACCACCCATTGAACGTGGGCATGCTCGGGATGCACGGCAACTACGGCCCCAACGTCCTCACCAACGAGTGCGACGTGCTCATTGCCATCGGCATGCGTTTCGACGACCGGGTAACCGGCCGCCTCGACAAGTACGCCAAGCAAGCCAAGGTAATCCACCTCGACATCGACCCGACCGAAATCGGCAAGAACGTGGCGGCGACCGTGCCCGTGTGGGGCGACTGCAAAGAGACGCTGCCGCAACTCACGGCGCTGGTCGAAGCCAAGTTGCACCCCGAGTGGCACGAGCGGTTCCGGGTGCACATGGAGCAGGAGGTAGACGCCGTCATACGGGAGGAGCTGTTCCCGACCAGCGAGGAACTGACCATGGGCGAAGTCATCCAGCAGCTCAATGAGCTGACAGGTGGGGAGGCCATCATCGTGACCGACGTGGGGCAGCACCAGATGGTAGCCTGCCGCTACGCCAAGCTCAACAACACGCGCAGCAACATCACCAGTGGTGGCCTCGGCACTATGGGTTTTGCGCTGCCCGCGGCCATTGGGGCCAAGTTCGGCGCGCCGCACCGCCCGGTGGTGGCCATCATCGGCGACGGGGGCTTCCAGATGACCATTCAGGAACTCGGCACCATCATGCAAACCGGAGTCGACGTGAAAATCATCATCCTCAACAACCGCTTCCTCGGCATGGTGCGGCAGTGGCAGGAGCTTTTCAACGACCGGCGCTATTCCTTCGTGGACATCGCCAGCCCCGACTACGTGACGGTGGCCCGCGGTTACGGTATCACCGGCAAGCGTGTAGAAGCCCGCGCCGAACTAAAGCAAACCCTGCAACAGATGCTGGAGCACCCCGGCTCTTTCCTGCTAGAGGTCATGGTGTCGAAAGAGAACAACATCTTCCCCATGGTGCCCCAAGGGTGCAGCGTAGCCGAAATCCGCCTGCGGTAGCAAAATCAAAAAGAACGTGTCATGCTGAGCGCAGTGCAACGAAGCCGAAGCATCTCGCTCGTGTGGTAAACTTAGTTTGTACTCTGGCATCAGCACGCGAGATGCTTCGACTACGGCTCTGCTTTCGCTCAGCATGACAGTTCTTTATTAATAGCAATCAGCCATGAGTCAGCAACCATCCATCGACCGGCAGGAATACAACATCACGGCGTACACCGAAAACCAGGTGGGGCTGCTGAACCGTATTGCCATCATCTTCTCGCGCCGCAAAATCAACATCGAGAGCCTGAATGTGTCGCCTTCTGAAATCGAGGGCATTCACCGCTTCAACATCGTGATTCACGAAACCGAAGAGGTGGTTAGCAAACTGGCCAAGCAAATCGAGAAGCAGATCGAGGTGCTGAAGGTGTACTACAACACCAACGCCGATGTGATTTGGCAGGAAATGGCGCTCTACAAAGTGCCTACCGATGTCATTGCTGAAAAAGCCATAGTGGAGCGTCTGCTGCGCGAAAACGGGGCCCGCGCCGTGGTGATTCGCAAAGACTACACGGTGTTCGAAACCACCGGCCACCGCGAGGAAACCGACAACCTGATCCGCGTGCTGCAACCCTACGGCCTCATCGAATTCGTGCGCAGCGCCCGCATTGCCATCATCAAAGCCAGCGACGGCTTCAACCACAAGCTCCGCGAGTTCGAGCGAACCGAGCCCAGCGCCGAACCCGCCGAAAACGAGTTCCTGAACAGCCGCAGCAAGGTGTTCACGATGTAACAGTACCGAACAGTAGACCGCAACCAAAAGAACGTCATGCTGAGCGGAGCCGAAGCATCTCGCTAGTGTGGTAAACCAATGGCATCACAACGTCAGCACGCAAGATGCTTCGGCTCCGCTCAGCATGACAGATGGTTTAACTATGTCAGCAGGCGCTAGTGCTAGTTCAGCATAGCAGTCTAAATCAAACAAAGCAACAACACACATTCACCCTTAATAGCCCACAGCAAAATGGCACAAATCAATTTTGGCGGAGTAGACGAAACTGTAGTTACCCGCGAGGAATTTCCCCTGGAAAAGGCATTAGACGTTCTCAAAGACGAAACGATTGCCGTTATCGGCTACGGGGTGCAGGGTCCGGGCCAGGCGCTCAACATGCGCGACAACGGGTTCAACGTTATTGTCGGTCAGCGCGAAGATTCTCCGTCGTGGGAGCGGGCGCTGAAGGACGGTTGGGTGGAAGGCGAAACGCTTTTCTCGATTGAGGAAGCAGCCGAGCGCGGCACCATCATCTGCAACCTGCTCTCCGATGCCGGCCAAATTGCGCTGTGGCCCACGCTGAAAGCCAAGCTGACGCCCGGCAAAACGCTGTACTTCTCGCACGGGTTCGGCATCACATTCAACGATCAAACTAACATCATCCCACCCGCCGATGTGGACGTGATTCTGGTAGCGCCCAAGGGCAGCGGCACCAGCTTGCGCCGCTTGTTCGTGGCCGGTGGTGGCTTGAATTCGTCGTTTGCCGTGTACCAGGATGCTAGTGGCAAGGCCTACGAGAAAGTAGTGGCCATGGGCATCGGTGTTGGTTCGGGCTACCTGTTTGAAACCGACTTTAAGAAGGAAGTGTACTCCGACCTCACCGGCGAGCGGGGCGTGTTGATGGGCGCGTTGGCGGGCATTATCGAAGCGCAGTACCAAGTGCTGCGGCAGCGCGGCCACTCGCCTTCCGAGGCCTTCAACGAAACTGTAGAAGAACTCACCCAAAGCCTAGTGCCGTTGGTAGGCGAAAACGGCATGGACTGGATGTTCAGCAACTGCTCGGTAACTGCGCAGCGCGGCGCCCTCGACTGGAAAGGCCGTTTCCGCGAAGCCACCCTGCCCGTACTTAACGAGCTGTACGACAGCGTAGCCAGCGGCAAAGAAGCCGAGCGCACCATCCAGCGCGGCTCCACGCCCAACTACCGCTCCGAACTCGAAGCCGAACTCAAAGAAGTGCGCGACTCCGAGCTATGGCAGACCGGCGCTACCGTACGCCAGCTCCGCTCGAAAGCCGCGGAAAAAGTGGAGGAATTAAGCTAGTAACGTTCTGGCTGAAATAAGATCAGGCAAACAAAAGAACGTCATGCTGAGCTTGCCGAAGCATCTGGCGTGCTGACGCCGGAGAGGTAATCACACATCAGCACGCGAGATGCTTCGGCAAGCTCAGCAGGACTTGTTCTAGTCTCACCTAATGAGACACCAACTACCAAGGACATGGAAAAGGAAGTAGCCGCGCCGTTGGCCGTGACGCTGGAAAACGTAGAGCAGGCCGCGCGCAACCTGAAAGGTGTCATCTACAAAACCCCCTTGCTGCAAAACCACGGCCTCTCGCGCACCTACGACGCGACGGTGCTGCTGAAGCGGGAGGATTTGCAAGTCGTACGTTCCTACAAGATTCGGGGCGCCTACCACAAGATGCTCACGCTGCCGCCCATTAGCGGGGAGCGGGAAATAGTGTGCGCCAGCGCCGGCAACCATGCGCAAGGCGTCGCCTATGCCTGCCAGATGCTCGGGTTGAAAGGCTACATTTTCATGCCCGCCGCTACGCCCGCCCAAAAGGTGGACAAAGTGCGGCTCTTCGGCAAAGAATACGTGGAAGTGGTCCTCACCGGCGCCAGCTTCGACGACTCATTCCGCTCGGCCCGTGAGTTCTGCGACCAGCGGGGCAGCACCTTCATCCACCCCTTCGATGACCTCGCTATAGTAGAAGGCCAAGCCACCGTCGGCCTGGAAATCCTAAAATCCGCCACTGTGCCCATCGACTACTGCTTTATGCCCATCGGCGGCGGCGGGCTAGCGTCAGGTGTAGCCAGCGTGTTTCGGCAGCTAAGCCCGACCACTAAGCTTATTGGTGTGCAGCCCTTGGGTGCGCCATCCATGTACTCCGCCATCCGCGGCAACCAGCACGCCGCCCTCGCCAGCATCGACAGCTTCGTGGACGGCGCGGCCGTGAAGTGCCCCGGCCAACTGACCTACGAAATCTGTCGCGAACTGCTGGACGAGGTAGTGTTGGTGCCGGAAGGCCAGATCTGCCAGGACTTGCTGAAGATGTACAACGAGGAAGGCATCGTGCTCGAACCGGCTGGTACGCTCACCATTTCGGCGCTGCACCAGTTTCGGGAGCAAATCAAGGGCAAGACGGTGGTGTGCGTGGTTAGTGGCTCCAACAATGACATCACCCGCATGGAGGATATCAAGGAGCGCGCCATGCAGCACCAGGGCCTCAAGCACTACTTCATGGTGACCTTCAACCAGGCCCCCGGCGCCCTCCGCCGCTTCGTCAACAACGTGCTCCACGAGGGCGACGACATCATCCAGTTTCAGTACATCAAGAAAAATAACAAGGAAAAAGGCCCCGTTTTCATTGGCGTCGAAGTCAAGCGACCCCACGATGTAGAAGGCATAAAAGCCCGCATGGTGGAGGAAGGCTTTGCCTTCGAGTATCTAAATGGCAAGCCGGATTTCCTGGCCCTGTTGGTTTAAATAATAAATAAGTCCCCTTTTCTACTGGTCTAAGCAAGCTACCCAACTCGTCGTAATGAGTTGGGTAGCTTGTTTTATTGGTTGTAGACTAGTGCACCTAGCCAAACTTGATTGTTCAGCGTCACAGGTGGAAAGTTATTAGTGCTTATTGACTTCTTGTAAAGTCACGCTAGAATTCAAATCGACCTTTGTATTGAACACTATACCAGTGACGTGTGATTCAATCCACCATGTGCTTGGCAAAGAGTCATTGACTTTCTTAAATCGCACGGTTTCATGCTTAGGAAGCTTCTTTATTCCATGATAAGGGCTAAAGGCTATCAACTTACGAAGTACAATAGGCTTATTATCTGGTTTCGTTGGATCTAACTGCATGAGCAAGGCTTTCTCGCTGTACATGTCAGTTAGCCTTCTATTTGGTTTAAAAACAGGGGAATCTTGTTGAGAGAAAATTAGCACTGTTTTAGTCCCAGGTACGACGCTATAGCTGTGGGCTATAGTGTCTACTTGCAACACCGATTTTGGATATACCTCTAATTGCTTGGTGACAAGCCAGTAGGCAATTGAGTCAGCAGGAGCACTGGTTTTTTCCTGACAAGCAGTAGCTAAGCTGGCCAATATAAGGCGCATGGCATAAGCTAATTGACGCATCACGCCAGCCTCTCCTTGAACAGCTTCAGCGTCCGGTCCCACGCCAATTTAGCGGCTTCGGGATTGTAGCGGGCGGGTGAGGAGTCGTTGTTGAAGGCATGGTTGGCGCCTTCGTACACGTATTGCTCGTACTTGATGTTGTTAGCTTTCAGGGCGGCTTCGTAGGCGTCTTTCCCGGCATTCACCCGCTCATCGAGGCCGGCATAGTGGAGTAGGAGGGCTGCCTTAATTTTAGGCACATCCTCAGCCTTCGGCTGGGTGCCATAATACGCCACGGCTGCGTTTAGTTTGGGGTCGGCTACGGCCAGGCTGTTGGCCATGGCCCCGCCCCAGCAGAAGCCAACACAGCCGGTTTTGCCGTTCGAGTCTTTGCGGCCACGCAGGTAGGTGAGAGCGGCTAGGTAGTTGTTCAGATTCTGTTGCTTATCTAGCTTACCAATCAGCGTACGGCCTTCGTCCTCGTTGGTGGGCGTGCCGCCGAACACCGACAGCGCATCAACCCCCAATGCCAAATAACCAGCCTGCGCCACGCGGCGCGTTACGTCCTTGATATGAGGCGTGAGGCCACGGTTCTCGTGAATCACTACCACAGCACCTAGTTTCTTTTTGCTCTTCGGGCGCACTAGGTAGCCCTTCATGGTCACGCCGGCATCGCTAGGCCATGTTACCTCTTCCGTAACCAAGTCATCCGTTTGCTCGGGCACGGTGGCGGCCTGGGCGTAGCCAGGTTCCAGCACGGCCAGCGCTGCCGCGGCCATAGCCGCGCCGCCGGTTAGCTTGTGCAGGCGGTCCAGGAAGTCGCGGCGGCTGAGCGGGGCGTGGGTATACTCGTCGAAGAGGTTGATGATGCGCTGATCCATGGAGTGCGTTTAGTTGGGGTGCTTAGGGAAGTGCAGCGTAAGCTCGGCGGAATGTTTCGTGTTTCGGTTACTAATTAACATGCCTAAGCCTTGACAGTGATAGGGTGCTAGTGCCAGCAACCAACCTTAAAGCTTGGTTGAAGCGGCTTACCCTTCAGCAGCTAAGCTACCTGGAAAGCAGTTATCTACAAGGGCTTTGGGTACATCCTTAAATTCATTGTATCCTGTAGTCCCAACTCATATTCCGGCCAACCTACCAGTATATTTAAATAGAAACCCATCAACCACGGGTAGTGCCAACGCAAGTTAGTACTGCCTATGCCTGATGGGTTTCTTGTTGAAGCCTCCGCTAACCTTGGTAACGTGGCTAGCTCAGGTATCGCCGGCGTAAATAGTTTCTTTCGGCGGGAAAAGACGGTCGACGAGGTGGTAGAGCCGCCAGCGGGTGTTCTTGAGCCGCTTCTTGACCGGCACGGACCGAAAATTGAAGTTGTTAATTGCTTCGATTTCCTCTGCCACAGAACGGTTTTTCAACTGAGATTCCAACAAAAAGGAAGCAATGGCATCATTCCACTCTGTTTTGTTGCTCCAATAGTGCCCGATGTATGGGAGTGCCGACTGCAAGTTGAAGTGTTCTTGTAGCGCTACGGATAGGGCAAATTGTTCAATCAGGCGAGGCGTCACGCCGGCCCGGCTGAGGTCGTCGCAGATGCGCAGGGCCAAGGCTATGGCCTCGGTGGCACCCTGGGCTGGAATGCCCACCACCCCGGCGTTCCACATGCCGTGTCGTTCGTGGAACAACACACCCCCAAACGACTTGCCGCCCACTTGTTGCCACATCCGCCGCTCGGTTTTGCTGCCTAGCTCTGCCAGTGCGCCTTCGGGTTCATGCATGAAAGCCTGACCAGCGGCGAGGGCTTGTTGTAAGCCCTCAAACGAGCCGTGCAAAAACGTGTCGGAGTCGAGGTAGAGCAGGGGAGTACCTGGATATTTAGCGGCAACCAACTCCAGTGCCTTGATTTTGATG
This sequence comes from Hymenobacter sp. YC55, assembly GCF_029433095.1. Classification (GTDB taxonomy): domain Bacteria; phylum Bacteroidota; class Bacteroidia; order Cytophagales; family Hymenobacteraceae; genus Hymenobacter. The sequence continues at coordinate 660,095 of NZ_JARNTX010000001.1, forward strand.
CGCCAGAAAAAATCAAACTCGCCTTTCCACTCGCGTAACGTGGCCGCCTCTACCGGCAGTACCGTAACGTGGTCGGCGAGATGACGGTAGAAATCGGGTGCGTCCGTCACGATGGTAATGGTGCCAAGACCAGTGCGGTGCCGCAGAAAGCTCAGAATAGAGAAGCACGCCTGGAAATGATTCCGCACATTGTCGCCGAACACCAGATACAATAAATTCATAAAGAAGGGAGCAGCGTTTCGCCTCAACAGCAGGAGTTACTCTTCTTCCCGGTTCACGGTAGCCGGGCTAAATGCCGGCACGCACACCGACCAGTACTCGCACTCGGTATCAAACGGGTTGGAGTAGCGCACCCGCGCGCCAGCCTTGATCAGCAACGACTCGCCAGCCCCTAGCTCCACTACATCGCCATCAATCTCGAAGCGCTTGCGTCCGCGCACCACGATTGTTACTTCGTCGAATTCGGGGCGTTGGTGCGGCTCGCTCCATTGGGGCGGCGCTACCATGTGGGCCACACTGTATTCGCCGGTTTGAGTGCTGGCCAAACCAATGTGCTCTTCAATGAGCTTGCCGTCGGTGGTAGGCACCACGAATGGGTTCTGCTGGCGGAAAAAACGCTTTTCGGACATAAGTACAGAATAGAAAAAGGGTACTACTTCTTATCGGGGCAGGCGCCAGGAGTGAAACTGGTCAGGCCAGCATTGGTAGCCGTGCAGGCGTTGCCGTACGTTTTGCCGTCGCAGCCACACACTGGGTCGTACTGCATGGTACACATGGCGTCCGTACGGATTTTGGCCGGGTCGATGCACGGTTTTGCAGCAGTTGATGCAGGCTGTTTTTGGCAGGCGCCACTAAGCAGCAAGGCCAGCAGGGGGAATAAGATTCTCATCAGCAGTATACAGAAGAGGTGGAACGCGAAAGTAGAACTTCAGCGCCATATAGCGCCCCGCTGCCAAGTACTAAAACAAGTAGCTCTCACGCTGCCATCTCCTTAAGGGAAGGCGTTTAATGGTTTAGTCGGCGATAGGAGAGGTTTGCTACGGTGCAGCTACCTTCTGCTGCATACGCAACAGGCGTAGTGACGAAATACTATATTGTGGAACGCTACTTTTTTGGTGTTCAACGAAAACCTGTGCAGCTTAGCGCCGTATTAGGCACAGAATGACGAGCCATAATGCGCTGCTAGCAGCCTATCTATGGTGTGAGCCGCAACTCGGCTGTAGCAAGTCATCTGTCTGAAATTCATCACCTTTCTCTCTCCACACTATGTCGTATTACGAAGAAGAAGACAACTCGGGCAAAATTCTCCTCGCTGCTCTGGCTGGTGCCGGCGCCGGCATTATTGCTGGTTTGCTGATGGCTCCCGACAAAGGCAAAGCTACCCGCGAGAAAATTGGCAGCGCCGCCACAAAGTATAGTGGCCAGCTGGGCGAGCAGCTCTCGAAATACACCGAAGATTTGGATGCCAAGTTTAAAGGCTATGTAGAAAAGCTGGAAGACCTCGGTATCGGGGGCGCTGGCAGCAGCCTGAAACTGAAAGGCAGCTGGGACGACGCCAAAGGCAAGCTGAAGCAGCAATACGCGCAGCTCACCGACGAAGACCTGGAGTACGCTGAAGGCAAAAGCGACGAGCTAGTAGGCCGTTTGCAGCAAAAGCTCGGCAAAGGCAAAAGCGAAATCGTAAAATTGCTCAACGATTTGTAAGCTAAGTTTGCTTGCACAGAAAAGCCTCTGTTTTCGCGAGAAAGCAGAGGCTTTTCTGTTAACCTTGCTTTGCCAGAAGCCGTTAGCACAGAACAGGTTGAACTGTTGCCTACCCGCCTTAAGAGGCAGGTAAGTAAACCAGTAGCTAAACTCTTGGCTTCACTCTCTTTCTCACTTCATATTCGCTGCATCATGGAAGACACCAAAGGCAAAGTAATTCTCTCCTTGTTGGCTGGAGCTACTGCAGGCATTGTAGCCGGCTTGTTGCTAGCGCCCGAAACCGGCGACAAAACTCGGGCAGGTCTTAAAGAATCGGCTGGCAAACTCGGCGACGACCTCAACAAGCTGTTGAAAGAAGGACTTAACCGTATCAGTTCGCTGAAAGAACAAGCACCTGTTTCTGCTCAGCAACAGTCAGACCGCTCGGCTGCCGATAGCTTGCTCGGCTCCATCAATACGCCAGGCGGCTTCACCGAACCAGATGCCGGAAGCATTGGAGACATCGACTCTGACTACGATGGTAGTGGCGGCGACTCCCGCCATTTCCCTGGTTACGGCAGAGGGCTCTAAAAAACTTGCTGGATTTTGTAACCTGTTTCTAGCTACCCCGTTAAAGAATATATAACCGGCTTGAAAGAAGATCGGAGATTTCATTGTCGTAAAATTGCCGGCTGCTGAGCTTCTGGCGGGACTTGGTTATTAGCCCATCAGTAAAATCTAGTTCGCCCATCGCAAGCTTCTGCAATTGAACCCGATTGGAAGGGTAAGTTGGTTGTAATTCAAAAGGAAAGCCTCCCGCAATTCAATGAGCGGGAGGCTTTCTGATTTTTGGCCTCTACCCAAAGAGCCAAAGAGAATTTCTAAGAAATAATACGGCTAAGGGTAACCCTATCCGTAGAGGTGCCGTTAAAGAGAATGTAACTAGCTTGAAAGAAGCTGAGTAGTACACTTGAAGTAAAATTGCCGACAGTAAGAGCTTCTGTTTGATCGTGGTTAACTTGATCCGACAGTAAAATCGTACTTGTTCATCGCAAGCTTCTTTAAGTAAGCCTCCCAGCTGAAAGGTAAATTGGTTACAAAAGAAAGCCTCCCGCACAGTGATATGCGGGAGGCTTTCTCGATTTAAGGGCAACGCGTTTAAGGAAAAGCGTAGCAAGCTCTATAGGCCCACAAACACGAACGCCACCCAATTGAGGTGGCGTTCGTGTTAGTAAAAAGGAAGCTGCTATTGAGGTTTCGGAGCGTTTTCTGACTTGGTGTTTTCTGGCTTCATCTGCGGGAAGAACAGCACATCCTGAATCGAATTCGAGTTGGTCATGATCATGCTTAGGCGGTCGATGCCGATGCCGAGGCCCGCTGTGGGTGGCATGCCATATTCCAAGGCCCGTAAGAAATCTTCGTCGAGCACCATAGCTTCGGTGTCGCCACGCTTGCCAAGCTCCAGTTGCTCCTCGAAGCGGGCGCGCTGGTCGATAGGGTCGTTGAGTTCCGAGAAGGCGTTGCAGATTTCCTTGCCATTGCAAATAGCCTCGAACCGCTCTACCAAGCCCGGCTTGCTGCGGTGCTTCTTCGCCAGCGGCGACATTTCCACGGGGTAGTCGGTAATGAACGTTGGCTGAATCAGCTTGGGCTCTACATGCTCGCCAAAGATTTCGTCGATGATCTTGGCTTTGCCCATGCTTGGGTCGAGGCCTACTTTCAACTCCTTGGCCGCCGCACGCAATTCCTCTTCCGACTTGCCATCAATGTTGAGGCCGGTGAAGTGTTCAATGGCTTCGGCCATGGTGTAGCGCTTCCAAGGGCGCTGGAAGTTGATGCGGTTCTCGCCTACCTGCACTTCGGTTTGGCCGTGCAAGGTTAGCGCCACCCGCTCTACCATTTCCTCTACTAGGTCCATCATCCAGTAGTAGTCTTTGTAGGCTACGTAGAGCTCCATCTGCGTGAACTCCGGGTTGTGGAAGCGCGACATGCCTTCGTTGCGGAAGTCCTTGCTGAACTCGTACACCCCATCAAAACCGCCTACAATCAGACGCTTTAAATACAGTTCGTTGGCAATGCGCAGGTACAGCGTCATGTCCAACGTGTTGTGGTGGGTCTTGAAGGGCCGGGCCGCCGCGCCGCCGTAGAGCGGCTGCAAGATCGGGGTTTCCACTTCTAGGTACCCTTTGTCGTTGAGGTAATTGCGCATGGCCTGCACCAACTGCGTCCGCTTCACGAAAGCGTCACGTACCTGCGGGTTCACTACCAAGTCCACGTAACGTTGGCGGTAGCGCTGCTCAGGATCCGTAAAGGCATCGTAGGTCTTTTTCTCGCCCGTGGCTTCGTCTACGGCTTCGCGCACAACTGGCAGGGGGCGTAGGCTCTTGCTCAAAAACTTGAACTCCGTAACGTGAATGGAGATTTCGCCAACCATTGTGGTGAACACACGGCCTTTTACGCCCACAAAGTCGCCGAGGTCTACGAGCTTCTTGAACACGTTATTGTAAAGCGACTTGTCTTCACCAGGACATATTTCGTCGCGGTTTACATAGAGCTGAATGCGGCCCGAGGAATCCATCAACTCGGCAAATGATGCTTTCCCCATCACCCGCACCGACATAATCCGGCCCGCTAAGCTTACTTCCTGAAAGTTGTTGAGCTCGGGATGGTAATTGTCGAGGATTTCCTGAGCGTAGAAATTCACGTCGAACAGCTCGGACGGATACGGCTCGATGCCAAGCTTGTGAAGCTCGTCGAGCTTGTTGCGGCGAATTATTTCTTGTTCGCTAAGATGGTGCATGGGGCATGGTGTAAAAAGAAGGCCCGCACAGGGCCAAAAAAGACGAACTGCAAAAATAGGATGGTCCGCTCGGCTAACCTAACCGGTACTTGCCCGTGTTGGTTTTCCACTGATAGCTGGCAGTACGTAGCTTATAAGTTGCTAGACGACTACAAGCAAAAAGCGCCGTCTCCCTGAGACGGCGCTTTGGTGTATATGGAGTAGGATCTAGCTAATAAGAGCAATGCAAACCTTATGCCGCAATTCCCATTTGTGGGGCCGGTGCCTCGCCCGTAATCGTGGGCTGCACGCGGGTGCGTAGGCGCTCCTCTACGAAGCTATTACGCAAGTGCTTTGGCAACTCGTCAACCAATTGCTGGTAGCGCTCTAGGCCGATAGCCTTGGCTACATACGTTTCGTGGATACCATTGAGGTAGCTCACAATGTTGAGCAGCGACTGATGGAAGAGTTTGAAATCAATCTCCGCCTCGATGTAGCGCTCAATCTCGCGGCTAGTCTGCGAGATGCGCAAGCGGCCTAGCAAGTCGAAGATGGTGGTGTAGCCTAAACGCCACGTAATCTGCTGCCAATGCGAAGCTGTCCACTTGTCGAGCACCTTGCCCGTCTTCTGGCTGCGCAGAGCCGTGTTGGGGTTAGCTTGCACTTGCAAGCGCGTAGCCTGTGCCTTCATCTTGCGGGTGGTACGCAAAAACTGGCCAATCTGCGCTTGGGCATCAATCTCCTTGCTGGCAATGTTAAGCCCGGCTTTGTAGCCAGCCAGCGGCAAGCGGTGAATGCTAAAGTCGCCGTAGGCACCGGCCGCGTAGAACGATATTGGGCGTGGATATGCATTGCGCACTACCAAGCGCCCTACCTCGCGGCGCACCAGCGAAGGGTTGTTGTTGCGTACACCAGCTGTGAACAAGAACGCCTGCAAGCCAGCCATGATGGTATGGTATGCCTGCGGGAACGTCCAGTGCAGGGCGTTGCGTAGATAGTCTTCATCGCCTAGCTCGGCCGTAGAGCGTAGCGCGTATTCAGTGCTCCAGCACGAATGCAATAGCTTAGTTACAGCCGTTAGGTCTGCTTCAGTAAGCTCGGCCTGGTGTGCCCGGAAGAACGGCAAGTGCTGCAAGCCGCCAGTAGCGTCGTCGGCCTCTTGAATATGATAGTTAATGGCGAAGAAGTAGTTGAGGAAAACCTGCGCCGGGATAGACTTGCGCCAGGTCTCGTCAGCTAGCTTCTGCTGCTCGTCCGTCACGAGCGGAATGATAGGTGTTTCCATGTTCGTCGTCATGCTAGTTTAACATGAAGGTATAGTTTATAGTTCTTATTTGCTAAAAATATTGGGTGAAATTTAATGATTTTTAGTAGTTGATTATCAATGATTTATGTAGGTGAAACAGCCTGTTATTTAGTGGGCAATTTAGGGCTGATTTGCTAAGTATGTTAACGTGTGGTTGTCTCATTAGTTTTCTAACAAGAAAAAGCCCCCGCTGCTATAGCAACGGGGGCTTTTTTTTGTCAATTGAATTAGTATCTAGGAAGGCTAAGTGAACCTTTCCTGACGACTAAGCCGCTATTACATCTGATCTTTCACTACGGACACAGCTTCGCGAAGCGTAATGTCCTTGTTTAGATTTTTAGTAAAGCGCGAAGCACGGTTGATTTCTACCGTATCGGAGCCTAGAGCCCGCAAGTCAGCAGAGAGGGGAGCAATAGCTATAGGCGCGGCGGCCTTCTGCGCGGCCTCATATTTATCAGACTCAGCTTTGTTGGTTTGCTGCTCGGCGCGGTAAGCGGTCAGTTTCAACGATACTTTCGTATCGTCCTTGCGCTTGCGCATCCGCTGGGCTAACTCGTTTACAAGACGGAAGCTTGGGCTAGCAGCTACACGAGCTTGGCTAGCAGTACGCAACTTATCAGTAGCAGGAGCTTGTGCCCAAGGGCGGTAGCGAGCTGGCGTGATTTCATCCCACTTCAATGGGTAATCCGACTCTTTTTCGCCCTGATCAAGATAGCTGTATGCATCTGGCAAAATAATGTCTGGTACTACACCTTTGAACTGAGTCGAGCCACCGTTGATGCGGTAGAACTTCTGCGTAGTCAGCTTCAGCGAGCCAAAAGGCTTGATGCTGTTAAACTCGGAAGGAAGAGCATCATCAAGGTCGAAGATACGCTGCACCGTGCCTTTGCCATAGGTGCTGGCCGCACCCATAATTACACCACGCTTGTAGTCCTGAATGGCAGCAGCCAGAATCTCGGAAGCCGAAGCGCTATACTTGTTTACAAGCACCACCAGCGGACCGCTGTACTGCACGCGGGGGTCACGGTCGTTGAGCACGCTAGGTGCGCCCTGAGGACCCTTTACCTGCACTACTGGACCGCTGTCAATGAACAGACCTGCCATTTCTACGGCGTCTTGCAAAGAACCACCACCGTTGAAGCGTAAATCAAGTACTACGCCCGATACATTCTCTTGCTTGAGTTTTTCGAGTTCTTTCTTCACGTCTTCGGCTGAGCTGCGGCCGCCATTGTCGTTGAAGTCGGCATAGAAGGTAGGAAGCTTGATGTAGCCAATCTTCTTACCGCTTTCGTTGATAGTAGCCGACTGCGCGAAGGTTTCCTTGATCACCACTACATCGCGGATGATAGAGATAATCTTAGTGCTGTTGTCAGGCTTCTTTACTGTGAGACGAACCTCACTGCCTTTCTTGCCTTTGATCATCGACACTGCCTTGTCGAGGCGCAAACCTTCTACCGATACTGGTTCGGCATCGCCTTGCGCAACGCGGGTGATGATGTCGCCAGCTTTCAACTCACCTTGACGGTAAGAAGCACTGCCAGGAATAATATCAGATACTTTGATCTGACCGTCTTTTTCTTGCAGCGAAGCACCAATACCTTCGAAACGGCCGGTCATTGCCTGGTCGAACGATTCTTTATCGCGCGGAGCGAAGTATTCGGTGTGGGGGTCGTAGGTGTTAGCAATAACGTTGGCATACATGGCCAAACGGTCATTTGCATCGTTTTGAAGCAGGTCGTTGAACTGGTCGTCGAAGTACTTCAGTACGCGCTTACGGGCTTCGATTTCCATCTCAGCAGGCGTACGGGTTGGCTCAGAAGTGGTAGCTGGCGAAGGGGTAACACTAGTCGAAGCCAGCGGCTTGTCTTTTTTCTTTGCTTGAGCGTCCATCATTTCCGAAACGCGCACCAAGGTCTGATACTTCAAGAACTTGCGCCATTCTTCACGCTGCGCGGCCTTGTCGGCAGCGAAGCTAGCTTTGTCGGGCTCGGTCTCGAAAGTCTCTTCCGTGGTAAAATCGAAAGGCTTCGTTAGAATGTCACGATACAAAGCTTGCACGTCTTTCACGCGCTGATCAAGCAGAACATTGGTTTGGTCCATGAATTCGTGAGTGCCACGCTTCACTTCCTCATCAATATCACTCTGGAATTTTGTGCGAAGCTGGGCCACATCAGAGGCCAGCAAAAATTTCTTATTGGAGTCTACACGCTTCAGATACAGATCAAAGACACGCTTGGAAAAGGTATCATCGAGCTTTTCAGGCTGGTAGTGCATCGTAGTGAGGCCCTGTAGCATGGCCTGAACCAGCACGGCGTCCTTCTGAGGCGTCCGCGCATCACTACGACGGTAGAGCTTGTAGGAAGCCAGCACGAAAACTGCCAGCACCACCGCGGCATACAAGCCTATCTTGATTCGGGGAAAAGACATGGAAAATCGAGTGAAATGGAGGAAAATCAATTGTAACAAAGCGCCGTTCTGATACTTACGGCACGGTAGCAGCCCTGGTTAAACTAAAAACGCCGAAGGTTAAGAAATAAGTGCCATCAGGCGCTGCTATTCTAGAAACAAAGACAAATAAGTTGCTTTAAAGTTGTCTGCTTTCTAGAGCGTACAGGTGCTAAAAACGGGCCAAAGAACGAAATATGTTATTTCGGCAGGTGCAGTAATTTACTGATTCTCTCCAGACAAAAAAAGCCCCCTCCTAGAACTAGGAGGGGGCTTTTGAGGATGAGCTACTTAGCGGCTAGTACCGACGTACTTTGTCACCGTTGCTGCGGCGGAATTCTTCTTCGAAATAACGAGCATCTTCATCGTTGCGGGGATTTACACCCATCACAATGCCGCCATTCTTGATGTCGGACTCATACTCTTTGGCGTGCTCCTCAGGAATACCCGAGCCTACCAGAGCGCCTACTAGGCCACCCGTCAGGCCACCGGCACCAGCACCAGCCAAAGCTGCTGCAATAGGACCAGCAATGATCAAGCCCAAGCCTGGAAGAGCTACCGAAGTACCAATAGCTGCAATGGCGCCAATTACGGCACCGGCTGTGCCACCGATAGCTGAACCTACGCCAGCACCTTCCATGGCCTTGTCGCCAAGCTCGGTATCAGCTGTGTCGCTGCCGAAGTGCGTTTTGCGCGTTTCGTCAGACATGAGCACGTTCACATCGTCTTTAGTGTAGCCGCGCGACGATAATGACTGATATGCTTGCTCAGCGCTGCTGCGGTCACGGAACATGCCCGTCATCATACCGCCTCTGCTAGAGGTAGAGCTGTTGCCAGTTAGGGCGTTGCCTGCGTCACTAGCAGCATTTTGTACGGCATCAATGCCAGCGCCAACAGTTGCGCCTGCTGAACCTGCTAGAGCAGCTCCTTTTTGAGTGGCACTGTAGTCGTGAGTAGGATTAGTATCTGCACCGCTGATGCTAGAATCGCCAGTGCTGGAGTTGCCTAAGTTGCCGCTCGAAGTAGCGTTAGAACCCATAGAGCCGCTGCCAAAGCCAGTGCCAGCATTGCCAGTACCATAGTTTGAACCTGAACCAGTACCGGTATTCATCGGGTTATTCGATTCGTTGGTGTTCATGTGCGAGAGATGTTAAGTTGAAAAGGTGGGGAAAGGAAGCAATCAATGCAGCTGTGAAAGTGGAATGCTGCACCGAATGTGAGTAGCTAAACGCGACCGTTCCTATAGGGGTTACACATATAATTAAGGCATCCCTATTTTTCAACTATTTTCTTTGCACAGCCGAGCTTTAGCCCCACCGTTCGTAGTTGGCATCGTCTTGCCAGAACGCCCTGCACTCCCGGCGCATATTCTTTAACAGGTCTTCTTGGTGCTTAAGGGTGCGCCATTCGCCCATTCCGAGCCGCTCACAGAGTTTGTAAAAATTATCGCCTTGCCCTTTCGAGCCTTCTACTTTAACAAGGCAGCTTAGTATAGGGCGCCCCGCTTTGTATTCCTGTTCCGAAATTTCAGCTAGGAGTTCGTTTAAGCGGCCTTTCTCGTGCGAGATGTCCAGATTAAGGCCCAATTCGGCCTCCTGTACAAGATTCAGGTAGCTGATAGTGCCTACCTGGTGGCGGGAAAAGCGAATTAAATGGCTGCGAATTCGGCCGAACATGGGCAGAGGGGATGGGATTAAAGACGGAAAGTACAAAAAAGCCCGTTGTTCCAGAGCGGTATCTGAAACAACGGGCGGCGGCTACCCAAAACCGTGCCGAATAGGCAAAACAATCCTAACGTCCTTGGCGTCGTCTTATTTCTTTTTGGATGAGAAGAAATTCGCGGCTGCTTTGACCAGCAATAGCCGTATTCTCATCGGCCCGCCGCAGCAAATAGGGCATAACGGCGTCTACGGGGCCATAGGGCACGTATTTAGCGGTGTTGTAACCGGCGTGCGCAAGGTTATAACTTAGGTTGTCGCTCATGCCATAGAGCTGGGCAAACCAGATGCGCTGGTCACCGGGCTGCACGTCGTACTCTTGCATCAGTTGGGTGAGCAACTTGGAGCTAGCTTCGTTGTGCGTGCCAGCGCAAATGCTGATTCGGTCGACGTGCTGCACACAATAGCGCAACGACTCGTCGTAGAGCGCATCTGTTTCCTGCTTGGTAGGGTTGATAGGGTTTTTGTAGCCGCGCTGCGTAGCCACACGCGCTTCTTTTTCCATGTAAGCACCGCGTACCAACTTGCCGCCCAAGAAGTAGCCTTCACGTTTGGCCACATCGTGTGCCTCCTTGATGGCGTCGAGCCGGTCGTGGCGGTAGAGCTGGTAGGTGTTCCAGACGATGGCCGACTCGCGGTTGTATTTGCGCATCATTTCGTAAGCCATGTTGTCGATGGTCTGCTGAAACCAGCTTTCTTCAGCATCAACAAACACGCGTACGCCATACTGATGAGCCCGGTGGCAAATGGCATCCATACGGGCATGGGCCCGGTCGTAGCTGGCTTGCTCGACAGGCGTAAGAGGTTTGCCGGCCTGTATCTTCTCAAGCAATGCGCTGTCGGCTAAGCCCGTTACTTTAAAGACCGAAAACGGGATATGCGTGGAGCGGTGTGCTAAGTCGAGGGTAGCTAGGATTTCGTCGCGGGTTTGGTCGAAGCTTTTGTCGCTGCCTTCACCTTCCACCGAGTAGTCGAGAATGGTGCCGATGCCGTACCGACCAAGCTCGGCAATTACCGGAATACATTCTTTAATGGTTTCGCCACCGCAGAACTGCCGGAAAATAGAGTTCTTAATTAGAAACTTCGTGCCGGGTAGATTCCACTTTAGTGCCGTTTTCATTAAGCCTCCGCCAGTTTTTACCAGCGTATTGTTGTTCATGGAGGCGAAAAGGGCATACATCTTTCGCAACTCCGCATCTGACTTGGAGGCGAAGGCAACAGCAGTGTCATCAAAAGAAACCGGCGGGGCTTGGGTTACAGGCATTGGGTGTAGCTTTGGGCGGAAGTTTAGGTAGACAAAGGTAGCCTTTAAACAAGATTTTGCCGGGCTTAGTTGTCGACCCATCTATCTTGCACTAAACACAGTTATTCTCGCATTCATTCATCGAATCTGCGACTTCTCTATTTCCTTTTTCTCATGCAAACTTCTTCGGCTCCCGATACTTTCTTCACCCGCCACCTCACTGCCAAAGGTAGTCCCTTGCTTATTGCGGGTCCTTGCTCAGCCGAAACCGAAGAGCAAGTGCTGGCCACTGCGCACGGCCTGAAGGCTCTCGGCAAAATAGATTTGTTTCGGGCTGGTATTTGGAAGCCGCGCACCAAGCCGGGCGGATTCGAGGGAATGGGTTCAGTAGCCTTGCCTTGGTTGCAGCGGGTGAAAGCCGAAACAGGCATTCCGACTACTGTGGAAGTGGCCACGCCACGCCACGTAGAAGAGGCGCTAGAACACGGCATTGATGTGCTCTGGATTGGGGCTCGTACTACCGTAAACCCCTTTGCGATTCAAGAACTGGCCGATGCGTTGGCTGGAACGGGTGTACCGGTAATGGTGAAAAACCCAGTAAACCCCGATGTAGCCTTATGGGCCGGCGCACTGGAGCGCTTAGAGCGGGCAGGTATCACCGACTTGGCGGCAATTCACCGGGGCTTCAGCACGTTTGCTCCCTCGCGCTACCGCAACGCCCCCACCTGGATTCTGCCCATCGAGTTGAAGAGCCGTTTTCCGCAGCTGCCGCTTATCTGCGACCCTAGCCATATTGGTGGCCGTCGCGACCTACTGTTGCCCATCGCTCAAAAAGCCCTCGACCTCGACTACGACGGCTTGATGATAGAGACGCACCCCGACCCCGACCACGCCCTCAGCGACGCTGCCCAGCAAGTAACGCCAGAGCGCCTAGGCGAAATCTTCAATGAGTTGCGCTTCCGCTACCGCTCTTCCAACAATGCCGAGTACCTAAACAAAGCCGAGGAGCTACGGCACAAGATGGATGAAGCCGACCGCGAAATTATGGAAGGTCTGGCGCGACGTATGGCGCTAGTGGGTGAACTAGCCGAATACAAAAAAGAAAACGACGTTAAAATCCTGCAAATGGACCGTTGGAATGAGATTTTTGAATCTCGGCAAGCGTGGGCTCGCAAGCTAGGAGTCAACGAGAAGTTCATTGCCGAACTCTACAAACTGGTTCACTTGGAAAGCATCCGGCGGCAAACCGAAATTATGCAGCGGCCTGAATAGCGGAACTAGTCGCGCCGATAAGTCATGCGAAAAAGATCCACACACAAACCATAATCAATTACCAACTCGGAGGGCTTAATAGTGTAGGCTGGCGAACCACTAGGAAAAGCAGATGAGGTTTTTAACTCAAGCACAGGAACGTCATTTGGCGAGCACGGAGTTTTGCCTGTGGTAAAAGCATATGTGCCACGTGCTTCTTCTTTGTTGTCTTTGTAGAACACAACACTGCCATCTGCTTTAAACTCGACAGCTACATTGGGCGTCGGACTTGGCACGCAGTAGCATTCCACACTAGTTAGCTGCCAACGACCAACTATAATAGCTGGTCCAGCATCCTTGTCTGGCTTGCAGGCACTTATACTACATAAGAGCAAGGAGGCATAAAGCAGCTTCATGGCTTGCAGTGAATAGAGGTAAGGGTGGTTGCTATCGGGCGCAAATTCCTTTTGCCGATAGCAACCACTTACTGGATCAAATCAGAAAGTGGCGCACTAATTCTTTTGGGCTATCCGAACGTAGCGGTGTTCGAAAGGCTCGCCGTTGGAGTCGCGCAATTGAAGACTGTTGCCCGATATAGAGTATAGTTGCGTACCCCGGTAGCCCCGGTACATCAGCACCTGACGAACGGGTTTCCCAAGCCCTTGCCGTTCGCGCCGAACCGCAAAGACAGTGGCACTCACAAAATTGTCGTCCTCATAAAAGCGGGCTCGGCCGCGCCGGTCGAACTCAACTACCACACGGTGGCCCGTGCTAGCTGGCGTAAGTACGGGCGAGTTGGGAGCAGCCGTTTGCTGCCACTCCCAACGCCCTACTAACTGTTCTTCTGGTTTAGGTATAGATTCACGTTGACAAGCAACCCACAGTGGAACGGCTGAGAGTAGCACGGCGGCAGATAAGCCGCGCAAATAGGAAGGCATAACTAATATAGAATGTAAGTTGCAGTTGTATGAGTAAGGCCAAGCCTGTAGGGTTGCATTAAAGAATCTTATTTTTGCGCCTTATTCATGATGAAATTGTCCTCAGCAAATGCCATACCTGAACGGTCCCATTTCTTCTAAAAGGAATCAAATTTGAATAATAAAGTATCCATCGGTTCGGAGGCCCTGCCAGCCTTAGCCGAGTTGCTGCGCCAGCCCGCTGTTAGTCAAGTATTTGTACTCACGGACGCTAATACCAGCCGGTTGTGTTATCCGCTGCTGCGTTTTTACTTGCCCGAAGCTCATTCTCTAATTGAGATTCCCGCTGGTGAAGAAGCCAAGACGTTAGACTCCTGCGAGGTTGTTTGGAACGAGCTAACTGAGCAGCGAGCCGACCGATTTGCGGTTCTTGTAAACCTTGGCGGTGGTGTGGTAACGGACCTAGGTGGTTTCTGCGCGTCGTTGTACAAACGGGGTATTCGGTTTGTGCAGGTGCCCACCACGCTGCTCGCGCAGGTAGATGCCAGTGTGGGCGGCAAGACGGGTATTGATTTCCAGGGTTTTAAGAACCATTTAGGCGTTTTTCAGGAGCCAGCAGGCGTTTTCATTGATCCTAAGTTTCTGGATACCTTGGACCCACGCCAGCTGAAATCGGGCTATGCTGAAGTGGTAAAACATGCGCTGATTGCCGATGCAGCTGCTTTTCGGGAGCAGCGGATCAATAGCGTCTTCATAGACAACTGGACCGATACCATTCGGCATTCTGTGGCGCTGAAGCAGGAAATTGTGACTCAAGATCCTCTGGAGAACGGTCCACGCAAGCTGCTCAACTTCGGACACACGGTAGGTCATGCGCTGGAAAGCTTCTTGTTGTCGCAGCCGGGCCGTGAGATTTTGCATGGCGAAGCAGTAGCTGCAGGTATGATTTGCGAAGCTTGGTTGAGCGTTCAGCACGGCTTGCTCGATGAGAATGAACTGGACCAAATCGAGACTTTCTTGTTCTCAGTTTTCGAAAAGGTGCAGTTTGTCTCCTTAGAGACCGAAGCTATTGCTGATTACGCTCGTCAGGACAAGAAAAATGCCGGCTCTACGATCAACTGTACCCTGCTCGAAAGCATAGGCCGCGGCGTTTACAACCAGCCCGTAACGGTAGCAGAAATAGCGTCATCCTTGCGGTATTATCACAGGTTGTAAAGCCAGCCGTACCGGCCTGAGTGGCTGTAGTGGTAAGCGGCATTACAGATACGTATCCGCTACCGTGGTGCAGGTACAAACCCATTTGTTGAATTCATTTTTCACCTATTCACCGAGCAACAGCTTGGTGTTACATTCTTAACCGCCATTAGCTCTTCAGTCAACCTTACCTGGCCTGGTGGTCCGTTGCGCGGGACAGCGCAATTACCGGCGTCGAAAAGCGAAAGTAACCGTGCCCTTATCCTGCGAGCGTTAGCTGGCGGAGGCCAACTCGATAATCTGTCGGATGCCAACGACACGCAGCTTATGCAGCGCTTATTGGCTGATCCTACTGCCGAAGTGCTCGACGCCGAAGATGCCGGGACCGTCATGCGTTTCCTAACAGCTTATTTGGCCGTGACCGACCGTCATGCGCTGCTCACAGGCACCGCCCGCATGCGTGAGCGGCCCATAGGCGTCCTAGTCGAGGCTTTGTGTCAACTCGGGGCCGATATTGCTTACGAAGAAGCAGAAGGCTATCCGCCTTTGCGCTTGCGCGGTTGGCACCAAGTAGAAGGGCAGGAGCCACAAGCAGACGAAACCGAACCCATTGAGTTGAAAGTACGCGGCGACATCAGCAGCCAGTACATATCGGCCCTGCTGATGGTTGGGCCAATGCTGCCAACTGGACTGCGGCTTTGGCTTACCGGCAAAGTAGGGTCGCGCCCCTATATCCGCATGACCATGGCGCTTATGCAGCATTTCGGGGGCCAGTGCCGCGACTTAGGTACAGCGCTGGAGGCCCGTGCCGGCCGCTACCAACCCGCCGATTATACGATTGAGTCGGACTGGTCGGCGGCTAGCTACTGGTATGCTATGGTGGCGTTGGCGCCGGCTGGCTCACACCTCACGCTGCCCGGTCTGCGCCGCTACTCTTGGCAAGGCGACCAAGCTATAGTCGATATAATGGCGCAGCTAGGCGTGGCAACCGAGTTCTTGTCGGATGGTGTGCGCCTGATGCAAACACCTCCCTCAGCTGGTTTCACGCAAGACTTCACCGACTGCCCTGACTTGGCGCAAACCGTAGCTGTAGTAGCTGCTGCCCTAAACGTGCCCGTCCTCATGACCGGCTTGGAAAGCCTCCGGATCAAGGAAACTGACCGGATATTTGCTTTGCAAACTGAACTCGCCAACTTCGGCGCTTTCTTGACGGAAGAAACAGAAGGCTATTTCCGCGTCTCGACCGAACAATTCAGGGTAAACGGCCAAACCGTAGCCACCTACCACGACCACCGCATGGCTATGGCCTTCGCACCGCTGGCGTTACGTGGCCCACTTACCATCGAAACGCCGCAAGTAGTGCGCAAGTCGTATCCGCAATTCTGGTCGGAATTGGAAAAGGCTGCCTTCGTTACTGATTTCCGCTGATTAGCCAGCGGAAATCAGTTCATGGAGGTACGCTGCCGAATGACGTAACCGGCTGCCGTACCAACTAAACAACTCGCCGTCCACAATTCGTATTTGTGCTGACGGGCAAATGGCTTGAAATTCGGCTATGTGCTTTTCGCCGAACGAATAGGGCTCCGAAGACAGCAAAATCTGTTGCGGCGCAACGGTGGCTAGTTGCTCGGCAGTCACTTCGGGGTAGCGGCTTAGGTGAGCAAATGCGTTTTGAAAGCCAGCACGGTGCAGCAAATCATCAATGAACGTGCTTGGTGCAGCTACCATGTAGGGCTTACGCCAAATGAAGTAAGCACCCGTAATGGGTGTGGCTGCTGCTTTCAGTAGCGCGAAAGAAGTGGCTATGTCGGTTGCTAGAGCATCAGCTTTTTCCTTGCGCCCGGTGATTAACCCGATCCGTCGAATCATGTCGAGAGCTTCATCTAAGGTAGCAATATCACTGAGCCACACCGGGTATTGGGCCGCCAACTGCTCTATTCCCTCCCGATAGTTTTCTTCCTTATTACCCAGAATAAGGTCTGGCTTTAAATCAGCTATTTTCTCGAAGTCGAAGTTTTTGGTTCCCCCCACCACGGCTGCCGTTTTCCTGGCTTCGGCAGGATGAATACAGAATTTCGTCACCCCAACCACTCGCTCCCCTAGCCCTAAGTCGAACAGCAGTTCCGTTTGAGAAGGCACCAAGGATACTATCCGTTTCGGGGGAAATGGCACCGCTACCCGCCGATTCATTTGGTCGGTGACGGTGAGCGGTACCCTTAAATTTCCGAGTTGCTCGAGTTGCACAGCTTTAGAGCTTCTAGATGATGGTAGGGGAGAAATAAGCCATAGCATGCCCCTCTAAAAGTGACAGTGAAAGCAAAACAAACGGCTGCTCCAAGCAGGAGCAGCCGTTGAATAGATTCCAGCCTCAGCTGACCTGGTTTATTTGAAATAGCGGAAGTCATGGTTGTCTTCGATGCGCAACAGCGTTTCGTAGATAAGCTTAGTGACATTTTCCACGTCATCTTTATGCACGGTTTCAACAGTGGTGTGCATATACTTGAGTGGTAACGAAATCAAGGCCGATGCAACACCGGCGCCAGAGTAAGCAAATGCATCGGTGTCGGTGCCAGTGGCGCGGGTAGCGGCAGCCCGTTGGAACGGAATTTCCGCTTCTTGCGCCGTGCGCAAGATCAAGTCACGCAGGTTGTTCTGAACAGCCGGGCCGTAGGTTATCACGGGTCCTTTGCCGCAGAACAAGTCGCCGGCGGTTTTCTTCTCGTACATCGGCGACTGAGTGTCGTGCGTTACGTCCGTAATAATGGCTACGTCGGGCTGAATCCGATGCGCCACCATTTCGGCACCCCGCAAGCCTATTTCTTCCTGCACCGCATTTACGATGTAGAGACCATAAGGCAGGGTGTTGCCGTTTTCTTTCAGCATGCGTGCCACTTCAGCAATCATGAAGCCACCCACGCGGTTGTCGAGTGCCCGGCCCACATAGAACTTGTCGTTGAGCACCATGAACTCGTCTTCAAACGTGACGACCGAGCCAACATGAATACCCATTTCCTCGACTTCTTCCTTACTTGAAGCGCCGCAGTCCAGGAACACAGTTTCAATAGTAGGAGCCTTGTCCTGCTCCACTTTGCGCACGTGAATGGCAGGCCAGCCAAACACTGCTTTCACAATGCCCTTGGCCGTGTGAATATTCACCCGTTTGCTAGGCGCCACCAGCGGGTCAGAGCCGCCATTGCGACGCAGATACAAGAAGCCTGATTCAGTAATGAAATTGACGAAGTAGCTGATTTCATCGGCATGCGCCTCAATCACCACCTTGTACTTGGCTTCTGGATTAATAACGCCTACTACCGTACCATAAGTGTCAACAAAATACTCGTCGATGTACGGCTTGATGTAATCCAACCAAATTTTCTGTCCTTCTTTCTCGAAGCCGGTAGGAGATGGGTTATTGAGGTACTTCTGTAAAAAGTCGAAAGATTCTTGACGCATAAAAACTTGTGACGAACGGAGAGTAAAAGGATGTAGTGGCTAACGATAAAATCGAAAGCTACCGAAAACAGTACGTCCTACTAGGGCGACTGTAGCAAGAAAGAATAAGCCACCGCCAGCAGGTAAGTTAACTGTTGCCAATAGACCAGCCACCATTTGCCAGTAGCCAAGCTGAGTTAGGTTGCTACCGGCCCAGGTAGCAAGGCCAGGTTTGTTGATTATTTTATCGGCATCATAGCCACTCAATATTTCCAAATTACCATTGCGCACTGATCTACCAAGAGAAATGATAAGTGCACCTATTGCCACAAAAATTGCAGCAGGCAACAATAAATAGAGAGTAGGAGACATGTCTTATTCAGTGTAATAGCTTACAATGGAATGTTGCCGTGCTTCTTACGAGGCATGGTATCTACTTTGTTTTCCAGCATCTTAAATGCCCGAATTAGTTTCTGCCGGGTTTGAGAAGGCAGGATGACTTCGTCCACAAAACCACGGTGGGCGGCTCGGTAAGGAGTTGCAAATTTCTGCTGGTACTCGTCTACTTTCTCCTGCAGTTTGGCTTCCGGATCCGCGGCCGCAGCTATTTCACGCTTGAAAATAATTTCGGCGGCGCCTTTGGCGCCCATCACCGCAATTTCGGCTGTTGGCCAAGCGTAGTTCATGTCGGCTCCGATGTGCTTGCTGTTCATTACGTCGTAGGCACCCCCATAGGCTTTGCGCGTGATGACAGTAATGCGTGGCACAGTGGCTTCGCAAAACGCATAAAGCAGCTTGGCGCCGTTGGTGATAATACCGCGCCACTCTTGGTCGGTGCCAGGCAAGAAGCCCGGTACGTCTTCCAGCACCAGCAACGGAATGTTGAACGAGTCGCAGAACCGTACGAATCGCGCGGCCTTGGTGCTGGCATTAATGTCGAGTACGCCAGCCAACACGGCCGGTTGATTGCCTACGATGCCAATGCTACGGCCCCCAAGGCGAGCAAAGCCTACTACAATATTCTCGGCGAAATTCTGGTGCACCTCCAGAAAGGAGTCAGCATCGATAATGCCCTCAATCACCTCCCGAATGTCGTAGGGCTGGTTGGGATTTTCAGGGATGATATTGTCGAGAGCGGGGCGTTCTTCGTTGCCGGCTTCGTACGGAACTGCCGGCGCTGTTTCCTCGCAGTTTTGGGGCATGTAGCTCAGCAACTGCTTGAGGTGATTGATGCAGGCCACCTCGTTGGCGCACGAGAAATGCGTAACGCCGCTTTTTGTGGAGTGCGTGCTGGCACCGCCTAGTTCCTCACTGGTTACGTTTTCGTGCGTTACCGTCTTCACCACGTTAGGCCCAGTCACGAACATGTAGCTCGTGTCTTCTACCATCAAAATAAAGTCGGTAATAGCCGGCGAGTATACTGCGCCGCCTGCACACGGCCCCATAATAGCCGACAACTGCGGTACCACACCGGAGGCCAGGGTATTCTTGTAGAAGATGTCAGCATAACCGCCGAGGCTCACTACGCCCTCCTGAATCCGGGCGCCGCCTGAGTCATTGAGGCCAATGACAGGTGCGCCATTCTTCATGGCCAAGTCCATAATCTTCACGATTTTCTCGGCGTGCGTTTCACTTAGTGAACCGCCGAAAACCGTGAAATCTTGTGAGAAGACGTACACAAGCCGTCCGTTCACGGTGCCGTAGCCAGTTATTACTCCGTCGCCGAGGTAGTACTCCTTATCAAGACCAAAGTCCTTGGAGCGGTGCATGACGAACTTGCCGATTTCCTCGAACGAGCCTTCATCGAGCAACAAGTCTACCCGTTCCCGCGCTGTGAGCTTGCCTTTCTTATGCTGCGCATCGATGCGCGCTTGGCCGCCGCCAAGCAGGGCTTCTTGGTTTTTGCGTTCGAGAACTTCAAGTTTGCTCAAATGGGCTTCCGCCTGCGGATCAGACATGGAGTGGGAATTCAGATTAGACAAGTATGAATTAGGTCAGTAAATCAAAGGTAATGTAGCGACATAGAAAAGCCGCACCAGAATTCCGGGGCGGCTACTTGGACTTGGCATACTACTGCATCAACCTTGGCGGCAGCTAGAGGCCAATTTCAAAACGTTATTTTAGAGCTGTACTGCATAGCAATTGGAGAAAATATTTAGGCAATGTTAGACCAAACATTTTGTGAACATCTTGAATGGCAAATCGGAGGTGCACTACAACTCCTGTGGCAAACTGATGAGCGGTTGAAAGGCTTCTGGTGTGACGGCGTTTTGCCTCCTGACATTGACAGTGAGTATTCAAAAAAGCAGGTTCATGACAAACGGTGCGTTGTCACGAAAGCATTCGCAGGAAAAACAGGGCAAGGGGAATACAAACTGACATTATTATTTGGTAGAAAGACTTTAAGTAGATACACAAGAAATCTGCGCCTAGAAGAATGTGTGCCCAATGCTGAAAATAGTGACTGGCTTGAAGTAGACCCTGTAATGAATACTATGGTGGTACAACTCCTCTGAATGCACGAACCACCAAACATAGTATTCGCAAAAAAACGATTGGCGAATTACTGAGCCACTTTTCTATTTACTCGCTAGTGCCACAAACCAAAACGGCCGGCTCCTTTGCAGGAACCGGCCGTTTCTAGTCTGCGCTATTCGCTTACTTCTTGGAATCAACGTCGTCGCTTGGCTCAGGCTTTTCGGCTGGCCGCTCGTCACTGGCAAGGTTCTGCGGTTCGTCGCTCTTGCTCACGGTGAAGGTTAGCTCCTCGCTGCCTTCCGTGAAGTCGGCCGTGATAACGTCACCTTGCACAAGCTCCGCTTTCAGGATTTCCTCAGCAATCGGATCTTCGATGTACTTCTGGATAGCCCGGTTCAGCGGGCGAGCACCAAACTTCGGATCATATCCTTTCTCGGCCACGAAGTCCTTAGCAGCCTCCGTTAACTCAACACGGTATCCAAGCAACTGAATGCGGCTGAGCAACTTCGACAGCGAGATGTCGATGATGCGGTGAATGTCTTTCTTCTCGAGCGAGTTGAAGACAATCACATCGTCCAAACGGTTGAGGAACTCAGGCGAGAACGTCTTGCGCAGGGCGTTGGTGATGGTGCTCTTCGTCAACTCATCTAAATTCTCCTGACGGGCCTTCGTGCCGAAGCCGATGCCTGCACCGAAGTCCTGCAAGTCGCGGGCACCGATGTTGGAGGTCATGATGATGATGGTGTTGCGGAAATCCACCTTGCGGCCGAGGCCGTCGGTCAGGATACCATCGTCGAGTACTTGCAGCAGCAAGTTGTACACGTCGGGGTGCGCCTTCTCAATCTCGTCGAGCAGGATAACCGAGTACGGCTTGCGGCGGATTTTTTCCGTCAATTGACCGCCTTCTTCGTAACCTACGTAGCCGGGAGGTGCGCCCACCAGGCGCGAGATGCTGAACTTCTCCATGTACTCCGACATGTCGATGCGCACCAGCGAATCTTCTTTGTCGAAGAGGTAAGTAGCCAGTACTTTGGCAAGCTCGGTTTTACCAACACCTGTCGGGCCAAGGAACACAAACGAACCGATAGGCTTCTTAGGGTCTTTCAAGCCTACGCGGGTGCGCTGAATGGCTTTCACCAACTGCTTGATAGCCTTGTCCTGACCGATAACCTTGCCTTGCAGCTCTTCGCCCATATTCAAAAGCTTGGCGCTTTCGTTCTGCGCGACGCGGCTAACCGGAATACCGGTCATCATGGCAATGACCTCGGCTACGTTTTCTTCCTTAACGGTATAGCGCTTTTTCTTGGTCTCCTCTTCCCAATCCTTCTTGGCTTGGTCGAGTTGCTCCAATAGCTTCTTCTCGTTGTCGCGGAGCTTGGCAGCTTCCTCGTACTTCTGAGACTTCACTACGCGGTTCTTCTCGGTTTTGATGTTCTCGATGCTCTCTTCGAGCTTCAAGATATCCTCAGGAACCACGATGTTGTTGATGTGCACACGAGCACCAGCTTCATCCAAGATGTCGATGGCTTTGTCTGGCAGAAAACGGTCCGACATATAGCGGTCCGACAGTTTCACGCACGACTCAATAGCTTTATCAGTGTACACTACATGGTGGTGGTCCTGATATTTGTCTTTGATGTTGTGCAGGATTTCGATGGTTTCCTCGGGCGTGGTAGGGTCTACCATTACCATCTGGAAACGACGGGCCAAAGCACCATCTTTCTCGATGTACTGACGGTACTCATCGAGGGTGGTAGCACCGATGCATTGAATCTCGCCGCGGGCCAGAGCCGGCTTGAACATGTTGGAAGCATCCAGTGAGCCCGAAGCTCCACCAGCGCCTACAATCGTGTGCAGCTCGTCAATGAACAGAATCACGTCGGGCGACTTTTCCAGCTCGTTCATCACGGCCTTCATGCGCTCCTCGAACTGGCCACGGTACTTGGTACCTGCCACCAACGAGGCTAAGTCCAGCGTCACGACGCGCTTGCCAAATAGCACGCGCGATACTTTTTTCTGGATGATGCGCAGAGCTAGGCCTTCAGCAATAGCTGTTTTACCAACACCAGGCTCACCGATCAGAATCGGGTTGTTCTTTTTGCGGCGGCTCAGAATCTGGGCTACACGCTCAATTTCTTTTTCGCGACCAACAATGGGGTCCAGCTTGTCGTCTTCGGCTAGCTTAGTAAGGTCGCGACCAAAGTTGTCGAGTACAGGAGTACGCGACTTTTCGGTGCCTTTCTTAGGCGTGGCGCCAGCACCGGCACCGCCGCGGCCTGCACCACCGCCGAAGAGGCGGTCGTTGTCGTCGTCATCGGCCTCGGGGCCGTTGGTAGGGTTGTTCGCCGTGTTACCGTGGTAGTCCAGCGAATCGCGCACGGATTCGTAGTTCACGTTGAATTTGCTGAGAATTTGAGACGAAATATTGTCTTCATCGCGCAAGATTGACAACAGCAGATGCTCGGTGCCAATGATTTCGCTCTTGAAGATTTTAGCTTCGAGGTAGGTAATTTTGAGGACTTTCTCGGTCTGTTTCGTCAGCGGGATAGAGCCAGTGATGCTCGTGCCCTGCGTGGCCGTATTGCGAGTGGCTTGCTCGAGGGCATACTTCAGCTCGTCTACAGATACGCCCAACTTCTTGAGCAAACCGATAGCCGTGCCTTCCCCTTCGCGAATCATGCCCAACAATAAGTGTTCGGTACCGATATAATCGTGCCCGAGCCGGATGGCCTCTTCCCGGCTCAGAGAGATGACCTCTTTGACTCGATTTGAGAATTTAGCTTCCATGCAGATAAGGTAGTGAAGAAAAACGGAACCCCGCAAGCGCAGTAAAAGCGTTTTCCGGCGGGTTGGGCCGTAGTAATCTGAAAACAGATATAAACGGGCGATGGTTCGGGCGGCAGATATACTACACGAGAAAATTGCCGGCAGCCGGGCCCTGCATAAACAACAGGTCTAGGATGCTCAGTCCCGATACAAAATCTTTACCAAAGGTCTGCGTGTACATTTGTACCGACTTCCTGTCAGGTTCAGATGTCACGAGTGCCTTTGGTGTCAGTGAGTCACGACAGTCCTTTACTTCATTGGCTACTTGATCAACAGAGTAAGAGGGCGATGTCGTTGCAGGATAGCTAGAAAAATACTCGGTGGTAAACTCCACGGGAGTCCGCAACCGAAGACAGCGCAGGTAGAAGCGCAAGAAAGCAAGATTCAGATCGAATAGGCGTTGATGCTTTTGTACGTAGATATCGTGCAGATAGTCGGAGTAGTATTCGAAATACGGTGTACCGCCATAAGCAGTTTGGATGGTTCGCCAGTGCTGGTGCACCCAATTCTGGCGGTAATCAATCTCTATGTCGGTAATCTTTACTTTCTCACTACGGTTGCCATCAACCACAGGAACAGTGAGCGGCTTAACGCCCTGGGCTGTTAGAATGAGGCAACGGTTGCGGTAAGTTTGTTTGTGGTAGTGCTCTTGCGTTTCTAACCTTAGTGCTTCAGCCCCAATAATTTCCGAGAAAAAGGGGAGCGGCGGGTGGTATTGGGATTCAAAAAGTACGATAGGCATTGGAAACATGCAAGAAGAAAAAACAACATGACGTTGAGCCTGCAAAGTAGCTGGCGTTCCAATGCAAAGACTATTGACAAGGTTGAAACTTGTGGCTGTAGGGGCCGCCGAAGTGAGATGTTAAAGAGCTTTAACCATATGAATAAAATTATGGCTCCCGCCAATAATTCACATTCCAGTTAAAGTCGCCCTACCTTTGCCAGCCAATTTGACACAATGCGCGCGTTCTACTTTCTACTGCTAATAATGCTGCCACTAGCCAGTTCGGCGGTGGCTGCTCAGCCCCAACTTCTACTGGATGTGGCTCGGTTCCGCAATACGGACACGAGCGTAAAAGGTAATGTAGTGGAACTATATGCCACCGTGCCTACCCAATGGCTGACGTACATGCGTCGGGCCCCGAAAATGTATCAGGCTGCCGCCGTGCTGACACTAGAAATCATCCGGCCTGATGGACAAGCAGCTTATCAGGAAACTGTCACGCTCAAGCCACCCGTACTAAGTGATACTACCGCTGCCATCAAAAATCCCCTTAGCTTTCAGAAGCGGGTGGTACTGCCTGATGGTACATATAACATTCGCGGGTTGGTGCGGGACCAGTATCGTTCTGCTCAACAAGCATTGCTGGAATTGCCGCTGGTGCTAGCCTCTACAGACACCAAACCAGCCCTTAGCGATATTGTGCTTCTGGCGAAACCAGCCGCTAAAGGCGCAGAAGCCAGCAACTTTAGTCGTGGTGGCTTTAGCCTGACGCGCACTCCTGGTGGCCTATATACCCGCGGAGCCGATAAGCTCTGGTTCTATACCGAACTGTACAATGTAGCTCCCGAGCAAGAGTTGCAACTGCGCTACCGGTTACGCCGAGTTGGAAGCAAGACGGACGCTTTTGCTTTGCCGGGTACTACTCGCGGACTCTCGGGTCGGCCTACGCCTATTACCACCGAGCTAGATCTAAGCAAGCTGCCTGCTGGCGACTATGTCCTTACAGTGGAAGTTCGAACTCCTAAGCTACTTCTAGCCTCTCAAACTGCTACCGTGCATCGTATGCCGAACGACTACGCTCCAAGCGGTGCAGGCCCTGCCCGATGAGCAAGTCTGTTTCTAAATCCTATGCTTGGTACTACCACCCGCTTGGTTGGCTCCTGCGTGGGCTAGCGCACCTGCCATTTACTGTGCTTTATTGGTTAGCTAGCTTTATTTACCTTTTGATGGCTTACGTAGTGCGGTATCGTCGGCGGGTGGTGCTTACCAATCTGCGCAATTCGTTTCCGGAAAAGTCGGAAAGCGAAATTCAGCGGATTCAGCGCTTGTTCTACCGCAACTTCGCGCAGGTTATAGTCGAAACGCTGAAGCTGGCCGCAATGTCGGAGGCTGAGCTAAAGCGACGGGTCACGTTCAGTAACCCGGAAGTTCTAGAGCGGCATTTTGCGCAAGGACGTACTGTGCTTGGTTTATCGTCGCACGCTGGTAACTGGGAGTGGGTGCTTACCTCTGGGGCGCTCTGGTTGTCGGCGCACGTAGACGGCGTGTATAAGCCGTTGATGAATCCTTTCTTCGAGAATTTTATGCGGCAGCTACGCACAGGTACAGGTGCTGGCTTGATACCCATGCGAGACACTTTGCGCGACCTAATCCAGCGGCGGGGTGAAACACGGGTAGTTAGCCTCCTTTCCGACCAGGCGGCCGGACCTGAGGACCGGCCTTACTGGACAACTTTCATGAATCAGGAAGCCGGCTTTTATACAAGTGCCGAGCGTTTAGCTAGCCGTTTCAACTGCCCAGTTGTGTACGTAGGCATTCACCGCCTGCATCGGGGCCGGTACGAAATCGTGCTGGCCGACCTCTACGACGGTGATTCCCCTCTGCCTACCGATAGTTTTCCTATTACCGAGTCGTTTGTGCAACTCTTAGAGGCCGACATTCGCTCTTTCCCCTCCGACTATCTCTGGAGCCACAGGAGATGGAAACACAAAAGAGTAAGGAGCTGAAAATCGACAAGAACATTCTCTTGCTTTTAGCTCCTTACTCTTTTGTGCTTTTGACTCTTCTTACAAATACTGCTCGATATCACCAGCGCCCTGGCGAACTAGCTCGAAGTCGTCGTTGGTGCAGTCGATGATGGTGCTAGGGGTATTGCCGCCGAAGCCGCCGTCGATTACCAAGTCTACGAGCAAGCGGTACTTCTCGTAAATCAGGTCGGGGTCGGTTACATACTCTTCCAGGGTGTTTTCATCTTCGCGCACCGAAGTGCTGATGATGGGGTTGCCGAGTTCTTTCACCAGCTGAATGATAATGGTATTGTCGGGCACCCGAATACCTACTGTTTTGCGCTTGTTGCCGCCTTGGCGTGGAGCCTTAGCGCTGGCCTCGAAAATAAAAGTAAACGGACCGGGAAGGGCTTTCTTAAGCACCTTGTAAGTGGGCGTAGTAATGCCGTGCGCGTAATCGGAAATGTGGGAAAGGTCGGAGCAGATAAAGCTCAAGTTGGCCTTGTCGGGATTGAGGCCTTTGATGCGGCAAAGCCGCTCTACCGCTTTAGCGTTGTGAATGTCGCAGCCGATACCGTAGACTGTATCCGTGGGGTAGATAATGATGCCACCTTTGCGTAGCACTTCCACTACTTGTTGAATACGATTCTGGGGTGGATTATCAGGATGAATGCGGAGCAGCGTAGCAGGCATGATGAAACAGGGGAGTGGCAGGTGAAACAAACGGCCCGGCGGCCGGAGCGGGGCAAGGTAGCCGATGTGGCAGACTTCTGCTTACAATCTTCGTGTAAAATTGCTATTAGGTTACTTGCCTTCTAAATCCAGCTCACAAAAAAGCCTCTACCAAAAGGCAGAGGCTTTTCTATTGAAACTGAAATAGATTAACGCTTGATCACCTTGTGAACCGAGCTTTCGGTGCCGTCATTAACGGTGATCGTATAACTGCCCGCAGGTAGGCTGTGCAAGTCAAATGTGCCATCAGCAGCAGTGGTGCCACTCGCTACTTTGCGGCCAGTCAGATCAGCTACTATCACAGAAGCTTTGGTTCTTTTACCATTCACTTGAATGCTCAATACATCTGTGGCTGGGTTTGGGAACAAGCTCACGGCGCTGGTTTTTACTGCATTTTGGGTACTCAAAGGTCTGGAACTGACTACGCCATAAGTGCGCACGTTGTCGAGGCGCCAAGAGCCGCCTCCGGCTTCTGCATTGTAGCCGTAAATACGAAACTCCACTGGCGTTGTGAGGGCAGCAAAGCTAGCCGGTAATACTATTTTCTTGTTAGCACGTGTCTGATCGTCATCGGGCACAGTCACCGTTATGATGTTAGCTGTGAAATTGTCTAGACTAGAGCGAACAGCCCATTCACGAATACCAGTACCTGAACGGCGTTCATCTAACACCACGCTATCTAGCCGCATTTGGAAGCCAGTAGCTGGCTGTACTGAGAATGCGAAGTAGTCGGTGGCATCAAGAGCTGCTGAAGTCCAGTTGGTAGCTGCGAATGTATTGGCACCAGCAGAAGCTGTGACGCCCGCTCCGCGCGACATCGGGCTAAAGGAGGCATTGATAGGCTGCGCATCTACTGCAACAGTGGCTTCAGAACCAGTCGCACCCGTAAAAGTATAGGTGGCTATTTGAGCATGCGCTACGCTGCTGAATAGGCCAAAGGATACCAAAAGGGTTAAATTTTTTAACCGTAAAGAGTACAAATCTTTCATGTAATTAAAGAAGAGAATGGATAATGTGAAGAAGTAAGTGAAGTCGTTTGTCGGCACAAAGCGCCTTGAAAATGTGTAAATGAAGGGTTGTAGAAAATGGTAGTTGTATGGCATAACAAATGTAACATCACAAACCCAATAGCCTGCATACATAACCTGGACATTAGCCACTACTGGATTCCACGTACTTTTGAAGTGGCAAATCCGCTTCAAACTGTTTCGCTTATTCAAGCTGTCAACCAGAAGTTCTTCTGGTAACATTCCTGACCTATCTGTTCCCGATGACCAAACCCCGCATCGACTACAAAGCCAAGGCGACTCGCCGCCGCAATATTTACTCCTACACGGTAGGTATTATTGGCTTGCTGCTCATTACGTTTTCTTATTACTTCTATCAGGTTTTCTTTACGCCCAACGTGGAAACGAAGGGCCACCCCACATACGTGGTCGTACGGCGCGGCCAATCAGCCAAATCGGTGCTCGACTCGATTGATGCATCGGGCGTTATTGTCGACAAGCTGTCCTTGCACTTTGTGGCGCGCCTGATGAAGTACGATCAGCTAGTGCGGCCTGGCCGCTACGAGTTGAAGGACGGATATACTAACCGTCAACTTATCAACGACCTGCGCACTGGCCGTAACCGGCTGCCGTTGCTGCTTACTTTCCAAAACATCCGGTTGCGCGAAGATTTAGCCCGTAAGCTGGCGACTACCATCGATGCCCGGCCTGGGCAGTTTGACAGCCTACTCAACAGCCCTAGCTACACCAAGAGCTTGGGCTTTGATACCACAAGCATTCTTACCATGTTCATTCCGAACACGTACGAGCTGCCTTGGAATGCGTCGGCTAACAACCTCATGCAACGCATGAAGAAAGAATATGAGCGGTTCTGGACGCCTGAGCGCGACGCCAAACGCGAAAAACTAAACCTGACTCGGGCTCAGGTAAGTACGCTGGCCAGCATAGTGGAAGCCGAGCAGCAACAGCATGCCGATGAGCGGCCCCGCGTGGCGGGCGTGTACCTCAACCGCCTCAAGCGCGGCATGAAGCTGCAAGCCGACCCAACCGTGGTGTACGCCAACAATGATTTTACTATCAAGCGAGTACTCAACGTACACCTAACCAAGGACTCGCCTTACAATACGTATATGTACGCTGGGCTACCGCCTGGCCCCATCAACCTGCCTAGCATTGCGAGCATCGACGCTGTTCTCAAACCCGAAAAGCACGATTACCTCTATTTCTGCGCCAAAGAAGACTTCAGTGGCTACCACGCCTTTGCTCGTAATGAGCAAGAGCACCTCGTGAATGCCCGCCGTTACCAGGCCGCGCTGAGTCGTGCAGGAATTATGAAGTAAGGGTACAGGATTGGATTGAATGGCTGAATCGGTAAATGGTTAGCTGTTCAAGCGAATAATTGACTTACCAGCCATTTACCGATCCAGCCATTCAGCCATGTACCAATCCGACACCAAAATTCGAGTCCGCTACGCCGAAACCGACCAAATGGGCTACGTGTACCACGGCAACTACGCGGCTTTCTTTGAAGTGTGCCGTACCGAAGCGTTTCGCCAGTTGGGCATCAGCTACAAAGACCTCGAAGCCAGTGGTGTGGGGATGCCAGTAGGAGAAATTAGGACCCGCTTCCGGCGGCCCGCTCGCTACGACGACTTGCTTACGGTGCGCCTGTTGCTACGTCAGCCTCCTGAAGGGTCGCGAGTGATGTTTGAATATGAAATCTATAACGAGGCAAATGAGTTGTTAACGGAAGGCCATACGCTGATGGTATTCGTAAGCACCAGCAATGGGCGGCCTGTTCCGATTCCAGAGCAAATCAAAGCAAAGCTTGCTCCGTATTTCACAGATGACGAACTGACTAGCCCACTTACGCCACCTCAAGCTCCCGTAGATGCCCCCGCGCCCGCCGCGTTTTTGAAAAAGTAAATAGTTGTTGAATGGCTGCTTATTGGTCATTGCAACGAGCCGCCCCTTAGTAATTAATAAGCATCCCATGCACCTGCCAGTTCGTCGGTACCATTTGCCGGACTTGCGCCGTCGGCGTAGTTACCGGCGGTTTATTGTGTGGTTAAAGCGGTTGCGTATTGCCGGTGGCAAGGCGTCCGTATACGATGTGGTGGACCGGATGATTCAGGAACTGAAGCAGGATAGTGTGGAGAAGCGAGCCGGCTACATGGCTTTCAACTTCACCGTGGCTCTGTTCCCAACCATCATCTTTTTGTTCACCCTGATTCCTTACCTGCCTATCCCCAACCTCAACGTCGATATTCTGCAGTTTCTGGCCGACTTGATTCCGGGGGAGATGTACAAAGTAGTGTCGGGCACCATCGAGGACATTGTAAACATCCCACACGGGGGGTTGCTTTCTTTCGGTTTTGCTACCGCCTTGGTGCTAAGTAGCAACGGCATCATGGCACTACTCGATGCCTTCGAGAAGAAGTATCCCTCATTCAAGAAGCGGACGTATGTGCGCAAGCGCGTAATTGCCACACTACTAACGGTAGTACTTTCAGCCGTACTGCTAGTGTCGGTGGCGGGTATCTTCTTCGGTACGTATATAATTGATGCGCTGGTGTTCGAGGAAATAGTGCCTGAGCAGTATACCAGCGAGTTAATTACGGTCATCAAATACGGTTCGGTGGTTGGGCTGTTTCTGCTCACTACCTGCTTGGTGTACTACTATGTGCCGCCAGTGCACGACAAGTGGCCGTTTTTTTCGGCAGGGGCGGTGGTAGCCACGTTGCTTATATTCTTGGTGTCGTTTCTGTTTATTCTCTACGTCAAGATTTTCGATTCTTACAACCACTTCTACGGCTCTATTGGAGCGCTTGTGGGCTTTATGGTCTGGCTGGACTTTGTGTGCATGACCCTAATCGTCGGCTTTGAAGTGAACGTGAGCATTGACGCCGTAACCGGGCGTCTGCGCCAAGAGTCCAACGGTCTACGGTTATTAAATCGACTGCGAGGCAAAGAAAAAATTGCGAAAGTTAGAGCCTGATAATCAGTGGTAAGTGCGCTTGCGAAGCACAAAACACGGTTAAGGCTGGAAAAATATGTAGTTAAAAGTTGTGACGAGTGCAGGACGCTGCTACTTTTGTCGTCCCAAATTGACCGATTTGGATTAATAGAGAGGTGGCAGAGTGGTCGAATGCGACGGATTCGAAATCCGTTATACCTGCAAGGGTATCGGGGGTTCGAATCCCCCCCTCTCTACTTTTTATAGTGAACATTTGCTGTTCGTGGTCTAACAATCATTTTAAGGTGTTAGATTTGTCGCATAGTGAATGACAAATGTCAATTGACCCAGAGAGCTGGCAGAGTGGTCGATTGCGGCGGTCTTGAAAACCGTTGAGGGTTAAACCTCCGGGGGTTCGAATCCCTCGCTCTCTACAAAAAGCCCCGTTTTCATATAGAAAACGGGGCTTTGTTTTTAGTCTGAAGCCACAAATAAGCGTGCATACAACACCTTGCATTCCGTGGTCTCATTGTGGTGGCTAGCGGGCAGGCGGAGTAGGGGATGGTGGTGTTGCGAAGTTTATTGGCCTGTGTCCGTTGCTTATGGACACAACTCCTGTTGTGCTTGCGCGTACTGCACAATGCTTTTAAGGCTTCGGAATGACCCGTCAGCCTGTCAAGGTCCATTTTACATCATGCTTAATTGGTTGTTTCGGAGTCTGGTGTTGGTGGTGCTGTTGGTTCCTTTTTCCGCCTCAGGCTATTCGGTGCTTACCCACCAAGCTAATATTGACTCGTCGTGGACGCGCTGCTTACTGCCGCTGTTGCAGCGACGATACCCGGGCGCCACTGAAGAGCAACTGACCGAGGCAAAAGCCTACGCCTACGGAGGGTCAATCTTGCAGGATATGGGGTACTATCCCATGGGTTCTAAGTTATTTACCAACCTGACCCATTATGTGCGCAGCGGCGATTTTGTGCGTAATCTGCTTAGCGAAGCGCACAACCGCAACGAATATGCTTTTGCGCTAGGGGCGCTAGCGCACTACACAGCCGATATTATTGGCCATCCGGAGGGAACAAATAAGGCCATGCCCTCGGTGTATCCAGAGCTCCAACAGAAGTTCGGTAACAACATCACGTACGAGGAGGCACCTATTCAGCACACGCAGCTCGAGTTTGCGTTCGATGTGGTGCAACTAGCTAGTGGCCGTTACCGCACCGCCGAGTACCAGCGCTCCATTGGGTTTCAGGTTTCGAAACCAGTATTGGAACGTGCTTTCTACAAAACATATGGCCTAGAGCTAGGGAAAATAGTTTTCAATGTAGACTTAGCAGTCGGGTCATTCCGGTTTGCTGTACGCCAGCTAATTCCCATTGCAAGTCGGGCAGCCTGGCAGGCGCAGAAAAAAGAAATTCGGCGCCTCAGCCCTCGAGCGCGGCGCCGCGAATACGTTTTCAATCAAAGCGAAAAAGAGTACCGGAAGCGTTACGGAACCGATTACCAAAAGCCCGGTACTGGGGCGCGCATCCTGTCATACTTCGTACGGGTACTGCCCAAGATTGGGCCGCTTCGTCCGTTTGCGTTCAAGCTGCCCACGCCCGAAGCCCAAACCTTGTTTAAAGCAAGCTTCAAGAACGTAATGTCTCAATATTGCCATTTAGTAGAAGCCGAGCCGCAAGACACAACGAGTACGGCACGGCGGGTTCTGCCTAATACCGACTTTGATACAGGCCGCCCAACTAAAGTAGGAGAGTACGATCTGACCGATGAAACTTACGGTGAGTGGTTACGCCAGCTCTCCGACAACAAGTTTGTTGGCCTTACAGCCCCGGCCCAACAGAATATTCTAGCGTTTTTCGGGCCAGCACCTAAGGCACCAGTCGATGAAGATGAAAAGGAAGAGAAGACCAGAGCCAAGACAATGGAAGCATTGAAGCAGTTGCGGGCTCTGAAAGTTGCGCCATAGCTGTTTGGGAGCTTCTTATCTAACCTCAATCTGAGACGCACTGTAGGAGGAACTGCACGCAGTTGGCATACCTCCGTATCAAGCAAAAAAGCCCGCCAGAATATCTGGTGGGCTTTTTTCATTTGAGAACTAAAGTGTTTCACCGATAACAAGTGCCGTGCGAAGTGCTTTAGGATGGTGATGGCGCTACTTGTAGGCGCGGTAGCTAGAGTGGTGCAAGCAAAGCGGAAACCGATTTGCCGTTTTCAGTGGCACGCGGGGTAACAACCGGAAAATCGGGGTGATGGCAACAGCTTCAAATGAGGCGAAAGCCGAGCCCACCACCAGCGTCAATGCAAGCAACAACCGACAAACACAAGTAACCATGGTGCAATAGGTATGTAGATAGAGCAGATACTTCTGCCGGCTAGCCACTACCAAACCGGTGAAGAAGTAGCCAAAACTATAGCACCCTGAGCAGGCGAATGAGGCTATTCGTTGAGCTTAGGCAATACCGCCACCAAACCCGTCCGTATCACGACGAAGCAATAGCGAGCAGTTACAATGGAAGTTGTTGCTCTCCTATTGAGTGGTATGCCGACTTCTTATCCTAGCAATGATACAACTACTTGGTAGTGAATTTATAGCAACTGCATGCTCTTTCGATGTGAGCGGATCAAGCGTGTCAACAAGACAATTTTCTTTGTCATTGTAACTCGTCGCTAGCAGCCAAGTGGCGTAAGATTGTCGTTAATGAGGTATGCGTATATTCAAAAACATAGATTCTATCGATGAAAGCGTCTGTGAGTTGTCTTTTGACGAAGACGAGCAATGGTTGCGTGCTACTTGGATAGGCTACATCGATTCGCAGGAGGCGTATAACGGCGCCATGGATTTCTTAGGCACCCTGCATACGTTTCACTGTCCTTACTTGCTCAACGACAATAGTGGCTTGCGCGGCCCCTGGTTCGACTCCGTGGAGTGGCTGCGTACCACGTGGGCTCCACAGGCTGAGCGCTTAGGTTTGCGTTACGTAGCCCATGTTGCTCAGCCCCAAGATCTGGCACACCAAGTTGCCGTGTTAGAAACCAACTCGTTCGGCGGTGATGTGCAAATTCAGATATTCGACCACGTATCCGAAGCCGAAGAGTGGCTGCGCGAGCAACGTAACAAAGCAACAGCTTAATCTATCCCAAGCATTGAAATAGGCATGTTGCTCTGCGCAGTAGTTGCCAGTTGGTTATTGGGCTTGCACTAAGCCACTGCTTAGGCGGCGCAACACTATCTCGGCTTGTTTAGCCTGATACCGGATGTCAAGCAAACGCACTTCAGCGTCGAGCTGGGTACGTTGTGCTTCGCGCAAAACGATGGGCGTGAGTAGCCCGAGGCGGTAGCGCTCCAACGCAATAGCCACGTTTTCGCGCGCCAGCAGAATATTGGTTTCCTCAAGTTCCAGCAGTTGCAAGCGGTTTTGGTACTGGGCAAACGCTTGCTCAGCCTCAGCCTCTAGCTGTAGCTGGGTTTGGTTGAGCAGCAGCTGGCTTTGCTCTTCGGCTATGCGGGCATTCTGCTCGAGGCGGCTTCGGTTGAAGCCATCGAAAATGGGAACAGAGGCTACCACGCCGTAATTAGGGCCGAAGACCCGGTTGGTGTTGGAACCCAACACACTACCGTTGGCGGTATTGATGAGGAAGGCATTGTTGATGTTGCGGTTCACACCGTAGCCGCCGGTTAAGCCAAGCTGCGGAAACCGGCTTGCCCGCACAAGTCGCCGGTCGTAGGTCGCAACTTGGGTATTGAGCTTGGCTTGTTGCAAGCGAGGGTTGCTTTGGAGTAGTGCCTGATTTACGGTTTCGCGCGTCAAGTCACGGGAAACGACGATAGAATCGGCAGGGCTGAAGTCGATGCGGGGTGCGCGGCCGAGGAGGGTGTTGAGGTTGACTTTCGCGCGTTGCAGGAGTTCCTGCTGTTGAATCAGGATAGAGCGGTCGGCATTGTAGTCTACGCGCGCCGTAAGCACTTCTACCTTGGCGCTGGCGCCTACATCCACACGTGCCTGCGTGAGGTCGATGCGTGCTTGCCCAATCTTAAGAGCTTCTTCAATAGAACCAATTTTGCCGAACTCTCGCACCACCGCATAATACGCGTCGGTGATGTTGGTGACCGTTTCTTCGATGGTAGCCCGCGTAAGCTGGCGTTGGCTTTGGTCGAGCGCTTTGAGCCGGTCGTAGGCAATAAACATCCCGAGTCCATCGAAGATGGTCCAGGTGCCCGACACGTTTGCATTAAGAGCGTTGGCTTTACCGCCATTGATAACCACTGGCGCTGACTGCTCCCGTACCTGCCGAGTGTTGTTCACATTGAAGGTGCGGGTAAAATTGCCGTTTGCGACTGGCAGTTGGCCGGCGTTGCCGCGCGTCACGTTGTTTTCCGCAATTCGCTCGTCTTGGCGTGATACCCGAATGTCGTAGTTGTTTTCCAGACCAATACGGATGGCTTCGGCCAGTGTAAGAGGTGCGGCGGCGGCTACAGTTTCCGGCTTTTCGGTCTGAGGTTTCGACCGGGGTTCCTGCGCGGGCCGGGCTGGTTGTGTTGGCTGTTGGGCGAGGGCCGCAAAAGGGAAGAGCAGCAGGGCCGCACCCAAACAACGAAAACGATAGAATTGAAACTGCATTCGGGAAACTATGCTAGAACTAAAAGCAAGTCCGCTTCTCCGGTGAGAAGGGGAGGGGCGTCGAAATGAAGCCCGAATAATGGTGAACTGTCAGCAAAAATGGCATTGCTCTCGTACAATGCCGGCAGTACAGCAGTAAGGTAATTTCAAGCAACAAATAAGCCCCTAGTTCCAGACTGATTCAAGCACTAGGGGCTTTTTCACTTAGGCTACTGCTTTCTTAGGCTTCACCTTGGCGCTGTGTTTCTTGGCCGTAGCGAAGTACGAATACATCACGGGTACCACGTACAGCGTGAGTCCGGTGGCGAAAAACAAACCACCTACCACGCCAATACCCATGGCACGGCGGCTAAGCGCACCCGCACCCGTGGCAATAGCAATGGGCAGAATGCCTAGGATAGCGCAAAGGCTGGTCATCAGAATCGGGCGGAAGCGGGCCGTAGCTCCTTCAATCAAGCCGGTCATGTAGTCTTTGCCTTGCTCTACTTGCTGGTTGGCGAATTCCACGATAAGGATACCGTTTTTGGTCACCAGTCCGATCAGCATGATGATGCCAATCTGCGAGAACAGGTTCAGGGTTTGGTTGAAGTACCACAAGCTCAGCAATGCCCCCGATAGTGCCAGCGGCACCGTCACCATGATAACAACCGGGTCGCGGAAGCTCTCAAATTGAGCAGCCAACACCAAATAAATTAGCACCAGCGCCAAGCCGAAAGCAAAGATGAGGGAAGAGGAGCTTTCCTGAAAGTCGCGGGAAGCACCGGCTAGCTCTGTAGTGAATGTTTCGTCGAGTTGTTTATCGGCAATGGCTTGCATGGCGGCTATACCATCGCCGAGCGACTTGCCGGGCGCCAACGAAGCGGAGAACGTGGCCGAGTTGTAGCGGTTGAAGCGGTAGAGCTGAGGTGGCGTGCTGCTTTCAGTTAAGCGAATCACGTTGTCGAGCTGCACCAGTTGGCCATCAGCACTCTTTACTGACAGCAGTCGTACGTCGAGCGGTTGGTTACGGTCTTCGCGCGCCACCTGCCCGATAATCTGGTATTGCTTGCTGTCCTTGATGAAGTAGCCGTAGCGCTGGCCGCTCAGTCCTGATTGCAACGTCTGGCTGATGCTCTGCACCGAAACGCCAAGGCTCTGCGCTTTCTCCCGGTCAATAGTAACGCGCAGTTCGGGCTTGTTGAACTTCAAGTCCACGTCGGCAAACTGAAAGGTGGGGTCTTGGCGAGCAGCTTCCAGAAACTTAGGTACGGCAGCGCGCAGCTTCTCGAAGTCCTGGGTCTGAACAACGAACTGCACCGGCAAACCGCCGCCCCCGTTACCAATACTCTGGTCTTGCGACACCGAAGTGCGGGCGGCAGTTAAGCGCTTAACGCCCGCCGATAGTTTCGTGGCAATTTGGTCCTGCGTGAAAGGGCGTTTGTCGGCATCAAGCAGCAATACGCGGGCCCGGCCGGAGTTGGAGCCGCCACCAAAGCCTGGCGACGTTACGGCATATACGCTACTTAGGCTGCCGTCATCCGTCGAGTCCACGGCCATCTTGCTGAGTTGGTCCATGTAGGAGTCCATAAACTCGAACGATGCACCTTCCGGGCCGGTAGCATTCAGGTTGATACGGCTCCGGTCTTCCACTGGGGCCAGTTCCGATGGAATCGTGTTCATGAAAAACCAAGTGCCTACTCCAGTGCCCACTACCACCAGCCACGCTAGCCACCGGTTGCGCAAGAAGGTTTGCAGACTTTCCTGATAACCACCAATAAGCCGCTCGAAGAATGGCTCTGTTTTGCGGTAAAACCAGTTGTGCTTTTCTTGGCGCTTGAGCAGCACCGAGCACATCATGGGCGTAAGGGTAAGCGACACGAAAGCTGAAATCAGTACCGAACCGGCCACCACAATGCCAAACTCGCGGAACAAACGGCCTGTAATACCTGACAGGAATACCACTGGCAGGAACACCGCCGCCAGTACTACGGTAGTACTTACAACGGCCAGCAGAATCTCTTCGGAACCCTTAATAGCGGCGGTTTTGGGGTCTTCGCCGTCCTCGATGCGCGAGTAGATATTCTCCAGTACCACAATTGCGTCGTCTACCACAAGGCCAATGGCCAGCACGATGGCGAGCAGTGTAAGTACGTTGATGGAGAAGTTGAGTAGGTACATCACAAAGAAGATACCAACCAACGACACCGGAATGGCTACCACAGGAATAAGGGTGGAGCGCCAATCGCGCAAGAACAGGAAGATAATAACCACCACCAGCACGAACGCCTCAACGATGGTGTGCTCTACCTCGCCAATAGACTGACGGATAAATACCGAGTTGTCGAAACCAGCTTTCAGTACCAAATCCTTAGGCAAGTCCTTACCATAAAGCTCGATACGCTTGTTCCACTCATCGGCAATATCAATCTGGTTGGAGCCGGGCTGCGGAATAACGGCAATACCTACCATCGGTACCCCGTTCACTTTAAAAATGGTCTGGTCGTTTTCAGGATAGAGCTCCGCATAGCCGACATCCGTCAGACGCACTAAAGAGGATGCGTCCTTACGGATGATAAGGTTGTTGAAGTCTTCGACCGTGGTAAGGCGCCCCATGGTCCGGAGCGTGAGCTGGGTAGCTTGGCCCTGCACGGCGCCACTGGGCAGTTCCACGTTTTCGCGGGTGAGGGCAGCCTGTACGTCTACGGGGCTAACACCTAGCGCCGACAGTTTCACCGGGTCCAACCAAAGGCGCATCGAGTATCTACGCTCTCCAAATACCCGCACTTCTGACACGCCAGGAATGGTTTGGAGGCGCTCCTTAAGCGTGTTATTGGCGTAGTCAGTTAATTGAAGCAGGTCGCGCTGGTTGCTGCTGAGGTAGGTCATTACAATAGGTTGCGAGTCGGCGTTAGCCTTGCTCACTACCGGAGGATCAATGTCGCGCGGTAGGCGGCCCTGGGCACCCGATACCTTATCGCGCACGTCGTTAGCCGCTGTTTCTAAGTCGGCATCCAGGTCGAACTCCACTGTAATCTGGGTCCGGCCATCACGCGAGTTAGACGTCAGGTTCTTGATACCAGCAATACCGTTTAGGGCTTCTTCCAGAGGTTCCGTAACCTGGCCCTGCATAACGTCGGCCGAGGCACCCGTGTAACTAGCGGATACGGAAATAATAGGAGGGTCAACGCTAGGGTACTCCCGAATACTGAGATACCGAAACCCGATAACGCCGAATATCACGATGACGAGGCTCATCACGATAGCGAGGACCGGGCGGTTGATACTGGTTGATGATAAACTCATATATGTTTCACACAGTGTTTCTCAATGAAAAATGCGGGTTCGCATTATGTTGTTTACAATAGCTTGTGTTGGAAAACCATTGTTTTACAGTAGCATAAAACGCCACGCAAATTATTACTTGGTAGCACGCACCGCGTCACCTGGCTTCACTTGGAGAATGCCCGTACGGATGACACTATCACCCACAGCCAAGCCGTCGGTGATTTGAATAACCTTATCGGAACGGATACCAATCTTCACTTTCTTCGGCACCATTTTACCGCCCTGCACGGTATACACGCTGTAGCCGCTAGCTTCCGGAATTACGGATTCGGTTGGTACCTGCAAGGCATCCGTCGATTCGCCGAGCTTTAGGTTAACTCGCACGAACGCACCAGGACGCAGCTCGTTTTTAGCGTTGGCATAGCGGGCGCGCACCGGTTGAGTGCGGCTTACGGGGTCAATCTGCGGGTCGAGAGCGTAGACTTTGGCTTCGTATTGCTTGTTGGTGCTTTCGTCGGTTACACTTACTAAGTCGCCTACTCGTACGTTGTTGGCAAAACGACCTGGCACCGCGAAGTCAATTTTGACGGGCCGTATGCGGGAGAGAGTCGTTATTTCAGCACCGGGGCTCACGTAGGTGCCCACCGTAGCGGTAGTCAAACCGAGTACGCCATCGAATGGCGCCTTGACGTATGCCTTGTCGAGGGTAGCGCGAAGCGCTTGTAAGTCGGACTGAGCAGTAAGCAGCTGGTTGTTGGCTTGCTCGTATTCTTGCGCACTGATGTACTCCTTATCGAGCAGGGTGCGCTGACGCCGTTCCTGGTCCCGAAACAGCTTGATGTTGTATTCCTGCTTGCGGATAGCAGCTTGGGCTTCGTCGGCGTTGATGCTGAACAGCAATTGGCCTTTCCGTACAGGCTGACCTTCTCTGATGTGCAGGCTGGTAATCTTGCCGGATAGCTCGCTCTTTATAACCACTGATTCATCGGCCAACACCGAACCGGTGGCAGCAACCTCGTCGGAGAGGTTGGTAGGTTTCACCACGTACACCTGAACCGCCAAGCGTTGAGCGCCACCCCGGCCACCGCCCCCGGGACCGGCTGCGCCGGGGCCTCCTTTGCCTCCGCCGGCTCCTTTGCCAGTGGTGGAAGGGAAATATTTTATTTTCACAAAAACCAACCCTGCTAGTAAAGCCAGCGCCAGAACTATCCACAACACCCGGTGGCTTTTTCCGGCTGGCTCTTGCATTACCTCTATTTCTTCTTGTTCCTTGGTTTGCATACTCTAAGAAGGTTCTGACCTGAAGCGTTTTACTGTAGGTATACAGCTAACGCTTCACAACGCGAATGGCTGGTTTTAAGTTGACTCGGAGTGAATAGTACTAGATAAACACGGCGGTAAGACACGAAAATCGGCCGCAGGTTGCAGCTTGGTTCAATCCATTGAAAAACCCGGTCAGCCACGTAGCCGACCGGGTTTCCGGGTATGACAAGAATTATTGCTTCGGGTTTAAAGCGCTTTCTCGTTAATATAGCTTTTCGCCAAATTATTGAGCTTGGTATCGGTGGCCTGCTCTTCGTTGAGCGTTTGGTGCAGCAAGGCCGCCGCCTCCGGCTGTCCGACGCGCTGTGCGTAATGTGCTGCCGTACCGTAGCCCGCAATTTCATAGTGCTCTACGCGCTGGGCTGAAGCTATAAGGCCAGCATCTTTCACCTCGTCGGTAGCATCCTCATGAATCATGTCGGAGCCTTCCTTCAGGATGCCTTCCATAGCTTTGCACTTATGGCCGGTTAGGCTGATGTCGAGCATTTTGCCAATCTGCTCTAGGCGGGCCACTTGGTTTTTGGTTTCCTGCAAATGCGTTTGAAACGCTGTTTTCAATCCCGAGTCTTTGGCTTTTGCTGCCATTTCAGGTAGCACTTCCAGCAGTTGGTTTTCAGCGCTGTACAGGTCTTTTAATTGCTCGTGAAATAAGTCGTCGAGGGTAGTGAGTTTATCTGAGAAGAGGCCCATGGTTGTGTAGGTGTTAAGGTGGAAATCAAGTACATCCGATACGTACTCAACAGCAGGGGCGTTACAACTCAGTCCAACCCACTCCGTTAGGTTTTCTACTTTCCGTACCCGCTTTTCCATGTTTCTAGCCCATGAGCTTACCCCGCAACCCCACCGAAGCAAGCCGTAATTTTTTCCAGGAAGTGCATGAAGTGGTACGTTTGATACCATCAGGTCGGGTTTCCACCTACGGGGCAATTGCGCATTACCTAGGTGCTCGGCATGGTGCACGCATGGTTGGCTATGCGTTAATAGCTGCTGCGCCCGCCCGAGGCTTAGAAGATATTCCCGCCCAACGGGTAGTCAACCGCAATGGCCTGCTCACAGGACGTATGCACTTCGCTACGCCAACCGCTATGCAAGAAGCTCTTGAAGCCGAAGGTGTGCGCGTAGCCGACGACCAAGTAGTGGAATTCAAGAAGCTGTTTTGGGACCCAAGCGTGGAGTTGGAGTAGTGCTAGTAACATTGTAAAATGTCTTAACGCTCTGTTCTCTGGAGTGCTTGCGGCCCTTTAGCACACAGATGCTGTGCGCATATCCGCCCACCCAACCCCAATGCATAGGTGGGCAGGCTGGCCAGTGTCCTGCTACCACAACCAGAGACAATCCAGCTATGGAGCAACTCTACTTTGGTACAGTCTAGCTGTACGAACGGAATTTCCTTCTTGCGCCGCTACTACACCTATGTGCGTAAGTCGAAGCACCGCATCATTAGTGAGGCAGAACAAGGCGAGTTTTAATACAAACTAAGGAGTATAAATACATAGTAAAATAACCAAGCTAAGAGTCCTGATATCAACCAGGTCTCTTAGCCTGCCTGCAAGGCTTGCCTAAGCCGTATCAAGAAAGATGTTGCCAACAGAACCGAGTGAATGAGCTTAAAGCAACTTTAGGCAATAGTTTTAATAACCAATAACATCAACTTAATAGGAACTCAAAACTTGACGAGGCTCACTGGTATTAGCCGCCAGAATAGCGCCGCGCACTTCCTCTGGGCTGGCGTTCTTGAGTAAGTAGCCATGAGCACCTTCCACTTTCAAGCTCTCGATTAGCTCGGGTTCGTCATGCATAGAGATAATGATGACGCGAATACGGGGGTATTGCGCACGCAACAGCCGGACAGTTTGTAAACCGTCAAGATTAGGCATTTGCAAATCCATTAGTATCACTTCTGGCAGATTGCCTTGGTCTAGACGGTGGAGTAATTCTTCGCCGTCGCCAGCTTCGAAAAGTACTTCCATGCCGGGAAATCCGCTGATAAGAGCACGCAGGCCCTTGCGAAATAAAATGTGGTCATCAACCACGGCCAAACGAATTGTTGCAGGTGTCATAATAGGGAGCTAATGAGAGCAGGTATTTGAGAAGCAGTAATATACGGTACGGGTAAGGAAATCCAAACCTGGCTGCCGACCCCCAATTCCGACTGATATCGGAGGGTTCCTTGCAAGACGGCCACACGGCTACGCAGATTGGTAAGACCGTGGCCAGTGCGGGCGCCACTTAAGGGTTGGGCATCAACTTTTGATGTATCAAAGCCGATGCCGTTATCGGTATAATGCAAAGAAAGCGTATCGGTGCCAAAGTCTACTACAATATCAATCTTGTCGGCGTGCGCATGCTGCAAACCGTTACCTAGTAACTCTTGCACCACGCGGTACACAATAAGTTCGTAATGTGGGTCGAGGCGGCGGGGCTGGCCACGCTGTTCCAGGTTGAGGCGAGTAGGGCCGTCGGTGGGCACAGTGCGAGCTAAGGCATCGAGCGCAAAAGGCAGCCCGAATTTTTGTAAGGCTGCGGGCAACAGATTGCGTGAAATGCGTCGAACTTCTGTGATAGCCTGATCAAGCAGTCCGCTGGCTTCCTGAGTAAGTGAGGGGTGACCGAGTGAGCTTAGGTGCAGCTTCACGATAGCCAAGGTAGTACCTACTCCATCATGCAAGTCGGCCGCAATACGGCGGCGTTCATCCTCTTGGGCTAGTAACGCCGCTTCCAGTGCCTGTTGTTGAGCCGTTTCGCGCACTTGCCGCAGTTGTTCCTGTTGGCGGAGTAGCCGCCGCTGGTAGCGAAGCACAAATGCCACGATGCCCAGCGCGAGCAGCAGTAGCACTGGTGTAGCCAGCATAACAGGAATCAGCCAATTATTCATCTAAACGATAAAGGGATACAGAAGGCAATAGAGAAGTAGTTGAAACCAGCGCAAATAAAC
Source organism: Hymenobacter sp. YC55 (assembly GCF_029433095.1). Classification (GTDB taxonomy): domain Bacteria; phylum Bacteroidota; class Bacteroidia; order Cytophagales; family Hymenobacteraceae; genus Hymenobacter. Next base: position 702,936 of record NZ_JARNTX010000001.1, read on the forward strand.
TGAACTACAACAGGTTTATCACAGAAATAAGTAATGAAACGACAAACTGCTTTAAGAAAATAGAGTTTGAAGCAAAGCAATTAGCGTATGCACACCATCATATGGTGACTGAAAAATACGTCACGATCTTCTAACTTACCAGAAATGTCCACTTATTATCTAAGTAAGGAGTAGCTGATTGTAAGCTGCTTAGCTCCTGCTTGCCTTTATAGTATGGGTTATCGCTGGCGAATAGACCTAGGCACAGGCTGCCAAGTACCAGAGGGAAAAAGAACAGCTTCTTACCGGTGTATAATTTGCCGGTTAGAGTAAGAAGCCGAGGGCATGGAAGGGATTGTTGGCGGTTGCATCTTTCCAACCAGTAGGAAAGCCCATGCGATAATAGAATTCAGGATAAGACTAAGAACTGAATTTACCATCATCATAAGCATCTCCTGCACACCAGACACAGAGTCTTGCAATAGAAAAACCATTACTGTCCCGGCGAAATAAATTATTACTCCTATACCTATCACGAACATAGGGTTCCGCTCCATAGAGCTTGTGCGAAGCTCCTGCAAAAGCTGTTCGAAATACAATAAGACAGTACTAATAAGCAGCGCACTTTCGGCCGCAACTGTGTACACGGTTGTAGCTTCTAAACCACTCAAGTAGAAGAAATCAGTAACGGCAAGCACGATAAACACGCCAGCCGCTATACGCAGAAAGTAGCGGGCCTTTGAAGACCGTAATACCGAGTAGAAAGCATAGCCTAAGAAGAGAGTCTCTAGTATGGTGACGGTGTTCCATACAAAGAGATTGTGCTGCTTCGCTGCAAAAAGAATTTCGCCAATAGCTGTTAGTACGGCCCACATCACACAACACCATAAAATAACTTTATGGTGCTTCTGCAACACAGACCAGTACCGGTAGCCCACCCCTATTGGAAGCAATAGGGAAAGCTCACTGGTGTAGGTCAGAATGGGTCTAACCTTAAGTACCCAGGCTAGATCGGGCGTTGGCATCACGTAAAGGCTAGCTAATTACGGGCTAACGAACTGACTATGCAGGTATCCGGGCAACCTTGCCCTTTGTCGAAAACCAAGTTATGCTCCTCGGTTAAGTCGCCTTCTTCGGTAGCTCCTACGAGCACAAAACACTCCTTGCCATCGGGATTGATAGCATTATAAATACGAATTCCCGTGGCCCCGTCTTGCCGCAGCAATTGCAAAAAGACGTCGGCGCTATAAAACACCGACTGTAAGCCTCCTGCATGGTCGTTCTGATAAGTAGCAGTCCAGGCTGCTGCTTTATCAAAGCTGATGCGCTCCCCCACAACATTGTGGGAGTCGAGTTTATCGGAAGGGTTGTTAAACGAAGAATCCATATGGGCAAATAGAATGCAGCTGGAAAGATGGTGCAGCGCCATTGAGTTTTAAATCAGCACATTCAAATATATATAAAACCTTATTATGGGCCGCCATCTTGCGCATCTACTTGCTTGTTTGGTTTGCTTTAGAAAAGTAAGCCGCCGCTGGTGTCGCGCGGTGAGCGGGAGGAACGCTTTGGGGTAGGTGGAGCAAAGAGGGGCTGTGCTTCTTCGGGTGGCGTAGGCAATTCTTCTTCGTCCTGGTCTAGGTTCTCAAACACCCGGTCGATGGCATCCTCGGCAGTGCGTAATTTCTGCTTGCAAAGGCGAATGAGTTGGGCCGAGCGCTGCACACGAGCCGTTAGCTCATCTACATCGACGGTGTCGGTTTCTAGCGCCCGCAAAATAGTTTCAAGCTCGGCTATAGCGTCACGATAAGTGGTGTTATCCATGAGAAGGAAGTGAGTTTAGGAAGAATAAGACGAGGAGATTGTTTCTACTGGTCGAGTGTCCGGTAAGTATTTCTACTCTTAAGTAACCAGCAGCCACTAGAACTTTCGCCGTGCGGTCAGATAGGAATGCCGTTATTTTGCTTGCTAGCTAAGGCGTCTTTCTGTTGGTTGGCTTTTTCTAGTAGCAGTATTTCAGCACGGTGCAACATGCGTTCAGCAGCTAATTGAAGCTGGTAGCGCTTGTGCAGCAACTGCTCACGGCGACGGCGGTGTAGGCGACGGAAGCGGCGAGCCAGCGTAATACCCAGATGCACGAGGCGGCGCTGCTGGCCTACGGCGGCGTGATGGGCGGCGCGTTGTAGAGCATGCCGTTGTTGGCCAAGTTGCAGTTCTTGCTGCCGCAAACGTGCCCGGGCTAGTGGTGCCGTAGCCCGCACTCGTTGCCGTAAAGTACTTCGGTGACCTTCGAACTGTTCTTGGGCGGCAAGATGCGTGCGCCGGCCAACCCGGTCGAGGTGAGTGGCTGCATCTTGAATTTGTTGCGCTGCCAACTCCCGAATGCGGCCGGCATAACCATCATAGACAGCATCGAGGCGTGCTAGCCGGTCGGCGAGGAAGGCTGCCACGGCAGTAGGCGTTTTCAGGGCAAGGTGCGCTGTCAGGTCTACTACCGCCTCATCACGTTCGTGGCCAATACCGGTGAGGATGGGCAGCGGAAAGGCGCCGATGGCCGCGGCCAGCCCATAGTCATCGAAGGCCAACAAGTCGGTTTTCGAGCCACCCCCTCTGATAATGACCACCGCATCGAAGTGCTGGCGTCGCTTACGGATGCTCTCTAGCGCTGCCCGAATGCTGCCCGGAGAATCTTCGCCTTGCATGGTGGCCGGAAATAGCGCCAGTGAAAAAGCGTAGGATGACTCTTCTAACTGCTGCACGAAGTCTTGAAAGCCAGCCGCTGTGGGCGAGGAGATAATAGCCAAACGTTGCGGAGCCAGCGCCAGCGGTAGTGCACGCTGCCGCTCCAGCAATCCTTTTTCAGCAAGCTTGCGCAAGGTCTCCAGACGCTGCCGGGCCAACTCACCTACTGTATAGGTGGGGTCGATGGCTAGCACGTCGAGGCTAAGGCCATATTGCTCGTGAAATTTCACTTGCACGCGCAGCATGATTTTCAGGCCTGGGCGCAGTTCCTGGCCGGTGTGCTCCTCGAATACGGGCGCAAGTTGCTGGTAGCGTTGGCTCCAGATAGTAGCGCGGGCTTGGGCTTTAAGCTGTGCCCCGCGGCCCGTTTGGTGCTGGTCGGTGAGGGTGAGGTAGCAATGCGCGCCGTCGAAGCGGGGGAGCGTGAGGTCGGCAATTTCGGCTACCACCCAATACGAATCGGCAAACCGCTCGCTCAAGCTTTGCTTCACACGCAGCAGCAACTCGGCCAGCGGCAAGGCTACTGGGGGCAAAGAAGTTGAAAGGCCCGGTTCGGGTCGACGGTTATAGAGCGGTGGCATATAGGCGTAAAGGTACGGCTTATGCGCTGCTGACGCTAGAACGCAGGCGCAGGACACCGGATAGATGCAGGTTTTTCTGAATGAAGAAGCAACGTAACTACCCCATCAACAATTCGAAATAAGCAAGTAGAATAACGAACAATGGGACAACACAGACTACGAATGTCGAGAGGAAAGAAAACCAGGCCGGAGGAAACGAGATTAATATTGAATTAAAGCCAAGAGAGCCAACTGCATGGGAGAAGGTTTAAAACCTGCCTACCTTGCACTCCGTTTTCTAAATTCTGCTATGCCTGCTTCGCTCAGTTCCTATCTCTCCCAGCAAACGCTCACGGTCTTGGTGCCTGTGTACGATGAAGAAGAAAGCTTACCGCAGTTTGTGGTGGAGATGAACAAGTTTCTGGAGCAGACCCCCGTTCCTACCACCGTACTGTTTGTTAATGATGGGTCCAAGGACGGATCGTTGGCGCTGCTTCGCGACATCTGCCGGCAAAATCCTCGCTACGAGTTCATTAGTCTGAGCCATAACCAAGGCTTGAGTACGGCCATCAAGGCGGGTTTCGACCAATGCCGGACTACGCTGGTTGGCTACATCGACTCCGACATCCAGACTTCACCGCTCGATTTCTTGAAGTTTTTCGAGTTCCTGCCCGACTACGATATGGTGAACGGCATTCGGGCCAAGCGGCAGGATACGGTTGTTAAGAAGCTATCCTCGAAAGTGGCCAACACGGTACGGCGGACGCTTATCAACGATGGCATTGAGGATACGGGGTGCCCGCTTAAGATCATCAAGATTGAATACGCCCGCCGGATTCCGCTATTCCATGGCATGCACCGCTTTTTGGGGGCTTTGGTGCAATTGCAGGGTGGCCGCGTGAAACAGCTGCCGGTACAGCACTTCCCCCGGTTTGCAGGCACGGCCAAGTACAACCTCTGGAACCGGGCCTGGAAACCACTCGTGGATACTTTCGGCTTTCGCTGGATCAGGAGCCGCTGGAAAAACTACGAAATCGGGGAGCAGCACCGCGCCGCAGACCATGCTTAAAGTCGAGCAGGTTGCTTTGGGTATTGGGTTGACCTCGCAGTTGCTTTTCAGCAGTCGCATTGTGTTGCAGTGGGTGCAAAGCGAGCGGGCCAAGCGGGTACTCGTGCCCACGCTGTTCTGGCAAATCAGCTTGGTTTCGTCGTTTCTGATGATAATCTACGGTATGCTGCGCCACGACCCCGTGATATTGGGCGCGCAACTCATCAGCTACGGTATCTATATCCGCAACTTGCAGCTGCTGGGCGAGTGGCGCAAGCTAAGCGCGCTGTTTCGGGCGGGAGCCTATGTGTTTCCGCTCGCCATGCTGATTTGGTTTGTGGTTGGCAACCAACATTTCAGCTTGCGGGCCATGCTCAGCCACGGCATCCCGAGCGGCGTGCTGGCACTAGGCGCAATCGGCCAGACCATCTTTCTGATGCGCTTCGTGTACCAATGGCTGTACTCGGAGCGCAAAGGCGAATCGGTACTACCGCTCGGCTTTTGGGTGGTTAGTTTCTTGGGCTCGGTCTTGATCTTGACCTATGCCATTCTGCGTCGTCCCGTTGATACGGTGCTTATTGTGGGTAATATCTTCGGGACGGTGGTCTATGCCCGCAACATTGTGCTGATGCGCCGGGAAGTAGCTTCGGCGGGTAGGAGAGTAGCGGAGCAGCAAAGTAATTGAGTAGGTTATTCAGCTACTTCAACTCGTAGTGCTACCACTTGATATTCGGCTACTCTGCTGCTGAAACTGGTGTAACTAGAGTCACATGCCAGCGGCCATCTTTCCGTTGACGGTCGAGGTAGAAGCTGTCCACCACTTGCAGACGCACTTGGTCGCGCCAGGCGCGGGGGAGTTTTTTGGCAATGTTGGAGCCGGTAAGAACTGCAATTGGGCTTAGGGGGCGCACCAGCACCGAGTCGGGAGTGCGGGGCCAGCTAGGAGCCGCACGACCCGCATCCCACACCCGCTTGATGTGTAGTTCTTCAAGAGTATACCAAGGTAGGTTAGCCAGTGCTGGGTTGCGACGCAGGGCCGCAATATGTCGCAGGCCAGGTTCAGCGCGGCGGTTGGTCCAGAGGGGATAGGCGGGGGCCAGCAGGGCCAGCAGCAGCGCCATAGCCGTGATGGAGCTAGCCATGAGTACGGGAACCTGATACTGCCGGAAACCCCACCGTACAATAGCCGCCGCTAGCAGCACAAATACCGTTAGGGTAATTGCAAACGGTACTGACCCAGGTCCGTAGGCGGGTAGCTTCATAAAAATCAACACAACCGGAAACAGGCAGCAGGCAACGGCCAACAGCCCGGCCCAAACGCGGACCAGTGTAGCTTCGGGGCGCGGACGCAGGTTGTTGCGCAGTACGGTTTCGAGGTGGCGAAGCATGCCCCCGATCAAGAAGGCAAGGGGGGGCATGAGTGGCAATAGATACCGCTCTTTCTTTTCCGGAACCAAGCTCAAGAGCAAGAAGGCAATCAGCAGCCAAGCCAGTGCGGCCCGGTAAGGAATGTAGCGTCCAGCGCGCGGACGGGCGAAAGGCACGGCCAGCACCAGTAGGGCTACTGGTGTCCAGATACCCGTGAACACCGGGAAGTTCCAGTACTCCCAGAACGGCTGCACGTGCCGCTCACCCCAAGATGTAACCTCAACGCGGGCTACAGCCAATGCCGCTGGTGCTACGGTGTGCTGTACCGCCAAATAAATAGGCCACGCCGTACCGACGGCTAAGCCTAAAACCAGCGCCAGCAGCAACCCCCAACGCCGCGGACGAATAGGCCCCCGCTCGGGGTAGAACAGCAGCACCCCGAAGCTCGCCAGGAAAGGCAGTAAAACCGCGTAGAGCGCCACCGGTCCTTTGCTGAGCATAGAGCAACCGAGAAGCAAACCGCTCAGCGCGAACCACCCCCAGCCTAACTTCTTGGCAAACCAGCCGCGAGCCAATGCCCAGAGCGAGCCTACCAGAAAGCTGTTAGCGAAAATATCCCAGTGGCCCTCGCGTCCTACCGTAATAACCAGCAAACTGCTAGCCAGCACTAGTGTAGCCAGCCACGCTGTGCGGCCCGGTGCTTCCGCTTCGCCTGGCTGCTCCCGTATCAATTCGCGCACCAAGCCCCAAAAGAAAAATACTAGCAGGGTGGTCATGATAGCAGCGGGCAGGCGTAGGATACCGGGGTCCTGGGTGAGGCCAGTCAGTTTCTCGGTAATGGCCACTGCCCAGGTTGGGAGTGGGGGCTTCGCCACGCGCAAAGCACCGTTCATGGTAGGAATCAGCCAAGACCCTCCCTGCACCATTTCGCGGGCCGCAACAAAGTTGCGGGCTTCCATCAGGTTTACCTCAGGGGCACCTAGGTGCACGAAGCAACTGAAAAAGCATACGAGCAAGACGCTAAACGGCCGCAACCAGGCAGACTCGGTAAGTGAAGAACGCATAGAGTAACTAGATTCCCTGGAGAGCGAGGGCAAAGCAGTTGCGCTTGAAAATGTGATTCAGAAAGCCGCTCGTGAACAGCAGTTGCGGGCGGGTAGGTTCAGCAGTAATTAGCAAGCAAGGCTGCAAACCCTAAGACAACCCAACTAACACTATGAGGTCGGTACGGAAGCCAACACAAGGGAAGCAGGGGCATCCTCCGCTTCCTGGAGCCAGCGCACAAATTGCTGTAATCCGTCGGCTAAGGTTGTTTGGGGGTTGTAGCCAATAAGCTGGCGAGCTTTGCTGATGTCAGCGTAGGTAACCTCGACATCGCCAGCCTGCATGGGGTGCATGTCGAGTACGGGCGTAACGCCTACGGCAGTGCCTACAGCCGTTATCAGGTCGCGCAACTTGACAGGGCTGCTGTTGCCCAAGTTGATGGTTTCGTACGTGCCAGAATGCGTCAGTAAATAGGCTACGCCCCGCGCTATACCATCTACGGTATCAGCCACAAAGGTGTAGTCGCGGGCCGTGCTGCCGTCGCCGTACATTGGGATAGGTTGACCCGCCCGTAGCAGCCGCGCAAACTTATGGATGGCTAAGTCGGGGCGTTGGCGGGGACCATACACGGTAAAGAACCGCGCGTTGAGCACATTGAAGCCGTAAAGGTGATGGTAGGTGAACGTAAACTGCTCGGCGCTCAGCTTGGAGGCTGCGTAAGGCGAAATGCACGCGGCTAGCAACGCCATATCCTCCCGAAACGGTAATTCCACCGTGTTGCCATACACCGACGAAGACGATGCGAAAAACAAGTTTTTAACTTCTGCCTGCCGCATCCACTCTAGCAGGTGCACAGTGCTTAGCACGTTGGCTTCAAGATAGGCAGCCGGTTCGCGCACGGAAGGGCCCACGCCAGCTTTGGCCGCTAAGTGTACAACCACGTCCACCTGCTCCATAGCCAGAGCTGTTGCCAGGGCGCTGGGGCCGTCTCGCAGGTCTAGCTCACGGAATACGAAGTTGGGGTTCTTAAGTGATACCGACAGATTGACTAGTTTGAGGGACCGGTCATAAAACGGATCAAAATTATCGAGCCCAATCACGCGGTAGCCATCGGCCAGCAGCCGTTCGCTTAGGTGGGAGCCGATGAAGCCGGCGCAGCCGGTAACTAAGGCAGTAGGCATGAAAAAGCCAGTAAGCAACTATGGAAGACCCACACAACTGGGCGAAAACACAAAGTAACGATTGTATTAGCGAGTAGTTCAGTTGGCGCTCCCAATAATGAGCTTTAAAGGAGATAATAGCTACGATGTTTGGGCTAGGAGACAGAACAAAGGTGGTTTGACTTTATTTATATCTTCTACTTTTTTCGGGTATATCTACCTTTTCGCAAATACTAGCATTTTTATACAAAATCTAGTTCTTTAGCTACTAGCACTTTAGCTTGTTAATTGGCCTTCTTCCTTAAATGGGACAGTTAGGGGAGTTGTTATTGTATTATGCTTGGTATAAATTGGGCAGAAATCAGGGGTAAGGCTTAGCAGCAAGCAACCTTTGATAGAGTTTACTTGTCCTTAGCGTGTGACCAACAGGTTTGGATACTAAAAAATCTTGTCTATATCTTAGACAAGCAAATAGCAGTGTCTTCGTTATAGCGCCACACCTCAATCTCAGACCTGAAGAACACACCATTGATTCCCATGAAAAAACGCAACAGCATGACGCTAGCAGCCGTGGCTCTCACGGGTCTTACGCTGGCAGCTTGCTCTACTAGCGGCCCCAAAGCCCGTCCGGCCGCTACCACCATCAAGCCTGATTTATCTGTACCTAAAGGAGCAGATGTAGCTCCTACTGAGCCAGCCGATGTAAAGGGCGTTGGTTTGAACCTCGCCAACATCGACCCCTCCGTTTCGGCTTGCCAAGATTTCAATCAGTATGCTTCGGGCAACTGGTACAAAAACAACCCCATTCCAGCCGCTGAAGTACGTTGGGGCTCTTTCAACGAGCTTTCCGATAAGAACAATGCCGTAATGCGGCAGATCTTGCAGGAAGCCGCTGCTAATACTTCGGCGCCTAAAGGCAGCAATGCGCAGAAAGTAGGCGACTTCTACGCCTCTGCCATGGACACGGTAGCTATTGAGAAGGCGGGGTTAAAGTATTTGCAGCCCGAGCTAGCTCGCATTCAGGGCATCAAAGACCTGAAAGGAGTACAAGCGGAAATTGTGCGTCAGCAGTTGTCGGGTACTGGAGCTTTCTTCAGCATGGGCGTAGGCCAAGACGAGAAGAACAGCACCCAGTATGCCGTGCAACTCTATCAAGGCGGCCTCTCCCTGCCCGACCGGGACTACTATCTCAAGACCGACGCCCGCTCCAAAAATATCCAAACCGCCTACAGAACGTATTTGACCAACACGTTCAAGATGCTAGGCGACAACCCCGCTACTGCTGCCAAAAATGCAGCTACGGTGATGCGCCTGGAAACTCGGTTGGCCAAAGCCAGCAAGAGCCGCGTAGATCTGCGCGACCCTTATGCCAACTACAACAAGATGACGGTGGCTGCCTTCAACAAGCAGTTCCCGAACTTGAACTTGCCTGCCGCACTGCCCGCTATGAAGCTGGGTGCCGCCAAAGAAGTTATTGTAGGACAGCCTGCTTTCTTCAAGGAAGAAAGCACCATGCTCAAGCAAGAGCCTTTAGCCGACCTGAAAACCTACATGCGCTGGCACATGGTATCGTCGCTGACGTCGGCGCTGCCCAAGGCCTATGGCGACGAAGCCTTCCGCTTTTCGCAGGTGCTGAGCGGCGCCAAGCAGCAGCAGCCCCGCTGGAAGCGGATGAACCGTGCCACCGATGGTGCTCTGGGGGAGGCATTCGGACAACTCTACGTTGATAAAGCGTTTACCCCCGAAACCAAAGCCAAGGCGCTGGAGATGGTTAGCAACATCCGCGAAGCCATGGCCGACCATATTCGGCAACTAGACTGGATGAGCGAACCCACCAAGCAGGAGGCCCTGAAAAAGCTGAATGCTTTCACCGTGAAAATCGGTTACCCCGACAAGTGGAAAGACTATTCGGCGCTGACCATCTCGCGCGAATCGTACCTGAAGAATGTGCTGGCCGCTCGTAAGTGGGCTTCTATGGACAATGCCAGTAAGCTTGGCAAGCCAATTGACCGTGCAGAGTGGGGCATGACGCCGCCCACGGTGAATGCCTACTACAACCCGCCAATGAACGAAATCGTGTTCCCGGCCGGTATCATGCAGCCTCCGTTCTTCGACCCCAAGGCCGACGACGCGGTTAATTACGGTGGCATGGGTGCCGTTATTGGTCACGAAATCACCCACGGCTTCGACGACCAAGGCCGCCAGTACGACGCGGAAGGCAACCTGAAAGATTGGTGGACCAAGGAAGACGCCGATAAGTTCACGCAGCGCGCCGACATGGTGGGCAAGCAGTACTCGGCATTCCAACCTCTCGACTCGGTGTACGTAAATGGCAAACTGACAATGGGAGAAAACCTTGCCGACCTTGGCGGCCTCAACATTGCCTACTCGGCGCTGCAAAAGCAGCTCACCAAGCAGTACGGCAATGGTCCGCGCCCCAAGTACGATGGCCTGACTCCCGAGCAACGGTTCTTCTTATCGTGGGCACAGGTGTGGCGTACAAACGCCCGGCCAGAGTACGTACGTCAGCAAGTACAAACTGACCCGCACTCGCCGGCACAGTTCCGCACCAACGGCCCCCTCATGAATATGCCGCAGTTCTACGAAGCCTTTGGCTGCAAAGAAGATGCGAAGATGGTACGTGCTCAGACTGAGCGCGCTAAGATTTGGTAAGCTCTGCTTACAACGATTTGATTGTTGGAAAGGCGGCTCGCATTTGTGAGCCGTTTTTTTTATAGCTCCAGGTTCTCAATAAAACGTCATGCTAAGCGAAGCCAAAGCATCTCGGGTGTTGGTGTTGCTATTCTATTGCCAACCAGACCGTCATGCTGAGCGGAGCCGCAGGCGCAGTCGAAGCATCTCGCTAGTGTGGTAACCCCTTGCCATTGCAACGAGTCGAGCGAGATGCTTCGACTGCGCTCAGCATGACGGATATACTGTGGCAACGTCATGATAACACGCTGGACTTTTCGGTGTCGACTCCAGGATGCTCTTGTAAATAACTGGTGACCTATAATCAGCAACTCGTTTATCTTGCGCTATGCAAAAGATACTTCGCCGGCTTGCTTATCTGCCGCTGCTGCTGGCTTGCGCTTGTTCGGATTCAGTGCAAGAGCAAGTAGCCAATCCTAAAGTTGGGGACGTGTACGTGGTACAGTTTCAGCCACAAGGCACTACCGATACGCGCTATTTTTTCTACCATCTCTACCGCGTCACCCCCGATAGTGCCTACATGCACCCGGCCCGTAAAGATTCTCCTTCGGCCGATGCCAACCTACGTCAACTGGCTTTCGAGCCCTCTGCCAACAGCATTGGCTATTCCCGCGCTGAACTGGCAGAATTGCTGAAAGAACAGCCCGGCGACGTAACGAAAAGCCGGCTTATACAAGTTCGGCGCCCCTGATTCCAGCTTGAGCTAGTACATCAGGAAACAGATGCAATAGCTCGTACTACTTTACTATCTCTATCTTGATATCAACGTCTTTTTTAGGCCACTTGTAAGGGTCTACGGGTTCGTTGGCTATTTTATCAACTACGTCGAGGCCTTCTATTACTTCCCCAAACACAGTATATCTGCCATCCAAGGACGGAACGCCGCCGACGGTGGCATAGGCTTTTTGTTGTGCGGGCGTAAGTTGCCGGCCGGCCATCGCCTGGCTTTGGTCAGGCGTCATTTTCTGACCCTGCACAAAGTAAAAATCGGTGTTAGAGGAGAGCTGGCCGGGGTTTTGATCATCGTCGTAGCGGGCCATGCCGAGGGCACCCCGTTTGTGGAAGTGCTGTGGCCGAATTTCGGGAGGCAGGCGGTAACGAGCCAGGCGGATACTACGGTGGTCGGAGGCGCCCCCTTGGACCGCAAAGCCTTTCACAACCCGGTTGAATACGGTTTCATCGAACACACCCTTGCGAGACAGCAATAAAAAATTGGCTTTGTGAATGGGCGTGTCGTCGTAGAGCTTTACCCGGATGTCGCCGAGTCGCGTGTGCACTATCACCTCTGAGGCCGGATATTGCTTGCCATAAGGCAGAAGTAAGGCCGCGGCATTGCTATCAGCAATGGCTGTAAGGGCTGGGCCTGGTGCTTGCCGCTCTGCCGAGGGCCGGGGCGCAGTTGTTTCCTCGACGGGCTGCTGGCGGTTGCAAGCCGAAGCAAGTAGCAGCAAGGAAAGCGAAATGGCAAGGTGTGGGGTAGGAGCAGACATAGGCAGAGCAAACAGGTAGAACGTACGCGGGCCGAAACGCAAATGAGGTGGCCACCTTCCGGCAGCCACCTCAAACATAACAATCAGTTGCAATCTATGGGCAGCTTGGCCTGCCAGTATGCCCGTGCAACTAATATAGCAGCAAGCTTAAAGCTTTATACCAAGCTTTTTGGCCAGATCCTTGAACATCTCGGGGTCGTAGTCGTCGGCACCGGGCGAGTTGAGTTGGGGCTCTTCCTCGAGTACTGGATAAGGAACCCCCTCGAAACCGCCTTGAATTACTTCCAGCGGCTGACCATCTTCTGGGTGCGTACCGTTCCAAATGATACCGGCCTGCTTGTAGTCGTCAGGGCTGAAGGTGTAAAGCTTGAGGTGCAGCTTTTGCTGATCCTGTAGCTTTTTGGCTTCCGGGAATTTATCGTTGCTTAGGTCTGGCACGGGCACGAGTTTGGTTACCTCCACGCCCGTCAGGTGCTCTAGCGCCTTGGCATAGGCCACTACGTGCAAGCCACCACGCACCAGCAGATAGCCTACCATGGTACGAGCACAAGGATCGGCTACCATTTCGTATACCCGCATTTTGTTGGCCCGGGCACCACACTCCAAGAAGAAGTTGTGTAATAAATCTAGTTTGAGGTTACCACTAGCGTGCACATTTTGACCTGTCCACGGGTTGCCCATCGAATCGACGGGTAGGGCAGCTTGGGCGCTGCTCAGGAAGTGGTAGCTGTTGCGAGCATCTTTGGCGTCGGCCAGCGGGGCTGGTACCGGGTTCTTGCCCCGTACCGTCTGGCCCGTCAGCAGCAGGTTGATGGCGTAGGATACGGCCTCGATGTGGCTGTATTCTTCGGCCGCAATGCTGCACGTTAGGTCATAGAACGGCCGCAACCGATTACGCCCCCGGAAGTTGAACGACTGGAACGTGTAGTTCATCAGCGTCGACATCTCTCCGTATTTGCCCCCGAGCAGTTCCTGGATGGCTGCCGCGTCGTTGGGCGAAGGGTTTTTGGGTTTTGGCAGCTCAACGGCCAGCCGGTCATAACGCAAGATCATAGCTCAGTATTTAGAGGTGAAAGGTCGAGTTCCCATGTCGGCGTTTGACAGACAAGGTTATCAGGCTCTACGGAGCAGTTTGGTTGTCGTTATGTTGAGCTTACAAGCTCAGCGACCAGTAGAATAGGAGTTTTGGTTAGCCGTCAGTTGAACTCCGGACGTGCAATTCGCCGATAGACTCTGGATAAAACCGGTATTGTTTAGCCTATTGAGCTACTGTTGCCTCGATGATAGCCATTGATGACCTTTCACGTACTGAGCAGCTTTCTTGACCCTAGCAAGCGGATAGAAGGGAGGAATTTTATACAGTGTTAATTGAAAAACAAATTGTTATCAAATTCAAAACAGTAGCAACTACCTCAAAAGCAACGGCTCAAGCACGCATCATTCAACAACCAGACACTTAGTGGCTACGCCCGTACCCGTCTGCACCCGCACAGAATAGACTCCAGCACGTAGACCTGTTATATCAACGAGGCCCTGGGCGCTAACGGCAGAGAGCATCAACCTGGTTTGGCGGACTTGTTGCCCTAGCGTGTTGTAGATTACTATCTCAACGACTCTAGCAGCGTGTGAAGCGGGCAGCGTAAGCGTAACCGTGTTCCGCGCTGGATTCGGATACAAGCCTACCTGCATTACTGCAAGAGTTGTGAGAGTAGCCATAGGTTGTGTTGGCTCCAGACGTAAACTGAAACGCCCTGCAAGGTTGGTGCTGGTGGCTGTAAAAGGATAGCGCATCTGCGGCGTCAGTAAGAGTTGCTGACCAGTAACAGCGTCCAGAAGATACACTCGATTACCGCCGAAATTAGCAAGCCGGCTGGCTGTGAGCGAATAAGCGCCTGGCTGCGGAAGCGCTACACCCAGCGGTACCACTGTGGTCGACGTTAGCGTCGGCAAGCCATTGATGGCCAATTCTGATGCAGGTGTGCCCGCGGTGGTAAGCGAGTATAGTGAAAGCCCCGACGGGTTGCGCAGCTTGGCCGCATCATAGGTGGAGTCGAAGCCGGCTGTGGCGCCATCTTGCAAGTAAACAGTGGTGGCATCCTGCGCTGCTGTTTCGCCTTGCAGCTGTAGCTCTAGCTGTGGGCGCCCATCTACGGCGGGGCGCTGCAAGATAGCCTGGGTGGCAAAGCTGGTTATGCGGTTGGCATTGGTGAGCGTGAGCGAGCCAGGTACGTCCGCAGTGCTGGTGTGCACAAAAAAGCCTTGGCTGCTAGCTACAAGCGGATTGCCGATGCCATTGGTATAGGCCCGGTATTGACCCGCGTATTGACCGGTGCTTTCTAAAACATACACGGCTCCGTCCAAGCCCGGGCGGTTGGGCGCCTCTACGGTGCTCCAATCCAGTGGGGCAGGGTAGGGGTTGCCGAGTAAATGCCAGCCCCCTTCGGTGCCGCTGCGCGTGAGGTTGCTTTTCGTAACGGAGCCGTTGCCAAGCGTACCCACAAAACTCACGGTTTCCGTTGCCGGGATATTCACGCTGTAGCCGCGGCCTTGTTCCAGTGAGTCGGTCAAACTCTCGGGCGAAACCCAGCCTCGGTCGAACGGGGTATAGCCAACAGCTGGCGACGTTACAATGCGGGTTTCATCGTAGCCAAACACTGTCGGGAAAGGGGAAACCGTACCTGGATCAACTGACGTGTTGTAAGCCGCGTTAACTTCAGGCACAAACCTAAAGGTGGCTAGGTCGCTTACGGTGGTATTGCGTACTGGAGCCGAGTAGTGCCGGTAGCCGAGGCCCGGATTTATAGCTGGGGTGATATAGCGCTGCACCGTGGCGGTTCCAACCACCAAGCCTGTGCCCTGGTTCACCACGAGGGCTGTGCCGGTGATATCCGACAAGAGGGTTAGGCCCCAGTTGTTGAGGTTAAGGTTGCCGCTGCCGGCCAGCGTAAGTGCTTGCCGAATGCTAATTGGCTGCACAAGGCTTACGCCAGTTGCATTGCTGACAACCAGATTGCGCATGGTAAAAGGCAGGCCGGAGCCTACTACCTGGGGTGTAGTACCCCCAAATTCATAGGAAGCATCGGAGCTAAAGAACCGAGTGCCCGCTACCTGGATGGCCCCCGACAACGCATTGGCCTCTATGCCTTGCGGAGAGCAAACGCGCAGCGTAGCGCCAGCTGCCAGTCTGAAAGTGCCGGGGCCATTGATAGTCGAGCAGCCATCGTCGAGCGTACCCCCGGCTTGAACCAGCATATTGCCATTCACCGTGACGTTGCCGCCAAGTGTAGCTTTTCCTGGCCCGCCCGTGTCGGGACCCGTGATGGTAATGTTGTTATAGTTGCCAGCCGGAATAACTTGGGTGCTACTAACGGTAAGATTGGTAGGCGCCCCGTTGGTGAAGTAGCGGCCGATTCGGGCACTTCTTTTACTTCCATCCCCGACGCCAGTAAAATCACCCCCTGCGAATAGGTCGTGGTAGCGGCCTGATGCCAGGGCTAGCACTCTGCCGTTGAGGCCAGTTCCTAGCGAGTACCAGTTGGTGCCATCCCAGCGGGCTATATTGGCTGTTCTGGGCGGACCGTTTAGCACCCCGGTAAAGCTGCCGCCGACGTATAATTGTCCATCAGGGGCTACCGCAAGTGCAGACACTGGGCCGCCGCCCCCCAATCCATTGCCTAAGGCAGACCAAGCCGAGCCGTCCCAACGGGCTATTTTATTGGCAGTTAAGCCATTCGGGCCATCCACTGTGTTGAACTCTCCTCCCACGTACAAGTCGCCGTTGGGAGCCGCCGCTAGTGCCCACACAATATTGTTGGTGCCGATATTGCCCAACCGCGACCAGGCTGTGCCATCCCAGCGGGCCACGCCATTGGCTACTGCGCCGCTACCCGTATCGAAATCACCACCAGCATACAAGTCGCCGTTGGGTGTGAAAGCCAAAGCAAGCACTCTTCTGCCAACGATGCCATTGCCAAGGGGCTGCCAAGTCGTGCCATCCCAACGCGCTACGTTATTGAGGGTTTTGCCGCCTCCAATAGTGAAAGCCCCCCCTACATATAAGTCTCCGTTCGGGGCGAAGGCTATGGCGTATACGTCGCCGCCAAGTGTGCTCCCTAAGCCTTGCCAACCGCTATTGGTCTGGCGCGCAATTCCCCCGCCCGTGCTCCGGTTGTTGACAGAAGAAAAAATGCCACCCGCGTACAGAGTCCCATCTGGCGCAAAGCCTAAGGCATACACAAAGCTATTGAAACCAGCGGTAGGTGATGGATCCCCTAGCTTTTGCCATCCGGTGGAAGTTAGGAGGCCAATGTGGAATGTGTTAGGGACACTAACCGAATTCAGATAAAACAAACCGCCCGCATATACATCGCCGTTGGCTGCAACTGCTAAGGCCTGAACATAGGCATTCAAGCCTTTGCCCATGGGCGCCCAAATGCCGTCATTCAGCTGTGCTACTCGATTTGTAACTAGCCCGCTTTCGAAGGAGGTGAAACTGCCCCCCGCGTATACGGTGCCACTCGGCCCAACTGTAATAGCCTTAGGAGTGCCAAAGTTGTTGAACGTAAGCCCACCGCCTAGATTCGACCAGAAAGTGCCGTTCCATTGGGCAAAGCCGCGCGCTGTGCCTGAGAGAGCCCTGCCAAAATCGCCTGCCGCATACAACACGCCGTTGGGCCCAAACGCCAGGCTAGTAGCCCCTCCCAAAGCCAGCCCCCCACCTAACTCTGACCAAGAAGTACCATCCCAACGGACCACACTATGACTGGAGCCTAGTATTATAAAGCCGCCAGCGTAAAGCTTCCCATCGGGGCCTACCACCAACGAAGTCACAGAGCCAAAATAAGTTCCAGTGCTTTCCAAAGGTGTCCAAGTCGTGCCGTTCCAGCGGGCAACGCCCGTTGCTACAGGTTGTCCATCAATCACACGGAAGATGCCACCGGCATACACGTCGCCGGTGGCTGCTGATGTTAGGGCAGTTACATCGGCATTGGTGCCGCTGCCGAGCGCCGACCAGGTGATGCCGTTCCAGCGCGCAATTCGGGCCGCGGCTACTCCTCCGGCCGTAGCAAAGGAGCCACCCGCGTACAGGTCGCCGTTGGGAGCCACAGTCAAGGCCAGCACGCTGGCATCGACGCCACCTCCCACCGCCGACCAAGCGGTGCCATTCCAACGGGCTAGGTTCTGAGTGCCCGGCACACCTGCTACACCTTCCGGAAAATTACCACCCACGTACAAGTCGCCATTGGGTGCTACGGCCAACGCATACACAACACCATTGATACCTTGACCTAAAGCAGACCAGGCCAACCCGTCCCAACGAGCTATCCGGTTGGCAGATACCCCACCCGCCGAATTAAAGGCACCACCGGCGTATACATTGCCGTCGGGAGCTGCTACTAAGGCGTTTACAGTAGCATCAATGCCAGGTTCGCCAAAGCCACTCTGCCAGTTTTCATCACCAGCTCCATTCGGTTTCAGTGTTTCCTGAGGTTGCAATTCTCTGGTCAAAGAGGCTTTCTCCGCAGCAATGGGGCTAGCAGCACCTGCGCCAGAACCACTAACTGTAGGGGTAAGCTGGTATTCGGAGCTGTTACCCTTGCCTGGTGAACTTTCAGATAAGGAACTTCCCTGCCAATCTTGAGCAAAAGCAGCTAACGTGGCCAGAGAAAAAAAGAGAGTAGTCAGCCAGCGGCCAACTGAATAGGAGCAGAAGTGTATCATAGCTTAGGCGGAAAGAGAGTAGGACAAGGAAAGAAGCTAGTCGCATGCATTGTCATACCCTCTCATAGAGCGTGACGAAAGCAATGATGGAGGTTCAAACTATCGTGGCGACAGGCACTGATAGGCTGCTATTCAACAGCAAGCTCGCGGGGCGGGATATATATGGTAAGGCCACCAACGTCTGCGAAATCCATCGTCTCATGCCAACAGGTGTCTTGCTAAGTATACCTTTACTTGGTAGAAGATACATCTAATTCGCTACGTTTTATTCAGGTTTCTGAATATTGATGGCTGCAACTTTTTAGTGTCCAGTTTTCTTTTACCGGAAATAAAAAAGGCGCCCTCCGATAAGCGGAGGGCGCCTTTTGCTATTAATGAAGTCCTTTACCAGCCCGAACCGGCTGGAGTGCTCCAGCCATCGTCGTTCTTTTTGGCGGCTTTCTGCTTTTTCTCTTTTTGCTTGGTGCTGCCTTCGGCGTTCTTGGTCTTTACTTTCACCTTCTCGGCACCTACTGGCACAGGCGCGCCCGGGATGGGAGAGCCCGCCTTAGCCGATGGAGCAGGAGTAGGCTCGGCGGGAGTGGCAGTTTCCAATACGGGCGCAGTCATGTCTACTGCCGAGTTGATTTGGTCGGCTTGCACTGTCGCCTTTTCTTTCTCCAGAGCAAGAAGCATCTGCTGAGGCACCAACTCGTTGTCTTTCCACACTTTCAGCTGCTTGTCCAGTGTTTCCTTTTCTTCTTTGGATTGCTTTTTGGCTAGCAGTTCCGATAAGTTGGGGCTGCCACCGTCGCGCCAAGCCGTTAGCCAAAGCGACGACACAAACGTGGGTGCTAGCTTGAGGCGCCAAGCCACCTGGCCACCTACTTCTTTGTGGTAGGCATCGGCAAAGGCATCGGAATAGGAGCGCCGCGTTTTGCCGTACTTATGCGAATACACATATTTCGTTTCGGGGGTGAAGTTGCGCGTTACTTTCTCCTCCATGTCGAAAGTAGCTCCCAGGAAGCCGTAAGAACTCTGAATTACTTGCCAGATATCGGTTAGCGGGTCCTTCACGTACTTCGCCGATTCGTTGTCGAGCTTGTACTCGGCAATGTGGCGCTCGGGCAGCTTGGATTCCCAGAGGGAGTGCAAGCCGTTCTGATTGCTAAGTTGCCCGTCGTAGTTGACGGTGGTGTGCAACGGCACGAAAGCATCGGCTACGTAATGGCACAAATCGGCGGAAAGGCGCACGATGGCCGCCGTGTCACGGGCTTTGAAGGCGGCCGTAAGGTCGTCTTTCGTTTCCATGATTTGCCACGGCACCGTGCCGTACTTGCGAAGCGTATCGGCGGTGTATTTAGCTTCGGCTTTGTCCCAGGCTTTGGGCATGAGGCCAAACGGGTCGTCGCCGTAGTGGTCCATGTCGATAAAGTGCTTGGGAGCTTCCTTGGGGTCGGAGTCGCGCCGCTCATCAGGAGCCGTCGAGAGCCGCACGATTTCCTTCATGTGCCGGAAGTAAAATGGCTGCAAGCTGGAAGGCAGCGCGTACACCGACAGCTGCGCAATGGTGCGGTGCGCAAAGAAACCCCAGCCCGGCGACGTAACCGGTACTAACAAAGCCAAGCAAAGCAGAACAAGAAACGGTTTTTTCATGGTGTAGCGGCTGTACCCGTAAATAGACCCGTAAAGTTAAGTTGAATACATGAGTAAGGGGTTGGGTTATTAGGAGATAAGCCCAGTATGAAATCAGGAAAAAGCCGGTCATCTTGCCGGTTGAAGCCTACATCTAACTCGTTTGCTGGAACCGTTAGGCTTCGATACGTGCCGCCCAGTGCTCGTAGTACTTGCCTGCCGTCACCTACTTTTTTGCTTGTTGTTTGTTTGCTTGTCAGCCATGGCGCTTATCTCGAAAAAGAAGCTCAATTACTCGATTAAGCCAGCGCTACGCGAGTATTTGCACCACTACGACCGGGAAACCCTGTTGCCCGTCAGCTACCGGGACCTCACGCACTTCAGTGGGGCTTTTCCGCTGGTCGACCGATATGGCAACGACACGCTTTGGGAAACTGTTTTCTACGAGCCGCAAACCCTGCGCGAACTCAGCGAAGGCCTAGCCCAAGTGTATGCTCTGCTCAAGACTGATGGCGACTTGTCGTTTACCGACCACCTGCTGGCCGACCGTATCGACTATTGCCGCTTCGGCAATTCCAGACCGTTTCGAGTGCGCATCGTCAATCGCCTCAATGACAACTACGACTATTTCTACGTGAAGACGGCCGATGCCTCCCGCGTGTACGGGCTGGAGCTAGAGCACCTCTTGTCGCCGAACCGCCTGAGTTACCTCGTGAGCGGCGACACCTTAGTGGAGGAGCACATTGCGGGCATTCCCGGCGACGATTTTATTCGGACCCGTATGCCCCAGATGCCCTTCAACCAGGTGCGTATTGCCAAAGAGTTTGTAAAATTCAACGAGCGGTGCTTTGCCCGCTTGCTCGGCGATATGCGCTCCTACAACTATGTAATTGTGGTGACGCCCGACCTAGAGGCCGAGCAGTACCGCGTCCGCGCCATCGACTTCGACCAGCAGAGCTACGAGGGCCGCAAAACCATGTACTTGCCCCAGTACTTCAAGGATAATCTGGCCGTGATTCAGATGTGCAGCCGTTTCCTGAAAGCCGAAGCTATCCGTCAGTATCAAACCGAAGAGCGGGTGGTGATGCAGCGCCGGGTGCGCCTGGAACGCTACCGCCTTAAGGAACTTATGGACTGTATGCGCCGCGAAGAGCTAGCTCCGCCCGAGAAAGTAGCGCAACTCAAGAGCGAGCTAAACCTGCACCATCAAACCACGGCTTTCAACCGCTGCCGCAACATGGGCGACATCGTGCGCCAAAACTTGAAGCTAATGCTCGACCTCCCCAATAAGCTGGAATAGGCAAAGTCGTGAAATAGTGGCCCTGTGGCTCTGCCGCTCGCCGTTCAACTTTGCTCTATTTTGGTGACGATGGCGTCGTTGGCGTGCTGTTCGGCGTAGTTGTCGAGTAGCTCGCTCAGGTGCTGCAATATGAAGTCTACGGCCAGTTGGCGCACTTTGTCGCAGTTACCTTCAAACTCTTGGCGTAGCTCTTTCGCCCGGTTTTCGTGCAGAATGGTGAAGTACATGGTACCCACCGGCTTCTCATCGGACTCGGAAGCCCCGGCCCCGCACAAGCCCGTCACGGCCACGCAGACATCGGCCGTAGGTAAGTGCTTGTGCAAGCCCATAACCATTTCATTGGTGACTTGCTGGCTTTCGGCCGTGTACATAGCCAAGGTTTCCTTTTCCACGCCTAGCAAGCGCTGCTTGGCCACCGGATGGTACGTGACGACGGAGCCAAGCAATACCTCACTGCTCGCCTCGCCTTTTACAAATTCAGAAGCCAGCAAACCAGCCGTGCAGCTTTCGGCAAAGGCCACGGTAAGCTTGTACTGCAAAAATTTCTTGAGAAGGGCATTCAGTTCGGAAGGCTTCATAATGTGCGGAGGGAGAGGCAAAGTCCTCCCTTTACGCGAAGCTGCTGCGTAATTGTTATAGTTGAGCTGCTACTTTGCCTGCCAAAACAGCAACGAAAGCAAGGGGCTACATCCTGCTTCGGCGGGTTGACAGCTTATACAGTGGATAGCTGCCCGCTATCAGCCCAGCGGCCAACAAGGTGTTACCAGGTTCCGCCACTGCATTACTTACGAGAAAGCCGATAGAGACCAACAGCGCCAGCCCAGTTGTGTACGGATAGCCCCATGCGCGGTAGGGGCGAGGCAACTCGGGAGCGGTGCGGCGCAGCCAAAGCACGGCGCCAAACCCGACGGCATAGTAGCTCACAAACAAGATACTCGTGACGGCCAGCAACTGCTCGGCGCTACCCGTTGCCATGAGTAGCAACGTAAGGCCAGTAGCTACCAGCAACGCTGGGCGCGGGGTACCTCGCTCGTGCACTTGGGCTAAGGGGCGAGGCAAGTGCCCGTCGCGGCTCAAGGCAAACAGCACGCGCGTAGCCATCAGGAGCACCGAGTTGAGTACACCCAGGTGACCTAGCACTGCCACGGCCAGCATGGCCCGGCGTCCCCAGGTGCCCAATAGTCGGTCGGCAACTTCTGCCAGCGGCAATTCGGTGCCAATCAACTTACTGAAAGGTAGCGCGTGCAAGAGCGCCGCATTGAGCAAGGCATAGGTAAGGATAACGAGGGCCACACCGCCTAGCATGGAGCGCGGTACGGCGCGGGCCGGATCATGGTCTTCCTCGGCAAAGTAGATAGCGGCGTACCAGCCGTCGTAAGCAAAGATGACCGCCTGGAATGCCACTACCAGCGCCAGCGCGCCCGGCCCAGCCAAACCACTGCTTTTTGAAACAGGGGCGGCCGGCAGCCACCAGCTGCCGGTTAGCAGTACCGCCAGCGCCAGCGCCATGAGCAAGGCCGTCAGCTCTTGGGCGCGGCTGGCTTCGCGCAAGCCGCGCCATTGAATGAGGCCAAGCCCGCCAACCGCAGCCGCCGCCACCGTGCGTTCGTGGCCGGCTAGCAGCGGGAATAGCTCGGCTGCATAAGTGGCCATCATCAAGGCTACCAGGGCACCTGTTACGCAGCTACTCACCCAGTCGCCCCACCCCACTACCACCGCCACGAACTCGCCGAAAGCGCGGTGCGCGTAGCCGTACCAGCCACCGGCCTGCGGTAGCATGGCCCCGAGCTCGGCAATGGAATTCGCACCTAACAAGGCATAAAATCCGCCTGCCAGCCACACGAGCAGCACACCGTTTGGCGAACCTACGGCTTCCGCTACTTCGCGGGGCGAGCGGAGCACGCCTGTACCGGTGGTGCCGCCCACTACCACAGCCAGCCCGAACCCCATGCCTAGCAGGCGCAGCAAACGAGAAGATTGGCCGGTAGTGGGAGCTGTCAACAGAAGAACAGATTAAAGAGCTACTAAAGGGTTACTGACTCAGCCCGATGCTCATGCCAATAGATAGCTCGATGCCGCCGGGACTAAGAATATCTACCAAATCACGCATCCGCTGGGACGGTGACACCCCAGTGGAGGTGACATAGGTTGCCGGGTCGCTGGATAGGCGTACGCCGTAGCCCAAAGTCCCGATAAGCCCGACACGGCCCGGCTGCCACCGCAAACCGGAGCGCAGGTGCAGCAGCGCGCTAGGAGCAAACCGCACATCGGCCTTCTCCTCCGAAGGCGTGTCTTCGTTTAGCGTGAGCGTTAGATTGTCCAACCGGCCTGAGCGAGACAGATTGAGCCCAAGATAAGGAGAAAGAGGCCTGCGCGGACTTAAATACTGCCGTAGGCCAATTCCAATCTTACCGCCAAACCCCAATCCTACGCCCACATTCACATCGGTGGAGGGGCCTACTAAATGGGCATAGTTGACACCTAAGCCGCCGTAAGGCCCACCCCACCCTAGGTCTATACCCAGCGTGGACGTGCGGTAAGTGCTTAAGTCGGAGGGCCGGGCTATGGACAGGGTAGCACGAGTGCCCGGCGCCGGCCTAGTGCCTACCGGAGGCCGGGTGTTCAACTCAGTTTGAGCCAGGGCAGGTATGGCAGCGGCTACAAGGCACAACGTGGTAAGGGCAGTAAAGATTTTCACGGGTAAAGCTTAGGAGATAGGGAAGTAACGACGAGAGGTAAAGCAGGAGGAAAGTGGCGTAAAGAGGACAGTCACCACCATTTTGTTGTATAGCAAAACAGAATTTTTGGCTAGCAACAAATTAAGCCAAGCTCGCCCCACCGTTGCGCTTACTCCTGCCGATAAACCACGCCTTGCTTCATCACAAACCGCACTTGCTGCATAATCTTGATATCCTGGGTTGGGTCGCCTTCCACGGCTACCACGTCGGCGAACTTGCCAGGCTCCAACGTGCCGAGGTTGGCGGTTTGGTCGAGTAGCTCGGCGGCCGACACGGTAGCGCTGCGCAACGCCTCATAGGCGGGCATGCCGGCTTCCACCATGTACTGAAACTCCAGCGCATTAGCCCCGTGCCGGAACACGGCCGCATCCGTCCCGAAGGCAATCTTCACCTTGGCCTTGTACGCCCGCCCAAACGTGCCCTGTAGCTTCGGCCCGATGGCCAAGGCCTTGGGCGTAACCAGCGGCGGGTAGTAGTTCGGGATTTTAGCCGAATCAGCCACCGACTTGCCGGCCGTGATGGTGGGCACGTACCAAGTCCCGTTTTTCACCATCAGCCGCATGGTCTCGTCGTCCATCAGGGTGCCGTGCTCGATGCTATTGACGCCTGCTCGCACGGCGCGCTTCATGCCCTCGGCGCCGTGGGCGTGGCAGGCCACGCGCAACCCCAGGTCGTGCGCCGTTTCCACTATGGCCCGTATTTCTGCCTCGGTCATCTGGGGCGCCGAGCCGTCTTTGGCTACGCTCAGTACGCCCCCCGTGCTGGCAATTTTTATTAGGTCGGCGCCGCGCTTATACTGCTCCCGCACAGCTTGGCGCCCTTGGTCGGGGCCATTGATTACGCCCTCGGCAGGGCCAGGGGTGCCCATCAGGTTGAGGCGGTAGCCATTGGTGGGGTCCATGTGGCCCCCGGTGCCCGATATAGCCTTAGCAACTGTGAAGATGCGAGGCCCCGTTACCTGCCCCCGGTTGATGGCGTTGCGTAAGGCCACGTTCACGCCCGAGCCGCCCAAGTCGCGCACCGTTGTGAAGCCGGCCAGCAACGTTTTGCGGGCGTAAGTGAGGCTGTTGAACGCTATGTCGGCCGGGTTCTGAGTGAGTTCTTTTACAAAGCCGTCTTTGCTGGTCTCGTCTTCTAGGTGCACATGGCAGTCGATTAGGCCTGGCAGCACCGTCCGATTCTTCAGGTCAATGACTTTATCGGTGGGACCACCGCTTTGGTACCCTTTTTGGATAGACACCACACGGCCGTTTTCGACTACTATGGTAGCTTCGGTTTGGGCGCGCTCCTGACGCATATCCAGCAGGCGGCCGCACTGCAAGTAGGTTT
The DNA here is from genome assembly GCF_029433095.1 of Hymenobacter sp. YC55. Taxonomy (GTDB): domain Bacteria; phylum Bacteroidota; class Bacteroidia; order Cytophagales; family Hymenobacteraceae; genus Hymenobacter. Next base: position 727,738 of record NZ_JARNTX010000001.1, read on the forward strand.
TCTGCGCCTGCGCTGTGGGTAGGTGCAAGGCAAGAGTTAGAACAGAGAGTACAAGTGTTTTCCGAAGCATAGAGGAATTAGGTTGAACACGAAAAGCCAGTGCACGCCCAAGTAAGGAGTTTTCAGCTACATGATGCTCTTCCACTAGGATTCAGCTACTGTAGACCCGTAGAACTCATGCTGCGCAGCACGCTGCTCGCGCCTAATCCCACCAAAAAATAGTCTGCTTGCAGCGTAAATTATGGTCGTCCTCCGTACCTTCCGGCCCATTCATCCATTTACTGACCCACTTTATGGCCACTCCCGAAGAATTCGAAGCCGCAGCCGCCCGCAGCAAAGAATTGCCTAGCAAACCTTCCAATGCCGTACTACTGCAGCTTTATTCCCTCTACAAGCAAGCCTCCGAAGGCGACGTTACCGGCGACCGGCCCGGCGGCTTCGACTTCAAAGCCATTGCCAAATACGATGCCTGGAGCAGCCTCAAAGGCAAAAGTGCCGATGAAGCCCGCCAGGAATACGTGGACCTCGTGAATTCCTTGTTTCAGCAAGCCTAAGCAAGCGCCTAACCCGCCGATTCCTTGTAAACGCAACAAGCCCCTGCTACCACGCGGTAGTAGGGGCTTGTTTGTGAAGTAGCGTTGCGGTTAGCTCAACGGTGGGGTGCCCGAGGTAGGCGGAGCTACAGGCGGCGTAGCAGGCTTGGGTGCCGGCAAATCAAAAGCAATGGCAGCGTGCTCGAAATGCCCTTTGTGCGACCCATCGCAGAAGGGCTTCTGATTGGAAAGGCCGCAGCGGCAGATGCTGATTCGTTCGCGGCCACCTAAGCCGTAGGGCTGTCCCTGGGCATCAACAAGTTCAATATCGGTGCCCTCTACGCGGAGGGAGCCGTTGCTAAGGACAGTGAGTTTCGTAGCCATGTAATGAGAGGGTGAAGTGGTGAAATAGTGAGAAGAGGACGATGAGAAGATAGTTGCTTGGCGATGCACAAGATTGGATGGTGCAGTTTGAACACTAGCCTCGTTGCACTACTAGCGTAGTTCCTTACGCATGATATAGTCGTTCATCCAGAAAGGGCCAATAGGAATGTCTTCTTCCCGGTGCCGCGTAAACCCTTGGTGTTCGTAGAAAGCCAGGGCTGGGTTGTTGCGGTTGACGTTGAGTTCCAACGCATGGGCCCCGGCCGAGCGGCTGGCTTCTTCTACGGCGGCCACCAGATGCTGGCCTAAGCCTTGGCCTTGGTGGGAAGGAAGTACATAGATTTTCTGGAGCTTGAAAACGTTGGTTTCCAGAGGCAAGCGCGAAAACGAAGCAAAACCAGCGGGCTGGTCATCGGTGTAAAGCAGTAGAAACGTATGCTCGTCGTTGGTCATCTGGCGCTGCAGCGAAGCCGGCGTGTAGATGACGCGGTACATGTAGTCGATTTGCTCTTTGGAGATGATGAAGCGGTATGTAGGTTCCCAGGTGGCTTCGGCCAACTCGATGATGGTAGGAATGTCGGCCAGAGCGGCGGGCCGAATAGTAATAGCAGCAGGAGCAAAAGCAGACATAGGCTGCAAAAACGGCATTTTACAAGTAAGAACCGAACTTGAGGGCCGATTTCACCGTTTTGGGCCGGAAATTGCCAGGCAGACGTATACCCTACCTGTTCTCGACCGTTGATAGGTCAATTCCCTTACCTGTTCCCTATGAAACGTTTCGCTTTCCCCTTGTCGCTCCTGTTAGTCACGCTTGCTTCGGCTTCCACCACCCAAGCCCAGCAAACGACCACGCAAAAGCCCGCCACGCAGAAATCGACTACGCAAACGTCAACTTCTCAAACCGTGTCCGGTGTAGAAAAGGATTTGCGCATTTTCAGCGATTGGGTAAGTGACAAACTAAATCGTGCCGAAGCAGGCGTGCGCCGCGAAATGCCGCGCATTAGTGCCGAGTTCGACCGCCAAAGCAAGCGCATCGACCGCAGTGTAGATAGCCTATCGGCGCAGGGCAAGCGCGAATACGGCGACCAGAAGAAGCGCTATGAAGATTGGGCCGCCAAGCAAGACAGCCTAGACGCGAAAGCGCGCCGCCCCGAAACTGCGCAGCAAACCCAAGACCGCTTGCTCGGCGAGAAAGTGGTATTGAGCAGCGCCCGCGCCACTGAATTGCCCGACCTCTACGCTCGCTTTATTGGTTCTACCCGGGAGCAGCGCCGCCAATGGACCGCCGCCGACTGGAGCAAGGCGGGCGTTGTGCTCTCCAATTTGAATGCCCGTTATGCCCAAGTGCGCGAACAGTTGCCGTTGGAAGACCGCGTCCGGATTCGTTCTTGGCAAGGAGAGTTCCGCACTCTAGAGGCCGCACGGGATGCTAAAGAAGTGATAGATAAATAAGCTAAGCCCTCGGCCAGAAACGTGCTTTACTGCAGCCGATGCGTTTGGAGCCAAGTACGCGCGTTGTCGGCATCATAGAAAACCTGGATAGACAACAGCTGGCTGGAGCGGGCTACAAAGTCCAGCGAGGCCAGCTGGTTGTTTAGGTCGGGGGCAAAGACGTAGGCAAAAGCTCGGAGCCCCAATCTGTAGGCCTGCGGCAGCCATTCAAATTCCAGCCACTCCATGGCCTCACTCCAGTCGCCGGTTGAGCCGTGCTTGTTATTGAGCAACAACGGGAACTTCAGCTGCTCCTGAGTGGCGAGTACGGCTTGGGCTCCGGCCACAACCGAATCGGCCGTGAGGTTGCCAAACCACTGCACGTACAGCAATTGTTCGGCGGGCAAGTAGAACTGCTGTAGCAGTGGAGCGCCGTGGGCATCAAGCACAAGCCCCAAGTCCTGCGCCTCAGGTTCTGGAAACGAGGGGTGAACGAATGCTATTTCAGGACGGGCGGAAAACGTGGGAGCAGACATCGGCAACACAGGTGCTGGACTTCTCTATCAATATAATAAATAAGTAATATAGAAAAAATGAGGGGCGCGTTGAGAGGGCGGATTCAGTACTTTTGTTGTTTAGGCTAGGCCACGGCGGCCGGGCGCGCATTCTTTCTTCACTTGTATGCACATTGCCATCGTCGGCAACATTGGAGCCGGCAAAACCACGCTGGCCAACAAGCTGGCTCACCATTTCAACTGGGAAGTATTTCTGGAAGACGTCGACCATAATCCCTACCTCAAGGATTTCTACGACGACATGCCCCGCTGGGCGTTCCATTTGCAGGTATATTTCCTGAACAGTCGTTTCAAGCAGACGCAGCGCATCAAGGAGCTGCAAGCGGCCGGCAAAGGAGTCATCCAGGACCGCACCATTTATGAGGATGCGCACATTTTTGCCGCCAACCTGCACGAATCGCGGCTAATGACCGAGCGGGACTACCAAAACTATCTCGGCCTGTTTGAGTCGATGATCAACATGGTGCGCCCACCGGATTTGCTGTTGTATCTGCGTGCCGATTTGCCTCGGCTCATCCATCAGATTCAGAAGCGCAACCGCGACTACGAAAACAACATCAAGATCGACTACCTCAAAAACCTAAATGGGCACTACGAGCAATGGATAGCTAACTACAAGCACGGCAAACTGCTCATCGTCGATGTCAACCACCTCGACTACGTGCAGAACCCAGAAGATCTAGGTACTATTATCGAGCGGATCAACAGTACCCTCTTTGGCTTGTTCTAGCGCGTACTCGGGCTTTGTAGTCGTGCATTAACCCGTATCCTGAGGAGGCATGCTAGTTCAGCATACTTTTTCAGGATACGTGGTTTATAGCTGGTTTAAAGAGCAAGCTATTCTACTCAGTTTTCGGCGCTCATAGCCTGATTAAGAAACCGCACCAGTGGCAATGTGGTGCGCAAGCCAGTTACCACGCGAGCCGCAAAATCAGGACGAAGCACTTCACTGTCGGGGAAGGTTTGTGAAACCCTGAATTCCTTCAGACGCAGCCATTCCAGGTCGGGCGTTTGTTGGTTGTAGCCGCGGGGCGGGCGTTGGAGCCGTTCTCCTTGCAGACCCGCCGGGAAATAGTGCAGTAGCTGTGGATCTTCACGCAGTGTTTGAAACTCGGCGCCGTTGTAATAAATCTCCTGGCGTATTCGAGTTAAAGCAGTTGTATCGGGCTTCCAAACGCCGGCGCCCATCCACGTATGACCTTCGGGCTGCACCGCTAGAAAATAGCCGGCCCAAGGCGCATGGCGTCCGTCGCGCTTCATACCTGCTCCCATGCGTCGTTTGTAGGGCTCTGGGTCGCGTTGTGAACGGTCGTTCTTGTTGATGCGGAACATGACGTCGGCAGGCGTAAGGGCTCGCAAATCCGGATCGAACTCCTGCAGCCCGGTTAGCACTTCCTGTATGAGCGCCGTATAAATAGCCCGGGCTTGGTTATAGGCCGCGCGGTTGTCGTCCATCCAGGCCTTATGATTGTTTGCCGCTAGATTGCGTAGGAAGTCGAGCAGAAAAGTGCGGTCCATAGATAAGAAAGCAGTGAGTTGGGTGTAAGTTCAGCTTGTGCAACCCTTACGATTGAAACCAGCAAACCGGCAAGTTCACTGTTTCACCAACCCACCATTTTACGACTTCAGGCTAAGTACTTCTACCGCACTGCCGACCCGGAGCAAGCCTTTTTCGGTGGTTGTCACGTTCTGTCCGAACATCACTTTCTTGCCTACCGAGCGGTAAGTGGCCAAGGTGCGTAGTGGCTCGCCGGTAGGGGTGCGCAAAGAAGTTTGCTGATCCACCGTAGTCATGACGCACCGCGCGCAAGGGCGTACGGCTCGGAAGGTCACTTCCCCAATCCGAAATTGTTCCCATGCGTCTTCGCTGAAAGCAGCGCCGCCGCTAAACACGAAGTTGGGCCGGAACCGGTCCATGAGCACAGGGTCTGTGAGGCGGGAGTTCAGGTCATTGAGCGAGCTTTGACCAATTAGCAGAAAGGGGTACTCATCGGCAAAACTTACAAGTTGTCCTTCGGGATTCAAGTTCGGATCTACATCGCGCCGCACCATATCCGACATATAAATCAGTTTGCAGACTTGCCCAAGCGCTTCGCTCAGCCACTCGTCGGCCTCGCGGGAGCCGCGCCAGCCGAACACCATATCATCCCAGATGGTCACGAATAAGGTGCGCTCTGGGGTAGCTTCAAACGGAATGTAAAGCGGCAGTAAATCGGGTCGCTGGGAGTGCGTGAGGAGAAAGCCATTGTAGGCCGGCGCCACGCGCAACAGCGCCATTGCTGGGGTTTGCCGTTGCGTCATAAATTGGTTGCGCTCATCAACCAGTAGCCAACGCCGGTCGTGACGAAGGCCGCGCTTTTCGGTGGCTGCTTCAGTGAGCCGAATGCCGCCCAGCGACTTAACAGGATAGATATACAGGTCTTGTAAAATCAAAGAGTCAATCATGCCGCTAAGGTAAGCGGCATAGCGCGGTCAGCAGCCACTATCTGTTGCCAACTGCGCCAGAATTAAGCTGCATACATGGACTTTCAAATTGGTCTATCTGATTCTATTTGAGTTGCTTTCACCCATTGCTGTCTGATTCATCTTGTCCATAATGCCAGCAAACATAAATTTCTTTCATTATAAGATAGGGCTAGACTTATCTGGGAATAAGATAAAAAGTAAAGAAGGCTGATAAAGTGTGGCAATTAGTATCAGTTGGGTTACATACAACTAAATGATGTCACTGCAGCCGAGAAATCGAAACACACGCATCTGTATATCTAGCAACCTCAGAAGGCAATTCGGGCAATAAGTTGCTAGCAAAACCCTCTTATTAATATAATGTCATTAGTAACATTGCTAGATTTAACTGAAATGCTGCCATTTTATTAATTACAGCGGCAACAAGCAAAGGAGTGCCTTCTCTGCATATATGAGCTGCATGCTGCATTTTTTGGAGTAGTAAGTATAGGACTGCGAATTGAAAGGAATTTGAAAAGTTCTATTGCGTTTAGATTGTTAATCTATATATTGAGCATTCCGAATCAATAGGCAAGCCGCACAAGCTTGCTTTTTGAAAGCAGTTATTACTCATAACCAACACGAATGATAAACTTCTAACTTATCCTATGTTATGCAGCAGTTAACATTTCTCCAAGGCAGGCTAAGTCGATTTGGGTATGGCGTTCAGTTGATAATGGTCTTGATTCCGCTCGAACTTGTTCATCCTCCCGTTGATACCACAAATTGGCTGCATTCTGGATTGGTGGCGTTGCTTATAGTTGTTTGCACGGGTTCGGCGGCTGTAGTAGCTGTGCCTCGTTTCCATGACCTAGGCTTGAGCGGTTGGCACGCACTTGCATTAGTGGTGCCGGTTTTGAATCTGCCTCTCTTGTTGCTGCTTTTAGTATTGCCAAGTAAACCTGGCGAAAATAAGTGGGGCTTGATGCCACTACCTTACCCACGCCCAACAATTCCACAGTTTGCTTTGGGCGGGTTCCGGCTTAGCATTTCAAACCGAGCTCGTTCGTAACAGATAACAAACAGTTGATTTTATAGTGCAGCTAGCGTTGCAGACAATAAAAAACCCGGCGTACTACTCTAAGCACGCCGGGTTTTTTATTGTCTGCAACGCTAGTTTATGGGGTCTGGCGCGCGGCTAGCTGTACGGCTTGGTAGAGGTTTACCAACCCTCCCGTGTTCGATAATTCAGCGAAGTCCACTTCTTTGTTGGTGCCTGGTTTCACTACTTTGGTATGGTAGACCACTGCAGATTGCAGAATGATGCGCTTCATGTCTTCGGCAGTGAGCTTAGGAAAGTAAGACTTCAGCACGGCGGCAATGCCAACTACTACGGGTGAGGCCATGCTGGTACCGCTCTTATTGCCATATTCCTGGCCCGGCAGCGTGGAATAAATCTGATTGCCGGGAGCAAATACGTCTACATTCTTCTTGCCGTAGTTGGAAAACTCGGCCACCATATGATTATCGTTGAGGCGGGCCGTAGCTCCCACCGTAATCATATTTGGAATGCGCTTGCCATTAAGGTATACCGGCGATGGAAATTCCACTTCCGTATCAATGTCCTGGCTTTCGTTGCCAGCCGAATGTACGAGCAGCACGCCCTTCTTTTCGGCATACTGAATAGCGGCTTCCACTGCCTCGCGCTGGGGCGAGTAGTATTTGCCGAAGCTCATATTGATGATGCTGGCCCCATTGTCGACGGCGTAGCGAATGGCATTGGCCACATCTTTGTCGCGCTCGTCGCCGTTGGGTACGGCACGTACGGCCATCAGCCGCACGTTGTCGGCAATGCCTAGAATGCCAAGGTTGTTGGTACGGTCGGCACCGATGATGCCGGCCACGTGGGTACCGTGGGAAGGGTCGGGGCCATGCGTGTCACGGTTGCCATAGAGGCGGTCGTTTACGTTGGATGGATCGTCGCCGATGATGGTAGCCCGCGGGTTATAGGTCGGGTTCAGGCTGAAATCGAGCAGGTTCTTGCTCTGATCCATGCCCTCTTTCATATCCTTAAGTACCGTTTCGAGGTCAGGATAGCCTGCAGAGCGCAGGTTAGCGTCGAGGCTGAGGGCAGCCCGCAATAGGTTTGGGTCGGTGGGCTTGGCGCGGTGCAGAGTAGCCGTGTCGAGGCGAGGCACATTCAACGCCTGCCGCAAGTTCTCGGCCCCAGCTTCGGTTAGCTTGTAGTTTTCGCTAAGCGACTGATACTGGGTGGTGTTTTCGGCTATTTTACTGGCCTGGCTCTTCTTTACTTTCTGATACAAGTCGAACTCGTCGCGCTTGTCGGCGGGAACGGCCGTGCGCACTTTGCCTTCGTATAGCGGCTTCAGCTTAGCCAGCAGGCGAGTATCCTCGTAGGTTTCCACGTCTACGTTGCGGCCGTCTTTGCCGCCCAGAAAGTTCCAGCCCCGAACGTCGTCGACGTAACCGTTCTTGTCGTCGTCTTTGCCGTTGCCGGCTATTTCGCGCGGGTTCGTCCACAGTACTCGTTTCAGATCCGCGTGTGCCGTGTCGATGCCGGCATCAATAACGGCTACTACTACCGGCGTGGAAGTCCGGTTTTTTAACAATTCCTCGTAAGTACGCTTGGCACTAACGCCCATTACCTTATCGGCGGTTGGGTCGAGGTGAAACCATTGTTGGATTGGCACCGCTGGCAAAGCAGCCGGTGCCGTGTTTTGGGCTGCGCTTGCCATGGGCAGCAACAAGGCCAGACCAAGACTCCGCAACTGGGAAGGAAAGGAAAACGACATCAGAAAATATAAGCAGTGGGAAAGCGGAAATACGGACGATAACAAAATCTGGTCCGCTTAATTCAGCTTTGCTGACAAAAATAGAAAAACAAGTTCCGCCCTATAGACCCATGTGGTGTTGGGTAGGACGCATAGAAAGCACTTAAACCTGCAAAGTGGCGGATGTAGCTATAGTACTATATTAACTTTAGCTTAATTCAACTATTTCATAGAAATATAATAGACGAGCTAATTTTAGTTTAGATTTGCAGTACTGAACCTACAATAAATAGGGCTCTTCTAGCTTGAGTGGCGTTGGAATGTGGAGAATAAGAGCATGAAAAATCCTTTGTGTCGGCTTGCAATCCATCCCATCAGCTACCTGCTGCTATGGTCTAGCCGCTTTTTGCCTCGCTACTTTCACTTCCTACCAACTTTCTATGAAAATGAATTTACCCCATTATCCCTCAAAATTTCCTGTATTCAGCCGCAAGCATTGGCTGTTCTTGCTTCTATTGATTACTGTGCTGCTTCCTCAAAAGTTATTGGCCGATGCCTATATTTATGAGGGGTACGTCATTCTGAATGCTAGAGGAGTAAGTGACAATTATTACGACCTGAACCCTACCACCACTACAGGCAATCCAGACTTCAATGGTATCAATTTTGGTACCTTCACAACAGACGAAAAATTCATCTTAAGAGGCGCAGAAGCAAAGCTCCTAAAAAACAGAGGCTGTGATGTATACGCAGCTCGAATCCGGTATCGTGTTTATCTTGCTGACACCCCGGATACCGATAAACCTGGTATACCATTCTGCAGCGTTGGATTTCCTTTGGTTGAGGATTTCGCAAACGATGGGTTCTCCAGATATCAGAAATGGTATGAAAATCGGGGTGTTGTCAACTTGATAGAGGGAAGGCTACCGGGTAATTATGTTCTAGAAGTGTATCTAGAGGCAGATTATCAAGGTTGTGGTAATGGTACTAATTACTACAACTACAACACAAGAAATTACCAGACCCAATTCACTATTGTTCAGGGTAGCCAGCAAGTCACAGTAAATAATAGCTGCCCACTGCGGCCCTTGCCCGTTACGCTTACTCGTTTCGATGCGAAGCGTCAGGATGCTAATACCTTGCTAAGCTGGGAAACTGCTTCGGAACTGCATAGCCGCGGCTACGAAGTGCAAGTATCCACTGATGGCCGCACGTTTCGGGCGTTAGGCTTCGTGCCGAGCCAGAGCGAAGGAGCCCAAGTTAGCCGCCGGACCTACACGTACGTGGACACCGAAAACGGCAAGAGCGGTGTGCGTTACTATCGGTTGCGCCAGATAGATTTCGATGGCAAAGAAGGAACGTATGGCCCTCAAGTGGTCAGTTTCGGCAAAGCAAATGCATTGGCCGCACTCGAGGTTGCTCCCAATCCTTTCAGCAGTGGGGTAACATTAACCCTGCCTGCGCAGGAAGGCACCCGCGCTGGCACTCTGGTCGTAACAGACATGGTAGGGCGCACCGTCTTCAACCAGCCCTTGCTCTTGAATGCTGGTACCAGCCAAGTTGAGTTGCCTGAGCTAAGCAGCTTGCCTAAAGGCTTGTATCATCTGCGCCTAAGTTTGAACGGAGAACAGCATGCAGTAAAGCTGCTGAAAGAATAGCTTCCCTGGTTTCTTCAATTAAAAAGTCCTCCTAAGGTGTTGGGAGGACTTTTTTGTGTGAGCTGACAACTACACTTTCTAGCAACACGTCAAGCGGTTAGGAGTTGAAACAACAAAGACACTAGCAAATTAACCTAGGCTGGTGCTACAGTTGGTTACCTCGAGCAGTTTGCATTCAGCAACCAATTCAAGCACCTCCTGAAGGCCGACGCGGGTAAGCTGCCGCAGCGGCCTGTATATTTACTGCCATTGCTCTCATTCCGATTCATGATGCGCCTACGTTCTTTCTGTGCTGCTGGGCTTTTGGCGGCACTGCCGCTGTTGCCGGCCTCGGTTGCTTTTGCCCAAGCCCCCAAAACATATTCGTCTTCGGAAATCCTGCTGGGTCTTAAAAAGCTCAACGTGCTGGGCTCGGCGCTGTACATGGCCGCGCACCCCGACGACGAAAACACCCGCCTAATAGCTTACCTCGCCAACGGCCGTCTGCTGGAAACCGGTTACTTGAGCTGTACCCGCGGCGACGGTGGCCAAAACCTAATTGGTCCGGAGTTGCGCGAACAACTCGGCGTGATCCGGACGCAGGAACTTTTGGCTGCCCGCCGCATCGATGGTGGCCGACAGTTCTTCACCCGCGCCAACGACTTCGGCTTCTCGAAAACCGCCGAGGAAACCTTTACCATCTGGGACAAAGAACAAGTGCTTTCCGATATGGTGTGGGTAATTCGGCAGCGCCGCCCCGACGTGCTTATCACCCGCTTCCCGCCCGACGCCCGCGCTGGCCACGGCCACCACACCGCTTCCGCCATTCTGGCCGCCGAAGCTTTCGATGCCGCTGGTGACCCAAAACGGTTTCCCGAGCAATTGAAATACGTGCAGGTATGGCAGCCCAAGCGCCTCTATTGGAACACCGGCAGCTTCTTTGTGAAGGCCGGCGAAGACATGAGCGGCTACCTCAAGGTTGACGCAGGCGCCTACAATCCGCTACTCGGCCAGAGCTACGGCGAAATTGCTGCCCGCAGCCGCTCGCAACACAAGAGCCAGGGCTTCGGCTCGGCGGCGACCCGCGGCGAGGCACTGGAGTACCTCCAATATGTAAAAGGCGACAAGGCCAAGACCGACCCGTTCGAGGGTATCGACATGACTTGGAACCGGGTGCCCGGCGGAGCGGCAATTGGGAAGATGATTGACGAGGTGATCCGGAAGTATGATGCGGCCAACCCGTCTGCTAGCGTGGCGGGGCTTAGTGCAGTTCTGGACGCCATTGCAAATCTGCCTAACTCATCATTTGCGAATGGCGCAACAGTCTTTCCAACGCTTAATACTAAACCTACTCCTGTAATCTCTAAAGCAGCATCGCAGTCTGCATTTTGGATCAATGAGAAAGGAAGCGAGGTCCTACAGTTATTGCATGCTTGTTCTGGAACCTACGTGGAAGCAGTAGCAAGTGAGCCCACTGTAGTTGCTGGCGAGAAAGCGCGCGTTAGTATGGAGGTAACCAAACGAATTGCAAATGCGCAAGCTTCCACCTTTAAATCAGTCGCGCAGAAGCCAATAGATAAGTCACCATTAAGCACGGAAAAGAATCAATTGGAGTTGTCGGTGCCTGCGGAAACGTCGCAACCGTATTGGCTTAAAAAAGCGGGCACAACCGGGATGTACAGCATCCCTACTTTTTCTGAGGATGGTAGCCAAGCAAACATATTGGTAGGCCAACCTGAAAATTTCCCGGTATTGACCGTTCCGTACGAAATTCGGACAGCTGCTTCTTCGTATACAATTCGTATTCCCGTTCAATACAAAAGCACTGACCCGGTAGAAGGGGAGAAGTACCGTCCGTTGGCGGTGGTGCCGCCTGTAGCGGTAAACATCGGCGGCCGGGCGTATGTCTTCGCCGAAAACCAGCCCAAGACTGTGCCGGTGACGTTGCGGGCTGGTAAGGCAGGTGTGAAAGGCACTTTGGCCTTAACGCTACCTAAAGGCTGGAAAGCCGAGCCCGCCAGCATTCCTTTCGACCTTGCTAATAAGGATGCCGAGCAAACTGTGCTGTTTCAGGTGCAGCCTGGTGTGGGTGCGGTAGAAGGCAAAACCGAGTTGCGCGCTGTAGCTACTGTGGATGGGCAGCAGTACTCGCGCGGTTACCAGGCCATCGAGTACAACCACATTCCTACGCAAACGCTTTTCCCCGAAGCAGTGGCTCCGCTCGTGAAGCTGGACCTCAAGCGCAAAGGCCAGGAAATTGCCTACCTGATGGGGGCTGGCGACGAAGTGCCCGACGCACTGCGCCAGATCGGCTACAACGTGACGCTGCTTAAGCCCGAGGACATCACCGACGCCAACCTGCGCCGCTTCGATGCTGTGGTGTTGGGTATCAGGGCCTACAATACTATTGATAAACTGAAAGCACTACAGCCTACCCTGCTACGCTACGTCGAGAATGGCGGCAATATGGTGGTGCAGTACGTAGTGAACCGCGGTACTGTCATGCCACAGATTGGCCCGTACCCGCTCACGCTTTCCAGCGACCGGGTGACGGTGGAAAATGCAGCGGTTACCTTCCTGAAGCCTCAGCAGCCGTTGCTAAACACGCCCAACAAGATAACAGCCAAGGATTTTGAAGGCTGGGTGCAGGAACAAGGCCTCTACTATCCCTCGCAGTGGGATGCCAAGTACCAACCCGTTATCAGCAGCCATGACCCCAACGAATCGGCTAAGGAAAGCGCCATCCTCGTTGCCGACTACGGCAAAGGTCATTACATCTACACAGGCCTCTCGCTTTTCCGGGAACTGCCCGCCGGTGTGCCCGGTGCGTACCGCCTTTTGACAAATATGGTGTCATTGGGTAAGTAAGCATGACGGTTCTCTTCAAGAGAAGAGAAATAGCTTCTCGTTTTTTAGTTCTTCGCTCTAGTTGCCTGCCCTTATGCCCACCCCATCTGAAACTGAAAAGCCTCCGCTGCTGCCTTCCTGGCGGGCCTGGTACTGGCTAGTGCTTGGGGCACTGGCGGTGGAAGTAGGGCTTTTCACGTATCTCACCCAGCTTTTCGCTTCATGAGCTTACTCGACTGGCTGGTGCTGGGTGGTACGCTGCTCTTTATTGTAGGCTACGGAACTTGGCGCACCCGCCGCGCCGGCCATACTATGGATTCCTATCTGCTCGGCGACCGGCAGGCGCAGTGGTGGGGCATCGGACTAAGCATTATTGCCACCCAGGCTTCGGCCATTACCTTCCTGAGCACGCCCGGTCAGGCCTATGATGATGGCATGCGGTTCATTCAGTTCTACTTTGGCCTGCCGCTGGCCATGGTGCTGATTGCCGTGTTTGCCGTCCCGATCTACCAGCGGCTTCAGGTATTTACGGCCTACGAGTACTTGGAAGGCCGCTTCGATAGGCGGACCCGCACCCTGGCGGCAGTGCTGTTTCTGGTGCAGCGCGGACTTAGCAATGGCCTTTCGCTGTATGCACCGGCGTTGGTGTTGTCGGCCATTTTGGGCTGGAATATCAACCTTACCGTTTGGTTGATTGGGGGGTTGATGATCTTCTACACAGTAGCGGGCGGCACGCAGGCGGTGGCCGTCACGCAGCAGTGGCAAGTGGGCGTCATCTTCACGGGCATGGTGGTGGCGGGCTACCTACTGGTACATTACTTACCTGCTGATATGGGCTTTACGGAGGCCATGCAAGTAGCAGGGAGCCAAGGCAAGCTCAACCTCGTCGATTTCCATTTCGACCCCAACGACCGATATAACTTCTGGTCGGGCATGACGGGCGGCTTGTTTCTGGCCCTCTCGTACTTCGGCACCGACCAAAGCCAGGTGCAGCGCTACCTGGCCGGCCGCGACATCACGGAAAGCCGCTTGGGCTTGCTCATGAATGGCCTCGTGAAGGTACCCATGCAATTCGGTATCCTGCTTATTGGGGTGTTGCTCTTTGTGTTCTACCAATTCAATGCGCCACCGCTCACGTTCAACCGTCCCGTCCACGACCAAGTAGCTCAGTCAGCGGAGCATGGTCCCAGCCTCCGGGCTCTGGAGGATAAGCACTGCCAACTGTTTGCGGCGAAGCGAGCCGCTAATACCCAATTAGTGGAAGCACTACGCAGCCACGATGGCAGCCAGCTAGCTGCCGCGCAAACGCAGGTGCAAGCTTCCAACACGGCCACCCGCGCCCTGCGCACCGAAGCCCAGGCCCTGCTGAAAAAAGCCGCCCCATCGGCCGAGGCCAAAGACACCGACTACGTGTTCCTGACCTTTGTACTGCGGTATCTGCCACAAGGACTAGTGGGCTTGCTGATTGCGGTGGTGTTGTCGGCGGCTATGGGTTCGGCGGCTTCGGGCCTTAATGCACTGGCTTCCACTACGGTGGTTGATTTGTATCGCCCGAGCCGTCCGCACCTGAGCGGCAGCCACTGCGTACAGGCTTCCCGGTGGGCGACCATTGCGTGGGGCGTGCTCGGCATTGGGTTTGCAACGTTTGCCGCCCGGCTCGAAAACCTGATCCAAGCCGTTAACATTCTCGGTTCGCTCTTCTACGGCACCATCTTGGGCATTTTTGTGGTGGCTTTCTTTATGAAATCTATCGGTGGTAAGGCTGTGTTTTGGGCCGCTGTTCTCGCCGAGATTATCGTGCTGCTGCTATTCTGGCTGACGGATATTGGCTACTTGTGGTTCAATATCATTGGCTGTGCACTGGTCATGGTTATTGCAGCTTGCTATCAGCGTCTCGCGCCCTCGTCTAATTAACTTTAAGGCGAATGAGTCTAGTAGACGATATTCTTCTGATGACACTTTGCAACAAAAGAAAGTTTACAAAATAAGCCCTCTGCTACTAAGCAGAGGGCTTATTTTGTAATCAGCGTTATTGCCTGCTTACTGCTAGGCAGCCTAGAGACTGAGGGTTACTTTGCGGCCGGCTTTTTGGTTTCGGCCACCAAGTCGTCGTTCATCTTGGCGTAGTCGGTGTTGGGAGGGGTAGAAGCCAGGGCCAGTTTCTTGGACTGCTCGGCAGCGGCAGCGGCGCCTTTATAATCCTTCATCTTCATGCGGATTTTGGCTTCGGTGTGCACGTTCCAGAACTTGGGGTCCTTCTCGTTGGCCTTCTGGATCCAGGTTAGGGCTTGCTTCAGATCCTTGTTGTTGTCGTAGTAGTAGACAGCGGCAGCAGCGAGGTCGTTGGCATTGGGAGTGGCGTTTTTCACCACCTTCTCATCGATTTGGGCCATTACTTTGGGGTCCACATCGGTCGTCACTTTGAACTTAGCTCCGGTGGTTGCCCACACCATATCTACATTGGCAGTAGCGGGCGTGAGGTCAGAGAAGTTGATGGTGAAGGTTTCCACCTTTGTGGCTGTCTTGTAAGGCTTTACGGTGAAGCTGGCTACATTGTCGGCGTCTTTGAAACCATCGACATCAGCTCCTTGCTTGGTGTTTTTGCTGATTACCACAGTCCACTCGGCCGTATTTGGGATGGTGTAGATGCCGTACTCGCCAGCTGGCACTTTCTTGCCCTCCAGCGTCACGTCGTCGGAGAACTTGATAGTAGTAGTGGCGTTGGCACCCGTGCGCCAGCGCTTGCCAAGAGGCGCGAGGGGAGAGGATGCACCGAAAGCTGCGCGTCCCTTGAGGCTTGGGCGCGAATAGGTGATGGTAACGTCGGTAAGACCTACACGCTGTTGGACAACGCTTTTAGGACTAGCAGCAGGAGTGGCAATCTGAGCATGAGTTACTTGCGGAATGGCTACAAGAAGAGCCAAACCAGCGGTGAGAGAGAGAAGTGCTTTCATGAAAGGGGAAAATGAAATTGATTCGTGGTTAAAAGTAATAAAACCCGCGTTGGAGCGCGGGTTTCAGTGTGATTAGTCATGCACAACAAGAGCTATAGGGTTCCAATTGGCATAGTAGTTCTAAAGTTGAGTCGATAGATGTTGTGTTGCTGTAAAAGTTGAATGATAGGTCGGATGGCAGCAAAAGGCGTGCTCTTGTCTGCCCGGATAAAACAGAAAACAGGTTTACCAACGCATTCCCTATACACCCGACGAGTAGCATCTATGTACTCCTCCAATTGTGCAGTTGGTATACCCGCTTTGAGTAGTGAATAACGTTGAATCCTACTGGAAGAAAAGTATTCTGGTAGTCTGCGTACATCCATGCCTATGTATGGCAGTCGGTGCAATTCCTGCTGTTGCAGGGTCGTGAGTCGAACACCATATAGGGCTGCTACTTGTTCGACAACCATAGTCCGATAAGGCTCATCTTCGACGTTAAAGAAAATCTTATTGTCTTTGCTGATGGTGATATTATAGTGGCGGTTCTCAGGTAAGCAGCTTGATCCTGAAGTTGTAGGCAGGTCAACAACTGGTTCTATTTGCTTTAAGGAAGTAGTCGCCAAACAACAGCGAAAAAGCACAAGCACCACTATAGCCAATGGCCACACCTCTGGAATCGACAAGTTGCGGCGGTAAATCTGGTGTCGGCGGGGCTGAGTGAGACTGGTTATCATATAGAGCAGGCCATTAGCTTGATAGAATCAAGACAACGCTGAATTCTGCCGTAGGCATATAATCTTATGTCTGTTGGTATCCTCTCTACACCTCCCGCACTGCTATTCCAGCTTCTCTCACTAAAGCCAATAGTTGCTCCAGTGCAGCGGGTGCTTGTATCCGGCGCAAATCCACGTAATAGCAGGCCGCCTCGGTAGGGTAAAGCAGCAACCAGTTCGGTTTCACCCACACCGCCCGCCGCATTGTAGTCCAACGCGCCTCGAAGCGGCCATTACTGGTTTGGCCACGGAGAAACTCCACATCAAATGTAAAGTCGGTGGGTGCGCGAAGCACGGCGTTTCGCTCGTATCCTCGGCGCAGTTGGTAGCGCACTAAGCTCATGCGAAACAAACCATAGAGTACTCCCACGGCCAAAAAGGCTAGGGTGCTCGGATTGCTAATTCGGTGGTTCTGTACAACGTCGAGTGCTACAGCTATACTTAGCAAGAGCAATGCTGCTCCCAAAAGCCAATAGTTGCGGCGCGTTGCCGGCTGTTGCCGCCACAACCGGAAGTTCACAACCACAAAGTCATCGGCCGTCATTGTGACGCCAGGAGCAATAAGGGAAGCAGAAGGCACGTATTATCGAGCTAGAATTTCATATTCGTGTAGTAACTCCAGTAAATCTGCCTCGGTAGCTGGCGGCATTATGTTGCGCATATTGAGGTAATAGCAGTAGTCAGCATTAGGATACAACAACCACCACCGGCCAACCCGCCGAATGTGATAGAAATCCGACCAAAGCAGCGTGAAAAACTCATGCTGTTGCTCAATAACAACTCCATGCTCTAGGATAGTGAAGCTAGTAGGACGGCTGGCCGTTGGGCTTTGCTGGTAAGCCCGGCGGTATTCGTAATGCCTGTACCACAAACCTACTGCCGTGACCAGTGCAGTCACCAAAGCAATTATTATATAGCCTTTAAAAGGTTTCGGAACTAGCCACGCGCCACCTGTTAGCAGTAGCAACCAGACCACGTTCCACCAGGTAGCCCATTTTGCGGGGACTTTACCCGGTGCCACCTGGCGCTGCCGCACTGCTGCCGGATAACGTTGTTGTTCTTGTTTTTGATGAATAGCAGCAAAATCGTGAGCACTCAGGTATGATTCAGTGACAATTATAGACTTAGACATAAGATAAGTCAATGATATCAGCTACTCCGACTCCGCTAGTTGGTGCCGCTCGTTTTTTACAGTGTTGGCTACGGTCCAGGGTATTTCGCGGGTGAAGGGGTGGTGCCGTACCGGGCACTCGGGCATGTGGCAGTGCGAGCAAGCCGAGAAGTTGCAAGGATCGGCATGCACAAACATTTCCGTGTCCACTTCAAACCGTGTCTGAATGAAATCCTCGATGCGGTGCACCTCCGCATGCACTTCCTCTAAGCTGAAATAATATGGTAGTGTCACGTGGCAGTCGATGTGTAAATCGGCGCCGTAGCGCAGTACGCGCAGGTTGTGCACATCAATCCAAGCGGGCTGTCGGTGCTGCTGCAACTCCTGAATCACGCGGCCCACGGTCTTTACGTCTGATTCGTCCATGAGGCCCGCCACTGATTTGCGCAGCATCCGGTAGCCGTTCACCGTGATGAAAAGTCCGAGCAGATAGGCCGCAATAGTATCGTAGAGCACATTGCCCGTGAAGAACACCAGCGCCAGAGCCGCGCACGACACAATCGTGTTCAGGGCGTCAATGTACAAGTGCTGCCCGTCGCCGACCAAGGCCACCGAATGTAGCCGCCGACCCGCCCGAACTAGCACGTAGCCTACAGCTAAGTTGACTACGGCTGTAGCCCCTAGCAGCCACAGGCCCGAATCGGGCCGGGCCACCACGTGAGGATGGAACAGGGTATTGGTGGCGCTGTAGAAGATGTACGCTCCCGCAAACAGAATCAGGCCACCCTCGAAACCCACCGACAGATACTCCACCTTGCCGTGGCCGTACGGGTGGTTTTCATCCTTGGGCAAACTAGCCAGGTAGATGCTGTAGAGCGCGAAGCCGCTGGTAAAGACGTTGATAATCGACTCCAGCGCATCCGTCAGCACGGCTTGGGAGCGGGTGAGGTAGTAGGCGTAGAATTTTACCAATACCAGCACTACACTTACCACCAGGGAAAGCAGGCCGAGCCGATTTTTGGTTTGCGCGAGTGACATAGCAAGCAGCCAACTAACGGTTGGCAAATAGGTGAACGGGAGTGTACGGAAAGTGACAGTGCTCGGACTGAATAGCCCGTTCGGTTGCGCTTAACGGTAGCACACGAGGTGCTTCGGTAAGCGCAACCGAACGGGCTATTTCAAGCCAGATAAGCTCTAGCTCAACTCGAATTGTAGCTTCAGCAGGTTTGCGTACAACCCATTTTCGTTGTGGGCTAGTTCATCATGAGTGCCTTGCTCGACAATGCGGCCGCCATCAATAACCAAGATCTTGTCCACTTTGCGGATGGTGCTTAGGCGGTGGGCAATGATGATGCTGGTACGGTTCTGCATCAGCTCGTCCATGGCGCCCTGTACTAGTTTCTCGCTCTCGCTGTCGAGGGAGGACGTGGCTTCGTCGAGAATGAGGATGGCGGGATTTTTCAGAATGGCGCGGGCAATGGCAATGCGCTGCCGCTGGCCACCCGACAGCTTAATACCCCGTTCGCCCACCAGCGTATCGAGGCCCTCGGGAAACGACTCGATGAACTGCCAGGCATTGGCTTTGCGGGCCGCCGCAATAATTTCCTCGTCGGTGGCGTCGGTTTTGCCATAGGCAATGTTCTCCCGAATGCTGCCGCCGAACAAAATGGTTTCCTGCGGCACAATGCCGATGTGGCGACGCAACTCAGTAAGGTCGTACTGGCTGACCGGGCGCCCGTCAATCAGGATCTTGCCGTCGCTTAACTCATAAAACTGCATCAGCAGCTGCACGATAGTGGACTTGCCGGCTCCCGACGGGCCCACCAGCGCAATCTTTTCGCCGGCCTGAATATCAAAGCTGATGTCTTTGAGCACGGGCAAGTCGGGGCGGGTAGGGTAGCGGAAGGCCACGTTGCGGTAGTCGATGTCGCCGCGCACTTGCAGCGGGGCCAGCCCGGCCACACGCGTTTGGTGGGTTGGTTCGGACTTTTCGTCCAGGATTTCCAGAATGCGCTCCGACGCGCCTAGCGTGCTCTGCACTTTGCCGTACAACTCGCCCAAGCCACCCACCGAGGCGCCAATGAAAATGGTATAAAGCGCAAACGAGGTTAGGTCACCGATGGTCATTTGGCCGGCGGCCACAAGAGAGGCCGCCCGCCACAGCACCAGAATAATACCACCGAACAAGCCGATGATGACAAACGACACAAAGCCTCCCCGGTACAGATTGCTTTTCAATGCGGCCCGCACGGTACGCGTGAGCGAAGTGGTGTAGCGTTGCGTTTCAAACTGCTCGTTGGTGAAGGCTTTCACCGTGTTGATACCCTGTAAGGTTTCTTCTACGATGACGTTGGTTTTAGCTAGCTCATCCTGTGTAGCTTTGGCTAACACCCGAATCTTGCGCCCAAAAACCATGGCGACTACCACGATAGGCGGAAAGGTAAGCAGCATAAACAGCGAGAGTTTCACCGACACCATCATGATGAACACAATGCCCACCACCAAGGTCATAACCTGGCGAAACAATTCGGCCAGCGTGAGCGAAAACGAGTCCTGAATCATCCCAACATCGGAAGTGATGCGGGAGGTGATGGCGCCAACGCGGTTTTTCTCGAAGAAGGGAATTGGGAGCGTGACAAACTTCTGGTAGAGTGCCTGCCGGATGTCGCGCACCGTAAACTCGCTGACCTGCGTGAAAAACCAGATGCGGCCAAACGAGAAAAGGCCCTGTAGCACAATGACGGCAAACAGGCCAATGGCAATCTGGTTGATGCTGACAGCGGTGCCATTCGGCAAAACGAACGGCTTGCCGTTTGCGGCGTCGGTGAGCTTGCCAATCACCCAGGGGAACAGCATGACCGTAGCACTCGACAAGGCCAGCAGAATCATGCCCACCGTAAACTTGCCCCGATAAGGCAATACATAGCGAAAAATCCGCAGCCCGTGCCGCAGACTTTCCTTGGTTAATTTTTTCTTGGGCACTTCCGGTTCAAGGGTCGTGCCGCTCGTATTCATTCCGCTTCGGGCCATTCTCTTATAGAAGTTAGAAGCGAGGATTCTGAAGCTAGGAGAGGTAGTATCCGGTTCCTAGCTTTCGATTCTTCGCTTCTGCATTTATTCGTCTTTGTTGTTCGCCTGCTCTACCTTCAGAATCTGCCCGTTGCCAAACGGCACGGGGAGACTAATTTGCACTGGCACGGGCACGCCCTTGCGGGTAGCGGGTTTGAAAGCCGGCAAGAGCGCCACTACTCGCAACGCCTCCGCATCCTGGGCCGGCGACAACGACTGCGCCACTACCGGATTGGATAGGCGGCCGTTGGCTTCGACCGTTGCCGTTACTAATACGTTGCCGGTAGGATTGTTGACGCCGGAAGTCTCCGGATACTTGATGTTCAACTGAAAAAAGGCGCCTAACGCGTCGGCGCCCCCCGGAAACGACGGCGCTACATCGGGCCGGTTGGAAGCCGGCCGAGCCTGCGCCTGCATCCGACCCGCCTTCAATTCAATGGGTTTCGAGGAAGGGGGAGCGGACTGCTGCGCGCTGACCGTATAGGCAGAACCAAAGAGCAGAACCAGAAGAAGCAGATGTTTCATAAAAGATAAAGTAGCGCACATAGCCGTGAGCCGCAGGAAACAAGTACACCGTAAGCACAATTATTCCAGCGCTATAGCAGCCGTTGCAAAACAGACCAATTGGCTTTTCTGCGCTACAAACAGCAAAGGTACGTACGCTTCTTCCTAAACAACCCTTACCCAACAGGGTTCAATTCTGTGACAAGTCGAGGACGTGAAATTGCGAGCAACCCAGCAAAGGTGAGTAAGCCGTTGAGAATCAGAATTTCAAAGCCAAACTCGTAGCCCCACCAAGCCTTGGAATTGGCATTGATGAAGTAGGTAAGCAAGGGCGCAATTACACAGACCACCGGCACCAGCCGGTCGTGGAGGCCACGGCCCATAAACAGCCCGAAGGCGTAGAGCCCAAGTAGAGGCCCGTAGGTGTAGCCAGCCGCCTTGAACACGGCCGTAATGACGCTCTGGTCGTTGATGGCTCGGAAAATCAGGATAATCACAATCAGCACTAGCGAGAAGCCGAAGTGCGTGAATTGCCGCACTTGCCGCTGCTTATTCTCCCCGTACTGCTTGATGTCGAGCATGTCCACGCAAAACGAGGTGGTAAGCGCCGTCAGGGCCGAATCGGCGGAGGCATACGTCACGGCAATGATGCCCAAGATGAACACGACCCCCGCGAAAAGCGTGAAGTGGTTGGTGGCCAGCAGCGGAAACACGTTGTCGCCGATAATTTTGCCAGTGGCAGCGTTGGTAGGCAGCGCAATGCCTTTGGCGGCAGCAAATTGGTAGAGCAGCACCCCAAGTGAGAGGAAAAACACGTTCACCACCACAATGGCAATAGTGAACCAGAACATGTTTTTCTGCGCGTCGCCGAGGTTGCGGCAGCTCAGATTCTTCTGCATCAAATCTTGGTCGAGGCCAGTCATCACAATGGTGATGAAAGCGCCGGAGGCAAACTGCTTCCAGAAATACTTATCGTCTTTGACATCGGAGAAGTAAATCTGCGACATGGCGCTTTCGCGCACAGTTTTCACAAGGCCCGCGAAGCCGAGGTTCAGTTCATCGGCCATCAGGTAGATGCTCACGGCCACGCACACCAGCATGGCCATGGTCTGGAAAGTATCGGTCCAGAGGATGGTTTTGAGGCCGCCCCGGAAGGTGTAGAGGTAAATCAGGAAGATGCTAACCGACACCGTGACGGCAAACGGCACGCCCAACGAATCGAAAACGGCAAATTGCAGCACGCCCGCTACCAAGAACAAGCGGAACGCGGCGCCCACAGCTCTGGAAATCAAGAAGAAAAACGCGCCCGTCTTGTAGCTCCAAAACCCAAACCGCTGCTCCAGATACGTATAGATACTCACCAGCCGCAGCCGGTAGTACATGGGCATCAGCACCGTTCCTATCACCAAATAGCCTACCGTGTAGCCCAGCACCACCGCCATATAGCTCCACGACTGCGTTGCCACCATGCCCGGAATGGAAATAAACGTGACCCCGGAAAGCGAAGTCCCAATCATGGCGAAGGCCACCATGTACCAGGGGGCATTGCGGTTGGCAATGAAGAACGATTCGCTCGTGGCTTTGCGCGAAGTCAGAATCGAAATGATGATGAGAACAACGAAGTAGCCTGCAATCAGGCTCAGAATAAGGGTAGGAGACATAGCAGGCCGAGAAACAGGGAGGTAAAGATACAGTTGCTGCTGCAACTACACAGTTATGCCCAATGCAGCCCTGAAGTAGCTACTATACCCCAGTAACAAAGCTATTTTTTGAACTATACTCATTGGCCGAGGCAACCCCGAAGGCAAAGGCAAGTGCCGGTAACGCGGCAATAACAGTTTTAAAGCCGCAGATAATCAGACAGTAAAATTTTGTCCGGTATCGTTTTCGAAAACGATACCGATATTTTGATTTTGCCGATATGAGGGGGGGAGAGCATGACCCTAGCACATAAAGACTAGCTCAGAGAGTATATTCCAGAAGAGCTGCCTTGCTGACGTACCTAGGCCCTTGACAGTAGAGGCGGCAACGCGTAGAAACCAACCTATTTCTTATGAAAACACTCCGTGACCGACTATCAGTGGCTGGTAGTTTCTGCTTTTCAGGCATATCGATTTTGCTGTACCTGTTCGGCCGCCCTATGCTGACACTCCACTAACTGTTTCGCTGAACTCGCTCCCCCAAAACTCCTACCATGTCTATGAAAACACTTCTTCCAAACACGAAAGCCTTCTTACTCTGTTTGTTGCTGGCGCTGCATTTTGCAGCACAGGCCCAAGCGCCTTTTCCTGCCTTCCCGCCGGCCAACGTAACCAACAATCAGGACCGCAACCAAATGGTGTGGCAGCTCGGCATCACGTTCCCGACATTGCCGCCCAAGCTGCAAGACCCCAACCGGCCACCGGGAGCCTACCCATCCGATTCAACCAATCCACAAGGCAACTGGCAAACCTCGCAAGGCTATTTCGTGTCGCGGTCTGACTTTGGGCTCTGGACCAACTACGATGATAAGCCGAATGGCTTTTGGCCGGGCCCCGAGGCGTGGCGGGTGTGGGACTATCCGGCCATTGACTTGCTGCGCACGAAAAGCGGCCGGGCCATTACTACCCCCGACCAGTGGTGGACGCTGCGCCGACCCGAGATTATGAAGGACTTGAAAGAGCAGCTTTACGGCGTTATGCCTGCCGACAGCATATTGCCTGGTGTCACGTTCTCGACCGTAACCACCACGGGTGGCGTAGGTGCTGGCGCCTACACGCAGAAAGCCATAACCGGCACCATCGACATTTCCCGCTACCCACAGGTGCGCAACCGGCCGCAGATTACGGCCACCCTTCGTGTGCCTACCAATGCAGTTGGCAAAGTGCCCGTTATTATC
The DNA here is from genome assembly GCF_029433095.1 of Hymenobacter sp. YC55. Classification (GTDB taxonomy): domain Bacteria; phylum Bacteroidota; class Bacteroidia; order Cytophagales; family Hymenobacteraceae; genus Hymenobacter. The sequence goes on from NZ_JARNTX010000001.1 coordinate 751,653, forward strand.
GTGTTCAACCCCGGCTTCGGTGGCCTTCCTGCTCTTTTGGACACTTACTGGAACTACGTACGGCCCGTGGGCTGGGGCATCTGCATCTATAGCAACGCCACTTTGCAACCCGATTTCAATGGCGGAGCCGGCCTTACCAGCTACCTGATTGGGCTAGTCAACAAAGGCAACTGGCGCAAACCCACCGACTGGGGCAGCTTGGTAGCCTGGAGCTGGGGGGTAAGCCGCCTCATCGATTACTTCGAAACCGACCCTAGCGTCGATGCCACCAAAATCGGGCTGACGGGACACTCTCGCTACGGCAAAGCCACGCTGGTAGCTATGGCGTTTGAGCCGCGGTTGGCTATCGGCTATCCGAGCTGCGCGGGTAGCTTGGGCACTAAGATGAACCGCCGCCACTGGGGGCAGGACATTGAAAATTCGGGTTGGGACCAGGAGTACCACTGGATGGCCGGTGCCTTCTTCCGCTGGATGGGCCCCAAAACGCCCGGTACGTATTTGCCTCGCAAAATCGAGGACCTAACAGTCGATGCGCACTCGTTGCTCGCCGTTTGCGCGCCGCGGCCCATGTTTATGAACGCTGGCACGCAGGACACTTGGCCTGATCCGTACGGCATCTACCTAACGGGCGTCGGGGCTTCGCCAGTCTACCAATTGCTTGGCCGTCAGGGCTTGATCATGAACGACCCGAAGCCGGTGATAGACCAAGCCTACATCATTGGCGATATTGGGTACCGCTTTCACAACGGCGGCCACACCGACGCCCCCGACTGGCCAGCCTTCCTGACGTTTGCTACGCGGTATTTGGGTACCGTAACCGTTTTAGGCACCAAGTCAAAAAGCGCTGCGCAGTATGTGAAGGTGTATCCCAACCCCACGCAAGACAACTTGACAGTGGACTTGGGTGCCAATGCCCTGCACATCAAAACTATCGAGGTGCTAGATGTAACTGGCCGGCGGACTATGCAAATCCCCGTCACCAAAGCCGCTTCCACCGTCACGCTCCGCAACAAGTTAAAGCCGGGCGTGTACGTGCTCAAGTTTCAGGGCGATGAAGTGCTGACTCAGCGCGTGGTAGTCGAATAATTGTTTGACAGCCCTAAACAGGGCCTGCTGGTGCTTGTCATGGCTGTATCAACTGCCTAAACAAGCACCAGCAGGTCCTGACTTTGTATAGGCGCTTTATTCCCAGTCCTGCCAGCGCATCACTTCTCCCACAGCGGGTGTGTGCAGTTCTCCGCGCAGCATACCACCGTGGGCCACCATCTTGATTTCGTGAAGCGGCTCGGAGGCGGGCTCATCAGAGAGGTCGAAAGTGCCGTAGTGCATCGGTACTACATGGCCGGCTCGCAGTTGGTTGGCTGCTTTGGCCGCTTCGTGCGGGTTCACGTGGCTGAGTTGCATCATGTAGGCGGGCTTGTAGGCGCCAATCGGTACCAGCACAGTATCAAGCGGGCCGAACTGCTTCTCGATTTCCTCGAAATGGTCGGCCATAGAGGTATCGGCCGCGAAGTAGATGGTCCGGAAGTCGGGCGTGCGGAGCAGGAAGCTGCCCCACAGCACCCGGTTCAGGTCGTTGAGGCCACGGCGGTGCCAGTGGGAGGCAGGTAGGTAGAACAACTCGAAAGGTGCGCTGTCGCCTAAATCGTATTGCTGCCACCAGCCCGCTTCCTGCACCTGCAGCCCCGAGGCCATACCCCGCACCAGCGGCGCCATGCGCAACGAGGTCAGCACTTGCATGGCCGGATTCTGCCGGGCCAACTGCTTGATGGACGCTTCGTCGAGATGGTCGCGGTGGCCATGGCTGAGCAAGAGGTAGTTGATGCCCGTCAGGTCCTCTACGCGGCAGGGGAGTTCGTGGCGGCGGCGTAAACCGAACGACGAAAACAGCACCGGGTCGGTGAGCAGCGTGACGCCACCTACGCGCAGCAGAAAGCAGGCATGACCAAGCCAGACCAGGCCATCTTCCTGGCTTTTCAGAAACGCGGTGCAGTCCACTACTTCCGGCACCCAAGTATCGGCCTTCTTTTCTTCTTTCTGTGGGTTTTTAGAGGTTTGCCAGCGCAACACGGTGCTGAAGCTAGGCTCGTAAAGTTCCTCCCCATTGCAGAATTGCGCCCCTATCATCTTGTTGCCCGGGTAGTTGGGGCGTATCGTTTTCAGAGCTTCGTTGCGAAGGTACGTGGGGCGAAGGGCCATGCGGTGGTGGTTGTGGAAGTGGTAAGTGAAAGAAACAACAAAGCCCCGGAAGGTTTCCGAGGCTTGCCGCTAATTCTGTATGGTAAGGAATCCGGGCGAGTCCTGCTACCAGATACCGCCACCGGTTAGCCCAGGCGAATAGCCCGGATACATGCTCGACTGTCCGTTGCTGGTCCGGATGCCGCCCGATATGGTGATGTTCTCGTTTATCATGTAGTCGGCACGTAAGCTCATGCCCGAACTCATGTTGCCGCCGAAACCCGCGTACGGATTCACTACCATGCCCCGTGGCACCGAGCTCGACAGATCCTTCCAGGCGGTACCCGTCAGGGCTAGGCGTGGCGACACGGCGTATTGCGCACCCGCCTGAATAAGATATTGATTGGTGCCACTCCAGGCGCGCGGCGCGCCATCACCAGCAGCATAAGTGGTCAGGCCAGGGTTGAGGCGCATGTAAGTTAAGCCCGTAAATACCGTCAGTCGGTTACTGAGCTTGTAGCCCATCTCTGGACTAACATACGAGGCCGAACCATACCGGCCCGCCGTCATAAACCCAGCATTGACGCGGAAGCTTTGGCGGGGCCCCAAGATGCCAGGTAGAGTAGGTGTAGACGTAGCAACACCGGCATTAGCCATAGGAGTAGTTTGGGCCGCCGCGGAGCCGGCCAGCAGCACACTCATCAAAAAAATAGAAAGACGAAGCATAAACAGCGGAAAGGTCAGTTGAGGCTGATACCACAGGGAGTACTCCTCCAACGCAAAGGCTGCATCAGAGGTGCATTTTCCTGAAAGATAACATAAGCGCCAGGCATTTCCAGCTTTTCCCGAGCTACCTGCTGCCCGCAACGCAAGCCAGACAGTTTACCCCGCTGCGCCGGTGGTTGCCAAAAACGTTTCGGCAGCTTTGCGGTGCGTTTGTAGTTCGGCCAGGGCGCTGGCATTGGCGGCTTCGTAGCTGGCCAGCGCCGATTGGGTTTTTTGCCGTTCTTCGGTGAGCTGTTGCTGTGTTGCGGTGAGTTGCTGTTGCTTCGCTTGCAGCTGCTTGGTTAGTTCGGCAATTTCGAGGGCCAGTTGCTGCTCTTGGGTTGTTAGTTGGAGTAGCACGCTTGGGGCAGCGTTGTTGATTTTGATTTCGCCCATCTTTTCGCGGTGCCGTTCCAACACTTTGTTGCGGTCTGATTCTAGTACGGTTTCGTACTTAGCAGCCGAGGCCAGCAGCCCCGGCACGGTAGAGCCGTTAATGGCGGCAAAAGCATTGAAAGCCGTCTGGTAGAGCAGCTGGCCCGACATGCCCGCGGCGGCCATGCTTTTCACCATTTTCATATACGCTGCGAAATCCTTGCCGTCGCCGGTTAGTAGCCCTGCAATATGGTCTAGGTGCCGTTGTTCGGGCTGCCTTGGGGAAGTATTGAAGGCAGTGAGCGTACCAGGTTGCGCAGCAACAAAAGGAGCAGGAGTAGCTACCGTCTGCGCTTTGCTCGTGGTAGCAGGAGTTGCCGGGGTATCGTCGCCTTCCACAAAAAAGTCTTTGGCGGCTTTGGCTATATTATCGAAGATAGGCATGGTAGGTAATGAAGCGTGTGCGGTCTAGTTTGACGTATATATCGCCTAGCATGAACATTCATTACAGCACTGCGTCTCTATTTTCAACTGATAGTAAAAGCAAGGGAAAATAGCCTGTTTACTACTTAGAAGCGCTTAGAATCAGGCCGCACTCCGCGACTCATCAGCCGTGGCAGATGGCTCCTCCGGACTACGATTCCATGCCAGCACGGCCACTAATACCAAGCACAACGCAAACCATGCCCACGGCAGCCGAAGGTCGAGCAGTGACAACAATCCACATACCAGCGTGGAGCCGAAGCTAGCGAGTCCCTGAAAGGCCTGGTTCAGCCCGAAAATCTCGCCCCGGTCCACTTCGGTAGTGCGGCGGGCCAGTAAACCTTCCAGCAAGCCCTGAATCAAGGAAAGTGTGAGGCAGTCGAGAACAACGAGCACCACAAACGCTTCGCGGGAAGAACCTGACAGCCCATAGCCTGCCAGCACTGGCGTGCCCAACAGGGCAAGCAGCACGATGGCGCGGCGCTGGTTTATACGGTCGGCGAGGTAGGTGTAGAACCCGTAGTTCAGCACAATGCTAAGGGCGCCGAAAAACATGAAGAAGTAAGAGATAGTACGGGCATCCATGTGCAGCTCGCCCAAGCTCATGTAGGGCACAAAATACACGTAGTAGCCGGTGCTGAGCGTGAGGGCCACCTGTGTCAGCACAATACGGCGGACGCCAGGGTTGCTGGCATCTTTCGCTTGCAGCCGCGACCAGAGCGTAAGCGGGTTCACCGAACGACCTAATTCTGCCAGTAGCTCACTGCCCCGGACGCCGTTGCGCTGCTGGTGGGTTTCGCGCAACAACAAGCTCAACACGATATTAATAGCCGCCAGCACCACCGCCATTCGTACCACGTAGGCCGCCTGTTGGGCGGGCGGCACGTGAAGGGTGGTAAGTAGCACCCCGGCCACCATAGGCCCTATCACAAAGCCGAGCGAAATAATAGCACCTTCTAAGCCGAGGTTCTTGAACAGCCGCTCTGGTGGGGAAATGTCGGTAATGGCCGAGCGCACGGTGGAATACATGCCGTTGGTAGCACCATCGGAAGCGCGGTTCACGAAATAGAGCCCCGCTCGTACCGGTAGCAGCAGCACATTCGCCAGCAGCGTACCCACCGCCGACACAATGAAAATCGGACGCCGCCCGTACCCATCACTCAACCGCCCGAGCAGCGGCGCCGAAAACAACTGCACGCCCAAAAATATGCCCATGCCTACCAGCAGCCACAGTTGCGGCTCGGGTAGCCCCCGCACAAACTCCGGCATCACCGGACCAATAGCCGCCCCCGCAATAATATCAACCAAGATGATAGTATACAGCAGCCACAAACGACGGTCGAGGGGTGGGGAGGACATACAGAAAGCAGGGCGAGTAACAGCAGTATTACGTATAAATAATATCCAATACTTAACAGCGGAATATGCAGGCAACCTAGTATTTTCAACGCCGTTTATCTTACACCTTATCTAACAATAGTCATGGAAGAGTTTGAATCTGAACAACCCAAACCAGAACTCGTTTTAACACCCGAGGAGGTAGCGCAAGTAACCTCGCGTTTTATGACCCAAGTGTACGGCTGGATGGCCGGGGCTTTGGCTATGAGCGGAGCCGTAGCGCTGGCCGTTGGGTCGTCTTATACGCTACAAGAGTTGATATTTGGTAATCGGTTCGTATTCATTGGCTTGCTGCTGGCCGAACTGCTGCTGGTTGGCTTCCTGTCGCGCAAAGCGTTTGACTGGCCAGCTAGTACCACAACCGGGGCTTTCATAGTTTATTCGTTGCTCAACGGCCTTACGCTAGGAGTCGTGTTTATGGCTTACACGGCCGAGTCGATAACCTCTACGTTTTTTATTACGGCTGGCACTTTCGGTGTGATGAGCCTCTATGGCTATTTCACTGGCGCCGACCTTTCGCGTTGGGGCAACCTGCTGTTTATGGGGCTGATAGGAATTGTCATTGCGTCGGTGGTGAACATGTTCTGGGCCAATTCTCTGCTGTACTGGATTACCAGCTTTGCCGGCGTCCTACTCTTCACGGCCCTCACCGCCTACGACACGCAGAAGGTGAAAATGCTGGCATTTATTGGTTACGAAGACGAAGCCACCGACCGTAAGGCCGCTGTGCTCGGCGCTCTCACCTTGTACCTAGATTTCGTAAACCTGTTCTTGTTCTTGCTGCGCCTGTTCGGCCGTCGCCGCTAGAAAATCACTAAAAGAAAAGCCCCGCTGATTAATCAGCGGGGCTTTTCTTTTATAGGGTTAGTGTTTTGCGCACGGAAGCGGCTCTACTTCGTCTTGCCATTTAGCCACTCTTTGCGGAATGCTAGCTGTTGGCGCGTGGCAGTCGGCAGGGGCACTACTTCCAGCATCGGGTCTTCCTGGAGCGTGACCTGTACGGTGCGGACACCATCGCGGGCGCGCACTTCCAGCGGTACTACATCACCAGGCTTGTGCTTGGCCAGCAGCTGTTGCAGCACCTTGGCCCGCTTCAGCGGCTGGCCATCGAGTTTGAGAAGCACATCCTCCCGGTCGATGCCGGCCACGTAGAGCGGACTGCCCACGATGGAGGTAGCGGGCAGCACCGCGCCGCTGCTGTCGGGTAGAAACTGGAAGCGGTTGAGGCCGAGGCTGGCTTGGCCGGCTTTGGCCTTGCGGAGCTGCATACCCGCGGGAGCTAGGAGCTGTTCGAATTTAGGTAACTCATGTCCATAAATATGATCCCGGAAAAAGCGGCCGGCAAAGGCGGTATCCTTGCTGACTTCGCCTAGCACCCGCTGCAAATCGGGGACGGTGTAGGGGCGCTCCGGCGCGTAGTTACGTTGCGGTTTGCCGTGTTGCTGCCACACAGCGCGCATAAAGGCGTCGAGGGTGGTCTTGTGGTTGGCGCGCAGCTCTAGGTCCAGGGCCAGCGCGTTGGCTCCCCCGATGTAGTAGTAGCTTAAGTAAGTATTCGCGCGGTTGTTGGGGTCAATGGCGGCGGCGGCATCCACGAAGGGCGCTTGCTGGCTCATTTGCACCGGCGAATATTTGGCCGCCCCCGGCGAAAGCAAAATGGAATTGACGAGGCCGTTCAGGGCTTCCTCGCAATACTGCTGATCGGTGTAGACGCCTGCTCGGCGCAGCAGTAGCTCGCCGTAATACTGCGTGAAGCCTTCGGCAAACCACAAGTTGCTGCTCATGTTGGCCCGGTCGAAATCGAAGGGCTCTAGGTCTTTCGCGCGGATGCGCTCTACGTTCCAGCTATGGAAAAACTCGTGCGACACCGTGCCGAGGTTGTCGAGGGCGCCGGTGCCGCGTAGGGGGCGGTTGCTGGTAAGGGAGGTAGAGTTGCGGTGCTCCATGCCGTCGCCGCTGGTTTGGGGCAAATAGTTGGCAACGAAGGTGTAGCGCCCAAAGTCGTACTCCGGCAGCTCCCCGAACACGGCGGCAGCTTCCTTCACTACCTTCTTGGCTTGCGCCACATAGCTATCTAGCTCAGCATCGGTGCCCTCGTGCAGTACTTGCATTTCAATGGTGCGACCTTGTTCCTGCCAGGTGCGCGTTTTCTGCGGCCCCAGCGAGGTGGGCGAGTCCATGAGGTACTGTAGGTGCGGCGCGTACCAAGTGCCTTTGGTTGCATCGGGCCGTAGCTGCGACGCCACTTGCCAGCCCGTGGGCAGATCGAACTTCACTTCGGCGGGGCGCTGCTCCAAGCCGCGGGCATACGCCAGAGTGGCCGGAATATTGAGGTGGGCATGCCGAGCATCAATGCCCGCGTAGGTACCGTCGGTCCGGTCGCCGAACAGCGTGTAGCTGAACACGACGGTGCCATCGTGGCCCGCTACATCCCAGCCGTATGGGTCAGGGCGGCTGATGCCCAGTGCTTTGCCTTTCGAGTCGGTGGCCTTTACCTCGTACACGTTCTTTGCAAATTCGTGTAGCGCATAACGCCCCGGCGACGAGCGGGCCATACGCACCTGCAGGGGCCCGGCGGGCAGCTGCGCAAACGTGATGCTGACGCGCGCCTCGTGGTGCACCGCATTAGGAAAAGCAACAGTGTAGGTGACGGGCGCCTGCGCGGCCACAGGTTCACAGAAAGCCAGCGGCAGCGCTAGCAGAAAAGCAGTAGCAGTTTTCCGAATCATCAAGAGAAGAGCGAAGAGAAATCCAAGGACGCGCTAAAGGTAGCCGACGTTGCCGATACCAAGTAGGGGAGGTCTAGGAATAGCTTTACTCATCACTCCTTATGATACCCAAACGGCCGCAGCTACCATGCCCTGAAAGAATTGCTTTTGCTTGTCTGCCCGCAGCCCCAGCCGCGCCAACTCCGCCTGAATAGGCGGCATGTCGCGGCCGCTAATGCCTGTTGTGAGGCGAAAGAACCGGTACATAACTGACAAGAGTCCACGCTGCCACCACGTCTGAGGCGGCGCAAAATCAGCAAACAGCCAAGGGGCCATAGGTCGGCGGACCGCGTTGAGTTGCGTTACCACCTGCCGCAGCCGTTGCGGCTCGAACAAGTCGAGAAAGAAGAAAGTAATGATACCGTCAAAAACCGCTTGTCCGGTGAGGTCGTTCTCAGTACCGAGTTGAAATTCCACTTGCGGCGCAGCCGTTGGGTGTTGGCTGTGCAACAGTGCCTGAGCTTTGGTAAGCATTTGCGAAGAGGCTTCCAGGAACACAACGGTAGCCTGAGGCCGCAGGCGCAGTATTTCCAGCAGCACCGCCCCCGTGCCGCCCCCAATGACGAGCAAGTGGGGTGCGCCCGGGGGTAGCCCCACTACCAACGCGTGCTGCTGCGCGTGCAAGAGCGTGCGGCCGTACACGAGCCGGCTCAACGGGTCATAGAACGCCGCAACCCGGTCGAAGCCGGCATCGGGAAGAGAAGCAAACATGCCTTTGCACTTGAAAAGTAAATTCAGCTAGACAACGGCCACCCAGGCGAAACCGTTATTTAGTTACCGGGCGTCCGCAGTTCCGGATTTTAAGCATCACTGCTTACGCTATCCTGCCACTTATGACCAGGCATTTGCGCCGTTTACGAGCCATTATTATCCTTTTTCTTACCGAGTTTGCGGTGACGCTTGTGCTTGGCATTGCGGGGGTAGTGGGGTTTTTGGCGCTGGGCCGGGAGGTATTCGACCGAGATGCGGCCACCTTCGATGCCGCTGCTTTCCAATGGACGCGGCAGTTGCTTGGGCCGCGGCAGCAATGGGTGGAGGCCGTTACGTTTTTTGCCTCGCGCTACTTTATCATGGCGGCCGCCTTCCTGCTCATCAATTGGTTTCTGCTGGTGCGCAAGCACCGTTGGAATTCACTGTTAGTGCCTGTGGTGGCACTAGGTAGCATTACGCTCAATCTTGCGCTAAAGCAATTTTACCAGCGGCCCCGCCCGTTGCTGCCCCTGGTATCGGCGTCGGGGCTTAGTTTCCCTAGCGGGCACGCCATGATTTCCGCCTCCTTCTATGGGTTGCTGATTTATCTTGCCTACACCTACATCCGCAGGGCAGGGTGGCGCTGGTTGCTGATCGGCGGATTGGTGCTACTAATAGCCCTTATCGGCCTGACCCGGATTTACCTGCGCGTGCACTACGCCACCGACGTGTTGGCTGGCTTTACGGCCGGGCTGGTGTGGCTGATTGTGGCAATTCCGCTGTTAAAACAGTTGGAAATTCGAGCAAGAAGGCCACTTAAAATTCAAGCGCAAGCAGTTGAAAAACAGCCTGAATGAGGTCAGGATGCGGGTTTTAGTAGGAAAAATTGTTTGGTTTTTTAGGTAAGAACTTGCCTTCACTCAGAAAATGCCCTTATCTTTGCAAAACCAAATAGCTCTCCGAACGGGAATTTGCGGTTTGGTAACTATTCTGCGCTTGTGGCGAAATTGGTAGACGCGCTGTCTTCAGGCGGCAGTTCCGCAAGGTGTGAGAGTTCGAGTCTCTCCGAGCGCACCCCGAAAGCCGGTCCAGCAATGGACCGGCTTTTTGCGTTTAGATGCTTCTCGCTGAAGTAGGCTCTGCGTGGCGATGATCAACCAAAAGGCGCCGTCTCTGCGTAATCACCGATAAACCTGCGCTATCCGTGATGAGAAAATCTGTCACTGCCCGTCTGTTCGCTCTTTTTAGTTTTCTGACGTTGGAGCTGCTGTTAATAGGGGGCGTGTTTGTAGTGTCACTGCTGCTGTTCTTCTACCTGACGCGGGAGGTGTTTGTAGCGCGCTCTGTACAGTTCGATAATTGGGGTTTCCAACATATGGACCAGTTGCGCGCTGCTCAGCCCTGGCTGACGTCCGTGGCCAAGTTCATTACTTTTTTTGCCTCGTTCCCGTTCTTGGTGGCAGCAGGTATTCTTGCACCCATCTTGCTGCGGTGGTGGGGGCGCAAGCGCGAAGCGCTGGAACTGTTTCTGGCAGTGGCCGGCGCGTCGCTGTTCAATCAGCTGCTCAAGACGCACTATCACCGCACGCGGCCTTCATCGGCGCTATTCTTTCAGCAGGGTCTGAGCTTTCCAAGTGGCCACGCCATGATTGGCATGGCCTTGTACGGCTGCTTGGCGTGGCTGCTGTGGCGACACCGCCACCATCCGGCCTGGGCCGTTCTACTGGTGCTGTGGGCCGTAGTTATTGGTCTTACCCGCGTCTACCTGCACGTGCATTACCCCACTGATGTGCTGGCGGGCTTTGCGGCTGGCGTCCTCTGGCTGATACTGCTGCGTACCGCCCTGCGGCTGTGGTGGCGGGAAGAAGTGAAAATAGTAGAAGCGGAAAAAGGAGTTCGAGGCTAAGCTTGCTCAAACGACACAGCTATTTGCCCGAACTCCTTTTTCTCTCTTTACATCTTCACTTTCACTCGCAGAGCCAGCAAACCCTTCACGCCTTGTAGTTCTTCTAGCTCCAGCTCTTCTACTTCAGGTTCGAGTAAGCCACGGTCCTGGAGGTAATCGAGGTACTCGCAGTATTCTTCGCTTTCGCGCTGCTGGGTGTAAACGATGGCAATATGACCGGGCTGGGTGAGCCGCTCACCGCTACCTTGCACAGTGGCCTTATCGATGCGCTTCTTGATAATTTCGTAGCGGATGTTGTAGGCACCATCAACGTCGAACTGGCGCTCATCCTGCCGGAAACGAATGCTCAAGGACTGGCCATGAACGAGGATAAGTTGTGTGGTGTCGAGTGGAACCGGCAGCTTGGGTTTGAGCGCCGCAGTACGCCGCGTGATTTCAATCATCACCAAGAGCTGCCACAGCCGAAGGTTTTTCAGGAAAACCATGTCAAACGGCTTGTTTTCCACCAGCGACGCGCCCACGTAGATGTTGTACTCCACGCCGTCGGTTTTGAAGCGCTGGAAGTAGTGTGGGAACATCAGCTGAGCCTTTTCCTCTTCCTCGTCGAGGTAGTCGCTTACGGCGTCGTTGAGCATGGTAGTGCTTTGCTCGAAAGCCTTTCGGCGCTTGTACACAATACCAAGCTCCGGGTCGATGTTCGACCAGTACTGACCAATAATCGGCTGCAAAGCAGGCGTATTGTGGCCTAAATACTCAAATAGCGGCTCTACCTCTGTTTTCAGCGACTCGAAAATGCTCACTTCATCGCCCGAGACGATGCCTTGGCGCAAGCGACGCAGGTTTTTGTTGACGTAGAACTTTAACTCGTCGAGAATAGGCAGCGCCTGAAACTCAGCGGCTTTTTTCAACACCTTGTTGGCCAGCGTGAGGTGCTCGATCAGGTCACCCTGCACGGCTTCGTTGCGAGCGGTGCTGCTGCCGCGAATATCGGAGGAACCGTGAAGCGGAAAGACATCGTGGAAGACAATGTCTTCCATTTCGGCACCGCGGTTGCCGTCTTCCACTTTCTGCAACAGGTTCTGGGCTGCATTGGTGAAACGCCATTCCATAGTGGGATGGATGGCCGTAAATTTCTCCTTGATGATGGCCTGCACGCGCGTATGAATTTCCTCGGCGTTGCGCTTTACGGCCACCGCAAACAGCGGCACAAACTGCGCCACCGTTTCCACGTCGAATTCGTCGAGGTCCCCGATATTTGGTGAACCTAGCTCCAGCAAGCCCACGGTATCATCGCCATAGGGCAACAATGCCAGGATGGCCGAGCGAATACCAAGGCTGAGAATCTGCTGCCGCAAATCTTCGGGAATGTCGGCTGTTTCCACGTTTTCGAGCACCAGCGGCTGACGGTTCTGCCACAACTCGCGGTAAATCTGCCGGAAACCCGAGCCAGCGTCTTGGCTGTGCAGCTGCTTGGTCAGGAAACTATGGTTGATTTTGCGCCCGAAGTCTACAAAGGCCTGCTTCTTTTCATCGTAGGCGGCAATACCGAGCTGCAAGAATGGCCGCCCAAACAGTACCCGCAGCTTTTCCTGAATCTGCTCTAGCCGGTCGGATGCTTGCAGCACGTCGCGCTCCAGCAAGTCGTATTTCAGCTCCGACAGTATTTCCTGGTCGGTAACATCCACTAAGTGCAAGATGTGAAAACCTTCGAGCTCGAACCGATTAACGGGGAGTAGTTCCTGCCAGATGTCGATGCGGTGCGGGTTGCGGGTTAGGCGCTCTATTTGGTCGGAGGTAAGTTCGGGCCGCGGGCCGCCTACTACCTGTACCTTCAGGAAGGTAGTGTTGAATTCAACCCCATAGTGCCGATAAAGCCCAATGCTGTAGTCGGGAACGGTGAAGGTAATAGTGCCGTACTGCGGCATTTGCACCCCGTATACTTGGTCGAGTATCAACTGGTAAGCCATTCGGGTGGAATGAATTTCCAGGACTCGGTTGTCGATATTGAGCGGCTGCTTAATGGTTTTGGAACCGGTCAGCAGTACTTCAGCAAAGCGGGGGGTGTGGTAGAAACTATAGCGCTGAAACGGGGCAATAGCTCCACTGATATCGGAGCTGAAGGAAGCCGGCGGAAACATAGCCAGCATGAGCGTCTCCACTAGGTCGCAGTTGCATTCGAGCACGGTCATGTCCGTGATGGGGCCACGAACCCAAGGCTGCTCGGCTACCTTTTCGCCAATAGCACGCGCCAGCAAGGCCAAACCCGGATTGGCGTCATCCTCGTGGGCCTGCCAATACGCAATAATCGGCTCGAAGCTAAGAGTCGATTTGAAAGGAAACTCCGAAAGAGTTTTGCGGACGATTGTAGGTTCGGGTAGCATAGGTAAAGCAACAACACCTAAGGTAGCCAAATCATTGCGGCTCCCTATCGAGTCGTAGTTCTATACGCAATTCCTTCCCCCCACGGACGTTTAGCTGAGCTTACCTTTTCCGGCTAAGCAGCACCGTATCGGGTAACTCCTTCGACAAATCAATTTCAGGTCCGCCGTTAACCATCAGCGTTTTTTTAAGATTGATATTGCAGGTGCAACATTTGTTGGCCTCGAAATCATCCTCCAGCCTTATGTTCGAAACAATGAAGCTTTCAGTAGGAGCTTTACGAGCGCCTAGATAGATGGTGTACCTGTATTCGTCGAGCTTGCGCGAGCCACTTTGAACGAAGGGTTGAGAATTGTTAATAGTTACTGTTTGCACGGTCGGACGCCTGCCGCCGGTTATTGCAATAGTGTCACTTTTGGGTCTTTGTGCTGTATCGAGCGGCACCCGCAGGATATATACTGTACTGAGCTCTTCGGGTCGGAAACCTTGAATTGTAGAAACGTCGGTATTAAAACGGAAAATTATGGCGTCGTCTAGTTCGTCCCGGCAGTCGCAGGGCACGGAACCGCAGCAAGCAGCGAGGGCAGTGGAGGCAATCAGTAGCAGAAGCCAGGTAAGCGGGTTACGGAGCATAGAATGCAAAGATAGAAGGGATTCTGGCGGGCACGCATGTTTCCACAGCCGGCGCGGTTGCTTCAAACTATCGGTTTAGGTAAGGAGAGCAGCATTCGGTTTTACGGCTGGCACTTGTTTCAGCTACTGTCGACAGAGAACATTACACGAAAAAAGCCAACCTCGAAATGAGGTTGGCTTTGTAACGGCAAAAGCGGACCGCTTATTCTTTCGCAAACCGTTTAGTTTCCGAGCCGGTGCGGGTAGTGATTTTGTAGTAGTAAGTGCCCTTAGGCAGATCGGCTAGATTCACTTGCAGGGTGTGTGCGCCTTTCTCCTGCTTGGCTTCCTGCGCTACGGTGCGCACTGTATTGCCGCGGCTATCAAGCAGCTCCACCGTTACAGGACCTGCCTTCGATACCATGTATTGCAGTTGGTTGGTAGCCACTGCCGGATTCGGGAATAGGCTACTAGTGCCACTTACGTCAGATGATGCTGGCGCAGTGCTGGAAGTAGCGGGGTCTAGCAGCAGGAAAGCAGTAGGGCGTAGCAATCTGCTGGCGCCGCTCCGGTAATGCATCCGGCCTCCACGGAAGTGGCCTAGCTTTTCCTGCTGCTCGGGCGTGGTGTTTTTAGCTACAATGGCTTGCATATCGGTTGCCCATTTCGCTTTCTGCGGCTGGACTTCCTGAAGCAACTGCGTGATGTTGGCGGCGTACTTTTCAGCCATCTGATTCACTTGCTGCATGATGGTCCGGGTTTCGGTGCGTAGCTGCTGAAGTTGTTGCTGCTGCGCATCGGTAAGGGGCGCGCGTGGGCTGGCGGGCTCAGCGGTTTGGGGGGCAGCACTTGGGGCACTGCGGAAACTCTGCCGCAGCGCCTGACTGCGTTGGCGCACTTCCTTGAGCTGCGTGCGGTAAATAGCGAGCTGTGCTTTATCGGCGGTAGATAATTGGGCATCCAACTTCTGGCGCTGCTGCCGCACCACGGGCAGCACGTTCTGCTCGATATACGCCTGCATTTCCCGGCGCACCGGATGTTGGTCTTTGCGCTGCTCGGCATGCGCAGGAGCAATGATGTTCGTAGCAAGAAGCACAAGAACCAGCGTCAGCGACTTGAATAGGGTGGTTTTCATTGCAAAAGGGAGTGTGCTGTTTTCATTTTCATAGATCAGGCAATAGAGGCGGAGTTTAACGTCACGACGCAAAATTTATTCCTGCAACTACAAGATGGATTGACACCAGAAGGTAGACCCCACCCCAGCCCACTCTGCTTAATGTGCAGAATTAGCTAGGAGAGGGGTGTAGCCCAAACCAATTACTTTTCTGATGCTGCGTGTGCCGTATCTTGTGCCTTGCAATGAACGATCCGGAAATTCGCGCCCTGCTTTATCCGCTGCTCACGGGCGGCGTGTACGTTGATGAGCTGCCCACCGGTAGCACCCGCGTTGATGTAGTGCACATCACCGAGCAGTTTATGCATGGGTATGAAGTGAAAGGCGACGGGGATACCCTTCAGCGGGTGAGCAGGCAACTGGGTTGCTATGCCGGCGCCTATGATTTCGTATCCTTTATCGTTACTGAGAAGCACTTGCCCAAGCTGCTACCCTTACTGCCCGAATGGGTGGGGGTGCTGGTGGCTTCACCTGGCAAGTTGTGCGTGCACCGGCCGGCTCTCTACAACGCCACCGTCGAGCGGGCTGCCGTGGCCGATTTGCTGTTGCTGGAAGAAGTGCGCCAGTTTCTGATGGCCCGCGGCCTGACTGGCGTGAGCTGGTTGCGCCGGCGGGAAGTGTTGAATGTGGTACGCAACGCGCATTCTATTCCGCTTTCGGCGTTGGCGCAGTACGTGCGGGAGCAGCTAACGGCTAGGCTGCCTCAGCGCTTAGAAGCCCGTGCGGAGCGCAAAGCCGAGCGGCAACGGCTAGGAGCGCGCCGTCGCAAACCAAAGCGCAAACCTAAAAAGCGTCGGCAGCCGGCAAAGTCAACGCCACGCTCTGTTTAAAACGCCTGCTCTCTAGGCGGGCTGCTGTTAGCTAGAACCGAAGCACCAGTTGCTGCCCGGGCGTTTCTATTTCGGTTTCTAGCGTGGAAAGCGCCACGCCGAGTAGGCGCACGCCGAGTGGCAGCGGCAGCAAAGCGGCCAGCAACTCATGGCTGACTTGCGCCAGTAGCTCTGGCGTGCGAATAGAAGCCAGGAAGGTGCGGCTACGGGTTATTTGCCGGAAGTCGGCGTACTTCACCTTGAGGGTCACGGTGCGGCCCGAAGCGCCGACGCGCTGGCTGGTAGCCCACACCGAATCCAGTATCGGTTGCAGCCCATTTAGCAATTCTTCGTGTGTGAGTAAGTCGTGCTCGAAGGTGTTTTCCGAACCGATGGATTTGCGCACCCGGTCGGCCACCACCGGTCGGTAGTCCTCGGCGCGGGCTATGTGGTAGTAGTGCGTGCCGGCCTTGCCGAAGTGCTGTCGCAAAAAAACCTCTGTTTGCTGGCGTAAGTCCAGGCCCGTAAAAATGCCTAGCTGGTTCAGGCGGGCCACCGTGGCCGGCCCAATGCCATGAAATTGCCCAACCGTTAACGTTTCCACAAACGCCAATCCTTCGTGGGGCTTGATTACGAATTGACCGTTGGGCTTACGGTAGTCGGACGCTAGCTTGGCCAGAAATTTATTGTAGGAGATGCCAGCCGAAGCCGTTAGCTGCGTTTCGGCCAGAATTCGGGCTCTGATTTCCTGAGCCAGCTGCGTCGCCGACTTGATTTGCTTCAGGTTGTGCGTTACGTCAAGATAGGCTTCATCCAGCGACAGGGGCTCGATAAGCGGCGTGTATTCGGCGAAAATTGCCCGGATCTGCCGCGACACTTCCTTGTACACTTCAAAGCGCGGCTTTACGAACACCAATTCTGGACACTTGCGCAACGCCACCGACGAAGCCATAGCCGAGCGCACGCCAAACTGCCGCGCCTCGTAGCTGGCCGCCGCCACCACGCCCCGCTGGCGCGAGCCGCCTACGGCCACCGGTCGGCCGCGCAGGGCCGGCTGGTCGCGCTGCTCCACCGAGGCATAGAAGGCATCCATGTCCAGATGAATAATCTTGCGCTGTAGTTCCTGCTCCACTTTTGTTGTTCCCTAAACCACGAAGATAAAACGCGAAGCCGGGACCTTCGCCTTCTGTTTTTGCCCCCGGCGGCAGGTTTCTAACAACCGATACTCTAGACTAATTCAGCCTGAGCTAGCAGCGTGTTGCGCACAAAAAAGCCCCCACCCACGGAAGGGTAGGGGCCAAAGCGCAACACGATAGAGCCAGCGCTAGTGCGACTGCTGCACCAAGCTGCTGTCCACTTCCGCCAAGCCTTCGATTGGCTCGGGAGCCACGTAGTTGTCGACGAACTCGCCTTCCCAGCGGGCTACTACAGCCGTGGCCAAGCAGTTGCCAATTACGTTTACGGCCGTCCGGGCCATATCCATCAAGGCATCGATACCCAGGATGATGAACACGGGCCAGGAGGGCAGGTTGAACGAGGCCACGGTGGCCAGCAGAATCACGAGCGAGGCCCGCGGCACGCCTGCTACGCCCTTCGAGGTAAGCATCAGGGTGAACACCATCACGAGCTGCTGCCCAAACGACAGCTCAACGCCGGCGGCTTGCGCCACAAACACCGCCGCCAACGACAAGTAAAGCGTCGTGCCATCGAGGTTGAAGGAATAGCCCGTGGGCATCACAAAGGCCACAATGCGCCGCGGAACGCCGATGCCTTCCATGGCTTCCATAGCCCGCGGCAGTGCGGCTTCCGACGACGTAGTAGCAAACGCAATACTCACGGGTTCGGCAATGGCTTGCACAAAACGCTTAACCGGAATGCGCATCAGCAGCGCCACCGGCAGCAGAATCAGTAGCAAGAACGCCAGCAGCGCCACGTAAAGCGTGAGCAACAGATAAAAGGCGTTTTTAAGCGGCTCGAAACCCATCTTGCCCACCGTATAGGCCAAAGCGCCACCCACCCCAATCGGGGCGAAAAACATGACTACGTTGGTGAATTTAAACATCACCTCCGACAAGCTGTCGATTATTTCCAGCATGGGGCGGCGCTTGTTCTGATGCACCATCGCCAAGCCAATAGCAAAGATGATGGCAAATACCACCACTTGCAGAACCTGCCCTTCGGCCACCGATTTGGCAATGTTTTCGGGGAAAATGTGCAGGATGATATCGGAAGTCGTTTGTTTGACGGGCGCCAGCTTCTCGGCTTCCGCAGCTACTCCCGCTTGGCTGATGCCCACGCCGGCCTTGGTGAGGTTGATGGCCGCCAAGCCAATGAAAAGGGCAAACGTGGTAATAACCTCGAAATACACCAGCGCCTTGAGGCCCATTTTACCAACCTGTTTCAAGTCGGCGTGGCCGGCAATACCAACCACCAGCGTGGCAAATACCAGCGGCGCAATAATGGTTTTGACGAGCCGCAGAAACACGTCACTAAGCACTTTTAGATTCACGGCAAATTCTGGAAAGTCGTTGCCGATTTCGGCCCCAACAAACATGCTGACTACAATCCAGAACGTAAGGGAGCGGCGCTGTACGCCATAGGCCACAAAGGAGGCCAAGAACAACCAGCGCGCTGCCCGAGCCACTGCAGGGTCGAGGGCAATTAGCTGATAGTTGGTGAGAACGGTAAGCAAGACGGCCACCAGGGCCAGGATCAGAACGACGGGGACAAGTCGCGAAAACTTCATACGCGGCAGCAAAGGGAAGGAGGGTGAAGGTAGCAAAGATAGGTTTTTGGGCTTCCCTATCGGCGGTCTGGGGTTTGCACTCAACAAACCAACTTATTCTGGAGGTTCAACAATGCAGTTATGCCTATGGTATGGCCCTCTTTCGTGGAGACAACCAACCCACAAGTTCTAACTGCTTCGGGGTGCCGTGCAGGGCAACAACTCGAATATGTGTACAGCAGGCAACAGCAAACGGCCATTCAGTTTCAATAAAACGCAACCAGTCATACTATCTAACCGAAACTAGACGCTTATACTGCTAGCTTTGGTTTTTCTCGTTACTGCATGCTTACCTGGACCCTTACGCCTCTCGTCTTACCGTTGCGCTTCACTTGGAAAATTTCGCGCAATGCTTCCACTACCAAAACCAACCTGATCGTGCGGGTGCAAGACCCAAAGGGAGGACCCGTTGGAATGGGGGAGGCGGCTCCTAATATCCGCTATGGCGAAACCCCTGAGGCGCTGCAAATGGAGTTCACGGCTTTGCTGCAAGCTGGCCTAGACAAAATTCGGACGGAAGCAGAGTTGCAAGAGTTTCTAACGGCACATCCACCGGCGCATGCGCTGCGTTTTGCTATTGAGTCGGCCTTTATACAATGGGCTGCCGCCCAAGCAGGAAAGCCGGTTTGGCAGTGGCTAGGCGCTCCCGAACCCGCCCGCGCCGTGCCGACGGCTTTTACACTCCCCATTATGGCACCCGGCGAAGTGGCCGAATTTGTGCGCGAGCAGCGCATGGACCGCTTTCAGATTCTGAAAGTGAAAGTAAACGAGGAAAGCGGCTACGACCTGCTACGCGAAATCACGCGTCTACTGCCTGGCCGGCCCCTTATCATCGACGGCAACGAGGCGTGGAAGGATGCCGATGCAGTACTTGCCTTTGTAGAACAGGTGGCCCCTTTGCCTGGCCTGCATGCGCGCCTACTCGAGCAGCCCCTACCCGCCAGCCACGCCGCCGACTACCAATATATGCGTGCCCGCTCGCCCTGGCCGCTCTTCGCCGACGAATCGGTGACGGACACTGCCGATTTTGAAGCTATTGCGCAGCAGTTTCACGGCGTGAACATGAAGCTCATGAAGGCCGGCGGTTACCGCAACGGGCTGCGTATTCTGCACGAAACCCGAGCACATGGTCTGCAAACCATGATGGGCTGCATGGTCGAAACCTCGTTGGCTATTTGGGGGGCACTCCAAATCAGCGCTTTGGCGGAAGTTTGCGACTTGGATGGCCTGCTCATCGTCCAGAATGAGCCTTTTGGCTTGGTGCGGGAAGAAGCCGGGCTTTTGCATCGGCAAGATGTATAGAGCCGTTGCTTTAAGGGGCGAAACAGTTACCGGTTTATTTGCGCATCAAGCGATTTAAGCTGCTGGTTGAGCTTATCGAGGGCTGCTTGATTGGCAGGATTAGGCGTCATCAAGCTGATCTTCTGATTCAGGAGTTGAATTTTGCGCGTGAGTAAGCCCGTTAATTCCTCGGAAACGGGCGTGCCCGACACGGTAGTGCTTGTGGCAGTAGTGCCGCGTTCTATGTATTGGTTGTACTGCGCAGTGGCTGGCACTGAGTTGTCGCCGCGGGCGGCAGCAGCACTGGCTGGGGTGGCGTACACAATGTCGCCGTTCATTTTCACGTAGTCGCCTTCTCGGAGCGTTGTTTTCTTGCCCGTTGTAAATTCGACTATTCCGCTTTTATAATTTATTTTAGTGCCATTTGACAGTACCACATTCTTGGAAAGGGGGCTGGAACGATTTCCTTGCACCAACAGTAGGGTTCCATCCTGCATCACAAACCGATCCGATGAATTGGCAGCAATAGCACCGGCTGATGGCGCGATTTTAGATTGAGCCGCCACTTGACGCGGGATGAGTGAGGAGAATGCAAATAATAGTAGCAGCGAAAACAGCCTATACAGTATATTCATGGAATAAGATGGAAGGCTGCTCTTTACGATGGATAGCACAAAATGGCTATTTAGTGGAATCTGTAAATTCAATAGTAAAAATATTTTTCAAACAGTGTTGCGACATTAAATGTATGTACATATATTTGCAACGCCTTTCCAAGGTACCCTTTTCCAAATCATGAAAATAGAAGACGAAATCAAACAGCCAGTCTTTAAAGATGCCTTTCAAAAGGGGTTAATCAACCTAGTCTATACAGCTGGCTGGGTGCAGCAGCGCAATTCAAGCCAGTTCAAGGAGTTTGGAATTACGCTACCCCAGTTCAACATACTCCGGATCCTGCGTGGTCAGCACCCCAAGCCAGCCACCGTCAATCTGCTCATCGAGCGGATGCTTGATAAGACCAGCAACGCTTCTCGCATTGTAGATAAGTTGGAAGCCAAGAAACTCGTGACGCGCACCGTGTGCCCCAGCAACCGCCGCGCAGTCGATATCTGCATCACCGATTCGGGCTTGGAACTGCTACAAGAAATAGACAAAGTGCTTGAGCGGGAGCCCCTGCTGCATAAACTGACCGAAGCAGAAGTCTCGCAACTCAGCGACTTACTAGATAAAATCCGCGACTGACGGCACTCTCAGTTACTCTCCCTTTTACTTTTCATTTTCACACTCGCCTTACTCATGAAAAAGATCATTTTGCCAGCTCTGTTAGCGGTTTCGCTGCTTGTAGCTCCTGCCATGGCCGGTACGCCATCAACCGAGAAAGCTCCTGTTTCCAGCCGCAAAGCTGCCGACAAAACCTTTAAACTACAGACGCAACTAAGCACCCTCGGTTGGGTAGGCAAGAAGGTAACGGGCCAGCACAACGGCAACGTGCAGTTTAAAGATGGCACTGTAATCGTGCGCGGCAACCAGATTGTAGGCGGCATGTTCACCGTGGACATGACCTCGTTGAAAATCGAGGACATCAAGGATGCCGAAACCAACGGCAAATTAATGGGTCACCTCCGTTCCGATGACTTCTTCTCTATCGACAAGAACCCAACATCTACTTTCAACATCACGAAGGTAACGCCAATGAAAGCCGACGCCGCTGGCAACAACGCTACCATCACCGGCGACCTAACCATCAAAGGCATCACCAAGCCCATCAGCTTCCCTGCTAAAGTGGGTGTGAAAGGCAACTTGGCATCCGCTAGCGGCACCGCCACCATCGACCGCACCAAGTTCGACATCAAATACGGCTCGAAGTCGTTCTTCGAAGGCATCGGCGACAAAGCCATCATGGATGATTTCACCATGAGCTTCAACGTTATTGCTAAAAACGAGCCTGGCGAAAGCGCTTCCGCTAAGCCTGCCAAAGCTTCTAAGTAATACGTTCAGAAACCTTCACGGGTAGTTAAAAAGCCCTGCTGGCAGTTGTCAGCAGGGCTTTTCTTTGCCTTACTTTATTGCTGGCGGCTCTGGCGTTCTAGCATCTGCTGTTGTAGGGATGCCGCTAGGCCCGAGGCGGGTTGCCGTGTAGGAGGAGCATTCAGGTTGCGCAGGTCGAAGCGCAGCCAGTAGGTGCCATCGGCATGCGTAAACTCACGGTCCTGATTGGTATCGGGACGAACCTCCATCAAGAGAAGAGTGCTTTTCTGTAGCAACTGGCGGCTTTCTAGGCGCGTGCCATCGGGCGTGAGCTGACGAAACTGTCGGCCGCTACGGTCGGATACGAACAAGGCGCTGGCATCCTCATCGTTTTGTGCGCCGTCAGCGTTGGTGTCGGCCTTGATGAGGGTATAAAACAAGAACGGCCAGCGAGCATCGGGCTTCTTATCAGTATCTATTTCCGAAATCACAAAACGGCCATGCGGTAGCAGAGCATGTTCCTCCATGGTTGATTTTTGGAAGAACAGCACGTTGTAACAAGTGCCTTCAATGCCACTCGTGTTGCTGTATTCGCTTTCGTAGGAGCTGCTCGATAGTATTCTGCTCTGCGTTTCGCCAGCTAGGGGTACCACCGATACGGGCTGATAGTAGAAATCGGTGCTATCTAGATCGACAGGCCGATTGTAATGCACTCTGAATTCCTGTGCCGCTTTCTGTACGGCTGCCGCATTGGGCGCGGCATTGGCTGTAGCGGGGGCCGGGCGGCGGGAGGTGCCATCGGAGCAAGCAGTTAGGAAACCGAGAAAGGCTAGAACTGCTAACGAGCGAGGTAGGAGCATAGAGGCAAGCGGGAAGTTTCAATAAAAGTTGATTAGTCCGGCAGCACTAGCTCTCTCGGTAAGCTAAACTTAAGACCATGACTTTTATTGCGCGCATGTAGCTGCCCCAAAAACTCATCTATATCCGACTTATACTCCAGCCATAAGTCTTCGTGCAGATTGCCAATTACTAGTTGCGTAGTGCGTGCTGCCAGCCGCGCCGTAGCCGTGTAGAAGCCTCCGTACACACTATCGAACTGGCCGGAATAGTTATCGAAGATTAGGCGCAGAATGTAGAGGTTGAGGTCGATTTCTAGGCGCTTGTCTTTGGTGATGCGGCGGGCGCGGGCCACTTCTTTGGTGGCTTTTTGCAGGGCTTTGGTGAGGCTGCGGTTGAGCAACCGGCCCGTAGCACCCACCGCAAATAGCTCATGAATCCGGTCGGAAGTTTCTTCGAATACCGTTTCAATGGTCACATCGGGTAGCAATTCGAAGCTAAGCGTATCGTAGAGTTCAGCGTCGCGGCGCGCTGCACGCAGCAGCAGGGTTTCTTTTTCCTTATCGGAGAGGCGGTTGATGGCTTTTTTGAAGTCAGCGGACGGAACGGGCATAGCAGAAGGAAACGGCGAATTTGGCTTGAAAATAAAGTAGAAACGGAGCAGCCAACTATTAGTCGGGCTAGCCGCTTTCGGAGAGGGTGATTTTTAACGTAATCGAGTCTGCGCTGCTACACTGCCTCGTTGTTGGTGGAGGCGGGGCTAAGCAGGAGCTTATCTTGCAATTTGCCATCTTGTTTTAACTGGAAAGGCGCCTGAAAATATTTGTTGCGTAGCGGCTAATACTTTCCCGAAAGTGCCGAAACGTTTCTGCCTTTCAAGGGGTTATATAAGGCCGGTAGAAGCCATCAAGCCCGTTTTTTTGCTCGTTTTTACGTACTTTTGTACCATGAATAGCAAACCACAAATCGACTACGACGAAGACGTCCTGTTGTTGGAAGAAACCACTGATGTGCGTGACCTAATTGTATACAACGACGACATCAACACCTTCGACCACGTCATCAAAACCCTCATCGATGTGTGCGGCCACGAGCCGGAACAGGCCGAGCAGTGCACCTTGCTCATCCACTACAAAGGGCAGTGCACGGTAAAGCATGGCGTCTACGATGAATTGGCGGCTATGTGCACCGCCATCCACGACCGAGGCATTTCGGCCGACGTTTTATAAGTGGTTGCCTTGTTAAGGGTTAGCTAGCAGGTTGTTTTGCCACCCTGCCCGCATGACTATTTACTTGACAGTTCAACCATTCAACTATTTACTACTGAATGGATTTTCCTTCTAAACTGATTGAAAACGCCGTTGGGGAACTGTCTAAGCTACCCGGCATCGGTAAGAAAACTGCGTTGCGTTTGGCGCTGCACCTGCTCAAGGCCGAAACGGATACCACCGCTTCGTTGGCAGAGGCACTAGCCAAAATGCGCTTCGACATTCGCTACTGCGACACCTGTCATAATATTTCTGACACCCCCGAATGCACTATCTGCGCCAACAAGCTCCGCGACCATAGCATTATTTGCGTGGTGTCGGACATCCGCGACGTTATTGCCATCGAGAATACGGGGCAGTATAAAGGCGGCTACCACGTGCTCGGTGGGGTTATTTCGCCTATCGAAGGTGTAGGCCCTAGCGACCTGCAAATTGATTCGTTGGTGCAACGCATTAGCGCACCGGGTTCAGAAATTAAAGAAGTTATTCTGGCCATCAGCCCTACTATGGAAGGTGATACCACTGCCTTCTATCTTTCACGTAGGCTGCGCGACTTTGCCGAAGTGCACATCAGCTCTATTGCCCGCGGCATTCCGATGGGCGGCGAACTGGAGTACGCCGATGAGATTACGCTAGGCCGCAGTATAGTCGAGCGCCAGCGTCAAGCCAAATAACATCATCTGCAACATCCTCACTTTCAGAAAGGTCATCACTGTACGTGGTGGCCTTTTTTGTTAAGGTTGGATTTGCTCGTCAATCCGGATTGTAGCAGGCAGCGTACCTGCTTGGGAGCAGCCTTCGGCTGTGGATGGGCGGCTTTGTATACTGAATATGTGGGTCTTGGTGTCTATGTTTGCCGTCCAACCTTTGCTACTTTCATGCTTACTGTAGAAAAAATAGGTGGTACGTCGATGAGTGCCTTTGGCGACGTGCTGCGCAACATCATTGAATTCAACCGCACGGGCGCTGAACTCTACAACCGGATCTTTGTGGTATCGGCCTATGCTGGGGTTACGAACTGGCTGCTCGAAAACAAGAAAACCGGGGAGCCTGGCGTCTACCACCGCATCACCGAACACAAGAAATTTCATCGGGCGCTGGCCGAAGTAGCCTCGAAACTCAAGGAACTGAACCGGCAGTACGAGCCGCTAGGATTAGACCTGGCCGTTGCCGACGCCTTTATCGAGCAACGTATTCAGGATGCGCAAACCTACCTCAACAGCCTAACCAATATCCTGGCGTCCGGCTATGTGAGCAGCTACAACATTTTGCAAGCCGCCCGCGAAATCCTAGCCTCCATCGGCGAGACGCATTCGGCTTTCAACTCAGTTAACATCCTGCAAAACCGGGGCATCAATGCCACGCTCGTGGATTTGAGCGGCTTTCACGACCATAAGTCATACACCATCGACCAGCGCATCCGGCACGCTTTTAGGCGGATCAATTTCAGTGAAACCATCTGCATCGTCACGGGTTATGTGAAAGGCACAGAGGGAATTATGCGTGAGTTCGACAGAGGCTACTCGGAAGTTACTTTCAGCAAAATAGCGGTGGCCGTGAAGCCTAAAGAAGCCATTATTCACAAGGAGTACCACCTGTGCTCGGCCGACCCCGTGATGGTAGGGGTTGATAATTGTGAGCCTATTGGTTTCACCAACTACGATGTGGCCGACCAATTGGCTGACGTAGGCATGGAGGCTATTCATCCCAAAGCATCGAAGCCGCTGGAGATTAATAAGATCAATCTGCGCATCAAGAACACCTTCGAGCCCGAGCATCCCGGCACCCTTATCACCGAAGATTATGTGTCGCCGCAGAAGCGGGTAGAGGTGATTACGGGTACAGAGAAAGTGCTGATCATTGATGTGTACGATCCGCTGATGGTGGGAGCCGCTGGCTACGATCTGCATATTATGCAAACCTTCTACGACCTAGGCATCAGCTACAGCTTCAAGGCCACCAGTGCTAACAGCATTTCGGTGGTTATCTGGGAGAAAGACTTCAACAAAAAGCTGGTGCAAGACCTGCAAGAGAAGTACGAAAAGATAACCGTAGAGAAGGCCGCCATGGTGTGTTTGATAGGCTCCAACATCGACCAGCCAGGCCTGCTTGCCAAGGCGGCTGGGGCCCTGGCCGAGGCCAACATCAACATCATGAGCGCCGGTTTTGCGTTACGCAAGGTTAACATTCAGTTTCTAATTGCGCGCGCCGACTTCCGGGCAGCCGTTATTGCATTAAATAAGACACTGTTTTTCTGATATATACAGAAATGCTGACCAATGCTGTAGCTGAGGCCGTAACTCGTCCGCTGGAGGGCTATAGCGCCGAGGCCTAACTCTGTGTATCTTACGTTACCTCTCCAGAATCAGCCGTCCGTCCTGCGCCCGTGAAGCTTTCTGTCGTCATTGTCAACTACAACGTCTGCTACTTCCTGGAGCAGGCGTTACTCTCGGTGCGGCGGGCAGCTGAAAAGCTGGAACAGCCGGTCGAGGTGTTCGTGGTAGACAACAATTCGGTGGATGGCTCCGTGGCTATGGTGCGGACCCGGTTTCCGGAAATTATCCTGATTGAGAACAAAGACAATCCTGGGTTTTCCGTAGCCAACAATCAGGCGCTGCGCGAAGCGCAAGGCGAGTACGTCTTGCTTCTCAATCCCGATACGGTGGTAGAGGAAGACACCTTCCGGGCGTGCTGCGCGTTCATGGACGACCACCCCAATGCGGGCGGGTTAGGCGTGAAAATGCTGGATGGGCAAGGTAAATTTCTGCCGGAAAGCAAGCGAGGCTTGCCCACACCCTGGGTGGCGTTCTACAAAATCTTCGGGCTAGCCAAGCTGTTTCCGAAGTCGCGGCAGTTTGGGCGCTACCACCTCGGGTTTCTCGACAAAGACCAGACCCACGAGGTAGAGGTGCTCAGCGGTGCCTTCATGATGATGCGCCACGCCACGCTAGAGCAGATAGGCTTGCTCGACGAGGACTACTTCATGTACGGCGAGGACATTGACCTCTCGTACCGCATCACGCAGGGAGGATGGAAGAATTACTACTTCCCCCACACCCGCATCATTCACTACAAGGGCGAAAGCACCAAGCGCACGAGCGTCAACTATGTGTTCGTGTTTTACCGGGCCATGGTGATTTTTGCCCGCAAGCACTTTGCGCCCAAGCAGGCGGGCATGTTCTCGCTGCTCATCAACGCGGCCATCTGGTTGCGGGCGGGCATGGCAGTGGCCGAGCGCTTCATAACCCGGGCTGCCCCCGTGCTGCTCGATGCTGGCTTGATTTACATAGGGCTTTCGTTTTTGAAAACGTACTGGGAGCAGAACCACAAATTTGTGCGGACGCCCTACCCAGCGCAGTTTATGTTGGTGGCGGTGCCGGCCTACATTGTGGTCTGGCTTACCTCGGCTTACTTCAGCGGCGCCTACGACCAACCCAGCAAAACCTCACGCATTGCCCGCGGCATTTTCTTGGGCACGGTCCTGATTTCGGCTATCAGCAACTTCTTTGATGCGTGGCGCTTCTCGAAAGCACTCATTGTGCTGGGCGGCGTGTGGGCCGTTGCGGCGCTGCTAATCAGAATGATGGCAACGCACTTTTTGCGCTACCACGACCTGCGCTTGAATGACCGGCGTCAGAAAAACGTAGCCATTGTCGGTTCGTCGATAGAAAGCTTGCGGGTGCGCCGGTTGCTGGAGCACTCGGGCGTGCAGGCCCGTCTTATTGGCTACATAAGCCCTGATGCCGGCCCCGATATAGTGGTGCGCGAAAGTGGCCTGCTTGCTGCCGCTGTGGTGCCCATGAGAGGAGGAGCTTCCAGGCTGGAAACGGCCGTCATGGCTGCTGTGGCGGAAGCTCCTGCGGCAGTAGCCGCCCCACTTCCGCCCGACGACCAACTCGGCGAGGTGCGGCAACTAGCGGAAATCATTCGCATTTATGCCTTGGATGAGTTGATTTTCTGTGGTAAAGACTTATCAGCCAGTCAGATTATCGGCTTGATGGTGAGCTTGCCGCAACACCCACCCGTGGCCTACAAAATATTGCCGCAGGACAGCCAGTACATTATTGGCAGTTCGTCTAAAGACGCGCCCGGCGACTATTACGCTCTTGATATCACGCTCAATCTGTTTCGGCCACAGCAGGTGCGCAACAAGCGGATGTTGGATATCCTGGCGAGCTTGCTGTTACTTTTGGCGGCACCTCTATTGCTTGGGCTTCAATTCAACAAGGGTGGGTTTGTTCGCAACTGCCTGCGCGTATTAACAGGCACGCGTACCTGGGTGGGTATGTTGCACGCAGCAGCGCCTGGCCGTTTGGCTCGCGCCATACTTTCTCCGGCTGATGTTGCGCAGTCCGCTACTCCGCTTACCGAGGCCACCCGTCGCCGGTTGGAACTGCTCTACGCCAAGGATTACGAGCCTAGTACCGATGTCAGCATTCTGTTCCGCCGATTCAGGTGGTTGGGAACCGAATAGGGGAGAGGCTCTACTAGGACTAGTCAAACCAATTCAGTACGTAACCGGTGTTTGACGCCGTTGTAGTCGTAGCTCCATTCTTATAGGAAAAGGTCATGGGAAGCGGCTAAAGAACCCGTTAGAAATAATTATTCTTTGGAAATAGAGAAGCAGAAATGACCAGGTGAAGTACCCTGGTTCAAGTAGGTAAGAGAGTTAAAGCTTCAGCTGTTCTGAGGCACTAAAGGCCTTTTTCAGTGCCTTTGATGGCTTATTCTTTGGAAAAAGCTTGCAAGTCAATAAGGTTTCTACTGGTGCTGCTGGGAAGAGCGAAACCCAAGAACAGGCTTGTTTGGCTTATATAGAAGGCGAATAGAAAGAGTTTAGCTTGTGTAGCAAGCCACTTAGTAGCGCTGGTTAATTTACCCCAGACTCATTACATTCGCTCGCTTCACCAATTCGTCTTTGTAGTTATGTCTCAAGCTGTCACGCTCGCTCAGTCGCCTACGTCCATGCTATCCGACCGGATATTAGCCATGGAGGAATCACAGACCATTGCCATGGTCAAAAAGGGCCGAGAACTGAGCGCACAAGGTATTGATGTTATCAATCTGGGCTTCGGCGAGCCGGATTTCCAGACGCCGCAATACATCAAAGATGCCGCCAAAGCCGCCCTCGACGAAGGCTACACGTTCTATACGCCCGTCCCCGGC
Organism: Hymenobacter sp. YC55; assembly: GCF_029433095.1. Classification (GTDB taxonomy): domain Bacteria; phylum Bacteroidota; class Bacteroidia; order Cytophagales; family Hymenobacteraceae; genus Hymenobacter. The sequence continues at coordinate 780,495 of NZ_JARNTX010000001.1, forward strand.
TACCCCGATCTGCGCAAGGCTATCTGCGAAAAGCTGAAGCGCGACAACAACCTCGAGTACAAAAACGAAAATATTGTTGTTAGCACCGGCGCCAAGCAGTCGTTGGCTAACGTGGTATTAAGCTTAGTAAACCCCGGCGACGAGGTTATTGTGTTTGCGCCGTATTGGGTGAGCTATACTGAGATAGTAAAGCTCGCCGAAGGAGTTACCGTAGAGCTAGTAGGCTCCATCGAAGACGACTTCAAGGCCACGGCCGCTCAGCTAGAAGCGGCCATTACGCCTCGTACCAAGCTCATCATGTACTCTTCGCCCTGCAACCCGACCGGTGCGGTGTTTACGCGGGAAGAAATGGCTGCTATTGCCGACGTAGTAGCCCGCAACCCGCACGTGTACGTGCTGGCCGATGAGATTTACGAGTACATCAACTTCGTGGGGGAACACGTGAGCCTTGCGCAATTCGACGAAATTAAGGACCGGGTTATTACGGTCAACGGCTTCTCGAAAGGCTACGCCATGACGGGCTGGCGCGTGGGCTACATTGCGGCCAGCGTAGAAATTGCGTGCGCCTGCGAAAAAATCCAGAGCCAGATTACCTCTGGTACATGTTCTATTGCGCAGCGGGCGGCCATTGTAGCGCTACAAGGAGGCCGGGCCACCGCGGACGAAATGGCTCAAGCCTACCACCGCCGCCGTGACTTAGTGCTGGATTTGGTGAAAGATATTCCGGGCCTCCGCACGCCTACCCCAAGCGGCGCCTTCTATATCTTCCCGGACGTGAGCGGCTATTTCGGCAAAACAACCCCCGATGGCCAAACCATAGAAAACGCCTACGACCTCGCCTTGTTTATCCTGCGCGATGCGCACGTAGCTTCCGTAGATGGTCGGGCATTTGGGGCACCCAACTGCATCCGGTTTAGCACCGCGGCTGCCGATGAGAAGTTGCGCGAAGCCTTTGCTCGTATCAAAAAGAGCTTGGCAACGCTAGTATAGGCCGCCACTAGCTTGGCTAGTAGGTTAATAACCTCACTTGGACATGGTCCTACGAGCCCGCTTAGGGAATTCGTAGGACCATGTACCTTTGCAGCCTTACTTAAACTGCCAGAATGCCCTTGCCTGCTGCACCCACCACGCTTCCCGAACTTTTCAACGCATTCAATCAGCTCACGGTGCTTGTAGTGGGCGACGTCATGATGGATGCGTATGTGTGGGGCAAAGCCACTCGTCTCTCACCCGAAGCGCCGGTACCCGTAGTCAACGTGAGCCGCACCGAGCAGCGGTTGGGCGGAGCTGCCAACGTAGCCTTGAATGTGCAGGCGCTCGGCGCGACGCCGCTGTTGTGCGCTGTGATAGGAGAGGACCAAGGCGGCGACCAATTGCTGGAACTGCTGCGTACCACGGGCCTTTCGGCCGAAGGCATTGTGCGCAGTGCGTACCGGCCCACCACCGTGAAACAACGCATCCTGGCCGCCGGTCAGCACCTGCTGCGCATCGATTCGGAGGTGGAAACCGACCTTAATCAAGAGGAAGGTGCGCAGCTAACGGCCCGCTACGAGGCGTTACTGTCGCGCGTGGATGTCGTGATATTCGAAGATTACGATAAGGGCGTACTCACCGAGGCGAGTATTCACTATTTCATTGACTTGGCCCGGCAGCGCGGCATTCCAACCGTGGTTGACCCCAAGAAAAAGAACTTCCTGGCATACCAGCACTGCACGCTGTTCAAGCCCAACCTGAAAGAGTTACGCGAAGGTCTCAAGCTGGAATTTAGCGACACCGATGCCGAGCGCCCACAATTCGAGGCAGCGGTAACTCGCTTACGCCAGTTGCTTACCCCAGAAATTGTGCTCGTTACGTTGTCTGAACGCGGAGTATTCGTGGAAAATGGACACGAGCAGCGCACTTACCTGTCTGCCCATCTGCGCACCATATCCGACGTGTCGGGAGCCGGCGATACCGTCATCAGCATTGCTGCACTGTGCGTGGCGCTAAAGCTGCCGGCTGCCGTTACGGCGGCGCTAGCCAACCTAGGCGGTGGCTTGGTTTGCGAGCAGGTAGGCGTGGTGCCAATCGAGAAACAGTTGCTGTTGAAAGAAGCGCAGGAAGTCGGATTGCAGCTTTTAGCATAAGCAAACAGGCTCCCCAAACGCTAATTTGCTTAACTAATTGATTGCTGCCTAATGGTTACCGCATAAGCTCAGCTTTTAGCCAGCGGCAGGTTTCTTCACCCGTTTCCTGGGCAACTATATCCAGAAAGGCGTCGGTAGTGGCTGTTTTCTGAGCGGCGGTCTTGGCCAGAACTGCGAAGAACTTCTCGTCGCCCACCCGCTGGTGCAAGGTTGCTAATACAACGGAGCCCTTATCGTAGATTACGCGGCGGTACGTGGCATAATTGTATTTGGTCTTATCAAACCCGATGATGGCCGGCGCGCCCGTTGCTGATTTGATCTTGGCATTCAGCAGTTGCCGATAAGATGCTGTATCACCTACGCACCGCAGGTACAGAAAGCTTGAATACGTGGCAAAAGCCTCGTTTAGCCAGTCGTTGTAGTCACTATAAGCACCGTAGCCCCACCACTTATGACTGATTTCGTGCGCTAAGATTGTTCGGTATTCCAATTGCTGAACATCAAAATCTGCATATGTGATTACCGTCGCATTATCTAGCATAGCAAAGGCATCCCGGTCGGTGCCAGGCAGGAAAATGCTGAAGCGCTTTATGGCATCCTGGCGCCCGATAGACTGATTATAGAAAGCAATAATTCGTTCAGATTCGCCTAACAGCAAGGAATCTAGCTTGAGCAGCGGACTACCTGCTTTATATATCGCAACCGATGGTACTGCCGAAGTAGATGCAAGTCGGTAAAATCGTTTGGCAACCAGAGCGGTAAGCTCGATGGCACAAGTAGCGCCTTGAAAGCGATACTGCTCAGCGCGCTTTCGGGTCGGTGGTGAAGTACTGATTACCGAGTATGCTTTAGGTGCCTCCACATCCAACGTATAATCGACCACTTCATATTCTTTATAGGGCAACAGAGGCATCCAATTGGTGTGCCCACTAAGCTCCAATACTTCGTTGGTGGCGTATTTCGCTGGTAGAGTACCTTCATAGGTTACGGTAATTTCTTTCGCTCGCCGATCCTGAATGGCATAACTTAGATTGATGCCTTGTAGCGTATCCTGAAAAACTGGATATAGATACCGCTCTATGCGCTGTTGTTTAACTCGTGGGCTTTCTACCGAAATGATTTTGTATTGCTTATTGAGGTTGAGCAGTACTTCAGCGGGCGCAGTCTCAGCAGGTAGAGTCAGCGTGTAGCGGCACCAGAACTTCTTTGTTTCGGGCTGCACCCGAAGCAGCACACGCACTTGATTTCGAGCCTCGCTCTGGACAACACACAACCCAACAAGCAAGAGCAGTAGTAGAAAACGTTTCATCTAACAATGTTATAAAGCAAGCAAATACCTAATGTGGCACTGCCACCCGTACGGAGTCTACCCCAAACCAGGTAGCCAGCCGCGTGTTTACCCCAAATCCATACACGGTAGACAAGTCGTCGGGAGGCAGAAAGGTGAGACGGTTGGTAAGCGGTGGCAGCGGCGGGACTTGAAGAGGAACGTGGGGCGTGCGGCTAGCTTGGCGAAGAGCCCCAAAACGGTAGTTCCACTGACGCGCATACTCTGGCGCATCGTATAGCAGGTCGAGGTAGGCGCGGGCACTGGACAGCACCTATCAAGCGGATCAGACGGGAATACGGCATATCAGATACAGGATAAATAAAACGCAGCCCACTTTGTAATGGGCTGCGTTGTTGGCAAACAAAGCTGAAGTCGCCAAGGCGTCGATAGTTAGCGCAGTTTCGGGCTGTACTCCTTCACTGTTTCGATAAATACCTTCACATTGTCGGGGTTGGTGTCGGGGTAAACGCCGTGGCCGAGGTTGGCAATGTGACGGTGCGGGCCGAACTGGTCGAGCATGGCAATAGTAGCGGCGCGCACTTGCTCGCGCGAGCCGTAGAGGGCGCAGGGGTCGAGGTTGCCTTGCAACGTTTTGTCGCCGACTAGTGGGCGAACGGCGCGGGCATCCTGGTTCCAGTCGAGGCCAATGGTACGGCAGGGGAGCTGCGCAAAATCTTCCACGGCCCAGAAAGCGCCTTTGGCAAATACCGTAACGGGCACCTCGGGAATGGCCCGGCAAATTTCAGCTATGTAGCGCGTGCTGAACTCTTGATAGTGCGCGGGCGGCAGTATCCCGGCCCACGAGTCAAACACCTGCACGATGTTGGCACCCGCTTCTACTTGCGCTTTCAGGTAAGCAATGGTAGTAGCGGTAATTTTGGCGAGCAGTTCGTGCGCCAAGGCAGGCTCGGCATACAGCATCCGGCGCGCTTTACTGAAGGTTTTCGAGCCGTGCCCTTCCACCATGTAAGCCAGAATAGTCCAGGGAGCACCGGCAAAACCGATGAGCGGCACCCGTCCATTAAGGGCCCGCTTAGTGACGCGGATAGCTTCCAGCACGTAGCCAAGGTGCTCTTCCGGGTCGGCAACGCGCATGCGGGCTATATCTTGCGCGGTTTTGATGGTTTCGGGGAAAAGCGGGCCCCTGGCTTCTACCATTTCATAGGTGAGGCCCATGGCTTCGGGGACCACCAGAATATCGGAGAAGATGATGGCGGCATCTACATTCAGTGCGTCAACGGGCTGAATGGTTACTTCGGCGGCCAGAGCCGGCGTTTCTACCAACTCCTTGAAACCGCTGAGGCGGCCTCGCAGGGCACGGTATTCGGGTAGGATGCGACCCGCCTGGCGCATCAGCCACACGGGGGTACGTTCGGTTTCTTCGCCGCGGGCGGCACGGAGGAGAAGGTCGTTTTTGAGCATAAGAAGCGCAGTGGCAGAGAAATCGGGCGCAAGGTACCACACAATCCGGCAGCAAAAGTCCTCGGAGTACGTATTAGCGAGTAGCTACGGCCGAGCTCGTCAGAACAGCGTCGTAACTCCGAAATTATCCTGGCAAGCAGACGTTAAACTAAGCAAGGCAATCTAAGCCTATACGCTACACCAAGCTAGCTGGCACTTTTACTCTTGAAACAGCGCCTTGATAGCTGTAGCTAAAAAGTTGACGCCGATAGCCAGCGTGATAAAACCCATAATGCGCGCCAAGGCTGCCATACCCGGCCGCCCCAGAAACCGAGTGAGCCGCAAAGACGACATCAGAATGATGTAGGCGGCCAGTGCCACCAGCACAAATCCTAGCACAATCAGGCCCATATCGAGGTAGCTAAGCTTCTCGGTAAACAACCCGATGCACACCGCCATCGAGCCGGGACCCGACAGCATGGGCATGGCCAGCGGCGTGAAAGAAATATCGTCTTTGTGCATGCTTTCTTCCAGCGTAGCCTCTGAAACTTTCGAGCGGTTGCCGCCCGGCGTGAGCAGGTCAAAGGCAGAGCGCATGAGCAAGATGCCGCCCGCTATGCGCAGGTGGTGGATATTGATGCCAAAAAAGTTGAGCACGTACTGTCCCGCAAAAAACGATACCGACAATACCCCAATCATGTAGAAGCACGCCCGGAGGCCTACGTTGGCACGCTCGGTGGGCGTGTCTTCTTCCGTCAGCGTCAGAAACACGGGCATAGCCCCGAACGGATTGACGACCGAAAACAGGGTAGTGAAGGTGGCGAGTAGAATTTCCATACAGGAGAGGCCGGTGCGAAACTATGCAAAGGTACACGCCCGCGCAGAAGCAGCAATTCAGGAAAATGTTATGTTTGGTAAGTCAACCGTAACGCTCCGTCAGCGTACAGACGAGCATTTAGCAGCCGACCTTATATTACCGTGGCGTGGTACTTGCAAAGTGCTATTGCCACTGCTCTGTTCCTCGTTCCCACACACCTCTTATACCTCACCCGTGCCCACCCTCGACGCCCCAATCTGGATTTTACTGGCACATGGCCTTACGTTGCTGCTAGCTGTACTGGCAGTGGTAGCCACCCTCTTGCCACTGTTGCGCCAAACGGCCTGGTGGATTCGGGTGTTTGACTTTCCCCGTTTGCAGATTGTGGGCGTAACGCTACTCGTGGTCATGGCTGCTTGGCTGCTCGACTGGCATCATCTGCCGGGCTTGGCGGGTTTAGGACTGATGACCGCACTCGGCGCGGTGGTGCTCTATCAATCGGTGCGAATTGCGCCTTACACTCGCATCGTGAAAAAGCAGGTGGGCGACAGTACCTTAAAGGATGGGCAAAAGCACATAAGCCTGGCCGTGATGAACGTGCTACAGTACAACAAGCACAGTGACATGGCATTACGTGTGCTTCAGCAAGTAGACCCCGACGTTATTATGGCGGTTGAGACGGATGAGTGGTGGCATAAGGAGTTGAAGCCCTTGGAAAAAACACACCCGTATACCTGCCACGAGCCACTCGACAACACCTACGGACTGCTGTTCTTCTCCCGGCTGCCATTGGAAGGATGCCAAGTGAAATATCTGCTCGACGATGATGTGCCCTCGCTGCACACGCGTATCCAATTGCCCGATGGCAAAACATGGGTGCGCCTCTACGGGCTGCATCCCAAGCCACCAGCACCTGCCGAATCTAAAACCAGTACCAAGCGCGATGCAGAATTATTACTAGTTGGCAAGGAAATAAATGAGCACGAAGAGCCCACTATTGTGTTCGGGGACATGAACGATGTGGCCTGGTCGCACACGTCTGAATTATTTCGGCGGATAAGCGGACTGATGGACCCTCGCGTAGGCAGAGGCTTGCTTCCCACGTTTCACGCCGACTACTTAGCTCTACGGTGGCCCCTCGACCACGTGTTTGTATCGCCCGACTTTAAGGTCGATGACATTCAGCGCTTGCCTTACGTTGGCTCCGACCACTTTCCTATCTATATCAAGCTTAGCTATGAGCCCTACGACAAAAAGGTACAGGAAGAAAATGCCGAACAAGCCGACGCCGACGACTACCAGGAAGCCAACGAAAAAATTCGGGAAGGCTTCGAAGAAGAAGTAGAGGAAGAGTTGGAAGAGGTAACTAATGCTGAAGAGGCAAAGAAGGTGACAAGCTAACTTGAAGCTACACGCAACAAAAAAGGGCCGGAAGCTATATGCTTCCGGCCCTTTTTTACTTAGTGAAGAGCAGTTATTACTTGGTGCCTACTTCTTCGTAATCCACGTCGGTTACGTTGTCGTGGGGCTGACCTTGCTGGCCATTGCCGTTTGGCTGACCACCACCGAAGGGGTTACCACCGTCGGCACCGGGCTGGCCGTCGGCACCACCTTGGGTGGCAGCGTACATCTCTTGCGAGGCAGCCTGCCAAGCAGCGTTGATAGCCTCCATAGCGGTGTCAATCTGGCTGATGTCTTTGCTCTCGTGGGCCTTTTTGAGGTCGCCGAGGGCATTTTCAACGGCCGTCTTGTTGCCAGCGCTTAGTTTGTCGCCGTACTCTTTGAGTTGCTTCTCGGTCTGGAAGATCATCGAGTCAGCAGCGTTGATTTTGCCGATACGCTCGGTCTCTGCCTTGTCGGCTTCGGCGTTGGCTGCGGCTTCGTTGCGCATCCGCTCGATGTCGGCGTCGGTGAGGCCCGACGAAGCTTCGATGCGGATTTTCTGCTCTTTGCCAGTGCCTTTGTCTTTAGCTGATACATGCAGGATACCGTTGGCGTCAATGTCGAAGGTTACTTCGATTTGCGGTACGCCGCGGGGTGCTGGTGGAATCGAGTCGAGGTGGAAGCGGCCGATGGTGCGGTTCTGCGAAGCCAGCGGACGCTCGCCTTGCAACACGTGGATTTCCACCGAAGGCTGGTTGTCGGAAGCCGTCGAGAAAGTCTCCGACTTCTTGGTAGGAATGGTCGTATTCGACTCGATGAGCTTGGTCATAACGCCGCCCATCGTCTCGATACCCAACGAAAGCGGGGTCACGTCGAGCAGGAGCACATCCTTCACTTCACCGGTCAGTACTCCACCCTGGATAGCAGCACCGATGGCCACTACTTCGTCGGGGTTCACACCTTTCGAAGGCTTCTTACCGAAGAACTTCTCTACTTCTTCTTGGATGCGCGGAATGCGGGTCGAACCACCTACGAGGATAACCTCGTTGATATCCGACGTGCTCAAGCCAGCATCTTGCAGAGCCTTCTTCACGGGCTCCATCGAACGACGAACCAGGTTGTCGGCGAGTTGCTCGAACTTAGCGCGGCTCAGTTTCACCACCAAGTGCTTCGGACCCGAAGCCGTGGCAGTTACGTAGGGCAGGTTGATTTCCGTCTCAGTCGACGAAGACAACTCTACTTTGGCTTTCTCGGCAGCTTCTTTCAAGCGCTGCAGAGCCATTGCATCTTTGCGCAGGTCGAGGCCTTCGTTTTCGCTGGCGAAAGTTTCAGCCAAGAAGTTGATGATTACTTGGTCGAAGTCGTCACCACCGAGGTGGGTGTCACCGTTGGTGCTCAGTACTTCAAACACACCGTCGCCGAGCTCCAAGATAGAGATATCGAAGGTACCACCACCAAGGTCGTACACGGCAATCTTCTGGTCGGTGTGCTTTTTATCGAGGCCGTAGGCCAGAGCAGCGGCAGTAGGCTCGTTGATGATGCGTTTTACGTCGAGGCCAGCAATAGCACCGGCTTCTTTGGTAGCTTGGCGCTGTGCGTCGTTGAAGTAAGCAGGTACCGTAATAACGGCTTCCGTTACAGTCTGGCCGAGGTAGTCTTCAGCCGTTTGCTTCATTTTCTGAAGCACCATAGCCGAAATCTCCTGCGGCGTGTACTGACGGTCGCCAATCTTCACGGCCACCGTGTTATTGGAACCGCGCTCTAGCGCGTAGGATACGTTTTTAGCCTCTTCAGTCACTTCGCCAAAGGCACGGCCCATGAAGCGCTTAATCGACTGAATGGTGTTCGTAGGGTTGGTAATGGCTTGACGTTTTGCCGGGTCACCGACTTTCCGCTCGCCCTTACCGTTGTCCAGGAAAGCCACAATAGACGGAGTCGTCCGCCGGCCTTCGCTGTTCGGAATTACCACCGGCTCGTTGCCTTCCATTACGGCCACGCACGAGTTGGTGGTTCCGAGGTCAATACCGATTATTTTGCCCATTTGGATGGTTGTTATGTATTAGTTGAGGTGTCAGGTTGTAGCTGCGAATCATTCGCACGGGGGGAATTACAAGGCTCGTACCAGCCGCGGCAAATGCCTTTATTTGTGACAGATTGTCATTTTTGAAGGTGTGCCGTGCGGTTTGTCCGACGGACTGACTTCCGCGAAACTTTGTGATGCAGCATATTCTGCCACAGGGACAGGATAGATGCCACCAAACCGAAACTTGATGCTATTGCTTCGCCAAAAACTCCGCCAGCGTCTGTTCCCACAGCTGTTTGTTCTTGCGCCAATAGGGCTCGTGGCCGGCATCAGGGAAGTCCTGGCGTTGCTTGGGGCCGCGCAGGTTGGCAAAGATGGCGTCGGTTTCCTGACGCATTACGCGCGGGTCGGCTTCGCCCCACATAAAGAGGGTAGGAGTGCTGATATTAGTGGCGAAATGGGTGGCATCTAAATCAAACGCCCAAAAGTTGTTTTGTACTCCGCCCCAAAACACCAGCAGATTGGCCAGCGGGAACGGTGGGACATGCATGGATTGGAAACGGTTGGAAGCCGTTTGCAGCATGCTGCCGTAGGGGCATTCCACAAGGTTGGCCGTGGGGCGTACACCTAGCTCACTTTCGGCACGCAAGATGGCTTCGGCGCCCATGGAGTTGCCGTAGAGCACCACCGGGCCGGGCCGCCGCTGCAGCCAGCGCGTCACGGCAGCCACGTCGGCGGCTTCATGGTGACCCACGGTGCAGACATTGCCCGTGGAGCCGCCGTTGCCGGCAAAATCGGTCAGGAGCACTGAGTAGCCGAGTCTTCGGAAGTAGGCGGCTTCTGTTAGGAGCTTGCTTTTGCAGCTGGCGTAGCCGTGAAACAGCGCCACCGTGCCCCGCGGGTGTGGCACCGGACCGTACCAAGCTTCCAGGCGGCCATTGGAACTGTTGAGGTAAACCGTGCGATAGGGAAAACTTGGGATGGTGTGGTTGCGAGGTTTCGGGTTCTTGATACCAGTAAGTAGAATCCCCACTTTCTGTAGCGGCGTCAGTTGCTCGGGGTTGTCGGTATGGGTGCCGGCTTCGATGGTAAAGTGTGTGAAGCGCCAAGCATGGAAAAACGCTACGGCATTGACAAGCAGAAACCCCAACGCCGCCAGCAACAGCAGTTGCCGGAAGCGCCGGGGTTTACGAGAAGAGGTTTCGCTCATTAGCCACGTCCGTTACGGCCGCTGCCAGCGGGGCCTGGCTTACGCCCGGCGCCGCCCCGACTATTCGGACCCGCGCTACCGCGCCCTGCCGATTTGGGACCAGGCTTGCTGCCGGTTTTGCCGGGCGTTGTTTTGTCGCTGGCTGGCTTGCCGGTAGGTTTCGCCTTGAAGGTGCCACCACTGCTATTGCGACCAGAACCGCGAGTGCCAGCCGAGCGGGCATCACCTCCGGTTGCTTTTGAGTTGCCGGCACCGCCAAAACCGCCGCGGCTGTAACCACCCGCGCTGTTTTGCCCCGGCTTAGCGCTGGCAGGACGAATGCCGCCGGGCCAAAAGGTGTCTGATTTACCAGGCGTTTTAAAAGTGCCAGCTGCCGCCGTTTGGGCAGCCATGTCTTCTTTCAGCGCCTGTACTTCTTGGTCGGTTAGCTCGCGCCATTTGCCGGGCGCTAGGCCTTCCACCCGCAAGCCGGCAATACCTACGCGCACCAGCCGCAAGGTAGGGAAGCCCACGGCAGCCGTCATCTTGCGCACTTGGCGGTTCATGCCCTGCGAAATCGTTATTTCAATCCAGCTGGTAGGAATACTCGCCCGAAAGCGGACGGGCTTGCTGCGGGGCCACAACTCGGTGTCGTTGGGTAGTAAACGGGCTTCGGCAGGGGAGGTGAATCCGCTCTTGATATCTACGCCGCGGCGCAATGTTTCGAGGGCTTCTTCGGTAGGAATGCCTTCCACCTGTACCCAATAGGTCTTGGCTACTTTAAAGCGGGGCTCGGAAAGTCGGTGCTGAAGCTGCTTGTCGTCGGTGAGGAGCACGAGGCCCTCGGAGTCGAAATCCAGCCGCCCGACGGGGTAAATGTTAGGAACGGCCACGAGGTCCTTGAGCGTGGCACGGCCTTGCTCGTCGGTGAATTGGGTGAGGACTTCGTAGGGTTTGTTGACCAGAATGTAGCGCATGCTACAAAGGTACGCGGCTTGCGGGCGTTTTGCAGTTTTCCCGTGATTTCCAGTTGATAGCCGTTGTCATACCAGCCGTCAACCTGAGCATGTGGCGTATCAAGCCAGGGACCGAAGCATCTCGCTAGAATTATTGGGTCAGCACCACAACGTCAGCACGCGAGATGCTTCGACTGCGCTCAGCATGACAGTACCTTATAACGTCAGAACGTAAGATGGATGCTTCAACTCCGGCTGCGCCGGCGCACAACATAACTATCTGATTAGCCTTATGCGCTTTACTGTACTTGCCGCCACCACGGTGAGCTAGGTAAGGGCCCGCTGCCTACTACGACAGGTTCGCCGAGCCTTGGAGTAGTGACCGGTATATGCAAACGCATGGCCGCGGCGGTGGCCCGCTCGATTGGGTCAGTCCAAGCGTGGTTGGCTTCGGTAAAGGCTGCCCAATGTACGGGTAGCATCACTTTCCCGCGCACGTCAACGGCGGCTTGCACGCTCTGCTCGGGCATCATATGAATTTGGGACCATTGCTGATCATATTGGCCGCACTCTATCAGAGCCAGATCGAAGGGGCCATGGGTGGCGCCAATGGCCTTGAAGTGCGGACTGTAGCCTCCGTCGCCGCTGTAGAACACCCGTTTGGAATCCGATTTGAGAACCCACGAACTCCAAAGTGTGGAATTGCGGTTGGTGAGGCCGCGCCCCGAGAAATGGCGGCTAGGCGTGCACACCACCGTGAGGCCGGGCAGCTGGGCTTCGTCGCCCCAATTCATTTCGGTGATGCGCTCCGGTGCTACACCCCACTTGCGCAGGTGCGGCCCAATACCTAAAGGCACGTAGAAATGCGCCACTTTGCTTTTGATGCGCCGGATGGTTTGGTAGTCGAGGTGGTCGTAGTGGTCGTGCGAAATCAGCACGGCGTCGATGGGTGGTAGCTGTTCGGGCGTGATGGGCAGCGTGGCGTTGTAGCGGGGTGGGGTTAGCCAGGCGCTCGGTCCAAGGTCGATACTGAGCATGGGGTCGAGCAGGATGTTTTTGCCGGCCAGTTCCACCAAGCTAGCCGAGTGCCCAAACCACGTCACGCGCAACAAGTCCGGTGTTTTGCGCACAATGGTGAGCGAATCCAATTGCTGCATCGGTAGCGGGCCCGGAGGACGTGCGTTGGGCTCTTTGCGGAAAAGGAACTTCCATAGCACCTTCACCATGCTGCCGCCCGTTAGCTCGACGGTTGGAACGAGGTTCTTAAACTCGCCGTCCTCGTAGTGCCCCGACTTGGCATACATCTGCTTATCGGCTTTGGTGGGCTTGCCGCCAAACTCGGGACTAATACTTACGAAGGCCACCGCAGCCATCAGTAGGACGCCAACAATGCTGCTCGATGCCATGAAAAAGATCTTTACGGGTTTTCTCATCAGCCCTTGGCCACTTTGCCATGGGCCAGCGCCACCATGTCGCGCACTTCCAATATTGATTTTGGATAGCCTTCTTGCGCTGCTTTTATCATCGCCACGCCCACTTCGCTCATAGTGGATACCAGGTTAGGGGTCAGTTTCCGCATAATCGGATACAGCCAGCCTAAATACTTATAGAGCTTCAGCACATTGCGCTGCCCCGGCGTAGCCCGCATAAAGCCGGGCCGGAACATATACGCATGCCGGAACGGGAGGCGCAGGAGTGCATTTTCGGTGCGGCCTTTCACCCGGGCCCAATGCTGAGTGCTTTTTTCACGACTATCGGTGCCCACGCCGGACACAAACACAAAGGTCATGTTCGGATTGAGGCGCACCAGTGTTTCGGCTACATGCAGTGTAAGATCGTACGTGATACGCTCGTACTCCTGCTTGGTCACGCCTACCGACGAGATGCCCGCGCAATAAAAGCAGGCATTGAAGCCCACCAACTGCGTTCCAATTGCTGAGAGGTTTTGAAAGTCGGCGTGCAGCAGCTCTTTTACTTTCGGATGCGTGATGCCACTAGCCCGGCGGCCAAGGACCAAAACCTGCTCGACCTCGGGGTTGCGGAGGCATTCAAGCAGTACGCCTTCGCCGACCATGCCACTGGCGCCCGTCAGGATAACTCGTAGTTTCATAGAATGGTTGAGTGAATCAACAGTGAGGACGCACTAAGGCCATTTCTACTTTAATTGATTCGCGCTTATTTGTAATTGGCTTGGTTACTACTCAACTCATTGTTTGTTCCTACGGTCATGCTGAGCTTGCCGAAGCATCTCGCGTGCTGACATTGCCAAAGTAGCTGTCATGCTGAGCGGAGGCGCAGCCGAAGTCGAAGCATCTCGCTAGTGTGGTCAAATCATTTAGCATGGCAACGTCAGCACGCGAGATGCTTCGGCAAGCTCAGCATGACGTTCTGGTGGATCGTGCTTATGTTGGTTGGTCAACTACATTCCAAAACCCGCCTCATTTAAGAAGGGAAACTAGCTTTTGAAGCTTTAATACTTATTCCCTCTTTCTGAAGGCACTACACGCCGCCCGAGTACTTGCGTGTGGCCCACTCCACCGTCACAAGGGCCAGAATCAGGAAGAACAGCCATTTCAGGTTGATGAGGTCCTTTAGGTCTTCCTGGGAGTAGATGACGGGTTTGTAATCGGCCTTCAAGATGTCCTGAGTGAGCTGGGCGAACTGCTGCGGGTAATACAGCCGGGAACCGCTGCGGCGCGCGAGTTGGTAGAGCAGGTTGTGGTCGGCGCGGGCGTCGAGGGCTTCTAGTTGCTGCTCCTGAATTAGCAGCTCGCCCCGGTCTTGCTGGGGCTGGCCGTTGAGGTTGGCGCGGGCCGCGTAGCGGTAGAGGCCGCCCGGCAAGGAGCCGATGTGCAGGGGGGCGCCGTCTTCGGAATTGGTATAGCTGAAGGTGCGAGTTTTCTGCTGCTCGTCGGTGAGGGTGAGTGTGATTTGCTGGCCGTAGGTACGCTCGAAAATAGCGTTGTAGGTTTCGGCACCGAAGGTTACGTCATCCTGAGTGCTGAACGCATCCTGTGTGGGGTACACGTCGAGGCGCTTTTTGTTGGCGTTCTGGGTGAGTAGCTGCAACGTGCGGACAATGAGCCGGTCGTAAGCGTCGGGCCGGTCGTCGTGCTCTACGGCTTCTTGCAAGCGCCACTGCCAGCTGCCCTCCGTGAGCAGTGTGGCCTGGCGTTGGGCTGCCGTGCCGCCAAAAACCAACAGCGGCTTTTGCGTGCGGAGGCGGCCCACTTGCTGATACAAGGCGGCTTCGGCCCCACCACTCAGGCGAATGTCGCCGAACGGTACGGGCGCGGGCGGGTAGGAGGTGAAGCGGCGGAGCGCGTCTTCCTCGAAAGTGAACCGTGAAAAGCTCGGGTTGAGCACGGGCGTTACCTCGTCGGTTTGCGAGCCGCGGGGCAGCACCGTAAGGCCCGCGCCCATGCCGTTGTAGGCGTTGAAATCGGACTGCCCCCCCAAGATGTAGAGGGTCGGGATACGACGGCTCCGCACTTGCGCCAGTACTTCCGCGCCCTCGCCGGTCCGCGCGGGCAGCTGGTGCAGAATAGCTACATCGTAGTCCTGGCTTTTGAGCGGGCTGATGCCGGGCAGGTACGTCACGAGGTCGAAGTTGTCGTTCTGCTGGATAGCCGCTCGCAAGGCCTTCAAATCGGGGTGGGGGGCCGCGCCGGCCAGCAGCACCCGCAGCTTGCCTTTCACAATCTCGATGTAAGCAAACTTGCTGTTGTTGAGCGTCGTGAACTCGCCGGCTTGGGTTGAGACCACCACTTCGTAGCGGCGCTTGCCGGGGGCGGGAGCTATGAGGGTGAAGGTAGTTTTGGTGCGGCGCTGGCCAACCGGCAGGCGGACGCGCTGCGTTTGCAGCACACGGCCATTCTCGCGTAGTTGCACCACGGCCGTACCGCCCGCAAACCCATCATATGTCACCTCAGCTTCAATAGGGAACTTGTTGCCGCTAAACGCCACCCGGTTGTAGTTCAGTGTGGGCAGGTTCAGGTCTTTCTTAGGCAGTGTGTCGCCCACGGCCACTGAGTAGATCGGGAAGTTGAACTCAGAGTAAGCGGGGGAGCGGCCCTGGTTGACAATACCATCGGAGACGAGCACCACGCCCGCCAAATTGCGGCCATCATAGGTTTCTCGCACACCTGTGAGCAGCGCATCTAAGTTGGTAGCATCGGCGGTGAAACGCACTGAATCGGGAGCTACGGGGCGAGTGGTAGCAGCGCCGAGCGTGCGGGTTTCTACGTTGAAACCCCGGCCGCGCAACGTTTCGGTGAGCTGTTGCAACCCCGTCTTGGCCTGCCCAAGCACGGCCGGCGGCGTGAACAGCCCCACCGACTGCGAGTTGTCGACGGCTAGTACCAGCGTGGGCTTTTCGGTGGTATTGGTGGTGGTTTTGAGGAAAGGCGAGAGCAGCAGAAAGCACAGCAAGCTTACCACCACAAAACGCAGTGCGGCTAGCCCGAGGTTCAGCGCCTTGCTCCAAGGGGCCTTAGCTGAGTATAAGAGAGCCGCATAGCCCGCGCCCGCAGCCAGGCACAGCAGAATAAACCAGGGAGAAGCAGCGACGGAAATCAAAGACAGGAATAGCGAGTGAGAATACCAAGAACCCCAAAGTAGGCCACAGAGTTGCGTGCCTTCGGTCAGCCGCTGTACAACAGAGCAGCGTGGGCTAAGTTAGGGAGTTGCAGGGGAGAAGCGCACATCAAGCAATGTGCGTTACATTAAGTGAAAATTTCTTTTTAAATGAGCTAGAGGAAACTCATGGCAATACGGAGCAAAAGAATTGATAACTGGTTGGGCTATCCTTTACTCTTTGTTTTAGGAGTAGCAGTAGGTCTACTAATGGCTGGCTATGTATGGGGTAAAAGCCAATACCAATTTGTGCCGCCTGAGGTTGTTATTCAGCCGCCACCGCCTAATACTACTTGGTGTTTCCCTAACACGAGCCTGCGTGGAGCCAATGCTGTTCGAGCGGCTCTTGCGGGCAGGCTGCACAAAGACTACGCTGCAAAATCGGCTGATAGTGCTTTGATAGAAACTACCATCCATCAGCTCAACGATAGTACAGATTCTTACAAGTTAGCACTATTGTGGATGAATAAAACGCGCTATGAAATCGTGTCGCGAGGTATTAATGACGGCGACATAACGTTAGCTACAGAAGAAGGGACCTTCTACTTGCATCAAATTCCAGAACGGTTTCACGAGAAATACGACAGCTTGGCGGCAGCGAGATAGAGACCCTCACCGCACCTCTACCAACTCCTTGCTCTCAAACATGCGCACTGGCGAAATGACCTTTTCGGTGAGCGGGATGCGGTTGCCGTAGCGCTCCTTCAGCTTGGCTTGCACGGCGGGGTGGCTGAGGTCGAATTCGCGGAGCGTTTGAAGTTCACCGATTTCGCGGCCTGTCGCTTGCTGGTACATTTTCCAAAGCAACTCCGAGCAGTAGATTCGGTCGTCGGACCAGCCGAAGTAGAGGTCGTAGCTCTTGCCGCGGTATTGTTCACCAGCGGCTTGCAGGCGCTGTAGAGCAGAGGAGGTAAGCACGGTTTCTGCGTCGTGGAGGCGCTTCACCACAAATCGGCCGCCTTTCCCTCGGGCTGTCCAATGGGCCAGGGAAGTTTCACTTACGGGCTGTACAGCTTCGAACACGCGCCACTCGCCACCGCGTTCAAACAGGATACCGCAGTGGCTATAAGGCGAGTGCGTGGCAAGCTGAATAGCCTGACTTTGGGCGGAAGTGGACGTCTGGAAAATTAGGTCTCCGTTGTGAAGCTTGGGTGCTATGCGCGTTACTTCCGTGTCGGCGCGGCGGGCTTGCTGGAAGCGCGTGAAGTGGTTGTGTAGGTGTGGATAGGCTAACACAGCCAGTGCCAGCAGTGGTACTAGAAACAGCAGAAACTTCAGCTTCATGGATTGGCGTCAGCCCAAGCAAACGGGGCTGCTGGCTAAATATAGGAGCTTTGCTGCCGGTACCCCAAACGCCGAATATGAGCTACTGCAACGCCAACTCAAGTTTCACTTTCTTGCGCCGTCTGGCGACCAGGGCCACGCAAAATAGGATGCCGCCTGCCACCAATGCCGCTCCCACCCACTCGGGCGAGGTGTAGCCTAAGCCAGCCGCAATGGGCAGCCCGCCTAAGTAAGCCCCTAGCGCGTTGCCGGTATTGAAGCCCGACTGGCTAAGCGAAGAAGCCAGCATTTCGGACCCTTTAGCCGACCGTATCATCAGCATTTGGATAGGAGCAGCCGTCGAGAAGGCTAGAGCGCCCGTCAGCATAGTTATCAGGACGGTAGGAATCTGGTAGTGCGCCGCAAAAGGAATAAGCAGCAAGGAGGTAGCCATAGCCAGCAGCAGCCACGTGGTAGCCCGGAGCGGCGACATCCGGTCGGTGAGCCAGCCGCCGAGTATATTGCCGAGGGCCATACCCACGCCAGCCAGCACCATCAAGAACGTAACGGCGTTGTTGCTGAAGCCCGATACCTCCGTAAACAGCGGCACGATGTAGCTGAACCACGCAAAGAAGCCCCCGTTGCCGAGGATAGTAATGCCTATAATCATCCAGGGCTCCAGGTGGGTAAACGCCTGAAACTCCTGCCGCAGGTTGCTTTCCTTGGCCGACAGGTTGGGCAGCCAGCGCCACACGCTTAGCACCGTTAGCAGGGCCACCACCACAATAAGCACAAAAGGAATCCGCCAGCTGTAAGTATGGCCCAAATAGGTGCCAATCGGCACCCCGATAATGTTGGCAATGGTCAGGCCCGCAAACATGATGGATATAGCCTGTGCTTCCTTGCCTGGCTCGGCCAAGCGGCCCGCTACCACCGCGCCCACCCCGAAGAAGGCACCGTGCGGCAAGCCGGAAATAAACCGGGTCAAGATCATAAGTTGGTAGTTGGGAGCCAGCAACGACAACCCATTGCCAATAGCAAACAAGCCCATCAGCAAGGCCAGAATCTTCTTCGGCGGGAGCTTGCCCGTGAGGGCTACCAACAACGGCGCACCCACCACTACGCCTAGCGCATACGCCGAAATGAAGTGACCCGCCTCGGGAATGGTGATGTGCATGGCGCTAGCTATATCAGGCAGAATGCCCATCATGACGAATTCCGTCATGCCGATGCCGAACCCGCCCAACGTGAGGGGAATCAGTGCAAATTTTGATTTCATGGAAAGATTGGCTGCGCCTCAGATGGCGCAGCAGATAGGAGGTGGCAACGGGCCTTCTTGACCGAAGCCTGACAACCCAATAGATTTTGTTCTTGTTCAAAAAAGGCGGATTTCCGCCGAAATGCTTCGGCAAAGGTACTCCGAACCTAGCGTAGAACATGCCTTTTACTTCCGCCTCATCAACAAACTGCTTCCGGCAGCAGCCCGCAACAAGGCTATTCGACTTTAGTCTGAGCCGTAGACAGCAAACGAGAAGAACGGTTATGTCTACTGAAAGTGTCTGTTGCCAAAATGACCGTCATGCTGAGCGCAGTCGAAGCATCTCGCGTGCTGACGCTGGATTACTAATCAGACATCAGCACGCGAGATGCTTCGGCAAGCTCAGCATGACGGCCTAATGGTGCTGGTAACGTCAGTGCAACGGAAGCTTCACTCCATTTCGTAAGGCGAATTACTAGTAACTATTGGTAACGAGTCGCAGCAATCAGGCTAGTATTTGTTATCCGTCTTAAGCTGGACAGCGTATAAAACAGTTGCTAGTTGTTTTTATATTCAGTGCGTGAACACTGAGCTGTAGTACCTCCCCGAATAGAACCTGGCCGCGGGAGAATCGTTGAAGTTGGCACCCGATTGATTTGTCTAGGCTCTTTCCCACCTTTGTTGCCTGTAGGACATGCCCTCAAACTTTACTGTTTGTTTGTTAACTGGTCTCATCCAATGGCACGCGCTCCGCGGCTAAAAGTGAGGCTGCTCGTGCCCCGCACCGCGTGGGATGATCAAGCTCTGGTGCGCGCCATGAGTGAGGGCGATACGCGGGCTTTTGCCGAAATGTACGAGCGGTATTGGTACCAGCTGCTGGAGGCAGCATACGGCAAACTCAACTCGCGGGAAGCCGCCGAGGAAGTGGTGCAGGACGTGTTTACAGCCCTCTGGCACAAGCGCCAAACCAACAACATTCAGCACCTCAAAAGCTACTTGTTTACGGCTGTCCGCTACCGCATCATCGATAGTATCAGGTTGCGCCTCTCGGAAACCGGCTACTTGCACTACAGCCGCACCCATCTGCCGGAGCCCGATCATAGCACCGAAGACACCATAGCCGCCCACGATTTATCGGGCGCTCTGGAAGCGAGTCTGACGCAACTCCCGGAGCACACGCGGCAAGTGTTTCTGATGAGCCGGTTCGAGCATCAAACGGTGCCCGAAATAGCCGGGCAGCTTAACCTCTCTCGCAAAACCGTGGAGTATCATCTTACGCGCGCCCTGAAGCTGTTGCGCGTCAGCCTGCGCGACTTTATTGCCGTGCTGCTCGTGTATCTCTGGTAACACTTGCCACACGCGCAGTCAGAGCGGTATACCTGAAGTTAGGGTGTGTGGACAGTAGCCACAGGCGAGTAATTTTCCTTATTTAGGTTGTCATGCTGAGCTTGCCGAAGCATCTCGCTAGTGTGGTAAACCCTTTATAGGTTCAACGAGTCGAGCGAGATGCTTAGGCTTCGTTGCACTGCGCTCAGCATGACAGTTAGCTTGGCAACATCAGCACGCGAGATGCTTCGGCAAGCTCAGCATGACGTTCTTGTTTGTTTATCGTCCATGCTTCAATCGGTTACTTATCAAGGTCAGCAACGACAAGACGCGAAGTATCGCGCTTCTACAGCGTTCTAGTATTAGCTCTCATAAGTTCTAGCAGAAGCCTGCCACCCAATTGCCGTCAAGTAGTTGGGCTTTTTTATGAAAAATTTTCACGGCAGGCTAGGGGTATAGCACAGTTGGTCGACTATAGGGATGGACGCCGAGTTCTGTCGGTTCAATACCTATGGCTATTATATGAATCAGACGGATTTACGGGATGTATTAGAGCGGTATCAGCAGGGAACTTGCACTACGGAAGAGAAGCGCTTGGTAGAAAATTGGTATCAGGCAGTAGGGGAGGAGCGAGAGTTGCGGTTGACGCCCGAAGAGCAGGAAACCGTTCGGCTGAACCTCTGGAACCGGATTGCCGAACAAACTATAAATACAAAAGAAGCTGACCCCGAAGACCAATCGTGGGTTGCGGCGCCTGTTGCGCGGTGGGCTGCGGCGGCCGTAGTAGCGCTAGGCTTGGGGCTGGGGGCTTGGCAGTTTTGGCCGGCAGCTAAACCACAAACAGTTGCAACCACAGCTACAGCAAGTGCCCAGTGGGTGGTATATCCCAACACCAGCCAGCAGGTCGTCAATATTACGTTGCCCGACAGCAGCCGGGTGCAGCTTTCACCGGGTAGCCAGTTGAAGTACCCGCGCACGTTTGGGGCTAAGCAGCGGCCGGTGTATTTGGTGGGCAAAGCCTTTTTCAAAGTGCAGCGCGATACCACGCGCCCATTTCAGGTCTACACCGCCCAAATGCTGACCACCGTGCTCGGCACCAGCTTTACAGTGCAGGCCTATCAGGGGCAGAAGAAGGCGGTAGTAGAAGTGAAAACCGGCCGGGTCCGCGTGAGCCCGCGCGTGGTAGCTAATGCACCGATCAGCAAAGCCCTGCCTGCCGCCATTGTGGTGCTGCCCAACCAACAAGCCGTATACTCGCCCGAACGCCAGCAGCTACAGCGCGAACTGGTGGCGCAGCCAGTGCAGCTAAAGTCGCAGTCGTTTGTGTTCGACGACCGGCCCGTGCCGGAAGTGCTGACGGCGCTGGAAACGGCCTACGGCGTGCACATCGTGTTCGATAATAAGGCGCTGGCTAACTGCACCGTGACGTTGGCGCTGCGCAATAAGTCGCTGTACGGGAAGCTCGATGTGCTCTGCAAAACGCTAGGCGCCACCTACGAAGAAGTGAATGCTCAAATCCTGTTTCACGGGCCCGGCTGCCAGGGTAGCTAGCCCGTTCGCCACCCATTCCTTGGTCTTGCCTATGATGTAGAAAGCCGCCCTGCCTGCCAACTTCTGCTAGTGCTGCCACCGCCACTTTAAGGGGTGAGAACTGCAGACCGCGAAAATTATTGTCTCGGCATGAGACCCCACTCAATTCCCACTTTCGCATGATTCCTTTAGTACCCCTTGCCACTTCCGGCCGTTTCCTACGGCGCGTGGTGTTCGCCCAAACGCTCGGCATTACGTTGCTGAGCACCGTTACCTTGGCTTCGCCACACCCTTCCAAAGCGCAGGATTTTTTGGAGCAGCCGATTACGCTGCAAACCCGCAACCAGCCCATGTATGCGGTGCTGAACAAGATTGAAAGCCAATCGGATGTGCGGTTTCAGTACAGCAAGCAGCTGATTGGCGCTAGTCGGCGCGTGTCGATAACGGCCACCGACGAGCCGCTGGCCGATGTATTGCACAAACTGCTCGACCCGCTGCACATCAAGTACGAGGCCGTAGAAGACGACATCATTCTCAAGCCGTCAACCACCGCCGACATCACCGTGACCGGCAAGGTGCTCGACGAAACCGGCTCGGGCTTGCCCGGCGTGAACGTGGTAGTGAAAGGCACTTCCAACGGTACCCAAACCGGCCCCGACGGCACCTACACCCTCACTGCCCCCGATAATGCCACGCTGGTATTCTCGTTTGTAGGCTACACTGCGCAGGAAGTGGCCGTGGGCGGCCGCGCCACCGTCGATGTGACCATGGCGCCCGATACCAAGGCGCTCAGTGAAGTAGTGGTAGTAGGCTACGGCACCCAAAGCCGGCGCGACGTAACCGGGGCCGTTGCCCGCGTAGAAGGCGACGAAATTGTGAATCAGCCGGTACAAACGCCCACGCAAGCCTTGCAGGGCAAGATTGCCGGCGTGCAAATCACCACTAGCGGCGCGCCTAACTCGCAGCCCACGGTGCGCATCCGGGGTACGGGCACCTTGCTAGCCGGTGCCAACCCACTCTACGTGGTAGACGGCGTGCAAACCACCGACATCCGCAACCTAAGCAACGCCGACATCGAGACCATCGACGTGCTGAAGGATGCCTCGGCGGCCGCTATTTACGGGGTGCGCGGGGCCAACGGCGTTATCATCATCACCACCAAGAAAGGCAAGCTCGGCAAGCCCGTACTAAGCTATAGCGCCACCGGCGGCTTCAAGCAGGCGGCCCGTCTTGTGGACATGGCCGACGCCAACCAGTACGTGAACTACCTGCGCGACACGTCGCCGACCACAACCATTCCCGACTTCTCGGGCTCTACCGATTGGTACGACGAGATTCTGCGCCGCAGCACCTACCAGAACCACAACCTGGCCGTATCCGGCGCCAGCGAGAACGTGCGCTACTATTTCTCGGGCAACTTGCTGCAGGACGATGGCATCGTCATCAACAACAAGTTTCAGCGCCTCACGGTCCGCTCCAACACGGCGTTTGACTTGTCTGATAAGGTCACGATTAGCTCGCAGGCCTCCTTCAGCCACGCAGATGCGCGCGACGTGAACATCGGGACGGCTTACGGCAATGCCTACCGAGCGGCGCCTATTATCCCCTCGAAGGTGGGCAACTTGTACGGCAATACCTCGGCATTCGGCAACGTGGGCAACCCGGTGCTTGATATTGAACAGAACAACAACAAGCTGACAGAAAACCGCTTGCAAGGCAACGTGGGCATCGATGTGAAGCCCGTAACGTGGCTGACGTTCCGTTCGGCTATCAACGTGGACTTGAACGCGCTGAACCGCCGCGTGTACGACTACCAGTACCTCAACGACCAGAATACCTTCCTGACCACCGGTGGCAACCAGCGCAACCAGCGCAGCAACCTCACCATCACGAAAGAGGACCGGTACCGCTACTTGTGGGAAAACACAGCCACATTCCAAAAGACCTTCAACGACCAGCACAACCTTACGGTGTTAGTAGGGCAAGTAGTAGAAGAAGGCCAGTTTACGCCTTTCTCGGCTTCGCGCCGGGATGTGCCCGCCGACCCCAACCAGTGGTACCTCAACGCAGGTGACCCAAACACGGCGGTCAATGGCTTTGTGGACCCGCTCGACCCCGACCCTTTTTTGCCCGCCAAGGACCGCCGTATCTCGTTCTTAGGGCGCGTCAACTACGCCTTCAAGGATCGGTACCTGTTCACAACCAACCTGCGCCGTGATGCTACATCGAGGTTCAATCAGGACCGGCGTAACGGCTTCTTTCCATCGGTCGGCTTAGGATGGGTGGTTTCCGATGAAGCTTTTCTGCAAGACAACAGTGTGCTGAACTTCCTGAAGCTGCGCGCCAGCTACGGCCAGCTCGGCAACGACCAGATTCCAGCCAATTCGTACGTTGTGACGGCCAATTCCAACATTCCGTACGTCATCAATGGACAGCCGATACTCGGGGCGACCATCACGCAGCTCAAAGACCAGAACGTGCGGTGGGAAACCACCACGGAGTACGATTTGGCCGTAGAGTTTGGCTTGCTCGATAACCGCCTAACGGGCGAGGTAACCTACTACGACAAGACCACCTCCGACGCCCTTATTCCGGTGACCATCCCGGGTATTCTCGGCGACCCTGACAACCAGTATATTACCAATGCCGCCGATATCACCAACAAGGGTATCGAAGCCGGCCTGAACTGGCGCTCCAGCATTGGGGGCAGCGCCGACTGGAGCTATAACTTTGGGGTGAATGCCACCTTCAACAAGAACCGCATTGCCAACCTCAACGGCGGGCAGGCCCTGTTTGGCGGCACCAACCTCGTGACTCGCTCCGACAACGGCGTGGCGGCCGGTAGCTTCTATCTGCTCGATGCCATTGGGGTGTACCAAACTCCTGATGAAATTGCCAATTCGCCCCGCTCCACGTTCGGTACGCCGCAGGTCGGCGACTTGAAGTACGCCGATACCGATGGCAACGGGGTAATTGACTTGCTGGACCGCCGCTACTTCGGCTCGTACCAGCCGCCCGTGTATTACGGCATCAACGGCGGGCTCAACTACCGCAACCTAGACTTCTCGTTTGTGCTGTCGGGCAACCTCAACAACAAGGTGTACAACGCCAAAAAGCAGCTACGGACCACTGGCACCGACAACGTGGAAGCCGACTTCGCCAACGACCGGTGGACGGCCACCAATCCTTCCAACACCAACCCACGGTCTATTCCGAGTAGCCTGCCCAACTCCACCTACTTCCTGGAATCGGGGGACTTTATGCGGCTAACCAACTTGGTAGTGGGCTACACAGTGCCGGGCACGGCGCTGGAGCGGTTCCGGTTGAGTTCGTTGCGGGTGTTTGCCTCGGCCCAAAACCTGTTCACCATCACCAACTACAGCGGCTTTACGCCGGAGCTGGCGGGTGGTCCGCTCGATTCGGGCATCGAAGCTACTTCCTATCCCATTAGCCGCGTGATTACGCTGGGGCTGAATGTCAACTTCAAATAAGCTACGCCGATGTTTTTTCAACTTCCCACCTCTTTCTCGCGCCGTACCGGCACGGCGGCTCTAGCTCTCACCCTGGCACTGGTTAGCGGCTGCAACGATTATCTCGATGTGGCCCCACAAGGCCAGCTCAGCGAAGACGCCATCCGGACCGATCCCACCGCCGCCCAAAAGCTGGTTGATGGCGTGTACAACGTGCTGTATCTGGGCGGTTTCGGCCCCGATGTGCACAGCTTTCAGTTTATCATCCTGACCGATATTGCCTCCGACGACACCGACAAAGGCAGTACGCCCAACGACTTCGCCGACGCGGCCGCTGTCGACAACTTCACGCTGACCTCCACCAACAGCGTTATCAACAACGTTTGGAACGGGCACTTCCAGGCCATAGCGCGCGCCAACCAGGCCCTCGACAAGATTCCGCTGAGCCCAGCCCCGGAGGCCGCCAAAAACCAGTTGATAGGGGAGGTGCGCTTCTTGCGGGCGTACTTCTACTTCAATCTGGTGCGGCTCTACGGGGGCGTGCCGCTGCTCGACCGGGTGCCCGCCACGTCGGAAATCAACAGCCCCGAGTTTCAGACCCGCGCCACGGCCGAGCAGATATACCAGTTCATTGTGAGTGACTTGCAATTTGCGGTCGATAATCTGGCGCTGAAAGCTACCGCCCAAACGGGCCGCGTAACCAAGGCCGCTGCGCAGGCCATGCTGGCCAAGGTGTATTTGTATCAGAAAAACTACCAGCAAGCCTACACCCTGACCAACGAAATTATCCAGGGCCGCTCGGGAGCCTATGCACTGTATCCGAACTACGCCGACGTATGGCGCACGCCGGGGGCTAACAGTTCAGAGTCCATCTTCGAAGTACAGACGGGCGTGAATGCGGCCTGCAACACCTCGGCGGTGAACCTTTACACCGTGTGCCAAGGTCCGCGCTCCGGCGGCCGGGGCGGCTGGGCCGATTTGGGCTTCGGCTTCAACACGCCCACGCAGGACCTGGTTAATGCCTACGAACCCAACGATGTGCGCCGGGCCAGCTCCATCATCTTCATCAACCCCACTGCGCCAGCCGGGCAGCGTTCTACCGGCACGGTGCTATGGGACGGGTTCCGCATTCCGAGCAAAGACTCGGTGGAAGGCTTGCGCTATAGCTACAAAGCCTACCACAGCCGCACCCGCGAAGCCAACTGCGGCAACAACGACTACTTGCCCAAGAACGTCCGCATTCTGCGCTACGCCGATGTGCTGCTCATCAACGCTGAAGCCGCTTTTCAAACCGGCAACATCGGGGCCGCCGCTACTAGTCTGAACTTGGTGCGCACCCGCGCCGGCCTGCCAAGCATTACATCACCCACGCTCGCGCAAATCTGGCGGGAGCGTCGTGTGGAGCTGGCTCTGGAGCAGGACCGGTTCTTTGACTTAGTGCGCCAGGAAAGCGTGCAGCCCGGCCGTATCGTGCCCATTTTCGCAGCGCAAGGCAAAACCTTCACGAAAGGCAAAAACGAAATATACCCCATTCCGCAAGCCCAGATTGACCTTAGCGGCGGACAACTCACGCAGAACCCTGGGTATTAACAGGTGCGTGGTTGACCTCGTCCGCTAGCCCCCTCGAAACTAGCTCTTATTTTTTATGCCTCTGAAAGCCAGGTGAATAGCCTCTGCTTGTTAGATGACGCGCATCTAGCAAGCAGAGAGGTTAGGGATAGTTGACCAAGCGTTGTTTACCGAGAACGTCATGCTGAGCGTAGGCGCAGCCGCAGTCGAAGCATCTCGCTAGTGTGGTATAGTCTGATACCTGCGCAACGAGTCGAGCGAGATGCTTCGACTGCGCTCAGCATGACAGGTAGTTTCACAACGCCAGCACGCGAGATGCTTCGGCTCCGTTACACTGCGCTCAGCATGACGGGCAAAGCAAAGAGTGCGAAGTCAATTACCCCTGGCACTTCCTCATTTGAGGAGGGGAACTAGCTTTTATAGCTCTAGCTAACAGTTGTAAACACTACTGTATGAACGCAAAACTTCTTGTCCTGCTGTGCTTGCTGCTGCCTGGTTTGCTGTACGCGCAGCAGAAGCCCGCACCGAAAAAAACAGCTACCACCAAGTTCGACCCGCGGCAGCGGCCCCGCAACTTAACCGACGAGCAACTGCTCGACCAGGTGCAGCGGCAGACGTTTCGCTACTTCTGGGACTTTGGGCACCCGGTGTCGGGCATGGCGCGGGAGCGGAGCAACGTGGCCTACGAGTACGGCAACGAGGTGGTAACTACTGGCGGGACCGGCTTCGGCATCGTGGCCATTATCGTGGCGGCAGACCGCAAGTGGATTACGCGGGAGCAGGCCGCCACCCGCATCCTCAAAATTGTGAAGTTCCTGGAGAAGGCGGATTCGTTTCACGGAGTGTTTTCGCACTGGCTGAACGGGGAAACCGGTAAAGTCATTCGGTTCAGCCAGAAGGACGATGGGGGAGACTTGGTGGAAACGTCGTTTTTGTTTGAGGGCCTGATTTGTGCCCGCCAGTACTTCACGCAGGAAACCAAAACCGAGCAGGAATTGCGCAACCACATTCTGTGGATGTGGGAAGGAGTGGAGTGGAACTGGCACACCCAAGGTGGCCAAAACGTGCTGTACTGGCACTGGAGCCCCAACAACGGCTGGAGCATGAACCACCAGATTCACGGCTGGAATGAATGCCTAATTACCTACGTGCTGGCCGCGTCCTCGCCCAAGTACGCCATCGACAAGAAGGTGTACGACCAAGGCTGGGCCACCGGCGACTATTTCCGCAACGGCAAAGAGTTCTACAAAATCAAGCTGCCCCTAGGCTTCGACTACGGTGGCCCACTGTTTTTCTCGCACTACACCTTCCTTGGCCTCGACCCCCGCGGCCTCAAAGACCAGTACGCCGACTACTGGCAGCAAAATCAGGCACACACCCGCATCAACTACGCTTATTGCGTCGATAACCCTAAGAAGTACAAAGGCTACGGCCCCAATAACTGGGGACTCACCGCTTCCGACAGTTACAAGGGCTACGCCGCGCACTCACCTAGTGAAGACCTAGGCGTGATTTCACCCACCGCCGCCCTCTCGGCCATGCCCTACGCGCCCGCCGAGTCGATGGCCGCCCTCAAGCACTTCTACAACGACCTCGGCGACAATATCTGGAGCGAGTATGGCTTTGTCGATGGCTTCAGTGAGCACCATAACTGGTACGCCAAGTCGCACCTCGCCATCGACCAGGGGCCCATTGTGGGCATGATAGAAAACCACCGGACCGGCTTGCTCTGGAAGCTGTTCATGAGCAGCCCCGACGTGCAGCGCGGCCTCACCAAGCTCGGTTTCGAGAGCCCACAGATCAAGAAATAAGGTTCCCGCACCTCATATAGAGCCTTACCCGAAGCATCTCTCGTGCTGATGTTGCCACAACAACCAGAACGTCATGCTGAGCGCAGCCGAAGCATCTCGCTAGTGTGGTAAACCCTTTTGTCGATGCAACGAGTCGAGCGAGATGCTTCGACTGCGCTCAGCATGACAGGTAGTTTGGCAACATCAGCGCGCGAGATGCTTCGATCCCTGGCTTGATGCGCCACGCGCTCAGCATGACAAAACTAATCTGACGTCGGTAGTGAGATACTTCAATCATGCAGATGCCAGATAGAGCACAACTATCTACTTTCGCATTCACTCACTTTATCATCCTACTCACACCCTTTCATTCCCACATGAAAAGTACCTTCCGAACCGCCTTGCTGCTTTCGCTAGGCCTCGCGCTGACGCCGCAGCTGCAAGCGCAAAAAACCACTACCACCACTGCCCCCATGGCAACTGCCGAGGACCCCAAGATGAACAAGTTCGTGGCGGACCTGATGCAAAAGATGACCCTGGAAGAGAAAATCGGGCAGCTAAATCTGGTGTCGGTGGGCTTTGATGTGACGGGGCCGGTGGTAAGCAAGGACGTGGATGCCAATATTCGGAAGGGCAATGTAGGTGCCGTGCTCAATACCTACACGCCGGTGGCGGCGCGCAAGCTGCAAGAATTGGCCGTGAAAGAATCGCGCCTCCACATTCCGCTGATTTTCGGCTACGACGTCATCCACGGCCACCGCACCATCTTCCCCATTCCGCTAGGGGTGGCCGCCTCCTGGGACCTGACGGCCATTGAGCGCAGTGCCCGCATTGCCGCCGAAGAAGCCGCCGCTGATGGTATCAATTGGGTGTATTCGCCGATGGTGGATATTGCCCGCGACCCGCGTTGGGGCCGCATTGCCGAGGGTGGAGGCGAAGACCCGTACCTCGGTGCCCAAATTGCCCGCGTGATGGTGCGCGGCTACCAAGGCACCGACATGAGCAAGCCCACCAGCGTGATGGCCTGCCTCAAGCACTTCGCCCTCTACGGCGCCGCCGAAGCCGGACGCGACTACAATACTACCGACATGAGCCTCGTGCGCATGTACAACGAGTACCTGCCGCCCTACAAAGCCGCCATCGACGCGGGTGTGGGTTCGGTTATGAGCTCGTTCAACGACATCAACGGCATCCCCGCCACCGCCAACAAGTGGCTGATGACTGACCTGTTGCGTGGGCAGTGGGGCTTCAAAGGCTTCGTGGCTACCGACTACACTGCCATCAACGAAATGACGGCCCACGGTATGGGCAACGATGCGCAGGTGTCGGCGCTGGCCCTCAATGCGGGCATTGACCAAGACATGGTGGGTGAAATCTTCCTGAAAAACCTGGCCCAAAACCTGAAAGACGGCACCGTAAAGCAAGAGCAGATTGACTTGGCTTGTCGCCGCGTGCTAGAAGCCAAGTACATTCTCGGGTTGTTTAAAGACCCGTACCGCGCCGTGACCGACAAGCGCGCCAAGGCCACCATGATGAACAAGCAATTCATAGCCGACGCCCGCGACATCAGCCGCAAGAGCCTGGTATTGCTTAAGAACGACAAGAACACCTTGCCCCTCAAGAAATCGGGCACTATTGCCTTAATCGGGCCGCTAGCCAACCGCCAGCGCGACATGATTGGTAGCTGGAGCGGTGCTGGCGACTGGAAACAAGCCGTATCGGTGGAGCAGGGCCTGAAAAATGTGGCCGGCAGCGCCGTGAAAGTGGTGTATGCCCAAGGCGCCAACGTCACCGACGACGAGCAGATGATAGCCCGGCTCAATGCTCACGGCGGCGAGCTAAACATCGACAAACGCTCCCCGGAAGCTATGATTCAGGAAGCCGTGCAGGTTGCCCAAGGCGCCGACGTGGTGGTGGCCGTAGTCGGCGAGTCGCAGGGCATGACGGGCGAAGCTGCCAGCCGCGCCGATATTGGTCTGCCAGGGCAGCAGTTGGAGTTGCTCAAGGCGCTCAAGAAAACCGGCAAGCCGCTGGTGCTCGTGCTCATGAATGGCCGGCCGCTCACGCTGAGTTGGGAAGATAAAAACGCCGATGCTATTCTGGAAACCTGGTTTGGGGGTTCCCAAGCCGGCAACGCCATTGCCGACGTGCTGTTCGGCAGCTACAACCCCTCCGGCAAAATCACGGCTACCTTCCCCCAAACGGTGGGCCAAGTGCCCCTCTACTACAACCACAAAAACACCGGCCGCCCCTACGCCGGCGTGGCGCTCGACAAGTACAAGTCGCGCTACATGGATGTTAGCAACGACCCGCTCTACCCGTTCGGCTACGGCCTGAGCTACACCACCTTCACGTATGGTAAGCCCGAACTCAGCACCACTACCCTAAGCCCCAACGCCACCCTCGACGTGAAGGTAACCGTGCAAAACACCGGCAACTACGACGGCGAAGAAGTAGCCCAATTGTATATCCGCGACATGGTTGGCTCCATCTCGCGCCCGGTGAAAGAGTTGAAAGGTTTCCAGAAAGTGATGCTGAAGAAAGGGGAAAGCCGCACGCTCACCTTCAAGCTGACCACCGACGACCTGAAGTTCTACAACAACGACCTCAAGTTCGTGTCCGAACCCGGCGACTTCCAAGTATTCGTCGGCGGCAACTCCCGCGACGTGCAAACCGCCGCCTTCAAGCTGACGGAATAGGTAGTTGGCATAAGTAAAAAGCCATCATGCTAAGGAAGCATGACGGCTTTTATAATTTAGATACACTGCTTCAATCCTTGATTACTTAACAAAATCAAAGGGGCGTGTTACTGTCCTTCCGACGCAGGAGGAATCTGAGGTAAAGTCGTCGAACCACGTCACTCAGATTCCTCCTGCGTCGGAAGGTCAGACTGCTTAGGTCAGCATGCCGCCATCCACTTGCAGCACTTGGCCGGTGATATAGCTGGAATCGTCGGAGGCGAGGAAGGCGGTGGCTTTGGCCACGTCTTCGGGTGAGCCGCCGCGGCGTAGCGGAATAGCCTTGCGCCACTCGTCAACCTGCTTTGGGTCGAGGGCGTCGGTCATTTCAGTTTCAATGAAGCCAGGGGCAATGGCGTTGCAACGGATGTTGCGCGAGCCTAGCTCCAGCGCCACCGACTTCGTGAAGCCGATAATGCCCGATTTCGAAGCTGCGTAGTTGGCTTGGCCGGCGTTGCCTTTAATACCGACTACCGATGTCATGTTGATAATGCTGCCGGCTTTGGCGCGCATCATGGGCTTGGTGGCCGCTTTGGTGAGGTTGAACACCGACTTCAGATTCACCGCTATTACTTGGTCCCACTGCTGTTCGCCCATGCGCATCAGCAGCCCATCCTGCGTGATACCGGCGTTGTTGACCAGAATATCCAGCTTGCTGAAATCTGCCAGCACATCCTCCACCAGCTTTTCCGCTTCGGCATAAATAGAAGCGTCGGAGCGGTACCCTTTCACTTTGGTGCCGTGAGCAGCCAGTTCCTGTTCGAGCTGTTGGCCTTTCTCTACGCTAGAGAGATAGGTGAAAGCCACTTGCGCCCCAAGCTGGGCAAAATGTACCGCAATAGCGCGGCCGATTCCTTTCGATGCGCCCGTAATGAGGGCCACTTTTCCGTCGAGCAATTTTGTCATGGGGGCGAAGATAGGTTTCTGGTGGGTAGTTTTTGATGTTAAGCGGCTGTCGGGTGATGTATGTGGTGCGCGCTCGTCGACACTAGCCGTCAACCTACACAAATTCACCACCCAAATCCAACCCGCTGTTTCCTTGTGCCAGTGCCGTTTCAAGCGGAACCTGGGCTAAAGCCATGCCCGGGTTGCTCCCAAACGACAAGCAATACACAAGCAGCCGCCAGAGGCGCTACCTTCGCCCTGATGCTCGAAACCGAAATCTGTATTCTGGGTGCCGGACCAGGTGGCGCTACGGCGGCGCTGCACCTCGCCAATGCCGGCCGGTCCTGCCTGCTCCTCGACCGCGCCACCTTCCCCCGCGACAAGGTATGCGGCGATGCGCTAAGCGGGAAAGTGCTGAGCGAGTTGCGCCGCGTTGATGAGTCGTTGCCCGCCCGCCTAGAGGCCGCGCCAGTGCAGCTGCCCTCGTGGGGGATTGATTTCTACGCTCCCAATGGCCGCAAGCTGGCCGTGCCGTTCAAACCCAACTACAACGCCGCCACTGACCATGCCGCCGGCCACATCAGCAAGCGCATCGACTTCGATAACTTCCTGATCGAAGAAGTGCGCCGCCGCCCCGAAATCGAGCTGCGCGAAGGAGTTGACATCAGCCAGCACGAGCAGCAGCCCGACGGTCGGTGGCTACTAAAAGACGCAAGTGGCGTGCCCGTGGCTTTAACGCGGCTACTGTTGGTAGCCAACGGCGCGCAATCGTCGTTTGCGCGGCAGGTTGGAGGCCACGCCTTAGAGCCAGCACACCATTGCGCCGGCCTACGGGCCTACTACCGGGGCGTACGCAACATACATCCCGACAATTTTATCGAGCTACATTTCATCAAGGATTTTCTGCCTGGGTACCTCTGGGTGTTCCCGCTGCCCAACGGTGAGGCCAACGTAGGGGTGGGCATGCTCACCGAGGCTGTATCTAAGAAAAAGGTGAACCTGCGCGAGAAGCTCGCCGACATGCTGGCTACTCATCCGGCCCTTAAAGAGCGTTTTGCCGAAGCCGAGCGGCTAGGGCCAGTTCGAGGCTTTGGGTTGCCGCTGGGCTCGAAGCGCCGCAAACTTTCAGGAGCCAATTTCCTGCTCCTCGGCGACGCCGCCTCCCTCATCGACCCGTTTAGCGGCGAAGGCATCAGCCACGCCATGGTATCGGGCCGGCATGCCGCCGACTGGGCTGGCCGCGCCCTTGCCGCTCAAGAATTCAGCGCCGATTTCCTGACCGGCTACGACAAGGCCGTTTACAATCGTTTAGGCCAGGAGTTGCGTTTGAGCAGAGTCATGCAACGCCTGCTGAATTACCCGTGGCTGTTCAATTTCGTTGCCAACCGCGCCGCCAATAATCCTACCATCGCCGAAACCCTGTCGATGATGTTTTTGGACTTGGATATGCGCGAGCGGCTACGCAAACCAAGCTTTTATTTGAAGCTGCTGGTTGGGAAGTAATTACTTGTCTATGTAGCGCCGCAGGCTTCGCTCAGCCTTCGGGTTGAGTTGGGTGGCCTTTTCTAAATCAGCTTTGGCTTCGGCAGTCTTATTGAGAGAGGCATAACAGATGCCACGATACTCGTAAGCATCAGCATAAGTGGAGTCGAGGCGGATAGCTTCCGAAAAATCGGGAATGGCGGCTCGGAAGTTGAGAGTTTGCATACGGGCCGCCCCACGCCCAAAAAAGGCTTCTTTGTACTCTGGGTTGTGCTGAATAGCTTTTGTTAGGTCGGTTATAGCTGCTGGATATTGCTTCATCTTGAGGCGGTTGAGGCCGCGCTGATAGAGGGCATTGGCAGAAGCAGGAGCTAGGCGTAGCGCCGCGTTGCAATCGGCAATAGCTGCATCGTAGTCTTTCAACTGACTTTTTGCCTTGGCCCGTACCACCAGCATCTGCACGTCGCCAGGGGTACTGGCCAGTAGAGCATTAGCCTCCTCCAGCATCGCCCGGTAATCGTTCGAAGACCTGGTCACCTCCACTGCCGCTTCTGCTGCTGAAGCTGTGGCAGCGTTCGGAGCCGTGGAATTCAGCAACAAAGGCTCGGCTTTCTCGAAGCGAATTGCCCGTTGTGAAGTAGTCGCCTGACTTTGCACCTCCACCGAAGCACATTGCCCGAAAAGCAACGTGCTACCAGCAACAGAGAGCAAAACAAACAGGCGGCGAGACATAAAGCAGCGAAGCGGGAACGGTGAAAAAAAGCAAACGATACACGAAGTAACTTGCAGGTAGTCAACTTTGCATACCAGTCAACTAGTGCAGGCCCGTATTCAAGAAACTGTACTTTCTGTAAAAAGGATGCGCTCAGCGCACCTATTCTACCCATTCTTTGCCACTAAATCAAGAAAAGTAACGCAAGCTTCATCCTACACCGTATTTCTATTTCCTTGCGAACCCGCTAGAAGAGTAGGGCTGCCAGAACACCTTATGGTGCATTCTTCGGCGAACTACCCACCTACCAGCCGTCCACTACGAATATTGTAGTGGTATGCTGTCCTGTCTGGTACATTTCGAAAAGTACCTGATAGCCGGTTCCTGTAAGTCAATTAGCTTCTAGAATTGAAGGTGAGAGCCAGCGTAGAAAGGTATAAGAACTGATGCCTGGTTCTAGCTGTTGGGTAGATGCGTCGTCTGCCTATCTTTGCCCACCCCGTTGGCGTGGCAGTTAGCCCGACGCGGGACTTTCCCTTTTCACCTTCAACCTGAAAACACTATGGCATTGCAATACGACCTGGTCGTGGTCGGCTCCGGGCCGGGCGGCTATGTGGCCGCCATCCGCGCTTCCCAACTTGGTCTGAAAGTCGGCGTCATCGAGCGAGAGTCGCTCGGCGGCATCTGCCTCAACTGGGGCTGCATTCCCACCAAAGCTCTGCTCAAAAGTGCTCAGGTGTTTGAATACCTAAACCACGCCAGCGAATACGGTCTGAAAGCCGATGGCGTGAGCTTCGATTTCAACGCCGTCATCAGCCGCAGCCGTGGCGTGGCCGATGGCATGAGCAAGGGCATCAATTTCCTCTTCAAAAAGAACAAGATCGACGCCATCATGGGCACGGGCAAGCTGCTGGCTCCCGGCAAAGTCGAGCTAACCAAAGCCGACGGCACCAAGGATACGGTAGAAGCCAAGCATATCATTCTGGCTACCGGTGCCCGCGCCCGTCAGCTGCCCAACCTACCCATCGACGACAAGAAAATTATTGGCTACCGCAAAGCCATGAGCCTCGAAAAACAGCCGAAACGCCTCGTAGTGGTGGGTTCGGGTGCCATTGGGGTTGAGTTTGCGTACTTCTACCGCGCCATGGGCTCGGAGGTGACAGTGGTGGAGTATCTACCCCGCATCGTGCCCGTGGAGGACGAAGAAGTATCGCGCCAGATGGAGAAGTCGTTCAAGAAAATGGGCATCAACGTGCTTACCAGCGCCGAGGTAACCAAAGTCGACACCAGCGGCGAAGGCTGCAACGTCACCATCAAAACCGAGAAGGGTGAGCAGCAAATTGCTTGCGATGTGGTGCTAAGCGCCGTTGGCGTGACTACCAACCTGGAAAACATCGGCCTCGAAGAACTTGGTATCAAAGTAGACCGTGGCCGCGTCATCGTCGACGACTACTACCAAACCAACGTGCCCGGCATCTATGCCATTGGCGACATTATTCCAGGGCCCGCGTTGGCACACGTTGCTTCAGCCGAAGGTATTATCTGCG
This sequence comes from Hymenobacter sp. YC55, assembly GCF_029433095.1. Classification (GTDB taxonomy): domain Bacteria; phylum Bacteroidota; class Bacteroidia; order Cytophagales; family Hymenobacteraceae; genus Hymenobacter. Next base: position 815,925 of record NZ_JARNTX010000001.1, read on the forward strand.
TTGAGAAAATTGCGGGTCACCACCCCGAGCCGCTCAACTACCAGAACATTCCTGGCTGTACGTACGCTACGCCAGAAATTGCTTCTGTTGGCCTCACCGAAGCCGAAGCCAAAAAGCAGGGTTACGACATTTTGGTTGGTAAATTCCCGTTCTCTGCCTCCGGCAAAGCTTCCGCAGGTGGCGTGAAGGATGGCTTCGTGAAAGTTATCTTCGACAAGAAGTACGGCGAGTGGCTAGGTGCCCACATGATTGGCTCGAACGTGACTGAGATGATTGCCGAAGTGGTGGTAGCCCGCAAACTGGAAACTACCGGCCACGAAATCATCAAGTCGGTGCACCCGCACCCCACCATGAGCGAAGCTGTGATGGAAGCCGCTGCCGCAGCTTACGGCGAAGTGATTCACTTGTAAGCTGTAGCCTATAGTCTTATTGAAAGCCCCAACCTTAATTAGGTTGGGGCTTTTTGTTTTTAATAGAATGCTAAGGGGTAAAATGGCCCCGATGAGTCAGTGTCGTTGCGTGCCAACATACAAGGCGCCGTTCAGTTAGCATAGTACGCGCTGGAACTATGCTAGTGCCCTGCCGTATCCTGTTTATTTCGCTCCCACCACTTGCAAGCTCATGAAGCTTTCTTATCGTTTGCTGATCACCTTATTACTGATTGGAGTAGCACTGGTCCTGACGGCCGCACTATTCAAAACGCAGCATTATCCTGGCAGTGACCTATTGATATTGTTGGGATTAGCAATTCAGTTTGTAGCGGGAGTACTAGTCGTCTGGAAGTTCGCCAACAGGTTAGGCAACAAAGAGTAGGTCGCTAGCATACATCAGTTCACTAGCTGATCGTAAATACCAATAACTCATGTAGATGATAGTAGGCCTTAGTAACCTTACCCTAAAAAGGGTTCAATCCAGAGCTGAGCACTGAATTGCACCAACTACACAAGGCTACAGAACTAGCATAGCCACAAACGGAAGCCGGCCGCCTCGACGGGGGTCGAAGCGGCCGGCTACTTGGTTCGAATAGTGGCGAAACAACTGCATCTAGCAAGCTGCCCGGTATTCGAAAATGCTACAGGCGGGGTGGGGTTTGCGCCTGCTCAAACGGAGCGTGGGAATTGGCTACTGGCTAATGGGGGGGATTCATTAGCCGGTAGCGAGAGCAATATTACAAAGATTTTTTTAAACTAGTAAGTGTTAGCTTACTCTTTTTAGTAAGTACATACTCACTTTAAGAAATTCATCAATGCAATCGATTGCTTTTCAAAAACTTATGACTGGATTATTTTTTCAAAAATTTGAAAATATTTTTCTAATGGTAAGTGAGTTAGCCTGAAATCGGCGCCAATGCCTTTCCTAGCGGCCTCGAAGTACTCGACTCTTTTCTCGCACTTGCGCTGCTTTGTCGTGAATTTCGGTTAGCCCTAGGTTGTGAACGCTACCTAAGTGAGTAGTGTGAAACTCACGGTGTGGCACATAGTTACCCTCGTTTACGGCAACTCCTACTTGTTTATACGCTTCGCGGAAAGGTACCCCGGCCTGAATAAGCTGGTTGATGTTTTCAACCGAAAAAACACCGTCATACTTCGACTGATTCAGCAGATCAGGCTTGATCTTAAGTTCTGGCAACGCAAACAGCAGGATGTCGAGGATGTCGAGGAACTGCATCATCGGCTCGAACAGAATCTCCTTTAGAATTTGAAAGTCGCGGTGGTAGCCGCTAGGCAGGTTGTTAGTGGCGAGCATGATGGTGGTGGGCAAACCTTGCAGGGCGTTGCAGCGCGCCCGCACCAGCTCAAACACATCCGGGTTTTTCTTGTGCGGCATAATGCTGGACCCAGTTGTGAAAGCGGCGGGCAATTCCACAAAAGCCAAGTCTTGGCTGTTGTAGAGCACCAGGTCATAGGCCATCTTCGAAAGGGTAGCTCCAACACCCGCCAGTGCGAAAGCCACGGTCTTCTCGGTTTTGCCCCGCAGCATTTGCGCTCCTACCGAACTGACGGCGAGCTGACCGAAGCCCATTTCCTGTGTGGTTTGTTGCCGGTCGATGGGGAAGCTGCTGCCAAAACCAGCCCCCGAGCCTAAGGGGTTTTGGTCGGCTACGGTGTGGGCCGCCTCCAGCAAAGCCAAGTCGAGCAGTAAATGTTCGGCATAGGCAGAAAACCACAAGCCGAAGCTGCTAGGCATAGCTGCTTGAAAGTGGGTGTAGCCGGGCATCAGGTCGGCTTGGTGGGCTTCGGCTTTCTGTAGAAGAACATCAACCAGTGCCATAATCTGGCTGGCTGCTTGCTCGGTGTAGTCTTTCAAGAAAAGCTGGATGGCGGTCAGCACTTGGTCGTTGCGGGAGCGGGCCGTGTGGATCTTCTTGCCGGCGTCGCCAAACTTCTCGGTTAGATAAGCCTCTATTTTCGAGTGGACATCTTCGAAGCTTTCATCGATATTAAAAGTACCTTCCTCTAGTTGTGTTGCCAGCTCAGCCAAGCCTACCTGAAGCTGCTGGTTTTCCTCCGCGGAAATGAGTCCAACTTTGGCCAGCATGCTGGCTTGTGCTTTAGAAGCCTTTACGTCAAACCGCGCTAGATACAGGTCCAGCTCCCGGTCTTTACCAACCGTGAACTGTTCGATTTTCTTGTCAACGGCGATGCCTTTGTCCCAAATTTTCATAAGTCGATTTCTAAAGAAGGCCGTCTGCTGGACTTCCTGATGCTAGGTTTTGCTATGCAAGCTAAGCTGTACGGGCAATGACCCCGACTGTCGCAATTAGCCCTGTTTTTGTCGGTTTAAGCCCCAGGGTGGGGTAAGGTGAGTGGTACTTTAGTGTATCATCCACTAAGCCATAAAACGCCATGCCAAATGTCACCCCGTTTCTGACCTACAATGATAAAGCAGAAGAAGCAGCGAAACTTTACACCAGCCTTTTCAACGATTCGAGTATTACGAAAACTACCTACTACCCCGAAGGCTCACCTATGCCAACGGGCAGCGTAATGACGGTTGAATTTGAATTAAACAAGCAAAAGTATGTGGCGCTTAATGGGGGGCCGCACTTTGCGTTTACCGAGGGGTTCTCATTATCGGTAAGTTGTACAAGTCAGGCCGAGATAGACGAGCTATGGGACAAGCTTACGGCCAATGGTGGCCAGCCAGGCCAGTGTGGGTGGCTCAAAGATCAGTTTGGGGTATCTTGGCAAATCACGCCGGCCAACATGGGGCAGCTGCTGCAAAGCAATGATCCGGCGCGGGGGCAACGCAAAATGGCCGCCATGCTACAGATGCACAAAATCGACATTGCAACGCTGGAGCAAGCCTAATCCTACAACTCCAATCCGTCCAGCAGCGCTATGTAGCCTTGAATCCCGGCTCGTATCTCGCTGAGCAGGATGTACTCATCGGGCGTATGGGAGCGGGCAGAGTCACCAGGACCAATCTTGAGGGTGTCGAATGGCATCATCGATTGGTCCGACAGCGTAGCGGAACCGAACGGTCGGCGGCCTTGGGCTAGACCTTTGCGCACCAGCGGATGATCTAGGGCAATGCGGGAGGAATTGAGGTGCGTAGAGCGAGGCGTAACGTCGGCTCCCACATGCTCCCGAACTAAGTGCACCACTTCCTCATTGCTGTACAACTCGTTGGTGCGCACGTCCACCACAAATTGGCATTTGTCGGGCACTACATTGTGCTGCGAGCCGGCCTGCACCTGCGTGACAGTGGTTTTGACAGGCCCAAGCAACTCCGATACTTTCGGAAACTGGTACTGCTGAAACCACCGAATGTCGGGTATGGCTTTGTAGAGGGCATTGTCGCCCTCGTCGCGGGCGGCGTGGCCGGTGCGGCCGTGGGTCACGCAGTCCAGCACTATCAGGCCTTTTTCGGCAATGGCCATATCCATTTGGGTTGGCTCACCTACAATACCCAAGTCCACTTTTCCGAACTGCGGCAAAACGCTCCGGATACCGCCTGCGCCCGAAACTTCCTCCTCTGCCGTAATGGCGCATAGCAAGTTGAAAGCGGGGCGCTGCTGCTGGAAATACAGGAAAGTGGCCAGTAAACTCACAGCCGAAGCGCCGGCGTCGTTGCTGCCGAGCCCGATCAGCTTATCGCCTTCTAGCACGGCTCCGAACGGGTCATAGGTCCAAGTACTGCCCGGCTTTACGGTGTCGTGGTGGGAGTTGAGCAGCAGGGTAGGGCGGGCGGCATCAAAGTTTGCAGCTACGGCCCACACGTTATGGCCAGCGCGTTGGGGCTGCGCACCATGTGCAGCCAGGAAGTTGAAAATTAGGTCAGCCGTGGCACCTTCTTCCCGCGAGAAAGAAGGCGTTCTGATTAGCTGAATCAGCAGCTGAATAGCCCCTTCGGAAAGACGTTCGATTAGCTCTGGCATAGAATCGTTTTCACGGGCTCGTTGATTTTCAAAGCATTTTCGATGACTACCGTAGCTACTCCAGCTTCCAACGCAGCAAAGGCGTTGTCAAGTTTGGGTATCATGCCGGCGGCAATTATGCCCTCTGCCTTCAGGGCCTGGTACTGCTCTGGTGTAATGAGCGGAATCACCGAGGACTCGTCGTTGATATTGGTCAGCACGCCATCTTTCTCGAAGCAGAAATGCAGCTCCACCGTGTACGAGCCCGCTAAAGCACGAGCCAGAGTGCTGGCAATAGTATCGGCGTTGGTGTTGAGCAATTGGCCGTGGCCGTCGTGGGTGATGGCGCAGAAAATAGGGGTAAGGCCAGCTTCAAGCAGTTGCTTCAGCAAGGAAGTATTGATGCTCTGCTCATTCAGGTCGCCCACGAATCCGTAGTCGATGCTGCGCACGGGGCGCTTGGTAGCCAGTATGGCGTTGCCATCGGCGCCCGAGAGGCCGAGGGCGTTAACGCCCTGCTCTTGCAGCAGCGCCACCACTTGCTTGTTGGTTTTGCCGGCGTAGAACATTGTCACAATATCAAGGGTGGCGGCGTCGGTGATGCGGCGGCCTTCCACCATCTGCGGCTCTATGCCAAGGCGGCTTAGCATTTGGCTGGCACCCTTGCCGCCGCCGTGCACTAGTATTTTGGGACCTTCGATGCGCGCCAACTCGCCAAGAAAATAGCGGAGTTGCGATTCGTCGTCGATAATGCCACCCCCTATTTTGAATATTTTCAGGACTTTGCTCATAAGTAGATTAAGGTGAAACGGGGCGCTGACGGCCAAAAATGCGAGAATCTAGCCTCGCGTGCGGCCCTTCAAAATAGAAGGCCAGGATTGCTAAAGGTTTTTTAACATAGAGCCGGCAAAGTTTCCAAAAAAAAACATCTAGTTTTGCAACGATTTAGCGGTTCTAATGATTTAAACCGCAGAAACACTTACGCCGCTCCGCGGCATTTGTCATGGTTCGTCTCTCCTCTCATGTGCTTGTGCTACGACCCACGCTGGTCGTGCGAATCATGCCAGCTTAAGAGCTGGCTGCACTGTTTCGCCTGCGTTTTTAGCCACGCTAAAAACCGGCACGGGGCCTTCCCTAGAACTACCCCGGTTGAAGAGAACATCTACGAATAACCAACTGACACGAGTGTAAGCCTTACTTAGTAGTATGCTTTTTCTGGCGAGCTATCAGCCAGAACGGCCTCCCCTAATCCGCGAAGTTATTCTCTTCGGTTTCAGGATTTTTCCCATAAACCGGTCTTTTTCCCGGTTGCCAAGCTGCTTCACTCGTAAGTAGTTTAAACTTTCTCTCCATTCGTCTTTCCGAGTCCGTTGTCTGATAGGCAGGCAACTAACCGAGCTTTGACCATGATTTTACGCGTAGCCAATGCTGCCGACGCGCAGTATGTGGAAACCCTTTGTCAATGGTATGAGGAATCTGCCAAACAGCGCGGCGTAGGCATCGCCAAGCGAGACCCTAACTATCTGATTAAGAAGATGGATAGAGGTGACTCCATTATTGCTTTCATCGACGATCAGCTGGCTGGCTTCTGCTACATCGAAACCTTCGAGGACAACAAGTTTGTGGTCAACTCGGGATTGATAGTGAACACCGAGCTGCGCAAGGAGGGATTAGGCCGCGCTATCAAGCACGAGGTGTTCAAGCTCTCCCGAACCAAGTATCCGCAGGCTAAGATTTTCGGTATCACGACCAGCATGGCTGTGATGAAAATCAACACCGAGCTCGGTTACAAGCCCGTCACGTTCACCGAGCTAACGCAAAGCGACGACTTCTGGAAAGGCTGCTCGAGCTGCAAGAACTACGGCATCTTGATGGAAAATCAGCGCAAAATGTGTCTGTGCACCGGCATGGTCTACGACACGCTGAACGACCAGTACAGTCAGCCGGCACAAGCCAGCATCGAAATCTTAAATCAAGAGAAGTGAGTGTAAATTTGGCGGCAAATCTCGCCTGCTGACTTTGCCAAGGTCACTGTCAGGCTAAGTGGAGCCGAAGCATCTCGCCGGTGTGGTAAATACCACTCCTATGTCAGCATGCGAGATGCTTCGGCTCCGCTCAGCATGACGCTCAGGATAAATAATGTCACTATTGTGAAGGCTTCAGTAAGTGAATGCTAGGCGAAGCATGCCGTTCTTTACTGTTCACCTCTCGGTTCTTACTTCTAACTAACGAATGAAAAAGGTAGTTTTAGCGTACAGCGGCGGCTTGGATACGTCTTATTGCGTGGTGTACCTGACCCGCGAATTGGGTCTGGAGGTGCACACGGTTATTGTCAACTCGGGTGGTTTCTCTGAGGAGGAACTAGCCGCCATCGAGAAGCGAGCCTACGAATTGGGCTCGACCAAGCACGAGGTGATTGACGTAACCGAGCGATTCTACCACGACTGCCTGCGCTACCTTATTTTCGGCAATATCCTGAAGAACGACACGTATCCGCTGAGCGTAAGTGCAGAGCGCATGTTCCAGTCGCTGGCGTTGGCTGAGTATGCCCGCGAGCACAAGGCCGACTACATTGCCCACGGCAGCACCGGCGCTGGCAACGACCAAGTGCGTTTCGATGTGGCGTTTTCGGTGATTTCGCCTAACACCGAAATCATTACGCCCATCCGCGACCTGAAACTGTCGCGCCAGGCAGAAATCGACTTCCTGAATCAGCACGGTTTCGAAATGAGCTGGGAAAAGGCCAAGTACTCTATCAACAAGGGTATTTGGGGTACCAGCGTGGGTGGCGTCGAAACATTGACTTCCAACCAAGCGCTGCCAGAGTCGGCTTATCCAACCCAAATCAGTGCCACAGAGCCGGTTAACGTGGAAATAACCTTCGAGAAGGGCGAGCCGGTTGCGCTGAACGGTCAGACGATGAAGCCGGTGCAGCTCATTCAGGAGCTAAACGACATGGCGGGCAAATACGCCATTGGCCGTGATATCCACGTCGGCGATACCATCCTCGGCATCAAGGGTCGGGTGGGTTTTGAAGCACCAGCACCGCTGATTTTGCTGAAGGGCCACCACTTGCTGGAAAAGCACACCTCGTCGCGCTGGCAACTGCTGCACAAAGACTACATCGCCAACTGGTATGGCACGCTGCTACACGAAGCGCAGTACCTCGACCCGGTGATGCGCGATATGGAAGCCTTCCTGACGTCGTCGCAGGAGCGGGTGTCGGGCAAGGTGTTCGTTACGCTGAAGCCCTACCAGTTCGAGCTGCAAGGCATCGAGTCGAAGTACGATATGATGCGCTCGAAAGTAGCCACCTACGGCGAGGAAAACGACGCCTGGGACGGCCGCGACGCCAAGGGCTTCATCAAAATTTTCAGCAATCAATTGCGCATTCACTCTTCCTTCAACGATGAAAATTAAGGTCGGCATTGTGGGCGGCGCGGGCTACACGGCCGGCGAGCTACTCCGCATCCTGCTGCATCACGAATACGTGGAGTTGGGCGCTATTGTCAGTTCTTCCAACGCGGGCAATCCGGTGTACCAGGTGCACGACGATTTGGTGGGGGAAACAGACTTGGTGTTTGCCTCGGAGTTGGCAGGAGACGAGGACGTAGTATTTTTGTGCCTCGGGCACGGCAACTCCCGTGCTTTCCTGGAAAAGACGCCCTTGGCCGCTACTACCCACGTCATCGACTTGAGCAACGACTTCCGTTTGGAAGCCGACCAGGAATTTGCCGATAGAGAATTCGTCTACGGATTGCCAGAACTGAACAAGAGCCGTATCCAGCAGGCGCAGAGCATTGCCAATCCGGGCTGCTTTGCCACCGCCATTCAGCTGGCCTTGTTACCGTTGGCTGCTGCGGGCAAGCTGACTGATGACGTACACGTGTCGGCTATTACGGGCTCTACGGGCGCAGGACAAAGCTTATCGGAAACAGTGCATTTCTCGTGGCGCACCAACAATGTGTCTATCTACAAGCCTTTTTCGCACCAGCACTTGGGCGAGATAGGGGAGAGCTTGGCACAGTTGCAGCCGCAGTTGGAAATGGATATTCACTTCATTCCGTACCGGGGAAACTTTTCGCGCGGTATTTTTGCCAGCGTGTATACACCATCTGACCTGACGCAGGACGAGGCTCGACAACTATTTAAAGACTTTTACGCCGACGCGCCGTTCACTACGGTGTCGGATAAGGAGCTGCATCTGAAGCAGGTAGTTAATACCAACAAGTGCCTGCTGCACGTGCAGAAGTTCGGCAAGCAACTGCTGATTACTTCGGTTATTGATAATCTGGTGAAGGGCGCTTCCGGGCAAGCCATCCAGAACATGAATTTGCTGTTCGGTCTGCCGGAAACGACGGGCCTTCACCTCAAATCAGTGCTTTTGTAATGGAGCTTTTCAACGTATATCCGCTCGTCAACATCACGCCGGTTAAGGCGCTGGGAGCGAAGCTTTGGGACGACAAAGGCCAGGAATACCTGGATTTCTACGGCGGCCACGCCGTAATTTCCATCGGCCACAGCCACCCGCACTACGTGCAGCGCCTCACTGAGCAGTTGCAGAACATCGGCTTCTATTCCAATTCTGTACAGATTCCGATTCAGACGCAATTGGCGCGCAAGCTTGGTGAGGTATCAGGCTACGACGACTACACGCTGTTCCTGTGCAACTCTGGCGCCGAAGCCAACGAGAATGCACTGAAGCTGGCCTCGTTCCACACCGGCAAAAATCACGTCATTGCCTTCAAAGGTGCGTTTCACGGCCGGACTTCCGGCGCGGTAGCGGCCACCGATAATCCGAAAATTGTGGCGCCCTTCAACGCAGGCCATGCCATTTCCTTTGTGCCGTACGAGCTAAGCGAAGTGGAGCGGGTGATGCAGGCAGGCGACGTATGCGCCGTTATCATCGAGCCAATTCAGGGCGTGGGTGGCATCATTATGCCTTCCGACGAGTTTTTGGTGGGACTAGGCGCGCTCTGCCAAAAGCACGGCGTGCTGCTGATTGCCGATGAGGTGCAGAGCGGCTACGGCCGCAGCGGTAAGTTCTTCGCGCATCAACACGCCGGCATTAAGCCCGATATTATTTCGGTGGCAAAGGGCATGGGCAACGGCTTCCCTATCGGCGGCATCCTCATTGCGCCGGAGTTGAAAGCGTCTTACGGGTTGTTGGGTACTACTTTCGGTGGCAACCATCTGGCCTGCGCCGCTGCGCTGGCTGTGCTGGAAGTTATTGAAGACGAAAACCTGTTGCAGCACGCCACCGAACTCGGCAACTACTTGCGCACCGAGCTAGAAGCTAATTCCGGGGCCGAAGAAATTCGTGGGCGGGGCCTGATGGTAGGTATCAAGTACGACTTTCCTATAAAGGACGTACGTGACAAACTGCTGACCGAGCACCACATCTTCGTCGGCAATGCTTCCGACCCGACGGTGCTTCGCCTACTGCCACCGCTTAATATAACGAAGGCAGAAGTCGACCGATTCTTACACGCGCTGTACGAACTAACCGGCAAATCGGTAGCCATTATTCAGGAGCCTTCGGCATTGGACTAGCATTTAGAGCTGTAGTTTTTCTTCCTTTTGGAGAAAGGCTACAGCTCTAAAAATATAGCCTTGTGCTGCTTATCCATGGTTCTGTAGAGAGCAAGATTTCACTACTAATATTTCCATCAACTGATACTGATGAAGCAAGTAAAGCTGGTGCTAGAAGACGGCACCGAAATCGAGGGTACTGGATTTGGCGCCCACACATCGGCCGCAGGCGAAGTGGTGTTTAGCACGGCCATGACAGGCTACCCCGAAAACCTCACCGACCCATCTTTTGCCGGCCAGATTCTGGTGCTGACTTACCCCATGGTGGGTAACTACGGTGTGCCCGGCGAAGAACTGTACGAGTCGATTTCCAAGATTTTCGAGTCCGACAAGATTCATATTGCCGGGCTAGTGGTCAACTACTACTCGGAAGAGCATAGCCACTGGAACGCCACCAAGAGCCTCGGCGACTGGCTAGCCGAGTACAACATTCCCGGCATTTTCGGGGTGGATACCCGCATGCTCACCAAGAAGCTGCGCGAGAAAGGGGCTATGCTTGGTAAGATTGTGGCCGAGGAAGACATTCCCCTCCACGACCCCAACCAAGACAACCTAGTAGCCCAAGTGAGCCCACCCGGCGTGCAGCACTATGGCAAAGGCCAACACAAAATCGTGCTGGTAGACTGCGGCACCAAAACCAACATCATCCGCTGCTTCCTCACCCGCGACGTAGAGTTGATTCGCGTGCCCTGGGATTATGACTTCAACACAATCGACTACGACGGCCTGTTCCTAAGCAACGGCCCCGGCGACCCGAAAATGTGCGAGGCCACCATCAGCCACCTGCAAACTGCCTTGCAACAGGACAAGCCCATCTTCGGCATCTGCCTAGGCAACCAACTCATGGGCCTGGCCGCGGGCGGCGACACATTCAAGCTGAAATACGGTCACCGCAGCCACAACCAGCCCGTGTTGCTCTCTGGTACCAAGCGTAGCTACATCACCTCCCAAAACCACGGCTTCGCGCTGGACACCGATACGCTGCCCGACGAATGGACAATGCTGTTTGAGAACCTAAATGATGGCACCTGCGAAGGCATCAAGCACAAAACCAAGCCGTTCTTCTCCACCCAATTCCACCCCGAAGCCGCTGGCGGCCCCGAGGATACGGAATACTTGTTTGACGACTTCCTAAAAGCGGTGGAGGAGTATAAGCAACGCTAATCCTAACTCTGCCTTCTCTTTAATGGAAGCTTTACCGCACATGATTAAATAGCTGTCTATGGTTGAAAACAATGAAAAGTGGCACCAGATACGCCTTCGCTTGGCGGAGTTTCCGCCACACTTTCATTCCAAGAAAACCATAGAGTTATTAGATGCTTGTAGGGCTTCTAAGCTTCTCCACCAGTTGCTGCCATATATCAGTTTAGGGCGAATGGGCTTGCAACGGTATGATACTTATGCTCGTGGACAAGCTGACCAATTTGTGTGCTTGTACTTTCATCAAAATCAGTACACTGTTTCAAGCTATGACAATACCGAAAAACGGTATTTCAACAGCCCACAAGCAGCTATTAGTTTTGTAGAGAAGAACCTCGACAAGGAAAACCCTTTTGAAACATCGTCTTCAGTAGAAGTTTAGAAAGCATAGGCATTCATTCGACCGTCATCGCACTACTCTCATGCAAGCGAAAACTAGAGGTTTCCCAAACTGGGGATATCTGTTATTAGGTGCTCTGGCTTTCGCTACGTTCTATTTTGTTAAGAACATGGGACAGCGGACGATCATGAAAGCAGTGCTTGGTAAGCCGGCCGATCTGATTGCTACAGCCATGAGTTCGGCCAAGGCTTCTTCTAGGATAACCAGTAGAACTGGAAAAATAACCGGCAAAAACTTTAGGGTTCAGAAACTGAATTCTAAAGGAGATTCTCTTGCCTTTCAATTCTTTTTGAAAGGGGAGTACTCCAATGCAACTATCAAGCTCTGGATGGTCAGACGACCTTCTGGTGAATGGAAAACAGTCAAAAGCGACACCCTCTTTACCAAGTAGATAACCTGCCCCACGTAAGCAATAAGCGGTAGCCGGATTGGTCCGGCTACTTTTTAACATGACCGCTCTGCTGGTCTGTTCTCTCAACTCTAAGAATGGAAAAACCCAACAAAGTTCTTGTCCTCGGTTCCGGCGCACTTAAGATTGGCGAGGCCGGAGAATTTGATTATTCCGGCTCGCAGGCGCTCAAAGCGCTGAAAGAGGAAGGCATTCGCACCATCCTCATCAACCCCAACATTGCTACGGTACAAACATCGGACAACATTGCTGACGATGTGTACTTCCTTCCTGTGACGCCTTTCTTCGTGGAGGAAGTCATCAAGAAAGAAAAACCCGACGGCATTTTGGTGGCATTTGGGGGACAAACCGCTCTGAACTGCGCCGTGGCTTTGTTCCGCGGTGGCGTGTTCGAGAAGTACGGAGTGAAGGTGCTAGGTACCCCGGTGCAGTCTATAATAGATACGGAGGATCGGGATATTTTCAAGGACAAGCTCGACCAAATTGGAGTTTTCACAGCCCGCAGCGTGGCCGTGACGACGATGGAAGACGCTCTGGCAGCTGGTGAGAAAATCGGCTTCCCCATTATCGTGCGGGCGGCGTTTGCGCTGGGCGGCCTGGGTAGTGGTTTCGCCAACAACATGGACGAGCTGCGGGCCCTGGCTCAGAAATCCTTCACCACTTCCGACCAGATTCTGGTGGAAGAATCGTTGAAGGGCTGGAAGGAAGTGGAGTATGAAGTGGTGCGTGACCAGTATGATAACTGCATCACGGTCTGCAACATGGAGAACTTTGACCCCATTGGTATTCACACCGGGGAAAGCATTGTGGTGGCGCCTTCGCAGACGCTAAGCAACCGCGAGTACCACAAGCTGCGCAGCATCGGCATCAAAACGATTCGCCACCTCGGTATTGTGGGTGAGTGCAACATTCAATACGCACTGGACCCCGTTTCCGAGGACTACCGCGTAATTGAAGTGAATGCCCGTTTGTCGCGCTCCTCGGCGCTGGCTTCCAAGGCCACGGGCTATCCGCTGGCGTTTGTGGCCGCCAAGCTGAGCTTGGGCTACTCGCTGTCGGAGTTGAAAAACAGCGTAACACAGACCACAACGGCGTTTTTCGAGCCAGCCCTGGATTATGTAGTAGTGAAGCTGCCACGCTGGGACTTGGGCAAGTTTGAGGGCGTAAACCGGCAGATTGGCAGTGCCATGAAGAGCGTGGGCGAAGTGATGGCCATTGGCAAATCCTTCGAAGAAGCTATTCAGAAGGGATTGCGCATGCTAGACACGGGCAAGCGCGGCTTCGTGGCCAACCGGCCCGAAACCGTCAGCAATTCCACCATCGACAGACTGCTGAGCGAACCCAACGAGGAGCGCATCTTTGCCATCAACCTAGCCTTCGAGGCTGGTTATACGCTCGACCAAGTGCACGACTTGACGCGCATCGACCACTGGTTTTTGCAGCGTCTGTACACCATTTTCCAGCTCGGCAACCAACTCGCGGCACTGCGGGGCACTGGCCTCGACGCTCTAGAAACAACGTTGTTGCGGGATGCCAAGAAAGCCGGCTTCTCCGACCAGCAAATAGCCGTGAAGCTGCTCGGGGAGGGCGACGTAAAAGGCGACGAACTACTGGTGCGCGCCCGCCGCAAAGCACTAGGCGTGTTGCCGGTTATCAAGCAGATTGACACGCTGGCGGCTGAATTTCCAGCGAAAACCAACTACCTCTACAGCACTTACCACGGCACCGAAAACGACTTGGCGCCCGAGACGGATAAGTCGGTGATGGTGCTGGGGTCGGGTGTGTACCGGATTGGTAGCTCCGTGGAGTTCGACTGGTGCGGCGTAAATGCGGTGCAAACAGCGGCCGAAGAAGGCTACAAAACCATCATTCTCAACTACAACCCGGAAACCGTTTCGACCGACTACGACGTGTCGGACCGGCTGTATTTCGAGGAACTAAGTTTCGAGCGGGTGATGGATATTCTGGAATTCGAGCAGCCGGAGGGCCTCATTCTCTCCACCGGTGGCCAGATTCCTAACAACTTAGCTACCCGCCTGCAAGAGGCGCAGGCACCCATTTTGGGTACCTCGCCTTCTCGCATCGACGAAGCTGAAAACCGCCACAAGTTCTCCAGCATCATGGACGAGCTAGGCATTGCGCAGCCGCGTTGGAAGGAGCTGACTTCGATGGACGCCATGTTCGAGTTCGTGAAGGAAGTAGGCTACCCCGTGCTAATTCGGCCTTCGTATGTACTGTCGGGCGCGGCCATGAACGTGGTTTCCAATGCTTTCGAGATGGAATCGTACCTCCGAGCGGCTACGGAAGTGAGTGCCGAGTATCCGGTGGTGGTGTCGGAGTTCATGCAGGAAGCCAAGGAAATAGAGTTGGACGCCGTAGCGGCCAAAGGCGAAATCGTGAGCTACGCCATTTCCGAGCACGTGGAATTTGCGGGCGTGCACTCCGGCGACGCTACCATGTACTACCCGCCGCAGAAGGTATATGTGCGCACTATTCGCAAGCTGAAAATCATTGCCGAGAAGGTGGCCAAACGTTACCAAATCAGCGGTCCATTTAACATTCAGTTTCTGGAGAAAGACGGCGAAATCCGGGTGATTGAGTGCAACATCCGCGCTTCCCGTAGCTTCCCGTTTGTGTCGAAAGTATCGGGCAACAACATGATCAAGAAGGCCACGAAAGTGCTGCTTGGCTTGAAAGTAGAGCGCGACGAGAGCGAGCGGGTGTACGACCTGCCATTTGTGGGCGTGAAAGCGCCGCAGTTCTCGTTCACGCGTCTTCCCGGTGCCGACCCCGTACTGCGCGTCGATATGGTATCGACTGGCGAGGTAGGCTGCCTAGGCGACACGGCCGAAGAGGCGTTGCTGAAGTCGATGCTGAGCGTGGGCTACAAGATTCCGCAGAAAACGGTGTTGATTTCTGGTGGGCCTATCAAGTCGAAAGTGGCTTTGCTGTCGGCCACGGAGTTGCTGGTGAAGCGTGGCTACATCATCTACGCTACGCAGGGCACGCACCGTTTCTTCGCCGAAAACAACGTGCCGAGCAGCCTGCTCTTCTGGCCCGACGACCACGTTGAGCCCAACGTGCTGACGTATCTGAAAGAGAAGAAAATCGACTTGGTTATCAACATTCCCAAGAACCTGTCGAAGGGCGAACTGGACAACGACTACAAAATCCGCCGCACGGCCATTGACTTCGGTATTCCGCTGCTAACCAATGCTCGCTTGGCCAAGTCGTTTATCCAAGCCTTCTGCACGCTGAAACTAGATGACTTGAAGATCAAGAGCTGGAATGAGTATAAGGCGAAGTAAGTAAAGTCTCGAAAAAGAGTTGAGCAACTTAAAGCCATTTAAGTTGCTCAACTCTTTTTAGGGGAATATGTCTTGTACTTTGCTGAATGGCTAAAAGGATACTTGTTACGGCTCTGATTCTAGCAGTAGGTTGTTTTATACTCTTGATTGGTGTTGACAACACTTGGTTAATACAACCCTTAAAAGCATCTGCAGGTAAGCCTGGAAGCTATTACACTTTCTTCTCAGCTTGCCCAATTGGTAGTTTCGTCTACGTGTGGGTTCCGGTTGAGCAGAAGTTATTCCTGGTCAAGAAAAGGGGCTAAAACACCTGCATCCAAAAACAACTGACACCTTACATTACCTCATGAAGAACTTTACCTCCTTCGCCGATGCAGGCGATTATAATGCCTTATTGAAGCAGGCCCTGGAAATCAAAGCGAATCCGTATGGTTACCAGCATATTGGCAAGAACAAAACCGTTGGGCTGATCTTCTTCAATCCTAGCTTGCGTACGCGCCTTAGCTCTATCAAGGCGGCTTACAACCTAGGGGCGCAGGCGTGGGTGCTGAATGCCGGAGCGGACTCTTGGACGCTGGAAATGGCAGATGGTGCCGTCATGAATGGCGGCACGCAGGAGCACATTAAGGAGGCTATTGCCGTGATGAGCCAATATTGCGACGTGCTGGGTGTGCGCACCTTTCCTACGCTCAAGGACCGCGCCGAAGACTACCAGGAAGTGGTGTTCAACAAGATTCTGAAATACGCCACCGTGCCGGTTATCAGCTTGGAAAGCGCCACGCTGCACCCGTTACAGTCGTTTGCCGACTTGATTACGGTAGCAGAGTTCAAGCAGAAGGAACGTGTGAAAGTGGTGCTCACCTGGGCTCCACACGTGCGGGCCCTGCCTCAGTGTGTACCTAACTCCTTCGCTGACTGGTTTTCGGAAATTGATTGGGTGGACTTTGTTATCACGCACCCCGAAGGCTACGAGCTGGACCCCAAGTTCACGAAAGGTGCCCGCATCGAGTACGACCAGAAGAAAGCCCTGGAAGGCGCCGACTTTGTGCAAGCTAAAAACTGGAGCAGCTACCAACAGTACGGCCAAGTACTCCAGAGCGACCCTTCCTGGATGCTAACTCCCGAACACATGGCCGGTACCAACAACGCCAAATTTCTGCACTGCTTGCCCGTGCGCCGCAATGTAGAAGTGTCGGATGCCGTTCTGGATTCGCCTAACTCTTTAGTGATTCAGGAAGCCGGAAACCGGGTTTTCTCGATGCAGACGGTGCTGCATGAGTTGCTGAAATAAGTGCATAATTCGGGTATTTTTTGGTGGTAACGCAACACCCGGTTGTTGACAGTCGTTCAAGGGCACTCAACGGAGTCTGACTCAACAGTCGGATTTCGGATAGTCCACCATAACCCCTTTTCATGAAAAAGCTACTTGTTCTCGCCGCAGTATTCGTAACCGGTATTTCTGCCGCCAACGCGCAAACTTCGACCACTACGACTACGACGGTCCCGCAACAGAGCACGACTACCCAGACGCAGCCTGCTACTCAGCCAGCAACTACGACTACCCCCGCTACCGCTCCTACCATGAGCACCACTCCTGCTACGACTACTACCGTTGAAACGCAGTCTAGCACCAGCGCTACCCCGGCTACTCCAACCATGCCAACCGACGCTGACGTAAAGTCGAAAGACAAAAAGAAGAAGTCTAAAGTAAAGGCTGATCCTAACAAGTAATTGCCTAAGCGCCTCGCGCTTAGCAAAAAGAAAGCCTGGTTGCCGTTGTGGCGACCAGGCTTTCTTTTTGCCTATGAAATGCTATTCCGCTTCAGTTGTGTGCGTAGCTAGGAGCGGCGCTACACCTTGGCGCGGTTTTAGTCTTGCACCGTTTCCAAGGGCATAGCGGCAGGCTTCGGTTGCTTGGATTTTCGGCTTACCAGGAACACACCGCCAAAGATTAGCAAGGCCTGCAAGGCTTTGGCTGGCGTGAGCGAGTCTTTCCCCAAACTCACGGCAATCAGTACCGCCAGCGCCGGTTGCAGGTAGATGTAGGCGCCTAGTAGGGCAGGGGAGGCGTATTTCAGTGCCCAGTTGTTTAGCAGGTACGCCAGAATGGTGAGGCACACTACCATGTACACAATAGCCGCCCAGATGCTAGGAGGGAAGTTGGCGTAGTCGGGAGTCTGGACTTGCTGCCAGCCAGCGGGAACCGCCAACACAGCCCCAACCAGAAAGATGCGGGCCAATACCGTGAATGGGTGGTACTTGCGCATCAAGGGCATCACGATAACCAAGTACGCCCCGAAGGCCGTGGCGTTGAGCAGAATGAATAAGTTGCCTAGCGTACCATCTTGACCAGCCACGGCTACCGGACCACTACGGCCCAGAATAATAAGCGCCGCGCCTGCGCCCGCTAGTACAATGCCTAGCAACCGAGGCAGCGTTAGTTTCTCACCGAGCAGCACCACGGAGGCCAGCACCGTGACGATAGGCGCTACCGTTTGAATGAGCGAGGCATTGATGGGAGTGGTGAGGTTGAGGCCCGAAAAGAACAGCAACTGGTTGAGCCCAATGCCGAGCACGCCACACGCCACCGCCCGCAGATTGTCGGCGCGGCCAATTATCCGGTCGTGGGGCGCCACAATACGGCTGATAATGCTGAAAAACAGCGTTGCCCCCACAATACGCAGCAGCACCAGTCCAAATGGCCCCATGTAGTGGGGCATTACATCCTTAGAGATACTATAGTTGGCCGCATAAATCAGGGCCACCAGAAACAGGGCCGCGTGCACCTTGACGGAGTTTTTCATTGCGCGTAAAGTTACGGCAGACGAGGTGCGAAGGCACAACAAATCTGTTTCGTGTCGAGTAGCGCCCGTATGTAGCCTTACAGGGCTTTTTTTGAAGTGAATTCGTAGGAATGGCAGCCTAAAAATAGAATTCTATCACCTCCGCGCGCCATCTGCCGTACTTTCACCACCTGAATTTATCTGCTCTATGTCCACCGGCTCCCTCTTCGATTCCGACCCTACACCTGCTTCCAATCTGCGCCCCAAAGCCGACGATACGGCTCCGCTCGCCGAGCGCCGGCGGCCCCGCACCCTCGACGAGTACGCCGGCCAGCAACACCTAATTGGTCCGGAGGGCGTGCTGCGCCGTTACCTGAACGCCGGCCGCCTGCCAAGTCTGATTCTATGGGGCCCGCCGGGCGTTGGCAAAACCACGTTGGCGCACTTGCTGGCCGAGGAGTTGCACAAGCCATTCGTGGCGTTGAGCGCCATCAATGCCGGCGTGAAGGACGTGCGGGATGTTATTGATCGGGCTAAAAAGCAGCGTGGTACCATCTTGTTTATCGATGAAATTCACCGTTTCAGCAAGAGCCAGCAAGATGCGCTGCTCGGGGCTGTAGAGCAAGGCATTGTCACGCTGATAGGGGCTACCACCGAAAACCCCTCGTTCGAGGTGATTCCGGCTGTGCTAAGCCGAGCGCAGGTGTACGTGCTGGAGCCCTTGAGCAAAGAAGTGCTAACCGACCTCGTCGATAAGGCGCTGGCCGAAGACGAACAGCTCAAGCAGAAAAACGTGCGCATAGCCGAGTACGGCGCCCTGCTCACCATCTCGGGCGGCGACGCCCGCAAGCTGCTCAACCTGCTCGAAATAGTAGTAGAGTCCAGCCGCCCCGACCCGAAAACCCACGAAATCATTATTACCGATGAAGTGGTGCAGCAACTGGCGCAGCAGCACTTAGCGCGCTACGACAAAGGCGGCGAAATGCACTACGATGTTATTTCGGCCTTTATTAAGAGCATCCGCGGCTCCGACCCCAATGCCGCGCTGTACTACTTGGCCGTGATGCTGGAAGGCGGCGAGGATCCGAAGTTCATTGCTCGGCGCTTGCTTATTCTGGCCTCCGAGGACGTGGGCATGGCCAACCCCAACGCCCTGATGCTAGCCAATAGCTGCTTCCAGGCCGTCACGGTGATTGGTATGCCAGAGGGCGACATTATTCTGGGGCAGACGGTGGTGTATCTGGCCACTTCGCCCAAGAGCAACGCCAGCTACAAGGCCATCCGGGAGGCGCGGGCGCTAGTGCGGCAGCAAGGTGTGCAACCAGTCCCGATTCCGCTGCGCAACGCGCCCACCAAACTCATGAAAGACCTCGGCTACGGCGGTCAGTATCAGTATTCGCACGACTATCCCGGCAACTTCGCCTACCAAGAGTTCATGCCCGAGCAACTCAGTGGCACCACATTCTACCATCCCGGCCACAACCCCGCTGAAACGAAGATTCAGGACCGCCTGCGCCAGTTGTGGGGCGAGAAGTACGGGTATTAATAGCTAGAAAGTTGCCTCTAAACTAGCCTGCCAAGAACCCGCAGACCTTTTTGCAGCTTACTTGTAATGAGGAAAACACTTCGGCGATAGATGCTTCAATCAATAGGCGTCAGGTCAAGCCGGGCGTCCTGAAATTTCGCTTGGCTACTCACTAGTTCAGGCGGCCCGAATGAATAACTTGCTCGCCAGTGTTGTTCCAGTAAAGGCAAATGCAACCTGCTACGTCTGCCTTTGCGTCATTCGCTTTCCATCAGTTAATCTGTTCTTTTTTTCATGCGACAATTCTTTAAGTACGTGCTGGCCACCATCACCGGCATTTTCATATTAGGCCTGCTTGGGTTGGTGTTGCTGGTGGGCTTTGTAGCCGCGCTGGCTTCCTCCGACAAGGAAGTGACCGTAGCAAGCGACTCGGTGCTGGAACTGAAGCTCGACCGGCCCATTGCCGAGCGCGAAAGCCGTGATTCCTTCGGTTCCGCGTTCAGCAACCAAGCCGACAACATTGGGTTAGACCAACTCAAAGCCACTATCCGCCGGGCCAAGGCCGATGGCGACATCAAAGGCATTTTCCTGAACGTGGAGTTGGTGCAGGCCGGCATGGCGTCGCTGGAGGAAGTGCGCGACGCGCTAATCGACTTCAAGAAGTCGGGCAAGTTCATTGTGGCGTATGCCGATGCCGCGTCCGAGAAAAGCTACTACCTGACTTCCGTAGCCAACCGCATCTATCTCAATCCGCAGGGCACACTGGAGTTCAATGGCCTGAGCTCGGAGACGATGTACTACAAAAACCTGTTCGACAAGGCCGGTATTCAGCCACAGATCTTCCGGGTTGGTTCGTTTAAAAGCGCTGTAGAGCCGTTTTTCCGCGAGAATATGTCCGACTCGGCCCGCCTGCAAACTTCGTCGTTCCTGAATTCCATCAACAATTTCACGCTCGGCAATGTGGCCACGGCCCGTAAGATTGCGCCCGCACGTCTCAAGGTCATTTCCGATTCCATGCTCGTGCACAACGCCGACGATGCCAAGCGTCTCGGCCTCGTCACACACCTCGGCTACTACGACCAAGCCCTCGACTACATGAAAGGCAAGCTCGGCGTGGAAAAAGACGACAAGCTCAGCCTCGTAAACCTCGGCGACTACAGCCAAACCGACGATGAAGAGAACAGCAGCAGCAACCGCATTGCCGTGGTGTATGCCGATGGCGACATCGTGACCGGCAAGGGCGGCAACGACAACATCGGTAGCACCCGTTTCGCGGAAGCCATCCGCAAAGCCCGCCTCGACGATAAGGTGAAGGCCGTAGTGCTACGTGTAAACTCGCCCGGCGGCTCCTCGTTGGCTTCCGACATTATCTACCGCGAGGTGATGCTCACCAAGAAGGTGAAGCCCATTGTGTGCTCGATGTCGGATGTGGCGGCTAGTGGCGGCTACTTCATTGCCATGGGCTGCGACACCATTGTGGCGCACCCGAATACCATTACGGGCAGCATTGGCGTGTTTGGCGTGTTGCCCAACATCGAGCCGCTGCTACGCGACAAGCTAGGCATCACTACAGACCGCGTAACAACCGGCAAGTTCTCGGACTTCCCCACCGTGACGCGGGCCCTCACGCCTTTCGAGAAAACGCAGTTCCAAAACGAAATCAACCGCATCTACGCCGACTTCACCACCAAAGCGGCCCAAGGCCGTCACATGCCGGTTGAGCGTTTGCGCGGCTATGCTTCTGGCCGGGTATGGTCGGGTTCGGAAGCTAAGGCCCGGGGCTTGGTTGACGTGCTAGGTTCGTACGACGATGCTTTGCGCATTGCGGCTCGCCGGGCTAAGCTCAAGGAAGGCGACTACCGCATCCAGAAGCTGCCGCGCCAGAAAACCTTCGCCGAATCTATCTTCAGCGGCTTCAGTGAAGAAGCCAAGCTGCGCCTCGTGAAGGAAGAAATGGGTCCGATGTACCCCGTGTATCAGCAGTACAAAAAGCTCTCGGAAATGAAAGGCGCCCAAATGCGCATGCCGTTCGAGGTTAACATTCAGTAACACATCAGTAAAAAACCGGTTGTCATCCTGAGCTTGCGAAGGATCTTATGCCATCAGTACGAATAGTCGTTTCAACGATTTCGCGCTGCGGGCAGAAGGTCCTTCGCAAGCTCAGGATGACAACTTTTATTGTTTAAAGCTTAACAAGAGAGCCGATTACATGCAGCAACTTCACCAAGCCGCCGACTACCTCCGCCAACGCCTTCATGACTTCACGCCTGAGTTTGGCATCATCCTCGGTACCGGCCTTGGGGCCTTGGTCAAGGATCTGACCATCCACCACACGTTTCCTTACGCCGAGATTCCCAACTTCCCGGTTTCGACGGTGGAAAGCCACTCGGGTAACCTGCTGGCCGCCGAGCTGGCCGGGCGGAAGGTGCTGGTGATGCAGGGCCGTTTTCATTACTACGAAGGCTACAGCATGGAGCAAGTGGTGCTGCCGGTCCGCGTGATGAAGCTGCTGGGTATCCGGAAGCTGTTTGTCAGCAACGCCGCTGGTGGCTTGCACCCCGACATGGAGTACTCGGATTTGATGCTGCTCGAAGACCACATCAACCTGCAGCCCACCAACCCACTAGTCGGCAAAAACCTCGACGAGCTAGGCCCCCGCTTCCCCGACATGCTAGAGCCCTACGATGCTACCCTGCTGCAACAAGCCGAGGAAGCCGCCCGTACCCTCGGCTTCGCCGATAAAGTGCGGCGCGGTGTGTACGCCAGCCTGCCCGGGCCCATGCTCGAAACGCCCGCCGAATACCGCTACCTGCGCACCATCGGCGCCGACGCGGTGGGCATGAGCACGGTGCCCGAAGTTATTGCGGCAGTGCATATGGGTTTGCCCGTGCTGGCTATTTCCGTTGTTACTGACTTATGCTCGCCTGGCAAGCTCAAGCGCGTGGCTATAGCCGATATCCTGCGCGTAGCCGCCGATGCTGAGCCCCGCCTTACCGCCTTGCTACGAGCCGTAATCCAGATGCAGTAAGGATACTTACTGCCGCACCTGCGTACCAGAGGCACCAACAGAAAAGCCCGTTCCAAAGTTGGAAAGGGCTTTTCTGTTGATGGACTATGCAAAGGCTGATATTTCCGCTATTCCTCTGAGTAGCCCGTAGCGCAGCTAAACACTTATCGTATGTAGAGGCGTTTTCGCTCGTAGCTAAGCACCGTAAACACGCCAACGCCGCCTTCTACTGTGCTTTTTATGGCTGATGGCTGTGAGAATGGATTGCCGTTGGCGTTGCGCGCATCATTCACCGACTGCCGAAATAAATAGTAGGGCCGGTCGAAGTGGTAGAGCGTTACGTACAGCCGGTCGCCGGGGTCGAAGATGTAGCTGGTGCCGAGCGTGAAGTTAGTGCCGTCGTTAAGGCGGTCGTCCACATCGTAATCGAGCACGGGGTCGTTGGAAATACTGTCGCGGTGGATTTGCAAGCGGTAGTAATTGCCCACACCCACGGGGTCCTTGAAGTTGGTGAGCACGTAGGCTTCGCGGGACTCAGGCGGCAGGTCGTTGTATTTGTATTCCAGCGAATCGATGGGAATACGCGCGGGCATGGTAGCCGTGCCCGTTACGTGACGCCCTTTGGTGTCGGTTACATCTAGCTTGAACGTGTCGCCGGGGCGGGCTATTATTCGGCGTAATCCTATATGCGTGAAGGCCTTGCCAGTAGTGGGGTCATAACCAGGGAAATACTGCAACTGCTGTACTTGCCCGTTGGCTAACGTGATGCGGACCTTAACGTCTTCGGGAATGACGGGGTCGGGACTGGAAAGGTAGGGTACGGTTTCCGTCACCGTCAGGCGCGGGAGCTGCCCGTTTTCGAGGTAACACTCCACCACCAACTGTGCCGGCAGAACGGGCAAATCCACATCAATTTCCTTTTGTAAGTCGCAGCTGGTGAAGGGTGCCAACGCCAACAGCCACACTAGGCGCCAAGACAGTAAATGGTTTTTCTTGAAAATGGGCATAAAAGCAAAAGCAGATAGCTAGGAGACTGTAGGCCGCGCCGTCCGGGGTTAGAACTTGAAATTGTAAGTCACGGCCGGAATGACGGGGAACAAAGACACCTGCCGGGCCCGATACCCCGTGACAGGAGCATCGTCGTCTTCCTTTATTTGGTCGAAATACACGAAGTAGGGGTTGCGGCGGTTGTAGGCGTTGTAAACACTGAACGTCACGTCGGACTCCCGGAACCAGCGGTTGGGCTTCATGCGCCAAACCACGCCTAGGTCCAGCCGATTGTAAGAGGCCAGGCGAAAGGAGTTACGGTCGGGGTAGATGGGTACTGCCGCGGTTTCGCCCCCAAACACGTCTTGCACCGCAAAGCGGCCCGAGGGTAGGGTAGTGGCGTTGCCGGTAGTGTACACAAACGAGCCCGTCAGGTTAACCCGCTCGCTAAGCTGGTGCAGGATAACGGCCGTTATGTTGTGCCGCCGGTCATAGTTGGGGTAGAACGTCCGGCCTCCGTTGATGCCGCTGGTTTCGCGCTGCGGCGGAAACTTGCGCTTGCTCCACGACAACGTGTAGCCGAGCCAGCCCGTGGTGCGGCCGGTTTTCTTTTCCAGATACAGCTCGTTGCCGTAGGCCCAACCTTTGCCGAACAGGAATTCTGTATCCAGGTCCGGATTCACAAACAGCTGGGCGCCGTCCTTGAAGTCCACTTGGTTTTGCGCCCACTTGTAGTACACCTCATCGGTCAGCAAGTACTTGCCGTCGCCGAGCAGAAAGCTGATGCCCGTGGCCACTTGCTGCGAGCGTTGGGGCTTTACCGAGAGGCGGGAGGGATACCAAATGTCAGTCGGCAGCGTGGCCCCGGAGTTCGTGACCAAGTGCACGTACTGGTACATGAGGGCGTAACTAGCTTTCAGCGAGGTTTTGGGCGTGAGGGAATACCGTGCCGACCCCCGGGGTTCGATACCGCCATAGGATTGGGCACCGCTTTGAAAGCCGGTCAGCCGCAGGCCGTACTCGAACTGCCACTTGTCGGTGGGCTTGAAGTTGTCGGAGGCATACACGGCCGCTTCTTGTCCGCGGTAGTTCACATCAGAGCCGATGTTGAGGCGGCCGTCGCCGGAGCCGGCTTGCAGACGGCCCACCCCGAACTGGTGCGTAGTGGCTTGCACCCCAAACTTGAGGGCGTGCTTGCTATTGGGAGCATAGTCGAGGTCGGTGCGGACGGAATAGTCGCGAATGTCAGAGGCCAGGTTGAAGCTGAACTGGTCTAGCTTGTTAGTTACGTCGTACTTGTAGTCGGTGAGGGAGACGGTGGTATTGAGGTAAAGCCGCTTATTAAACACGTGGTTCCAGCGGACCGCCCCCACCGAATTACCCCAGGTGAAATTAAAGTCGAACCCTCCCTGCGAGGCAAAGCCGAAGACGTCGCGCCCGTAGTACCCACTCAAAAACACCTGGTCCTTAGGGCCGAGCGTGTAGTTGGCCTTGGCGTTGAAATCGTAGAAGTAGTAGTCGGGAATGGGGTTGTACTCGGGGTCGTCGTCGTTGAGGCTGTTGATTTTGCGCGTGAAGACGTCGAAATACGTGCGGCGACCCGAAATGATGAACGAGCCCTTGTCTTTCACTATCGGCCCCTCCACAGTCAGGCGCGACGAAATCAACCCCAGGCCACCACTAACACCTATCTTTTCCTTGTTGCCTTCGCGCAGCTTTACATCTATCACCGACGACAAACGCCCACCATATTGAGCCGGGAACCCGCCCTTATACAAGTCCACACTGGCAACGGCATCGGGGTTGAACACCGAAAACAAACCAAATAAATGGCTCGGGTTGTACACCAGGGCATCGTCAACGAGCACCAGATTTTGGTCGCTGGAGCCCCCGCGCACAAACAGGCCGCTGGTACCTTCACCGCCGTTTTGCACGCCTGGCTTGAGTTGCAAGGTTTTCAGAATGTCAACTTCGCCAAACAATGCCGGTAGCAACTTAGCTTCTTTGGCTGAAAGGCGCTCCACGCTCATTTGAGTGGTTTGCAGCTTTTGCTCTAGCGTGCCAGAGCCTTCTACCACCACTTCATTCAGCGTGTTGGTTGATTCCGACAAGCTAAACGACACCTTCTGGTCGCGCGTGAGGTTCAGCTCCCGCGTTTGGTTTTGGTAACCGATAAAAGAAACAACCACCTCATACCGGCCCGCGGGCAATACCAGCGTGTAAAAGCCTGCCCCATCAGTGGTAACGCCGGTGCCAAGTGCGGGTACCGTAACGGAGGCTCCGGGCAAAACCTCCCGGCTGCTGCCGGCTCGTACGAAGCCGCTCAATTTATAACCACCCGCCGACTGAGCCGAAACCGGGGAAATAAGCAGAAGATTGAAAAACCCAAGAACTAGTAGTAGAAAAGGAAACCGCATCCGAGGAAAGTATGAGCCAGCGCCAGCAAAGGTAGGCAGCGTAGTACCTAACGCCCTGCTTCACTGTATAGTTTGTAGCCCGGCTGTTCCTTTCCTCTTTTAGAAGCGCCTACCCTAAAAACGGTTGCACCACCTGGTTGAGCTGCGGCGCTGCCACTACGCCCGACTGCCGCCACACGGGTTGCCCTTTATGAAACAAAATCAGCGTTGGAATGCCCTGCACCCGAAACTGCTGGGCGGCTGCCGGATTACGGTCCACGTCTATTTTGATGATTTTGAGCTTGCCCTGGTGCTGGGCCGCTACTTGCTCGAGGATAGGCGCCATTGTTTTGCAAGGCCCGCACCAGTCGGCATAGAAGTCAACCAGCACCGGCATACCAGGGCTGTTGATGAGTTCGGAGAAAGATTTTTTAGGCATGATGAATAGCAGTTAGATGAATACAAACGAAAGCTCTGGTTCTTAGAACAAGGATTCCAGACAACAAGTCCAGAGGCTTCCTACTGAATCCTCTGTTGGCGAAACGCTACAACAGTAAGTAGGTACATACTACGAAACCACCCGAGCCCACGTTCCGAAACAACTAGGCCTTACCGCAAAAAGGCCCGATGCGTAAGCACCGGGCCAGTTGCTGAGTATAATTGCTGCATTATTTCTTTTTATCGACCACTACAGTAGTGACGTCGTTAGCTGTTTGCGGGAACGAGAATTTTCCGCCAACCACTTTCTTGCCTCCTACCTGGCACTCCCAAACATAGGAGCCTGGCAGCGCGCGGGCAGCTTCGCCCGTATCAGCTTTGAAATAGTCGGGCTCGGAAGGTTCGGATGGGAAAACCACGTCAATCCCGTTTTGGCCACCTCCAACTTCCTTCACTAGGATGTACGCTTTGCCGCTAGTGGTATTGGTGACAACGAACTTGGCCGAGTAAGCGCCTAAGGTGCCAAACTTATCCATCACGCCCAGTTTCATGAAGGCATCTGTAGAAACCATCCAGGTTTGAGCTTTCGAATCAGTAGGTGACAGCACGATGCAAGCCAGCCCTAACCCGGCAACCCGTAGCAATGAGGTGAGGCGATTAGGAAAAACAAGAGTAGAAACGCCCATGAGTTAAACGATAAAGTGATAAGGCAAAAAAAGAAGAGAAAAGTGAAAAATTTAAGGTCGTATTCGATTAAACCGTTCGGGTCCAACCAAATATAGGAGTATTTCGACATGGCTGGTAATGTAAGGTGCATTTTTTTCTCTACTTCCGAGAAACTACTATGTCAAGTCTAGATGTTTTCAACATGCTATTTATCATAGTCTTATGCGGCGACGTTCGATTTATAATTCCCAATCTGAATTAATTGCCCCAATTGCTTCGGTCAGCGGCAACTGCTGCGCTTTGTGCGAGCGGGAAGTGCAGCAATTGTCGCGGCACCATCTGATACCACGCGAGGAAGGGGGGCGGCACGGTCCCACTGCTGACCTCTGCCAGCCCTGCCATAGTAGTGTGCACTTGCTGCTCGACAACAAGGAGCTGGCCCGCCAGTATCACACTATTGAAGCGTTGCGTGGCGCTGAGAAGCTGCAGAAATACCTGCACTGGATACGCCGCAGCCGCGTAGAGCGCATTTCCAATCGGCGGGGAAACAAGTGAGTTTGGGAGGCAGCGAGAAGAGCTTAGTCATGCCGCTGGCTTAGCTTTGCGGCCTAGCCAGTTTCCTCTTACATCTTCTTGCCGTGCCCAAGCAGTTCGTTGCTTTCCAGAAGCTCCGCCAGCAGCCTACCATTGTAGTAGACAGTGTGGGCTTGGGTGCTACTCTCACGCTAGCGCATTGGCGCGGCGCGGCTACACCAGAATTCTTGCGCGACGATACCAGTGCGGGCTCGGTGCTCCGGGCACTGCACGCGCCCGAAACCCCTGGTATAAACGCCACAGCTGTCACGGCCAATCATTTTGATGTAGATGGCTTTGTGGGCGTGTGGAGCTTGCTGAATCCCGAGCTAGCCTTGCGTCACGAGCACCTACTCCGTCTTACCGCCACCCTCGGCGACTTCCGGGAACTGGATTGGCAGGACCCTTGCGCCGACCACGCCTTGCAACTGGTGTGCTGGCTGAATGCCAAGGAAAAAGAGTTGTTCTATGTGCCGTTTGGCGCGCCAGCGCTGCGCCGGCGCGAAGACGAGGCTTCAGCAGATAAATTCGAGTGGTTTTTGCTGCGCTTTCAGCACGTACTAGAAAATCCTGAGAATGAGCACCCGGTGTGGGAGCCGGAGTATGAGCGGGTCAAACAAGCGGCCACCGTGCTACAAGGTGCAGATGCACGGCTTACCCGGTATCCGGAAATTGGGCTGGTGGTGGTGCGGGCACCAGTGCCGCTGCCTTACTACGCGTTGTTCGGCCCTACGGCGGGCTACGACATGGTACTCAGCATCTACGGAGGGCAGCGCTACGAATTCGAGTACAAATATACCACCTGGATAGACCTCGAAAGCCGCCCTACACTGCCTCGTCTGCCACTCGACACCTTGGCCGCTCAACTCAACGCCCGCGAGCAAGCTCCGCACCGCTGGACCTTCGATGGCATAACCGATACTGGCCCTTTGCTGCGCTTGGCGGGCAAAAGCCTTGGCAAAGCGCAACGCTACGCCGACCCTGACCAGCGGCCAATTCATGCTTCTTCTATCGCGCCGGAAGAGCTAGAGCAATTAGTGGTGACATACTTCCGAGAGAAATACGCCGCTATAGAACCAAAACAGTACTGGACGTGGGCAGAAATCAAAGCTGTATAGAGGCAGCTTTGATAACGACTTAGTAGTTAACAGACGCTATAGTGCCTCTCCAAAGCCTACAATCTGCAACGAGCTAACGCCACCAACACCCTTGCGCACGTTGATCTGGGTGCTGACGCGTTCCTTCAGCGCTTCGACGTGGGAGATGATACCGATAGTTTTGCCACTGCCCTGCAAGTTCTCGAGAGCCGAAAGGGCGACATCCAAGGCATCAGGGTCGAGCGTACCGAAGCCTTCGTCAATGAAGAGCGTGTCGATTTGGGTGCGGTGACTGGCTAGTTCCGACAACCCCAAGGCCAGCGCCAAACTCACCAAGAAACTCTCCCCACCCGACAACGAGTTCATCGTGCGGCTGCTGCCGCCCTGGTACTCATCGACGATGAGCAGGTCGAGGTGCTCCTCTGGGTTACGCAGGATGCGGTATCGGTCGGTGAGGCGGTGCAGGTGGCGGTTGGCCAGGTCGGTGAGGCGGGCCAGAGTTAGGCCTTGGGCAAATTCACTGAATTTCTTGCCATCGGCCGAGCCTATCACGTCGGCTAGCTGGCGCCAGCGGCGGGCCTCTTGCTGCTGTTTCTCTAGTTGCTCGGCCAGGGTAGCGTGGCGCTCTTGGCCGTTGCGGTGGTCGTGCAGGCGCTGCTGCCGCTGGCCTAGCTGCTGATTAAGATTGGCCAGCTGCTGATTACTGGCACGTAGCTGCTGCTCTATTGACTCTAAAGGCTCCTCGGTAAGGGCGCGGGCTTGCTCTTGCTGAAGCTGCTGCGCCAAATCGGTGAGGGTTTGTTGGGTGACGGCCAGCGCCTGCTCGTGCCGCTGAAGCTGGTCGGCGAGGCGGCGCACCTCGGGGTCGGGGAGGAGCAGGGCAGTAAGAGCGGCAGGGTCGGGGGCGAGGCCCGCGGCGGAAAGGGCTGTTGTGAGCGTGGTGTGCTGCTGCTCCCGAAGCAACTGCTGCGTTTGGGCATCCTGCTCTCGCTGTTGCTGCTGGGTATTGGCCAGCACCAAAGCGGTTTCGTGTTGCTGCAGTGTCTGTTCGGCTTGCTGCCGCCGGGTTTCTGCTTGGCGCACCGCTTCTTCGAGCTGCTGGCGGGCCTGGGCTACGTCGGAGCCAGAGAAAAGCGCTTGCCGCTGGTGCTGCTGCGCCTGAATATCATTGTATTTGTCGAGCACCGTTTGCTTGCGGGCTCGGAGCCAAATATCCAGTTCCTTTTTCTGCCGCTCGGCTTCATCGGCGGCTACACTTACGCCACTTAACTCATTACTGGCTTTCTCGCGCTGCTGCTGTTTGGTGGTGAACTCTAGAATGCGCAGGCGAGCCTGCTCCATCAGGGCGCGCCCATTTTCATCGGAGAACACCATCCCGAAGTTTTCGAGCTGGCTCTGAATCATCATTTTGGCGGCCGGGCCACGTTCTTCGGCATCGGCCAGCTCGGCTTCTAAGTGCAGTACGGCCTGAGCGTATTCCTGCTGCTGCCGCGTGGCCGCTTCCTGCTGCGTAGTAGCCTGCGTAAAGTGCTGGTTGATGGTCGTGTGCTGGTCGCGCAGCTCTTTCATTTCCTGCACCAAGGCTCTTACTTCTTCGGCCGCGGCTTTCTCACCGGCTTCGGGCAACAGCTGGATGGTATCTGCTGGCACCTCCGCGGGCTCAGGGCCGGCTTGCTCCAGCATGGTAACATAGGTGTTGAGGCGGTTGAAGCGGGTTCCTAGGGCGCGCACCCGCTGGCTCATGTCTTCCTCGCGTTGCCGGTCGTGCTGGAAAGCATCCTCGCTCACGCCTAGCACCCCAGCCAAGTAGGGGTGTTCGGTAGCTCCGCACACTGGGCACGGCTGGCCGGGCTCCAAGAGCTGGCGCGTGTCGGTGTGCGACAAAATCAGCTGCTGCATCTGGAGGCTACGGCGGAGGTCGTCCCAGTGTTGCTGTTCTTTTTCCTGCTCGCGCACCAGGCTTGCCACGTGGTAGCGCAAGCGGTGCAGCCAAGCGGTGCGGGCATCGAGGGCAACTTGCTGGCGGGTGCTAAGGGCCTGCAAATGCTGACTGGCTTCGGTGGCAGCCTCTTGGTAGCGGGTGGCTGCCTCCGTGGCTTGGGTTTGGCGCTGGCGCGCCTCGTGCAGGCGCTGGCGCAATTGGCCTAGCTCGGCTTTCAGGTGCTCCCACTGCTGCAGGTTGGCCGATAAGTCGGGCAGGGTTTCGTTTAACTCGCTGATGTTGGCGTTTAGCTCCAGCCACTTCGTTAGCTCGCGCACTTGCTCGCGCAAGGTGCGGGTGAGGGTGGCGGCTTGTTCGGCTGTAGCTTTTAGCGCCTTGCACTGCTCGTTTTTTTGCTCGTACTCTTCTTTCGCCAACTGCAATTGCTTGTTGGCTTCGCGTATCGAGTTGTCTAGCTGCTCGGCCTCCCGCAGCTTGGGCTCTTGCAACTGGCGGGTAGCCGTGGCCGTGTCGTAGGCTTGCTGTGCGGTGGCGCGGGCAGCGGCAGCCGTGTCGCGGAGCTGCTGCAACTGCGGGAGGCGCTGCCGAAACTGCTCGGCCTCTTGGCGCAGGCGGGCTATGTGCGCATCCGACTGCCGAAGCAACGCCCAATCGGTGGCAAAGGGAGCTGCCTGGGTGTGCAAAGCCAAGCGCTGCTTCAGCGGGGTGAGGGTATCGGTTTGGGCCGTGAGCTGGAGCTGGCGGGTTTGACTTTCTTGGTGACGCGTGCGGAGTTCCTGCAAGCGCCGCAGCCAAGTCTGGGCATCCTGAAGCTTCTGCTGAGCACTAGTAGTTTCTTCAAGCTGCTGCTGTAGCAACTGAATTTCGGTTTCTAGCACGGCCACTTCCTCGGGCGAAAGCAGCACTACACCCGCCAGACCCGCGCGCAGGGTTTCCACTAACTGCGCTTCCTGCTTGGCTTTCTCGAAGGACGCCCGCGAGATATCAGAGTACTTTTTGGTGTCAGTAATCTTCTCGAGCAATTGCGCCCGCTCGCCTGCCGTCGATTTCAGAAACTTGGTGAAGTCGCCCTGCGCCAGCAACACCGAGCGCAAAAATTGCCGGTATTCAAGCCCGCTCAGCTCCGCCACCCGTAGCGGCACCTTCGACTTGTAGGTTTCCAGAAACGGCCAAGTTTCCTCGCCGTTCTCGGCTACGTGCCGCTCACTTAACTCCATACGCGGATCCTGCAGCTTGCCATCCGGACGCTTGCGGGCGCGGTATTGGCCCCACTTTGCGCGGTACTGCTGGCCGTTCACTTCAAACTCCACTTCGGCCCAACTTTCGCCAGTGCCGTGGCTCATTACCTGCTCGGGGCCACTGGTTTCGTGGCGTGGCACCTGCCCGTAGAGTGAGAGCGTAATGGCATCGAGAATGGTCGTCTTGCCCGCCCCCGTAGCGCCAGTTATGGCAAATAGCCCCGCATCTGATAGCGGCGACTGGCTGAAATCCACGGTGTGCTCCCCGCGCAGGGAGTTGAGATTGAAGAAGCGGACGCGGAGAATTTTCATTTACAATAGCTGGCTGAGAGATGAGCCAGAGGAAACAAGTAATAAAGGAGCCTCAAAGGGACGGTGTAGCTGCCCTACTTGATAAAGGAATCCGCTTGCTCGAAGAGAAAAACTAACTGGACGTCGCTACAACCTAAGCGAAAAACTAAGCTTAACCGAAAGCAAAGCTTCGCACTACGAAGTTACTGCGAAATAGCGGCACCTCGGCGTAGTGCGCTTTCTCGGCATTGGTCTTCAATTCAATATAACCCATCGAAAGCATGTACTCAACGGCTTACTCTTCTTAAGCCCACCTTATACCTCGCCAACGGCAAAGCCACCGTTTTCTAACGGCGTCAGCCGTGACGTGCAGACCAGGCGTATTGAGGATAGGCCTAAACCCACAGCCGGTTTAGTTACCATCGGTTTCAACATTCCAACAAGCTGAATGCCAGCTGGGCTAATGCTGCTGGAAAGGTGTCATATCATCTTATGAAGAGAAGTAAGCCGCTACTTAACTACACCTTGGGACTATTCTGGAGCGCCAAAATTGGGCAAGCCGTCCTCGTTCCAGGTAAAGGGCTTTGCGCGAACTTGGCGGGCCCAACCGGCTTGGCTACGGCGAGCAGCGTGGTAGATGATGTAGTCCTGCTGGTTGATTTCAACGAAGCAGGCATGGCCCGGGCCGAAAATGGTGTCCGTCTTTGAAAACACGGGCTGGGGCTCCTTGCGCCACGAAGCCGGGTTTAGCAGGTCGCCGCCCAAGTACGTGAGCTGACCTAGGCAATAGTCATCGGTCCAACTGCCGCTGGCGGAGTAGACAATAAAGATGCGGCCGTTGCGAGTCAGCACTTGCGGACCTTCGTTCACGTACGGGTAGCCCTGCTTTTCCCACTCGTATTCCGGTCGAGATATGCACACCCGGTCCGAGGAAATCGTGTAGGGGTTGCTCATTCCGGCGATGTAAATGTTTTGGCTGACGTTGGTAAATCCATCCCACCCTGACCATACGAAATACTTCTGCCCGTCGTCGGTGGCTAGTATCGTTCCGTCAATGGCCCATCGGTCGGTGGGGACGTCAAGTTTGCCTTTGAACTCGTATTCGCCTTGCGGGTCATCGGAAATACCCTCAAGGGCATAAAGTCGCTCTTCGCCGTTTTTGGCATTATAAAGGGCGAAATAGATATACCATTTCCCGTCGATTAGCTGCAGCTCGGGAGCCCATATTTCCACAAACTCGGGCGTGGTGCCTTGCTTGCCTGGCCATACCTGCACGAGCTCGGCGGTGGCCATTTCCGTTAAGCTAGAGAACCTGCTTACCTGAATGGTTTGCTTTAGCCTATCAACGCTGCAATAGTACAGGTGGCCTTCGTGCGAAATAACCCAGGGGTCTTCACCATCTTCCACCAACACATGCGTTTGGTCGCCACTTGGTGGCAGCGCCCGCGCGTTCTTTGTTAGCTCGTTTATTTCCGCTACGGTCATCGGCGCTAAATGCGCCTCTTGGTAAATATGGTCATCAGGTATATGCATGTCTATGCTACATCAATAGAGTGCAGGGGATAAGACTAGAAAAGAAGCTAGAGCGTTGGTTTTCCTTCTTGCTAGAGGCGCAATGGCATCTAAGAAGGGCAACGAACACTCTAGCTTATATTTCTTTCCTCTACAAGTCCTACGCCTCGCCCATCATCAACCCTTCAATAGTATGTCCTTGCTCGATAACCTCTAGCTCATCAACTATCCGGCACGTGAGGTGCTGCTTGAGGCTTTCGGGGAGGGTTTCGTAGAATGCTTTACTGACTTGTAGGTCGTGGCGCTCAGCGTTGTTAGCGGTGGGAGCATCTACGCCGAGTACCAACGCGGGGCGGGGCTTGTCGGAGTAGTTGGCCGTGCCGCGGTGAATAGTTAGGGCCGAACGGGCCGAGATGTCGCCCATCTGTGGCATTTTGCGCTGGGCACGCTGCTCGTAGCGGGGGCTGTTGGATTTGGGCGGGAACATGCCGTGTTCGAAATCGATAGGCAAGTCCCACTGCGTGCCGGGCGCCACCTCGAATGGGCCCATATCTTCGGTCACGTCGATGGTGGTAAGGTTGAAGGCCAGCGAGTTGAGTCGGCGGCCAATGATGGTGTCGTCGGGGGCAGGAAAGTCGCGGTGCCAGGGCTGGTTGACGGCGCCGGGATTGGGCACGTCGAAGCCGATTTCCACGATTTTATACTCTGGTCCGAGCACCGCCTCGCACACCGCCGTCACCCACGGGTGCGTGGCTAGCTCCACAAAGCCGCGAATATTTTCGGGGTGAATCTCGACGTAGTGCCGCTTAGGACCACGGCCAAGGGCACCACCAGGACGTTTCAGGGCATCTGCGTAGAGCACGGCAATGTCTTCGCCGAGCTGCTGCGCCCATTCGCGACTAAAGGCCCCTTTCAGGCCGATAATACCGTCGCCGTAGAGCCCGCCCATAATTTGCGCGACGTCGTAGGTGGTTTGGGTGGGATTTTTTAACTGCGCTGTTTCCATACTGCTCTGCTGTTAGGCTGTTTGAAAGTCAACCGAACTCCGTCCCGCATCAACAGGGGTACAAGAGAAGCCAGTCGATGTCTATTTCCTAACGGATTCAAAGCGTTTTTGGTGGCATCAGGTGCCGGAAATGCCACACTTTTGAATTCTTACGCGGTACTTGGCTTGTGTGTAGACATAAAGGAATCACTCGCCTCCTCGAAAAGTGACGGTACTAGGCTCTCTTCTGCATTACCTTCCCAATAGTATGCTCACTCTTGATTAGCCCGAGAAATCTAACAAATCGGCTCCGGTGAGCAATTGTTCTATTTCAGTGTATTGCTACTCTAACGGCAAGCTCAGGCTATGAAAACTAGAATCACACTTTTTGTCTTGTTCTTACTTGTTTTCAAGGTGTGCTGTGCGGCTGACTCTATTCGGGGTGATACTACAAGAATAGCTTTCGATAAGTGTTTCTCAAACATTCATCATTCTGACTTTGCACGTGCTTTAGGCTGCCATAATACATTTTATAAGCTGATAGGGAAGAAATATGTGTTAAGTATCAAGCTTGACACGCTTCCCCAGACTGGCTCCTGTATAACTGCTCAAGGCCCAAGAACAATACAGTATTTTATGGCTGCTCTTTCTGTTTATAAAGACAGCAAGGCTAACCTAAATAATATTTGCACTGATGTGACTACAGTTAACAGTGCAAGACCTGTTAGAAAAATTGTAAGCAAGACAGGTGAAATAGTAATTGGGGTCAGTAGTAAAACGGATTACTACGGCGAAGCTGCTGATGTAGTGAGTATCATGGTTAAACGGTTGATTTTCTATGATAAAGAGAATAATAAGAAGATAGAGATTAAGAATGAGATGTTTTGGAAAGTGGTGAATGTCCTAAATAAACAAGGGTAAAGATTAACTAAACGCACTGCTCCTTACCTTTCCAGCTTCAACTCCACTCCTGATTGAAGCTGATGAACAGACTGCTCCTGCCTGCCGCACTGCTCCTTGCGGCGCTGCCTACCTTCGCCCAAAAGCCGAAAGCTGCCGAGAACCTCGTGCAGTATGCCCACCCAATAGTAGGGACGGCGAAGATGGGTCACACCTTTCCGGGCGCAACGGTGCCTTTCGGTATGGTGCAGCTCTCGCCCGATACCGACACGCTTAGCTACGAGCTGAACGGCAAGTACAACCCCGACATGTACAAGTACTGCGCGGGCTACCAGTACACCGACAAAACCATCGTCGGTTTTAGCCACACCCATTTCAGCGGCACCGGCCACTCCGACCTTGGCGACTTCCTCGTGATGCCCACCACCGGCCCGCTGCAACTGAACCCCGGCACGGCCACCCAGCCCGAGCGCGGCTTCCGCTCTACTTACTCCCACGACACCGAAGTAGCCGAGCCCGGCTACTACAAAGTGAAGCTCGACGATCACAACATCCTCGCCGAGCTGACTGCCACCAACCGCGTGGGGATGCACCAGTACACATTTCCGCAGTCCGACCAAGCTCACCTGATTCTGGATTTGATGGCCGGCATCTACAACTACCCCGACAAGAACGTTTGGACTTTTGTGCGGGTAGAGAATGACTCGCTGGTGACGGGCTACCGCCAAACCAACGGCTGGGCCCGTACCCGCACGGTGTATTTCGCCATGTCTTTCTCGAAGCCCTTCACCGACTACGGCAGCCGCAACTTCTCTAAAAAACAGGTGTACCGCGGCTTCTGGGGCAAGTTCGACCAAACCAAAAACTTTCCCGACTTGGCTGGTGAGCAGCTGCGCATGTACTTCAACTTCAAGACCACGGCAGGGGAGAAGCTGAAAGTGAAATTTGCCCTCTCGCCCGTGAGCACCGCTGGGGCCCTGCAAAACTTGCGCACCGAAGCCCCCGGTTGGGATTTCAACAAGGTGAAAGCACAGGCCCAGCAACTGTGGCAGCAAGAGCTAAGCAAGGTGCTAGTGGAGTCGCCGAAGAAAGTAGACAAGGAGAACTTCTACACGGCCATGTACCATGCTTTCCTAAGCCCAACCACCTTCATGGACGTGGACGGTCAGTACCGCGGCCTCGACCAGAACTCGCACAAAGCGGACGGCTTCACCAACTACACCACCTTCTCGCTCTGGGACACCTACCGCGCCCTGCACCCGCTCTTCAACCTGCTGCAACCCAAGCGTAACGCCGACATGGTGCAATCCATGCTGGCTCACTTCAACCAAAGTGTGGAACGCATGCTGCCCGTGTGGAGCCACTATGCCAACGAAAACTGGTGCATGATTGGCTACCACTCGGTGCCCGTGGTGGCGGATGCCGTACTCAAAGGCAACGCCCCCTTCGACGCCAACAAGGCCCTCGACGCCTGCGTGACTACCGCCCGCACCCAGCGCTACGATGGCATTGGCGAGTATATGCAGCTCGGCTACGTGCCGGAAGACAAAAGCGGCTCGTCGGTATCGAAAACCCTGGAATACGCCTACGACGACTGGTGCATTGCCCAGATGGCCCAGAAACTCAACCGCCAGGACATCTATCAGGAGTTCAGCAAGCGCGCCCAGAACTGGCGCAATGTCTACGACCCGCGTATCGGGTTTATGCGCCCCAAGCTCGCCGACGGTACTTTCCGCAAGGAATTCGATGTGCTGAGCACGCACAACCAAGGATTTATTGAAGGCAACGCCTGGAACTACAGCCTCTACGTGCCGCAAGACCCCGCGGCCCTTATTACCATCATGGGCGGCCAGAAGCGCTTCGTGGAGCACTTGGACTCGTTGTTCACGATGCACTTGCCCGATAAGTTTTTCGCCGAAACCGAGGACATCACTCGGGAAGGCATCATCGGCAACTATGTGCACGGCAACGAGCCCGCTCACCACGCCGCCTACCTCTACAACTGGACCGACCAACCCTACAAAACCCAGGCGCGTGTGCGCATGATTCTGCCCAAGATGTACCGCCCCACGCCCGACGGCCTCGGCGGTAACGACGACTGCGGCCAAATGAGCGCCTGGTACATTTTCTCGGCTCTCGGCTTCTACCCTGTAGCTCCCGGCTCCCCCGATTATGCTCTTGGCAGCCCTGCTGTCCACGGCGCCACCATGAACTTGGAAAACGGCAAGACCTTCCGTATCACCGTCAAAAACCAAAGCGACAAAAATGTCTACGTGAAGGAAGCTCGCCTCAATGGCCAGAAACTCACCAAGCCGTTCTTGGCTTACCAGGATATTGTGAAGGGCGGCGAACTGGTGTTTACAATGGCGGCTAAGCCGTAATAGTAGAATGCCTTTAGGAATAGTCTAGCATCAAAAATCCCCGCCCCTGCCGAAATAGGCAGGGGCGGGGATTTCGCTGTTTCAACGAACGGGTTTATTCGTTACCGGTGAAGCGTGGCGTGTTGATGCTTTTGTTTTTGTTGCGGTTATACAGATACGCCGCGCCAGCAGCTAGCAGCGCGCCGCCAGCCAGCTTACGACTAAAACCTCCGGTGTTTCTGCTGATGTTACCTCCGGTAGCATCACCGCCAGTGGAATTACCTCCAAACAGAGCCGAAAGTAAGCCTCCCATAGTGCCGCTCGGTTGGCGGCCAGAACCAAATATGCTCATGATTGAAAAAGGAATTGGTGTGGGTGTGTAGCTATATAACGCAAGCGGAATTGGTAGGGTTAACATGCAGGAATAGAAGCCTGCACCAGATGGCGGGAAGAACAATACAGGCTACGCACTGTTTAGGTAGCAAACGGCCAAAATAGCCTCCCTTGAATTCGTCTGAACAGGCCTGTGACGGCTGCCGAATACGACGCGTACCGTATGCCTACAATAGTCTATAGCAATTGGGGCTTACTACACCTTATAGCCGCACTGGCGTCGTTGATTTTAGGGACTGCAGTGTTATTGCTGCCCAAGCGAAACAATCTTCACAAACGGCTGGGCTATGGTTACGTGAGTAGCATGGTATTAATGCTTGCTACCTCGTTTGCCATCTACCGACAGTACCACGGCTTCGGCATTTTTCACGTAGCTGCACTACTCAGTTCCGTTACGTTGGGCCTGGGAATGGCGCCCGTACTGCGGAAGAAACCAGTGCGCTCTTGGCAGCAGTTACACTACAGTTTTATGTATTTATCGGTGCTGGAGCTCTACGTAGCTTTAGTGGCCGAGGTATTAGTGCGGCTGCCTGGTCTGCACTTCTGGGAAGTAGCTGGTATCTCCCTGCTAACGGTTCTGCTACCCGGCACTGCTTTGTTTAACCGTCGGCGTAAGCAGTGGCAGGTGAGCGAGTCTCAAGCTCACTATATCCCAGCTGGGTCAGTGTACAAGTAAGGGCGCGCACAATATATTCGTGCTGATTAATTAAAATAGAGCCCTCACTCCCCGCATCTGTCCATGAAATCCCGCCTTCTTCTCTCTCTGCTTGCCCTGGCCACCGCTACTTACGCTCAAACCGGCCCCGTTAAGGTTGAAGTCAAGCAAACCGATGGTCGTTATGAGTTGCTGCGGGGAGGAAAGCCATACTTCATCAATGGCGCAGGCGGCGGGCAGTTTCCCGAGCGCATCAAAGCGTATGGCGGCAATTCCATTCGTACCTGGGGAACTGGCGGCGCCGACAAAGTGCTGGCCGAAGCCAACAAAAATGACCTCACCGTGATGCTAGGGCTAGATGTAGCCCGCGAACGGCACGGCTTCGACTACAACAACCCGGAGGCTGTGGCCGCGCAACTACAGAAGCTGCGGGCCGACGTGCTCAAGTACAAAGACAACCCGGCTGTGCTATTCTGGGGCATCGGCAATGAACTGAACTTGGAGTACACCAACCCCAAAGTTTGGGACGCCGTGCAGCAAATAGCCCAGATGATTCACGAAGTAGACCCCAACCACCCGACTAGTACCGTGTTGGCGGGCTGCAGCAAGAAAGAAGTGGACTACATCAAGGCCAAGTGCCCGGCGGTGGACATCCTTAGCATCAACACCTACGCCGGACTGGCCGCCATTCCGCAGCAGGTTCGCACTACGGGCTGGACCGGGCCTTACGTAGTAGCCGAGTGGGGCCCAACGGGCCACTGGGAAAGTCCCGTTACACCCTGGAAAGCCTCGGTTGAGGAAACCAGCAGCCAGAAAGCCGCCGTGTACCAAAGCCGCTACGAGGCCTCAGTGGCTAAAGACAAAACGCAGTGCCTGGGTACCTACGTGTTTCTGTGGGGGCAGAAGCAGGAGCGCACGCCTACCTGGTATGGCATCTTCACCGAGGACGGTAAGGAGTCGGAGGTGGTGGATGTGATGCAGTACTTGTGGAGTGGACAGTGGCCTAAGAATCGCGCTCCGCATTTAACCTCGTTTCGGCTCAACGGCAAGCAGGCCACCGACAGCGTGTACCTCCAGCCCGGCAGAGCATACCCCGTGCAAGCCACCGTATCGGACCCCGACAAAGACCAGTTGACCTACCGCTACGAGCTGCTGCCCGAAAGCACCGACCTTAAATCAGGTGGCGACCGGGAAAGCCGCCCCACCGCCGTTCCCGGCATGCTTCCGGCCAACGCCAAAGCCCAAACTACCCTCACGGCCCCCAGACGGGAAGGTGCCTACCGCCTCTTCATCTACGCCACCGACGGCCACGACAATGTAGCCACGGCTAACATCCCGTTTTATGTAAGTGGGAAATAGAAATTTACTGATCTAGTTCTCTTGGTTAATCAGATTCACCACTAGCGTCACCATTGTGTTTTTGTCTTCCGGCTTGCTTTCGGCAATGAGCAGCGTGAGGGCTACCAAGGCATTGTCAGCCAAACGTCGGGAACCATCGGGTTTGTAGAGGCAATGGTTGCGGTCGAGGAACCACACGAACAGGAAAGCGGCAATGCGCTTATTGCCGTCGGAGAAGGAGTGATTTTTTACCACGAAGTAGAGCAGGTTGGCGGCCTTCTCTTCCACGCTGGGGTATAGATCTTCGCCATCGAAGCTCTGGTAAATAGTGCGTACGGAGCTTTGAAACGAAGCGTCTTTTTCGCGGCCAAAGAGTACACTGCCCCCAAACTGTTTGCGTAAGCCTTCTACTGCCTCTAAGCCAGCTTCATACGTAAGCTCAAACGGCTCCTCGGTGGCAGTGCCTCGTACCTGCAAGCGCTGATGGTCGTACTGGTCGAGGACGTCGAGGGCGCGGGCATAGTCACCGAGCACTCGCAGCAGCGCATCCGAC
The DNA here is from genome assembly GCF_029433095.1 of Hymenobacter sp. YC55. GTDB lineage: Bacteria > Bacteroidota > Bacteroidia > Cytophagales > Hymenobacteraceae > Hymenobacter. The sequence continues at coordinate 856,833 of NZ_JARNTX010000001.1, forward strand.
TGGTCAGAAGTTAGCTCGTGGTTGGTTGCCACTTCGCTTTGCAACTGCACCAGGCGCTTAAGGTCGGCCAGCTGACGGGCGCTTTCCCGCAGCCGCTGCTCGTTCAGTGCGTAGCCTTGCACCAGGTATTGCCGCAGCACCTGCGTTGCCCACTGCCGGAAATGCGTGCCGCGCAGGGACTTCACCCGGTACCCGACGGATATAATAACGTCAAGGTTGTAATGTTTGACGCGGTAGCTTTTGCCGTCGGCAGCAGTTAGTAAGGATTCCTTACTAACTGAAATTTCTTCTAATTCCCCTTCCTTAAAGACATTACGCAAGTGCATAGTGACATTTGGGCGAGAAACATCAAACAGCTCAGCCATTTGAGCCTGGGTTAGCCAGACAGTTTCGTTTTGCAACTGTACTTGTAGCTGCGTGTTGCCGTCGGGGGAGTGGTAGAGGAGGATATCGTCGGTGGAGGACATGAGTTGCCGAACAAAAAATGGTCGGACAAGATAGTAGCTATCCGCACTATCTCAACAGTAAGATCTACTATTCATTTCACTGAAATAAAATCGGGCCTATCGGTGGTACAACCTGCGGCAAACTGATTCTGAAAACTAAATGGTGCTAACAACGCGGCTATTACTATTGGGCGCGGCGCTTCTCGTCTTCGGCGCCGCTGCGGCGGTTGGTGGCGGTGGAGTTATCATTGCCTAGCTTCCAGCTTAATGACAGGGTCACGGCGCGGGAGTCACGGCGCAGGAAGAGGTTTTCCTGGTAGTTGTTGTAGCGCGAGGTAGCCCGTAGGGGGCTGGTATAGAAGATGTCGGTGGCGGCCAGCTTCACGTTGCCACGCTTTTCCCACACGGCCTTTTGCACGCCCACTCCAACTTGGCCAAACGGTTGAAACACAAAGAACCCTACCCGCTGCCGCGACTCGTACGTGCCATTCAACTCCGCGCCCCAGCCTTTGCCGAACGTGAAAGTGCTGTTGCTGCTCAACGAGCACGCGCCCCGGCCGCGGTTGAGGGCCGTGCCGGCCAAACTGCCCTGGTAATGGATATAGTACAGCACCACGTTGTTGTAGATATTCCACCACTTAGCCGGCGTCAGGGGAGCCGTGAGCGTCAAGGCCGCGTACTGCTGCCGGTTCAGGTTGACGTACTGCGACACGGTAGTACTGTCGCTTTCGGGTTGAGCCACGTCCGTGATGGGGTCTTGGGTAACGCTGAAGCTAAAACCAGTGGTAAATTTCTGCTTGAACGTGTGGCTAAGCTCCACATTGTAGCTGGTTTCTGGCCGCAGGTCGGGGTTGCCCTTGCCCGAAGTAGTTGGGTCGATGACGAAACGGAAGGGGTTAAGCTGCCGGTAGGAGGGCCGATTGATGCGCCGGCTCAGCGACGCTGACAGCTCGTGTTTGTCATTGAGTGTGTACTTGAGGCCAGCACTCGGAAAGAGCTGGTAATAGTCGCGCCGGAAGTTGAGTGTATCCACCAACTGACGGCCTTTCATTACGGTTTGCTCGCTGCGCAAGCCGGCCTGTAGGTTGAGCTTATTGATGGTGTGCGATAAGGTAGCGTAGGCAGCCGTGATGATTTCGTCGTATTTGAAGCGGTTGGTGCGGCCGAGGTCAATAGTGGTTATGTCGTTGACGGTGTTCTCAAATAGCAAGTCATTATCGGAAGACACTTGGCTGGCTTTGGCCCCGGCTTCGAGGTTGGTCTTAGGGGATAGGGCTTGCGTGTAGTCGGCTTTCACGGCCCGAATGATTAGCTCGCCGGTCTGGTCGCCTGTTAGGGTAGAAGTGGGGCGGCCCGACAGTTCAAAGAAAGTGGTTTGGCGCTGCAGGCGGTGCGTATAGTAGTTGGCGTAATCCACATCGGCCGTTAGCTCCGGGCTGCCGGCACCGGCGGCACCAAAGGTGTGTTTGAAGTTGAGGTTGCCCGCAACGTTGGGGTTGAAGCCTTCGGTTCTGCTCAGGGCCGTGTAATAATCCGTTACCTGACCAGCCGCATCATAAAAGGTGCTGGTGTTGGTACCTACGCCATTCGGGCGCGGGTTCGGAACGGCAAACCCGTTGATGGCCCCACCGAGGACAGTGTTTTTCGACAGGTTGAAATCGGCGCCAATCTTATAGATCAGAAAATGGTCGCTGGATTCTATGCGGTTGCGCTGGTCGCTGGTGCTTTGCAGGACGGGGGCTTCCTCGTTTTGCGACTCGTAGAAGTAGCGGTACGTGTTCCGAATGCCGAAGCCCCGGCGCCGGGTGTAGTTTACGGAAGTGAAAATGTTGAGGTCCTTGCGCCGGTGGTTGCCCGAGAAGCCACTGGTAAACTTATTGTATTGGGTGCGGCCGTAGCTGGCATTCAGGGCACCGTTGGTACCCATGCGCTGGTCCTTTTTTAGATTGATGGCAATAATGCCAGCGCCGCCCTGCGCATCATACTTGGCAGGCGGATTGGTAATCAGCTCGATGCTCTTAAGCTGATCGGCGGGCAAGGAGCGCAAGTAGTCGGCTAGCTCTGAGCCGGTCATGGGCTGGCGCTTACCATCAATGAGAACCAGCAGGCCCTGCCGCCCCCGTAGCGCCAGGTTGTCGTTGCCATCGACGGTGACGCCCGGCGCACGGGCGAGTACGTCGAGCGTGGTATTGCCGGCGGCCAGCGTGGAGCCTTCCACATTCACTACCGTGCGGTCAGCTAAGCGTTCAAACAACGGTTTTTGGCCTACTACCTGTACTTCTTTCAATGCCGTAGCCGCACTAGGTTGCAGCGCGATGCTTGGTAGCGCCAAGCTGCCGCTTGCTGGCAACGCAAACGGCTCACTCCAGTACCGAGCAAAGCCTATCTGGGCTGCCGATACCCGGTAACGGCCTTCTGTAGGATGCTCGAAACGAAAAGCGCCGTTAGCGTCGCTGAACTCGGTTTTCACCACCGAAGAGTCGGCTGCGCGATGCAGCGTCACGGTAGCGTAGTCAATAGCCGTGCCCGCCGCTGAGCGCACGGTTCCCGTTATGTTGCCGGAAGTTTGCGCTTGGGTAGGCACAATGAACCCCGTTAGTGCTGTCACCAAAATTCCGGCCGCAAACAAAAAGAAGCGAGTAGAGATTTTGCTGTTCAATGTATTGAAGCGGTTAAGTGGCAAAAGGAAGTACAGCAACAGGAATGTCCAAGCGAGCCATGCAGGCTGAAAGCAAGCTAATGACCGTGGCAAGCAGCAGAGGGTAACCCTTGGATTTCAAGCTAGCCAGCAAGTGGAGCCAGCTAGGAAGGCAGATAAAGGGTCGCCGAGTTCGGTTTCAGGTGTGGATACCGCGCGAACTTTCGGACGTTACAGCCGCAGGGGCTATTTATTTTTCGCGCTTGCGGCACTGCAACTGCTCTCAAGCGTTGCTGCCTTCATCGGGTGCAAAACAGGCAGTCAGACTGAGCACATCCGTACCATGCCAGACGCGTTGAAAGCAGAAAACCCGCCACGACGAAGCGCAGCGGGTCTCTTATAGGGTGATGCTCTGGCTGTTCTAGCAGCTCAGCTTAACCTTAGTGGCTTTATTTTACCTTGAATACCTTGTTAAGAAAATCCACGGTATACGTCAGTGTGGGCTCAAACCAGGGGTTGAAAAGCGGAAACGTGTGCGGCGCATCGGGGAAGTTGTGCACTTCGTGATAGATATGGAAGGCATCTAGCTTCTTAATCATGTCTTCTCGACCGGCGTGCATTCTATCAACCGAGCTGTTGATGAAAACAATGGGCGGCGTTGCACTGCTCACATGGTTTAGAGCGCCGGCTTGGTGCCACAATTCAGGTTTCTCGGTTTTGGAGGCGCCAAACCAATACGTAGCAGCAGAAGGCCCTTTGCTGTCGTTGCCTTCGCCCGATTCGGGGTGGATGAACGCCAGCGTACCGTCTACATCCACAATGGCTTGCACGCTGCTGGAGTGGCTGGTGTGGCAGGCATCGCCTTCCAGGGTTTTGTCGCCGTTGGTGGTGCCGAGCAGCGCCGCTAGCTGCCCACCCGCCGAAAAGCCCCAAACGGCAATTTTGGTGGTGTCGATGGCATAAGCTTTTGCGTTAGCACGCATCCACCGAATGGCAGCTTTTAGGTCCGTAACGGCGGCCGGATAAATAGCTTCCGTGGACAACCGGTAGTCGGCTGTTACGGTCACGTAGCCTTTGGCCGCTAGTTCCTGGGCCATCGGGACGTGGTGCGAACGGTCGCCGGAACGCCAGCCGCCGCCATAAATAAACAGGATAGCCGGGTACCCTTTCTTGCGGTTGGCAGTCGGACGGAAGATGTCGAGCTGCAAATTGCGGTTGCCAAGGCTGCAGTAGGTCAGGTTGGTTTTCGCCTGAACAGTGGCTGGCATGGCTGGCCTGGCTACACTGATGTTTGGATAGTTCTTCTTGGCTTTGGTGAAGGCACTATATACAGTGAACGACGTGTCGCGCGGGGCCGGAGGCTGCTGGGCAGCCACTGGCAGAGTATGAAAAGCAAGCGAGCAACTCAGCGCAGCTAGCCAGCGCTGCAGCGAAAAAACACCTTGGGTGGTCATAAATACACAGTGAAATCTTCCAGTTGCCCCTAACTTACTGAATAGCTGCTAGGCTTACAGCCGCTCCAGCAACTCGTCGAACGTGCGCAGTAGGTCGGCGCGGCTGGCTTCGGGTTCTGCTTCCAGGCGTTGCTCGAATACTTCGCGCTCGGTAAAGTCGTGGAGGCTGCGGGTGAGAGGGGCTTCTGCTTCCGGTTCATCGCCAAGGGCGCGGAGCTTCACCAAGCGGAAGTGACGACGGGCCAACACCTCCAGCTGCTTGCGGTCCAGGTCCTTGATTACTTTCAACAGCGCTTCCGCTACTTCCAACTGCGTTAGCTCGGAATGAATCTGCACGTCGGCCCAGGCGGGAAGGGCGTAGCCGGAGTTATCATAGCTAGTCAGGAGCAGAACCACTTCGTCGAGGGCGCCGTGAAAGCGCACCAGCCGCCGTGCACCGGGCACGGGCAGGGCTTCCAGCGTTTGCAGCTTGCCACCGCCAAATTCTAGCAGCAGCACTTCCTTGGGGTGGTCGACTTCGGAAAACGACAGCGGAATAGGGGAGCCGGAATAACGAATATGCTCCCGCCCGCCCACGCGTTGCGGGCGGTGCAAATGCCCGAGCGCCACGTAGTCAAAGATTGCAGGAAAATGGTCGGCCGTAATCTGCCCCAGGTTGCCGACGTGGATAGTCCGCTCGGAATCGGAGGGAGCGGCGCCAGCGGCGTAGAGGTGGCCGGTGGCCAGTACGGGCAAGCCTAAGTCTTTAAGTTGCCATACCTGCTCTACCTCCGCCATGCGGCCGTAGTGGTCGGCAATGCCTTGTTTGATGCGAGCTTCCCGCTCCTCGGCTGTTTCGCCGGGCACCGACAGGCGCACGTCTCGGTCGCGCAGAAAAGGCACGGCGCACACCACAAGGCCGGGTTTGCCGGTGGCGTCATCCAACACCAGCACTTGGTCTTCGAAGCAGTCGGGCACGCAACCCACCACGTGCACGCGCAAGTGGCGCAGCAACCGGGCCGGCGCGTTGAGCGTGGCGGGCGAATCGTGGTTGCCACCTACTACCACAATGTCGCGGCAGCTGGTACCGCGCATGTTCAGCAGGAAAGAGTAGTACAACTCCAGCGCCTGGTTGGAAGGCGAGCCGGTGTCAAAGATGTCGCCGGCTATGACCAGCACTTCCACGCGCTGCGTCCGCACCGTTTCCACCAGCCAATCGAGGAAGTGGCGGTGTTCGTCGGTGCGTTCGTGGCCGCTGATAAAGCGCTGGCCCAGGTGCCAGTCGGCGGTGTGCAGGACTCTCATGCTGAAAAGTGTAACAATGCAAATTCAAAATTACAGCTTGCTTCGCCGATTCTATTCGTAATTCCACGATGCGCGCTAACAACGTTATCCGGAAGTAGATAAGTTTACCAGCAGTAGTCGCTTTATATCGACTCGGGTAGCTTAACCTGGTAATTCACTAGACGTAATGGAACGCATAGAAAATACCGCACCTGCTCAAGCGGATTCTGTCCCCGCTATTTCATGGCCGCTAACTTCCTTGCGCGTAGGATTGCCGCAGGAGTTAGGAACACACAATGCACCAGACGTATTGAGCCGGGCGTGGACCTCGGCCATATTCAAGCGGGAAGTAACTGAGCCAGTATGGCTTTCTACGCTTAATCTGGCCGGCGACGAGCAAGCTGATCAGCGTAACCACGGCGGGCCCGACCAGGCATTGTGCGCTTACCCAGCCCAGCACTACGCTTACTGGACCAAGAGGCTAGGCCTACCGCTAACGGCTGGCAGCTTCGGTGAAAACTTAACTGTTGGCGGTGAGTGTACCGAAGATGACGTGTGCATTGGGGATGTGCTGGCTTTCGGTGAGGCAGTGGTGCAAATCTCGCAGCCACGGTCGCCCTGCTGGAAAATTGCGCGCCGTTGGCAACTGCCGTTGTTTTCGCAGTGGCTACAGGAAACTGGTTTTACGGGCTGGTACATGCGGGTCATACACCCTGGCTTGGTCGGCCCCCATGACGTACTGCGCCTCATGGAGCGCCCACACCCCGAATGGACGGTGGCTCGTGCTAATTCTGCCAAATACGAACAGCGCCACGACCGGGAGCTAGTAGCACAGTTAGCTGCCTGCCCAGCACTAGGGCAGCATTGGCGCCGCAAAATGCAAGGCCGAACAGACGGTTCTTTGCCACTCAATGACGACGCTAATCGGTTGGTTGGCCCCAATGCCGGATAATATTTTCAAGCCACTGAAGCTCCCTTGAAATAAATGACCATAAAAAAAGCCCCAGCTATTGTCGGGCCGGGGCTTTTAGTGCTGGTAAGACGGTTAGTGAACTACCTGCGGCTGAAACGTAGTAACGGCCTCACCTAAATCGTGTACTTGCACGCTGTCGGGCAGTGCCGCATCCAAGATGCTAGACCCCGCCGCGGAGCGGTAGCCACCCGCGCAGTGTACGAGCACAGGCTTGTTGGTAGGAATTTCATGGGCCCGCTCGCGCAATTCCGGCAGCGGAATTTGCAGTGAGTTCTCGAAGATGGGCTGCTTGGCTTCGGTGGTGTTGCGGATGTCCACAATCGTATAGTCCTCGGGCCGTTCACGAACGTGCGCAACATCCGTGCTGGGGCTCGTGACGGGGAGCTGCTGCGGCGTAACAAGGGCTCCTTTGATGTTGAGCTCGTAGCCGATTTTAGCCGCTTTGCGGATGACCGTATCCAGCGCAATCTGCGAATCAGCCAATAGGTAGAACGTTTCTTCGGGGCCCACTACCGAGCCGAGCCAGGTCTCGAATTTGGGTCCATCCATCAGATTGATGGCGCCGGGTAAGTGGCCCGTCCGGAATTGTTCGGCCGGCCGCGTGTCAATTATCAGAGATTTGGGGTCGAGGGCGGCATCGGGCTGCAAGCGTGGCACCCGCCGGATGCTGTCTTCGAAGGGAAGCGCGCCTTGCTTATTGAGCACCACATCGTGCCCGAAATATTTGGGGCGGAAAGGCTGGTCTTCCAGCAGTACCTTAATAAACTCGTCCTGCGACATGGGTTGCAAGGCGTAGTTGGACTGCACTTCCTTGCCAATGGTGCTGTCGAGGTCGGTGCTAGTGGTTTTGCCGCACAAGCTGCCTGGGCCGTGGGCGGGGTATACCTTCGTGGCGGGCGGCAGGGTCATCAGCTTTTGGCGGGTGCTGTGGTAGAGCTGCGCGGCAAGCTCTTCGCGGCTATGCCCGCCTACATTCTCGGCTTCGCGAAGGTCGGGGCGGCCAACATCGCCCACAAATAAGGTGTCGCCGGTAAATACGGCGCGGGTATGGGCAAACTCGTCCATCAGCAGTACGCTGATGCTATCGGGCGAATGGCCGGGGGTGTTGATGGCGTGCAGCTCCATGTTGCCGAGCTTGATCCGGTCGCCATCGTCGAAGGGCTGGTGGGGGTAGCTGGCCTTCACCAGCCGGCTACAATAAATGGTAGCGTGGGTTTCCTCGGCTATTTCGAGGTGGCTGCTGACAAAGTCGGCGTGCGGATGGGTCTCGATGACGGCAATAATGCGGGCGTCGTGCTCGTCGGCGAAGTCGTAGTAGGGTTGGGGGTCGCGGGCCGGGTCGATGATGGCCACTTGGCGGCCGCTGCGGATGGCGTAGCTGGCATGCGCTAAGCCTTTATCGTAAAACTGCTGAATTTGTACCGACGCGGTACTACTGGGCAGAGGACTCATGGGGTGAGGAATGTGGTGGATGCGCAACCGGGTGGGAAAGGCAAAGCCGGACGCATATTTTCAAATATAAGCAAGTGGAATTCTACGTAAACCGAAAGTAGAGGGAAAAGTATTCTCGAAAAGGTGCAAGCGCTTTGGAGGCAGCGTGTTGAAATAGCGGTTTTCCATGAAGTCTGCGCAAGGCGTAGCGCACTGCATACTACGCACAGCTTGGAAAAACCTATGGCGCGTGGAGTTATACACCAGCTTGCGCCTCCTGCGGCAAAAGCAGGCGCAACGGCAGGGTAAACAGTTCGGCAGCAAAAAGCCCCGGCCAAACAGGCCGGGGCTTTTGCATCTAATTTGCTGCGCGTTTGCTTACGCTTTTGCCTTCTTTTTCATAGCGCCCTGCATTTTGTCTTTGCGCTTGTCTAGCTGGTCTTCGCGCATCTGGTCGAATTTCGTTACCTGCTCTGGAGTAAGCACTGCTTTAAGTTGCGCATCATATTTTTCGCGGACAGCTTTCATTTCCTGGCCAGCGCCCTGGCGAGAATCGGCGGACGAGAACTTGGCGCGCAGGGCCTGCAACTCCTGGTTCTCGGCCAGCGCGATAGTGCGAACTTTCGTCGATTGATCGGCGGTGAGGCTCAATTCTTTGGTTAAGCGCTGGGTTTGCATGTCGGCGCGTTGCTCGGGCGTCATGTTGCCGCCGCGGCCCTGGCCCATGCCCATGCGGTTGCCACGGCCCGCAGTAGTTAGATCAGAGGATTGAGCCGAGGCCGCGCCGGCAGTTAAAAAGAAAGCAGCTAGTATAACAAGCGTCTTTTTCATGGTAGAGTTGTCTTTGAGGTTAATGACGACTGCTTAGAGGACGCTGCCACGGCTGGGTTTAATTGGTCTGCAAAGATTAGGACAATGACCTATCTGAAGCGGACGAATCCAATAAACGCCTATATTCGGGGCCGGGCAACTGCTTGTAGACGGCTTTTTTCCGCTTCGACTACCAACTCACTTTCTTTCCCTTTCTCACAAAATTATATGGCAGGTATTTTCGCCAAAAAACCGCTAACTCAGTTGCTGAGTGAAGCTAATTCTTCCGGACACGGGGCGCTCAAGCGCACCCTGGGTGCGGGCAACCTCGTAGCTCTGGGCGTAGGCGCCATCATCGGGGCGGGCCTATTTGTGCGTACGGCCGCCGCTGCCGCCCAGGCTTCGGGCCCCGGCGTGACGCTGGCCTTCGTGCTGGCCGCGTTCGGCTGCGTGTTTGCCGGGCTTTGCTACGCCGAGTTTGCAGCCATGATTCCGATTGCCGGCTCGGCCTACACCTACGCCTACACTACCATGGGCGAGTTTGTGGCTTGGGTTATCGGCTGGGCGCTCGTCATGGAGTATGCCCTAGGAGCAGCCACGGTATCCATTGCGTGGAGCGAATACCTGAACAAACTCTTGGAGGTCTTTGGCACCAGTATACCGTATAATCTTAGCCACTCGCCTTTCGAAAGCGCTGTTATCAATGGCGTGACGCAGCACGGACTTATCAACCTGCCCGCCTTGCTTATCATCGTAATGCTGAGCTTGTTGCTGGTAAAAGGCACGCAGGAATCAGCCCTGTTCAACGCCGTTATCGTGGTGCTGAAGACCCTCATCGTAGTAGTATTTATTGCGGTGGGCTGGCAGTTTATCAACCCATCCAACCACACGCCCTACCTCATTCCGGCTGATGCCGTGGTTAAAAACGCCGCTGGTGAAGTAGTACGCACCTACGAAGGATTCTTCAAACACGGCTTGGGCGGCATTATCGGCGGCGCAGGTATCGTGTTTTTCGCCTTCATCGGGTTCGACGCCGTAAGTACGGCCGCGCAGGAAGCTAAAAACCCCAAGCGCGACATGCCTATCGGTATTCTTGGCTCATTGGCTATTTGCACGGTGCTTTATATCCTGTTCGGCCACGTGCTGACTGGCGTGGCCAACTGGCGCGAGTTTGCCGACCCGGCTCTGGGTGGTGAGGCTTCGGTGGCCTATGCTATCCGTGCGCACATGCCCGGCTACGGCTGGTTGGCTACGGCCGTGACAGTAGGCATTTTGCTGGGCTTCACCTCGGTTATTCTCGTAATGCTCATGGGCCAAAGCCGCGTGTTCTTCTCGATGGCCAAGGACGGCCTCATGCCCAAAGCCTTCTCGGACCTGCACCCCAAATTCAACACGCCCTACAAATCCAACCTCATGCTGATGGTGTTCGTGGGCTTGTTTGCGGCCTTCGTGCCCGGCTCTCTGGCCGGCGACCTTACCTCGTTTGGTACCCTGCTGGCCTTCGTGCTGGTGAGCATCGGGGTGTGGATTATGCGCCGCTCCGACCCCAGCCAGCCCCGGCCGTTCCGCGCGCCACTATCTTCGCCTAGCTTCCCGCTCGTGCCTATCATGGGTGCAGTGGTGTGCACTTTGCTCATCATCGGCCTCGACGCCTTCACGCTGGAAGTAGCCGTGGGGTGGATGCTGCTAGGCTTCCTGGTGTACTTCATCTATGGCAAGCGCAACTCCATGCTGCAACGCGGTATTGTGGTAGTGCCCACCGAAATGGAAGAGCAGGCATTTATAAAAGACTAGATACTCGCTACCGAGCAACAAAAAGACCCCGCTGGCTAGCCAGCGGGGTCTTTTGCGTTTTACAACCTTCCTTAGCTCTTAGACGCTTCCTTTACTTCGCTCTGAAGCTTAATGACCCGGTCGCCGTTTTCTTGAACGATTACGAAAGCCGGATTGTCAGGAGTACCATGGCGGGTGATGTCGGAGCCCTTGAGTTTGCGGGTGACAGTTTCCTTGTGGGTTTCTTCGATTTTGCCGGTAGCGGTGCCAGTGCCGTACTTCCAGCTTACAGTAGTGCCTTTGCGCATGATATGGAAAACAAGTAGCAGTGAATAAATGGCAAGCGAGGAGCCGCCTATTTTCGTTTTACTGTTTCGGTGCTGCTTAGGTTCTTGGAAAGATGCAGCACCTAGCTGTTCAGCTAGTCTACTTCTCTTGCAAGTGGCAGGCACTGAGCCGTAAGCGGTAAAGCCATGCCGGCTGAACAGTAGGGGAAAGGTAGATAGATGATAGACAGGCCGTATAGGCGGAAATAGACGCTTATATATAATGTATAACCTATTTTATTTTTTTCATGAAAAAATATACATTAGCAACGTTCTATCAAATAGAAATATCGTTACATTTGGGACATGAACTGTGCATTTGGTGCAGTTGCGCCTAAATGCCGTCTTGGAGTTGCTTTCTTGATTCCAGGATTTTGCCTTCTTCAACCTGAGTCACACCAAACGAAAACAAACTAGTTATGCCCTCTAAGATTCTCTCCTTCATTGTACACGTTCCAGGCACGACACCTGGTTCTTACCCTGCTGTACCTATGGCTACTACCAAGCCCGAACGCAAGCAAGAAACGAAAGTGCAGAGCAGCGGCCACTTTACCGCTATCTACGAAAACGACCGGTTTGTACGCTTCAAGTACATTCATAACGCCCAGTAAAAACAGAGATAATCTGTTGCTGCAATAAGTAAGCGCCGCGTCCCTGTTGTGGGGTGCGGCGCTTTGCATATACGGACGCTAGCTTTTGGGCTAACTTGCAACCTAAACCCTGCGTTTAGTTGCCCATGCTGTCTTCCCGTTTCCGTGAGTTACTGTTTCTGTTTGTTTCACTGATTTCTTTGCTGGCTAGCGGCCCCTTATGGGCGCAGGCTACCGTGCCGGTGCTAGACGAAAACGGCTGGTACGGTATTGTGGCGCGCAGTAGTGGCCGCTCTTTAGAGGTGCAAGGCGGTTCGCAAGAGGCCGGCGCCCCCGTAGTGCAATGGGAATTTACCCACCCAGCTTCTCAGCAATGGCGCTTTGTACGGGTAGTGCCCGGCGGCGAATACTACCGCATTGAAAACCGCCAAAGCGGTAAGTGCCTAACCGTTGATAAGCCCGACGAAAACGCGCCTCTAGTGCAACGGCCCTTTACCGGCAGCTTTTATCAGCAGTGGAAGCTAGAGCCCGGCGGCCCTTTCGGAAGCGTGCAGCTGGTGGTAAAAGGTAATAACAATTGTGCCGCCATCATCAATGCCGATAAGTTTAATGGCACCGCGGCGGTACTGCAACGACCCCAAAACCGGGCCACGCAGCAGTGGCGGCTGTTTCAGTTGCGCCTGAACGAAGACCCCAACTTACCTGGCTTTGGAACGCCGGAGCTGTTGCCTACGCTCAACACGAGCGGCAACGAACTGCATCCTGTGCTGTCGCCGGACGGTAGCGCGCTGTATTTGTCGCGTACGCGCTATCCGGCCAACACCGAAGGCAACACCGAATCGGGCGATGCTTGGATGAGCGTTTCCTCCGACAAAGGCCGCACCTGGAGTACCCCTACGCGGGTAGATGCTCTGAATACCCCTCAGAACAACGGCGTAATGGCGGTGGTAGGACCCGAAGGCAATTCGCTGCTGGTGCGTGGTACCTACGAGCGAGACGGCAGCTTCCGTGACGAAGGCGTTTCCGAAGTTCTTCGCTCCGGTGGCAAAGGAGTCCGGCCAGTGCCGCTCATTATTCAGAACTACTACTCAGCCGGCCCGTCCACTACCTTCTTTATGACGCCCGACAAGAAGGTGCTGCTGCTCTCGCTGGAGCGCGGCGACACGCAGGGCGGCAACGACTTGTACCTAAGCACTCCAACGACTAACGGGGGCTGGAGTGAGCCGCGCAGCTTGGGCAGCGTCGTTAATTCGCCGGGGTTTGAATTTGCTCCTTGGCTGTCGCCCGACAACAAGACCTTGTATTTCAGTTCCTACGGCCACGCCGGCTACGGCAGCGCCGATATTTTCGTGAGTACTCGCCTCGACGACACCTGGACGCAGTGGAGTGAGCCGCGCAACCTCGGCAACCAGCTCAACGGGCCTGGTTTCGACGCCTATTTTACGCTTACACCCGATGGCAAGCAGGCCTACTATGCGTCAGCTCGCACCGCCAACGGTCCCGCCGACATTTTCCGCACGGCAACCAACGTGCAACGTACCGTAGCCCCTCCCGACTCTGCGGCCCCTGTAGTTGCAACGCCTGTGGCGCCTCCCGTGCCGGCTACAGTGGTACCTCGCACCTTGCTTACCGGCCGCGTGCTGAATGCAAAAACCAAGCAACCCCTGGCCGCCGAAGTCAAGATTGTTCGACTAGACAACAACCTGGTTTTCAACGCTACCGCCCGAAGCCTGCCCGGTACCGGCTCGTATCAGTTCACGCTGCCGCCCGGCCGCTACCAAGTGCTCGGCAGTAGTGCCACGTTCCTGAATGCCACCGATACCGTGAGCATGACCGGTTCCCGTACGCTCGATTTGCTGTTGGTGCCGGCCGCGGTTGGCTCCAGCTTGGAACTGCCTACCTTGATTTTTGCGCAAGGCAAGTTCACGCTGCTGCCCGCATCCTATGCCGAGCTGAACCGTTTGGCCCGTACCCTCGCCGACAACCCCACGGTGAACATCCGCCTGGAAGGCCACACCGACAACCAAGGGCCTGCTCACCTCAACCAAAAGCTGTCCGAGGATAGAGTGGGGGAGGTACGGCGGTATTTAATTATGCGGGGCGTGCCGGAAAACCGTATTAGCGTAGTAGGCTACGGCGGTACTCACCCCCGGGCCAGCAACGAGAAAGAAGAAACCCGTAAGCTTAACCGTCGCGTCGAGTTTACCATTGTCAAGTAGGTAAGTTGATGGTTGGTGCTGCTCAACCTTAGACTTCTACATGGGAGGCCCCAATCGGAGCTTATTAACAGTGAGCAATCAGCATTCAACAACCAGCAATTAATCATTAGCCATGCTTGCCACCATTCTGCGTCAGCTCGATTTACCTAATCTGCCGTCGGCGTCCGGGGTAGAAATTGTAGGCGACACGGTGTACATCATCGGCGACGACTCGCCTTACCTGTATCGGTTTACGGCCACCGACTTGGTACCCGGCAAGCCGCTGACTCTATTTGAAACCGCGCATTTCAGCTCCGGCCGCATAGACAAAGCCATCAAGGCCGACCTGGAATGCCTCACAACGCTCACCACTGCTACCGGCGAAATGGGGTTGCTGGTGTGCGGTTCGGGGGCCACAGCAGCGCGGGAAAACGGCTTTTGGGTGCCACTTTCCCCCACGCAAGGAGAGGCGGCCACTGTGCACCCCGTGTCGTTAAGTGGCTTGTATGCGCAACTGCGTACCCTACTGCCCGCCGGTGCTACCCTCAACTTAGAGGCGGCCGCCGCTACCGACACTGAGCTGCTGTTGTTCCAGCGTACGGTTGGTTCAACGGCCGGCAATTTAGTATTCAGAATGCCCTTGGCCGCAACGCTCGACTTTCTGCATCACCGCTCCACACAATTACCCACGGTGCGGCCACAGTTTTTTCAACTGCCCAACATCAAGGGCAAACCAGCCGGTTTCTCGGGTGCCTGCACCTATGAAGACAAGTTGTTTATAACGGCCTCCGTGGAAGATACCGCCGATGCCATTCTGGACGGTGAGGTGTTAGGGAGCTTTGTTGGCTTGCTCGACCTCGACCAGCCCGCCAACAAGCCAGTTTCCTTTGCGCAACTGCAACTTGCCGGCGGCAAACCCTACACCGGGAAAGTGGAAAGCGTAGCTATCCGGCGGCGTTTGGCGCCCGGTCGCTACGAACTGCTTCTCGTCACCGACGACGACCAAGGCGGCTCTACGGCGGTACTGGTAGAAGTGACGGTGTGAGTTGCTGCTTAACAGCCAACTGCTAGAGTTTTATTTTGCTTTGGCGCGGCGCCAAATAAAGCCATCCAGCACATAATGTGTCATTTGGGGGAGGGCTAATAGAGGCACGAGCAGGGTCAGTAGCAGCGGGGTGCTGGCTACGGATGGTAGGCCTTGGAACCATTGGAACACCGTGCCATGCTCACGCCACACGAGGCCGTCCCAAAAGCCTTCTTCGGCATATGCCAAGCCGAATAAGACACCCAAGAACAGCAACCAGCCGTAGCGGCCCGTCCACCAATACCCTATCCGGGCGGCAGAATGCGCGGTGGAGGTAGGCTGACTGGTCGTCCATACCAAAGCCAAATAAGGAATGCCGTGTGCTACCACGTTGAGCAGGGTAAATGCCAGGTCGCCGTTGAATTGCACAATGCCGAAATACCACGATACCAACGTGCCTACCATCAACAGATTACGGGGCAGATTGAAAGTGTGAGTGCGCCGCCATAGCTTCGTTTCCTTGAGTAGGTAGGCGCCAATTAACCCAACATACACCACCGTGGCTACTAGTCGGCCGAGGGGGAAGTCGTGCTGTACAAAGTCGCCAGCAATAAACCAATTGAAGTTGCGCGGCGGCGAAAGATGCCAGTACAGCAGTGGGTAGAGCGTGGAGTAATAAATCAGCAGGGTGTCAAGGGTGCGGGCGCCGGAACTGGAGGCTTCGTGGCGGGAGTACAAGCGCAGGAATCCATATTGCTGTCGGATGAAATGGAAAACCGCCAGATACGCGAGCACCCGCCAAAACAGCAGGTTTCCAGCGTAGTGCAGCGCCACACCCGTTGCGTAGCAGACCAGCGGCACCAACCACAGTAGCTGCCGAAACTGGCGCCGACGCGCCGGGTCGAAGTACGTGCGGAACAGCGTGCTGTACACGTGCGCCACATCAATCAGTACGACTAGAATCACCCATCCCCAAAGCGGCATTTGGGACGTAGTACGAAACTGCGCCGGTAGGGCCAACACCACCAGCAGCGCCAAGAACGGCGGCAACAGGATAAACGCCCCATCGAAGCGGGCAGAACGAATCCAAGGCTGAGTGGAGTGAGAAAGATGCACGAAAACTAATTGCTAAGTGGGTAGATAGCTAAAGCTGATAGACCGACCGGCTTCTATGCCGTAGAAGCCGGCCTAGAGAATATTTAAACAATGGCTGTCATTCCGACGCAGGAGGAATCTGAGTATAAATCGTCGGAATAAATAATTCAGATTCCTCCTGCGTCAGAATGACAAGGATGCTTGCCAGCTACAATACAGCCAGCATTTCGTGGGCCGCCCGTATGCCTTGATAAAATCCTTCCTCGAAGATAGAAATACCGCTGAGGTCGGTGTGGGCGAAGAAGACCTTGTTGCGCCAGGGCTGAGCCGCTGCCGCTCGGCCCCGGCCCCACAAGTAGCCAGGCGTGGGGGCCACCATGCCGTGGCCCCACACCCACACATCAACCCGCCGAACGTGGTGCGTAACGCCCGGATGCATAATTTCCAACTCCGCGAGCAGGCGTTTTACCCACTCATCGTAGCTGGTTTGGTACGCGCGGCGCCGGGCAGCTTCGGGTAGTTCGTCGCACAGTGGCCAGTACATAGTAATCACCTTAGCCCCGTCGGAGCGTAGGCTTAGGTTCTGGTGATTGGCATTCACGTAGCCTACCGACGTGCTGCCGTAGCGCACATTGTCCCAACAAAGCGGCTGGCCGGGGCCCTGCGGCAGACCATCTACGGTCAGATTCGCCACCACCCACGGCGCATGATAAGGCGTCAGGAGGGAGCTTGGAGCATCGGCTAGGCCGGCTAGCAACCGTTGCGTAACAAACTGCGGCGTAGCCAGCAGCACCTGCCGTGCCTCCACGCGCACGGTTTGATGGGCGGCTACGTCATACGCTAGCACATCTACTCCCGTAGCGGTTTCGCGCAGCTGATAGGCCACCATACCCGTGCTGATGGGGGCGGCAGCCTGTTGGCGTAATTGCTCGATCAGAAAGTTGTTGCCTTGGGGCCAGGTCAGGACATCAGAAGCGCTGGCGTTATGGGCGCGCCCTTTGCGGGCAGCAAAGTAGTGCAGCCCTGCCCACGCTGATACTGCGGCGGCAGGTGCGCCGTAGTCGTCGCGGCAGCCGTAGTCGAGGTACCAGCGCAAGTAGGGCGAAACGTAGCCGTGCTGCGTGAGGTAATCGGCAAAGGAAATGGTGTCGAGTTGGCGGTAAGTGGAGTCAGCGGAAGAATGATCTAAGGGAATCGCAAACACCTCTTTACCATCCTGACCGCGGGCTTGCTTTAGCTCCTCGATTAGCTTGAAAAACCGAGCTATTTCGGCGCGGTCGGCGGCTGGTACGCCGGCATCGGGCACCAAACCCTGCTGCCAATGCCCGTGGATGCTGAGGCGCTCTTCGGGGTCGTGACAGAGATAGTACTCGTTGTAAATAGGCAAGCTGGTATCCGCCGCAAACCCGGTTATCACCTCTGCTTCCCGTAGAAAAGCAATAAGCTTGCTATTGCGGGAGTCCGGAACAGGAAGGTAATGGGCGCCCCACGGGTAAGCAGAAACTTGGTTTTGACCCGAGGATGCATTGCCACCCACCCGCTCGTCTAGTTCGAGTAGCAGCGTGTTAGTTTGACCTTTCTGGTGCAGTTCGCGCCGTGCGGCTAGCCCGGCCACGCCCCCACCAATAATCAATACCTCGGTGCGTACAGTACGGGTAGGCGGCGGCAATTTCTCGGGTTGACGCAGCAAATGGCCGGTGGCGTGGTTCGCACCGTGCAGCGCCCCCTGAATATGGGCCCGCATCGTACCCGGCGCACACGATTCGAGCAAGCCGGTAGGGGCCAGCAGCACCCCGGCTACGCCTAGGCCAGCCCGTTGTAGAAACGTGCGCCGCGGGACTTCACCCCCTAGCCCCCTTTCTTGAGGAGAGGGGGGGCTAGCTTGTCGTTTTTGAGCTCTAAAAGCCATGCTGAACTGGTATAGAACACTGCGCCCTTTGCGGGGCTAAAACACGTTGAATGATAGGTGAGTATCAGTGTGAGTAAGGTCCCCAATCTTCCTCGAAGTACCGTACTAGGGCCTGGTTGTTTAGCTGGTTGATTTCCGTTGGCACTTCAGCCATATCGGGCGGGAAGTAAAGCATTTGGCGCAGGGTGGCGGGCGTCAGGAAGCGCAGGCCGGTGGGCAACGGGCTAGCATCGGGGCGCCAATGGGGGTTGCGGCCCGCCAGTACGTAGCCCCATTCCCCAAAAGAGGGCACGTAGCAATGGTAGGGAATGGTATGGAAACCCGCCGCGGCCAGCGTATGCGCCACGCACCAAAACGATTGCCGCGCCACGTAAGGCGAGGTGCTTTGCACTACCACCCGGCCACCAGGCGCCAGCCGCTGTTCCAGTGCCCGGTAGAAAGCGGTGCTGTACAGCTTGCCAATCGAGTAGTTGCCGGGGTCGGGAAAGTCCACCACAATACCGTCGTAGTGAGCGGTATCCTGCCGAATCCACTGGTAAGCGTCGCCGTTGACAACTTCCACTTTAGGGTCGAGCAAAGCGCGCTGATTGAGCTGCGCCAAGATTTCGTTGCGCTGGAATAGCTGCGTCATGCCCGGGTCGAGGTCGACGAGGCGGATTTGTTGGAGGCGCGGATACTTTAGCAACTCCCGCACGGCCAGGCCGTCGCCGCCGCCTAGCACCAAGATACGGCGGGCGTTGGGTAAGCCTTGCAGCAGCGGGTGCACCAGCGCCTCGTGGTAGCGGTATTCGTCTTGGGAGCTGAATTGTAGGTTGCCGTTGAGGAACAGGCGCAGCTCACGGTTATTCTTGGTGAGTACCAGCCGCTGGTACACGGTGCTCTTGCTGTAAATCACCTGGTCCTGGAAAGCCAGGGTTTCGGTATAGCTCTGGATACGCTCGGAATACGCGAAGGTGACGCCCAAAGCCAGCAGCGCCACCAACAGCCCACCCGCAAAGCCCCGTCGGTACGGCCGCGTTTCGCGGAACCGAAACAGCGCCACGCCCGCCACTACCACGTTCAGCGCGCCAAATAGCAACGAGGTCCGCATCAACCCCAGCTGCGGCACCAGCACCAGCGGAAAAATCAGCGAGGCCAGCAGCGCCCCGATGTAGTCGAAAGTGAAAACCCGCGACACCAAGTCTTTAAACTCGTAGCGGTTCTCCAGAATCCGCATCAGCAGCGGAATTTCCAGGCCCACCAATATCCCGGTAAAGCCTACCAGCGTGTACAAAATCAAGCGGAACGACGTGACGTACTCGAACAGCACGAACAGCAGTGGCGCCGAAAAGCCACCCACCAGCCCCACCAATATCTCCAACCGGATAAACCACTTCAGCAACGACCCGCCCAAGTAGCGCGACAGCCACGACCCAATGCCCATCGAAAACAAATAGGCCCCGATGATGGTGGAAAACTGCGTGACCGAGTCGCCGAGTAGATACGAGGCCAGGGTGCCGGCAATCAACTCGTAAATCAGGCCGCACGTAGCAATGACGAACACGGAGCCCAACAACAGCGCCGCTTGGCTTTCCGCAGCGGTTGGCCGGGCTGGCGCGCCCGAAGCCGCGGCAGCGGTTTTGCGCCCGGTGCGGCGTACCGGCTCCTTAACCATGAATAGCCGCGCTGATTATCAGAGCCACGGCAATCATGAAAGCCGCGCTTACCAACGCAAAAGCGTTGTTATGCTCCTCCATGATTTCCTTGCGCAGCGTACCTGGCGTAAACTTTTCGAAGAGATAAAAGCTGATAACAAGAATAATAATGCCTAAAACCGAGTAGATAACGGAAGCAGCAATAAGCTTGAAGTTGAGGTATTCCATAGAGGTGAAGTGGTGAGGTAGTGAAATTGTGATTCAGCAGCTTGATAGCTTCCTGGACAGGCTATTCAATTTGTGCCAGTAATATGATTTGGATAGCCGACTCAGTAAGTTGTAAAGTCACCATCTCACTTATGAAAGAAGCGAGCATGGCCACCAGAGCCATGGCTGCCGTTGCCATTAAGCGTCTCGGTATATTCGTTGTCGTCGCCGAGGAAGCGTATGCCTCGTAAGCCAGCCCATACAAACGTGCCGTAAGCCAGGGCGGCGGCCAAGACATAGTAACGAATACTGCTTAATTCACGCAGGAATTTCATGCGAAAGGGTGGTAAAAGGAGGATAGTTAATCTGCTTCCTGTGGCCCATAGTCACTGTTAAGCCAGCGGGTTTGCTCGAAGCTATAGCGCCGAAAAAACTGAATGCCAGGATAGACCAATAGAACCAACAAAGCCAGCACCGCATTAGAGTGCAAGGGGGTATTCTGCGATACTTTCAGGTCAACAAGCAGGCTGGTGCCGAAATCCGAAATAGGGTAAATATTAAGATGATAGCGGCCCGACGGGATGCCTGCCAACATAGCATCGTCTTGCTTGTTGCCTTCGCTCCAGCTTTCGCCATCTTCCACGCCAGAATAGTATTCTAAGCTCTTTGTGAATTCGTAGCTCACGCCAGTATTCTCGTTTACTAACGTAATAGGCACTTCCACCCACTGATTGCTCAGCGAAGACCGTAAGTCGAACTCTAGGGCAGCCGGTCCCTGGACCTCGAAAGAGCGTGTTACGATAACATTGTTGCTGCCTGCTGCAGTGGCCGTAGCGGCGTTGTCCAGGGTAGTAGGTTGGCTGCTGAACTGCTGTTGTAATAATAGGCGCTCGGGCTTCACAAACAGGAGCAGCAACTGCGTAATCACTACTGCCAAGGCCATCAGTGAAGCAAACCATTTCAATGCGGGCCAGTTGCCTTCACCAGGTGCTGGTTGAATCGCGCCCACGCCATTGCGCCGAGGAAAACGGCTTGGGTCTACTTGGAAAGCTGCTTCTATTTGAGCGGGCTCCAAATGTTCTCCTTTATACCAGTTGACCCGTTCGCTAGATTTTTGCTGCTCCTGCACTAGCATGAACGGTGGCAAGATAAATTCAGTGATTACCAGCTTTTGATCATCCAGAATGTTCCAGTCAAATTCCCCCACTGCATAAAGTATGTGAGGTGAGTAGCGGTTGTAAATCTGATAGGTGCCTAGTAAGGTGTCAACGTAGCTATGCTGTCCGGCTTGGGATGGAGTAGTTACTGTAAACTGTTTGTCAGTAGGCTGAATGAACATCCAGTGCCCCTCGTACACAGCCAACTGCGCTGTAGCTCCCGTAGCTTGCTGGAACAGCATGTATTCCACCCATTGTGCGGAGCTTCGGGTTTCTTTCTTCACCATAGCTCCCACCACGCGGTATTCATCGCCGAAAAGCGTACCGGTTGCCCCTACCGACAGAGGCAGCCTGGATTTCAGACTTTTTTGAATCCATTGATGATGCGCGGTGGAAGCAACCCCTGTGCCTCAAACAAAGTGCGACACGCTGGGCAGACGAAAAACGAACTATTCTTGGTGTCAAAGTAGCCAATGGTGGCGTTGCACTTTGGGCATTCAAGTTGCGCCGGGGCCACGGTAGATTGTAGATTTTCACTCATCGGCGCACCTCCGTTTTGGTTTGCTCAGTGCCCTCGAAAAAACGCAGGGTTTCTGCGTAGAGCTGCCGCACGGTGGCCGAATTGTCGCGCTGGAAGTTCGACAAAAACACGTCGAAGGTGGCCAGCCCGTATTCCGGCCAGGTGTGCACGCTCAGGTGCGACTCCGTGAGGCCGACCACCGCCGTAAAGCTGCCATTGGGAAATGTGTGGTAGACTTCACCCACTTTGGTGAGCTGCAACGCCCGGATCTGCTCGTTGAAAAACGACTGGCAGGCAACAGCGTTGGTTAAGTGTTGTACCGGCGCCGTAAACGTGGCCAGCACGTGTAAACCAGGAGTATAAGAAGACATAAATAAACAACAGCACGTCCGTAAACCGGACGAATAATAGGAAAGCAATAGTACGCAGAGCGCCGCTAATGCCAAAACCAACAACGCTATAGCTTGCAAGGCTCGCCTCCTCTAGTGGGTCCGCTTCATGCTCAGCCTTCAGAGACCCTTAATCAACTTGTGTCAATAGCATAGTCAATCGGGTTGTGTGGTCAGTCAGTAAAAACCGGTTCTAATTTAAAAAGACCGTCATGCTGAGCGAAGGCGCAGCCTAAGTCGAAGCATCTCGCGTGCTGACGCCGGAGTAGTAATCAGACGTCAGCACGCGAGATGCTTCGGCAAGCTCAGCATGACAGTTAGCATCACAGCATAAGGACGCATGATGCTTCGGCCGCACTTGTGCAAAAGGCTCTGTGTTACTGACTGTCCACAGACTCTAGTATATTGGACTAATAAGGTCTTTTCTTAAACTCTAGCCAGCTCGGCAGTTAAAAGCAACTCCGGGAAGGCGAACCTCAACTTGTTGCTATGAAGAAACACTTACTCTCAATAGGCTTGCTAGCGGCCTTATCCGCGCCAGCTTGGGCGCAGGACAACCGCAAGGAAATCGGCAATCTGGTGGTAGATGGCATCCCGGCCTTACCCGCCGACCTGCTGGAGCGCGTCGATCAATACCAGAACGTGCGGGGCGCGAGCTTCGCCGATTGGGACCGGGACGGTAAGGGCCTGTATATCTCGACGCGCTTCGCGGAGGTACCGCAGATTCACCACGTAGCCGCGCCCGGCGCCGACCGGCGCCAGATTACCTTCTTCAAGGAACCGCTTGGGGCAGTACAAGTAGCGCCCGATAAAAAGCAGAACGGCTTCCTTTACAGCCGCGACATCGGCGGCAACGAAAACTACCAGATCTACTTTTTCGACCTCGGTAATGGCCAGTCGCGGCTGCTGACCGATGGCAAGAGCCGCAACAATTTGCAAAGCTGGAATGAGGCGGGCACGCAACTAGCCTTCACCAGCAACCAGCGCAACGGCACCGACCTCGACCTTTACAGCCTCGATTTCAAGCCCAATGCCAAGCCCACCATGCTGGCCGAGCTAAAAGGCGGCGGTTGGGGCGTGGCCGATTGGTCGGACGATGGCAAGCAGATGATTCTGGCCAATTACAAATCCATCAATGAAAGTGAGCTGTACCGGTTTGATGTAACTGCCCGCAAGATGGAACGACTGCATCCAACGTCCACGCCGGTAGCCTACAGTGGGGTAAACTTCACCAAGGATGGCAAAGGCCTGTTCCTGACTTCCGACGAAGGCACTGAGTTTCAAACCCTGCGCTATTATGATTTAGCAACGGGCAAGCAGACTCCGCTCACGGCCGCCATCAATTGGGACGTGGAAGGCACAGACCTAAGCAAAGATGGTAGCAAGCTCGTCTTCTCCACCAACGAAGGTGGCTACTACAAGCTCTACGTGCTCGACACCAAAACCCGGCAATACCAGCCTGTTCCGAACATCCCCAAAGGCGTCATTGGCAACTTCAAGCTCAACGACGACAACCAACAGCTGGCCGTAAGCTTCGGCACCCCCACCTCCAGCTCCGACGTGTACGTGGTAAATCTCGCCACGCAAGCCCTCACGCGCTGGACCACCAGCGAAGTCGGCGGATTGAACCCGGCCAGTTTTGTGGAGCCTGAGCTGATTCAGTATCCCACCTTCGACCAGGTAAACGGCAAACCCCGCCTGATTCCGGCTTTCGTGTACCGTCCGCGCAATGCAACCGGCAAAACGCCCGTGCTGCTTAGTATCCACGGCGGCCCGGAGGGTCAATCGCTGCCCAATTTCAGCCCGCTAATCAACCTCTTGGTAAACGAGCTTGGCGTTGCGGTGGTAGTGCCCAACGTGCGCGGCTCCAGTGGCTACGGCAAAACCTACCTCAAGCTCGACAACGGGCCCAAGCGCGAAGAATCGGTGCGCGACATTGGTGCGCTGCTCGACTGGATAGCCAAGCAGCCTGACCTCGATGCCACGCGGGTCGGCGTGTACGGCGGCTCCTACGGCGGCTATATGTGCCTGGCCACCATGACCAACTACAACGCCCGCATGCGCTGCGGCGTCGATTTGTTTGGTATCAGCAACTTCACCACGTTCCTGAAAAACACCAGTTCCTACCGCGCCGATCTGCGCCGGGTGGAGTACGGCGACGAGCGGGACCCGGCCATGCAAGCCGTATTCGAGCAAATTTCGCCCATCAACAAGATCAAGAACATCACCAAGCCCATGCTGGTGTACCAAGGCAAAAATGACCCGCGCGTGCCCCTCTCCGAATCCGAACAAATGGTGGACGGCCTAAAGAAGCAGGGTACCAAAGTCTGGTACATCATGGCCAAAGACGAAGGCCACAGCCTCGCCAAGAAAGCCAACCGCGACTACACCTACGGCGCCATGATGCTGTTTCTGCGAGACAATCTGGTGAATTTGGTGAAGTAACATACCAACACTAGAAGCTAGAAAACTCGCTTCATTCTCCAACTAAGGGCCAGAAGTGATTCTGCTTAATCCTTGTTTGCCCTGACCGTCATGCTGAGCGCAGCCGAAGCATCTCGCGTGCTGACGCTGGATTACTAATCTAACATCAGCACGCGAGATGCTTCGACAAGCTCAGCATGACGGGTGGTTTGGCTATACCAGTAGCAACTGGTAACCACTCTTGCATTTAAAGGGAAACTAGTAAACTAGCCTTCAACCGCAAGGCTACTAGTCCTCACATTACCGTTCCAACCAGATGCCAGCCGCTGCGTACGGCAGAAGCTAAAGCATCTTATTTTGCCTGCATGACAAGAAATTTCCTTTCGCACGTAGCAGCCGCTGGCTGCTTAAGTACCCTTTTACTAACTGGCGGCGCAGCTACTGCGCAACGCAATCCTTTCACCGGCGACAAGCGCACCGCTATTAAAGAGGCCGACCTGAAGCGCGACTTATTTGCTATCGGTGGTGACCATTTCCGTGGCCGCGAAGGTGGTACGCTCGATGAACTTCGAGCCTCCATGTGGATAGCCGAACAGCTGCGGGCCAGCGGCCTCCAACCCGCCGGCGACGATGGCACCTACTTCCAATTCTTTCACATTCAGCGCACGCGCCTCACCAAAAATAGTACGCTGCGCATTGGTACTCACCAGCTCACCCACGGCCAAGATGCTATGGTTTTGGCGCCTGGCATTGCTTCGGTAAATGCGCCATTGGTATATGTGGGCACGGGTACCGCTGCCGAAATGGCGAACGTTGATGTGAAAGGGAAGGCAGTAGCTATTCTTTTCTCGGGTACCGGGCCGGCTGAATTGAGCTATCGGCGCTTCCTGACCGGTACCATGCGCGACCGGTCGGCGGAGCTGGTAAAGGCCGGTGCCGCGGCGGTGGTGTTTGTGTCGAATGCACAAGCTCAATTCTACTACGAGCGGTGGACTACCGGCTACGAGCGGGGCCGTTATGACTTGCCCGGCGGCCCCAACGTAACTGTAGTGGCGCAGGCGCCTACCATTTGGTTGCCTGCTGATGCGCTGTCGTGGGTGCGCCAGCCTGGCCAGCAGCTTACGGCTACCCTCAACGTGGAAAGCTTCAGCTATCCATCCGTCAATATTGTAGCCAAAGTGCCCGGCACCGATGCCAAACTGAAAGCCGAAAACGTGCTGTTCAGCACCCACCAAGACCACGACGGGGTGCGCAAAGCCGTAGCCGGCGACTCCATCTGGAACGGCGCCGACGACAATGCCACCGGTTGCGCCGCTTTGCTGGCCATCGGTCGAGCTTTTGTGCAGAAACCAGGGCGCCGCTCGGCGCTGTTTGTGTACCACGGGGCCGAGGAGCGGGGCCTGCTAGGTTCGCGCTACTACGCGGCTAATCCCACAGTACCCAAAGAGTCGATAGTGGCCGTGCTGAACGCCGAAATGATAGGTCGCAATGTCCCCGACAGCGCTGCCCTGCTTGGCTCGCAGCCGCCTCACCGCAATTCCAAAGATTTGGTAGCCACTGCGCTGGCAGCCAACCAAGCCAGCCCGAAGTTCAAGCTCGATACGCTCTGGGACAAGCCAACCCATCCCGAAGGCTGGTACTTCCGCTCCGACCACCTGTCCTACGCCCGCTTGAATATTCCTTCTATCTGCTACACCACGCTGCTGCACAAGGATTATCACACCCCTAAAGATGAGCCAGCGGGCATCAACATCACCAAACTGGCCGGCGTCACCCGCTGGATTTACCTGACCGGCTGGGCCGTGGCTAACCAAAACGAGCGGCCACCAGTAGATCCTGGCTTCAAGTTGGAGCGGTAAAACGAGTACGGCATCAAAGAGTCTACTGAGTAGTCGCAAGCTCTGATTAAGCTGAAAACAAACTGAGCGCGGCAGAAACGCTAAAATCAGCATTTCTGTCGCGCTCAGTTTGTTTCTGGGCAGGTGCGGCAACTATCTACTGCTTTTTAGCACCAGCCTGCGTTTCACGGATCATGCGTAGCATCTCCATGGTCATTAACTGAAGGTGCTCGGTGTTGTTGGTCATAAACCCAACCATTTCAATCAAGCGGTCCTGCACTTCACGGTTGTTGGCGGGTATCTGTGAAGTGAGAATTCCGCGCACCAGCCAAATCTCCCGGATGTCCTCCGCTTTTACCCGGTGTACTTGGTAGTGGGAGTTGTCGGAATAAAGCTCCACGATGTCGTCGGCGTGTAAGATGGGTGCGTTGATGCGTTTCACCATAATCATGTTCTCCATCACCACCACATAGGGGTAACCAGGCGCTAGGTTGGTCCACTTGTCTACGTAGCTGCACAGCACCATGTCTTTGTGACGGATAATGGGCATCATACTGTCACTTTCCACCTCAAACGCCCGTCCGCCTTGAATAGGAAAGCCAGGAATAGTAAACTTTACGAGGTCCTCTACAAAAGATGGGTCGCTGAACTGGCGGCTATAGCCAGCTTGCGCCGGAATAGGTACCAACGACATGTTTTCCTTGCCCTTGGTGTCGGTAGTAACTACCAGGGTACGGCCGTTGTCGGTGCGTAGAGGCAGGTTTTTGGTTACTTCAATTCCTACTTCAACATCTGTTGTAGGAGCGCTTATATACATAGTGCCTTGTCCTCGGATAAGCCATTCGGCACTCAACTCGGGGTAGCGCGTGAGTATGTCCAACAAGGTTTCATAGCTAGGCTTGTTGCGTTGGCGCAAAATGGAATACAGCTTTTCGGGCCTATCATAGCTCAACTCTTTGGCTAGCTGATTCACGGTAATACCTTTATCGGCTATAAAAGCAGCGAATCGTTCGTGCAATTCCATTTTGGTGCGTTTATGTTGTAAGGTGTCGTGCTAGGGCGTTAGTTTTCAGTCAGGTTACTCGTTGTGTGTTCAATATTTATTGGCAATAATAAAGGATATAGTTGTAATTACAACAGATGTACTAGAAATTTATGCAGTGTACATCATCAATTACATGTCATTGAAAATAGCGTTTGTGAGTTTGGCATGCGCTAAGGAAGGGCAGACACTTGAAAAGGGCGTTGTATCATAGTCGTAAGGCGTTGGAAGGAGTGGGCTGTGGGGGCTGGCCAAGTGGGGTAGGAGGTGTTAAACTTCTGCTGCCGGCTTCTGGCTCCACTGCCACCGACGATATTGCGGCAGCCACCGAGCCAGCCAGAATAAGGTAGCTGCCTATTGTTACAACAATAGCGGGCAATGGTACTTGCGTGGTAGTAAGTACCAATCCCAAGGCGCCTAGGGCGGAACCTATAGCGCGAACTTTGCGAAAAAACTGAGGGGTAGGCAGTCTCAACCGGTCCCATAGAGTTAGATTCTGGTGCTGATTCATGGCAGTGCTGATGAAAAATGAATGGAAAAGGCGTAGCAGAGCAGGAGCGAAGCTCCACTCGATGTGCCCGCACAACGCCGACTTATTTCAAGATCTGTTGAATATTATTCCTCGTTGAGCCTAGTATTGGCCCGCCACAAAATCTGTTCTACCCGCTCGCTACGAACCTCTTGGCGCCGTGTCGAGTCCATCAACTGATTCTGCCGCTCCACCGAAACCGATAGCAGTTTATCTAAAGCTTCCACTCGTTCGTGTAGCCGTAGCACCGAGTTTGCGCTTTCGCGGCGGCCTACCGCTACCTCCCGGGCCATCTCCGTCCGATGTTCTTGTAATTTGATTTCAAAAGCCTGCTTGTGCTTTACCTCCCGCGCCAATGCGGCCATCTGGTATCCGTCTACCTTCTCCAGCAAAGCAGCAATCTGCATTTCCTGCGCGCGCCGGTGTTCTTTAAGAGTTTCAACATCTCGCCAGCTTTTGATGAAATACAGCACGCCAGCTGAGCCCGCCGTTAACACCGACACCAGAACTCCCCAATAACTCATAAAGTCTTGCATGGTGCTCAGTAATTAAATTTGGACCACACCATGAAGGCACAATAGCGTAAGCTAATCTGCGCCAATACCTTGTCCTGCTGTGCTAGCCTGTTAGCACTTTTATGCCCACATCTCAGATGTGCATGGAGCTCAGGTTTGCTGACGGTAGATAGTGACACAGATCTACTGGTAGCATAACCGGTTTTGGTGACATTGTTAAGCTTGTTCATAGAGTATAAGATTAGAGTGCAAACATTAATACACAAATCTTGTATAATGTTGTATTATATACAAGTAATTAGGTAAAAATGTTTTGCCAAATCAAGTAACATTATCTTAATTCACTAAACTTATAATTATATAGTATTTATTATCAAGCACTTGTGAATTGAAAGCAATAGTAAAATTGCTGAAAAACATTCTCGTTTTTCAGGTTATGTTGTAATAACGTTTTTAAAGACGTCAGTAAGTCTGCAACTACTCCCCTTAATGCGCATTTCTTAACAGCCGAGCAATTGTAGGGAAGGGTAAGAGACCAAAGGGCTTTTAGAAGTAGTCTTGCCCTGTAAATACCAACTTCTCAACTAACTCTGCTGACTACTTAAGAGTCAGCACGAGCCGCTTGAGCTAATGCTTGCAACGAATAGCAACTCAATAGATGATCTAGTTTGTCTTAGTCAAAATCACTTCAGACTATGCTTGAACAGATGGTCTAGCAAGCATCTAGTTCAATAGGCAACTCTAGCATCGTCTTTTTCAGCTGCTCCCGGTAGGTGCGCCATGCGGGCATAAACCGATCCATCAGTCCCCAAAACCGCGCATTGTGTAGCCGCTCGTGCAGATGTACCAGTTCATGTACTACCACATATTCCAGGCAAGGAGTCGGCCGCTTAATCAACTCTAAATTCAACCAGATGCGCTTCGCCCGAATGTTGCAAGTGCCCCAGCGAGTTTTCATTTGCTTAACGCCCCAGTCGTTCACTTGCACGCCTACCACTTTCTGCCACTGCGCTACCATTTCCGGCAATTGAGCCTTCAGTTGTCGCCGGTACCAGGCCTGCAATACTTTCTCGCGTTGCTGCTGCGTACTGCCTTCCCGCACATATAAATCCAGGATTTGTGACTCGCGGCAAACCACCTTCGGTGTCCCATCAAATGCATGTACCTGCAGCAAGTAGCCCACGCCCTGGTAGTAATGCGTTTCTCCCGAAACGTACTGTAACTCCACCGGAGTCTTTTGCGACTTAAATTTTTCTTGGTGCTTGTTAATCCACGTACGGCGCGCGGCCACAAAATCCTGAATAGCTTGGTCGGATGTGCGCGTTGGTACTGCCACTCGGATGCGGCCGTCGGGGGCGTATACTGTTAGGCGTAGGCTGCGGATATTCTTGCGTACTACTTCTACTTGTAAATCACCAATTTGTACTGTTGGCATGGCGAATGGCAGCAAAAACGCTGATTTCAGCGCTGCTAAGTCTTCTTTATAGGGTAACGTGAACTTGTAGTCGAAACGGGCGGCAGCACATCGGCATCATTTCCTTACGTGCCCGCAAAGGCCATTGCGAAGCTACCAGACGGGTGCCTAGCTTCCAATAGGCCTAAATATTACAGCCGAGCCTTCAGCTCAGCTTTGGTGGCTTTCTAGTTGCCGCGCCTCTAGGCTTTAGCGGTTTTCAATCACTAGCATCTGGTTGGTGAGAGAAATCCGCTTTCCAAGGGCGGCATTTTAATAAATGGTTTTAAGCGAGTGGCCATAAAATATAAAAGCGACCTTTCCGAAAGTTGGAAAGGCCGCTTTTACGGCTGTTGAGGCTGCTTTTGCGCCTCTAGGTACCCAGAGCCGGGATACCGGACAAGTTTGACTGTGAAGTGGTTGGCTGTTATATGCTAAGCAGATGCTAAGCATTTGGTGAAACGGATTGAGGAAACGGCTGCAACATTTCCAGTATGCGCGTCTCATTCAACTCAGCTGCTTGACTAAATTCATGAACATGCCACTGGCCAGTGGCTCCATCACGAAGATGAGCCCAGCACTTGCCGGACTGCAGCTGCTCCTCGAAAGATGTTGTAAGCCTTTGGCCATGCTCGTCTACCAGATAGAGCACGCCGGCATGCATGGCTTCGACTGCGGTTACTTGTTGCATTAGGTATGTTAGGATTTGCGGGACGGTTTCTTGGATTTTAGGTCACGCACTGAGAGGCCTAGCTTTTCAGCCACTGCTTTTTTGAAGTCGTCGAATTCATCGGCCAACTCAGCGTGCTCTGCCTGGAGGTTGGCAACCTCCTTGGCCGCATCATAATGGGTGTTGACGAACTTATCTGAGAGCTTGGCTTTGGCACGCCATACCTCGAGTACTTCTTCGCCCTCCACCATCTGCGTGGTGTAGGAAATGTTATCGCTATTAAGCATCAGATGTCCGGACTCCATGAGCCGGTTATAAACTCGCTTCACTAAAATGTCGTCTCGTGTGACGATGATGTGCACGTCTCCAT
Organism: Hymenobacter sp. YC55; assembly: GCF_029433095.1. Taxonomy (GTDB): domain Bacteria; phylum Bacteroidota; class Bacteroidia; order Cytophagales; family Hymenobacteraceae; genus Hymenobacter. The sequence goes on from NZ_JARNTX010000001.1 coordinate 887,511, forward strand.
CTGTGATATCGGTAGCCCACTTATATAGTTGCTCCGCTATTATTAAGTCGCCAGCATAGATGGTGGTTTGCATAGAGTCTCCGGCAACTTCGAAGGCGCGGAACGTACCGTTCTTATAGCGAGCACCTGGTAGCGAGAAAGCCGGCAGATCACGAAGAAATTCAGGCTCTAGATGATGAGTAGGGTAGCCGCCCCGGGCCTTTGCTGTTACAATCGTGATATTTTCTTCACCCGAAGAATCAACAGTGACTGTGATAATATCAGACTGTTCTTTCTTGGAATTTTGCAATTGAGAGCCATTAGCAGCGCTCGCTCCTAGGTCTTCCGGCAATATCATCGCGCCTACCCCAGTCAGCAACCACACAGGGTTTGCCCGGTAGTAATTCAATAATAAACGGATTAATTGTTCTGAAAGGCCATTTTTTCCGGTTTCAACAGAGCTGTACGTCCCGATTTTGCCTTTCCAAGGGGCAATGAATTCGGCCTGCCTCAAACCAAAATGCTCCCGAAGCTCCTTCAAGCGCCTACCAGTGTCGCGCTTGAGCAGATCTTCTTGGTTTTCAGCCAATTTTTTATCGCTCATTTTCAATGTGTTGGCAATACTCTATTGGTTATAAATAGAATTAGAATTGCCTATTGGTTTAAAACCAATCATATTTGAGCATTCCTTTTCTATTCCGGAAAATTCCTGACAGGCTAAGGTAGTGAAAACCGAAAAGCACATTTCCCATGACCTCTACAACAGCCGCCCCTATTGCCCCTCTGGCCGTCCGTGGTCTGATGCCAGACAACTATCTGAAGCTGATCCAGGACCAACTGGGGCGCAAGAAAACCCGGGTCTATTCCGACTCGGTGATTAGTGATGTGGTACGCTCAGCGCGCACCACTCATCCTATTTGGCCCATCGTGCTGAAGCTGGCGCAAACGGAGAAGCTGCGCCGTGATGAAGAGACCCGCCTTAACGAAGAGTACCTCCGCTCCCTGGAGCAGAAGAAATAAGTGCCCGACCTGATTGCCCAACCTCTTATCTCATTTTATGCTCACTCCACACATTGCCTTACTGGCTGGCGGCTTTGCCTCCCTCGCAGAAGGCTTCCGCTCCGACGACGTGCTGCACGTCGCGGATTCCATCGACGGCCTGACGGCTGGCGAGGCACACCCTATCCTTGGTTACCGGCTCCTGCTCACCAAGCACCAGCGCGTCATGAGCGTGACAGCTTATGTGCCCGGCCGTCAGAAACCAGCCGTTGAGCGCGACCATCTGCGCTTTCCTGACCCACTCAGCCGCGAAGTACTCTTCTCATCCATGTTGCCGGTACGGCTGCACGAGTTGGAAGTGGACGTGTATGCCGAGTCGCTGCAGCTAGAGCGCCCTGAGAAAGGCCAGTTATCCATCAGCTTCCTCAAAGCCGCTTGATGATGAGCCAGATGTTCATACTGCCCGAAACGGTGCCGTCGCTGTTGCCCGGCCCAATCAGCATCCTGGAGCTGCGCAAGGTTAACACCGAGTTTCTACCGCCAGTACTCGTCAAGCTCACTTCCATGGAAGAGTTGGAGCGGCGTAAAGAAGAAATCGATAACGAGCACCCCCATCTGGCAGAGGAGACGGCCTGGGTGCTGCTCGACGAACGCCGGCGCCGGCGCAAGGCCCGCCAGATTAAGCTCCGAATTATCTGATGTGCTACGAACCTAGCTACCAAGAGTGGTGCCGCCTTGGCTTCCTGCCCACCACGGCCAGGGTTCGCAAGCGAAAGCGTCCGGACGGGCTACTGGATGTGCTCTACCGGGAAACCAATGGCTACTACTCCGCCTGGGTTTCCGATTCCCGCACCATTTGGCTGGTGGTGCGGGAGCTTATCACCACCGAGCCACTGCAGGACGATGAAGACCTGCTCACTCTACTTAAAGCTTTTCCATCCCACACGCTCGATTCCCCTTACCGCTATGATCCGCCCCTCTTTAGACCAGATCCGCATCTACTCGCCCGAAGCGCAGCTGAACCTAGTCGCCTGGATGCACCGGCTGTTGCGGCATGAGCACGCCCAGCTTAATCTGGCCAAGCTGGCCTACTTCGAGCAAGGCCACGCTGATGCCTGGCAACGTGACCACGACGAACTAGCTGCTGACTTAGCCAGCGTGGAAGCCATCCTCCTTAGCCTTTGCCCACTTCCAGCCCTTCCAAGCTGGATGTAATTCCCACCCTCTTATCTCTTTCCCATGCCTTGGATTCAAACCTTCACCGGTCAGGACTTTGACCCGTTCAACCCGAGCCCCGCTAAAATCAAGATTGAGGACATTGCCCATGCCCTCGCCAATCAGTGCCGCTTTTCTGGTCACACCAAGCAGTTTTATTCGGTAGCCCAGCACTGCGTGGAAGTGGCCAGCCGCGTGGCTCCCGAGTACCAGGGCCTGGCGCTTATGCACGATGCCAGCGAAGCCTACCTCGCGGATTTGCCTCGGCCGCTAAAAGCCATGGACCAATTCCAGTTTTACCGCGACGCCGAAAAGGTGCTGCAGGCGACCATCAACCATAAGTTCGGCCTTACGCCCACAGTCGCGGCCAAGCTGGCCATTAAGACCATGGACTTGCAGGTGCTGCTCATGGAAGTAGGCCTAGTGATGGGGCCGTGCAATGTGCCCTGGAATGATGCCAGCCTGGCACTAGTAGACCCGGCTCCTCGCCGGGTAGGCTGGAAGCCCCTCTCACCTGGAGCAGCTAAACGTGATTTTCTCAACGTGTTTTACCTGACGGTCGAAGCCCCTCAGCACAAGCAGGAGAGAGACCAAGAAGACGCCTGGGCCGCATGAGACGCTCCATCCGCAACCCTTATCAGCAGCAGGCTGACCGCAGCCAGTGGCTCACCTTACTCGGCATGGCCATCATCCTGTCTTGTGCCGCCTGCTGCAAGCGCTTCTTCCCGGCCGAGCCGGAGAAAACCACCCCAGTAGTTCAATTATCCTCCATCATTCAGGGCTAGACTCATGGTAGCGACCCCAAATCTCAGAACCCCAAACAACGTGACGGTGGCCAAAATGGCCACCGTTATCGTCAGCAAGGAAGTGACCCGCATGATCGGCCCGGATGGGGCCACTAATCTGCTCAAGATCGGGGCGCTGCTTAAGCTGATTTTGCCCCTGTACCAGAAGTACTTCGACGCGGTAGATACCGGCGTTATTCAGCTGGAGGACGTGAAGGGCCACTTTTCACCAGCAGCCTGGACGGCACTGACCAACCCTAAGCGGCGCTTATTGGAAGAGGCTATCAAGAAAGAGGTAGAAGCAGTCAAACAGCAGATTGCCAGCCATATGCTTTATCTGGAGCACAACGCTCACCAGATGGAGACGCTAGGCCCGGACGGGCTGGCGGCTTTGGAAAACATCATGCGGGAGCTGACCGGGGAAGGAGGGGAGCCGGTATGAGCACGCTGGACCTAAAGCTCTACGTCGATGGTGAGCGCATTATGTGGGGCTCAATTCAAGGCGATGAAGCGGAGGCTGAAGCCTTACGTGAGCTGGTAAACGAGATAATGCCGAACCCAGTCGACGCCCTGCAAAAGTTTAGAGCTGGGCTGAAATACCCGGATGAAATGACGCCAGAGCTAGAGTTTGTACTAGGGTGGCCCAACTTCAAGTGCGGCCCTTACGCCCAACTCTTTCGGGCCACTGGCGCTAAGATTCCGCCTAAAGCTGAGGCTGAGCAAGCCTTCGTTCTCAACTGGCTAGTGCGCCTCGTGCTCAAACATGGTGCACAGTGGGTCGAGGTTGCAAAAGAACAGGTAGCTGCCTTACAAGAAGCCATCAAGAACAAGTCAGAAGGCGAGCAGACGTGAAGTACTTCTCCGTTGCACTCATTTTCCTAGGGCTTTTTGCCCTGCTGGCCTTCCTCTTTCACATCAAGGCTGCTGAGAGTGAAGAGCTACTGATCACCCTTTTCGTGGTGTCATTCATTCTCACTGGAGCCGCTAAAAACATCATTAAATCATGACTTCAAAGCGCCTTTCAATCCTCGACAAAAAGACATTTCGTGTTGGCAATCGACTAGTTCAGATTCGAAAACAAGACAAGTTCAACAGCGACAAACCGCACCAAATCCACATCAAGGTCACCATTAAAGGTGTGACGATGATGCAAACACACAGCTATGAGGCTGAAGGTGTTGCGAACCGGGATGAGAAGTATGCCTACTTCGATGAGGAGATAGCGCAAAAGGTAGTTGAGGGTTTCCTGAGGTTCTTGGCCAACCCACCTAAAGATTTTAAGGAAGCGGCTAATAGCACGCAAGAAGGCGCTCAGCAATGATCCTCGGTTTCAAAACCCAATTCGTGCCTTCTGTAATAGACGGCACGAAGCCTCACTCGATACGACTCGGCAACCGGTGGCGCGTGGGCATGAGCATCCAGTTCTACCAGGACGTGCGCCAGAAGTCGATGCTCAAGTTCCGGGAAGATGCAGTGGCGAAAGTGGTGCAGGCCATTACCATCGCGGAGGCCAAAGAAAGCTTCCTCGGCCCGCCTAACCAGCCCACTATAACCATCGACGGCCGTCAGCTCACGCCGCTGGAGTGCCAAATTCTAGCCTGTACCGATGGCTTCGACGACTTCAAGCAACTGCTCGACTTTTTCCGCCAAAATCACGGCCTCCGATTTTGGCGACCCTTCACTGGCCAGCTGGTAGGCTGGACCGACTTACGCTACTAACCATGAGTATTTCAATAGAACAAGCCAAGCAAATCCGGGAGGATATCGGTGCTTCCCACTTGATCCTGTTGGCCATGTGGCCAGATGGCTCAGAGCATGTTACCACCCACGGCAAAAACGAGCAACAGGCACATGAGGCCGCTGATTTTGGTAATCGGCAAAAAAAGCACATGGGCTGGCCTGAAGATTTATGCCAGTCACAGCCAGCACAACGTGAAAACTGGGCTCGCAAGACGGCTGATCAGATCAAACAGCAGATCGAGGCATTAAGGAGGGAGGGCCAAGAGTATGCTGACGAATTCGAAAGCCTTGATTCCGAGGGTGCAGAAAGCGAAAAAGCGGGTGTCCTATTTGTCTCGATGCGCCAGGTGAGCTACGCTATCCAGCAGTTGGAATGGGTTTTAAAGCCAGATACCGATGAATAAGGTAACCATAGAAGTAAGCGGCGAAATCAAAGTGCAGTACGACGAAAACTCGCCAGAATTCAAGGATGCACTAGAATCCTACAACGAACTCATTAGCGATGGGGACGCTCAGGATATGGTGATTCACGCTATCAGCCAGCTAAAGACCTGGGGCGACCACTACAGCATGATTGAAGGTGTTGGCTACGTCGGTTTGATCGGTAGTCCAGTCCCCGAACAGCTGTATTCAGGCATTCAGGTGAGCAATAACTACGCAGACTTACACTACCAACCACTAGGATGACGCTCTGCATGATTGCTCTCCTTCTGAATGCCTTTGTGCAAGTAGCCAACGCATTCGTGCAGTGGCGCAACTACCGGATTCAAAAAGCCCACGCTGAGCGACTCTACCGCGACTTCATCCGCCAGTACGGCTACCCTCCCTACTAAATCTTACGGCTATGTTTTTCCCAAGAAGCGGTACCTGGGGTACCGTCTACCAGCCCTTGTTGTGGCACTTTTTCAAAGAGGACGGCACCCGGCTTTGTGACGGCAGCAGTGAGGTGCAATACACCCCTAGCCGTGCCCCGCGCCATGGGCTGCGCTGCGAAAAATGTCGCCAATTCGCCCGGGAGCGGCGCAAGGCATACGGCTGGGCGAATGCCGGCACTGATGGCCGCAGTGAACACTGGCCACCACTCCAGGGGCCGGCTTACTAACGATTGAATCCATGCCCATCAACTACAAGAAGTATCACCCTAAGTGGAGCCTGATCAGCCGCCTGATCCGGTTCCACCGGGCCGGCAACAAGTGCGAGTGGTGCGGCGCCGAAAACCATAAGCCGCACCCGAAAACCGGTTCCAAGGTGATTCTGACGGTAGCCCACCTGGACCGCGACCGGACCAATAACCGCTTCCACAACCTGAAGGCATTGTGCCAGCGCTGCCACCTCAATTACGACCGGCCCAGCCACATCCAGAACCGCAAATACGGCACCGAGCACAAGTACTCCACCCTGCGCCTCGACCTCTAATCTCTTTACTAGCCCCGCCGTTACTCATGCTCATTTCCGATACCACTATTAACCAGGTTAAGCAGCTCGATATCCTAAGTGTCGTTAGCCGTTACCTGCAAGTAAAATCCAAGGGCAACAAGCACGAGGCTTGCTGCCCCTTCCACGACGAGAAAACGCCTTCCTTCCATATACATATTCAAAAGCAGATTTATAAGTGCTTTGGCTGCGGGGCTGCCGGCGACGGTGTTGGCTTCGTGATGAAGCACGAAAATATCGGCTACGGCGAGGCTGTGAAGCAGTTGGCCGGCGACCATGGCATCAGCATCGAATACAAAGAGCAAGATCCAGAGAAAGCGGCCGAGCAGGCGCAGCTGCAACTGGAGCGCGAGGCCGTGCGCATCGTGCTCGATTACGCCGCGGCCTACTACCAATTTAACCAGGTACCTGAAACTTGGAGCAAGTACCGTAACCTGCTGCCGCAGACCCTTAGCGACTGGCGCATTGGCTACGCTGAGGAGGCCCCCGACTCCTTTTACAAAGCGGCCGTGCTGCAGCACCACTCGGTCGAGCTGCTTGTCAAGGCGGGCCTGGTGCGAGAGCACCGCATCGAAGGGGGCGAGCCCCGTTACTACGACGTGTTTCAGGGCCGGGCCATGTTCCCCATCCGTGACCACCGGGGCCGGTTGGTAGCGTTTACGGGGCGTCTGGTGAAGGATACACCGGCCAATGCCACCTACAAACCCCCGAAGTACCTTAACTCCCCGGATACCGTTTGGGATAAACGCTTACACCTTTACGGCCTCGACGTGGCCGGGCCAGCTATTCGCAAGCAGGGCTTCGTTTATCTGGTAGAAGGGCACATCGACGTGGTGCAGTGGCATCAGGCCGGCCTGACCAATACCGTGGGCGGTTACGGCACTTCGCTCACGGAAGAGCAGATCAAGCTGCTTAAGCAGTACACCGAGCACGTGGTCTTCGTGCCGGACAATGATCCGGCCGGCCGTGCTGCTATGCACAAGTACGCCTTGCTGCTGATTGAAGCGGGTATCCGGGTGGAGGTGCTCATGCCGGCCGACACCTGCGACCCGGATGATATGCTCCGTAAGAAGCTCAAGACTCCGGAAGAGGTAACGACCTGGCTCTCCAGCCGCCGTGACTACATCACCGGCGAGCTGCTGGCCGACTGCGAGCGGGAAGCGGTGCTCTCGCCCATCGACCGGGCCAACGCGGCCGAGCGCCTGGGGGGCGTGCTGGAGCTGTTGGCCAACCAAGGCCAGCGCCAGGCTTACTACGATGATCTAACGGCCAAGTGGTCGGACTTCAAGAAGCTCTATAAGCTGGTAAAGCGGGGCGACAGCACCGAGAATAAGTTGCTCGAGCAAATGAAGGCCGAAGCCCGGGCGCAGTACTTCGACTATGGCTTCTTTGAAAAGGATGGCTGCTTTTATGGCTACCATAACAAGATGGAGGTGCGCATCTGCAACTTCACTTTCGAGATTCAATACTTCGTGCTGAGCCAGGACGAGCCGAAATACGTCTGCCACTTCCGCAACATGTTCGGCAGCTCGCGCACCATTGCCATCACCACCGACGACTTCACCAGCGTGGCCACGTTCAAGAAGTGCGTGGGCCGGCTCGGTAATTTCATTTTCGAGGGCAATGACGAGCAGCTCAATAAAATCAAGATCAAGGTATTCCACGGCGTAGCCGAGGCCGTGCAGCCCCGGGCCATGCTCTACAACCCGACCGGCGACTTTACCACGTTCGCCAACGGGTTGTTCTACCGCAAGAAGTTCTATCCGGCCGACCGCTACGGCATCGTGCGGCTGCAGCGGCCGGTGGCCACCGAGGAGGAGCTGGCTAAGCTCCGGGGCGAGGCGCACGTGATGATCGGCGAGGAAGTGCACGTGCTGATATCGGCCGAGCGCCTGGCACTTAAGATTGGCCAGGCCAAGCTGGAGGAAGCGTTGGAAGCCGGCAACGTGTTTCACCTGGCGTACTACTTCCTGCCTTTTGCTTCGACGCTCAAGCTAGTGGAGGATGATGATGACATGATGGAAAACGAGCGGCGCTATCTGTTGCCGCAGAAAGGGGAGAAGCTTTCGTTCGAGCGCTGGGGCGAATTGATGCGCAAAGCCTACGGTCAGAACGGTGTGGTGATGACGGCCTACTACGTGGCCAGCAACTTCCGCGACATCATCTACCACGAAAACAACTACTTCTTTCCGCTGCTCAACCTGTTCGGGGTACGTGGTTCTGGTAAGAGTAAAGCGGCTGAGTCGGTGGTGGCGCCGTTCGGCCAGCATGCCGGCGACCCGCTGCGGTTGGAAGGGGGCGCGACCCAAACCGGTATCCAGCGCCGCATGGCCACGGCCCGCAACGGCATCATCTTTATCGACGAGTACAAGAACAGCCTGGACATGCGCATGATCGGCTTGCTCAAGGGCCTGGCCGACGGATCGTCGAAGATTACGGGCGTGGCCACCAGCGGCAACCAAACCAAAAGCTTCAAGCCGCTGAGCACCGCCGTGGTCGGTGGCCAGGACCTGCCGACGCGCGACCCGGCCCTGCTCAGCCGCTGCATCGTGCTGGAGTTCTCGGAAGACATGAAGCGCCAGAACAACGGCCAGGCCTACGACGAGCTCAAGGAGCTGGAGAAGAATCTGGCCACCGTGCACGTGACCTGTGAGCTGCTCGGCTACCGGGAGCAGATGAAAAACTACCGTTTCCGCAGCTCGGATATGATGCGCCGGGTGCGCAGCCACTGCAAAGAGGTGCTGGGCTTCGAAGTAGAAGACCGCACGGCCCTCAATGCCGTTTCGCTGCTTACCACGTGCGAGATATTGAGCGAGGCGGGCGTGAAGTTTCCCTTCACCAGCCAGGAGCTGTTCGGCATTATGATCGAGCGCCTGCAGCAGGTAGTCAATATCCAGCACACCAGCGACGATATCGAGCAGTACTTCATGGTGCTCGGCTCCATGGTTGGCCGCGAGATTATGGAAGACCGCGACTTCAAAGTGCAGAAAGAGGAGGACGGTATTACGAAACTTTTCGTACGGGTGCGCAAGGTGCACCCACTCTACCTGCAGGCGGCGCAGCGCCAGGGCATCGAGCCGCTGAGCATTGCCACCATTCGCAACTACCTCACCAAGTCGCGCTACTTCCTGGAAGACCGCCCCAAGGGCGTACGCTTTGGCGAGGAAGGCAACCCGACGAGCGCGTTGGTGTTCAACTACCAGATGATGCGCGAATACGGCATCGAGCTGGAGACCAAGCAAAAGCTTTCCGAGCTGGTGGCCAAGGATGATGACAGCCGCAAACTGCAGGAGAAGGTCATCATTGACGGCAACGCCGGCGAGCTGGTAAAGGCTTGGCTCGACGAGCGACCAGCCGATGACATCCTCGACGTGGCCACGGCCCTCGACGAGTTCAACGAGAACAAGCAGCCGGCCCTAAGCCACGACGCTTGGCTGGCGCATTTAAAGGAGTACGCCGGGGGACGCAATCACCATAATGTTGAATTTAACTCCGACTTCACCCGGTTCAAGCTAATGCTGCCGTTTTAACGAAAGGAAAGGAGGAAATATACAATAACCGAAAGGGCGCCTAGTGCGCCCTTTTTTTGGCCCCAGCCGGTTTGCGGGCCAATGCGATTTCTAGCACATAGGGGGTATATCATAAATTCTTTCCCTGTTTCCCCATACCTGTTATCAGAACAATTATGAATATGATTAATGTACTGCATACGTGTAGTTTATAAAAAGTAAGTAAGGGTATAATACCGGGGAAAGTTGGGGAAACGCGGGGAAAGTTGGGGAAACAGCCTGAAAACCGGGGAAACAGGGCGATGCTGAGGAGTCGTTTTTCACCCTGTTTCCCCGCCTGTTTCCCTGTTTCCCGAGGTAGGGTGAAAGGTAAGTAATTGGTATACAGGGATGTGGAAACGGGGAAACAGGGAAACTGAAAACAAGCCGTTTGGCCCTGGAAAAAACTTTTTTTGCTGCGTCCCCCTCCGAACCGCCGCGCCATTCCGGATTCATTCCCGTCGCACCACTTTTTATAAGCCCGTTTCAAACCGGAAAAGTGAAAGACTTAATGCGCTATTATCGATAGATATTATTTATCCAATAATCTATTACTAATAGAATTGGGCTGAGTATCTTAGCAAGGCACATAAAAGCGCGTTTTATGCCATGTATGGCAAATGTTTTGCGCTATCAGGTTTGAGTTATCAACCTGTACTCTAGCTATATTTTGTATCCCGAATTGTCCTCTGCTAAGAACAGGCAATTTGGTAGTATTGTCCTAATGAGAAAGCATAGCCACACGACTACTCCTCCTGAACTTCATGTTATCCCAGTTCGCCGGGCGGTGCTCAAATTCCTTGAGAAAAAGCTCGTCATCGAAAACAACGAACCTTTCCCAGTGGGCAAGAAGAGTCAGGTAGGGCGCATGCTTTATCATTTATTGCGCACGCCGCAAGACGACCGGCAATATGACTGCTCGGCAGAGCAGTACCCGGTTAAGTTCGTCGTCAGCGTGTCGCATCACCTTTCCTGGCTTAACGGCTGCCGCTACCTGACGCCCCAGGCCATTCATGATTTCAACCGCCAGGTGGAAGACATGATTGAGGAAGAATTTCTGAACTGCCTACGGGTGCTGCGGGCCTACGGCGTGCAGGTCGAGACCAAGCAGTTCGCCAAGGACTTCATGAGCCTGTATGGGTTCACTGAAGATGACTTCAGCCTTGACGCCCTGATCAAAGCGGAGTATCGTCGCCGAAAAGCGGCCGAGAGACTCCAAAAACCCTTCTTTCTTATCCCGAAATGTCCTGTATTCCCGGGGCCTAAAGCCTTGGCTCATGTCTGATTTGCCTGCAGGTCAACTGCGTAACCTATCGCAGTCTATCGACGACAACCTGGGCGGAGTGGAAGCCCTCTGGTACGTGCCGATTGAAGACGTGCTCTTCGTACCCGACTCGGAAGAGCCTATCGTGTACGAGAGCGTTGACCTTCGCCCGGGTGCGACCTGGTACCAGCTGGTGGCCACGCTCAATACGGTGCGCTACAACGAGCCCGGCAAGGAAGACCGCCACGGCGTGTTCTATCAACCCAAGCTGACGGGCGTGCTGGCTAAGAATACGGCTGCTTTAGCCGCAGGCCTGGAAGCTATGGAGGGTCACCTTTACTTGGTGCTCTACCGCGATGGCAATGGCCAGGTGTGGCTGGTCGGCTCGCTCGACGAGCCCCTTTCCTGGAGCGAGGTGCTCGATACAGGAAACGGCGTTAATGACCGCAACCAGAAGAGCTTCACGTTCGCCAGCGATACCACGCGCCGGGCTCGTGCCTATTTCGGTAGCTGGGTGGTGAGCGAGCTGGGCCTACAGACCGGGCTAGGCCTGCAGCAGAGCAGCGGCGGCACCATCGAGCTACGCACGGCCGGTGGACGCTTGCTGGCCGTGGTGCCAGTGGGCAAGCGGGTCGTGCTCAAGTCCGGCTTTAAACTCTCTTATCAAATTATTTAATGGCCGTTCTAACGCCCACCGCCTTTGTCGATAAGTGGAATGTCCGCTTTGCGACCAATGATTCCTTCGCTATCGACGAAGAAGATTTACGCGAATACAGCCAGGATATTGCCGATAGCTTCTCGCTTCCCCTTGCGGTAGGGGATATGACCGGCAAGATGCGGGTGTTTACTGGCTCGGTGGGTAGCCCGCAAGCCGTGGAGAAAGACAGCTTCTACGTCTCCAACCAGCGGTTCATTTACCGGGCCAAGAGCAACTTCAACGCCAGTGCCACCCCAACCAATAATGCCTACTGGGAATTGGTTCTGGAGGTGCCGGCAGCGGTACCCGTATTGCAGAGCACCGGGACCAGCACTACGGCCACCATCTCGCAGCAGGTGCTCACGCAACTGTTCGCGGGCGTCACCTTCACGCCCATCGCGAAGGATCAGTATGGTATCCATCCGGCCTTGGCCACCGAGCAAACTGCTTTTGCTTATCTGCTGCAGCGGCTAAACCAGCTGGTGCCGATACAGGTGCCTGCTAAGCCAACGGATATCCGGGTGGATGATGTGGCCAATACGCTCAGCGCGAAGCTTGTGCCCGGTTACCCTAGCCTGGTGCTTTACGAAGGCTTTGGCTTTCCAGGCATAGCCGGCACCGTACCCTTAACGAGCGAGAACGCCTATATCCAAGACGGCTATCTGTTCATGCAGGGGCTGAGCGGACCTATTGATATTGATGGGGCAGGTTTCCGAGTTGCCGCTAATGGTAGCCAGCCAGCAGGTCCGTTTGCAACAAACCCCCGACCGTTCACTGGCCCAGCCGTAGTACCCGGGCCAACGCTTACGCAAGCGCAGCCCGCAAGTGGGGTTGTGGGTACTCAGATTATCTTTACTGGTACCAACCTAAGCGGCGCTGTCACCGCCTTCAATGGCACGCCAGCGGCTCCTGTTAGCATTACAGCTACCCAAATTGTGGTGGCCGTACCTGCTGGTGCTACTCCGGGCAATTTCACCGCTACCACCAACGCTGGTACCGCTTCGCTTTACTTCACGGTTACGGCGCCGGCGGCTAACGTGCTGCCTAGTGCCAACGCGGGCTCGGACGCTACCATTCAACTGCCCACCAATTCCATTGCCTTGCTGGGTAGCGGCTCGGATTCCGATGGCACCATTACGGGCTACCAGTGGCGACAAGTAACTGGTCCCAACAACGCGACGGGCGTACCTGCTAACACGCAGAATGTGGTGGCTAGTAACTTGATTGCCGGCGCGTATCAGTTCGGCTTTAAGACAATTGATAACAAGAGCGCGGAGTCGCAAGAAGATTTTGTCTTGGTCACCGTCAATGCCGCAACACCGGTTGGGAATACCGGGCCGCTGGTGATGAGCAGCAACCTGTTCACGCAAAATGCCTTTGACGATGATTATTCCAGCATAGCGCCCAACTACCGCAGGCGTTCGGCCTTAGCTACCAGTGTGCCAATTTCTATCTCGGGAGCTACGGCGGTGAAGATTACGCATGTGGTCACGCAGAATGATGCGTACACGCAGGCTGGGTCGGGCTATGCTACCATAGACGGGGCACAGAAAACTTACTTCGATAATGCGGGGCAGCTGACGCGTGAGTTTACGTTGGCGCTACCAGACCTCGGTACGCACGTTCTGAAGCTCTATGAAGGCTCACAGCAGCGGCCCGAAGAAGAGGGCAGCATCTTGACTGGTGGCACCTTTACGAAAGTGGAAGTAGTGGGCACCAATGCCACGTATAGTGTAGGCGCGGCCACCAAAACACCAGATGGGGCTTACCTTACGGGTGACTCCATAACCGTATCAACTGGCGCAACGCGCATTGATTTCGGCTTAATCCCACGTTTGCGGGCGCTGCTAGGTTTCGATGTAGCCGCGGGCGGTTATGGCTGGAAGGGCTTGATTCCTTCCCTCGGTACGCCGGAATTGCGCCAGCAGGAGTTAGGCAGGGTGCAAGCGTTTCTGTCCGGCCGGACGGGTCGGCGGATTTACGTGCTCGATATGAGCACCAACGACCACGGCGTAGGCTACGGCACCCCCGCGCAAGCGGCGGCGGCAGCGCAAGCAATGATTGAGCTGGTTAGGGGCTGGGATTCCGCAGTGGAAATCTATCTTAAAACGCCCCTATTCAAAGTCAACAGCGGCGCGAATGGGTTAGGCTTTACGCTCCAGAATTATACGGATGCGATAATAGGCGTCGGCAACAACTTAGCGTATGTCAAGCTGATGAATGCCACCAACTGGTGGTCCCAGGCTGACCTTCACACTGACCTGCTACACGGTAACGACGGCGGGTACTCCATCTCCGCTGCCCGTTATTTCGAGCGGATCAGCTCTAGCGTGCAAGCGGATGGGGATTACAGCGAAGCCGTCCGGTTGAACGAGACGGTAATGGACGCCACCACGGCGGGCACCTATGCGCTGATGCGCGACACGCAGAATTACAATTATCAGGATTTCACCGTCATCGGGAGAACTACCTTGGCGCAGCTCTACGGGGCGCAGCAGATTGCTGCCAAAGCGGTAGTAGATGTGTCCGGCGTGGGCGGAACGGGCATGTTCGGCGTGTATACCAGTCTCGACGGGGTATTAAGCGCGGGCGTATTTCCCGCCGCTGGAGGCGTCGGGACGACGCTCAACTCCGGCGCGGGAGCACTCGCTGCGAACGTCGCCTTTAATTACGCGCTGGTATCGAGCCGGAGCGAAGTCCGCTTGCATTTGAACGGGCAAGTTTTCAGCGGCGCGGCGGTGGCAAACGTGGGCGCTATCTTGGATAACCTCACCTTTGGCGGGGTGCGCAAGATCAATCCGTCCGGCTCCGGAAATGCCATGAACGGCACGTTGCAGCGGGGTTGCTTCTGGAATATTGCGCTGGACGCGGCAACTATCAGCAGCATCTTTGCTGCGAACTGCGTGCTCACGCCAGCCCAGTATGAGAATCCAAATTGCTTGCTCGACACTTCTTTCCGCACCAAGCTCGGCAGCACGGTAGCGTATAACCGGGCTGATCCAACCCGTAATCTGGACTTTGTGCAGGGGCAAACGGTGGCGCCAAGCGGCCCCGCGCCAAGTGGGGCCGGTACGTACCGCGCGAATGATGTCAACGCCTTTGAAACCACGGCCTCGGACTGGACGCGTGACGGACAGTACGGCGGCATTGCTTACACGACGCTGTTCAATGCTATTGGCACGTTCCGATTCACCGGCTCGGCGCTAACCCTCAGAGGCAACAAGTTTCCAGATGGGGGCCGCATCAAACTCACGTTGGATGGTAATGCAACGATTATCGACACCAACAACGGGGAAACTGTGACCGATACATTCCTGCACTCCTTTGCCGGTCTGGGTGGGGGAACGCACACGCTGCTAGTGGAGAAAGCCGATAACAATGTGCAATTCATTGTTGTCAGCGCTTTTGTGGTAACGGGGTAAGCAGGCAAGCGCAGCAATAAAAAAAGCCCCTCTAACCAGGGGCTTTTTTTATTTGGAACCAACAATCTCCTTCACTTCTCGAACTAGCTTGTTAGCCTCGGCTTCTTCTTTGCCGGCTTCCCATTGCTGGGTGCCTTCTGGGTCATCGAACGGATACGGCGGGCGCCCATCTGACTCCTGGACTTGCTTAACCATCCAACGCCACAGGCCCATAATAAATGATTTCATCGGTGATAAGTAAAAAGAGATTAGGTAAAGAGTTAAGGCTTACGCTTGGCGACGTTGCCCCGCAATAAAATGTTTCTCGATTAGATGCCAACTTGCTGCCCCCATAACGCAGCACAGCCCGAAGGCGACTACCACTAACACCCATACAGAAACTGTTGGGAAATACCATTCGAGCAATTTCTGTATGGGCCAGCCATAAAGGTAAACCCCATACGAAATGTCACTCATGTTCTGGAAGCTGTCTAGAAAGGAGATGCGTGCGAAAGCCACCCAGAATAGAAAGTAAGCACCAAGCGTAGACAGGGCTACGGTTGGGGGAACAGGCAGAAATAGCAAAGCGAACAGCACGATACCAACCAATGCCGCCTTGCGCCCAGTAGCAGGCAAGGCGCCGCGAAAAAAGTAGAAGCAGGCGCCAGCCGAGAACATGGACAGGTGCCGAAAGAATGCGTTTGGGTTGTCAATCAGCAGCTCACGCCCTGGAAAAGGAATATCCAACAGGTCGGCAGGAACCAAGGTGAAGGCTAGCGAGATGACGAGCAGCGATACCCACACCGGTTTCTGCCTTTTCAGGCCCAGTAAGCCCACCAAAGCGGTAATAACATAGCACCGGAACTCGTAGGCTATGGTCCATACCGCGCCGTTGAGGAAGGGAGAAGGCTGCCCGGCAAACGCTAAGCCGTTCGTTTGCTCTGGGGGGCGTAGCTTCATCGTGCCGCTAATCAGCCAACGGTAATTTATCTTCTGAAAATACGCGGCAACATCCGGCACGGCCAAAGGGCCAACGATGAATACCGAAATTATGATGGCTACAATGAAGGCAGGGTAAATGCGGCGTACCCGTTTATTGAGGAAATACAGCAAATCAGTCTTGCGTTGCCAACTGCCCACAATCAGGTAACCGCTCAGCAGGAAAAACCCATACACTGCTAATTCGCCGGCGGAAGTAGTGCCGAAAAATTGCATGATTGGCTCTCGGCGATAGTCTCCATCTCGCAACTGTGGCGCGTGCGAAATCAAGACGAGCGAGGCGAAGAACAGCCGTAAAAAGTTAAAATTGTTATTCTTGTGACTCGCGGCAGTAGGAATCGAATTCGTAGGAGCTGCCAAAGTTGATAAGGCCATATAGGTAGAGTATATCTAAAAAAGCCTGCAAAGCTAAGGACATTACCTGCAATGCGCGTTCCATTACTTTAGCCCCAACCTCCCCAGGCCGGGGCTTTTTTTTGTCCTTCGCTTCGGATAGGGGGCACAGCACATTTGCATCGATTAATGCCTATCGATGCAAACCAGTCCTATCCTACGTGCTATTCTGGGTGGTCAGTTCCTCATGGAGGAAACGGCCACCCAGTCCTATTTGCCCCTAGTGGCTTCCCTGCTCAGCGGCACCTTCAAGGCCGAAGACTGGCGGGACTTGCAATCGGAAGCGCCCAAAGCCACGTTCATGGCCATTCAGGCCAGCGCCCAGAGCCTCTTCTTTGAGGGCTATAGCAGCCTGGATGAGATTCCCACTGGCAGCATGAACATCATGTCGGTGGAAGGCGTGATGATGGAGGAGGATACCTGCTTCAGTGCCGGCACCCGGACCATGGGTCAGCGCCTGGAAGACGCCGACAGCCATGGCAACATCGTGGGCCACGTGATCTACGTGAACACGCCTGGTGGCTCAGTGGCCGGCCTGGAAAACTTTGCCAACATCGTAAGTGCCACCCGCAAACCGTTGGTGGTGCTGGCCGTGCAGATGTGCTCGGCTGGCGTCTGGGCCTTCAGCGGCGCCAACCACATCGTGGCTGCCGGCCGCACTTCCATTGGGGGTAGCATCGGCACCAAGTTCGATACGGCCGACTACAGCGAGTATTTCGCCAAGATGGGCATCAAGCGGCGCTCCATTACTGCTACCAAATCAACCAACAAGAACGCCGCTTTCGAAGCGGCTGCTGCTGGTGATCCGGAGCCCCTGCGGGCGCAGCTGCTCGACCCCATCAACGAGGTGTTCCTGAGCACGGTCGAGGCCACCCGGGGCGAGAAACTGCCCACCGACAAAAAGGAGCGGGCCGAAGTGCTCAGCGGCATGTGCTACCTGGGCGAGACCCTGGTGGCCAAAGGTATTGCCGACTCGCTCGGCACCATGCAGGACGCCATCCAGATTGCTTTTGACCTGGCATCTGAGCAGGCGACGGCCGCACCCACCCCAACGACTGCTACTACCCAAAAACTTTCTTTTTCATCCTTAACTACCAATTCTATGTCGCTTTTTGGCGCAAAATCGAAGTTCCCGAAGCTGGAAGCGCTTTCGGGTAAAACCACTATCACGGCCGAGGAGGCCAGCGCGGCCAACGAAGAGCTGCGTGCTGCCGGCATCACCACGGCCGCTCTCATCACTGAGGGTAACTACAATGCCTTGGTGGAGAAAGGCACCCAGCTGACAGCTGCGCAAAAGCAGGTAACCGAGCTGACCACTGCTAAAACTGATCTGGAAGGCAAGCTTGCTACCTCCCAGAAAGAAGTTGAGCGCCTCGGTGCTCTGGGTGGTGCTACTCCTACCACGACCGCTAAGAAGGACGGTGACAAGACGGAGGATGCTCCGAAAGCTACCAGCTACTTCGATCCGAACGCGGAGCACAACCAGGAGGCCGCTGCTTTACTCGGCTAAGTGACTTGCTCTAGGCTAGACTGATTATTCACTTTTTTTATTCTCTACTACTCTAATGAGTATCAACGCAACCCAATTAAAAACCGAGCTGGGCGCTTATTCCCGCACCCACAACAAAGAGGTTCGGGCCATGGCGTACCAGAAATCGGTAACGGCCAAGTACATGCGCACGGTGCCGGCTATCAAGGGCCGCTTCCCCGCGCTGCAGTCCATTACGGGCCGCGTTGTACAAGGCTTCCAGGCGGTATGGTCTCCGCTCGGCATCACCGAGTTCCGCGTAAACGAGCTGAAGAACTATCAGCAGAAGGTGAACTATCCAATCAAGCCGGCCGACATTCAGGCTAGCTGGTTGGCGCACCTCTACGAAGAGAACAAGAAGCCGCAGGACATGCCCATCTCGAAGTATATCATCGAGAAGGAATTGATGCCGGCTGTTGTGCGCGACCGGGAGCACCTGATCTGCCGTGGTGTTTACGATGCCAACGACTTAGGTACGTTTGGCAAGTCGATGAACGGTATCGTGAAAGTGATTGAGCTGGGCCTGGCGGCTAACAGCGAAAATCCGGTTTACCAGATTCCAATGGAAGCCATCACGGTGGCCAACATCACGGATCAGGTAACCGAGTTCGAGCTGGCCTTGCCAGAGTCCATCAAGGGCTTCCTGACGAAGATTTACATGTCTTCGAGCAACCTGGAGAAGTACCGCTTGGACTACTTCAAGAAGTACGGCTCATACCCTTCTTACACCGAAAACAAAGGCTTCACCACCATCCTCGGTAGCCGTGAGCTGATCGGGTTGCCTGGCCTGAACGGTTCGGACCTCATCTTCTCGACTCCTGACGAGAACTTCCTGCGTCTGATCGACCTCAACGACGAGCCGGTTATCACCGACGTGCAGGCCCTCGACTACGACGTGAAGATCTTCATGGAGTGGTGGGAAGGCGTTGCCTTCTGGACCAACCAGTTGGTCGTGGCCGGCGTCATCGGTGGCAACATCACGGGCTTGGCTCCAGCGGGTGCCAACCAGAAGTACTACGGCACAGATGCCGTAGTTGCCCAGCCCTAATCTGAAACGATAAATCGCCCGCTCTGGCCTGCAAGCCAGGGCGGACATATTTCAGTGTTATATGCCTCTAAAAGTTAAAATCACCTCGGAGACCAAGGAAAAGGGTCTGTTCTACGCCAAGGGCGTGGTAACGGCGCCCGATGGTACCGAGAAGGGCAAAGCCTCAGTGCTGGTGAGAGCCGGCGA
Organism: Hymenobacter sp. YC55; assembly: GCF_029433095.1. Lineage (GTDB taxonomy): Bacteria > Bacteroidota > Bacteroidia > Cytophagales > Hymenobacteraceae > Hymenobacter. Next base: position 906,727 of record NZ_JARNTX010000001.1, read on the forward strand.
GAAGGGGCCGCAGCTGGTCGTATCGGATGTAGCCAAAACCACGATCCTCAGCAATGTGGTGACCGAGTACAAGAGCTACGAAGGGCCGACCATCGAGCAAGCCCCAGAGCTGACGAAAGACGTCGAGCTGACTTTCACCAACCTGACCTACGCTATCTAAGCGCGGGTCTCATTTTATCAGAGAAATGCCCGAATTAATTCTCGATGATATCGACTGGACGCAAGGCCAGGATAACACCGCCGGCATTCAGCAGAATGTCTATTTTATCAGCAAAAGTGACGTTACGACCTTCCCGGCCCTGCCTAAGCTAGGCGTCGCTACTACCCTAGCCGAGTTGGCCACCGTGGCCGGCGACATCGTGCTGAAGGCCGGAGCTAGGGCCATCAACTTCTACTGCACGTTGGAAAAAAGCGGTGCCAACAGCGACAGCCAGGGCGAAATGGATGGCATGTCGTTCAAGAACAGCATCAAGCTGTTCCACCCTGGCAACAACGCCGATGCGGATGGCTTCGCTCGTTTTGCCAAAAACGGCTCGTTCTACATCCTCTTCGCTGACTTGGACGGCACGGTGTTCCTGCTTGGCCACCCGGGTTATCCGGCCAAGATGGTCAGTGCGCCCGGCACGACCGGTGAGAAAACCGCCGACGCGAAAGGCCGCACCTTTAGCTTCCAAAGCGTATGGAGCGGCCCAGCTCCTCGCTTCACTGGCAAAGTATTAGCCGGTGCCGTTGAACAGGTGCTGGTGTTTTTAGCGTAGTTTTGAAGCAGAGATTAAGAGGCTGGTAATCGGCTTCTGACATTGCGAAAGGCCAGTTGCGAATGCAGCTGGCTTTTTTGTTGTAGCGTGCTAAATCTATAGTAGCTTTGTTGAACTTTATTAATATACTATCATCCAACATGAATAAGCTTTACACTCTACTATTGTGTGTTAGCATAGGTTTAGCAGGCTGCTCCGAAAAGGAGGAGGCGATTCCAGCTAACACCTTTAGCATGAAAATAGATAATCGTACAATTGTCTTTCGGGTGGATTCCGCGTTTTTAACTAGGAACGTCAGAAATGGCGAAAATGGCTGTATTTTATATGGATACGCTGACAACAACGATACGCAATTATCGATAGGGTTCGGTAAGAAAGGGAGCGTAGAAGAGCCTCACGTATATAATTTTCGGTCCGATTTTGACTCTCCTACCGTGGTGTACCAACGCATCATAAAGGATTACAGGTCCGAGTGTACCACTTTGATTGGAGGTACTGGGGGATATATTTTCAGTAGCACTAATTGCGCTACAAAATCCTTTACCCTAGAAGTGAAAAAAGTTGATACGGAGAAGCAAACAATCAGCGGAACGTTCAGCGGTACGGTATGCAAGCGATGTGATGTGCGGCCTATCACAGAAGGGAAATTCAACGTGCCATACATCGTGAGGTAGAAGAAGCCACCAGCATCGCTGGTGGCTTTTTTGTTGTCCTTTGCCCCCAGCAATTGCCAACGGAATTTCGGGGTATGACGCCCCAATCATGGCTCCAGAGCGAGCAAGACTACGATACTGGCCGGCTGCTTTACGAGGCACTTGGCACTAACCCCATGCTGAAGCGCACGCTCAGCACCGGCCCCAACCGCTACAACCGCGCGGCTCTGGCCTATGAGCTGGGCAAGCTAGCCAAGGCCGGCGTAGGTGCACCCCTCGTGCTTTCGGTTCCGGTGGTGAGCTCCCCGAATGCAACGAAAACGTTGCAAAAGCCAGTTGAGGAGCCTGAGAAAGGAGCCGACCTACTGGCAACCCTTAAAAGTGACGTGCAGCCCGCGTACGACCACCGGCGCTACCTGCACGCGCAATTGCCGCTCGTCGATGAGCCCACCCGGCTCACCTACGCGCTCAATATCCAACGTCTTTCGCGTAGCATCAACGAGCACTGGAAAACGGTGGCCTACGTGAAGGAGCACGGCCATTTACCTGTTCCAGAACCCACGCCCGCGGCGTTTGACGTGAAAAATGGCACCCTGGCCGAACTTATCGACGCCCGCAACAATCTGCGCAGCAACATCAGCAAGTGGAAGAAAAAGCCGGCCCGGGCTGCTGACCTGGCACGTGCTCAGGCCGAGGTGCTGGAGCTGACGGCCCGCATCGACGAGCTGAAGGGAAAGGAGGTAGCACGTGGCTAAGAAAGACGCCATCCAGGTGCCCGCGAAGCTGGAAACCAGTGAAGACCGCATTTACTTCTCGTTCCTTAGCGCGGAGGTCGAAGCTACGCTCACGGCCCAGGAACTGGAGCAGCGCACCCGCATTGACGAGGCCTGGCATTATCTGCTTAAGCGTAAGTCACCCTTGGCCACAGCCGAGTGGCTGCAGAGCAAGCGGGGCATCAGCCGGGCCACGGCCTTCCGCATCGTCAAGCAGACGCTGCGGATTTTCGGCGACGTGGTGAAGACCACCAAGGAGCAAAAGCGCTTGCTGATGTGGGAATACTCGCTCAATGGCTTGAAGATGGCCGAGGCCTTAGGCGACATGCGGGCCTACGCGGCTATTTTGAAGAACATGACCACGTTCGAGGGCCTCAATGTCGAGGACAAAGAAAGCAGCCTGGAAGCCCTGCAGGCGCACACCTTCCTCATTGAGCTGAAGGGCAATGCCGGCAAGCCGGTACAGTTCAACGTCGATAAAATCGAGGAGTTGGAGGAAGCCACCTATGCCCAAGTGGTGGATGCAGTCGAGAACATGACCATTACGGCCGAGGACATGGAAGAAATTCAGGATAAGGCCGAGAAGAAAGGAAAATCGAAGAAATGAGCGCCGAAATCAACGTTAAGCAGCTCAAGTTCAACCGGCCCCAGCTGCGCTTCATCATCACGCTGATTAGTTCGGCCATCAGCATCTGGGGCCGGGCCACCGGCAAGTCGAGCTTGATTGCCTGGCTGATGCACCTGATCGTTCAGCAGCTGCCGCGCAGTGCCTGGGCACTCTGTGGCCAGACCTACCAGCAGATTCTAACCCGGACGCTGCCGAGTACGATTGCCAGTCTGGAGCGCATCGGCTATTTCCAGGGCGTGCACTACGTCATCGGCGTGAAGCCACCAGCGCACTTTGCCTTGCCATTTGAGCCACCACAGACCTTCAACCACTGCATGGTCTTTTATACCGGGGCCTGTTTTCACCTGGTGTCGCTCGATGGTGGTGGGGGCTCTGCCCGGGGCCTGAACCTGGACGGCATTATTTCCGACGAATCCTTGACGCTCAACAAGGAAAAGTTCGATGATGAGGTAGTGCCGGCCAACCGGGGCAACGAGCGCCAGGCGTGGTCTGACAACCGGCTGCACCACGGCATTTTTCACTTCAGCTCGATGCCGTACGGCCAGCAGGGCAAATGGCTGCTGGAGGGTTCAAAACACTACCAGGAGGCGGGCAAGGACTACGAAATCTTGACTCGCGAGCTGATTAAGCTCCAACTGAAGTACATCGACAATAAAGACCGCGAAGCCCGGCGTGTTATCTGGGGCGATATTCAGAAGCTCACCACCGAGCTGAGGTATTACGTCGACAAGGATGGCCAGCTGTATTCTGAGGCCAATGCCTTCGAGAACATGCACAACGTGGGTATCCGCTACTTCGAGCAGCAGCGGCGGGTGCTCACTGACTTCACGTTTCGGGTGGAAATGCTCAACCAGCGCCCGTTTGCGGTGGAAGCTGGTTTCTATCCGACGCTCGATACAGCCAAGCACGCCTATGAGGCTTTCAATAACGACTACCTGGGGGGCATAGAGTTCAACCTAAAGAAGCTGCAACGCCTTAACGATAAGCCCGATTCTAGGCAGGATGGGGACTGTGACCCCACGTTACCCTTGCGTATTGCTCCTGACTGGGGCAAGGCTTCGTTTATCACGATAGCCCAGGTGCACGCCAAGCAGCGGGAATACCGGTTCCTGAAGGGGCTGTATGTGAAGCACCCAGAGCTGATCCGACACCTGGCCGCCAAGTTCACCGAGTACTATGCCTATCATCTGATCAAGCGGGTGGAGTTTATTGAGGATGCCGAGTACGGCAATAGCCGCGTACCGAACTCCGATGAGACCTACAATCAGATGTTCGTGCGTATGCTTAGGGAGGCAGAATGGAAGGTCAAGGTGATTAAGCTAGGGCGCACACCTGGGCACCATGCTCGCTACCTGCTGGCCCATGAGTTACTCGCTGAGCAGGACCCGCGCAACCCTATCATCCGCTTCAATAAGCATCACTGCAAGGAGGTCCTGCTGGCCATGCAGCTAACCGAGATGAAGGAGGGACCCAAGGGTATCGAGAAGAACAAGAAGACCGAGAAGCTAAAGAGCGTACCCGCTGAGGAAGCGCCTCACTTCACGGACACGGTAGACCTGCACCTGCTAAGCATCGACGACACTACCCTCAAGCCTGCTGCTGACTTCAGTGGCTTCATCATGGAGGTAGGGTAGGACAGTAGTCGGACAACTAATGGACATCTATGTCCTTCAGTTGTCCGCGTCTGCATCTAGTCCATAATTGCCATTCATAACAGCATCAAAACCCCTTTTCCAGCTTGGAAACGGGGTTTTTGTTTGCCATAACCCCATTCATATATCCCTTTTTTGCCGATGGCAATTGCCGTCACGCGTTAGTGCAAGCTGGGGTCTTCTACGACAAAATGAGACTGGATTTTCTGTTTTCAGCCCGAAAACGACGTTTCCAGCGAGCAGGGGCACTTTGGCGTGAGACTGGGTTTTGAAAGGCCGATTGCCGGCCCTCAGTGTCGGTTTTTCTGTCCTTTGGTAGGGCCTGTTTGGGAGGGAGTTTCGCAGTGTTATGGCAGGTCAAGAACTCATACCACTCAAGCAGGTGCTAGCAGAAATGCAGGCCGCGAAAGAGCCGTTTTCACTGCGGTTTGTGAAGCTGAATGAAGGGAAGCAGCAGGGCGGGGAAATCGTGGAGCTGCCTTCCGTGCTGCTCAGCGGCCGGAATCACGTGGCTGGGAATGACCCGTCGGAGAAAAAGGGGTCGCCGGTGGCCGAGGCGAGTAACCAGCCAGATCAGCCCACGCAGCTCACCCGCGACCCCAACCACTCCGACAACATGACCCGCAACCTGGTGAGCACGATCAACCACCGCTTCACCAAGGTGCACATCTATCTGATTCTCGGATTTAACGGCAAAAAAGTTCTTATCTAATGCTAGATGCTTTTGTAAGTAGTGATCTATCCTTTGGCTATCTGAGTGGAATAGGGGCCGTTGTGCGCACCGGTGCCGGCGCTGGCCAGGAAGCCGGCACGGCCTCCACCACGTCGGTAAAAAAAGACCAGGGCGGCAACGCCGAAGTGGCCTTCTGGGGCGACGACAACCTGTTTCCGCAAAACGTGGTGGCCGATGCCGAGAGCAACACGTCGCTGGCCACCATGCTCAACTGGAAGGCCAAGGCCTGGTACGGCGGGGGCCTGGTGTATGGCACCCTCGACTTCGACGATCAAGGGGAGGAGGTGTTCAAGCGGGTACGCAACACCGAAATCGATGCTTTCCTGAACCGGACGCTCATCAACCGCTACGCCATGGAAGCGTTGCTGGATGTGTCCTGGTTTTCTAATGGCTTCCCGGAACTGATCCTCTCGCGCAACCGGGCCAAGATTGTCGGCATTTCCGAACAGGAGTGCTGCGACACGCGCTACGCCAAGGCCAAAGGCCCGCTGGACTTCAAGCGCAAGGTTTTTATCAATGCCAACTGGGCTAACGGGGGCCGCTGGGACGACGAGTACACCACGACGGTGCCGGTGCTCGACCCCTATTACGATGCGGTGGAGGCCTTGCGCGAGCGCACCGATGGCTTCAAGTACATCTATCCGATCAGTTTCCCTTCGCCGGATAAGACCGAGTATCAGCTGGCGAGCTGGAATTCGGTGCGTCGCTCGGGCTGGCTCGGCATCGGCAAGGCCGTGGTCGAATTCAAAGCCAAGCTGCTAGGGCAAATTCTCTCGATTGAATGGCTGATCGAGATCCACCCGGCCTATTGGCAGTGGAAGTACAAAGACTGGGAAGACAAGACCGAGGATGAGCAGCGTCGGCTGATGAAGGTGGAGCTGAAGAACTTCGGCGAGGTGATGAGCGGCAGTAACGGCGCTGGCAAGGCCCTGATGACCACGATGGTCAAGGATGCCCAGGGCAACGATGTGCCCGCTTTCAAGGTCACTCCGCTCGACAAGGCCAGCAAGGAAGGCTTCCTCAACGAAGACTCCCAGGAGTCAGCCAGCCACGTGTTCACAGCCGGTGGCGTCGCGCCCACACTGATGGGCATTCAGCCCGGCAAGAACATGGGAGCCGGTTCCGGGTCTGACGCCCGGGTGGCCTTCAACAATTTTATCAGCACCTCCACTTTCGAGCAGGACCTGGTACTGGAGCCGCTGCACTTCATCCGCGACTTCAACGGCTGGCCGGCTAACATTCATTTCCGCTTCAAGCAGCCCCTCATCATGACGATGGACAAGGGCAAACAAGTCCAGCAGCAAACCTCCTGACCATGGCCCAAGTCCAGCACCCCAACACGATGAAAGTCCTGCTAGAGCAGGCGCGTGAACTCAACCGGCAAATCTGCGCTTTGCCGGCCAAGCACCCCAGGCAAACACTTCTGGAGCAGGAGTACTCCGCCATCCAGGCCCAAATCCGAACCCTCCGCTCTTTCATCAACCAGACATGGCTCTAATTACCTATATCGACCAATTCTTAGGCCACGTCACGCTCAACAGCAGCTCGGACGAGGACACCTACAAGGCCTTGCTGCCGGACCTGCTGCTGATGGAGGATGAGCACATCCGTCCGCTGCTCGGTGATGAGTTCTACGAGGAGTTTCACGAGTTGGCCCAGATACCCGCTGCCCTCGACGACGATCAGAACCGGCTGCTGCAGCTGCTCCAGTCGGCCCTGGCCAACCTGACCATGGTGAGCTACCTCGATATCGCGCAAGTGCACATATCGGGTGCCGGCGTGCAGATCGTCAGCGACCAAAACCAGAAGACGGCCTTCCAATGGCAGATCGACGATCTGAAGCGCAACTTCAGCCGCAAGGGTTACAATGGCCTGGAGAAAGCCCTGGCTTTCCTCGACAGCCACGATACCCACTTCACGGCCTGGGCCACGTCGCCGGCCGCTCGTAAGTACCACGAGCTGTTCATCTCGTCCGCCACGCAGTTTTCGCAGTACTACAACATCAACAACGCCCGCCTCACGTACCTGGCGCTGGCTTCGTTGGTGCAGAAAACCGAAGCGTTTGCCCTGGAACCCGCTCTGGGTTCCGACTTCTTCGACGAGCTGAAAGAGCAGCTGGCCACCGAGTCGCTCACGCCAGAAAACAAAGCCCTAGTCGAGAAGTACCTGCGGCCGGCCCTGGCGCATCTGACCATGGCTCAGGCCATCGGCGAGCTGGGCTTCAGCTTGTCGGGCAATTCGCTGGAGCTAAACGTGTACCGGCCTGACAACTCCAACGCCAAGGAATCCGACCCAGGTCTGCAGAAGCTGCTCGACATGAAGGGCGAGCAGGCCTTGGAGGACGGGGAGCGGTTCCTGCGTCGTATGCGCAAGCACCTCAACGAAACGGCCTCCGCTACGCGCTACGCCACTTATTTCAGCTCTTCGGCTTATGAGTTGCCGGCCGGGCCGGAACTCTTCTCCACCGCTTCTTCCGAGCCGATCTTCGGCGCCCTCTGATGGATTTAGCCCTCAAGATTATCGGCACCTTCTTCGCCGTGCTCGGTACCACCGCGGCCATTTACAACCTGCTCACGGCCCGCAGCAATGTTAAGGATGCGGCCCGCAATGCCAAGCTCGATGCCACCCACGAACTGGCGAAGCGCACAGAGCAGGAGGTGGCACACCTCAAGCAGCGCATGGATGATTGTGATGCCCGCACTGAAAAGCGGCTCGATCAGATCGGCTCTGACGTGGCCTCCATGAAGAAAATGTTTACGGATTTTATCATCGACAACCTGCGCCAGGCGCGAAACTAGCTTTATGGATCCTCGCTTACCCACTACCGACAAGCCGCACTATTTGCGCTTTGCTTTTATCTCGCTGGTGCTGGCCAGCTTTATTTTGATCGGGTTGCCCTACGTGCTGCATCTGTTTGATGCCGGTGCCGGTGGCTTCACTGCGGATCAGTTCAACACCTTGGCGTTGGCGGCTATGCTGGTTCTGGCGGCCGTGCACGTGGGCTTCTTCGTGTTTCGCCGGCTGTTTCCCCGCTTCTACGACTACCTGCGCGAATGCCTGGAAGGGGAGGGAAAGCTGTTCGAAAACCTCACCGATCAACTCTGGCAGCCCCTAATCAAAGCAGACTATCTCGGCCCTAACCGGCTGGCTCAACTCACTGAGCGCCGCAAGGTGGCGCAATTCCAATTCCTTATCCGATGCGTGCGATTATCCTTCTGCTTGCTTGTCTTAGCTTATTTATTGCACCTGGCCACGCATATGCTGACCGTGGCCATGACCGTGCTGCCGACAGCCTCCGCGCCCGCGTCGTTGCTGTAGCCGTCTCGCAGCTGGGCGTGCGCGAAGTCGGCAACAATGCCGGCCCGCAGGTCGAGAAGTATCAGCGGTTTGGCGGAGGCCGCAAAGGTGATGCCTGGTGCTCGTGGTTCGTGACTTGGTGCGTGCGCTCAGCCGGTGTGCTGACGGCCAAGTTCGGTGCTGCCCGCTCCTGGTTTGATAAGCGCCACGTCATCTGGCAGCAAAGCCGGGGCACTACACCCCGGCCCGGCGACTTGGTCGGCTACCAGTGGGGCGGCTCCCACATCAATCACGTGGGCATCATCGAGCGCTGGGGCACCGGCGCGACATGCCTCACCATCGAGGGCAATACGGGCGGGGGCCGGGCGCTGCTCCGGGAAGGCCAGGGCGTGTTCCGCAACTGGCGTGATAAGCGGCAAGTCAGAGCCGTGGCAGATGTTATCTCTAATCCTAAATATTGAGTTCTATGTACGCTAGAATGCAGGAGGCCGCATTTGCCTGCCTCAGAAACCGTTTCTATTGGGTTATACTTATAGCCACTTGGTCTATACTCTTCAGCAGCTGCACTAGGCCGCTCATCTTTGCTTCACCAGAGCCTGAGCCACCTATTCCACCCGTCGCGGTAAAGCTGGATTCCTTTGGCCAGCTTAGTGCCGGCAAGGTGAAGTTCAATGGCCCGGTGACCATCCAGCACGGTACTGGCCACGTGGCCACCACCACGAAAACCGACAACACTGGCCGGGCTGCCGAGACCGGCGCCAACGGTGGCCACTCCGAAGCCAGCACGAAAAACACCACGGCTGCTTGGTTGGTCGGGGTGCTGGTCGTTGGGGCTGCGATAGCGGGCTGGGTGCTCAAAAGCCGGATGGCCATGGTTCTGCTGCTGCTCATGGCGCTGGCCTCACAGGCCTCGGCTGCCGATGGCCCGCTCAAGCCGCAGACTGCCCAGGCTGATGAGCCAAAGCCGAGGCGATACAGCTACAAGGAATCACGTCGCACTCAGCGCCGCTATAACCGTATCGTGCGCTATTATCGGCGTATCAACCGCCAGGACCTTCGGGATTTGCAGCAAGACCGGAAACTCCAGGCCAAGCGCCTAAAGCGTGACCATCCGTAAACAGCGCATTATTAAAAGCAAAAAGCCCCGGTCTATAAAGGCCGGGGCTTTTTGTTGCTTCGAAACAAACTGCTAGAACAAACCTGTACAGCCGGTTCACCTCAAGGGATCAAGGTTTATACAAATATACTAGGTGGTATACCACCCCATTCCGTACTGAAAGGGCTTTTTTATGTCCTTTGCTAGCGGCAATTGCCAAGGGAATTTCGGGCTGTACTCACTAAAACAGCCCCATGAACGCCGTTAACGCCTCCGTTTTTCCTAGCCGCCAAAAAACCATGCTGTGCGTGGCCACCGATGATAAATTTCAAGGTGCCCACAATTACTATCTGATGCCTATGATAGGTTTTCAGGATGGTGCCGTCTATGGTGGCAACTTGGTTTCCATCCCATTTGTGAAGCGCAATGAGGATGGCACTTGGCAGCCTGGCGTTCAGACCGAGCAGCTACTGCACATTCTCAAAGACCGGCACGAAAAACTGAACGCCGTTTATCCGTCGGATGACCACGCCCAATTCATTGCCGGCATTGATCTGGCCTTAGAGGCACTGGAGAAGCGGGTTCGTGAGCGGACTCAGCGGGGTGTAATGGGCGAGCTCAAGAAGTAACTCGATGAAAAAGATCGAGGTGGTGATTGACGGCCGCGAGCGCCTGGTGGCACAATCCTGGAACGACTTGACAGAGGCGCAATTACTGCGTGTGTGCTTAGTGCATGGCACGCCCTACGATTCGCCTGGGCCGTTGTACCAGGCCTTGCTGCAGGCAGTGTTTCAGGTGCCCCTGCGCACCATCCGCCAACTCAATATTGTGCAGCTGGTAGAGCTAAAGCCGTTGGTTCGATTCCTAAAGGAGCCCAGCGAATGCGCTCCGCTTACCAAGCAACTGCTGCCCAGCCTACCTAAAATCAGTTGGCGGCAGTTGCTCAGCCCCAAGTTGTACGGCCCGCGTGAGTCGTTTCTGAACCTCACCTTCACCGAGTTCATCTACGCCGATACCTACTTTCTGCGCTACCTGCAGACCAATGAGGAGGTATGGCTGCAGCGCCTGGTGGCCGTGCTCTACCGGCCGCAGCGAGCGGATTACGATCCGGCCGCGGTCACTTATGGCGGCGACCGGCGCGAAGATTTCAACGAGCATCTAGTGGAGGGGCGCGTGCGCCACGTGGCCCGCGTGCCCCATCACCTTCAGTATGCCGTGCTGCTCTGGTACCGGGGTTGCCGGCGTGAGCTGGAGCGGCGCTACGTGCGGGTGTTCAGCAGCGACAATCAGCAGAAGGCCAGCCAGAGCGGCTGGCAGCAAGTGCTCTTCTCGCTAGCCGACGGCGTGCACCGCGTCGACGTGACGTCGCGGCAGCTGCTGCACAACGTGATGCGCGAAATGCAGCGCGTGCTCGACAACTACGACCGGGCCAAAGAAGCCCAGCAACCCCAGTAACCATGTTCGCTAACCTCGCCTACACCGCCTTACTCAAGGAAGCGGCCACCCGTCACAAGGAAATCAAGCATTCCGATAAGGAGTGCCACTTCGTGAAGCTCGTGCTCTCGGCGGACCCCGTGCAGAAGGCCACCTACTGGACGTCATTTTTCTCGGCACTCAAAACCAAGCTCAAGCCCGGCATTACCCTGGTGGCCATCAGCTACGAGGCCGACTACGAGGATACTGGCGACGATAAGACGCTGACCCACCGGCACGGCTCCTTTATCATTCTCGAGAAGGTGAAGGCCGGTGATGATGAGCACCGCGACGAGGTGCTGGAGCGCACCGAGCGCATTGCCCATGAAGTGATGGGCTTCGTGCTGCTGGCCTTCCGCAGTCCCGAGGCCCGGCGCCAGGGCCGCTTCATCAACCGCTCCGACATGGCGCTCGATGCCATCGGTCCGGTGGCCGACAACCATTACGGCAACCAGTTCGCCTTCAAGTTCACCCAGCCCGCTACCAAGGCGCTGGCTTTTAACGCGGACGCCTTTACCAGCTAGCTTATGCTCTATACCCTTCGAATTGTCTGGCAGTACGACCATACCAACCAGACCCCGGACGTTCCCCAGGCCGATGAGGACATTTACTATGGCCAGCGCTGGTCGTTTGACTCGAACACACGCACCATTGTGTTTGCCGACCATACCACGGACGGCAGCCTGTACGCCGGTGTGCAAGTCGCTTTCGGCGGTGTACCGCCCACCAACTACCAGCGGCCCGGCACCGAGGAATTCTACTGGTATGTTGATGGTGCCGACCGCTACGGCTACTACAACAACGAAACCAGTGACGTGGTGGCCGTTACGGTCGTTAAAACGACGCTGACTGCTACCTACACGAGTGCAGGCTTTAACTGTTTTGGCACGCGCAACGTGATGCTGACCGTCACGCCTGCTGGCATGGCCGGGCCGTTCACTTATCGCTGGAGTGATGGCGTCACCACCAAGGACCGTATGGGCCTGGGCGCGGCGTCTTACTCGCTGCTAATAACAGATACGCCCAGCGGCGCTCAGCGTACGCTCGATATCACGGTCGAGCAGAACGACCAGATTATCCTGGAGATAATCAAAACCGGTTCCGGGCTCACGGTCGTAGCCAGTGGCGGCACGCCCGGCTATACCTACCGCTGGGATGATGGCGCCACCACGGCCAGCCGTACGGGCCTCGATCCGGCAACCTACCGGTGCGTGGTGCGCGACAGCCGGGGCTGCACAGCTTCTATTTCTGGCACCATCGGCGCTAACCGGTTCTACTTCTCGCACGATCCGATTGTGCTCGCGCTCGATGCCGGCCAGGACTACCGCAACAACCCGACCACCAAGCCGAATTTGAGCTTCGTGTGCGAAGTGTTTGTTGAGCGCACCTACCTCAGCGGTGTATTCGAGCTGGCTGGCCAGGCTGAAGAGCAGCCTGCCGACCGTGACGGCCGCACCGTATTTGAGGTGCAGGAGCTGCTGGAGCCCTATGTAAGCCCGCAGCTGCCGACCCTGGACCCACGCTACCGCACCGATGTGGTGCGCAGTGGCGACAACTTCAAGCGCTTCTATCTGCGCTACCAGGAGCGCGTCGCGGGCGTCCTGGTGGGGACGCTCACCACCGAGCTGAGCTACGTGGTCTACGGCGGGCTCAGCTTCGAGGAAGCGGCCAGGGGTACCTGGTTTGATGGCTGGTTTTTCAATCGTCGCCCCTTTCTGACCTGGGAGCCGGTTCGCAAAAAAGTGCAGCGTGCCCAGCCGGAGTACCTATCCTATTTGGTACCCACGGATGCCATCACCAGTGTAAACCGCCGGGTGCGGGTCTACCTCAGTGACGGCTCGGTTTCGACGTTTCAAAACAGTGGCTATGGTCCTGCCAAGGCCAATGAGGTGTACCTGATTCCCGTAGGATTCACGGATTTGCGGCTTAGTCGCTACGAAACCGGTGCCCGGCGCGTGCAGCGTTGGGACGTGGCCGTGACCGATCAAAATGGAACGGAGGTGAGCGAGGTGCGCACTTACGTCCTGGATACCCGGTACCGGGCCACGACCCGCTATTTTATTTATGTCAATAGCCTGGGCGGCTTCAACACCGTGTCGGCCCATGGGCGGGCGGAGCTGCAGCTGGCCAGCAAAACGACCAGCTCGCCCTTGCCGCGCGTCGCCGGCTACGATGCCGTACGCGGCGACGTGGAAGTGGACCGCAGAACGGGCCTGCCGACGCTTAAAGTTTATACCGGTGCCCGCTCCGCTGAGCAGACGCTGGCCGATACCGACTTCCTGCTTTCTCCTCGGGTGCTGCTCTACGACTCGGACCGCTTCCGGGCGGGCACGGTGAAGGACCGCACCGCGACGGTGTTCGACGAGGACGCCACCCGGCGCGTGCTCCAGTTCGACTTCGAGATGCCCCGCGAGCGGCACTATACGCCCCGGCTCCTCAACTCCTAACCCCATACGTTATGATAGGCTTCCGAGTGGATGAGCAGTGGTTGGACTTCAATGCCACCCTGGGGCTGGAAATCCGCAGCCCATTATTTGAAACCAATGCGGTGCCGGGTACCAAGTCGTACCCGGCACCCTTTGCCGACACGCCCGCCAACCGCAGATTGTTGCGCTTCCCGGCTCGCCGGAGCCGTCAGGTCGGCCCGGTGCCCCCGGTGCCGGCCGATTGCTACCTGGGCGGCACGCTCTGGCGTCGTGGCCAGTTGCGCTATAAGGACTACGACAGCGCCAAAAACGAATATCAATACCAGTTCGAGGCGGATGCCGATGCCCTGGCCACGCAGATCGAGGGGGTGACCCTAGCTACGCTGGCCTTGCCGGAGCTGCTGGTGGTGCTGCAACCCGAAACAGCCGACTACGTGTTGTTTCCAGTTCGCAACAAAATCTTCTACGACAAGGAAAACGAAGCCAATTACTGCGGCATCGTCAACCACTACAACTTCGACCAGTTCACCACGAACATCGATGCGGTAATCCACACCAATACGCCCTTCCTGAAGGTGGTGCCGCTGCTGCGGCGCGTGTTGGGGCTGTTCGGTTACTCGGTCGTTGGCAGTTGGGTGGAGGATGAGGAAATCCAGCAACTCGTCTGCTATTCCACGCGCTGCCTGGATGCGCCCACTGGCATCGGCAACGTGGCCACCGTGGCCATGGCCACGCTACTGCCAGATGTGCGGGTAGCGGACTTGCTGATTGCCCTGCAGCAGACTTTCTGTCTGGGCTACCTCTTCAATCCGGTGCGAAAGGAACTCACCATCCGGCCCCTGCGCGAAGTGATTGCCGACCCGGTTTATCTGGATCGTCGTTCCCGGGCCGGCTGGCGCGACGTAGCCAGCGAGGTGGATGGCTTTGTGCTCGGCTTTACGGCCGATAGTGGCGACGAGCTGCTCAAGAACTTCAGCTGGCCGGAAGTGCGCCTCGGCAACGGCAAGGAAGTTATCAAGCCCGCAGCTGACACCCTGCGCATGGTGCGCGAAGACGATTTGTTCAACTCCAACCGGGCGTGGCTGGTGCCGGCCGCTGAACAAGCAGGGTGCTCGGATCGGGAGGAGCTGGACATGCAGGACAATCGTCTCGGTCAACTACGATTTCTCTTCTACCGGGGCCTCCAACCCGATAGCCAGGGCTACCGCTATCCACTCGGTAGCGCTGGGACCGTCAATTATGCCGGGGCCACGGTCGGCCAGTACGCGCTGAGTTGGGACGGCCCTCAAGGTTTGTATGAGCAGTGGCACAAGGGGTGGCTTGATTTCCAGGCTAATGCCCGGCAAGAGGAGCGGGTGGTACCGCTTACGCTGGCTGAGTTCAAGGCCCTGGACCCGGCCCGCAAGGATATGGTGGAGGGACTGAAGTTTTTGTGGGAGCGCATCAGCGTGCAGCTCGGCGGTGCTGACACTATTGGGGAAGCCCGCTTCACGTACCACCAGACCCTGCGCTAAGATGGCCACGCAGAAAATGACCGTGGAGCGGTGGTTGGAAATCACCCTCTCGAACCTGCGTGAGCAGGTTATCAAGCAAAAAGTTCGGGATACCGATGAACTGCTCGATTCCATCAAGGGTCACCTAGTCGCAGCCTCGGATGGGGACGTGGAAAAGCTCTCGATTGCTTACGCCCTTTACGGCAAGTTTGCTGATATGGGCGTCGGGCGGGGCATGGGGGCCGGGGTGCGCAAAAGCCAGAGTGCCTACGCCAAACTCCGCGACGAGAAAGGACAGCTCTACCGCTATTCTCGCAAAAAACGCCAGTGGTACAGCAAGGAAATGGGCCGGCAAACCCAGCGACTGGGGACACTGCTTAGTGACTTCTACGGCGAGACCATGATTGCTATGGCGCTCGATAGCGTGCCAGGAACTATAGAAATTAACTTATAAGTAAAGTCTGATGGCTGACGATAAGCAAAAACGGGAAGTAGAGATTGTTATTAAAGGTCAGCAGGCTAATGCGTCCCTAAAAGAAATGGGGGCCGCATCGGCCGTTATGAATGCCCAGCTGAGCAAGATGGGTACGGATGATCCGGGCCGGGCCAAGTTGCTGCAAGATTTTCAGGAGCTGAATGGCCGGATTGCCGAGACTCGCCAGCAAATGCGGCAGCTTATCCCAACCCAGCAACAGCAAGCCGCTGAACAGGAGAAGCTGCGCAAGGCTGCGGAGGAAGAACGGCTGGAAACCGAGCGTCTCCAGGCTGCGCAAGAGCAGCTGACTCGAGAGCGTGTAGAAGCCATAGCCCAAGGAAAACAGCAAACGGCCTCGCTCAAAGAAATGAAGACCGCTGCCTCCTTGCTGGAAGTGGAGCTAACTTCAATGAGCAAGGATGATCCAGGCCGGGCTGCACTGTTGCGCGACTTTACCGTGCTCCAGCAGCGCATAGCCGCTGCTCGGACCGAGATGAACACCTACGTCAAAACGGCCGAGGAATTAGCGGCTGAGGAGGCGGCATTGGCCGCCGCGACCGAGAAGCACAATCGAGAGCAGATTCAGGTGGTGGTTAACGGCAAGAAAGTCGCGGCCACTTACAACGAAATGGACGCGGCAGCCAAGCAGTTGGAGAAGCAGCTCAAAGATTTGTCGGCCGATGACCCAGGCCGCAAAAAGCTGCTGGCCGACTATCAGGCCCTGCAGCAACGCATCGAAGGCGTGCGCCTGGAGATGGGGCAAACGGCCGAAAAGAGCAGCTTTTTCACCAAGGCCTTAGCTTTTACTGGCATTGGTCTTGGGGTGGACGCCATCGTGGATGGCGTCATGAGTGTGGGGAAAGAAATCCTCGAAACCACGGCCAAGTACGAGAAGTACGAGGCCGTGCTCAAAAACGCATTGGGTAGCCAAGAAAAGGCAGCCAAGGCCATGAGCGATATCGAGACGATGGCCGCCAAAACACCCTTCTCGGTGGATGAACTGACGGACAGCTACATCAAGTTCGTCAACCGGGGCATTAACCCGTCAATGACCGAGATGGGCAAGATGGCCGATATTGCCGCCAGCCAGGGCAAATCCTTCGACCAACTCACCGAAGCGGTGCTCGATGCCGGCAGCGGCGAGTTCGAGCGCCTGAAGGAATTTGGTATCAAGGCCTCGAAAGCCGGGGACGAAGTGTCGTTGTCGTTTAAAGGCGTCAACCAAACCGTCAAGAACACGCCTGAAGCCATCAATGGGGCCATCATGGCGTTTGGTGCGATGCAGGGCGTAGCCGGCAGCACGGCCGCGATCAGTGCCACGCTGGAGGGACAGATGTCGAACCTAGGTGACCAGTCCGACCAATTGGAAAAGAAAATCGGCAACGGCCTCAAGCCGGTTTTCACGGCCATCATTTCCGTATTCGGGGTGCTGATGGGCTGGTTTACCCGTTTGCTCGACAACCTGGGACCGGTCGGTGACCTGTTCAACGCTATCGGCCAGGAGGTGAAAGGCCTGTATGAGGAAATACGGGATATTATAGAGGGGCTGGGGCTCTTCGACAGCAAAACCGATACGGTCAAGATTGCGGTCGAAGCGCTGACAGCTGTGTTGACGGTGCTGACTTTTGGGCTGCGCACCACGATTGGCATTGCGCGAGGCCTAGCCGATGGGTTCGTTTACTTATATAATAAGAGTGAAATCGTCCGGGGTGTGCTTGGTGGCTTGGCGGCTGTCGTTACGACCACCTTTAAAACCATCAAGGACGATGCGCTGAAATATCTGGGTGGGGTAGGGGACTTGATCGTCGGCGTCTTCACGCTCGATACCGAGAAAATCAAGGCCGGCCTAAAAGCGACTTTCGACGCCACCGAGGATGTGGTGTTCAAGTCCGGCATGCGCAATGCCAAAGCATTCGTCGATGGCTACCATGCCAACAAGGACAACAAGATTACCCGCACGGTTACGGTGGATACTAAGACTACCGGTGGAGCACCGGCCGCACCGGGTGAGGCGGCACCTGTCTCCGGGTCTAGTGGACCTTCCGCGGCTGAACTGGAGAAGCAGCGCAAAGAAGCCGAGAAACACCGCAAACAGGAGTTGGCCGAGCAGAAGAAGCACGACCAGGAGCGGCTAAACGCCACCAAGGACTGGGTGAAGGAGAATGGCGACTTGCTGAAAACCCGCAACGCGCTATCCGCCCAGCTCGATCAGACGGGCATGGACGACGAGCTGCAGCGCCGGGCCTCGCAGCGCCAGAAGTTGTTTGATGAGGCGCTCGAAAAAGCCAACAAGCTTACGGGCCAGGAAGTGGACTACACCGAGCAGCTCGCGGCCATCATGGAAGAGCGCGACCTGCGGCTGCGGGAGCTAGCTACCAAGTTTGCTGAGGAAGAACAGCAGCGGAAGCAAAAGGCGTTAGACGAGAAGATCGAGCAAAACCAGGCCGAGACCGATGAGAAGGTGGCGCAGCTGCAGGTGGATCTGGAAAACGGCGTGCTTACGCAGCAAGCCTATGACGATGCCGTCTGGGAAGCCAAGCGGGCAGGTATGGAGCGTGAGCTGGCGCTGGTCAAGGAGCGGAGTGGGGCCGAGTCGGCTGAGTATCGCAAGGCCCATGCGCAGCAGCTGAAGGATTTGGCGGAGCACATCAAGCAGACCAAAGGCCAGAAAGATGGCCTGGCCAAGTTCGAGGACTCGTTGCAGAAGGTGCGCAAGATCATGGACTCGGACGAGCTGGCCTTTATTATGGACAACATCGATAAGAAGTCCGGGGCTTATAAGGCGTACAAGGCCATTCGCAAGACGCTAGCCCTGGCCGACCTGGGCATCAACTTGGCCAAGGAACTATCGGCCATTGCCGAAGCTGCGGCCGAGAACCCACTCAACGGCGTAACCGCTGGCGCTGCAGGTGCCGTGCAGCTCGTGGTACAAAGCGGCCTAGCTGTAGGCCGGGCTACGATGGCCGGTATTCAGATTGCCAAGTACGCGCAAGGTGGTCCGACCAACCGGGTGCAGGAAATTGCCACGACCCGCGAGGCCCTGGCCATGCTCAGCGGCGCCAGTGGTGGGAGCCAGGCTCCGGGCGGAAGTTTCCAGGCAGGTGGCCCGGTAGATAAGGCGACCATCGGCCTGATCGGCGAGGCCGGCCCGGAGCTGGTGATTCCGAACTGGCTGTATGCGGACCCGAAACAGGCCGACCTGATGGGGTTCCTCGAAGCCAGCATTGCCAGCAAAGGCCGAGCATTTGCCGAAGGCGGGTCTACGGTTCCTGGCGCGACGATGGGCCGAGCCACGGCCGCTGGAGATGACTCGATCACCGGCCTGCTTGGCCAGATGGTACAGGTGATGGGCAAGCTCAATGATCGGCTGGAAGGAGTCGAGGAGTGGCAGAGCAACCTAACGGTGCACAACAATCTGCAGGAGGTTGAGCGGGGACTGAGGGTAGTACAGCAGACGCGGGAGGGAGGCGGGATTCGGTAGCGAAATCGGTGTCCAAAAAAGGGTGTAAAAAAAGGCCTCGAAAAACACGGTTTTCGGGGCCTTTTGCGTGGGTGCTGAAACCGTCCAATAACCGAACGCTTTTTGGACAAGTTCAACTTTATGGCGACATTTCAATTCCGAAGCGGAAAGGTCTTTCACGCTATTAAGCCTTAGTGTGTACAGAGCGAACGCTAAAGCGAGTAAAGGATACTGGGAGTGCTTCACTCCGCTGGACATATCATGCCACTTAAAATTTGTTTGTATGAAGTTTACTGAATTCAAAAAATATGCTCACGAATTGTGGACTGGTTATTTAAATACAATATATAAACAACAGAAAGCAGGGATATTAATCACTGATGCTGCTAATTCTGAAGTCCCCAACTCTCAAGCGAGTAGCAGTAGCGATAAAGTTATTTTGTACCCTAACATGTTATTGGTGACAGATATGGGTAGCCATTTTGTGGCAGAGCTTATTGGTGCAGTAGATTCTTTCAATGGGCTAATTGAAAAGGAACATAAAGAGAGGAGTATAACTCGTTATTTCGGTCAGTTTGGTAACGTAGCTTCAAATCCAGGGTTTAAAATCAATAGACCAGATTTTGTAATGCATCATTTATGCTTAGCTCGTCCAAGTGATCTATCGGAACTTTCTAACCGGTACCCTCAATTGTCGTTAACTGTATTAGGACAATCAATAATTTATTTTAGTGAAGAAGGAAGCAGTCTTATCGAATTTAGTGACGAATCTAATTGTTGTATGATTTGGAATTGTGTTATAGTTAACAAGTACGAAAATTTATTTAGGTGTAAAAATGTACTTGCTGCGCTTATTGTTAAAAAATCAGCTGGTAAGCCCAAAATGCTGGACATATTTGAAAAAGCTACTAATATGGTCGTTGATAATGAACGATTAGTAGCTGGAGTTAGTGTTGTGAAAAGAGATGAAGCAAGCTTAATAGTTGCTGGCCAATTTCAGAATATGTATATGTCGCCTGGGATAAGGGAAACAACAATAGGCGAATTCTTGCATCAGCATCCAGATATCATTAAGAAAGTGTTTAAAACAGATGCATTTCTTTATGAGGCAAGTTTTGATTGGATTGAATATCGTAACACGCCTAAGGGTTCACAAATAAGGCCTGACTTAATGATTAAGCGTGCTGATGGGCATTATGATATTTATGATTTGAAAACTGCATTGTTAACAAAGAGCCGTGTAACGAAAGGGAAAAGTAATAGGAGAAGGTTTATTGATGGTGTTATGGAAGGCGTTGGACAATTGGCTAATTACAGAGAGTATTTTTCTCTTCCACAAAACTTGGCATTTGCTAATAGTAGATATGGTATAACAGTTAGTAATCCCAAATGTGTGTTAATTGTTGGTAATTACGATAATTCACTTGTTGAAGAAATAAGTGAAGCTAGTCGTATGTTCGATGGAATTGAAATAATTGATTATGATACTTTCTGTAAGCTCTTCGTAGCGAGTTAAATCATATAAACCTGAAATAGTGCAACACAAAGCTGCTATCTACGCCCGCGTAAGCACCCGCGACAAAGGACAGGACAATGAAAACCAGCTGCATGAATTGCGTGCTTTTGCGGCTCGGAAGGGATTCACAGTTTATAAAGAGTACACTGACCACGACTCAGGAGGTAAGGCGGACCGTGCTCAATTCAAGCAGCTCTTTCTAGATGCCCACCAGGGCCGCTTTGATGTGGTGATCTTCTGGGCACTCGACCGCTTCAGCCGTGAAGGAGTAGGCGAAACGCTCAATCACTTGCAGAAGCTTTCCGCTTCCGGCGTACAATTCCTATCCTTTACCGAGCAGTACTTAGATAGCACTGGCATTTTTAAAGATGCCATCATCGGTATCCTAGCTGCTATTGCCAAGCAGGAAAAGGTGCGGCTAGGAGAGCGGACTAAGGCTGGCCTTGTCCGAGCACGCGCCAAAGGCAAGGTTATCGGCCGACCTACTGTCGATGCTGAAAAGGTGGCACAAGTCAAGCGACTGAAGGCAACGGGTATTTCTGACCGAGCCATTGCCACGGCACTGGGTATGTCACCGAGTACAGTAGCTAAATATCTAACTGTAGGTTGAAGCCGTGCTTTAGCTGTTTTTCTGTCCTTCGCACTGGCTTTTAAAGTGGTGAGGTTTGGGTCCTTCTTCTAGCCCAAACCTCACTTTTTTATTTATGAAGCGCGTCATCCTTTCTACTCTTGCTGCTGCTGGCCTTTTGATTGCCGGCGCTAGTGCCAACCAGCCACAAGCCTCAACCGCTGCAGTTGATGCCAAGCAAACGGCTCAGCCTACGGACACCACGTCTAAAATTCCCGCGAAAGGTGTTGGCCAAGTGGCCAAGCAAGATCTGCAGATTCGGAAAACTGCTTTTACTCCTTTCGCACCGGTGCGCCACTACGCCAAGCCAAGCCCACGGCGCGTGAAGTATGGCAAAAGCCGCTGGATTTTGATGTCGTAAAGGATAGCTTTTATAAGCGACTGACTAACAAAAAGGCCCCGCTACTAATGGTAGCGGGGCCTTTTTATGTAACTGAACATTATACTCTATATTAACCCTGTACCAAGATGTTATTGTATGGCAGTGTTATTGACCTTAAAAGGAATAAACCCTAAAGACTTCATTGTATTGTTCATTGATAGGATTAACCATATTCCAAACTGGGTAATGGAAATTGGTCCTAAATTCCGCTTCGTAGACAGTAAAGGTTCACCCAGTGATGCATTTATGAGCAACGAGGCGAATAGTGGCAATGAACCACTGAGGTTTAGCTGGTTGCATAGTGATCCAGGGAAAGCAGATGAAGCTAATGCGTCATATGACTCCTTCAACAAGGGGTTCGAGGCCATGATGAGGAAGGAATTTAGCGAGTATATCGAGTCCAGTGAGATTCGGGACTTCCGCCTATTAGGATAACAAAGCCCCGCTACGATTGGTAGCGGGGCTTTTCGTTTAGGCGACTACTGCCATCTGCACTTCGTTCTGAGCATCGAGCATCCGAATGGCTTCTCGTTTCATGTCGTCATCCACGTGCACGTATTTCATCGTCGTTTCTATCTTCTCGTGGTCCATCAGTTTCTGAAGTACTTCGACCTTACCACCTCGGCGAATGAACTCGGTGGCGTAGGTTTCGCGGCCAACGTGGTGATGTAGGTGCGTTTCGATATCCAGCTCCTTGGCAATGTCTTTTAGCGTCCGGTTAGAATATTGATCGGTGTAAGGCCAAAACCCGACCAGCCCTTCTTCCCGCCGCGAATCCTCCAAATACCCTAGTGCTTCCTTAGTTAAGGGCAACATCATGGCTTTTAACTTCTCGTCGTAGGTTTTCTGAATCTGGAAGGTTAGCTCTTGGCCATTGAGTTTGGCCTGGTGTAGGTTCTTGAGGTCACCGAGTCGGAGGCTGGAGCAGCAGCTAAAGAGGAAGCGCTGCAGGATGCGCCGACGAGCTGAGCCTACTGGCAGCTGCGTGTAGTACACCTTCAACTTCATCAGCTCCGCTGACTTGAGCGGCTTCCAGGTGCCTTCCACACTCTTGTTCTCGAAGTCCACATACGGGTCTTCGAAGCGAATCCGCTCTTTCTTGGCCAGGGCCAAGTAGGTTTTCACATCCTTATGCCGCGTCCAGCGGGTGTTGATGCCCTTGATATGCTTGCACATGAAAGCGTGCAGGTCATCTACCAGCTTCGGGCTGATGCTGTAAAACGGAATACTTGGCCGAAATTTCTTCAGGCAATTGAGCGTGCTGGTGTGATTCTTTCTCGTCACTTCCCCAATGCCTTCCCGATGGCCCTTCCCTTTGCGGTACCGCTCGGAAATCTTGGCCTCCATATAAGAAATGAAGTCTTTCTTGCTGGCCTCGGTATTGTAGTCGAGCAGAAAGGCCTCGCTCGTCACTGGCTGATCATTGAGTCGGAAATTTACGAACACGTCGTTAGCCTTACTGCGGGCCTTGCCGATAATCATGTTGTGGTCCTTGGCTTTGGCCTCCAGCTTCTCAATAGTGCCTCCGGCCCAGGCCACCGCCGTGCTCAGCACCTGGTCATAGCCTGGCTTCCGGTCTTTTTTCGCCTGCCCAGTAAGGCAGAGTCCCTTTTGCTCATCAAATAATTCGGGCCACCACGATATACCGAGTCCTAATGGGTGCGGCTTGCGGCGAATGACCACTAGGAGGAGGATTTGGCAGGTACCATCGGTACGAGCAGGGCGCCGGAGCTTGATAGAGGCTGAATAATTCATCTGAATTTTTCTTTGCTAAGCGTTTGCTAAGCACCCATATGCCAAAAGCCGTAAAAGCGGCCCCTCCGATTGATCGGAAAGGCCGCTTTTACGGCTATTGTGGCAGTTTTAGTGCCTACGGGTACCCAGAGCCGGAGTCGAACCGGCACACCTTGCGGTATTGGTGTTTGAGACCAACGCGTCTACCGGTTCCGCCATCTGGGCTTCACTCACTCCTTCGTTTCAGGAGCGGGCTGCAAACTTAGTTAGACTTTCGCGAATGCGCAACAGGTAACGCTTTTTCAAATAGTAAGTCTGTACTTGGCGTAGCGCCTGGGGCCGAGCATCAGTAGGCAAACCGGGGTACCCTGCTAGCACAGGCTCGATACCTGCATCGAGGGTCTGAGTCAAGGCGTTAACTTCGTCTTCCACCCGTTTGGCAGCCTCCGGATCGGGCTCAAATTCGAGCTCCATTATCTGCTCATTTAGCTCCATTACTTCCATTAAAAAATCTGATGGCAACTCCTGTTTTCCTTCTTCTAACAGTCCATGGCGCCCTAAAATGTAGGCCATTCGCAAGTCGGGGTCGGAGAGGGTGCGGTAGGCATTGGTGTTGAGAGTAGCCAGATTCAGGATTTCCTGTTGCCGCTCCGCACTCGCAGTAGCGTGAAAGTCGGGGTGATATTCGCGGCTCAAAGCGTAATACTGACGCTTCAGCGCAGCCTCGTCCGGCTGAAATGTCTCCGGCAAGTCGTAGAATTCAAAATAATTGGTGTCCATAGCTACCAATACAGCCTTTGCCGATTAAGGTTGGCGCTTTTGCTTTCATTAACTATTCAACCAGGCACAACTGTCTGTTGCAATGGTCTTTCTATGAATAGAACGGTTTGCTAAGCGCGAAGAGAGAACTTAGCCACTACCTACACCAGCAAGTTCTTGATAAATACCCAAAGCCGCGCCTGTTGCGCTCTATTATGCTGGCTGAACCTGATATGCAGAGAAAGCCTGGGCTGGAGCTGAAAATAATGCCTTCGTAGCAGGCCACACTTTCCCAAAGAGCTTTGAACGACGATAGTTGTTCAAAGCTTCCTCGGTTTCCCAATGGCTATGGGTGCAGTAGATGTGAGCATGCTCTGCATCCTGCCACAACTCCAAAAACTGGCAGCCTGGCATTTGCCGAATCTGGTTTTCAGAGGCGCGAAAAATTTCTAGAAACTGCGGGACTAACTCAGGCGCGAAAGTCATGCGCACAATTCTTATTAGCATCGAGAAGTAGTTTAAAGTAGCTTGCCACTAGGCATTGCGAAGCCTATTTTACGCGGAATTTCTACTTAACATAATATAAAAACAAAATAAAATAACGCGTTTAAAGGCCGTAAACAAGGTTTCTGCTTGTTATGAGGTATAGATTTTCAGGTTGGTTAGTGCTATTGTCCGTCGGCTGGGAAGCGCAAGTCCACTTGCGAATCGAAGTGCAGGCCGAGCAGCTCGGAGGCGTTGCCTTGGTTGATGCCGATGCACAGCTGATCCTGACTGTTGAAAATGCACACGGCTTCGCCTGGGTCGGAGGCTTGGAAATGCGCCGCAATTTCGCGCACCGTTTCGCGGGCAAAATGAATCGTGAACGGACGAGTCCGGCCGATGACCTCTACCGCCTGGCGTGTGATGTCAGTAATGAGGTTGCCGTAGTGGTCGACGTGCACAACGTGGCCCGTAATGCGGTTGTCTTGTAGGCGCACTTGGCGATTGAGCAATTGGTAGAGCTGCGTTGTGGCGGGGCCAAGGTCGGAGAGCAAACCGCCATTGGCTAGGTGTACCGCCGCTGGCGCGAGCAGGTCGCGGGTGGGGGAGGAGGTTATGCCGGCAGCTGCTCCTAGGCTAACAAGCTCCTCGGGCTGTCCGTCACAAAGCAGGGCTAGCAGGCCATTGTCGGCGGCTACAAAATAGTGTCCTTGATAAACGGCGGCGTGCCAGGCAGCCCGAGGGCCGCCTAAATCGTTGACGCCGATCAGGTGCACCGTGCCAGCCGGGAAGTCACGAAATACTGCATTTAGAACGTGAACGGCGTGCGCGATGTTAAAGGGTTCGACAGCGTGCGAAATGTCGAGTACGGGCGTTGTCGGGGCCAATTGTAGAATCCGCGCCTTTACGGCCGCCACGTAATGGTCGCGGTAGCCGAAGTCAGACAGAAACGTAATCAATCCCATTGCCGGAAATTCTGAGTTCTTCGTACTATTGTTTTAATGCCTTGTAAGGGCGGCAAAAGTAGGCTATTTGCCGGAACCGATGTTGTTCAAGCGCTATCATTTCACTCAACTCCCTAGTCCCCACCACCCCTAATTTGGTAGAGAAAGTCATCACGCTCGAAAACGTGTCCCTGATTGATTTCCTGGGACCCGATAACCAGAACATCCGTCAGCTAGCGGCGGCTTTTCCTGGTAGCAAAATTATTTCCCGCGGCAACGAGATTAAAATACAGGGCCAAACGCCCGTCATCAGCCGTATCAACGATATTCTGTCGGCCTTACTGGAGCATTATCACCAGTACGGACAAATCACCGACAAAACAGTGTACCAGTACCTGTCCTCGTCTGATGAAGATCAGCAGGACCGTTTGCTAGCGGCCTCACCCGACGTTATTCTGTTTGGGGCGAAAGGCGGCGTTATCAAAGCCAAAACAGCAAACCAGCAGCGGCTCGTTGACGCCGTCATGCGCCACGATTTAGTATTTGCGCTCGGGCCAGCCGGTACCGGCAAAACCTATATTTCGGTGGCTTTGGCGGTGCGCGCGCTCAAAAACAAGGAGGTGAAGAAGATTATCATCTCCCGCCCAGTCGTGGAGGCTGGCGAAAGTCTAGGTTTCCTGCCCGGCGACCTGAAAGACAAGATTGACCCCTATCTGCGGCCCATTTATGATGCGCTGGAGGATATGTTGCCGCCCGAGAAGTTCAAGTTCTACATGGAGAACAAGACCATCGAAATAGCCCCGCTGGCTTACATGCGTGGCCGGACGCTCAACAATGCCTTCGTGCTCCTCGATGAGGCCCAGAATACCACGCCCTCGCAGCTGAAGATGTTCCTGACCCGCATGGGTCCTTCGGCCAAGGTGATGGTTAACGGCGACCGAAGCCAGATTGACTTGCCGACCAAGCAGAAATCTGGCCTCATCCAAGCACTGGACATTCTGAAAGATGTAAACGGTATTGGCTTTGTAGAAATGAGTTCCGAAGACGTGGTGCGTCACCGCTTGGTGAAGTCCATTGTAATGGCCTACGATAAGTACGACGTAGCTACGCAGCAGGAGCAAGCCAACCAAGCCAACCGCCCCATCCGCGAGTATCAGCCGTACCGTCGTCCCAACGGCCCCGGCTCTGCTGCTCCCGACGCCAGCCGCCATCCTGATGCTCGCCCCGAGGACGATGGTACGCAGGAGCTACCAGTAAACCATGAGCAGCAGCTCTAGTTTTCGGTAAGAAGCTGCCTCAGGCACCTGGTAGCTCTACAAGGTGCTTATTACAACAAAAAGCGGCCTCCATTACGGGGCCGCTTTTTTATTTCGTTGCTACTTTCGCCATCTAGTCAACAAGCGAAGCTTATCCGCAAAACTCAAACAAGCCTTCTAAAGCTGATTATATGAAAGCTCAACGTATTTCTGCACCTCAAGACCTCGACGCCGCGTTTGCTATTCGTCGGGAAGTGTTTGTGGTGGGGCAGAACGTGCCCGCCGAAGAAGAATATGATGCGCACGACGCAAACGGCGCTACGCACTACCTAGCCCGAGCAATCGACGGTACGCCTTGCGGCGCCGCCCGCTGGCGCAAAACGGAGGCTGGCGTAAAGCTGGAACGTTTCGCCGTACTGTCCGACTACCGCAATCAGCAAGCGGGCGCCGCACTACTCGAGCAGGTGTTGCAAGACGTTGATGCGCAATACCCCGGCGCGGTGGTGTATTTGCACGCGCAACTGCCAGCCGTACGGTTCTACGAACGGCATGGCTTCGACAAAGTAGGGGAGATGTTCGAGGAGTGTGACATTCAACACTACAAGATGGTCCGGCGCTCAGCGAAAGGGTAAGTTGGGACTAACGTATAGAACGTGGCCGCTTTGCTGTCGTTAGAATTGTAGTTAAACCGCATAGTTAGGCCCTGTTTCGTCTAACTGTCTGTATGCAAGTAGGATAAAACAATAACTCAACGGTATTTTTGGTCGTTGAGCTACAATTATTGTGGGTTTATTATTGGAAAAAGTTAATTAAATCTTTGCATTTTACACAAAAGTGCATTGGTAGATTAGCTTTCGTCCGATACTATGCAGGCCCAACTTAGCTCCGCGGCAGGTGCTTTCCCGAAGCAAAACCATGTTGATTTCTATACCGCTGCCACTGGTATTACTATTGTTTTAGGCATTGGCCTGAGGCTATTTCATTACTTCTACAATCGTTCGTTGTGGACCGACGAAATCTACTTGTCGGCGGGCATTGTAGACATGAGCTTCAGTGAATTGCTATCCAAGCCCTTGCCTTATATGCAAAAGGCTCCAGTGGGCTATTTGTTGATTTCGCATCTGTTTGTGGTGCTGTTTGGCAACAATGAAATGGCACTGCGCCTTTATTCCTTGCTAACCAGCATTGCGGCTTTATTCTTATTCGTACCCGTTGCTCGCTATTTTCTCGAACCGTTGGGCGTATTTATTGCGCTGGCCTTAGTGGCAATTTCTTCGCCAATTATTCATCATTCAGTGGAGGCAAAGCCATACGGCGCGGATCTTTTCACTACGGTTTTTATTTTGTGGCTGTATGTCCGCTACCATCATGAAACTAGCATAAAGAAATTACTGATTTGGGGATTGGGAGGAAGCCTAGCCGTTTGGTTATCATACCCAAGTATTTTCGTGCTAGTAGGAATAGCATGTGCAACGGGTATTTATTATTTGGTAAAAGGAAATTGGGGAAAAATATTCCGTTTGCTAATTCCCTTCGGCATGTGGTTGCTGAGTTTTGTTCTCAGCTATTTATTATTTGCGAAGGAAGGATCGGATGCGGGGTGGCTGGTATACTTCTTTGTCAAATTTGACGGTTATTTCCCGCTACAGCCAGTGAGTGGTGTTACGTGGGCAGCACGTAAAATATTCGCTTTTTTTCATTATCCACTTGGCCTGACGTGGGTTAATGATTTGGGAAATCATACCCATACGCAGCGCTTTATTCAGCGCATGACGATAGTGCCGCTTATTCTTTCTTGCTTGGGCGCACTATATTTCTTCAAGCGCGACCAAAAGTACCTATTACTGTTTGGCGCTACAGTATTGATTGCATTCGTCGCTTCTTCTCTCAGGCTGTATCCCTTCTACGAGAGAATGACAGTTTTTTTGGCTCCACTCGTAGCCCTGCTTCTCGCAGCAGGTAGTGAGTATGCGAGCAACAAACGGCCTGTTGGGAAATACTTCGGGTACGGATTAACCGTGTTGCTTTTATTAGGTCTAGTGAAAAATACGATAGCTAATACAATTACCCCTTACCTTATTGGAGGTTATAAAATGTCGTATTATAGAGACGCTTTACAATATGTTAATTCCAATTATCGTGAGGGTGATGCAGTATATGTGTATTGGAATGCAGTTGCAGGTTATAAATATTATAAAGCCGCTGATGCGCTAAAGTTTACTGGTGTATTGGGTGAAGATTATCGCCATGAGGTTCGTAGCTACCCGGATTTTTTTGCGAGAATAGATGCCGATTTTACTGCGCTACCTAATAAAAATAGAGCGTGGATAATTTACAGTAGCATGGATATGAACCAAGGTGATTACGCAGGTGAGCCAGCGTGGTATTACAATGGTCATGATTTCAGAGAAGGATACGGAGTAGATCGATTTGCCCAACATTTAGTGCAGGTTGGCAAAGTAATAGACACGTATACTCCTGCCGATGGCAATAAAAAGAATGATGCTCACGTCCAGTTAATGAGGTTGAAATAACATTCTTCACAGTACCGCAGTGAGCTAATAAAGCAAGAGTTTAGCAGAGCTAGTACCCTACAGCGCTTGCGTGATCGTACTTGTGTGCTGACACCCCTTTTCTGCTGCCAGAGCGCTAGTCAAGTGCCGAGGTGCTACTATATTTATAGGTGATTTAAGATCTATCGTGTTGTATTTATAAGCTGCTAACTCGTGACTTCTACAATTCAGTGGGCTTCCTACGCCTTCGTGCGCTTGGTATTGGCCCTGATGGTGGGTATTTTAATCTATCTCTATTTCGGAGAGTTGTTGCCGCCGCTCGTGCTGCCACTGGTGGGCATGGTGGCTTTTTTTGGGGTTACTCAATACTGGGCGAGCCGGCAGCCTGGAACTGCGGCTACCGATGCGGCTGGCCTGCTGGCGATAGTAACAGTTTATGTAGTGGGCGCCGCCCTGGCGCAGCAGGCAACGGAGTCGCGGGCGGCTAATCACCTGTACCGGTTTGGCGATAAGGTGGAATTCTACCGCGCCGTAGTAGACGACTATACGGTGGTGCGCCCTGCTACCTACGCTACCACCGTGCGGGTTTCGGCAGTTCGGGTAGCAGGGAAGTGGCAAGCGGCGGTGGGCGGTATTCGGGTTTCAGTGCCGCGCGATTCGGGTGTAGTGGCCCCGCTGTACGGCGATGTATGGCTGGTCCGAGGCGCACCCGCGCCGAGCAAAGCCCCGCTCAACCCCGGTGAATTCGATTACCGCCGCTATTTGCAATACCATCAGGTGTACCACCAGCAGTTCGTCCACCCCGACCAGTACCGGAAAATAGCCATTGCTCCGCCTTCTGTCCTGCGGGCTACAGCCATGCGGGCGGCGCGGGTGCTCGATGGTGTATTTCGGCACTACGTAGTTGCCAAGCGCGAATACGCGCTGGCTTCGGCGCTGGTACTCGGCATTAAAGATGATGTCGATCAGGAAACCAAGCAGGCTTACGCCAATACTGGTACCACGCATATTATGGCAGTATCGGGCTTGCAGGTAGGACTGTTGTTTGGGGCCGTCACGTGGGGGCTGAGTCTGATACGGGTCCGGCGCGGAGCTGTGTTCCGGTTGGTGTCGGCGCTGCTCGGGCTGGGCCTCATTTGGAGCTATGCCTTCCTGACGGGCCTTTCTGCTTCGGTGCTGCGGGCGGCCGTGATGTTCACATTCATCATACTGGCAAAGGCCAGCGGACGGCAGACCAACATGTTCAATACCCTGGCCGTAGCGGCGTTCTGTCTGCTCTGCTACGACCCGTACTTGCTGTGCGACGTGGGGTTCCAGTTGTCGTTTCTGGCCGTTATCAGCATCGTGTATTTGCAGCCGCGTATCGAGGATTGGCTTGATGTGAAAGGCTATTTTCAAACCAAGCAGCGGCCTTGGCATTCTAAAGCAACGAACCGCTTCTGGCAAGCTTCCGGCTGGTTTCTAAACAAGGCTTGGCAAGCTACGGCCTTGTCGTTGGCGGCGCAGGTAGCTACGTTTCCTTTGGGGCTGTATTACTTCCATCAGTTTCCGCTCAGCTTTCTGCTCTCCAACCTCGTGGCAGTGCCTATTTCTTCGGGCGCCGTGTATGTAGGCTTAGGGCTGCTTGCACTCAAAGGCATTGTGGCCTTCATAGGACAGTTTTCACCGGGGCTAGCTGGTGTGCTCGATTGGGGCCCGAAAGGAGTGGCTTGGGTGTTCGAGCGTATGATCTGGATGTTCAACGAATATATCTTCTGGATTGGCCGGGCTCTGCCGAGCGCGCTGATTTCCGGCGTGCACGTTACGGCACCGCAGGCCTGGCTGATTTTTGCCATGATTCTGGTATTGCTGGCATTTCTGGCACGACGGCACTTGGTTTGGCTCGGAATGGCATGCGCGCTGATGCTGGTGTTTGCAGGCACCCGCGTGTGGGCAGCGCAGCGGCTCGCACCCGATGAGCGCTTGGTCTTCTATAGCATTCCGCGCAGGTCAGTGGTGGGGTTCTGGCAGGGCGCGGCCGCCCACGTTGTCACCGTCGATTCGTTGCCTCTAAGCGAGACGGAGCGTACCTACCGCATTGTGCCTGGCACCATTGAGCGGGAGGCCCAGCAAGTGAGCTACCACACCGGCTGGCAAGGCAGCTCAGTACCCACGAAACGTGTTGATAGCAGTGCTGTGATGCTGGCGGTGTGGCGTGGAGTGCGAGTGGCTTTCGTGTCGGGCCGGCTTGATGCGGCTCGCCAGCCTAGCGCGGTGGATATAGTGGTGTTGCGCCGCAATGCCCGCGTGTGGCCTGAGACGTTGGCTGCCGTTTTTAAATCAAATCCAAGGATTATTTTCGATTCTTCCTGCAAATCTTGGTACGTCAATTCCTTGTATTCTAAACTGCAAGTGGCTGGCTGGCAAGTTCATGATCTTACGGCGCAGGGCGCCTACGTGCATAAGCTAGCATCAGCGGCAACCAGAAACTAAGCTCCTGCGAAACCGGTTTGCTTGCTTGCGCGCTATATAGTTTTTAGAGCGCTTCCTTTTTGTTAGGTTTGGTTACAACCGATTCTACAGTTCGCGCTGTCGGGCCGTTGGGCGTTGCCCTATTAGCCTCACGCCGCACTCACCGTTGACTTAATCCGGAATCCTATGGATAACATGCCCACCCAAGAGCTGGAAGCGTTGCGCTTCATCCGCTACGAGGCGCAAGACGCCATTGGCTATATCACCCTCAATCGTCCTGAAAAACGCAATGCCCTCAGCGCCGAGATGGTAACGGAGCTGAAGCTGGCCTTTGATTTTGCGGAGGACGACGAGGCCTGCAAAGTAATTGTGCTGCGGGCAGAAGGCGAAGCCTTTTGCGCTGGTGCTGACTTAGCGTACATTCAGGAGCTGCAAGGCTTCGGCTACACCGATAATTTGGCCGATTCCACGCACCTGATGCAGCTCTTCCACCAGATTTACACCCTCAAAAAGGTGGTAATTGCCCAGGTGCAGGGCCATGCCCTAGCCGGCGGCTGCGGACTGGCCACTATCTGCGACTTTGCATTTGCCGTTCCCGAAGCGCGTTTTGGCTACACTGAAGTGAAGATTGGCTTCCTGCCGTCTATCGTTAGTGTGTTTTTGCTCCGCAAAATAGGAGAGGCCCGCACCAAGCAACTCTTGCTTACCGGCGACGCGGTGCTGGCGCACAAAGCCCTGGAGCTGCACCTCATCAACGAGGTAGTGCCTGCCGAAACGTTGGCCACGCAAGTTTATGCCTTTGCGCGGCGGCTATGCGTAGAAAATTCCAGCCAGAGCATGGAGCTGACCAAGGAAATGCTAGCCCGCATTCCCGAAATGCCTTTGGAAGACAGTTTGCGCTACGCTGCCCAGATGAACGCCGAGGCGCGCGGGACCTTGGACTGCCGACGCGGTATTGCTGCCTTCTTGGCAAGGGAGAAGATGAACTGGGAAAACTAAAGCAGTTTCTAGGCTCTAGTCCCTGCAAGGCATCCCCAAGGTCTCCACCACGAATTGGCAATGTAGTGTTCAGCTTGTCGGATAGCTAAGCTGAACGGTGTGCAACAAGTCCGCGCGCCTGTTGTGTCCTTCTGCAAATACCTCGTTTTTAAGACTTTTTTGCTTTACTCCTTGTCAATTCTTCAAACATCTACCTCTTCTTGTGGTTAGCTGAACTATATGACAACAATGGCAGCCGTAGCCACTACCACGGCTACTTTTCTCGGAATGGAGTTCATTGCGTGGTTCATGCACAAGTTTGTGTTGCATGGGCCACTGTGGTTTTTGCACCGCTCGCACCATGTGCGGCATCCGCACCACTTCGAGCGCAACGACTTTTTCTTTCTATTCTACGGTGCCCTTTCGGCGCTGCTTATCGTGTACGGCACGCCTGATAAGGATTTCCGCTTCTGGATGGGAGTAGGAATTGCGGCCTATGGCACAGTGTACTTTTTTGTGCACGATGTGCTGATTCATGGGCGGATGCGCTTCTGGCGCAAGTCGCGCAACACGTACTTGCGGGCCTTGAACATGGCTCACAAAATGCACCACAAAACCACCAGCCGCGACAACTCCGAGGAGTTTGGGATGCTGTGGGTTTCGCCGCGCTACTTTGCGCTGGCCTTACGCAAGCCCGCACCTACGCGCACGCTTAGGCAACCGGCTGTCAGCAGCAAAAGCAAGCAATTAGAGGGAAAGGACAGCTAGTAGTGGGACAGTTTTCAATCAGTGACCTAGAGCAGCTCTCTGGCATCAAGGCGCACACTATTCGGATGTGGGAGCAGCGCTATGGTATCCTGCAGCCTGTTCGCACGGCCACCAACATCCGCACCTATTGTGACGACGACTTGCGTAGGCTCCTCAACGTAGCTACGCTTTGCGGACAAGGCTACCGCATATCCAAAGTTGCGCAGCTAAGTGAGGAAGAGCTATGCCGGGCCGTTATATCCTGCAACGAAGGCGCACACGATTACTGTCAGCAAGTAAATGGCCTGTTAGCTGCCATGCTCGATATGAACGAGCCGCAGCTTTGCTACCTACTTAATCATGCCATCCAGCAGGCCGGCTTTGAGGCTGCGGTTATGCACGTGGTGTATCCGTTTCTGCAGCGCATAGGCGTTATGTGGCAAGCTGGTAGCGTAAATCCAGCGCAGGAGCACTTGGTCACGAATCTGGTGCGCCAAAAGATGATGGCCGCCACCGATAAGCTTGCTTCGGTACAGCCTACAAAAGCACACCGCTGGGTGCTGTTTCTGCCGGAAGGTGAAATGCATGAACTGGCGTTGCTGTTCATGAACTACGCGTTGCGTGTTCGGGGCCACCACGTGTTGTATCTAGGTCAAAACCTGCCCATCAGAGAGCTCCAAGCCGTATGTGAAACGTATCAGCCGTATGCGCTTTGTACGGTGATGACGGCGGTGCCGGAGCGGGACCGAGTGCAGGACTTTGTAAATAGCCTGACTACCCTCTGCCCCAACAAATTGCTTTGCTTCTACGGCCCATTAGCACATATAGAAGGGCTGCAATTACCTAGCAATGCCACCCGTTTTCGGTTTATGCCCGAATTTTTAACCTTGGCCGACGAGCTTCAGATAGGGGTTGAAAGCAAGGAGTAACAAAAATTTAACTTGTTTAAAGGAAATTTCTGCCTGAAATTTTATCTCCATAATTGCCTTGTTTGTCTAGAATAAAGTTCGGTTCATCGAGCAATTTAGCAATATAGTGGAGGGGGTGTAATAGGTGAGCTGCCGAATTTTGCACGGCCTAAATCATCCTGATAATCAGACGCTTCGTACTTTGCTTGACGCTATACTAGCAGTTGAAAGAGGGGCGAAAAATAGTTGAGCAGGCGTTACCCGACTTCAAAATTGGCTCGTATATTTGTTTAACCTTTTGCCACGAAAAGCTAAACAGTATGACCTCTTTGGAATTCACCAGTCAAGTACAGAAGATTTCCTACTCCCTAAAGCCCGTGGCGATGAACCTGACCCGCGACGCTGATGATGCGAAGGACCTGGTTCAAGAGACTTTGCTTAAAGCGTTATTGAACAAAGACAAGTTTAAAGCTGGTACCAACCTGAAGGCTTGGTTGTATACCATCATGCGCAACACGTTTATCAATAACTACAATAAGATAACGAAGCGCAACAGCAACATTGATAGCACCGAGTACTTCCAGTACTTCAATACCGACGAAAATTACATTACGCACAACGGCGCTACCTCCGACTTCGTAGTAACTGACATCAACCAAGCCATTGCTGGTCTATCGGCCGACTACCGGACGCCGTTTATGATGTACTACATTGGCTATAAGTACCTGGAAATTGCGGAGAAGCTGCAAATTCCGATTGGCACCGTCAAGAACCGCATTCACATTGCCCGCAAGGAGCTGAAGGATGCGCTTAAGACATACGCCCCCGGCGAGTAGGGAATAGGGAGAGAGTATACCCCGCCCCGGGCGTATCACGGGCCGCGAACGACGCTACTTCAGCGTTGTTCGCGGCCCGGTTTGTTTTGTCGCTGTTTCGCCCTTATTCAGCTTATTTCGTTGAATGACGAGCTAGCGAAAACCTCTGCTGCCTTCGCCGGTATCTTATAGATGCTGTTCTGCTACAACGCATGTTACATAACTGCTGCTAAAGGTTTAGGCTTGATTCTTCACCTTTGTAGCAGCGGCACCAAGGAAACAACATACACCAGCGCAAACCAGTGATTCGAGTCTGTGAGTAAACATGTGATTGTTATTGGCTCCGGTTTTGCGGGCCTGTCGGCGGCTACTTCTTTGGCGCAACGCGGTTACCGCGTCACTATTCTGGAAAAAAACGAAGGTCCTGGCGGCCGGGCGCGGGTATTCAAGGCCGAGGGCTTCACCTTTGACATGGGGCCGAGCTGGTACTGGATGCCCGATATCTTCGAGCAATACTTCGGCCGCTTCGGCAAGAAGGTAGCCGATTACTACGATTTGGTGCGGCTAGATCCGTCGTATCAGGTGGTGTTCAAAGGCCCTGAGGCAGTCGATATTCCGGCAGCCATGAGCGAGTTGCGGGCGTTGTTTGAGCGCTATGAGTCGGGTAGCGGGGCACGGCTCGATGAGTTTCTGCGGCAGGCTGCGTATAAGTATGAAGTCGGCATTGGCAAGTTTGTGCACATGCCCGGCCGATCGTTGTTGGAATTTGCCGACCCGCGCCTGCTGGTAGATGCCGTACGGCTCGATTTGCTGCAAAGCATGCACAAGCACGTCCGCAAGTTCTTTAAAGACGCGCGCCTGCTCGAACTGGTCGAGTTTCCCATTCTCTTTCTAGGAGCTACCTCCGAGAATACGCCTGCTCTGTACTCGCTCATGAACTACGCCGACTTGGCGCTTGGTACTTGGTACCCCATGGGTGGTATGCACAAGATAGTGGAGGGCATGGTGAAGCTGGCACAAGAGCAAGGCGTAACGCTGGAATACAACCAGGAAGTGCAGCTGATAGTGGTGGAAAAGGGCCGGGCCACCGGTGTGCAAACCGCTACCGGCTTCCGCCCCGCCGACATAGTAGTAGCCGGCGCCGACTACCACCACGCCGAGCAGCACCTGCTGGCTCCCGAGTGGCGCCACTACAGCGAATCCTATTGGGACAAGCGCACCATGGCGCCCTCGTCGCTGCTGTTCTACTTGGGCGTGAACAAGCGGCTCGACAAGCTGCGTCATCACAACCTGTTTTTCGACGAAGATTTTGCGCTGCACGCCGAGGAGATATACGAGCAGCCGAAGTGGCCGAGCCGCCCGCTGTTCTACGCTTCCACGCCCAGCGTAACGGACCCAAGCGTGGCGCCTCCCGGCTGCGAAAACCTGTTTCTGCTGATTCCGGTGGCGCCCAACCTGCCCGACCCCGAAGAAACCCGGGAGCATTACTACCACCTCATCATGGACCGGTTGGAGCGCCACTGTGGCCACAGCATCCGCGACGCGGTGGTGTTCAAGCGCAGCTACGCTCACCAGGACTTCGTGCAGGACTACCACAGCTATAAGGGCAACGCCTATGGCTTAGCAAATACCTTGCGTCAAACCGCTATTCTGAAACCCTCACTTAAAAGCAACAAGGTCAGCAACCTGTATTTTACGGGCCAGCTAACTGTGCCCGGCCCTGGGGTGCCGCCCTCGCTTATTTCCGGGCAGGTGGTGGCCGGCGAAATAGAGAAAGAGTTTCCAGTTCCGGCAAAGCCTGTTGTGCCTGAGTTGGCGCACTGAGGACGCTTTTGCTTGTCTTTCTAGTAGAATAGAGAGTTCTATTTATCTTCACTTAGTAACTCCGTTACCAACCCCGCCTTGGACCACGTCGCCTTATTCACTGAAACCAGCCGAGCGTGCAGCAAGCTTATCACGCAGCGCTACAGCACGTCCTTCACGCTCGGTATCCGCACGCTCGAAGGGCGGTTTCACCTGCCAGTGTATGCCGTGTATGGGTTTGTGCGGTGGGCCGATGAGATTGTGGATACCTTCCACGACCACGACAAGGCGGCGCTATTTGCTGATTTCAAGCTGCAGACGGATGAAGCCTTGGCGCGAAAACTAAGCTTGAACCCGGTGCTGCACGCCTTTCAGGACGTGGTACACGCCTACAACATAGACCGTGAGTTCATCGATGCCTTTCTGTACAGCATGGAAATGGACCTCGACGACCGCAGCTACAACCAGTCGTTGTACGAGAAGTACATCTATGGCTCGGCAGAAGTGGTGGGGCTGATGTGCTTGCGTATTTTCTGCGAGGGCGACGAAGCTATGTTTCAACGGCTGCGGGAGCCGGCGCGGCGGCTAGGATCGGCGTTTCAGAAGGTGAATTTCCTGCGCGACATTCGCTCCGACTACGACGAGCGAGGCCGCGTATACTTTCCCGGCGTGTCGTACGAGCGGTTTGACGATACCGTAAAGCGGGAAATAGAGGCCGATATACGGGCCGATTTCGATGCCGCCTACGTGGGCATCATGCAGCTGCCGCGTTCGGCCCGGCTTGGGGTGTACCTGGCGTATGTGTACTACCTCAAGCTGTTTCATAAGATTCGGCAGCTGCCGGCGGCACGGATTTTGGGAGAGCGGGTGCGCGTTCCCGACAATACCAAGCTGCTTTTATTGATGGGTTCGTACTTTCGCTACCGCCTTCGGGCAATTTGAAGCGTTGCTTTGCTATGTTGTCATTCCGCGTATCAAGCGAAGAACGGAATGACAACGTGGGGGAGAACCGCTCATTCATCCACGAATCCTCTGCCGAGTGAAGCCGTACTACCTTCGTTGTCTTCTCACTTTTGTTTGCCTTACCTCCCTTTCTGAAGTGAAATCCACAGTGGCTCCGGCGCAGCCATTCCTGATTTTCACTTCCTCACCCCGAATAGAAAAGATGTCCTACTCCGTTTCCAACCTGCGCCGTCAGTACCAAGAGGCCGCTACCAGCAAAGAAGCCGGTGAGAAGTTTTACCAGTTGATGTCGGTATACCGTGAGCAAGACGCCGTGGTGCTAGCCTACAAAGCTGCCGCCGAAGCCATCCGGGCCCGCGACGCCTCGATGTTCAACAAGTTGACCTACGTGCAAAACGCCACCAAGCAGTTCGATGAAGCGGTCAAGCTGAATGCAAACAACGCCGAAATTCGCTTCCTGCGCCTGAGCGTGGAAAGCAATTTGCCCTCTTTCTTAGGGTTAAGCCAGCACGTCGACGAGGACCGGCAGTTTCTGCTGAACACGCTGCTTCAACACCCCAAGTCCGGCCTCGACGCTGAATCGTTTGGATTGGTACGCAGCTTTATGGTCGACCGGGGCCACGTTTCGGAAGCCGATGCGCAGAAGCTGGCTCAACTCTAGCCGACTGCAGCAACTCAATCTAGTAGAAGCTCCCAATGGGAGCTTCTTTTTTGTCTACCCTAGGCAGCGGTTGATGTAAGCGCAGCCTACACAGACGCAACGGGTAGCTTAGAGCGTTGAACGAGCGGAACTGTACTAAATCAGTGGAAACGGCGTCCATTCCTTACCCTGCTAACTAGCTGTCTATACTTTTGCTATCAAATTCGATGAAGCTGTCAATTATAACTAGTGCCTTAGTACTAGCCACACCCACCGTAGTAGCACAGAACGCTACCTTGACGGGGCTTGTGGTAGACGAATTGCAGCGGCCGATACCCTACGCCAGCGTGGGCGTGAAAGGCAGTCAGCAAGGCACCGCCACCAACGAAGCAGGCGAGTTCAGCTTGCGGGTGGCCTCGTTGCCGCAGCAGCTAGAAGTACTTAGTATCGGCTACGCGCCCACTACGGTGCAAGTAAGCTCCACCACTTCGCCCTTGATGGTTGTGCTGCCGGCCAATGCGGTGGCACTGCCCGAAGTGCGGGTCCGCAACCCCGAGCAGGAAGTACGGGAATTGGTGCAGCGAGCTTCGGCCAAGCTGCTTCGGTATGAGAAGCAAGTGTAT
The DNA here is from genome assembly GCF_029433095.1 of Hymenobacter sp. YC55. GTDB lineage: Bacteria > Bacteroidota > Bacteroidia > Cytophagales > Hymenobacteraceae > Hymenobacter. Next base: position 945,787 of record NZ_JARNTX010000001.1, read on the forward strand.
TACGGTAAGGCGTTCTATCGGCAAAAAACCCGCTACAACGGTACCTACTGCGAGTTTTTCGATGCCTTCTACGATGTCAAGTTCAACAACCGCCAAATAGAAGGGTGGGACCTAGGCGAGAGCCGCTACGCCGTGCGGCCAGGTGGCTTCACGTTCACCAATTTCTCGGCCCTTATCCGGGTGGTGCTGCCCACGTTTAGTAAGAACCCGCGGCGTGAAAAACTACTGACGCCGCTTGGGGCGCAGGCGCTTCAACAGTTTGATTTTACGCTCAAGGAAATTCAAACCAGCCAGGGCCGCGAACTAGCCGTAGTCTACTTTCAACCGAAAATGCAAACCACTAAAACGGCCCCGAGTGGGCTACTTTATATAGATAGGAAGACAGCCGCCTTGCACCGGCGTGAAATGACGTTTTCGGCCAGTAGTCTGCTGAAGTTGAATGACCAGCCCGGTACGCATATAGAATCGGATGCCTTTCGCGTGGTGTCCGACTACACGCCCGTAGCCGATTCGCTTACACGGCTGGCTAGCACGCGCGCGCAGTGCACCCTCGTGACGCAACAGGCAGATGGTAAACTAGATAGCACGCACATTGCTAGCACCTTCTTTTTCTACCACTACACGCCGCGCCTAGCCGGGCATGCCTATGCCGATGTGCCCCGCAAAAACAAAGATCTAGAGCAAGTAATGGCTCGGCTTTATAATCCGACCTTTTGGCTTGATAATGCCGTAGTAAAGGATAGTCCGTTGGATGAGCAGCTAATTAGGGACTTGGAAGGACAGCACGTATTTCGGCGGATGTAAGCTGAACCATCGAGCCAACATCCGGTTTCAAACAAGATTACGTATTTTTTGTGGCCAGCTGAACGGCAACCCCGCAACCTTCCGACCCCATCCGCGGTTATTCCTGCGTTATGCCGCAACACCTGAGTGTCCGTATCGACCCCAATTCCGGCTTTTGCTTCGGCGTTATCTATGCCATTCAAATGGCCGAAGACATCCTCGATGAACAAGGCTACTTGTATTGCCTAGGCGACATCGTGCACAACGATGAAGAAGTGCAGCGCCTGGAAAAGCGTGGCTTGCGCATCATCGGCTACGAGCAGTTCGAGCAACTCCGCAACGAGGCCGTATTGATTCGGGCACACGGTGAGCCGCCAAGTACCTACCAAATGGCGCTGGAAAACAATCTGACGCTTATTGATGCTTCTTGCCCCGTGGTGCTCAAGTTGCAAAACCGCATCAAAACCAGTTACGACAAGCAGGAGAAGATTTTCATTTACGGCAAGCACGGTCACGCCGAGGTGCGCGGCCTCTTAGGCCAGACCAGCGGCAACGCCGTGGTGTTTGAGAGCCTCGATGAGTTGCTGCGCCACGAGCTGCCTTCCAACATCACGCTCTACAGCCAAACCACCAAAAGCACCGACTCCTTCTACCGCATCAAAGGCGAGCTAGAACAGCGAGGTTACCAAATCAACGCCAACGATACCATCTGCCGCCAAGTAAGCAACCGCGACAAAGATTTGCGCCGCTTCGCCGAGCAGTACGACCAAGTTGTGTTTGTTTCGGGCACGAAAAGCTCGAATGGGAAAGTGCTGTATCAAGTTTGCAAGGACACCAACCCAGCCACGCACTTCATATCCAAGGTAGAAGAAATCTGCCCTACATGGTTTCAACCAGGGCAGTCGGTGGGCATCTGTGGCGCCACCAGCACGCCTATGTGGCTGATGGAGCAAGTGCGCGACGCGCTGCTGGCACTGTAGAAGCGTAGCTGAACGGCTATTGAGGCACCGCTAAGCTCCTGCTTGGCGTACGAGCACAGCGGGCGCCCGCGCCTACTACGGTTGTTGGTACACAGCCGGAAACTAAAGTTTGTGAGGCGGGCGCTGAACGTATCCTGCGGCGGTGGCGTAGTCAAGCAACGAAACAAGGTTGCCGCTGACGGTTGATTTGATTTTATTCGTACATAACATATGGGCTCCACTACGCAGGCACTCAGTTACTCAGCTACTCCCAAACGGGTGAAGCCCGCGCCGCTTGGCTACAAGGGCGTGGCGGTAGCGATGCTGATTGTGGCTGCATGGGCCGGGCTGCTAGCCTTTCTGTTGGCGGTCTATCAACCCGACTGGACAACGCTTTGGCCGTATTTGTTGGCGTTGCTGCAAACGCACCTGTACACCGGCCTCTTTATCACGGCGCATGATGCCATGCACGGAGTAGTGAGCCCAAACAAAAAAGTAAATAACAGCATCGGTACAGTAGCGGCTGGTTTGTTTGCCTTCAACTGGTTTCCCCGTATGCTGCCTAAGCACCATCAGCACCACCGCCACGTAGGCACCGACGATGACCCTGATTTCCACGACGGCCGCCACCCTGGTTTTCTGCCATGGTTTGTGCGCTTCGCCTGGAATTACGTAACCGTGTGGCAGGTGCTGTTGATGGCTGCTACCTACAACGTGCTGAAGCTGTACTTTCCGCAAGCGAATGTCATTGCCTTCTGGATGATACCAGCCGTACTGGCTACGTTGCAGCTGTTTTTTTTCGGTACTTACCTGCCGCACCGGGGTGAGCACGCGCCCGATAATCCGCATAAGTCGCGCAGCCAGTTTCGGCACCACTTATGGGCTTTTGTGAGCTGCTACTTTTTTGGGTACCACTACGAGCACCACGACCAGCCCTATTTGCCGTGGTGGCGGCTGTGGCAAACTAAATAAGCTTCCGGGTGTCAACTCCGATAAGCGAATTTAATTTGATAATAAGGCAAGCATTTGTCATTCCGACGCAGGAGGAATCTGAGTAGAATTATGTCAGATTCCTCTTGCGTCGGAATGACAAATGTCTTATTTACATTTACACAAAAAAGGCTCTCCTGCACCAGGAGAGCCTTTTTTATTTAAGAGCAAGAGCTATGCTTGATAGCTATTACTTGCTGCCTTCTTTGGTATGAACTGCGTTGGTTTTCTTGCAGCAGTCGGGCAGGCGGTCGTAGGCACGGGCGTCAGCGGGCTGAGCGTCGGCGTCGTAGCCGGTTTTTTGCACGGCGGTGCGCAGGTTTTCCGGTGAGGTTTTATCGGGGCGGTAAGTGACGGTGAGCACCTGCGTGGGCACATCTAGAACGGCAGCCTGCACTCCCTTTTCATAGGCCATGGCTTTTTCGAGGCGCGTCTTGCACATGTCGCACACGGCAGAGGTCTTTAGCTGCACCTGCTCGGTACCAGCGGCTTTTGCTTTCGCCTTGGGTGCAGTTTGGGCTTGTGCCACTTGAGCTGTTAACAGCGTGAACAAAGCTAGCAGGATGGTTTTGAGAGACTTCATGAGATATAAAAGTTAGCGCCGAAGCGCAAAGGAGCTTGAGAAGACAACAAAAAAGCAACGAATACTGTGCCGCTTCCAACAACAGCAACAGATTTACCAACCATTATTCTATCCGAAAGCGTAGTCCGGCATAGGTCAGGCGGCCATACGTGGGGCCGTACACCATAGCCGCGTCGAAGTCTTGGCTGAAAGGAGCTGCAGCACTTTGGATAGGATTGTCCTGGCGATAATTAGTTAGGTTTTCAACTCCGGCATACACTTCAAACCGTTTAAAGGCACGCGTAAGTTGCGTGTTAAGTAGCGCAAAGCGTGGGGAATACGGCAGGCTCATTTCGCCGGAGCCGTGCTGGTGACCTTCGCCAGGGTGTGGCGCCAAGGGCCGTTGGCCGAAGCCTTGCACGGTGAAGTCAGCCCGCCATTTATCGAAAGCCGTGGCATAGCCCACATTGAAGAAGAGCCGGTGCGGCACCGTCATGGGGCGCCGTAGCAATTGGCCTTCGTAGGAGGTTTTCACGTCCAGGTACTTGTAGGCTGCTTTTGTCGTGAGGCCTTTGACGGGTTCCACCTGTACTTCGGCTTGGAAGCTCCGCGAGAAAGAGCGGCCACCGGACTCTAAGTTATTGATCAGCAGTAAGCTCGGTACGGTGTACATATCAGCTACCACTTGGTTCTGGAACTCGGTGTGGTAATAGTCGGCTACGAAGGTGGCGTTGCGGCCGGCTACCGTAAAGTATTGCGTGAGGCTACCCCCTACGTTCCAGGCTTTTTCGGGGCGCAGGTTCGGGGAAATCACGAATTCGCGGGCACTAAGCAACGAGCCGATATTGTCGGCAATCGGGTTGGCTACCCGGAAGCCCGTACCAGCCGCCAGCCGTAGTACCGAATTTTTGGTGGCATCGTACTTCAGGTTGAAACGGGGCGTAAGCTGCCAGCCGTAGAGATTGTGCCGGTCGAGGCGCAGGCCACCCACCAGGATCAGGTTGCGCGAGTTCTGGTAGGTGTACTCCGCAAACCCACCCGGTACATTCTCCAGGCGGTTGCGGTGCTGCCGGTCGTAGCGGGCCGCTGGCGTTTCGTTGAGGTAGTTGATACCGTTGCGGAACACCTCCCGGTAGTCGTCGTGCAAGTAGCTCAAGCCCACGCGGTAGGTGTGGGCGGTGGTACCTATTACGCTCTGAAAGAGCAGCGTGGCGAGGCCGGTGCGTTGGGTGCCGTCGTACTGCCGCGGCTCAAAAGGCGCTTGCTTGTAGGAATACGTGGAGTTGAAGTCGTGGTGGGTACCGCTCAGCAGCAACCCGAGGCTCTGGTAGGGCCGGCCAGGCCAGGTGTACGACGTTTTGGCGAAACCCGTGTACCGGTTCGTTCGGCTGGTAAAGCCATAGCTCTGCCGGTACGCATCGTCCGCATCGGGTCGGAAGCTTAGCTGTCCGCCTTCCCGCGTTTCGCGTAGCGCCCCCAACCCAATTTCCGTCACTAGTCCTTTGCCCGACAGGTATTTCCACTTGTTGAACACGTTGTACTGCGTGGCTAGCGGGAGGTCCATGAAGCCATCCTTATTCCGGTCGACGCGGCGGCCTAGATGGTCGGAGTGCAGCAGCAGGGCCGTGGACACCTTCTTGCTTAGAGGGGTAGCCAGGTTCAGGTTGAGGTCGAATTTGCCGAGGTCGTTGCCGTAGGCGTTGAAGAGCAAACGCTCCGCTTTTTCCGGCTCCTTAAGGCGCACGTTCACTTGGCCGGAAATGCTTTCGTAGCCGTTCACCACCGAGCCCATGCCCTTGATGATGTCGATGCTTTCAATCCAAGTGCCAGAGAGATAGTTGAGGCGGTACGGCGTGGAGAGGCCCCGCAAAGCCGGTAGGTTGTCGATGGTTAGCAAGGAGTAGGCACCATCGAGCCCGAGCAACTGGATCTGCTTGGCCCCAGATACGGCATCGGTAGTGGAAACCTCCACGGCCGCGTTGGTTTCAAAGCTTTCCGCCAAGTTGCAGCACGCCGACTTGGTTAAGTCGCGGCTGGTAATAACCTGTGTATTGGTAGGCGTGAGGGAAGAGTAGGAGGGCGCGCGGCCCTCTATTTTTACTTCGCCTAGCTCGGCGCTGGGCCGCAGAGCCACCCGTACATACGGGCTGACGGTGGTGGCTACGGCAACGGTATCGGCACTGTAGCCGAGGGCATTGATAATTAAACGGCTGTCTTCGGCGCGGGCCGGCCGCGGAAGGGCGAAGCTGCCGGCATTGTCGGTGGTAGCAGCATCAGCGGTGCCAAGCCAGCGAACCACTGCGCCCGGCAACGGCTTGGCCGCCGTGGCGTCGGTCACCTGACCCCGCACGGGCGCCAAGGCGTCGGTAGAAGATTGAGCCAGCGCGGCTACCGAACCGCTCAGCATCAGGCTAAGGGTAGCGGCAAGGCGAGGCCTCAAAGGAAAGAGCATAGTACTAACAAGTTAACATTTGTTCCGGAGAAAAATAGCCCAACACTATAGTGCGTGGGTTTTCGTGTGTCAGCTAGGAGAGCTGACGCGGAATAAATGCTAAATCACTAGCACCCCGATAAACGAAAGCAAAACTCGCCCTGCTCGCAGTGGCGGCGAACTATCGGCTGCGTGCCAGGCATCGGCCTGAGCAACCAGCAGGACAGGAGGTAAGGTAGGCCAGCTTGGAGTAGGCCACCACGTAGCTACCAAAGGCGTGGGTAGCAGCTTCGCCCACGTAAGCGCCGACGTAGGAGCGTCCAGCTTGTGCAGATGGGCGCTGAAGTCGCAGCACGCCGCTTTTAGTTGGGTCTGGCTGGAATGGAGGTGGTACCCGGTTTCTGACTTAGGGGCGGGGCACCGGTGCTGCGGTGTAGTGAAGACAACCGAAGCTGTCCGGTTTCCACTTAGGTGGCAGGTATGCTGCTGCACCGTCATCCCCACCGAGGCGGTGAGAACAAGCAACGCCAGCAACGCGCTGAACAACCGGTGGGAGAGAGGACGCTTCATCTGCACAAAGGTACAAACCATAATACTAGCCAAAAGGTGCGGGGTACAGCTGGTATCAGGGACGAAGTTAGAGGTGCATCAATTCCAATCACAGTAAGCTTCTTAAGCCATACAACAGCCCCTTGTTTAGCTGGCTGTTTAAGTGAATCAACCCATAGAATCGAGCAGCTGATTTCTAAGAATGTTAGGTTTTAACAGGGCTTGATTTCGAGGTATAAGCTCCACAGTAGGGCTTCTGGTAAGCGGTAGCTGGAGATAGATTTATTGTACTGACATTCTGTCAAAACAGGTGTTTAGCCCACTTATAACCTTGGCTAAAATCTTTAGTTAAGTACTGAAAACCGCGTCCAGTGCTTGGAAACAGCTTTTTTGCATAGTGGTAGAAAATGGTAAATCGTGGTGGCCTTTTCTAGGGCATTGTGTACTTTTGCTAACATCCCTCCCCACTGCCCTGCCTCAACCCATGAACCTGCTCTCCGGCGAATACGAATGCAAGCTGGACCCGAAAGGGCGGCTGGTGCTGCCGGCCAAGGTGAAAGGCAACTTGCCGGAAGCCTCGGGCAACCAGCTCGTGTTGGTGCGTGGGTTTGAACCCTGTCTGGTGCTGTACCCACGCGAGTCGTGGCGTATCATTCACGACAAGGTGATGGCGCTCGACGAGTTCAACGAAGAGTACCGTCAGTTTCAGCGCAACTTCTTCCGGGGAATGACGGAGGTGGAACTTGATACCATCGGGCGGTTTATGCTGCCCCGGAGCATGGTCCGCTACTCGGGCATCGAGAAGGAAGCCATTATAGTGGGACTAGGCAACCGGTGCGAAATCTGGGATCCTACCCGCTACGACGAATACCTGATCAAGGACCAGCCAACTTTCTCGAAGCTGGCCCAAAAATTCCTAACCACCGAAAACGGCCCTGGCGGCCCCCTGGCCGCATGAGCACAACTCCCAACTACCTCAACGATGCTGACTACCACCGCCCGGTGATGCTGCGCGAGTGCCTAGAGGCGCTCAACCTGCAACCCGACGGCCGGTATGTGGACGTGACGTTTGGTGGCGGTGGCCACTCGGCCCGTATCCTGGAGCACCTCACCACCGGCCACCTTTACAGCTTCGACCAAGATGCCGATGCCGAGCGTGAAGCCCAGAAGCTGGCGCGCCCGCAGTTCACATTCGTACGGGCTAATTTCCGCGACCTGTACACCGAACTCAGGAAGCGAGACGCGCTGCCGGTTGATGGCTTGCTGGCCGATTTGGGCGTGTCGTCGCATCAGTTCGATACGCCGGAGCGGGGTTTCAGTACCCGCTTCGATGGCCCGCTGGATATGCGCATGAACGCCGAAGACGGCCCCACTGCCGCCGACATCATCAACGATTACCCGGAAGCCGACTTGCACCGCATCTTTGGCATGTACGGCGAAGTAACCAACGCCCGTACCTTGGCCCAAACAGTGGTATCGGCGCGGCGCGGACAAAGCATCAAGACCATTGCCGAACTAAAGAAGGCTATTGTCAGCTGCACGCCGCGCGGCAAGGAAAACAAGTACTTGGCGCAGGTCTTCCAGGCGCTACGCATCGAGGCCAACGAGGAAATGGAGGCGTTACAAGAAATGTTGTCGGCTACTGCGCAGGTGCTCCGCCCCGGTGGGCGCTTAGTGGTAATGAGCTACCATTCCTTGGAAGACCGGTTAGTGAAGAACTTCATGGCCAAAGGCAAATTCTTTGGCGAAGCGGAAAAAGACCTCTTCGGCAATACCAACCAACCCTTCGACGTAGTAACCCGCAAACCCGTGGAAGCTTCGGCCGAAGAAGTAGCCGCCAACAGCCGAGCCCGGAGTGCCAAGCTGCGGGTGGCGGTTCGAAAAGCATAAAGACTCTCTGAATGACATCTTCTGCGTTCTGCGCAGCAACCAACTTTAAAGCAACCGAGTGGCAACCAATACTGTAAAACCCGTCGCTAAGCAGCCTCGCACCAACGCACCTCGTGCTGTGGTGCCAGAGTTTGTGGCTGCGCCTGAGCCGGTAGTGATGCCGACACCCGAGCCAGAGTTCAAGAAACCGCAACCCGAGGTGAAAGCACCTCGACCGCAGCGCCCGGTTGGGCCGCGCAGCTCTTGGAGTGTGTTCACGCTGTTGGAGCGTGTTACGCGCATGGACGGGCTGTTTCGGGAAGGGCTGCCCGTGCGCTACCTGCCACACGTGCTGTTCGTGATGTTTCTGATTCTGGTGTACATCGGCAACACGCACTACGCCACCCGGATGAACCGCGCCATTCAGAAACTCAAGCTGGAAACCGAGGACTTGCGTGCCGACTACACCACCCTAAAGTCTGACTACATGGAGGCCAGCAAGCAGAGCGAGGTAGCCCGCAAGGTGGCCGCCTATGGCTTGATTGAAAGCTCGTCGCCGCCATTCCGCATCGAGGTGCCTTCTGGCCGCCTCGACGAAGCTTCCCTAGACTTAGTGCCGATCCTGACCGCCGACTCGTTGGCGGCTCGCGCCTTGCGCGATTCGCTACGCCACGCTGTGCCCGTAGCGCCCATCGACTCGTTGAACATTGAAGTAGGTGCGCCGCCCGTGCCTATCGGGACGGATGCCACCGGCGAGCCGGCGACAGAACACCCGGCCGCTTCCCAACCTGCTAACAGCACTCGTCGCAATGAAAGGAAGCGTTAAAAAATCCATCGTAACCCGAGTACGGCTGGCGTTTTTGGGCGTCTGCCTGTTTTCGGCTGCCATTATCTGGAAGGTCGGCAACATTCAGTTCAAGGAAGGAGAGAAGTGGCGCGCCCTAGAGCAGGAGCGTCGCGTGGTGTACCAGCCCGTATTTGCTACCCGTGGTTCCATCGTGGCCGACGATGGCAAAAGCATCATGGCGACGTCGCTGCCTTTCTTTCGGGTGGCGTGGGACCCAAGCGTGGTGGATAAGCAACTTTTCTATAGCAAGGCCGATTCGTTGGGCTTACTCTTGTCACGGTTTTTCAGTGACAAGAGTCCGCAAGAGTATAGCCGCAAGCTGAAAAATGCGTACAGCTCGCACGTGCGGTATCTGCGTCTGAATTCGCGGCAAATCAATTTTCAAGAGAAGAAAGAAATTGCAGCTTGGCCCATCTTCCGGGCGGGCAAAAACAAAGGCGGCGTTATTTTCGAGAAAGTGGACAAGCGCTTCCGTCCTTTCGGCGGACTAGCGCAACGCACCATTGGCTTTATCAACGAAGACAAGAACGGGGCTGGCCTGGAGTTTACTTTCAACCGCCACCTAGCCGGCAAAGACGGCGAGGCATTGTTTGAGCGCCTGCCCGGCGGCAATAAGCCCATCTACGACGGCACCGAAATCAAGCCTATTGATGGCTACGACGTCAAGACGACGCTCGACATCAACCTGCAGGACGTAGCAGAAAATGCCCTCTACAAATCGTTGGTAGACAACAACGCGCAGTATGGCTGCGTGATTCTGATGGAAGTGCAAACCGGCGAAATCAAAGCCGTGGCCAACTTAGGCAAAGTAGACGAGGGCATCTACCGCGAGGACTACAACTACGCCATTGCCGACCAAGGCCGTACCGAGCCCGGCTCTACGTTCAAGCTAGCCTCGTTGATGGCCGTGCTGGAAGACAACCCCGAGATGAGCCTCGACGAGGTGGTGGATACCGGCAACGGCCGCATGTATATCGGTGGGGCCGTGAAAACGGACTCGCACGGCTACGGCAAGATTTCGGTGAAGCAGGTGTTCGAGAAGTCCAGCAACATTGGCGTGGCCGTGCTCGTAGATCGGCAGTTCAGCAAGAACCCCGGCAAGTACACCGACTATCTGAAACGGTTCGGGCTGCACAAGCCGCTCGGCTTCCAGATGGCCGGCGAGGCCCGCCCATACGTGAAAGATCCGCAGGACCGCTCTTGGAGCCGCACCTCGCTCACCACCATGAGCATCGGCTACGAGTTGAAGCTGGCTCCGCTCCAAACGCTGGCTTTCTATAACGCCGTGGCCAACGGTGGCGTGAAGGTGCAGCCCATCATTGTGAAGGAAATCAAGCAAGTGGACAAGGTGCTGGAGCGGTTCGAGCCGGTGGTGCTCAACCCAAAAATCTGTTCCGACGAAACCTTGGCCAAAGTGAAAGCCATGATGGAAGGCGTCGTGACCGAGGGTACGGCCCGCGGCATCCGCTCCGAAGACTACACCATTGCCGGTAAAACCGGTACGGCGTGGAAGTTCAAGAACGGCGCCTACACCCGCACGTATTCCACTAGCTTCTGCGGCTATTTCCCGGCCGACAAACCAAAGTATTCGTGCATCGTAGTAGTTGACTCGCCGAAGAAAGGCCGCATCTACGGCGCCGATGTGGCGGCTCCGGTGTTCCGCGAAGTGGCCGACAAAGCCATGGCGCGCGATGCTGCCAGCCAGCGGCCAGTGCTGGCCCGCACGCCTATCAATCGGGCTAAAACGCCGGTGGTACAAGCGGGTATGCAAGACGAGCTACGGCTAGTATTCGAGAAAATTGGGGTGAAAAACGAGACAGCAACGCCCGACGAAGATTGGGTACGGGTGCCTACCAAAGCCGACAGCGGCGCCGATGCCTTGGCGTTGCAGCCCCTTGCTGTACGTCCCGGCCGGGTGCCCGACGTGCACGGCCTGACGTTGCGCGATGCTTTGTTTCTGCTCGAAAATCGTGGTTTGCGGGTGCGGGCTATCGGGACGGGCCGCGTGAAAACGCAATCGGTGGAAGCTGGTTCGCCGGCACGGCGCGGCACTGTGGTTACGCTGGCGCTGCAACCCATTGGCCAGCGCTCCACGGCGGCACCGGCCCCATTGGTAGCGCCTGCCCCTAGTCAGCTCGCTGAGAACAAGCTACTGACCCCTGTAGATACCGATCTGGAGGCAAAAACGCGCGAGTTGGCGGCCAACGCCAAAGTTCGGTTAGCGGCCAGGAAAGGAGCGGTACCAGCTTCCAGCGAAGCAAAGAAACAAGAAGATAAAAAGCCAGAGCCTCGCAAAGCGGAAAGTAAGCCAACTGCTCCTGCCAAGCCCAAGCCGGCCGAACCCAAACCAACAAAAAGACCAACGCAGATAACGCAGCAAGCAACCACTGGCAAACCCAAGAAAGCCTAAAGCCACTAGTTGCTGCGTAATTCTTAGTGCCCTCTGCGGGCTAAAAACTCGACTCACCTTGTCAGACGATAAAGAAATAACGCCCCCTCTTTTCGCCCTGCTGGCCGATGTAACCGTGCAAAGTCAGCACGGCGCTACCGATGTGCCCGTGCAGGCTCTCACGCTCGACTCGCGGCAAGCAGCTCCGGGCTTCGTGTTCTTCGCGTTGCGCGGTGCCGCTAACGACGGTCACCACTTCATTTCGAATGCAGTAGCACAAGGCGTATCGGTTGTTATCTGCGAAAGTCTTCCTGCTTCCCTGGAGCCCGGCACCACCTACGTGCAGGTTCCCGACTCGGCCGAGGCAATGGCGCATGTGGCCGCGGCTTTCTATGGGCATCCGTCGCGGAGCTTGCAGCTGATTGGTGTGACGGGTACCAATGGCAAAACCACCTGCGCTACGTTGTTGCATAAGCTGCTGCGGGAGCTAGGCTACCACACCGGTTTGCTCAGCACAGTGCAGAATCAGATTGACGAGGAAGTGATTCCGGCCACGCACACCACGCCCGACGCTATTCGGCTGAACGAACTGCTAGCCCGCATGGTAAAAGCGGGCTGCACGCATGCCTGCATGGAAGTTAGCTCGCACGCGGTGGTGCAGCATCGTACCACGGCACTTCGCTTTGCGGGTGGCATCTTCACCAACCTCACCCACGACCACCTCGACTACCACGGCACTTTCGACAATTATCTGAAAGCCAAAAAAGGCTTTTTCGACCAGTTGCCGAAATCGGCCTTTGCCCTCACCAACGCCGACGATAAGCGTGGGCTGGTGATGCTGCAAAACACGGCTGCTCGCCGCGAAACCTATTCCTTGCGCGGCGCGGCCACTTTCCGGGGCAAGCTGCTCGAAAACGCGGTGCATGGCCTGTACTTGGAGGTAGATGGCCGCGAGGTGCAGTTTCGCTTAATTGGAGTATTCAACGCTTACAACCTGTTGGCCGTGTATGGCGCGGCCGTGTTGCTAGGCGAAGACTCGTCGGAAGTGCTGACGGTGCTGTCGGGGTTGCTGTCGGCGCCTGGCCGCTTCGAGCCGATTGTCTCAGCGAAGTCCCACGTCACGGGCATCATCGACTACGCGCACACGCCTGATGCGCTGGAAAACGTACTTGATACCATTGCCGATATCCGTCAGCCGAGCCAGCAGGTAATTACGGTAGTGGGCTGTGGCGGCAACCGCGACGCTGGCAAACGCCCAGTCATGGCCAACCTCGCCTGCCAAGGATCCGATCGGGTAGTACTCACCGCCGACAATCCGCGTTTCGAAGACCCGTTGGCTATTCTCGCTGAAATGCAAGCCGGCGTCAAAGCGCAAGATCTGGCCAAAGTTGTGACCATCCCCGACCGGCGCGAAGCCATCCGGACCGCCGTGCTCCTTGCCGGCCCCGGCGACATCGTGCTAGTAGCCGGCAAAGGCCACGAAACCTACCAAGAAGTGAAGGGCGTCCGGGCTGAATTCGATGATAAAAAAGTGCTGAAGGAGATGTTTGAACAACTTGGAAAATAAGGAGCCATTAACCGAAATCTGCAAAAACACAACGCTTGCTTGACCTTAAAAAACTGGAATCTTTGCAGCTTGCCCGTTTCTTGACTGCAATCTGCTAACCCCGCGCTCATGCTGTATTATCTTTTCAACTATCTCTACAAAGTGCACCACATACCCGGAACGGGCGTGTTTCAATACATTACGTTCCGGGCAGCACTGGCGGTAGTTACCTCTCTCATTATTGCACAATTCTTCGGCAAACCTCTAATTCGGGTGTTGCAGCGTGCCCAGATTGGAGAGACCGTACGCGACTTGGGGTTAGAAGGACAACTAGCGAAGAAGGGAACGCCAACCATGGGCGGCCTTATCATTCTGCTCGCTATTCTAGTGCCAGTGCTGCTGTTTGCCAAGCTCGATAATATCTACATCGTGCTTATGCTGCTCAGCACGGTTTGGCTTGGGCTGATTGGCTTTGTCGACGACTATATTAAGGTAGTTAAGAAGGATAAGGAAGGCTTAGCCGGCCGCTTCAAGATTATGGGGCAGGTAGGTCTTGGCCTCACGGTGGGTTGGGTGCTGTTTTTCTCCAACGACGTAACCGTACGCCAATATCTGCTTCCCAACGGCCAGCTCTCGGCCGTGGATGCCAGCACAGTGTATCAGGATGTGAAGCTGATGATTACCACGGTGCCCTTCCTGAAGAACAACGAACTGAACTACGGCGACCTGTTTGCCACAGCCGGCGACTTTTTCAACGAGTATTACGCCTTCTTCTACATCCCGATTGTCATCCTCATTATTACGGCCGTCAGCAACGGTGCTAACCTCACCGACGGCCTCGATGGGCTGGCAGCGGGTACTTCAGCCGTTATCGGGACGACGTTGGCAATTTTCTGCTTTGTAAGTGGTAACGCGCTACTGGCCGACTACCTCGACATCATGTTCATTCCCAACTGCGGCGAGCTGGTAATTTTCTGTACCGCTTTTGTGGGAGCCTGCGTGGGGTTCCTGTGGTACAATTCGTTTCCGGCGCAGGTGTTCATGGGCGACACTGGCTCGTTGGCTATTGGTGGCATTATTGCCGTGCTGGCGCTGATTGTTCGCAAGGAACTACTGATTCCGGTGCTGTGCGGTGTGTTTTTGGTGGAAAGCCTGTCGGTGATGCTGCAGGTGAGCTACTTCAAATACACGCGCCGCAAGTACGGCGAAGGCAAGCGCCTGCTCCGCATGTCGCCGCTGCACCACCACTACCAGAAGCTAGGCTACCACGAGTCCAAAATCGTGTCGCGCTTCTGGATTGTGGGCATCATGCTGGCCGTCCTGACCTTGGTTACTTTGAAATTGAGATAAATAAGTGAATTGCTAAATGGCTGGTTGACCAGCTTCATCTTACAACCCGAGTGGTCTGAGTTCAACAAGCGGCCATTTAACAATTCAGCAAGCAACCCATGCATATAGTAGTATTAGGAGCGGCCGAAAGTGGAGTAGGAGCTGCGCTGTTAGCGCAAGCCAAAGGCCACTCTGTGTTCGTATCCGATAAAAGCCCGATTCAGCCGCAATACAAGGAAAAGCTGGCGCAAGCCGGTATTCCCTTCGAAGAAAACCAGCACACGCTAGAGGAAGTACTGAAGGCGCAGGAAGTAATTAAGAGCCCTGGCATTCCGGAGAAGGCGCCCGTCATTCAAGCCCTGCGCGAGAAAGGCACGTCCATAATTTCAGAAATCGAGTTTGCGGGTCGCCATACCGAAGCCAAGTGCATCTGCATCACCGGCACCAACGGCAAAACCACTACCACGCTGCTGACTTATCACCTGCTGAAAGAGGCTGGCTACAACGTGGGCTTGGCCGGTAACGTGGGCTACAGCCTCGCCGAGCAGATTATCGAGGATAAGTTTGATTACTATGTGGTAGAGCTAAGCAGCTTCCAGCTCGACGATACCTACCATTTCCAGCCTTGGGTTTCGGTGCTGCTCAACATCACGCCCGACCACCTCGACCGGTACAACTACTCGTTGGCCAGCTACGCCGAATCCAAGCTGCGTATCATGCGCAACCAGGATAGCAACGGTTATTTTATTTACAACGCCGACGACGAAAACATCCAGCGCTACTTCCAGGCGGCCCTTCGCTCGGTTCAGCAGCTACCGTTCAGCCTCCACCACCGCTCCGACTACCAATTAGGAGCCTATTACTTGGACGAGGAAAACATCTTCGTGGATTTGAAGCCCGGCTACCCAAGTGAAACCGAAAAAGTTAGCACTGCAAGTTCGCCGCTTATCGGTCAGCACAACCGCCAGAATATGATGGCAGCCGTGCTTTGCGCCCGCATAGCCGGTGTGGAGACTAGTAAAATTGAAGCAGGATTAGCCACCTTCCACAACGCCGACCACCGCTTGCAACCCGTAGGCGAAATCAACGGCGTCCGCTTCATCAACGACAGCAAGGCCACCAATGTAGAAGCGGCTTGGTATGCCCTCGACGGTATCAAGCAACCTATTATCTGGATTGCAGGCGGCACCGACAAAGGCAACGATTACACCACGCTCTTGCCACTGGCGGAATCGAAAGTGAAAGCCCTCATTTGCTTGGGTGTCGACAACGAAAAGTTGCGCACCGTTTTCCAGTCCGTGGTTCCTTTTTTAGAAGAAACCCAAAGCGTGACAACCGCTGTGCGCCGCGCCACTGAGCTAGCCCAACCCGGCGACGTTGTCTTGCTTTCGCCCGCTTGCGCCTCTTTCGACTTGTTTAAAAACTACGAAGACCGGGGCCGTCAATTTGCTGCTGCAGTTAGGGAGTTAGAGAAACAGTAGGCTTTGCTTTAACCTCATCCGCTTAATATCAATCACCGAACCACCATTTCACAACTCCTTATATTATATGGACATCGTCAAAAACTGGCTGCGGCAGAACTTGAAAGGTGACCCAGTACTGTGGGGCATCGTGATTTTGTTTTCGCTGATCAGTATCGCTGTGGTGTACTCGGCCACTGGTACGCTGGCGTATAAGCAGCGCGCTGGCAATACCGAATACTTCCTGCTCAAGCACACCGGCCTGATCTTCGTGGGGCTGGCCTTCATGTGGCTAGCGCACCGCATCGATTACCGCTACTATTCGCGGCTGTCGTTGTACGCGCTACTGATTTCAGTGCCGCTGCTGATATTCACTTTCTTCATGGGTTCGAATATCAACGAGGCGTCGCGCTGGCTTACCATTCCGGTTATCAACCAAACCTTCCAGCCCTCCGACTTAGCCAAGCTAGCTTTGATTGCGCACGTGGCCTCTATGCTAAGCCGCCGCCAGCAGAATGTGCAGGACTTCAAAACCACGCTGCTGCCCGTAATGCTGTGGGTTGGCTTGATATGCGGCATCATCATTTTAAGTAACGCTTCTACGGCCCTGCTGCTATTTGCAACCTGCCTGTTGTTGATGTTTATTGGGCGCGTGCCACTCAAGCAGATGGCCGTAATGGTGGCTATTGGCGCAGTAGTGGGCGGCGTAGGTCTAGCCACAGGCCAACGGATGAAAACGGTAATTTCTCGCATCGAGAACTTCACCGACAAAAGCAAGCCGGTGCCTTTTCAGCTAGAGCACAGCTACATTGCCATTGCCACGGGCGGTGTGACGGGCAAAGGCCCCGGCAACAGCACCGAGCGTAACATCCTGCCGCACCCATATTCCGACTTCATCTTTGCCGTTATTATCGAAGAGTACGGTATGGTAGGCGGCGCGTTTGTAGTCTTTCTGTACTTAGCCTTTCTCTATCGAGGGCTACTAACGGTTGTTAATAGTTACGGCGCCTTTGGCGGCCTGCTTTCGGCGGGCCTCACCTTCAGTTTGGTGTTGCAAGCCATGGTGAATATGGGCGTGGCCGTGGGGCTAGGCCCGATTACGGGCTTGCCGTTGCCACTGCTGAGTATGGGCGGTACGTCGCTCATTTTCACGGGTATCAGTATCGGTATCATCCTAGCCGTTAGCCGCGGGGAGCGGGAAATTCGCCCGGTAGCCGGCGAGCCCGCCGACACAGCTCGGATACCGAAAGTATCATCGTACGCTTAGCCCAACTAGTTCTTCTAAACCCAAGTAGTACGCGCTGCGCCATCCTGCGAGAATCAAAAAATGCCCCACAAGAAGCCCCATACTGCCTCAAATTCCTTACGAGTCATCATTAGCGGTGGCGGCACGGGCGGGCATATCTTCCCGGCAGTAGCTATTGCCAATGAGTTGCGCCGTCGCCAGCCAGATGCTGAAATCCTGTTTGTAGGCGCCAACGGCCGCATGGAAATGACGCGCGTACCTGAAGCTGGCTACGAAATAGTGGGCTTGGACATTGCCGGCTTGCAGCGCCGACTTACCCCTCAGAACCTGATATTTCCTATTCGGGTAATGCGGGCCGTTCGCAAGGCGGGTAAGCTAATCGAGCAATTTCGGCCCGATGTGGTGGTAGGGGTGGGAGGCTATGCCTCGGCGCCGGTACTGCTGGCGGCCACTTCGCGTGGCATTCCTAGCCTTATTCAAGAGCAGAATTCTTATGCTGGCTTAGTAAATAAGTTGCTGAGTCGTCGCGTCAACAAAATTTGCGTGGCCTACGACGGCATGCAGAAGTTTTTCCCGCAGGAAAAGCTAGTGCTCACCGGCAACCCCGTTCGTACCGAAATAGCCAGCGGCAACCGTGTGGAAGCACGTCAGTTTTTCGGCCTCGCACCAGATCAGCCCGTGTTACTCGTAATAGGAGGGAGTCTCGGGGCCCGTACGCTGAACCAAGCTACCGCTGCGGCGCTGCCGCGCCTTAAAGCGGCCGGTGTCCAGCTGCTGTGGCAAACCGGTAAGCTGTACTATCCTGAAGCCTCGCAGCAAGCCGCTGCCTTCGCCGCCGACAACTTAAAGGCGCTGGAATTCGTGCAGCGCATGGATCTGGCTTACGCTGCCGCCGACGTGGTGGTCAGCCGGGCCGGGGCGCTGTCCGTGTCAGAGCTGTGCCTCACAGGCAAACCAAGCATTCTGGTGCCTTCGCCCAACGTGGCGGAAGACCACCAAACCAAAAACGCCATGGCGCTGGTCCGCAAAGACGCTGCCCTTTTGGTATCGGATGCCGAAGCGCCTGCCAAGCTCTACGATACGGCGCTGGCACTGCTCCAGAACTCCACGCAGCAACAGCAACTAGCGGCCCAGGTGCGGCAATTGGCCCGTCCCGCTGCTACTACCACCATTGTCGATGAGCTGTTGAAGCTGGTTGGCAAAGCCCAGGTTCATACTTCTTAATTCTATACCCGTCATTGCCTTGAGTTCCGTCGCCGCATTTCCTTACGTCTACTTCCTCGGTATTGGGGGCATTGGCATGTCCGCGCTGGCGCGCTGGTTTAAAGCCAATGGGCACACCGTAGCGGGCTACGACAAAACCAGCACGCCCCTGACCGAGGCCCTGGTGGCGGAAGGCATTGCCGTGCATTACGAGGATGCCGTAACAAGTATCCCGGCGGCTGTGCGCGAGAATAAGGCGCAAACGCTGGTCGTGCTCACACCCGCCATCCCGAAAGACCACCAAGAGTGGGCTTGGCTGCGCGACAACGGCTACGACATTCGCAAGCGCAGCCAGGTACTCGGTGTGCTTACGCAAGGACACCGCACCATTGCGGTAGCGGGCACCCACGGCAAAACCACCACGAGCAGCATGGTGGCGCACTTGCTCCACCATGCCGGCGTACCGTCTGCCGCCTTTCTCGGGGGCATCTCCGTGAACCTAGGCTCGAACGTGTTGCTGCCACCGGCCGACAATCCGGATGTGCCCATCGTGGTGGAAGCTGACGAATACGACCGGAGCTTCCTGACCCTGCACCCCAACATTGCCATTGTAACCAGCACTGACGCCGACCACCTCGACATCTACGGTAATAAAGATGCGCTAGTAGAGTCGTTTCGGCAGTTTGTGGGCCAGATTCAGCCCGGCGGTACGCTCATCATCAACCACACCGCCGATGCTAGCGTAGCGGCTGCCGTACCCACTGGGGTCCAAGTCATCCACTATGGCCTCACTCCTGAACAAGGGCCCGAACTGTACGCTACGGATATCACGGCGCAAGGGCACCAATTTCGTTTTGCGCTGCATGGGCCACAAGGAGTAGTCGATGATTTGGAACTAGCGGTGCCCGGCTACCACAACGTAGAGAATATGCTGGCAGCCGCTTGCGTGGCCCAACTTGAAGGCGTAAAACCTGAGTTACTACAAGCTGCCGTGGCGGCCTACAAGGGCGTCAAGCGGCGGTTCGAATTTATCGTAACGGCCGGGTCGGCTGAGCAGCCGAAAGTATATGTGGATGATTATGCTCACCATCCACGCGAAATCGAAGCATTTCTACGTTCTCTGCGGGCGCTATACCCGGGGCGGCAGCTGCGGGTTGTGTTTCAGCCCCACTTGTTCACCCGCACCCGCGACTTTGCTCCTGGCTTTGCCGAGAGCTTAAGTTTAGCTGATGAAGTGGTCCTGATGGATATCTACCCGGCTCGGGAGTTGCCCTTGGAAGGGGTGACCTCCGAATTGATTTTGTCCCAAATAACGGCCCCTCAAAAGTCGTTGCAAACGGTAGACAAAATTTTGGCAAATGCTGGTATCGATTCTAATTTCGACGTACTCGCAACAGTTGGGGCGGGGGATATCGATAAGTTGGTTCCTGATTTAAAGAATATTCTACATATTCGCTGGAATGAAGCTCAAGCGTAAGGTTCAAAATGTCTTATTTGCAACTAGTTGCCTGATGCTATTAGGTGGACTGGCGGTGTTTGCCGGCATACGGCAAGCCAACCGACCTGTTGGTCAAGTTATCGTCACGATCAGCAACGAGTTCAATAACTTCTTCATCAGCGAGCGAGAAGTAACCAGCCTCCTCACTCGTGGCGGCGAGGAACGCATTGAAGGCAGCACCCCCGACGGGTTGGATTTACCAGCCCTTGAAGCTCGCCTAAAAGCGCATTCTTTCGTAAAGGATGCCCAAGTGTACCGCGACTTGTCGGGCAACTTACACGCTGACGTTCGTCAAAACCGTCCTATAGCTCGTCTCGTTCACCCGAATACGCGTCTGGATTCCTACCTCGATGCCGACGGTCACAAGCTGCCCCTCTCGTCGTTATTTACGGCGCGGGTGGTGCCGGTGGCCCGGCAGAATGGCGCTCCGTTGGCGGCTTCCTTCTTTCAGGATTCCACTGGTCAGCGTTACCTCGAATTATTGCGCTATATTGATGAAAAACCCTTCTGGCGCGCCCAAATAGCTGAAGTATTCATTGCTGCCAACGGCAAGGTTTCCTTCACGCAACAAGTGGGTGACCAACGAGTAGAATTTGGCTTTCCCGAGAATATTTCGGAGAAATTCGCGAAACTGATGGTATTTTACCGTCAAATTCCACCGGCGCTAGGCTGGGATACGTACCACCGCGTCAACGTAGAGTTCAAAGATCAAATCATTTGTGAGTAGATTTTTCTGCTCCTGAGGCCCTAAAAAGCCTATTTTTGCCAAGTCACACCGCATCCAACTGCTATTTCCCCGCCAGCTTTACCCGACCCTTCCCCATGCAACACGATAAGATTGTAGTCGGCCTCGACATTGGAACCACGAAAATCTGTGCCCTTGTAGGCCGCAAAAACGAGTTCGGCAAACTCGAAATACTAGGTATGGGTAAAGCCGTGTCGGAAGGCGTAGTGCGCGGTATTGTGTCCAACATCGACAAGACGG
The DNA here is from genome assembly GCF_029433095.1 of Hymenobacter sp. YC55. Lineage (GTDB taxonomy): Bacteria > Bacteroidota > Bacteroidia > Cytophagales > Hymenobacteraceae > Hymenobacter. The sequence goes on from NZ_JARNTX010000001.1 coordinate 966,433, forward strand.
TGGATGCTATTCGGCGCGCTATTCGGCAGGCCGAAGAAATGTCGGGCATCAATATTGGCGTGGTAAACGTGGGTATTGCCGGGCAGCACATCAAGAGCCTGCAACACAACGGCAGCATCACCCGCGCCTCCGCCGACAGCGAAATCACGCAGGAAGACGTGGAGCGTCTCACCGGCGACATGTACCGTCTCGTAACCCCGCCCGGTTCTCAGATCATCCACGTAATGCCCCAAGACTACAAGGTGGATTACGAGGAAGGCATTATGGACCCCGTGGGCATGTCGGGCGTGCGTTTGGAAGGCAACTTCCACATCATTACGGCGCAGAGCACGGCCATCAACAACATCAATAAGTGTGTTACCAAGGCGGGCCTGGAAATCGATAACCTGATTCTGGAGCCGCTGTCTTCCTCTATGTCCGTGCTGTCGGACGAAGAGAAGGAAGCTGGCGTGGCCCTGATTGATATTGGAGGTGGCACCACCGATTTGGCCATCTTCAAAGACGGCATCATCCGCCACGCGGCTGTACTGCCTTTCGGTGGCAACATTGTGACCTCCGACATCAAGTTGGGCTGCCAGGTGATGCAAAATCAGGCCGAGCAATTGAAGGTGAAGTTTGGCAAAGCCATTGCCGAGGAAGCTTCCGATTATGAAATCGTAAGCATTCCTGGCTTGCGCGATCGGGCACCCAAAGAAATTTCCCTCAAAAACCTGGCTTACATTATCGAGGCCCGGATGGAGGAAATCATCGAGTTGGTGTACGCCGAAATTCAGCGCACTGGCCACGCCGACAAACTGGCTGCCGGCATCGTGCTGACGGGTGGTGGTTCGCAACTCCAGAACCTGGTGCAACTCACCGAGTATGTAACTGGCCTCGATACGCGCATTGGCTACCCTAATGAGCACCTTGGTAAGAGCAAGATCGAGGCAGTTAAGTCGCCGATGTTTGCTACTACTGTAGGTCTCGTGTTGGCTGGCTACCGTTCACTCGACGAGCGTTTGAACCGCAACAACTACGAGCAGGAGCAACACATTCCGCAGCCAGCGCCGTATTACCAAGCACCAGCGCCTGCTCCGGCACCAGCACCAACTCCTGCCCCTAAACCCGTGGCTCAAAAACCTGCGGAACCCAAAGAGCCAAAGAAGCCATCTGGCGCTGGTAAGTTCTTCCAGGACATTATCAGCCGTACCAAAGGACTGCTAATTGACGACTTCGACGACACCAAGTACTAATCTGTTAAATGGTTGAATTGCTAAATGGTTGTCGTTGAACGACCAACAATTTAACCACACAACCATTTAGCCACCCACTTCATGAATTATAAATTCGACATCCCGGCGCAATCCAAGTCCATCATCAAGGTGATTGGCGTGGGTGGGGGCGGCTCCAACGCCGTCAACCACATGTTTGGCCAGGGCATAAAAGACGTAGAATTCGTCATTTGCAACACCGATAAGCAGGCCTTAGCTTCTTCGACGGTGCCAAACCGGCTGCAAATCGGGATGGACCTGACGGAAGGTCTTGGTGCCGGTGCCAACCCCGAGCGGGGCAAGCAAGCCGCCATCGAAAGCCGGGAGCAAATCCGCGAGTTACTCAGCAACGGCACCAAGATGGTGTTTATTACGGCTGGTATGGGCGGCGGCACCGGCACTGGTGCAGCCCCTGTCATTGCCAAAGTAGCCAAGGAGCTAGGCATTCTTACTGTAGGCATCGTGACGGCGCCTTTCATGTTTGAAGGCAAAAAGAAACGCCAGCAAGCTGAATTGGGTATCAAGGAACTGAGCGAAAACTGCGACACGGTACTCGTAATTCTCAACGACAAACTCCGCGAGATTTACGGCAACTTGCCTATCCGCTCGGCCTTCGCCAAAGCCGATAACGTACTGAGCACCGCCGCCAAATCCATTGCCGAAATTATTACGGTAACGGCCGATGTGAACGTCGACTTTGAAGACGTGAAAACGGTGATGAAAGACAGTGGCGCTGCCGTTATGGGCAGCAGCATCACGGATGGCGAGAACCGCGCCCGCCGTGCTGCCGAGGAAGCTTTGGCCTCGCCGCTGCTCAACAACACCGATATTCACGGTGCGCAACGCATTCTGCTCAGCATCATGTCTGGCGACCAAGCCGAACTGGAAATGGACGAGTTGACGGAAATCACCGAGTGCATCCAGGACAAAGCAGGCCAGAATGCCGAGGTTATCTTTGGCCACGGCATCGACTCTTCGCTGGGCCAGAGCATCCGCGTAACGGTAATTGCCACCGGGTTTGCCCGTGAGGCGCACACTATTACGGTAACTCCATCTACTACTCGGCAGCCAGAGCCTGAAGTAACCGAGCCCGACCCCCAAATCAATATTTTTGATAAGGATCGGCAGGAGTCAGTACCGAGTGCTCCCGTGGTTCCGTCATTCACGAGTGCTCCAGCGCCGCCACCGGCTCCGGTTTCTGCTCCTGAGCCGCAGCCCATAAAGTTTGATCTCGAGACGTCGCCTTACAATGCGCCTATGCCGCCCGTAGCGGCGCCCTCTTCGCCTGCTCCGGACCCGGTAGTGTATCAGGCGCCACAACCTGCGCCACCGCTGCCCGGCCGTCCGGCACTCGATGCCCGAGCTGAAGAGCGCCGTCGTCGTCTGCAGGAACTAAGCAATGGTTTATCCAACGAAGCTATCAAAGATCAGTTGGAGACGCCCGCTTACCTGCGTCGGCAAGTGAAGCTTGAGAACGTGACGCCCTCATCAGAGCGTAACATCAGCCGCTTCAACCTCTCCGATGACAATGAACTGCTAGGAGACAACCGTTTCTTGCACGACAACGTGGATTAGTTGCCGAATTTATAATAAACAAAAAGGCCGTTGAGATATCTCAACGGCCTTTTTGTTTTATGAAAGTCAAATATGTATTGCACCTACTTTAAGGATGCTTTAAAGAGTCTGCCGGTGGCGCTGTTGAGTCGGATGCTGGTAGGCGGTGCGGTAGGTCAGGCTCTCGGTCGGGGCTAAGCTGCCGAGTGGAGGACATAGTGGAGCACGAAACCAGCAAGGCTGATGCGCAAACTAGAAATAGCAGAGCAAGTAAGTGCTTCATGACACCTGGGCTGAGGGTAAGCGCTGCTGCGCAACCACTGGTTGGCGGCGAATCAGGTTATTAAGCGGCTGTTCTATAAGGTAGTGCAAGGCAATTGCCAGCAGATTCAACAGCAGGAAGATAGATATAAAACTTAACCACCTGTTTTCAAATGGGACAAGGTCGTGCACGAATTGCTGGACAACGCCAAAGTGAATTAGGTAGAAGATATACGAGCTTTTGCCTAATACCTGCAATAGAGCGCCCGACAGCAACTGGCGCAACCAAGTTTGCTCGGTGAGCAGCCCCGCAAACAGCACAATTATACCACCTGGCAAAGCCACATTATTGAAGGCTACGCCAAAAGGATGTTCTTGCCCATAAGCGTAAGGGCCCCGTATCAAAACCAGTCCAGCCAGTACAGTGATAATCAGCAAGCAGCCGAGACCAGTTAGCAAGCCAGGTATCGTGTAGTGGCGTATTTGGCCACGGCGGTACCAAAGAGCCAGTTGGATGCCGGCAAAAAACTCTACGCACCGCCCAAAGAAGGTGAGGAGGAGCATGAATTTGAAGTTGGCAAACAGCCCATAGTATCCAAGCGGACCGAGGAGCAAAACCAATCCGCAGCCGATTGCCAGCAAGGCGAATGGCATAAACCAAAGTCGAATCCGGCGCTTGAGTAGCAGCCAGAAGATAACTGGCGCCATCAGATAGAAGCATTCTTCGACGGTAAGGGTCCAGCCCTGCGGGATGCCTGAGTAGATGATAGACTCGAAGAAGCCGCGCAACAACAGTATGTTGGTTAGCACAACGGTTGAGTCCAGAGTGCCTTCCTGCTGATAGAGCCAGGCAAAATTGAGGCACGTTATCAGGAAAAACATCGGGTAGATGCGTGCAAAGCGGTTACGCAGGTACTGCTTCCACCAGGTGGTAGTAAAGCGAATGTTGTCGATGTAGCGCAGCGTGATTAGAAAGCCGCTGAGTACAAAGAAAACGGGTACACCTATGTGAAACTCTACTAGAAGATTATGCAGCAAAGGCAATGAGCCTTCTTGGGAGAAAGGGTTGAAGTGGTGCAAAAACACCATGTAGGCCGCTACGGCTCGAATGCCAGTGAATGCAGGTAAGTAAGAAGAAGCTCGTGTGGTTTGTGCAGCTAAAGGCGGCATAGAAATGAAAAGAGGAGATAAGGCTAGTGGGTAAGTTACCTCGTTTTCAGTTCTCGCAAATTCAGCTGAACAGAAGCTCCACCTAAAATGGATTGGAAAACCGTGGGTCCTGAATAAAAGTGGAGTCGGTGAGCGTTTTCAGGAAGGCAACCAGCTGCCGCTTCTCGGTAGTGGTAAGGCCAAGCTTGGTTCCGCCCGGCGTGTTGGAAAGGAGTAGAATAGGCTCGGCGCTGTTGGGGTCGATGTGTTCGTTGTAGTGGTCTACTATCTCCTCTAGGGTTTGAAAACGGCCATCGTGCATATAAGGAGCCGTCAGGGCAATGTTGCGGAGGGTGGGCACGCGAAACTTGCCTTGGTCGACCGCAATGCCCGTTACGCCGAAGCGGCCGAGGTCAGTGGCAAGAGGTAAGCCGTTGTTGAAGTACTGCGTCAGGCCGCCGGGGGCAGTGAAGTTGGTGGAGGTAAACAAGTAGTTATTGCCGTTGTGGCAATGGTCGCAGGAGCCGCCGCGGGCCAATATATTACCGCCCTCGCCAGGATGGTTGAAGAAGAGGACACGGCCCGCACGCTCATCAGCTGTCAACCGTGGCCCACCCGGTAGCAACGACTTTTCATAGCGCGTGTTCGAAGAAATTAGCGTGCGTTCGAATTGCGCCAGCGCCTTCAGTACGTTTTCTTCGGTGATGGTAGCAGAACCAAACGCGCTAGCAAACAGCGGCGGATATAAAGTAGTTTGCTGCAGTTTGCGCACGCCATCGGCTAGGCTCTGGTGCAATTCAACAGGATTTTCAATAGGTGTACGTGCCTGCTTCTCGAAGCTGTTAGCCGACCCATCCCAATTTAAATTAGGCTCCCAAAGCAAATTCACTAACGACATGGTATTGCGCTGGTGCGCTACGCCATCAACCCCAATTGCCCGAGCCCGACCGTCGGTAAAGGCTTTGCTTTGCTGGTGACAACTGCCGCATGACATAGAGTTGTCGCGCGAAAGGCGAACTTCATAAAACAGCTTGTGGCCCAGGTCCACGCCTTCCACGGTCATGGGGTTGTCGGTGGGCAGCACAACATCTTGGGGCAACTGCGTAGGCAGCGTCAGGTTGTAAGGTGTTGCTGGCGTAGTGGGGGGTACCGGCGGCTCAGGATCTTTCTTATCACAACTGGCAGCCATGAGGAGCAATACTCCTGATAGTAGCAAACTAAGATGTCGATAAGTAAAGTGGGAATACATAAGAAGAGGCAGGCTTATACTTCAAGATACTGATTTGCAACGCAACTAGAAGCCGTACCTGTAACGCCAGAATATAATGAGTTATTTGACTACGAGCAGCAGTTCAATTATAGCGTCTTGATTCTATGCTGCACGTAGCTACTGTTCGGCTAGCTGCGGGTCCTTTATAAATTGCTCGTCGGTGAGAGCGGCCAAAAAAGACAACAGACTCTGACGCTCTTCAACGGAAAGAGCAATACCAGGGCCCTGTCCCGCTCGCCGTAGTTGCGGGTCTAGAGTAGATGACTCAACCATGCCATGGTTGTAATGATCGAGCACTTCGGGTAGTGTATTGAAGCGGCCATCATGCATGTATGGTGCCGTAAGCGCCACGTTGCGCAGGCTAGGTACCTTAAAGCGTCCTGCATCGTGGCTGCTTCGAGTGATGTGAGCCCGCCCCGAATCCTGCGGGAAGCTGCGGTCCAAGCCATTATTGCGGAATGATTCGTCGGTGAATAGCTCGCCAGCGTGGCAGTTTCCGCACTTTTGACGCAGTACAGCTAGGCCACGCAGTTCCACATCCGTAAGACTGGCACCTGCTTCATGGCGCACGTAGTGGTCGTAACGGGAGTTGCTGGAGGTAAGCGACGCCGTGAACTGCGCCAATGCCCGTAGAAATTGATAAGAATCGATGGGGCCACTGCCGCCAAAAACCTGCGTGAACCGACGGCGGTACTCCGCATCGGCATTGAGCTTGCCAAGTACGTTATCCAGCGTTTCATCCATTTCCAGCGGATTCGTGATGGGAGCCAGCGGCATCGTTTCGATGTGTTTAGGTCCTCCATCCGCAAAGAAATTAGGTTTCCAACGCAGGTTTTGTAGCGCCGGAGTATTGCGAGCCCCTAGCTGGCCATCAACCCCTTGACTTAAATGGTGTCCTGCATCAGCAAAAGCCGAGGATTGCTGATGACAACTACCACACGAAACCTTGCCGGTGCGTGACAGACGAGGGTCATAAAATAGCTTACGGCCCAACTCGAATGCTGCATGCGTAGGCGGATTTTCATCTAATCCGTACACCGGCGCAGGAAAGTTACTAGGCAGTTGAGTGCCCGGTATTTGCTTGTTTGGCAGGACGTCTGTATCAGGTCGGCAACTCGTTGCGGCCAACCCCACTGTGCCTAAAAGGCTCCAAGCAGCTACAAGCAAGAAAGTAGATTTCACGGTCGTAACCTCAGCTACCTATTCACTATATTCAGTATCGACAGCACTGACTGTGAACATACCCGCCTTCTGGTTTTCAGCAATTTTTGCCGCATCAGGACCGCCCATAACGTTGTTAGAGGTATCGAACCGTATGGTTACTGGCCCTGTAAACATTCTAAGTACATCGGCCCGCACATGTACGCCCGGAGTCCGTGATTCTCGCACCTGAATGACTCTATTATTCATAGCTGGATCCGCTGCCTTTTCGTTTGCAGTGCCTCCAATGTGGAATATTAAGCCTCCATTGGGTGACTTGGTAGAGCGGCCTTCCAGCTTAGTGAAAATGTAACCTGTATCCCAAGTCCAAAACATGTCGCTGATAGCTAGGGCACCCGTTTGGGCACCTCCAGCATTACGTTCAGCATCCACGCCAATGGTAAATGTTAAGCTGTTGTAGTTGCCAACGGGCACATCAGGGATAGTGAACTTGAGGGAAGCGTCCCGGGCTTGATCAAGTAGGTAATAGCTTTCAGGCTGGATAAACTCCGTGCCATCTGCTTGTTTCAACTTGATGTTGGAAATGTAATAGCGAAAAACGCTAACCGTGAAGTCATCGCCAGAAGGAGTGAAGTAGGACGCCCTCCTGTTTAATACCAGTGGTTCGTCACCTACTACATTTTCAAACAGCAAGGTTACTTTACCCTTCTTATCAGTAGGGCTTGGTACGTCCGTGTCTTCTTTGCAAGCAGTAAAAACTACCGAAAAGGCTAGCAGGGCAAGCCAAAGGAGAGAAGGGAAATTTGCTTTCATCTTCAAGTGCTTTTCAGAAAAGTCATGTTCACGCCGGACTACAGGTTCCAGCATGTAACGCGGGCGTAGTAATTCTATGATGAAGCGAGGCCACTAAAACAGAGAGAATATTTCGAACTAGTAACCACCACCAAAATCTAGAAAGTGAAAACGCTGTGCTTTGGCACGATACCGTAATGCACCGAAAGAATAGGCTGAAGCCGGCTGGCTTGCTAGAATATTCAAAACAGCTCCACTAGGAAACAAGTGAAGCCACTACAAGAAAGTTCTCAGAACACTAACAGTTGTTCTACTTGCTCTTGTAGCAACTGCTGATAGAGAGGATGGTCGAGTGTGCCATCTTCTTTCAAGTATTTATCAATGAACGGAAGGCGTACGCGTGCTGGTAATACAGCCGTACCCAAGTACATAAGCACGTCGGATAGGTGACTTAGGGCCAGCAGGCCACCTTGGCCTCCGGAGGACAAGCCAATTAAGGCCGCTTTCTTTCCACGAATGCCACCAGGATAAGGTAAGCCATCTATGAACGTTTTGAGCACTCCCGGATACGAGCAGTTGTATTCGGGAACCACTAAGACCAACTTATCTGCCGCGCTGGCCAAATTAGCCAATTCGTTGAAGCCATCATGGTTGCCTACATTTCCATAGAGGGCCGAAACGCTCACGTCATCAGGTAGCAGAGCCAGGTCTAGTAATTGGCACTCTGCGTTTTCGTTGCGCAGCAAGCTTATGTATAAGTCGGCAATGCGCCGCGCCCGTGAGTTGGCCCGGTTGGTACCAGCAATGACTGTTATCATGGAGTCGAAGTAAAGAAAGAACGAAAATACGGACGGCAAACTGAGCAGTAAAACAGATCGTATGAGGCGTCAGCAGTTACGTCCCGGAGGAAAGTAAGGCAACAAAAAAGCGAAACGGTAGGCCGTTTCGCTTTTACAAATTTGTTGAACAACCAGCATTACCTATGCTAGGTTATTGGACGTGGCTTTAGCTGACAAGAATTCACGGTTCAGGATGGCAATATTTTCCAGCGAAATGCCAACGGGGCATTCTGCAGCGCAGGAGCCTATGTTGCTGCAAGCACCGAATCCTTCTTTGTCCATCTGCGCTACCATGTTTTCAACACGGGTTTTGCGCTCTACGTGTCCTTGTGGCAACAAAGCCAACTGGCTTACTTTTGCACTTACAAACAGCATTGCCGACGAGTTTTTGCAAGAAGCTACGCAGGCACCGCACGCAATACAAGTAGCTGCTTCAAAGGCACGGTCGGCAATTTCCTTAGGAATCGGAATTTCGTTGCCGTCGGGGGCACCACCCGTATTTACGCTTACGTAGCCGCCCGCCTGAATAATACGGTCGAATGCAGAACGGTCTACACTCAGGTCTTTGTTAATTGGAAATGCAGTTGAACGCCAAGGCTCGATAGTAATGGTATCACCATCACTGAACTTGCGCATGTGCAACTGGCAAGTGGTTGTACCTGCCTCCGGGCCATGAGCCCGGCCATTGATGAAGAGGTTGCACGAGCCACAAATACCTTCGCGGCAGTCGTGGTCGAATGCTACGGGCTCTTCGCCTTTGCGCAGCAAATCCTCGTTCAGAACGTCAAGCATTTCCAAGAACGACATTTCGGGAGAGATGTCGCGCACTTGGTAATCCACGATTTTGCCGGCTGTGGTGCGGTTTTTCTGCCGCCACACGCGCAGCGTGAGGTTCATTGGTTTGGCGTTGGGGTTACTTCCGGCCATTAGTATAGGGGGTCTTAGGGTCTTGGGAACGTAGGGTCTTGATTGGCATCATCAGCCCTAGGCCCTGGTCCCCGCAGTATTTATAATTGAAACAATTGAGGGGGAGATTAAGTGCGGACTAGAAGCTAAGGCTCCTAAAAACATACGCCTTCAGAAGCCTTAGCTCTATAAATCCACTACTTGTAGCTCCGCTGCGTGAGCTTCACGTTTTCAAACGACAGCTCTTCCTTGTTCAGGATTTCGGGCTTGTTCTCGCCGTTGTATTGCCAAGCAGCTACATAAGCGAAATTCTCGTCGTCGCGCAATGCCTCACCTTCGGGAGTCTGGTATTCTTCGCGGAAGTGACCACCACAGCTTTCGTTGCGGTGCAGGGCATCGTCAACCATAAGCTCGCCTAGCTCGATGAAGTCGGCTACGCGGCCGGCACTCTCCAGCATCTGGTTCAACTCCTGGTCGGTACCAGTCAGTTTCAGATCGGACCAGAACTCGCGGCGCAGCTTCTGAATTTCCTGCTTGGCGTGCCGCAGGCCTTCAGCGTTGCGAGCCATACCGCAGTATTCCCACATAATGTGGCCAAGAGCCTTGTGGAATTCACCAGGGCTGCGAGTACCGTTGATGCTCAGCAACTTGTTGATCCGCTCCCGTACTCCAGCCTCGGCTTCTTCGAAAGCCAAATGATTGGTGCTAACAGGGGTAGGAGGGGTCTGTGCCAGCTGATCACCGATGGTGTACGGAATTACGAAATAGCCATCAGCAAGTCCTTGCATCAAAGCCGAGGCCCCGAGGCGGTTGGCACCGTGGTCAGAGAAGTTGCACTCTCCGGTAGCGTACAGAGCAGGAATAGTGGTTTGCAAGTTGTAATCCACCCACAGGCCGCCCATCGTGTAGTGCACAGCAGGGTAGATGCGCATCGGCTGCTTGTAGGGGTCTTCGCCAGTAATTTTCTCATACATAGCGAAGAGGTTACCGTACTTCTGGCTTACAGAATCGGCACCAGTGCGCTTGATGATGTCGGCGAAGTCTAGGTATACGGCTAAGCCCGATGAACCTACGCCGCGGCCTTCGTCGCACATTTGCTTGGCATTGCGCGAAGCAACGTCGCGTGGTACGAGGTTACCGAAAGCAGGGTACTTACGCTCCAGGAAGTAATCCCGGTCTTCTTCAGAAATATCGTTTACCGTGATTTCGCCTTTGCGTAGGCGTTCAGCAGTTTCTACCGTCTTGGGCACCCATACGCGGCCGTCGTTACGCAACGACTCCGACATGAGCGTCAGCTTCGACTGGTAGTCGCCTGACACCGGGATACAGGTCGGGTGAATCTGGGTGAAGCAAGGGTTAGCAAAATAGGCTCCCTTTTTGTGGGCCCGCCAAGCGGCAGTGGCGTTGCAATACTTAGCATTGGTGCTCAAGTAGAATACGTTGCCATAACCACCCGTAGCTAGCACCACCGCGTGAGCCGCATGCCGCTCTATCTCACCGGTAATCAGGTTGCGCGTGATAATGCCGCGCGCCTGACCATCGGCCACCACCAGATCCAGCATTTCGGAACGGGTGTACATTTTCACCTTACCGTAGGCTATCTGGCGCGAAAGAGCTGAATAGGCGCCTAGCAGCAATTGCTGTCCGGTTTGGCCACGGGCGTAGAACGTACGGCTTACCTGAGCACCGCCAAACGAACGGTTGGCCAGCAACCCGCCGTATTCGCGGGCAAACGGTACACCTTGGGCTACGCACTGGTCGATGATGTTGACGGATACCTGCGCCAAACGGTACACGTTGGCTTCGCGGGCACGGTAGTCACCACCTTTGATTGTATCGTAAAACAGACGGAAAATGGAGTCACCGTCGTTTTGATAGTTTTTAGCAGCATTGATACCTCCTTGTGCAGCAATGGAGTGCGCACGACGAGGAGAATCGTGGTATGTGAAAGCCTTTACGTTGTAGCCTAGCTCCGCCAAGGAAGCAGCGGCTGCACCACCTGCCAAGCCCGTACCTACTACAATGATGTCGTACTTACGTTTGTTGGCTGGGTTAACGAGCTTAACGTTGAACTTATGCTTCTCCCATTTTTCGGCCAAGGGGCCTTCGGGAATTTTGGAATCCTGAAACATCAGCTAGGCAGATTAGGACTTGAAGATGAAGAAGTACAGCGGCATGGCTGCGAATCCAGCACAAACAATGATGGAGAAAGCGTAGCCGACTATTTTAATAACAGGCGTGTACTTGCGGTGGTTTAAACCTAACGTCTGAAATCCGCTGGCGAAGCCGTGGAGCAGGTGGTAGCAGAGCGCCACTTGGGCCAGTACATACAGTAGCACGTACCACCACGTCTGGAACGAGGTCATGACCACCCCATACAAATTCTTATTGTTCTGCGAGTCGAAAGGAAGCGGCTCGTAGTGAAAACGGTAGTAGAAGTTGTAGAGGTGCACAATCAGGAAAACCAAAATAATAGAGCCTAGCAGGCCCATGTTCCGCGACTTCCAGTCGCTGTTTTGCCCGATGTTGTCGACAACATACTTCTGATTGCCCCGAGCCGCTTGGTTGCGACGCGTCAGCACAAAAGACTCGTAAATGTGAAAGCCAAAGCCAGCCACCAATATGATTTCGGCTACCCGAATCAATGGGTTGGTGCTCATGAAGTGCGAGTAGGTATTGAAGGCTAGGCCTCCGTCGCCTTTGAAAAGTTGCAGGTTGCCAATCAGATGCACGACCAGAAACGAGCAAAGAAAAAGTCCGGTCACGGACATAATAACCTTGCGGCCAATGCTACTGGTAACCGTCTTGTTAATCCAACTCATAGAAGCTGCTAAAGGGGTTTGTTGAGGTCATTTGTAGCTGCCAAAGGTACATGGCAACCTAGTAGGAAACAATTGAAATAAACTTCGGCGTTCCCGCGTTAGCTCGCATGAATCAATATGCGCGCTACTCCGTTAGATAAATGGAGTTTGCTGATCCTTTTACCAACCTACAGGTCTGATTTTTGTTAGATTAGTCCTAAGGTTTTGCTGTTGTTCAGCCGTAGGCCCTTCCTTCCCTCATTACCCGCCTCTATGTTGCGTTCGTTACTATTCCGTTTGACCCGTTTTGGGTCATTGCTGTTGCTTTTGGTGGGATTATTGACTTTGGCGTTCCCAACTCAAGCAACTCACATCCGGGCCGGTGATATTCAATCTAAGGTTGATACCACTGCCGGGGCCAATCCGCGCCGTATATTCTTTCGGTTGACCCTTTATTGTAGGGACCCAGCCAATGGGGTGCCTGACCAGCCTACCGCAGCCATTTTCTTCGGCGATGGTAGCTGCGACCTCAACGTGGCTCGCACAACTAATGTGTTGCTTCAGCCAGACGTACGGCGCTATACCTACGAGTTCGAGCATACCTACGGGGCGCCAAGTCCGGCAGGCCGGCCGTACGTGGTTAGCTTTATCGGAGAGAACCGGAATGCGGGAATCAGGAACATGGCGAACTCGGTGAACCAGTCGTTCTACATTTCCACTACGGTTACCATTGACCCGGCGCTCTTGCAGAACCGCTCCCCGGTTCTTCGGCGCCCTGCCATCGACAACGCGGTGGTTGGCCAGGTATTCCAGCATAACCCCGCGGCGTATGACGCCGACGGGGATTCTTTGGCGTATGCCCTCGTGAACAGCCAGCAAGCTGGAAATGCCACCGCCGTAGTGAACTGCACTCCTGCACCTGCATCTGTTCCTGCTTTCGTACTACCTAATGCCGTTGCTCCTGGCGTACAGGTGCCGTTTACTGGGCCACCAGTAGGAGTACCCGGAGACAACGCTATTTTCCAAATAGACCCTGTTACGGGACAAGTGGTGTGGAATGCTCCTAGCTCGCCAGGCGAATACAATTTTGCCTTAGTGGTGAAAGAGTACCGCCGTGTAGTAGTGGGAGGGCAACGCAATTACCGTCTGATTGCAGAAGTCATCCGGGACCTACAGGTGACGGTGCGAGCCAGCAACAACCGGCGTCCCGAGCTGGTCATCCCGCCCGACTTGTGCGTGGTAGCAGGCACTCCGGTTGTGGGTAACGTGACGGCTACTGACCCCGATGGCAACCGCGTACGGCTCACGGCTAACAGTGGGATTTTGCCCCCGGCCACCTTCGTTCAGTCCTCGTTTGGCCCGCCCACTGCCACCGGTACTTTCCGTTGGACGCCCGACTGCAATAACATTGCTTCCAACCCAACGCAGGTAGTCTTCAATGCTACGGATGAACTTCCAATGGCTAATGGAATACCTCTAACGGACATCCGTACGTGGCGCATTAGGGTTATCGGTCCGGCGCCGCAGAACTTGCGGGCAGTAGCCGCTGGCCCGCCCCGAAGTGCCCGCCTAACGTGGAACAGCTACCTTTGCCGCAAGCCCGGGGCGCGGGTGCTTATCTACCGGCGCGAGAACTCAAACGGGGGAGACTTCGGCGAGTGCGTGACGGGCATTCCGGCCTCCTCAGGTTACGTGCAGATTGCTTCTCTCACCTACACCGGCACGACCGACATCGTCGATTATACTGACACCAACGGCGGGCAGGGTCTGGAGCGGGGCAAGACCTACTGCTACCGCATCTACGTGGCCTTCCCGCTGCCGGCTGGGGGCGAGAGTCTGGCCTCGCAAGAGGCGTGCGTCGAGTTTCCGGGCCGGGCCCTGCTCATGCGCAACGTGACGGTGGACCGCACCGCGGCCAGCGGCGGGCAGATCACCGTGCGCTGGACCAAGCCCCGCAGCACGCCCGAGTTTGCCAGCCCGCAGCAATTCCGGGTGTTGCGCGCGCAGGGGCAGGCCAGCACGGCGACCTTCACGCAGGTCGGGCCGTTGATCAACGTGACCAACAATAGCAACGACACAACCTATATTGATCAGGACCCTTCGCTGGACACGCAGAACCGGGCCTACACCTACAAGGTGGAGTTCCTGAGCCAGAATGTGGTGACAGAAACGGCCACTGCTGCCTCGAGTGTACGCCTAGAGGGAACGGCCACGCCAGCTGTGGGCAGCGCCGACCTGAACACGATTGACTTGCGCTGGACTTACAACGTGCCGTGGGACAACACGCGCCAGCCGACGGTGATCTACCGGCGCGGGCCGGAGGCCACAGGCCCATTCGTGCGCATTGCCACGGTGACGGGCACGACCACGGGCGGTAGCTACCGCGACCAGGGCACGGCCACCCAGCGCCTGATCAAAGGGCAGACCTACTGCTACTACGTCGAGACGACAGGCACCTATAATGCGGAGAAGCTGCCGAGCGGGCTGGTGAACCTGAGCCAGCAGCAGTGCATAGCGGTGCGCAACGTGCCGTGCGCGCCGGTGCTGCGCTTGCAGCAGGCCAACTGCGACAGCCTAGCCAGCCGCCTCTTCGACTTGCCGGCCACCCCCCTCAGCGGCCCGGTCTATGCCAACGCTCTGAGCTGGCAGCTAAGCACCACCCCCGCCGACTGCAGCCGTGCCATCGCCGCTTACAATCTCTACTATGCCCCCGCCGGCCAGGACTCGTTGCGCTTCCTGACTACGGTACCGGGCACACAAACGAGTTATGTGCACCGCAACCTGCTGTCAGAAGCAGGCTGCTACGCCGTGCAGGCCGTCGACTCGAGCGGCACGCGCAGCGCCTTGAGCAACCGCGCCTGCAAAGAGGACTGCCAGCTCTTCCTCTTGCCCAACATCTTCACCCCCAACGGCGACGGCAAGAACGACACGTTCCGGCCCAAGGTCTTCACCCCGCTGCGGCGCACCCACTTCACGGTCTTCAACCGCTGGGGCGTCAAGATCTACGAGAGCAGCGCCGACCCGCTCATCAACTGGAGCGGGGGCGGCAGCCGCAGCGAGGGCGGGGCCTCGCCGAGTGTGGTCGAGGGCGTCTACTACTACCAGGCCGAGGTCGAGTTTGGCGATGTGGCCAACACCAAGCGCACCTACAAAGGATGGGTCCAAATTACCCGGTAGCCGACTTAGCTTACGCTGAGTGACCTATTTGCAAAGCCCGCTGCCCTTCGGCAGCGGGCTTTTTTATTCCTGTTATCTTGCCCCCCCATCTTTTCCTCCGTTTCTCTTCTTATGAAAGCAGTTGTTTTTCCGGGCCAGGGCAGCCAATTCAGCGGTATGGGTCGTGATCTGTACGAGCAGTACCCCGCGGCGCGGCACCTAATGGATCAAGCCAATGAAATCCTGGGCTTCCAGCTCACTGACGTTATGTTCACCGGTTCCGAGGATGATCTGCGCCGTACAGACGTCACGCAACCCGCTATTTTTCTGCATTCTGTCGCGCTAGCTGCTGTATTGCCTAACCTTAATCCTGATATGGTGGCTGGTCACTCGCTAGGCGAGTTTTCGGCCTTGGTAGCGGCCAAGGTGTTGCAGTTCGAGGATGCGTTGCGACTAGTTGCCCAGCGGGCCCAGGCTATGCAGGCGGCCTGCCAGGAGCAGCCCGGCACGATGGCTGCCATCCTGGCCCTCGACGACGATACCACGACTCGCATTTGCCAGGAAATAACGGCAGCGGGTAACGTAGTGGTAGCCGCCAACTTCAACTGCCCAGGGCAGCTGGTGGTATCGGGTTCCCAGCGGGGCATAGAGTTGGCCTGCGAGCAACTAAAAGCTGCTGGTGCCAAGCGTGCCCTACCGCTGCCAGTAGGAGGAGCCTTCCACTCTCCGTTGATGCAGTCGGCGGAAGCTGCTTTGGCCGAGGCTATTGCCAAAACCACTTTCTCGGCTGGTATCTGCCCCGTGTACCAGAACGTGGACGCCGCCCCACACCGGGACCCCGACGAAATCAGGGAAAACTTGGTGCGGCAATTAACTGCGCCCGTCCGCTGGACGCAGAGTGTGCAACGCATGGTGCAGGATGGCGCCACCGAATTTGTGGAGTGTGGACCGGGTAAAGTATTGCAAGGTTTGGTTAAAAAGATTGCACCAGAAGTAACAGTAAGTTCTGCCGTGTAATAAGAAGCAGCATCTAAAAGCAAAGGCCTCGTGGTGTTATCACGGGGCCTTTGCTTTTAGATGTAAGCTGCTAATCAACAAACAAAGTAGTTGATAGTGGCACTCTAATAAACAGGGCAGTAACGAGCAATATAGCCTCTAGAAAGACTATATTGCTTTTCTAAAGATTTAGATTTTGTTGGCTTATTTATATAGGCTGTTAGATAGGTCCTAGCGCAGGGCATTCGCTTACTACTTGCTTCTATGTCACATACTTTACTATTTCCCAAAGCTTGGGTTAAAGCTTTTTGGTTGTTATTGTGGAGCTTGAGTTTGGTTGTTTCGGCGCAAGCCTCTCACATTCGAGCTGGCGAGATTCAATCAACTATCGACACCAATAATCCCCGAAGAGTATATTTTCGGCTGACTCTCTATTGTCGAGACCCTGCAGGCCCATCCGTTCCTGGCCAGATGCAGCCCCCTGACCAGGCAGATGCAGCTATATTCTTCGGCGACGGCAGTTGCGATTTGAAAGTGCCGCGCACCACCAACGTGCTCGTCCGGCCCGATATAAAGCGCTATACCTACGAGTTCGAGCACACATACGGGGCCGCTAGTCCGCCTGGCCGGCCCTATGTCGTCAGCTTTATCGGCGAAAACCGCAACCGGGGAGTGTTGAATATGAGTCTTTCCGATCAGCAAACATTTTATATCTCTACTACCGTTACCATTGATCCAGCGTTACTACAGAATCGTTCGCCAGTGCTTCGGTACCCGGCCATCGATAATGGAGCGGTAAATGAAGTGTTTCAGCATAATCCCGACGCCTTTGATGCTGACGGCGATTCTTTGGGATACGAATTAGTGAATAGTCAACAGGCCAACGCAGCAATAGCGGCATCTACCTGTACTCCGGCGCCCGCTTCGGTACCTGGTTTTGTGTTCCCTAATGCCGTTGGTAGCGGGGTGCAAGTGCCTTTCACGGGGCCACCAGCATGGGAGCCGGGTGGCAAAGCTGCTATCTTTAAGATAGATCAGAGAGGCCAGTTGGTATGGAATGCACCGGCAGTGGCTGGTGAATATAACTTCGCTATTGCTATTTATGAGTACCGTCGCACGGTGGTGAGCGGCCGGCGTTTTTATCGTCTCATCTCCACTATTATTCGCGACCTACAGGTGACGGTGCGAGCCAGTAACAACAAGCGGCCTGAACTGGTCATCCCGCCCGACTTGTGCGTGGTAGCAGGCACTCCGGTTGTGGGTAACGTGACGGCTACTGACCCCGACGGGCAGAGAATCACGCTTTCGGCTAGCAGCGGAGTATTACCCCCAGCCACCTTCGTCCAATCCTCGTTCGGGCCGCCTACCGCAACAGGTGCTTTCAACTGGACGCCCGACTGTAACAATATTGCTTCCGACCCAACACAGGTAGTTTTCTCTGCCGTAGATGATCCGGGAGTAAACACTTCAGCGCAATTAACGGACATTCGTACGTGGCGCATCAGGGTGATTGGGCCGGCGCCGCAGAACCTGCGCGTGGCGCCAGTTATTGGCGTCAGCAACGCCCGCAACGCCCGCTTGACGTGGAACAGCTACATCTGCCGCAAGCCCGGGGCGCGGGTGCTCATCTACCGGCGCGAAAACTCGAATGGAGGCGACTTCGGCGAGTGTGTAACGGGCATTCCGGCCTCCTCAGGTTACGTGCAGATTGCTTCTCTCACCTACACGGGCACGACCGATATCGTCGACTACACCGATACCAACGGTGGGCAAGGTCTGGAGCGAGGCAAGACCTACTGCTACCGCATCTATGTCGATTTTCCCCGGCCGGCGGGGGGCGAGAGTCTAGCGTCGCAGGAGGCGTGTGTCGAGTTTCCGGGTAGTCCGCTGCTCATGCGAAACGTAACAGTAGACCGCACCGCACCTACTAACGGCCAAATTACGGTGCGCTGGACCAAACCGACCAGTACCCCTCCTTATCCCGAGCCGCTGCAGTACCGCTTATTCCGCGCTGTAGGAACAAGTCCATTCGCGCCAGTCGCCTTGATAAATAATGGCGACACAACCAGGTATGTGGACAAGGATCCGGCGCTGGATACGCAGAATCGGACGTACAGCTACAAGGTGGAACTGCTAAGTCAGAACTTGGTGGCCGAAACGTCGGCTTCGGCTTCGAGCGTACGGCTTGACGGCACAGCTGTTGAGGCAATCAACCCGAACGAGCAAAATGCCATTGATCTGCGCTGGACGTACACAGTGCCGTGGGACAATAGTCGGCGGCCCACAATAATTTACCGCAAAGGGGAAAACCCTAACGACCCGTTCGTGCGCATTGCCACGGTGACGGGCACGACCACGGGCGGCAGCTACCGCGACCAGGGCACGGCCGCCCAACGCCTACTTAAGGGTCGGACCTACTGCTACTACGTCGAGACGAATGGCACCTATAATGCCCCTACATTGCCTGACTCACTTGTTAATTTAAGTCAGCAGCAGTGTATAGCCGTGCGTAACGTGCCGTGCGCGCCGGTGCTGCGCTTGCAGCAGGCCAACTGCGACAGCCTAGCCAGCCGCCTCTTCGACTTGCCGGCCACCCCCCTCAGCGGCCCGGTCTATGCCAACGCTCTGAGCTGGCAGCTAAGCACCACCCCCGCCGACTGCAGCCGCGCCATTGCGGCTTACAATCTCTACTATGCCCCCGCCGGCCAGGACTCGTTGCGCTTCCTGACCACGGTACCGGGCACACAAACGAGTTATGTGCACCGCAACCTGCTGTCAGAAGCAGGCTGCTACGCCGTGCAGGCCGTCGACTCGAGCGGCACGCGCAGCGCCTTGAGCAACCGCGCCTGCAAAGAGGACTGCCAGCTCTTCCTCTTGCCCAACATCTTCACCCCCAACGGCGACGGCAAGAACGACACGTTCCGGCCCAAGGTCTTCACCCCGCTGCGGCGCACCCACTTCACGGTCTTCAACCGCTGGGGCGTCAAGATCTACGAGAGCAGCGCCGACCCGCTCATCAACTGGAGCGGGGGCGGCAGCCGCAGCGAGGGCGGGGCCTCGCCGAGTGTGGTCGAGGGCGTCTACTACTACCAGGCCGAGGTCGAGTTTGGCGATGTGGCCAACACTAAGCGCACCTATAAAGGATGGGTCCAAATCACCCGGTAATTGCTCAGACCAATTGAAAGATGTACCTAACAATCGTCGCGGTTGAGCGGTAGCAACTTCGGTGACAAGCTGAGAACACTCTAAATCACAACGACCTTCTGATAGCTCAGGAGGTCGTTGTGGTTTAGGGGGTTTGGATGCTGGCAAGAGTGCAAGAAAGGCTTCACACGTCTTCTGCTCGTATCACTGCTAAGTCATCTTTACAGGCGACCAACAACTCTGCTACCGTCTGATGTAGTACCGGGTGCACAACTTCAGGGGCAATTTCTGCTAGTGGCACCAGCGCAAATCGACGTTCAGGCAGGCGCGGATGGGGAACCGTAAGACGGGGCGTATCAAGTACAAGGCTGTCGTAGAAGAGAATATCGACATCGAGGGTGCGGGCTCCCCAACGTACTTTTCGTTCGCGGCCGGCTTGCTGCTCTGCTCGCAGACACACATTCAGTAGCGCTTCGGCTGGAAGAGAAGTACAGAGGTGCACCGCTTGATTCAGAAACGCGGGCTGATCTTCCAGACCCCACGCGGCAGTTTCGTATAGTCCCGATACGGCCTCTAGGGAGCCAGCAGTAGCTGCCAAATACTGTACCGCCTCTTTAAGAATAGCAAGCCGGTCGCCAAGGTTGGAGCCAAGCAGAAGGTAAGCGGTTGACATCTGATAAGAGTCGGTAGATGGTAAAGGTTACCTGCTTGATGGCAGCACCCGACGGAAAAACTCGACAGTGGCGTCGGCAGCTTGCTTTGCATCCGCGGGCAATTCCTTTAATGTCCATGGGTGAGCACCGCCGAAGTTATGCGTGATGTTAGGCAGAATGAGCAGTTCGGCTTCGGGTTTCCAGCTTTTCAACTCGTGGGCGCGCTGCACGGGTACGGTTTCGTCTTGGTCGCCGTGGAGGACGAGCAGGGGCTTGTGCAGCTTACGGCGCACACTATGTGGGATGTCTAGGCGCAGGCGGTTGGCATGGTAGTCTTCTACAATCTGGTAGTAAAGCGGCAATTGCTGCTTGGTACGGCTATTTTCGACGTGGTAAACGCCTTGCTGCTGCCAATGCTGCATCAACTCGTCCGACCAGCCGGGGTTTATATTGTTGATGCCAGCCCACGTTGCTACTGCTTGCACCCTCGGGTCCTCGGCAGCCTTAAGCAGCACCAAGCCGCCGCCGCGGCTGTGGCCTATCAGGGCAAGGCGCGCAAGGTCGGTTTCAACAGCCGGGATGCCTGTTTGAGAAGGTTGTTCCAGCGTATCCAGCAGGGTGCCGATGTCGTCGAGTTCCAGCGAGAAGTTGTTCTGGCCGAAGGCTTCCAGGTCTTCCAGGTCGCCGGTGCCGCCGACCACCAAGCCGTTGTGCGACAGATTGAGCTTCACGAATACAAAGCCTTGCTGCGCAAAATAATCAGCCAGTAGGTTGAAATGTCCCCAATCTTTGAAGCCCTTGAAGCCGTGCACGAACACTATCACAGGCTTGGGCTGACCGTCGGGCAGGTAGCGGGCGTCGGCGGTGAAGGGCCGGCTATGGCGGGAGCTGGTCAGTTGAAAATCGAGGCGGACAGGTTGCGTAGGCATAGTGGCGAAGATACGCGGTGAAGGGATGATGTTCCGCTGGAGCTGATACCAACGTTTAGACCGTCGTACTCACCATTTCACTAAGTCGAGAACTCACCTCTGCGCCACCTCTTTATTTCACCATTTTCCCCGTATCATTGCAGCGCCCAAAACCGCTGCATGAACGTTACGCTGGACCAAATACAGGCGCCAATTGCCACCGAGATGGCGGAATTTGAACAAAAATTCCGGGCGTCCATGCAAACCAAGGTGTTGCTCCTCGATAAAATCATGGGCTATATCGTGAAGCGCAAGGGCAAGCAGATTCGGCCCATGTTCGTGTTTTTCACGGCCAAAATCAGCGGGGGCGACCCGCTCCCGGAAGCTTCTTACCGTGGCGCGGCACTTATCGAGTTGCTGCATACCGCCACGCTCGTGCACGACGACGTGGTAGATGAAAGCAACTACCGGCGCGGCTTCTTCTCGATCAACGCCCTCTGGAAAAACAAGATTGCTGTTCTCGTCGGTGATTATCTGCTGAGCAAAGGGCTGTTGCTAAGCCTCGAAAACGACGATTACGCACTGCTCAAGCTAGTAAGCAATGCTGTGCGCGAGCTAAGCGAAGGCGAACTACTCCAGATCGAAAAAGCCCGCCGCCTCGACATCACCGAGGATGTGTACTTCGATATAATCCGGCAAAAGACAGCCTCCCTTATTGCTTCTTGCTGCGCCGTTGGGGCGGCATCGGCCGGGGCTGATGCCGAAACCATTGAGCGCGCCCGGCTTTTTGGTGAAAAAGTAGGCATGGCTTTTCAAATTAAAGACGACCTCTTCGACTACGGCACGGCTGAAATTGGCAAGCCAGTCGGTATCGACATCAAAGAGAAAAAGATGACGCTGCCGCTCATCCATTCGCTGCAGCAGGCCGATTGGCTAACCAAGCGCCGCGTCATCTACAACGTCAAAAACAACGACGGCCGCAAAGACCGGGTCCAGGCCGTTATTGAGTTCGTGAAGAAGACGGGTGGGCTAGAATATGCCATTGGCGTAATGGAGAAATATCGGGACGAGGCGCTGACTATACTTCGCACTTTCCCCGATTCACCTTCCCGCTCGTCTTTGGAGCAGCTCATCAACTACACTATTGAGCGGGAGAAGTAACTAGAGTGCGCATCGTTGGTATAGGGCATAAAAAAGCGCCCCGGTAGCTTAAGCTACCGGGGCGCTTTTTTATGCTTCGTATGTTATGCCTGGACTTGATATTCCACGCTTTCGGGTGCCACTTCGGATACCTCGAACGTCACGCCGTCGAAGGTGCTCTTGACGGTAATTTCGTGAATCATGTCGCAGCCGGGGCACTTGATTTCTTCGGTTTCGAACTGCCCATCGTCTTCGGTGGAATTGGCCAGGTGGTCGGCGGCAGGTACACCGAGCAAGTCGGTAAATACTTCCGTATGACACTGGTTACACTCGAACTTGAGGCCCACCGTGCGGCCTTGGAGCTCATCGAGAGGGGCGGGGGTGGTTTTCTGTTGAATCCACATAAGAAATTAGTTTGGTTTTCAAGAAAGGAAGGAGAGCAGAGCGGCGGCAGGCCACTACTAAAGGCGCCTACCAGTAGTTGTGTACGCACCACTTATGGGTTTATGTTGTCTGGGAGGTAGAGATAATACGGCTGAGGCGCTGGATGTCTGCTAGCCAAGTGCTACACTTGCGGCCGCTCTGTCCTGATTATCCCAATCTTTTTTAGATATGCCTATCTCTCCCGTTGAATCCGCTACGGCTTCCCAAAAAACAGTGCCATGGGTACCGCGCTGGCGCACGTTGCTCGGCTCGGTGGCTTTCACGCGTGACCCTATTGGCCGACTCAACGGCATTCTCTCTGACTATGGCGACACGGTAGGGGTGTATCTGGGTGGAGTCCGGCCGGGTATTGTCACCCGCGACCCGGCCTTGGTGCAGCACATTCTCCAGAAAAACCACCGTCGTTACCTGAAGTCTGACCTCACGCACGGCCTCATACGCTACTTAGGCCGCGGGCTGCTCACCAACGAAGGGGCCGACTGGCTGCGGCAGCGCCGCCTGATTCAGCCGGGCTTTCATCGGCAGCGCTTAGCCGGCCTGACCCGTCTGATGCAAACGGCCGCCGAAGAATGGACTGCCGAGCTAACGGCCCGCACCGCCACACCCGACGGGACGGCCGTAGTGGATATTCACGAAGCCATGACGCGGGTGGCGTTCCGTATTGTGGCACGGGCTACCTTCAGCGCCAGCCTTTCCGAAGCGGAAGGGGAGCGGCTAGCCGACATTTTAACCCGGATTCAGGCCTTCTATGTGCGCACCGTGCGGCAGCCGTACTTGCGGCCATGGTTTCGCGCCCGGGGTAGCTACCGCCACCACGACGTACTTAGCCGGGAGCTACGTGAGCTAATTCGGGGCTACATCCGGCAGCGCCGCCAGCATCCACCCACCGATCCCGCCCAAGCTCCCGACGACCTGCTGCAAATGTTGCTCGATACCCGCTACGAGGACACCGGGGAGCCCATGCAGGAAAACCAACTGCTTGATGAGGTCAATATCCTGCTAGTGGCGGGCCACGAAACGTCGGCCAACGCGCTAAGTTGGATGTTCTATCTGCTGGCCCGGCACCCTGCCGTTGCCGACAACGTGCGCACCGAAATGAACAGCGTACTCGCTGGCCGCCCCCCCGAATTCAGCGACTTGCCTAAGTTGCCTTACTCGATGTACGTAGTACAGGAAACCTTGCGCCTGTACCCTCCCGCTTGGATTCTGGACCGCGTAGCCTTGGAAGACGACGAATTTCAGGGGCAGCCCATTCCGAAAGGCACCCTCTTCTCGCTTTATCTCTACGGTTTGCACCACCACACTGCCCTTTGGCCTGATGCCGAGGAATTTCGGCCCGAACGGTTTGCGCCGGGTGCTGCCCCAGTGGTACCCACGTATGGTTACCTGCCTTTCGGCGGCGGTCCGCGCCTGTGCGTCGGCAACCACTTCGCCCTCACCGAAATCCAGCTGGTGTTGCTGGAAACACTGCGTCACTTTAGCATCGAACCCGCTACAGACACTCCCCCGGTACTCATGCCCCTGGTCACGCTACGCCCGCAAGGAGAACTGCCACTCCGTTTCCGAAAGGGCTAGCCTCCACGAGCTTTACTTCACAAAAGCGTTATTACTTAAGAAACTAAAGCCAGCAAGCTAGTTCCCCTCTCATCCGAGGAGGGGAACTAGCTTGCTAGTGTTAAAGCTAACTTGGTAAGCAAACGAGTTTACTCCGCTAACAAGCTAGCCACTGTTTTCTCGAATTCCTCGGTTTCTTGCTGGTAGTATTTACCGGTGCCGGGGCCGGAGAAGCCGGTGTGAATCTTTCGGACTTCGCCTTTCTTATCTAGGAAGATGGTGGTGGGGAAGGCCAGGACTTTGGCTAGCTGTGGCAGCGAAGTGCTGGCGGAATCCTTGTTGGCTATGCCGGCCACGGCCAAGTCGTAGCCTACATTGAGGCGCTGCTTCATCTTGAGCAGTTTCTGCGACGCTAGTTTCTGGTCGGGGGTACGCTCGTAGCCTAGGCCAATGATTTCAACGCCGCGCTGCTTGTTTTTCTCGTACCAGGGCGCCAAGAAGTTGGTTTCGTCCATGCAGTTGGGGCACCAGGAACCCAGGATTTGCACTACCACTACTTTGCCTTTGTACTTGGGGTCGGTGGGGGAGATGCTGCCGCCTTCGAGGATGCTCGGGAACTTGAAGTCGAGGCATTTCTGGCCAGGCTTCATGCCGGTAAGGGCGTTGGCGTCTGGTAGTTTGGCGTTGGCGTCGAGCACGGCGGTCCAGGTTTCGTGGCCGCTCTTGCCGCTGTAGAAATTGCCTTTGATGTTGTTGATGTTGCCGGGCTTGTCCAGCTTTCCATCAAACAAAAAGCCGTGGCTACCATCAAACGTCGACAGCATCACATGTTCGCCGTCGGGCTTGTTCACTAAGTTGCCCGCCAAGTACCGATAGTCACCGGTAGAAGTCAGGAAAGTGCCGGTAAGCACGGCGCTGTTCGTGGTATCCTGCTTGATAATACCAACGGCCGGGTACGTTTCGCCATCGTCGCCCCGGAACTCCACGCGGAAGGTAGCGCCCTTCTTCATGTCGCCGTAGGTGGCCGCCGTTTTGGCGTCCCCCACAAACAAAGCTGTTGGGTATGCGGCTTTGGCAGCACTAAACGGCACGCGGTATGGGTCTTTGGCGTCGTACTTCACCCAAGCTCCTTTCAGCTTATCATTGCCATCGGCTCGCACAACCAGCGCGGCATCGAATACACCCAAGCGGATGGTAGTGGAGTCGCCGGCGGTAGTGATTTCGTCGAGCTTGAGGCGCTCCTCGCCGTTGCGCAACGTCACGGTAGGCTTGCCACCGTCGGTAGCTACGTCAAATAAGAAGGGAATTTCTTGGCCCTGTGCAGAGAGCACACCCCGCCAGGTACCGGCGGTGAGGAGCGTGGCCGTGCCTCCGGTAGCAGCTTGATTATCAGAGGGCGAGCCAGTGCCGCAAGCAGCTACAAGGAGCGTGAGGCCGGCACCGAGAAACACTTTTTGGAAAAGCGAAGAGAGAGACATAGTCAGCGTAGAAAGACAATACGTTCGGCGCTAAACTACAAATCGCCGAAATTGGTTTAATAAGGTAAAGTGCCAAGGTAGCACGAAGCACCGGTTTGCCGTCGTGTGCAACCGCACAGGACGGCTGCCAGTTAACTGTTTTGCTTAAAAAGCAGGAAGCTAAAGCTTCGTGAGAAAGCGTAGACCAGAAAGTTTGGGACGCGCCCTACCAGGCGCCTATATTTGCGTACCTGCTCTTATAAGTAGGTCCGTTCCCTCCACATTTTTCCTTTTCGCATTATGGCGTTTGACTTAGAAATGATCAAGGCGGTGTACGCTGGCATGGGCTCCCGCATCGAAGCTGCTCGTACTGCCGTTGGTCGCCCGCTTACCCTGACCGAAAAAATCCTGTACGCTCACCTGTACGGCGGCTCTGTTTCGCAGGCATATAAGCGCGGGGTTTCCTACGTCGATTTCGCCCCCGACCGTGTGGCCATGCAGGATGCCACGGCTCAAATGGCGCTGCTCCAGTTTATGCAAGCTGGCAAAACCAAAGTGGCCGTGCCCAGCACAGTGCACTGCGACCACCTGATTCAGGCGAAAGTAGGAGCCGATGAGGATTTGGCCATCGCCAATTCCGAAAACAAAGAAGTATACGATTTCCTGGCTTCGGTCTCCAATAAATACGGCATCGGCTTCTGGAAGCCCGGTGCTGGTATCATTCACCAAGTGGTACTCGAAAACTACGCCTTCCCCGGCGGTATGATGATCGGTACCGACTCGCACACCCCCAATGCGGGTGGCCTCGGCATGATTGCCATCGGGGTAGGTGGCGCCGACGCCGTCGACGTAATGGCCGGCATGGCGTGGGAGCTGAAGTTCCCGAAGGTTATCGGGGTGAAACTGACCGGCAAGCTCTCGGGCTGGACGGCTCCCAAAGACGTAATCCTGAAAGTAGCGGGTATCCTGACCGTAAAAGGCGGTACGGGTGCTATCGTGGAGTACTTTGGTGAGGGTGCCGAAAACATGTCGTGCACTGGTAAGGCTACCATCTGCAACATGGGTGCTGAAATTGGGGCTACCACCTCGGTGTTTGCCTACGACGAAAGCATGGCCAACTACCTGCGCGGCACTAGCCGGGCCGAAATTGCCGACCTGGCTTCCGGTGTAGCTGAGCACCTGCGCGCCGACGACGAAGTGTTTGCGAATCCTGCCGAGTACTACGACCAACTGATCGAAATCAACCTCTCCGAACTGGAGCCGCACGTTAACGGCCCCTTCACGCCGGACGCTGCTTGGCCGATTTCTCAGTTCGCTTCCGCCGTGCGTGAGCATGGCTGGCCCGAGAAGCTGGAAGTAGGCTTGATTGGCTCGTGCACCAACTCGTCGTACGAAGACATCACCCGCGCCGCTTCCATTGCCGAGCAAGCCGTGAGCAAAGGTCTCACCGTGAATGCCGAGTTCACTGTAACGCCCGGCTCGGAGCTGGTGCGCTACACCGTAGAGCGCGACGGTCTGCTAGACACGTTCGCTCAAATGGGCGGTGTGGTACTGGCCAACGCCTGCGGTCCGTGCATCGGGCAGTGGGCGCGTCACACCGACGACCCCAAGCGCAAGAACTCTATCATCACGAGCTTCAACCGCAACTTTGCTAAGCGTAACGACGGCAACCCCAACACCCACGCTTTCGTGGCTTCGCCCGAAATCGTGACGGCTTTCGCCATTGCTGGTGACTTGACCTTCAACCCGCTGGTGGATACGTTGACCACCAAAGATGGTCAGCAAGTGAAGCTCGACGCGCCGCACGGCCTCGAAATGCCACCCCAAGGCTACGCTGTAGAGGATGCCGGCTACCAGGCTCCTGCTGTAGACAGCTCTTCGGTGCAGGTTATCGTGGACCCCGGTTCCGACCGTTTGGAGTTGCTCGACCCTTTCAAGCCATGGGAAGGCACTGACCTGAAAGGGTTGCGTCTGCTCATTAAGGCCCAGGGCAAGTGCACTACCGACCACATTTCGATGGCCGGTCCGTGGTTGAAATACCGTGGTCACCTCGACAACATCTCCAACAACATGCTCATCGGGGCCACCAACGCTTTCAACGGCGAGGCTAACTCGGTGAAAGATGCCCTGACTTCGGGTACGCCTTACTCGCCGGTACCGGCCGTAGCGCGTAACTACAAAGCCCAAGGCATCGGCTCGGTGGTAGTTGGTGATGAGAACTACGGTGAAGGCTCTAGCCGTGAGCACGCCGCTATGGAACCACGCCACTTAGGTGTGCGCGCCATCATCGTGAAGAGCTTCGCGCGTATCCACGAAACCAACCTGAAGAAGCAGGGGATGCTGGCCCTCACCTTCGCCAACAAGGCCGACTACGATCTGATTGAAGAAGATGACATCATCGACATCCTCGGTTTGACCAACTTCCAGCCCGGTCAGCCGCTGCAAGCCCGTCTGCACCACTCCGATGGTGATACCGACCTCATCACCCTCAACCATACCTACAACGAGGGACAGATTGAGTGGTTTAAAGCCGGCTCGGCCCTGAACCTAATCCGACTGAAAGAGTCGGGTGCAGCTCAGTTGTCGCAGAAATAGTAGTATCTGCTTGAAAACAAAAAGCTGCCCTAAACAGGGCAGCTTTTTGTTTTTATAAGCTAGTGTTTACTCTAAATAAAGTATGAGCAGTAATACCAAACAGTCTATTCCTGTTGCCGGGTTTGTGGTCACGTTGGTGGGGGCAATTTTATTTTCCACGAAAGCAATTATTGTGAAGTTGGCATTTGCTGGCACGCATACCGATGCTCTTACCTTGCTGACTCTACGGATGCTGTTTGCGCTGCCGTTTTATTTAGTTGCCGCTTTTGCCGTAAGCAGTCGGAGCAGCAACGTGAAATTGAAAGGAAAAGAATGGGCGTTTGTGTTAGCGCTAGGTGTACTTGGTTATTATTTAAGCAGCTTATTTGATTTTATAGGATTACAATATATTTCGGCAGGCCTCGAACGACTGATTCTATTTCTGTACCCGACGTTTGCCGTATTTATCAACGCTTATTTTTTCAAGCAGAAAATATCCGGTGTCCAGCGGGTAGCCTTGCTATTAACGTATGCAGGTATTGCGCTTGCCTACTTTGGGGAACTTGCCATAGATTCCAGCAACCCCAATTTCTATTTCGGAAGCTTTATGGTGTTTTTGTGCGCCACCACGTACGCCATGTATATTGTAGGCAGTGGAAGAGTAATTCCACGCATTGGCTCCACCAAATTCACGGCTTATGCCATGCTTGCCGCTACAGCCGGAATATTCGTGCACTTTGCAATAGCCGGTGATACCGCCAAGTTTCAGGCCGAACACGGACTGTGGTTGTATGGGGTGTTGCTGGCGGTGGTTGCCACCGTTATTCCTTCCTTTATGTTGTCCTACGGCTTAAAAAGCGTGGGCTCTAATAATGTGGCCATCATAAGTGGTATCGGGCCAGTCTCAACCATCATGCAGGCGTATTTTATTTTAGGCGAGAAAATAGTTGTTGAGCAATTAATAGGAACCGCACTAGTTATTGCAGGCGTAATTTTAATTGGTTGGAAAAGGAAGCCCGCCGCCGTAGTGGAAGAGGTTGCTGCTTGATAGAGCTTGGTTATTATCCTGGCTGTAACAATTGCTGCCGCTTTAAAATCAAGCCTATTTTTATATTATATGGAATAAAGGTTGTTTTAGCTTTATTCCGTATAAAATTTATTTATGCTCTATGAGAAAGTGCTATTTTCTGACGACGGTTTTCTTGTTTCTCTGGATTTCTGGTAAATCACAGGGGATAGTACGAGGCATTGTATTAGCTAAGGATAGTGAACACCCATTGCCGGGCGTAACAGTAATAGTTGCAGGCAGCAAAATAGGTGCTTCTACTAATTATTATGGGTATTTTGAATTAGCTGTACCAACTGTTAATTCTGTATTGATATTTAATTATATTGGCTTCAAAAGCCAGCAGGTTACAGTAAGGACTGGTGATAGTGTAGTGGTCAAATTGCCCGTCCGATGCATTCAGGATTACTTTTATTATCGTTACGTAGGCGTATCACTCACCAGCGGAATAAGGTATACACCTTTGGGAGGACAACTTACTCTATTCCAACCCAATCTGCTGTATAATGACTTTATGCAGCCTGCTGCGCGCCTGGAGCTAGAGTATCAAACAGGTTCCCATAATTCATATCGAACGGCGGCACTAACTATAGATGAGCTGATAACTACGTGCAGTAACTTCAACTTGGATATAGGGCTGGAGTATCAGAATCTTCAAGTAGATAATCCCTATGTATTGTTTAAACGCTATAGTTTAGGTGCGAATATTGGGTTAAATAAACTGCCCTTCATCTGGTTAGCAGTTGGTCGGGCTAATTATCAGGAGCAAGACCACTGGCGCATAGGTGTAGAATTGGGTAGCCAATATACGTTGGTGATAAAGCGCAGATATGGGCTAGACTTGATGAGCCGGGTAGCATGGTGGCAAACTAGTTGGCAGTGGCAAAACAGTATTTCAGTTGAACGCAAACGGTATGTTGCTGCCGCTGTCTATCGACAAATAGGCACTCAGTATCGAGAGGTAGGTATTCGTTTGGGAGTGAAATTATTCATCCCAAATTCCAAGAAAACCGCCGTTGAATAAAATGCCAATTAGAATTATTACTCTCTACCGTAGAATGCTGTAAACCGAGAAATTATAAGCACTTAAAGCACCGCGCCTGTAGTCTCTCATATCACTTAATCCAATGCAAGGCTGATGTTTGGGCAGCAATTGGCAGTGATGCCCGAAGTACACGCCCACAACCGTGCCGCCTTGTATCTCTACTTAGCAGCTGATATGCCCTTTGTGCAGGAAACCGGCCGACACTTTCAAATGCCGACCGGCTGCGGCTCGACGCCTTGCACCGCCAAACCCTACAGCACTACGGCATCGAGGTGATAGAAATCAGCGGAACATGGCCCCAACGTTTCAAGCAAGCGGTTCAGTTGATCGAAGTATTGCTTGCTTGCCACTAGCTACAACTAAATAAGTCTCGCCGTCGATTGTCGCCTAATGATTAAAGCATCTTTGTCAGCTTACGCTAACTAATGGTTCCAAGTCGGCCGGGTGACTTTTTCGTACTGTCGGGATAAAGCCTGTCTTCACCACACACCAATACGAAGCCTCTATCCATGGCCGGATTTATCAAGAAAATAGCAAAAGTTGCGAAGTACACGGGCATAGGGCTGTTGGGAGTAGTGGCAGTATATGGGGTGGGGGCTGTAGTACTATCTGTGATACCAGTGGGCACCCGTAGCACTCCCGAATCCGGCGACATTGAAGCGTACGTGCTGTCCAATGGGGTCCACACCGATATAGTAGTGCCCGTTCAAACCAGTCAGATTGATTGGAGCCGCACCATTCGATATACCGATACCCCAGCCGCCGACACCACTCGGCGCTACATCGGCTTTGGGTGGGGCGACAAAGGCTTTTACCTAGACACGCCCACCTGGGCCGAACTTAAGCTAAGCACTGCTTTACGAGCTATGTTTTGGTTGGGTACTTCGGCCATGCACACTACGTTTCACCATAAGCCCCTAGTGGGGCCGCATTGCGTGAAGATATACTTGACTTCTGCCGAGTATACCCGGCTCATCGGCTTCATCCAAAAGAGCTTTCGGCCTGATGCGCAAGGCCAAATCCAGCACATCAGCGGCCATAGCTACGGCCGCTACGACGCGTTTTACGAGGCTAGGCGAGTGTACAATCTTTTTTATACTTGCAATACGTGGGCCAATGAAGCGCTAAAAGTCAGCGGCCAGAAAGCTAGTCTTTGGACTCCGGCTGATGGAGGTATCTTTTGGCATTACAGATAGCTTTATCTTGCCGGCTCATCAATTCATTTCACTTAACCGCTAATTCCCATGACGACGTACGACGAAATATTCGAGAACAACCGAAAGTGGATTGAAACGCACAACGCTACAGGCCCCGAGTTTCTGGCTCGCTTGGCTGGTGATCAGCGCCCCGACTACCTGTACATCGGCTGCAGCGATTCGCGCGTGACAGCCGAAGAACTAATGGGCGTGGCGCCCGGCGAGGTGTTTGTGCACCGCAACATTGCCAACTTGGTCAACAACATAGACCTCAATGCAATGTCGGTTATTGAGTATGCTGTGCAACATCTAGGGGTCAAACATATTGTTGTGTGCGGGCACTACGGCTGCGGTGGCGTGAAGGCTGCCATGCAGGCTCAGGACTTAGGTATCATGAATCCATGGCTGCGCAACATCCGTGACGTGTATCGGCTGCACCACCAGGAGCTAGACGCTATTGAAGATACTACCGCTCGCTACGACCGGTTGGTGGAATTGAATGTGCAAGAACAGTGCGTAAACGTCATCAAAACGGCCGTCGTGCAGCAGCGTTACCTGCAGCACGGTTATCCTACCGTGCACGGTTGGGTGTTCGATTTAAAGACTGGGCTCTTGAAAGACCTGAAACTGTCTTTCGAAGATATCCTGCACGGTATTCAACAGATATATAACCTCGGCGACAAATCCATGTTTGACACCAAGGAAACGCCAGCCCAAGAAATAGGAAGCAAGGCAGTTGCAGAATAAGCAGCTTCAGGAAATGGGATTTTCCTCCTAAATAGGTAAAAAGAAACCCGGCTGCTTCTGTCTAGTAAGACGGAAGCAGCCGGGAAAGAGGATGGCGAGAAAATGGGTGGAGCGCCTAGTTAAGCCAAACCTCGGCTACCGTTTCGAAGCGGTGGCGGGCAAAGGCTCCGTAAGGCTGCTCAGCATAGAAACCCAACACATGGATTTGAGGTAACCCAGTGCGCGCGTTGCGGCGCACCTGGATAGGATACACTTGGCCGGCTTTAGGCCAGTCACCAATGTGGTCGGAGGGGCGGCGGCTGTCATCTACACAGCGAGCATATTGCTGTACAGGCGGCGGAACGGGAAGCTTTACTTTCGACATATCCAAAGATACGGATATTAACCGATTCTAAAAAGATTAGCCCTTCTTTTTTGTGATTAAAAGTGCCTTAATTGCCATTTAATCCAGTCTTAATAACTATATAGGTTGTGCAATATACAGCTGTGCTTGAGGTAAAGCTGAAGCTGATCAGTAGGTATATGCTAAAAATATTAGTTAACCGGTGGTTAGTTCCCTATCTACAAACTATGTGCTTTTGTGTACTGCTGTAGGTACCTGTTTTCTGCTTACAGCCTGAGTGCACACTGAAATATTTAGCACCGTGTATAAAACCATACTATTTTAGCAAGGGAGGCTCTGCAATATTCTTTTTAGCTAGAGTGAAATAGGTAGGTGTTGTGCTTGCTATTTCTGCTACTCGTGGGCTCAACATGAACGGTGTTGAAAGTCAAGAGTTGAGGGCCAGTTTTGAGGTAAAATCGGCTTGGTAAGGTACCCCCGATTTAACGATGGCAAAGGCTTGTTTGAGCAGCTTGTTGCAGACGGCAATCAGGGCCACTTTGCCATTCTTTCCTTTCGCCACGAGCCGCTCGTAGATGGCCTTACAAGCCGCATTCGTTTTCTTGGCCGAGAAGCTGCACATGAACAGCTTGCCGCGGATCAAGCCCCCACCCATTTTGGTGATGCGCACCTTGCCGCGAATGCTCGTGCCCGACGTGTGCTCGCGCGGGGACAAGCCGGCCATGGCAATGAGTTGACGGTAGTTGTCCAGGCGCGTGAAGCCACCGGCAAACAAGAGGAGCATGCCCGCCGTCTTGCGGCCAATTCCCGGAATCGAGCATAAGAGCGTCATCTCCGTGTGAAAGCGCTGTTCCAATAAGGCAAGTAACTCGGCTTCGACTTCTTGCACTTGTTTGGTGAGCGCTTTCAGGATCTGTTGCAGTCGTTTTAGGGCGGCTTTGCTGATGACCGGTTGTTGCTGCAGCGCCTCCAAGGAGTTGCTGATCATGGTTTTCTGCTTGAGTAGCTGTTCATTGAGTTGCTCAAGTTGTCGGCACTCCACCAACACTTGCTCATCGGGTTGCCAGATCTTGACTGCTTGCTGCTGGCCATAGCGCAGCAGCCACTGGGCATCTTTTCGGTCACTCTTGCTTTTACTCAGATGCATCTGGATAAAGCGTTTGATGACCAACGGATTAAGCACGGCCACTTGGCCGCCTTGTTCGTGCAGATAATAGGCGAGGGATAAGTAGTAGGTGCCGGTGGCTTCCATGACGAACAGGCAGTGCGCCCCACAGGCCTTCACTACCTGCTGAAAGCCGGCTTTGCTGTTGCTGACTTCTAGGTGCTGTACCTGTTCTTGACACAAGGAACAGATGGCGAGCGAGGCTTTGCTCACGTCAATGCCAACCACGGGAAGAGGAAGTTGCGGATCCATACCTGGGCGATGAGAAAGAGGTGAAGGGAAGAAGGACTTCTAGGGAGTCTTTTGCTATCCTGATACAAGCTCACTGGCTTCATGGAACGGTCCAAAGTGGTCCCAGAAAAGGGAAGGGATTGTCATGTTAAACGAGCTCACAGGCTCCATAACGAGCGAATCTTACTCCTCCCTCTTCCTTCTCAGCAGCCATTTTACGGCGAGTAGGCGAACATAGGATAACGAAGCGCTCCACGCGGAGGAAAAAGAGTGCTTTTTCCTCCGCGTGGAGCGCTTCGTTATGTTATACTCTTAATGCGTCAGTACTACGCGCCGGGTCAAGCTACCGGTAGTGCCTTGTACGCGCACTACATAGACACCAGCGGGTAGCTCCTGCAAATCCAGCGTGGCAGTTGAGCCAAGTAATGCTTGCTGCTTTACCAGTTGGCCGAGGGGGCTTAATACCTCTAGGCGTTTGCCACCAAAACTAGCTGGCACTTCCACCCGAACTTGGCCGGAAGTAGGATTGGGGTACAACTGCCACGCCACCTGTGCAACAGCCGGCCGGACGGGTAATAGTTGGCTTTGCGTATAGCGGGCTATGGCATCGTCGGCGGCTATCTGTAATTGGGCTAGGGTAGGGGCTGCAACTATTGCAAACGTGACGACCACTGAGTCGGAGGGAGCTAGGGAAGGCATTACAGCGGCCACTACCTGCGCGATGTCAGTGCCTTTGGCTACGCCAGCTGTGCGTTGGCGGGTACCACTGCTCAAAGTCAGCATTTTTTCGGCCCGACTGAAGCCATTGGCAAGACGAACTGCACTGCCCACGGGCGCATTTACATCAATGGCGTAGCTAGATACGGTACCGCCCCGCAACCACTGCACACCCACATAGGCATTGGGCGCGTCCACATTATAAGCATAGCTGAGGTGTCGTACCGAATCCCAAACCACAGCATTATGATTATAAGTACCCATGTCCCAGTCGGCAAATATGCCAGCGTAGAGGGGTTTTAAGGTATCAGCAGTTACGTTTTTGATCTGGTATTCCATCGTCACGTAGTCGCGCTCCACGCCTTGGCCCCATGAGTTTCCCTGCTGGCGGACCTGCACCCCTACGGTGCGGTTGCGGGTTGCACTTGGTAAGGAATCGCGCAGGATGCCAGTGGCCGTTAAGTTGGCGTACGCGGTTTGGCGGCGCAGGGTGGTTTGCGCCTGCGTGTAGAAGTCTACATCCGTGCTGTTACGGTCGTTGCGCAGGCGGCTGGAAATGCGAGTGGTGCCAGTGCCGAGCAATAAGCCACCCTCGTACAGCATAGAGTTGCCACCTTTATAGCGCACGCCTTCCCCTTTATCTGACCCGAGCCCATCGGCACCTAAGTTGCCGCGGTGCGAAAGGGTAACGGCCAAATTACCGGCATTCAGCACCACGTATTCCGGATTGATAACGACGGTAGTGTACTGGTCATCCTGGTAGCCAGTGGCAGGGTCGGAGAGGCGGTAGCGCAACGTCACGGACGTATTGGTAGGCGCTGCCGATGCTACTAGCAACTGAAACGGCGTGGCAGCATTGGAAACCCTGGACATAGTGCCCAACCCTGTGGTCGTAAACGAGCCCTGCCGCACCGTGACGTAGGGCGAAAGCGACGTAACGGTCAAGGTTAAGTTTTGCATCGGTTGCAGTAAGTTCTGCATCTCGACGGTCAGCCGAATGGTGTCGTTGAGCTGATAAATCGGTTTGGTTGGGTTGAATAAACATTGTGTGAGCCGCACCGCGTGCTGATTGTTGGCTTGCACAGCACGAAATACGTTCAGGCGGCCGGTACCTAGCTTACCGATATAAGCAGCGTTGCCGGGCAGATTGTACACGTTATCGGTGGTGGCGCGTAGCTGCGCAATTACTTGCGCTGCCGAAAGCTGCGGAAACCGAGCCCGTACCAATGCGGCTGCACCTGCCACCAGAGGTGCCGAAAACGAGGAGCCGCTGGCGCGGATGTAATCAGCGTCAGTATCGCCCCAAGTGGTATAAATTGCTTCACCGGGCGCTATCAGATCTATACGGCGGCTATAGGTAGCACTAGCTGACCGGATATCGGTAGCGCCGCACCAGCCAACTGACAGCACGTGGTCGTAGCTAGCTGGGTAGAAATCTAGCTCGGCATTGGTGTTGCCAGCCGATGCTACCAACACCACGTCGCGGTTGATGGCTGCGTACGTTATGGCATCCTGCTCGAACTGGGAGCGGCCCCCGGCGCCACCCCACGACATATTGATGATTTTGCAGCCATGGTCGGCAGCATACACGATGGCCTCGTAGCCAGCGAAGCTGCCTGTGGCAGTGCTTGGATAGATTTTGAGCGGTAGAAAACGGCACTTAAACCCTACGCCGGCAATACCGGCCCCATTGTCGGCGCGGCCCGATGCTGCGCCGGCGGTGTGCACGCCGTGTAGCGGCTGTGACGCCGAGTTTGGAGCGGGGTTGTTGTCACGATCAGCAAAATCCCAGCCGCGGTAGTTGTCGACGTAGCCGTCGTGGTCGTTGTCGATGCCGTCGGGTGGGTCTTGGTAATTGCGCTGCCACTGACCGGCCAAGTCCTGGTGGGAAAGCCGAAAGCCGGTATCGGTGATGCCAATCAGGACTGTGGTGTCTCCTTGCGTTAAATCCCAAGCTTGGTAGGCGCGGATTTTTTTCAAGTGATACTGACCAGGAGCAATCGTAGAATCGGCCAGCGGATCGCTGGGCAGATAGAGGGGGGCGCGGTAATACAGCGGTTCAGCGTACTCCAGCACGCCCGTGTTCAGCAACGCATTCTGCGCTTTGCTTATCGAAACTTCCTCGTTGAACCACACTTGGTATACCAAGCTCAAATCGACGGCGCCGGGCCGCTCGTAGTTTGGACGTATCGTATTAGGAAACTTTTGCTGTATCTGCGTGGCGCCAAGGCGGCGCAATAAGGCGTCCAGCACCGGGCCAGCTACTGCATCAGAGGATGCTTGAGGTCGAAACTCTGGCTTAATCTTGAATACCAGCGTGCCAGGCAACGTGATAGGGGCTTCAGCCACGCCTTGCCCCCATGTTGGCGATGACTGAATGGTAGCAGGCTGTGTCACTCCCATAAAGGGAAACCAAGCCAGAATTAGGAATAATACTAATTTGAACGATGGTAAAGATTTGTCCATAGTGCAAAATTAACCAACTGCTAAACGCCCCTTTCACACGATGCCCTTTGTAAGTATGTTGAATTATACATTGAGGCATCCAACTTTCGATTAGTAAACCTAATCAAGAAAAACGGCTTAAAAGGGCTTTATAAGCTGATTCATATCAATAACTTTATATAATACCAATAATTGATAAATTTTATGAGGTTGTAATATATGTAGTAGTTGGTAGTAGATGTTTTATGGCAGTGCAAGCATTTTGTACAATATCAATCCTGAATTTAATTATAATAGCAAGCTACAGAAATTAGTTTTTTTATAATAAGACTGCTTTGTTTTAAACAGGAAACAGGTGTCTAGCAGAAGCGCAATTGCTACTAAAGCGGAGCCATGCTGAAAATGAAAGCCCTGATCTACCTCAGCCTGTAAAGGCGGCGTGACAGATCAGGGATTTACAAGTAGCCGGGAATAGCGGTGCATTCGTGCTGATGGAGTGAACTAGCACTTGTGATGAGGTAAGAGCATAAAAAAAGACGCTTCCATGGAAGCGTCTCTTCGGTATTAGAAGAACTAGGTGGTATTACTCCAACTCGCCTTCAAAACAGGCTAGAAAGGGCTAAATAGTCGTAAACAGCCCCTGCAATGCTCATCAAGAGGTAAGAAGGGGCTAGATGATGTTGCGTAGATCGTTGCGTAGGTTCTCAATGCCGTGCCATATCTCAGACCACGCGCTATGGTCTTGGTCGGAGGGTTTTGCATCGTGAGCTGGCTCTGGCCCTAGCTGCTCGGCTAGTTTGTTGCGCTTCACTTCCAAAGCCGCTATGTGCTCGTGGTAGGTGTGTGGTGCCCCGGCCGTAGTGGCGTGTGCGCGGTTACGTAGCGTCTTGATTTTAGTGTCGAGGTCGTCGAGGGCTTGGCGGATGTCCTTGTCGGAGAGGTGCAAAGGCACGCGGGCGTGCTGCGGAGAAGTAGTAGACATGGCGAACAGCTGGTAGGTTTTAGATGCGGATAGAATAAGATACAGCTTTTGGCGCGCAAAGGATACGCTGTCTTGCGTAATACGAGCCTACTAACGTTCTAACAGCAAGCAACCTTCAATACGCATGAGCTTGGTTGTCATTCTACTAGCGCGTGCATTGTTTGCAAAGACCAAGGCCGACTTCTGCTTTACAACAACGCTTTAGGACATCAATTGAATGGTAGCCCCCATCAAGTTTTGGTGGGTATGATAAAGCTACAAGCTCAACAATTCACGAAACCGGATGGATTGTTGGCGCGAAACTTCCACTTCAGGCCCCCCGCGAAGCTGGATTTTCAACGAGTTACTAAACCAGGGCTCGATGTTATCAACCCATTTGAGGTTGATGATTTGCTGGCGGTTCGCCCGGAAAAATACGCGCGGGTCGAGGCGCTGCTCTAAGTGCTGCAAGGTGCGCGGAATAAGCGGACGGTGCTGGTCGAAGTAGATTTGGGTGTAGCTGCCGTTGATTTCGAAAAGCCGAATGTCGGTCAGCCGCACAAACCAGCATCTCTCCCCATCTTTCACAAACACTTGGTCGTGTTCGGTTAGGGGGGTGGGAGCGGGTTCTGCTAGTGCGGGAGTGGACACGGGAACCGCATCGGCCGAGGCAGCAGAACCTAATTTGAGGCGGGCCTTGCTCAGTGCAGCTGCCAGTCGGCTGGCCTCGATGGGTTTGAGCAGATAGTCGAGGGCGTTGACCTCAAAGGCACGAAGGGCATACTCGTCGTAGGCAGTAGTAAAAATGACATGGGGAGCGGCTTCGAGTGAGGCCAACAGCTCGAAGCCGGTTTCGCCGGGCATATGGATATCGAGGAGGAGTAAGTCGGGCTGTAGTTCCTGAATTCGGGTGCGGGCCTCGGCGGCGTGTCGCGCTTCGCCTACTACGGCCACGTCGGGGAAGGCTTGCAGCAAGTGGCGCAGCTCGGTACGGGCCAAGCGGGAATCATCAACGAGAAGGATGTTCATGCGGAAGTTAAGGTAAGCAGCAGAATTAGGCAGTAAGAACTGCCGTGGTAACATGCACGGGCACGCGCAGCTGCGCCACTACTGTTTCGGTGGTTGCCTCATCGTTGCCGAGGTGCAGCGTGGCGGCGCTACCGAAAAGCAGGGCTAGCCGCTCGCGGGCATTGCGTAGGCCTACACCCTCGTGATTAGGCTTGGGCTGGTAGCGGCCGGTGTTGCGCACGGCAATGTGCAGCTGGGCAGTAGCCGCATCGAGCTGGGCCGTAAGCTGAATGCTGCCGCCTTCGGGGCGGGGCGCAATGCCGTGCTTGATGGCATTTTCGACGAGCAGTTGCAAGGTCATAGGCGGGATGAGGACGGGCAGCGCCGCTGGGTCCACGTCGAGCGAGTAGGTGAGGCGCTCTTCCAGCTGCATAGCCTCCAGCTCCAGATAATGCCCCACAATTTCCAGTTCCCGGCTCAAGGGCACCCGCTCGGCGCTGTTGAGTTGGATGGAATAGCGCAGCAAATCGGAGAGGTGCGTAATCATGTCGCGGGCCCGGGCGGGGTCTTCCATTACCAGGGCCCGAATGTTGTTGAGCCCGTTGAACATGAAGTGCGGGTTGATTTGGGCCTTCAGGGTGCGCATTTCCGCTTCCTGCACGGCAGCGCTTAGCTTCCATTTGTCTACCTCGGCTTGCTTGTAGCTGGTTAGGTAGTGCCACCCCAAGTAAAAGCCGGCCCACAGCCACAGCAAGATGTTGACGTTGATGGCATAGCCTATAAACTGGGGCCAGCCCTGCGGTTTTCCATTGCCAGTGGGCTGAATCACCAAGATGATAATCGCCCAAATGATGACCTGGCTAATCACGGCTAATACGGCGTGCGTCACCAATAAGCGGCCTAGCAACGGCAAGGGCGGCAGTTGTTCCCAGCGGTTGGCCCGAATGTGGTAGCGCAGCCAGTGGGTAATGGCCAACATAGTGGCGGCGATAACCAAGTTGATGGTTAGCATCTCGCGGGAGCGGACTCCCATAAAGGCGAAAGCTGCTACGGAAATCAGAAAATACAGGCTCCACCCGAGTAACTGACACCACCAGTACAGGCGGCTGGGCGGCGGAACGGCGGCGTACGAAAACATAAGGATGGAATAAGAGCAGCGGTGCTCAAGTTACTCGGATTGCCTTACCAAGAGAAGGTACACTTTCTGGTTTCGGCGATACGAAACATAAAGCAGCCCGCCCAAAACTGCCAATGAGCAGACCATAAAAACCGGCACCAAGTACAAGGTTGCTTCCGAAGTACGAACCCCGATCAGCAGGCAACCTATAGAAATAACGCCGGCCATAATGGCAAAAGGCTTGGCCTTGTAAAACCAGGCGTAAGGAAAGAAATGAGCCCCCGTAATGATGCCGTACGTCATGATAAAATACGCAGGATACTTGCTGTACATGAACATCAGAATGGGGAAGTAAAACAGCTGCGCAAAATTCAGCCACAAACCCAACGGCTGGAGTGGGTTGCGCGCAATACTCCAGGTGGTGCCCAAGACTTTGGAAAAAAGCCACGCTAGCGGCAGAGTGGCCGCGCCCACAAAAAACGTAATAAACCCATTTAGCCCCGGCGTATTAGGCAGCGTCCAGACGAAGGCAATAGCCGCCCAAACCAGGCTGGCGGCTACAATGAAATCCAGCCCATTCTTGGCTTTCACCGACAGTTCGAGCTGTAGCGCGGCAAATTCTTTTTCGAGTAGCATAGTGGATCGATGGAGGTGCTTGAAGAAGTAGTAGGTGAAATATGCGGGTCGTGGCGAGTTCGGCAGAGGCACCAAGCCCACCACGACCCGGAAGCCCTGACTCTACTTCTTCGCCACTTTGTTTTGCCCTAAAAACGCATCGGCCTGCGCGAAAAACCAGTTGGTGTCGTCGTACATGAGGAAGTGCCGGCCGGCTTCCGACATTTCGATGCGGTGCTGAGGCAACTTGGCATATTGCTGCTCGAAAACGGCCTTGGTGCTTTCCTTGGTGGAGCCGTACTGCTGGTAGGCTGCCCAGGCCCCGAGTACCAGCACCGGCTGCTGAATGCGGGCAACGTCTTGGCGCAGGTCGGTGGTGTACATATCGTACATGGCTTGGCCCACGGTGGCGGGGTCGGAGAGTTGACCCCAACGAGCAAGCTGAGCTTGGCGGGCCGTATCCGTCACGAGGCCAGCTACCATTTGGCGCTGCATAGCGGGTGCCATCTTGCCTTTGCTGGTTTGCTGGCGCATACTCTCGGCCATTGGTTTGGCCGCTTCAACTGTGAGGGCGGGGTTTTGCACGGCAGCCATGAACGGCAACGAATCGACAATTACCAGCGGCCCAAGGGCGGTAGGCTCTGCCACGCTCATCCACAGGCCCATGAACCCACCTAGGCTGTGGCCTACTACCACCGGCTTGTCGAGCTTCTGCGTTTTGATGTAAGCCAGCAGTTGGTCGCGCACGTTGAGCAGCAATTGGTTGGTGTTGGCCGCGGCCGTGGTGCCACCAAAACCCGCCAACGATACCACGTGGCACTGATACTGTTTTTGATAATGAGCCACCGTTTCGTCCCACACCGCGCCGGGGCAGGTCAGGCCCGGAATCAAAAGCATGGGCCGGCCTTTGCCCACCACGCGTACCGTGAAGTTGGGATGGGCTGCGGGCACGTCAG
Organism: Hymenobacter sp. YC55; assembly: GCF_029433095.1. Classification (GTDB taxonomy): domain Bacteria; phylum Bacteroidota; class Bacteroidia; order Cytophagales; family Hymenobacteraceae; genus Hymenobacter. The sequence goes on from NZ_JARNTX010000001.1 coordinate 1,008,054, forward strand.
CACCAAGAATTGAAGTAGACGCTGTTTCACTTACCGCCGCGGGTGTGGCCGCAAAGGAAGTGCTGGCTAGCAGCAGGGCGGTGCAGAAGGAAAGGGGGCGGATGCAGGCGAGCAGGTTCATTGGAAAGCCAGAGGATTTGGTGAATTGATAGACCAAACCTAGCCTCTTGCCCTGCCTTTTGAAACGGATTTTCAGCGAACGGTAAATCGGCCGGCTGAACTGCATTACGCACTAGTTGAAATACCAGCGCCTCCTAACTCAGCTGAACGTGGTTGGTACGCCCAACTCACGCGCCAGAGGCGCGGCCGCCGAAGCGTAAAGTAGCGTCAAGACTTCGTTGAGGGCCGAACTGAACTCCAGATGATAGTCTTCGTGTAGCTTACCGATTTGCTTGAGCACGTCGTGGGTGCGGCGGGCCAGGTGCTGGAGCAGCGGCTGGGTGGGGCCGTGCAATTGCGCAACGGCGGCGGGCTGGTGGCGGAAGATGTTGGTGAGCAAGCGCAGCGTCAGCTCTATCTCGCCGAAAGTGTCGCCGGTGATGCGAGCATGATAAGCAAGCCGGGCTTGTAGCTGCCGCACAATGTGCAGCAGGTCGTTGGGGGTTTGGTGGTAGCCGCGCACGGGGTCGTCTACCTGCGTACGCAGCCGTTCCCGCCTAATTTCCAGCGCATCTTCCCCCTCCAGTAACCGAAACGTAAGCTGCTCGGTCAGCACAGAATCTTGGGCGACCAGGCGGGCCAAAAGCTGGTCTTTTTCGCGTTGGGGAAGGGTAAATAAGGCTTTGCGCAGATCGGGAGAAAGGGCGGGCATAAAGAAATAAAAGGCAGCTGTTGCTCTAAAAACAAAACTAGAAACTAAAAGCTCCCTTCCTTCTTGCAAGGAGGGGAGCTAGATTTAGCATCTTTCTTCTAACACACTCGCTTTTAGCTCTTTTTCTTTGGGGCGACTTTGTTGCCGGTATACGCCACCCGATAAATAACACCGTTGTCATCGTCAGACACCAGCAACGAACCGTCGCTGGCTTGCACAATGGCGCAGGGGCGGCCAAACTCCGACTTGCCGCCTTCTACCAGCCAACCCGTCACGAAATCCTCGAACTGTTGGGGTTGGCCTTGCTCGTTGAAGTGCACCCGCACGATTTTGTAGCCCGACGGCTGCGCGCGGTTCCAGGAGCCGTGCATAGTTACGAAAGCATCATTTTTGTATTCAACTGGCAACTGCTGGCTACGGTTGAAGACTAGGCCCAATGGGGCCGAATGCGCTTTGTAGAGCAACAAAGGACGCACTGCTTTAGCATCGAACTGCTCGTAGGTTTCGCCGCTCTTGGGCTTGTTGGCAGGGTAGGGCTTGCCGTCGGCGATGATGGAAGGCCAGCCGTAGTTGGCGCCCTCCTTGATCTGGTTGAACTCTTCCTGCTGGTCTTCGTCGCCGAGCCAGTCGATGCCGTGGTCCATGCCGAAGAGGGCTTTGGTGGTCGGGTGCCAGTCGAAGCCGATGGTGTTGCGCAGGCCGGTAGCGTACACGCGGCGGCCCGAGCCATCGGTGTTTATTTGAAGTAGGGTGGCATTTTCGGGGTTGTCTTCGTCGCAGGCGTTGCAGGTGCTGCCTACCGAGAGGTAGAGCTTGCCATCGGGTCCGAAGTTGAGAGTGCGGTTGGCGTGCTGGCCAGCGTCGGGCAGGTCTTTGTAGAGCGTCTTTAGCTCACCTAGCGTGCCATCGGCCTTCACGTCGGCCACGTACAGTTCCCGCACGGCGGCAATGTAGAGCTTGTTGTCCTTGAGCGCTAAGCCGTGCAGATGCGCGCGTTGGGCTACCTGTTTGGTTGTTTCCACCTTGCCGTCTTTGTTGGCATCGCGCAGCAAGGTCACAGTGCCTTTCACGCGGTTAGAGACGTACACGTCGCCGTTGGGAGCGAGGGCAAGCATGCGAGGCATATCCAATCCCTCGGCGTATTTGCTGACGGTGAAACCAGCCGGAACGGTCAAGGCCTTTACACGCTCCTCGGTAACGGGAAGTTTCTTAGGCAAGTAGATGTTGCCCGTCATCTTGAATGGTGTGCCTTCCGGCGGTACGTTTTGAGCAACGGTAGCATAGCCAGCCAAGCAGGCAACAGCAAGTAAAGCAGTTGTTTTCATGAGTTGAGGGAAGCAAAACAGTAGTTCCGTTCAACTGCTTTTGTCGAGCTTGGGTTACGGCTGAGCTTCTAGCCAGTCCGATGCTGGCGGTACAGGCGAATAACGGAAAGAGCGGCAATCAACAATAGCAGGAGCGTGGTGTTGCGCCAGTCTGGTTGAAAAAGGGGGAGATAATTAGTTGGAGAAAATAAAGCTGTTATCCAGCTGAAAAATTGCTGGGTAGCCGATAGCTTATCGTAAAAAACGTCGGGGCCAGAAGGAAGCTCATTATCTGAATTTGCGATGGTGATAAGGTTTGGTAAGGGTTTAGAAGTAATTGCGTATAGCGTTATGGGTTGATGCCTAATATCCAGCCAATACATTTTCAAATGTATGTTTTCGGCCCAATCCAATACTTTCACTAACTGAGAATAATTAGCATGATTAGGCAGCACTATGCTCATTCCCGCATCATGGTTTGAGGCTGCATTAAGATTATTAGCTGTGATTGTTGCTAGTCGATAAGCAAATTCATCATGCCAGTAACTACCCGTTAAATTAATTATGTGCCAGGGCCGAAATTTTAAAAGCTCCTGCTGAGAAAGACAATAAGGCATTTGATGCAAAGCAGACCAACGTCTTAACTCCCGTGATTTATCGGAATCTGTTATGGTACTATTACATAGACTGTATTCGGGCATGTGCACTGGGAGTACGTGTTCTATTTGGACTCCCCGCATACGCGGCAGCATCACGCACCCCAACCACAATAGCCACGCCAGCGCCAGCAGACCCGGCGGGAATAGTAAAGGCCGACGGTGACGGCGGGGGAGATGAAGCGAAGCAGTCATTAGTCGGATATTGAAACAAGAATGCGCTACTCTTCCTGCAGCCACCATTGTCCGAGTGCTACAAGCAGCCAGACACTTAGTCCGGCGAGCAAAACGGTGCCCCAAGCTTGGCTCTGCAAGTGACTATTGATACGGTCGAGCCAACGCCTTACGCCTGTGGTAGCAGCAGGAGGTATTTCAGCAGGCGAAGTTTCGGCTTCAGCAGTAGCGTCAAAACCTACCGGGCGGCGAAGTGGAAGCACGTATAGCGTCGTGACCCAAGAGTGGATGTCGATAAAATACTTAGGTATATTATATTGATTAAGCTCATCCAGCGCATCTACCAAACTTCCATAGCGGGCTTGGGTATAGAAGTGGATGCGTAAACCGCTAGTGGTTGAATAATTCTGCATAGCACGCAAATGGCGCTGAATCTGGCGCAACGTACTGCTATCGGCGGCAGCGTTGCCGGTGAAGTCGGCAGCTTGCCAAGCTCCCATCTTTCTGATTTCTCTGGCGGACGGCAGGCAGAAAATGTAATGCTCTTTTAGCTTACCACAAATGGTTGGCATAGTCAGCTGCATCACCGAATAGCGGTGAAGTCGAGGCTGATCAACCAGCACTCTACAGCCTAGTAACAGCAGAAACCCAAGCGCTACTAAGCCGCGGGGCAACAGCAAGGGCCGACGGTGACGGCGGGGCAGATAAAGCGTTGACATGGCAATAGCTGAACAAGGAACTTGCTTGAACCATAGATTTTTAAACACTGATTTCAACCTCGCCCCAACCCTAACCACTGAATAACGGTTAGCAGCATTAAATCTTATATGAGTTTCTGATGCCCTACCGCTACGCCGCGCCACTGTTGCTGCTGCCTACTTCCCTTTTCGCCCAAACCGCCGTTCCTGATACTGCCCGCGCCGTACGCCTACCCGAAACCACCGTGACGGGCTACGGCCAGCAATTGCCCTTGCGCCGCACGGCTGCTGCTGTGGGAGTAGTGGATGCCGCTACTTTCGAGCGTTTTCCGCAGAACGCCCTTACGCAGGCCGTGAATACGTTGCCCGGCGTGCGGCTAGAGGAACGAGCTACGGCCAGCTACCGCCTCAGCGTGCGGGGCAGCACGCTCCGCTCGCCGTTTGGAGTGCGCAACGTGAAGGTATACTACGAGGGTATTCCGTTCACGGAGGCCAGTGGTAGCACTTCTCTTAACCTGCTCGACCCAAGCCAGATTGGCCGCCTGGAAGTGGTAAAAGGACCCACCGCCAGCGTGTATGGCGCTGGTACGGGAGGGGCCGTGCTGCTTGAAAACCGTCGGCCACTGCCCGGTCAGACGCGGGTGCAAGTTGGCTTTACGGCGGGCTCCTACGGCTTGCGCCGGAGCACCGTGGCGGTGGAAAGTGGCACCGCTACCGGCTACTTCCGCGCCCAATACGCCCGCCAGACCCTGGACGGCTACCGCCAGCAAAGTAGCCTCCGCCGCGACGTGCTAGTGCTGGACGGCGAATTGCGGCCCACCGAGAAAAGTACGCTGGCCCTGCACGCCCTCTACACCGACCTCGACTACGAGATACCCGGCAGCCTCACCCGCGCCCAATTCGAGGCCAATCCGCGCCAGGCCCGGCCGGGTACGCCCACCGCGCCCGGTACCGTGGAGCAACAGGCCGGCTACGCCACCCGCACCGCCTTGCTCGGCGGTACCTACGAGTACCGCTTCACCGACCGGCTTGTTAGCCGGACCACGCTCTACGGCACGGGCAGCAACATTGTCACGCCGTTTCTGGTGGATCTGGAGCGGAACACGCAGCTCGGCGGGGGTGGGCGCACGGTGCTTAACTACCGCACGGCACTAGCCGGCAATACGCTGCGGCTGCAAGGCGGCGCGGAGCTGCAAAACGGCTTCGAAACCTCCCGCAACTACCAAAACCGCGGCGGGAACCCCGGTGCCCTGCGCTACGACGATGAAATTCGGGCCGTTACTGGGTTCGTGTTTGCGCAGGCGGATTACGAGTTGCCCGCAGGCTTCCTGCTCACGGCCGGCGCCAGCTACAACCGCCTGCGCTACCGCGTCAACCGCCTGACCGATGCCGTAACGCCACCGTTTGTGGGCTTCCAGTACGAGCGAAATTTTCGGCCCGAAGTTTCCCCGCGCGTGGCCTTGCTGAAAGAAGTTACGCCGCAGGTATCGGTGTACGCCAGTGCTAGCCGGGGCTTCTCGCCGCCCACGGAAGAAGAAATAAGGACTTCCAACGGGCAACTGAACCGTAACCTGCAGGCGGAGCGCGGCACCAGCTACGAGGTAGGCGCCCGCGGTACGCTGTTCAACCAGCAGCTGAAATTCGATGTGGCCATATACGATTTCCAGCTGCGCCAAACCATCGTTTCCCGTACCGACACGGCGGGCGTGCAGCTTTTCGCCAACTCCGGCAACACTCGCCAACGCGGAGCCGAAGTAGCGCTAAGCGGTTGGCTGTGGCAAACAACACCAAACGCGGACGTATCTACTACGGCCGCTACGGCTGGCCCCGCCCCAACGGCGGCCGGACCTTATGGCCTGCGCCTGTGGGCAAGCTACGCCTACAACCACTACCGTTTCGGGCGCTACGAGTCGGCTGGCAACAACTTCAGCGGCAACCGCCTCACTGGCACCGCGCCGCACACGCTCAACACTGGCCTCGATTTCAGCGAAGTACACGGGTTTTACCTCAGTCCCACCGTCAACCACCAAGCCCGCGTGCCCCTTAACGACGCCAACACCGTGGAGGCTGCCGGCTACTGGGCCTTCGCGGCCCGTACTGGCTGGCGCCGCACCCTCGACCGATTGGGCTTGGATGTGTTTGCTGGTATCGAAAACGCCACCAACCGCCGTTACTCTCTCGGCAACGACCTTAATGCGTTTGGCAGCCGCTACTTCCAGCCAGCTCCGGGCCGCAACTGGTACGGTGGTGCGCAAGTGGGCTGGCGGCTGTAGATAAAAAATGAATGGCAGCCTGCAAACGGCGGTCAACCTACGCAAGCGCAGGTTGACCGCCGTTTGCTGTTTAGTCTTTGGCGGACAGCAAAAGCACGGGCACCGAAGTTTGCAGTACCACTTGGGTGGACACACTACGATGGAACAACTGATCCAGGAAACTGCGCCGTCGGGCCACTACCAACAGCAAATCGGCGCGAGTTTCGGTGGCCGCTTGCAGAATGCCCTCTGCCTCGTGGCGGTTGCGTACGCCGTGAGTTTGAACAGCGGGTACTGCACTTGCTAGGCCACTGTCTTGTACGGTAGCAAGAGAAGCAGAGCAATTGTCGCTGTCTTCTGGCTTGGCTACATAGGTTACGGTAAGAGTTGGCGAAAGAGCCAGTAATAGCTGGCGGGTTGCTTCCAGAACTTCCGGGTGCAGGTGAAACGGATGACCATCGGCGGCCAGCGTGACCCGGGCCGGAGGCACGGCCACGGTGGCTCCCACAGGTACAAGCAGCAACGGCACCAAGGTGGCCCGGAGCAGGGTCCGCGGCGTGCTGGCCACTAACTCATCGGAACTGGTAGCGTTGTCGGGCTTGCCTAGCACTACAAGCAAGGGGCGATACTTGGCAACGGCTTGTTGTACGGCCACTGCCACGCTGTCCACTGCTGTTTCTACTACCACCGACGAGGTTAGCGCAGCAGAGCGGCAGGCCAGGTCCGCCGCTATTTCCCCTTCACTCATGTACTGAATATGGCCGTTGAAGGCTTCCGTGTCGAGGAGGGGTTCGCGCCGAATGTGGAGCAATACAAGGGAGGCGCCAAGCGGCACGGCCAGGGCATCGGCGTAGGTGAGGGCCTGGTCGGAAGCGTCGGTGAAATCGGTCAGAACAAGGAGGGTGGTGGGCATAGGGCGGGTGGGGCAGACGGGTATGTTGTATATACGAGTAGCAGGCTCCCGAAGTGATACTACATAGCCCCTGAACTGCTTACTCAGCTCGCACAGCTGGGGCGTAGTGCAGCGGCTCCTACCACGGCGCTACGCCGCTCCAGCAACAGCGTATCGCGCCACACCCCGTGCAACTGCCCAATTCGCTCGCGCCTACCTACTTCGCGGAAACCAGCTCTGGCGTGGATGTTTACGCTGGCGCTATTCTCGGGAAAAATCCCGGCTTGCAGCGTCCAAATCCCGTTCTCTTCGGATTCCTTGATTAAGGCCGCCAGTAACTGATGCCCCACTCCGCGCCCGCGGGCTGCGGCGGCCACGTACACGCTCACCTCGGCCACGCCGCCATACACGCATCGCCCCGACACCGGAGACAAAGCCGCCCAGCCCAGCACTTGGCCGTGACCCGTAGCCTCGTCGTCAACAGCTACCAACCGACTGTGGCGGAGGTGGCTGCTGTCCCATTCCTCCCAGCTCGGTGTTGTGGTGGTGAACGTAGCGTCGCCGGTGGCAATGCCCTCCACATAAATAGTTTGCACTTCGGGCCAGTGCGCGGCCGTCATGGCTTGCAGCTTCATGCTCGATAGAACTTTAGGAGAAGTTTCAAGATGTAGTAGAGCTACCGTGAAGATACAAGCGTAGGTGCATGATTGTAAGAAAAACACGACGGCTAACTGGTACTTCCTACGGCTGTGCTCTTGCCACCGAGCGTGCGCCTGGGTCGCCGGGCATACGAGCAGCAATGCGGTTGACAACTAACACAAAAAAGCCCTCCACAAGTTGTAGAGGGCTTTCGAGGTCATTCAAGACCTGGTTGTGGTTTAGCGGTTGTTGTCGTCGAAAGGATTGTTGAAGCCTGGGTCCGAAAACTCACCTTCTCTGTTGATGGTGTTGGAAGCGTCGGGGCCGTGGTTGGTGTCTTCGGGAATGCCGGTGGTTTCGTCTTCTAGGCGGGCCGAGGTGTCAAGTGTGCCTTCCTCGTCTTTCTTATAGCCGTACAGTTCCTCACGGTGCTTGCGCTGCTCTTCCGTCAGGTTCGCGCCCGAGTTGGAATCGAGGGCTGCTGCCGGGTCCTGGTTCTGGTTTTGATCTTTAGTATCTGCCATGATAGGAGAGGTAAAATGAAGGCAAAGGGTTTACGCGCAACCTACGGTGTTATTTGCCTGGAATGCCAGCGCCTTTGTCGGGGCGCAGGGCACTGAATTCGTCGGGGTTATCGTTGCTGCCGTCGTTGGGGTTGTCGCGCTCCGAATCGTCCGTTTCGGGTTCGGCGCCCGTGCTGTGGTTGGCGGGTTCGTTGGTGCGCCAGTTGCGCGTGCCGCCGCCGTAGCGTGGGTCATCTTTAGCCCAACCTTCGCGCTGGTCTTCGTAGTCGTCGTCGCTCACCCGGTTGGCTTCTCCAGGGTTCAGGTTCTGGGGTACGCTGCCGCGTTGGTTTGGATCGGCGGTGCTAGGTGCCGCTTGCCCATCGGGGTTAGCGCCAGCGCGCCGCTCGGGCTCGGTACCCGCGCTGTTCTGCGCGTCGGGGTGCCCGAAGTCGCCGTATTGTGGAGTGCCAAAAGTCGATTTGTGCGAGATGTGGCTATGGTCGTTGGGGTCGTTTACGCCGCGCTCTATGTTTTCAGGATACTTGTTCGGCGTGTTATTGAAATCCTCGTTGTTCTGCGGATCGACGTTGTTGGAAGTGGGGCTATTCTGCATCAGTGAAAAAGCTGAAGGGTGGGGAACAAGAAAGGCGAGACGTACTCAAGCCTGGAGTGCATACGCAGACTGAGCCATGCACGGTTAGGATACAGCCAAAAAAATCCGGGCTACGTACTCTCTTGTTGCCACTAATTTGCTTGCCATTCACGCTATGTCCATCTCTGTTCAGCACCAACCCGAAGACCAAGAATTCACTGCCACCGTCGATGGCTATACCGCCGAGCTTGCTTACAGCCAGCCTAGCCCCGAAGTCATCGACTTTGCGCACACGTTTGTAGACGAGGCCCTGCGCGGCAAAGGCGTAGGGGAGGCCCTAGCCCGCGAAGGACTCGCCTACGCCAAAGAGCAGGGGTTGCGGGTGCGCACCAGCTGCAAGTTCATGGACGTTTTTGTGAAGCGCCACCCCGAATACCAGGAGCTACTAGACAAGTAACCCGGTTTTGAGTGAAACACACGAGCCCCCTCCTGACGCCAGGAGGGGGCTCGTGTGTTTCCTGTTTATTCTGGCTGTTTACTGCTTCACGGCTACGCGGCTGGTGTAGCGTATGCCGTCTACGGTCACCTGTACAGAATACAAGCCTGCGGGCAGTTGTTGCACATCCAGGGTAGCGGTGTCGGCGCCCGTTAGTTTGCGGGCTTGCGTTAGCACGAGTTGGCCTAGCGCACTGTAGAGGCGTATGTCGGCTGCGTGTTGCCCTCGCAGGCCGGGTACTTGCACTTGCACGGACGTGGTTGCCGGATTCGGGTACACAGCCAAGCCGGTGTTCAGGGGGGCATTCTTCGTAGTGGAGCTAACCAAGCAGGCGGTGCTGCTGTGGCTGCCCAGGTTGGTGTATACGTCGGTGCCGACGGCCTGCCAAGTGCTGGCGCCCACGCTCCAGCGCGCCTCGCCGCGGCCCACGGTGGGCTTGCGTACCAGCGTGTTGTCGGTGGTTGAGCCGCCGCCCGGAATCGTCCAGGTGGTGCCGGGGTCCACGCCCACTACGCCAATAATATCGAGCGTGTCGGAGCCTTCCATCAAGGCAATAGCATCGTCGCCGTTGAAGAAGCCCACCGCCGACTGCAAGTCCGTTTGGGCGAGTACCACCGGCGAAACCACGCCGGTATTGGCTACCACGTACACATCGCCGGGGGCAATGGTGCCCGTTAGCGTTTGGGTGGCGGTTGGGGTTCTGGCCCCGTTGGCGTACAGCTCGATGCGGATGCCCGCCAAGTTGATGGGCGAGGTGGTCGGATTGAAAATCTCCACGGCTTTGGTGTTGGTAGCCGAACCTTCAATGTATTCCGAGAAATACAAATCGGTGCAGGGCGAGCCGGCCGGGGCTTGGTCGTCGTTGAGCAGCGTGAGCGTGTGGGTGGTGGGCGCCACGAGCAGCACCGCCGCATTGCTGGGCGTGCCGAGGCGCAGGCGCACCGTCTCGTTAGGTTCCGGCGTTACGTCGCCCGTCACGGTGATGGTTACGGTTCCCGTTTGCGCAGCCGTGCCCGCCGCAAATGTCAGGGAGCTGGTGTTCAGCGTGAAGTCGGCGGCCGTGGCGGTGGAGTTGACTGCGTCCACGGTTACGGGCACCGTAATGCCACCCGCCGGAATGTTGGCGGCCGTCACATCCACGGTATAGGTAGTAGTGCCCGCATTGCCTTCAACAATAGAGCCGGTGGCCGCTGCAAACCGAACCGAAGGGGGCGTGCCGTCGTCGTTGGTAATGGTCAGGGCGTGCGTCGAGGGGCCGCCGATAGCGCCGCCGTTGCCTACGTTTTGCAGTTGTAGCACTACGGTTTCATCGGCTTCGGCCGTGGCGTCGCCATTCACCGTCACCGTTACCATCTGGCTGGTTTGTCCGGCGGCAAATGTTAGCGTCTGGGGCGAGGTGAACGTGAAGTCAGATGGGCTTATTGCCGTGGAATTGGCAGGATCGAGAACTACTTGCACGGTGAGCGGCGTGCTAGCTGCCGCTGATAGCGTAACTGTGGCCGTGTAGGTGGTAGTACCCGTGTTGCCTTCGGCTATGCTGCCAGTAGCAGCCGTGAAGCTGAAGGTAGGCAACACTTGAAACCCGAAAGCCCGGGCCACCAAGTCGGGATAAGCAATGTAGGGATTGAAATTGCCCTGGCTTTTGGCGGCGCGGCGGTTTCGCTCCCGTTCCCGGGTATCCACTGGGTCGGCCAGATGCCATTGGTAGAGGGTGTTCAAATCGGCTAGCGCCGTGATGGTGTCTTTGCCCGGATCAAACCTCTGCTTCTGGTGCATGGTGTAGAAGTAGAACGCCGCCCGGGCCAAGTTGCCTTTGTGGTCTTCGCGCGGCTCGAACTGCGTGTTCGTGTCCTCGCTCCACTCGTTGATGTTGGCCGTCGGGATGGTGGTCTGGCTTTGCGTGCCCCGCACCCATTTCAGCGTCTGCGCGTCCGGAATTTCCGCAAACGGGTCGGAGCCCCGGTCGGAATTCCAGGTGTCGTACGTCGGAAACAGGTGGTGAATGTCGGAACGCATCCGCACCTCCTCGTTGAACCACGACTGCGGAATGGTATGCTCGCAGTTAATACGCGTCACCACGCCCGGACTAGTGTTGGCGGAGTCGAGGGGCGTAGTCTCGGTGTAGCCGGAGTACACGCACACCACGCTGCCGTTTTGGTTATCAACGTAGTTGTACATCTTGCCGCGCGCCTCGCTGTAGCTGAGAATGGTACGCTGGCCGTCGTACCAATTTTGGCGCAGCCAAACTTTCAGGGGCTGGCCTTGCAACGAAACAGGCGGGGCCGGTGGCATGACTTGCGCTGAAGCGGCAACGCTGCTCAACGTCAGCACTGCCCCTAGCAGTCGAGAGAAAAGGTGTTTCATGTAATGGTGTTGGGCAAAAGGAAGATGTTTGGTAAAGGACGTGATTCTAGCGTACTGGTTGAATAAATAAATTATTATTGAATTGCCTTCTACCGGGGCGCACCACGTCTGTCTGAACACAAAAAAGGCCCGCTTCTGCAGAAACGGGCCTTTTCTAATGGTTCATTCAAACAGCTCACAACCGAGCCATTCAACGATTTACTTGGTCGGCATCAGTACCGCATCAACTACGTGAGTGACACCGTTGCTCGATACCACGTTCGGAATCGTGACGTTGGCTGTGCCGCCTTTGGCGTCGCGCAGCATTACAGAACTGCCTTTGGCCACTACGGTTAAGGTTTCACCTTCTACCGTGGTCAGGGTTTGGCCGTCCTTCAGGTCGGCGGCCATTAAGCGGCCGGGCACTACGTGGTAGGTGAGGATGGTGCTTAGCTTGTCCTTGTTTTCAGGCATTACCAGCGTATTAACAGTGCCAGCGGGCAGCTTCTCAAACGCTGCGTTTGTGGGTGCAAATACCGTGAAAGGACCTGCGCCCTTCAGCGTTTCTACCAAGCCACCAGCTTTTACGGCTCCTACCAGGGTGGTGTGCTCGGCAGAGCTCACCGCATTGTCTACAATGTCTTTGTCAGGGGTCATCATGGCGCCGCCTACCATCACACCGCTTGCACCTGAAGCATCCATGCTAGCCGAAGGGCCGGAGCCCATCTTCATGTTCTTCATGTCTTTGCCTTCGCGGGGCTTGGTGGTAGCTTTCATTTTGCTGCCATCCTTGGCCTTGCCCTTGATCTTCATTTTGCCGTCTTCGTCGGCCTTGGTTTTGGTGACCATCTCACCGTCCTTGACCTTGGTCTTTTCGCCGTCCGACTTGCTTTTAACTTGGTCTTGCGCCAGCGAAGCAGTAGTCGTAGCAACCGAGAAAGCCATTGCCAGAGCCGTGGTAGAGAGGATGTTCTTAAGCATGAGAGGGAGAATTTATGAGAGAAGTCGGATGTAGTGTTTGCTGACTATACGGGCGAAACACAGCAATGGATGTTCGCCAACTGCATTCCGGAATTGCTTGCTTTCACATGACCGAATACGCCGTTTTCAAGCTGTCAGAATCTATTCCCGACAAAATCTAGCTGCTGGCTTTGGGCCGACACAGAGCGGAATGCGCCTTGGTCATTGCGAGGTAAAGCCCAACAGTGTTGTAATGCCTGTTTCTTTCCTCTTACTTCGAGGGCGCATCCACCATCACTATTTCCCACCGCAGTATGAAAAAACTAGTATTCTTCCTGTTGCTGCTCTTGTTTTCGGGCAGCACGCAGGCGCAAAAAACCAAGATCAAAACCAAAGGAACGGTCAGTGCCTCGGCCGGCCAGGTTTGGTCGACCACCAAGGCGTGGGCCTGGTACCGGGAGCATCCCTGGATGTCGGGTGCCAACTTCATTCCTAGCACGGCCATCAACCAGCTGGAAATGTGGCAGGCCGATACGTTTGACCCCACCACCATCGACCGGGAATTGGGCTGGGCCGAGGGCATTGGCTTCAACACCATGCGCGTGTTTCTGCACAGCCTAGCCTGGCAGCAAGACCCCAAGGGCTTCAAGCAGCGCGTCGATACCTACCTCGGCATTGCCGACAAGCACCACATCCAAACCATCTTCGTTTTCTTCGACGATTGTTGGAACAAGACGTCCCAGGTTGGGGTACAGCCCGCGCCCAAAACCGGCATCCACAACTCCGGCTGGCTGCAAGACCCCGGCGACCCTGCCTCCCGCGACTCCGCTACGTTCATCAAGCTCAAGCCCTACGTGCAGGACGTGCTGACCACCTTTAAGGCCGACCGCCGCATTTTGTTGTGGGACTTGTACAACGAGCCGGGCAATTCCGGCAAGCTTGTTTCTTCTATGCCGCTGCTGCGCAATGTATTCAGCTGGGCGCGGGCCGTAAACCCCACGCAGCCCCTAAGTGTAGGCTTATGGGCTTGGGATTATGGCGCGCTCAACTCGTTTCAGGCCCTCAATTCCGACGTCATAACGTATCATAACTACGAGGATGCCGCCATGCACCAGCGCGTAATAGAACTACTCGAAACGCACGACCGTCCCCTGATTTGCACCGAGTACATGGCGCGCACCCGCAACAGCCGTTTTTCTACCATTATGCCCTTGCTGAAAAAGCAAAACGTAGGCGCTATCAACTGGGGCCTGGTCGATGGCAAAACCAACACCAAATACCAGTGGGATACCCCGCTGGCCGACGGCAGTGAGCCCATCGAGTGGTTCCACGAAGTGTTCCACCGCGACGGTACGCCCTATCGCCAAGACGAAATCAACCTCATCAAAAAGCTAAACGGCAAGTAGCAAGCTGTCTGTTTTTAGATACAAAAAGGAGGCCCTGGTATCCAGGGCCTCCTTTTTTGTGATTGTAAATAGTGCCTTGAATTGCAACTAGGCTATTCTTGCTTGGCGGTTTGCTTATAATGCACATCGGGCAAGCTGCGAAGCCGTTCGGCGGCGAATTCCGGCGTCACGTCGCGCTGGGGGTTGCCGAGCATTTCATAGCCCACCATAAACTTGCGCACTGTAGCCGAGCGCAGCAGCGGCGGGAAGAAATGCATGTGGAAGTGCCAGCTTTCGTGCGCCTGCCCGTCGGTGGGGCGCTGGTGCAGCCCGGCCGAGTAGGGGAAGGAAATCTCGAACAGGTTGTCGTAGCGGATTGTAAGCTGGCGCAGAATATCGGCAAAGGCGTCCTTTTCGGCATCGGTAAGCTGCGTAACGTCCTGTACGTGGCGGCGAGGAACCAGCAGCGTCTCGAAGGGCCACACCGCCCAATACGGCACCACGACCACAAAATGCTCGTTTTCGAGCACCACGCGGGTTTGCTCTTTTACCTCAATGGCCAGGTAGTCAGTTAGCAGACTGCGGCCATGCTCGGCAAAGTAAGCGGCCTGCTGCACCGTTTCCTTGGCGGGTTCCACCGGCACTGTGCGCTGCGCCCAGATCTGGCCATGCGGGTGCGGATTGCTGGCGCCCATCGCCTGGCCTTTGTTTTCGAAGATCTGCACGTAGTTGATGTCTGGCCGGCTGCCGAGGGTGGTATACTCGTCGATCCACACGTCCACTACCCGCCGAATGTCGGAAGTTGCCATTTCGGGGAGCGTGAGGTCGTGGCGTGGCGAGAAGCAGATTACCCGACCCACTCCCGATTCGGCTTCGGCGCGGAGCAAGCCCCCCACGTTGATGCTGCCCGCAGGCACATCGGGCACAAGAGCCGCGAAGTCGTTGTCGAAAACGAAGGTACCTTCGTAGGGCGGATTCACGGCGCCGTTGGCTCGGGTGTTGCCGGGGCAGAGGTAGCAGGTAGGGTCGTAAGCGGGGCGTACTTCTGCCGCCGTTTTCTCTTGTTGCCCCTGCCACGGCCGCTTCGAGCGGTGCGGCGACACCAGTATCCATTCCCCGGAAAGCGGGTTGTAGCGACGATGCGGGTGTTCAGCGCTGTTGAATTCAGCCATTGTTGTTGGTTGTGTATGTTCAGTTGGTAGTTATGAGTTGCCAGCCCAAGTTGTCCTTTGCTAGTAGTCGAGTGCTACCTCCGTAGCTGTTCGGCCGCTGGCAAACGGGAACTCACAACTTAGCTTACTACTTCAGGCTGCAGTATATCCACACCTCCGGTGATGGTGGTCTGGTACGTTTCCAGCTCTAGACCCAAGTAGCGCTTATACTCTTCGGTGGCCTTTTGCACGAAGCCCTCGATTTGGTCTACGGCTACCAGGTTGATGGTGCAGCCACCAAAGCCGCCACCCATCATCCGCGAACCATACACGCCGGGTTGTGCTTTCGCAATTTGCACCAGCACGTCTAATTCCTTGCAGCTCACCTCGTAGTCGTCGCGCAGCCCGGCGTGCGACGCGTACATCTCCTGGCCAAAAGCAGCCAAGTCGCCGTCGTTGAGGTGCTGACGCGCGGCCTCCACCCGGAAGTTTTCTTGCACCACGTACATGCACCGCCGATACACTACGTCGCCTAGCTCTTCCCGATGCGCGTTGAGCTGTTCGAGCGTGGCGTCGCGTAGCGAAGCAACTTCGGGGTAGTATTGCTGCAGTATGGTTACACCTTGCTCACACTCCTGGCGGCGTAGGTTGTATTCCGAGCTGGCCAAAGAGTGCTTCACGCCCGTATTGCAGAGCACGATGCCGCAGGCACTGGTATCAAAGGGCAGATACTCGTAGTCGAGGGAGCGGCAGTCGAGCAGCATCACGTGGCCGGGCTGTCCGAAGAGGCTAGCAAACTGGTCCATGAGGCCAGACTGCACGCCGGCAAACTCGTGTTCCGCTTTCTGGGCCATGTGCGCCAGCTCCATGCGGTCTAGGTTGGTGCCCATCAGGTGGTTGAGCGCAAACGCCAACCCACATTCCACCGCCGCCGACGACGACAACCCCGCGCCGATAGGTACATTGCCGCCAAACACGCAGTCGAAGCCCGGCACGGTGAGGCCCCGCTTCTGAAACTGTGCAACCACTCCTTTCAAGTAGTTGGCCCACATAGTCTTGTCGCGCGTTACTTCGGCTAGCTCGGTCTCGTAGCTTTGGTCCAGGTCGTAGGAGTAGAGCCGCGCCGTAGTAGTGCCGTTCAAGCCAACGGCAAAGTAGATTTCCTTATCGATGGCCGCTGGCATCACAAATCCGCCATTGTAGTCGGTATGCTCGCCAATCAGGTTGACGCGCCCCGGAGCCCTTACAAGCAGGGGAGTATGGTTGAATCGGTCCTGGAAAGACTTTGCTACTGATTGATGAAGCATAGCTGGGGGAAAGCGGATGGAAGTTTGATTTGAAATGAGTACGAAAACCCGAGGCTAAAGTAAAAGAAATAAATGCCTAGGCTTTACGAACGAGCTTATAAGAATGGGCTTGACCGCAAAGCCTGTCGGCCGATTAGCCTTCCAGTAGTACTGTGCCCTCACAGCCCAGTAAAGCAGTTCTGAAACCAACAAGTCCTGATAGTCAGGGCCTAGCTACAGTAGCTGTTCAGCTGCTAGTTGGAAAAAGTTAGAAGCGTGGGTCGATTTTGAATCACTAACAAAAAAGCTATTCAGAAAAGTAAGCTTATACCTTTTAGCAAAAGGCTACCCGTGTTTAGTATTTACACAACCGATTATTCATTGAATCTTACCAATAAAATTCCAGAATAAACGGTTATAAGTTAGTTGGTAGTCTGTCTATATTTCCTTAATCTTACCCACTGAAAACGAGAAATTGTATTGCAGCGCTTCAGAAATGGCCTATGATTAGGACTTTTCATTTAAATACTGCAGAATAATCATTCCTTTCACCATAAACCCTCTTTAGCTTACTTTAAAAAACACACAAACGTTTGCGTATCTATTTATGCACAATCGTTTGTGTGAAATACCCATTAATTCCCACAATTTTTCACATGAAAAAGACAGTACCTAAAGTGCGCCGGGCTGCTATTCCGGCTCTGCTCTGCTGCTTGCCGCTGCAGCCTCTTGTGGCGAATGCAGCTACATCAACCACACCCGAAAGCAATTCTATTGCTAGTGCCTCTCAAACCGCAGACGTTACCATAGCTGGGCGAGTAACGGGGACAAATGGCGACCCGCTACCTGGCGTGACGGTCCTCGTAAAAGGCACAACCAATGGAACGTCAACAGGGGGGGACGGTAGTTTTACTATCACAGCTGCCGAGGGCAGTGTGTTGACCTTCAGCTTCGTAGGTTACACCACTAAAGAAGTACCCGTAACTGCTGCTTCCACCAACCTAACGGTTACCCTCGCAGAAGATGTTAAAGCACTGAGCGAGGTTGTAGTAGTAGGCTACCTGACACAAGACCGTCAGAATTTGACTAGTGCTGTAAGTAGCGTAGATACCAAGGAAGCTACCAAAGCGCCTGTGCCAACCCTTTCGCAAGCTCTTCAGGGCCGCGTAGCCGGGGTTCAGGTAGTAGGATCGGGTGCCCCGGGTGCTACTCCTAACATTGCTATTCGGGGTATTGGCAGCCTCAACGCGGGCAGCCAGCCACTCTATGTAATTGATGGATTATGGACGGACAACATTCGTGACCTAAGCCCCAATGATATAGAGTCAGCGACGGTATTGAAAGATGCTTCCTCGACGGCCGTTTATGGTTCGCGCGGAGCAAACGGTGTCGTTCTTATTACCACTAAGCGCGGCCAGGCCGGAGAGCCAAAACTGAGCTTTAACGGTTACACGGGAGTTGAAAGTATTTACAAAAAATACAACTTAACCAACCATAGCCAATGGGCCGACCGGGCAGTGGTAGCTTATACCAATGCGGGCCTGAATCCGATAACGGAGCAGATGGCTGGCGCTGTGAGAGGACCAGGAGGAGCCTATACCGATGCTATTGATACAGATTGGCAAAAAGAATTTTTCCAGACCGGAAGAGTACAGGACTACAATCTAACCTTCTCTGGTGGTAGCAACAGCGGCAAGAATGCAACTAACTTCTTGGTTTCGGGTGGTTATTTCAACCAGGAAGGTATTGTCAAAGGGCCTAAGTTCGAGCGTTATAGCGTCCGCCTGAATTCGGGACTGACCCGTGGCCGGTTGAAAATAAGTGAGAGTGCTCTTCTAACACACATCAATACAACCTTACTCAACGAGGTGCCATTTATTGACGTGCTAACAGAATTGCCCGGTATTGCGGTGTACGACCCAAGAAATGTGGGTGGGTTTGGCTACGGTAGCAACAACTACTTATTCAATTATTCCACCAACCCAATTGGCGCTCAAGAAATCCGTAATCAAACACAGAAGAATAATCGGCTGCAGGGTAGTGTCAACGGTGAGTTTTCGTTTACCGATTTCCTGTCGTATCGGCTGAACTTAGGTCTTGAGGTCCATGACTTCAATGATAAAGATTTCCGCAAGAATGGGTTCATTCGGTTAGGTGAGGCTTCGAATCCTAACAATACCTACTTGTTTGAAAACCGTGGTACAACTACAACCACGATTATTGAAAACACGCTCAACTTCAATAAGCGCTTTGGTGAGCACGGAATTAATGCTGTATTAGGCTACTCTGAGCAGACGTATAACTTCAACAACGCTACAGCCCGAACCACCCTGTTTCTGTCACAGCCGCAATACTTTCCTGTGCTCAGTGCAGGTACTGCATCAACGGGTACTGTAGGCGGAACCGAGGATGAGTACAACAAACGTTCGTATTTCTCGCAGCTGAACTACGACTTCAAAAATCGTTATCTGATTACGGCTAGTTTCCGGCGTGACGGCTCGTCTCGCGTTGACCGGAACAACCAGTATGGCAACTTTGGCGCCGGCTCGATAGGATGGCGTATTAGCGAAGAAGACTTCTTCAAAAACGCACTACCTCAAGTAAGCAACCTGAAGCTGCGGGCCAGCTATGGCGTGAATGGCAATGATAACCTGCCAGGCTCTTATCTCGGCCAAGCTACCGTAAACCAGAATGTCACTTATCCGCTTGGCACTCCCCAGGTTAACGTCAACGGAGCTATTCAATTAGGCCTGGAAAGCGCCAATTTGCGGTGGGAGTCACGCTATACCACTGATATAGGGTTGGATTTAGACTTGTTTGATCGTCGGGTGTCGTTTTCGGCCGACTACTATACTTCTACTACCAAAGACGCCCTCGTAAACCCGCCCCTGCCAGCCTACCTTGGCACCTCCGGTTCGCTTAATCCCTTTACCAACTTAGGCGAGATTCAAAACAAGGGTCTGGAGTTTGCTTTGGGTTACCATGAAAACAGGAAGGCTTTCACGTATGGCGCAGATCTGACGCTAACGACGCTAAAAAACAAAGTACTGAAGCTCTCCGAACTACAGCCTAATGTAGTGGGCCCATTTGGCGTTAGCCGCACCACAGTGGGGCAGCCTATTGGCCGCCTCTACCTAGTAGAGATGCTAGGTATTTTCCAGAGCCAAGAGGAAATCGACAACTACAAGAACGCTGATGGGCGGGTTATTCAGCCTCTAGCCAAGCCCGGCGACGTGAAGTATAAAGACCTGAACGGCGACGGCAGAATCAGTGCCGACACCGACCGTCAGTTTGTAGGTAACCCTTTTCCCGCGCTGCAATACGGTCTCAACCTGACAGCAGCCTACAAGGGGTTTGACTTAAGTGTTTTCTTCCAGGGGGTGACGGGTAACGAGATTTACAACAACACTCGGGCGGCGCTTGACCAATTGAACGGAGTAAATAACTACCGCAGCGACATCGAGCCTTGGTCACCGACTAATCCCTCGAACACCACGCCCCGCTTAGTACAAGGTGGTGGACTAGAGGCCGTAAACAACAACAATCCTATCACAACTCGTTGGGTAGAAGACGGTAGCTACTTACGCCTACGTAATATACAGTTAGGCTATACCTTGCCGAAGGGTCTTGCTAGCCGAGTGCCAGGTTTGGGAAGTGTGCGCGTGTATGTGACTGGCCGCAACGTGTTTACAATAACGGATTACATCGGGTTTGACCCCGAGACAACCGGCCAGGGCGTTTATGGTCCCGGTATCGACAACTCTAGTTACCCGAACGTGCGCGCCTTCACGGGTGGCTTGCAAGTAAACTTCTAATTCGTTGCGGCTTCGTGCTGCATGAGCCCCTCTTTTCTAAAACAATGAAATCATCTAAGCTTTTAATAACGGCTCTAACTGGTGCTCTGTTGGCTGGTGCCAGCAGCTGCAAGGAAGACCTGCTGGATACAGTGAACCCCAACGAGCCTAGTACGGCTCAGTTCTGGCAAACCGAGAGTGATGCTGTGCGTGCTTCCACGGCTCTTTACTCTCCATTGCAATATTTTTCGATCTACAGCTTGAACTGGCATTTTGCTACCGAAGGGCGCTCCGATGAGTCTTGGACCCGCACGCCTGCCCTCGACCTCAACCAGTTTCTAACGTTTCGGCAGGCCAATACCACCGACCGGTCGCAGGTGATGTGGAACGATTACTACCGTGCTATTTTCCGTTGCAACCAAGTGTTGGCTAAGGTGCCTAGCATTACAATGGACGAAACCGTGAAGAAGCGTGTGCTAGCGCAGGCGTACTTCGTGCGGGGCCTTTGCTACTATGACCTAGGGTTACTGTTTGGAAATGTGCCACTTGTAACCACTTTGGCCGATGCCAACACTCGGGTACCGCAAGGCACTATTGAGGAGGTGCAGGCGCAAGTAATCTCTGATCTTCAAGCGGCTAAAGTTGACCTTCCCTTAGCTAGCGAATGGGGGCCCGCTGACAAAGGCCGCGCAACTCGGGGCGCAGCAACGGCTCTGCTAGGCAAGCTCTATATGCAGCAAAAGCAGTGGGCATTGGCTTCTGCGCAATTTGCCGAAGTTATTTCGTCGGGTCAGTATAAGTTGGTGGATAACTACCGCGACAATTTCACGGAGCTCAACGAAAACAACAGCGAGTCGATTTTCGAAATCCAGTTTGAGGGCAGCAGCAAACTGCCTGCAGTAGGAGTAGACATACCCGGTGGTTCAGAAGGTCAGGAACGTTCGCAATTCTGGGGACCTCCCGGTTTTGGCTTTACAGACGTGGAAGTTCGGCCTTGGGTGTTCCGGGAGTATAGCGACCGGACTGTAACAGGAGCCACTGATCCGCGCCGTGACGTTACGATGTACAGTGCAGTGGGTACTCCCGTTGTTTACAACCGCCCCTTCAGTGGTACTGCTAACAATGGTCTGAACATCGACCCCAACCGTTACCTCTGGCGCAAGTATCAAAATGATCCGCGTGCAGGCGGAGCTTTTTTCGAAGACTTCCATTCGGGCATCAACATTCGGGTAATACGCTATGCAGATGTACTGTTGCTACAAGCTGAGGCCTTAAACGAGCAGAACCAGCCTGCCGCCGCCGTTGCGCTTATCAACCAGGTTCGGGCTCGCCCTAGTGTAAACCTAACGCCACTGACAGGCACTTTTACCCGAGAGACGATGCGGATTCAATTACGGCATGAGCGGGTAACAGAGTTGGCAGGTGAAGGTCCGCGTTGGGCTGACCTCAACCGCTACGGATTGCTAGACAACCAAGCTGATGTTAACACACTGGCTCGTGCTGATCATGATCCGGATTTTGCAAACTTCATAGTAGGCAAAAACCGTTTGTTGCCTATTCCTCAGAGTGAAATAGACATTGACCGCAGCATCCAGCAAAATCCTGGTTTCTAAACTATTGAACGACTTAAATCAACAAAACAGCCGCTCCAGGCCGCAATCTGGAGCGGCTGTTTTGCCTTACTTCTTATGGTATGCTTCCAATTGATTGGATAGCTGCCCTGTAGCTCACAGCAACCAGCAGCACTATGTTTCAACATGTTTACACAGCTAAAACAGTTGCCCGGATACACAACGGCCTCTTTAGGCGCAGTACACTGAGCGCTGTTTACGGGCAACTATTGTTGCTACTGCTGCTATTGGCTAGTGTCGGTGCCCCGGCTTATGCTATTCGAGGCAGTGTAGATGCGCACGATCCATCAAGTATCATCAAAGACGGCAACAAATACTGGGTTTTCAGCACTGGGCCCGGCATTCCTAGTAAATACTCCACTGACTTACTGAACTGGACCAGTAGTAGCAGGCCCGTTTTTACTACTGCTACTCAACCTGCATGGATTAATAGCAAGGTGCCCGGGTTCGCAAACGAATATTGGGCGCCAGAGTGCATTTTCATGAATGGAAAGTTTTACCTCTATTATTCCTGCTCCACGTTTGGGTCGCAGGTATCGGGAATAGGAGTAGCGACTAATGTGACGTTGGACCCCGCCAGCCCTAACTACAACTGGGTTGATGAGGGGGAAGTGGTGTCATCTACTGCCACCGGCTCGTCTAATCCCAACGCCATAGACCCGGCCGTATATCGGGATACCAATAATAATGTGTGGTTTATCTACGGTTCTTTCTTCGGAGGAATTCGCACGTTGCAGCTGAATCCAGTTACTGGCAAACCGCTGAACGGTACGCAGACTCAGCAATTCGCCGTAGCGAACGGGGGAGTAGAGGCCGCTTACGTAAAGCAGCGAGGCGGCTACTACTATCTATTCATTAACCGGGGCAACTGCTGCCAGGGCTCCAACAGTACCTACTACATTCAAGTAGGGCGTTCTACTTCACCATCAGGGCCTTTCCTTGATAGAAACGGTGTGGATTTGAACAACAATGGGGGCTCGACGTTATTGAGCACTGCCGGACGTTATGTAGGGCCTGGTCACGCAGGAATATTTGAGGAGAATGGTGTTAGCTATTTTTCGCACCATTACTACGACCTAGACAACTCTGGTCAGGCAAAGCTTGATGTTGCCAAACTGAGCTGGGATGCTACGGAGTGGCCAATTGTGAGTCGAAATTGGTTGAGCCCTGGGCGCTATACTATAAGCAATGCCAATAGTAATTTGTATTGGCAATCAGCCGCTTGTACTGCCGCAGCCGGACAACGCATCATACAAAGCGCGCCCAATGGGCTCGATTGCCAACAGTGGGATTTCACGGTATTGACCAGCGGAACTTATCAGGTAGTTGGCGTTCGGACTGGGCAAGCAGTAGGCACCGAAAACTGTTCTACCTCCAGTGGTGCTCCGTTGCAACTCGAACCAGCGAGTGGGTCCATTTGTCAAGAGTTTCAGTTGGAACGTGCTCATGATGGCACTTTTGTCTTTGGGTTCTTTAATCGGGTGGTAGAGCCCACTGGAAGCTCTACAACTCCTAATTCTCCATTACAGCTAAGTGCCTATAATGCCAGCAGTACCTCGCAACGTTGGACGATAAGTCAAGCAACACCTTTGGCCGCGGCGCCTGGCAAGAAGCTATCCGGTGTCAGCATCTATCCGGTGCCGGCAGAGCACGGAAGCTTTACGGTGGATATGGGTGATAATAAGGCTGCGGAAAAGGTGACGGTTGTTGTGTTCAATCTGCAAGGCCAAGAAGTATATCGGCGAGCAGTTGAGGGGCAAAATGCAAAACTAGTGGTCGAAACCGCGTTGAGGCCAGGCGTGTATCAGGTGCGAGTGCAGCGGAATGGTGGTTATTCCACCCACAAAGTCAGTGTCCTGTAACGTGGCCAACACAAAAAAACCTTGGAAAACGATAGCAGCTGTTACATCGAGTGCATTTGCCAATTTCAGTTTGTAAAGTATTGAGTGGCACCAACCAGTGATGCTAACAGGCAAGGGTTTGTACCGGTGCGAGGAAAGTCAGAAGCAACAAGATAGAGGATATATGCACACAAACGATTGTGTAATAAAAGAAGAATTTCTACTTTACGTACCAAATTGGGCGCTCTATAAGGGGAGAGTTGATTTCATCTATTCAATACACAATTGCATAATGCATTTACGCATTAGAAAAGGCTCTTAACTTGGCGGCGCTCTGCTAACTGGTTTTAGCAGGCAGCCACTCATTGTTGTATCCTTTATTCTTCCTTTCAAACGCCCGCTTCTTTTGCCCATGACAAATTTCAACCGCGCCGGTATACTCGCCGGCAGCATCGCCGCCGGATTAGCACTAGCCGCTTGCAACCAGCAGCCCGCCACTCAAACTGAAGGTAGCACCGCAGCTACTGCCACCGATTCCACCCAAACCACTTCCGCTATGCCCACTGCCACTGCTTTTGGCAAAACCACTGCTGGCGCTGAAGCGCAGCTCTTCACGCTCACCAACGCCCACGGCGTGAAAGCTACCATCACCAACTACGGTGGCACGCTCACCAGCCTGATGGTGCCTGACAAGGCCGGCAAGATGGGCGACGTTATCCTCGGCTTCGATGATGTGAGCGGCTACCAGAGCCCGGAGTTTTTGAAGTCGGGCCCGTATTTCGGGGCGTTGATTGGGCGCTACGGCAACCGCATCAAAGGCGGCAAGTTCACGCTGGATGGCAAAGAGTATACACTGGCTAAAAACAACGGGCCGAACACGCTACACGGTGGTAAGGTAGGGTTCGACAAGGTGATATGGGAAGCCAAGCCCGGCACTTCGGCCGATGGCCAGACGCTAACACTTACTTATAACAGCAAAGACGGCGAAGAAGGCTACCCCGGCAACCTAGCCGTAACGGTGGTGTATACCCTCACCAACGACGATGCCCTGCGCCTCGACTACACGGCTACCACCGACAAGGCCACGCCGGTTAACCTCACCAACCACGCCTACTTCAACCTCAACCACGGTGCAGGCAAAGACATTCTGGGCCACGAAGTGACCCTGCCAGCTGACCGCTACACCGTAGTAGATGCCACTTTGATTCCGACCGGTGAGCTGAAGCCCGTGAAAGGCACGCCTTTCGATTTCACCACGCCCCACACCATTGGCGAGCGAATCGGGCAGGTGCCCGGTGGCTACGACCACAACTGGGTGCTCAACAACCCAAGCGGCATGCACGCCGCCGCTACGGTGTATGATGCTGCTTCGGGCCGCACCATGGAAGTGTCCACCACCGAGCCTGGCGTCCAGTTCTACACCGGCAACTTCCTCGATGGCACCTTGAAAGGCAAGGGCGGTACCGTGTACGGCAAAAATTCTGGTTTCTGCCTGGAAACGCAACACTTCCCCGATTCGCCTAACCAGCCTACGTTCCCAAGCACCATTCTCAAGCCCGGCGACACCCTCAAGTCGACCACGATCTACAAGTTCGGCGTCCGCAAATAAATGGATGACAAAAGAACGTCGTCATGCTGAGCGCAGTCGAAGCATCTCGCGTGCTGATGTCTGATTAGTAATCCAGTGTCAGCACGCGAGATGCGTCGGCTGCGCTCAGCATGACAATGCCTCTGCAACGACACCACGCGAGATGCTTCGACTATGCCTCCGGCTTCGCTCAGCATGACGGAGACGGATACTCTTTAGCAACGTCGGCAAGTGAGATGTTTCGGCTTCTCATTCGGCTGCCCTCAGCATGATGACGTTTTCCACTGCCTCACAGTCCTCACCATTTCACCATTTTATCACTCGTGCAAACTCCTCAAACAGCAACATCCGACCCACAAGCGGCTTACGTCATTGGGGTTGACTACGGCACCGACTCGGTGCGCGCCTTGCTGGTAGATGCCCGCACCGGAGCCGAAGTAGCGCAGGCCGTGCACTACTACGCGCGCTGGAAAAAGCTGGAATTCTGCAACCCCGCCCGCAACCAATTCCGCCAACACCCCCTCGACCATATTGAAGGTCTGGAAGCGACGGTTCGCAAGGTGGTGGCCCATGTGCCCGCTGCGCAAGTGGTAGGTATTGCGGTAGACACCACTGGCTCGACCCCCGGCCCCGTTGACGAGAAGGGCGTTTCACTGGCTCTTACGCCCGGCTTCGAAAACAACCCGAACGCCATGTTCGTGCTCTGGAAAGACCACACGGCCCTCGAAGAAGCTGCCGAAATCAACCTCAAAGCCCGCACCTGGGGCGGCGAAGATTTCACCAAGTTCGAGGGAGGCATCTATTCGTCGGAGTGGTTTTGGGCGAAGATCATGCACGTGGTGCGCGAAGACGAAGCTGTACTCAAAGCCGCGCATTCTTGGCTGGAACACTGCGACTGGCTGACGCTGCTGCTCACGGGCAACGACTTGGCTACGTTCAAGCACAGTCGGTGCGCTGCCGGCCACAAGGCCATGTGGCACGAAAGCTGGGGCGGATTGCCTTCCGAGGAGTTCCTCACGCACTTAGAGCCCAAACTGGCCGGGCTGCGGAGCCGTCTGTTTGAAGAGACCTTCACCGCCGACCAAGTGGCCGGCAACCTCTCTGCCGAGTGGGCCGAGCGCCTTGGCCTGACCACCGACACCGTAGTAGCCGTGGGCAGCTTCGATGCCCACGCCGGCGCGGTAGCGGGGGAGATTGAAGCGTACTCGATGGTGAAAGTAATGGGTACTTCCACCTGTGATATTGTGGTAGCGCCTACCGCCGAAGTGGGTAGCCACCTGGTGGCTGGTATCTGCGGGCAGGTGGATGGCTCCGTGATTCCGGGCATGCTCGGGTTGGAAGCTGGTCAATCGGCTTTCGGGGACTTGCTAGCCTGGTTCCGCCAGATTGTGGAGTGGCCGTTGCACAACGTGCTGCCTCACTCCAAAGTGCTGAATGCCGAGCAGCAAGCCGCCCTACGCGACGAAATGAGCGACATTCTGTTGGTGGAGCTAAGCAAGGCTGCCGCCGCCGTAGACCCCGAAGAGTCGGCAGTGCTGGCCCTGGACTGGGTGAACGGCCGCCGCACGCCCGACGCCAACCAAGGCCTCAAAGGCGCCATGATGAACCTCACGATGGGCACCAACGCGCCGCAAATATTCCGGGCGCTGGTAGAAGCCATCTGCTACGGCTCCAAGCAAATCGTGGAGCGGTTCGAGCAGGAAGGCATTCCGGTGAAGCAAGTAATTGGCATCGGCGGCGTGGCGAAGAAGTCGCAGTTCGTGATGCAGACCCTGGCCGACGTGCTCAATCGGCCAATCAAGATTGCCGTTTCCGAGCAGGCTCCGGCCCTAGGTGCCGCCATTTATGCGGCGGTAGCGGCTGGCGTCCACGCAGATGTACTGACGGCGCAGCGCGCCATGGGCAGCGGTTTTGCTGAAACCTACGAGCCCAACCCGGCCCGCGTAGCCGACTACCAGTCTCGCTACGAGCAGTACCAGGCCTTCGGCAAGTTCGTGGAAACGGTAACCCTGAAAGAAGGCGAAACCACTTCTGAAACCACTTTAGTTGACCACGCATGAGCAGCCAGTATAAGGACCTAAAGCAGTATTGCTACGAAGCCAACATGCAGTTGCCCAAGCTTGGACTGGTGCTGTTCACGTTCGGCAATGCCAGCGTGGTAGACCGCGACAAGGGTGTTTTCGCTATCAAGCCAAGCGGCGTACCCTACGAAAAGCTGAAGCCCGAGGACATCGTCATCGTGGATTACGACAACAACATCGTGGAAGGGGAGAAGCGCCCGTCGTCGGATACCAAAACGCACGCGCTGCTCTTCAAGCAGTGGGAAAGCATTGGCGGCATTGTGCACACGCACTCCACGTATGCCACCGCTTGGGCCCAAACCCAAACCGATATTCCGATCCTCGGTACCACCCACGCCGACCACCTCACCACCGACGTGCCCTGCGCGCCACCCATGGCCGACGAGCTAATCCAGGGCGACTACGAACACCAGACCGGCTGGCAAATCATTCAGGAATTCGAGCGGCGAGGCATTTCGCCCACCGAAGTGGAAATGATTTTGGTTGGCAACCACGCGCCCTTCACCTGGGGTAGCACCGTGGAAAAAGCGGTTTACAACAGCGCTGTGCTCGAGGAAATTGCCCGCTTGGCTTATCTGAGCTGCACGCTGCGCCCCGAAGTACCCCGCTTGAAAGACGCCCTCATTCGCAAGCACTACGAGCGCAAGCACGGCGCAAATTCTTATTACGGTCAGTAACCCGCTCCATGAGTAGCGGCGTCCGCCGTTGCTTTTCTCGCCTTATTCTACCTTCCAACCCCTTCACCAGCTACCCGTTGGTGTTCCATTTTAATCTGCCAACTGCACTTGGCGTCACAAGTATGATTGACATTTCGCAATACGAAGCCTGGTTTATTACGGGCAGCCAGCACCTCTACGGTCCCGAAACCCTGGAACAGGTGGCCGCTCACTCGCAGGAAATTGCCGCTGAACTAGGTACCAAGCTGCCCATCAAAATCGTCTACAAGCCGGTGCTGACCGGCCCGGAGGAGATTTACAAGCTGGTGCAGGAAGCCAACACCACCGAAAACTGCGTGGGTCTGATTGCCTGGATGCACACCTTCTCGCCCGCCAAAATGTGGATCAACGGGCTGAAGATTCTGCAAAAGCCGCTGGCTCACCTGCACACCCAATTCAACCGCGACATTCCGTGGGCAGATATCAACATGGACTTCATGAACACCAACCAATCGGCGCACGGCGACCGGGAGTTTGGCTTCATTGGGGCCCGCATGGGTATCAAGCGCAAAGTGATAGTAGGGCACTGGCAAGACAGTGCCGTGCACCAGAGCCTAAGCGTGTGGTCGCGCGTGGCGGCGGCCTGGGCCGACTGGCAGGGCGCCCGCTTCATCCGTTTCGGCGACAACATGCGCTACGTAGCCGTAACCGAAGGCGACAAAGTGGAAGCTGAAATCAAGTTTGGCTACTCCGTGAACACCTACGGTATCGGTGACTTGGTGGCCGTTATCAATGAAGTGAGCGACGCGCAAATCGATGAGCTGCTAACCACCTACGAGCAGGAGTACGACCTAGCCGACACGCTGAAGGATGGCGGCAGCCAGCGCCAGTCGTTGCGCGACGCGGCCCGAATCGAGGCGGGTATGCGCAAGTTCTTGCAGGACACTGGCGCCAAAGGCTTCACCGATACCTTCGAGGATTTGCACGGTATGGCGCAACTGCCCGGCATTGCCACGCAGCGCCTGATGGCCGAGGGCTACGGCTTCGGTGGCGAAGGCGACTGGAAAACGTCGGCGCTGGTGCGGGCCATGAAGGTGATGGGAGCGGGGCTGCCCGGCGGCAACTCGTTTATGGAAGACTACACCTACCATTTCGCGCCCAACAACAACCAAGTGCTAGGCTCCCACATGCTGGAAATCTGCCCCACTATTGCCGAAGGCAAGGTGCGCGCCGAGATTCACCCCTTGGGCATTGGCGGCAAAGCCGACCCGGTGCGCCTGGTATTCAACTGCCCGGCCGGCGAAGGCCTCAACGCCACCATCGTGGACATGGGCAACCGCTTCCGCATGATTGTAAACGAAGTAGTAGCCGTGGCACCCGAGCAAGACTTGCCGAACCTGCCCGTAGCGCGCGTACTCTGGAAAGTGAAGCCCGACCTGGCAACAGGCGCAGCAGCCTGGATTTTAGCTGGCGGGGCTCACCACACCGGTTTCAGCCAGAACCTAACGGCTGAGTACCTGGAGGATTTTGCCGAGATGGCTGGCATCGAGTACGTTCTTATCGACGACGACACCAAGTTGCGCACCTTCAAGAACGAATTGCGCTACAACGAGGTAGCCTTCGGTGGCCGCTAGCCTAGGGTAAGCCTAGTCGAGCTAAGGCAATAAAAATTCCAAAAAATGTCCTCCCCGCAGGACGCCTGCAGGGGAGGGCATTCATTTTGTCTTAATAATTCTCACTAAAATTAAGCTCTCTTTTACTCTCCTCATTTCCCACGTTCCCTTTCATTAACTCATGCGTAACAACCTTACCACGCTTGACCTGCTTGTCTTTCTCTTCTACCTCGTAGGGGTTTCCGCCTACGGGTACTACGTGTACAAAAGCAAGCAAAAGGCCGAGCAAAGCACCAAAGACTACTTCCTGGCCGAGGGCTCCTTGACTTGGTGGGCCATTGGCGCTTCGATGATTGCTTCCAACATTTCGGCCGAGCAGTTCATCGGTATGTCGGGGTCCGGCTTTAATGTGGGCGTGGCAGTGGCGGCGTATGAGTGGGTGGCAGCTATTGTACTCATCATTGTGGCGGTGTTCTTCATGCCGATTTACTTGAAAGAGAAAATCTTCACGATGCCGCAGTTTCTGGAGCAGCGCTACAACACCACGCTGAGCCTGATTATGAGTATCTTCTGGCTGTTTCTCTACATTCTGGTTAACCTGACCTCCATCCTTTACCTCGGGGCGCTGGCCATCAGCAACCTGATTGGGGGCGGCAGCTTCCACCTGATTATGGTGGCACTGGCCGTATTTGCCTTGCTCATCTCGCTGGGCGGTATGAAAGTAGTAGGCTACACCGACGTAATTCAGGTGGTCGTGCTGGTAGTGGGCGGTTTGGTAACCACCTATATTGCGCTGGACGTGGTAAGCACCAAGTTTGGCTTAGGCGGTGGTGCTATTTCGGGCTTCAAGGCGTTGATGACCAACGCCGACGACCACTTCAAAATGATCTTCCCGAAACCTGGGCCCAATACGCCGCAGGAAGAAATAAATAAATACATTGCCCTGCCCGGCATTGCCATGTACTTCGCTGGTCAGTGGATTGTGAACCTCAACTATTGGGGTTGCAACCAGTACATTACGCAGCGCGCCCTCGGTGCCGACCTGCACACGGCCCGCACCGGTATCCTGTTTGCTGGCATGCTGAAACTGATGATGCCTATCATTGTAATGCTGCCTGGTATTGCTGCTTACGTGCTTTACAAGAACGGTGAGTTGCAGCAGGAAATGGCGTCAACGGGCGCTTTCAACTCCGACAACGCCTACTCCGCCGTGCTAACTTTCCTGCCCAACGGCTTGAAAGGACTCTCGATGGCGGCCCTGACGGCGGCTATTGTGGCCTCGCTGGCCGGTAAAGTCAACTCGATTTCTACCATCTTCACCCTCGACATATACAAGCGCTACATAAACAAAGACGCTCCCGAGAAGCAGCAGGTGTGGGTTGGCCGCTTGGCTATTTTCGCTTCGGTGATACTAGGCGTGGCGCTTACCTGGGAAGATTTGCTCGGTATCGGCGGCGAAGGTGGGTTCCAGTTCATTCAGAAATACACGGGCTTCATTTCGCCCGGTATCTTGGCCATCTTCTTGTTGGGTATGTTCTGGAAACGCACTACCGCTACGGCGGGTATTGTCGGCATCCTGGCGGGCTTTATCCTGTCGGTGTTCTTCAACAACTACGCCGTAGGCGTAATGGGCACCGAAACTATTCTTTACACGGCTTTCCCGAACGGCCACGGCGGCTACGAAATCCCCTTCCTGATTTGCATGGGTTTGTCGTTTGCTTTCACTGTGCTCTTGATGGTGGTCGTTAGCTTGGCTGGTCCTGCCATCAACCCGGGGGCTATCAACCTGACGCCGGGTATGTTCAAGGTCAGTACCCAAACTATGTCGCTGATTGTTATTACGCTGCTGCTCATAACAGCGCTGTACGCTAAATTTTGGTAAAAATTGGTGGTCTAGCGAGTGGTCCTACGAGTTGCCCGCTGGGCTTTGTAGGACCACTACTCGACCAACGCCTGGCAGCCAAGCATGACCATACGAGTAGTGGTTCTGCAAACTGTAAGGCAAAATAAATAGAGTACTTCTTAGTTAAGTCACCCAAAAAATCCCACATATGGCCTCAAAACGCAGCTTTCTACATTCACAATCGATTGTGTCCGGCATGATGCTTTTAAGCACTCTTGCCGCCAACAATGCACTGGCACAAGGCACAGCCGCGCCAGGCACCATCACGGTGCAAGTAAACAAGCCGGGCGCGCCCATCGCCAAAACCATGTACGGCTTGTTTTTCGAGGATATCAACTTCGCTGCCGACGGCGGGTTGTACCCGGAGCTGGTGAAAAACAAGTCGTTTGAAACCGACGAGAACCTCGTGGGCTGGCGCGCTATCAAAGGCGCCGCGGCCTTGTCGACCTACTTGGTTTCCAGCCAGCAGCCCATCAGTGCCACCAACAACCACTTCCTGCGCCTGACTACCCCCACGGCTAGTCCCGATGCTGGTTTCATCAACGAGGGTTTCCGGGGCATGGGCGTCAAGCAAGACGCCGAGTACACGTTCTCCGTCTATTTGCGGAAGGGTCCGGGTAACGTAAGCGGCCTGAATGTGACGATAGAAGAGCCCGGCCGCGGCGGAAACGGACCGGAAGCTGCTTCGTCGGGAAAAGTACTGGCGGAAACCAAAATCACGGGTCTCACGAACGAGTGGAAAAAGTACACCGCCGTGCTCAAATCGTCGGGTACCACCGCTAAGGCGCGGCTCAAACTAACAATGGAAGGCGCCGGCACCATCGACCTTGATGTGGTGTCGCTGTTTCCGAAAGACACCTGGCAGAAGCGCGAGAACGGCCTACGCCCCGACTTGGTGCAACTCCTCAAGGACATGAAGCCCGGCTTCCTCCGTTTCCCTGGGGGCTGCATCGTAGAAGGCCGGACCTTGGACGAGCGGTATCAGTGGAAAGAAACCATTGGCGACGTTGCCAGCCGCAAACCTTTGATTAACCGCTGGAACACCGAATTCAAGCATAAATTCACGCCCGACTACTACCAGTCGTTCGGCTTGGGCTTCTTCGAGTACTTCCAGCTCTCCGAGGACATTGGCGCCGAGCCGCTCCCCATCCTCAACGTAGGCATGGCTTGCCAGTTCAACTCGGCCGAGTTGGCGCCCATCACGGCATCTGGACCAAACGCGGGTAATGCCGCTACCGGTGACCTAACGCTGGATACCTTTATCCAGGATGCCCTAGACCTAATCGAGTTTGCAAACGGACCTGCATCCAGCTCCTGGGGAGCCAAGCGGGTGGCTATGGGCCATCCGGCGCCTTTCAACCTGAAGTATATTGGTATCGGCAACGAGCAGTGGGGTCCGCAGTACCTGGAGCGTTACGAGCCCTTTGCCAAAGCCATCAAAGCCAAGTACCCAAACATGCAAATCGTGTCGAGTGCGGGCCCAAGCCCCGACGGACCGTTGTTTGAAGCGGCCTCCAAGCGCCTGGGGGTGTTGAAGGCCGAGTTTGTGGACGAGCACTACTACGCCAAGCCCGAGTGGTTCCGGCAGAACGTGGGCCGCTACGACAACTACCCCCGCACCGGTCCGAAAATCTTTGCTGGTGAGTACGCCGCGCAAAGTGTCGCCATTGGCAGCCCCGACAACAAGAACAGCTGGGACTGCGCTATTTCCGAAGCTGCCTTCATGACCGGCCTGGAGCGCAACGCCGACGTGGTGAACATGGCTTCGTACGCGCCGCTGTTTGCTCACGTAGATGCGTGGCAGTGGACACCCGACATGATTTGGTTCGACAACCTGAAGGCCTACGGCACGCCCAACTACTACGTGCAGAAGATGTACAGCACCAACGCGGGCACCACTATGCTGCCCGTGCAGATGCCAAACAATGCTAAGAATGGCACCGACAACCTCTTTGCCAGCGCCGTAGCCGACGACAAGGCCGGCGACATTGTGGTGAAGCTGGTGAACTACTCTACGGAGGCGCGCCCGGTGAAGCTGAACCTCGCCGGTGTCAAGAAAATGGGTAAGTCGGCCAAAGCCATTGTACTTGCCAGCAATGACCTGCAAGCCGTAAACAGCTTACAGGAGCCTACCAAACTTGCTCCGAAAGAAGAACAGTTCAAAGTATCGTCTTCGACGGTGAGCTACACGCTGGCTCCTAACTCGTTCACGGTACTCCGGATTCCTGGCAAGCGCTAATTGAAAAGAAGCGAAGAGCGGAGTGGTTGCTAAAGCCACTCCGCTTTTTCGTTGGATTTTCATGGTAACGTCAACGCGCGGAACCTTGGCAAGTGTGGTGGCCGGCAGGCCGCTTTCCTATTACCTACTAGCGTAGGCACCCACCAATTACTTTTCTATGAATCTTCTGCACAAGTCGATAGTGGCCGCTGGGCTGCTGGGTGGTATGGCGGCCCCAGGCTTCAGTCAAACCAAACCTGCGCCTAAAACTGATTTCCACCAGTGGGCCGCCACGCCGCCCATGGGCTGGAACAGCTGGGACTGTTATGGCCCCACCGTAGTAGAAGCCGAGGTGAAGGCCAACGCCGACTACATGGCCAAAAACCTGAAAAGCAGCGGCTGGGACTACGTAGTGGTGGATATCCGGTGGTACGTAGGCAACGATACGGCGCACGGCTACAACGAAAAAGACCCGGATTTCAACATCGACCAGTACGGGCGCTTCATCCCAGCCCCGAACCGGTTTCCATCGGCGGCCGGCGGCAAGGGGTTCAAGCCGCTGGCCGACTACATGCACGCCAAGGGCCTGAAGTTTGGGATTCACATTATGCGCGGCGTGCCGGTGGTGGCCGTAAACCGCAAGCTGCCGATCCTGGGCAGTAAGGCCACAGCCGCCGACATCTACACCAAAGAAGGGCAGGGAACCTGGCTGCACGACATGTACACGGTGGTAGCTGGCAAGCCCGGGGCGCAGGAGTACTACAACTCCATTTTCAAGCTCTATGCCTCGTGGGGCGTGGATTTCGTGAAGGTCGATGACTTGTCGTCGCCGTATCACGCGCCGGAAGTGGAGATGATTCGGAAGGCTACCGACTTAACGGGGCGCAAGATTGTGCTGAGCACCTCGCCCGGCGAAACGCCCATTGCCAATGCCAAGCACGTGCAAGCCAATGCCAACATGTGGCGCACCGTCGGCGACTTTTGGGACAGCTGGGAGCAGCTCAAAGAGCACTTCGAGGTCTGCGACCGGTGGGCGCCGTATAGCATGACGGGGGCATGGCCCGATGCCGATATGCTGCCCATGGGCCGGCTGGGTATCCGGGCCGAGCGCGGCGACGACCGGATGACGCGCTTCACCCACGATGAGCAGTATACCCTGATGTCGTTGTGGTCGATATTCCGCTCGCCGCTGATGTTTGGCGGCGACCTGCCGAGCAACGATGCCTTCACCCTTTCGTTGCTCACCAACAAAGAGGTGCTGGCCATGCACAGCAGCAGCACGAAAAACCGCCAACTGTTTCGCAAAAACGACCTAATTGCTTGGACCGCCGACGACCCTAAAACCGGCGACAAGTATCTGGCCGTCTTTAATGCGCAAGACCAAGAACTGCTGCCCGAAAGTGCCGCCGCGTGGTCGAGTGGCCAAATCACGCGGCAGACGCCCAACCAAAGCAAAGCCGCCGACATCGACATCACCGGCGCCACCAAGCTCTACCTGAACGTGCGCAACGGCGGCGACGACACCGCCTGGGACCACGCCAACTGGCTAGCCCCTACGCTCTCCAACGGCACCAAAACCGTGTCTCTGACCACTATACCCTGGAAGCAAGCCACGGCAGGGTGGGGAAAATCGACCGTGAACAAGAGCGTATCGGGCGGCCCGCTGATAGTAGCCGGTAAAACGTATGCCGAAGGCATCGGGACGCATGCCAACTCGGTCATAGAGTTCGACGTGCCGCCCGGTTACACCCGCTTCAAAACCACCGCGGGCCTCGACAAAGCGGCAGCCAGCCAAAATACCGGCGGCACCATCAACTGCCTGATCTTCACGAAGAGCCCCTACACACCAGCCCCGGCCGATTCATCGCGCATTGTGGTGCCGTTGCAGCAGCTCGGCTTTTCGTCGGCCTGCACCGTGCGCAATCTATGGACCGGCAAAACGGTTGGGGAGTTCACTGGGGAGTTTGCGCCTTTTATTCGCCGGCACGGCGCGGGCTTATACCGAATTTCGGTTAAGAAGTAGGGGGTAACCTTACATGAGCTTAGCTAAGGAGCTACAATTGTTGATTTGCCACTGTTTATAAAGCCCGTCATGCTGAGCTTGTCGAAGCATCTCGCGTGCTGATGTTGCCACAATAACCAGAACGTCATGCTGAGCGCAGTCGAAGCATCTCGCTAGTGTGGTAAACCCCTTTATTGGTTCAACGAGTCGAGCGAGATGCTTCGACAAGCTCAGCAGGACTGATATAGTTTGGTAACGGCAGCACGCGAGATGCTTCGACTGCGCTCAGCATGACGTTCTAGTGGCGTGGGGTAATGCCTTTAAATGCCGTGGTCAATTATACCCGACTTCTACTTATTCGAGCAGGGAATTAACGGCGTTTGTAATTTAAATTGCTGATCATTAGAGATATTGAGCTAACGATCCTACACGATGGTCAGCTTAATGCCTCGCTCTTTTAGCGCCTTGGCGTCTTGGGTTGAGATGCCTCGGTCGGTGATGATGCGGTGGACTTGCTCGAGGCCGCAGATGCGGCTGAAGCCGCGCTTGCCGAACTTCGAGGAATCGGCTAACACAACCACTTCCTGTGCGGCACGCAACATGGCCTGGTTGAGGTGAGCTTCGCCGGAATTGGTGGTAGTGAGGCCAAAATCCAGGTCGATGCCATCGACGCCCAAGAACAGCTTCTGGCAGGAAATATCCGCGAGTACTTGTTCGGCTTGTGGCCCTGTAACCGAGGAAGAACTATGCCGCAAATAGCCTCCAAGTTGTAGTACTTCTATTTCCGGATGATTGACAAGTTCTAAACCCACATTTAGCGCCGCCGTGATGACCGTCAGAGGCAGGTGGGGGGGGAGGGCCCGCGCCAAGGCTACTATGGTGGTACCCGAGGCCATAATCACCGCTTCCTGTGCTTTTAGGAGTGCTGCCGCTGCCGCTGCAATACCAGCTTTCTCCTCCACGTACAGCAACTCCTTCTCGTTGACAGGCCTGTCCTTGATGTAAGGGTTTTCCAGGGCCGCTCCGCCATGCGTACGAAATAGCAGTTCTTTGTCTTCTAACAGTTTCAAGTCCTTCCGAATCGTTACTGCCGATACATTTAGTTCTTCACATAAGTCGAGAACATCAACGTGCTTTTGCTCCTGCAAGCGTTGCAGAATATGTTGGTGCCTTTGGGCGCTAGAAGGGTTCATGAGGCAAAACTATTCTT
Organism: Hymenobacter sp. YC55; assembly: GCF_029433095.1. Lineage (GTDB taxonomy): Bacteria > Bacteroidota > Bacteroidia > Cytophagales > Hymenobacteraceae > Hymenobacter. Next base: position 1,044,736 of record NZ_JARNTX010000001.1, read on the forward strand.
TTCCAAGAATTTCAAGTAAACATTATGGTAGTTACATGCATAACGAAGTGAAATATAAGCTACAGTTAATTAGGTGAACCTGGTTGCGTTAAGTTTCGTTTTCTTATCTTTATAGTAAGTAAACGTAAGATAACGAAGCTATGCACGGTAGTATGCCAGACACCTTGTTTGAACGCCAAACGCTGCTGCAGCAATTGCAGGATCAACCTGTGTGGGATTTGCTTGTGATTGGGGGCGGGGCAACAGGTTTGGGTGTGGCCCTCGATGGTATCAGTCGGGGTTACAAAACCTTACTGCTCGAACAGGTAGACTACGCGAAAGGAACAAGCAGCCGCAGCACCAAGCTCGTGCATGGCGGCGTGCGCTACTTGGCGCAGGGCGATGTGGCGTTGGTGCGCGAAGCGTTGTATGAACGGGGCTTGCTACTGAAAAACGCGCCTCACCTGGTTAAGAATCAAGATTTCATCATCCCCAACTATGAGTGGTGGGGTGGCCCGTTCTACACCGTTGGGCTGAAGATGTATGATCTGTTGGCGGGCAAGCTGAGCTTGGGCGCCTCGGTGCACCTTAGCAAGCAAGAAACGCTGGAGCGCCTGCGCAACCTTAAATCAGAAGGCTTGAAAGGCGGCGTACTCTACCACGATGGGCAGTTTGACGATGCTCGCCTAGCCATCAACCTCGCCCAAACGGCCATCGAATTGGGCGGTACTCTGCTCAACCACTTCGAAGTGCGCGGGCTGCTGAAAGACGTGCTGAAAGACGCGCAAGGCAAAATAGCTGGCGTGGTAGCCGCCGACCAGGAAACAGGCATCATTTACGACCTGCACGCCAAAGCCGTAGTAAATGCCACCGGCATTTTCGTCGATGATATTCTGCAGATGGATAAGCCCGGCGGCAAGAAGCTGGTGCGCCCAAGCCAGGGCGTCCACATCGTGCTCGACAAATCGTTCTTGCCCGGCGACGATGCCCTGATGATTCCGAAAACTGACGACGGCCGGGTGCTTTTCGCGGTGCCGTGGCACAACCGCGTGGTAGTAGGCACCACCGACACGCCCCTCAAGGAATACAGCCAAGAGCCTCAGGCGTTGGAAGAGGAAATCGAGTTTATTTTGCGTACTGCGGGCCGCTACCTCGCCCGCGCGCCCAAGCGCAGCGATGCGCTGAGCGTGTTTGCAGGACTACGGCCACTGGCCGCAACGGAAGGCGGGGGCGAGAAAACGCAGGAAATTTCGCGCAGCCACAAAATCCTTGTCTCCGATGCGGGCCTGATTACCATTACGGGCGGCAAGTGGACCACTTACCGCCGCATGGGCCAGGACACCGTAGACAAAGCCATTGCGCTAGGCAAACTACCCGCCGCCGAAAGCCAGACCGCCCACCTGCCCATCCACGGCGCGCAAGCCACTCCCGACCGAAGCAACCACCTCTACGTGTATGGCACCGACCAGCCTGCTTTGCTCGACCTCATTGCCAAGCATCCCGCACTTGGCGAAAAGCTAGACGATACCCTGGAATTTCTGAAAGCCGAGGTAGTGTGGGCTGCCCGCTACGAAATGGCCCGCACCGTGGAAGACGTACTGGCCCGGCGGGTGCGCGTACTGTTCCTCGACGCCCGCGCTGCTATCCGGGTAGCACCGGAAGTGGCCGCCTTGCTCGCCCAAGAGCTTGGCCACGATGCCGCCTGGCAACAAGAGCAGATAACCGCCTTCCGGCAAGTAGCGCAACACTACTTGTTGGAAAACCAAGAGGTTCCAGTAAAAGAAGAGGTGTGACTGTCATTCCGACGCACAAGGAATCTGGCTTAATCTATTCGACGAGTTAACGTCAGATTCCTCCTGGCGTCGGAATGACAGCTGTTCTTCATGAGCAGGCCCTCAGGGGTTGATTATACCACCTCCACGCTACCATTTTGTGTGCAAAGCATTGCTATGCCGAATGCTTTGCGCTTCTTCACCTACTCTTTCCACCTCCTCACTGTATACCTCCCACTATGCAGCAATTCATCCTTGCCCTCGACCAGGGCACTACCAGTTCCCGCGCCATCCTTTTCGACCAAAAAGGGCACATGGTGTCGGAGGCGCAAAAGGAATTCACGCAGATCTTTCCCAAGCCCGGTTGGGTGGAGCACGATCCGCTGGAAATCTGGTCGACGCAGGCGGGCGTAGCGGCCGAGGCAACGGTGAAAGCGGGGCAGAATGGCAAGAGTATTGCGGCCATCGGCATCACCAACCAGCGCGAAACAGTGGTAGTGTGGAACCGCAAAACCGGCAAGCCCGTCTACAACGCCATTGTGTGGCAAGACCGCCGCACGGCCGAGTACTGCGACCAGCTGCGGCAAGAAGGGCGAGAAGACCTCATCCGCAACAAAACGGGCTTGGTGCTCGACGCCTACTTTTCGGCCAGCAAAGTGCGCTGGATACTCGACAACGTAAAAGACGCGCGCAAACAGGCCGAAGCCGGTAAGCTAGCCTTCGGCACCGTGGATAGCTGGCTGATCTGGAATTTCACGCAGGGCGAGCTGCACGTCACCGACGTAACCAACGCCTCGCGCACCATGCTCTTCAACATCCACTCCCTCACGTGGGACGATGAGCTGCTGGCACTGTTCGATATTCCGCGCAGCATGTTGCCGGAGGTACGGCAGTCGAGCGAGGTGTACGGCGAAACCAAAACCACCATTTTCGCCTCGAAAATCCCGATTGCGGGCATTGCCGGCGACCAGCAGGCCGCCTTGTTTGGGCAACAGTGCGTACGCTCGGGCATGGTAAAAAGCACCTACGGCACAGGCTGTTTCATGCTCATGAACATCGGGACGGAAGCCCGGCTTTCGCAAAACAAGCTGCTTACCACCGTGGCGTGGAAGATAGACGGGCAAGTGCAGTACGCGCTCGAAGGCAGCATTTTCATAGCCGGTGCCGTGGTGCAGTGGCTGCGCGACAACCTCGGCCTCATCAAAACCTCGGCCGAGGTAGAGCAGCTCGCCAAGCAAGTCAGTAGCAGTGAGGGGGTATGCTTCGTGCCGGCCTTCGCCGGGCTCGGCGCCCCGCATTGGGACCAATATGCGCGGGGCGTCATTTTCGGCATGTCGAGGGCCACGACGGCGGCCCACATTGCGCGGGCGGCCGTGGAAGCCATTGCCTACCAAACCATGGACGTGCTCAAAGCCATGCAAGCCGACGCGGGCTTACCCATTGCGGAGTTGCGGGTGGATGGCGGTGCCACAGTCAACGAAACGTTGATGCAGTTCCTGTCGGATGTGCTGGACACCAAAGTGGTGCGACCCCGCATGGCCGAAACCACGGCCCTAGGCGCCGCCTACCTGGCAGGCCTAGCCGTGGGGTATTGGAAGAATGTAGAAGAAATTCAGGCGCTCAACCACGCCGAAACACGGTATAGCCCCCAAGCTAAGCAGCCGCAGATACAAGAAGGCATAGCCAATTGGAACCGCGCCGTGCAAGCCTTGCAGGTGTGGGCCAGCGGCTCGCACCCTGCCAAGCAGTCCGTATCCACCATCACTCAACCCCAAACCACCGAAGCCTAATGAGTCCTTTTGTTGCAGAGTTTGTTGGGACTACGGTGCTGTTGTTGCTAGGAAATGGGGTGGTAGCCAACGTGGTACTTACCGATACAAAAGGCCACAACAGTGGCTGGCTGGTGATTACCACGGCGTGGGCCTTGTCGGTGTACGTAGGCGTGGTGATTGCCGGGCCCGTGAGTGGGGCGCATCTGAATCCGGCCGTGACGGTGGGGCTGGCCGTGGCCGGCAAGTTTGCCTGGAACCTGGTGCTGCCGTACTTAGCGGCGCAGTTCAGCGGGGCCTTTGTGGGTGCTGCGCTGGTGTGGCTACTCTACAAAGACCACTTTGACCGCACTGCCGAAACGCGTCTAAAGCTCGCCGTGTTTTGCACCGGGCCCGCCATTCGCAACCATGCCTCCAACCTGCTCAACGAAACGATTGGTACGCTGGTACTGGTGCTGGCCGTATTCTTTATTGCCGGAGCCGAAATTACATCCTCCCATACGCCCATCGGCTTAGGCTCAGTAGGTGCGCTGCCCGTGGCCCTGGTAGTGTGGGTAGTTGGTTTAGGCCTCGGCGGCACCACCGGCTACGGCATCAACCCCGCCCGCGACCTGGCCCCGCGGCTGGCGCACGCGTTGCTGCCCATCCGCGACAAAGGCCCAAGCGAGTGGACCTACGCTTGGATTCCTGTGGTAGGCCCGTTTCTGGGCGGCATACTAGCGGCGGCGCTATTTCTGGTGCTGAGCTAGCTGCAACTGTGCATCATAGTCTTGTAAGGCTGCCATCAAACAAACAGCCCATCATGCTGAACTTGTCGAAGCATGATGGGCTGTTGTATTTTCTGTTAAGAAGGCTCTACTTGGCGTCGTTGATTTCTATCCAGTAGCCATCCGGGTCTTGCAAGTAGATCTGCTTGACGCCGTCGGCCCGGACGGTGGGCGCTTGGGCGTCGCCTTTTAGGTTGGTGTAACGCACCTTTATCTTTTCCAGGCGGGTAGTCAACGTGGTCAGGGAAGGCACGCTAAAGCAGAGGTGCACGTTTTTCTCGGGCGTCACTGTGCAGGTTCCTTGAATAATGTGCAGCTGCAAACCGGGGCCTATCTTAAGCCAGGTGTGGTGCCCGTCGTTAAATGGGTTGGGTGTTTCCTCAAGCTCCAAAACCGACTTGTAGAAATTGTTGCTAGCGGCAAGGTCGCGCACGCAAATAGCGGAGTGGTTGAAGGTTAGCGCGTTTTTCGACTGCGCACTCGCAAATTGTAGCCCTACTATGCTAAGCACCAGAAGGGAAAGAAGGGCACGTTTCATTTAGTGGTTTTGCTTGATGAGTTGTGAACTTGGCACAAGATAAACAGGATGGCAAAAGAACCTAATGTGGCTCTCTTACCATCCTGTTTTCTTGGCCTAGTTTCGGCGCTGCCTACGGCAAGTAGGTTCGTTGCTACTTCACGGCTACGTTCTTCTTGGCGAAGTCGGCGGCGGCTTGGTTGAGCTGCTTGGCCGAGAGGGTTTTGCTGCCTTCGTCAATCAGCACGCGGTAGCGGAACGTCACCGATTCGCCTTTCTTGAGCTGCAGGTTTTTGGCGGTGGCGCCGTTGGTGAAAATCTTTTCCCCGAGCGGATTAGCTGCAAACAACCCGTAGCCGCGAGCATGCCAGAACGTGGGATAGTTCGGGTTTTTGGGGTGGTCGAGGATGGCGATGCTCACCGAATCCTGGCCCATTTTGCCATATACCTTGCACCACGCGGCGCGGGTGCTCCAGGCATCGTTGCCGCGCTTGCCCGTGCTGGTGAGGTAGGTACCGTTCGGAACTTTGTCGGTACCGGCTTTTACCACCGTCACGATGCCTTTGCTGTCGGTGAACTTCTCGTCTTTGTCGCTCGGGATTTGCAGCTCGTGCGCCAACCGCAAGCCAAGCAGGCCGTCCTTGGCATCGGTAAACGTCACCTCCGTGTTGGCCTTGAGGGTGGTAACCCGGTCGATGGTCCGTTCCCGGTCGGTGCCGCTGAACTCGAAGCGGGTGTTTTCTTCTAGCAATATCTCGTTTTTCTGGTTGGTCCAGTTGGCGTGGTAGGCCAGTGTGCCGGTGGGGCCACTGGTGGTTTCCAAGATCTTATCGGTCTTGATCCAGCCATACGAGCCTTTTTTCTCGGCCGGAATGGCGTAGGAGTTGTTCCAGAAATCCAGGCCGTTGACATTCTCGAAGTTGAACCACAGCCCAAGGTGGTGGGGGTGGTCGTTGGGGTCGCCGGGCTTAGGGGCCACCGGGAAACCACGCGTCACGACGGTACCATTGGCGGCGTGCAGTGGGTACAAAACCGGCTTTTCAAGCGTGTCGGGATATAGCAGGGTGGTGAACAACTGCTTGCCCACAAACACGTCAATCTTCTTGGCTTTCGGGTCCTTCACCACGCGCACTTGCTCGGTTTTTTGAGCTTCGGCAACGGAAATGCAAGTCAGCGCCAGCAACAAGGCGCCGGCGCAGGGTAGGGTGGCTAATTGCATCAGGTCTTAATTAAGTGCTTAGGCCACAAAGGCTTTGCCGCCCACCATCACTTCCTGCGTTTTCTCGTCGAAAGTAGCCTTCATGCCGGTGTGCACGGCCGCATTGGTCATGATGGTGGCAATGGAGTGGCTGTAGCCAGCCTCAACGGGCGCATTGGGCTGCTTGCGGCTGCGCACGCACTCCATCCAGTTGCGGACGTGGTTGGAAGTCAGCTTGTCGCCGCCCGTGTTGGCCGAGGCAATAACCGGCTCCGCTGCCGACAAACTAGCCGAAGCCAGCAGATTGGGTTGCATCTTCATGGCCTCGGCCATCTTTTGCGTGAGCCCGCCAGTCGGCGAAATGGTGTTGGTGTTCAAATTCAGCTCGCCCCCGTTGGAGTAGTAGATTTCGGTGGGCTTTTCGTCGCCGTTGTGCATCCGGGAGCCGAACGTTACCTGGAAGCCTTTGCTCATGTCATTCGTTGGGCCGTAGTCGAACACGGCGGTGATAGTGTCCCAATTGCGGCGGCCATCTTTCCACATGTAGATACCACCATTGGCCACCACGCTGCGCGGGTGCTGCAAGCCCGTAAACCAGTGTACTGTATCAATCTGGTGACTCATCCACTGGCCCGGCAAACCCGACGAGTAGGGCCAGAACAAGCGGAACTCCAAGTATTTGCGCGCGTCAAACGCCTCAGTGGGCCGGTTCATCAAGTAGCGCTTCCAATCCGTATCCGATTCCTTGAGCTGCGGAATCAGGTCGGGGCGGCGCCAGCGGCCGGGCTGGTTCACGTTCCAGGTCAGTTCCACCATCGTGATGGGGCCAAACTTGCCGGATTTGATGAATTCCTCGGCAGCATGATAGTTGGCGCCGCTGCGGCGCTGTGAGCCGATTTGCACAATTTGTTTGGAATTCTTGATGGCTTTGAGGGCCGCCCGGTTGTCTTCCATGGTTTCGGCAAACGGCTTTTCCACGTACGCGTCGCAGCCGGCTTTCACGGCCTCAATGGCGTGTAGCGCGTGCTGGAAGTCGGCGGTGCTGATGAACACGGCATCCACTAGCTTCTTGTCGTACATCTCCTCGTTGTTGCGGCAGGCCACTACGTCGTGCTGCAGCTTCTCTTTCCAGGTGGCGGCGCCTTCTTCCCGGCGCTTTTTCCAGATGTCCGACACGGCCACCACGTCGAAGTTCAACTCCTTGTAGTGGTTCATGAAACACGGAATGTGGGAGCTTTTATGGCGGTCGGAGAAGCCTACCACCCCAACGCGCACCCGGTCGTTGGCGCCAATAATGCGTTTGTAGCTGCTGGCCGACCAAGCAACCTGCGAAAACATCACCCCGGCGCTGGCCAGGGCGGTTGTTTTAAGAAAATCACGACGTTGATATGACATGAGAAAGGAAGGTTGAAGTGGTGAGGAAGGCGACTGTTTATTTCAATTCTTTGATTTTGATGCTCCGGAACGAGACGTTGTTGCCGTGGTCTTGCAACAAGATATGACCCGCAGGAGCCTCTCCGAAGTTCGGCCAAATTTTGTATTTGCTGATGGCTACCAGATCTTTAAACTCCTTGGAGCCGCGCGTATATTCCAGCACCTTAGCGCCGTTCAGGTAGTGCTCCACCCGGTTGTCGGGGTACACCACCACGCGCCCTACGTTCCACTCGCCGATCTTGTGGATGAAGCGCGGATTCTTATCGGCTTTCTTGAGGTCGTAAAGCGAGGCCAACGTGCGGTTGCCGTCGCGCCCAAGCTTGGCATCGGGGTGCAGCTCATCGTCGAGCACTTGGTATTCCAACCCAATGGCCGAGCCCTCGCTTTTCTCGGCTAGTGTCACGAAGTATTTCACGCCGCTGTTGGCGCCCGGCGTCAGCTTGAACTCGAACGACAGGTCGAAGGCCTTGTATTGACCGTTGGTGACGATGTCGCCGCCGTTGGTGGATTCCTTGCCCTCCGACGGCAGCACGCTCATGGTGCCATCATTCACCTGCCAGCCTTTGGTGGGGAAGGCGGTGCCTTTGGCGCTGCGCCAGCCCGTCGAGGATTTACCATCAAACAACAGCTTCCAGCCGTGCTCTTTCTCGTAGGGCGTGAGCATGTTGGGCATGAAGTTGACCACGTAGATGTCCGTGGGGAAGGCACTCGGCTTGAGGTTGGTGGTGTTGATTTTGATGTTTTTGAAGTAGACCTTTTTGCCTTCCTGCTCTTTGGTGGTGATGCCGTGCACCTGCAAACCAATAAAGCCGTTGGCATCTACGGGGTCCACCACGTAAGCCACGGGCGTGCCGTTCAGCCAGGTTTTCATTTCGTTGCCGATGCACTCCACTTTCACGTGGTTGTACTGCCCTACCTTGAAAAGCGGCTTGGCCTTGGGGTTCAGATCCAGCGGATACAGCCACTGCCGGCGCGCCTCGTCGTACACGCCCCCCGACCAGCTCCGCTCGGAAGGGTCAATTTCCACCTGCCGGCCGTAGACCTTGTTCTCGAAGCCGGGCGTATTGAAGTGGCTGCGCGTCTGCACACCCGAGTTGCTGACGTTGCTTTCCAGCATGATGTCTAGTTCCAACTGAAAGTCGCCGTACTCTTTCTCGGTGACCAGAAACGTGTTGCCGGAATTCATAACCGTTGTCCCGACGATGGCACCGTTTTCCACTTTGTAGTCGGCGGTGCCGGCCAGGCGTTTCCAGCCGGTCAGGGTTTTGCCGTCAAACAAGTTCTGCCACGTATCGGCGGCTTTGGTGGGAGTGGGAGCCGGGGTAGGACCGGGTGCAACAAACGTTAAGGCCGCCCATGCGGCACCGAGGGTTACAGCTGTGACTTTTTCTAACATGGTAACTTTTGGAAGGTGAGTGTCGAAGCAGTGGCGCTGCTAGTAGGCAGCGCCTACACGCTAGTAGCCAGGGTTTTGTGGAAAGGAAGCAGCACCGCCCGCAGTGCGGTCAATTTGGTCTTGCGGAATAGGACGCAGTTCGTGCTTGCCGGCTCTGATGTTTGCGGCGGCGTCGGGGTTGTAGAGTTTCACTCGCTCCACCAACAGACCCCACCGCTTTAAGTCAAACCAGCGGAACATCTCGCCCTGCAACTCCCGCTCCCGCTCTTCCATGATGAAGTCCATAGTCAGTTGGTTGGCGGTGATTTGCATGGCAGCTTCTTTGCCGGGGAAAGCAGCCCGCCGACGTACGGCGTTGATGAAAGGTAATGCTTCGGCAGCTTTGCCGCTTTTCAGCAACGCCTCTGCGGCAATCAGGTACGTTTCGGCCAGGCGGAACATCAGGAAGTCGCGGCTGCCGGGCTGGTACTGCAAGTCAGGGCGGAGCGGATCCAGAAACTTGGTGAGCGTCGGGAACAAGTTAGGCCGGTATAAGCTGGGTACCATCACTTGGTAAGGTTTTTTGGCCCGTTGTGCCAGTGGCATTTCATAGCCCGGCAAGTAGATGGCCGTGTCGCCTAATTTAAGAGTTACCGATGGTTTCGACGTGTCGAAGAGGTTGGTGAACGTGCCGGGGTTGTTGCAGTAGTACACGGTTCGGTAGCTCTTTTGGTAGCGAGAATCGTTGACCCGGTCCTTGAACACCGTTTCCAGCATGTACGTCGTGGGCCGGAAGCGCCGGAAGGGGCGGCCAATGGTCACGTCGCGCTTCATTCCGGCCTGAACATCGTATTCCATCACGTAGTACAGGTGCGTCTCGTTGCCCACGCCATTGGTGGTAGGGTCGGAGGTGTACTGCGTCGCGAAAATCACTTCCTCGTTGATTTCCCCGGCGCCCTGCTGAAATACACTCGCGTAGTCGGGCAGCAGCCGGTACGAGTAGTTCTTGATGACGTTTTGGGCGTACGTAGCGGCTTTCGTGTAGTCGTCGGAAGCGGCGGCTACCGACGTGGCTTTGGTTAGGTACACCCGAGCCAGCAGGTGTTCACAGGCGCCTTTCGTTACCCGGCCGTATTCGGGAGTGGTGGCCGTCAGATCGGGCAGCGCCGATTCCAGGTCCTGCACAATGGCCGCGTATACCTCTTTGGCCGGCGTCCGGGTGGCTTCCTTGTTGGCGGTTATGTTCTGGTTTAGTACCAGCGGAATATCGCCGTACTGTTGCACCAACACAAAATAGTGGTGCGCCCGGAGCACTTTCACTTCCGCCACCCGCCGCTTTTTTACAGCTTCATCAAGGCCCGTCACGTTCGGCGCTTGGTCGATAACGGCGTTGGCCGTGTTGATGCCGATATAAAAAGCATTCCACACATCAATGATGGGCTGCGTACGGCTGTCGAGCTGGGTGGTGTACTGGTTTATGTACTTGTAGGTGCCATCCGAACCGAACGTGTAGGTATCGGTGCCGAACACGGTCAAGTTCATGCCGTTTTCCCGGCCGTAGAAGTCACGCAATGACGAGTACACGGCGCGCACGCCAGCTTCGAAACCGGCCGGCGTGGTAATATATTCGGCGCCAACTTGCGACACCACTTTTTCGTCGAGTAAGTCTTTGCAGGCCGTGGAGGCCAGCGAGAGCAGAACGGCTGCTACTATGGATTTGCTGTATGCGAAGGTCTTCATGTCGTTCTAATTGAGAGTGCGGGCCTGAGAACCTTAGAATTTGGCGTTGAGGCCGAACGTGATTTGCCGAACCGAGGGAATCTGGTTGTTATTGACCACATCCGAGGTTTCGGGGTCGATGCCTTTATACTTCGAGCGGTATTCGGCGAAGATGAACGGCTGCTGAATGCTGGTGTACAAGCGCAACCCGCTAAGCTTTAAGCGTTGCACAATGCCCTGCCCGACGTTGTAGCCGAAGTTGATGTTGCGCACCTTCACAAAGGAGCCATCAAAGTATTGCAGCGTGGTGTTGTAGATCGGGAACTCCTGGTCTTTGTTGGGGCGCGGGAAGTCGTTGGTGGGGTTGTTTGGCGTCCAGTAGTTGATGTCCAGGTTGTTGTAGCGGCCCGCCAAGTTGTTGTTGGTGGTGTGAAAGTCGCTGCGGATCATGTTGCCGATGCGGGCGTAGATAAAGAACGACAAGTCGAAGCCCTTGAACTCGAAGCGGTTGGTAACGCCGCCCGCCCACTTCGGTATCGTGGAGCCCAGAATAATCCGATCGTTGACGGCGTCGATTTTGCCGTCGCCATTCTGGTCTTTGATCTTGATCTGCCCAACCCGCTGACCAAAAGAAGCCGCATCCGATTCCTCGCCTAGCTGCCAAATGCCAATCTTCTCGTAGTCGTAATACACCTGTAGCGGCTGACCGATAAAGCGCTGGTTGCCAATGTCACTGCTTTTGCCATTGAACAGCTCGATGATGGCTTCGCGGTTGCGCGTGTACTGCAAATCCGTCGACCACCGGAAGCCGCTAGCCGAGTTCACGTTGACGGTAGTTAGCGTCACTTCAACGCCGCGGTTGCGGGTGTGGCCTACGTTCTGGAGTACCCGATCAAAGCCGTTGGAAATAGGGAGCTGGTTGTATAGCAGTAAGTTGCGCGTATCTGCCTGATACGCTTCCACCGAACCAGAAAGGCGGCCGTTCCACATGATAAAGTCAATACCAACGTTGGCCGTGCTCGTGGTTTCCCACTTCAGGTCGTTGTTGGCAATGGTGCCTACCCGGTAGCCATAGGCCGGCGCCGTGCCAAACGCGTAACTGGTGCGGGCCAGCAAGCTCTGGGTTTGGTAAGGCGAGATACCCGTGTTGCCGATGGAGCCGTAGCTGCCGCGCAGTTTCAGCTGATCCAGGAAGGAAAGGTTGTCCAAGAAGGCCTCGTCGCTCAAGTTCCAGCCCACGGCCACGGAGGGGAAGAAACCGTACTTGTTGTTGGAGCCAAAGCGCGAAGAGCCGTCGTAGCGGCCCGTCAAGGTCAGCAGGTATTTCTCTTTGAAGTCATAGTTCACCCGGCCCATAAACGACTGCAACGTCCAGGTCTGTAGGTCGGTACCGGGCGCGTTGAACGAGCCGGCCTGCCCGAGGTTGTAGAACTCCTGCGACTCGGCCGACACGGCGTTTACATCAATGAAGCTGGTTTCGTAGTTGTCGCGCTGAACGGAATGCAGGGCCGTTATGCCCAGGTTGTGCACTGTGTTGAACACCTTGTTGTAGGTCAAGATGTTCTCGATGGTATAGTTGAAGCGCTGGCCGTTTTCGACGCGGGCCGTGGGGGCGCCATTGCGCCGGGCGTTGGTGAGGGTGCCGGTGAAACGACCAAACCGCTGGTTGGTGAAATCAGGACCGAAATTGATGCGGTACTTCAGCCCGTCCAGGATTTTCCACTCGCCATACACACTGTTGAAAATGCGGACCGTTTTGGTTTCCGCAATGTTGGCACCCTTCACCACTTCCGACGCCGGATTGGAACGCAAGCCGTCGGGGGTAGGCAGGAAGATGATGTTGCCTTGATCGTCGAAGGGCCGACCGAGCGGATTTTCCGACAGCGCCCCACCGAAGGGGTGGAAGCCCCGAACCACGTAGTTAGGGTTCGGGAAGCCATCAAAGGCCGGGTTGTTGATCGGACTGTCGGCGCCGTTGTTGATGCTGTACACCCCGAACGTGGAGGTACCTATTTTAATCCGGTCGTTGATTTGGTGGTCGAGGTTGACGCGGAACGTGTAGCGGGTGAAGTCGGTCCGTTTCAGGATGCCTTTTTCTTGGAAGAAGTTGCCGGAAACCGAAAACTGCGTTTTCTCGCTGCCGCCCTGCACGCCCACCTGATGGCTCTGAATGGAGCCGGTGCGCAACAGCAGTTTCTGGTAGTCGGTGCTGCGGCCTTGGGCAATGCCCTCAAGCTCCACGGCGGTGAAGGTTTTTTGGTCGGAAGTTGTTGGGTCGTTGTCGAGGTAAATGCCAGCCGTGCGGTACGCTTCCCGCTTGTATTCGGCAAATTCAGAGCCGTTCATCACGTCCACCTGGCCTAGTGCCTTCGAGAAACCCGCGTAGGCATCGTAGCTCACCACGGTTTTACCGGCTTTGCCGCGCTTGGTGGTCACCAGCACCACGCCGTTGGCACCGCGCGAGCCGTAGATACCAGTAGCCGAAGCATCCTTGAGCACCTCCAAGGAGGCAATATCCTGCGGGTTGATGTCATCAATACCACCCGCAACGGGTATTCCGTCCACTACATACAGCGGGTCGTTGGAGGCATTGATGGAGCGGCGGCCCCGGATGCGGACCGTTACGCCGCCGCCCGGCTCACTGCCCGACTGAATTACGTCGACGCCCGCGGCGCGGCCTTGCAGCGCTTGGCGGGCGTTGGTAACGGGCAGCTCCGCTATTTCCTTGGACGTAACCGAGGAAATGGCACCAGTGGTCTGGCTTTTCTTTTGGGTGCCGTAGCCCACCACTACCACGTCGGCTAGCGCCTGCGAATCTTCCTGCAGCGTAACGTTGATTTGCGTGCGACCAGAAATATTCACCGTCTGGGCCACCAAACCCACCGAGGAAATAACGAGCGCAGTACCTCCAGCGGGTACTTGCACCGTGTACTTACCATCGGGGTCGGTGCTGGTGCCGGCAGTCGTGCCTTTCACCTGAATGGTGACACCCGGCAAGCCGGCCCCTTTGCTGTCAACTATGCGGCCACTTATTTGGGTTGTGCCTTGCTGTGCCCACGCCCCCGAGGCGAGACACAAGAGCAGTAGCAACAGCAGAAGAGGCACTCTGCGAATGGGAGGAGAGTAAAGTGCAGTCATAAAATGGTGGGGTGTGTGGAAGAATGAAGAAAAACTGTGGTTTGGCAATGTCCTAGTCATGCTTCCAGTAGGAGCTTGCTATCTAGAGGCGCAACTCTAGTAGGTATCGCTAAGCTAGAGGCAAACAGTATCAGGTAGATAGCTTAACCGGGTCTTTAGTTACGCAAACGTTTTCGGAAAATGCAATCGATAGCATAAGCGCACTCCGGTATTGTTGGCAATTCAACTAGGAGAAACAGCAGGCAGTAAGCGTACTTCGGCTATAAAGTGCCGATAGTAAAGCAGTAGCAGATAGCGCATACTGCAGAGGAGCAAAAGCGAAAGGAGTTGCTATCGGTGGTTATATTAAATATATGGCTTACTGTAACTCTCCTGTACTCTCCCGAATGCTAATTTTTGCTTAAGAAATACAGCGTCGTTGGAATATTGGAATAGAGGAACTGAAGTGCCAGGTATACTTAAAGTAATGAGTAGTATTACCAAGCGGCAGCAAATACCGGTATCTACAGGATGCTCAGTACTTGCTAATTAGTGAACTTGATTACGAGTGCGAGGCGGCAGTATTTTAGGGCAAGCCTTGCCGCAACCGCTACGCATCCACCTGCTTATTGTCCTCGGTCATGAACTGTGGTGTTCTTCTTGCCTTTGTGCTATGGCTGCTCCCGGCCGATAGAACCCCGCTGCGGCCTTTTCAGCTTAGTGGCTACGCGCAGGGAACCACGTATTCCATCACCTACTACGCCCCCGACAGCCTCGTTACAAGCGCAGAAATAAGGCGTCAGCTAGCCGAAATTGATGCATCCCTGTCGCTCTATCAGCCCAACTCGCTGATCAATCAATTCAATCAATCAGGTACTGGAGTGGTGGCCGACCGGCATATGCGGGTAGTGGTTGGTAAAGCGCTGGAAGTGTACCGGCAGACCGACGGCTTGTTTGATGCCACCGTGCAGCCGCTGGTGCAGGCGTGGGGTTTCGGCACTCGCCCCACCGAAACCGCTCCATCGGCGGCCGTCATCCAAGCGATTCTGCCAGCTATTGGCTCCGATAAAATTCAGTTGCGCGGCGACTCTCTGCTAAAAAAGGTAGCGGCGGTGCACCTCGACTTAAATGGTATTGCTCAAGGCTACACCGTGGACGTGCTAGCTTCCTTATTGGAGCGCAAACGCATCCGCAATTACTTAGTGGAGCTTGGGGGCGAAATCAGGGTGCGCGGGCGCAAACAGCCGAGCGGGGACCTGATGCGCATTGGCATTGAGCGGCCCGATAGCAGCGGCTGGCAGCTGCCGGGCATGCAGCAAGTCATTGAGTTAAGCGCCGGTGGAGTGACTACCTCCGGTAATTATCGTAAATTCAAGCAGGAAGGAGCCGTGCGCAACGCTCACCTCATCGACCCGAAAAGCGGCTACCCATTTCGGAACGAAATGATCAGCGTAACGGTAGTAGCGCCAGACGCTATGACGGCCGACGCTTACGATAATGCGCTGATGGGCATGGGCTTGTCGAAAGCATTAGCATTTTTGCGTACGCACCGCGACCTTCAAGCCTACTTCATTTATCAGCGCCCCAACGGCACGGTAGCCGATACTGCCTCCCAAGGATTCCAACGATTATTCTCCCACCCATGATCCACCTTCCCAGACGAGAATTTTTGAAGTCAACTGGCCTCCTGACTGGCGGCCTGCTGCTAGGCACCCAGTTAGGAGAAGCTTTTGCCGCGCCCGTGGCTGCCGATAAATTAAGAATTGGCATTATCGGCTGCGGCGACCGGGGCACTGGTCTACTTAAGATTTTGCAGGAGCTGCCTGATAAGTACGAAGTAGTGGCCCTATGCGACGAACTGCCATTTCGCCTGCGCGATGCGCAAAAAATAGGCTCGGCCAACAAAGCCAAAACCTACGCCGACTACCGTGCGCTCCTGGATTCGCGCAACGTGGATGCCGTCATTATTTCGGTGCCGCTGAACATGCACTATGCTGTGGCCAAAGCCGCGCTACTGGCCGGCAAGCAGGTGTACCTGGAAAAGACGATGACCCACAACATCGAGCAGGCGACGGAACTGGTGACAATCGCGCAGCAGCGCCCCAACCAGATTCTGCAAGTTGGGCATCAGTACCGCTACTCGCCGCTGTACTACCGTGTCAAGGAAATGATAGACCAGGGGTACTTGGGAAAAGTAACGCAGATTGATTGCCGCTGGGACCGGAACGGCAGCTGGCGGCGGCCGGTGCCCGAGCCGAGCCTAGAGCGCAAAATCAACTGGCGCATGTACCGCGAGTATTCCGGGGGGCTGGCCGCCGAACTGCTTTCCCACCAGATCGACTTCATCCACTGGGCCTTCAACACGTACCCGGATGAAATCTTCGGTACCGGCGGCATCGACTACTACAAGGACGGCCGCGAAACGTACGACAACGTGCAAGTGATGGTGCGCTATGCCCGTGAAGGCATGGTCGGCAACTTTGGCGCCACTTGTGGCAACGCCCGCGACGGGTATCTGTTCAAGCTCAAAGGCACCAAGGGCACTATTTCGCTGCTCATTGACCAAGGCATCTATTATCCGGAAAAGGAGACGCTGAAGCAGTACGGCACCGTGGACGGTGTAACGGGCGCCACCAAAATCACCTGGGACAAGAACGGTGGTATCCCCATCACCACCGAGCCGCTGAAAGATGGGTCTTGGTACGCGCTGAACGAGTTTCACAAGGCCGTACATGAGAAAAAGCTGCCCGATTCCAACGTCTTTACGGGCGCGCGGGTGGCCTGCGCGGTGTACATGGCCAATCAAGCCATCTACAACCACACCATCGAGAAGTGGCGGCCCGAGTTTAATTTCAGCTAACCGGCAGCGAATCACTCTAGTACGCTCAGTTTTGTCATAACGATGACCCGTGTAGCATCCTTGTTTGCTGCTCGCGGGCTCGTTATGTATAATTTATACTTCATAACTTGAGTTATGAAACCCGTTAACCTCAAACGCTTAGCCGAGGAACTTAACCTTTCCGTTGCCACAGTTTCACGGGCACTCAACGATCGGTACGACATCTCGCAGCCCACCAAAGACCGGGTGCGGGAGTTGGCTAGAAAGCTTAACTACGAGCCCAACCCCTACGCCAGCGGCTTGCGTCGGCAGAAAAGCAAAACCATTGGGGTGGTTATTCCGGAGGTGGCCAACCATTTCTTTTCGTTGGTAATTAACGGAATAGAAGAAGTAGCCCGTGCCAACGACTACCACGTACTGATTTATTTAACGCACGAAGACTACGAGCGTGAGGTATCGGTGGCGCGCCTATTGGCCAGCGGCCGGGTGGAGGGCATCATGATATCGGTGGCCAGCGGCAGCCAGGACTACAGCCACCTTGATTCGTTGCAGGAAAAGGGTATACCGCTGGTTTTCTTCGACCGGGTGCACGAAGAAATAGCCACCGCCAACGTGACAACCAACGACTATGAGAGCAGCTACGAAGCCACGCGCCACTTGCTCGATACTGGTTGTCGGACTGTTGCTCACCTAAATCTTTCCAAAAGTTTATCCATTGGGAAGCGTCGGTTGCAAGGCTACAAGGATGCTCTGCAGGCCAACGGCATTGCGTACGACGAAGAACTGGTGGTGCACGCGCAGGCAAACAAGGCGCAGGACATCCAAACCATTCAGGAGCTGCTGTTAAAGCGCCCCGACATAGATGGGTTTTTTGCCTCCGTTGAGAGCTTGGCTATGTGCTGCTACGAGGCCTGCCGCAACCTCAACCTATCTATTCCGAACGACATCAAGGTTATTGGCTTTTCCAATCTGGAAACGGCATCGTTGCTGGACCCGCCCCTCACCACCGTGACGCAGCCAGCGTATGACATCGGGAAAGAGGCTGCCAAAATCTTGTTCCGCGCCATTACCAAGAACATTCCTGTAGCCGCAAGTCAGAGCATGGAGCTCAAATCGGAGTTGATTGTCAGGGGCTCAACTGCTGCATCAGTGGATTTGGTTGCGGCAAAGGCCCATTAAGAGTTGCTAAGCCGGAGTGCGCACTTTGGCGGGTTTGGTGGTAATGCCAGCGGCCAGCACACCCACTGCGGCACCCATTATAGCCACTAGCGCAAAAGAAATACGCAGGCTGAACACCTCGCCCAACAAGCCAATCAGGGGCGGGCCCAGCAGAAACCCGAAATACCCGATAGTGGAAACCAGGGCCAAGGCCACGCCGGGAGCTACAGTGCGCGCCTGCCCGGCAGCCGAGTAGGAGAGGGGCGTAACCGAGGCAATGCCAAAGCCCACAAGCAGAAACCCGATAATAGCGGGCACTAGGTAGGGTAGCAACACAGCCATCAAAAGCCCCGAGGCAATAAGGGCGCTACTGACTTGCAACATCCGGGTGGCCCCGAACCGATGCGTAAAGTAGTCGGCGAGGAAGCGGCCGAGGGCCATGGTGCTCATGCAGGCCACGTAGCCGCTGGTTACCAGCGCAGCATCGGGCCGCACCACCCGCTGAAAATACACCCCGCTCCAATCGAACATACAGCCCTCGCAGAGCATGCCGCAGAACGCAATAAAGCCGATGCGTAACAGGTAAGGTTCGGGGCGCCGCAAGCTCATGCCGCCGGCCTCGCTGCCTTCGTCTTGGCGCAAGGTGAATTGGTGGGCCACCGCAATAAGGAGTACTCCCAAGCCTGCTACCAACAAGAAGTGGGAGAGGGGCGTCTGCTGCCAGCCGATGAGCAGTGTGCCAAGCGCGCCACCCAGGAAGCCCGCCAAGCTCCAAAGCCCATGAAACGAGCCCATGATAGGCTTGCCGTAGTGCGCTTGCACGTTGATGGCCTGCGTATTGACGGACACATTAAGCAAATTGCCGGCGAAGCCAAACAAGGCCAGCGCGGGGGCCAAGGTCCAGAAGCTTTCCACCCAACCCAGCAGTGGCAGAAATACCGCGTACAACGCCGCCGACAGCAAAACTACCGTTCGGCTGCCCCATGTATGCACCATCCAGCCGGCCAGCGGCAGCGCAATCATCGACCCTACGGGCATGGCCAGTAGCAGCTGACCGATGTCTCCCTCACTCAAGCCGAGCTTCAAACTGATATCCGGAATGCGGGAGGCCCAACTCGCGAAACAGATGCCCGCTTGGAAAAAAACAGCCGCAACGGCAATCCGGCTCTTGGTAGTGGAAGTCAACATATCAGGGTTTAGGCAGCTGCAAAGGTACGAGCAGTTACACAATCGGTTGTGTTTGCCGCCTAGGAATGGTAGCTTGTCCCGCGCCTCTTTCCACCCGTACTTTTCTGCTGCATGAAAAAATTTGTTTCGCCTCCGCGTACACTGCATCGTCACTTGCTTGGTTGGCTGACCCTGGCAAGCGTATTGGCCGGTCCTTGCACCGTTCAGGCGCAGGCGCCTACCGCTCCGGTAACTATTCAAGTGGATTTGGCGAAGCCAAAAGGCCCGATGTACCCCATGTGGGCGTATTTCGGGTACGATGAGCCCAACTACACCTACATGAAGGATGGGCAGAAGCTGCTCACTGAACTAGCGGCCCTGAGCCCCACCACCGTGTACGTGCGGGCCCACAACCTACTTACCACCGGCGACGGTACGCCCGCCCTTAAATGGGGCTCGACCAACGCCTACACCGAAGACAAAAAAGGGCGGCCCATCTACAATTGGAAAATAGTCGACCAGATTTTCGATACCTACTTGGCGCGGGGCATGAAGCCTATTGCTCAAATCGGGTTCATGCCGGAAGCCCTGTCGTCGCACCCGGTGCCCTACCGGCACTATTGGAAGCCCGGCAAACCCTACGACGAGATTTACACTGGGTGGGCTTATCCGCCTAAGGACTACAAGAAATGGTCGGAGCTGGTGTATCAGTGGGTGAAGCACTGCGTAGCGCGCTACGGCGAAGCGGAGGTGAAAAGCTGGCCGTGGGAGCTGTGGAATGAGCCCAACATCGGCTACTGGAAAGGCACGCCCGAAGAGTACAGCAAGCTTTTCGATTACACGGAAGACGCCGTGCACCGGGCCTGCCCCGGCATTCAGCTTGGCGGCCCCGAAACTACTGGCCCTGGCTGGGACAAAGCCGCCAACTTCCTGAAAGACTTCCTACAGCATTGCGCCACCGGTACCAATTACGCCACCGGCAAAACCGGCACCCGCCTCGACTTCATCACCTTTCACGCCAAAGGCGGGCCCAAAGTGGTAGACGGTCACGTGCGCATGAACATGGGCACGCAGCTCAAGGACATCACCGAAGGCTTCAAAATAGTAGCCTCGTTTCCGCAGTACAAGAACCTGCCTATCATCATCGGCGAAAATGACCCCGAAGGCTGCGCCGCCTGCTCCGTGGACCTGAGCCCTGAAAATGCCTACCGCAATGGCACCATGTATTCCAGCTATACGGCCTCTGCCTATTCCCACCTCTACGAATTGGCCGACGAGTACAAAGTCAATTTACTTGGGGCAGTGAGTTGGTCGTTCGAGTTTGAGAACCAGCCCTGGTTTGCTGGTTTCCGCGACTTAGCCACCAACGGTGTCGATAAGCCCGTGCTCAACGTGTTCCGAATGATGGGCCTCATGGGCGGGCAGCGGGTAGCCGTCAGCAACGCCAGCGCCCTCACCTTGCCCGAACTGCGCGAAGGCGCACAAAGCCAGCGCGCCGACATTAGTGCCCTTGCGTCCACCAATGACCGTTCCGCCAATGTCCTCGTCTGGAACTACCACAACGACGACCTGCCCGCCGCTGCCTCCGAAGTGGAAATTGAGCTGCAAGGCCTGACCGCGCCGCAAGCCCTGGTGCAGCACTACCGCATCGACGGCGAGCATAGCAATTCCTACACTACGTGGCAGAAAATGGGTTCCCCGCAAAACGTAACGGCCGCCCAACGCACCGAACTCGAACAAGCCGGTCAACTCGCCCTGCTCGACTCGCCAACGTGGGTGAAAACCAAAGACAACAAAACCACCCTGCGCTTCAAACTCCCCCGCCAAGGCGTGTCATTACTACACCTGACTTGGTAGTCGCATAAACAGACTTCTCTTCACTAATCAATCAGGCCGTCATGCTGAGCTTGCCGAAGCATCTCGCGTGCTGACGTCTGATTACTATTCCAACATCAGCACGCGAGATGCTTCGGCAAGCTCAGCATGACGGGCTTTTACCTTTCAGCAACTAGGCAAATGCGCAAAGAAGCGCTAACGGATACCTTTACTTCGCTGGCTTAACGCCTTCGGTGGTCATTACTACGCGCTTGAGCGTGCCGTCTTTGTTGTAGTACAGGTAGTCGATGCACACGGAACGGCGGAAGCTGCCACCCTCGGTGTTGATGGCGCCGTTGTGGTAAATGAAGTACGACTGGCCTTTGAAGTCGATGATGGACTGGTGGTTGGTATTGGAGTTGCCGGCTATTTCGTTGAGGATGCCTTTGTACTCCCACGGTCCCTCAATCTTGCGGCTCATGGCGTAAGCTATTTTCTCTGGAAAGCCCGTAGCATACGAGAGGTAATACCAGTCGCCGCGCTTGTGCACCCAAGGCGCTTCCGTGAAATTGGGCAGGGCCACCTTGTTGATAGGACCATCCAGCTCGGTCATATTAGGCTTGAGCTTGGCATAGTAGCACGTGGTATTGCCCCAGAATAAGTAGGCTTGACCTTTTTCGTCTATCCAAACCGAAGGGTCGATGTCGGCCCAACTAATTTTGTCGTCAGGCGTCATGTCGCTCGAAATCAGTGCCGACCCGCGGGCGTCTTTGAAAGGCCCAGTGGGATTATCAGACACTGCCACGCCGATAGCTTTGCCATTGATGGTGGCGTGTTCCACAGCTGCATACCAGTAGAATTTGCCGTTGCGCTCAATCACTTGCGAGGCCCACGCATCATCTTTAGCCCATGTGAAATCCTTCACGGCGAGGGGGGACGGGTGCTCGGTCCAGTTCACCATGTCGGTGGAAGAGAAGCATAGCCAGTCGTGCATTACGTAGCGCTCCTGCCGGGCAGGGGCTTCGTCGTGGCCGGTATAGAGGTACACGGTGCCCTTGTGCACGAAGGCGGCCGGGTCGGCGGTGTA
Source organism: Hymenobacter sp. YC55 (assembly GCF_029433095.1). GTDB lineage: Bacteria > Bacteroidota > Bacteroidia > Cytophagales > Hymenobacteraceae > Hymenobacter. The sequence continues at coordinate 1,066,449 of NZ_JARNTX010000001.1, forward strand.
CTTCTGCTTTATAATGGGGTTGCCAGCCGTAGCCGCAGCCGTTGAAGCCGGATTTTGGGCTAGGAGCACAGGGGCTGTTACTAAACTAAGTAAGCCAACTAGTGTGGCTTGGCGGAAAAGCAAACGAGCCTTTTTAGGAAGTCTTTTCGTCATTCTGAACGGGTGGGAAATTACACAATCGATTGTTAAAAATGAGCTAAAAAACCGGCCTGATAGTAGCACCAGGCCGGTTTTTAACTCGTTAGCTTACTTCGCTTGTAGCGTAGCTGCTTGCAATGCCGTCAGTACGGTTTGCAAACCTTGCTCGGCATCGGCACCGAGGTGGATGTGCAGCGTGCGACGGTCGTAGTCGTGCAGAGCTTGCAAGTCGCCGGCGGCTTGCGCGTTCTGGAACGTGCCGAACGTGTATGAGCGGCCGGGGAGCGGCAAATCCTGCGGATGGTCCTTGGTGAACTGCACAAACAGGCCAGTGTTGGGGCCGCCTTTGTGGTACTGACCCGTAGAGTGCAGGAAGCGCGGGCCATAACCGGAAGCCGTAGCAATGTGCAACTGCTCCTGTACCTGCGCCCGGAACTGGTCGAGGCTCTGGTTGAGGGCCGGCGTTTCGGTCAGATAGGCTTGCAAGCAGAGGAAGTCGCCGGCCTTGGCCTGGTCGAAGAAAGCTTGCAGCACCTCGGCGGCATCGGAGCCCGAAACGGAGGTATAGTAGGCTACGCCGTTTTCAGTAACAACGGGTGCGTCGCCTTCAGGTAAGCTGCCTTCCTTTTCCACCACTTTCATCAGCGCGTCGGTGGCCGTTTTGGCGGCTTGCACGTTGGGCTGGTCGAAGGGGTTGATTTCCAGCACGGCGCTAGCCACGGCAATAGCCACTTCCCAGCGGAAGAACTCCTGTCCGAAGTCAAGTGCTTCTTTGATGGTGATGCGCACTACCGGATGGCCAGCCTGCTCTAGGGCTTGCAGCGCCTGCTTGTTGGCGTCGTCGGCTTCGTTTTCGTAGCTCACATACACAAACACCCGGTCTTGGCCGTACAGGGCAGGCTCGCGCACTGGCTCGCCGGCAATCGGCATGATGCCGGTGCCTTGCTTGCCGGTGCTTTCGGCTGTGAGCTGCTCCAGCCACAACCCGAAGCTGCTCAGCGACTCCGGCACAATCAGCGTCAGCTTGTCACGGCCTTGCTTGGCTAGTACGCCGAGCGCTACACCTAGCTCCAAGCCAGGGTTTTGCTCTACGGCGCCGTAGGCCCCGCAGGCGCGCATCATCAGGATGGCGCGCTCCAGAATTTCGCCGGTGCTCAACCCGTACATAGCGGCGGGTACCAAGCCGAAGTACGTGAGGGCCGAGAAACGGCCGCCTACTTCGGCAAAGTTCAGGAAGATGTGGCGGTAGCCCTGCGCCGTAGCCGAAGCCACGAACTTAGAGCCCGGGTCGGTAATAGCCACGAAGTTCTCGCCAGCTTTGTCGCCTTTGATCTGCTTTACCTTGTCGTAGAAATAGTCACCAAACGCCAGCGGCTCGGCCGTAGTGCCCGATTTGCTGGCCACAATGAACAGCGTATCGGCCAGCGGCACCGATTCTTCGATGCGGTGTACCGTGCTCGGGTCGGTGGTGTCGAGCACCGAAATGGGGAGGCCGTTTTCGCCTTGCTCGAAGCTCTCGGTGAAGACAATAGGAGCCATGGTGCTGCCGCCCATGCCCATCACCACTACGTGCTTGAAGCCCGCATCCTTCACTTCCTGCGCAAACTGCTCGATGGCAGGTACAGCGGCCACCATGGTTTCGGCTACGCGCAACCAGCCCATGAAGCTACGGATGCTTTCCTGCGCTTCGGCGTCTTGCACCCACAAATCGGCTTGCTTGTTCCAGAAGCCTTCGGTGAAGTTCTTCTCGTTGAACTCCTTCACCTTGGCATCCACATCAGCCTGATACTGACCGAGGGCCAACGTGGCCGGCGCCGTCGTTTCGGCCAGGGCTTGCACCCGCTTTTTCTCGATCGAGTCCATCAGCTTGCCGAAGGGCTCGTTGAATTTCTTGGCGCCGTCAACTTCCAGTGCCTGCGTTTGCTCTTCCAGGTTGATGCCTAGCTCGGGCAAGCGGCGCAGCACTTCGGCGGCTTTGTCGAGGCCTTCTTCCAGGCGGGCGGCGGGTTGGCCTTTCTCCCGGAAGATGTCCAGCGTTTCGGTCGGCACGGTGTTCACCGTTTTCGGCCCGATCAGGTTCTCGATGTATTTCAGGTCGTCGTACTTCGGGTTTTTGTTGCCGGTGCTGGCCCACAAGAGGCGCTGCGTATCGGCACCGTGCTTTTGCAACTCCTCCCAACGTGGACCCTGGAAGATTTCCTTGTAGATCTGGTACGCTTGCTTGGCGCTGGCCAGGGCTACTTCGCCCACCATCGACTGCGCTAACTCGCCTTTCTCGCCACCTTCGGCCGCTAGTTTCTCTAGCATCGGGTCGATCAGCACGTCGATGCGGCTGAGGAAGAAGCTGGCTACCGAATCGATGTTGTCGAGGGGCAGGCCGGCTTTCACCCGGTCTTCGAGGCCGGCAATGTAGGCTTCGGCCACTAAGCGGTAGCGCTCCAACCCGAAAATCAGGGTCACGTTAACGTTGATGCCTTCGGCGATGAGCCGGCGGATGGCGGGCAGGCCTTCCAGCGTAGCGGGCACCTTAATCATCACGTTCGGACGGTCCACGGCTTTCCAGAAGCGCATGCCTTCCTCGATGGTGCCTTCCGTGTCGTTGACCAGCTTCGGCGATACTTCCAGGCTTACGTAGCCATCAGAGGAATTATCGTGGCTGTCGTAGAGCGGGCGGAACAGGTCGCAGGCGTGCTGTACGTCGGCAATGACCATCTCCGTGTAGATTTCGTCGGTGGTCTTGTTTTGCAGTGCCAGGCTGCGGATGGCCGAGTCGTAGTCGTCGGAGCCACCAATGGCCTTCTCGAAAATGGCCGGGTTAGAGGTAACGCCGCGCAACGCCTCGTGGTCGATGCGGCGCTTCAACTCACCGTTAATCAGAATTTTGCGACGAATGAAGTCAAGCCAGATGCTTTGGTCGAACTCGCGGATGGCAATTAATGGGTTCATGACAAAGGAATAGAGTAGAAAGGAATGGGTGTAAGTGGTAGGTAGGTGTGCGGATTAGAAATCTAACCCGCACACCTACGTGCGCTACCCCTTACGAAACCACTTGCTTTTGGTCTTCTTCGGCAGGCTGTTCTTGCAATACCGAGTGGGCAGTTTTCACTACGTTCTCCACCGTAAAGCCGAATTCCTCGAACAGGTACTCCGCCGGAGCCGACTCGCCGAAGCGGTTCATGCTGATGCTGGTGCCTTCGTCGGTAGCGTACTTAGCCCAACCGATAGGGGAGCCGGCCTCGATGGTCACGCGCTTGCGCACCGATGGCGGCAGCACCTGCTGCTGGTAAGCCTTGTCTTGCTTCTCGAATAGCTCCCACGACGGCATGCTCACCACGCGGGTGGCAACACCTTCGCCTTGCAGCGCCTTCTGCGACTCCAGTGCCAAGCTCACCTCCGAGCCGGTAGCAATAAGAATAAGCTGCGGCGTGCCACCGTCGGCTTCGCTCAAGATGTAGGCCCCTTTAGCTACCCCCTCACGAGCCGAGCCAAGTACCGTCTGGTCGAAAATCGGCAGTTTCTGGCGCGACAAAATCAGGCAGACGGGCGACTTGGGCGTGGTCATGGCAATGCGCCAGGCTTCGGTGGTTTCGTTGGCGTCGCCCGGGCGCAGCACCACGATGTTCGGGATGGTGCGCAACGATACTACTTGCTCGATGGGCTGGTGCGTAGGGCCATCTTCGCCCAAGCCAATGCTGTCGTGGGTGAAAACGAACGTAGCGGCCGATTCGGCCAGGGCCGTGAGGCGAATGGCGCCGCGCATGTAGTCGGAGAACGTGAGGAAGGTACCGCCGTAGGTGCGTACGCCCGCGTGCTGCGACATGCCGTTCATGATACCGCCCATGGCGTGCTCGCGCACCCCAAACCAGATGTTGCTGCGCTCGTAGTGGCCAGGCTGGAAGCTGTCGTCACCCGACTTGTCCATTTCATTGGAAGATGCCAAGTCGGCCGAGCCGCCAAACATGAAGGGCACCGCTTTCTTGATGGCCGTTAGGGCCTTGCCAGAAGCCTGGCGGGTGGCTAGTTCGCCATCGGCAGGGGTGTAAACAGGCAGGTCCTTATCCCAACCTTCGGGCAATTCACCGTTAAATGACACGTGGAACTGCTGGGCCTCAGCCTGGAATTCCTGCTCGTACTGCTTGAATTTGGCGTCCCACTCTTTTTGCAGCTCGGCACCTTGCTGGCCGGGCTGGCGTAGGTGCTCGTACACCTCCTCGGGTACTACAAAGCTGGCCTCGGGGTCCCAACCAAAGAACTCTTTGGCTTTCTTCACGTTGTCGGGGCCGAGCGGGCTGCCGTGGGCTTTGTTGGTGCCGGCCAGCGGCGAGCCGAAACCGATGATGGTCTTGATCGAGATAATCGAGGGCTTCTCCGTTTCTTCCTGCGCGGCTTTGATAGCGGCTTCGATTTCATCGAGGTTGTTGCCGTCCAGCACGTGCTGGGTGTGCCAGCCGTAGGCCTCGAAACGCTTCATGGCATCTTCGGTGTACGCCAGGCTGGTGGGGCCGTCGAGGGAGATGTCGTTGTCGTCGTAGAGGTAGATGAGCTTGCCTAGCTTCAGGTGACCCGCCAACGAAGCTGCCTCCGAGGCAATACCTTCCATCAGGTCGCCGTCGCTCACAATAGAGTAGGTGTAGTGGTCTACCACAGCGTGGCCGGGCTTGTTGTACACGGCCGCTAGGTGTGCTTCGGCCATCGCCATGCCCACGCCGTTGGCGAAGCCCTGGCCCAGCGGACCAGTTGTTACCTCGATGCCAGGCGTCACGTTCGATTCAGGGTGGCCAGGCGTACGGGCACCCGGCTGACGAAACTTCTTTAGCTCGTCCATGGTCAAATCGTAGCCATACAGGTGCAGCAGGCTATAGATCAGCGCCGAGCCGTGGCCCGCCGACAGTACGAACCGGTCCCGGTTCGGCCACTTGGGGTCTTGCGGGTTGAAGCGCAGAAAGCGCGAGAACAACACGTAAGCCATAGGCGCTGCACCGAGCGGTAGACCTGGGTGGCCGGAATTAGCTTTCTGTACCATATCCACCGACAGCAGGCGGATGGTGTTTACACTTTGCTGATCGAGGGAAGCAGAAGGATTACTCATGAGGAAATGAAGAAGGGTTGTATGTGCTTGGTTGCGTAAGAAATGTGTGCATCCGGCCCGCGTTCAGATAGGATGGATGCGGCTGATTTTTGTGTTGCTGCTAAGCTAAACAAGCAAGTCTATGAATAAGCTTATACGTTTTGCAAGGGGCATTGCCCACGCACAAAGGAAACAAGATCTGCTTGATGGCACGGGTTGCCAGGCGGGCTCAACGGAACACCTAGGCGAAGCGCTTCTTCGGCGGCGAATATTCCGTTATGCAAAGAAGAGTATTTCCTAATTTATCCTGCCGACCGGAATCGATTCAGTGGAAAAATAACTTGATTTTTTAGGGTTTTACCACCGGCCAGCCTTGCGCGTCCCAGGTCATCTTTTCGATTCGGAGTTTGGGGCGGCCTTTGTCGGCGCCGTCGTAGCCGTGAAAAACGAGGTAGTCGGTGTTGTCGAAGGTATAGGCAGAATTGTGGCCCACACCAAACCAGTTTTTGTCGCCTTCCAGAACCAGCGTGCCGCCCCCTTGTTCTAGGCCGGTGCCTGCTTTGTCTATATAAGGGCCGGTAACTGATTTCGAGCGGCCCACCATCATCTTATAGGTGCTTTGGGGGCCGCGGCAGCAATAGTCAAACGACACGAAAAGATAATAGTAGCCGTTCTTCTTGAAGATGAAAGGGCCCTCAATGGCGGCATCGCCGGGCAATGAATCGGTGAGTTTCTGGTCGCGGGGGCGGGCTGCCACGGTGCGCCAGCGTTCGGGCTGGGCTGGGGCGGTGAGGTCGGGGCGGAGTTGCACCAGCTTCATGCCGTCCCAAAAGGAGCCAAATACCAGCCATGGCGTACCTGCTTCGTCGCGCACCAAGTTGGGGTCGATGGCGTTCCACATGTCCCGGCCCGGCACCGACTGAATAACCTTGCCTTTGTCAACCCACTTGTAATCAGGAGAAGCAGGGTCCAGGGTTTTGTTGGTAGCCAGCCCAATGCAAGACGTGTTTTTGCCGAACGCCGAAACGGAGTAGAAGAGGTAGTACACCCCGTTGTGCAGAGAGATGTCGGGCGCCCAAATGTGGCCTTTAAAACTAGGTATAGCTTTTACTGCCCACTCTGGCGGTGTATCAAACACTGGTTTTTCCTGCTTCCACGTCTTCATGTCTTTCGATGACCACATGGCAATGCCTCGGCCAGTGCAGAACATGTAGTAGGTGCCATTCTGCCGGATCATAACCGGGTCGTGGGCAGAAATAAGGGGAGTCTGCGCCTGTTGAGCGTGAGCGGTAACCCCGACGAGCAGAAATAGCAAGGAGAGTAGGAATTTCATGGGTGGGAAGACTACATTAACGATTGTGTAATTTGTGCATAGATACTTAAATTCGGGATAGGTGTGGCAACTCGCTTAGTACAAGGTTTGGATACGGCAAGAGTAGAAAGCTTTATTAGTTGATACTCAGTCCTGAGCAGAAAACCATTTATCCCGCCCGATCAGCCTATAGGTTATATCGCGTAGCATACTTCTTCTGTTAGTTGACTTTCCATCTCGTTGTTATTCTTCGTTATGTCATGAAATATTGGGTTCTGGGTAATGTATAACTATGATTATTGCCGTATCACAACTTAATAGCCTTTTTTCAGGTAGATAAAAGGCGAAAATTGTTTTAGAAACAGCATAATAGCACAATCGTTTGTGTGTATTTGAAGATATTCGCTTATATTTATTAGTTAGTTCATTGGTTGGTATGGGTTCCAGTCAACCTAGGCCTGCTGATTTAACGGAACGGCTACTCCTTGATCTGCAGGTAGGGTAAGAAGCAGTCAGCAACTACGTCTTCAAAGGCCGAAGCCTGAAGTCCGTGCTCAGCACGGCGCACGTTGACGCTGAAGCGTTGGACCCAACAAGAAAGCCGTTCGTAGCCAGTAGAAGCCGGCTTAAGTTGGCAACGAGCCACTATTTGCTATTACAATTACCATCAGTCTAAACTAAAGCAAACTCGTTTGGTAAAGCCGAGCGATGTAGCAACAAACCATTCTTCACGGTTGCTTCAACAAGCCTGTACTGTGTCGCGGCAACGGTAGAGCCAACGGTTGGGCTACTCTTTTTGTCTATTGGATTTGCTCAGCAGTAGTAGCTAAACACTATTAAGCAATAGAGTAGGCAAGACAAGGTCAAAGAATGTAGTAAAAAAGCTTATACACTGTCTGTAAAACCGCTGTAGCTTTACGCAAAGTAATTATAGAGTGAAATAATATGGCCCCACGTGGTAAAAAGGTGAATGACTCGGCAAGCGTACAAAGCAGTCCGGTGTCTATGTCCGATCTGGCGCGCGAACTGGGGGTATCGATGACCACTATCTCGCGTGCCCTCAGTGACCACCACAGTATTGGGCCGGCTACTAAACAAAAGGTTATTAAGCTGGCCAAAAAACTTAACTACCAGCCCAATCACTTGGCGGCAGCATTGCGCAAAGGCAAAAGCAAGTTGCTCGGCGTAATTGTGCCTTACATCGAAGGGCGCTTCTTTCCGTCGGTGGTGCACGGCATTGAAAGTGCCGCCAGCAAAGCCGGCTATAGTGTTATTATTTGCCAGTCCAACGAGGATGTAGCGCACGAGCGCAAGAATATCGAAACGCTGCTGAGCGCGCAGGTAGCGGGTATTATGGTGTCACTGTCGCGCACTACGCTCGATTTCAGGCATTTCGATAAGGTGCGCAAGCGGGGTATTCCGCTGGTGTTCTTCGACCGCACCATGGAAGGCGACAACGTGAATGCCGTAGTGCTCAACGATCGGGATGGCGGCTTTCAGTCCACAAAGCACTTGTTGCAACAGGGGTGCCGGCGCATTGCGCACTTTGCTGGGCTGCAACACTTAAATATCTACAAGAATCGTCGGCAGGGCTACCTCGATGCCTTACAGCTCTACGGGCTGCCCCACGACGAAGAACTCATCGTGTACTGCGACATGACGCTTGAGGAAGGCATGGCGGGTATGCGCCGTTTGTTGGACCTGCCAAATCCGCCCGATGCCGTGTTTTCCGCCGGCGACTCCTCGTTGCTCGGGGCCCTGCAACTACTTAAGCAGCGCGGTATTCGGGTGCCGCAGGATATGGCGCTAGCCGGTTTCAGCAATGAGGCTTTCACAGCCATTACTGAGCCTATGCTAACTTCTGTGGATCAGCGTTGTGAGGAAATGGGGCAGGCTGCGGTTCGGCTGTTTCTGGAATTAGTGGAAGCCAAGGGCAGCCCGTTTTCGCATCGGCAAGTGGTGCTGCAACCGGAGCTTTTTATTCGGGACTCTTCGTTGCACCAGAGCAAAGAGTAGGTTTTAGTGCGGTTGGAAAACGGAACTGATTTATTAACCAAAGCGGGTGCAACAATATTTGCTGTTTGTAGACACGGAAACCACTGGGCTGCCTTCGGGGTGGAGTAAGCCGTATTCGGTGGAGCGTAACTGGCCGTGCATCGCGCAGCTTGCCTGGGAAGTGTATACACTAGAAGGCGAACTGGTGAAAACCGAAAATCACTACATCCGTGTGCCTGCGGGCCGTATGCGGCCGTCAGCTACGGCTATTCACGGCCTTACGCCCGCTTTTTTGGATCAGCACGGCGAGGACCGCCAAACGGTGATGCAGCGTTTCTTCAATGATCTGCGCACCTACTGCCCCCTGGTAGTAGGCCACTACATGCGCCTCGATTTTCATATGATAGGAGTGGAGTTTCACCGGGCCAGCCTGCCCAACTTGCTGGCTGAACTACCCACTCTGTGCACCATGCAAACCAGCCAGCGGCAGGCACAAACCAAGGAGCGCAGCTTTTTGCGCCTTGGCGAACTGCACGAGCATCTGTTTCAGGAGCCCATGGTGCGCCAGCACGATGCCTTGATTGATGCGCAGGCAACGGCCCGCTGCTTTTTTGAGCTGCGCCGCCTCGGCGACCTTAGCGACGAGACTATCTCCGAGCAACCGCAATTGTCGGTGCCCTCCGCCGAAGCAGGTATGTTCGAGCGGTACCGGTCGTTGTGGCCCTTGTTTTTGCTGGTAGTCGGGGTACTTTCACTGCTGTTATTTTGGCTCTATGGATAACCGCTTAGAATTTTTAAAAACGGTAACCCCTTTCAACCTACTGCCCGAAGACGTGCTGCTGGGAGTGGTAGGATTGCTGCAGGAAGTACGCTATACCAAGGAAACCTTAATTTATCAGCAGGACTCGTCGAAACTGCGTAGCCTCGACATCATTGTGGCGGGTCAGTACGAGGCCTTCTTCTACGACAGTGAGCAAAATAAGCGCCTCCCCGAAGCCTTGCGCGCCGGCTCCTGCTACGGAGGCCAATCCATTCTGCTTAACAAGAAACGTTCGATTCGCACGGTCATAGCCCAGAAGGGAACCGTGGTGTACGCGCTGCCCCGCCGCGACTTTCGAGCATTGTGCCTGGCCTATCCGGCCTTCTTTCACTTCTTCACGGCCCTCTACGGCGAGCGAATGCTCAACGAGGAGTACGCCCATTTTGTGAAGCCCACGTCGGCCCGCGAAGAAAATTTCATTGCCGCCGACCAGATGTACTCGCGTAAAATCGAGACGCTAGAGGTGCGCGAAATCGTGGCCATACCGCACAGTACGCCCATTTTCAAGGCCGCACAGCAGATGGCTGCCGCCAAAGTAAGCTGCTCATTTGTGACCAACGACCGAGGCGAAATTATCGGTTACTTAACTGATATTACGCTGCGCGACAATGTGATAGCAAAGCAGTTAGATGCCGCGCGGCCAGTGTCCGAAGTGGTAGATACGCCCATTGTCTCCATCAACAACGAGGCCTACGTGTATGAGGCCATCCTGCTGATGTTTCAAACCAAAACCCGCTATCTGCTGGTTGAAAAGGACGGGCAATTCATTGGTTTTCTGAGCCGTAACAAGCTGCTGAGCGACTTGGCGCAGTCGCCGTTCATGTTCATTCAGGCCGTGAAGTCGGCGCAGAGCATGCAGGAGCTGAAGCGCCGCTGGGAAACAGTGCCCGAGATTGTTAATCAGCTGCTGAGCCGGGGCGTAAAGCCCGAAATCGTGAATCAGGTGATTACCACCGTGGCTGATACCATTGCGCTGAAGGTCATTGAGGGCGTGCTGGCCGAACACGGACCCGCGCCGGCCAAGTTCGTGTTTATGGTGCTAGGTAGCGAGGGCCGCAAAGAGCAGACCCTGCTTACCGACCAAGACAACGCCATTATCTACGAAGACAAGGCCAACGAGCAGCGCGAATTGGTACGGGCGTATTTCCTGCGCTTTGCCGAAGCGGTTTCCGACCAACTCAACCACATCGGCTTAAGCTTTTGTACGGGCGGCTTCATGGCCAAAAACCACAAGTGGACGCATTCCTTGTCGCACTGGAAGCGCAACTACAACAGCTGGATGAGCGAGTCGAACAACGAAACGGTGATGAAATTCACCACGTTTTTCGACTGCCGCTACCTCTATGGCGAAGAGGCCATTATGGAGGAACTGCAAGCATATATGGGCGAGGTGTTGCAAGGGCCCGTGGAGCGCTTCTTCTACTATATGGCCAACAACGCCTTGCAATATGAGCCCCCATTGACGTTTTTTCGCAACTTCCGCACCTTCACGCAGGGCTCACAGCAGGTGTTTGATTTAAAGAAAACGATGACGCCCATCGTGGACTTAGTACGGGTGTATGCGCTCAAGCACCTGATTTTTAAGACCAACACCGGCGAGCGGCTGCATGAGCTACGCGAGAAGGGTGTGTTCACCGAGAAAGAGTACCAGGAGCTGTTTCAGGCCTACTACTACCTCATGGGCATGCGCTTGAAAAAGCAAGCCCGCCAGCTCATCAACGACCGGATTCCGCCCACCAACTACCTCGACCCCAAAGTGCTGACGCAGGTAGAGCAAGTCACCCTCAAGGAAATTTTCAAGGTAATAGCTGACTTCCAGCTGCGCATCAAAGTAGCCTTTACGAAGACGCTGTAAACAACACGTAAAGTAAAAGGCTCGTCCTGCACTACGGAGGGCGAGCCTTTTGCTTGCTTATTTGTCGATGACGCGGATGCTGACCCGCCGATTCAGGGAGCGGCCATCGGGGGTGTCGTTGCTGGCAATGTTGTCGAGGGAGCCGTAGCCAACAGCTTCTATACTGTTCGGGTCAACCCCAAACTTGATGAGTGTAGCCCGGGCCGATTCCGCCCGTTCGCGGCTGAGCTTCAAATTGAAGGCAGGGTCGCCAGAGGTATCGGTGTAGCCCCCAATACGCACTTTGGCATTGGGAAAGGTTTTCAAGATGCTAGCCACGTTCGACAACTGCCACATCGATTCGTTGGTAAGGACGGCCTTGCTGGACTCGAAATAGATTCGGTCGAAGCCAATCCACCCCTTCGAGGGGCTTACTTTATCGACTTCGAGGCGTGGGTCGACTAAGAACTGGTACAGCTTGTTTTCGGTGGAATTGGCCCCAATTATTTGCTGCAAACCATCCTTGAGCTTCAACACGGCGGGTACCCCGGCATCCCCATACACGTACCCTCCGCCCGACCGGTCGAAGTTGCCGTTGGCAGTTAGGGCCGCCGGGTTGTTGGGGTCCCACACCCCGTTGTTGCTCATATTAGCGGTAGAGGTGGCGTAGCTTTCGGTGTTGGGACTGATGGCAGCAGTATCGTTGCTTGCCTTTTTGGTTTCGCTGCCTATGATATAGCCTAGCTCCGCCGTGGCCACCACCAGGGCCGCAATCAGCCATTTGTTGGTAGTAGAAACCGTAGATGCTGGCCGAAACCGGGGTGGGGGCGTAGTTTCGTGGGTTAAGGTTGGTAGCCATTGCTCTTGCAGCGGAAGCAGTGCCGGTTGGGTGGTCACCGGTGGCGGCATCTCGCGAGACAAGGTCTGCAAGGACTGCGCTAACTCATCGGGTCCCCACTGGTTGGCGGCTACTTGTTTGCCTAGCATACCGAGCGTTACGGGTACCACCAGATTGATCAGGTCGACTACGGTGTCTTGCTTGATACCTGTGGTCGACACCACGCTATTGATCGTGCCAAAATACCGGTCTTTCTGCACCGACTTAACCAGTTCTGCTCCGCGCTCGGGCATTAGCGCTACTTCTTGTTTGGCCTTTTCTACATCAAGCACATCCAATTGGCTCGCCTCGTTGGCCATATTGTACACGGCCTGCTGGCCGCCAGTTTGCTCACTTAGCTCAGCCAAGTTGCCCATTACCAAGGTGATAACTCGCGGTAGAGCCAACTTTGTGCTTATTTCTTGCTCAACTCCGACCCCCTTTACATTAATAAGGTCGTTGCGTAGGATGAAGCGTTTGATGTCTTCCGCTAAATTTTCACTTGTTATCATAGGGAGGAGGCGTAGTGGAACAAGAAAATCCAATTAAATATCGGATTAACATTAACCTTTACCTACGAAGCCTACTAGTATGCAGATTGACCCTGAAGTCCTTTCTTAGTTATATAATTGATAATCAATAGTATGATAAAGTGAGCGGGTCTGAAATAAAAGAATCATTGTTAGCCAAATTTGCCTGAGCGCAGAACAGAAGGTGTGCAGCAAACCTTGAATAACTTACTTCGAAACCAAGTAACACAACATCAAACAGCAAAGCACTGATCTGTAGCCTAGCCACGTAACTCAGCTATAGTATTCTGCTACTGATTGCGCAACGACGAGCCTCGGACTTCGAGTTGAGGCTTGAGCATAATGCGTTGGGGCGAGTAATTGTCGGTGCGCTTATGCATTTGCAGAAACAGGCGCACCGCAGCTTCGCCCATCAATTCGCCCCGTTGCTCCACCGAGGTCAGCCGAGGCCAAATTAAGGTAGTAAAAGGCTCGTTGCTGAAGCCAGAAAGGGCAATGTCGTGCGGCACCCGAATATTACGCTCCTGTAGCACTTCCAATGCGCCCACTGCTGGCATGTCATAGGACGAGAATACGGCATCGGGTGGCGAATCGAGTTGCAGCAGCAGGTTCATGCCTTCGGCACCCGCGGCCTTGCTTAGGTTAGGTAACTGAAAAACCAACTCCGGGTCGAGGCGCAACCCAAAAGATTCCAGGGCGTCAACGTAGCCCTCAAAACGGTTTTTGTTGATGTTCAAGTGTTGAGGGCCCGAGAAAAACGCAATGCGTTTGCAGCCTTGCTCCACCAAATGCTTCACTACCCCGAAGGCCCCTTGGTGGTCATCAAGAACGACGGCGTTGGTGGTGGGCAAATCGGGCATACGGTCGAAAAAGACCAGGGGAATCCCCTTGTTCTGCACCTTCTCGAAATGCTGGTAGTCGTGCGTAGTGCTCGACATGGAAATCAGGATGCCTTCTACCTGAGCGTTGAGTAGCATTTTGAGGTTGGCGCGTTCCTGCTTTACGTCTTCGTTGGATTGGCAAAGCATGACGTGAAACCCGGCCTTAGAGGCCATTTTCTCGATGCCGTGCATAACCGTAGGGAAGAAGTACCCGCTGATGTGGGGCACCACTACCCCTAAAATGCCGCTGTGCCCTTTGCGCAAACCCGCCGCCAGATGGTTGGGCTGGTAGTTAAGCTTAAGCGCCATTTGCCGAACCCGCTCTTTGGTATCCTCCCGAATATTGGCATGGTCGCTTAAAGCTCGCGAAACAGTTGATACGGCTAGGCCTAAGTGCGTTGCAATGGTCGTAATGGAAGCCTGCTTGTTAGCCAATGTAGTAGCGATTAGAATACTAGGCCTGTTCTTTCTAAGATAATATTTGTGACAAGCAGATGCAGCGCGTGCCAGCCCGCCCAAGCGCTGTGCTATACAGGCAACTCACTCAATGTACAGATATGGATAGTTGCAACCTGTTGAAGGCTGCATCAAGCTACTCAAATATGTCAAAGTAAATAAAAGCCTACTGCAATGGAAGGCAATACTTAACAAGGGACGTGTTATTAGCAGTTGCTCGATTACAAAGCCGAACCTAGTTCAGCATTCAAGAAAACTGAAATAACAGAGCAAGGGCATTGATCTGGGCGTTAGTAGAAGCAACAAACTCTCCGTACACCGTGCACTTTTCGCTTAAACTCGTGCCAAAGAGCCCAAAAACGAATTTTGAAAAGCTTACGGGTATTCTGCTAATGTGTATTATTACGCGCCTTTGTAGTACTTCTTCCCACTAGAAGGGGAGCGTGAGCAAGGGTTTCAAGAATATTTGACTTAGCACCGTTGGTTGTCTTCTGAACTTTCAACGCTCTTCGCTAAGTAGCTAGAACCGCTTCCAGTATTTGCTATCTGTCCGATGTAATGGTGCCGCGGCAGCGTGTGGCACCTTGTTCAACTCCTAACCGGCAATCGTTTGCATTTTATGTCTAATCAACGCAGTACCTATGCCCTTTCGCTTCTAGGACTTGTTTTTTGGTTGCCTATAGCGGGAGCAATGGCTCAAAAGCCGAGCGTTAAGCAATTGCAGGACGGGGTACTTATAACTCTGCCCAAACCCAACGACAACGCCGTGCGCACCATCCGGCTTCACGTTGTATCCGACAACATTATCCATGTGCAGGCTAGCCCCTTGGATTCGGTATCGACTAGGCAGAGCTTGATGACGGTTGCCCCTACGGGGGCGGCGCCGAAGTGGCAGTTCAAGCAGAAGAAAGGGCAGGGTGTGGTCAGCACAGGCGCCTTGAATGCCACCGTCTCGCTAACGACCGGCGAGGTTGTGTTTACCGACACCAAGGGCCGCGTTATTCTGCAGGAGCGCAAAAACGGCGGTAAGCTATTTAAGCCGGTGGTAGTAGAAGGTGAACAGCTGTATGAGATAGAGCAAGTGTTTGAGTCCCCAGCCGATGAAGGCATTTATGGCCTAGGTCAGCACCAGAATGGGGTGATGAACTACAAAGGCCAACAGGTACGGCTCGCCCACAACAACACGGACGTGGCGGTGCCTTTCCTCGTTTCCAACAAGAATTACGGTATTCTGTGGGACAACTATTCTATCACCAACGTCGGTGACACCCGCGACTACCAACCGCTTTATGCCCTGAAACTCTACGCCAAAGACGGTACGGAAGGTTGGCTAACGGCCACCTACGTCAAAAAGAACAAGCCGAGCGAAGTAGTAGCACAGCGCCCCGAGTCTTCCTTGCCCTACGAATATTTGGAGGACATGAAGAACTTCCCGGCCGAGGTGAAATTGGGCGAAACCATGGCAACCTGGGAAGGCGCTATTGCCTCCAATGAAACCGGGCTGCACCACTTCTTGCTCAAAAACGCGGGCTATGCGAAACTCTACATTGATGGCAAGCTGCAAGTAAGCAAGTGGCGCCAAGCCTGGAACCCGGGCACGGCGGTGGTGGCCATCAACATGGAGAAAGGAAAAAAGTACCCGATCAGGCTGGAATGGGACCCGGATGGGGGGGAGTCGTACTTGGGGCTGAAATGCTTGAGTCCGCTCGAAGGCCAAAGCCAGCACGAATACGGCTTTAAGTCGGAAGCGGGCCGCGACATCAACTATTACTTCGTGCAAGGCAACAACCTAGACGAAGTGGTGAGCGGCTACCGCCAGATCACCGGCCCGGCGCCCATCATGCCGAAGTGGGCCATGGGCTTTTGGCAGAGCCGCGAACGGTACAAAACCCAAGCCGAGATTCTGAACACGGCCGCCGAGTTCCGCAAGCGCCAAATCCCGATTGATAATATCGTGCTGGATTGGTCGTATTGGAAGCCGGCGGAATGGGGCAGCCAGGAGTTCGACCCAACCCGTTTTGCAAATCCGGATGCCATGATCAAAACCTTGCACGACCAGGATCATATGCACTTTATGATTTCGGTGTGGGGCAAGTTTTACGAAGGGATTCCGACGTATAATGATTTGAACGCCAAGGGCTACCTCTACAAGCGCAACATCGCCAACCGCACCAAGGATTGGATTGCGCCGGGCTATACCTCCACGTTCTACGACGCCTTCAACCCCAAGGCCCGCGACGAATTCTGGAACCTGCTCAACACCAGGCTATTCAACAAAGGCATTGATGCCTGGTGGATGGACGCCTCCGAGCCCGACATCTACTCGAACACCAATGAGGACACCCGCAAGCGGCTGATGACCCCTACCTACGCGGGTTCGGGTACGGAGTACTTCAATGGCTACCCCTTGCAAAATGCGAAAGGCATCTACGAAGGCCAGCGCAAAACCGCTCCCGATCAGCGCGTATTCCTACTCACCCGCTCGGCTTATGCGGGCTCGCAGCGGTACGCGGCAGCTATCTGGAGTGGGGATATTGGTTCGCGGTGGGAAGACTTCAAGAATCAGATTTCGGCTGGTTTGAACTTCTCGCTGTCCGGCATCCCGTACTGGACCACCGACATTGGGGGCTTTGCGGTGGAACGGCGCTACGAAAAGCCGAACGCCAAAGACCTGGAAGAGTGGCGTGAACTTAATGCGCGCTGGTACCAGTACGGCGCGTTTTGCCCGCTGTTCCGCGCGCACGGCCAGTTTCCGTTCCGCGAGATTTACAACATTGCGCCCGAAACGCACCCGGCTTACCAGAGCATGTTGTACTACAACAAGCTGCGCTACCGCCTGATGCCCTACATCTATTCACTGGCCGGCCAGGCGCACCACCAGAATTCCACCATCATGCGCGGCCTGGTCATGGACTTCAACGCTGATCCGGCCGTTAAGAGCATAGGTGAGGAGTTTATGTTTGGCCCAAGCTTGCTGGTAGCACCCGTAACCGAATACCAGGCCCGGACCCAGAAGCTGTACTTGCCGGCAAACACAGGCTGGTTTAACTTCTACACCGGCAAATACGTGCCCGGGGGCCAGCAAATCACAGAAGAAGCGCCCTTAGAGCGCATGCCGCTATTCGTGAAAGAAGGCTCGATTATTCCCTTCGGACCCGAAATCCAGTATACCTCCGAAAAGCCCACCGACCCGGTTACGCTTTATGTATATACCGGCAAAGACGCCAGCTTCTCGCTGTATGAAGACGAAGGCGTGAACTACAACTACGAGAAGGGTTCGTTTGCCACCATCCCTACCTCGTACAACGAGAAAACCAAGACCCTCACCATTGGCGAGCGGAAAGGCACGTTCCCGGGCATGCAAACCGAGCGAACCTTCAACGTCGTGTGGGTGACCCAAGACAAGCCAACTCCCATCGACTTCACGGCAGCCCCCGCCAAAACCGTGACGTACTCAGGCAGCGCTGTCACCGTCAAGATGGACTAGCTATTTTGGTTTCTGTTCAGGTGAAATTTGCAAAAAAGGCTCTGCTAATTCAGCAGGGCCTTTTTTTATAGGAATTATTTGAAAACGTAAGCAGCCAATATCAAGCCTGATTGAGGCTAATGAGTGGCTGAGCTACTGTTGCCCTTACTGAACGTCATGCTGAGCGGAGCCGAAGCATCTCGCGTGCTGCCATTGCTAAAGTACCCGTCATGCTGAGCGCAGTGCAACGAAGCCGAAGCATCTCGCTCGAATCGTTGGGCAAGCGTTAGGATTTACCACACTAGCGAGATGCTTCGGCTTCGTTGCACTGCGCTCAGCATGACCATACCACGACAATGTCAGCCCGCGAGATGCTTCGGCTGCGCTCAGCATGACGTTTCTCTACATTGTTCTGATGTGGGTAAACTACTCCTAACCCCTCAGATGAAAAGGGGAACTAGCTATGAGCTCTAACCTTTGAGGCTTGAGCAAGCACATAGAAGTAGGTTGCTTCCCGAGTTCTTACCCTTACTCGCCTGGGTAGCGCAGGCCAATTTGCTGCCGTACGGTGTCCATAAGCTGCATCAGTTCCTGGCTGAATTGGAGTGGCAACAAGGGACTTTCCGTGAGGCCCTGTTCGAGGCATTCTTGCACGTGCTGGGCTTCGTAGTGGTAGCCAAGGCCTTGCTTTTCGCAGGGAATAGCCTGGGGTTCTTGGCCAGTCAGGTGTAGGGTAATGCCGCTGGCCGCATGGAACCGGCCGGTAAGATGCAGTTGCCCTTTCGAGCCGTAAAGGATGCACTGATTGTCGGTCTGGGCGGTTAGGGTGGAGAACAGGCTAGCCGTTGCGCCACTGGCGTACGCTAAGACCATGGCGCAGGTCGAGTCTACGCCGGTGGCGGCGGGTACGGACACGGCTTTTATATCCTGCGGTTCGCCCAGGAAAAGCTTGCTTATGAAAAGTGGGTACACGCCAATATCCAGCAGCGAGCCGCCCGCCAAAGCAGGATTGAAGAGCCGACTTTCGGGCGCGTAGGTTGCCACAAAACCGAAGTCTGCAGCCAGATGCTTTACGTCCCCGATGATACCCGCCGCTACCAGCTCCAGCGCTTTGTTGATGGCTGGAAAAAAGCGCGTCCAGAAGGCTTCCATTAGAAAAACTCCTTTCTCCCGGGCCGTGCTGATCATTTCCTGGCTTTGGCGGCCGTTGAGAGCAAAGGCCTTTTCGCACAGCACGGGCAAGCCACCGCGCAAACAAAGCAGGGTATGCGCATGATGCTCGGAATGCGGCGTGGCAATGTACACCACATCAATGTCGGGCACGGTCAGTAGTTCTTCGTAGCTGCCCACGGCGTGCGGCGCCCCAAATTTGGCAGCAAACTCCTGTGCTTTCTCCAAGCTTCGGGAGGCTACAGCATGAAGCCGGGCGTTGGGCAGGAGGGCTAAGCTTTCGGCGAACTTGTGGGCGATGTGGCCCGGGCCCAGGATGGCCCAGTTGAATGTGCGCATAAGATCAGGGTGAAGCAACGGTACTCACCAAAGGTAGCGGCTCTGGGCATGTAGCCATTACAGAATTCGGTGCTGCTACTCGGCCAGGGCGGCGCACTCGGCGTGCCGCGGGCAGCTAAGCAGGTGGTCGTTGACGAGGCCCGCCGTCTGCAAAATGTTGTAGCAGGTTACGGGGCCCGTCATTACGAAGCCGCGCTTCTTCAGGTCTTTGCTCATGGCTTCGCTTTGGGGCGTGGAGAGGGGGACCGGGTTGGAAGGACTGCGCTGGCTGTCGATGGTCTGGCCACCTACGTACTCATAGAAGAAAGCGAGCAGCTGGTCGTCGCCGCCTACTTGCTGGCGCAGGCGCAGCCAGGCTTGGGCGTTTAGCACGGTGGCCTCCAGCTTGCGCCGGTTGCGCAGGATGCGCGGGTTCAGCAGCAGTTCGGCTATGTCGTCTTCGCCGAAACGGGCCAGGCGCTCCGGGTCGAAGTTTGCCAGCAGTTCTCGAAATCCTTCGCGCCGCTTCAGCACCACCGGAAAGTCGAAGCCAAGCTGAAACGTGTGCAGCACCAAATATTCAAACAAGATGCCTACCTCAGCTACTGGCTCGCCCCATTCGTGGTCATGAAAATCGCGCAGCAAGTCGTTGTGGTCGGCCCAGGGGCAGCGTCCTTCAGAACCAGTAGGGGGGAGGTTGGGTAGCATCATAGGAGGCAGTACAGACTAAGCAGTACCACCTGCTACGACTACTGCCGTGCCTGCGGTTGCTTAAGCACTACTTCGATGGCTGCTGCCATGGCTGTATTAAGTGGCCTGATGGGGGCGCTGCCGCACGCTCAAAGCCTCATGGTCAAGCCGAGCTTGAGGTAGCTTGCATCATACCCTAGCTCGGTAAATGCCCCGACTTTGTCGCTAAAGAAATAGCGGGCCCCAAGGAAGACGCCCGATTGCAGCGCCGTGTTGCTACGGGCATAGGAAGAATAGCCGGTATTGTCGGTGTTCTCGTAGCGGTACTTTTCCTGCCGAACACCCAACGAAAGGCCGGCGTAGGTGTCAAGCTTGGGGTTGTGAAAAAGGTCGTAGTGATAAGCGCTTCGCACAGCTAAGATAAGCCCGCGCCAGGCACCCTCGTACCCACCCGATTGCCAGCTGTAGCGCTTGTAGCCCAACAAGCCGCCGATGCTAATGATACCCGGACCAACCCCCGCAAACTTTCCTTTTTCATAGCTCAGGCTGATGGCTGGCAAGGTGTTCACGTTTGGAAGCGCAGTGTACTTGTAGCCAAATCCGCTGTAGTTGAGCCCAGCTCCAAGGCCTACATTCAATGCGCTTGTGTTGATAGCAAACGGCGTACTTCGGGCGCTGCCAGCAGGGACTTGAGCAACGTTGCCAGTGGACTGGGCAAGCCCAAGCGTAGAAAATCCGAAGGCCAGCAGAACAGTGATTACTTGTGTTTTCATAGAGCGAAAAGGTCCTGACGTGCCGTGTCAGGTAGTGGTTGAATAAATAGGTGCGGGCTGGTAGTACAGCCAGTGTTCTTGCAACGTCTGGCTACCAGGTTGGGCCTGCTACAACTGCTGAGTTAGCAGTTGTAGCAGGCCCGGCTGTCACTCATAGCAAACGGCTTGCCGAAGCGCGAAGCGCCGACCTACTTGTCTTTCACAAACCGCACCGGCAGGTGAGGAGGGAAGTAGCTAACAGGGTACTCGCCGAAGCGGGCGTACGTGTCACTGGGCAGTTGAATTATTTTGAAGGCAACCGGATTGTCTCGTTCATTCTTCTCCGAAGTCCACAGCAAGCAGTTCGACCCCTCGCCGTGCGGGTTGCCATCGAGTACCAGGAGGTTGCCGGGTACAGCGTTGAAGCCCGACTTGTTGTTGGCGTAGCCATCTTGCTTGAGCCAGCCAGTGCTAGCCATGAGTTGCCCCAGCAGGCGCTTGGACTGCACATCTTCGCCATCGGTGCTCTGCAGGTAGTCGTCGAAGGCAATGCCCTGCGACTTAATCAGCTTGATGTAGTCAGCCTTGGTAGGAACGCGCCAGCCGGCTGGTACTTGAATGCTCGACAGGTCCGCAAACTTCAGAAAAGTGCCGTAATGGGGTTTCGAGCCATTGGTCATTCCACCGGGGCCAGCGTAGTTCACCGACATCCACTCCTGGGTGCCAATGGTTACGGTAGGATAGTAGAGGGTACCGATTTTGACGTGCGTGCCCGATGTAGGAGGCGTGGAATACAGGCCACCAGTGTTGTCGGGAGGCGTAGTGCTGCCGCTTACTTTGCGGTATTTCACGGAGTACTGATTGCCACCATCCGTGCGCTTGGCATTCAGGTAGTTGGTGGCCGATGTAAACGTAGTGGCTTGGGGCTCAACCAACACGCTGAAGTACGAACGCAGATCTTGCACCTTGATAGGCGACTCTCTGTAGCCCGAGTACTTGTTGCTAAACACCCGCATCTTGCCGGATTGGGCGTGGAAGCGCAACGAGCGAGGCGCGGCTTGGTATTCCAGGCTGCCCACAATTCGGTAGAAGTAGCGCTTCACCTCATCGCCGGAGTTCATTACTTCGGTGGTGTATTCCACGGCGCTCTTGCCGTCGTTGGTAAACACCATGGTCCGGAATTCCTTGAAGCCCTGTTCGCCCTGAAAGGTGCCTGCATCCCAGTTGGCAGTTAGCGGCCCATCGTTGTTGTCGGCAAACCAGGTGCCGGCCATTTCTTCGGGAATAGAAGTTGTGGGGGTATCCTTTATTATGGGCTCTTCTTCGTTGGGAGGCGGCGTGGTAGTGGAGGGTTCGGGGTCGTCTTCGCGGCAGGCGCCGAGCAAGGAAGTACAGGTTGCGAGCAGCAACAACGAGTTTTTGAGGCGGAGTATCATGGAAAGGAAGGCAATGAAGGGGCTTGCTAATGAAAAGGTGATATGCCGAAGAGCCGGATTAGCTGAGGCAGGCCGAGAAGGCTGAGCGGTTTTGGAAGGCACCGCCCTACTGCCCGAGCCTACGCCCGAGCAGTATGTTGACAGGGCCCTATTTCCTGTCGCAAGGGGTTTAGTGGCGTTTCGCTTTGCCAGCCGGGGCCGCTGGTGCTACCGGAGCCGCGGTGGCAGTTGGGGCAGCGGGTGCGGCGGGTGCACTAGCCGTTGGCGCTACCGGCGCAACGGGAACAGTAGCAGTAGGTGCCACTGGCGCAGCGGGAACGGTGGCAGTAGGCGCCGCTGGCGCCGCGTAAGGAACTGTAGCAGTGGGAGCCAGCATGCGCGGGGCGGGCTTGTAGATAGCCCCGGTGGCAAAATCGACGGCGAGGCTAGGCCAGAACAGTATTACATCGGCCACAAGAGCCCCCACGCGGATTTCCCGGGAAGGCTGGCCGGGAGCAGGCGGCGTTTTTTGATAAGCCGTTACGCGGCCCCCAAACAGGGTGGCGCAGCTGGAAAGAGAGCCCGCTAGTACCGTAGCAGTGGCAAGGGTGAAGGCGAGTTTTTTAAAAGTTTTCATAGATACTGAAGGGTAAGTGGATTGAAAAAATGAGACAAAGAATTCCCTTGGCGGTCCGCAAGCCGCATTTTTTAGGTTCAGGAAAAAGGGGGTGGAACTACTACCTCACCGCGGGCCTGTATTCAATGCCGGCAGAAAAAGTAGGGTGCAAGCGGGCTTCGTTGTGGCACCAGCGTGAGGCGGTTGACGCTTACTTGCTTATCCAATGATTTCTGGATCAAAGATAATTTGGGGCCTAGGGGCTGTAAATGGCTAGTTCACTGAATTGAGGAAACCAGGGCCTGAACTGCAAAATCAATTGACTAAGGTGTTGCTGCTCTTCTCACCAGCCTTGTTTTTCAGGCGGTTAGCGCGATTTTGACTTCGTAAGCGCTGAAAAGCCAGGCGCTTGCTTGGCGCTGCGGCCGGAGCCGTGGCTGTCGAACCGGCTCGCGTATCCGCCAAGTACAGGGGCCATTCGTGGAGCCGGCGCCTGGGCAGTCTGGCGTGGTACTGAACAACTGCCTCCGGTTGTTGCGCCGCAGGTTGCTTGGTAGCCAAGCCCGGCTGGTCGAGGTGGTGCAAAAGATGGTCGGGGCGCAGATAGCCGACTGCCGCGAAGACTAGCACGCAAAGGAGGGAACGACCTAGCCCAAGCGACGAGCGAGCCATAGTGCCCGGAGATATAGCCAGCAGCAGGGCAGTTAGTGGCTGTCGTAGCTGATGTTGCTCCATTGCATCCAGCTGCCAGGCGACGTGTTAACGTAGACGCCCTGCCAGTCGCCTTGGGCGGGAGCGTTGGCAGCACCGTTGCCGTTCGAGTCGCCGCCTACTGCATCATCCTTCACGGAAGTGAACCGAATGCCCGTTCCACTCGGGTTAATTAGCTGGTCGCCGCTCTCCCGCATGATCAACTGCCGGCTGGGCAAAAACTTGATAACTACATTGTTGCCAAGCTCCAGGGTTTTGCCCGCGCCCAAGGCTATGTCGTAGAGGCTTACGTAAGCCAGTTCGGTTTCGCGCCACACCACGTTGGGCTTCTGCTTGTTGACGTCCCAGTTCACTACAATGCCCTGGTAGGTGTTTTTCTCACTGGCATTCTGGGGGTTATGAAACACGTTCGTATCGTCCAGGTCGATGCTCGGGGCAATGGAAAGGGGACGGATATTGTCGTAGAACGTGTTCTGCTGAATCACCGTGCCAGCGTTTGTGCTGTAGGCATTCAAAGCGGCGTGCGTAGTTGTTGCTACATCTTCGCCGTTGTGGGCGAAAGTGGAATTGGTTACCGAAGCCGTGGCCGCAAACAAGTCCAGCGTAGTGCCGTCCTGGCCGCCGTAGCTGAATTGGCAGTAATCCAGCTCCGAGTTTGTTGTGCCCGTAAGCGTGACCATGGTCCAGTCGCCTTTGGCGGGGGAGGTAGTCGTGTTGTCGTGGTTGGTGTCGCCTCCTACGGCGTCGTTGAGATAGGAGGTGAAGACAATGGGCTGGCTGGCCGTGCCCTTCGCTACCAGGCGGCCAGTGCCGCTAAACTGCATCTTGCCGGCTTGCAGAAACTTCACCTTCACGCCCGGTCCTAGAATCAGCGGAGCCACAAAACTGATATTGCCAACCACGTAGGGTACTTCGGTTTCGGCCCACTTCAACATAGGCGAGCTAGTGGTGCCCGGCTGCACCCAAACGCCGTTGTAATCGTTCTTTTCGGTGGGAGTAGTAGGGTTGTGGAAGGTGTTGGAGTCGTCGAGGTCGAAGAAATTGTTGATGCTGAGCGGCAGCTCGTTGCGGTAGAAGGTGTTGCCCTCAAGCACGGTGCCAGCGCCGGCCCGGCGAGCTTCCAGTACACCGGCGTTGGCGCTGCTTGCTCCGGCGTTGTTGGTAAATGCGCAGTGGCGCACGGTGCCCGTACCGGTGCTGATGCTCAGTGTGATGGCATAAGCATTGTTGCCGCCGTACTGGAAGTGGCAGTACTCGAAGCGCGAGCCAGTCTGGCCGTTCAACGTTATCTGGCTCCAGTCCTTCTTGGCGGGCCGGGTGGCGCTGCCGTCGCCGTTGGTGTCACCGCCATGCGTGTCGTCGCGGTAAGAAGTGAAGACGATGGGAGAGGTAGCGCTACCCACCGCGTCGATGCGGCCGTTGGGGTTCAGCGTCAAGCCGCTAGAAGTTGATTTGAACTTGACAATGGCGCCCGGCTGAATAGTCAGGATGTTGGAAACGCGCACGTCCTCGTTCACCACGTACACTTTGCACGGCTCCCAAGTGGTAGGTTGCGTAATGGGCCCCGTTACCTGCACCACGGCCGGGTTGGCGCAGCTAGGGGCCGGGCTGCCCACTACCACCACTCGGCTGGTAGTGTCGGTGCCGCCGGCGCCCTGCGCGGTGAGCTTGATGCGGTAAGTGCCGGGCTGCGCGAAGTTGTGCGTGAATTGCGTGGCGGCTTCCGTGCCCTGGGTACCATCGCCAAAGTTCCAGGCGTAGGAAGTAGCCCGCTGCGACGCATTCTGAATCGTGACTGGGCAGTTGCTCTGGCAACCGGCACTCGTGGCAGTGAAGGACGCTGCCGGGCGGGGCTGCGGCTCAGTTTCCGGGTTCGGGTCGGGGTCACAGGCGCTAAGTAAGGCGCTAGCGGGCAGCAGTAGCCACGTTAATCGAGGAAGGGAGCAGGGAAATACTGGTTGCATGTGGAGGAAAGGAAGGATAAGAAAAGGGCACGAGAAGGCTACAAGCGGCCAGGTAAAGCCGCAGCGTTAACAGAACTCGACTGATGGGCAGGCCACTAAAAGGCCTAATTGCTAGGGTACTACGACTTCACTAGCCGCTGCACCACCACCCCCTTGGGCGTATCGAGGCGCAGCAGGTAGAAGCCTGCCGGCTGGCTTTGCAGGTCTATGGTGCGGGGCTGGCTGGTGCGCGAATAGGCTTGGTGCAGCACTGTGCGGCCTTGGGCGTCGGTCACGGTGAGCGTTGTGCCAGCTAGCTCGGCGTTGCGCCCCGTGGTAGTTAACGTGAACAAACCCGTAGCGCTTGGGTTAGGGTATACCTGCATTTCCTTAGCCAACTGCGCGTTGTGAGTAGCGGCCACCGTGCTGGTAAAGGCAATGTTGTCGACGTACAAGGCGTTGCCGATGGTAAACTCCTCGGCCGTCGCCGATTCAATAAGCATGAAAACTGAATCGGGAGTTGCACTGGATAGGTATTCCAGGGGCAAACTCATCAAGGTATAAGAGCTAGGCGCGCTCCTAAGCAACGATTCAGCGCCGCCTATCACTTCCCGATGGCCGTTGACATACCGGGTTAGGGCCACTAGCACCTGGGCCGAATCATTGGCGATGTCGGTGCCGGTTTGCTTGTAGTGAAACTGCAGGTGGGAGGGGCGGCCCGTGAACGGCACACCCAAGAACTCCTCGGATTCCAGATCGGAAAGCGAGCCAAGCGCCAAAAAGCCTCCCGTGGCTAAACCGCCAAACAGCGCTTTGTTTTCCAGCTTCACCGCGAAGCTGCCGTTTTGCTTGTCGGAGGTTTTGCTCACGGCGTTGGTAATTACGGGTACTCCAATTGCGTCGAGCAGGTCGTCGGTGGTAGACCAGTTGACGGGGCGTTCGGAGCCGTTGCGCTGCTCCCAGTTTTCGAAGTTGCCATTGAGCACGGCCTGGGCTGAAGCTGTACCAGTGGCACTCAGGCCAAGTGCGGCCACAGCAAGAGTGTACAAAGTCTTTTTCATAAGAACTAAGGGAAAGGTTGGAGTAGGAAAGGGACTTAGGGAAGCGCCCGGCGCGTAGCTAGGGCGCAGTTTGGCGAACCCGCAAAGCGCATTCAGCAGGCGCCGAAACCTTAGCGGTAAGAGCATAACTTGCCCTTCAGCCGCGGAATAGCCGCGCTTCGCATTTGTTAATCAATAGGTTAGGAGTGCTGTCGCGCCTTGGAGTGGCGCTACACGTGCCGCTGGCTATCCAGCCAGCGCAGAATCACGGTCATGAACTCGAAGTTGCGCTCTGGATTTGCAGCCTCGGCCAGCTTCATGCTTTCTTGCTGCGTTTTAGCCTTCGCGAAGCCGTGGTCTACATTCGGCAGCAGTTGAAAGGTGGCCTGGCCTGGGTGCTCCCGATTCACGATGTCGACGAGGAGCTGGTGGTCTTCGTTGTAGGAAATGTAGTCGGCCTCGCCGCGCAGAGCCAGCACGCGGGTGTCAAGCTTCTTCCAGGCTGCAGCCAAGTTCACATCCTGCCACTGCTGAATGTAGGTGTAGTGCTGCGGAAACGAAATCAACTGCTTGGCATTCGGGTACTTGGCCAGCACTTGCGCGGGCGTCTGCTTTTCAGTGAGCAGCAGATGCAGTGCCGCCGTATATGTCTTCATCAGGGTGTTGATGGAGTCGTAGGGCAGCTGCTGGAGTTGGCTTTGGTTGCGCTTGTTTTGCACCGCATACTCGATAAAGCTGCGGCTGGCCGTGCCGTACACCACCACGCCTTTCACCGGCTCGCCCTCGGCCACCACCGGTGCCATAATGCCCCCGATGCTGAAGCCAGTAATGAAAATGTTCTGCTGATCCACGAACGGTAGTTGCTTGATGGCCGCCAGCCCCGCTTTGTAGCCGCTAGCTTCCATCTGGAAATTTGACTCCTGGCAAGGCGTGCCTTTGCTGTCGCCCATGCCGGTTTTGTCGACGCGCATGGTGGCGTAGCCGTGCCGGGAAAGCGAGTCGATGATGCGGTTGGTGACGTCGCCTTGCGTAAGGGGATTATCCACCGAGAAGCAGCCGACCCCCTGAATGAACAGCACCATCGGCACTTTCTGCTGCTTGCTGCCTTTGGGCCGCGTGATGATGGTGCGCAACTGATTGCCGCTCGCTTGCACCGACGAATAGCTGGTCTCGTACCACGGGCTGACTTCTCTAGGAAAGCCTTTGATAGCTATCTGCTTGCGGATCTTCTTGCCGTTGCGCAGCACCGTAAACGGAACTTTGTCGCCGGTGCGGTATTGTTTCAGCAAGCTCACAAACGCGCCCACTTCCGGCCCAAGTTCGGTTTTATCTACCTGCACTATGATGTCGTTGGCCTGCAAACCCGCTGCCTGCGCCGACGACTGTTCCCGTACACCCCGCACGAAGATGCCATTCTTGTTGGGCAGCTGGTAGCGCTGTTGCAGGCTGTCGT
The DNA here is from genome assembly GCF_029433095.1 of Hymenobacter sp. YC55. Classification (GTDB taxonomy): domain Bacteria; phylum Bacteroidota; class Bacteroidia; order Cytophagales; family Hymenobacteraceae; genus Hymenobacter. Next base: position 1,093,934 of record NZ_JARNTX010000001.1, read on the forward strand.
TGAGGGCCTGCAAGTTGATGCCCACATAGGGTCGCCGGGGCAGCTCTTGGGCCGAACCCAAACGAGCAACAACAGTCAGCAAAAGCAGCAAAGCAGCAGATAATTTCATGACAGTAAAGAAGAAGTGGTTGAGCGAAGTAAATAGTAACTGCAGCTACCACGCAAGGGCTATGCGAGCAGTTAAGCGCAGTGGTCGACCGGGGGTTACTGCGCCGACACGGTAGCGTCGGTGGCCGGTTGGGTTTCGCGGAGCACTTGGTACAAGGTCGCGTTCAGTTCGCTCATGGTGCGGGGCCGGATAAGGTTGCGTTTCATTACGAAGCGCTTTCCTGCCACTTGCTTTTCGTGCAGGAGCTGATGTTGGCCGTTGTAGAAGCGCACGGTAGCTTGGGTGGGGCACGAAAGGTTGGATATAAGGTTCCAGTAACCGTCCCTCACCGACACCGTTGGCCGGCTTTGGGCCGAAGCCAGGGTCGAACAAGAGAGCAGAAAAAGCGCGGCACTCCAGCGGAAAACAGCAGTCGTTTTCATGGTTGAATTTGATTAAGAGGTAGAAAATCAATGGATAAAGAGGCTTTCTGATAGTTCAAGCAGCAGGAGCCAATCCAAGCGGGTTCGTGGCGCGTTGCTGTTGGCGGCGTTTGCCCCGGCTGCATGAGCGGCGCGAAGGCGCTGGCTCTATTGCCCGGCGCGGCTCTTTTCTTCTTCGGCACCACCGGCGCGGCGGCGCGTGGGCGCTACTTTGTCGTTGCCGAAGCGGTAGCTGAACGAGAGTGTTGCTACGCGGGAGTCGTTGCGCTGGTAGATGCGCTCAGCGTAATTGTCGTAGGTGGAGGTAGCGCGTATTTTGCGGGTGTAAAGCAAGTCCGCTACGGCCAGCTTGATAGTACCTTTACGCTCCCAAACCGACTTCTGGAGACCCATAGTCAACTGTCCGTAGGGCCGCACCATAAAGAAGCCGTAGCGGTCTTTGGCTTGGTAGCGAGCGTTCAGCTCGGCACTCCAGGTCTTGCTTAAGGTGAAGTTGCTGTTGCTGGTGAAGTTGAAGCTGCTGCGCCCGGCATCAAGCGATGTACCCGCAATGCTGCCTACAAACTGGTTGTAGTAAAACACCCCCGTGTTGTGCATGGTCCACCACTTGGCAAGCTCTACTGGGGCCGTAAGCGTGAAGCCCACGTGCTGCTGCCGCCCCAGGTTCACCGGACGTGCCACCACTGTGCTATCCGACTCGGGCTGTACCACGTTGATAATCGGCTGATCGGTGCTGCTGTAGCTCAGGCTGGCGCTGAACTTCTGCTTGTAGGTGTGCCCAATCTCGAAGTTGTAGCTGGTTTGCGGACGCAGCTCCGGATTGCCGGCCCCCGAAGTGGTAGGGTCGATGATAACGCGGAACGGGTTGAGCTGCCCATAGGAAGGCCGGTCGACGCGCCGGCTCACCGACAACGACACCTCGTGCCGGTCGTTCAGGGTTTGCCTGAGGCCCGCGCTAGGAAACAGCTGGAAATAGTCGCGCTTGAAATCCTGGCTGCCAATCGTTTGGCGACCAACTGCCGCGGTATGCTCGCCCCGCAGGCCAGCCTGCACGTTCAGCTTGCCCACCGTCTGGTTGAAGCTCACATAGGCCGCCGTGATGTTCTCGTCGTATTTGAAGCGGTTGGTGCGACTTGCATCCACGGTGGTTTCGCCGTTGGTTGTTTGCGTGAATTGCACGTCGTTGTCGGAAAGTACCCGGCTGGCTTTGGCTCCGGCCTCTAGGCGGGCGTTTTTCGAGAGAGGATGCGTGTAGTCAACTTTAGCCGATTGAATGGTTAGTTCACCGCGCTGGTCGCCGCTCAGCAGCACCGTCGGGCGGCCCGACAGCTCGAAGTACGTGGTCAGGTCCTGTGGCCGGCGCGAGGTGTAGCGGGCGTAGTCGGCATCGGCGGTTAGCTCGCGGCTGCCGCTGGAATCCGGCGCAAATGTGTGCTTGAAGTTGAGGTTGGCCGCCACGTTGGGCGAGTTGAACCCGCGAACAGAAACCGCCCGGTACGAGTCGGAGGGGTTGCCGGCTTCGTCGAACAGCGAAGTGCGGGTGGTGCTTTCCCGCAGCGGAGCCTGGTTGTCGAGGCCGCTAACTACCGCGCCCAGCACCGTTCTTTCACCCAGGTTATAGTCAGCGCCAGCTTTCCAGGTATGCGAGCGGTTGCTGACGTTCTGAACGCTGACCTGAGAAATGCTGCTGGCTAGTGTCCGCTCTTGGTCTTGGCCCTGGTAGAAGTTGCGGTCAATATTGAGCTTTTCCACGCCGTTGCGATTCCCGTAGGCGTAGGAGCCAAACAAATTCAGGTTCTTGTGCCGATGATTCAGCGTCAGCCCCGATGTGAACTTGCCGTACTGGCTGCGGCCGTAGCTGGCATTGACGGTACCATTGCTGCCCTGGCGCTGGTCTTTCTTGAGGTTGATGGCAATGATGCCAGCACTGCCTTGGGCCTCGTACTTGGCGGGTGGGTTGGTAATCAGTTCGATACTTTTCACCTGGTCGGCGGGTAAGGCACGCAGGTAGTCGGCCAGTTCCGAGCCTGTCATGGGCTGGCGCTTGCCATCAATGAGCACCATGACGCCCTGCTTTCCTCCCAACGACAGGTTGTTGTTGCTATCCACAGTCACGCCGGGCGAGCGGGTAAGTACATCGAGCGAACTGTTGCCGGCAGCCAGCGTGCTGCCTTCCACGTTCACTACCGTGCGGTCGGCGAGGCGCTCGAACGTTGGGCGCTGGCCCAGCACCGTTACCTCTTTCAGGGCCGTAGCGCCACTGGCAGGCAGGGTAAACGGGGGCAGCGTCACGGCTTGCGTTGCGGTTGCTGCATCGAAGGGCTTGCTCCACTGCCGCACAAACCCTACCTGCGACGCCGATACCAGATAATGCCCGGCCGCGGCGGCTGTTAAACGAAAGGCACCTTTGTCGTCGCTGAATTCGGTGGCCACTACCGTTGAGTCGGTGGCGCGGTGCAGCGTGATGGTCGCAAATTCGAGGGGTGCACCCGCGGCAGTGCGCACGCTGCCCACAATGCCAGGCTGGCTTTGCGCTTGGGCCGTGCTGCCCGCTGCCAACAAAAAGAACGTGAAGCTCCAGCCGGAGGCGGATGTGGAGCGGAAGAGTAGCAGAGGGTTCATAGCAGTTGGCTGTTGATAGGGTTGGCCAAAAAGACTTAGACATCAGTCGGGCGGCGTCTTGGACCTGTGTTGTTGCAGGCCGTTTTCGCTGTTCTCGCTGCTGACTGTTGTAAAAGTATTTGGCCCCCTCACGGCCGGAAATCACTTCCTGCTTGAATTGAGAAAAGCGCTGCTTGAATTGTAGAATCTCTATTCTCTAAGTATTTCGAAAAGGCTATACAAGCAGCAGGATTTAGCGTGTTCCTATCGAAGTCTGCTGTTTCAGCACAGGCTTTTTTGCTTTACCTGCAGCTGGTTGGACCTTACGCGTAGCAGGCACCAACAAAAAAGTCCGCTGGCGCGGACTTGATTGTGACCCTGCAAAGGCATGGCCAAGCTTTACTTGCCGTAAACGGTAAGGGCGATTATTTGCCCATCCAGGTTTTGAAGGGCGTCAGCTTTTCCCGGCTTACAATCACCTCTTTATCAATGGCCGGTTTGAGCTGCAGCGCCAGCCGGTTGCCGAAGTAGGGCTGAATTTGCTCTACGCTGTCAATAGCTACCAAAAACGAACGGCTGATGCGGAAGAAGCGGCTTGGGTCGAGCATGGCTTCTAGCTCGTCGAGGGTGTAGTCCACGGCCATCTTCTTGCCGTCGAAGGTCTTGAACAAGTTCAGTCGCTCGTCGCTGTAGAAGTAGGCAATCTGCGGTGTCTCGACGGAAACTAGCTTCTGCGCGTACTGCACCAAAAACCGCTGGCGGTACTCCTTGGGTTGCAGCTGCTGTAGCTCCCGGATCAGGCTGCTTACATTCATCGTCGGCTCCGTTGCGGGGCCCTGGTACAAGGCTTTCACCTGCGAATACTTGTCGAGGGCGGCCCGCAGGTCGTCTTTCTGAATAGGCTTGAGCAGGTAATCTATGCTGTTGACCTTGAAGGCCTTGATGGCATATTCGTCGTAGGAAGTGGTAAACACAACCGTGCTTTTCACCTCGGTTTCCTCGAATATCTGGAAGCTCTGACCATCGGCCAGCTCGATATCCATCAGAATCAGTTCTGGGGTCGGGTGTGCATTCAGCCAGTTCACGGTTTCGCGGATGCTGCCAGCCACGCCCACTACTTCGGCCGTGGGCTCCACGGCGGCCAAAGTCCGAGTGAGCTTCTTGACGGCCATTTCTTCGTCTTCGACGATCAGGATTTTCATGAGAAAGAACTCCGAAAAGGGAGCAGCAAAATAGTGAGTTAGTGACTCGGCTGAATAAGGGGAATCGTGACCAGAAACTCGGTTTCGGTCTGCTGCACTTTGATATTGGGCTGTTTGAGCAAGCTGAACTTGCTAGCAATGTTGCTAAGCCCGACTTGGTTGGAAGCCACTTTCTGGACCTTTTTCTGCAGGTTGTTTTTCACCGTCAGTTGCCCGTTGTTTTGGGTACTGATGTGCACCGTAAGGGGGTGGTCTTTGTGAATGACGTTGTGCTTCACCGCGTTTTCCACCAGTAGCTGCAAGGTCAGGGAGGGCAGCAAACGTTGCTCGTCGCTTGGCTCGATGGCCAAGTTTAGGTGCAGACTGTCGCCGTAGCGGGTCTTGAGCAGGTGGAAATACGAGCGGATGAATTGCAGCTCCGTAGCCAGGTTGGTTAGCTCGTTTTCATTGTTGCGGAGCAGGTAGCGGTACACCTTGCACATCTCATCCAAAAATTCCTCGGCCTTCTCGGCATCCTCACTGATGAGGTAAGACAGCGTGTTGAGGCTGTTGAACAGAAAGTGCGGATTGACCTGCTGCTTGAGGCTGTCGAGTTGCGTTTGCAGGTTTTCTTTCTTGAGCTGCTCGGTTTCCTTCTCCGCCTGTAGCAGCCGCGAGAAATAGTATACGGCCTCCTGAATGCCCGTAATTAAAAAGGCGATAATCACGCTGCTCTGAATGGATTGCTTGAACGCTGCCGCGTTGTACGGCTTGTGGTAGCCTATTACATTGACCAGCCACATCAGCACCCAATCTTGTAGCACGTTGAAAACCCAGCACAGCGGAATAATGAACAGCAGACGCGTCCGAACCTGCTTTAAAGCGGGAAAATGACGTTGAAACTTGATAATAATCCAGCGGTCTACTTCCCAGGTAATAGCAGAGCTGATCAGGGACTCCAATAAGATTTTAGCGGAATCGAGGGTGAAGAGGTGATCAAAGACGTTGAGAGCATAGCCAGTTATAATCACGAAAAAGGCGATGCCGCTAACGCGGATCCACCGGTCATCTAACTGTTCTGCAGGCTGGGCTGGCATGAGTAGGGGCTTATTTATCAAATATAAACTTCCAGCTAGGCTAGGCAAAAGCCAATGCTGCATGATTTGACGGAACCAAGGGTTGAATTGAGGAAAAGCAGGTGTTAACTGCTAATAGCTTCACCCCTTAATTCGAGCAGCGCCACTGCTTCCAAATGCTAGGTTGTGCAAAGCGCCTTTGTCGGGAAGCGGCTTCTACTGTCACTGCTTGCCGTAGTCGATGTTGCGGTTGAAACATTGAAAAATAGAGTTGAAGCGCTGCTTCCCTCAACTCGTGGGTTTGGGCTTGTGCTAGCTGCCTTCCGCCAAGATCTTAAGCTACCCAACTTTATCTGCGACTTGGCTGAAACGCTGTAGGGCACTGTAGCTCGGCGTCGTGCCATCGCGCCCACTTCGTTTTCACTTTATGCACAAGCCTAGCGTTCTGTTGCTTTTTGTAGCTTTCAATTACCTGAGCTACCCCGCGCCGTCTACTACCACCACAGACAGCCGTCCGTCAGATTATCAAACCCTGGTATCAGCGGAGCGTAATTTTGCCGAATTCACTAGCAAGTATGGTATCAAGGCCGGATTCACGCGTTATTTAGCCGACGAGGCGCTAGTTGTGGTGAAAGGCCGCTACCAGTTCGGCAAGCCTTTATACGAGAAGATGCCCGATCAACCAACCGTGCTTTCTTGGAGGCCTGTGTATGCCGACATAGCTGCCTCTGGCGATTTTGGTTACACGACAGGTCCTTTCGAGGTAAGGCCCCGGGCAGTCGATGTGCCCAGTGCTTTCGGGCAGTTTACCAGCGTTTGGCACAAAACCAGCACAGGAGAATGGAAAGTTGTAGCCGATGTAGGCATCTCGCACCCAGCCCCCAACCAGCCAGCGCCGGCCTCTCTGATTGATCTAAACGCTACGATAAAGAAGCCTTTGGCCGTTACCGATACGGCTGTTAGCCAAAAAGACTTATTAGGTGCAGACGCCGGTATGAGGCAGGTGGCTAGTTCCTATTCGCTCGGGGCGGCTTACCAGAAAGTGCTAGCACCCACAAAAGCTGTACGACTGTATCGAACAGGCAGCCAGCCATACGTGGGGCCAGCCGCCACAACCTTTGCGACCACGCAAACGGGTCGCGCCACCTACACGTCCGTAAAAGCAATAACCTCTGCCTCCGGCGACTTAGGCTTCACCTACGGTTACGCCCAGTACCAGCAGCTAACCGGCTCTTTTCTGCGCATCTGGAAACGAGACAATAACCGCGTCTGGAAATTGGTACACGAAGTAGCAGACTTGCACTAGCCATAGGGTGACTAGTTGCTTTCCTAGTAGTGTTGACAGTGCTAAGTACATATAATCCAGTGTGCTATGTGTTTTTGCTGCCACTGCTTCGTCCACACGTTAGGGGACTATAGAGCCCAGGATTGCTCCCGCGTGGACAAGTACTAATCTTTCCAGGCTTTACTCTATTGGAATTGTAATTGTAGAAAAACGCAGTGTGCCCTCAGGGAGGTAAGCAAAACGGCAACCTGTTTTGCTTACCTCCCTGAGGGCACACTGCGTTGAACAAACAATGAGCAGCCAGCAGGCCCCGCAAGTCAAGGAAAATCCAACTATGCGAGTTGTTGGGGTAACTACTGTTTAAAATGGCTTCATGGGAGAGGTGTGTTGATACGCTACCTCAATGGTGTTCAAAGCTTGGTTACTAAAAGAAAGGTTGAAGCTATTTCCTATGTTTTTCGTCCTATAGCCTACTTAGCAAGTAATTATAGGCATCAGAAAATTGTTTGCTGCAAGAGTGGCAGTGCATCTCTGCTTACCCTCGTGGCTTAGCACAAGCCACGAGGGGCAAGTCAGCACTAATCAGTTTTCATTCAAGGCGGAAGATGGATAGCCGCTTCGCTCTAAAGCTTCTCTGTCGAGTTGCAAATGAGTTGGTGAGAACACCACGCGCCAGCCTTTATAGTTGGTTGATGAATTGTTGAGTTTGCGCAAATCGCGGTTAGCGAATACACATTCAGATCTACGCCAGGTAGACATTAATCGGAAAAAGAGGGGATCAGGGAGTTTCATGAATACGAGTCTGTAAGGTTGGGGTAGGAGGGCAGTGCTCTTTCCACAACGAAAAGACTTGCGTGGGCTACTCGCTCGGTTGATAACCAGTTGAAGCGAAGCCACTAGTTCTAAGGCTTGACCATATTGAGTAGCCAACCAGAAGAGCATAGTGAGCCCTTAGTAGTACACCACCGTGCCCGACGAAGACACGCCGACACGGAGTGCGCTAAAAGCACAACAGGTTTAGAGGTCTCCTAAAAGGAAAGAGAAATGCAGCTCCAAGCAACAAAGCGGGTATATACCCTCCAAATGTGACTACGACCGATGCTCAACGCAGTGCCGAGAAAGGCGTAGCTTAAACCCAGCACGCAATACTGGGGTGCAGACAAATGTCTGCGGCGGTGCCGCAGGGACATAACCTAGAAAGCTCAGTATGTAGTATACCGGCCGAGTAGTTTCGGCTAAACAGATTTCGCGGCATTAAGCCCGTGCGGCACGATTCACATTGGAGTAGATGGCGTTAGTGTGTGCCTAAGATATAAGGTGTATGAATAATACACAAGTGATATAAGTATTTTAATTGATTCTTGTAGTATTCTATTTTGCACTTCTATTTAATATGCCTAATCTTAGACCTATGAATTAAAAGGATATAAATCAAACCGCACATTTAGTTCTTATGCTTGGTGGCAGGTCACCGGGCCTAACAATGCGACGGGCTTGCTTGCCCGCGAACACGCAGAATGTAGTGGCCAGCAATCTGATTGCAGGCTCTAATCAGTTCGGATTTAAAATCACCGACAACAAGGGTGCGGAGTCTGCAGAGGACTTTGTAATAGTGACGGCGAATCCGGCGGTGCCGGTGGGTTCCACCTACCAGGTAATGGTGGAAACCGACAGTACGGGCGCTTCGCAGGAGCGCAACGGCTCCCCCAATGCATTCTTGGAACAACTTCATGTACGGTTGGCTAACCAGCCGCAGTACACAGGCTGGCTGGACTTTGGCTTGGGCGGCGACACTTGGACGAAAGGCGACCCGTTAATTCAAATGAACTCGGTTGCCCAACGCGCTGAGGTGCTGAGCGGTAAAAAACAACACGGCCACCAAGTACATTCTGTTTCTGTACGCGGGCATAAACGAGCTGCAATATGGGGCGAGTGCACAAGCGGCATTAGATGCCCAAAAGGCACAAGTCGCTTTCTATCAGAGCCAAGGTAATTTAGTGATTGGCAACACCATTACTGGTACGCGCAGCCCGCTTAGCCCCGAAAACTCGGAATTCTGGACACGCATCAAACAATACAATAACCTGCTGCGCGCCGACTTCAATGCCGAGCAAAATGCTACGGTGTTGATGGATATACAGACGCATCCGCAAATGGGCGGCTACGACGGGCCGCTTAGCACAACCTACTTCCGTGACCTGATTTACTATACCGATGCGGGCTCGACCGAGATAGCCAATTTTGCCGAACGCGCGTTGCCATTCGCCGTGTTAGGTATACGCCACGTTATTAATTTCTCTGGTACCAGCGCCACGGCGACCCTCGATGCGCCGGATGCCGCTCCCGTGTACACCTTCTTTGACGCTGCCGACTGCCCCAATGGGGCCTTGGGCAATGGCTGGCTCAATGAGGCCATGTTTGTCATTGAAAACGGCAAATTCAAAGCGGTAAGCAAATTTAGTTCCGCACATATGGTGCGGCCTTCCTCCGAGGGCGGCAACCGGCAACGGGGCACGGCCCGTGTCGTGTGGACGGGTTCGCATAAGCCCTACGGCCTGGTGTGCCGCTACTGGGCAGGGGGTAACTATTACATGGCCTATTTCGTGGATGCAAACAAGTTTGTCAACATCGGCGTATTCCGGACCAACGTCTCACCGGTGTAACACAGTTTACTTTCCAAAGCAATGTCAACTCGGAGCCAATAACTGTCAGTACCACTTACAGCGTAAGTTTCGTTGCGTTTGGTGACCGCATCCTCGCTTCGGTGCTCTCGGCCATGGCTCCGTGGTGGCAGGCGTAGATGTGACTGATTCGTCGGCGGAAAAGCTCACCACTGGCACCTGCAGCCTCACCTGCGGTGATCTGGGCGTGGAGTATGAGGATTTCTTCACGACAGACGTATAGAGTGGGTAATAGGTTATATTTGCCTGCTCTATGCATATGAAAGCGCTGCGTGAATTTTTGACAATTATGTTAGTTCCGATAACGGACTTCCTCACGAAGCGGCACGGCCTGCCGTCTACCTTAAGCAAGGAGCAGCAAGCGGAATGGGATGAATATGATGCTCAGCAGTGGCAGGCTTCGTACGCGTTAAAAGAGTAGTAACTGTCCCACTAGTCTTGGCCGTCACATTAACACCGTAATGCGGGCCGTTGGTTATCATGCTTAGTACCTAGTAACGGGTTCACAGTCCACTGCTGCCTTCCTAGCCGCAACAGACTTGGAACCTGTTAATCTCTTCTGTATAGGCTCTTCTATGAAATGGAACAGCACCCAAGAGAGCGCAACAAGCAGGATAAACTGGATTGCCACACTCTCGGTCACATACTCACGCAAGACAACTTGAAAAGTGCTCATATGCACCAGGTAAAATGCATACGAGCTTTTGCCGAGAGCTTGCGCGGGTTGGGTTTGCAGCAGGGCTTGAAACCAATTTTGTTCATAAATCAAGCCGTAGAGCAATCCCACGACACCGAGCGGCAGCAGCAGGTTGTTCACCGCGATACCGCGGTAGTCCATGGTTCCTTTAAAGAGGTCGAGTGGCGTTTCGACCATAGAAAGAATATAAATGCAGCCAGCCATCCATAGTACGCTAACTGCTGTGATTTTCCAGCCTTTGGCAACCTGTTGCGGATAGCGCTTCAAATAAAGGGCTAGGCCCATGCCAACAAAGAATTCGATGCAGCGCCCAAAAAATGTGAAGTTGAGCATGAACTGATACGAGCCCATGAACTCATAATAGCGAGTGGCTAGACCCGTCGCATTGCTTACGTAGACTAAGAGAAAGCCAAGTAGTGGTAGCGCAGCTGCGTGTCCAAACAGCAACTGCCACCGCCGCTTCAGCGTGAGCAGCAGCAACGGGGCCAGCGCGTAAAAGCATTCCTCTACTGTAAGCGTCCAGCCTTGTGCCAAACCAGTGAAAATAAACTTCTCGAAGAAGCCCCGCAGGAAGGTCAGGTTCAGCACGACCACCATTGGTTTGTCGTAGTGTACGTAGTTAGGCCATTGTTCTGTGCCGTCCCAGGTCGGATTTAGTTGAAAGGAGACAAAGGCCAGAAGGGTGACTAGAAAATACAGCGGGTATATTCGAGCAAAGCGATTGCGGAAGTAGCGAAAAGCCCACTTGCCAGTTAACTGCACACTGTCTTGATAACGGGTGGCAATCAGAAAGCCGCTGAGCACAAAAAAGAGGGTAACACCAACGTGCCATTCCTCGATATATGCCGCCAAACCCGAATCCTTGGCAATGCAAGGCCACGGCAAGCGAGCAGGGCCGAAATGGTAGAAGAAAACGAGGTAGGCAGCTATAGCGCGAATACCAGTTAATGCGGGGAAATAAGCCTTTGCTTTGGTAGTAGTTTGCTCTATCACAAATTTAGAAGAAATAATGAGGGTTGCAAAGCTAGATCAAAAGCCTAGTAAACGACGGCGAACCTGCTACGGACAGTCCATAAGCCTAGCCCGCAAGGTGGGCTGGACGTTAGTAGTTATAGTCTTCCTCTTTTTAGTAACTGCGATCAGTCCTTATGGTTGGTAACTCTTTTCGCTGAAAAGTTCTTCCTCACGGCAGAGTGTTTTCAAGGTTTCAACCATACTTTATATTCTTTAATAATTATATATTTTTGTTGAAATGCTTATAAATAAGAGCATCATATGAATTATAATATAAACCTTTAGAGAAGGGTTTTAATATAAGTTATATTAATGTATATTTATCTAAAATAATATTAGTTAAACACTATAAAAACTCCCATGAAGCAACTCTCTACCTCCATCGCTTTGCTAGCCATTGGAACGACCCTGCTTGTAAGCAGTTGTAGCAAAGAGTCTGATTCGGTTTCTCCCGAGAACCTCTCAACTGCAGCTAGTGCGGAAGCCGAAACCGATAACGACGGGCTTTTAATTTTCATACAGTGTGGCAACGGCGTCCGTAAATTAGCCGGAGAATATGACTGGGAAATGGGCAACAACTTGACTGGCCTGCCAGTGGACATTTACGGCCCAACCACCTTGATGACAAACACCAAATTTCTGGTTACTCCCTCTGGCAACCGCATGGTGGTTTGTACGGGCGTAGCCTCCCCAGCTCCGGCTGCCATAGTCTATGACACAGATACGTGGACGGACAATGTGGCGGTGCCTAGTATTACTTACACAACTACGTGCACCACGCAAACTGACGGTAAGATGCGATTCACTATGACGTATAAGCAATAATGCTTTATTGCTCATAGTTATTGTAAGCAAAAGCCCCGACCTCCCCAGGCCAGGGCTTTTTGCTGGGACAGAAGGTAGGTGCTGGCGTTTGTGAGTATGCCAGTTCCATCACCTATAAAAGAAGTGTTGCTTGGTATTGGCCTAGCCATAGCCCACGAAATGGTACGCTTGTTGAATAGCAATGGCATGTACCCACTTCGCCCAAACTCTGCCCTAGCGAAGCAACTGCTCTCGGGTGAGGCCGTGAAAGTGACGCAGGGCCGCAGTAGCTCTGGCTAGTTCGAAGGCTACACGGCCAACAGTACGCTCGAATTATACGCGCTCGACTATGCGCAGTGGGTGGACTTAGGCCGCAAGCTGCTAGCCAAGAAAGTACCCCTCAGTGCCCTGCTCACCTTCATCAAGCAGCGCAACCTACAGGGCCGGAACAAAAAGAGCGGCAAGTTTATCGAGCGCAACCGCCTCGCCTTCATGATCCAGAATGCCATTTACCGCAACGACATTCGGGGTCGGCATTTCATTGAGCCCGCCTTTGCCATAGGTCAGGAGTTGACCGATATCTACCTCAACAATCAGCTACTCGACTTGGGCATGTGGCCAGCGAGTTTAGCTAGTACGGCAATGGCAGAGAAAAAGGATTTACAGGCGCTATCCATCCCGTCATTAGGACGAGTAGGGTAGCGATAGTCCATGTACTCGTTATCAGGTAAGCAGTAGCCGAGGGAGTTGGGTTGGCGGTCTACCTAGTGATAGGCCTGCCATTGCTTCACCGAAGCGGGTGCGCTGCGCCACAGCTGATGATAGCCGGAAATCTGCTTTAGCTGCCGCCAAAAAACGCCCATCGTTTCCTCTTGTTGTAGCCCGGCTACGGCGATGTTGCCCCTTAGCCAGATTAAAGCCAGTTCGGGTACGCGCTCCACGTTTCAGGAATTGTTTTACCAGTGAAAATAAAAACGCCCTTTATAATGCGTAAAGGGCGTTTATTGGCAATGTTCGTGGTCACGCTAGGAATCGAACCTAGATCAAGAGCTTCGGAAACTCTCATACTATCCGTTGTACGACGTGACCGGATTAGGAGCGGCAAAACTAGGCAGAAATAGCATGGCTGCCAAACCTCATGCAGCATTTTCTACAAAAACCTGTACTGACCTGCCACAACCTTCCGAGCGTCAATTCAGTTAACTACTCTTGAACTCGACCAACCAAAATCCATTATGGCAACTACTGAAAAGAAAACTCTCTACACGGCTGAAGCTTCTGCTATTGGCGGCCGTAGCGGCCATGTACGCTCCACCACGGGTATTATCGACTTAGATATGTCGGTGCCAGAAGGCTTAGGTGGAAAGAAAGGAGCTACTAATCCCGAAGAATTATTTGCTGCTGGCTATGCCTCTTGCTTTCAACAAGCTCTATTGGTTATTGCTCAGCGGGCTAACGATAAACTTGATGCCGATACTACTGTGAACTGCTCGGTTTCGTTGTTTCAGGAGGGAGAAGGGTATGGCTTAAGTGCCGTACTGGACGTAGACCTCAAGAAGTTCGACCATGACAAGACCATTGAAATGGTACGTCAGGCTCATAAAATCTGTCCTTACTCGGTAGGTACCCGTGGCAACATGGAAGTGGAGCTACGAGTGCAGGGTGAACCCATTCCGGTGGAGGCAGAAGAAAACGCCGGTGTAGCCAAGGAAAGCTAATAAGCGCGAACAGCTAAGTATAGAAAAGGCCGCTACGGATATCCGTAGCGGCCTTTTCTATACTTAGCTGTTTGTTGGCTTACATGGCCAGTACTTCTTTCACGCGCTCAGCGGCATCCTTCAGCAATACAGCCGAGTATACCTTCAAGCCAGACTCGTCGATGATGCGGGCACCCTCCTCGGCGTTAGTGCCTTGCAGACGCACAATGATGGGCACTTTAATGTCGCCGATGTTCTTGTAGGCTTCCACCACGCCGTTGGCTACCCGGTCGCAACGTACGATGCCGCCGAAGATATTGATGAGGATGGCTTTTACGTTCGGGTCCTTCAGGATGATGCGGAAACCAGCTTCTACGGTTTGGGCATTGGCTCCGCCCCCTACATCGAGGAAGTTGGCTGGCTCGCCACCGCTTAGCTTGATGATGTCCATGGTGGCCATGGCCAAGCCCGCGCCGTTTACCATGCAGCCTACGTTGCCGTCAAGCTTCACATAGTTCAGGTTCGAAGCCGAAGCTTCCACTTCCAAGGGGTCCTCCTCGTTGGTGTCGCGTAGAGCAGCAAAATCTGGGTGACGATAGAGAGCGTTTTCGTCTAAGGTCACTTTGGCGTCAACAGCCAGGATTTTGTTGTCCGACGTTTTCAACACCGGGTTGATTTCGAACATTGCCGAATCGGTGTCGTCGTAGGCTTTGTAGAGGGCCGTTACAAACTTCACCATTTCCTTTTGCGCCGGGCCCGTCAGGCCGAGGTTGAAGGCAATCTTGGCAGCTTGGAATGGACGCAAACCCACGCGGGGGTCGATATGCTCGCGGTGAATTTTCTCGGGGTGCGCTTCGGCTACTTCTTCGATGTCCATACCGCCTTCGGTGGTATAGATGATGACGTTTTTGCCGGTGCTACGGTCGAGCAGCACGCTCATGTAATACTCTTTGGTTTCCGACTCGCCAGGGTAGTACACGTCTTGGGCAACAAGCACTTTATGCACTTTGCGACCTTCGGCGCCGGTTTGTTTGGTCACGAGTTGCATGCCGATAATCTGGTCGGCAATTTCTTTCACCTGATCCAAGTTTTTGGCCAGCTTCACACCGCCCCCTTTGCCGCGGCCGCCAGCGTGAATTTGGGCTTTAATTACGTACCAGCTAGTGCCGGTTTCAGCGTTCAGCTTCTTGGCGGCTGCCACTGCCTGATCGGCGGTGTCGGCCACAATGCCTTCCTGCACGCGTACACCGTAGCGCTTCAGAATGTCTTTGCCCTGATACTCGTGAATGTTCATGGAGGTCAGTTATGGAGGTGGTTCGATATGTGCACGAAAGTAGGTAGAAACAAGTTGATTGTTGATTGTTGAGCGGTTGATTGTTGGCGGGACGAGTGTTGAAAGTTGATTGTTAAAGGATTGGTTGTTGAATTGCTCGGGAGGCGCTTGGTACAATCAGCACCCAAGAGTTAGTAACTCAGCATCAGCAATCCAGTTAATCACCTACCATACCACTGTGCCATTACTTGTTCGGCCGGTTTGTGCTGAGGTGTAAAGTCGAGGTGGCGGCGAGCGGGGCCATCGGGTTGCAGGCCAGGATACCACTTCCAGATAAAGGTGCCCTGAAACCAGGGCCGACGCCAAAACGTCTCGAACATGGCCTCGTAGCAGAGGCGTTGCGTTTGCTCGTCTAGCTCCAGCTCCGTGAACACGGCCGTGCGGTCGGGCCAGGCCCAGGGCTCAATAGCAGCATCGGGAGTGGTTTTGTAACCGATTTCGGTGAACAGCACGGGCTTTTTGTAGCGCTTCTGCACAGCTTCAATGCGTCGGAGCGGTTCTTTCCAAGCAGCAAGCAAGGTAGCCTTGGTGGGCCGGGTGGTTTTGCTGAGGGGAAAGTATGCCTGAATTCCAATGTAGTCGAGTGCATCCCAAAAGCGGATTTGCTCGAACTCACCGCTCCAGTTGGCGGCGTAGGTGAGGGGGCCGTGGTACACGTTGCGCACTTTGCTAATAAGGGCCCGCCACTCCGCTTCATGCCCCACACTGGCGTGCTCCAACTCCGTGCCGATACACAGGGCATCCATGCCAGTGCTTTCAGCTAGCTCGGCATAGTGCAGCAGAAAGGTGGAATAGCTGGCAAACCAAATTTGCCAATCGGCGGCGGAGGCCATGTTGATGTCGCCAGGCCAGGAGCCACTGCCGCCACGCAGCCATAGGTGGGGTTTGAGCATCGTATGGATGCCGCGTTGCCGAGCCATTTTGGTGGTATAAACCAAGCCCCGGTCACTTTCGCCCCAGTAGCCACGGTTCCCTGCGCCCGTGTGCAGACGGACTTCCGGCGTGGCAGCTCCCGCTTGCCAGCCAAAGGGCGTTTGGGCTATCCAGGTGATGCCACTGCGCACTAGCGGCTCTAGGTTGGAACTGGCAACGGAATCGGCGGCTACCCAATTAACTCCTCGCAAGCGGTTATCGGTTGGGCGCGGACCTACTAGGCTGACCGTGCTAACTCGTGTTTCAGCGGGAAGCATCTGCCGAGGCCAATGCCACCACAGGACAGTCAGCGCCACGGATACCGCTAGAAGCAACAAGGGCACCCACCAAAAGCGGCGCACCGATACAAACGAAAAAGCAGCTGCCATAGCACGGTTGAAAACAAGGAATTCAAATAGCAGAAAACCAATGGCAAGCGCAAATGCCGCGCCTACGCAAGCGGGCGGATGTTCTGCTGGTATCGAAATCAGCGGAAGCCGCGTAATCTGCTGGTCAACCCGTAGATTTGTTTCCCATACCCTCGGCTCACTTTACCTGGTTCCGTTTTGCTGCAAGCCATCAACGTTCGAAAGAAATATAACACGCTGGAAGTCCTAAAGGGCATTGATTTGACGATTGAGAAATCGGAGATAGTATCGATTGTAGGTTCTTCGGGAGCAGGCAAAAGCACGCTGCTTCATATTCTAGGCACCCTCGACAATCCTGATTCTGGGGAGGTGCTCTTCGATGGCGAGTCGGTCAGCTCACTGAAACGGTCGGAGCTGGCGCGGTTCCGCAACCGTCATATCGGCTTTATCTTTCAATTCCATAACCTGCTGCCCGAGTTCACAGCCCTCGAAAACGTGTGTTTGCCGGCTTACTTGGCGGGCCGTTCGGAAACGGAGACCCGGGTGCGAGCCCGCGAGCTGTTGGGTATGCTTAACCTAGAGCGCCGGGCCGACCACAAACCCAGCGAAATGAGCGGCGGCGAACAGCAGCGCACCGCCGTAGCGCGGGCCCTCATCAACTCGCCCGAAATCATTTTCGCCGATGAACCCAGCGGCAACCTCGACTCGCAAAATGCTCAGGAACTGCATCAGATTTTCTTTCTACTGCGCAAAGAGCTAGGCCAAACCTTTGTCATCGTTACGCACAACGACCAGCTGGCAGAAATGGCCGACCGGAAGATTACGATGAAAGATGGGCTTATTTGGGAGGGCAATAACTAAGCTAGTATAATTTGCTGTTTAGCTTGCTCGCATAAAGCAACTAGGAAGTTTCTTCCTGGTACTGTTACTTAGCGTACGATCTTGGTAATGCGTCCGGTTGCCCCGGACCATGTAGGTAACCCGCTGCCGCGTTTTCCGGAAACGCAGCAGCGGGTTTTCTTATGCTTAAACACCCCCAATCAGCAGGTAAAAAGCTGCGGGAGAAACCACCTCAATCAATGATTTTGGCTAAAAAAGTTAGTTCACTAAAGATTTCGAAAAATGGCTTTGTAAGTGCTTGAAATACAGAGGTAAAATTTGCAAAAAAATATATATGTTTTTGCACCTTTTCGTACCTTGGGGCGTTAACAATACATAACACAAACACGGTATTACAGGACATAACAGAACAGACGCCATGAGCGAAGCAACCAAGACCATCAAAGAGCCGATTCGCAAGACCAAAGTGGAGAGCTACGATATTTCGCGCTCCGACGAAACGCTGCACTTGGCTACCGATCTGGCCAAGTTCATCAAGGAAAACAAGCTGACCACTACGGTGCAAGGCAAAGAGTTTGTGAACGTGGAAGGCTGGCAGTATGCCGGTTCGCGCTTAGGCATCGTGCCTATCGTTGACCATGTCATCAACGTTTCAAACGATCAAGAATTAAAGTATCAAGCCAAGGTGACGCTGTTCGACATGCGTTCCGGGCAGACGGTAGGTGCTGGCTTCGCTATTTGCTCTAGCAAAGAGCAAGGCAAGAAGTTCTATCAGGAGTTTGCTATCATGAGCATGGCCCAGACTCGGGCTATTGGTAAAGCGTATCGTAACATCTTGGCCTGGATTATTCGGGCTGCTGGTTACGAGCCTACGCCTGCCGAGGAAATGGAGTACGGTGGCAACATGCCAGTTGCAGCTCAGCCTGCTATGGCTGTAGTACCTGCCGCTGCTGCCCCAGCCCCTGCTGCTGAAGCTACCGCTCCTATGAAGGCTGTAGTAGCCGAGCCTGCTGCTGTTGAAGCACCCGCCGCTGTTACCTATGCTTCGGCTTCACAGAAGGAAGAGATTATCCGTCTGCTGAACCATCCGGTTATCACGCGTCAGGAGAAGACTAAGATGTTGCTCAACATCAACCGTCTGGACGACGAGCGTGCTACCCAGGCCATCGCTAAGCTGAAGAAGGCTATCGATGACCGTGAGAATGGTCAGTCGGCAGCCGCCTAAACTAGTCCTTGGTTTATAAAACAAAAAGCCTGGCTCCTATTGGAGCCAGGCTTTTTGTTTTTAGAGCTATACAGATGCTAGTACACGTACAATGCGTTTGCCGATAACGACGAGACGTAGCTTTTCAACTCTTGCTGATTGCGGTATACGGGTTTTGCTGTGGGTTGTGGTGGCGCTTTAAACTTAACCGAGCACAGCCAGCTGTAAGCAGATGCTATGTCGCTGAAAAGGGCTACTACAGGCGTGGAGATATTGTGCAGCGCCACATCAGTACAGCACTGAATATCGATGCCGGAAGAGTACACCCAGGCCATGTGCTCAACCCCAGCCAAGTGCATGTAAGGCAAGTAGTCGTTAGCTAGCCAAGTACCGACGTCGGAGGTAATACTGGTTACGTTAGTGTTGTCGTTGAGAATTCGTGCGCAGCTTCGAGAAAGAAAACATCTTGCAATAAGCAAGCAGCTTTCCTGAACCGAACTCAGCGTAAGATCCCCAAACCAATCCAGATATAGCCAGCTGTTGCGGCTGTCGTATGAAATGGATACAGTAGAGGTTTCCGACAATAGTTCTATGCTCATGATAATGTGAATAAAAAGGGCGGCAAGTAGGTGTGTGAATGCTATTCGGAGGCGGAGGTAATTAGCTTTACGCTTGGATTATGATCGTCTAAGACGCTTAGAGGGGTGTTTTGATGTTATAAATGTAATTATATTTATTTCATTGGACTATTACTTGCAAAAATAAATTTATCAATAATTTTATCTGTCTTATATAAGCTTGAAAACAAGCCATTTGGTGGAGATATAAAACTTTGAAAGGATTTACTGCTCATTTAGCTCTAAAGCTAAAACTTGATATAGTGCAATAACATCTGCTGCCTTCCTGTGCAGCTTAGTTGCTTACGTTTAGCAAGGCGAGCTTTTCGTTTACCAGGCATCGGCTGTACCTTCGTAGTTTCGCTAAGCTTACTATTCTCTTGCCTGTGCCCACCGACGATATACTACACGTGCTGAAACAGACGTGGGGACATACGGCGTTTCGGCCCTTGCAGGAAGACATTATACGGGCCGTGCTAGCGGGTCAGGACGTACTCGCTTTGTTGCCAACCGGTGGGGGAAAGAGCATCTGTTTCCAAGTGCCCGCCCTAGCCCGCGACGGGCTGTGCTTAGTGGTGTCGCCGCTGATTGCGCTAATGAAGGATCAGGTGGAAAATCTGCGCAAGCGCGGCATCAAAGCCGAAGCGGTGTACGCGGGTATGAGCCACCAAGAAATCGACCAGACGCTAGACAACTGCGTGTACGGTCCGGTGAAGTTTCTGTACGTGTCGCCGGAGCGTCTTTTGACCGACATTTTTCGGGCGCGAGTCGGTAAGATGAAAGTTAGTTTACTTGCCGTCGACGAGGCGCACTGCCTCTCGCAATGGGGTTACGATTTTCGGCCCCCGTACCTGCGAATTGCGGAGCTGCGGGAGTTGCTGCCGGGCGTGCCCTGTATTGCCCTCACAGCAACGGCTACAGAGCGGGTGCGGCAGGACATTGTGACAGAGCTGCATTTCCGGTCTGGCTACCAAATATTTCAGCAGAGCTTCGCCCGGCCTAACCTCTCGTACTCGGTGTTGGCTACAGAAGACAAATTGCGCCGCTTGCTGGAAGTGGTGCGGGGGGTAGGAGTGGGCAAGACGAGCATCGTGTATGCTCGTACTCGCCGCCAAACCGAAGATACGGCCGCCTATTTGCAGCAGCATGGGCTGCGCGCGGCAGCTTACCATGCAGGTTTGCTCGCCGATCAGCGCACCCGCATTCAGCAGGACTGGATGCAAAACAAGGTGCAGTGCATAGTGGCCACCAACGCGTTTGGTATGGGCATCGATAAGCCTGATGTGCGTTTGGTTGTGCACATTGACGCGCCCGATAGTCTGGAAGCGTATTACCAAGAAGCAGGCCGCGCTGGCCGCGACGAGAAGTATGCCTTTGCTGTGCTCCTAGAAGGGCCTAACGACGCCGACGAGCTGCGCCGCCGTACTCAGCAAGCCTACCCGCCGCTCGATACAGTACGCCGTGTGTACCAAGCTTTGGCTAACTACTCCCGCACGGCGGTAGGTGGCGGCGAACTAGTGGCCTTCGATTTCGATATTCAGCAGTTCGCGGAAACCTACCGCATTAAGGCGCTGGATGCGCATAATAGCTTGCGCACCCTAGCCCGCGAAGGATACGTGCTAGTGAACGAGGCCGTCAATGATCCGGCCCGGGTGCACATTCCCATCGACCATACCGACCTCTATCGGTTCCAGGTAGCCAATGCGCAGCACGACCAGCTAATCAAAAGCTTGTTGCGCTTCCACGGGGGCGAGTTATTTGCGGGCTTTCAAAGAATTTCCGAAAACAGCCTTGCCCAACACTTGAAGCTAAGCGTAGTCGATTTGCGCAAAATACTCTTGTTTTTGCACCGCTCGGGCATCATTCAGTACCAGCCCCGCCACGACTCACCGCAGGCTCAGTTCACGACACCGCGCTTCGATGCTGATAAGCTCCCTCTTGACCAAAAGCGTCTTCTGCAAGCTCGGGAGCTTGCTACCAAGAAAACAGAATTTGTCATTCGGTACGCAGCCGGGGGGCGTTGCCGTCAGCAGCTTCTGCTCGAATATTTCGGAGAATTGGATGCCCCTGCCTGCCGGGTCTGCGACTTTTGCTTAGCTAAAAAGAAAGCAAACCAGGAGGCAGCACCTTCGGCAACGTTGCGCGAACAGCTCCTAACACTGCTGCGCACTACTCCGCAAACGCCTCGCGAAGTACTCGCGCATTTTGCGCCTGGCCAAGCAACTTCTATAACCGAGCAGCTACGAGAACTGGTGGAGCTAGGAGAACTGCGCTACGCTCCCGATGGCCGTTTGCAATAAAGAAGTGCGGCTTTCTACAGTTCTTACAAAACCAAACAGCCCCGGCAATCATCGTGTGGATTGCCGGGGCTGTGGTAATTGGAATCGGTAGTTCAGAGGTTACTTACCTAGTTGTTTGAGTAGCTCCAAGGCCGCGGCTTCTGATGAGGCGGGGTTTTGGCCGGTAATCAAGTTGCCGGCTGTCACTACGTACGGCTGCCAGTCTTCCACTTTCGAGTAGTGGCCGCCTGCTTTCTTTAGCTCGTCTTCCACCAAGAAAGGCACAATGTTGGTTAGCTGAACTGCGGCTTCTTCGGTGTTGGTAAAGCCCGTAACCGCCTTGCCTTCTACCAGCAACGAACCAGTCGGAGACTTCACATGCCGCAGTACGCCCGGTGCGTGGCATACGGCTGCTACCGGCTTGCCAGCCAAATACATAGCCTCTAGTATGGCAATAGACGTTTTGTCTTCGGCTAGGTCCCACAGCGGGCCATGGCCGCCAGGATAGAAAACGGCATCGTAGTCAGCGGTTGAAACACTATCGAGCGGTACGGTCGTGGCTAAGGCGTTCTGCGCGTCAGGGTCTTGCTTGAAGCGTTTGGTGGCTTCAGTTTGGGCGCCGGGCTCGTCGCTCTTGGGGTCGAGGGGAGGTTGGCCGCCTTTGGGAGAAGCCAGCGTGAGGGTAGCGCCGGCATCTTTGAACACGTAATACGGTGCCGCAAACTCTTCTAGCCAAAAACCGGTCTTCTTGCCGGTGTTACCTAGCTGATCGTGCGAGGTCAAAACCATTAGTATGTTCATGGGTGTGCTGTTTTTTAGGAGGAAAAGGTAAGGATGCTGTAAGCCAGTACGGCCAGCGCTATACCAGCGGGAGGTAGAAAAACACTTTGCGCTCGGCAAGCAACGGCACAATCTGGTTGATTACAATTTCCAGGTAATGGGCTGTTTGGCGGTGCGCTTCGAAAGCAGCTTTGTTGATATACTGTTCGTAGAGAAAAAAGTGGCCTGGCTCCACTGGGTCCTGGTGCGCAGTATACTGCAAGTTGCCTGGCTCAAGCTGCTTGACAGCCGCTGCAATTTTCAGTAGCAACTGTGCCACACGTTTTTCCTGTCCAGCCTGCGCCCGCCACTCGGCTGCTACGCAGTATACTTCAGCCGGATTAGCTACTTGCTTGCTCATTGACATTCGGTGTAGCGCGTTGCTGTAGCACCGCGGGTTAATGGATAAGTAGTAAAATTCTGTTTAGAGGCAATTAAGCCACTTTTACGACAGCTTTACCGGTATTTTCTCCTTTAAATAGCCCTAAAAAGGCTGCTGGAATTTGGTCGAAGCCCTCGGTGATGGTCTCCTCGAACGTAAGCTTGCCTTGGCTATACCACTCGGTAAGTTGTTTTACACCCTCCGGCCAGCGCTCCATGTAATCGGACACTATAAAGCCCTGAAGCTTGCTACTAGTTTTGAGCAGCTTGCCCTCCGGCCGAGGACCAACAACAACTTCGGTGGCATTGTACGTGGAAATCTGGCCGCAAAGAGCAATACGAGCATGCTTGTTAAGCAGGTCATACACGGCGTCGGTGATGGTGCCACCCACATTGTCGAAGTAGCAGTCGACGCCGTTGGGGGCCGCGGCCGCTAGTGCCTGGGCTATGTCGGGAGTGGTTTTGTAGTTGATGGCTTCATCAAACCCTAGCTCTTTCAGATAAGCTACTTTTTCGTCAGAGCCAGCTGTTCCGATAACCCGGGCCCCCTGAATCTTGGCTAGCTGCCCTACCACCATGCCAACGGCCCCGGCAGCTCCCGATACCACTACCGTTTCACCAGCTTTGGGCTGACAGATGTCAAGCAGGCCGAAATAGGCAGTCAAGCCGGGCATGCCAAGCAGCCCAAGGAAGTAGCTGATGGGCGCTTTATCGGCTGGTATTTGTTGCACGGCCGCGCCATTTGCTAGGTTGTATTCTTGCCAAGCTAGGTTGCCAACCACTAGGCTACCTACAGGCAACTTCTCGCTCTTGCTTTCCACCACCTCCGCCACCACGCCCCCCACAATGGGCTGACCGACCTCAAACGGTACTATGTACGACTTGGCGTCGCTCATGCGGCCGCGCATGTAAGGGTCCACCGAAACGTAGCGCGTCTTGAGCAGCACCTGGCCAGCGGTAGGGGCGGGTACTTCGCGGGTTTCGAATTGAAAGTGTTCAACTGTAGGCTCGCCTTGGGGGCGGCTAGTAAGCAGTATGGTTTGCGTTTTCATAGGTGCGTAAGGGGTAAACAAAAAGTCATCCTGCGTTGCGCAAACAACCTTAGCTAGGTAAGCGGACTGTCCACGTTGAGAGTAGATAGGTACGCAACCTCAGGATAAGGTTGTTTGTGCAACGCAGGATGACCTTCTGCGGAAGCAGATTTAAGCGGCGTTGGTCGTAGTCGTCAGGTTGACTTCTATGTTGCCTTTGGTTGCGCGTGAGTAAGGGCAGATGCCGTGGGCGGCTTCTACCAGCTCCTCGGCCTGGCTTTGTCCGATGCCTGGGATGTTTACGTGCAGATCGGCCGAAATGCCGTAACCGCCGTCTTCTGCTTTGCCAAAGCCAATCAGGGCTTCCACGGTCACGCCTTCCAATTTCACTTGGGCTTGGCGAGCAGCTACTCCGAGGGCTCCTTCAAAACAAGAAGCGTAAGCAGCGGCGAAGAGCTGCTCGGGGTTAGTAGAGCCAGATTTGCCCGGGCCACCCATTTCCTTGGGGGTGCTCAGTGCTAAATCGAGCACTTGGTTGTCGGAGGAGATACGGCCGTCGCGGCCACCTTTAGCTTTGGCTTGCGCCGTGAAAACTTTTTCGATTTTCATAAAAGTGAAAGAAGAGAAGTGAAAATCTCAACTGGTTAGGTTAGCTGAGCAAGTAAGTGCGTGAGTTGAGTGCGTAGAGCACTGATTTCAGCCGGCGACATAGCTAGCTTACCGAGCAGCTGCTCGGGTATGCGGCAGGCCTGGGCTTGCAGTGCGCGCCCTGTTGGTGTCAGCCCGATAATGACAGACCGCTCATCCTCAGGGTCGCGGCGGCGGCTAACCCATTGCTTCTGTTCCATGCGCTTCAGCAGCGGCGTAAGAGTGCCCGAGTCAAGCAGCAGCTTTTCGCCTAGCTCTTTTACAGTTAGCTGTTCATGCTCCCACAGCAGCATGAATACCAGGTACTGCGGATACGTGAGGTCGAGAGCCAGCAGAAGAGGCTGATAGGCTTTAGTTAGCATCCGCGAAGCTGCATACAACGGAAAACATAGCTGGTTTTCCAGTTTAAGGAAGTCGGTTTCGGCTGTGGGTTCGGTAGAATGCATACGCTTAGGGCAAATAAACTGAATACGGTTGTGTAATGTTTAATTGTATACAACCAAATTTATAAAATAGTTATAACTCACTAGAAATCATCGAGAATTATTGTCATCATGGGAGGGCTATAAACAAGGGAGGGCGTTTGGCTATGCCAAACGCCCTCCCTTGAGGAGAAGAAATGCAAGCTGGTTATCCTTGCTGATAAGCCTGGAAGCCGCCTATCAGGTTGCGTACATTGGTGAAGCCCTGCTGGGTGAGAAAGGCTTTGGCAGAAGCAGAGCGCCCACCGCCTTTGCAATGCACAATAATTTCTTGCTCTTTCAAATCTTCAAGCTCGTCTAGCTTTTGCGGCAACGTGCCAAGCGGAATGTTTTGGCTGCCTTCGATGCGGCCTTCTTCGTTTTCCCAAGTTTCGCGCACGTCGATTATGGTTGGCTGTTCACCAGCGGCTTGGCGCTGTTTCAGCTCGGTAGGGGTGATATCGGGCATTTGATGGTTACCTATTTGTGGAATGGAAGGCTTATCGGTAGCAAAGGTGTTGAAAACGCGTCGAATGTGCTACCCAATTTCTCACTTTCCTCCAATGCTATTTTGTTAGTACCAAACGCTTCGTAACCGTAAGGTTGTCTGCCCGTGTAAGTTGGACTAAATACACCCCGGCTGGTAGGGTACTTAAATCTAAGGTAGAACGTCCTCGTTCAGTAACAGGCTGCTGCCAAACTGCGCGCCCTAAAGCATCGAGAACCACTGCCTGAGCATAACGACCCTGCACCTGCACTTGCCCGTCGGTATTAGGATTAGGAAAGATGCTGTAGGTGGCTGCTACCGAAGCGGGCGCTACGGCTAGCACATTGTTGGTAAGCACGGGCCGCAGCATCAGCGCCCCGGGAGGATAAGCCGTTGGCTGCGTCCAACCCGGCGTGAATTGCCAAAAAGCATCGGCTGGCATGGGCGAGTTCAAATCAAGACCGAAAGGAATGGCATTAGCCACCAGTAGGCCCGTTGGTCCGTGTCCGTAGCCGGCGTAAAACCGGCCACTTACCGGCACTGGTGCTGCAAACACTACCTCCAGGAAAGTTTGTCCAGCTGGCAGGGAAGCGGGAATCACCACGCTCTGGCTGGCCTTGGCAGTAGCCATCGGCTGCCCATTCATCATCGGGTCGGCGTCCCAGATATTTACCGTGATTTGGCGGCCGGCGGCTTGCGGATAACTCGGTCTAATACGAATACTGCGCACCTGATCCGGACGGTTAACTTCGAAGCGCAACGCATAAAACCGGTTGCCCGGCTGATCGTAAGGAGGGATGCTGAGGCGGGCCTCGGCGGTGCCATCGTCGTAGGCGTAGTAGTCGCTGAGCTCGGTTACGCGAGAGATGGTATCGTTAGGCAGCGTGAGTGGGTTTACCTCGTTGCTGACCAAGGTTATCCGATGACGAATAGTCTTGGCTTCCGCCGTGTTAGGCAGCGTCATCGCCGACAGGTTGCCTTCCACGCGAACCTGTGGCTGATTGCTTAACAAAGTGCTAGGCGCAGTAATAGGAAAGGTGGCAACGGGTCCGTTCGGAAGTATTTGGAGAGTGCCGGCAGCTAAGAGCGGAGTAGGAAAACCACTCTTGTCGAGGTTGTTGACGGTGGTGAACGTAGCAGGATTAAGCTGACTAGCAGGGTTGCTTGCGGCGTTATATTGCCAGATAGGCATAGCCGAGCCACGAGCCAACAAGCTGGTTAGCGGCTTACTAATAGCGACATCCTGATAGAGTGTATCCACCACCGTACGGGGCGGGGTGGGGCCTAACGGGGCCAGCCGCACGTAGTCGATGCTCCAGTTGTCTTCGTTGGTTGACACGTTACCACTCACTCGGAAGCGAAACTGAAAGTCGCCGTGCAAGTACTGGGGCTGCGTAATAGCAATGAACTTCTGACGAAATGCCGTACGCTCACCGGTGCTCCGCGCCATCCATACTTGTCGCCAGCTGCCCGTGTTGTCCTTGAATTCTAATTGGATGAATACGGGCCGGCTGCTGCTATTCGAACTGAGGCCACCCCGGATATTGCCGGCTTGCCAGAAGAAACCAAAATAAAGCTGATCCGCTGCCGACCGGCCACTTAGGTTAATCGGCTGCGAAATAAGCGAGTCGAGGGTGCTGGTTCCCCCAATACCATAGGCTAACCCGTTGCTACGCAGACCATCAAAGGTGGCTACACCGCGCGTAGGGGGCTCGAAAGCCATGCGGTTGTTGACGAGCACCCCGCCCTGGGGCAGCCAGTTCTGTACCTTCGGGGCTCCTTCCTGCGGCGACGTAAAATCATCGAAAAAGGGCAGGCTTAGGGCCTGCCCGCGCAGAGCCGTGGCAGCCGGAGTAGGTGGCTGCGAGGCGCGAATTGGGTCGGCAGTAAGGGGAGCTATGTCCTGCGCGCGCCCTACCAACGACATCAAACTCAGCAGAGAGATAAGCGAATAGCGTAAAGGTTTCAAGCGCATTAGGCTGCAAAAAATGACGTGTTGATCTTGAACGTAGGGAAGTAGAGAATATTTCGAGAGGTAAGGAGGCAACTGGCTACGCTCTACCGCGAAACAGGTTTGTCACCGACTTCAAGACCATCTAGGCGCTCAATGGTTTGAGACTACAAACAACGCAAAAGCGCCAGGAGCAGATTTCCCGCTCCTGGCGCTTCTACGCAATTCTTTACTTCACAGGTGCTTGGCCTGCCACCCAAATGTCAACCAGCTGTCCCATGCGAATGGTAGCGCCCGGTGCAGCTACAGGCCGCTGCTTTACTACTGTGCCTTCGGTTTCCCCTTCCTGCGGCTCTTGGTAGAAGGTTTCGCCCATCTGCAAGCCTTGGCCTACCAGCAGGGTAGTCGCCTCGTCGGCGGGCATGTTGATGAGGTTCGGAACCGGGAATTCCTGGTTGCCCAGGCCATCGGCCACTTCCAGGTCGATGCGGGAGCCTTTGGTGATGGGCGCACCCGGTGCAATTTCTTTGCCGTTTACTAGCTGCCGTAGCACTTGATTGGTCCGCACATCGGGCACTTTAATGAGCTTACCCACGGTCAGGCCATAGCTGCTCAAAATCATCTGCGCGTTCTTCTCCGACCCTTCCGTGAGCTTCGGCATCTTTATTAAGGGCGGGTTTTTCATGGCCACCGTGATGTAGATCTTACGGTCTTCCTTCACCCGTTCGCCCGGTAAGGGGTCTTGCTGTAGAACCTGGAACGGCGGAACGCGGGGGTTGTAGCTGGAGTCGTCGACGAAGTAGCGCAGGTTCCGCTCGTCTAAGTAATCGTCGAGTGCGGCTTGGTTCATGCCCGTGATTTTGGGCACCACAATCGTTTCACCGTGATTGGTGGTGAGGGGCAGATACACGAAGAAAAAGCCGAACACCAACGCTGCTGTGGCCAGGCCCATCACCACTAAGTGTTTGACAAGGTCGAGCGGGGTATCAGATTTAAGGAAGGACATCGTAATGAAAGGAGCTTGAAGCTAGAAGTTGGGAGCGAGATAGAGGGTGAATGGAACCAGGCAATAGAAACTGAGTTAGAAGCAATAGCGCTTCTAGCTTTTGACGCTTAGCTTCTCGTTGCGCTCTTTTCCAAACTCCAAAATCTGGTCGATGAACTGGTAAGGCGTATAGCCGGCCAGCGCGGTTTGGTGGAAGATGCAGGTGGCGGGCGTCATACCCGGTAACGAATTCACCTCAATGATAAGTACTTCCACAGCGCCATTTTGGCGCACCCGTACAAACGCATCAATGCGCGCGTAGCCTTGGATGTTGAGTACCTCCGCTACTCGGCGCAGCTCGGCTTTCACTTCCTCGGAAATGCGCTGCCGCTCCACCGGGTCGGGGGCGTAGCGGGCCGGAGTGATGTTCTGGCCTTCACCGGCCAAGAATTTCTCTTCCAAGCTCAAAACTTCCCCGGTTGCCAGCGCCTCGGAAGCTTCGAATACCTCGATTTCCAATTCGCCATTTTCGCCCCAGTGCGTGAGCAAGCCGCCCGTCACTTCCAAGAAATGGGCCGCTCCGTCGCGCGCTATTAGGGTTTCCACCAAGAAGGCATCCTTCTGCGGGAATTCCTCTTTGAAACCGAGTTGTAGCACGCTAGCATCGGCCGGCATCAGGTCTTCCTGGTCGCGGAAGATGAGGCGGCTGAAGGCAGCTAGCTCCGCCCGGTTCTTGATTTTCTTCACGGCCGAAGAGCACCCATCGTCGGCGGGCTTGGCAATGAAAGGATACGCAAACTGCTCTTCCAAACTCTGATAGAAAGCTTCCGGATCGGCCGTCCACTCTAAGCGGTTGGCCATGCGGTGCTCGGCCACGCGCAAGCCGGCTTCGCGCAGTTTGCGGTTGGTTTCGAACTTGTTGATGGTGATGCTGCTGCTTTCAGCGCCCGAGCCGTTGTAAGGCAGGTTGTACTGCTCTAACTCGCGCTGCAACGCCCCGTCTTCGCCAGGACGGCCGTGCAGGGCAATAAACACCTCGCTTACAGTATCGGCTAGCTCCGGAAAAGTGATGCGGCGCGGCTGTTCCACAGGCTGCCCGGCATAGGTGCTCGTAATGGCCTCGGCTTCGTGGCGGATGCGCGTTAGAATGGGGTGCGTGGCATGGCCGGCTTCTGCCAACTCTATCTTCTCCCGAATATCGTCGGCGTTGTCCTTAAGCATCACGTTGATGGGCAGCACGTAGAGGCGGAACTCCTGGCTGTTGCCCGTCAGGAACACCGGCACCGGTTCATACTTCACCGACGAGCTAAGCTTCTCGTAGATGTTGCGCCCACTCTCCACCGAAATGTGCCGCTCCGACGAGTAGCCGCCCATAATAACGGCCACCTTGGTGCGGGTGCGCTCTTGTTGTTGCCGCGAAGCCACGGCTGCATCCAGCTGGCTCAGCAAGCTGGCGAGCCGCACTGGCTGCATGCCGCCGCGCCGCCGCGCCGCCAATGAAGTGCGAATTAGGAACGTGAGAAACTGCGATGGGTTCAGCCCGATTTCCGCTGCCTGATGGAAGAAGAACGAAGCCGGCAACATGCCCGACGTGGTATTTGGGTCGTTCAGGAAAAGCGTGCCGTCGGCTTGAATAAAGCCATCCAGACGGGCGTATACCTGAAAGCCGAAGGTCTCGAACATTTCCTCACACGCCTCCCGGATGCGCTGAATGTCCGCTTCCGGCAAGTCAATAGGAGTGATTTTGCGCGACAAGCCAGGTAGGTACTTCGAGCGGTAGTCGAACATTTCCTCGCCTTTCACAATCTCGGTTGGTGGCAACGCCAACGGCTTGCCATCAGCATCTTCTACCACGATGCACGAGAATTCGCGACCGTTCACAAAGCTCTCCACCAGTACCTGCGCCTCCCCATCTACGTTGGTCAGCCGTACCACTTCGGCAGTTTCGAAGTGCTTATCCAAGGCGGTGAGCAGCGCTTCAGGATGATAAACAATGGCCGACGGTTGCGGCGCCTCGTTTTCAAGGGCTATTGCTTCGGTACCTGCCACTTCTACTAGCACGGGCAGACCAATACCCTCGCGAATATCCACGAGTTGCTGCACCCACTGGAGCTTATCCCGCTCGGTTAGCTTTTGCCATTCCACGCGGGTAACGGTTTTGCGGAACAAGCTGCGTTCCATGGCCGCGGCAAACTTCGTGACATCCGCTTCGCGCAAGATGCTGACACCGATACTAGAGCCTTGGCGCGGCGCTTTGAAAACCAGCGGCAAGCCTAGCTCGCGCACCATATAGTCGAGTGTGGAAGCTGGGTCGGCCGCGTCCCATTCTTCCACCGTCACGACGCGGAAGTTGGGCGTAGGCCGGTCCAGGGCTTTAAGCAACTTCTTTTGAGCCACTTTATTTATACCGAACGCCGATGGCAAAATGCCGGAGCCCGAGTACGGAATGCCGTACCACTCCAGCAGCCCCTGAATGGCGCCATCTTCGCCGCCGGGCCCGTGCAGGGCCAGAAAAGCGAAGTCCATCAGCTCGCGTAGCTCATGTGGCTGTACGCGCCGACCCACTTCCCCAATAATGCGGTCTTGCTCGTCCTGCGTCAGCTCGCCGAGGCTTTCCAGGTATACCTGTACCGGCAGGGTAGAGGCCGGCAAAGCCGAAACCGGCGGATAAAAGTCGCGGATGGTACCCTTGTAGATGTAGTGCCAGTCGAGCAGAATGAAGTTGCCCCGGCTGTCTACAAACACAGGAACAGCCTCGAACAAGGACTTGTCGAGGTTATCGTATACGGTGCGGCCGCCCGCGAAGGAAATTTCCCGCTCGCGCGACGGTCCGCCGAAGAAGATGCCAATTTTCATAGATAACGCAAAGGTAAGGGAAACTAGGACGGAGTGGTATTCTGGGGAGCTTCGCCCTGTTCCTGTAAATAACAAGGGCAACATTTTACGCGGGCAAAAGAGTCGGCATTGCGCAATGTACTGGCGGCTGATGCGCGCTACTTGCTACATTCGCGCCGTACAAGGCTCATTCATCATCCCCATCTTCATATGAAAACCCTCGACCAGTACAACTTCAACGGCAAGCGTGCCGTGGTACGCGTGGACTTCAACGTGCCGCTTGACAAGGAGTTCAACATCACCGACGACACCCGTATCCGGGCCGCAACGCCTACCATTCAGAAGATTCTGGCTGATGGAGGCTCGGTGGTACTGCTTTCGCACCTAGGCCGGCCCAAAGGTGGCCCTGAAAACAAATACTCGCTCCAACACATTGTAGCGCGCTTAAGCCAGGAGTATGGCAAGGAGGTGCAGTTTGCGGATGATGCGCTAAAGGCCGAAGAAAAAGCCTATGCCCTGCAACCCGGCCAAGTGCTGCTCGTCGAAAACGTGCGTTTCTATCCGGAAGAAGAAAAAGGCGACGAAAACTTTGCCGCGCAGCTAGCCAAACTCGGCGAAGTGTACGTGAACGACGCTTTCGGAGCAGCTCACCGCAAACACGCTTCCACAGCCGTTATGGCTGCTCAGTTTGCGCCCCAAGACCGGGTGGCTGGCTACCTGCTCCAGTCGGAGCTAGACAACGCCCAGAAGGTGCTCGAACACGCCGAACGGCCCTTTACCGCCATCATGGGCGGCGCCAAGATTTCCGACAAGATTCAACTCATCGAAAAGCTGCTCGACAAGGTCGACAACCTGCTGATCGGTGGGGGTATGGCCTACACGTTTGCTAAGGCCCAAGGCGGCAACATTGGTAGCTCCTTGCTCGAAGCCGACAAGATGGATTTAGCGCTGAGTTTGATACAGCAAGCCAAAGACAAAGGAGTTAACCTGGTATTGCCCACCGACAGCGTCATTGCCGATAAGTTTGCCAACGACGCCAACACCGCCGAAGCCAGCAACGACAGCATCCCCGACGGGTGGCTCGGGCTGGACCTCGGCCCCGAGTCGCAAAAAGCCTTTGCCGACATCGTGCGGCAGTCGAAAACCATCCTCTGGAACGGCCCGATGGGCGTGTTTGAAATGAGCAACTTCGCGGCCGGTACCTCAACAGTGGCCCAAGCCATTGCCGAAGCCACCGAAGCCGGCGCCTTCAGCCTTATCGGCGGCGGCGACTCTGCCGCGGCCGTCAACCAACTCGGCTTCTCCGACAAAGTATCTTACATCTCCACCGGCGGTGGGGCCTTGCTCGAATACATGGAAGGGAAAGACCTGCCTGGCGTAGCTGCTCTGGAAGGGCGCTAAACTCATCGGTTGCAAAAAGAAGCGGCGACTGTACGACTTGCGTAGTATGCGCAAGTCGTACAGTCGCCGCTTCTTTTTGCAGCTTACTACTAATTTACATAGGGCGTTTCCAGCACTTGACCCATGCTGCGCAAGGGCGGCATATCTAGGCGGCCGGTGAGGCGGGTGGCCAGTATCCGGGCTTCCTTCTCGCTCAATACGTCCAGGGTGCGTAGCCAGCGTAGCCGATGCAGTTGCGTGTCGATAATGCCTAGCGGATTGATGTTGGCGTACTCTTCACGCAAGTAGGCTTTTGTCCGCTGCTCCAGCACCCTCGCAAATTTGTCGACGGAGGCGCGCTCAGATGGCCGGTCGGCGAGGGTGATATTGGCACGGGCGGTGCCGAGTGTGACGTGCTGCCACCAATTGCGCTGGGCATAAATTCCTCCCGCTACCAGCAGGCCACCTACCACGAAGAGCCCCACCCACGTAGTTTCGGAAAGTGAGTCGGTGGTAGGAATAAGGCGTTGGAGCAGGTTGATGGAAAGCCATAGAACCGCCAAGGGCAGCCACGTAAGCTGCGGAGTGGTCCGTCTGCGAGTTACACGTACAGGTAATACCTCCTCGTACGGCATTTCAAATTCCACCACAGGACGACCGTCGCGGTTGCGCTGGCAGACATATAACCCGTTTGGGCGCAAGGCAAGCTGCGTGCTACCGGCCAGCAAGCGGCGCTGTTCTATAAGCATTAGGGAGATTTTAAACCGAAACGTGCTCCGATTTCTAGCATTGTGGCAGGGGAACTCTGCAATGGTTGCAAAACACCCTATTACACAAAGTTACCGCTTATTGAAACGGACTAGGAGTGAAGCACAGCACAAAAATAACCACCATCAGCCAGCCCAACACCTTACGGCCAACACTAAGCGGCGATTCATCCGGGGCGGGCGGGTGATAGATGCCCGTCAGACGACCCAACATCAAACCAAATATCAACCACCCTGGATTGCCCATAGCTCCCGGGAAGGCCACTGTAACAGCTAGTTGCGCGGCCCACACGCCCAGGCTCAGCAATATGGCGCGCCGTGGCGTGGGCAAAGCTTTCTGGAATACTAGAAAAAGATAGGCGAAGTAAGGCAGCCCCCAGTAAAGCCAGGTTTCAGACGACGTTCTTAACGTAAACAGCCCTAATCCAGCATAGAAAATAAACACAACAAACAGCACCCCCGACAACCGGTTGAAGCGCCGAAAACCAAGCAGACCATAGAGAATGTGCCCCCCATCGAGCTGCCCGATAGGAAGCAGATTAAGAGCCGTAAAAAACAGCGCCAATATGCCTGCCAACAACACCGGGTAGTGCATCAGCTCATTCGGATGGGGGATAAGTGCCGGATCAGCAAACAAATATTCCAAGCCCTGGTACAGCAGCGGTTTTGCCAGCGTGAAGCCTTGGCTGCCTTGGTACACATATTGGGCATAGTTGGCCCCGTAAGGGCGATACTCTGGGTGAATTTCAAACAGATAGTCTAGCGACGGCAGGTGCGTAAAGCCATAGATTAGCAGGGGCACGGCCACCAAAAAGCCAGCCAGGGGCCCTGCCAACCCAACATCAAAAAATTCCCGGCGCGAAAAAATTCGGTCCTTTATTCGAATAA
This sequence comes from Hymenobacter sp. YC55, assembly GCF_029433095.1. GTDB lineage: Bacteria > Bacteroidota > Bacteroidia > Cytophagales > Hymenobacteraceae > Hymenobacter. Next base: position 1,127,687 of record NZ_JARNTX010000001.1, read on the forward strand.
CAGCGCCAAACGTACCAATGCCGAGTATGAACGGAATATAGTAAGGCAGCGTCACCCGGATTTGGTTGTAGCGCGCCGTAAAATAATGCCCAAACTCGTGCACCGTAAGTACCCCCAAAAACGGCAACGAAAACCACAAGCCTCGGCGAAGCTCCGGCCACATTTGCTCGGTGGGCAACAAGAATATCTCTATCGGCAGAAAGTTAATGCTGCCCCGCGTGAGTTCTAGCCCCGCCAGCGTAGCCGTGACGAGCGTGACAATGAACAGCAATAGGTGCAGCAGTGCCGTGCGCCAACGGGGCGGGGTTGGCCGCTCGTAGCGCACAAAGGCCGCTCGTGCTTCCTCAACAGAGGTGAAGGCTGGAGGAGCGGGAGCGTCAGGAAAGGGAAGAGGCAGGGGCGTATTCTCGGGGGAAGGCACGGATGGCGGCAGGCAGAGCGTCGATGATAGTATGAGGCGGGGGCAGAAACAACGTGCGCAACCCCAGGCGGCGAGCCGTTTCGATATGTTGAAAACTGTCTTCAATGAAAAGAGTTTCTTCGGCCTTCCAGTTCATCTCGCGTAGCGCATGCTGAAATATTTCCTCGCCGGGTTTGCGCAAGCCTACCTCTTGCGAGTAAAACACCCGGTCCAGCGCATCCGCAATGCCATGCTCGAAACCGTATTGTGTCCGCAACCCTTCATTGAGGGTAGCAATGTGAATTTGATTGGTGTTGGAAAGCAGTGCCGTTTCGTGGCCTTGAGCGCGCAAGTCAGCAATAAGGGCTAACCGCTCGGCAGGCACATCCAACAGCATAGCGTTCCAGGCAGCATCTAGTTCCTCGTCGGTGGCCTGTATGTTGTAGTGCGTGCGCAACCCCTCCCGAAACTCGTGCGGGGTCAAACGGCCGGTCTCCATAAGGTCGAAAATTTCGCCTTGCGCTGCCTGCGTGAAGGCAATTGTATCACCATGCGGGTGCAAGCGGCGCATGGCATCCAAGGTGCGCTGATAATCGATATTGATGATAACTCCTCCGAAATCGAAGAGTAGATTAGGCAGTTTTTGGGCTGGCATAGCGGGCAGTGATGAAGAAAGAAACAGCTTATGAAGTAAACAAAGGCGTCTTGTGCCTCAAATATTGCCTTCGCAATTGCAAACTTCATTGTAAAACCCGAAGTTTGCGCAGCCGAAATGCACTGCCTCTATTGCTTTTCGCGCCGGGCCTATAGCTCAATCGGTTAGAGCAGCTGACTCATAATCAGCAGGTCACTGGTTCGATTCCAGTTGGGCCCACTTATCTCCTCGTATTGCCGCTCAAAATGGGCGGCAATACGCGTTTTCAAGGGTTTCTGCCCGCATTAGTTCGCTTCAATTTCCGGCTTAGCCGGATATAACCGGCACAAAACCATACCCAAATCCTACCCACACCATGCCCCGTAGCCGTCAAGTAGTTTATGGAAAGATAGCCATCCACGTCTATTTGAGGCGTCCCGACAAGGAAAATTTCCATCAGGTCCGGCTCGTCGCCTACTTCCACGGCACTGATTTTTCCGTTTCACCGGGCCTTCGCATCCTGCCTTTTCGGGTAACCGGAAAAAAAAGAGAAGAATTATTTGAGCCAAAAACCGGTCGAGTCCTCTCCACCCACCCCGACGCGACCAAGCTCAACGGCCAACTCCAAGCTTGGCAACAAAAAATAGAGGATGCGTTCTGGAAGCTAGCCGGGCCGCTGGGGTTGACGCCGGTCACGCGCGAGATGATGGAGCAGGAGATGTTTCCGGAAGCCGTGGTGCGCGTGGCCGTGGTCGAACCCAAGCAACTCACCTTCACTCAGCACTACCAGCAGTGGGTGAAGGACTACACCGGCATTCACAAGGAGTCGTACCTGCGCAAGTTCAAGCACGTTCCCGAGCAGATCGAGACGTGGCGACCCAAGACGGTGGCCGGTGACCTGTCGGAAAGCTTTTGCCGGGAATACCTTAAAGATATGTTGTCGCGCAAGCAGGCCGACGGCTCGATTGCCAAGCAGTATAAATTTCTGCGCATCGTGGCCGAGCGCATCGGCTTGTCGAGTAAAGCCTCGTGGCTGCACTACTCCGACAACGCGGCGCCTCAGCTGGATCTGGAAAAAGACGAGCTGCGCAAACTCATCCTTGTGCACCTGGAAGACCCGCGGCTATCTGAGGAGCGGGACCGCTGGCTGCTGCAGTGCTTCACCGGCCGGCGCGATGCTGACATGCAAGAGCTACGCGCCGAGCAGCTCACTCGCATCAGCATCGACAACGAGACCTCGGTGGCGGGCCTGATTCACGGCCAGACCAAAACCAGCAAACAGGTGGTGGTGCCGATCCCACCCATGGCGGTGGCCATTGGCGAGCGGTGGGAGTGGAGCTTTCCCTACCGCACCAACCAGACGCGCAACGATTGGATCAAACGCATCGCCAAGGAGGCAGGACTAAATCGGCTCTTCAACGACCTGCACATTAGTGGTGGCAATATGACCGACAACTACCGGCCCGTGCACGAGTTGATTGGCACGCACTCGGCCCGGCATACGGCGGGCTCCCTGATCCTAGAAGGGAGCGAGGGCGACAAGTCGTTGTCGGGGTATTTGCTCGGACACGCCACCACGGGCAACAGCAACACCGATATCTACGCCAAGGACAAGGCCAGGCGGGTAGCGCCCAAATTATTGCAGGCCTGGCAGCAGGTGCTGGGTGATTTATATGAGGCGACGCCGAATTGGGTGTCGACCGAGGAGGGTGGCCCCGTGCGCCACAAGCAAGCCCGTAACAAGAAGAAAAAATAGTAGCTTCCTGCTCACCTTACTTACTCCTATTGTATATGAGAAAATCACAGTTCTTTTCTGCGGAGCAAATCCGTGATGGTGAAATGCAGCAGTGGTTGGCCTTGTGGGATGAAAGCTATCGAATAGTGGGCACGCACACCGTACGCGGTGCCGACGGAACAGATATACTGGTTATCATCGTCGAGCCAGAGTAAGCAAAAAGCCCCGCATGTGCGGGGCTTTTTTTGTAGATCTTACACCTGGGCGTATTCCCACCACGCTATCCCTGCCAGAGTCAGGCAGTAGAATGTGATGCCATTGACCAGAATATTGTGTAGTAGTTGCCGAAGCATGGGCCCAGCGACTGCCACCACCCGCAGGTCTTCGAATTCGGGTGGATAAGAACTATCGCGCGGGCCCCGAACTTTCTGCCACGCCCTAGTCCAGATATAGCGGTCGGGAAAGAAGGCCCCGTTTGGATTCCAGCTCACATGCCACTCGCCCACGTAGGGCAGCTTCCGGGCTACGTTGAGCCGAGGATTGAAATCGAAGGTCCAGTAAGCCGCAGCGAGTGCGAGTAGGCCGATCAAGCTCAAGCCAAACGGCAGCCAGTAGCCCCAGGTAGGCAGTGAGGCCGCTACGGCTACCACAATGGTGACGATAGCTCGCCAGGTCGCCCGCTGCCGGTGGAAGGTGCGCAAGAGTGAATTCTTGCTCCCATCCTCGGTGAAGCGCTTTACATCGAGCTTCACCCAGATGCGAGGATGCAGCCAGTAGAGCAGCCACGCGATGGGGTGGGTGAGTAGTAGCCAGATCATTTGTTGCGCTCTAGCTCTTTCCGCTCCAGCCGCTTCGTGTGACGGCGACTATCAAACCATGCTACGAGCAAGCTGGCTAGCACCAAGCCAAAGCAGATCCAATACATGCTGTTGCCATCGCCATTGGTGTGGTTGTCTCTGAAGCCCAGGTAAAAGGCGATGATGGCAAATGCCAACAACACAACGGCAGCCAGCAGGCCACCACTGGAGATGTTTTTAAACTTGAACATGGGAGTAACTAGTTAGAAGTGGTAGACTGTTTCATTTCCCGCTCCAACCGACGGCTGCGCTTAACAAAGGCGCGAATGTCCTGACGGTTCTTATGGCGGTAGTAGCGCACTACATGGTTGTAGCGACGCTGGGTCTTGCGGGCCTCCCGATAGGAGTAGCGGCGCGGTGGCTTTGCGCCCAGTGTATCCGTGGGCGCAGCAAACACGACCAGTGGGCAAAGCAGCAATAAGGTGAGCAGCAGGCGTGTCATATCGAGCTGATGCCTGGTGCTAGGGCGTCCAGGAAGATGTCGTAATAGCCAGCAATCAGCTTGGCCTGGTCCATGCCGTTGATAATGCGTCTGGCATTAAGCGCATCGGCTTTGGGCCCAGCGAAGTAATCCGCCAATTTGCGGCCGGTAAACCACCCCCCTACCATACCCTCTACCAGCACCTTTACCGACACGCCGAGCGTGAGCAGCAGGTCAGGATTATTGAGCAAATCCTTGCCAATGAGCTGGCCGACCCGGTCGTAGTTCTCGTACCAGGTTAGTTGCACGAACCCCCGGCCGTAGTAGAACTGAACGGGATGCGTGTACGGCACCCGCTTGCCAGGGCCTTTGCCCATTTTCAGTTGCTTGCCGTAATCGTACTTCGCTCCATGCCCATACTCACGGATTGGCTCGAAAGTCTTCGCCGTTTCGTGGTAGACCGTGGCGAAGATATAAGCCAGGCTTTCCAGGTCTTTGTATTTGCTGTGGTAGTAGTCGCCAATGGCTTCGATACCAGTAACCTGTTTGGTGTTGAGGCGGCCACTGAAGAGCTTAAGACGGATGTGATCGTAGAATGCCGGCGTCATGGCAGGGTTGGGAATAAAAGAGGGGTGGAGGGACACGCGCCTAATCAGCCACTCAGGGAAGATGCCAATGCGGTGGTCGGCAAATCCTTTGCGCACGACACCTTCAATAGGCCAGATCTTTTGGTAGACGGAGCCGTAATGGCTTTGTATGTCGTAGGGCAGGTGTAGCAGAGGACAGGGGTAATCTTCCCAGAAGTGCATGCAGTTAGGTGGTGGAGTCAGGATTGGATTTATCGGCAGGCAAGCCAAACTCCTTGTTCACCAACTCCACTGCTGCCGGCGCCGGCACGGCCGGCACGTCTTCGGGGTTCACCTTGTTCCAGTTGATCGCCTGTTTCGCTACGAAAATGGCCCCAGCGCTCACGGCGATGGCAGTTTTCAGCCACTCTGGATTAAGCCACGTCGGCAGGTATTCGGTGGCTGTAAGCAGAGCAACTGAGGTGGCGGCCAGCGAGCCGAACAGATAAATGAGCTTCTTGAAAAACTTAGGAGTGGAAGAGCCCAATCGCTGCCACAACTCAAGGAAAAACTGCTTCATAATTTTCGGACGGGCTTGGGTGGGGTATAGGGATAGTAGGGCGAAAGCTCGCGGCCCCTTTTGTGGACCGGGGCTTGAGTAGTCGTGACAGGAAGCTGCCTGGTGCAGCCGTCGACTATGAATAGGCCTACAAGTAGGCAGCACATCAGCAGGCCGTAGAGCAGGGCCTTGGTTTCGGGAGTCTTCATTTTTTCTCGACGACTACAGCCTCCATTGAGGAGGTGATGGTGTTAGGATTCTTATTCTTTAAATCGACGTAAACCTTGCGCGGCTTCCAGAATTGAAACCAGTATTTCTTATCCTTTTTGGAGTAAGCCCGCACGTCGAATTCATTGCGGATGAAGTACTTAACCGACAGACTATCGTCTGTGACGATGCCGGTCAAACTCAGCCATTCGTCTTTAAAAGTGCCGGCTCGTGCCGCCTTGGTGGTGACGATACCTGCTGAGCTCACGCTTCTTACCGTAGTGTCCTTAAGTGCCACCGTGGGCAAGACTTGCTGCGTGACCGTGGCGGCGCGTTGGGCGAAAAGAAGTTGCGCGGACTGGCTCTTGAATTCTTTCCGGAGTTGGTCTCGAACGACAGCCGCAAACCCGGCCTCTAACCCGGCTAGTGCGGAAGGAGAAAGCGGGGCCGTCCGGTAGATGACCGTTTCCCGGTTCTTGTCATCGCGCACTCGCTTCAGAGTGTCCTGAGCAGCCGCATAGTAGTTGCGGGTTTCGTAGAGATTGCGCCTGAGCTGGGCTATTTCCAGTACTTTATTGTAGCCGAAATAGATAAGCCCAACAATGAGGACAATGCCCAGGATTTGGAAGATGCGGTAGTAGGTGTTTAAGCTGGAGAACATAGCGGCAGTGCAGTTAGGGATTCATCAAAAAGCCAAGCTCAGTCTGTAGTGCCACCAGATCAGCAGCAGACACTGTGCTCTCATCTTGCAGCTTGTGCCAGCTCAGCATGAGCAGGCCTAGCCACTGCCCACCTTTGCCCCTGGCCAGCAGCACCACCGAGCTGGCATGCCCCCGACGAGCGAGCATCTGGTTGGTGTCGTAGTCCTCGCAGCGGCCCGCATGCAGCCAGAACATGGCCTGTTTGCCCACGCCATTCATTAGCGTAGGATGCCCGTTGGTGTTGATGTTCTTCGAGTCTTCCTTGTGGCGAGCAAAGGAGGGGCTGCTCACATCCTCGCTGGCCATGGTCATTTTCAGGATGCTATCCCCACCGGCATAGTGTTCGCCGTTGTGAAATTTGAACACGCAGGTATGATCGGCATCGGCCTCAATCACCGCGCGCGACGTGAACTGATCCAGGCGTAACTGCTTGTCAGCCAAGTAGAGCGGGTCGCTCTGTCTTTTCTTCAGCAACCCGGCTTTGTACTCATCAATCAGCTTTTTCAGGTAGGCTACAACTAGTCCAGCACCCCCAAGCAATACCGTCTTGGCCAGGTCGACCAGTTCGGGTGGCAGCGTTGTTTCGGGTGGGGTAGGCGTTGGCACAGAGCACGGTAGGGGGAAAGGTGAAAGCAGCTAAGGCCAGCATCACAATTTAATGTATGTAAAATACATACATTATTAGGTAATAAACAACGGCCCGTTAAAGTCGAGCTTTGATTAAGCGGCTATGCCGGAACGGTTTTGTTCATAGAGCTGCCAGAACTCCTGACGGGTGCCTTTTAGGTTCAAGAATTCTTCCTTGCCCCCAATGTCACCGCCCCCGTTGTTGCCCACGCCACGGCCTGAGAATTGGAAGATAATGCGGTCATTACCAATGCCGAGAGTGGCATGTTCCACTGCGGCCGTGCCTTGCGTGACAGCGCCAATCTTAAAGAGCGGCACACTCTTGGGTACGTTTTCCAAGCCTTCAGCGGCTAGACTTTGCACTTTCAGGCCCTTCACCCACGTGTTGATCACGTAGGAAGGCCGGTCCACTTCATCCCGCTGATCTAGATTCATGACAATGAAATCAAAACAGCCGCGGTAGTTGCGGAACGGCAGGAACGCAATGCGGCCGGAGCACTGGATATCCGGATGATCCTCTTGGATCTCGCCCTCCGGCAGATTGTAGGTGTGACCAGGGCTCTGATTGTTGGCCGCGTAGGATAGCGCGCGAGGCCGAATGATGCTTTTCACCGTCCACTTGTCCTGTGCCAAGTTTTTAAAGCGGCTCAGCTGCGGATAATTCATTACGTTCTTGAGCGTGGCCTTATCGCAGAAATAGTTGTCGAGATACTTATAAGGGCTCTCCAGCGTGTGGCACGTTCCCGCAGCGTAGAATAGACAGCCAATCTGCGTAGCGCGGGTGTCGATGAGTTGTGGACACTGCGCTCCTTGGTAGAAGAACACCCCGAAGTCATTATAAGACAGGTCGCAGTTCACGTAAATGGGACTGTTATCCTGGCTCAGGTGCACAAAAGCAAAGCGGTAGTTGCTGATGCGCGCCCCATGGTTGACCCGGTTCTGGATCTCAGTACAGAACACGAAGGCGGCACCTCGAAAGGGTCCCAGCGCTGCCGGCGTAGGATACGACAAATCAGGTGTCACATCCTGGGCCGTGTAATTGCCAAACTGATCAAAGCCCAGGCGCCTATACTGCTGGCCATGATCCTGATTGATAAAGCATCCCTCGTAATACACCTTCCAGTAGCCGCCGATGTGAACTACTGTTTCACCATTAAATTTATACTCGATGCCGGCGGTACCATACAGCGGCACGCCGAGCGCATTCATTGCATTGACAGCCTTGCGCCAAACTTGAACATCGGAGTCGCCTTGCTGCCGGTAGCGCTCGATGTAAAGCTTGCCATCACTACTAGGGCCCGCTGTGGTGTTGATTTGCAGCAAAAGCTGACGCAGGGCTGCTTGCTCGGCTACGATTGCCGAGGTGTCAACGGTGCCACCCCCGCCAGACCCGGAAGGGCGTATTTGCTTGGCCATGATATTAGTCGTGTAAAGCTTGTGCATTAATGATGCCCGCACCCGCTAGCACATTTAAGCCAAGCAAGTTGGACACTTCGCCCACGACCGCCTCCTTGGTGTGGGACTTGTATTTGATGGTTTGTCCTGCCCCTTCGATCATGAGGAAGGTATTGTACTTGTCATCAGCAAAAGGCTTGTCCCATTGCACGGTAACTAACACGGTACCGCCAACCGCGATAGGTGGGGTTGTCTGTCGTTTGCTGCGGAACCGCTCTTTAAAAGCATCAAGATTAGTTTGCGCCGCTGTGGCTGTAGTTTGGGCAGCCGTGGCTTGACTACTAGCGGCAGCGGCATTGTTGATCGCCGTGGCAGCAGAAGCCTGGGCCGTAGCCGCGGTGGCCGTAGCAGATGCGGCAAGGGCCTGAGCCGCTTCCGCTTTGGTCATGGCGGCATCTGCCTTGAGTTGCGCAGCATCGGCTTTCGCTTTGGCAGTAGCGGTTTCGGTTTGGGCCGCACTTAGCGCTAGAGCCTGCGCGGTGGTGGCGGACTTGGCAGCAGTGGCCTCAGCTTTCGCAACGGCCGCATCGGCTTTTGCTTGCGTGGCGGTAGCATTTATTAGGGCTAGCCATGCATCCTTGGCTTGATCGGCCAGGGTGTTCGCTTCCAATTTAACTTGCTCGGCTTCCACCGTGGCCTGCGTCTCTTGCGCTTGGGCTGCCAACAAGAGCATTTGTGGACCCATCTGCTCGGTCAGTACCTCGAACATGGCCGCTACGGTGGGCTCTAGGGCGTCTAGGCGTCGAGCAGATTGGTTGTTGCTCATCCGCCACGCGATGCCTTTCGGGGGCCTGGCCTTCTGGCCCGTAACGCTTTCGCGCAGATCGCTCAAGTCGTCTTGCGAAACCACTGGCATAACCTGCCCCGCCTCGTCAGTCAGCACAGGCACGGCTTCTTCAACGCGGGCTAGGCGCGCGGGCAGGTCGGAAAAGTAGGTCATAGTCTGCTTAGCTAGGTAGGCCAGCTTTGATATTGTATGTAAAATACATACTTAAAATATCAGAAACCAAAAGCCCCGACCTGGGAAGGTTGGGGCTTGCTTATGCGAAAGGGCAAGATGTTACCAGCCGTACCGGCTTACCATGTAAATCAGAAAGCCAAACACCAGTGCCACTAGCACGACCGCTATTAAATTCGATGTGCTGATTAGCTTTCGCTTACGGCGACGGCGGGTGGCGTGGTGAGGCATAGGTCAGCTTGATTATGCCCAATGTACGTGAAAGCGTTATAACCTAGATTGCTTGTATCTTTGTTCTCTATTCCCCGCCTGTTTAGTTGAAGCCCTCAATCTGTTATGAAAGACTTTATCCTGCGTGTTTGGAAACGGCTAACCGAAGACGATCTGCCGCCTTTTCCTTTTGACGATAAGGAAGGCAAAGAGATGTGGGACGCTGGTAAACAGGCACACGAAGCCGACCAGAAATTCGATCAGGAGTTGAACGAGCTGAAGAAAATAGTTAAGGGCCGCTAAAGCAAAAAGCCCCGCCAACTGGCGGGGCTTTTTGCTTAGGCTGGCAACACCTCCACTTGATCGAAGAACACGTAGACCGCTCCGCTGCCCGCTGCCCGCCGCACCGTAATGGTGTTGTATTCGTTCGGCAACACGGGGCTGGTATAGGATTGGAAAGGGGCGCCCGTGGCGTCGTACGTGGAAAAGGTGCCAATGGGCACGCCATTGTTGAGTATCTCCATCAGGCCACCATCACTGGCAATGTGGAACCCTATTTTAACCCGCGACGGCCCGTTCACCAACAGCCCGTAGAACGCACCGGCTGAGGACGCGTACTGAATCCCGCCCCCGTAGAAACCCCCGCCCGGCGCGTAGGCGAAATTGCCAGAGTAGGTAATGCGCGGGTCGTTCTCCTGTATTACTTCGCCCACGCCGAGTGCATTGGCAGGCGTTGGGGCGCCCGAGCCATCGAGCACCCGTATTTGGTCGCACCAGAACAGGCCCGCGTGGGCCGCAGTGGGTCGCACGATGATCTGATGCTCCCCGTTGCTAAGCACGGGCGAAGTCCATTTCTGCCCCGGCGCCCCAGTGGCGGATTTCGTGGTAAACGTACCTATTACATTGCCATCTGCCAGCACTTCACATGGGCCCCCATCCTCGGCTATATGGAACCCCAGTTCTATTTGCGGCCCAGTTATCGGGAAACTGTAATTACGGCCGGGGGCTGCTTGCACAAACTTAATCCCGCCACCATACCAAGCCGGATTGCCATTGTTGGCTGTCTGCCACGCGCCGCCCGCATCATACACAATACGGGAATCTGACTCCTGTACCGTTTCCCCTACGCCAATGCGGGTCGGGTTGACAACCACTTCGCTAAAGGGCACGATGGCTTGCCCATGAATGAGCCGGTACACGTTCTGCCCGCAGGATATCTGCGCGGCGGCACTGTAGTGGAAATCATCTACCAGAGGATAATTTACCGTGTCCGTTAAGAACCGGGCCTGCGGGTCAGAGTTCACATAAGCCAACTGATTGGCCCGTGCCTGCGCCGGATCACCCGCCAGCGTTTTCTTAATAGCGCCGAGCACCTTAATGGAATTGGCATTCAGCATGTCGGCTGTCACGTCGGCCATCATCTGCGCCAACAGGGTGGCATACCCCGCTTCCTGGCCCCCAGACTCGCCTTGCATCCAGTAGAAATGCGGACGGGGTGCTAGGCTCTGCGCAAGGAGCAGATTCTTGGCCTTCGTGTAGCGCTCAAGAAGCTCGGTGTAGTTGGCCGTTCCTTTGTTTAAATTCGTGATCGGCTGCCCGCCAACAGCGAATTTCCATATGTAGAGGTTGCCAGTGGTGTTGCTGGCTTCCCACTGCTGCGCGTAGCCGATTTCCGGCCCGAACACCGCGTCGCCGCCCTCGTTATTGCCGTGCGTATTAACATCTACTTTAAGCTTTTGGAACGTATTCGTATCATCGTTAAGCATGTACACCCGTTGAAATTCGCGGGTGAGCGAAGGGTTAACCTGCGAAAGCGGGGGCGAATATAAGGGGGCCTGTGGACTCTGCCCATAGGCATTGCTTTGCCCGCCGATGCCGAGCAACTCCACCGTCTGGGTAGGAGTGCCACCACTACCACTGCCAGCGTTAACAACCACGGGATTGGGCCATACCCGCAGCACCGTACCCGCCCGCACGCCCGCGCGGGTGTAGGTACCGTCCGGCGCTTGAATGACGAGGCCCGGCGTCCAGCCACTCGGGTTATCCACGTTGAGGTTGCTCTCAAAAGGAGCAGTAACGGTACTGTTATTGATTACAAAGGTGACGGGCGTAGGCATAAGCTTAACCGACGAAAACGTTAGAAATGTTGAATGTTTGGCCGCCTACAATGACATCGATGATGTCGAAGCCGCCCCCGCCTCCCCCAGTGGAAGCAACGCCACAGCACAGGCCTTCGATTTCCCAGCCAGCGGGCATGGTGATACCGTTTAAAGCAAAGTAGAGGCCATCGCTGGCAACAGTCCATTGCGAACTTTTAAAGGTCTTGATATCGAAGTCCTGAGCCGGCACAGCAGGACCCGCCACCACGGCCCGCAGCGTTTGCGCGGCTAGCGGCAACGGGCCGAACAATTGGCCCGCCGTGCCATTGGAAACGAACGGGCCAAAGGGCAGCACGGAAGAAGTCCCGCCACTGCCACCCCCTGCGGGACCGGGTGGTCCAACAGGGCCAGGTTCACCGGCAGGTCCTTCTGGTCCAATCTGCCCAGGGTTACCCTGCGGACCTTGTGCGCCAAAGAGCCTGTATGTTGCCGTTGTTGTGGGGCCTGGCGGGACCTCCCCATTCGCACGGCTGGTGACAACTTCGTATACTTCCCCGTTAGAGCGGACCAGTTGGCCCCGCTTCTGCGGACCCATTACCCAATCGGTAATGACGATCCCATCGAAGGGCGTCCCACCCGCGTTGAAGGAGAGCGCTCGCCAGTTGCCGTTGTCGAGTAGGTTGGCGCTAACCAAATTGGGCACCAGTTCCCACTTGTTGCCGTCGCCAGTAGGCACCACCATCCACCACTGGCGACGCTCCAGCGTAATCGCGTCCCGCTCGGCTAGGGTAGCCCGACCCGTCTGCCACCCACCCACGCCGTACTTGGCGTGGTGGGTGGCCGCGTCGGGACTGCCCGGTACCGCGGGGTCCGCTAAGACGGTGCCTTTTTCGAGTTCTTCGGCCATCTTACTTTACGGTTCCGGTGAACGTGCCTACTAGACGCTGCCCGCCGCGTGCTACATAAAAGCTTTCGGTGAACCCCTCGGAATTGGTGAAGTTGAACGTCTTACCTTGGAAGGCATTATTGCTTAATCCGTTCACCTCGTACTGAGCACCTGCCCACCCAGCAGCCCGGCCGGCAAAAACCATGTATTCGTTGTTGGCCGTAATCGAGCGTGTCTGCTGGCGCGCATCGCTGAACTCGGCAGGTAATCCCCGCAGCAACACACTCAAATCCCCATCTGATAAGGTGAGCGGATCGACACTCAAAGCCCCGAAGAAGCGCAACGGACGGTAGAGAACCTGCGCACTGGCTCCGGCCTGCATGCCTTTGTTGTCGGTCACGATCATCGTAAAGTTCGTGTCCGTATTAGCGGCAGTGCTCGTGTTGACCGTGCCACTGGGTGGTGGTACCGTCTGGCCCGCCACGACGACGGTGGCTATGTCATTCGTGCCCTTATTGGCCGAGTAGTTCAGCACCACGGCCGTGCTAGCGCCGGGCTGACGCACGGGGTTCTGGGCCGACAGCCCCGCACTTGGCGCGTTAGCCGGCGCTAAGATGAGCTTTAGCGCCTGGCCACTAGCATTGTTATCAACAATAACCAAGTCACCCGCATTGATGCCACCGACCGTGCGCGTCGCATTAAACTGCATCGTGGTAGTCGGTCCACCGCCGCTGCTTAGGTCGGCAACCGTTACTAGCTTATTGGTCGGGCTGGCATTGGCTGGTATCAGGCCTTCGATGGTATCGACCCGGTTATCGACGCCGAGAATATCGGTTTCGAGCCGTACCAGATCATTTTCAGCTTCTAATACTCGGGCTTTTAGGTCGACTAGAAACGCGTCAATATCAGCCTGCGTGAGCACTACATTGCCCGTGCGGCCCATGAAGCTTTCTACGCCCTGGCCGTCACCGATCTTGGTGTACTGCGTGCCGGTCCAGCGGTAGTTCAGGTTGGTATCCTTGGCGACGTAGATCACGTTCGGCGTACCCGTCGCTGGGAAGGCTGCCAGTGAGTCGTATTCCTGAACGTCAGAGATGTAAGACGGCAGTTGCGAGAGGAATACCTTCCCGTTGCCATCGAGCGAGGCCAAGCCCCCAGGCTGGCCTTTCTGCACCCCAATGCGCGAATCAGCTACTGTGCCCGCCGCCTGGGTGAAGTCGGTGATGTTGGAGGCGGTGTGCGTGTGGGCCAGTGGCGTGCGTGGGTCCGAGAGGCGGGGGTCGGTGGTAGCCACCTTCTTGGCCAGCTCCTTGGTCACGGCATCCTGCGACATCACGTCTTCGGTGCTGGTGCCCGTGGTTTGCACTACATCAGGACCCCCGTTGCCCGGTCCGCCCGGCTTCAAGCGCCAGTTGCCGTTGTCGGCCAGGTTGGTGGAGACCAGGCCTTGGATCAGCTCGTAGGTCTCGCCCGTGACCGTGCTGGCCTGCATGCCCCACTGCCGCCGCTCGAGCGTAATCTCGTAGATGGCCGCTAGGTTCAGCTTGCCCGAATGCAAACCACCCTGGGTGTATTCAGAATATTGCGCCGCCGCACTTAGGTTGCCGGGAACAATGGCATCCGCGACGACGGTACCTAATTTGAGGAGATCAGCCATTGCTTAGAAAACTTCAGTGGTGAAAGTGCCCGTCAACTGTTGGGCGGTGCGGTTTATGATGAATTGCTGGGTAAAGCCCACGGAGTTGAGGAACTGGAAAGAGCGGCTCTGCACCGCGTTGTTGATCAGCCCGTTCACCTTGAAGCTGCCATTGCCTGCGGTGCCTATCCAGGCCCAACACAGGTACTGGCCACTGGCCTGGAAAGTGCGCGTCTGTTCGCGGCTGCTACTGAACTCGAAGCCAGCCGCGGCCCGAACCAGGGCGCTGATACCGGCATCAGACAAGCTGAGCGGATCAGTTGCCGAGACAAACCAGAACCGCAGCGGCCGGTACTGTACCGTTGTAGAAGTTGAGGCCTGGTGATTCTGCGTGTCCCGCACCACCATGGTGAAGGTGGTGTCGGTGTTGGCGGCAGTTGCTGCGGTAACCGCACCGGATGGCGAAGTCAGCGGCTGCGCCTGGCCGTTCACAGTAATCGAAGTCAGTGGACTATCGCCAGCACTCGCCGTATAGAGCAGATCGACTTGCGTGGGAGAACCGGGCTGCCGTGGCGTATTGCGCGCCGTCAGCGAAGCACCGGGCTCCCGATAAACTTCCAGTAATCGCTTTAAATGACCCTCGGACGTGCTTGTGAAAGGGCCAGCCGGGTACCCTCCCAGGTTGATGGAGGAATTGATGGTGAACGGACCACCGTCACCACCCAACCCAGTCCCGCCTCCTGCGACCAAACGAACTCGCACTGTGTCGCCAGCCACCAGCCCCGCATCCGCCGTGATGAGCAGCCGGGTCTTATCGGCATTGAGGCTGTGGTGCTGATCGGAAATAAAATCAACGTACTCCGACAACTCGCCATCCGGGCCAGTGAAAGAAGCTGATACTTTATGCAGGGCCAGGCTATCGTACGAGCCCGCAGGGATAGGAATGCTCTGGGCGCCAGGCGTAGTGACGGGGAAGGAGAACCGCGTGATCGCAGCCCCACTGCCTTTGGCGCTCAGCACGCCCGTAACAGGATCTATTTCCAGACCTGCCCCAACTCTAACTACCCCCAGCTTGGTGGCCGTCGCGATGGTGTTGCTGCCCCCAGCCACCCCCGGCGTGAATACATCAGTGACAAGGTTGTAGCTGCCGGCCGTGACCGTGCCATCGGGTTCGAGTTGACTGGCATAACCGCTGAGCTGATTGCCCGAAACGGCGTGCATGGCGATCTGGGGCTTGCCCCCCATCCGGCCGTAGATAACATACAACCGACCCGGCACGAAGGTCTCTTCCAACCGGAAGGTGAGCATCTGCGCCCGGGTGGCGTTGGCGTACGCGGCGCCACCACTGCCGTTGAGACCAGGTAGCTGCCCCTGCACAATGCGGTAGTCTGCCCCGTCTACGCTGACCATGTACAGGGTTTGCGCGGGCAGGGGCGTATTAAGCGGCCACGGATCTAATTGGTCTAAGAACCTGGACATAGTCGTTAGTGCAGTTTGAGGAAGCCGCCACGCCGCAGCTGTAAGAGGTTGTCATCACCGAGCGGCAGCCCGCTGTCATCGCTGTTACCGGTGCCAAAGCCACCGGCTAGCTCCACCGTGATCGAGCCGGCCGAGAGGGGATAGCCTTCAATCCGGTCCCACTTGTAGTCGCCTTCGGCAAGCACGGCCCGGCCATTGATGGTGAGCCCATCCACGCGCAGCGCGGCAAACAGCTGTTCGTGCAGCCAATCCGGCAAGGCGCCAGTCCGGAGGATGGTGCGGCGTTGCACGGTGCTGGCCAGCAGCACGGCCGCGCCGGAACTGCTACGGTGCACAGTGGAGGTGCCGGCTGGGTCGGGCAGAAAGAAGGCGCCGGGAAAGCGCAGACGGGCGACAATGCCCGTGGTCCAGACCATGCCGTAAGCGTTGTCCTTGTTGCGGTAGTCGACCACGACCGTATTCTCGTGCTTCTCCGCCAGCCAGATCGGCTCGGAAGTAGCCACCACGTCGCCCTCGGTGGTATCCGTGCCGCGCACATCCACCTGGTAGTCGCCTTCGTCTAAACCCTCGAAGTCGAGCGCGATTTCCCACACGTTGAACTTAACCGTGCTCAGCTGCCACACCGCCTGCACCGCGCCGGAGGGAGCCCCGTCCCAGGTTTTGTTGAGCACGAGTTGCAAGTCGCCATCGCTGTTGTAGGTGGACTGCTGCACGCGGTAGCTACCCGAAGCGGCCCCGCTGAGCGTGACGCGCGAGGCCCGGCGCAAGGTGAGCGGCATGCTGCCACTAGCTACCTGTAACGCCGTCAGATCCCCAGCGTAGGCGGTAAGCTGCACGGCGAGTGGGTCGCTGTTGCCGGTGAGCTTTTGCACCATCTCGCCTTCAATGGTGCGAACCAGTTCCTTGGTGCGGTGGCGACGAATCTCGGCTTTAACACCGGCAAAATCGGTGTGCACCTGCACGGAATGCGCGTCACAATACTGCACTTTCTGCCGGTACAAGGGCCGCAGCTGCTGACCGGGCCGGTCCTGCTCGCAGAACAGCACGTTGTCGGGCGATTCAAACCGCGAGCAGTTGTTGGTGATTTCCTCCAACACAAATCGCAAACTGTTGAGCAGCGGCACCCGGAAGTTGGGCGTCCGCTGCTGGGGCGTGTACGCGCAGCTGCCATCATCCTCGGTGGCATTCGCGTTGTAATTGGTCGCGTTGCGGTCCGTGCAACCGCGCACTACCACGGCGGGTACCACGACCAGGGTGGAGGCAACCTTGGCGGGCGAAGCACTGTCGGTGACGCGCACCTGGTACGTACCCGGGTCAATATTCTCGAACTCACTGGCCTGGCCATCCGTAGCCAGCACCGTCTGGTTGGTGCCTAGCACGGTGAGCGTGAGCGGGGCGGTTCCACCGGTCGGTGTGGCCGAAATACTGCCCTTGCCACCGGCTACGGCGGGCGCGGTACCCTTCGCCGTTACCTGCAGCGTTTTAGGCGGGACGTAGCCGCACTCCAAGCTGTTGGGAGTGGTGGACACTGTGGCAAACGGAGGGCTGAGCGTGGCCAGAAAGCGAACCTGCGTCGTGCCCTCGCACCGCGTTGCGCTGCCGATCAACTCGCCTTCTGCATACCCCCGCTGTGCTTCGGTAAGCGGGGTTGGAATTGCGTTCGTGTTCGGGCTTTGACTCCACGTTACTTCGCGCCCGGTGTTACCCGCCGGATTGTAGCGTACCGCAATTTCTTCGCCGGCAACGATAATGGTGTCAATGATTTCCAGCCCACTCCCGCCCGTAGTTTCGTACGGCTGCACGGTTTGCTGCGCTAAGCACCCATTGGCATCCCGGACGTAAATAATGGTTTCCTTGGTGATGGTGTAGGTAGCCAGCTTTTCCGAGTACACCACCTTGTCGGTGCTGCTGTACCAGGTTTCGCCCTTGAACTTGGTAACGGCGAGGCTTACCACGTTGCCTGGTTTTACCGTGGCGATAAGTTCGAGCGTGCAGTCTGAGGGAGCAGGGGCGCACATCGCCGCGTTGGGCTCACCTATCTCGCGGGCATAGGGCGCTTGATCGGATGCCACGACAGTAATACCCGTGGTAGGGGTCAGCAGGTCGCAATACTGCGCAATGATGACAGCCCCATCAGCCAAGTTATCACCCGGCACAATAGCCGAGGTATCAGTCGGCAATTCGGGATTAAGCGGCTCCTGCGTATGCGTAATGCGTGGGGTCGTACCCTGCGCTTCCGGATCGTAGGATACCCGAATGTAGAGATTGGCTTCTGCCGCGCTGAAATTGCGAATGGATTGGATAGCCATGGCTTATAGGTCGGTTAAAGCATGGCAGCGCAGCAGCGTGAAATCCGCTAACGAG
Source organism: Hymenobacter sp. YC55 (assembly GCF_029433095.1). Taxonomy (GTDB): domain Bacteria; phylum Bacteroidota; class Bacteroidia; order Cytophagales; family Hymenobacteraceae; genus Hymenobacter. The sequence continues at coordinate 1,145,481 of NZ_JARNTX010000001.1, forward strand.
CGGCTCAGCGTGTGCTTGAAATCAAGAATCCAGCCCTCTTGGGTTTGCCCGCGCTGGTCGCGAAAGCGTATGCGGCCGCGCGGTTTGGCCAATACCTTCGCGGCCTGCTCGATGGTGCAGGGTGCGGTGAAGCTCCAGCCGTGGGGCTGCCAGAGGGGCGTGCCTAACTCTGACACCAGAAAGTCGGCGCCTTCCTCTATGGCTTGCGTTTCCGAGTGGAGACGGGTGCGTACGGCGTTGTTGCCTTCCCCAAACGAGAAGCGGACTCGGCCCCGCTGCTGGTAGCGTAAGCCCGCGGCAATGGCAGGGCCGTGGCGCCGCAGCATGCGGGCCGGCGACAAGCGGGCATTGTAGACGGTACTCGGGGAGAAGACGCCGCTGACTTCGGCAAACTCCTGGTTGCGCTCCGTGATGAAGCCGCCAGATGGGCTGCGCAGCAAGCAAATCAGGAAGTTGTCGTTGTCGGCCCGGTCATCCGTGGTCGAGGTGGCATCGTAGCGCTGGCGCCGCGTACTTTCGATGTAGAAGCCGGCCGTGATGTAGTTGCCTACCGCATCGTAGGTGCCTTCAGCCCGGGTCAGGGGCAGGGCCCACTCGCGGCTGGCATTGAATTCGTCCAGACCGTTGGTTTCCTGCGTGGACCACTTCTGCCAGCCCGCTTTGGCCGTGATGTAGTAGCGGTCGGCTAGCTCTTTGAGCACGAGGTTGGTGGTGAGCGTACCGTCGGCATCGGGCAGCATATCCTGCACGGTTTCTTCCAACTCCAACACTACCTCCGAGCTATAGAAGTAGCTGGCCGGCTCGACTCGTACCACCTCCTGGCCATCGGGCAAGCGCTCAATACCCACACCAAGCCAATACGCCGCCGCTTCCGCATCAAACAACCCTTTCCAGGTGGCGTACAACGATTTGCGCGGGTCAGCCTGCCCAGTCGGCACTTCCACTTTATCCGACGGCAAGGGAAAGCCCCGCACCTGAAAACCACCGGTAACCAGTTGCAGGCTACCCGGGCCGTCGACGGGGTAGGCGGGCACTGTATCGGTGCGGCCAAAGAAGTCGCTGCGAAACGCGGTGGTGGAGTCGGTCGCGGCCTGACACACGCGGTTCATCGCCTCGTAGGCGAGCAAGCCCGCGGCCTGGGTCGGCGCGGTCTGGGTGTCGGCTTCCATGCGAAAAAACGAGCCCTCGCGCAGCTTCATCGTGATGGTGAACCGGTAAGGGCCGATGAGCGGACCACTGATGTCGTGCACGTACAGCACGCCGTAGAGGTAGATCCGGTCCTTGATATCAATGAAGCGCGAAATCTTGTGGTAGGCGATCAGGAAGCGGTTGTAGGTGCCGCCTACGTTGACATCGCGCAAGGTGAAGAGCCGGGTACCGGCCTCGTTGTTGATGCGGAAAAAGATGTCGATATCAACCTTGTCGAAATCACCCTCGCCATCGCGCCGGGCAATCTGCAAATCGCAGAGGATGTTGAACTCAATCTCGAACTGCCCCCGTTCCTTGGTGGTGTAAAACGCCACTTCCGGATTGGCAATGTTTTCGGGTACCGTGACCGTACCCGTGTTGGTTTCCTGAATACCAAAGTCGTCCTGCTTGACCCCACCAAAGCCGAAGTACATCGTTTTGGCGCGGCTCTCGCCTTCAATCATGTAGTCGGGCAGGGCGGGCACCTTGTCGGCCGGCGTGATGGCTTCGTAGCGTTTGCGAATCGCCTTGCTGTGCAGCTCGACAAACGTGGGCTGCAAGGCGGGCAGGGCCATGCCGCCCACCGACTCGGTACCGAGCAGGTTGATCGTGCTGTCTTCGCGGCTAAGGAAAAGCTGGGTGAAGCCCGTCTTTTCGGCCTGACAGCGGAATTCGGTCGCGGTTTCGCTACGGTTGGTGAAGTCCAACTGCCAGCGATTGTACTCCTGCCATACAAACGCGTTGGGGTCGTACACCTGCACGAGCAACACGACTTCGGCTTCTATACCAGCCGCATCGTAGGCCTGCGAGAGGTAGCTCTTGCCATCCTTGATAAAGCCAAGCTCCGCGGTGTACTCGGTGGCAATCCCGTGGTATTTCTTGTCGCGGTGCAGCTCACTGCCTAGGTCCTCCCACCCGATGGGGTCGTAGCGCAGCACCATCGTCTCTTGAAAGAGCGGGCTGAGCAGCGAAAAGCGCAGGAGAGGCTGGTTTTGGTCGAGCATAGAATGTATGTAAAATACATACATTAATTTGATGAAAGCAAAAGCCCCACCAGCAAGTTGAGGCTTTTGATTTTTCTATATGTTATAGTAAGTACTAGGTTTAAACGTGTCTAGAGATAGAGGAGGAGTGGGCTTCACTTCTTTCGGCTTCGCAAAAAGAAATGCTCTCTTAGCAATAAGCTCTGACTTAAATAAAGTTAAGAGCTTCTGCCGTTGCGGTTCCGCCTTTTCCGGGTCTAAATCGTGTGATGCGAAAAACTCGTCAAGTCGCTTTTTGAGGTCGTTTTCAATCAAATCTTGAAGCTGAACCTGAGTCTGGGGGGAAGTTGGTTTTTTCATAGTAGCAAGTTCGCAAAACATCGAACTCGAAATAGTTGCACTTCGCTACTATTTTGCTCACCTACTTTCGCGCTCCAGCTTTTTTTGCAGCCAGCTCAGGCGGGCGTGAAACTGAAACAACGGCAGTTCACCCGCATTAGGTGTGCCATTGGTGGCCAGATTGGCACACAGGTTTTCAAAGCTGCGATGCAGCTGGGTGATGACGTTGTCCGGATCACCATCACTAAACATATCGGGGCGCGACAGCTCCATCATCCACTTATCGACTTCGCGAATAACAGCGAGGTGGCGGGCGTCTTCGCTGAGCAGGTAGTCGCACAAGGCCAGGGCGCGTCTGCGCTGCTGGCTGGCCAGGGCGATATCCTCGCCCGCGTTGTTGCGCTCGGGAAACAGATTGACTAGCTCAACCGAGAGTTTTTTTTTACGTCTTCGACTTCCGCCGTTACCATGCCCGTCGTCAGGCCCCAGTCGCTGAGTTGATCCAGCAGTCGTTTTAAGTTTTCCTCGGAAAAATCGGTCAGCGGGACCCCATCCACAGCCGCGATGAGCATCCCGAACGCCATCTGCTCGGGGCTAAACTTCTCGATAGCCCAGTGCAGTGCGTAGTGTAGATTTTCTAGTTCTACCGCGGCATCCTGCTGCTTGCCCGCGGCTACGAGTTGCCCCAGACGAGACAAGCGGTGATTGACATCGTCGATGGTATTGCCGATGCCAGCTGCCTGCACGAGGTAGCAGTTGTAGTGCAGATGGCGACGAGCGGGTAGCTCGTGCACGGTCTGATAGAGATTGATGGTATGCTGGGCGGGTAGAGTGATGAGGCGCATGGGTGGGGTTAGCCGTTGCGTTTGTACTTGCGGTTGATGTGCTCCGTGGTATGATTGCCACGACGGGTGTAAGTCCGAAGCCCGTTCTCGGTGAGACGCTGCTCTGGCTTTTCATAGAGGGCCGTGATAAGCCGGTCGGTGTCGCGTCGGGCCGCTTCGGCTATGCGAGCGACGGGGTCTACCACTGGCCGGGTGGGCTTTTCAATTGCGACGGTGCGCTGATGCAAATCGTTCTGATAGGAGCGGGTCAGCAACCGGTTCTCGACAAAGCGGTTTTCCCGCAGAATCTCATTGGTCTGGGTCGCGGTGTGTACCGTCGCCCCCTGGGGCAGATACGTGATAGTAGGCTGGGAGAAGAGCTGCGCCTTACCGCTCGTAGTCGAGACCAACTCGGCTCCTCGATCACCTACCATTGCCCATTCGGCCGGACCACCCTCCCGGCCTTTGAAGTACTGCGGGATGGGTTTGGAAGCGATGGCCACCGCCTGGGCGATACCCTGGGCGATAACCAACGCACTCAGAATGCCCGCTGAAATACCGAAGTCAGCGTAACGGGTACCACCACCGGTGCTCAGTACCGAGGTCACGGCCATGGCGGTGTTCAGGGCCACGTTGAAAAGGGCCGCAGCTTTGTCAGCCTTAGCTTGCCGCTGCCGAATCGCGAGTTCCCGCTTGCGGTAGGTCTCCTCGATCTGGGCTTTTAGCTCCTCGTTTTCGCCAGCAATCTGCAGCTCAGCATCCTTTTTCTGGGTCAGGTCGCTCAGCTCCTGCTCGCGCCGGTTCGCGCCAATCTGGAAAAACGAGTCCGACAACTGCTGCACATTCTGCAGACCTTCGATGATGAGCTCCCCCCGCAGCTCCTGCATGCGGCGCTCCTCGTCGAGTAGCTGCTGGTTTTTGCGCCGGGCAATTTCCAGCTCGAGTTGGGCTGCTTCCCGCTGCTTGCTGCTGTCTTTTTCGAGGTTGGATAGCTTGAGAGCGAGGTAGTCGTCTTCGAGCTTGCGTAGCTCCTTCTGGTAGGCCCGTTCCGTGACCAGGCCGTCGGCCCGGTTGCGCTCCAACGCCAGCTGCTGCTGCTCGTAGCCTTTGAGCGCGTCGGTGTTGGCAAAGTCAGAGTTGAACGATTGGGGCTTGGCAAGCGCTTCATTGCGCTTCTGCTCTAGTTCGGCTTCAATCTTAGCCAGTTCCTCCGCATTACCCTTGGCGGCCCGAACCTTGGCCTGCCCCTCGATCTCGATGATCTCAATCCGACGGGCCGCCGCGGCAAACGCCGCATCCTGCCGCTCCTGGTAGGATTTGTTCTCATCCGCACTGATGCGCTCCAGGGTGGCGATTTCCTGCTCTAGCTGCAGCTTATCAACCTCACCTAACTGATCGAGCAGCGCGTCCCGGATCGCTTTCTCCTCTTTGCTCAGGTCGCGATTAATGGCCAGCAGCTGATCTTTGAACGCTTCCTGCAGGCGAATGCGGGTTTTCTCGTAGGCGATCTGGCCCCCAATCTGCCCCTTGTAGGTCTGAGCCGCCTCCCGGATCAGTTCGTCCCGCTCCAGCTTCGCCAGTTCACGCCGGGTCTGGGCGGCTTTTTGGGTGGCCCTGAGCCGAATTTCTTCGGTGTTGGCCGGATTCTCGGATTGCCGAACAAAGTCATCACGCTTCGCCTCCAAGCGCTGTTTCTGCAGTTCGTATTCGGCTTTGGCGATGTCGGCAATAGAATCCTTCTTTTTCTTGTCCTTATCAACGCTGTTATCGACGTTGACGGTCTCGTCCTTGATGACTTCAACGCCGGCTTTGCGCACGCCATTGAGCGCATTCTGGGCGTTGGCCAGGTCTTTTTGCTGCCGCTTCAGCAATTCGCCGTTGGCTTTGAGCCGGTCCTCGGCATCAATCAAGGCCTGGGCCGCATTCAGTTCTTTCTGCGAAAACGTCTGGGTGGCCTGGGTTTCGGTCGCACCAGCGCCAAACTCTTCCCGTAACGCGGCGCGATCCCGTACGGCTTGCTCTAACTCCTTACGACGGGCCGCACTGAGTCCGCTTAGGTCCAACTTAGCCTGGGCATCCCCGATACTGCTGGTCAGGATGGCTTGCAGCTTCTGGGTGGAGGCCACGGCGTTTTCCGCGTTACGAACATAACGCGTCAGATCCTTCTCATTCTGCACGGCCAAAGCACGCCGGGCAAAGATGGCATCTTCCACCGCCCCCGTGTTGAGCTTGTACTTGCCAGTCTCTTTGTCGAGTGAAACCACGCTGACGCCCAGGTTCTTTTGCAGCTTGAGAGCAATATCAGCTAACTGCTGCTCCTGCGCTGCCGAACGGATTTGAGTGGAGGACAGCTTCTGGTAGGAAGCCAGCAGCTTATCCGCGGCTTTAGACTGCTCCAGCAAACTTTTGGTGCTGTTGCCCAGGTCACCGAACTGGTTCGGGGGTGGGGGCTTCACCGCCCCGATTTTGCGCCCGATAAACTCAACGCCTTCACCCAGTTTGGCCAGGCCGTCGGTGAGCAGCGTGACCCGCTCGCGGGTGCCGTCTAGCAAGATCTTTAAACCGTTGGCAACGGTGCCGTTCGTGACAAAATTTATAAAGGCATTCTTAGTCTTCTCAACGCTGCCAGCTAGGTTGTCATTCTTGATGGCGGCTTCCTCGGCTAGCGAGGTACCTAGCTCCAGCTGGGAGTTGGCCGACTTCTGCCGCTCAGCAAACAAGTCGGTGTTCTTGGCCAGCGTGGTGATGGCTGACTTTGCCTCGCCCGACTGCAGCTTCAAGGTAGCCAGCAGCTTGTTGAACTCGGTGGTGGTCTTACCTCCGGTGTTCAAGCCTTTCAGGAAGATGTTGATCGCTCCCTGAAAGTCGTTGTTGATCAGGTTTTTAAAGTCCTTCAGCGTCAGGTTGGAGTCGGCCAACTTGGCGATGGCAAAACTCTCCTGGGTGCGCACGCTGAGCGTATTGAACAAGCGGTTCAGCGCGGTGCCACTCACTTCGGCACTGAAGCCAGTCTCCTGCAGCACGGAAGCGTAGGCCAGCACGTCTTTGAGCCCCAACCTGGCGTTAGCGGCCGTGGCACCTACGCGCAGCGCTACGTCGGAAAGGAACGGTGCGGTCGCGGCCCCTTCGGCACCAAGCTGGTTGATAGCCGAGCCGATGTTGATCAGGTTCTGGTTCTGGTCCGGACCTAGTGTTTTGCGAAACACCACTTCGATCTTGCCGAGCTCGGTAGCTATCTGCTCGGCACCACCCGAAAAGTCATCCCCTAGGGCCTGTACAGCTACATCAATCGACTTGGTGAAATCCTCGATCTCGTCCTTGGTCTTGCCGAGCTGACCACCCACTTTGGCAATATCAAGCTGCCCCGCGAGCGTGGTACGGGTATCGACTTTCTTCAGCGCATCGGCTAAGTCTTCGAATTCTTCGGCACTCTGGCCTGTAGCTTTGCGCACGTCGGCCGCCTGATCCGAGTACTGCACGTTCTTTTCGAACAACTGCTGAATCCCGTTGGCCAGGCCCTGAATGCCGTAAAAGGCACCAGCAAACGACTGGGCCAAGCCACCCGCCGACTTCTGCAAACCGGTTGTGAAGCCACTGGCCTGCGAGGATTGCACCCCGTAGGTTTTGAGCTGGTTGTTGACCTTGCCCAGTTCGGTTTCGGTCTCGCGAATCTCTTTCTGGAGCCGGTCCTGCTGCTCGGACGTGAGGCCCGTCGCCCGTTGCTGCTGCTGCAACGCACCGATGTTGGCCTGCAAACTACCACGCTGCTTTTCGAGCGCGGCTACGGCTTCGAGAATGCCCTTGGCGTAGGCGCCGACCTCGCGGAAGTTCTGGTTGAGCTCGCGATCGAAATCCTTTAGCTTCTGGGTGTTGTCGCTGAACTGCTTTTTGAGTTCGTTGGCTTCTTTGCTGGTAGCCTCAAAGCCACCTGGCAGGGCGCGAATGCGGTCGCCTAACTTTTGAGTATCCAGGCTCAGCCGATTGTAGGAGCCCGATACCGCGGTGAAGTCGGAGTTGACACCCCGCATGGCCTTGCTGAGCTGATCGGTCTGCCGCTTCAACTCCATCACCCGGATGGCCGCTGTCTTGGCACCCTCTACATTGCCTTCGGCGTACGCTTTTTTCAGCGCATCCTGCTGCTCCCGCAGGCTCTTGGTGAGCTCGTCGGTGGCCGCTTTGGTGGTGCGGCGAATCGTGTTCTGACCTTCCAGTGCCCGCTTGTAGCTGTCCTGCTCTTTGGCGAGGCGAGCCACTTCGGCCGCCAAGGCACTGATGCCGGAGCGCTGCTGCTCGTTGCCTACGTTGGCCCCCGCGAGCTGCGCTTTGACGCCAGCGACGGCAGCCTGAATGGAGGAGAGGCCCCCGTTGATGCGCTCGGCATCCTTGTCCAGGTTCTTGGCAAACGCGCGGTAGTTTCGGTTCAGCCCCTGAATGGAGGTCGTGAATTCCTGTAACTCCTTGGCACCGGGCCCGAGAGAACTGAATAAATCTTCGAAACTGATAGGTCCTGCCATATAGTATGTAAAATACATACATTATCAGGCAATAAGCAAAGTCCCTCCCCAGATGAGGAGGGACTCTAAGTCTAGCGCTTGGCTGGATCTTCGATAATGGCGAGCACGCGAAACAGGCGATACTGCTCGGGGTCCCAACTCAGCAGCACATCGCAGGTCTCGTCGGAGTTGTCGAAATAAAGCGTGATGCGGTTGGCGCGCACCCCTTCTTCCCGCAAGCGGCCGATAATTTCCACGGGGCCCAGGGTCACCACGTACATGCCCTCTTGCACAACAGAGTAGCATTCGGGATGCACCCGTTCAGCGGCAACAGTCGTACCTGCAGGTAGGGCAGGACCCATCAGGTCCGTCGTGGCGGTAAAATAATGTGCGTCTCGCTGCAACAAACGTAGTTTTTTGGCGGTCCCGACTAAGCTTTCTACACGCATGTATTAATGTTTTGCTATTTCAATACTGTTAGTACATTTGCAATACTGTTACAAACATAATCCAAATTGACCAATAAACCCTGGATAGAATGGAGACTGTGAATATGCGAATTGCTACGCTTATTGAAAGTGAAAAGTTAAATAAGAACACATTTGCACAAAAAATAGGAGTTACGGCGAATACAATTGGCTATATCGTAGGCGAACGGCAGAGCAAGCCCGGCTTTGAAGTGATCGAGAAAATAGCAGTGGCGTACCCGGATGTGAACATGGACTGGCTCATTCGCGGCACGGGTCCGATAAGAAAGTCCTTACTTGGTCCACCGAACGTGATATGGACGCTACTAGGAAACGAACGGGTGCGCTACGGTGAACTACTCAAGCTGCACGGTAGCCTCAATGGCGACTATGACCTATCACTAAGCGCTTTGCAGACTGCAACTCAATCATAGCATTATACAAAAAGCCCTGACTGGGGAGGCAGTCAGGGCTTTGTCCGTTTACCGGCCGGGCGCCATCCAGCTGAAGAAAGGAACACATAGGTGGCAATCAAATGCTTTCCACCGGTACTTCCCCTCTTAGTCGAGGATATGTGTGCCAACTGGCGCTGGCAATGTCTGCGGGGGCTTCCTGCTGATCAGGCAAGTGCTCAGGTTTCAACGCTAACATCCGCTTGTCATACAACGACAGCGGCAAGGCCGAGCCTGCTTTCGCCCCCTATCGGGGTTGGAGTGAACGAAGTAGACGACTCGAACGTCCGACCTCCTGGTTTAACCGACCAGGCGCTCTACCAACTGAGCTACCCTCGTATGTGCATGCCCAGTCAGATTACATTCTGCGAAGTACTCGACTTCATGAATTAAGCCTGCTGGACTTAAGGACTGCATTGCCCTAAAGGTTTCTTTAGCCCACCTACAAACACATTTTGTGATAGCAAATATAAGAATGTATTTAAATTACATACATTATTCCGAGGAAAAATTTACCACGGCTCGGCATAACGCCGCTGCTGGCAACGCGCCCAGCACCCACCACCACGGCAGGGCCAGCCACGCCACGGCGTTGACTGTCAGCACTACGCCGATCCAAAAGCCCAGGCAGAAATCACACCGACCGGGCCCGTGCACTTCCATGGCCCGTAGCCAGCCCCACTTTTCAAAGCAAATAATGAAGGTGGCTGCGGTGAGTGCTACCAAAACAACCAAGGCAAGCAGTTGAACCAGCATATTAGGAGCGTAAGCGTAAGAAGCCGCCCCGACGTAGGGCTAATAGATTTTCCTTGTCCGATGGTGGTGGCACCGTGCACAGGGCATTGCTGATGTTGACGTCGATCTGTATCCGGAAGCCGACGTACGGATGCTGCAGGACCTTGTCCTTAATCATTTCCACGGTAAAGCCCCGAAAGACCTCCTCAGGCGTGGTGTAGATGCGCTGCACCAACACACCCTGCGAGTTGAATACCTCTAATACTTCGCGCAGCAACTCGGCTTCGAAGCGATAAGGCTTACTCTCATCAATGAGAGTGAGATTACCCCAGAAGATATAATCCAGGCTCTGGGTGAGCGGCACCGAGCCGATGGCTGGCTCACTACCCGGCACGCTGATCGGGTCTTTCGACAGGAAAAAGGACTGGGAGACAACGTTGTCGTTGGGCAGCACGTCGCGGTACTCCCCACCACCATCGTACACCTTGGGCAGGTACACTTTCTTGCTGTCGCGCACCTCGCTGTGGCGGTACGCCTTGCCGTAGCTGACTTGCAGCCAGTTCAGGCGCTCGATGAGCTTTAGCTGCAGCTTCTGGATTTCAGCATCCAAGCCAATGGCGTAGGGCAGAATGGGGGCATCAGGCGTGAGGTAGGATACGGCCATATTAATTGGCTAGAAGACGAATGTATTGCCCACCATAACGCTTTTTGTAGCGCAGATAAGCTTCTAGTACTTGTCGGAATTCAGCCCGAATATGTAAGTGATTGCCAGCCCATAGGATTGAGCAGGTTGGGCCTTCAACCATAGGAAATTGAGTGGGCTCAACAGCCGTTAGCACCGCTGCTGCTTGCTCCCATTCCCAGGCACCAGAGGCGGATTCGAGTAGCCCAGTATCCTCATTTAGCCAGATTTGCTGGGCCATGAAGATGGTGCCATCATTGAGTTCCTTGAATAGCGGCTCTTCTTTGGAATGGGTCATAGTCCTAGCGTGGTGCGGGTGGCTTGCTGTAAATCGGGCTTGATATAGTCCTGACGAAACTCGTCCAGGGAGAGGTCGGAGAGGCCCAGAATGTCAGGGCCGTACTTTTCTACTAATTCATCAGTCTTGGGGTCGGTGCCGACTAGCTCGACGCTCTTGCCACTCAATTTAGCAATAATTGAGGTATAGAAATTTCCGGAATCCCGCAGCGTGACCTTATCAGCGGGCTGGCCTTTGATCTCCTTCAACGCCCTAGTGAAGTCGGTATACTCTGGCGTGATATCGGCACCGGTGCTGTCCTTGCCGCGCTCCAGCTGGGCCGTGTTGGCATCTTCGAGAAACGGCGCATTGTCGCGTACCGTCGCTTCGATCTGCCCATCAATAGCCTGCGGCAGCCGGCTGAACGCTTTAGCGAGGAAGTCGAGCCGTTCCAAACCCATCAGAGTGCACTAAATTTAATAGCTGCTGGCTTGGGAGCGCAGGGCATGCAGATGGAAGTAATGCCTGATAAATCCGCATCTACGGCCTTCAATGCGGTTTCGAGCCGCGTGAGCATGCCTTCCTGACTATTGGTGCGGTTATTTAGCTCCAGCAGGGCCAATGCTTTGGTTTCGTCTGCCAGACCGTTGTCGCGCGTGTTGTGCGCCATCATCTTGAGCAGGTTCACCCCAAGCTGTAGCTGAAATGCCGAAGCAAATGCAGGCAACTGCCCGCTCAGGTACGTGGTCAGGTCACAGCTCGCTTCCAGCCGCAGGTTCAAGCCCCAGTTGGTGTCGGACTGGTACGCCACCTCGGCGGTGGGCGTGGCCTGCGAAAATGGCAGCACCTGCACGTAGGGCGACCACTTATCGTACTGCACGTACGCGTTGCCGCAGCACTGGCCAGGCCGTAGCTGCAGGTTCTGATCGAGCCGGATGGCTTGGGCGCTCATCTTGTCCTCGTAGTAGCCGATGTACCACGTACCGCCTTTCTTGGTACTCAAATCAATCACCTCTTCCAGCTGGGTCCACTCGAAATACACCCGGTCCAGTCGGGGTAGCTTCACCTCCTTGACGGGCGTGGTCATATCTGAGCTATGGAACACTGACAGCGTGAAATCTGGCACTCGTTCAGTGAACTGGGTACCCACGGCCGTGATGCGAATCGCGATGTCACGGTGGCCGGCCTTGGGCCGCAACGCGAGCCCCACAAACCGACCCTGGCGAATGATCTTGTTGCGATACTGCCCACTAGCTTCCGTCAGCGGCAAGTCCTGCAGCAAGCGCTTGCCCGTGCCTGTAAGCTGCCGTTTTTCCTGGAAGGCTTGCAGCACCTGCAGAGCCGCGGTTTTGCGCTGCTGGTCCAGGTACTTCACAAAGCCCAGTTCAGTCATCTGCGGAGCCGCCTGCCGGATGTTGCGCAGGGTAAGCAGCGGATGGATTTCCTGCACGGCGAGGCTGTCGTCAGCGGCCTTTAAAGTCGCAGGTAATTCGACCGGCTCATCTGGGCTGCCCGCGTAGGAGGAACGGTAGCCGATGGTTGCCGCGAGCAGAGCGGCTAGTTTGATGCTGTTGAACATGGCAAGTTTCTAGGCTACCAGCTTGTCGTAGCAAGCTTTTATGACTTGGGCATCCCAAAGCGCGTTGTGCTTGGGCATCTGCGTGAGCGCTTCACCTAGACCGAATTTTTCACGGTTGATATCCGGATCGACGCCTTTGAGTTGGAACAGGGTGCAGATATCCATCGGGATGTAGTGCACGTTGCTAGGCAACTGCGGATACCCTTGTGAATAATCTGCCAAGAGCGTGTTGAACAGTACCCAGTCGAAAGCAAGGCAGTCAGACCACATCTGGACATTGCCGTTCAAGGCCAGCCATTCTGTTAGCTTTTGCTTGACAAAACCTGAATCACCCTTCACCCGCATGCTCATCCTGTGCGTCGTATCGAAGCTGTTGTTTGCCCCGTGCAGCACTAAATGGCTTAACACATTCTCTCTGAGCCAATCATTCACCTGGCTTTGATCGAAGTCAGTCAGTTCAGCATAGAAGGAATCGCCATGATCATTTACCATACCGATGGAAATGAGCGTGGTGGCTTGATGCAGGCCTGTAAATTCAGTGTCGAAGAATATTCTGTTCATGTCGGGTGGGTTTATAAAAATAAAAGGCCCGTCCCGACACCGGGACGGGCCTTTACTCTTTTACTGGCTATGCCTAAGCAGGCAGCTTCTGCTCTACCTTGATGGCAGGGAAGAAACGACCGGCTTCATCAGAGTTGTAAAGCTTGATGCGCACGAAGTCAGCGCTCCACTCATAGCTTTCTACTGACGTACGGGTCAGGGCCTGCAGGTTCTGGCCAGCCAACGGAGCCGACTGGTCCGAGCAGTCAGCACGGTAGAACAAGCCCATCACGCCTACACCAGGCACGTCCTGCGAGGTCCACTCGCGAACTGGGTTGTCGGCACCACCGTGGGTAACGCCACGCTCGCAGTCTGGGTCGATGCGGCTTTCCATGGCCACAGTGCCATCGGCTACCAAGTACATGGAAGCACGGTTGCCAGCACCAGCTACGACGCGGTTGGACGAGAAGAACGAGCCAACGCCATCGAGCAGGTAGCTTAAATCGCCTTGGTCGGTCTGGCCTGCTTTGGTGAGGGTGCGCACGTCGGCCATGGCCATCGGGTTCACCAACACGTCCGGCGTGCCGCCCAAATCCATCGTTTCCAGGATAGACTGCACGTAGTTGTAGAACTCCAAGCGGTCTTCGTGAGCTACCTGCAACGCGTCTGCAACTTCTGGGAAGTAGGCCGTGATAGAAGACGGGAAGTACTGGTTCTTATTCAGTTCCAGGTGGTCTACGCAGCCTTGGTCGAGCACTTCCATCACTTTGAGGCGACGGGCTTCGAAGAGGCGATAGAAGGTGTCCTCGTAGCTGATATCGTTGTTGATATGCTGCGACGGAATCATCGGGAAGCCGAAGGCCAAGGTGAAGAACGTGAACGTCACCAGCTTGGAGTTCAAGCCGCCTACCTGCACGGCGCAGGTCCGCACGTTGCCGATGGTCGGGTTATCGTAGTCGATCACGGGCACCTGCACCGTGTTGCCGAAGCTAGCTTTGAGGGCCGCCCGCAGATCGGGCGTCATGATGCCCGTAGCCGAAGCGGTTTGCTTGCGATAGAGTGCCAACGCACCGTAGTTGGAACCGCGCAATTCCAGCGAGTCGAGCCCACCTGGGCGACGACGATAGCGGGTGCGCATTGCTTGTTTGAGAGTTTGGACGATGGAAGGCATCGTAGTAGAAGGGGTAAGGTGAGAAATAAAACATTGCCTGCCAGGTCGTCCCGTAACCCGAAGCAGAGGGTAAGCGCACTGGGTCGGGCCGGAGTAGCGTCCCTTGCTACCCCGGCCCGGTTACTTATCGCAGCGGAAGCCCCGCGCTGAATTTGTCGAAGGCTTCGTCGTATTCTTTGCTATCAGCAGCTAGGCCAAACTCCTTGAGGAAGTCCATGAGCTGGCCCTGGTTTTTTACAGTAGCTGGCAGCGCAGCGGGCAATGCCTTACGGCCGCCACTGCCGTTGCCACCATTCCCACCACTGCCATTGCCACCGGCGCCACCACCAGCACCTTGCTGGCCAGCTTCAACAATATCCTTGAGCATGTCCTGCAGGATGTAGGCAGCATCAGCCGGCTGATTCTTGTCATCTAGCACCGTTTTGCCGTCGCGGATGTACACCACGGTTTCCGTGCCATCGGCGTTTTTCTGGGCGGCGGCCATGCGTAGAATGTCATCCTGCGCATTTTTCACTAGAATTTTTACCACCGACTCTTTCACGGAAGGATCGAACTTGATGGAGCGCAACCCATCACGCATATCCAGCATCACATCTTTTTGGAACAGCTTGGTATCGCGGTCCTTGATGTCATTCTGGTAGGTTTCTTCCTTCTTTTGCAGCACTTCCAGCTGTGCCCGCAGCGTAGCGTCTCCATTGCCATCAGCAATGGTTTTTTCCAGCTCGGCAATCTTGGTTTGCAGCGGCGTAGTGGCTTCGGTTACGCTGGTTTTCAGACCACCAATAACGCGCTTAGCGAATTCATAGGTCTTCTCGGTTGGATTTTTGGCAATGCCCGAAGTATCGAAGATGTCCTTGTCCAGACCATCATAGATTTCCTTGGTTTTACTGCCGATGAAGGTGTTTTCTTCATCCGTGGTGCGAGCCACATACCCAAGCTTTTTCACCGCGTCAACGAGGTGATCTTTGAGCGCTGGATTGGCCGCAAGTGTGGTGTCCAGTTCTTCAGGCGTAAAGGTGTTGTCGGTAATGGCCATACTGAGTCCCGTTCAGTCGGTGGTTATGGGTGGGAAAATGATTAAGCGGCTTGTTTGTCTTCGTCCTGAGCAGCCGCTTCTGCTGGCTCGGGTCCGTCTTGTACTGGCATAGCACCATGCACCCAAATAGGGGGCTGGGTGTGGCCTGAGAGCACCCCGACGAAAGCACAGCCCGTGGCATTGATGCCAGCTATTTCTTCCTCGGTAAAGCGCCAGCAGCTGACGCATTCACCTTTAGGCGTGCGCATGATGGGAAGTGGGGTGCACTCCTCATCACTCATGTTTTCCGGCTTGTTTAAGACGGCATTTACTTCAGGGAAATGAACTGGGCTGGCCATGCGAGTGGGGTATAGCGCTGGTGAATGATGAGGTACTACAGGTGGGATAAAAAAGAGCCGGCCCCCTTTGATCCCACCCGCGGGGACCGGCTCTACCACTTAGACTGTGGCGGTTTCTTCTAATTCTTCGTCAGTCAGACCGTTCTTTTCTTTGATGAGCTCGACAAGCTCATCATAGCCAACGGCAGGGGCATCCTGCTCATAGACCTGCTTGTAGCGCATCTGTGCGTCCTGCAGGCTGGGCAGCGTGGAGATAGGCGTCATCGGCTCTTTGGCCTGACCAGGCTGCGCGGGCTTTGAAGCTTCCGAAACTGCAGCTTTGGTGCGGGGATCATGCAGGATGGTTTGCGAGTCGTACTCCGCGAACGTGCCGTTCTTTTCCATCCGCTCATACTGCAGCGGATAGAGTTTCACGGTTTTCTCAATCGTGACGTACTCTTTCTTCACCGGGTCGTTTTCCTTGCGGGTCAACTTGAGGTGAATGAACTGCGCTTCGTGCTCGGGAAACTCATACGAGTCATCACCATTGCCTTTGGCCGTGGTGAGGTCTTCGCCGCTAAGCTGCTGGGCCTGGAGCGTTTTGAGGTCTAGTTTCGGTTTGGCGACTGCTTTGGCCGCTGGCGCCGTTTTGGCTTTCGTTGACATATGAAAGTAGAATTTGGGTGATGGAGGCAAGCTTGATATGATAGGGCTGGAGCGAGGCGAAGCGACGCACATCCATCTGCTCCGATTCAAAGCGGGTGAGGTAGCGGCCGAAATCGACTTTAAGCCGAAGCAGGTTCGCATCGAATAAGGTCAGCACATAGCTGCCTTCGGCGGCCGTGGTGAGCATGGTCAGAATCTGATCTACCGAGTACTCTGGATAAGGCTCCAGATCGGAGAGGATCTGCATGCGGTCCAGCATCGCTGGGTTGTTGCGGTAGAGCGTCTGATAGCGGAAGGTGCGCTGCTGGCTCAGCTCGTACACCGGCCGGCCCGACTTGCGCGTTTCTTCCTCTTCCTTAGCAAGCTGCTCCGGCGTTTTGAGGTAGAAGCGCTCGCCCATGTTGACCGTGGCGCTACGAAACAGATTGCCGTAGCGTAATCGGCCTTTGGTGCGCAGGTCCCAGGCACGGGCCTCTTCCAGTGGTTTTTTGAACTCCACCAGCACGTCCTGCTTGATTTCAAACCCGGACATGACCTGCTTCTGGTTCTGGGCTTGCTGGTTTTCCGGCTCACCACCACCACCAAGCACCGAGCGGAGCAAATCCTGCCGGCGCTGCTGCTGAATCGCGCGGAAGTGCTCCAGTACGTCGACATCCGGATTGACGCGGCCCACGGGGTCACGAGTATCGGGCATGTCCTTGGAGGGAGCTGGCACCGTTACGTAGGTGCCGGGACCGAGCTTTGGCCGCAGCTTACACGCGGGGCAGGGCATGGAGCTGTAGTTGGCCCGCTGCTCGCCCGTGGTGAGCGTCTCGTACGACTTGATGTAGTTGATAACCCCGTTCTGGCAAGACTCACCGTCTGCATTTTTGTAGCTGCATTCTTCCTCGAAGCCCCAGGTGATGGGGAATGTGCCGTGCAGGCGAGCGTACTCGATAGCGCCTTCCCAGAACACATATTTGTCGAGCTTGCCGAGCACGCCCGTTAGCGGAGATTGACGCGGCAGCTCGATGGCCTTGTCCATCGGCTGATTCCAGAGCACGCGAGCCGGACAGTAGCCCAGAATGTGCGCGTTGTTGAGCTCCTCAGCCCAGGTTTGCGTGCCTTCCGGCCGGCGCCAGATCATGTAGGCCGCGTCATCGTAAACAGCGACCCGCTCGATGCGGATATCGTTTTCGCGCTGATCTGGCAAGGCAAACATGAGGTACTCACAGGTGCCGTCCTCGCGGAGGGCTACATCCCATACGTCGCCTAGCTCTACCAGCAAGGAATACGGCTCAGGTCGTGGCGTACGCTGCTCGCTGGCCATGTCGACCACCAAAAACGAATGCGGCCGGCGTCCAACAGCGGTGAACGCGGTACCCATCCAGAAGTCGGCTTCACGCTGACTGGTGCGGTACTGTTCGAAGTCGGTCTCCAGCTCAGGTGTGGCCAGTTCGCAGTGAATCAAGCCATCCTGGGCCTCGAATACGCGCCGTAACCCCGTGAAAATATCCTCGACTACGTCCGTACTGGGCAGGGGTGCATCCACGCATTGTTCCCACCGATCCGCCTCATCGACTGGCATCATGCTCCGAGCCCGCTCACGCAAGTAGCGCCAGCCGAGGGGCCGGCGCGTGCTGTCCAAGTGCGGAACGGCGTGCAGTTGCAGCCGCTGCTCATGGTGCAAGCAAGCCTCGATGGCCGACGCGTTAGCGGGGCTTTCCAGAAGTGCGACTACGGTTTCGGGGCTTAGGATCATTTGCCGCTGGGGCAGTGGTGTCGGGGGTAGGAGAAGGGGCCTGAACGGGGAGCCAGTCGGGTTGTCCTAACCTGGCTTCGAGTGCCTGAAGCTTGGCGGCATGCGCAGGGGAGAAGGGCCGCTCCTCACCCAAGCTTTTGGAGTGCAACCAGACCACGTCCGGCTGCGACTCCTCCGACTTGCCAGCCATTAGGCCTCTGGGTACAGGCTTACCAGGTCGAATTCGGCCTGCGTTATCGTGACACCCTTGTCCCACTTGCCGTCCAGCGAGAAGCCGAACGTGTTCAGGTTTAGCGCCTTGAAGCCCTGGCTGTCCACCGAGCTGATATAATAGTTGCTGAACGGAATGCCTTTGACCCCGAGCGAGATGATGCGGTTGTCGGGCGTGATACCCCACAGCTCCACCGGATCGCTGCCGAGTTCAGCGCGGCTCTCATCTTCGAGCAGCTCCAGCGTGCCTTTGATGTCACCGGGCAGACCCACGAAGGAGCCGGTTGGCTTCACCGCGTTGTAGCCGGTGAGGTAGCCCTTGCCATTCACGGATGAGTTATCGTTTTCGCCAGCAAACTGCGCTTCCGAACCTGGAATAACGAAGCTGGTGAAGATCGGCGTGAGGATGATCTTAGTCTCATCCGTTGCTGTCAAAGCGGCCGTCCAGGCTGCCAGTGTTTTCATCGCGGCTTCCGTAGCGAAAGCAGCGGCAGTGATACGGCGCCGGTAAGCGAAGCGAACGATCTGGCCGAAGTGGACGGCGCAATCCACTTTAGCGGGGGCAGTAAGAGAAGCGGGGCGCGTGCACGTGGCCATGGCAGGAGGTAAGGTTAGAAAACATCTTTATTGTATGTAAAATACATACATTATTTCCGGAACTACAACAACGCATAGCACAGGATTAATTTATCCGCTTCATAAAGCCCTTCTTCACCACTGGTTGCAGCTCAAACCACTCGCGGAAAGAGAAGCAGTCCCCGAAGTCGGGTGAGCGCCCCAGAATGATCTTCTGCTCTTCCTTGGAGTTAATCTGCTTCTTGCCTTCCGCCGTGTCCTTGGCCCGCTTGATGGCTCTCAAGTCCTGCTTGATGATGTCGCGCACATCGACTACGGCTGCGCCTACCTTCATCTTGGTGGTACGCACGCCATCAATGAGGCAGCTATCCGGCGTGACTTCGATCCGGACCTCGCCCCGGTTGACGCGGCCTGCCATGCGGTAGTAACACTGCGTCTTCAGGTTTTTGTAGGCCTCTTTCTCGCCGGTTTCAGGATCGGGCAGGGACGGAGTACCACCGCTGAAGCCCTGATAGCCACCTAGTCCTACAGCACCCCCACCGACTCCATCCTGGTCTACCAGCACATCGGACTGGGCCACGTTGTAGCGCCGGCGTAGTGGCTCAATAGCATCCACGATGTCACGCGAGCCGGTCTTGCTAATCACGGTGATGGCCACCACGGACCAGCCGATCCATACTTTTATCACGCACTTATCCTGCCCAAAGCCAGCCGCATCGCAGGTGATGCACTTACGGGGGGCAGGCTCAGCTACGGGGTAGTTGGTGAACAAATCATTAATGCGACTAAAGTCGAACAAAGCCAGTCCGTCAATCTTCACCCGCCAGTTACCTTCCAGTAGCTGCGCTTTGGTCTCCTCATCCTGGGCCATCAGGCCGGCTAAGTATTCCGGGTTGACAGCGAGCAGCTTTTTGTTCTCGTAAATGCTGCCCGGAATAAAGGTGAGCGACTTGGGACGGGTCGCGGCCAGTTCGCCCTGAAATAGATGCGGGGCCTGCTCTATGACCTGTTCAGGCGTATCGCCCCAGACCATCGTATCGTTGTCGCGAGTGAAGTAGCGCAGCTTACCCGCTCGCTCAGGAATCGGGAAACCATCCTCGCCAATCCACCACGCAATCAGCTCAGCTACCCAACTATCAGGATCGGGGTTACAGCTGGCCCGGATGTAGGGACGCACCCCGCACATGGAGCGGTTACGCGAGAGCATGTACCAAAACTGCTTCTGGGTGAAGTGGGTGAGCTCGTCGAAGACAATCAGCGGGATCTGCGTGCCCTGCCAGTCGAACATATTTTTCTCGTGCTGCATGTGGGCAAACGAGACGCGGGCTCCACTGGGGAACCGCCATTCGAGGTCGCCCTGCTTGGCGCCTACCATCGGGTAGAGGTCTTTGCTGGTGTCCCATAGGCCACCTTCGTTGGTGACCATCGCGTAGGTGCGACGGAAGATGACAGCCCCGAAATCCTTGTTGAAGCGATGGCGGGAGGCTTCGATGAGCAGGGCATAGGTCTTACCCCCACCAGCACCACCACCGATGATGGCGATATCCGCTGAGGTACTGAGCGCCGACATCTGGAAGCCAGGCTGAGGCGTGATGACTTTCGCTTCAGGATGTACGGCTGTCATAGCTAAAAGTCGTAGCAGTAGTGGATATCATCGTCATCACAGCCCTTATAGCGCCTGTCCGCTACAATAGCCTCACAACGACGCGATGTAAAGCGTAAGCCTTTGATCCTAGTACCACGCTTGTTGAGCCCAAACCGTCGCAGCAGATTGCCATAGCGACTGATGTAAGTGAAGCTCATGCCAGGATGCCCTAAGCGACGATCCTTAGGCAAACCAGTGATTGATGGGAAATCGTTGGTTTCTTCCATGGGCCTAACTATTCCTGCTCCTCGTCATCCTCAGTGAGCTCCTTCTCCAATTCATCCAGTTCCTCCTGATGGATGCGCTCTACCTCGGCAATGACCGCACTGGCCAGTGTGTTGGGCTTGGAAATATTGCCACGTGTGAGTGTGTCGTACACCTTGCTAACTTCCTCTAGGATGCCATGGTAGTCTGCAAGCTCCCGCTTGACCTGCTCAAGGTTGATGCTACCATTTGGATTGGTGCAGATGTCTTTCCAGAAGTCGTTCCAAACCCGTTCGAAGTTTGACTTTTCGACTGGTGTTTTAGCAACTGGCTTAAACAACTTCTGGCAAGCGGC
Organism: Hymenobacter sp. YC55; assembly: GCF_029433095.1. Classification (GTDB taxonomy): domain Bacteria; phylum Bacteroidota; class Bacteroidia; order Cytophagales; family Hymenobacteraceae; genus Hymenobacter. The sequence goes on from NZ_JARNTX010000001.1 coordinate 1,165,961, forward strand.
AGCACCCGCCTTGAAGTTGTCGGTAATCGAACGCACAGCGTCTTTATTCGACTTAAACTGGGCTTCACCTAACTCCTCCAGGGCATAGGCGCGAGCGGCAGTGTTGACTTGTTTTTTGTTCATGGCAATTGCGGGTGGGTTATGTGAATTAATCGCGCCCATTGTCGGGCATCATGATGTTGGAACCAGGCATGTCATTGCCATTGGTGGTATGATCCACCTTGACGGGCGCAAAGGCCCCGTGAATCTTGAGCATGGTGTTGACGGCATCCTTGGCGTCGTGCAGCTCGACAGCCAAACCGTGCTTGTTGGGGACGATCTTCTTGATCATGTGGCCCGCCTTCTTGTCGTGCACCTTGACCAGGTCCAGCTCCATGCGGTACCTTTTGACCTTAGGGCCTTCAACCAGACGGTAGGCCTGTGGATCTCGCTCCAGACGCATGCGGTAGCGCAGTTCATCCAGTTTGATGCGAGTCTCACGCTTCTCGATGTCTTTGACATACTCAGATAACTCATCGCCTTTGAGGCCGAGTAGCTCAGCAGAACGATAGGTGTACTCCTTATCGAACTGGTACTCCTTCCACATCTCGGCTATGGCCAACTCTAGTGGCTGACGCACGGTGGTGCTCTCCTCGTACTCCACCTTGGTCATCACATCGTCAATGGTGACCCGACCCCAGTCCGACATGCGGACGGTAGCCTCATCGACTGTCATGCCCAGCTTAGCGGCTTCCTCTTTGATTGCCGCTACGATGCGCTCATCCTTGAGCAGGTTCTTCGCGTTTTGCTTGGCACCCTTCTCAGCACCACCGGCCAGGCGGTAGGCAGGTGCGCCCTTCCAGAGGCGAGCGAAATGCTCGGCAAATCCTTGTTGAAGCTTGGTGAGTGACTTACCCGGTTGATTAGTAGCGGTTTCGTCAGGCTGTCCCGTGGCCATGTCGAAAAATGAAAGGTGGTAATGAATGGTAATGGCGTAATTGTATGTAAAGTACATACAATTACGCCAGAAAAACACGTCAGAAATATCAGGGTGTGAGGTCGGGCTCGCCTGGCCCATCACCGAATGTGTCAAGTACCCACTGTGGGGTAAGAATGGCAGACGCAGATGACGGAACCTGGGAAGGTGTTTTTACCTCGTGCTGAATTGACCTTACAGCACACAGTCCTTTGTCGTATAGCTGCGCCTTTTCTAGTATCTCTTTCCACACGACATCGAAAGAAATGAAATCCATATAGCCTGCCTTGCGCTTCTGCTCGTCTCGCCATGATCGCAGCTTGTGCATGTCTATTTCTAAGTTGGCTAAAAGACGTTCAGCAGCGCCAGCCCGGCGGTCAGCCTCATTGAGTTCAGCCTTAAGCTGTGTTATCTCAACTGACATTAGCTTTATTGCCTCCGTTTTTGTGATTCGTCCCATCGAATAGTAGCTGGACACTTGTTAATGGTTCGTTTGTAAAATGCTATGCAGGAATGTCTATATGACCAGTGTCAGTACCCGGCACCGTAAACATGGCATTAACACAAGCGGGGGGTGTTTGCACAACCGTTATCCATTGACCGCCGCCCGTTGTGGGGTTTGTTACCCACACTTGCTGCGTGTTACCTGGGGTTAAAGTGACTGCCAGCGAGGGCGGTGTTAATTGGATAGCCGTGCGCACACGGTCTATCTCCGTTAGCAGTACTATAAAATCGGCGCGTTCTTGGCTGGTGACGGGCAGGTTGGATACGCGGGTGCGCAGAGCTTCTTCTTCTTGAGGTGTCATTGAATTATCTGTTAATGATGGGAGGATTTGTAACATCCGATGAGGTTCACATATCGGATGTTAGGCTTATTGCTCGGTAAACGATTCAAGAGCATTGAATTCGCGCACGTCCATTACATCATCCCAAGCATCCAGCAGTGGTCCTTTCCCATGTCCGAACTTATCCGTGACTTCTGTTAGGCTTAGTGTTTTCGCATCTGATTCCTTCAAGTGCAGGATGCCGTACTGAAATTGATAAGTGCGAATCTTGATGATGTCCGTCGTTGGGTTCTGGCTTTCCAGGTAGGAGATGAAACCATTGAGGTTACCTAGAACAAGGTTCTTTTCGTGCTCAGTGGACTCGTTGTTCCATTGCATAGTGGCGACAAAGGCAGTTTTGGCGGCTTGTAGGGCTTCAATATTCATTTTGCAGGGTTGATTAGATTTTAGGTAACATCCGATAAGGGCCACTTATCGGATGTTACCTATATGGCTAGCAGTGACCAATCCTTTGTTTTACCTGCGTCAGCAATGTTTTTGGTGGTCTCATCGCTGCACTTTGACCACTTCATTAGCAGGGTTTCTTCGGCAGTCCGAGTTGCTGCAACCACCGTGTCTTGATATTCATGTAGAAGTTTATCGCACACTTCGGCTTGCTTTATCAAGTCGTCATACCATGCCTGCTGAAAGTCGTCGGCGTGTGAAAAACTCTTATAGTCCGAGGCTTCTGCGCGAAATGCAACGGCTTGGAGTTTTATTGCTTCCTCAAGGCTTTTGCAATCACCATGAAACAAGCGATTCGAGGCGGTGGGCTTATAATCCATTGTATTAAATGTTGATGTTTAAATGATTGTGTGATTACCCTCGATAAGTGGCAATGGTCGAGGGTTATTGAGTGGCTATCGTTTTGGCCGGTGAGTGATGGCAGCTCCCAGTGAGCCAAATACACCCACTGCGCCGCCAACGACAATGCATAAGAGCACCACAATGCCAGCGAAGCGCCAGAAGGATGCGAATGTGAATTCAAGGAATTGCATCATGACTTTTCATGTGTTTTATATGACGAAAAAAAGGCTTCGATTTCGAGGTATTTTTTAAATCCTATTCAATCTTTTTTAAGCAGCTTGCCGTTCGTAAGGCATTTTGTTATCCTTCTCCTCGTTGCAGCGCTGGCAGAGGCACTGCAGGTTGTCCAGGTGCCACCCACCGCCACGACTGAGCGGGATGTAGTGGTCGAGGGTTAGGTTGTTGCGGGCCCCACACTGCTGGCAGGTGAAGCGGTCCCGACGGAACACCTCCATTTTGAGCTGGTAGCGGGCCTTTTTGTTAATCTGCGGCGTGCTGGTATGGAAAAGGGGTCGGGGTGGGCAGTTGTAATGCTCCAGCCGATTGGCGCGTTGCTTTTTGCGGGCTTTGCGGTCGGACTTACGCACCTTGGGTGGGCGCTTGGACTGCTTTTGGTACCAGCCAAACTTTATTTCGCGACAGGTATAGCCCTTTTTGAAATACTCAACGTCGCCGGTCTCTGGGTCGATGTCACGAGCGAGATGGCGCAGCTTTTTCATGACTTAGAATTCGCCTGTGGTCTCTGGCCATGGCCCCAAGCATAAGCCGTAATATCCTGCCAGGGTATCTGCCGTTTCATTGTTACGCCGACGCTCAGCCATCATCCCTAACCACTGACCTCGACCAAGACGATTGAGCGAGCCAGACATTTCAGTGTTAACAGCGTGGCGCATAAGGCGTAAAACATGCGCTACCGCCTCTTGCACTTCATTTGTAGCTCCTGGCTCTGGTTTGGCATCAATAAATACCAAATGAGAAAGTGCCATTACGACATAGCCAGGTAGCATACCGGGGAATTCATGCAGAACATACACGACACTCCGACGGCAAGACCGGCCAGTGTAAGACTCTGTTGAGGGGTCCCATTCACGAAGCATCAATAGATCGCCCTTCTTAAAATCACGGTCGTTTATCCGGAATTCAAAGTTCTTAGCTGCATCAATTACTTGACAGAAATATTCAGGCCACGTCTTTAGTTGGTGAATAGTGACTGTACCAGCTTTCTGCAAATGATAAACACTGGATGCTGGGTGTTCTTCTGGATTATTCATGTCTTCGTGCTTTTTGTTATACCTAGTTTCCATTCATTAAACTCTCGCCGGACCTGCTCCAGGCTGCGACCTTCGCAGGCAAAGCCACCGGCAGCCTTCACATCAGCCAAGAAATCCCGCTGCTCAGGCGTGAGCGTGTCCTTGCCGTACTTCACTTCCACTGCCACGAAATGGCCGGTGCGACGGTAGAAGCCCAGCGTATCGGGTAGTCCTTTCCTGCTGCTGTTAGCCCGGTAGCATTGCAGCTGGTTGTCGTACACACCCGCGTTGTTGTGGCGCCAGATGGTGCAGCCTTCGTAGGTGAGCATGTCCCGAATAGCCGACGTGAGCGAGTTGGTGGCCGACGTGTTGCGGGTACGCGGCTTAGCTACTTTGGGCGCATCGGCTGGTGGGGCCCGGCTGGTGTCATGCACGATGCGGGAAAGCAGGTGAGCTGGGAGCGTTGTCTTACCCATTGGAGCGTTCATCCTGCTCATGCCAGCCAATAACATCCAGCACGGCCATCATGACGTGATTGTGGGCCTGTCCGGAAGCGGTGTTATTGGCGTTCTTGCCGAACCAGCGAATCATCTCCCCCTGCCCTGGGCCTGCGATATTGATGCAGTGCGTAGAGCCGATTTTCATGCCATCGAGCTTCACGTCAGCCGCGTAGTTTATTCTCACCTCATCATCGTATTCCAAAGATGGGTCGCCCACTGGGGGCAAGCACACGGCATCGCATATAGGCGTAACAAGCTGCCACTTCGGGCCAATTTCTTCCAGAAAGCGCAGGGCTGTGGCATCGGAAGAAAATTGCTTGTCGGTGATGCGACCTTCTGAATGCTGATACTGATATGTTTTCATTTGCTGGAATTTTTAAAAGCGCGGTGCAAACATTCTATGAACAAGTAAGGCCACACGATGAAGGCCATTAGTAGCAGGAAAGCGGCGCTCTCTTTAGGACTCAGCAGAGGATAACCTGTGTTGTCATTCTCTTCTTCTTCCACTAAACCAGTCCACCCTTGAGACCCGATTAGAGTCAGTCCTACCATAGCTAGGCCGCCAATAACCCACACAATTGCAATCAATTCGAAGTCTATCATCTGATTCGAAGTGGGGCAGCATTAGCATCATCATCTCGGCGCAGAATGAACATCTTTGCATTAACCTCCACATTTAGCTCAGTCACACAAGTTGTTGGCTTGGCTTGTAGCTCCTGTGGCATATCTGCCAGTACATTTTCAACTACAGCATGTAGCTCCTGGTAGGTGAAAGGACCCGGGTGGTTCTCGTCAATCCCCAGGTGGGCGAGCACTTCGGCGGCATTTTTCATTGGTAGTTGAGGCGGGAGGGCACCCGTAACGTGGTGGTTTTGCCAGAAGGCCTGCGCTTCAACTCGCGACGGGCTGCCTCTTTTTCCAGCAGCTCGACCCGGTTGGCATATAGCTTGAACTGGTGACGGTAACGGTGCAGCTTCTTATCGGAGAGATGCGGCAACCGGTTTTGTAGTGCATCAATAGTCATAACCGACGGCTATCTCCTAAGAGAGGAATTATGTTGCAGAGTTCGTGCAGGCGGTCCACCACCCGGTCACCGTACAGCTCTTCCCACGAGTGCATATCCCGTGGCGTTTTGGGGGTGCGGTACAGCGGATTGTTGCTGCTCAGATGCGTAGCCCACCGAGGCAGCAAGCCCTGCTGATACCGGTCATAGCGCTCCAGGAGCACCCGCGACATCGGATTTTCCTTGTTACCGTAGTCGCTGACTTTGGTTTCCTCGGTGCACACATCATCGATGCACAATGCCCGTCCGCCTTTCCCGCAGAACACGTCCTGCTGCTGGCGACCATCGTCCCCGGAGCGGAAGGCCGTCTCCACCCGCTTCGCCGTTACCATCCCGTAGGAACGGTTCGGATTCTGCTGGAAAGCCCGCAGCAACAGGGTTTTACCGGTTCCTTTCGGTCCCAGCAGCGCGATGCCTTTGTGCAGACTGGCCGACTCCACGCCCAGGCTTTGGGCTAGCTCCAGGAATTTATCTTCCCGTCCCGCGAAATACCACACTAGCAGATCAAACACGGGCTGGGATTCAGAGGTGAGCGAGAACGGCCGGGCAGGGGTCATCTGGCTGAGCAGATGCCAGCCACGGCCCCAGGCCGCGTCTGCCACTTGCCGGGCCGTGGCGACCACGGGTACCTGCTGGCGCAGCTGGGCGTCCTGCTGCTGGCGTACCGCGGCCACGTAACGAGCATTCCACTCCCCCCACATGCGCTGCTGCATCTGCTGCAGCGCATCCTGCATTTCCGCGTCAGTGAGCTCCACCTCCTTTTCCTCTTTTGGGCAGAAGGGAGGCACGTCGTCCTGGTAGCGCTCACGCACCACGTACAACCAGGTATCTGTCATCTCGTCGTGCACAAGGTCGCAGTGCAGTTGCTGCCACTTGCTGAACTCCCGCTTCAGTACGCCCCACTTCTGGAGCCGAGCCAGCCGCAGGGCATGCTCGATGTGCGCGGGCTGCAGGTCGATGGCATCAGGCAGCAGCGGAGGTGGCAGCAGGTCGGCGGCCAGTGTATGATTCTCGGTCGAGAGTCGTGGCCCGGCCTGCGGACGCAGCTGGTCCATTGCCGAGGCGATGTTGAGCGCTTGCATATTTTGGATTGTTTGCGGCCTGCGTCAACGCATCGGCCCAGTTTGTTTTATTCCAGCCTGCCTCGGGGTTCTGGTACGCCTCGGCCTCTTTGCCGATGAAAGAGTTCCAGTCGTGTTTGCGCTCGCAGGTGAGGTCTTTGAAGGCCCGGTAGGCAGTGAACTGCTCGCGGAGGTAGTTTCCATGCCCCGTTTCGAAGATCGTGCGACAGAACCGGGTGATGGCCATCCGCTGCTGCTGCTGGTATTCCGACAGACCCCAGTAGGCGATCATCTGCTCGGCTACTAAGCGCATCGCTGGGGCCCAATCGGGGTCAGGCCGAAACTCGGGCCGCAAATCGAGCGCCGGCGCCGCGGCCTTAGTGTGCGCAGCCGACGCGACTGGGTCTTCAGTGTGCTGATCTTTTACCAGAACAGGCCCCTCATTTTTTTTTGGCGCAGCCACTTCATTTTTTTCTTCGCGCACACCGGGGGTAGGGGGTGTGTTTATCGAAGTAGAAGATGAAAATGAAGATGAAGATGAAGGCCTTACATCTGCCTTGGATTTACCCTTAAGGGTAGAAATAAGGGTATCCAACTCCTGCTCGTTAAGGGCAAACCATTCACCACTAGCACGGTGCTTGAATTGATGATGAAGCTCGGCTTCGCGCTTGCCCATATCATCAACGCGCAAGGAAGCGAGCAACTCCAGCGAGTCACCTTTACGTTGGTAGCGAAGCTTATAAAGCCGCCGTGATGGGTCACTACTAATACCAATCTTTACCCACCCGTCTGATGCGCGCTGCACCACATAGAGGAAACCAGGTACGTTGTAGTTCTCACAAAGGGCAGGGTTGCCACCCTTCTTGCCGTATTCGGCTTGCTCTTCTCGCTTAGCTTGGTCACGCACCATCCTGCGGGAATACAGGGCACCATCCTGCTCCCGTCGGCTAGCGACTCCATAAGTCAGGAGATTATTCAGCGTTTGGTTGAAAGTTTGGTTATCCAAATTCAGCATGCGCGCAAGAGCATCTTCCGGAATTGGACGGCCCGCCAAGAGCAACACCCCGCGCTCGTCCGACTCGTGCATAATGCACAGCATGTCGAACCACACCGAGCGGTCGTGTCGGTCCAGAGCCTGAACGCCGGGGTCCTTCCGCCAATCGGCAGGATAGAACTGGAAGGCTGGCATTTTCATAGTAAATAACGCTAAGCAGCTATCGCCTCTGGCAAGTAGCTAGGCATGATCGTGCAGGTAATGGTAGGCACGTCGCCTTCCTCCGCTAGAGTGATTACCGTCGGCTTCTTCGTGCCACCTAAATGGAACAGGACGCGGCCCTTATCCCAAATGCTGAGCAATTGCACCAAATGCCCACTAGGAAAGGCAAGCATCATATCGTTGCCATCGTAGGCGCAACTAACCGTCTCGTTGCCTTCGTTTCCTACCAAGTGGTTGTCAGCGCTGAGTTGCAGCTCCCGTGCATTATTGAAGTTGAGCACCACCATGTCCGTTTTGTCGGGCGTGTAGATAGCCAATCTGCGTAAGGCTGTCAGCATCTCATCCCGATCCACTTCGGCTACCTGGCCGCCAAGACCAGGAATTACCTGCCGGTACTCCATGGGTGTTTCAGCCAGTAAACGACTCACCCAGCTACCCGACGAGGTGCGGATGTTGGTCTCATCGATATGCAGCACAATAGGGTCCGCAGACTTAGGATTGAGCTGAGAAATCAGCAGTTGAATCGCTTGACGAGGAACCAAGAATTTAGTCGGCTTATCCCAGGTAACTTCTTCGTAGCGCTCGTCCTGCGCATCAGCCTGCCACAGGCAGAGTCGATTATTGCTGATGCCTACCAAGCTCAAGCTTTGCGGAGAATTCCTTAGCCTTAGCGGCGCATTCTCGGCATCGTGATTACGAGCCTCAAACATCACAGCATTCAATGCGGGCCGTGAATCGTTGGTCGAGGCAGTAGAAAGGGTCGCTACCAACGCAGCCCGAAGCATCTGCTCGGGCATGGTGATGGTAGTAAAGACCTTGGCTAGTGGGGACATGCGTGGGAAGTCCTTGACAGCTTCCCCGACCATTTTGTAGCGACTGCGGCCTAATAAGAGGGTTAAGATGTTGTTGGTCTCATCCACCTCGCACGTAACGGGTGCGTCCGGAAACCCTTTTAAGGTAGCGAGCAGGGTCTTCGCGGGAATGCACACCATGAAATTAGAAAAACAATCCACGGGCAGACTCACCAGCAATTGCGTTTCGAGATTGGAACACACCAGTTTTAAGCTGGCAGCGGCGCCAACCACAGAGCCAGTACCGACCAGCACCACAGTTTCCAAAATAGAAACCAAGGGACTACTGGGCACGACGGGCGTAACCTGGGCTACCGCCCTAGCAAAGGCGGTAGCGGATACGGTGAACTTTGATATAGAGGAAGACATAAAGAAGGCTAAGAGAGAAGTGAACTGGACGAGTGAGGGTCAGTAAGGGCATGGACGGCCTCGTCGTGCGAGGAGGGAACCTGTTCCATGAGCGAGGTAGCGTACTCCGTGGCTTCCCGTTCCGCTTTGGCGAGTTTGCGCTTGAAGAGCTTGAGGGGACACCAGCGGGCCCATTTGCGGGCCGAGACTATTTTGCGCTGCAACTGATGGTAGATGGCCAGTTGCAGGGCTAGACCGATGTTGGGCATGACATGCATCAGGCGGCCTTGTTGCGCCGAGCGGGCCGGCGGTGGGAGACAATGAGCTGCGCTTCTTCCAGCACGACCTGAGTGGCATTGTTGCGCTCCTGCCAGTCCTGCACCGCACTCAGGCGGATGCGGTTGCCCCGGGCCGAGTCAGAGGTCTGGACGTGGGCGAGGTGGCGACGATGGCCAGCTGGCAGCTTGAGGTAGGAGCGAACCGTATCCACGTCCACGTTCAGAATATCGGCTACCTGCTCACAGGTGTATTGCGGATCGGGTTTTGGCTGCTGCTCTAGAAAGGAGAGGGACTGAGAATGGAACGCCTGCATCAACATCGATTTGATGGGTTCCTGATTGAAGTCTACTAGGATCATAACTCAGGATGCTTTGCGGTATTCAATAGGACCCTCTTTCTCCGAGATGATGTACTTCAAGCGTTGGATAGCTTCCTCTGCCTGCTTCGTGGTGCGGCGATTGATGTTGAGGAGTTGTTTGGTCTTCTCCTGACGATCAATGGCGGGATGACCCAGTAGGTCGAGTATTTCTTGCCGAAGCTCTGGGCTAGCGTAGTTCGGGCCTAGGTCCTTTGCGGCAATACCTGCTGGAATAGGTACCCGAGGCATTGGGACGGCTGTGGCAGTAGTAGATGCCGAGAAATCATGATTCTCACCCGAAGTGCGTTCATGGATCTCTTTGATTAACTCCGCTAACCGGAGCGTGTACCCAGCTAACTTGACAGCCTCCTGGTAGGCCTGCACCAGCTCACCTGCTTCCGCTAGACCGTTTGCCTTGTTCTGGGTCTGAACCAGTTGGGCGACTAAGTCCTGACTGCTAAGGGAGCGGCTAGCAGCCATGATATTCCACGAGTCGCGGAACAGGCCGTTCTTGGCCATTTTCTCGAGGGAATCCGCTGCGGCCTGCATCGTGCCGATCTCGCGGTCCATCTCGTCCTGGCTCATTTTGCTGTTAAGCACCCGTCCTGGGTAGACGGCGTAGCGCATTCGAATCTCACGGTGCAGGCACTGCGCCTGCTCGGTGAGATTGAAAACGGGTTTAGTTGATTGTGTTATATTTGCCATACGATCAGCCGATTTTGAGGAGGTTGATGGTTAAGAGGAGAGCCGTAAGCGTGGCCGCGCTTGCGGCTCGCTTGTTTTAAAAGGCTATCGCCAGCAGGAGTGCCGTGGCTGCAGTCAGCGCTACTAAGCGCTCGTAGTACCCGCTAGGGCGGGGAGGTCGAAGTTCCTGGAAGCAGGCAGGGCACAGCAGGGGCTGGCCGGCAGGGACGTTGTTTGCTTGCATAAGTCGGTTGGCTCAACTGTCGAGGGAAAACCGGGAGAGACCCTATGAGAGCGTTTGGCTTGCAGTGCGGGCATGGCGAGAAGAGGCGCGCTTTGGGGTGGAAGGGGATGGGGCAACGCTGTTGGCGATACCTAGAATCGTTCCTACCTCCTGCACAGAGGAAAGCAGAGCATTGTAGGCTGCCGTGAATTCTTCCTGTCCGACATAAGTCTCATCAGCACATGCTGATGAGACCATGAAGGCAGGTTTAATCTGGATGATGGGCCAGTTCTGGTGGACAATCTTATCTATCTCAACCACCCGCCCATCTTGGAGGTAAGCACGGTGGGTGTACTTGTCGACGGTGAAATAGGGCTTCTTCATGCTAGGCCGCGATTTGCATGCGTGAAACATTCATTAAAGCCGGCATGGCCAACGGCACGGGGAAGTAGAGCAACGCGCCAGGGGCGTACTCATCGAGGCGGTACTCGCAGAGGGTATCGGGTACTTTTCCCGAGAAGAAGACTTCGTCCTCGCATCCTTCTTCAAGGGCGAGACGGAACAGGCTGCTGTCGCGTCCTGCGGTGTAGAGACTTAATTCAGAGTCGGTGCCACGGGCCCAGCCAATGATGGGCTGCGGCATGCTGAAATGACCAGCCTTGCTGCTCACCGCGATTTGATCGCCTAGGCAGGGCTGCGATATAAACTGCGTTCCTTCCGGAGTGGCGAGCTTATAGAGCGGAGTGGAGGTTGAGATTTTCATGAGGAAAATGGGTAAGAGAAAAAGGTGTGGTGTATAAAAAGGCGGTGGCCGCCGCCTTGGGTAATATTTTTAATTTTGAGATGCGGCTTTAGCTGTCATGTATTTGAGCAGGGCCGGTGAGTCGTTGCGTTGTTTGCAGGCAGTGCATCGAAAAGGCATGTAGTGCCGCATATGCATTAAAGGCATAGGGTCATAGTAGCACTTCTTCTTGCCGCATTGTGGGCAGATTTGGTAGAGCAGAGGCCCCGCTCCCCAACCACTTCCTTCCGTCCTTGCCATTATTCGTTGGCCCATTGCCAGTAGAGTTCAACCAAGCGTGCTACTGCTTCCTTCTTGCCACACACCACCTCGCCTGCGCCGCCCATCTCGCTCGGCTGCTCAATCATCCAGCACCCGCGGTCTGGAAGCGGAGTTAAAAAGCCAATCCAGAAGTCATTGTAGTGGACCAACTCGCCTGTAATAGTGGCCTTTGGCTTGGCAGGGCGGGTAGCATACAGCACCGAGCCATCAGCAGCGGTACCGAGAATGTTGCGAGGATTGAGGCGATATCCCATTGTCTTGGATTTGGTCACTGGTAGGGCGGATGCCAGAAGTGGGTAAGCTTAGTTATGCAGCCTGCTGCTGGGGAAGGTGAGCTGCCTCCCACTGGGAGAGACCTTCTGGGTTCGTCTCCAGAGCTAATTTTTTTACTGCTGGCCAGTGCTTGCTTGTGGTTTGCTCACGCTTGACCAGTTGGACGATGTTGGAAGGATTGCTCATGCCGGTCCGGACAGCCAGCTCAGCGATATATCCTTCAGGCATCAGTTGGCGCATCGTGGGGACGGTGGTTTCCATAGGCAGTTTCCGGTAAGTCGTATATTGCGGCTGTTGTTGTTGTTATTGTTGTTTCAAAGGTATGCGCAATAGCGAACATTCCAAACGTTACTGCGCATATATTTTTTCAATTAATCCGTGTCCGAAACCCAAGACTCAATTAATCAGCGGATTAAGACGCTAATCGACCAGTACGCCGGTGGTGTACAGCGGCGCTTCGCGCAGGAAACCGGTCTCTCGACTGGGATGGTAAGTGACCTCTTTGGTAAGCGGGAGAATAAACCCGGACTAGAGATGCTGAAAAAAATCGCCAATGCGTATCCGCAATTACGGATGCGTTGGCTCCTACTCGGAGAAGAGCCTATGACCGACGTAGAGCATCATCTCCCTAAGAGTATGGTCAAGGAAGAGCAAGCACCCTACAAGGGGGCTGAGCCACGCATTCTGGCTGTCCAAGTAGGACCAGACAATGAGGAGAATATTGAATTAGTCTCGGTCAGGGCCGCGGCTGGCTATGCCTCGGGGGGATTCCTAAACCATGAGTTTATTGAGAAGCTCCCTTCCTTTCGTCTCCCTGACGCAGCCTATATGAATGGAAGCTTCAGAGCCTTCCAGGTGAGTGGAGAATCCATGCAGAGCACGCTCTATGATGGGGACTGGGTGATTTGTCGCTACGTGGAGCGATGGGACAGAGACATCAGGGACATGTATGTCCATGTCGTCGTGACCGAGGAGAACGTCCTCGTCAAGCGAGTAAACAATAGATTAAATGAGCGGGGGGAATTAGCTCTCCATTCCGACAATGCCGCATTCCCTATTCAATTCATTGATGGACAGCAAATCCGGGAAGTCTGGGTGGCAGTGGGCAAACTGTCTAGGCAATTTGTAAATCCCCGATTTGATGTGAATGTAGAATTGGCCCGTCAGGGAGAAGCAATTCAAGAGTTACTAGACTTTAAAAAGAAATTAGAAAGCCAGGGTTTAATCAATTAATTCTTTCCCCTATGAGCAATTCTTTATTCGGTTCCTTATTCCTCATCATGGGCAATGAAGTCGCGGGAGGAGCGGCTTTAGTGATCATGGGACTACTTTATTTTATCCCAGCCATTGTCGCTAAGGGCAAGCGCAACGCCACGTCCATCCTCGTCCTAAACCTGCTCTTGGGCTGGACAATCCTGGGCTGGATCGCGGCCCTCATCTGGGCACTGAGCAATGATGCTCCCATTCAAAAGGTGGTTGTCCAATCCCCGTCCCCAGCTCCTGCCCCAGCCGCTCCCTCCATCGCTGATGAGCTAGACAAACTCCGCTCCCTGCGCAATGCGGGGGAGTTGACCAACGAAGAATTCTTACAGCAGAAAGCTCGCTTACTCCGCTCTTAATATGTCGCTTGATATGGCACTCCCTGACTTCTCCATTACCGCGATGGATCTGCGTTTCCTGGCCGAACTAGACCGCCTCCAGCAGGCCGGCAGCTTCGCCACCTACCGCGAGCTGGCCGAGCAGTTGGACGTGCATCCCAACACGTTCGGCCAGATCGAGATCGGCCGCTACCACTGCAACATCAAGCAGCTCTACCAACTCCGCTCCTTCCACCCCGAGGCGGACGTGCTGTGGGTGCTCTTTGGCGAGGCGGAAACGGGCCGTCCCGAACCGACGGGAGCCCCCAAGCGAGGAGAGCGGGGCAGACCGGTGCGCGTGCACTAAAAAGCGGATTCCTGCCCAAAACCATACCCCACGTTTCGAGCCTAGTAGTAATGCGTTATTCGTCAGGCGTTTGCAGTAAAAACGAAGAGCCCAGTTGGGCCCACTAGAAAACCTATGAAAACGCCTCTTACACCCTGTAGGAGGCGTTTTTGTTTGATGTTGGTAAAACATAGGTAAAACATTTGCTGAACACGTGGAGCGGCTACCGGATTTGGCCCTAGTTTATTTAAATGGGCGCATCGTAGTGGCCGGCCCGCAAGTCGAGGAAACGTTGGCCATATTTCTACAGCAAGTGCGTATGCTGCCAGGCTACCGGCTCATCTGGCGAGGGGCTCCCGCCTCCGTTAAGGAATGGCAGGCCTGTCATTGGATGGATCACCAGCCTAACTCGCTCGGGTATCGGCTTCAAGACAATGAATATCTAGACTACCGCAACCCCACCCGGCCTAACGAGGGAATGAAGAGTGCCCGCAAATCCTTTGCCTCCGCTATTGCCGTACTAGCCAAACTTGCTGGCCACGTACCCAAAGAAGTTGTTGTGTTCACCATCAGATGAAAAGCATTTAAAAGTTTAAATGAGTTCTCTACTCAACTACTAGCTAAAACTATTTTGTACTTGCATGAGATAAAATATGATTAATCAAGCGCCTGAATCTTTTGACCTCGACTCTATTTCTCGCCAACAAGCCTTTGCCGACTGTGTGCAGCAAGTAGCCGAGCGGCACCGCCTCTACTTCGAAGAGCAGGCCAGCAGCATTGATACCAGCTACTCGCTGGAGCTTGCCCCCAACAAAGCCCGTATCCATATCGAGCCGAGCACACCCATGGATATTTATGACGAATTGCATGATTGCTTTCGGCGCTGCTTTAACTAAGAAGTACTTAGTGAATATATTTTGAGTTTTGCACTACGCCGTATTCAGGTTATACCACTGCCAGAGGTTGCCTCGTCTATGCTTTTGCAGAATGCTACTTAATAAACTGGCTTATATTTCGGCTCCTTGACCTATTTTGCTTTTCTCTATGTATTCTACTTCAACAGTCAAAACTTCATATTCTAGCCATCCTTTTAAATTACTTAGCTATTCAGAATTAGACGATGTTCAATGTCTACGCGGATTTTGTGCATTTTACGTGGTTGTGTATCATGCCAAATTCATCCTCTGGTGCGGTGGCCAGCAATATTTGCTTGCTCACCCTCGCGCTCAATGGGGTTTGCTTGAGTACCTAGCCTTCGCACTCGATATGTTGAGTGGGGCAGGTTATGAGATGGTAGTCTTTTTCTTTGTGTTGTCCGGCTTTTTTATCCGCCATGCTGAGTTAAAAAAACAGGGCACTGCGCATAGTTTTTATCTCAACCGAGTCAAACGTATATACCCGCCCTTTGTAGTCGCCTGCTTCCTAGCGGTAGGATGCCTACTACTAGCTCATCAATTAGCGCCAAAAGCCTTTGTGGCTGGTTCCGATAGAGAGCTTAATCGGTCTTTAGCGCTGGCCATGCAGGAGTTACGGCAAATAGACTCAGCCTCCTTCATACGAGCGCTCACCTTTCGCCCACTGCAAAACTTACACATCGGCTACAATAATGTGTATTGGTCTTTACTGCCAGAAGCAATCTTCTATTTACTGGTGCCACTAGCCTTTTATAATGTTCGCCTGTACTATATTATCTCTCTAATAGCCTTTCTTGTAGGTATTCTGGAGCTTGCCCCGACTAATCATTTCCTACAGTCGTATTTATTCACCTATAACGGATATTTTGCTTTAGGCGTCGCTTTTTATGATGTATGCACAAACACGCGTTGGCTTGAAGTTGCTCAGCGAATTCCAAAGTGGGCACTAGCAGGTACCATCACTATCCTATTTGCACTCGTTTTAGGGCTTGCTCTTCTCCATCGTCAAAACCTCTCTGGGGCAGTAGCTGCCCTACTCGCTGTAGGGTGTATGAGTGCTTTATTAACCAAAAGAGTGTCATCGAAAACTCTACTCCTTAAGGCTTTCCACGAAGTTGGTATTTTTAGCTTTTCGCTCTACCTATATCACTTTCCCCTGCTAATTCTATGCTACGCAGGGTTGGTATTTCTGACCGGGCAAACCCTCATCTATGCCCGCTATTATTGGCTGGCTTTACCACTAGTGACGTGTGTAGCATATGCCTTGTATCAAATAAGTGAACGGCTCTTTGTACAGTACTTCCGGCGACACTAATTCTTATCATTGTGCACTAAATAAGACCGCATTCATATTGAACCTAGTACCCCCTATGGATGTCTGCGAAAAGATATACACCTACTTTTAGCGCTGCTTCAACTAACATCTTATACTATATATAGATTGGTTAGGCTCTTATCAACAAACGTGCGAAACGACGTAAATAACCGAGTTTCGGTTACAACCAAATCGCACATAGCACAGAAATCAGCTCGGCAGCTCGGTAGCTTCGAATATGATTTCTCCCAGCCTCACCTTCGAAGATCAAGCTACCGCCTGCCTGAAAGCTGCTGAGCTACACCGTGCTACGTTACTGAAATTCGCCCGCGGAATAAGCGGAGGCGACGATGAAGCAGGCCGAGAGCTATTTCAGGAAGCGGTATTGCGGGCGCATGAGACAATTCAAGCGCATGGATTTTACGGGGAAGGCTACCAGTTTTATATCTGGCGTGTAATCAAGAATTTGCGTCAGGAGCAGAAGCAAGCCGCTAAGCGCTTGAAGCCCTTGCGGGCAAGTGAGATGGAGCTGGAGGAAGAGCACGTGATTGATTATGATTCCCGCGCCCATTTAGCGGATCAAATCAACTACGAATTAAGTGAGCGTTGCACGCCGGCGGATGTAGCGCTATTTCAGCTACACGTCAATGGCCAGAGCTACCGGGATATCGAGCAACTGACGGGCAAGAACTACCGCACCGTAGGGCACAAGATCCGCCAAATCAAAACCATGTTGCAGGGCTTGTTCACTGCTTCCTATGAAGGGCTTCAGTAAAAATTCTACTTAGTGTAGGACAAAAAAAAGGCTTCGAATTTGAAGCCTTTTTTAATTTATATCTATTAGAACTCTGGTGAAACTATGGATGGTCCCGCTTCAAGCGTTTGGCCTGCTTCTTTCGATTCCGAGCGAGTTCCTTTTGGCCGGCCCAATACTCTGCTTCCAGCTTATCCATTTCCTGTTTGGCCTTGCGCTTGGCTATGCGGCGTTGCTTTGCTTGATAGCGCTCTGTTTGTTTGGCGCTACCGTAGTCGAATCTCGTTTTATGTACGAAGAGTTGCGGCCCCTGAGCCCAGGCCCGGCTCATGCTCAGCATGAGGAGCACGGCTAAGAACGGAAGCCAGCGAAGCCGGGAATTGAATTTCGCGCCGGCCCAGAGCCCACCCACCAGGCCAACCACTACCAACCACCATGGCCAGCCGGCTTGCTCGACACTTGCACTTGCCTTAGCTCCCGGGCCAACTGCTACCGAAGCACCCTTGGTTGCCGTGGTTACACTTCCCGAGTCCTGAGCATAGGAGCTGGCGCCTTTCAGCTTCAGCTCGTCAGCACTGGTGCTAGCGGTATTGCTGCTGCCAGTCTGATAGATGACTGTGCTGTTCTTGTACTTGGTTTGCTTACTGTTCTTATTAAAAACAGAAGCGAAGAGGCCCTTCTTAACAGCCGGCGGCGAAGGCGCTATTTGTGCAGCTACCGCCGGGCTTGGCGTCGTGCTTTTTGTTATACCGGCGGAATCCTTCACCGCCTTGCTAGCGGAGTCTAACCGCGCTTGATAAGGCGCGGGCCAACTCCTACTCGGAAAGCCATCATCAACCTGGCGCATAGCCGCGCACCCACAGCCACCGCTCCCCACCAAACCACCCACACATAATAGGGCAAGCGCCCAAATTCCTCGAAAAGATCTCATGTCTTCTATTTGGATTTAAGAATTAGCTTATTTGATAAGGATGGATATCCGTCCTTTCGCCGCCTGGATCTTGCGAAACAGCTTGTCAAAGGCTACTCGGGAATTGGTCACCACGTCCCGGCCGGCACCAGTGCCAGGCAGTAAGCAGCCTTCAGTATCAGCTGCGGTGTTTCCCGGGTGAATGCGCACGCCTTCGAAGCCCGGCACGTTTACGAGTAGGGGCAACGGCTTCTGAAAGCGGTTGCTGAAGGTTACTTCTACCTGGTATTCACCAGGGGGAATGGCTGTCTTGCCATGGATCTTGACGCCGGCGGGCCGCACTACATCTTCAATGCCGTAACACTCAAAAACCCCATCTACAAACCACTCAGAGAGGGTGCTGGCGTCGGTGCTTTTCCGCCGCCGTACTTCAATTTTCATGGGCTTAACCTTAGGTTGTTTACCTAGAAAGGCTCAGCTCTGATTCTGTGACAAAAAAAGACCCCGACCTTATCCGGTCGGGGCTAATTGCTGCTCTACTGCTTCCGGCTCAGGTACCGGCGCGGGTTGCGGCTCCGGTTCTGGCGCTATCACCGGTAAGGCGGCTTCCGGATCCTCACTGAAAAGCGCCAGGCGCTTGATTAGCTTTTTAGGTACTAGCTCGGGAGCCATGGTAGCCAGGTTTTCCAGCACGCTTAGCGCTTCCCGAGCCATCATTACACAGTATACAAAGGTGTCGAACCACTGGAAGAGCACGTTTACTTTGCCTTTTATGGTGAAGCTCGTCATCACGTGCGCCAGCACCAACAAGGATAAGTAAACCAGCACCTTCGTAAAGAAGCGGCTGAAGCCCCGGCTACTGATCTGGCTTCTCTGCCAAGAGCGGATAACTCCGGTTACTGTATCGACTACTATAAGCGTAAGCAGAAAGCCTAAAAACTGCCAGTCATCAAATAGATAGGTCCGAACAATAAGGGCCCAGGGCGAAAGATTGAAGCCAGTACTGAGCACGTCTAGGCTGCGCGGGCTAGTAATCAGAAGTACGAAGGATTGCGAGAAGGCGCGCATTAGTCGAGGTCAATACCCCCAACCGGCATTGTAGACAGGGCCGCGGCTAGTGGCGGGGCGTAAGATGGATAATCCGCCTTATGCTCTACCATCCAAGCCGTAAGCTCCGAGGAGTAGAAGTTGGCGGTACTGATATGGCTATCAAGCGTCTTCTGAGCCAACTTCTCATCAGCACTGGTGCTGACCTCCTTCCCGTTCTTTACCACTATGCCCGCCTCGGCTACGTGTACCTGCAAGTTAGGCCAGGCCTCGACCAATGCCCACTGGCAGAGCATATCTTTCAGCTCATCCAAGTTGGCGAGGCGCGCTAGGGGCTCATCATCAGTGGTTGCCGTTTGCACGCTCAGCAGTAGCTCGGCAAATAGCGCCGGCCCTAGGAGCTTCTTGAGGTGTTTGCGTTCCGCTAGCGGGATAGCGAGGCTGAGCTTATGCAGATCAGCATTAGGCTGAGCTACGGTCCGATCAGGAATTTCTTCCGCCGTAATAAGATGTTTTAATTCACTCATAATTATTTCTTTTTAAGGCGTTTCCTGATCTTCTCTCGCTCCCGTTTTGCCGCTTCTCGTTTGGCGGCACGCTCGGCACGCTTGGCGTCCTGTTTAGGTTCCTTGGCTGGTTTAGCTTCGAATTCCTTGCCGGCTAGAATGCCGGCTTCCTGCGGCGTATCGACAAAGGCTTGCAGCTCTTCACTCCAAAAGGCAGTGACCGAAACCAGCAAGCCCGGCCGCCAGCTGCGCCAGCTCTGGCGGCCCTGATCATAGTAGCGGGTCTTACCAGCGCTTTTGCTTTTGGCCCGCTGAGTGCTCGGAATGAAATTCGGATTTCGCACCCCCGTTCGGAATCCGGAAAGCTGCCCTACGCGGCCTCTTGCGCGGTTTTCTTTGGTGTCGGCTAGCCGAAAGGCAAACACGCACGGCACTTGGTTGAGGTAGTAGAGCAGCAACCTTTCTGAATAAGCTGCCAGCTTCAGCAAGCGAACTTTATCCTTCCGCTTTTCTAAGGTTTCAGCCCTTTTTAGTAGCGTTATCACTTGATAGTGCCTGGCGCTACTTCTACTGTTTCCGTGCTAGGCTGCGGTACAATGCCCTGGGCTTCCTCTTCCGTCATACCATAGAAGATCTTCAGGCGGGAAACGCAACTTTCCCGCGTGGTGAGCTTCTGGGCCAACAGCGAAAGCATGGCATCAATAGAGCTTTGCCCACCAACCGAACCACTAAGCGCGGCTTGAGCTTCAGTGAGCTGAGGCTTCTGGTTCGGATCATCCTCCGGCGTTTTAGCCGGGCCATAGTTGATCATGCTCCTTAGCTCATCATCATCCAGGATGTTCTCCAGCGTGGATTCAGAGAACATAAACTTCACCGGTAGATTGGTGATGATATCCAAGGCGGGCTCATCCTCATCTAAGCCAGGCAGATCCTCCATGCCTTTCACGTAAGGCAGGATATCATCATAGAAAGCTTCCAGAATAGACACTTGCACCGGTTTGCACACCGAATTGAAGTACATCTCATAAGCTTCCCGAATCTCTGAGGCGTTGCCACCTAAGGAGCCGGAACCAGGCAAGCCGATAACGGCGGGGCTGGTAACGCCGCCAACGGACATAATAGCTTGCTGCGCTTCCTCGGCAACAGACTTGAAGGTTTCGGCTGTAACGGTGGTTACGCTCTGGACCTTCGCCATCTTATCGGCTGAGTCTGTCGAGCCATCACCCCAAATGAAGAAGATGCTTTCCGCGTCTTCTCCCTGAAACTTCTGCTTTATGCCCTCGGTGAATTTATCCCGCTGGCTTTTAGCTGAAATAGTCTTCGTGGCATCCGTTGGATCCTGCTCATCCACCGGCCCCTTTTGAATGGTGATAATAGTATCAATGCCAAAGCGAGTGGCAACCCGGTTGTCATGGTACTTGCTTAACCGGCCCTCAATCTTCATGTAGTTGAGCACTGGTGCTAGTTCCAGCTCCGGGAAGTACTCAGTATCCGAGTCCTCGGCAAACCAGAAGTAGAGCTGCACCTTATCCTGCTTTGCGGTCCGCGGATTGAAGGCCGCAATCCGTTGGGGTGGAAACTTGTCTTGCTTGCTCCAGTCCCGGCAGAGCATGTAGTACTCCACTTCCTCTTCCTCATTCATCGGGCCGGGAGCCACCGTCTTCACCTTCTGCGGGTACAGCTCCGTAATGTACTTGCCATCCTTGCTCCACACCACCTGCATGGCCCAGGCCTGAATCTTAGATTCATCCTTGCTGATTTGGCGAAGCAGCTTATTAGCGGTGCGGTACTTGCCAGTGCTGGCCACGTTCTTAAGAAACGCTGCCAGCACCGGGTACAAGTCGGCATCCGTGGTGAAGCCTGACCCGGCAACGAACAACGCCCGGCGGCGCGTCATGGCCGCTGCCGTAGGGCTATGCCGAATCAGATCCAAGAGCGTCGGCATAAAGGAGTGCTTGGCACCCCAATAGATGACGCCGGCGGTATCATCCTTCTTCGGTTCGGGAACCTCAATAGCCGCTAGCTGGATTTGAATAGACGAAGACTCCATAAGTTATCGGATGCCGAGAGGGGCAGGTAGTTTGTAAGCGAAGCCACCGAACGGCGCCGGCGGCGTAATGACCACACCACCACCGGGCTGAACTACCGGTGTCGTGTTGTTGAAAATGAGATTGATGAAGGAGCGGAGCACTACGCGCGCGGCCTCATCCTGAATGCCTTCCAGGCTGAAGGAGAAGCTGGATTCTCCCCGGTAGGCACCGCCCTTGTTTTGCGCTTTAGGAACCCGTAAGCCCCTGTCCTGACCGTATAGCCACCAGTTGCCGTTGTAGTCGAGCACCAGGCACAACACCGGTTCCTTAAGCAAGGCCTGCAGCACAGACCGGCGCTCCTTGCTCAGGGCGGGTACCAGCACGGAAACTGCCTGGCTATACTGATCACCGTTTTTCGTTGGGTTGTAGCCTTCCCCGAACTCGGAAGCGTCTCCACATTCAAAGCGCTGCCAGCCGCTCAGGCCGCTGAAGCTGTTGATTAGGGACATATCCTGATCCGCGTAGGCAAATAAGCCGCTAGCAAAAGGGGCGACCAAGAGCGTTTTCACGCCCCCAATCGCCACCTGTTGCGTGCCTAGTAGTGAGTAGAGCACGGCGGGACTCGATTAAGCGCCGCCGCCAGCTGGAGCCGCAGGAGCCGCAGCCCCGTCGATCTGGGCAAGCAAGGCTTCGAAAACAGGCAGTGGCACCAACTCCGCTTTGCGGCTTTCCGCGCCACCCATTACCATGTCAAAGCCGTTGAAGTCGCCACCAGCAGAGCCCGAACCCGAGTTGTTTTGCTCATTCTTAAGGCCGTTGTCAGCCCCAACAATGACCACTTCACCCATGCGGGTTTTGCAAATACCGGTAACGCGGGTCAGGTCGGCAACTTTCGACAGCCTGTTTAAGCCCACCGTCTTGCCAGCGAACTTCACGCCCAGCATGTGCTTAGGGTAGATGTTGTTGCCGAACTGGGTGCTGTCCGAGTAGTAGGCTTGATCTTCCTCGAATTCGTAGCGGTGGATGGTAGCACCAGCCCGCAACTTGATATCCGAGATAATTTCCTCATCTGCATCTTCCGGATCAGGAACGCGCGTGATGATGAGGTTACTGAGGCCCGCAGCATTAAGAGTGCTCAGGGCAATGAGCAGCGATAGGCCACCCTGGGAATAGCGTGCTACGCGCTTATGCGATTTTGAAAGTTTCATTTAAACCTGTGCGGTTATAACGGTGGTAGCCTGGGCAGCTTGCGCGGCCTTTTCGTCGAAGTGGTAGTTGCCCGCCTCATCCTGCCAAGCCTGCTTCAGGCCGTGACGGGTCAGCAGCTCGCGTACTGAAGCGTGCTCATCCGCTACCGGCTCATCTTCCTGCTCAGTGGCCAGCGCCAAGGGCTCCATCTCACCAATCAGGTTCCGGATGTGTGCCTCTGCCAGCATCACCTCTAGAGCCTTTTCGAAGAGTTCTACTGGCAGCGCTTCCATGTGCTGAGCGAATAGCTCCAGATCTATGCTCACTGGCAGATCTTCCGCGTCAGAAGCGGGCGGCGTTGGCGGCGTGGTATCCGGCTCTGACTCTTGCTCAGTCAGCACCTCCGGAAAACCAGCTTCTGCCATCGTGGCCACTGTAACCGGGACGGAGGGTGCCAGAACAGAGGCTACCACTTTGGCAGCCTCCGTTATTGGTTTTTGATTCCGGCTCATCTTAGATGTAAAGCACCTTCTGCGATGGAACCACAATGCCAGTATCCAGCGAGCAAGTGAGCTTGCTGAACATCTGGTCACCAACGTTATTCACCTTGCCGATTTCGAAGCTTACGGAGTCTGAGAGCAGATCCGTAGCCGCACCGAACTCAGGACCGAGGCCCGATACCAAGCTGTTTTCAGGCAGCGAAACGAATGCAATCCGCTTGCCGTGGAATGTGTAAACATCACCGCTCACTTTAAAAATGTCGCGGTACGTCTGATTGGTATTGAAAATATCAATCATCAGCTTGTGCGAATGCGGAGCGTACACCAAGCACTCTTTCTTGCCCAAAACAGCGGAAGGCAGTTCAACGAACAGCTTCTCGTATTGGTCTTTGAGGTTGGTGCTCGTGATGGTCGTTGCCGACAAAGGCTTAATACCAGCCAAAATGGCCTTAGCGATCAAGCCATCTACCACGTTTTTCGCGCTCGTGGTCTGAGCAGCGGCCCAAGCCTTCTGCGAAACCGTAGCTGTATTGCTGTTTGCAATCAGGGTTTTGGTAGCAGGAGTGATAGAACACCAGATTTTTTTCTCGAATGCCAGAGCATAGCGAGGAGTCAAGTGCGTGCGGGCTGCTGACTCGAAAGTGGTCGACTGGATGTTGTTCGCGCCGGCTTTCATGCTTTCGCCAAAGCGAGTACCACGAAGCTTATCCATCTCGAAAAGGATGATGGATTGCATCTTCTTTGGTACCATGGTGTAATCAGACGCCTCCAACTCGGTAGCGTAGTTGTCCAGGTCAGCTTCCCGGATCTTCTCCTGATACGCGTCGAACTCTGGTTCACCCGAGAAGGTGGTCAGGTTGATTTCGTCCTTTACGTTATCGTAAAAGGTGATCAGGTTTTGCGCCGTGGTAGCCGCCTCCTCAACTACTTCCGAGAAGATCTCCGAAGCGTGTTTACCAGTGTGCTTAAAAGGAGTGTAGGTAAAAGCCATTATTGTAGGCAGTTATAAAAAAAGTGAAATAATTTATTGAGGTGGCGGCTTGCCGGTTTAGCGAGTAGCTTCAGCGCGTGCCAAGCGCAATTGAGCAGGCGTCATAGGCTTTGACTCCTCCTCACCGCCAAGCTTCAGCTTGCCAGTAGCAGGTTGGGTGCTGAGTTCAAGCTTGGCATCAGCCAATTCTTTCTCGACAGCTTCAAGCTTCAGGCTGCGTTCGTAAGTGTCCTTATCAATCTGGTAGCAGTACTGATCCAAGTTGATTTTGAAGTAGGAGCCATCAGCACAGGCATAAGCGCCCGTACCTACTACCTGACCGGTTGAGTCCGTCACCAGGCGAGTGATGGGGTTAAGATTGAAGGTGCTGCCATCAGCCATGGCCACCGCTTCCAGCTTCACAGCCGCGCTCAGCTCAGTCACACCTAAGGCAGCAAGAGCCTTCTTGATCTGAGCAGTCAGCTTGGCGGCATCCGTCTCCTCAGCAACACCAGCTAGTGCTTCTTTAGCCGCTGCGAGAGTGTCAGGCTTATCCTCTGGCTTCTCCTCATCCAACTTCTCCTCTTCTTTAGGAGCGGGGGCACTCTCCGCCTTTTTCTTCCCACCCTCGACAGAGAGTTTGCCCCCTTCCTTTAAGTCATAGTCACCATCGGGTAACGCGTCTCCGGCTTCACCTTCATCGTTGAGCAGCTTCACAGTGCCATCCTCCGCGACATCGACCAAACGGCCATCAGCTAATTCTACCTCTGCGAGTTTTACGTTGGCCCCTTTGGCAACTATTGAGAGCCGTGCCCAAATACTTTTGAAATCCATTTTTTTAGAAGGTGCCGGGCTAGCCTCGGCTGAAAGTTTGACCTCTGAGAAATCGAAAAGCCCCTCAATCGAGAAGCCCGTCTTGTTGCCGCTGACCACTTCTTTTTCCCAGTAGTCAGTATCCGGCACGTGCAAACTCATCATGAGCGTACCCACTGGCATATCGAGACCGAGTGCAGCCGCTTTGTCCTTTTCCGAGTCCAGCACTATCCACAGCTCCCGAACCACGTTGCCGGAAAGCTCCGTTGTGTGGTCCTCATTGGTCTGCGTAGTGCGGCCCTCCAGCATGAGCTTATGGGCAATCTTTTCAATCTCCTCAGCGGAGAAGAAGATGTAGTGCGGCTCGGGATCATTGCGGTATATGTTCTGATCTGGAATCAGAACGGGGCCGGTGAGCACCTGCTTTGCGGGCTCTGTGGACAAGTGGACGCGTTTGGCCGTTGTGTCTTCCGCGGCGGCCAACGCTACCCAGCCCTGCTCAATAGCGGGCTTGGCTACCAGCGAAACCAGCTGATATCCTTTGGCCGGATCGGCCTGGTCTAACTTTACTGCATAACGCTTCGGGGTTTTGCTCTTCGTGCTCACACCCATATAAGGGCGAGTGCTGATTTTGTGACAAAAAAAAGAGCCGCGTTACCCAAGCGCGGCTCTTTCTCCCAATCCTTTTTACATCTCTCCAACCATATAAGGCGGAAGAGCGATTTTGTGACAGAAATATTTTCAGCTACCTGATTTTAGAGCCGCACTGGAGCCGAGGCTTGCTCGGCTAATTTCTTCTGGCCATCAATCGCCACCGCTTCCCCCGGACCGATTGCCAGTTGAGCCGGGCCGTAGCTGGCAATCGCATCATTGCTGCTCACTACGCGGGCTAGGAGCGCATTTGTCTGCTGGATCTGAGCCGCTACCTCCGCTAGCGTGATACCGCTACCCTCAGGGCTGGCGCTGCCAACCGGAGCACTACCCAAAATCCCGCCATCTGCCAGAGCACTCCCCTGAGTCCGCGTGATAGGGGCGGGCAGTACGCGGTAGTTGCCGGCCTGGGCGAAGTCGGAGGGGAGCAGCGTTCGCCGGCGGCCCTCGGTGCGAATCAGCTCCAGTGCCGAGCGGTTCTTTTGCGTGGCATCAACCGGCGTAATCATCTCGCCCCCCTCTACCCGGTAGCGGCCACCCATCACCGGCACATCATTGCCGCTGGCATGGCTGCCACCTTTGATCTCGCCCCCATCTTCCAGCAACCCACCATCACCAAGCGACTTGCCGAGACTACGAGCGGATACTACCGCCGTGGCCACCGCAGCAAGGCCCGCCGCAATGGCAAACACGTTGGCCGGGAACGGCACCTCGGAACCTTTGGCTACGGCTTTCAACGCGGCCTGCACTGCCAGCACCGCATTGTAGGCACTCGCCGCAAGGGTGTTGGCCGCCGTGACTTTCTGCTGTTCCTTCTCCAGCCGGGCCTTTTCCTTTTGGGCTTCCTGCTCTTGTTTGGCCGCTTTGGCCTTGGCAGCGGCTAGGCGCTCCTCTTCGGCCCGCTCCTTTTGAATTCGGGCAATCAGGAAATCACGACGGGCACCAGTAGCGGTTTTCAGGGCTTCCTCATCTGACTCCCGCTTGCTTCGGGTAGCATCCAACTTCGAAGAGGCTTCATCATAGGCGGTTTGCGCCACAGCCAACTCTTCTTCTACTTCACCAAGGGCATCTGAAAGCAGCGTATCCGCAATCGAATTGAGCGAGTTGGCAATATCCGATACGGCCTGGTTGATGACCTGCTTCACGGCCTCCACCTTATCCGCCGAAACGCCGAATAATTTGATCAGCAAAAACTCGCCAACCGGCGTAACGCTGTTGGCGGCAATGCGCGCCCGCTCCGCCGCTTCCTTGCTGAGCTGATCCAGCTTTTTAGCGGTACCATCATTGATCTTCGCGCCCAACTCTTCCCGAAGCTTGGCCAGTCGTTCCGCTTTTTCGGTTTCCGAAATACGCTCCAGCTTTTCCAGGTTGGCATTGCGCGCTTTAAAGGCCTCGAATTCATTGGCGCCTAACGCCTGGCGCTTCTGCTCCAGTGTCTGGGCAATTTCTGCCTCCTTGGCAAGCACTGCTGCCCCATTCACCTGCGGTGCGGTTTTCAGGATTTCCAATTCCTGCCGCTGAATCTTTAGGCGTTGGGCGAACACGCGCTGGGCCTGCTCATCCATGATCTTGGCTAGCCGCGCGCCCCGCAGCTCCTCGGCAGCCTCAGCAGAGAGTTGCCCCTGCAGCTCCAGTTGACTGATCTGCGCACTGTAGTTCTGATACGCTTTCGAGTACTCCGCTTTTTGCGTCTCCAAACCCGTCAGGGCCGCTTGCAAACGGGCTACATTCAGCGCGTTTTGATCCTCTGCCTCCTGCTTCTTATGCGCCGCATTGAGAGCGGCCAATTCGCCAATTAGATCCCGGCGTGCCTTTTTCTCTTCCTCGGTACCTTGCTTGGCAAGCAAGATTTTATCGAGTAAAATCTTCTTTTCCAGCTCGTAGGTTTCCTTGCCCTGGGCTTGCCGAATCTTCAGGAACCGCTCATTCTCATCAAGCTGCGTTTGAATAACGCGCTTGTAATCCTCGAACAAGGAGTCCTGATAGCCTTTCATATAAGCCGCGCCAACCTTACTGCCGAAGTTGCGCGCCTCCAACAGCACGCCAGCGGCATCCCCTTTGAATAGGTTGAGCAGGATCTTACCGGAGCTTTTGGCTCCCTCAATCAGCCCATTGAACAGCCCAGAGGTAACCGCCTTCACCTTTTCAAACCAGGTGAAGGAGCCTCGGACGGACTCCGTCAGGCTGTCCCAATTGGCAATCAGCAAGCCTACCAGCACGACAATTGCCCCAATGCCGGTGCTGATCAGCGCGGCCCTCGTGACTTTGGCCCCGGTGCTAGCCGCTTCTCCCATGCCCAGGAATGCCTTGGCAGAAGCAAGGCTACTCTTCACCACCGAGAGGGTTTCTGAGTTCAGGGCGCGCGACACCTGCTCTACGCCATCCATCACGGTAATGAGCGTAAGAAGCTTCTTTTGATATTCCTCCGCTACACTGGAGCTAAGGCCGAAGGTCTCTGCCGCCGCGGTGCTAATGGCAAACGCTCCGACAACTCCATTGGCGAAGTCAGCGAACGCAGCGGCCTTCATCTTGGGGTCCAAGGCGTCAACAGCATCTTCCAACTCTTTGAGCTTGCCCTTCGCGTTGCCGAGCTTGATCAGCGCAGCTTCTTGCTCTTTCGTGCCGATGACAGTCCTCCGAAGCGCCTCCTCTAGTTCTTCAATTTCCGCCTCCAGTGCGGGAATGGTACCGGGCTTCAGATCGTCGAGGGCGGAGCTGAAGTCACCTACTTCACCCGTAAGCCCGTCAACCTCCTTCGCCAACTTTGCCATTTCCGCAATCAGTGCCTTCGCTTGATCACTGTTGCGGTCCAAGCCCTGAAGCTGCTCATCCAGCTCCTTCAGCTTTTTGTTGGCATCCTCCAGCTGCTGGCGGGCTGAGTCCAGTTGGATCTCAATGGTGTATACTTTCCTCTGATTGGCCATTAGATTACTCTCAGTAATTCGATTGAAGTTTGTCCTGCCTCATCCACCGGATCAAAGCCGGAGGCAGTTTCGGCAGTGTATTGGCCCCCGAATAGCCACACCTCCCGGCCTGGCGTAAGCTGGCGGTAGAGCTGCGGTGAGAGGCACGCCGGGAACTTGCTCACGTGGCCCCGCTGGGCTTGCCCGACGGTGCCAGCATAGAAGGCTTGTATTGCCCCTTGCTCCCCGTCCCAGGCTAGGGCCCCGCTCCAGTCCGCTACCGCTAAGGGCACTTGCCGGAGCTGGAAGGGAATCTGATACGCTGGGTCCGTGCCTCGGTACCGCACCAAGCGGGGCACCAGACTGCTCAGATCCCAGTCCACTTCCGAGCAATTTTGCTTGAGCGTTTCCAGGCTGGCTATGGTGGGAATGCCCACCCGCCCGCCGGAGGGAAGCCGGTAGGACCGCACAGCAACGGGCGCAAACAGGGTGCTGATGGTTTTTTCTTCGGGGCCTTTGCCCACCGTAATTTTCACTACATCGGTCTCGGCTGGTACCAAGGGGGCTTTCTCTCCCGAGTCTTCAGCCTCCGCCGGCCGGAAGGAAAGCAGGCCCACTCCGGCCCCGAGCACCGGCACGTGCTCTACCGCTTCCGGATCCACGAGGTCGGATAGCTCCAGCGCCGGGCCGGCGGCACGTTGCTGCTCCTGCCGGCGCATGAGCGTCACCACGCGCTGCGAGAAATCCGCCACCGGTACCGTGTTGGTGCGCTTCATGAAATCCTTCACCACGTCCTTTTGCAGCAAGGCCGGCAAGCCGGCGGAAGGCTGTAGCGTCAGCTCACCCTCGTAGCGAGTGCAAGCAAACTTGCTGGTAGCCGTAACGCTGAACTCTTCGCGCTTGTAAGCATCTACCCCGTCACCGGTTTGCGAGTAGCGTCGACGGGCGAAGAGCAACAGCCGAACGGTATCACCGGGCTCCAAGTACAGATTGGATACGCTCAGCGGGAAAGTGCCGGTGCGCAGGTTCCAGCCGCCGGCAATGTCGAGGCGCACCGAAGAAAGTACCCGGTCCTGATTAGGCGCGAAGCTACCTGTTGCGCAAATTCCCCCATCAGCACCCGCGTAGCCTTCCCCGCCGCGGAACACTACGAGGGCCGCCAGCACCGGCGCAAACTTGTTGAAGTAGGGCGCCGGGTCGCGGGTATCGTTTTCCCGGTCTACGTGCTGTGTGGCTGCCGTAACCTTGATTTCCGCACTGAAGTCGTACACGCCTTCCTTCGGCGCCAGGTACTCGGCATACTCTCTGGCCAGCGCCCTCGTGCCGCCGGGCTGTACGAGCTGGGTGCGGGGCATGAAGTAGGCAATGTCCAGCTCCGAGTCAAAGGCAATGGTTGAGTTGGTGAAGCCATTGAGCGGCCCCCGGCCATAGTAGCTGAAATAACGCTCCGGCGTAGGCCGGGCACAGGAAGCCGGCAACAGCCCGCCCCAGGCCCAGGCCTTGCTCATGTCGCCTCCGGCCAACGTCAGCACCCACTCTCTTACTTCGGGCAGGTCGAGCACCGAGCCTTGCACCTGCCAGCCGATTTCCTGAAAAATCTGCCGGATGATGTTGCGGTAGTAGACCCCGTAGTAATAATCATCCACGCTGAGCGGATAGCTGAGCGTGGCCTGAGGCGGTGTAGGTATCTCTTCCTCTTCACCCTCTTGGTTCGTGGTGGTCGAGGCGGGAATGAAGAAGTTGCCATAGCTGACCAATGGAAACTGAATATCCGTCTGATCACAGGTGAGCGCTTGGATAGCTTCCAGCTGCGAGCCGTTGTATTCCACCTCGGCAAAGCGCAGATCCGTTAGCTTTTTGTTGGCCAAGGCCAGCGCCCAGCTAAAGCCTTCGCCTAAGAGCTGACCGGTAAAGCCATTTTTGATGCTCGACAGGCGGAAAGTGCCGTAAAACACTTCCGAATCACAGCGTAAGAAGTAGCTGTAATCGGTTTTGCTGAACTTATCGAGCGTTTGAGGGTGCTGTTTTTGCTCGAAAACGATGCAATTACGGCGCGTTAGGGGCAACGTCAGGGGCCAAGAGTACTCCCCAACCCGCGTTTCCAGCTCCGCCAAGGCGTTTTGCGCCTGCATGAGCTTGATTAAACCCTTCGAATTGGCCGGTAAATCCACTACCTGACCATCAATTTCCAGATAAATAGCCCTCATTTAGTTGCTCAGCCCCCTGATGGGGGCGGTCTTATGCTCCACTGATGCCGTGTATTCGGCCTTTATTGGGTCGCCTTGGGCGTCGAAATCACTAATCGTGACTGGTTTTTGCCCGATCCAGCCGGAGGGAGCACTAGCCAGTTCCAGCCGCAGCCACCGCCAGTAGGCCAGTTCCAGTAAACCGGAGTGCAGGCGCTTAGGAAGGTCTACCTCAACCCGGCGGATCTGCTCCCCTTGGCCGTTTTGGAAGGTTGCCGGACTTCGCTTCAGGCTGTCTTCTTCCATGCCGGCGAACACTACCGTATCATGCCCGCCTTGCCGGTTGGCGAAGGTGAGGCTCCGTACATCCGCTGGCGCAATCCTCAGGTTGAGTACCCGTATCTCCTCGGCTCCGGGTTGCAGCTTAAAGCCGAGCGTGCCGGTACGCTTGGAGGGGTTGAATTGCCAGGGAAAGCAGTACACGCCACCCATAGCCGTGATACCGGGCAATGCATCCTGAGCAGTGGTAGTGGTTGCGCCAGCAAAGTCCCGCTCGGTAGCCAGTACCTCCAGCGTGCTGGCCACCGCTGCCGAGAGCAGCAGGTACGTAACCTGATAGGCCCCTCCTTGCCGGAGGAGGGGTTGCGTGCTCAGCACCCGGAAACCGGTTGCCAACTCCTCAGGCACCTCTACTGCCTCCAAGGCCCACTTGACGCCGGTTTCGTAGATGTTGCGCCGCCGGCGGAAACCGTTGGGCTGATCCGCGTACATCTCCCCGAAGCGAAGGAAGTAACTCACCATCCGGGAAGGAATATGGCCGGGCACCGTCACCAGCTCATGCGAGGTATACTGGCGCAAGGCGTCGGCTATGTCGAACACATAGTTGTTATCCGGGCGGTACCGCACCTCCAGCTTCATGGCTAGCTTGGCTCTGCTCTTCTTGGTCACACCCCCAAAGTCAGAGCCGCACCCAGCCCACACTTCGCAGTACACGCCCCACTCGCTTCGCCGCTGGCTATGATAGCGCGGCGCGCCTTCGTGATGGTAGATGTGGAAGTGGTCGGGATCCGTAGTGGAGGCCACTGGATTCCAGGCGGGGCCTTCCTCCAGGGCCATCACGTACACCCGCGTTGCCGAGGGCTGTACAATCTCGTGGCGCGCAACCAGCTCCGGCACTGCCCGTAGAGCCGCCGCCAAGGAAGGCGCATCCAGAAACCGGTTGGCTTTCTCTAGCGGCCCGTATTCGAGGCGGTGCCCATTGAGGATGATTACCCCGCCTGCATTCGGATTTGGTTGCAGGTAGATATCCACGTAGGCTTTCGCCGGCGTGCCACCCACGCGCGCGGAATGCAGGGTTGCCCGTACCGGCGAACCGTTGGCTACCAGCTCCGGTAGCTCTTCTGCCGTAACCCGATCTGAATATACACACGCACCCCCGTTAGCGGTGGAGCCGTAATTGTCGGCTTCCGGATCATTGCACGTTGGTACGGGCGGCTCAATAGGGCCGCCCCCTCCGCCACCGCCACCATCACCAGGCGGATCAATAGGCGGAATGACTGCGCAGCTAATGGTTACGCTCTTGGGAATTGCGGCGAAGTCATTGCTACTGGCGTCCAATAGGTATTCTCCATTTGGAATACCCGCTTGGCTGAAGCTGTTGTAGGGGCCGGGCTTATTGCCACTATACACCACTTCTTGTCCAGTTGGCGTGCGCTTGCTCAGCGTCCAGAAGGTTGTCTCAGCAGCCCCGGAACCGCCTGTCACGCGCAAATAAAAGCTGATTTGCCCCCCGGTTGGCGTACAACTCTGAGAGAAGTTTTGAATTAGGATCGTTGGAACTGCGGGCATGAAAGCAGGATTAGACCGTTAGTAACTGGCGGTCGAGTTGGTAGCTGATAGAATCTAAAAGCTGATTGTCCAAGTAGATTTCGACTAGGTTTTGGCCTAGGTCGAACGCGGGTTGAATGAAGTGCCTGCCGCGGATGCCGTTCTTGTAAATGGCATTCTGAATCATAAAGGCAAGCTGATTCACGCTCACATTCGGCGCCCCATCCTTGCCCTTGAGTGTTACCCGTTTGCGGGAAAAGCGCCCCGTTTGCCGGTCTCGTAGCCGGAGGTTGCGGTTCTTGATGAATTGCACCAGCGCGGCAATCGGGACTTTCTTGGTGAAGGGCTTGCGGCCGGCATCCAAGTACACCGCGTACTCTTCAGCGTAGAGCTGAAGCGCACTGTTGGCGGTATAGCCTTCGAAGCGGCCACTAGTGCCCCGACCCTGCGTAACCTCTACTCGCGCCGTTTGCTTGAGCTTGGAGTTGGAGCGGAGGGGATACTTGCCGTTGGCGTCCGCAAGGCGAAGCAGCTCCGCCCGGATTGCCTCACCAATGGCTAGCAGGATGTCACGAATAGGGGAAGGGGTTGGCATACCCTAGAAAGGGAGCCATGCTATTCTGTGACAAAAAAAGCCCCGGCCTGGGGAGGTCGGGGCGAAGTGTTCTAAGGAGGGGATGTACTACCAGCCGTAGCGGGAAACAACAAAGATTAGAAAGAAGATAATGAGTGCAACCAACACCCATCCAATTTTGGTCTGAAGGCTTATTGGCCGATAACGTTTTGACCGGCGGTGCTTTTTCTTGCGATTAATATTAAGCATAGTGCGTTTCCGAGGCGGAAAGATAACATTTCATCATAAGGATCCACCTTTCAAGTCTTGCCGTCAGACCTGCAGTGACCATTCCAAAGCGTAGCTCGCTTGCCATATCGTCCTTTATATTTGCAGTTCATCTAACCTATACCACTTGCCTACTAGTACAACAATCACCTATGCTGAGCCTCTTAAAACTACCTCAGCGTTATATTTTCCGGCCCTTACTGGCATTAGAGCAATTGCCGCTTATATCGTATTTATTCATCATGAATCTGCTGATGCGGGAACTTGGTGGGCCTTATTTAAAGACCAGCTTTTTATCGGAGTAACAATCTTCTTTGTCTTGTCAGGGTTCCTGATTACTGTTCGTTACTATGAGCGGTTCGAGATTAGTGCATCTTGGTTTGCAGGCTATATCCGCAAGCGCGTAGCAAGGATATACCCGCTTTACTTTTTGCTTACCTGTCTCACATTCCTTTTGATGCAGCAGTGGCCTCAAGTTTATGCAGACCGCCCTTGGATTAGTGGTATTAATTGGGATAAACCGTTTATCATCTTCACAAACCTGACCTTTCTACGAGGCTTTTTTGATGATTTAAAAGTCACGGGAATTGCTCAAGGTTGGACCCTTACCGTCGAGGAAAGCTTTTATGCAGCGGCACCAATCTTGTTTTTACTTATTCGTTGGCGCAGGTGGTCCTTGTGGATTGCCCCAGTCGTCCTAGCGCTGGTTGCCGTTATGCTGTTTGAGTTATCGCGCCCCATACATCAGTTTTTTGGGTTTTTCCGCAACCTAGGCTTTATATTCTACGTGACTTTTTTGGGGCGCAGCTTTGAGTTTATCTGTGGAATAGCTTTGGCTTTATACGTGAAGCGCAACACTCCTTCGGTCAGAAGCAAGCCATTTGCTACTGTGTTTGGGTTGTTGTGGATTGCTGGAAGTATAGCAGCTCTAATGGCTACCGAATTTTACTATTACGGTACTGCTAAAACCATTTCCTTATTACTGGTCAATAATGTGGTGCTGCCAATTGGAGTAGCCTTGTTCTTC
Organism: Hymenobacter sp. YC55; assembly: GCF_029433095.1. Taxonomy (GTDB): domain Bacteria; phylum Bacteroidota; class Bacteroidia; order Cytophagales; family Hymenobacteraceae; genus Hymenobacter. The sequence continues at coordinate 1,200,021 of NZ_JARNTX010000001.1, forward strand.
TTTGGACTACTAGCCGAGCAAACGTTGCTGCGGAAAGTACTAGAGACCCCTTTGATGGACAAACTCGGCAAATCCAGCTATGCCTTCTATTTAATTCATTTAGGAGTACTTAACACCGCCATCTCGCGCTTTGTAACCGAGAATATGGGCGTGCGTTTTTTACTACTTGTGTGTGTGGCATGGCTGTTATATCAGTTTGTGGAAAAGCCTGCGCACCGCCTACTCACCCCACAGCACTAAGTGCTTATAGTGCTGTGGGGCACTGCCTTATATCCTAGATTGGCCTGTATCTTTGCGGCCTATTCCCTATCTCTATGCATGAGTTCCTGATTCTACTAGTCGCCGCCCCCCAAAGAGGGAAAGGATACTTCGCTTTAGCATTAGTAGCGGCTCTTCTTATTGGGTGCTACTTTTTATGGCGCCGCCAGCAAAACCCTTACTACCAGTATCTACGCGACGAACGCCGCAAGAAGGAGCGAGCAGAGAACGATGGCTTTACCAATGACCAATTGTGGTAATGGTTAGTGCTAGAACATCAAGCATTGCCCTATACGTCCGACGTGAAGAAGTCCAGATATTCTAAGCCAGCACTCCCCGCGGTCAGGCCACACGTACCACTGCTTAGTTTTTCCGGTGCTGAGTCGGTATAGTCTACCCCCGCCAATACGCTACCATCAGGAGCGAGGAGGGAAGCTAGTATACGGTCACCAAAGGCCACCATTGTTAAGCTGTAGGTAGTGCCTACTACCAGCGGTTGCGGGTTGATGTTGGTTTGAAAAGTAAGCTGCGTTACGCCCGTAAAGCTGTTGATGCGGAATAAGCCAATGTTGACGAAAGTACCCGCGTCCACAAAGTAGGCCATGTAATAATTGCCGCCCTGGTTGTACCTACACACGGTTCCATACGTGCGCTCCCCACCAGCCCAGACAACGCGGGTTGTGCCCCGCTGCCGGTTGCCTGCTTCATTGGCAGGCCGCACCATCGGGGCGGAGCTAAAGGAGCCAACCGACTTGAATTTATTTGATTCAATGACGAACATTTCTGGATTTACCCAACCATTGTTCACCGCCCCGTTCGCCCGGTCGCCCGAGTCAAAAAAGGTATAGACAGTAGTTGGTATCTCCTCTAGCGTGGCCGTGGTGCTGGTGCCCGAATAGTTGATAACACGACGCGTACCCGCAACGGCAAACGGCAAGGCGCGCTGTGCGAAGTCGGCTATCTCTGACGAGCCAGCCGGGGTGTAGTGGATCAGGTCACGGAAAAATTCAGTATTCAGCGGCCCATCGTAGCCCCCCATTTGCGGGTGCGTCTGAATATCCATCAGGATATTCCCGTTCAGCCCATTGTTGAAGGCCGTCCGCAACAAGTTATTATAGGCCCGGATACGTTGCCAGAGTTCCGAGTTTTCCGGGCTCAGCGGGCTGCGCGTGCCAGTTATCGTGTTGACAATAACCGTAAAGCCTTGACTCTGATAGTAAGAAACGAGTGCCGCCTGCGCATTATAGGACGCTTGCGCGCTCGCCCCGTACTGCATTTCGTTTATGCCAGCATACAGGAAGAGAATGTTCTTGGCCGCCGTGCTGCTTTTGCCGCTTAATACTTCGGCGCGCTGCGCTGCCGAGTTCATTTGAATGGAGGCGGCTCCCTGAGTCCAGGTGTCGCCACCCCAACCGAAGTTAAGCCAGCCGGTGAACTGCGTTTCCGCAGCCATACGCGCATGAAGCTGTTCTAAAAAGGCATCCGCCGACCCGTTCCGCTCTAGCGAAGCCGCCGTGCTGTCTGCTTCCACCATTACCTGATAGGTAGTGCCCGCCGACGCATTAACCGTCACGACTACATCATCGGTCTTGGTGCCGCCTTTATCATCCGTGACCGTGAGCCGGAACTGGTACACTCCCGCCACCAGTCCCGCCGCCGTGGTGTTCTGACTAGTGGAAGAGCCAAGCGCCGCCGTGTTCGGGCCGGTTATCTGCGTCCACTGATAGGAAGTCACACTTCCATCAGAATCCGAGCCTAAACCTTGCAATTGAATGGTATTCGTGGGAAGCTGAATCGTGGCGTCACTACCAGCATTGGCCGTGGGCAACACATTCCCTGGAGCAACAGTACACACCAGCGCGGCCAAGGCTTGCGCCTGGGCTACGGACAGCGCCTTGGCGTTGGCATCGGCTTGGCTGACGGTGCTCGTTTCCGTGGCGTTGGTGCGCGTTACCGAAGGGCCGCTTCCGGGCTTATCTACTCCACACGTAGCCGTATAGCTCTGGAGCGTGGCCGTGTACGTGGTTGGGACTGGAGGGGCAACCACTGAACTTGGTTCGGCGCTTTGATCAGTAATCAGCTCCCAAACGCCATTCTCTTTGTGGTAGATCCGGTAGGTCTTGAGCGTAATCGCTTCGAAAGCAAAATCCCCTTCTTGCCCAAACGTGTTGGCGGGCTTGGAAAACACGCGGTACCACTGCGTGCCCCGGCTTCCATCCTCCCCATCTTCACCAGCGAGTGAATTAAGGAAGGTCTGAACACTGCCCACATTTCCAGCATCAAGCCAGCTCTGATAGGCCGACTTTCCATCAGCTCCTTTCGTGGCCATGATGAAGACGTACACCCCCGCTTTGCGCTGGTAGAAGTAGCCGGTCACCGTATTGAGGTAGGTATCAGCATCTACGCCGAGTGAGTTGGCTGGTAAGCTGGCGCCCGTCCGGTGCGTAGGATTAACCGCCACGACGGGCGCATCACCACCTTCGGCTAACTCCCTCAGGCCAGCGTTAAGCTTGTTGATTGCGTCCCGAATGGCATTGCATTCGGCGCCGAAAAAGAAACTTGATCCGTCCGCTTTGTCCGGAAATTGTAGATCGTCTAAGTCTAGTGGCATTGTATGAATAGTAAAAAATTAAGCAGTAGGAAGAGGCTCGAAATGGTCCTCATTGGTTTGCCGGTCCAGGGAGTTGATCACCTGCAACTGCACCTCGTAGCGCCAGCCGGTAGTCAGGGAGTCCGAGCCGGTGCCGGCAATGGCCAGCTTAGAAGGCTTGTTATGGAGCACGACCATGTTTTCCCGTCGGATCTGTTCCACGAGCTGATCACCGAGCACCTTCATTTGCTGGAGCATGACGCGCGTAGGCGTGCCACCCTGGCGCTCTGGCTTGGTCAGGATCTGAAAAGCGAAGGAGAAGATGTCGGCTCCGGGGTTGAGCTCACTGGCCTCCGGCTCCTCTTCAATGAAGAACAGTGGCCACTTGCTTGCACCCTTGGGGTCCGGATCAAAGGAGCCGCTACGGGACTCTTTAATTTGCTTATGACGGGTGCCCAGACCTATCAGGTAGTCGAGGGCGCCGGAGTAGTCGAGAGGTTGCATACCCTAGAAAGGGTAGCGGCTCATTCTGTGACAAAAAAGCCAACTATGCAGGGCTTTTATGTATTCTTGAGCACCTAACCTTAATCCCTCCTCTATGGCTTGCATTCTAACATTTGAGCTTCCTTACAATCAGAAAGAGATACGGCATGATCTGATGCACATTTCTGGCTTTCTAGATGCTTTTAGAGGGTTTCTTACCACCGATGGTGCCACCGAAATTGAAACCGCATTGCCTCATAATGTCTTGTTTCACCCGGAGTATACCCAGGAGGAAGCGATGAGCTCAATTCGGGCGAAAGCAGCGCCATATGGTGTTTCAATTGATGATGCTCGTGTTGTTGCTTTTGATGTGCATGGCAAGGATCTGACCGGCTGGAGAGGCGTCATTTCGGGTTATCCTAACCAGTCAAATCACGATTCTGATTCAGATCAGGATAACTAGTATCAAGCAAAAAGCCCACCCCTAGTGGGTGGGCTTTGCATTGAGCCGGTCTTTCTCACGGTGAAACTGAGCGGTGTTCAGCACGCTCAGAGCTGGCCTCGCACGGACCGTATCCACATCCGTGAAAGATAGCGTAGCAACCTCTTGGAGTACGATTTCGAAGCCCCAGGACTCTGCAAAGTAGCTTCGAGGGTCTGAAGCAGATGCTCTGCTTTTGGCTGAACCGCCAAATAGGTCTGGATACTGAGGGCAGAGCTCGCCCCAGTCCGTAAAAAATCCTTCACCACTGGGTAGGCAATGCTCATCGGTAACTCCCGAAATGCCTCTGCCGTGTTCTCGACTACCCATGGGGTTTGCTCCTTGCCTTTAGGCTTGAAGAATACTGCCAGCAAATAAGGTGAGGCTTGCACTGGATCTGACTTATGGTCCCGGATAAAGTCCGTCAGGGCTTCGAACTGGCCTGCATTGATCTTTTGCAGATTGCCCACGTGCTCATATTCGATGCTGGCCAGTGTGAAGCTGGTGACGGGCTCCCCGTCGGGAAGCGTCTTCTCAAACCAAGTCAGCTCCTTCCAGATCGGCACGCATAGGCTTACGTCATCGGCAAGGATGTTTTCCGAAATGCCGGTGAGCATAGAGAGTACCAGCGGAGTAGGGCGGATCTGATCAGGCCGCTCCTGATACTTTAGAAAGGTGCCTAGCGTCACCTCATGCCAGCCCTCGGGAAGCTGGCCAGTGGCAACAGCCTTCTTCTTTACGTCACGAAGAATGATGTTTCTCATTACTCAGGCCGGATAAACTCAATGTACGGCACCAGGTACTTCACTACGGCGGGCTGGCCTCCTTCCTCATAAGCCTTCTTCAGCCGGCGGAAGTGGTTGGTTGCCGTCACACCGGTACCGACCTTGTAGAGCTGCTTCGGATTCACGTCCTTCCCATCAATCTGCTTCATGTCAGGATATTGCTCCATGATTTCGGCGCCAGTCATCGGGCGTGGTTGCTCTACTGAGGGCATTGGAAGCCGGTCCGCAAACTCGCGTAGGGTTTGCTCATACTCTGGTGTAAGGGTGTGCTGTGGCATTTGAAAGAAAATGAAAGGATAGATTTTATAAGTGGTTAGCTCCAAGCAAAGCCGCTTGTCTTTGGCTTGTTGTAGCGGGCTATGGCCTGCGTCAGACAGTCGAGCATGTCATCATGCGCGCCGGTAGGGAAGGTTGCGGCCTGGCTTATGAAGGCATCATTCCAAGAGCCATCAATCAGAATTACCCGGCCCGCCTCAATGAATGGAGCAACAGCATTTACTCGCGTGGGCTTGTCATCTTTCGGCGTAGGAGCCTCCACTACGTTCAGCTGCGAGATGCTGCGTAGCTCCTGCACTACGCTCTTACCAGTGGCTTTGGGTTCGACATAGAAGCGGCTCATAGTGGTATAGCCGTTCTCTGGCTTCACTATCTCCAGTAGCTTCCGCTTCAGCTCGGGAAGTTCTAGCCAGTGCTCCGACACATGCCGCACATACAGGTTCTGGCCTAGGTAGGCGCTGGCCATCACGGCTGAAGGGTCATTCTTCTGATCGTTGGTGTAAGCGGTATCAGCATCGAAATTCCACACAGCACCAACGGCACCAGGCAGCTTCAAGAATTCAGGCCACGTGAGCTTCTTAAACCAGGCCTTCTTCAGCAAGCCCCCTTCTTCTGGGGAGGGCGTCTGCTGTACTTGCCCAGCAAAGCCATAGCTCCCCATATCGGCTAGCAGCGTCTGAAGCGCATGCTCATCTAGGCGCACTGGATCTAGCAGGCCCGACACATACCGAGTACTCGCCTCGACTGGCTTTATGTCCTTGCTGAGCCTACCAGGTAAGCAGATGTGCCGAAGCCGCTTCTTCTTGGCTATCCATTCGCCGGCGGGGTCCAACTCATGAAGCCGCTGCATCACCATAATGGAGAAGGAGCGGCGCTTATCGGTCTTACGAGTAGACAAGCCTTGCTGCACATGGCTTACAGCAGACTTACGTTCCACATCCGAGGCCGCTTTCTTCACGTTCAGCGGGTCATCAATGACAATGCAGTCTGCGTGCACACCGATAGCCGAGCCGTTGGTAGAAGTCACGAACCGTTGCCCTCCCGACGTATTGCGGTAGTTGGTCTTACCATCAACATCCGCCTTGAATTCAATGCGGCCGGGAAAGAGCCGGCGAAACTTATCGGACTTCAGACAGTCCCGCGTTTTGATTGCGTGGCTTACGGCAAGGTCGGAAGAGTAAGACGAGCTCAGGAAGCGCATGCCGGGCGTGCGAAGCCAGCACCAGGCATTGAAGAGCTGGCTTACGATGGTGCTCTTACTCGTACCCGGGGGAATGTTGATGAGTACATCTTCGGCATCCTCGCCACGCTCCCAGCGTTCGTAGGCTTCCTGGCATACGTCACAGACAAACTCAATATGCCAGTTCAAGCGCAGCTCGACTGACTCAATGGTTTCCCAGAACTCGCAGAAGAAGCGAAAGAAGCGCCGCTTGCAGGCTTCCGCTAACACATGGTCTAGGGTAGCAATCACGACTTAGGCGGAGTGGCTTTGCGGAGTAAAGTTTCGTACTGGCCTAGTTCCTCATCACTGAGGTTCGAGAGGTCGGGACCACCGAGGGCCGCGCCGCCGGTGGTGATATCAACTTTGCTGGTGAGCATGCCGCGCCACTTGGCTAGATTATCCATGGCAGCATCCGGACTGCGGAGTTCCACCTTCAAACCGAACTCACCAGGCACAATGCTCTTAATCAAGTCGAGCATACCTAGCTGCTCTGCCTTCACTAGGTCCAACTCCATCCGCTCCTTCTTCACCTTCGGCCCGTCTATAAAGCGGAAGGCTTTCGGGTCTCGCTCCAGACGCATCCGGTAGCGCAGCTCATCCAGCTTCAGGCGGGTTTCCTGCTTCACCAAGTCCTTTACATACTCCGAAAGCGCCTCATCCTTCAACCCTAGCAATTCAGCAGAGCGGTAGGTATACTCCTTATCGAATTCGTATTCCTGCCACATCTGCGCTATGGCTTCCTCCAACGGCTGCTGAATTGTACTCCGCTCCTCATACTCGACTTTCGTATAGAAGTCACTCAGGCCAGCTCGAGCGAGAGCAGTCCACCGGGCGGCAATCTCTTCGGGCTCCATAGCCGACGTGGCAAGCACTGCCTTCACCGCCTTTTGTATGTCAACAATTGTCAACAGGCGGCTACCCTGAGTACGTGCAGTTTTCGCGCTGTACTTGGCCTCTAGGGCCGCTTTCGTGGCATTGAACGACAAACAGTAAGCCTCAACAAATTTGCGTTGCTGAGGGGGCAGTTTTTCGAGTGCGAGTTGGGCCGCGTCTTTCTCCTTCTCCTTTTTCATGGTAGTACGAACCTACTAGGCGGCTACTGCCAAAATTGGATTATGTGCGAATTCCAACACCTTCACCTTCTTCGGGTGTGGCTTACGATTAGGAGCCCGCTTCTTGATCTGGTGGGTGCGGCAGAGATAGAGCACCTTGGCTGGAGTAAGACCCAATAGGGCTGCGGCCTCCTTCAGGGTATACATGCAATAATTGCGCTGTAGCCAGAGCACGTGCTTGCGCTGGTGTCTGATATAGCGGCGACGAGTGATAAGGGCAACAGGGGCGGCTTCTGGTGCAAATGGGAAGGATAGCTGAAGTAGGGTAAGCATGTTTTTAGCTAGGCGTAGATGTTTGACATAGGCAGTTGGTTTTCATAGCAGGTAGGGCGGGGGCGGTTACGAGGCGAATGGCTTGGTCTACCGAGTAGACGATGTGGTATTCAGAGCCGCGCCAACTGGCTTTGAATTCGGCTTCTCCATCGGTCAGCTTCTCCTTTGGGGAAGTCTTGATTTCGATGAGGAAGGTTCGGCCTCGATAACCCACTAGGATATCAAAGCAGTTCTTGAGCTGATGCACGTGGAGCACTGAGGCACCTATTTGCCTCAGTGCGGTCACGATTTGCTTTTGGTTGGCATCCACTCGGGAGGCGGTGCGTATCATAGTTCAGGTTGCTCTATTTTCGATCTAATCATATTTTGGCCTGCTAAATGGAAGGTGGTATGGAAAATCTAGCACAGTTACAGCAGCAAAGAGTTGAGGAGGCGAAACGCGAAACAGCATTGTGGAACCAGTGGTGGGAAAGCTTGACCCGTTCCGAGCGCAAAGACTGGTTGCATTCCCATCGACTGATGCGGGATACGCTTCGTACTACTCTTCACGAGACCCATGCCTATGAGAGAAGCATAGAAGGAAAAGAGCCGGCGCACGCTTTTATGCGTTTGACACTTCTGCAGCGACAGTCAGCAGTGCATAATTCTGCGAGTCTCTTCACTGATGAAGATGCACGACACCAAGCAACTACTTGGTTGCTGTTGACGAAGCTGCGCATTCAGCATGGCACGCAGGGAGTTAATTACCACTATATGCACCACTAGTCGCAAGTGAGCTTACGAGCTAGAATCACCGCATATCCCATCACAGGTAGGCAGTGCCTGTAGCGGCTGCAACCAAGGCAGGTCTAAGCACTCATCCGTTTGCCGCATAGCACAGGGCCCTTCGTGGCCAGCGCCCTTGCAGCATGCCCAACCGAACGGGGGGCGGGGGCAGGGGTCGAGCTGTGCCCGTAGGATAGCTTCTACTTCATCCAGTAGCCGCGGCATCCACGCGCGGGCAGCTTGAGCGAAGTTGGCATTCTCTTCACTCAGGCCGTGGCCTAGCATGAGGGTATTCTTGGTGATGTCAGGTTGAGCCGAGAGAATACAGCCAAAGCGAGAATTAGGCGGAGCAACACGCCAGGGCGCCGGCGTGGCTTCCTCACAGGCCTTGCGGAGAATGCTGATCTGGCGAAGTGTGATAGGTGTTTTCATGCGGATAGTTGTTGGCGTTTCTGAATTTCCTTTTCGATAAGCTTCACTGCTTCTTGATCTTGGGCATAAATGGTGAGCAGCTTGGGGAGCCGTTCGGTGGGCTGCGTGCGCAGGTATTCGCGCTTTTTACTGACGCTGCTCATGCGGCTAAGCGTTGTTGGCTCAGCTCAGTAAGCCAGGTTCTGAGATCAGTTTGGCGGGCGATGTGGTAGCGTATCCATTCCCGTAGCAAGCGCTTCTTGCAGTTATTCTGCACTGACTTGGCTAGCGGATGATCAGAAGGCCACCCCTTACGCAGGGCCTCGGCAAACGAGTTGAGCTGGTGCCGGTGGCTCTGATCAGCCGCGCGGGCCTTGGTGAGCAGAATAGATTCCTTCCGCATCATGGCCGCATACTCGGCTTGCGTCTTGAAGCCATTGAAGGCCCCAATACGCTTGAGCCATTCGTAGGCTAGGTTGCCGGGGTCAAGCTCCGCCGGGAAGGTGCCGAGCGCTACCACATGCTCTGCCAGCTGCGCTACAGCTTCGGGCAACTGGCTTTCGAAGTCGGGTGCAGGTAGCTGCGGTTGCTGCGACTCGGCAACTTTCTGTAACACCTTCAGCGCCTCGGAGCGGCATTGCTGCTGGTAGCAGCTAAGCCAGTGGGTGAAGTTGGGTAGCGTGGGCGCCAGGAACCCGTTGGGTAGGGGCCACTCGCCCGAGGCCCCCCGTACCAGGGCCTCAGTTATTTCCGGCATCCGAAAGGACGGGAACCGGCGGTGTACCACAGCAGCCAGGGCGGTGCCCATCATCTGCAAGTCCTTCGGATCGGAAAGCGAGTTGTTGTGTCCTACCAGCATGGCCACCGCGCTAATGGGCTGGTAGAGAGCTTTGCGCAGATCAACCGACGTGTAGGATAAGGCGGTCGGCTCTTCACTGAGCAGCAAGGCGGCGGCTTGCCGAATCTGCGGAGACAGAGTAGGCGGTAGTTGCTGTTGCAGGGCCGGGCGTAGGGCTAAGGCAGTGCTCATACGGCTAGAAGTTTGCGTTGTCATCTAGTGCCATGGCTTGCTCAATGGCACTCATTCGCTTCTCCACTTGCCCGGCCTTCGCCAGCTTAGGCGTAGCCAGGTTGGTAACCAGGCCGGCTTCCGAGTCCCGCTCTTTGCGAAGCCAGCTGTGCACGTAGTTTTTCCAGCCGGTTTCGTCCCGAGGCGTTAGCCCTTCGGCTTTGGTCCGCATATCAGGCAGGTAGTAGGCGGCACAGGCCGTAGCACAGTTGATCTTCGCGGCTAGGGCCCGAAAGCCCGCCTCGGTGCTGTACTGCGAGGCGGCGAAGTCTCGCAGCGCCGGCCCCCCCTCAGTGTGCGAAGCCGACGCGTCAGGGCGTTGGCCTAGCAGCGTGTGGCGAAGCTGGTCCCGTTGGTGGGTAACTGTCTTCAGGTCAGAAACCAGATTTGCATTTTCATTTTCCAACGCCTCTATTTTTTTTTCGGCGGTGGCGAGGGCGGACCGAAGCGCACGCGCCTCCTCCTCCTTCTGTTGTTCTTTATACTGTTCGTTGTTGGTTTCCTTATAAGGCGACCCTGTTTGTCTATAGACACTACCCTGAATGTCTATAGACACTGACTCTGAATGTCTATAGACATCACTTGTTTTGTCTATAGACATTTCCGTTTTGTCTATAGACATTCTTGATTTTGTGTCTATAGACAAATTGGATTCTTCTTTGTCGAGCGCTGCATTCAGCTCTTCCACGGCAGCGAACTGCTCAGGCTCAGTACCAGTGTAGCAAGCGCGCAGCCGCTCCGCTGGTGTGATACGACGCAGCTTAGTGGCACCAGTGGAGGCAATCAGACCGAAGCGTTCAAGTACTGCTAGGGTTCGGCTGATAGTGCGAACCGTGCCGCCAATACATTCAACCAAATGATTGTTGCCCGTCGTGAAGGCTTTATGCTTGCCATTCTCTGCCATCGTTACAACCTCAATCAGCACCGCGCGCTGGGTGCGATTGAGAGAAGTGAGACGGTTTAGATTTTGACGGATAGGAAGCATAGCGCGGGTAGTCGGTAGTTTGTAGGAGCCGCCGGTTTCGGCGTGTAGGAAGCGTTGGGCCTGTCTCATGGGGTATTGAGTTCATGAAGGCGCTGAGCTTGCCGTACTGATAAGCCAGTGAGTTCTGGTAGGCTTTTGCGGCTCATGTGCATGGTGTAGCCAGTGCTCTCTTCTAGGGCCACGTACTTAGCATATAGCTCGGGCCGATGCAGAGCCGCGTTACGCAAGTCGTTTTGACTGGCCATGATGCAGAAGCAGCAGCTTAAGCGTTCATTGCCTAGGGCATAAGCATGATGGGGCACCTGTCCAGCTTCACGGATGATAGCAAACACCTCACTTGTAAAGAGCGTGTGAATAGGTAGCCACTCATACCAAGTGCGCCCAGCTACCGAGCCACTTTGATTAAGGCGCCACGGCAAAGCCTTAGCACGGCCTGCACTTTCCGAGGCCCGCAGCCCCATGCAAGTGATGATAGTAGTAAAGCCATTAGCCTTAGCATACCGGCGAATTTCTCGCTCAATAGGACCACGCTTCAGATCGGAAGTGCATTGACGGTTGCCCGCTTGTGGGAAGCTTGGGGCGTGTGGATACCTCTCGAAACGATGCTGTACTAATTCGAGGAAGGTTTTACCAGCTCGTGCCACTATGAATGGCAGGCCCGCTGCTTCAGCTTGTTGCTGGGCTAACTCTAAAGCACCTGGCCATTCTACCTCGCCAAGTGACGCATGCACTACTAACAGGTTGGAGGCTGGCACCTGCTCTATCAAACGAATGAGCATAGCCTGGCTATCCTTGCCGCCGCTGTGGTTCACCACGAACAAGGCACCAGCTGCAACCAAAGCGGGAACGTCCGGCCCTGCATCGTGAAAGAAGTCTAGTTGAGTACGTAGGTTCATGCTGCCAGTCCTTTCCGCTTGCTCAGTTCGGCACCAATAGCCACTAGCCGGCCCCGCTGAATACTTACCTGATCCAAGCGGCCTGCCTCTTCCCAGCGGGCCGTAGTCTTCGCGCACTCACTCTGTTCTGTTTCTAGTTGCTCGGTAGTGCGCTGGCTATAGTAAGCGGCTAGGGCATCTTCTTTCGACATACCCCGCTCAATAGCCGTGCACAAAGCAGATAGGGAGGTTATCTGCGGAGCTTGTATAGGGGAATTTCTATTCTCTAACATGAGTGCAATTCGAATCGATTGGAAAGGAATAGCCCTGCCACCGGCGGGAAGCAGGGCGGCAATGACTAGGCTAGCTTCTGATTGAGTTGCAGGTACACCTTCCGGTCTTCCTTCGCCTGATACACATCTATATCATTGTGGTAGGGCTTGGCCTCACCGAGCCACAGGCCGCGCAGATCATCCAGCGTATCCGCATCCTTGAGCATGGCCACCACGATAGCTTTATCAAGAGGCTCCTCTTCCTTTTGGTCGGGTGTAACGAAGGGAGCCGGGGCGGCTGAAGCCGGCGGCGTGGGCTCTTGCGCGGCCGGCACTAAGGGGCGCGCTTCCGGCTCGGGATTGCGACTACGGGCAAAGTCGTCGGCTTCATCTTCACCGTACACCCCTTCCTGATATAGATCAGAGATTTGCAGGATAACGCGGCTCTTGGCCCGCTTCTCTGCCATTTCGAGATAGTACTTGTTCTGGCTAGTGGCTTGGCAAGCACTACCAAAGGACTCCACCGTTATAAACTTGGTGCCTACTGGCTTCTTCGCCGTGGCCTTTACTGCCGCATAATCCGCCTGAGCAGTGCACACTTCAAACGTGATGCGAATTCCCTCTTTGGCCGCTATCTTCTCAATGCCAGTGCGGCGAATGATCGTATAGTGGTTGTGCTTATGCACATCTTCAGCTAGAAGGCCATAGGACTTAAATAGCCGATTTAATTTATCCCGTTGAGATTCGGTTTTCGAAGTTTCCATCTATATTTGTGACGTTCTGAAGAAATATTAGGATTTGGGGGCACCGTCGGCTAGGGCGGGGCCCCTTTCTTTTTGCCCTATTGGGTGAGGAAATTGCCGATGGTGACACCGAGCACGGTGCTGATCAGAAGGCAGGCCAGCACTCGCCAGAAGAGTTCGACTAAGAAGGGGTCAAGCCGTTTGAGGAAGATTTCCAGCTTTTTCATGGGTGGGTTTGAGTAAGGAGCGGATGGTGGTGACTAGATCAGTAAGGCGGCAAGCGCAGGTGAGGCAGGGCACTTTGACCGGCTCCATTACACCAGGGCAGATAAGGCAGGCTTATCGAAATTTTGAAGCAGCAAGCGCCGCACACTGATGCGCTTCTCGGCGGCCAGGCGCAAGGCGGCCATTGGCAGTTTGCTTTCGATTTCTTCGGTTTGCTCCGCTACAGCGCTCATGTAAGCCTTGTGCGCGTTGTCCGCTGCGACTTTGAAAGGCTTGCAAGCGGCCTGAGCGGCTCTAACTTGTTGCGGGCTCAACTGCCCATCGGCAGTAAGCGCTAGGATTAAATCCTGGGTAGCATCGTGTTTGGCTTGTGCTACCTGATTGGCGACGCGCAGCGCGTCAATTGCTTGATAGTCCATCGGCTAGAATGGCTAAAGGGTGAAAAGAAGAAGGGGTTAGGCGGCTTGCTTTTGGTACTCAGCTTCTTCCCGTAGCGCGAAGGCAGCTTGCAGGAAGTCGTAGTACCACTGGTGTTCTGAGCTGTGCAGGCGGAAGGCAAAGGCTCTCACGTTCACCCGCTCCTGCTCACTGAGCACTGCTTCATGCGAGTTGATGAGGCGTAGTAGCTCTGCCATTGGCAGTGAGTCACAGCGCACGGCTTGCTGATGCTTCAGCTTATCTCGGCAAGACTTTAAGCGAGTCAATAAGCCTAGCTGCTCTCGGCTATTCCAGCCGGGGTATTGCTCGGTGCGCTCGGCAATTAGGCGGGGGTGTACTGCCAGTAGCAGCGGATTGGTCAGCCAGAAGGCTAAGGCTTCACGAGTCGGCAGATAGCCTGGAACTACAGTGAAAGCAGGATTAATAGAGGCAGTGGCTAGGCTCATCTCGGCTAGAAGAATGAAGCGGGAGGAAGATTTAGGAGGCTATCCGTAAGGAGGTGGCGGGGTACTGATGGAGGCGGCGGTCTAGCTTGTAGTCGATACAGCTCTTGCGAGAGTAGCTGACGCTCTTGCCATGCTTGCTGTATTGAAGCAGTGTGCCAGGCCGCTTGCGCTCTTCAATGAGCGTGGTGCGAGACTTAATGCCAGTTAGCTTTAGGGCCTCATGTGTATCCACCTCATCATTGACTGACTCGACATAGGCTGTAAGTCGCTGCTCTAAGAGCACAAGGCGCTGTTCAAGCTGCTGATATTGGTTAGGCAGAGCAGCTAATTGTTCTAGGCTTGTCATAGCTATTAGAGACTCTATGTGATAAAATGTGATTGATTCTAATTTTTGTGATTTTTTGTGATGAACAAGGCAAAAAAATTAGCCGCCTGTTTTGCGGTTTTTACCCCACTCAATTAGGACATTGGCAACAACCTGTTCGATACGAGGTCGCTTGCCGGTCGCCTCTTGAATACGGCCCTGTTCTCGTTTAAGGGCTAATTCGGTTGCTAAGTCTACCTCTGCACGTACTTGGTAGGTGTCTGGGGGGGCTGTGGCCATCATTACAGTTGTGGTTTGTGATAAGACAATACAAGTATATGTGAAAGTTTGTGATAAACCAAAATTCTCTGTGATAAAGTTTCACAGATTGTGATAGATTGTATTGCTTTGTGATGCAATAGGGCTAAAAACAGTAATGAAGGATACGCAAGGCAGCCGCTTAAAAGAGCTACGGGAACGCCAGGGTCTAGCTCAGGCTAACGTAGCCGATGCTGTCGGCTTGAGCACCAATACAATTTGGTATTATGAAAATCAGGCTCAAGCCCGCATTAAGCCTGATATGCTTGAGAAGCTAGCTAAGGTGCTTAAAACCACACCTGATTATATCCGTCTGGGCAACCAAACGGCCCCAACGACCAATTCATTCGATACAGTAGCAATAATCCCTGATGCTCAATATGTCGAGCTGCCGTTCTTTAACAGAACGGCATACGGCTCTTTTGCAGTTAACTGCATGGACTCGTTACCAGAGGAGTATGAAACAATGTGGGTGTTGAAACGAGAAGGCAGAGATTATAGTGACGCTCGCGTATTAGAAATCAGGGGCAACAGCATGGCTCCACGTTATGCGGATAGGGTGTGTGTTACAGTGCGCCCAGTGCAAGATGGTGATTGGCAATACGCCACCGGCGTGCACGCAATGAGCTTGCGCAATGGCATGTTCATTATCAAGCGCATTACTAGCAATAAGAATGGCAACCTTGAACTCACCAGCGACAGCAACGGTGAAGTTATGACCATTGAGCTAGGCGATATCCTATGTATGTGGAAGGTCGGGGAGAAGGTATACGAGCCTGCTGAAGAGTAAAATGTCCGCTACCTTCAAAATAACTCTTGCACACAAGCCTAATGCTGATGGGCTGTATGAAGTGTGGCTACGCATCACAGCGAATCGGCAACCCCGCTACGCCAGCACCGGCATTGCCGTAGCGATGAAGCAGTGGAACCCCGAAGGCAAGCTGGAGAAAGAGAACTGGATACGTACAAGTCACCGGCTATATGCCCGCTACAATGCCGACCTGGTAGAAATACTAGCTGATGCCAAGCTCTTAGCCAAGCATCATCCGACAGCCGATGCAGCGCAGCTCAAGCAACTCTTCCTACAGCGGCACGATACTACACCCGCTGCCAGCTCCACCGACTTAGACTTTATTGCCTTCATGAAGCAAAGTCTGGAGCAAGTAGATAGGCGGCAATTCAAGCCCGCTACCTACGAGGCCCGCGCGGCGGTCATCAACAAGTTTGCTGCCTGGCGTCCCCACCTTCCTTTCGAGTTACTGAGTGAGGAACTGATGCAGGAGTTTGAAAACTACCTGCGGGACTTGCCCAACAACCCGACCACGCGCCGCAAAAACCTGAAAACGCTGCGGCTCTATATCAAGCGAGCTATCAAGCTTAAATTCCTGAGCCGGGATAACGACCCGTTGGAAGACTATGTAATGCCCAAATCCCGCCCCAAGCGGGTATGGCTTACCGATGCCGAGTTAGCAGCTTATGAAAGGGTACACTTGCCGCAAATGCAGCACATAGCCCGGCTCACGTACCTAATCTGTTTCTATCTACACGGCAGTAGGGTAGGGGCGGTGCTGCGGCTGAAGTGGAAAGACCGGCAATTTGGCCGCGTCTACTTCACCATGGATAAAGGCGACACCGATAAGTCCGTTGCCGAGTCTGCGCAGCTCACTGCTATTCTCGACTCGCTACGTCCCGAGGAAGGTGTCAGCCCCGAAGCGTACATCTTGCCGTGGCTAGATGCTGACTACGATCAGCTAAGTGAGCGGGACCAGCTGCAATGCATCAAGAAGGCAACGGCCAAGCTCAATAAGAATATCAAGCTCGGAGCCGATAAGTGCGGCATCAGCAAAAAGATCAGTACCCACTCTTCGCGCCGCACCTTGGCTACCGAGTCCGACCGGGCCAACGGTGGCGACTTGGGCAAGGTCGGAGCACTGCTAGGGCATAAGCAGCGGAGCACAACGGAAATCTATGTTGACCGCTACAATTCAACCGAGGTAGACGAGACCGCGGATAAGGTATATAAGCACCGCGCCATGCCGCTATTGAAGGCCGGGTAAAACACTGGTAAAACAAAGGCTGAACACCGGAGTACAAAACTTGTCAGCTCGAGCTTCGAGTACTCGTCGAAGCGTTGAACAAGCGGTGTTCAGTAGGGGAGTTCAAAACTAGTGTACCAGTTGGGCCCACAAAAAATCCCCTCACGCCACTGTGAGGGGATTTTTTATTTTCTGCTAGCAGATCATCGAATGAAGTAGCTGTCTATTCAAATAAAAGTAGGATCTTGACTGTTGAGGTAAAATGCTAGGTTAATAGTACGGCTTCAAAAGCAAGTAAGGCGCGATATAGCATGATTTAGAATAGATAGGCTTAAGTTCTTGAATCTGATTGTTGGTCGCAAAACAGAAAACTAACTAGTTCATATTGTATTGATTACCAGTTGATTGCTAGGGGCGTACAATGCTGAGGGAATAGTGTCAACAGTATAGAAGGCAAAGTCCTTGCTGTTTAATGCGAAAGGATAAGAAATGGCTCCGATACAGTCGGTGCCAATAGGGAAGCTGCTGGTTGTCCAGTCTAAGGAAGTGATCAGCTTGGCTTGATCTATCAGATGAGAGCCATTCAACGATGGAATGTAGTTGAAGTCGTCGTTAATGCCTTGGGCCGTAGCCTTCACTAGTGCTTCTTTGCGGGTCCAGAGTGTGTAGAAAGCCTTAGTTGGGTCAGCGCTTTCCTTGATAAAATTTTTCTCCTTTGGACTGAAGCTGAAATCGACAACGTCTTGGAAGTGAAAATCGTGCCTAACACATTCTACATCCACACCAATATCGTCGGGTGCAATGGCCAGTAGCATGTAATCAGCAGAATAGGATACTGAATAATGCAAGTTCGGCTGGTTGGTTATCTCTGGCTTACCATTGCGGCCGGGTAGTAATTCTATAGTATGGTAGCTCTTATCAAGATAAGCGCCTAATAAAATTTTTAATAAGCACTTATTTACTATATACTTTTCTCTCTTAGGTACATGATGGTAAAATTGGGATTTGTCTATTTCTTCACTAGATAATATATTTTGATGCGAGCTTATTAAGTGGTTGTGTAATGAAGTAGTAATGAAAAATATATTTATAAGGTGTCGTTCAATAGGCTTAGATGTAAAATGGTCCCATTTAATATTTTCAATCGAGTAACATTGAACCGACGATAATGCCATGTCATATTAAACGGTAAAAATTACTTTATCTTATTTAATGCGTACTGCAATATGCGGCCTGTTTCTTCGTCGTGTGGTGGTGCAAACATATAATTATGGTCACCAGGGACTTCATGAATAGAAATTTCATTTAGAGCAAATGGTTCCCAGCCCATATACTCGAAATCATCTACATAATATGTTCTGTCTTTCGCTCTGAATAGTTCGATTTTTATATTTTGTGGAGTCAGCTTATACTTATGAGCAGCACTCTTGTGCATTGATGCCATTTTATAAGAATGGCCGTAGACTTCTTCGTAATATTGTTCTTTGCTGTATTTTAACTTTTGAAAGTCCCGTCGAATGGCTTCTACTTTATATTGAATAGTAGCTTTGGGGCTCTTGCGCAATAGGACGAAGAAGAAAAGTATACGCTTCAGGAAGAACAAGAACCGCTTAGTATATCTAGTAAGAAACGGCGTGAAATGGTCTGGCTGATCAGCGTAGGTGTCGAACATGGCAAGAAATGGCACTGCCTTGCCTGCTGCTTTCAACTGCTTGGCCATTTCAAAAGCAATAATTCCCCCAAATGAATAGCCAGCCAATGCATAAGGACCATTAGGGTTTACTCTTTCTATAGTGGAGATGTAATGCGCAGCCATTTCCTCTATGGTTCCGTGCGGTTCGTCAATCCCATTCAATCCCTTGGCTTGCAAGGCGTAAATTGGCTGCTCAGGGTCTAAGTTTTTTGATAGTGCCTTGAAAATTAAGACGTTTAGCCCAGCGCCATGCACAATGTAAAGGGGCGTCTTGCTGCCTTGTGGCTTAATTGGCACAAGAGAATCCCAGGTTATAAACTTGCTGTCCATCTGCAGCACTGCCGCAAGTTTCTCTACAGTGGAGCTTTCGAATAAAGTTGCAAGCGGTAATTTTTTACCGGTCGCTTTTTCCAACTGGGCTATTACCTGCACTGCAATAAGAGAGTGGCCACCTAGCTTGAAAAAATCATCGAAAATGCCGACAGTTGGCACTTGCAGATATTGTTTCCAAATATCAGCTACCAGCTTTTCTATATCAGTGCGTGGTCCATCATGCCGTTCAACAGCTTTTGTTTCGTCTACTTTAACGTACGACAACAAAGCCGCTCTATCGGTTTTACCATTTAGGGTTTTGGGAATTGAGCTAATGACAATAATGTCATTAGGAAGCATGAATACAGGAAGCTTATTAGCTAAGCTATTTTTCCAACTCATAATGCGAGTGCTGAAGTCGGTGGCTGAATTGAAATTTCGGACAGCAACATAAGCTACCAACCGAGTCATGCCGTAACTGTCTAACTTAGCTATAACTACGGCTTCTTGTATTTCATTGATGCTAGAAAGCTGGTGCTCAATTTCACCAGGCTCGATTCGATAGCCCCTAATCTTTATTTGCTGATCGGCACGACCTAGATATTGAATTTCTCCGGTATCGACTAGTTTGGCTAGGTCGCCGGTGCGATACATCTTTTCGCCATCAGTCAATGAGAAAGGGTTATTTATAAACTTGTCTTGATTTAGTTCTGGTCTATTAAGATATCCTTTGGCCAGACCATCGCCAGCTATGTATAACTCGCCTATTGTGTTAGGTTCTACAAGATTAAACTGCTCATCTAAAATGTAGAATTGGGTATTAGAAATAGGCTTACCAATAGTAATTAATTCATTTGCGTGCGTGAGCTGTTTGAAAGATGAATAAATAGTCGTTTCCGTCGGGCCGTACATATTCCAAAGCGAAGCACACCTTGCAAGGAGACGTTGGGCAAGATCTTCGGGTAGTGCTTCGCCGCCACTGATTGCTTTCAGGGGGTACTGTTCTGTCCAACCAGCATTGAGCATCATCCGCCAAGTGGCAGGAGTGGCCTGCATGACGGTAATTGCCTCAGCTTCGATGAGGTGCCGTAGTGCATTCCCATCTTTGGTTGCCTTGCTGTCAGCTACCACAACCATAGCCCCGCTTACCAAGGGTAAGAAAAGCTCGAGCACAGCCATGTCAAATGAAATGGTAGTGATAGCCAGTAGTTTATCAGCAGTTGAAATACCAACTTCCTGCTGAACACTACGCAGCAGGTTCACCAAGCCACTATGTTTGATTTGTACTCCCTTGGGTAAACCAGTAGAACCAGAGGTGTAAAGGATATACACTACCGCATCACCACTTATGGCTACTTCTAGTGCGTCTGTGGAATAGCGTTCCGCTTGGTATAGTGCATCTTCGATATCCACACTGATACTGTCATGGAAACCGGAACCAAGCGTATTCGATTTCAATAAAAATGAAGCCTTAGAATCCTGTAGCATGAATTCCAATCTGTCCGCAGGATAAGTGGGGTCTAGTGGTAAATAGGTAGCTCCACATTTCAATACGGCCAGTAGGGTTACAAGCAGTTCTTGCGACCGATTGAGGGCAATGCCAACGACGTCGCCAGCGGATAAACCTTTGGCCAGAAGATAACGCGCTAGCTGGTTAGCTTTTGCGTTAAGTTGATAATAGGAGAGCGTAGCTTCATTGAATTTAACGGCAATAGCAGCCGGATGCTTATAGGCAATGTCTTGAATTAAATCAGGTAAATAACCGGTTGATGAATAGCTAACTGTAGTATTGTTAAGTACCTGGTAAGCCCTCGGCAAATTTGTTGCGCTATTCTTTCTAGGGGGAGTTAGAGTTGAATTAGGATTGGCAGTGACTTCATCGAGCAATTGCTCGAACGTAGTCATCATATTTTTGATGCTTTCTGCCTTGAATAGAGCCGTATTGTACGACCACTCTAGTACTACTTCCTCTTCCGTGCCACTCGCATTAAGAAACAAGTCGAATGTCTCGAAAGCTCTAGGGTTGCTTTGCAGTTGATAGGTAAGTCCGTGAAAGCTGACACCATTGGCAAGCCCCATATCCACGTTGAATACAACAGGAACCAAAGGGATTCGGCTGGCATCTCTGCTAATATTGATTGACTTCAGGAGGCTGCCAAATGTCAACCCTTGGTGCTCGTAGGCGTCGAAGAGATATGTTTTGCGTTGCTGTAAATACGTGCTGAAACTGTCGGTTGCGGTGTGTTCGCTGCGTAGGGGAAGTAGATTCACGCAATGGCCAATCAAGTGTTGGCTCCCGCTCGTTGGTTGGCCGGCAGTAGGTATACCGACTACAATACTCTGCTGCCCCGTTAAACGATGAAGCAGCACTTCGAAACTTGCCAGTAGGGTTGTCACAAAGCTACACCCGGCCTGTAACCCTGTTCTTTTTACTCTGGCGACCAGTTCATTAGAAAGCGAAAAATCTAGCCGGGCGCTAGCGTACGTGCGATAGGGTGGCCGCGGAAAATCCGTTGGCATGTCCACAACGGGTACAGTATCCTTGTACTGATTTATCCAAAAAGCCTCCGTATGCTTGTATTCTTTGCTCGCCTGGAATAGCAGCTGTTCATCAGCGTACTCACTGAAGCTAGGAGGCGCGGGTAGGGCAGCCGATACGCCTTGCGAATAAGACGAGTACAGCACACTTACATCTTGTAGCAAAATACCCAGCGACCAACCGTCGCAGACGATGTGGTGGGCCGTTATAATAAGATGATACTGATCATCAGTTAGCTTCAGCAGCGTTGCCTTTACCAAGGGGCCTTGCACTAAATCAAATACGTGCTCGGCATCGTTCGCAACAGCTTTTGTAGTCAGCAGTTCCCTTCTGTTGAGGGGAAGACTGGAAAGGTCTTGGTAGGAAAATGGGACTTCAACACGCGTGAATACGCAGATGTATTTGCCGTCTGCACTGAAGACGGAGCGAAGCGCTTCGTGCCTATCTGCCACTTCCTGTAGGGCCTGTTGCATTGCCCGGCCGTCTAGCGAGCCAGTGAAGCGCAGGGAAAACGACTCGTTGTACGCTCTATTAGCAGCATTGCCTCCTAGCAGGCAGGCAAGCCATATCTCTAATTGGGGAGCAGTGGTTAGCCCAACTCGGGCAATTTCTGGTCCGGCAAATGGATCAAACTCAACCGCAAATGATGTGTTATCAGATCCGAGCTCTGCTATTTGAGTTTCAGGTAACATTTGTTTGTTGCGTTTTAATAAATAGGGCACTCAATTACTTAATTTGAAAAGCAGGCGTAATTGAATAGCAACTTGGCTTTTAATGAGAGAGCCGAATTAGTATTCTGTACAGCAATAGATTTTAGTTTAAATCTATTTTCAGGTATTTGCCTGGAAGCTCAGGATTGGAAATATACCAAGCAGGGTTTCCTTTACTGTCTCTGCCTAGTTTGGCACCTGGGACGGGAGGAATATTCGGTGAAATAAGATTTTGCTGTTTGGGCGGCGTTTTTGCGCTGTATAAGCTGGAAGGAAAGAAACCGGCCTTCACCATTTCATCAATACTATCGAGGCAAGCAGTGATTATCTGATTTATATCTTCGGTAGTATGTGCCTCCGTCATGAAACAAGGAAACCCATCCCATATGTGTATTCCTTTTTCCCGCATCAGGGTGAATAATAATTCACTATACGGAATATCCTCTCTGAATTTAATTTTCCAGAGTGAGCCAAAATGCGCGACAAAAAATGGCAGTTGCTGCCGAGTTAGTTCGGTGTTTAGCGAATTGGCTAGTTGATCGGTTTTGGCAGTAAGGCGTTGTTGCAAAGCAGCCCCTTGCGCCTTCATGTAGAGCAACGACGCCTTGGCTGCCGCCAGTGCCAAAGGGTGTCGCACAAAGGTGCCCGCGAAGTACGTGACGCCTACTTCTGGGTACGAAGCGTCGTCGTACTGCCAGAACCCGCCGTCGAGGGCGTCCATGAAGGTTTTTTGGCCAGCAATAACCCCGATGGGCAAACCGCCACCTACTACTTTGCCATAAGATGCTAGGTCTGCTTTGATACCAAATAGAGCTTGCGCGCCCCCCGGATGCATCCGGAAGCCCGTAATCACTTCGTCGAAAATCAGGGCGGTACCGGAGGCAGCAGTTATTTCCCGCACTCGCTTCAAGAACTCGATAGGTACAAACTCTGGGCGGCGGCTTTGAACTGGTTCCACCAGCACGGCTGCCAGCTCATGCGCCCTCTCCCGGATGATGCGCAGGCTTTCGTCGGTGCCGTATTCCAGGATAAGCATGTTTTGCACGGCTTCCGGCATGATGCCAGGGGCGGCCGGAAACGATACCAGTTTTTTGGTGCCGCGAACCAGTACTTCATCTACTATGCCGTGGTAGGAGCCGGTGAAGGCCACAATCAAGGAGCGCCCGGTTACAGTGCGGGCAACGCGCATCGTGCCAAGTACTGCTTCGGAGCCTGTGCTGCACAAGGCGGCCCGGTCGAAGCCAGTGAATTCGCATATCAACTTGCTGACTTCGCCAGCTAGCTCGTGCTGCGGACCTACCTCGTAGCCTTCCTCAATCTGATGATGCAAGGCTTCGGCAATCGGCGCGGGTTGATGCCCCAGCATCGAGGAGCCGAATCCGTTTAGAGCATCAATGTATTGGTTGCCATCAATGTCCCAGAGGGAACTGCCTTTCGACTTGTTGACCACAATAGGGTAAACCACTTCCTTGGTGAGCGGCTTGAACCCCGAAACCACACGCGGATCAGCCATGTGGGCGCGGTTTTGCTGTGCGTACGCTTTGCTGCTCCGCGTTTTTTGATTGTAGCGAGACGTGAGCTGCCATAAAAATTCCTGCTGCAGTTCGCTCAGTTCGGTTGCTTGCCGTTCGATGCGGGCAGTAGCGCCGAATGGTTTCTTTAGTTCTGCTTCTTCCTCCGCACTCAAGGCGGGTTTAGTTATGGTCTGCGTCTCTTCTATTGGCTGGCTTGGGGCTGGCAACGCAGCAGGAGCCGCCGGAGCGTAGGAAGCTGCCGGATTGCTGGTTTGCAGGAGCATAACCTGCTGCGACAGTAGTTGCAGTTGTTGGGCTACCAGTCCTAGCATGGTATCACCGTTGGGGCTGGGCGCTGCTGCTACAGGTGCCACGGGCGGAAGAACCGGCGCTACGGGGGCACTCACACTAGCTGGTTGCGGGAGGGCTACAGGTTGGTATGCTTCCGGAGGGAGCTTGTTGTCTAAGTAAGTGACAAGTGCTTCTAGCGTTGCGTATTCCTGGTTTAGCTGACGGAAGGTAATGGGAACATTAAATTCCTTCTTTAAAGTAATAGACAGCTGCGTTAGCAATAAGGAGTCAAGGCCGATTTCCAACAGGCTCATGGCGGGCGTTACCCCGTCCATTTCAATGCCTGAAGCGTTTTCAATTAGGTTCTTAACTTTAGCAAATAGGGTATCTCTTCTCATAGGGACTGAAGCGAGGTGCGTAGTAGGTTCAACCTGAGGTAGCACAGGCACCGGCCGAGAGTCTACGGTGACTTTGATTGCGGGGGGCGCTACCCAGCAGGGCTTGCGGTTGAAGGAATAGGCGGGTAAGGTGATTTTGCGTCTGTTTTGAGTAGCATAGAAGGCGTCCCAGGCGGGCTCCACCCCGTGCAGCCATAACTGGCCTAGCGCTTCTAGCATGGTGTGCTGCTCGGTGTGTGTGCCGTGGGGTGTGCCCAAGCTGGAGAGCACCGTAACGGGCCGGGTGTTGCGCTGTTGGCGAGCTAGCGTGGACGTGACACTGCCAGGGCCCACTTCCAGGAGCAGGGGAGTGTCTTGCTGGAAAAGTGTCTCAAGGGCATCGGCAAAGCGGACTGGTAACCGGAGGTGCTGGGCCCAGTACTGCGGGTCGGTAGCCTGGGCGTCGGTCAGCCACGTGCCCGAAACGGTGGAGACAATAGGTTTCTGAGGTCGGCGTAGGGCTACTTTCTCCACCTCGCGCCGAAACTCATCCACAACTGGTTCCATCATAGCAGAATGGAAGGCATGGCTGGTGGGTAAAACGCGGTTCGGAACTTTGTTGTCGTCCAGTAGCATAGCAAACGCGGCAACCGCACTGTCCTCGCCTGCTATCACACAATACTTGCTGCTGTTGATTGCGGCAATCGATAGTGCTGCGGGTAGAAGGCCTTGCAGTTTTTCTGCTTCCAGGCGTACCGAAAGCATGCTGCCGCGGGGCAGTTCGCTTACTAAACGGCCGCGCACCGCAATGAGAGTAAGCGCCTCAGCGAGGGTGAAAACGCCCGCCAAATAAGCTCCCACAAATTCGCCGATGCTATGACCGCAAAAAACGGATGGCTCGATACCCCAGCTTAGCCAAAGTTGGGCCAACGCATACTCGGTAACAAACAGTGCCGGCTGGGCATAGCGGGTATTTTTTAGCGTATCCTCAACTCCGGAAATAATACTGCTGGGATACACAATGTGCCGGATGTCGGCTCCGAGGTGTGGGAGCAGCAACTCGGCACACGTATCCACTGCTTGCCGATACACACTCTCCTGTTCGTATAAAGTGCGGCCCATATTCAGGTACTGCGCACCCTGACCAGGAAACAAAAACACCACTTCGCCCGGTACTGCCTGCAGCGTATTGGCCCCGGCGAGCGAAGTGGGTTCGGTCTGAAGGGCCTGTACTAGTTCGTCGGGGGTTGCCGCCACCACGAAACGACGGTGCGCGAATGGGGCCCGCGTCTTTTGCAGCGTATATGCCACATCGGCCAATTCAGGCTGAAATGGCGCCTGCAAACAAGTGGCTAGGCGCTGAGCGTAAGCGTCCCGGCTAGCCGTTGATTTTGCCGACCACGTAAGCAGTTGAGCCTTGCGTCCTTGGGTTGAGACAGCAAGCTCGTTCTCGAACTCTTCCAGTACCACATGGACATTGGTGCCCCCAACGCCGAACGAGCTTACGCCTGCCCGGCGCGCACCTTGGCCCGCTTGCCACTCTCGGAGCTGGTTGTTTACGAAGAAGGGGCTGTTGGAAAAATCGATATGCGGATTCGGAGTGGTGAAGCCTAGCGAAGGAGGCAACTGTTTGTAGTGCAGTGCCAGGGTAGCCTTGATTAAGCCCGCGACGCCGGCTGCCGTAGTGAGGTGCCCCATATTGCTCTTGATAGAGCCCAACGCGCACTGCTGCCGACCAGCCTGTTCGCCAAAAGCCAGCGTTAAGCCTTCTATCTCGATTGGGTCGCCAATGGGGGTGCCCGTGCCGTGGGCTTCCACATAGCCGATGGTAGAAGGCTCGATGCGGGCATCTGCCAAAGCCATTGTTATAGCGGCTGCCTGCCCTTCGGCACTAGGGGCCGTGAAGCTGCCCTTGTTGCCGCCATCGTTGTTGATGCCTACACCTTTAATTACAGCATAGATAGTATCACCGTCTTGGCGAGCGGCTGCCAGGCTCTTAAGGAGCACCACACCGGCCCCATCGCTAAACACCGTGCCTTTAGCCGCAGCATCAAACGGCCGGCAGTGCCCATCGGCACTGAGCATAGCCCCTTCTTCGTAGAGGTGGCCGCTGTACATAGGCGACGTGATACTGGCGCCTCCAGCTAAGGCCACTGTGCATTGGCCACTCCGCAAGCTCTGAACCGCTTGGGTTATAGCTAGCAGAGAAGTGGAACAGGCCGAGTAAACGCTGACTGCCGGGCCTTTCAAGTTTAGCTGATAAGCCGTGCGAGAAGCTATGTAGTCTTTCTCGTTGGCCGTCATCACCTGAAAGCCACCTACCTGTTCTACTAAGTCCCGATTGGGCTGCACATTGTGCTGGTAGTAGGTGTTGTTGCCGGTGCCCGCGAATACGCCGATACTTTCCTTATAATACTGCGGCAGATAACCTGCTTGCTCCAAGGCCTCCCAAGCAATTTCGAGGAACACTCGTTGCTGCGGGTCCATTAGTTCCGCTAGCTTCGGATTCAAGCCAAAGAAGCTGGCGTCAAACGCATCGGCATGGTTGATAACGCCCCGAGCTTTCACATAAAGCGGGTCGTTTTTTAGCTGCGCTGGAATGATGGCATCTAACTCGTCGGTGGTGAAGAAGCGAGTGGTTTCCCGGCCTTCCTTGAGCAGTTGCCACAGTTCAGTGATGCTATCAGCGCCAGGAAAGCGGCCCGCCATGCCAATAATAGCTATATCGGCCCCTGGCTGGCTTTGCTGATCCTGTGCTTGCGTGGGCTTAGCCCCTGTGGCTGGCTGTTGACCCAGAAAGGTTGCCACTCCGGCCGCGGTGGGGTAGTGGTAGAGCTTTGTTATGGGCAGGGAAAGCTGGTGCTTCAGCTTTAGCACCGCCACCGTCTTTTGCGCCAATAATGAGTTGCCGCCTAGCTCGAAAAAATTATCGTCGGCCCCAACTTTATCCAGATAAAGCAGCTCAGCCCAAAGAGCTGTAAGTTTCTCTTCTAATCCCGAAGCAGGCTTTCGGTAAAGAGTGGAAAGGTCAGGTCGTTGCAGGCCTGGCACGGGCAACGCCTTTTTATCGACTTTACCGCTGGTAGTTAGCGGTAGCTCGTCCATCCACACAAACGCCGATGGCATCATGTAGTCGGGCAGGCTAGTTTCCACAGCTTTCCTTACAGCAGCTGTGTCTTGGTTCTGGGTTTTGGAAACTAGATACGCTAATAGCTTCTTCTCGCCGTCGTCGTAGGTGCGGGCTACTACCACCGCCTGCTTGATGTGGCTGATGGTGTTGAGCATCACCTCCACTTCGCCTAACTCAATGCGGTGGCCACGAATTTTCACTTGGTCGTCTTGGCGGCCCTGAAACTCAATGGTGCCATCGGGGGTGAGGTAACCAACGTCGCCGGTGCGATACAAGCGGATGTTCTCTCCTGCCGGCGAGGTCCAATTGATAAACTTACTGGCCGTTAAAGTGGGCTGATTTAGGTACCCTTCGGCCAGACAGGCGCCCCCTAGGCACAATTCCCCACTACTGCCTACCGCAACAGCGTTCAGGGCGCTATCAACAACCACGACGAAGGTCTTGTCGATAGGCTGCCCAATAGTGGGCAACTCCGGCCAGCTAGCGGCATTGCCTGCCAGCGTTAGCTGCGTTACGACGTGGCACTCGGTCGGGCCGTATTGGTTGTAGAGTGTGCAGTTTGGGAGGGTAGAAAATAGGGTTCTGACTTGCGGCGTGATTTTGAGTTGCTCTCCTGCCGTCATGACTTCTGCCAAGCAAGTAGGAAACAGCTGTTCGTTCACGGCCGCTTCGGCCAGATACTGCAACGCCACGAAAGGCAGAAATACCCGGTTAACTTTCTGCTGCTCGATAAACGCTAGCAGCCCTGTAAAGTCAATGCGTAAATCATCGTCGATAAGAACTAAGGTGCCACCCGTACTGAAGGTGGCGAAGATTTCCTGAAAGGAAACGTCGAAGGTGAGCGTAGCAAATTGCAATGTCCGCGTTCCGCGGGTGGCGCACGAGCTGCGGTTTTGCCATTGCAGCAGATTCAACAGCGGGCTATGTCCCATGCACACGCCTTTCGGCTCGCCGGTTGAGCCCGACGTATACAACACGTAAGCCACCTGGTTCCATGCCGCCACAGCTTGGATGGGGTAACTGTAGTCCTTATCGGAGGCGACAGTCTGCAAGGAAAGGCTTTCGAATATGGCCTGGTCGTGCGTAGGGGCTACGCAAGTAGTAATGCCAGCACCAGCAATAATTTGCTGTAGACGTGCTACCGGATAGGTAGGATCGAGCGGTATGTAGGCTTTGCCCGCTTTCAGGATGGCGAGGAGCCCAATTACCATTTCGATACCTCGGGAGGTACTTATGCCTATAATAGGGTTGTCAGGAGCATGCCGCAGGATAGCTTGTGAAAGAGCATCCGCTTTTTGGTTTAACTGAGAGTAGGTAAGGCGAGATGTGTGGAACTCAACTGCCACTACATCATGATGAAGGATAGCCGCCTGCTCGAATAGTTGAGTGAGCAACAGAGGCCCAGTAGCATCGCTTGGGTTGGCTAGATTTTCAAGGGCGAGTTGCCTTTGCTCAGGTGTCACAGGAATAGAGTAAAATGAAGTAGCTCGGAATGAAGATGTAATTATATTTAAAATGATCTTATTAATGATGAAGATATGGTGAGTATGGCTTAAATGGGCCTTAATTACGCCCTAAAGCTATTTTATTGTGCTCTATTTGTCTGTATATAAAAAACTATTTTATTGGAATATTTATTAAAAATGAAAAATATAAAATATAATTATTTTTATTTTGCGGGTGAAGGGTTGTCTTTTCGTTGGTAGTGCAGGCAGGTAATCGGATTAGGTAAAATGCCACCAAACACATCTGTTCGTGGGCTTTGGTGCTAGCTAAAAGCTATAGGATATAGATGAGCTTCAGGGTTAAAATAGAATTAAAACAACTTCATTTGTATTTCATCTTTAATTTTTGTGTCCTCCATCGATTTGTTGGCCTGCAGCTAAAAAAAACGGCTATTTGTGGGTTAAGATTCGCGCTAATAGCAAGCGCGAAAGAGCAAGTAGACGCGTTGCATAGTCCAGGAGCGAGTTTTATCCCCGTATCTTCGGCCAATTCGTTCTGCGTTCCACACCTAGTTTCTCCCACATGAAAATTCTGTTGGTGGAAGACGAGCCCAAAGTGGCGTCGTTTTTACATAAAGGCCTCACCGAGCAGCAACATTCCGTTGAGGTAGCCACGGACGGACCCACCGGGCTACGCATGGCCCTGGCCGGTTCTCACGACCTTATTATCCTCGACAATTTGCTGCCGGGCCTGAGTGGACTTGATGTATGCCGCCAAGTACGAGCCCTTAATTCTGCCGTACCTATTCTGATGCTCACTGCCTTAGGTGAGACAGACGACAAAATCAAGGGTCTCGACGCCGGCGCCGACGATTACTTGGTAAAGCCTTTTGCTTTTCAGGAGCTGCTGGCGCGCGTACGTGCTTTGGTGCGTCGTCGTCCTGAATCCAATTCTTCGGCGGCTATCCTGCACCTTGCCGATCTTACACTTGACCCAAGCAGCAAGCGAGTGCAGCGGGCTGGGCAGCCTATTCAGCTTACGGCCCGTGAGTTTTCGTTGCTGGAATACCTCCTCCGCCACAAAGGCCGCGTTATTTCCAGAGTCGACATACTCGAGCACGTGTGGGAAACCAGCTTCGACACGGGGTCCAATGTGATTGATGTGTACATCAATTTCCTGCGTAAAAAAATCGACAAAGACTTTACGCCCAAGCTAATCCATACGCTAGTAGGCATGGGCTACGTGATGAAGGAAGAATAAATTTCGATAGAGAGCAACGGTAACGTAGTGGTGCTGATAGGTGCAGCTAGGTTACGGGCGATGCTTGCCTCTTCTAAAATTAAAACCACTAAAACATGAGCATTCGTCTGCGCTTGGCACTGCAGTTTGCTGCCATCCTAGCTGTTACGCTGCTGCTGTTTTCGGTGGTGATTTATTACTTCACCTACCAAGCGCGGCAAGAGTCGTTTACGCAAAGCTTGTTTGCGCGCGCTCGTATTGTGGCGCACGTCTACTTGGATGGTACCAACCGAGCCGATGAAGCTAGCCGAACTTCGTATCGCCGGTATTTGCGCCAGTTCTACCGTACTTTGCCCGAAGAGGAAGTGCGGGTATACAATACCTCCAACCGGGTAGTGTTTCGGGAAGGGCAGCCCACTGAAGTGCCTATACCCATCAGCTTGCTTATGGCGGTTCGCCAAAAGGGCAGGCAAGTGCAAATAGGGCCTAATTTTCATCAAACAGTAGGGCTGCTTTACCGAGATGCGCGCCGCGGCGACTTTGTCGTCGTCGCCTCTTCGGTTGACCTTGATACCCGCGACCGGCAGTTGGGCTTGCGCAACATCATGATTGGTGGGCTATTAGCTTCCTTGGTCATTGTGGGGATAGGGGGGTGGTTTTTCGCCGGCCAAGCCTTGAGTCCCATGCAGAAAGTGGTGCGTGAGGTCGACAGCATCACCGTTTCGGATTTGCACCGCCGCCTCTCGCAGGCTGATGGCTACGACGAAATAGCGCACTTAGCGAAGCGCTTTAATCAACTGCTCGACCGGCTTGAAGTGGCCTTTGCCGGGCAGCGCACCTTTGTGCGCGATGCCTCCCATGAGCTACGCACGCCGCTCACGGTGCTGATTGGAGAATTGGAAGTAGCCTTATTGCAGCAAGAGCGGAGCCCTCAAGAGTACCGCCGAGTTTTGCAAAGCACCCTCGATGCCGCCCGCTTGCTGAAGGACCTCACCAATGGCCTGCTGCAAATTGCCCGCGCGTCCGACGACCCCTCGCAGGTGCCCTTGACCACAGTGAGAATGGATGAGCTGCTACTGCAAGCCCACGAGGAAGTACAGCGTCGGCATCCTACCTGCCGTGTCGACTTAGAGTTTGGTGATATTCCGCCCAAGGTGCGGCAACCCTTTGCCGTACGTGGCAACGAGGCATTACTGCTGTCGGCTCTGCTGAACGTGCTGGAAAATGCCTGTAAGTTTTCAGCCGGTTCCGAGGAGCCGGTGCTAGCTGTGCTTTCAACAACAGCCACTGATGTGGTATTAGAAGTGCGCGACTATGGCGTAGGCATGAGTGAGGCTGACCGTCAGCAAGTGTTCGTCCCGTTCTTCCGGGCCGAAACAATGCGCGCCATTCCTGGGCACGGTATTGGGCTGCCGCTTACTGCCAAAATCATGTCGTTGCACGGCGGATCTGTGCGGGTTGAAAGCCAATTGAATCAGGGCACGCAGGTGTGGCTAGAGTGGCCTGCATTGGGATGAGAGTTTTAACTCTAGTGTGCTTGGTATAAAGCGGTTGGGTAGTATCTATTCTGCCTAGGTGCAAATTAATTTGGTTTTAACTCTTTTTTAACTGTGTCTTAATTACGGCCCCGTAGACTTGTAAAAATTCCAGTGCAGCCTAACTCAATTTGAGTTGATAGCTTGGTTCTTCACTAGCCTCCCTATGTCAATTAAAGCTCAGGCTCCAATCCAAACGGCGGCTTCAACCTCTTCGGCTGCCTCGCCTCTCAAGGCTGGCTACCTGAGCAACCTTGGCAAGGATATTCCATCCGGCTTAGTGGTTTTTCTGGTGGCTTTGCCACTTTGCTTAGGTATTTCGCTCGCCTCGGGTGCTCCTTTGCTGGCGGGCATTATCACGGGCATAGTGGGTGGGGTGATGGTGTCGTGGCTTAGCGGCTCACAACTTAGCGTGAGTGGTCCTGCTGCTGGTCTTACGGCTATCGTTCTGGCCGCTCTCCAAACATTGGGGTCGTTCCAGGCCGTACTGGCCGCTACGGTCATAGCGGGAGTACTGCAAATAATAATGGGCTTAGTTCGGGCTGGTATTATTGGGCTGTACTTCCCCACTTCAGTTATCCGGGGCATGTTGGCCGCTATTGGCCTTATTCTGATTCTCAAGCAAATACCGCATTTGCTTGGCGCTGATACGGATTATTTCGAAGACATGACGTTTCTGCAGTTCGACGGGCAGAACACGTTTTCGGCCCTGAGTGGCGCTTTGCGTTCCTTTGGCTGGGGCTCAGCTTTGATTGGGATGCTGTCGCTGGGCTTGTTGCTGCTTTGGGAAAAAGTGCTGAGCAAGCGCTTTGCTCTTCTCCGAATGATACCCGGGGCACTGGTAGTTGTGGTGCTTTCCATTGCACTTAGCTCGCTGCTAGACCTTACCTTACCCGTGTTGCGCGTGCGGCCCGAGCACTTGGTGCAGCTGCCAATTGTATCGTCTTGGAACGACTTGCTGAATATTTTCACGCAGCCCGACTGGTCAGCTTTCAGTCGGTCGTCTACTTATACGGTGGCTTTCACCATTGCCATTGTAGCTTCTCTGGAGAGCTTGCTCAGCGTGGAAGCAGTGGATAAGCTCGATCCGCACAAACGCGCTACTCCTACCAACCGCGAGTTGATGGCGCAAGGAGCTGGCAACGTGGTGAGTGGTCTGCTAGGTGGCTTGCCCATGACGGCCGTGATTGTGCGTAGCTCGGCCAATATCAATGCCGGGGGCCAAACCAAAGTTTCTGCTTTCTTCCATGGCTTGTTGCTATTGACTAGCCTGCTTTTCCTGGAAACAATTCTCAACAAGATTCCGCTTTCGGCGCTGGCAGCGGTGTTGTTGCTGGTGGGTTACAAGCTTACCAAACCAGCGCTATACAAAACACAGTGGAAACTAGGCTGGCAGCAGTTCCTGCCTTTCATCGTGACCATCTTGGCCATTTTGTTCACCGACTTGTTGAAAGGGGTTACCATTGGGTTGGTCGTAGGGATATTCTACATCCTTAAAACCCACTACGAGTCAGCTTTTTTTATGCGCGCCACGCCCGAGTTGCAAGGCACCGGAGTGTATCATCTTAAGCTGAGTGAGCACGTTTCGTTTCTAAACAAGGCCAGTATTGTCCGCATATTAGAACAGTTCCCGTCTGGAACTCATGTTATCATCGATGGTACTGAATCACAGATGATTGACTATGATGTGTTGGAAGCTATTGCCAACTTTCGTCAGACAGCTTTGGAACGGAGCATCAACCTGGAACTGCGTGGTATTCCGTTGGTCGAAGTGATTGGCCACTAAAGACCCCTGTGTTTGCCAATTGACAGATGTACTGCTTAACCCCGCCTAGCTTGTTTGCACGGCCTTGTGTACGACACCAGTAACGGTGAAGGAGTTACAAGAAAATGAAGACGTTGTGACGAAACTAGAGCACATCTACAGCACGAAAACCATGAAACACGCCGAATAAAAGCCAATAAAGTACACGGTATTAATGCATAAAACAGCCTCTAAAAGGAGGGTAGTGCAAACAGCTAGAAGGAATTAGGCGCCCCGCCGAAGAAAATGAAGATTTGATGCACACAGTGAGTTAGCATTAACCGTCTTGCCGTTCCGGCAAGTTTATTTTATTAGTTAAGTGTGGTTGAAACCGCCGTGGCCTTTGGCTGCGGCGGTTTTTCGCTTACTAACAACTTCGTAACAAGCCAGCCAGTGCAAAACTTCGGTTTCGACCGGAGCCGACTTCGGGCCCGCGGTTGCGTATGCTGTAGCTCCACTAACGTCACAGCAATGCAAGCAGCATATTTCAATCAGTATGGCCCTGCCGAGGTACTGCAGTATGGCGAGTTGCCAACGCCCATTCCCAAGGCCAACCAACTACTAGTCCGCGTGCGCGCTAGCAGCGTCAACCCGGTTGACTGGAAAATGCGAAAGGGAGAGCTGAAATTTGTCACCGGCTACAAATTCCCCAAGATACCTGGCCGCGACGTAGCTGGCGAAGTAGTAGCAGTAGGCGACAATGTTACGCGGTTTGCGCCCGGCAACCGTGTGTACGGCATGCCCAGCGACGGAGTGGGCGGGGCCAACGCGCAGTTTGTTGTGCTGGAAGAAGCAACAGTAGCGTTTATCCCGGAAAAGCTGAGCTTCGAGGAAGCAGCAGCAGTGCCCTTGGCGGCTCTAACAGCTTTACAGGGCTTGCGCGACAAAGCGCAACTGCTTTCCGGCGACCGAGTGCTAATCAATGGGGCCTCCGGTGGCGTAGGGTCCTTTGCCGTGCAGATTGCTAAAGCCTTGGGCGCCGGCGAAGTCACCGGCGTAGCAGGGCCTGACAACCAGGACTTGGTACGCAGCCTCGGGGCAGACCGGGTCCTGAACCACAAAGAGCACGACTTCACAAAGGACTTAAGCCGCTACGACATCATATTCGATGCCGCTGGTAAAAGCTCTTTTGTAGCCAGCAAAGCTGCATTGCGGCGCAATGGTCGTTACGTGACTACCACGCCCGATCCCACCAACCTTCTTGTTGATACGGCTGCGGCCGCCTTTTCCGATAAGACGACGCACATATTCGTGGCCAAAAACAGCGGCTCCGATATGGCCCTGATTTCTGTTTGGTTACAAACTGGTACCATTCGCGTTATTGTCGATAAGACGTTCCCACTGCAGGAAATTGCCGAGGCGCATCGCTACAATGAAAAAGGTAGTGCCGCGGGAAAAATTGTGCTGACCGTGGAATGATTTGAACGGGTTTATAACAGCAAAAAGCCCCCTCTGCAATTTGCAGAAGGGGCTTTACCTAGCTCATGGGTCACTCCGTGCAGAGTGATGACAGATAAGTGCTCTACTTAGCCTGCTCAATCTCAGTTACAGCCTTATCGATAATGGCTTGTTGAGCGGCGGATACAGGCTTGTCCTTGTCTTTCGTAATGCTCTGTAGCAGGCCAATTATGGGCTTATCGGCACCGCGCGACTTGTATTGAATGCCGATGGCCTTAATCCGGTCGACGCCTTCAGTGAAAGCGGCAGGATCTTGGAGGCGGGGCAGCATGGTTGCAATGTCTTCGAGCATCCCAAACTTGCCTTGGGGGCCAACAGCATCAAACTTATTACGGATATAAGCCCACTCGGCAGTGCCGCCAGCCGTGGCGTACACAGCTGATACGGCTTGCGTCAGCGAGGCATGTTCGTCTGTCTCAAAGGCCTTGGCTTTCGTTAAAGCCTGCGCCGGATCGGTGAGGGCTAAGGCTTGGAGAGCTGCACCTTGCACGCCGTAAGACTTGCTGTCGGCTAGCTGCTTGGCGAAGGTTTTGGCGTCTTTCTTGTCTTTCAGCTTGGCCAAAGCAACAAGAGCATTGCCTAGCACAGCAGTTTCTTTCTCGCTGCTAACCAGCTTGCGGATAGCAGGAGCGGCCGCCTTTGCCACGGCCTTGTCTTCTAGGTCGAGGCGCTCCAGCGTGAGCGTGCGTAAGTTGGCAAACTTGTCGCGCAGGCCGCTAATGAGCAGCGTGCGGGCAGCCGTGTTGGTTTTCTGCTCTTTGGCAGCGGCCAACAGGGCCTCACGGCGGTCCAGATACAGGGGCGCGTGGGCGTACTGATACGCGTATTCAGCTATAGTTTTGTTTTCAGTGGGCTGCCAAACCAGCGTCTTCTCAGCGTCTACGTTCACCAAGTCGGGCTTGCTGTCGAGCGGCATGAGGAAGGTTTGGGTGGCTTCGGTCATGGTTACGCGCTGGCGCTGGGCTTTGCCCTTCACGTAGTAGTCGATGGCGAAAGGCAATTGGAATACGTCACCGGGCTGCGTTTGCTTTACCGTTACGGCCTGTACTTTTTTGGCCGCATCCCAAGAAGACTCAATCGTGACAACGGGGTGGCCGGCCCGGAAATACCACTGGTTGTAGAACCAGTTCAGATCCTGACCCGAAACGGCCTCCATGGCGAGGCGCATTTGGTGGGCTTCCCCGTTGCCGAGGGCATTGTCTTTGAGGTACTTCTGAAGGCCCGCGAAGAATACGTCGTCGCCGAGGTAGGTGCGCAGCATGTCCAGCACGGCACCGCCTTTCTGGTAGCTCACCAGGTCAAACATCTCTTCTTTGTCGCCGTAGTGGAAGCGCACCAGGTTTTTGGTGGCATCGGGGGGGCTAGAGAGGTAGTTGCGCAGGTTGCGGTAGTTGTGGGCGTCGGCGGCATCGGCCCCGTACTTGTGCTCGGCGTAGAGGCCTTCTGAGAAGTCGGCCATCGACTCGTTAACGGTCAAGTTGCTCCAGCTTTCAGCCGTCACGTAGTCGCCAAACCATTGGTGAAACAGCTCGTGGGCAATTACAGACTCGTTCTGATACTGGCGGTCGAGGAGTTCCCGGTCGGTCATTTGCACAAAGTCGCCGTGCAGCGTGGCCGTGGTGTTTTCCATGGCGCCGCTCACGTAGTCGCGCACCACAATTTGGGCGTACTTGTTCCAGGGGAATTCCACGCCCAAGCGGGTCGAGAAGAACTCCAGCATGTCGGGCGTGTTGCCGAAAATCTGCTTGGCGTAGGGGGCGTATTTTGGCTCCAGGTAGTAGCTTACTTCCTTGCCGCGCCACGTTTCCTTATAGATTTTGAAGTCGCCGACGGCCATCATAAACAGATAGGGCGCGTGCGGCATGTCCATCTTCCAGGTGTCGGTCCGTAGGCCGGCTTCCGCGGGCTTCTGGCTTACCAGCGCCCCGTTGCTGAGCGTCACGTACTTGGCCGGCACCGTCATGCTGATTTCCGAGGTGGTCTTCTGGTTGGGCCGGTCGATGGTAGGAAACCAAACCGAGGAAGCTTCCGTCTCGCCCTGCGTCCAGATCTGAACGGGCTTGCCTTTCTCGGTGCTGTCGGGATTGATGAAGTACAAGCCCTTGGCATCGGTAATAGCCGCGCTGCCCTGCGCTTTCAACTCGTCGGGCTTGGCCGTGTACTCGATGTAGATGGTGTAAGCAGTGCCCGGCGCCATGGATTTGCCGAGGTTGATGCGCAGGTTGCTTTGGTCGTAGTCGAACTTCAGTTTCTGCTGCTGCTCCCCGTTCATCAAGGCCACCGCCTTAATATCCATGCCTTTGGCATCGAGGCGCAACGAGTCGGTAGGGTAGGCGTGGGGCTTGAGCGTCACCCACTCTTTGCCGTAGAGGTAGCGCTTGGCGTAATCGAAGCGCACATCAAGCTTGGTGTGTACCAGGTCGTTGATTTTGGTGGCCGACGCCCGATAGGGGCCAACCGGCTCGGCCGGTGCCGCAGGCGCCTGGCCCTGTGTGTTGGCACTGGCCGCCAGAATCAGCAAGCTCAGTGCAGAAATGTGCTTCATGAAAGGAAAGTGAGTGAAGAAAGAGGATTCAGGCCCTAAAGATGTGGACTTCAGTCTGAAGTTGCCCGCTTTCTTAAAAGAAACAGCCTATACGGCCACATGCATCAGTCGCCGCCGCAACCACCGCAGCCAGAGCAGCCACTATCGCCACCGCAACCACTATCACCGCCACTGTCGCCGGCGCAGCCGCTGCTATCGGAGTCGGCGTGGCCGGCGCTATGGCTGTCGAAGGTGTCACTGTGTTCGTGCCAGCTGGAGTCGGCCCCGCCAGAGTCGCCTATGTCGGCGCTGGTATCGTAAGCCGGCTCCGGAATTTGGCGCAGTTCCCGTTCCAGCTGACGGCCTACTTCGGAAGTGAACGAAGGCAGCAGAAACACCACGCCCCCGAGCTGCTGGCTGAACTGGTGAGCATCGACGGCGTTGCTGGCGGCTCGGCTGGCAAAATCTTTATCGAGACGAGCTAACTCGCTTTCGGTGGCCTCCTGGAGTTGCTTGCCGCTCGAAGTGAAGTAGCGTGTGTTAGTCAGACGCCAAAACCAGTGTTGCGAAAACAGCTGTCCGGTGCGAGCATTTGCTTCGATAAGCTGGTAATACGCCCGCGCGCTCTGAGCTTTCTCGAAAATCATGCGCACGTATTGCTTGAACGGTATCCGCAGCTGATTATCGGCCCGGAAAGCGTCGAGTAGCAGTTTTTCGTGCGGCAAAGCTTGGTGGGTGGCTAGCTTGAGCCCACCTATCACGAACTGCTGCCACGTGATTGAGTCTTGCGCATGCGGCTGATATTGCTCGGTGCTGATGGCCAGTACCTGCTGGCGCAGCAAATCGAGAAACGTGACGCGCAGCAGTCGGCGCAAACTAGGGTCGTGGTACTTTTGGAGCAGCAACAGCAGCTCGGCGGGGGAGTGCGGGGGTAGGCTGGTAATCATGTTTTGCGACGGAAACGAAGTTTGGGTAGCAGCCAAAAAGCACTCAGGTTCACTCGGCGGAAGTTTACATCTCGAAATCGGGTTTCATTGTCGGGCCAGATATCGGCGGGTGGCGCGGCACCAAATACCTCCTGGTATAGCGTCTTGGTCTGGCCGTACCAGTCGTTGAATTTACTGCGCTCGGCGTCGCCGCCGCGGGTGGGGCCGTGGTGAATAGGGCGTTCGAGCACCTGCTCACAGAACTCCAGCCAGTAGGAGCGGGTGTAAAGCAGGTGCAGGTGCCAGACCTGATCCACCTGGTCGGAGGGGGTGAGCGGGTGCTCGGTCAGGCACAGCAGAAACATAAATTTCTTGTACTCCAGTACCGCTCGCAGAGCATATTCCAGAGGCCAACCATTTTCGCGCGCCAGCCGGTCGGTAAAGGAAAACGCCGCAGTTGGATCATCCAGCTCGAAGCGCCGGATGCGGTTCCACAGGTCGGGTTGCCGGATGGGCATCATGCGGGAAGTGGTAGCGGCTATGCGTTGCTAAAGTTAGTGTTTTCTGAATATACAAAGGCCTAGTGCTAGCTCCACAATACCCTTTCTGCACCTCTGGCGTAGGTATTTCTATTGTCCATCTAACCTTTAACCGAATGAATCAGCCTATTTCTCGTAAGCAGCATGGCTTCTCCGACCTTTCCTATGTTCCGATGGCACTTGCCCTGCCCAAACTCGCTGGCTTCGAAGACGAAGAAAAAGCCGTTGCGGTAACCCGCTTCCTGGCCGGCAACGTCGCAACTGTAGGTCTGTTCACCCGCGCCGAGTGGGGAGCAGTTAAAAAAATACCGTTCAAAGCCCACTTGCTGCTCGATATAGGTGCAGGCGTCATAGCCGCCGCTTCGCCTTGGCTGTTTGGCTTCGCCGACAACAAAAAAGCTCGTAACGGGCTCTTGCTGCTCGGTGCCGTAAATATTATGGCGGGTGCTCTGTCGCGGCCCGAAGAAATGCCCGAGGGTACCTACTAGTCAGAACTCAGGTTATATAAGTAGAACAGCCTTGCAGCAACTTCCATCTAGAAGTTGCTGCAAGGCTGTTTTGCGTCTTAAGAATAAACATTTAAAAGCTAGAGCTACAAGCTAGCTCCCTTTCTAGATGCGGGGAGTCAACTTGTAGCTCTAATCTAGAATCTGAAGGAGCAACTTCGTTAACTATGATTACGCTTCTTCTTTCAACGACTGCATGTCGATGACGTGGCGGTAGCGCACTTCCTTGTCCATCAGGTCGTCAAAGGCTTTGTTAATTTCCTGCATGGAAATCATTTGGACCTCGGGCAGAATTTTGTGCTTGGCGCAGAAATCTAGGACTTCCTGCGTTTCGGCAATGCCACCGATGATGGAGCCGGCGACCGAGCGGCGGTACATGGCCATATCCATGTTGTTAAGCGGCTTTTTGTACTCGCCCAGCAAGCCTACGGCTACTACGGTGCCGTCGAGGTCGAGCAAGCTAACGTAGTCGCTGATGTCGTAGGCGTCGGGGATGGTGTTGAGGATGAAGTCGAACGAAGCTTCGTGCTGCTTCATGGCGGCAGAGTCGGTGGAAATCAGCACCTCGTGGGCGCCCATGGCTTGGGCATCGGCTTGCTTGTCTTTGGACGTGGTGATTACCGTCACATTAGCACCCAGGGCTTTGGCCAGCTTCACGGCCATGTGGCCTAACCCACCGAGGCCCACTATGCCTACCCGGTCACCTTCCTTCACGTTCCAGTGCTTCATAGGCGAATAGGTAGTAACGCCGGCGCACAGAATAGGCGCTACAGCGCTGGTATTGAGCCCTTCGGGAATACGCAGTACAAAAGACTCCTTCACGGTAATGTTGGTGGAGTATCCGCCAAACGTGTTAGCGCCGCTACCGTCGGGCTTCATGGGGCCATTGTAGGTGGCCGTCCAGCTTACCGGACCTTGGCAGTAGTTTTCCTGGCCTTGCTGGCAAGGCTTGCACTGGCCGCACGAGTCTATCATGCAGCCCACGCCCACGATGTCGCCCACCTTGAACTTGGTGACGGTGCTGCCAACCTCGATGACTTGGCCCACAATTTCATGACCAGGCACGCACGGATACACCGTGTTTTTCCAGTCGTTTTTCACCTGATGCAAATCGGAGTGGCAGACCCCGCAGTAGAGAATGTCGATGTGCACTTCGTCGGCCTGGGGTGGGTGCCGCTCGATTTCCATGCGCTTGAGGCCGTTGAAAATCGAATTAGTAGCGCCGTAAGCGGGCGTCTTGATGGTGGTAATGGTGCTAGAAGTTTCGGCAGTGCTGGTTTCCATAGGTAGAAAGATTGGTTTTGGAGGTGGAAAAGGACGTGGCATCCCGGCCAGCCGAAGCTGCCGGAGTATGAGGGAGTTACGGCCGTGTTTAGTGCGTAGTTGGTTGAATTCCTTGAATAGCTAAATCTTGTTAGCCTGTGGTTGAACTTGGCGGCACCGACCTTTTCCGGAGGTAGCTTTGTTGCTTTCCCGCCTATGGAAATCAGAGTGGGCGTAACAAGCACAGCAGCGTATGCAAACCAGAAGAATGGCGCCGGTAGCACAAGGGCTACTTTTACTAGCGAGTTTATTACCCTTGACTTCGGTGGCCCAAAGTAGCCGTTCAGTCACCGCCTCACCCGCACTCCCCGTGCCTCCTGGTACCGTACGTGCCGCCGAAAACCTGTTTGTAGATCAAGCGGAAGTAGCTAACATCCACTGGCTGGAATACCTGCACTTCATCCGCCGCGACTCGGCGCTAACGTTCTACAACAGCCAACTCCCCGATTCCACTACCTGGCAGCCTGCCCCGACACCCAAACAAAAGGAAGCCCCCA
The DNA here is from genome assembly GCF_029433095.1 of Hymenobacter sp. YC55. Classification (GTDB taxonomy): domain Bacteria; phylum Bacteroidota; class Bacteroidia; order Cytophagales; family Hymenobacteraceae; genus Hymenobacter. The sequence goes on from NZ_JARNTX010000001.1 coordinate 1,240,751, forward strand.
AATCATATTTTCGTACGCCGGCCTACTTCTACTTTCCTGTTGTGGGTATCAGCTACGAGCAAGCGCTGGCCTATTGCCGCTGGCGCAGTATCATGGTCAACCGTGGCTATTTCCAGAGTGCTGAGTTTCGCAAGCAGCATCCCGAATTGCGCGATTATCAAGTAACAGTGGAGTACCGATTGCCCACGGAAATGGAATGGCAGCTAGGCGCCGCCGGTGGCCTGCCGTCGGGTCCGCGCCCATTTGAGGTGATACAAACCAAACCCGTTCGCAAGGCCAAAGGCCAAAAGCTAGGGGCGGCCAAAAGCTTAGTGGCTTGCCTCGATGCACAGCAACTGCCGCATCCCGCCACTGAGGTAGCCTATGAACTGCCGTTCAACCTGAAGGAGAACTATTATTTGGCCGGCAGCAACCAACTCTTTACCTGTGTGCCTTCCACAGCGAAATTTCCCTTGCAACTCACCACAAGCGGCCCACTTAATGGCTTTGGAGTGCAACATATCATTGGCAACGTAGCCGAAATGACGGCCACCAAGGGCGTGGCCAAAGGCGGTTCTTTTAAGACTTCCGCGCAGGAACTGAAACTAGAGTCACGCCAAGTATATCAGGGGCCGCAAAGTTGGCTGGGTTTCCGGTGCGTAGCCACGGTGAAGGTACAGAGAAAGTCATCTGGAGCGCAATAGCGCTTTTTAAAGCACGATGATGTGCAAAGGCGCTTTCACGCGTCTCGACGTTAAGCGAGTCTACCAGCCCTTGTAGGTTCGGTGAAGACACCAGAGGGGTTTCGCGTATCTTTAGATAGTAGTCATTGTCACGGCGCGGCTGTCCCGTTTCACGCCCGGTGTCTAAAAAAGCACCTGGTTTTGATAAGCCATGATTACTTGCTCAACAAGACCGGGCGCCTTCTTTTTGGAGAGAATAGTAGCAACAGAATGGCTATCTACAGTACCTTCTTGGTAGGTTATGGGCTACTCTATCAACACTTTGCTCCGTAACAAGCCGGCATCCGTCTGTACTTCCAGCGAATACAGGCCCTTAAGCTGTTGGCTTAGGTCAAGACGTTGATCGGCAGGCAAGGCCGAGGCATGATACACTGTGCGGCCCAGTGTATCAAACACGCGTACGTTGTTGACGCGGCCCGCCGCGGTGGGCAATTGTAATGTGAAAGAGCCTGACGCGCTAGGATTAGGGAATACTTCCAGTTGAAGGGCTGATGTGTTAGCAGCGCGGTTGGCTAAAGGATTACCTACGTAGCGTCCTATGCCTTCGTACTCATACCATGTAGTGGGAGCAGCAAATGAAGCGCGAAGATGCCAGCCAGCATCAGGCGCAGTGAATTGTATAGTTTGATAGCTGTTGGTGCTTTCTAGTATTGTCCACGTCTGGCCGTCGTCGTACGTAACCGCTGAGCCCTTGTCACTCGCAATTCCAATCCAGTGTTCAGCGCCTGCTATGTAAGCGCGAGTGCCTGGTATAGGTGTCAATGGTCCTAGTCGGAACGGGGGGGCAGTGGCATTCTGCCAAGTCAGGCCCCCGTCGGTGCTACTCAACATACCGCCTTGTGGAGTAGGGAGTAGTGCGTGCTGAGCATCCCGAAATACCACTCCACTTGGTGCGACCGGTATCGATTGACTACGCCACGTCAGGCCGCGGTCAGTGCTAGCCCAGAATGCAACAGGCTGTACTTGCACATTGTAGACATTGGCCCAAAGTACGCCGCTTGCTTCTCGCATACTAAGCAAAAATTGGCCTGCTGACAACACGGGTGTTGTGCTTTGCAACTGCCAGCTTATCCCCCCGTCGGTCGTGCGATATAAGGCGCCCGATACCCGATCCAACACAACGCCCTCTGTTAGACTGAAGAAGTGTAGCATGCCTGTTGGGTTAGTTACAGCAGGTAATTTGCGTAGGACCCATGTGGCCCCGCCGTCGGCGGTGGAGTACAATTCCAAAGTGGAGTTAGCTGTGCTGGTACTAGTGCGGCTCATTATTGCCCAGGCGTGCTGGGCATCTACAGCTTCTAGGGTATTAGAAGTGTAACTAGCACCGGAGGGAAGTGCTAACCCGACGTTCTGCCAAGTTTGACCACCATCAATTGTGCGCGAAAATTGAGTAGTAGAAGGTGAATAGTTAGTAAACCAAGCAGTTTGTGAATCAATAGCATCGAGTTGAGCCCTTATCAGCGGGGAATTTATCGGCACGGGGTTACTGACAGCTTGCCACTGAGCGAAGGCTGGAAGGCTACTAAGAGCTAGTAGAAGGGGTAATAAGAATTTGCGCATGATGTAGAGGTAAGATGCCGAAGCGAAGAATTATTGTAAGCTGTGTCACTAATAACAAGGAGGACTAGTATCCTCATGACCAGTGGCTCGACTTAAGGGTTGCATCACTTTAGTATATCATTGGTGATAGGGGAATTCATGACGCAATACCCAAGTGCTTCAATGAATGAATTGATATTCTAGGTGAGCAGAACTGATGTGGTTCTCTACTAGTGGCTTTGTTCACTAGCCTAACTTCTGCACACCTCAACCGACTTTTTCTCCTGTTATCTTTGTTGATTCCTTGCTGCCCATAGCAGCGCCATCATCACTTCAGCGAGAATCAACGAATTGAAAGTCTGTATTGCCGAAAAGCCGAGCGTTGCCCGTGAAATCGCCACCGTATTGGGGGCCAACCGCCGCATGGATGGCTACTACGAGGGCAACGGCTACCAGGTCACCTGGACGTTCGGCCACTTCTGCCAGCTCCGGGAGCCCGAGGACTACCGCACCGAATGGAAGCGCTGGAGCATCCACGACCTGCCCATGCTGCCCGAAACCTTCGGCATCAAGCTCATGCGCCGCGACGACGGCGTAGTGCGGCAGTTCACCGTTATCAAAAACCTGCTCGCTGATGCCGAGGAGGTGATAAACTGCGGCGACGCCGGGCAGGAGGGGGAGGTAATTCAGCGGTGGGTGCTGATGGAAGCCAAGTACCGCAAGCCCTTCAAGCGCCTCTGGATTTCCTCGCTCACCGAAGAAGCTATCCGCCAGGGCTTTGCCAACCTGCGCGACGGAGCCGAGTTCGACAAGCTTTATCAAGCCGGCAAGAGCCGCGCCGTCGGCGACTGGCTGCTCGGGCTGAACGCCACGCGCTTGTTTACGCTCAAGTACGCCGCCGGCCAGCGGCAGGTGCTCAGCCTCGGCCGCGTGCAAACGCCCACGCTGGCGCTGCTAGTAGACCGGTACCACGAAATCCAAAATTTCAAGCCGGAGCCGTATTGGGTGTTGCGCACCGAATACCGCGGCACCATGTTCAGCCACGTTGCGCCTCCCAAGAAAGGCAAGGCCGACGACGATGAACCTGATGAAAAGGCCCGCCTGAAAGCGCGCGGCTACTTCGTTAGCCAAGAAGAAGCCGATGCTGCCATGGCTGCCGTGAAGGACGTGCCCCTGACCGTAACGGGCGTCGAAATCAAAAAAGGGTACGAAACGCCTCCTTCGTTGTTTGACCTGACTTCCTTGCAGGTGCAGTGCAACAACCAGTTGGGACTTTCGGCCGAGGACACGCTCAAGACGGTGCAGAGCCTCTACGAGAAGAAAGTGGTGAGCTACCCGCGCGTAGACACCACCTTCCTGCCCGACGACCAGTACGGGAAAATCCCGGATATTCTGCGCGGCTTAGGTGGCTACGCGGGCCTCACGGCGCCGTTGTTGGCCACCAAAATCCGCAAGAGCACGAAGGTCTTCAACAACAATAAAGTCACCGACCACCACGCCATCATCCCGACGGGTGCCAGTGCCAACGGCCTCGGCGGCCACGAAAGCAGCGTTTACGACATCATCGTGCGCCGGTTTCTGGCCGCCTTCTACCCCGACTGCGAAGTCTCAAACACCACCGTAACGGCCGAGGCGGGCGGTTACCCGTTCCGCGTGCGGGGCCGCCAGATTCTGAACCCTGGCTGGCGCGTGGTGTACGGCGACCCGGAAAAGCAGCAGGCTCCCTCGGCGCCCAAAGCAGCGGGCGAAGGCGACGATGATGTCGTAAGCACCGTGCTGCCCACCTTCGTGAAAGACGAAAGCGGCCCCCACAAGCCCCGCCTCGACCAGAAAGTAACGCAGCCCCCGCGCGAGTATTCCGAGGCCATGCTGTTGCGCGGCATGGAAACCGCCGGCCGCAACGTGGACGACGATGAACTGCGGTTGGCCATGAAGGAGAACGGCATCGGGCGCCCGAGTACCCGCGCCGCCATCATCGAAACGCTGTTCAAGCGCGGCTACATCGTGCGCGACAAGAAGAAGATTTTGCCTACGGCCACTGGCGTTGAACTCATCGGTCTGATCCGCAACCCCACGCTCAAATCGGCGGAGTTGACGGGGCAATGGGAGCGGAAGCTGCGCCAGATAGAAGCCGGCAATCTTGATGCTGGCTTGTTTCTGGATGAGCTCAAGCAGCTGGTGCGCGAAATGGTGCAGGAAGTGAAGCAGGATGGTTCGGGCCGCGGCATCACCGTGAGCAAAACCGAGTTAGCCGACCTCACAGGCCAGAAAAAAGCTGCCGCCACCAAAGCTAATCCGCCTAAAGCGGCACCTACCCCTGCCGTTCCCGGCGCGCTCGGGCCATGTCCGGCCTGCGGCAACGGCCACGTGCTACGCGGTAAAACGGCTTTCGGCTGCTCCCGTTGGCGCGAAGGCTGCCAGTTCCGGCTACCCACCGAGTTTGAAGGCAAGAAGCTTACCGACAAACAGATGCAGCCGTTGCTAGCTAAGGGCCGCACACCGGTTATCAAAGGCTTCGTGGATGATGCCGGCCAGAAGTTCGACGCCGCCATTCGCCTCACCCCACAGCGCACCCTGGAACTGGTGCGCGCCGCCGAAAGCAAACCCACAACCTCTACCGACCCCGGCCAGATTCCATGCCCGGTGTGCCGCCTCGGTACTATGCTCAAAGGCAAAGCTGCCTACGGCTGCTCCCGTTTCCGCGAAGACTGCCAATTCCGGGTGCCGTTCGAGTGGGGTGGAAAAACTCTGAGCGACACGCAGATGAACCAGCTGCTGCGCAAAGGCAAGACCGGGGTCATTCGTGGCTTTGTGTCGGCTAAGTCGGGCCAGCGGTACGAGGCGGTGCTGCAAATCAACCCGGAAGGCCGCATTGAACCAGTATTCGGGCAGGGATAGAGGAAACTGTTTGCTTAAGTAGTATACTGCCTGCATGAATCAGTCTACCTTCTTCCCGCGTTTGGCTGCCTATTGTATGGGCTTGCCGGTGCTGCTAGTCATTTATTTGTCTTCACGGAGCATCATATCCATAGAGGTAATGTTTCCGCTGTTAGTGGTAACACTGTTTGCTAGCATTTGGGGGCAAGCACGAATTCGGAGCAGCTATCCTCAGGATTTCAGCCTACGTGTGGAGTGGATAGCGTTTGGCGTATTTACAGCGCTAGTAGTGACGTATAGCGTATACACGTTCATGTAACAGCTAACTCAGGGTCGGCTATGACTCCCCAACTTGGTAAAACGCTCGTCCTTCTCGGCCTTGCCGTTGCGGCCCTTGGCAGTTTCTTGTGGCTTGGAGGTGGCTCGTTGCTTAGCTGGTTCGGCCGGCTGCCAGGTGATATTCGCGTTGAGCGGCCCGGCTTCCGGCTGTATGCGCCCATCGTATCAATGCTGCTGATTAGTTTGCTGCTGAGTGGAATTATGTGGCTGGTGAGGCGGCTGAGCTAAAAACTTATCGGCCATTTGGTAGGTCGTAGCGCACTTGCAAATGCAACTGACGGAACTCACGGCCACCTAGTGTTAAATAGGGTAGCACTTTCAAGCGAGGTGCCACCTGCAAACTGGACTCTAGGAAAAATGCTTGGTTACGGCTACCCGTAGGGGTAGGGTAGCCAACTCCAGTAGCAAGCCCTGCCAATAAACTGTAGCGTCCACCCGAGTGGAATCTGGAGCCGATACCTACGCGGGAAGCTGGGTTGCCAAGGCCTTGGTTGGGTGTATTAAGGTCGCCTTGAACATAGATATACTCCCGCCGTCCAAGCCAGACCGTGAAGTGTGGAGCTATTGCTTTGGATTTGTAGGTATCGCCTTTCAACGCGTAATAGCCTGACGGCCCAATGATCAAGCCGCCGCCAATGCCTATGCTACGCCGGTTTATCATGACATGGGGGTTAAGGCCTATAAGTGTCTTGGTCTTTATAGGCTCTGATACATCTAAAGCCTGTTGCTCATCCCGGCCTACCGTCAATCGAACACCTACTTCGTTTTCCGCCTCAGAAGATTTTGAGCGTGGATGCCAAGTGCTAGTTGCGTCAACGCTGACCGATTTGTACTTATGATGAAAAGGGCGGACAGGGGGCCCGTTTCCACATCCTTCCGAATCGTAGGGTTGCTGTTCTCGGTTGAATTCTCCGCTGCCACCACCAACTGCTGCCGACCAATGCTGTCCATTGCCAGTTGAATCGACGGGCACTTGGTTGGTAAAGAGCAGTATGGCCGACATAAGAGCCAAGGGCAAGCCGACTCGTTGGGTGGTCATGGCGCCATGCAACACGGTGCCCGTAGCTAGTACAATTACAGCGAGTAGCACCGTTTTCACTACCATCAGCTCTGGGAAGGTAAGCGCACCTACGGGTAGTAAGATGGTACTGGTTAACAAGCCTACCACAACTAGTAGATTGCGCACTGGCTGATTGGCGGGTACAGCCTCTGGTACGGGTGACACAAAGCGAGTTCGATACGTCAGGAAACCCCAGGCGCTTAGCAAAAGCACCGCGTAGGGCAGTAATACCCATTGCAGTTCAAGCATGGAAAAGCTTCCGAGCGTGACAGCAGTTGCGCCAACTGGTTCTCCGGCCGGGTCGCGCCAGAACTCGATGACAAACCGCCCCAGCACGAGTAATCCAGCTTGCAACAGGGCCCAGCTGCCCGCTGGCCACTGGCGGTGGCGTGTCAGCCAGAGCACTAGGCCGGAGCCAGCGCATAGCAGCAGCGTGTAAAGCTGCGTGGGGTGGACCGCTAACGAGTGCGCCGCCCCCGCTGGCAGCAAACCCTGCTGTTGCTGCCAATAGTAAGGCAACGTACCTGCCGCATACTTAAGGCCCCAACTGCCATCTGTGGGTTCACCAAAGCAGCACCCCGTCAGTAGGCAGCCCATACATTGCACGACCAGGCCCGCACAAAATGGCATCGCAAACGCATCAACTACATGCCAGCTAAAGCCTAGCCAGCGGCGCAACAGCACTATGGCCACCATAAAACCTAATCCGCCGCCCAGCACCGAGCGAGCCGTAGTAGTTGGCCACGCTCCGTGTTGCAGCACAGACCATGCTTCGGTGGGTAGGGTTATCAACTTGGTGCCCACAATGAAGGCCAGCGTGCTAGCAGCCAAGAGCACCAGCCAGGTTTGGAGCGGGTAGCCGCGCTGATAGCCTGCACGCAATAGCAACGCCAGCTGCACTGCAAAAGCCAGCACATAGCAGATAGTGTAGTAATGATGCCCCTCGGGTGAAGGCAATAGAAGGGTAGTGAATATTGGCATGGACACTGGTAATAAAGCTGAGTAGCAACTGCAGATCAGCAGGGAGTTAAATCGTCGTTGAAAACTCGGAAGCCGCTCTTTGATCTTTTGTTCTCAAAGAGCGGCCTCATAACCGAGTAGCATAAATGAATAGTAAACAGAGTCAGGTTTAATGGCTTATTGGACTTCGTAATTAGGTAGGCTGATACATCTAATATTGGTCGTATACGCTTGGGCTCTGATATATCTCCTAAACTAAATAATAGCCTCGTTGCGACTAAGCCAAAGTTGCAAGTATTTAGACTTCATATACTACAGGTAATATTGTGCAAAGAGCTATAAAATAGATGTTTATAATATCGTTATAGGGATTTTATAGACGCGCTGGTCTACCAGTTTTTGCAAGGTCTCAAGCTTTTAGATTCTTACCAACCTACTCAATCAGCAGCCGGCCCGGGTTGACTACGGGTTCTCCAGCTTCCTGGACTTCGTAGAAGTACACGCCCGGTGCGAGGCCACCGCAGTTGAAAGGCAACTCCAGACCACTCAGGTGGGAAAACTGGCGTACCGAGCGGCCTAGGGCATCGCGCAGGAGTAGGGTAGCATTGCGCAGGGCGGGGCGGCCACTTAGGCGCAGCACAGCCGTTTCGGTGAGTGGCTGCGGAAGCACTACCGCCGCCACTTGCCCGCAAGTAGCACATGCATTGCGGACGGCTTGTACCAGAGCGGGTGAACTGCTGGCGTACCCGTCGAAAGCGCCGCCCCAGAACTTGGTGTTGCTGAAGCCCGTGCCCGAACCGGTTGGAGTGCTAGGAGCCGTGGAGCCGCTCATGGTCCGGACGCCACGGATGGAGCGGTGGCCTGTGCGGTCGGCGATGGCGCCGCCGCCGTAGCGCCGATCCGAAACGGCCGCCCACACGTCGGGGCGGCTCCAGTTGCCACCTCGGAAATTGGAGCCAAGCGCATCGGTGCTGTTGGGCCAGGTTAGCTGGTTGTGGTCGCCATTGGCGGCTAGCGCGCCGTCGCCGGGCCGGCCATCGAACAGGCCGGCATTCGTAGGCTGCCCGCCATCTTGCGCTGCCACCGTGATGCACCGTTCCCAGCAGTTGGAAGTCATTTCCATTACGCCGTAGTAAGTGGCGCCGCTTTGCTCGCGGGTGGTGTTGGCTTTTGCGAAAATTCCGCAGCGTAGCGGCCCCACGTCGCCGTCACCGCCCATGAAGGTGACGTTGCCATACGCACAATTGGCCGCTTGGTCGGTGGTTTCGGAGCCGTTTTCGGGGCCGCTGATGGTGCGAGCGGCCGTGATATTGGCATTGCCCCAGGCGTACTCTCCGGCTACCACGGGCTCCGGGCCGCGGCAAATCTTTTCGTATTGCAGCTCTGTCATCGGAGCCAGACCGGCCCAATCAAGATAAGCAGCGCCATCAGCCCAGATCAAGAAGTTAGCCGCTCGGTCGGGGCGGGCGCAACTGAATACCACGGGCGAGGTGGTGCCCATGCCGCTGGCCGGACACGTGATGGTGTTGCGCTGCGGGGTGCTGGCTAAGCCCGTCGGGACCATTACATAAGTGTTACCGCCAGCGGGACTATCGGCGCTAATATCGACGGGCACCCGCCGCACTTGTTGGGTGCGGGAAAGGCAATTGAGGAAGTCGGTGTACTGACCCTGGCTGAGCTCGTACTTCATACAATAGTGCGCGCCAAACCCTTTCGGGTAAGTTGCTGGCAAGGCAGCTGAACCGGCGTAGGTGGTGCCCCCTATCGATAGTTCGTTGCCGCTACCGCCCGAGCCGGTGTTTATCCATCGGAGGGCACCTACTGGCAATGCGGCTTCGTTTTCAATCCGGCTCAACGAACCAGCTACGCTTTCAAACTCACTGTCGAGAGCGCTTTGCGTGGTGGCATTCAGGTTAAAGGCTTGCTCGGGGATGTATACCATCTCGGTGGCAAAAACCTTGATTTCAAAGTTCGAGCCCGTCAACATCGCACCGTTGCTAAGCGCATTCCACGTGACACGGGCGCTGGTCGCGGCAAAACTACCACTACCCGTACGCGCCCGATGCAGCAGGATGCCGGTGCCGTCGGGCGTGTCGCTGAAGGCTACGTCGGTTGGTACTACCGGCCGGTTGACGCCGAGGGTGGCATGGCTCCACCCATTGTTGGAGCCAACAGCCCGGTACTTCACAAACACCCACGCGGCGTCCCAATTGGTGGCATCTCGCCAAGAATTGTCCCACCGAATATCAAACTGTATGTCGGCCGTGCCACTCGTGATGTTGACGAGTCTGACGTTGGAAACCGTGAGGTTGTTGGCTTGAGTTGCCCGCCAGAACAGCAGTAAGAACAATAAAAAAGCGTAGCGTTTCAGCATAGATGCCTAAGTAGGAGGTAGCGAGAATAGGGTGGAAAAACTCTGGAAACCGCTCGAAGATAGTGGTTTGCTACCCCACCTAGACCATGTTTGGCCGTCTTCTCCTACACCATCATAGGCAGCCAATCTAGCTGGCAGGAGCCGCTAACTGAGGAAACGGAGTTGATTCGCCGTACTGCACGATGTTTTCGATCATGCCCCGGAAAATGATAAAGTGAAACGGCACCAGGGAGTACCAGTAAAGCCGGCCAGCCAGTCCGTACGGGCGAAAGGCGGCCAACTGCTCCAACGTGTGCGAACCGTCGTCGTTGGGCAGGATGCGGAATTGCAGCCATGCTTCGCCAGGAAGCTTCATTTCGGCGTAGAGCAGCAGGCGGCAGCTTTTGCGGTCGGCTACGAGCACGCGCCAGAAGTCGAGTGGGTCGCCGGCGCGCAGGCTGGTAGGTGAGCGGCGGCCACGGCGTAAACCTACGCCGCCGGCTACCTTGTCCATGAGGCCGCGCACGCGCCAGAGCCAATCCACCTTATACCAGCCCCGCTCTCCACCGATGCTCCACACGTTTTGTAGCACTTCTTGCGGAGGCCGGGTGAAGCGCAGCGTCTGGCGGTCGGTGAGCAGGCCGAACTGCGGAATTTGGATGTGGTCCATGTAGTTGCGGGGCATTACGCCGCTGCTCAGCGCATCAGACCAGCTACTCACCACTTCGTTTTGCTCGATGCGTTGGAAGGCCAGTTCTACGGCGGCGTAGTAAGTCATGCACTTGTGCGGCAGCACTTCCGCAATGCTGCGTTTAGGGTCGGCTACGGTGTCATTACGTAAACTTTCCACTAGGCTTTGCGCCAGCGAAAATGTGGTGCGCGTAACCAGAAACAGCCACCACGACGACAGCCGCGGCGTGAGTACCGGCACCGTCACGATGTAGCGCCGGTACTCACGCACGGCAGCTAGTTTCAGTAGCATCTCGCGGTAGGTTAGCACGTCGGGGCCGCCAATGTCGAAGGAGCGGTTAAAGCAAGCTTCGTTGTCGAGCACATGGGTGAGGTAGTGCATCACGTCGCGGATGCCGATGGGCTGGCACCGCGAGTTCAGCCAGCGGGGCGTCACCATCACGGGCAACTTCTCCACCAAGTCTCGGATAATCTCGAACGACGCCGACCCCGACCCAATGATAATGCTGGCCCGAAGCACCGTCAGGGCCGCTTTGCAGTTGCCAAGCACCTCTTCCACGGCTTTGCGCGAGCGTAGGTGCGTGCTCAAGTCGTGGTCGTTGGCGATGCCGGAAAGATAAGTTACCTGCCGGGCTGTGGTGGTATCGAGGTACTGCCCAAAGTGCCGCGCCGACTGCTGCTCGGAATGAAAGAAGTTTTTGTTGTTGCCGCTCATCGAGTGCACCAAGTAGTAGGCCGCGTCGAGGTCAGTAGGCAGGTCCCGCAGCGAATCTGGCTTCAGCAGGTCGCCTTGCGCTACCGTTACGCGGGTGCGCAAACGCTCTGGCAACTCGAAGCGGCGTGGGTCCCGCACCAAGCACACAACCTCGTGGCCGGCTTCCACTAGCAAGGGCAGCAGGCGTTGGCCGATATAACCATTGGCACCAGTGAGCAGGATTTTCATGGCGGACAGTAAAGAGGTGGTTTCTCTTTAACCGAAGCGCGGCCATTGGGTTGTGCAAGCTGCCCTTTCTTTTGCCTGTGTAGCAGCTCTGTGTAAGCGTATAAGTGTCACAAAAAACAGCTGGCAATTAATTGTAATCTTGTTTTATTAATAATTAAAATTAATTAATATATAAGCTTGCTTTTTGTAATATAGTGTCTATTCATCGTCCTCTTAATTACTACAGACAACATGAAAACGACTACACTTAGTATTCTTATCAGCCTTTTCGTGGCGCACGCTGCTTTGAGCCAACAGGCATTGGTATCGACCAAAGGAAAGGCCACTTCGCCCGTTAGTGCGGCTTCCGCCCTGAAAGCACCCGCTTCTACCGATTTCCATAAAATGCTAGCTCGATCAAATGGCGCCTGGACCGGTGAGGCAACCATGACGTTCGCGCCCGATACACCCCCCATAACCAGCACATCGACGCTCACAAACACCATGGTAATGGGAGGTCTATATCAGGTGTCGGAGGTTAAATGGAACATCAGGGGCAAGCTTCTCACCGGGGTACGAACCACGGGCTACGACGCTACTAAAAAAGTATTTACCCGGGCCATGATTCAGGATGGCGGCAACGGTGTTGCGATGGAAGGCCCTTGGGATGAGGCGAGCAAATCCTTTTCTATGCGCTACAAACAGAACAATTCAGCGGGTATCGAGGAAGACATGAAAGAGGTGTACACGATAGTAAACGAGGACACCGAGATACTGGAGATATATCGTCTGGACCCGACTACGAAAAAGGAGTCGAGAATCCTGCGCGTTAAGTGGACAAGAGATAAGTAAGGAACAGTAGAAGCAGACAAAGAAAGGATCCTACTTAACCTAATGCGCCTTTCTAAACTGGATTCAGCTTAGACAATAGCAAGTGGAACACCAAGGGTGTCAATGATCCGAACTGGCTTGTATGGCATTACGCTTCAGAGGCTAGAGAGATGCTTTTGCCAGAATGCTTTACCGATAACGTTTTCGTGAATAAATCTTCTGTACTCTAGTTTAATCTAGCTGCTATTTAAGTACTTAACTACTTGGCAGCGCTAGGTGGCGTTGCCTGCCCATCCCACCCTTGCTCTGCTTTATGAAAACTGTAGTTAAGAAATTCCGCGGACTGCTTGTGGGCGCCCGGATTATTGTTCGGCAGCAGCGTAAGACTTACGTAACAGCATCGGTGGGTATGATGCTTGTTGTCTTTCTTGGGGCTTTTCAGACACTTCATCAACCAGCTAAAGCCAAGGTGGAGCAGCCCGTATTGGGTAGCCGGTCAGCTAAAGTCTTGGAAATAGGCGGGCTGAAATTCAAAGACTTAAACAAGAACGGCAAGCTCGATACATACGAAGACTGGCGCTTGCCAGCAGAAGCGCGGGCGCAAGACCTGGTGGCACGCATGTCGGTGGCCGAAAAGGTGGGGTTCATGCTCATTAGCTCCACTCGCCTGCAGAATGATTGGGCGTTTGAAGCACCCAAAAACAAGGAGCCCATTACCAGCCAGTTCAACGAAGAGGATCTGGTTACGTCCACCAACATGTTCACGCGCAAACAGTTGCCCGTGCCCATCATGACTGCTGCTGGCACTACCAAAGCGGTAACCCAATTTCACCAGCGGCACTTTATTCTGCGGGCCAATGTGAGTGCCCGCACAACGGCGGAATGGGCCAATCGGCTGCAGGCGCTGTGTGAGAGCCAGCCGTTGGGCATTCCGGCCATTGTGGCTTCCAATCCCCGCAACCATATCACGACGGCCGCAGCGGTTGGTACCAGCGTCGGGACTACGGCTTTTTCGAAGTGGCCCGGCGAGTTGGGGTTGTCGGCCATGCGAGACCTGAAGCTGACGCGTGAATTCGCCGACATTGCCCGGCAGGAGTGGGCCGCGGTTGGCTTGCGCAAAGGCTACATGTACATGGCCGATTTGTCAACGGAGCCCCGCTGGCAACGCGTAGACGGTACTTTTGGCGAGAATGCCGAGTGGGTGGCGCAAATGATAACCCAAGTAGTGCTTGGCTTCCAAGGGCCCACGCTCAGCCCGACTTCCGTGGCACTTACCACCAAGCACTTCCCAGGTGGGGGAGCCGGGGAGGGCGGCCAAGACCCGCACTTCGACTGGGGCAAGAAAGAGGTATTTCCGGGCGGCCAGTTTGCCAACAACCTGATTCCTTTTAAGGCAGCAATTAAGGCGGGTACTTCCGCCATCATGCCGTACTATTCGATGCCGGTCGGTACGAAGTACGAGCAGATAGCCTACGCCTACAACAAAGCCGTTATCAAAGACTTGCTGCGTACCGAGCTAGGGTTTAAGGGAATCATCAACTCCGACACCGGCCCCATTGAAATGATGCCTTGGGGCGCCGAAGAGCTAACCATCACCCAGCGGTACCATCGGGCCTTGCAAGCGGGCGTTAACCTGTTTTCCGGCACCGCCGACCCCACCGAGCTTCTGAAAACCGTCGAAAGCAACCCGGACGATATGCCGCTTATCAACGATTCAGTTCGGCGGCTGTTGCTGGAGAAGTTTGCCTTGGGCTTGTTTGAAAATCCGTACGTGGACGAAGCCGCAGCCGAGACAATCGTGAACAATCCGAAGTCGGCGGCCCGGGCGGCGGTGGCCTTGCGCAAGTCCATTGTGCTGTTGCGCAACGAGGCCAAGGCGTTGCCGCTAAAGGCGAAAACCAAGGTGTACTTCGAGTCTTACCAAAAAGCCGGCAACGCACCCGCCACCGGAGCCGGGGAAGTGTATGCCGCTAAGGGCAGTTCGTACCCCGTAGAGTTTGTGGGCACGCCCGAAGAGGCCGACGTTGTGCTGCTCTGGCTCAAGCCCATGAGCAAGTCCTTGTTTGCCTCAGATGGTGGGCCGCTGTACCTGTCGTTATCGAAGAATGCGGTGGAGGTTGCTTACATCAAGGCGCTTATGGCCAAAAAGCCCACGATTCTGGCAGTTAACTACAGCAATCCGTGGGTTATCGACGAGGTGTATAATGCAAGCACGAAAAGCCGTTGCCTAGGCGTGTTGGCCACTTTCGGTACCACCCCCGAAGCGCTGCTAGATGTGGTGACGGGCAAGTTTAACCCCACGGGCAAGATGCCGTTCACAACCCCGGTTTCCGAGGAAGTAGTGCAAAAGCAGCAAGAAGATGTGCCAGGCTACAAGGAAGCGCCAGGCTATGTCTTGTTTAAGTACGACGAAGGCTTGAGCTATCCTGGAAATCAATAAAAGGTAGTCAGCCAAAACAGCAACGCGTCCCCGGCTCCATGTGTGAAGCCGGGGACGCGTTGCTGTTTTGGAAACCGGATAGAAGAGGGGTACCCCTTGCTAGGCTTATTACTCGCCCACGTATACAGCAGCGGCCTTCTCCCGCAGATTGTACCCCGACGACATTACCTCGCCGTAAGCACCCGCCGAGCGAATAGCCACTAAGTCGCCGCGTTGCGTCTCGGGGAGCAGCACGCCCTTGCGGAACGTATCCGACGATTCGCAGATGGGGCCTACTACGTCGTAAAGCTGCTCGGTGCTGTTGCTGCTCAGGTTTTGGATGTAGTGATAGCTGCCGTAGAGGGCTGGGCGCATCAGCTCGGTCATGCCCGCATCGAGGATGGCGAAATTGGTTTGCTGGCTCTGCTTCACGTAGAGCACCTTGCTTATGAGCGTGCCGCACTGCGCCACCAAGGCTCGGCCTAGCTCCACGTGCACTTGCTGGCCCGGCCGCCGAATGAGGTGGCGTTCGAACATCGAGAAGTAGCCTTCAAAATCAGGAATGGCCTGCTCGTCGGGTTGCTCGTAGTTGATGCCGAGGCCGCCACCCACGTTGAGGTGCGGCAGATTGTAGCCCTGGTCGCTGAGGGACGTTTGTAACTCGTTGAGCCGCTCGCTGAGCTTGGCAAAAACCTGCAAATTGGTGATTTGCGAGCCAATGTGCGCATGCAGACCCACTAGCTCCAGGTTCGGCAGCGAACTCAGGTGGGCTACTACGCCCGGCAAATCAGTCAAGCTGATGCCGAATTTGTTGGCTGCAAGGCCTGTCGTGATGTGCGGGTGCGTGTAGGCGTCCACGTTGGGGTTCACGCGCAGGGCCACACGCGCCTTCCGGTTTTGTGCGCCGGCCAGCGCGTCCAGCACCGCCAGTTCTTCTGTCGATTCGGCATTGAAGCACCAGATATCGGCGGCCAGCGCCAGGTTGATTTCCGCATCCGACTTGCCTACGCCGGCAAATACAATGTGGTTGGGGGCAAAGCCGGCATCCAGGGCACGTTGCACTTCCCCGCCGCTTACGCAGTCGGCCCCAAGGCCGCGGTTTTTGATGCGTTCCAGAACCGGGAGGTTGGCATTGGCTTTCAGGGCGTAGTGTACCAGGAAATTGCGCGGCTCGGCGGCTTGCTGCAAAGCCGTCAGGGTCTGGTCGAGCAGGCCAAGGTCGTAGTGGTAGAAGGGCGTGGGCTGCGTAAGCAGCGCGGGAGACAGTTGAAAAGACATGGTATGCGAAACCCTACTCGTAGTTCTTTTTCCAACTGCCGGCGCAGTATAAAAGAGAGGAGCAGCAAGCCGCTTTCTTTTATTGATAACGCGCAGTCGGTAGGCTAGCTAGGGGTGGTTGAGAATCAAAAAATGATGAGATAACTAAGTGATATGCGGAAAAGCGTGTGCTTACAGCGCTAGTTCCCCTTCTTTTTCCGAGAATAGGCTAGGAGAGGAAGATGGCCGCCGGAACAAGCCATCGTTCAAAGCGCGCAGCGCCTGCACTTTATCGGCAGTATGCACGAGCACGCTGATGTTGTTGGGCGAGCCGCCGTAGGAAATCATGCGCATCGGAATGTCTTTCAGCGCCTCGAACGCCCGGTAGGCCGCCCCGTAATTGGTCTGCACCAAATTGCCAACCAAGCAAATGATAGTTTGGTGCTCGTCCACTTCCACGGTGCCGAAGCGGCGTAGTTCCTCTAGAATTTGCGGAAGGCGGGAGGCATCGTCGATAGTGAGGGACACGGCGACTTCCGATGTGGTTATCATGTCGATAGACGTACGGTATCGCTCGAAAATCTCAAACAAATTGCGCAGGAAGCCATGCGCCAGCAGCATCCGGCTCGACTTCACGTTGATGGCCGTGATACCGTCTTTGGCGGCCACCGCCTTAATAGCCTCCTGACCGGTTTTGCTGGAAATAAGGGTGCCAGGAGCCTCCGGCTGCATGGTGTTCAGCAGCCGTACCGGAATGCCGTGTTGGCGGGCTGGCAGCACCGAGCTTGGGTGCAGGATTTTCGCTCCGAAATACGCCAGCTCGGCCGCTTCATCAAATGACAATTCGCGCAGTGGATACGTGTCTTTCACTACGCGTGGGTCGTTGTTGTGCAGCCCGTCGATGTCAGTCCAGATTTGGATTTCTGCGGCTTCGGCGGCCGCCCCAATCAGGGAGGCAGAGTAGTCGGAGCCGCCGCGCTTCAGGTTGTCGATAAAGCCTTGGGTATTGCGGCAGATGTAGCCCTGCGTAATAAACAATTGCTGATCGGCGTGCTGCGCGAGTAGTGCCTGCAGGTGCTCCCGAATGTAGGCGGCGTCGGGCTCGTCGTCGGCATCGATGCGCATGAAATCCAGGGCAGGCAGCAGCACCGCCTCGCGCCCTAAAACGCCCGTGTAGTACTGGTGAAACAGGTAAGTGCTTAGCAACTCGCCCTGCGCCAAAATCACTCGTTCGCCGGAAGCCGACAGGGGCTGACGCGTGAGGTCGAAGATGCTGCGGAAAATACCGTCGAGGTGCTTGATGGCGGCCGCAGCCACAGTGGCGTCGGGCAGCAGCTCGCGGGCTACCATGTGGTAGTCCTGCCGCATGATTTCAATGCGCGACATAGCAGCCGTTAGGTCGCCGTTGTGGAGCAGCCGGGCAATTTCAACAAGCGTGTTGGTGGTGCCGCTCATAGCCGACAACACCACGATACGCCGCTGCTCGGGCGCGTAAATCAATTCGGCTACTTCGCGCATCCGCTGTGCCGACCCGACGGACGTGCCGCCAAACTTGAGAACTTTCATACAGGTGAAGAACGAAATACTAAGACGGAAGAGCAAAAAAAAGCGCCGGCCCTAAGAGGACCGGCGCAGTGAGTTCAGGAGCAACTAAGTGCAAGGAACAGCAACGACGGTCAGGCCGGAATCTGTTTCTTGCATTTCTTGACCATTCCGCACACGCGCTTAGTGCCAGCCGAAGGCCGGGCAACGAAAGCGCATACGAAAGGGGAGGTGGTCATATGAAAGGGAAGCGGGCACTTGGGCGGGCTTCGGAGCGCAAGTAAAAACATAATTTGCATTTCTCCGCATCTTACCTCGCTCTTTCCTTGCTACATGGTCTGAGGCTTGGCCATAGCGGTTAAGCTTTTGGCGGCCTGGCTGAATTCCGACGGAATCAAGACCACCGTTGTGGTGCTGTTGTCGATGCCGATTTCGGATATCATTTGCATGCGGCGTAGCTCCAGCGCCATGGGACTGTTTTCCATCTGTTGGGCGCCCTGCGTGAGCTTGATGCTGGCTTCCAACTCGGCTTCGGCCTTGATGATGCGGGCCCGTTTCTCGCGTACGGCCTCGGCTTCGCGCGCCATAGCCCGCTGCATAGATTCGGGAATCTCCACGTCCTTGATTTCCACTAGCTCAATCTTTACGCCCCACGGCTCGGTGGCCGCATCTACGAGCTGCAACAGCGAGGCGTTGATTTGCTGACGGCCGCGCAGTACCTCATCCAGCTGGTGCTGCCCAATGATGTTGCGCAGCGCCGTGACGGCCAGCTGGTACACGGCTTGGTTGAAGTTGGCCACCTTGATAATGGCCGCTGCCGGATCAACCACCCGAAACCACAGCACGGCATTCACCTTGATGGTAACGCTGTCTTTGGTGATGGTTTCCTGCTGCTCCAGGTCCACGGTTTTGGTGCGGATGTCGATGGTCACGCGCCGTTCAATAAAAGGGATAATCCAGTACAGGCCCGGTCCGCGCACCCCCGTAAACCGGCCCAGTCGAAACACAATGGCCCGCTCGTATTCCTGCGCAATGCGGATGCCGAGCAATAGAAAACCAACAATAAGCAAGATGACAGCAAGGAAAGACATGGCAGTAAGAAAGTCGTGAAATGGTGAATGGCTTCGGGTAGCTACTAATGCATCCGTGCCACTTCCGTCACAAAGCGGGTGCCGCCTTAGCAACTGGTTACGGAGTTTATAACCTGTGTCCTTACTTATCCACTCGTACTGCTTGCCAAAAGGCTTTTTCACGATGAGACAAAGCCTAGTTATGTGCCCAAATCATAGCTGTTGACCATACGCCTGAATTCCTAACCCTACTGTTTTGGAGCGCACCTTTGCCATTATGGAAGGGTTGGCGGGCGGAAAGCAGGACAAACCAAAAAGGGAGTGAGCCACAATTGACTCACTCCCTTTTATTTCAAAACCTGCCTGCAGTACTAGTACCCTGGATTCTGCTCTGCTTGGCGTTCCTCGTTGGTGAGGGGCTGGCCGTTGCGGAATATGCGCTCCAAGTGGGTCTGCGGAATAGGGCGCAGCTTGAATTTAGGATCGGTAGCGCCTGCAGCATCCGGGTTGAAAAGTGGCGCCCGCAACTGCAACGTTTCGGTACGAGCCAAGTCCTCCCAGCGGTGCAACTCACCTAGCAACTCACGAGTGCGCTCATTCAGGATGAAGTGGATGAAACGCTGCTCAGTGGTAGTTACCGAACTCGGATAAAGCTCTTTGGGGTCGTTGGTGGTGAAGTTGGTCAGCCGGGCCGTAATAGCCGGATACGAGCTGGTAACGTCGCCGCGGGTGCCGCCTTCTACGCGCCAGTTCACGGAGGGCTTCACCTCACCAGCTTTGTAAGCAGCCCGCTGACGCAGCACATTTATGTACTCAAGGGCCTTGGTGTAATTGCCTTTGCGGCCATAGGCTTCCGCTGCAATCAAGTACGTTTCGCCCGAACGAGCTAACAAACCATCCTTAGTACCAGCTTCTTCGGCGGCGCTAGGCCGGTAGGGGTCGGTGTGCTTGATGAGCTGCGGAAACTTGTTGCGCAGGGCCAGCGTGCCGGTTGGGTCGTAGGCTCCCGTCACTACGTTGCCAGCGGCGTTGCGCACGAAGCGGGCAAATATTTTGTAGCGTGAGCGGTTGATTTGCGCCTGCGGAATCGGGTTTTCGCGGGTGTTAACGATGACGTAGAAGGCTGTATCGTTGATAGCGAACTTCGGCTGACCTACTTGGGCCGGCGTAGGAGCGTCGGCAGCCGTCCAGCGGGGGTAGCTAGAGGCGCTGGTGTGGTTGGCTATCCAGGCCGTTTTCATTATCTTATAGAAGCGCGAGTCGTTGCGCCGATCAAAGATGTCCATGGCATAATTGGTGGGCATCACGCGGCGGAAGGGCCGGTCGTTGAGCACGTCACGGTTCATGCCTGGCTCGTTGTCGTACTGCAGCGTGAAATAGGAGTGTACCCGGTTGCCGAAGCGGCCAGATAACGTCACGATGTTGTTGAACTGCGCCGAGAAGAGGACTTCGCGGTTGGTTTGCGCCGCCACGCTGTTGGTGTAGGTAGCGGGGTTAGCAACGGAGAAAGGAGTAGTAGGCGAGTTAGCTACATCGAATAGATCGGCATAGTTAGCCGCCAGCGGGTTGCGGTTCGAGGTAATGACTTGGTCAGCGTAGTAGGCGGCGCTGTCCATGTCGGTCGGCTTCTGGCCGCGCACGTCGGTCACGGCACTGCCGCGCGTCAGATACACCTTGGCCAAGTAGTGCATGGCGGCATTCTTGGTAGCCCGGCCGAAATCTGGCGTGGTTGGAGCCAGGTTATCAGACGCGAATTTCAGGTCGGCTATGATGGTGCGGTACACATCGGGCACGGGGGCGCGGGTGTAGTCCAATTTCACGCCTTCGGTGGGCTCCAGCAGCAACGGAATAGCGCCGTACTGCTGCACTAGCTGGAAGTAGTAATATGCCCGTAGGAAACGAAGTTCAGCCAAGCGCTGCGTTTTCTGCGCGTCGGTGCGGAGCGTGGTGGTGCCCTGAATACCAGGAATGCGGGAAATGCCGATGTTGCAGCGGTTGATGCCGTCGTAGTCGGCTGTCCACACGCCATCTACAAACCCATCTGAAGAGTTAAGGCGGTTGTCGTAGCGGTTCCACCACTCCACGTTGATCTGGTCGGCGCTCGTCATTTCATCCACGCCATAGTTGAACATGGCGAAGGAGTGCTCTAAGGCAAATTTGTAGCGGGTTTGCTCGTAGCTGGATTTCACCAAGTCTTCCAAGCCCTGCTCGGTGCTGAAGTAGTCGTTGGTGAGCGTGGAAACCAGTTCTTCTTCTAAGTAATCTTTGCACGAGCCCAGCCCGAGTCCCATCAGGACGGTCAGGGAGGCAAGGCGTACAGTACGGGTGATTTTCATGAGGTTAGGCAATTGAAAAAGTCCTGAATCAGAATCCTACGCGCAAGCCGAACACTAGGCTTTTGGTGCCCAGGTTGCGGGCCTGAGCCCGTTCGCCGGAAGTGGTGCCGACGTCGGTAGCTTCGGGGTCGAGGCCTTTGAACTTGGTGAACAAGAAGGGGTTCACGGCATTAGCATACACGCTCAGGTTGCTCATTTTTACTTTCGAGCTGATGGCCTGCGGCACGGTGTAGGTGAGCGAGATATTGCGCACCCGGGCAAAGCTGCCATTCACAAAGGCGTAGCCTTCGTTGTTGCGGGCTTCGGCTTTGTAAGTAGGCCGTGGGAATTCGTTGGTGGGGTTGTTCGGCGTCCAGTAGTTTACTTGCTGGCTCTGGAACACGCCGCTCAAGCCCGGCGTGATGCCGGTAGCCACCAGCTGACCTACCCGAGCGTACACCAGGAAGCTCAACTCGAAGCCTTTATAAGTGAACGTGTTGTTGACGCTACCCGTCCATTTCGGCCGGTTCGAGCCCCGTATCACGTAGTCGTTGGCGTTGATGATGTTGTCGCCGTTCTGGTCCACCACTTTGATGTCGCCGGGCACCAAGCCGTATACTTTGGCGGCATCCGCTTCGTCGAGTTGCCAGATGCCCGCGTTTTGGTAGCTGTAGTACACGCCGAGGGGCTGCCCGATAAACCAGCGGTTACCGATGTCGTCCTGCGCGCCGGAAGCCAGCTTCACGAATTCCTCTTTGTTGCGGGTGTAAATGAAGTCGGTGGCCCAGCGGAAGCCGCCCGCCGTTTCCACGTTGATGGTGGTCAGGCTGGTTTCGATACCGCTGTTACGTGTTGCCCCAATGTTTTGCAAGATGTTGGCCACCCCGCCAGCCGTAGGCAAGCCCCGCGGCAGCAGCAGGTCGGTGGTATTGGCGCGGTATACTTCCACCGAGCCACTTATCCGGTTCTGGAACAAGCCGAAGTCCAAACCCAAGTTGACGGTTGAGGTGCGTTCCCACTGCAATTCGGGGTTAGGAATACCACCAAGCGTGTTCGGTAAGGTGCCGGGCGTGGGCGAGTAGCCGTAAGCCGGGGTTTCGTTGAAGGCGTAAGAGGAACGCTGCAGGGTGCCGCCCGTGGTGTAAGGATCCACGGAAGCCTGGCCTACGGTGCCGTAGCCACCGCGTATTTTCAACTCGTTGATGGCTTCTACGCCGCGTAAGAAGCTTTCCTGCTGCACTTTCCAGGCCAAAGCCACCGAGGGGAAGAAGCTCCACTTGTTGCCCGGGGCCAGCACCGAGGCGCCGTCGGCGCGGCCAGTAGCCGTCAGCACGTAGCGGTCCAGGAAGCTGTAGTTGATGCGACCCATCCAGGAGGCCAAGGTGCGCTTAGAAAAGCCAGTGCCGAAGCCGTTGGCCGCCGCCTGATACGTCGAGCCTAGGTTGTACCACTTCTGGCTGTCGTAGGGCAAGTTCACGGCGCTGATCGACGAGCTTTCGCTACGGTCAGCCTGCACGCTTTGCAGGGCCGTGATGCCGAGGCTATGGTTTTCGTTGATCTGCTTGTCATAGAACAGTAGGTTTTCCACCACATAGGTGAAGTTCTGGCCTTGGTCGTACTGCGCGAAGGACGTGGAGTTGGGGCCGCCAGCATCCCGGGCAATAGCCCGCGCCGACTGGAAAATACCCGTGCGGTTGTTGCGGAAGTCGGGCCCTACGTTGAGGCGGTAGCGCAACCCTTCAATGGGGAGCTTCGCTTCGCCGTAGAAGCTGCCGAAGAAGCGGGTTACGCGCCGCTCATTGAAGGCATTTTCGGCCTCGCGTAGCGGATTGTAAATGGTAGATACAAACGCCGGGCTAACGATAAACGTCCCGTCGGGCGCATACGGCGTCGCGTACGGAATCTGACCAGTGGCGCGACCGTAGATGTCGGGGCCGTAGTTCTGCACCGACAAGCTGGCGTTGGTAGAAGCGCCCAGCGTTATCACGTTGTTGACCTTGTAGTCGAGGGTGACGCGGGCGTTGTAGCGCGTGAAATCCTGACCTTTCTGAATGCCTTCCTGGTTGAGGTAGCCCACCGACATCGAGGCGCGCAACTTGTCGTTGCCGCCGCTGGCGCTGATTTGGTGGTTTTGGGTGAGGGCGGTGCGCAGGGCTAGCTTCTGCCAGTCGGTGGTGCGCACTTTGCTCGGGTCATAGATGGGAATCTCGGTGACGTTGGCCCCGTAGAGGGCGCGCTCTGCCTCAGTGGTTGGGCGCTTGGCTACCACCCGGTTTTCGCGGTCTATCCACTCGTAGCCGTCGGCAATACCTTCCCAGGCGTTGAGGTCTACTGCGCCGAACAAAGAGAAATCCAGAGCGGGGTCAGCGTAGCGGGGCGCGTAGGCATTGGTGTTGCGGTTGGCTTCGCGCTGCAATTCCAGGAACTCGCCGCCGTTGAACAGGTCCAGCGTGCGCGAGGCCTTGTCGATGCTGAAATAGTTGTTGTAGTTGAGTGTGAACTTGCCTTCCTGCCCGCGCTTGGTGGTCACAATCACGACGCCGTTGGCCCCGCGCGAACCGTAGATAGCCGTGGCCGAAGCGTCCTTGAGCACCTCCACCGACTGAATATCCTGTGGGTTGAAGTCGTTGAGGCCCGTACCCTGCGCCAGCGGAATACCATCGACCACGTACAGCGGCTCGTTGGAAGCCCGGATGGAGCGGTTGCCGCGTATGCGGATGGCGGGTGTTTCGCCGGGGCGGAAGTTGCCGCCGGCTACGTCCACCCCGGCCGCCCGACCTTGCAAGGCTTGCGTCAGGTTTTGGGTGGTTACCTGCTGAATCTGCTCTTCCGAAACCGACGACAAAGCGCCCGTTACGTCGCTTTTCTTTTGGGATCCGTAGCCGACTACCACTACTTCTTGCAGCGCCTTGGTATCGGTGCCTAAGACAATGGAAACCTCCGAGCGGCCATTAATTGGCACTTCCTGCGTGGCATACCCAATGAAGGAGAAAATAAGGGTGCCCTGCCGGTTAGGAACATTCAGTGAGAAGCTGCCGTCTGCCCCGGTTGCTGTGCCTGTGGTGCTACCTTTCAATACAACCGTAACGCCGGGCAGGGGGGCCTTCGAATCGTCGGCAGTAACCTTACCGGTTACTGCCTGGGCCACTGCGGCGGGCGCTATTGCCATTAGCGCAGCTGCAACAGGAAGCTTCCGAGTCAAGCCATAGAGTTTGTCCATAAGACTGGGGGTGAGGTTCAATAAATTCCACAGAAAGTACCCTGTTAAATTTCGCGTTGCCGTCCCGCACTCTCCTGTATGCAATGGTTTTCGTAGACCCCTGTATGGTTGTGCTCTTACGTTAGTAGGCTCGTCTAAAAACAGGCTATCCTGTTTTAAATAACTAGGTATTGTGCTATGTAGTAGTTAGCGATAGTGTCTAGGAAGTAGATAAAAAGCAAATAAGTGATATTGAATGGCTTGTATTTATTCGGCACTGAGCCAGCATCATAGGTGCTATTGAACAGCTACTATAAACTTGATTAACGATTGTGTAAAACCCACCTAAATGGGTGTTGATGCACCTAACTCAGGCTGCACAGTAAGCTGGTAAAGAAATCAATCTTGCTGATGCGGCTAACTAACACAAAACAACGCCGCCTACCTGCACTCACTTGGTGCAGATAGGCGGCGGTTGCAGAACCTAAATTGAAATGCTTAGCGTACGGGCTTCGGTGTTACGGGTAGGCTTTCGTGGCCCTCGGCGTCTACGGATACCACCCCGAAAATGAAGTTGTCTTTACTATGGGGCAAGTCGGCTTTGGTGTCCGTTACGAAGAACTTTTGCTGCCACTCCGGGGTGCTGGTTTCGCGCATCAGCACGTAGTAGCCAGCTGGCTTTTCGCCGGCTTTGGGCGCTTCCCATTGAAGCTCAGTGCGGTTCGTGAGCTTGGCGGTGAGTACGCCCACGTTTTCGGGAGCGGCAGGAGCCAGGGCCAGGTTGGCGAGCGTAGCCAGGTTCACACCGGTGTTTTTGCGCAGGTACGCGAAGTCCATAAACTTGGCGTGGTCGCCGTATTCTTCGCCGTTTTCGGTGCGCAAATCCTGGTGCTGGTGGCGGAAGTCTTCGTTCATTTCCGAGAAGCGCACGGCCGTAAAGCCTTGCTGATTGAACGGCGTGTGGTCGCCGCCGCGCAGGAACCGGTCGGGACGATACTCTAGCACCACCTCGTGGCCCGCTACGTGATTTTTGGTTACCGTGCGGATATAGCGCGCGAGTTGGCGGCTAGGAGAGTCGTTTTCCGACGATAAAGTGCGGCGTACCTTGGCTTCGTCGGGCGTTTCGTTGGCGGGCACGCCTTCACTGAACACGCGCAGTTGCGTGGTATTCTTGATTTCCGGATCATGGCCGGTGGAGTTGCCCATGATGTCGTTGTTGAGCATGGCCACCAGGTTCCAGTTTTCGGCTTTGGCGCGTTTGGCCATGTGCGTGGAGCCGTAGAGGCCCTGCTCTTCGCCCTGCACTGCCACGAAGATGATGGTGGCCGGGAATTGCTGTTTGCTCATCACCCGAGCCAGTTCCATCACAGCTACTGTACCGGAACCGTCGTCGTTGGCACCGGGGGCGTCGGCCGTGGCGTTCATCACATCGGAAACGCGCGAGTCGATGTGTCCGCTCACCACGAAGATGCGCTTGTCGTTGGGGTCGGTGCCGGGCAATGTAGCCATGACGTTGGCCATCACTACCGGCCGATTGATGCGGCGGCCGTCGGGCTTGATGGTGAAGGTATCCTGCTCGACTTTCAAGCGGCCGCCACTGGCTTTGCTGTACTTCTTGAACTCGTCTTCCACCCAATTGCGGGATGCGCCAATGCCGCGCTTCTTGCTTTTGGTATCCGATAAGGTATGGCGGGTGCCAAAGCTCACGAGCTTGTCGATATCATCGCGCAGATTCTTTTCTGAAATTTCCTCCACCATTTTGGTGATGGCAGGGTCGGGGGTAGTGCTTGGTTTGGTTTGAGCGAAAGCCGAAGCCGTAAGGCCAAGGGTAAGCAAGAAAAGAGTAGAACGCAGCATTCAGTTGGTTGATTAGAGACAAGAGCAGAGACACGCCAAAGCGCTTGGCCGTTGCGGCCAGTACGCAATATAACGCGAACGGGAAGTTATAGCACTTTCAGTAATTCAACCTTCTCAATTCCAATTCTGGAAGTCATGCGTCAACAAACGGCAATGAGTGCGCCGGTTGCTAACGAGGCAGTCGTGCCCTTTAATCAATGCCGCTAATCAGACACCAAAGACATCTAGTGCTAGAGCATTGACACCAACACACTAGCTGCATTGCCCCCGAAACCGGCTGCATTTACCAGAATGCGCCGAATAGGTCGAGTTGGGGCTGGCGC
Source organism: Hymenobacter sp. YC55 (assembly GCF_029433095.1). Classification (GTDB taxonomy): domain Bacteria; phylum Bacteroidota; class Bacteroidia; order Cytophagales; family Hymenobacteraceae; genus Hymenobacter. Next base: position 1,267,026 of record NZ_JARNTX010000001.1, read on the forward strand.
TAAGTCAGTAGCAAACGGAACCGGGAGCCACTGTTGCGTTGCAAGCACATGCAGCGCAAAATCCAAACTAAGCGCCGCCGATGCTCCTAACGTGTGGCCTACCAGCCACTTGTTGGAAAGGAGCGGGGGCAGTTCTTCGCCGAAAACTGCGCGCAGTGCTGCCCGTTCCGAAGCGTCACCGGCTGGAGTGCCGGGGCTGTGTAGCACCACGGCGTCTATATCGGTTGGCGTACGGCCCGCTTGGCGCAAAGCGTGGCCAATAGCTTGTTGAAAATGTTGCCCGTCAGGTGAGAGCCCGGTTTTGCTAGCTATGGCTTCAAACCCAAACCCTACGGCTTCCAACACAAATACCGGTTGTCCGGGCTGCCGGAGTTCGGTCGTCAACGCGGAAGCATCTACCTTTTCCAGTGCGAATACGGCGGCTCCTTCGCCTAACACGAAAGACGAAGGCCGGCCGGCACCGGGCCGGCAGGGCCAATCAATAGCTGGAAAGGTGGAGTAGATGCCCAGGGTGTGCATCTGGGTGAGCGTGAAATCGGTGAGGGGCGCTTCGGTGCCGCCGGCCAAAAAGCGGGAGGCCATGCCCGCCCGCAGCCACGCCACAGCATTGCCGAGCGCCTGAAACGCGCTGCTGCACGTGCTTGAATGACTAAGGGCCGCGCCGCCAGTACTGCCCGCATCAAACGCCACCCAGCTCGCCACATTGCCAAGCGTAGTTAGTGGCGAAGCGGCCACGGGTACTACACCATCGGCCAGAAACTCGCGGTGAAACTGCTCTAGCCGCTCCGTAGCCCCACGGCTGGAACCAATACTCACGCTGATTTCAGGTTGCTGATTGGTGACGGATGCTTGTTGATTGAGGGTACCCGTATTGTTGCTACTTGCTGCCTTGGTAAGCCCATTGTTCCCTACTGGGACCTCAAAAGCAGCCACCTGTTCAACCACAGTGCTAGGTGCCTCGGCAACCCAACCCGCTTCAGCTGTAGATTGGCGAGCGGCCAGCAGCGCCAGCAGCACCGTCCGGTCGAGTTGGCGGTAAGCCGGATGGGCGCGGCGGAGAGCTGCTACAGCTTCTTCGGTGGTAGCAGGCAGCGCGGCCACTGGCAACTGGTGCGCGCCTACACTTCGAATTTGGAACGGCGAGGTCTCACTAGCGGAGTAGGCTGCCAGGTCAGTGCCGAGCGCGCACGCACGCCCCCGCCCCCGAATAACAATCAGGCCTTCTGCGTTAGGCATGGGCAGCGGAAGACGTAAGCGTAAGTACCAACTCCCGCATTTGCCGCAGAACTTGGTAGAGTTTCTCTAACTCGTCATTGGTAGTGCAGTAGGGGGGGAGCAGATACACCACGTTGCCAAGCGGCCGCAAAACCACGTGGTTGTGTAGCGCCAGTTGATAAAGTGCGTCGCGGAGGTTGCTGAAGTAGCTGGTGCCTTCCCCGGGGTCGTACTCTACGGCCAGCATGGTGCCTAAGTGGCGCACTGCCCGAACGCCTGGCTGCCCCTCTATTTCCTGCCGGAATGCAGCGTGGGCGGCGGCAATGCGTGCCCGTTGGCTGGTGCACTCAGTGGCGCGAGTGAGCTCCAAGCTAGCCAGGCCCGCCGCGCAGGCTACGGGATTGGCGGTGTAGGAGTGACCGTGGAAGAGTGTTTTGAGCCGGTCTTCACTTAAAAAGGCTTCGTAAATACTCGCGGTGCAAGTAGTGAGGCCCATAGCCATAGTACCGCCCGTCAGGCCCTTGGAAAAGCACATAATGTCGGGCTGCTCGGTCAGCAATTCGCTGGCAAATAGCGGCCCGGTGCGCCCGAAGCCCGTCATCACCTCATCGGCAATGCACAGCACGCCGTGGCGGTGGCAGCGGCGCACCAGTTCATCAAGCACTTCAGCGGAATACGTAACCATGCCCGCGGTGCCCAGCAACAGCGGCTCGAAGATGAAGCCAGCTACATCGGGCCGAGCCACTACGGCACCTAGCTGAGCTAACACCTCAGTTTCGCGGCCTGGTACTGGTACGTCAATAAATTCTACATCAAACAGATACGGTCCGAATGGCGCCGTGAAAGCCCCGCGCCCGCTCACCGACATGGCCCCGAACGTGTCGCCGTGGTAAGAGTCGCGGAAGCAGATAAACGTGCGGCGTTCCGGCTGGCCTTGGTTGTGGAAGTATTGCATCACCATCTTGAGGGCCACTTCCACGGCCGTCGAGCCGTTATCGGAGTAGAACACGCGGGCCTGATTGGCGGGCAGGATTTCCAGCAATTGCTCGGCTAGCTCCACGGCTGTAGGGTGCGTGAAGCCGGCAAACAACACGTGTTCCAGCGTACTTAGCTGCGTACTGACTCGCGCCGCAATGTGCGGATGCGCGTGCCCGTGCAGATTCACCCACCACGACGAAATACCGTCGAGGTAACGGGTGCCGTCTTCTGCAATCAGCCAGGAACCTTCACCGCGCACGATGGGTACGGGCAGCGGTGCAGTTTGCATTTGAGTATAAGGATGCCACAATACGGCGTGGTCTCGTTCGGCAAGAGTAGGCATGGCGCAATAACAAATTGGGGCGGCAAAGGTAACGGCTCCGCCGAATTGCCAGCCCGCACCAGGCCCGAATACGACCGGTTTACAACTCGAACCACGCCCGGAAGATGGCCGCGTACCCGCTCATTACCGCTGCTGAAACTTCCGCTTCCGGGCGCAGCCGGGGCATCAGCGGAACGTTGGTGTGTTGGCTGATAAAGTCTTCGGTGGCTGGCGTCGGCTCCCCATTGAACACTAGGCCGCGCACTCGCAGCCCGCGCGCCTGCAAGGCTTCCAGCGTGAGCAGCGTATGGTTGATGCTGCCCAAGTAATTGCGCGAAACTACCACCACCTCGAGCTGAAATTGCTGCGCCAAGTCGGCTATGAGCAAGCCCGGCGCCAGCGGCACTAGCAGTCCGCCCGCTCCCTCTACAATCAGATGATTATCAGTAGCGGGCAGCTGAAAATCAGTAGCTCGCAGCTCCAAGCCTTCGGCAGCAGCAGCAGCGTGGGGCGAAGCCGGCATCTGTAGCCGATACCGCTCGGGCCAGAACTTACTCACCGAGTTCTGCACCAAACTGCGCACGGTGGCTGCATCAGTGGCAGGCTCGAGGCCCGCCTGCACCGGTTTCCAGTAATCTGCCTGTAATGCCTCAGTCAGGACGGCCGATACCAGCGTCTTGCCTACATCCGTGCCGATACCGGTAATGAAAAGTCTTTCCAATTTTTAAGGTTACTTAATTGCGGCTATACTCGCCTCAAGTTCTCCAGAAGAATATATATTAAGTTCTTTTATGTCGTTTGTCTTGCTATAATGTATTACGTAGCTGTCTTGCTCGCCAAGTGTATTCTTGATGGTATTAACTTGCCCTAAGGAGTTATAAGTTATAATATAATTAAAAGCAAAACTAGAACAGGTTATGCAACTTGAGTATGCATAATTTGCTACATGTCCTAAACTGTCATATGTGTAAGTATTTGTCCAGTTAGAGTCATATAGTCCCGTTGATTTCAGGTTACCCCAAATGGTAATAACTGTATCTTTGTGGTGGCCACTCGTCAAACTGTTAGGTAAATAATAGGGACGATGAAAATGCTTTTTGAAATAATAAATATCAATATTTTTCTGGGTCGATTTTATTGTGTCATAAACTTCTGTAGAAATTCTGCCGAAGCTATAATTTGTTGTCTTAAAAATTTTAAGAATTTCTGTCGGCCTATTAATTTCTTTGGAATAATTGAGTTTTGCTGTATTCCTGCCTTCACAAGAGGAAAGAAATAATAAAGCGAAGGAGATATATTTCATAAGCTTTATAAAGTATTGCTAGTTATTTATTTGTAGAGAATAAAGGGCTTTGTGAATATGAATGGCTTATTTACAGGCAAGAGCTATATTACTTCTTGTGTCGGAACCTCAGCCAGTAGCTCTTTTGCCAACACTACTGACTCAGCACTGCTGCAAGTCTGTCAATTTCTGCTTCAGTATTATAGCTGTGCACGATAAGCCGCAGTCGCTCCGTCCCGACTGGCACCGTTGGCGACACGATGGGGCGCACGTCGAAGCCGGCTTGTTGGGCGGCAGCGGCAATGTGGCGAACTGCTTCGGGTCCAGGATTATCAGGGAAGAAGACAGGATGGATAATGTGGCTTTCCAAAGGCACCCGCAGGCCGGACACAGTATTGAGTGTATGTTTTAGATATTCAGAAAGCTCAAATAGCTGCTGCCTTTCCGCTGCTAGCTGCGGCAATACCTGATATGCCGCCGTTAAGCCAGCCACGGTGAGTGGAGGCAGAGCCGTGGTGTAGATGAAGGGGCGGCTAAAGTTGAGAAGATAGTCGCGCAATACGGCCGGGCCAGCTACTGCGGCACCTTGGCTACCTAGGGCTTTGCCGAACGTGAGGATGCGGGCAAATACATCGGCTTCCAGCCCCAAGGCAGCCACTAAGCCTTCGCCGTTGGGACCATAGATGCCGTTGCTGTGCGCCTCATCTACTACCAAGTACAATCCCCGTTCCCGACAGAATGCCGCTAATTCTGGCATCGGCGCCATGTCGCCGTCCATAGAATACAAAGCTTCCACAGCAACAAACACGGCACCGGTAGCGCGGGCCAAGCGCCGCTCCAAAGCCGACAAATCGTTGTGACGGAAGCTCCAGGCCGTAGCGAAGCTGCTGCGGATACCGTCTTTGACGGAGGCGTGCGAGGCTTCGTCGTAGAGGATGGTGTCGCCACGACGGGGCACGGCCGAGAAGAAGCCCATGTTGGCCGCATAGCCGGAATTAAAGAGCAATGCTGCTTCGGCCCGATGAAACTCGGCTAGATGAGTTTCTAAAGCTTCGGCCGCCGCTGAGTTGCCGGTGAGTAGCCGGGAACCGGTGCTTCCGGCTGCTGCTGTAGCGGCAAGTTGTAAGGCGGCTTGTATGGCCGAGTGACGACTTAGCCCGAGGTAGTCATTGGAACTGAAATCCACCAAACCGGCCGCGGATTGCGTTAGGCGGCGGCGCGTGCCTTCTGCTTCGCGCTGAGCGAGTTGCTGACTTAGGCGCTGGTAGAGGAGAGAGTGAGTTGACACTACTTCTTTTTCTTTTCGGTGGACAGCGGAAATTGCCGAGGCATACCCAAAGAATCGGGCTGCCAGCCCAATGACTTTCGTGCTTCTTGCCGGACAGATGTTTCTATAATTTGCTCGTTAAGCATACCCAAGCCAGCAACATGGACTATGGTACTAGGCAACGCATCTTCATAAAGTATATAGGTGCGCTTGCCTAGCCAATAGTAGGCTCCCTCCACGTTGCCTACTCTGGGCGGGCCATAACGGCGAGTAAGTTCTTGGAAAACAGCACGCGTTTTCTCCTCTTTCTTCAGACTGTAGGTGACACCAATAAATTGGTCTCCCCGAAACCAAAAGCTCGCAGCTGCCGGATGGTGCATGATGGTGGCAGTGTCTTCCCACAACCTGAAGGTGTCGGTGTGCTTCCAGCGCTTCCCTATGTTAGCTTCAAGCCGCAGCCAAGTCATGGTATAGCTAGGTGTACCAAGCTGAATACCATGTACGCTATAAACGGAGTCTAATATGCGCATGCTAGGCATGGGACCTGTAGTAACTTGCGCGTAAACTTCTTCGGGAAAATAAAATGCAACGCTGAGTAGGAAGAAGATGCGGGCAGATGAAGCCAAAACAGAATGCATACAAGTATGACAATCAAAACGCTCTTTCAGCATCAGGAAAGCCTAAGCCGAAAGAGCGTTTTTTGAAGCCAGGTAATATCAAGCGTACTACCTTTACAGGCAAATCAACAATTAGGCGTCGAAGCGCTTCACCGATAGCCAGATGGAGCCGTCTTGTCCGAAGCTGCGCGAGCTAACAACCAACCAGTCGGAGTCAACCTCTACCCGGTCGCCTACACCGGGTAACACATGGTGACGCTCAAAAAGGAGGTTGACCGCGGCTCCGATTTTATCTTCTAGGTCTGTAATTAAACGCTGAGCTTCAATGGGCTCGTGTTGCTGCCGTAGTTCCTCGGCGTAATGATGCTCTATATTTAGTTGAAACGTAATATCCATTGAGGAAAAAATAAGTAGACAGAAGGCGAAAACTTAACTAAGTGAAGCTAGACCAATTCCCGGCCCAATACCACTGCGCCTTCGGGCACATCTTTAAACGATTTGCGGGGCTTCAAGCCTAGCAGAGCAAACATCTGCTTGTCGGCATCGAAGTCAGGGTTGGGCGTGGTAAGTAGCTTTTCGCCACTGAAGATGGAGTTAGCGCCAGCCAGAAAGCACAACGCTTGCTCGGTAACAGGCATTTCCTGACGACCAGCCGAGAGACGCACCATGGTATTCGGCATCAGGATGCGGGCTGTGGCTATCATGCGCAGCATTTCCCATACGCTCACGCGGGGTTGCTCGGCAAGGGGCGTACCAGCTACCGGCACCAGCGCATTCACCGGCACCGACTCCGGGTGAGCCGGCAGCGTAGCGAGGGTGTGCAGCATGGCAATCCGGTCTTCGTCGGTTTCGCCGAGGCCAATAATGCCGCCCGAGCACACCGAGATACCAGCTTTGCGCACGTGTTCGAGCGTGTTGAGGCGGTCGTCGTAGGTGCGGGTGGTAATGATTTCCGAGTAGTGCTCGGCGCTGGTATCGAGGTTGTGGTTGTAGGCGTAGAGGCCAGCTTGCTTGAGGCGCTCGGCTTGGTACTCGTTGAGCATGCCCAGGGTGCAGCACACTTCCAGACCAAGGCCATTTACTTGCTCCACCATGCCTAGTACCCGGTCGAAGTCTTTGTTGTCGCGGATTTCGCGCCAGGCGGCACCCATGCAGAAGCGGGTGCTGCCCGAGTCTTTGGCGCGTTGGGCCGCAGCAAGTACTTCGGCATCGGGGAGAAGTTTATGGGCTTGCACGCCCGTGTGGTAGCGGGCAGCTTGGGGGCAGTAGGCGCAATCTTCGGGGCAACCGCCGGTTTTCACGCTCAACAGGGTGCATACCTGTACCTCGCCGGTGGCCTGCGTCTGCGCGTGAATGGCAGCCGCTTGCGTCACGAGTTCCAGTACGGGCTGGTTATAAATGGCATTTACTTCTTCGAGGGTCCAGTCAGTGCGAATCATGTGTGGGGAAGGATTGGGTTCGACGGCTGCCAACCTGGCAAGAAAAGCAGCCCGCCAGCATCGGAATTGCACAGCGGTCCGCAAGATACAGGAGAAGTAGTTTCGGCAATGCAGAATGAGCTAGTGTCTGCCAGTTACACATACCCTCGTAGTCTGCGTGTAGCCCCAGTGGCTAGGCGTTGCACTGCCGGTGGCCGCCCCGCCAGGGCCAAGGTGGGGGCGTGTTTCGTCGGGAGTTGATTTGCCTGCTGATATTTGGTTTCGTGTTGCTAGTCAAGTATATACAAGCTTGCTGGTCCTGGCTGTTTTCATTGCAACACTCGTTATCCAAGCCTGCTGCCACCCCAGGTGGTAGCAGGCTTGGATAAAGAAAATAAGCCAGAATGGTTACTCGGAGGTGCTACGGGAGTCGCGCGTGTTTTTCTGGACAGCAATGGCCCCAAACAAAGCCAGCATAAACGACATGGCATAAAAGCCCTTTTCGCTTAGCGCCAGCGTGGCGTTCCACAGGCCCACGGTTAGTAGCACAATGGCGGCCAGAGTGGCAAACCAACAGAGACCATAATAGATGTTGGTGACGGGAATGTTTTCCAGTTGGTCACGCACACTTTTTTGCAGCGAAACGGCCGCAAACAGGCCAAACAGCAGAATGGTGAAGTAATAGCCTTTCTCGTTAAGGAGCATGGAGGCGTTCCACAACCCTACAACGTAGGCGGTCATACCGGCCAGCAAGGCAACCCAGGAAGCGGCAACAAAGGCGTTGGAAGGCTTGGAGTTCATAAAACAGGCTGTGTAAGAATTAGCGAAACGGCCGCCAGCCAGCAAAGCTGCGGTCTGTTACTTCAAACATAGTGATAAGTTTATATGATGCCTTCCCAGCAAGTAAGTTGCTGTTAGGCAGGCAACTCACGAAGCACCTGACACGGGTTGCCCACGGCCACTACATTAGCCGGAATGTCGCGCGTTACGACACTGCCCGCCCCAATAGTAGTGCCCTCTCCAATGGTCACGCCAGGCATAACCAGCACGCCAGCCCCCAGCCATACATTGTCGCCGATGGTAATAGGGCGGGCAAATTCCCATCCCGCTATGCGTGGTTCCACTTCTACGGGGTGGCCCGCCGTACTAAGCAGCACGTTCGGGGCAATAAACACATTGTCGCCAATGGTGACGGGGGCGCAGTCGAGGATGGTGAGGTTGTAGTTGGCGTAGAAATTGCGCCCTACTTTGATGTTGTAGCCATAGTCGCAGCGCAGCGGAGCTTCTATGTGGGCATCGGTTTCGTAGCCTAGCAGTTCGGCCAGCACCTGCTTGTTGAGCTGCACGGGCTCCTGGTTGTAGCGGTGACACAAGGTCTTGGCCTGTAGCCGCTCCGCTACCAGTTCGGGGTCGTTGGCCTGGTACAACTCGCCGGCTAACATCTTCGTTTTTTCGTTTCTAACGCTCATACAACACTTAAGTGAAATCCACTGCAATATGGCGTTGGCGTAGGCAAACCTTAGCGGCACTGCTCGGGCAGCAAGGCTAAGGACGGGATTAACTGCTACAGAGGGTTGCTGCTGCGATTGTCGCGGGTGTTTTTCTGCACCGCAATGGCGCCAAACAGAGCGAGCATGAAGGCCATAGCGTAGAAGCCTTTCTCACTTAGCGCCAGCGTGGCATTCCACAGGCCTACTACCAGCAACGCTACCGTCAGAAGGGTAGAAAACCAACTCAGGCTATAGTAGATGTTGGTTACTGCAACGCCTTCTAGTTGGTCGCGTACGCTCTTTTGCAGCGAAACGGCCGAAAATAAACCGTACATCAGCACTGCGAAGTAGTAGCCTTTCTCGTTGAGAAGCATCTGCGCATTCCAGAGGCCAATAATAAAGGCGGCCATTCCGGCCAGCAGCGCCACCCAGGAGGCAGCAACGAATGCGTTGGAGGGCTTGGAGTTCATCGGTACTAGGAAGTTTGGGTTGGATAAAGAAAGCCGGGGAGTAGCCGGACGACAAGCCAAACATAGCAGGCTACCCCATCAACCTTGTATCCAAACTTCCGCCTCAATTAGACTTTTGAAATTCAACTATAATTCGATGCGCAGACATCTCAGAGGCGTAGTTTTAATTACTGGAACACCTGTTTCAAGTATGTAGTACGTGTTTTCGCCATGACATCGGCTGCTGACTGCTTCCTGTTCAATTGCGAGAAATTAGACTTTACTGCGCTCTATTATAACTGCCAGTGCGGCCCTAAAACGCAACGAGCCGCTCGGTTAGAGCGGCTCGTTGTAGCTATGAGCGTTTGCCGGGCCTAGCGCTTCCGCGGGTGCCACGAGTCGAGTTCTTGGGCTTGGCATTGCCCCCAGCCGGTCCTTTTGCGGGACCTGCCGGGCGGCCAGGCCGGGCACCAGGCGGGCTAATCGGTCGTCCTGAGCCGGCCGCACGCCCGGCCGTAGCTAAGCCACGGGGAGCAGCCGGCTTGCGGCCCGAAGGCTTCTCTATCCAGGTGCCCGCGAGCTTGGTTTTGGGCTTGCGGGGTGTATTCTCATCAAGTGAACCAGAGGCAGGGCGTGCAATAGCAGGCGTGCTCGTGATAGGACGAGCCGTTTTGCGCGACGGCCGGTCGGCCCATTGTTCGGCGGTGGAAACGGTTTTGCGGCGGCGCGGTACGGAGCCGTCGTCGGTGCCGCTGGAGTGCTCTATCATCTCGAACAGCACTTTCAGCTCTTTTTCGGTTAGCTCGCGCCATTCACCCACGCCTAGGCCTTTAATCGAGACGTTCATTACCCGAATCCGCTCCAACTGCACCACCTCGTAGCCGAACGCCTCGCACATGCGCCGAATCTGGCGGTTCATGCCCTGAATCAGGGTGATGCGGAAGATGTAGCTGGTTTCCTTCTTTACTTCGCACTTCTGCGTCATCACGCCCAGAATCGACACGCCATTGGCCATGGCTTCAATGAACTGGTCGGTGATGGGCTTATCCACCATCACAATGTATTCCTTCTCGTGCCGGTTGCCGGCCCGCAGAATCTTGTTGACGATGTCGCCGTTGCTGGTCAGCAGAATCAACCCCTGCGACTCTTTATCAAGCCGGCCAATAGGGAAGATGCGCACACTGTGCTTGATGTAGTCGATGATGTTGCCCTTCACGCCGCGCTCGGTGGTGCTCGTGATGCCTGGCGGCTTGTTGAAGGCAATGTACACAGCATCTTCTTCGGCTCGTGGCTCGATGGCGTGGCCGTTTACTACCACCCGGTCTTTGCTGCCGACCTGTACACCAATCTTGGCCCGCTTGCCGTTCACGAACACATTGCCTTGCTCGATAAACTTGTCGGCCTCCCGCCGGGAACAGAAGCCGCTTTCACTGATATACTTATTGAGCCGGGTGGTCATAGTCGTTGCTGGTTATTGAGTGCTGGTACATGGCCCAGCGGAAAAAAGCCCGCCAACGCATTTAACGTTGGCGGGCCGTAAAGGTACGACGGAAGTAGGGCGGTAAGGCAACACGCAGTTAGCCGGTGCCTTTTCCCGCACGACCGAAAGGCAGTCGTACTTGGTTGAGGCCACTTACTGCACCGCTAGGCGGCTCGATTGGGCGCCACTGCGCACCAAGTACACCCCAGCTGGTAGCCCATCCGGCAAGCGTAATTCTTTGCTGCCATTTTCGTCGGCGGTGATGCGCATCACCCGCCGTCCGGTGGCATCGAACACCTCAACTACGGCCCCTGGCGCAACCCCGGCTACGGTGAGCTGGCTATGGGCTGGGTTGGGGTACACGCGCAGCGTACGGGCAACGTCGCCCAGGGCTACTGTCCGTACCGGCGAGTAAGTGGCCGTACCATCCTGGTCGACTTGCCGCAGACGGTAGTAGAGCAAGGCCACATCCGTTGGGTATGTTGCATCATCGAAAGTGTAGTCGCTGGGGCGAGTGCTGGTGCCTTGAGCGGCTACCTGACCAATGGGTTGGAAGGTGCGGCCGTCGCGGCTGCGCTCCACTTCAAACCGCGCGCTGTTTTGCTCCGAGGCTGTGCGCCAACGTAGTTGTACCGAGGTATTACGCTGCTCGGCCGTGAAACTGGTGAGCTCTACAGGTAGCGGCCGGGAACTGCCCGTGAGATAAAACTCCGAGAAATGGTCGGCTACCGCTACCTCTGCCACAAACCAGGGCACGTCGTTGCCAGGAGTGCTGGCTGGGGCAGCTAGCACAACGGAATTGCCGTAGATGAAGTCGTTGTTTTCAAAGTCGCAGTCTTCATCATTGTTTTCGCTACTGTATTGAGTGACCTTGAGGTTGCTATAACTTACGGCTGGGTCAACAGTCTGGAGGCGCGCCATCTCACTGTTCAGACCATAGAAGCGCATGTTTATGGTTTGGTTTGGGAAGTTGCCGTTTCGGGCCGTTACCACAAAGTTGCGGTCGAGGTAATAGTGGTTGCGTCCGTCTTGGCGCACAGGCGTACTGGATTCGATTACTTGGAGACCAACCGCAACGGTGACCAAGCTATTGCGCGTGTCCTGGATGGCAGCTATTACATCACCTTCTGCCGTAAACAAGTAATGCCAAGCCCCGTCACCGGTAGCATTGATGGTATTCGACGTGAGGCAGCTGGTTGTGCCATCGAACACTTTTAACACATTGAAGGCTGGATTGCTGGCGTCGTTGCCAGGCGAATTGGTCACGACTACGGGGCTATTGCCCACCGCCGCACCAGCCGGTACAATGGCTGTAAGGGAGCTAGAGGAGTTTAACGTTACGCTGCTGGCCGGCACGCCGCCGAAGCTAACCGTGCTGTTGTTGGTGAAGTTGGTCCCGGTGATGGTTACGGGCATGCCCGGCAACTCGGCGGCTGGGCTCACGCTGGTGATAGTAGGTACTTGCGCTTGATCTTGGTTGAGGCGTACGCTTGAGGAACCACTTAGGAAATTGGCCGTCACGAAGTCTAAGTCGCCATCATTATCCAAGTCGCCTACCGCTACACTACGAGAATCTAGACCTACTGTAACGTCTTGATTACCATCAAAATTACCAGTGCCATCATTGAGGCGCACACTTACGGTACCATTAGGATCATTATTCGCTGTGAGTAAGTCTAAGTCCCCGTCGGCGTCTACGTCACCTACTGTCACGCTTTGTGGCGTCGAGCCCACAAGTACCTCTTGGCTACCACTGAAGTTGCCATTGCTATCATTGAGGCGCACACTCACTGTGCTGCTGCTGGAATTGCCAGGATTTCCATTGTTTGCCGCTAGTATATCAAGGTCACCGTCGCCATCCACATCGCTTACTGCTAGGCCTTGAGGGCGAGTGCCCACTGTTACATCCTGGCCTCTTGTGAATACGCCTGTATTTGAGCCAGTAGCATCACCTCCGTTCAAATGGGTACTTACCCTGTTTTGACTGTTGCTGGTAGCAAGCAGGTCTAAGTCGCCATCACCATCTATGTCACCTATTGCTACAACCCTAACTTGGTTACCGGTGGATAGCTCCTGACGATTCTCTTCAAAATCGCCATTGCCTTTATTGAGGCGTACACTCAGAGAACTACCAGAATTATTAGCTACGATTAAGTCCAGGTCCCCATCGCCGTCAATGTCACCTAGTACCATACTAGCAGGGTCATTACTCACAGACACGTTTTGGCCGGTATCAGTGAAAGTACCACTGCCATCGTTGAGGCGTACACTTACCGTGCTGCTTGCGGTCTGGCTTGAGTTGCCACCGTTCGCACAAAGCAAATCCAAGTCCCCATCTCCGTCGACATCCCCGGTGGCCACGTAATACGGGACTTTTCCTACAGCTACGTTCTGATGAGTGGTGCTGAATGTGCCCGCCCCGTCATTGAAGCGCACGTTCACCGTGCCGGGACGGTCACCTGTGCCGCTGCCTGCGTTGGCTGTTAGTAGATCCAGGCTGCCGTCCCCGTTTACGTCTGCTAGAACTGAGTTTCTAGGATTGGAGCCCACACCCACGTTCAGGTTGCCGCTGAAGGTGCCTTTGCCACCACCGCCCGTAGCGGTAGTGAACTGAAACACCTGCTTGCTGACTCCGGCGCCGTTTGTGCCTTTCAGCGTGGCCGGAATGGTAGCAAATACCGTTTCACCAGGCTTGAAATCAGTGGTAGGATCAAACGTAACGGTAGAGCCGTTGGTCGTGTATACGCCAGCTTTCTTGCCTCCTGCCTGCGAGGAATATACCGTAAGGTTGTTGCCCGTAGCGGCATCGATAGTCCCGGAGAAGGTAACTGCCACAGGCGTGGCGCGGGCGGCTGTCACGGCGTTGCGCGTTGGCGAAAGCGCCGTGACCGTTGGGCCTTGGGCCAGAACTGCGCCAGCCGGAGCCAAGCTTAGTAGGAGAGTGCCCAACATACCAGCCAAGCGTTGTGTAGCAATGTGCAGCGCCCAACGAAGAGAGGAAGTGGCTGCGACTCGTGCATCCACAGCTGAGTGCTTTAGAGCCAATGGCTGCCCCGGTGAAGTCGAAGAAAAGTAGTTGTTTTTCATGCTGCGTTGCGCTGTCAAAACGGAAGTGCCCTCGGTAATTGTTGTATTACCGCACTCTGTTCATGGAAGAAAATCAGGATTCAGGAAGCAGGTGCCTGAGTGTAGCAGCTTCTTGAACAGGAAGAGTGGAGCAACAGATCGTGTTCTTGATGCTCCGCTGAAGCAGTAGGTAGTTCTGCTTTCCGTTGCGCTGCTGGCTATCGAGACGCCGCTTTTTCTTATTCTCGATTTTCATCGAACAGGAAAGCTTCCGGTTCTTGGCAGTAAAGCGTGTACTTAGAATGGAACGGTATTGTTCAAAACTAATAAATATTGTTACAAAATTGGCGTGCAGATTCGCAAAAAGCAGATTGTTCTTAGTGCCGCCTTCAGACAAGCCTTTCATCCAACAACGCCAACGGCTCAGGCCACCAGCATAGAATGCGCTAGTGAACCGAGCCGTTGGCGTTCTTGGAATGCGAAAACAGTTCTACTTAGTAGTTAACCACTAAAGACCTGCTTGTAAGCGTGGCTAAGGCAGTTTATAGCGCCACTTTCTTTTCGCCTTTATTCACACCCAACACAAACTTGATTAGGCCATTCATGTAGGTTTGCTGGTCGTCGTAGAGGCTCATGTGGCTACCGTTGGGGCAGATGAGGGCCGTACCGTTCTGCACTTGGATGGCAATGCGGCGCATATGCTCTGGGTCCATGGTATCGTACTTGCCCCCGATGGAGAGGACGGGCACCGAAAGCTTGGGCAAGTCCTTGGTTCGGTCCCAGGTGGTGAGCTTGCCAGCAATGCCAAACTCGCTTGGGCCCTGCATGGTCACGTAGAGCGACTGGTTCATCTTGGCGAACGAACGGTTGACGGGTTCGGGCCACTGTTCGAGCGGGAGGCGACAGATGTGCTCGACGTAGAAGTTGGGCATCAGTAGCTCCATGTAGCGCGGATTCTCGAAATCTTTGCGAGCTTCAATCTGCCGGATTTCCGCTAGCACCTCGGGCTTCATCTGCTTGGCCAGCACGTCGTTGGCATATTTGCCGTACTCCGGGCAACTCATCATCATGTTGGAAATGATGAGGCCCTTAAGGTTCTGCTGGTACTTGAAGGCGTACTCGGCGGCCAGGATGCCACCCCAGGAGTGGCCGAGCAGGTAAAAGTTGTCGTTGGTGAGGTGAAGGGCTTTGCGCACCTGCTCGACTTCCTCTACGCAGCGCGGCAAGCTCCACATGGCCGTGTCCTTGGGGTTGTCGGAGTTGCCGCAGCCGAGCTGGTCGTAGTAGATGAACTCGATGCCTTCGGCAGGCAAGAAGTTTTCCATGCACTCGAAGTACTCGTGCGTGGCCCCAGGGCCGCCGTTGAGCAGCAGCACCTTCATCTTGGGGTTGTTGCCGAAGCGCTTGGTCCAGACGTTGAACTTGCCTTTAGGCGTGGTAATCGGGATGACTTGTACGCCACCGTCCTGCACACCTGATTCAGTGCGTTGGAAGTAGGTAGTAGCGGGAGAGGCAGCTGTTTCTTGCTTGGGCTGTGTGGTGCAGGCGGTGAGGAGCAGTAGAAGAAAGCCTTGAGTTAAATTCATTTTCATCGTAAGAGCCAGTGACGAGCGTAGTTGGGATACCAATGTAAACTTAAAAGAACCACGCTTCTCCATTGATTAGCTCCTACAAGTCAGCTATTGCATGTAGCGCACACTACTCGGCGATATAAGAAACACATCCGTGCGTTGGTGGCCCTTCATATCATGACTAATGGCTAATAGCGGCCGCTCTTTAGTGCTACCCTTTGCAGAAACAAATTTTGCCAGATAAAACGGCCCGAGACGAAATAGATGATACTCCTCCGGAATATCGTACGTACTGACGGTTACATACACGTAGTGCGAACAATTGCAGTAATCCAGCGTGGTATCGGCTGGTCCATTGCAGACGCGATACGCTCGCACTTGATAATCCTCAGCAGTTAGTGAAATGGTAGAGTCAGCTAGGCTTAGTACTTCTGCCATTTCCGTGTCCTTTAGCTTCGACACCTCCGGCGTATGGTACAAAATGCCCTTTGTCGGCACGACGGTTGTAACAGTCTGCTTGACAGGGTGTAGTTGCGCTTCCTGCGTTGCTACAGTTGCCGCTGCTCTAGCTAAATCTTCCTGCAAATAGCGAACACTGTCGTGCTGAGTAACTATCTGCTGGTTTAGGTTAATTATTCGTTGCTTCAGCTGGGCAATGATTTGAACATCTTCTGGACGAGACTTTGTCTCACAGCTTGTAAGCAGTACGCCTACAAGAAAGTAAGCGTGGTAAGATAATTTCATAAAAACAGGTATACCATAAAAAGCAACGGGTAGCTCTATTTGTAGAACTACCCGTTGTAAGTATAAAAACTGCTAAGGCCAGCTAAGTTGAAGCTTTATCCGAGCGTGTGGTACACAGCCTGCACGTCGTCGTCCTCTTCGAACTTCTCGATGAGGTTCATGACTTCTTCTAGCTGGTCGCCTTCCAGGTGCACGGTGGTGTTGGGTACACGCTGGAGTTGCGCCGAAACTACGGCCAACCCTTTTTCTTCGAGGGCCTTCTGCATCTGGCCGAAATCCTGGAAGGTGGTTTCCACCACGATAAAGTCTTTCACGTTGCCGTTCTCGTCTTCTTCCTGATCGGCGTACACGTCTTCGGCGCCGGCGTCAATCAGCTCTAGCTCTAGCTCGTCGAGGTCGAGACCTTCGGCGGCGAGGCGGAATACGCCTTTGCGGGTGAAGGTATAATCGGAAGAGCCAGCGGTGCCGAGGGCGCCGTTGCCGCGGTTGAAGTACATGCGCACGTTGGCTACGGTGCGGGTAGGGTTGTCGGTGGCAGTTTCAATCACGACGGCCACACCGTGGGGAGCGTAGCCTTCATATACCACTTCCTGATAATCCTTTTCTTCTTTGCTGCTAGCCCGCTTGATGGCGGCTTCAACCCGGTCTTTGGGCATGTTCACGCCTTTGGCGTTCTGCATGGCCGTGCGCAAGCGGGAGTTGGTATCGGGGTTGGGGCCGCTTTCCTTTACGGCCATCACAATTTCCCGGCCGATACGGGTGAAGTCTTTAGACATCCGGTCCCAGCGCTTCATTTTGCGGCCTTTACGAAATTCAAATGCGCGTCCCATCTATGGTAAGTTGGTATAAATGTGAATTGGTGAGTTTTGTGTCGGCGAGGGTGGGCCGAAAGAGGCGTGCAAGTTAACAGAAAGCCCAGCGGGGCGCAATTGCTATTCACACTATGGGTGGCCTAACGTGCCAAGGCTTCCGGAAAACGGCTATTGAGCCCGAAGCGTGTACGTGCTATAGTTGCCGGCCGGAAAGCCCTGGATGGTGAGCGTGAGCAGATTATTGCGCAAGCGAAAAGAGCCTTGGTCGGTGCGGGGCTGGCCTTTCTTGTCGGTGTAGGAGAAGCTGATTTGGTCGCCAGAGAACGTGAACCGGCCGGTTTGGTCGAAGCTCATGGTGGTGCCGGCATTGGCTAGCTGCAAGTGCTTTTGGTAGGTGCCGTTGGGGCTGAGGGTCAGCGTGCCACCTACCCCTTTGGCGGCAATGGGAGTGGGGCCGCTGCTCTTATCCAGAATATCGTAGGTGAGGTAGGTATAGGTGGTAAAAAACGACGGTTTAAGCGTGGGAGCCGGTGTGGCCGCTCGTTGTGCCAGCGTAGCCGATGGAGCGGCCAATACGAGGCAGGCAAGAAAGAAGAGAAGACGAATCATCCCGAAATGTACTACCGCCACGCGGTTTCCTTGCTCACAAAGCAAGCAGTTCGGGCTAGTCATTGAAGGCGGTGACAAGACTTTGCTCAGCCGCGAAAAGCAAATAGCCTCGGCTCATACACGAGTAGAAGCCGAGGCTATAAGGTTACCGACAGAGTTGGCCTCGCTCCGCTGATGTGCCTAGCGCGGCTAGCAAGGCTTGTGTTTAGCCTGCTTATCGGCTGGAGCCCACTGCGAAGCGGCGAGAGGATACGTAGTCGGTGGTAGGAAAGGTCTGCTGCTTGCGGCGCCGTTGGCGCTGTAATACAAGTAGTAAGGCGGCCCCTGCCAACAGCCCCACACCCGTGAGGGCCAGGGTTAGGCGCTGGGGCATTGGGTCGTCGGGGGCAATGGGCAGGTAGGCCACCCCGTTCACATCGAGGCGCGCCGGGTCGTTGACGTAGCGGCCGTAGGTGGGCATGGGGAAGAAGTTCGCCAGCTTTTGCAGGCCATCGGTGGCTTCGGCCCCTTGAATGGCTGGGCCGTGTCCGCAGCCAATAGCTACCGGGCGCAAACCTGCCAGCTTCTGCACCGACTCGCGCACCTGCTGCCAATTATAGTTGAAGGGGGCGCCCGCCACGCTTATTTGCGGCCGTTGCAGCAGCACCGACGGCACCGACTCGTGATTGGTAGTGGCAAAGGCATCGGCGCCGAGAAGGGTAGCGTCTTTCTCCCGAAATAAGGCCACTTGGCCCGGAGCATGACCGGGTACGTGGTACCAGCGCCAGTCGGGAAGGAAGGGCACGGTGTCGGAGTCGGCGGGGAGGGCCTGCACTACGCTGCTCAGTTGGAACGACTGGGGCGGGAAAAACCGGGCAACAAAGGCCAAGGAACCGCCATTTTCCACGGTAGGGTCGGCGGGCGGATACACGGCTCGGGCCGTGAGGAAAGGCAGCTCGAGCGGGTGCGCAAACACGGGCACCTGCCAATGCTCAGCCAGCGCCAACGCCGAGCCGGAGTGGTCCATGTGCCCGTGGGTCAAGATGATAGCCTGTGGACGGCTGCCGAAGTGAAAGTGCGCGTCGGCCGCTGCAATGATACTTTTTTCGGAACCAGGTAGGCCCGTATCTACCAGCACCCATTCGCCGAGGGTGTCTGTTTCAACGAAGTAAAGGTTTACAAACCGTTGGATGGTAAGCTGGTATACACCAGCAGCTACTTGTTTCATAAATCCAGATGCATAAGGTCTGGCAAGTAGTACGGGATTCTACCTGAAGAGTAGCACAGGAAAGCAGGGTTTCTCTCTTAGAAAGGTTAAGTTCAACATCTTTCAGCCCGGCCAATTCCCTTGTTCACTACATAGCAATGCAACATAAGCTAGCATAGTGTTTCGTTTGATTGCCTAGTACTGCACTAATAAGGTCTCGCTGGAAATCTGGTTGCTAAAACCAGCTACTAGCGGGGCCTTTTCTAGATTCCTATAAAGAAAAGCAGCTCCCCGATACCGAGGAGCTGCTTTTCTTTATAGGAAAGTGCTGTACGTCAGTACGACTTACATACCGCCA
The DNA here is from genome assembly GCF_029433095.1 of Hymenobacter sp. YC55. Classification (GTDB taxonomy): domain Bacteria; phylum Bacteroidota; class Bacteroidia; order Cytophagales; family Hymenobacteraceae; genus Hymenobacter. Next base: position 1,285,890 of record NZ_JARNTX010000001.1, read on the forward strand.
GTTGTGCTGCCGCCAGTAGTCGAGGCGCTGCCTGTAGTAGCGCCACCAGCCGTAGAAGAACCCGTGGTGCTACCGCCGGCCGTAGAAGCGCCGCCAGTTGAAGTGCCACCGGCAGTGCTGCCACCAGCCGTAGAAGCGCCACCAGCGGTGCTGCCGCCCGTGGTACCAGCCGTAGTGCCAGCATCGGTGGTGCTGCCAGCAGTGCTGCCGCTAGTGCCCATCGAGCCACCAGCCGTTGAGCCGCCCGACATAGAAGAGTCAGAACCCATACCAGCGTCGGAACCGGTGCCAGCATCAGAAGTTGACGATTCGGTTGAAGTGCCGGAAGCGCCGCTGCTTTCGCCGCCAGCTTGGCTGCCTTCGCCAGCATTGTTACCGCAAGAAGAGAAAGTGAACGAGGCGGCCGCTAGGGCCAGGAACAATACCTTTTTCATAAGTTTGTTTTGGTTGGTAAGAGTGGGGTGAACTACTTCGATTACGGCAGTTAGCCTGGTAGGGTAACTGTGTAACTTGCTGTTTATACAGCCATTCAACGGGAGGTAACCCGGAATAGACTAATAAATCTTGATTTTGTTATAACTGTTGAGCTTCGCTAAGCTCTTTAAGCTACCTACGCAAAGCAGTTGCCGGTTCAGCTTGGAAATCAGAGAATGGCGCGTTACTTCCTTTTTGGGGCTTGCAAGGCGTTTTCTAGAGGATTGTTGGTGCAAGTCTGGTTGCCGATTGGCTGCTCCCCCAACAAGGAGGACGAGAAATAAGAACAACCGAAAAAAAATTGCAAAAGGACGCATAATCTTTTTAAACAAGCCGATTTGGAAAGGCGCCACTACGCTAGCCCCGGACCGATACGGAAGTTTTTGTTTTTAGGCCGAGAAAGTCAGATTAAGATTAAGTGAACAGGTCCAGCCTGCTTGCTAGGCTAGGCTGTATGCAAGCCGCGGAAGCAAGCCACGCAATTTCAGGCTTCATATACTGTATAAGGTCAATAACTTACTTATCGATAGGGGTTTACGATTTGGGTAACTCGCTGAAGTAGCTTTGCTGTACTCCCTAAAACACAGCGGCTGGCTTTGCCTAATCTGGTGTTGCCTAAGCATTCAGAAAACTTAACTTTCAGCTTTGGCCATACCAATTCAAACTGTGCATGTTACCTAAGCTATTCTTACCGCTACTATTCTTTGCCACTTCTTCTGCCGCCACCGCTCAATCCGACTGCGCTACGCCCATAATAAAGCTGTTGCGCAACAACATGGAGGTGCCTGCAACGGGCAGCGCGTTGTTCCCAAGCGTAACCTTGCGCGTTATTCCCGACGCCGGGTGTCCAACGCAGGGAAACTTACGATTTAGAAATGCACAACTGACATTGGTACGCCACGGGCGCCCTCTTTTGGGTAGTATGCTCGTCAATCAACCCCAAGTAGATTTACGGTCTTTAGTCGGCATGTATCAGTCGGGTGACCATCTGCATGTGTTTATTGCTTATGAAAATTTGGCGATAGTAGGCGCCAATGGCAAGCTTACGCCCTACTTGCAAACCAAGCCCGTAAAGCCCAAGCCAGGCCAGCTCGATCTAATAACCGAGGAGGCCAAAGGCATCAGTTTCAAATGGCCGCTGGTGAAGCCTTAGCCGAGGTTATCTTTGCAAAACGGCCTGCTGCACCGGTAGCTTATCATTCAATCCCTTGGAAAACAGCTAGAACCCCGAATGGCCTAGCGAAAAGGCAGTTGACTTAACCCTGCCCTAGTCGTTGCCATAGCGTGGAAAAAAGCCTGGCCGGCGCTTTCGTTACGTCGGTCAGGCCCTTGCTACTTCGTTGCCAGCAACTCCCGTACCTGCGTGTAGCGAATACCGGGGTAGCGGGCATTGTCTAGGGTAGCCAGCTTAGCTTGGCCGCTGAGCATGTTGTGCAGATACTGCATCCCCTGCCACGGCGGAAATACTTCCTCTTTCGCCGGCGCAATAGTTTGAGTTACTTTGATTAAGGTGCCAAGGAAGCCCAGGCTACCGGCCCGCAACAAGCGAAACTCCTTGCCCATAGCCTCGGTAGCGGCAACTTGCAGCCCACGGATGCTGGCCACTTCACCCGCCACGCGCAGGTAGCGAGGCGTGCTTGGGTCGAGAGCGGCGGCCGCCGTAAACTCGGCCGTATTCACCATGGTGGTGAAGTCGAGGGGCTGGTCGGCGTCGCCCCAATACAGAATCCGGCGCGGGCCCGACAAGATGAGTGGTGCCTGGCCCTTCAGCAGCTCCATAAACATGCCGTTGAGAATGGAAGTGGCCTGAATAGGCGCTTGGTCGAGGCGCCGCATAAACTCCCGGCGCAGGTCGAAGTTGCGGTTCGAGCCTTCGGGAAGCTTGGTGAAGTCGGCTGAAAAGTCGGAGGGAATGAAACGGGGCACGCCCGCAGCTACAGCCGCTTCCAGCAGCCGCGTCTGGGTTTCCACAATCACCTCCCGCAGCCCCGACACCGCCGACACTACGCAGGTAGCGCCAGTGCAAGCCTTGGTAAGTTCCGCCTTATCGTTGTAGTCAACCTTCACTATCGTAGCGCCTTGCAGCCGCAACGATTCGGCTTCTGCCTTGGTGCTGGCTTCGGGCCGTACGAGCGCCCGCACAGTGGCTCCCCTTTGGAGAAGATGGTGCGCGATCAGCAAACCAAGGGCTCCGGTAGCGCCAGCCAGCACGATGGTTGCCGGTTCAGGGTTCGTAGTAGGTAAAGAATTTGTGTTATCCTCTAGCGGGAGCGAAGTCATAGGGTGGTGTTGGATGAGACAATTACGGATTGATAAGAGTGTTTTCGCGCGAAGGTTTTAAGTTGGAATACTATCCGAGAAACTTTCTGACAGCAGCCGCTGCCAACCAGCCACCGTGAGAAACAGGAACATCTTCAGGGCAGTGAATGGCTAAGAAGGAGTGTTTTCCCGGCTAGCTCATCCATACGCAATTAGAGCTAAACCGATAGTAGAAGCTTCCTGTGAATAGAGGATGCACCGTATGATATAGGCTTAATGCCTGCATTCGCGCCTATGATAGTCTGCCTGATCCTAGCTCGCCCGGATAGATAAGCTGGCCTGTTGGCCACCGGCTTAACTGGAAACTACGTATTGCGATGCACCGCCCGTAGTCACCTAGCAACAACACGCCGATGAACCCGCAAAAGCCCACCTCTGCAATACAGCGTACACCTAATTCCCAAGTATCCGCTCCGCACTGCAATCATTTGATAAGTGACGCCGGGCTTAGCGCAGATAAGGGTAGAAGAGGAGGCTGGCAGGTGCTGCTGTTGATTGGGCTCATGACGGCGCTGACTTCTTGCTTTGAAGACAAATCCAGCAGCCAAGCCTCGGAAGAGCCCATCAGCCAAACTGCCGCCGAAGAAGAGCCCACCTCAGAAACCGAAGAAACTGCGCCCGACAATGCCGCCACGCCCACAGAGCAGATGCGGGGCACCGGTAGCCGGTACCGCGTAACAGCCGAAACGGCGTATTTTTTCGATGCTCCCGAGCAAGGGACGCCCAGTGGAAAATACCTGCTGCGCGGCGACGTGATTTACGGGGAGCAAGAAAGCAATGGCTTCGTGAAAACTCGTTTCAAGAACCCCAACGGGGCCACGGTTACGGGGTGGTTGAAAAGACAAGAAATAAGCAAGCTAGCAGCTACCCCAACTTCTGTTCGGTCAAGGAGCAGCCAGCCAACACAAGCAGCCAGCCCGTCGGCAACTGCCTCACAGCCCGATGATACCTATGAAAGCGGGCAAGCCTCAAGTGCTCCAGCCGAGGCTGCTGAGGCCAGCGGCAACGCAACGGCGGTGGTGCAGGTAGACCGGTCTTACTTCTATAACTCGCCCGACCTAACGCAACCCCGCAAAGCCCATTGCGTGCGCGGCGACAAAGTACAGCTCGGCGAATCCCGCGGTGATGCCGTGTTTGTCACGTTCACCAACTGGGAAAAGGTAACCACTACCGGCTGGATGCGGAAGGGCGCCTTACGCTAGCCTCAAAAAGCCGCGTGCATTTAGCAAGTTGCCAAGCGCTTGGTACGCGTAGCTAAGCAATGTATTGCTTAACGCTGTCACGGCGGCTATGGGTAAAGTCATGGCCAACGAGTAGAACTGCATGTCTTTAAAAACGCCTGCTGGCTCTAGCAACTCAAAGGAAACCTGACAGATACCGCAGGTCAGGGCGAGCTAGTATAGTAGACAAGGCCAAAAGGAAGATTGGGCAATAGATATGAAGCTCATTATAAAAATTTTATATACTTTCTGACCCGGCATTTCGTCACTAGGTAACGACTATTAACAGGCCGTTGCCGCCGAGTAGGTACCGTCGGTGCCTGCTGGCGAAAAGTCGTCAAGCAGCTTTCTTTCAGGGTACTGTTCGACGGGGGAGCATCCCAATCCCATTCATGTCTTGCCACGTGTAGTATGCTACAGTCCGTCGTGCCTGCTCAGGTTTCAGCCTCTGACCGCGTCATGTCGTCGCGCGTGCAAGCGGTGGATGTGGTGCGCGGGCTGGTTATGGTGATTATGGCGCTCGACCACATACGCGAGTTCTGGTCCCCAACCACGGTGCGCCCCGAGGACGTGACGCAGGCTTCCGCGTTGCTGTTTTTCACTCGCTGGATGCCGCATTTCTGCGCCCCAACGTTCGTTTTTCTGTCGGGGGTTAGCATTTGGCTTTATCAGCAGAAACAGGCGAAGCGGCCGGTGGTAAGTCGGTTTCTGATTACGCGCGGGTTGTGGCTGGTAGTACTGGAGTTGGTGGTTATCAACTTCATCCTGCAATGGGGCTACAATCTGCTGTTGCTGCAAGTTATTTGGGTGATAGGGTGGGGCATGGTGCTGTTGGCGGCGCTGATTTGGCTGCCGCGTGCAGTGTTGGCCGTACTCGCCGTTGTAATAGTGGCGGGGCACAACTTGTTGCCCGTTATCCAACCCGTAACGGCTGCAAACCTCGGCTGGGCGCTGCTTCACAACACGCCGTTCGTGGTGCCTATTGCACCCCTGCCGCCCTTTTTGGTGGCGTACTCCATTGGGCCGTGGCTAGGCGTTATGCTGGCCGGCTACGTGATTGGGCCCTGGTTTCAGTTGCCTCTCTTGCAGCGGAAGCCGCTGTTGCGCCGAGCCGGAGTGGCTTTGCTGGTAGGGTTTGTGGCGCTACGCGCCACCAATTGGTACGGCGACTTGGTGCCCTGGAGCGTGCAGCCGCGGGGCCTACTGTATAGTGTGCTGTCGTTTCTAAATATCACCAAGTATCCGCCGTCGTTGTTGTTTCTGTGCCTCACGCTCGGAGTGGCGTTGCTCTTGCTAAGTGCTGCCGAAACCGCCACAAGCCGACCAAGCCAATGGCTGCGTACTTTCGGGCAGGTGCCGTTTTTCTACTACATCCTGCACCTGCTACTGATTAGTGCATCTGCGTGGGTCTGGACGCGGCTAGCCTTCGGGCGACCCGTAAACTTCTCGTTTCTTGAAGTTAAAAATTGGCCTGCCGCCTATCACTCAAGTTTACTGCGAGCCTACGTGGTATGGGTTGGGGTAGTGGTGACGCTGTATTTCCCTTGCCGATGGTATCAGCGTTTTAAACAGCAGCATTCCTACTGGTGGCTGTCGTATTTGTAGGCTGTCAGGAAAGCGCCGAGTGCCGTGGAATTAGTCGTAGGTATTTCTAAATTCAACCACTGGTAGGCCCTCTGGTATAATCATCGAAACTGGTGGGGTTGGTCGGTGTTCGGTCGATAGCCGAGCGTGTTGCTAAGCAGATCGATTCTTTCAAGCTGCTAAATTTTCGTTTTGATGTGCTAGGCTAGTTCTGGCCGCTGCGTATCGTTGACCCTGTTTCGGACCTCTAGGCTCAGTATTTCAGTATTGTAGTATATGCACCACATTGTTTATCAAAGTACGGCCGTGGGACACCCGACCACAGCCGATTTGAAGTGGTTGCTGCAGCAGTCACGCACCAACAATTCCGCCCTTGGTATTACAGGATTGTTGCTTTACGGCAATGGCAACTTCCTACAGGTTTTGGAGGGTGAAGAGCAGGCACTTCGGCTCGTTTATGCCAAAATAGTGGTTGACCAGCGTCACATGCACGTCCTTAAATTGTCGGATGGGCCTATTGAGCGGCGCATCTTCGGCGACTGGTCAATGGGCTTTCAACCCCTGAAGAGTGATGATTTCGTGCGCCTCACCGGATACATCAATCCGTATCGTTCCAACTTTCTGGATGCTCATCTGCCAGAAATCGACGAGAGTATGCTCGTGCTGCTGAAGTCTTTCGTGCTCAACGACGGCACTCATCCTTAGAGGCACCCGGACAGTTTGTTTTAATCGACAGTACAAACAAGAAAAGCGCCCACCTAGGTGGGCGCTTTTCTTGTTTCCTAAGGTGGTGATGCTCGTACTTACCGGCGGCTGTCGTTGCGGTAGTCGCGGCGGTCATTGCGGTGAGCAGCTTCCCACCGCGCTTTCTCCTGGGCCGTCACTTTGTGCTTTTTATCGTAGCCGTAGTTGAAGTCGTTGTCGTAGCGGCCGTAGCTGCTGTCGCGGCGGTCGTTACGATGGGCGGCTTCCCAACGAGCCTTTTCTTGGGCAGTTACTCTGTGCTTTCTGTCGTAGCCGTAGTTGAAATCTTTATCGTTACGGTCGTCGTAGCGGCTAACCTCTTGGCGGCGTTTGTCGTCGTGGCGGTCGGGGGTAGGAGCGGCAAACGAAGTGCTAGAAGACAACAAGGCGAAGGCAGTGGCGAGGGAAAACAAGGCTTTTTTCATGACTTTGGAAAGGTTGAAAAGTGGTAGCGTATCTGTTGGGTTAAGCAAGCAAACCACCGTTGTAGTAGTGCTAAGCGCTTGATACTCCACTTGCAAGCATGGGGCCTACTTTGCGCAGTCAGGCCGCTTTGCCCTGATTCATCTACCAATGGCCAAGTTGTGTCTGCCATTTGCCCCATCTACCCGACGTTGCCATCTGTCCGGCCGCTGCCTTCTGCACATTAGGTGGTGGGCGCTGAGCTGGCGGCGGAGTTAGTCTGCTGATCCGCGAAGCGCGCTTCGTGCTGCTCGATGGTGTTCAGCACCTTCTCGGGCCGAATATCCTGCGCCAGTTCTGGTATTTCAGGGTCGTGCGCCTCCTTGATATCCATCTTCTTGGCCATTTCTGTCACTAGAATAATGAGCCGCGTGATTTCATGCTCGCTCAGCAAGCTTACTTGCAAATCGAGGTTAGCCCGGCGGTCGGCCAGCTCGGCCATACGGTTTTGGCTGATCAGCACAAATGTGGATAGGAAAATGGCTTCTACGGAAGCAAACATAGCCAGCACCACAAAAGAAGGGTCGAACGGCTTGAGCCCGAGCCAGCCGAGGTTCCACATTATCCAGCCCCCAAACAGAGCTAAGTGGATAAACACGAACGTCATGCTGCCTGTGAAACCCGTAACCACGTCGGCCACTCGGTTCTGCCAGCTTTTTTGCCGGTCCCTTTGCTGTTCACGCTCCAGAAGCGCCCGAATATTACGCTCGACAATTTGAGCAGTGCCGGTTGAGGGTGTTGGTTCTGTAGGGGGTTGGTTGGGGTACACGGGCGGTTCTGCTTGCAGTTGGTCTGCATTTTTATACGCCGCATTAAGTATTTCAACTGTGGCCGAGGTGCCAATTTTCTGCCCTGTTGAGCTAGTAGGGGCGTTATCTAGCTCGTCGGCGAGTAGGCAGAATAGGAGAGTGGCCCGTCGTGCTGCTGGCTGCTGCGCGTGCGTAGTAGGTGCCACAAAAGCAGGAGCACGCCTCACCTTTTAGGGGCTGGGCTGTTTGAATAGATAAACGCCACCCATGAGCCAAGACAGCAGCCCTTCTTTTCCGCAAGACGCGTTCCGGCGCTACGACGAAACGCCCGACGCTGAATTTTACCGCCAGCCACGCTTCGTTACGCACATCGACGACGCAGCCATTGCTGCCGTGACGCAGCTTTACCGGGAGTATTTCGCGGCCAACAGCACGCTGCTCGACTTGATGAGCAGTTGGGTTAGCCACCTGCCCGCCGAAGTGCCTTACGAGCGGGTGGTGGGCTTGGGCATGAACGAACGGGAACTGCGCGCCAACCCGCGCCTGGCCGACTACGTGGTGCAGGACCTCAATCAGCAACCCCTGCTGCCCTTCGCCGACAATACCTTCGATGGTGCGGCCATTTGCGTGTCCGTTGACTACCTCACGCAGCCCGTGACGGTGCTGCGCGAACTAGCCCGGGTTATGCTACCCAATGCGCCCCTCGTCATCACCTTCTCCAACCGCTGCTTCCCAAGCAAAGCCATAGCCGCCTGGCACGCCCTCGACGACCGGGGCCACTTGGCGCTTGTGCAGCAATACTTGCAGGCTGCCAACCACTGGCACGCCATCGAGCTGCTCGACCGTAGCCCCGCACCCCGCCGTTCCGACCCACTTTTTGCGGTAGTCGGCCGGGTAAACAAGCCAGCACTGATTCAGCCGGAATAAAGGCTCTAACGCACCAATAGTCGAAGTTTTGAGACAAAAACTAAGACACGGATGTAGCTGAAAGCGGAAGCTTTAAGGCAATGAAAATATGTGTAAGAACCTGACTGAATGTAAATAAGCGGAACTTTGTGTGGTATGGTTTATGATATTCCAGTGTGATTTGGAAGTAACCAGGCCAAAAATTTCACCAAACAATGGGCATGAAGCGGGAAGAAACGGTACTTGAAGTGGTAAGCAGTTGCATACGCGCCGAGCACCTCAACCAGCTAAGCGTGCTAGTCGGCCAGAGTGCCGCCACGACGGGGCAGGCGCTGACGCAACTGTTGCCGTTGGTGATTGACACGCTGGCCCAACGGGCTAGTCACCCAGATGGCGTTGACTTCGTTTGGGACTTAACCCGGCAGGCGCAGGCCGATCAGGTGCTTAGGCAGCTCGATGCTATGGACGTGGCCAACTGGCAGGGGCGTGGAGTTCTGTTGCTCCGAGAACTGCTTGGCGATGCCTACCAAACCACTGTTTATCGGTTGGCTACGAAGGCGGGCCTTTCTCTCGCCTCGTACGCGCCGCTGTTGGAAGTAGCAGTTGCTGCCGTGCTTGGGGCCCTAGCCAAGTACACCACCGAGCACGATTTGGGAACAACTGAGTTAGGCGCTTGGCTCCAAAGTGAAAAGCAGCGCACTAGTAGCGCAAGCGTTTCGCAGCCTAGCGCCGACGTGGGCGCTTCTCGGTCGGCAACTACCCGCCAGACCGCGCCTACCAAACCTACCCCGGCTCCTACGTTTGTGGCGCGAGCCGGTGAGTGGCAGGAGGTAGGTGGGGGCAGTATTTTTATACCTCAGCCCGCTGCGCCAGAAGTGAAAGCCAGCAAGCGGCATCGTTGGGTGTGGCCTTTGCTGGTGCTGGTGGGCTTGGCGCTGGGATATGGCATTTTCCGCTGGACGTATGCGCCAATGGCATCAGTTGCAACGGAGGCGGTGGTACCCGCAACCTATACCGGCGCTACAACCCAACCCCGTGCTGCGGTCCCGCCCACCGACGCCACTGTGCCCGTTGCCAAAGTGCGGCCTGGCCAGCCGCTGGTTATCACGCTCTTCAACGGCACCACCCTGAAGGTAAACTCCAGTTCCACCGAGTATCAGCTGTATCATTTCCTGGCCGACCCAACGCAGCAAGTCGATCCGTTGAATGCTGCCGCCGGCTGGATCAATGTGGACCAAGTGTCTTTCAACCCAGGGCAGGCTACTTTGACTGCTAACTCCGGGGAACAGCTGCGTAATCTGGCGACCATTCTGCGCACTTTTCCGCGGGCCCAGCTCTTGTTGGGCGGCTACCCCGGCAACCCGAAAAATTCGCGCCTGAGCGAAGCCCGGACGCAATCGGCTATACGAGCCTTGGTTGCCCAAGGTATTTCGCCACGCCGCCTTCAGGCTGCCGGCTACAACGACGCGGCGCCGGCTACTCCCAACAGCACGGCGGTAAGCCAGGCACCTGACCGGCAACTTCGTATCAAAGTCATCAACAAGTTGGGCCCCTTGTTAGCAACCCCTGCCGCGCCGCTGCTGGCTGCAGTAGCAAAGCCAGCGGATAGTTCTGGCGCGAAAGTGCCGTTGCCGCAGGATACCGCCAATCAACTGACCGATGAACCAGTTATAGCAACGGGGATAGCACCCGGTGAAGGGCCGGTAGAGCCCGTTATTGAGCAGACGGAAGCCGATAGTCGTTATCAAGTAACCGCGCGAATGGCGTATCTTTTTGCGGCACCCAACCAAGCAAAGGCCACCAAAAGATATTTGCGCAAAGGCGAGATATTGTATGGGGGAGCTGAGCGCAACGGCCTAGTAAAGATTAAGTTCTGGAACCCAAACGGCGCCCTGGCTACTGGCTGGCTGAAACTTAAAGAACTGCAAAAGCTCTCGGAAGATGAAGCCGTAGCTCCCACTCCGTCAGACCCAGGAACAGATAGCACGGAGGACACACCGTCCGGGGCCGATGACTCCGCATCCACTGAGTCGGTGCCCTAAAACAACCCGGCAGCAACTATGGAGTGAAGCCAGAGCATACTTCCAGGAGAAGCCAGCTACTTTTGGCTGTTCTTCTTACTCCAGTTCCAGGCGAAAGTCATGCAATCCACCAATACGGTTTTTCTGGTGCGCCCAGCGCGCTTTGGCTTCAACCTTGAAACGGCTGCTTCCAACTATTTTCAGCAAGCTATTGCCGACCTTGATGCACCCACTGTGCAAGCGCTGGCTTTCGCTGAGTTTGACGCCATGGTTGCCAGCCTGCGGGCGAAAGGAATAGAGGTAGTGGTTTTCGAAGACACGCCAGAGCCTGCTAAGCCCGATGCAGTATTCCCCAACAACTGGCTGACGCTGCATCCTGATGGCCGGGTGCTGCTCTACCCAATGTGCGCCCCCAACCGGCGCCCGGAGCGCCGCCCCGATATTCTGGACGCCTTGCGCCAACACTTTACCGTCACGGAAGTCCTCGACTTATCGGCCCACGAACAGGAGGGGCGGTATCTGGAAGGCACGGGCAGCATCATCTTCGACCACGAGCACCGCATTGCCTACGCCTGCCTTTCGCCCCGCACCGATGCGGGTTTGTTTGCCGAGGTAGCAACTCAACTTCGGTACCGGCCGGTTACTTTCCACGCCCACGATGCCCACGGTCTGGAAATCTACCACACCAACGTGATGCTGAGCATTGGGTCGGGGTTTGCGGTGGTGTGTCTGGAAAGCATAGTAAATACCGCAGAACGCGCCGCTGTGGTTGCTTCTTTCTCGCTCACCGGTCACGAAATCGTGGATATTTCGCTGGCGCAGGTAGCACACTTCGCTGGCAATATGTTGGCGCTACAGTCAGCTACAGGCGCTACTCTGCTGGCTATGTCGCAACGTGCTTTCGACGCCCTCACGCCAACGCAACACGCTACCTTAAGCAAGTACTGCGAACTGCTGCCGCTGCCCATTCCTACCATCGAAACCATTGGGGGTGGAAGTGTCCGGTGTATGCTAGCGGAAGTGTTTCTGCCGGCTATTCGGTGATGACAAGCAAGGCGGAAGGTGGCTTGAATTGCAAGTGTGTTTGCGTGAGGAAGGTGCGAGCCTAGGGAGCAGGTGCGCTTCTTCTAATACGAGTTATAGCACAACCCCGTGGCGCCAGTCGTAGTAAGGTTTGTTGATAGCCGGAGGTGATGGTATGAGCCACCGTCACTTGCTCGGTGTTTTCGTCTTTACTACAACCACCCCCATGAATCTAGCCGCAAATACAGTTCTTATTACCGGAGGTGCCTCAGGTATTGGTTTCGCCTTGGCCGAGCGTTTCATAAAAGCCGGCAGCACGGTTATCGTCTGTGGCCGCCGCGCCGACAAGCTGGAGGAGGCCAAGCAGAAGCTGCCCGGCCTGCACACCCGTGTTTGTGACGTGGGCGTGGCCGCCGAACGAGTGGCCCTGCTCGCCTGGGTACGGTCGGAGTTTCCGACAGTGAACGTGTTGGTCAACAATGCGGGCATCCAGAACCGGGTGCAATTCGCTACTGATACCGAGTCGTGGGAAACGCGCCAGCACGAAATTGCCATCAACGTGGATGCGCCCATTCATCTAAGCATCCTGTTCATCAATCACCTACGCGAGCAGCCCGATCCGGCCATTATCAACGTGACCTCGGGCTTGGCCTTTGCTCCGGCGGCGTTTGCGCCTATCTACAGCGCTACTAAAGCGGCGCTGCATTCCTTCACGCTGTCCTTGCGTCATCAGCTGAAAGACACGCATATCAAGGTGCTGGAGATTGTTCCGCCGGCGGTAAACACCGATCTGGGCGGGCCCGGCTTGCACACCTTTGGGGTGCCCGTAGATGAGTTTGCCGATTCGGTGATGGCGCGGCTGGCGGCTGGCGAAATCGAGGTGGGCTTCGGTACCTCGGAAAGGAACCGGCTGGCCTCCCGGACTGAATTGGACGACATATTCCAGCAAATGAACAACCGCTAAAGCTAGGTTGGCTGTAGCACGAGCACAGAAAAGGGCTGGAATCCGGACTAGGTTGTCAACTAACCTACTCCGGATTCCAGCCCTTCTTGTTGCGTCAAAAGGCGCTTATTGCTTCTCCGCCACCTGTTCTACGTTCAGTCCTAGCACGGCATTGGTACGGGCCCGCACCTGCTCTACTAGTTTTGGGTCATCGGATAACGACTTGCCAAACGAGGGTAGCATTTCGCGGAAGCAAGCTTGCCACTCGGGCGTAGCCGACTGCTGCGGAAAGCACTTCTGAATAAGGTTCACCATGATGCTCACGGCCGTAGAGGCACCCGGTGAGGCCCCAAGCAATGCGGCAATAGAACCGTCGGCGGCACTTACTACCTCCGTACCGAATTCCAGCACACCGCCTTCCTTTTTGTCTTTCTTGATAACCTGCACGCGCTGACCGGCAATAGCTAATTCCCAATCTTCGGGCCGGGCCTCGGGCAAATACTCCCGCAATGCCGCCACCCGGTCTTGCGGCGACTGGCGCACCTGCTGAATCAAGTATTTAGTAAGCGGAATATTTTTAAGGCCGGCCATAATCATGGGCCGCAGGTTGTTGAGCTGAATCGAGCCCGGTAAGTCCAGGTAAGAGCCGGTTTTCAGGAACTTGGTGCTGAAGCCGGCATAGGGGCCAAACAACAACTCGCGCTTGCCTTCAATCATGCGCGTATCCAAGTGAGGCACCGACATAGGCGGCGAGCCCACGGCGGCTTTGCCGTACACCTTGGCTTGGTGCCGGGCAATTACGGCCGGGTTAATGCATTTCAGCCACTGCCCACTCACCGGGAAGCCACCAAACCCGTTGGCTTCTGGAATTCCGGATTTCTCGAGTAGCGGTAATGAGCCACCCCCGGCCCCAATGAACACAAAGCGGCCGCGCACTTTCACGGTCTCGCCCGTAGTCAGGTTCTTGGCCCTGATGCGCCAGAGTCCGTCTTCTTGCTTCTGCCGGAGCTTCTGCACCTCGTGGTGAAAGTGGAACGTGACGCCTGGCTTGTTTTGCAGCAGCGTGAACATGCCGCGGGTGAGGGAGCCAAAGTTGACGTCGGTACCCAGATCCATGCGGGTGGCAGCTACGGGTTGCTCGGGGTCACGGCCTTCCATGACCAGCGGCATCCAGTCTTGCAGTTGCGCCCGGTCTTCCGAGAATTCCATGCCTTTGAACAGCGCTGACTGCGTGAGGGCCGCGTGGCGCTTGCGCAGATACTCCACGTTTTTGAGGCCCCACACAAAGCTCATGTGCGGGATGTGGTTGATGAAGCGCTGAATATCTTTTACCTCGTAGCGCTCAGCTAGAAACGACCAGAACTGCTTCGACTCCTCGAACTGCTCGGCTATTTTCAGGGCCTTGCTGATGTCGATGGAGCCGTCGGGGCGCTCTGGGGTGTAGTTTAGTTCGCAGAAAGCGGAGTGGCCGGTACCGGCATTGTTCCACGCGTCGGAGCTTTCGGCGGCCGCCACGTCCAGCCGCTCGAACACAGTGATAGTTAGGTTAGGGTCCAGCTCTTTGAGCATCATCCCCAACGTGGCGCTCATAATGCCCGCACCGATGAGAATGACGTCGGTTACGGGCTGATCAGCGGAAATATCGTTGGTTGGCATAGGTTGAGAAGCAGAGTTACAGAACCCGCCCCGGCTTACTGCTGGAAAGCATCAGGCCGGGGCAGACTAGGAAAGACAATAGTTAGATGAGCGGAATTCCAGAGTACGAAGAAACATGCAGAAAAGGTGCTGTTGAGGGTCAGCAGGAGCAATTTAGGTAGTTGAGGGCCCGCCAAAATATGTGGGCTATTCTGTCGCTAGCATGAAGTTGTACTCGTGGAACTAGTGGCGTAAAACTAGTGCTAGAACTCTAAAAGCACCACTCTACTTCAGCTGATAAGAAGCTTAGCCTCCTAAAGGAAGCCGGTTTTCTAGGCGCCAAGCGTACCGCTTCTCTTGCTTGATCTTATCTAACTGATAGAGCACGAGGTACTTCAACAAGCAGGTATTAGAGTAAGTAGGCTACTCCATAAGGCCGCAGAAAAAGCTGCTGTTTACCTAGTTCCGCTGGCGTAACATTGGCTTGTAAAACGCGTGTTTAACAACGTAAAAAACCTTTAAAAAAGCGGTAAAATACGGGTATTTGAGCGGTTTTAAGGACCTATATAGTAGGGTTTGGTGTTCTATCAACAGCTACCAAATCCGCATATTCATGTTCGATTCCCTGCCCGTATTACCGCTATTCGATCAGTCGGCGCCAGCTCCTTTTGTTGCGCCAGAGCCCCTCACGAAGTCGGCCAAGCTGTGGCTGCCGAAGCGGGTGCTTTTCACGCCCGATGCGCTCGACGAGCCCTTCGGTCAGCAGATTTACGAGCGGGTAACGGCGCACGACTTGGAGGTGGAAGTGCTGAAGAGCAACCGCCTCACCAACCTGCGCGGTGCCGATGCGCGTGAAACCTACCGCAACGCCAAAAACACGCTGGCCGTGGTAAAGGCCCCCGCCGGTGCCTTGCGCCTGCAGCCCACGCCGCCTTCCGCCGACTGGCAGATGAACCTAGCCGAAGGCTGCCCCGCTCACTGCCAGTACTGCTACCTAGCCGGTAGCTTGCAGGGCCCGCCGGTAGTGCGCGTATTTGCCAACTTGCCCCAGCTTCTCGAAAACACCGCCAACTACGAGCAGCCCGGCCGCCTCACCAGCTTCGAGGTAAGCTGCTACACCGACGTGCTAGGCATCGAGCACCTGACGGGTAGCCTGGCCGAGTGCATTCGGTATTACGGCACGCGCGAAGGGTCGCGGCTGCGCTTCGTGAGCAAGTACAACCACGTCGATTCGCTGCTGGACTTGCCGCACCAGGGGCACACCCGTGCCCGCGTCAGCTTGAATGCCGAGCCTGTGGCCCGGCGTATGGAAGGCGGCACCGCCTCAGTGGAAGCCCGCATCCAGGCGCTGCGCAAGCTGGCCCTGCCGGTCGAGCAGGGTGGGGGTGGCTACCCGGTAGGGGTGGTACTGGCCCCCATTATGCTGGTTCCTGACTGGCGCGAGCACTACACTAATCTGCTCGACCGGGTAGCTGCTGCCCTCGACTTCGATTGCGACCTGACCGTGGAGTTCATTACGCACCGCTTCACGCCGGGCTCGCGCGATGTGCTGCGCGAGTGGTACCCCAATACGTCGCTCAACTTCGACGAAAGCATCCGGGCCGCTAAGCGCAACAAGTTTGGCGGCGTGAAATACGTCTACCAGCCCGACGACATGCGCCCGCTCAAGCAGTTCTTCTACGAAGAGTGGCAACAGCGTTTCCCTAACGCTCCCATTCAGTATTGGACGTAGCCTGTGCACAGTGCTTGCAAGCAAAGAGGGCGCGCAAACCTAGGTTTGCGCGCCCTCTTTGCTTGTATAGGGTTAGCAGTACTTCGTGAAAAATACTGCCAGTTACACTTACAAAACAGCGGCTTTCTTGCCGTGGAGTTCGTACCATTCGTGCTCCAGCATGCTCATTTCTATGAGGCTCCAATAACTGTCGCCGTGTTTGAGCACATCACGCATGATGCCGTCTTTCTTCATGCCGCACTTTTCGTAGCACGCAATAGCCGCCGTGTTGGAATCGTAAACACCAAGGTCGATGCGGTGCAGGCCTAAGTCCTCGAAGCCAATTTTCAGCACTGCTTTTATCATGCCCTGGCACACGCCACGGCCTCTAACCGTAGTATTGCCCACGAGCACGCGGCTGATACGAGCCGAATTATTTTTTTGGCTAATGCCGCCGAGCGAAATGTGTCCCACCGTTTCACCACTTCTTGATTCGATGGCCTTGTATACCAGCGCGTCCGATTCGGGTGGGTTGTTGGTGCCTTCTAGGTACCACGCAAGTTTGTCTTCGGTTAGGGGAAAGCTGAATAGTGAACCCGACCAGTTTTGGAGCAATTCCGGGTCCTGAATCCAGCCAATCAATTGCTTGAAGTCGGCGGGAGTGAAATATTCTAATTGAATCATAAAATCGGCAGTAAGAAGAGGCGTGCTCTAGCAAAAGAGTGACACGCCAGATGAGTGTGAACCTGCCAAGATACGACATCGTCAGCCACTGTTGAGCTTGGCTAACAGATATTAGGCAGCGTAACTAGCTGCGATTATGCAATGGACAGTCGTATAGAACCCCAAAACAAGGCGGGGAGTG
Organism: Hymenobacter sp. YC55; assembly: GCF_029433095.1. GTDB lineage: Bacteria > Bacteroidota > Bacteroidia > Cytophagales > Hymenobacteraceae > Hymenobacter. The sequence goes on from NZ_JARNTX010000001.1 coordinate 1,302,546, forward strand.
CCCTTTTTTCCAAGAATAGTTGCTGTCTAGCTTGCTTCCGCTACTGCTCCCGAGGGTAGGAAAGGCTGCTCCGGCGCGTCCATGGTAGTGCGGGTCTTGGGTAGACTGTCGGGGTAGTTCGTTTGGATAAAAGCCACTAATTGTTCCCGTATTTCGCAACGCAGATCAAAGGCCCGGCTGGAGTTCGAGGCGCTCATCAGGGCCCGTAGTTCCATGGTGCGCTCTTTGGAGTCGGTGACCTGCAGCACGCACACGCGCTTGTCCCAGAGCGGGTTCTTCTCCACGAGCCGTTTCAGTTCAGCGCGCACTTCGTCTACCGGCAGCGTGTAATCGGTGTAGATGAAAACCGTACCGATAAGTTGCGACGCGGTGCGGGTCCAGTTCTGGAAAGGCTTCTCGATAAAGTAGTTGATGGGCAACACCAGCCGCCGCTCGTCCCAGATGCGCAGCACCACATACGTAAACGTTATTTCCTCGACCCGGCCCCATTCGCCCTCTACCACCAGTACATCGTCAATGCGGATAGGCTGCGTGAAGGCAATCTGAAAGCCAGCCAGCAAGTTGGCAATGGAACGCTGCGCCGCAAAGCCCACAATCACGCTGGCAATACCCGCCGAGGTCAGCAGGCCGGTCCCGATCCGACGTACCGTCGCGAAGCTCATCAGAATGAGCGCCATGGCCACGAATATGATAATGGAGACCACCAACTTGCGCACGAATTGCAACTGCGTGAACAGCTTGCGAACCTGCAAGTTGTTGTCGCCATCGAGCTGGTAGTGCTGCTTTATTAGGTCCTCGATTACGTCCACGGTTTTCACCAGTCCCCACGCAAACGTGACCACGAAGGCCGTTACCGCCACGCGCTCTAGGATTCCCAAATGCTTGGGTGAAAGCGGAACCAATGGCAATACAAATAGCAGCGTAAGCACCGGGAAAAAGAAGGTGCTGGCGTGGTTCAGGTGTTTGGCAACAGAGTGGGAGAGGAGCGTGGTTTCGCGCTTATTGTACGCACGTAGTACCCGGAAGACAACAAATTTGATAAGCAACCCTACGGCCAAACCACCCGCTACCAAGGCCAGTGTGTGCAAAACAGCTTCCGCCTGATCGGGCAGAAGTTCCGGTAAGTTCAGTTTCATGCGCAACAAGCAAATTCATCTGACAGTACCCGGCTCCAAGTCGAAAGGTTGCTTGCAGCGCATTTTCTGGCTTAGCAGCAACAAGCTCACGAGCAGGTGACAGCACCAGGATTACACGAGCAGGTGGTAGCCCTACTATTCAATTAGTAGTATGCTTACTGATTGACTTGTAAGTGGTTGTCTAGCTGCCACAATCATTGCTACTTTCCCAAGGTCTTGCCGCTTAAAAGAGTTGGCGGAACTGCCGCGCCGTTTCGGGAACTTACCCCGGAAAGTCGTAAATATGGACTGTGATTAATATTTATTGAGCTGACGCTAAACGGCAACGACAGATAGTTTAAGAAAACGAGTAAGCACCTATGTATCACATTGTGTATCTGAGTTCGGTAGTCGGAAGCTTCGACGAGCAACAATTGAAAACCATCTTATTGAAATCGAGAGTTAAAAACACCAGCCGCGGCATTACCGGCATGCTGCTTTGCTGCGACGACAACATCATGCAAGTGCTGGAAGGCGAACAGCACGAAGTAGCGGAACTCTACCAAGTAATCGAGCGGGACTTTCGCCACACGCGAATTATGAAGCTGTCAGACGGCCAGATTACGCAACGCACTTTTCCCGACTGGTCGATGGGATTCACAACAGCTGCTCCCAAGGACTTCGAGCGGCTGCTTGGCTATTTCAACCCCGATGCCGCATCCTTTCCGGCATCCTCCCCGATTCCGGCCGAAAACGAGGTGCTCGACCTCCTAAAAGAGTTCTGCCACAAGCAAGAATCCCCATTCCGCCTGTAACGCTACAGGCTCATTGGCTTGTTGTAGCCCATTTCGCTACTGCCATTTTTACTTAAGCAAAGAGTCCAACCACAGTTAGTTCGGTAAGCTAACTGTGGTTGGACTTTCTGCTTGGGCCGGCAAGAGCTTTTACTGAACGTCGGCAGCGGCTAGGAAATGCGCGCCGTGCGCCAGCAGGTCGGCGCGGGCTTGTTGGTAGCCCTCGGCGGAAATAGCGCGCGTAGCATCTTCAATGTAAAACACCTCGAAGCCCTGCTCCAGCGCATCTTTTGCCGAGAAGTACACGCAGTAGTCGGCAGCCAGGCCGGCGAGGTAGACTTGCGTTACGCCGCGGCCGCGCAGGTAGTCGGTGAGGCCGGTGGCTTTGCGATGCCCGTTGTCGAAGAAGCCGCTGTATGAATCGATATCGGGGTTGGTGCCTTTGCGGAAGACGGCCTCGATACGGTGCTGGTCGAGGGCGGGATGGAACTCGGCGCCGGGAGTGGCTTGCACGCAGTGGTCGGGCCATAGCGTTTGGGGCAGGCCGTGTAAGTCGATTTGCTGAAAAGGCTGCTGGCCTGGGTGGCTACTGGCAAAGCTGCCGTGCCCGGCCGGATGCCAGTCCTGCGTAGCCACTACCAAGTCGAAGCGGGGCTGCAAGTCATTGACTAGTGGAATGATAGCATCGCCATCGGCTACGGCGAGTGCGCCGCCGGGTACAAAGTCATTCTGGATGTCGATCAGCAAGAGGGCTTTCATGAAAGAACACAAAAAGTGAAGGCGAAGACCAAGGGGGGCTTCTTTCCGTCCAAGATAAAACCGGTTTTGTTTCGAGCGCTAAAACTAGCGCAGGAACCAAGAAAAGAATCAAGCAGCTGCAATCGATGGCAACGTTGCCGGTAACGATTGCATAAAAAAACAGCCCTCTTTCTGATTCGCAAAGGTTTGAGTTATCTAATATCAGACAACGGTAACTTCTGGCTAGGCCACAGTTTAAGCGTACCGTGTCGATTTGCTTCCTTTCTTCACTTCAATTCCCACTAGTATGAAGCACGGTTTATTACTACCTGCTATTCTGTTGTGCGCAGCCGCTCCGGCTTGGGCTCAGCAGACTCGGCAACTTTCAGGGCAAGTGCTGGACGCAGCCACCGGCGAAGGATTGGCCGGGGTGACGGTGCTGGTGAAAGGCACCACCAATGGCGCGTCCACCAACATGGACGGGCAGTTCACGCTAAGCGTACCCGCTACGACCAGCGAGGTGCAGCTCACGATAAGCTACATCGGCTACGTCACCCAAACCGTAACGGCCAAAGACGAAGCCAACCTGAAAGTCAGATTGGCGTCGGATACTAAGGCGCTGGACGAAGTAGTGGTAATTGGCTACGGGCAGGTGAAGAAGAGCGACGTAACGGGCGCTATTGTGTCGGTAAAAGAAGAGGACATTAAAAAGACCCCGGCGGCCAACGTAATGGAGTCGTTGCAGGGGCGCCTGCCCGGTGTAGACATCACGCGCAGCAGCGGTTCGGCCACATCGGGCGTCAACGTGACGGTGCGCGGCAACCGTTCGCTCACGGCCAACAACGGCCCGCTGTTCATTGTGGATGGGGTGCAGTACAACTCTATTCAGGATATCAACCCCAACGATATTCAGTCGATGGAGGTGTTGAAAGACGCCGCTTCCACGGCCGTTTACGGTTCGCGCGGCGCCAACGGCGTTATCATCGTTACCACGAAGCGCGGCTCTTCAGGCAAGCCACGGGTTACCATCAACTCTTACTACGGCCAGACCGACGTTGCGTACTACCCTAAGGTAAACAACGCCGAACAGTACGCGGCGCAAAAGCGGGAAGCCAACCGCACAACGGGCTTGTGGAACAGCGCGGCGGATGATCCTAAGATCTTCACGCCGTACGAGCTAGAGTCGATTGCCAACGGGGGTTCGACCGACTGGATGAATTTGCTGCTCCGTAAAGGCGTGCAGCAGGAGCACCAAATCGGCCTGTCGGGCGGCTCCGACAAAACTAAGTTCTACACCTCGTTCGACTATTTCAACGAGCAAGGGCTGTTCAAACTAGACAACCTCAACCGCTACTCCATTCGCTTTAACATCGATCAGGAGATCAACAAGAAAATCACTATTGGCCTGCAAAGCCAGCTCACATATTACAACCAGAGCACCCGGCGCGACCCCACCAACCAGGCCAATAAGATCAACCCGCTGCTCACGCCCTACGACGCGAACGGCAACATTGCCATCTTCCCCAACAGTGGCAACTTTATCAACCCCATCATTGATGAGGTAAACGGCAACTACGAGAACAACGCCCGCACCACGCGCACCTTCACGACGGGTTATGTTAGCTACCAGATTCTGCCGAGCCTGAACATTCGCTCCAACCTAGGCCTCACGCTGTCCAATGCCCGCACGGGTATCTACCAGGGTAGTAACACCTTGGACCGCAACGGCTCGGTGCCGCAATCGTCGTACGGTACCCAGTTTCTTACCAACTGGAGCTGGGAAAACATCATCAACTACAACAAGACGTTCGGCGACCATTCCCTCACGGCTACTGGCGTTACGTCGTTGCTCACGTTCAACACCGAGAATTCCAACGCCCAAGGCCGCAACCAGTTGCTGGCTTCGCAGCTTTACTACAACCTGGCCAACGCCAACCAGCAAATTGGTATCAACAGCGGCTACGAAGACAGCAAACTGATTTCGTTTACGGGCCGCGTGCAGTACGGCTATAAGGGCCGCTATTTGCTCACCCTCACAGGCCGCGGCGACGGTTCCTCGAAGCTAGCGGCGGGCAACAAATGGGCTTTCTTCCCGTCGGCTGCCGTGGCGTGGCGCGTCATCGATGAAGACTTTATGAAAGGGGTTAGCGCCATTTCCGACTTGAAGCTGCGCGTGAGCTATGGGCGGGCCGGCAACTACGACGTACCGGTGTATTCGTCGCAGTCGTTGCTGGCGCGTATTCCGTTTGCTTATGGCGAAACCAGTGCTGCGGGCTACACCTTTGCCAACCGCATCGGCAACCCGGAGCTAGGGTGGGAACTGTCGAACACCAAAAACATCGGTCTGGACTATGCTGTGCTCGACAACCGCATCACGGGCTCGGTTGACGTGTACGACACCGAAACCAGCGACCTGTTGCTCGACCGGTTCTTGCCGCTAAGCTCGGGCGTATCGGTTATCACGCAGAACATTGGCAAAACCCGCAACAAGGGCATCGAAGTCGGCCTGAATGGGCGCATCATCGACAACGAGAACTTCAAGTGGAACGCGGGTGCGACGTGGTTTCTCAACCGCGAAGAAATCGTGGACTTGGGCGGAGCCAACAGCGACATCTCCAATGGCTGGTTTATTGGCTCGCCTACTCGCGTGATCTACGATTACGAGAAAATCGGCATTTGGCAATTAGACGAAGCCGACGAGGCCAAAGCCTACGGGCAGAAGCCCGGTCAGATCAAGGTGCGCGACCTGAACGGCGACGGTCAGATTACGGCCAGCGCCGACCGCAAAGTGCTGGGCTGGCGCGTGCCCAAGTGGAACGGCAGCTTTAACAGCGACTTCAGCTACAAAGGCTTCGATTTGTCGTTCCAGTTCTTTGCCCGCATGGGCCAGATGTTCAACTACGAATACAACAGCTATTTCGACCCGCAAGGCATCGAGAACAGCTCGCAGCAGAACTACTGGACGCCCGAAAATCCCTCAAACGACTACCCGCGGCCGGATGCGAGCTTGTCGAAAACCACGCAGCAAAACGCCCTGTATGGCAACACGCTGTACTACCGCGACGGCTCGTACGTGAAGTTGCGCGCCGCTACGCTTGGTTACAATATTCCCCAATCGGTGTTGGAGAAGCTGCACATGTCGTCGTTGCGGGTGTATATACAAGGCAAGAACCTCGTGACGTGGAGCGACATCAAGGACTATGACCCGGAGCGTGGCGGGGCCATTACGGCGCCCATTCCGCGCGTGGTGTTAGCGGGAATCAACCTCGGTTTTTAAAATCATCCTCACGCACGAACAGACATGAAATACTCGAAATTTAAACTTGTGCTGGCGGCCGGGATGCTCACGCTTACGCTCCCCGCCTGCGAAAAGCAGCTAGAAGAATACAACCCCTCGGGCCTCACGGCCGAAAACGTATACACCACGCCGGCTGGTTTTGAAACGCTGGTTAACGCCGCCTACTCGTACAACCGCTGGTGGTACGGTAAGGAAGACGGCTACAGCATATCCGAAATGGGCACCGACCTGTGGCAGCGCGGGGCCGGTGACGTAAACCCCGACCTGACCGATTATACCACGCTCCAAGGCAGCTCACGGGCGCTTGAAAGCTTGTGGGGCAAACTGTATGCGGCCGTCAACCTCTGCAACGCGGGCATCAACCGCATCGGGCAATCGGGCATGACGGATGCGCAGATGAAAACACGCGAAGGCGAACTGCGCTTCCTGCGGGCCTTCTACTACTGGCACATTGTGGAAACCTGGGGCGGCGTGCACTTCACCACCGAAGAAACGACCACCGTGCAAACCACGGCCAACCGCACGCCCGTCGACACTTTCTACAACCAGATCTTCGAGGACCTGAACATTGCAGTAGCCAACCTGCCGACTACCACCACCGATTATGGCCGGGTAACAAAGCCTGCGGCCGAAGCTTTCCTGGCCAAAATGTATCTGACGCGCGGCCAGAACAAGGAGGCCGCCGACTTAGCCGAAAAAGTAATCAGCGGCTACAGCTTCACGCTGCAGAAAAGCTACGCCGATTTGTGGTCGATGACTAACTTGGAAAATAAGGAAGTTTTGTGGGCGGTCAACTACGCGAAAGAGCTGAGTTTGAACGACCGGGTAGATATAAACCTGTTCCCGGAGCCTTATGGGCACCCCCGCGGCGGCAACAACGGCCACTTGCTTTGGACGATGAAGTACGACGACCAGCCCGGCATGACGCGCGACATAGCTAATGGCCGCCCCTTCAACCGCTACATGCCGTCGCTGTTCCTACTCAGGCTGTTCGACGAGACGAAGGATTCGCGCTACCTCGCCTCGTTCAAAACCGCCTGGATTGCTAACACGGCCGTGACCGGGGCCAAGCCCCTGGCCAAAGGCGATACTGCTATTCTGGCCACCAAAAAGGAAATTCCAACCAGCGTTGAAAACGCCAAGAACTACCGCACCTACGATTTAAGCAAGGTGTATAATCCCAACACGGGTGCGGTGGTCGGCGACCGGCTGCACTACGTGTGCTTACGTAAGTTCGACGACCCAACGCGTCCTACCATCGCTGAAGAGCAAAGCGCCCGCGACGCCTACATTATCCGCTTGGCCGACGTGTATTTGATGGCCGCTGAAGCTAACTTCAAGCTCGGCAACCTCCCAAAGGCTGTCACCCAAATCAACACGGTGCGGCGGCGGGCGGCCATCCCGGGCAAAGAGTCGCAGATGGAAATAGCGGCCTCTAATTTGAGCTTGGACTTCATTCTGGACGAGCGGGCGCGGGAACTAGCCGGCGAGCAGCTGCGCTGGTTTGACCTCAAGCGTACCGGTAAACTGGTATCACGGGTGAAAGCCAACAACCCCGAAGCGGGCGCTAGCATTCAAGATTACCACATGCTACGGCCCATTCCGCAGCGGCAATTAGATGCCATCCAAAACAGAGCGGAATTCACGCAGAACCAAGGATACAGATAACACTTTCCCGAAACCCCACTGACTGCTCGTTGGTGGGGTTTTACTTGTACTTATGAAACAACTCACCGTTTGCCTTTTCGCTCTCATTGCCAGCTCTACTCTCGCCTTTCGGCCCGCGGCCGCAAAGCCGGTAGCCAGTGCGTCTGCCGTGCCCGACCTGCCGAAAGTAGTTGAGCCCTCGTTTAGCAAAGACACCTTCAACATTGTAAAGTATGGCGCGGTTGCCGACGGCCAGACCCTAAACACCGAAGCGTTTCGCAAGGCCATTGAGGCATGCAGCCAGAAAGGTGGCGTGGTGTTGGTGCCGCGCGGCTTGTGGCTCACAGGCCCCATCGAGCTGAAAAACAACGTGAACCTGCACGTGAAGCGCGGCGCACTGGTGCAGTTCAGCAACAAGCTCTCGGATTTCAAGCTGATAAAAACCAACTGGGAAGGCGTGGACGCCGTGCGCAACCAGTCGCCGATTTCGGGCTACGATCTGCAAAACATTGCCATCACCGGGGAAGGTACTTTTGATGGGGCTGGCGATGCGTGGCGCATGGTGAAGAAAGAAAAACTCAGCGAAGGCCAGTGGCAGAAGCTAGTGAAGTCGGGCGGCGTGCTCGATGCGAAAGGCACCACGTGGTACCCCACGGCGCAGTCGTTGAAGGGCTCCACTACTTCAAAGCCCGGCATCCTGCAGCCCGGCAAGGACGTTGCTGATTTCGCCGATATCAAAGACTTTCTGCGGCCCAATATGCTGAGTTTGCAGCGCTGCAAGAAGGTACTGCTCGAAGACTTCACCATCCAAAACTCACCCGCCTGGACCATTCACCCGCTGCTTTGCGAAGACATCACGCTCCGCAACGTAACAGCCCGCAACCCCTGGTACGGCCAGAATACCGATGCTCTTGACCTGGAATCGTGCCGCAACGGCATTGTAGACAACTGCACCTTCGACGTGGGCGATGATGGAATCTGCATCAAGTCGGGCCGCGACGAGCAGGGTCGCAAGCGCGGCGTACCCACCGAGAACTTCATCATTCGCGACACGAAAGTCTACCACGCCCACGGTGGCTTCGTGATTGGCAGTGAAATGTCGGGCGGGGCGCGCAACTTATACGTGAGCAACTGCACGTTTATCGGTACCGACGTGGGCCTGCGTTTCAAGACCGCGCGGGGCCGCGGTGGTGTGGTCGAGAACATCTTCGTAGATGGCGTTGACATGACCGACATTGCCGGCGAAGCCATCCTGTTCGACATGTACTACGCCGCCAAAGACCCGGTGCAAGTGAACGGCGAAGCGTTTTCCATTCCCGAAATCAAAGCCGAGCCACTAGGGGAGGGCACGCCCGTGTTCCGCAACTTCCGCATCAAAAACGTGACGTGCAAAGGCGCGGCTACGGGCATCTTGGTGCGCGGGCTGCCGGAGATGAATGTGAAGGATATCGAAATTGAAAACGCGGTGCTGGAAAGCAAAAGAGGGTTGGTGTGCCAGGAAGGTAGTGGCATTAGCTTCAAAAATGTGGCGTTGTTTTCCACCGAAACCAAGCCCGTGCTGGAAGTGCAGAACAGCCAGAACATCACCCTCGACAACATCCGGTATGCTGCCGGCGCCGACCTGCTGCTGCGCGTCACCGGCGACCGAAGCAAAGCGGTGAAGCTTGTTAACACCAATACTAAGTCAGCTAAAAAGGACGTGGAAGTCGGCCAGAAAGTAGCCAAGAAGGTGGTCACGATTTCGCAACGGTAGCCGCAGATTGTTAAGGCAAACTTCCTCTTCTCACTTGAGAAGAGGAAGTTGCTCTTCAGCGCAATCGGGGTTGTTAGTATCGGTGCGAAAGTTGTTTAGTTGAGGCATCCTGCTTACACTTACACAGCACATGCTGCTCCAACCACTGTGCTACCGTAGTTGAAATGACCGTCATGGCAAGCTTGTCAGCGCATGACGTTCGAGGTAAAAAATAGCATTCAACCACCCCGGCCGCTCCTTCATGGGGCGCGCAACTAGCTTCTAGTCTAGTAAAGTCTCAGTTTAAATTCACTGCATGTCCTTTCGCCGCTTCCTTTCCGCTGGCCTGCTGCTGGCCTCCCTTACCACCAACGCGCAAACGCCAGCCAAGCCGGCCGCTGGTCCGGCTATGTCGCAACGCATGGCGGATGCCTTCATTAGCTGGCACCCTGATTCCATTCTGATTGGCACCCGTAAAACCGCCCGTTGGGACTACGAACAAGGCCTGATGATGAAAGCCTTGGAGCGCGTATGGGAGCGTACCGGCGACGCCCGCTACTTCACGTACATCCAAAAAGACCTCGACCAGTTTGTGTTGCCCGACGGCACTATTCGCACCTACAAGCTGGAAGACTACAACCTCGATAACCTCACTACTGGCCACGCACTGTTGCTCTTAAGCCAGCTGTCGTTGGGCAGCCAGGCAACGCAGCAGAAGTACGTGAAAGCCGCTCAGCTCCTGCGCAAGCAGCTTGACGGCCAGCCGCGCACCCAAGCGGGTGGCTTCTGGCACAAGAAAATCTACCCCAACCAAATGTGGCTCGATGGCCTCTACATGGCCGAGCCTTTCTACGCCGAGTACAGCAAGCTATTCAATCAGCCCGCTGGTTTCGACGACGTGGCCAAGCAGTTTGCTCTCATCGAGAAAAACCTGGTGGACCCCAAAACCGGCCTGCTTTACCACGGCTACGACGAAAGCAAGGAGCAGAAATGGGCCAACAAAACCACTGGCCAGTCGCCCAACTTCTGGGACCGGGGCATGGGCTGGTACGCCATGGCCTTAGTAGATGTGCTGGATTATTTCCCCGCCAACCATCCGCAACGGGCGCAGCTTATCAAGGATGTGCAACGCTTGGCTCCGGTGCTAGCTAAGTACCAAGACCCCAAAACCGGCACTTGGTCGTTGGTAGTAGACCAAGCCACCCGCAAAGGCAACTACGCCGAAGCTTCGGGCAGCAGCATGTTTGTGTACGCGTTGGCGAAAGGCGTGCGGATGGGCTACCTAGACAACAAGTACGCGGCCGTTGCCAAGAAAGGCTACGACGGGCTGCTGAAAACCTTCGTGGCTACGGAGGGCAATGCGCTGGCCTTCAATGGGACAGTAAGCGTGGGGGGCCTCGGCGGCAACCCCTACCGCGACGGTAGCTTCGAGTACTACCTAAGTGAGCCACTCCGCAAAAACGACCTGAAAGGTGTGGGTCCCTTCATCTTAGCCAGCGTGGAAATGGAAGTTGCGGCGGAAAGCGCCTTAGGCAAAGGCAAGACGGTGGCTGTCGACAACTACTTCAATCACGAAACTCGCAAAAACAACCTCAGCGGGCAAACCGAATCCTGGCACTACACCTGGGAAGAGCGCACCCACGGCGGCTTCTACTTGTGGGGCAACCAGTTCCGCGAATTAGGCGCCAAAACCGTAACCGTGCCCACTGCTCCCACGGCGGCTTCTCTGAAAGGCGTGAACGTGTACATCATCGTCGATCCGGACAGCAAGAAAGAGTCGCCGCAGCCTAACTTCGTGAAGCCCGCCGATGTGCAGGCCGTGACGGATTGGGTGAAAGCCGGTGGCACGCTCGTACTGATGGCCAATGACACGTCGAACTGCGAGATTCCACGCTTCAACACCCTAGCCAAAGCGTTTGGAATCACTTTCACCAACACCAGCATGAACATGGTGAAAGGCGACCAATTCGAGCAAGGCTTGGTAAAATTCCCGGCGGGCAATGCCGTTTTCAAAACCGCCAAAACGGCCTACGTCAAAGAACTATCGGTGCTGGACGTGAAGAGCCCGGCCACGCCGCTGGTTAGCACCGGTAGCAGCGTTATCATGGCCACTGCCAAATTGGGCAAAGGAACCGTGTTTGCCATCGGCGACCCATGGCTCTACAACGAGTACACCGACGGCCGCAAAATCCCGGACACCTTCGACAACTTCGAGGCCGGTAAAGACCTGGCGACCTGGCTGCTGCAACAGTCTGGGCGTTAAGTGAAGCGCACCTAGTTTGCTGGAACCTGTGGTGAGAGGCTCTGGCTAGCTACCAAGGTGCGCTTCTTCGTTTCTGGCTTGCCTCCACAATTCTTGTAGGCTTTGTAGAGGCAAGCCAGATAAACGAGACAACACAAGTTTCCGCGTCAACCTTTAAAGCAAGTAGTACAGCAACCATAGTAAACGCCTGAGCGGGCCAACAGCAATGCACAATGTTTGCCGTTGGCCCGCTCAGGCGTTTACTATGGCGACTGCACAGGATAGGTTGACTTCCCTAGGCAGGTGAATAACTCTACAACAGAAACCTACAGGGTGCGGGCGGCGCCAAGAGGTTCGGCGTGTTCAACAAAGTTTGTGGAGTCGCGGACGACAAGCTCGGTTGGAATCTTGACGGTGTCGACTGGCTTCGCGCGTTGCTTGTTCTCGATTAAATCGATTAGTCTTTCGGCGGCTACTTGCCCAATTTCTTGCGCTGGCTGCACCACGGTGCTCAAAGATGGAGACAGCAGATCGGCCACGTTCAAGTTGGTGAAGCCGATAAGGGATACGTCTTCCGGAATGGCAAGCTGGCGCTGGTGCAATGCTTTGAGGCAGCCAACGGCCAGTCGGTCGGAGGCCGTGAAGAAAGCATCGGGAATGGGGTCGAGGGCCATGAGCTCGTCTACCATCGGGCCTACTTCGTCGGGGCCGAAGGTGCCGTAGCGGATCAGGTTTTCGTCGAATTCCAGACCATGCTTTTCGAGGGCGGCGCGGTAGCCCGCCAGGCGCTCCTGCGTGATGCTCAGCCACGGCTGAATGGTAAGGTGCGCAATCCGGCGCCGGCCCGACAAAATGAGGTGTTCGGTAGCGGCAAAAGCTCCGCCGAAGTTGTCGGCTACTACTTGCGTCACGTTTAGCTCCGCCGATACCCGGTCGAACAATACCACCGGCACATTCTTGTCGATTACGTCGCGCAGGTGCGCCACATCCGACGTTTCGCTGGAAAGAGAAATTAGCAGGCCATCCACCTTGCGCGACATAGCCTGGTTGACGTTGGCCATTTCCCGCTCGTACGATTCTTGGCTTTGGAAGATGATAACGTGGTAGCCACGGTTATACGCAATAGCCTCGATGCCATTGATGGCTTGCGAGAAGAAGTAGTTGGCAATTTGGGGTACAATAACGCCAATAGCACGACTAGAACTGCCTTTGAGGCTGAGCGCAATAGGGTTGGGTCGGTAGTTGAGCCGCTCCGCGCATTCCATTACCAGCCGCTTCGTTTCCGGGTTGATTTCGTAGCTGCCCCGCAACGCGCGGGACACGGTAGAAGTGGAAAGGTTTAGCTCGCGGGCAATGTCTTTTATCGTGAATGTTTCCAACGGTCAAACGAATTTGGAAGGAGTGGGGTAGGGAGTAGACTTTCTAAAGTGCAATGCCTGCAAAAAGCAGTGGAATGGGGCTTGCGGGGCTGAAAGTATAAATAGCTGGCCGAATTTCTCTAAACTTAACTATCGCTACCAGTCAAGACGCACATCGGCAACGTTCCCGATAACGTTTGCGCGAATAAACATTGTGCTATTCTTCCTTTTGGGGTTTACAACTTTTAATCTTATCCTAACAGATGTGCTGTTTGTCGTACGAAAAGTACATTAATTTCTCCCGAAAAGTTTACAAACTCCTATTCGCATGGCTCTAGCTGCTTCCTTTGATTTGACTGGCAAACGCGCACTGGTAACGGGCTGCACCCGGGGTATCGGCCAGGCGATGGCCATCGGATTGGCCGAAGCCGGCGCCGATATTATCGGAGTGTCGGCCTCTTTAGCGCTGGAAGGCAGTGAAACCGAACAAGCGGTGCGGGCCCTTGGCCGCGACTTCAAAGCCTATAAAGCCGACTTCGGCGACCGGGCGCAGGTGGATGCTTTCATAACGCAAGTGCAAGCCGACTTCCCGCATATCGACATCCTGATCAACAACGCCGGCACCATTAAGCGGGCGCCGGCCGCCGAGCATTCCGATGAGTTGTGGGATGAAGTACTACGCATCAACCTCGACGCGCCGTTCCGTTTGGCGCGCGCCATCGGCGGCCAAATGCTGCGGCAGGGCTCCGGCAAAATCGTCTTCACCGCTTCGCTGCTCACCTTCCAGGGCGGTATCAACGTGCCCGGCTATGCCGCCAGCAAAGGCGCCATTGGCTCCGTTGTGAAAGCCCTAGCCAACGAGTGGGCCGGCCGCGGGGTCAACGTCAATGCCATTGCGCCCGGCTACATTGCCACCGACAACACCGAGGCCCTGCGCAACGACCCCGACCGGTCGGCTAGCATCTTGGGCCGTATCCCGGCTGGCCGTTGGGGCACCCCCGACGACTTTAAAGGCCCTACCGTCTTCCTATCCTCGTCGGCGGCCGACTATGTGCACGGCACCATCCTCACCGTTGATGGTGGCTGGATGGGCCGCTAACCATAGGAGCACCCACGCCGCCCTGAATTGGTTACCTAAGCTGCCTTTCGCACCGTTCTAGTACCTTCCTCAACAAACCTTACTACCTCACTCACTTCCTTTCCCTCATGACCCAACGCTATGCCATCGGCCCGCGCGAAACAGCGGCAATGACCACCGACGAACTACGGGAGAATTTCCTGCTGGAGAACCTGTTTGTGGCGGGCACCATCGAGTTGGTCTATACGCATTACGACCGCATGATTGTGGGCGGAGCGGTGCCCACCACTGAGCCGCTGCCGCTGCCCAACCCCGAAAACCTGAAGGCCGAGTTTTTCCTGCAGCGCCGGGAGTTGGGCATCCTCAATATCGGCGCCGCGGGCACCGTCACCGTCGATGGCACGGTGCACGAGCTTGGCAACCAGGATTGCCTGTACGTAGGCAAAGACGCGCGCGAGGTAACTTTTGCCTCTGCTGATGCCAACCAGCCCGCGCAGTACTACTTGCTTTCGGCTCCGGCTCACCACGCTTATCCCACGCGGCGCATGACGCAGGCGGAGGCTACACCGGTGCAGCTCGGCAGTCAGGAAACGGCCAATGCGCGCACTATCTATAAATACATCTACCTCGAAGGCCTCCAGAGCTGCCAGCTGGTAATGGGTCTGACGCAACTGCAGCCCGGCTCGGTGTGGAACACCATGCCTAGCCACGTGCACGACCGGCGCATGGAGGTCTACGTTTACTTCGACTTGCCCGAAAACCAGCGGGTGCTGCACATGATGGGCCAGCCGCAGCAGACCCGGCCTTTGTGGGTAAACAACCGCCAAGCGGTGCTTTCGCCCCCGTGGTCGATTCATACGGGCTGCGGCACCAGCAACTACACCTTCATCTGGGGCATGGCCGGCGAGAACCTCGAGTACACCGACATGGACCCCGTTACCATCGACCAACTCCGCTAAACTCTTATGTCAACTACTGAAACCAACTTCCATCTCGGCAACGATAGCCAGCCTTGGGTGCAGGTGGCCGAAGGCATGCGCCGCCAGGTGCTGGCTTATGATCCGCAGATGATGCTGGTCCGGGTGGCATTCGAGAAGGGAGGCATTGGCGCCTTGCATCACCATGTGCACACCCAAATTACCTACGTGCAAAGCGGGGTGTTTAAGGCGGTAGTGGGCGAGGAAACGCGCGTGATGCACCCTGGTGACGTGTTTTACGCGCCCTCCAACGTGTGGCACAGCGTGGAATGCCTGGAAGCCGGAGTGCTCGTGGATACATTCAGCCCCATGCGCGAAGACTTTATCTAGCTGGTTCATTTCAACCTGATGCGACTTCAGCTAACCATAGTAAGAACACTACTGCTCCTGCTGACGGGAATAGGGGGGATGGGGATCTTTTCAGCCCGGGCCCAGCAGGTGATAGTGGCGGCGGATGGTTCGGGAAATTTCCGGACCATCCAGGCCGCGCTCAACAGTTTGCCCAACCAAGCCACCAAACCGCGCACAGTGTACATCAAGAATGGCACTTACCGCGAAAAGGTATTCTTGGATGGCAAGCAGCAGATTGTTCTGAAAGGGCAGAGTGAAAAGGGCGTAATTCTGACGTATGCTCAGGCCCGCGACGAGTGGCGCTGCAACCCGGAAGGCGGCGCCGATGATTGGGGCGTAGCTACGCTCAACATGCGCAACTCCCCCGACATTACGCTCGAAAACCTAACGGTGCTCAACACCTATGGCTTCGACGCCAAAGGCGAAGTAACCATCGACTGCCCTACCGACCCAACCAAAAAGAAAACCATCAGCAAAACCGGCCACCAGATGGCGTTGCGTACCATGCCCGGTACCACCCGCCTGATCGTGAAGCACTGCACCTTCCGCGCCTTAGGCGGTGACACCGTCAGCCCCTGGGACGTAGATGCGGGCCTGTACTACTTCCAAGACTGCACCATGGAAGGCGGCGTAGATTTCTATTGCCCCCGCGGGTGGGCCTATGCTGAAAATTGCCGCTTCATTTGCCACAATCCCAATGCCGCCATCTGGCACGACGGCTCCGGCAACAAGGACTCGAAGACGGTGCTGAAAAACTGCGTTTTCGAGGGCGACGACAACTTCAAGCTAGGCCGCTTCCACCGCGAGGCGCAGTTCTATTTGCTGGATTGCAAATTTGCCAAGAACATGGCCGACGCCGATATCTACTGGGCTACGTCGGGGCCAGGAGCCAAGCAGTGGGGGCGGCGCGTGTACTACGCCAACTGCCACCGCGAAGGCGGCGACTATGCGTGGCACCAAGACAACCTACGCACGGCCGAAGGCGCCCCCAAAGCCTCAAGCATTACGGCCGATTGGACCTATGGTGGGCGTTGGTACCCCGTATCGGGCAAGAAGGCAACCGTAGCACTGGCGCCATCCAACCCCGCCAATACCAATTCAGTTATGCCCACGGCTGCCAATCTGCGCGCCGACCAGGCCGACAGCGTGGCCGAAAAGATGCTGGTGTACCAGCGTAGCGTGGGTGGCTGGCCCAAGGCCGTGAAAATTGCGTCGGTAGAAGAGAAGGTGGATTACACCAAACCCCTGTCGGCGGCCAAGCGGGCCAGTACCCTAGCCGATGCCGGCCGCAACGACGCCACCATTGATAACAACGCCACTACCCGCGAAATCACCTACTTGCTGCAAGCCTTCAAGCGCACCAACAACCCCGCCTACCGGCAGGGTGCCGAGCGGGGCATTCAGTACCTGCTGAAGATGCAGTACCCCAACGGCGGCTTTCCGCAGTACTACCCCGATGCCAGCAGCTACCGCCACCTCATCACCTACAACGACAACGCCATGATTCGGGTGTTGGACTTGCTGCGGAGCGTGGCCAAGCAGCAAGGCGAGTTTGCCCTCGTTAATCCGGATTTGGTGGGACCAGCCAAGCAAGCCGTGGACCGAGGCGTGGATTGCATTGTGAAAACGCAGTACCTGCAAAAAGGCAAACGCACGGCTTGGTGCGCGCAGTACGACGAGAAAACGCTGTTGCCGGCCAAAGCCCGGGCGTTCGAGTTGGCTTCACTGAGCGGCTTCGAGTCGGCACGGATTGTAGAGTTTTTGATGGAAATCGAGGACCCTTCGCTGGAAGTGAAGCAAGCTATTGTCAGCGCCGTGGCGTGGTTCGAGCAAGTGAAAATGCCGAACATGGCCATGAAAGAAATCAAAGACCCAGCCCAACCCACTGGCCGCGACCGGGTACTTGTGTCCGAGCCAGGAGCCACGCTGTGGGCTCGGTTTTATGAACTTGACACCAACCGTCCCATCTATGTGGGGCGCGACAGCAAAGTGCATTACGCCTTGGCTGAAATAGAAAATGAGCGGCGGGCGGGCTACCTCTACGCGGGTACTTGGCCAGCAAAACTGCTCACGAAAACCTACCCGCAGTGGCAGCAGAAATATGCGGCCACTACCACCCCGCAGGCAAGTAAATAACTAGTTTCCGCTATGCCCCACCTTTCGAAATCCCTCATTCTTTCTGCCCCTTCCACAGTGGCATCCCTCCCCACCGCCGCGCATTTCGAGCTGCCCGAAAAGGTGCTTCAATTCGGTACCGGCGTGCTGTTGCGCGGTCTGCCGGACTACTTCATCGAGAAAGCCAACCGCCAAGGCATCTTCAACGGCCGCATTGTGGTGGTGAAGAGCACCGACGGCGGCGACATTACGGCCTTTGAGCGCCAGGATGGCCTGTACACGCTGGTGGTCCGCGGCATCGAAGACGGCCAAACGGTGGAAGAGAACATGGTTTGTTCGGCCATCAGCCGGGTGCTCTCGGCCAAAAGCCAATGGGACGAAATACTTGCCTGCGCCGCTAACCCCGAACTGACGGTTGTTATTTCCAACACCACCGAAGTAGGTATTCAACTGGTGGCTGATGATGTGACGCAGACGCCACCCGTGTCGTTTCCGGGCAAGCTGCTGGCTTTCCTGTATGCCCGCTACCAAGCCTTCAACGGCGACAAAACCAAGGGCCTCGTGATTGTGCCTACGGAACTTGTGGTCGATAACGGCACCAAACTCGAAGGCATCCTGCTCGAGCAAGCGCACCGCAACAACCTGCCCGCCGAGTTTATCGATTGGCTGGAAACGGCCAACTCCGTTTGCAACTCGCTGGTGGACCGCATCGTGCCCGGCCGGCCCGACGTGACCATGCAGGACAGCTTGGCCGAGCAGCTTGGCTACGACGACGAGCTGCTGACCATGTCGGAGGTGTACACGCTGTGGGCCATTGAAGGCGACGAGCACGTGAAAGAGGTACTGTCTTTCTCTCAGGTAGACAAAGGTGTGGTCATCCAGCCCGACATCAACCAGTTCCGGGAGTTGAAGCTGCGTCTGCTCAATGGCACGCACACGCTCAGCTGCGCGCTGGCTATCCTCTGCGGCTACACAACGGTGCGCGAGGCCATGGAAGACCAGCAGTTCGCCAGTTTCGTCCAGAACCTGATGCTCACTGATTTGCTGCCCGGCATTCCTTACGCTATTGATGAGCAAGTAGGCCAGCGTTTCGGCATGCAGGTCCTCGACCGGTTCCGAAACCCGTACATCGAGCACCGCTGGTTGAGCATCAGCCTCAACTACACCACCAAGCAGCAAATGCGCAACGTGCCCACGTTGCTGCACTACTCGCGCCAAGTTGGCGGCGTGCCGCACTATGTGGCATTGGGTTTTGCGGCTTACTTGCTGTTCATGCGCGGCACCCGCCAGGAAGCAAGCGGCTGGCACGGTGAAATACACGGCACGGAGTACCTGATTCAGGACGACAAAGCCGGCTATTTCGCCGACCTCTGGAACCGGCTTGGTCCAACTGAACTAACGCGCATGGTGCTGCACAACAGCGCGTTGTGGGGCCACGATTTGCTGACCGTGCCCGGCTTTGCCGACGAGGTGAGCAACTACTTGGAACAGCTTATCGAGCAAGGTGGAAAAGCCACGCTACATAAGCTGCTGAACCAGACGGTAGACCAGCAAGCCGCCGTGAAATGAAATTGAACTGTTGTTTGTTTTAGCTCCGCACAAATCAAGCCCTCTGCTTAATTTAGGTAGCAATACAAAGCACAGTTAGCAGTAAGAGATGGTACTTTAAAGCCTCTCCTCGGTCTGAAAGACCGTAAAACAAGACCCAAGCAATGAAGCATTTAGTAGCTAAAATCCACCCGGACGATAACGTGCTGGTCGCTCTGCAGGACTTACCTGTTGGCACGCCCGTCACGTACGATGGCGTTACTGTCACGACCACCGAACGGATACCAGCCAAGCACAAATTGGCTATGCAATTTTTGGCCCCCGGCGACCCGGTGCACATGTACGGGGTGCTGGTTGGCAAGGCGGCGCAAGCCATTGGTGTTGGAGGCCTTCTTACCACCGGCAACATCCGCCACGCCACCGACAGCTACGGCGAAAGCCAGGAGCGCCGGTCGGCCTGGGTTGCCCCCGACGTATCGAAGTGGGAGGACCGTACTTTCATGGGCTTCCACCGCGCCGATGGCAGCGTGGGCACCGCCAACTACTGGCTGGTGATTCCGCTGGTATTCTGCGAAAACCGCAACATTCAGGTACTCGAAGAAGCCCTGGTAAATGACTTGGGCTATGCCCGCCGCAAATCGTATCAGCCCCAAACGCAGGAGCTGATTTCATTGATGCAAGCCGGCAAATCGGTAGAAGAAATCCTGGCCACCGACTTGCACAGCGCTGAAGGCAAGCATCAGAAGCCCAAGCTGTTCCCGAACATTGACGGTATTCGGTTCCTGAGCCACGAAGGCGGCTGCGGTGGTATTCGGCAGGATGCGCAGAGCCTGTGCGGCTTGCTGGCAGGCTATATCACTCACCCCAACGTGGCGGGTGCTACGGTGCTGAGCCTTGGCTGCCAGAACGCTCAGGTAAGCATGCTGCAAGACGAAATCAACAAGCGTAGCCCCAACTTCAGCAAGCCGCTATTCATCCTGGAGCAGCAGAAGCTTGGTACCGAGGAAACGCTGATCAGCACGGCGTTGCGCCAAACCTTTGCGGGCTTGATGCAAGCCAACCAAGTGCAGCGCCAGCCCGCACCGCTCAGCAAGCTGTGCATCGGTCTGGAGTGCGGTGGCTCCGACGGCTTCTCTGGCATTTCCGCCAACCCCGCCGTAGGACACGTGTCGGATTTGATGGTGGCTTTGGGCGGCTCGGTTATTCTGGCCGAATTCCCCGAGCTGTGCGGCGTAGAGCAAGAGTTAGTTGACCGCAGCGTAGACCACGCTACGGCTGAGCGGTTCAGCTCCCTGATGAAAGCCTACGGCGACAGCGCCGTGGCAGTAGGCTCCGGGTTCGACATGAACCCTTCCCCCGGCAACATCCGCGACGGGTTGATTACCGACGCCATGAAGTCGGCGGGTGCGGCGCGCAAAGGCGGTAGCTCCCCGGTGGTAGCCGTGCTCGATTACCCAGAACTCGTGACCAAGCCTGGCTTGAACCTGCTCTGCACTCCCGGCAACGACGTGGAATCGACCACGGCTGAAGTAGGGTCGGGGGCCAACGTGGTACTCTTCACCACCGGCCTCGGAACGCCCACCGGCAACCCCATTGCGCCCGTTGTCAAGATTTCCAGCAACACGGCCCTGGCGAAGCGGATGCCCGACATCATCGACGTAAACACCGGCACCGTTATCGATGGCGAGGAAACCATCGAGC
This sequence comes from Hymenobacter sp. YC55, assembly GCF_029433095.1. Lineage (GTDB taxonomy): Bacteria > Bacteroidota > Bacteroidia > Cytophagales > Hymenobacteraceae > Hymenobacter. The sequence continues at coordinate 1,323,240 of NZ_JARNTX010000001.1, forward strand.
AAGCCGGGGAGCGGATTCTGGATTATGTGATTCGAGTAGCCAGCGGCGAAGAAGTAGCCGCCGTGCGCCACGGTCAAACTGACTTTATTCCCTGGAAACGCGGCGTCTCGCTGTAATTCTCCTGACTCGATGCTAGAACAAGGCCGTCATGCTTTGGCTAACGCAGCATGACGGCCAGCATCAAATAATTTCTTGCCTGAAAATCCAGCAGTAGTAGGAGACTACAGGGAAGCACACAAACATCAGCGCATTATCTTTCTGAACTGGCGTGAACCACACTTTCTCGCTTCCGGTATCTAGCTCAATCAAAGTATGAAAAAGCCCTTTCTAAACGAGGATTTCCTACTGCAAACCGAAACTGCGCAGCAACTCTACCACGAGTATGCCAAGCAGATGCCCATCATCGACTACCATTCGCATCAGATTCCTGATCAGATTGCGCAGGACCGGCAGTTCGAGACTATCACCCAAATTTGGCTCTACGGCGACCATTACAAGTGGCGCGCCATGCGCACCAACGGGGTGCCGGAGCGCTTCATCACGGGGGATGCGTCGGATTGGGAAAAGTTTGAAAAGTGGGCCGAAACCGTACCGCAAACCGTGCGCAATCCACTCTACCACTGGACGCACCTGGAATTGCAGCGTTATTTCGGCATCACCGAATTGCTGAACAAAGAAAGCGCCCGCCGTATTTTTGATGAGTGCAACGCCAAGCTTCAGACGTCGGAATACAGCGTTCAGAACCTGTTGCGCCGCATGAATGTGGAAGTGGTATGCACCACCGACGACCCGGCCGACTCGCTGGAACACCACCGCGCCATAGCCGCCAGTGGCTTCGAGGTGCGCGTGCTGCCCACCTTCCGCGCCGATAAAGCCATGTCGCCGGAAGATCCTGCTGCTTACAACCAGTATCTCGATAAGCTAGGCGAAGCCGCCGCCGTTGACATTCGCTCGTTCTTCGACCTGCAAACCGCGCTGCGCCTGCGCCACGATTACTTTGCTGCCCTCGGCTGCCGCTTATCGGACCACGGCTTGGAGCAGATTTATGCTGCCGAGTATACGGAATCGGAAATCAACGACATCTTCGCCAAGGTAAGGGGCGGGGAGGAGCTAGCCGCCAACGAAATATTGCAGTTTAAGTCGGCTATGCTGGTGCTGCTGGCCGAAATGGATTGGGAAAAGGGCTGGACGCAGCAGTATCACTTGGGTGCTCTGCGCAACAACAATTCCCGCATGCTGCGTCAGCTCGGCCCCGATACGGGTTGGGATTCTATCGGTGACTTCCCGCAAGGCCGCGCCCTGTCGCAGTTCCTAAACCGCCTCGACGGGCAGGACAAACTAGCCAAAACCATCCTCTACAACCTAAATCCTGCCGACAACGAGCTGATTGCCACTATGGTTGGCAACTTCAATGATGGCTCGGTAGCGGGCAAGGTGCAGTTTGGTTCGGGCTGGTGGTTCCTCGACCAGAAAGATGGCATGGAAAAGCAAATCAATGCCTTGTCGAACATGGGCCTGCTTAGCCGTTTTGTGGGCATGCTCACCGATTCGCGCAGCTTCCTGTCTTATCCTCGTCACGAGTACTTCCGCCGTATTCTCTGCAACCTCATCGGTACGGATGTAGAAAACGGCGAACTGCCCGACGATATGGACTTGCTCGGTACCATCGTTAAGAATATCTGCTACGGCAACGCCAAAGAATACTTCGGTTTCGACGCGGTAGCAGAACCAGCCTTGGAAGCCGCCGCAACTCGCTCCTAGAGCATACACTGCCAATCAGTTGGCGGCCCTTAGTAAGTGCGAAGCTCGACTTCGCGCTAAATTCAAACTTCAGCAACGATACGAAGCACTGCTTCGTGGTATATAGCAACAGAATGAAACAGGTTGTCACCTTCGGGGAAATCATGATGCGCCTCTCGACGCCCCTGAACTACCGGCTCACGCAGTCGGCTAGCCTGGAAGTGAACTACGGCGGCGGCGACGCCAACGTGGCCGCTGCCGTGGCCGGCATGGGCGTACCCGCCGCACACGTAACCTGCTTCCCCCCAAACGAGCTAGGCCAAGCCGCCGCGCAAAGCTTCCAACGGCTCGGCGTGGATATGCAGCATACCGTGTACAGCGGCCAACGACTCGGGCTCTACTTCCTGGAAGTAGGCGCCTCGCTGCGGCCGAGCAAAGTGGTATACGACCGGGCCAATTCTTCTTTCGCCAACCTCGACCCGGCTGCTTTCAATTGGGACGAGATTCTGAAGAACGCGCAGTGGCTACACTGGACCGGCATTACGCCCGCCATTTCTGCCGCTACGGCCCAAGCCACCGCCGATGCTATTGCTGCCGCACGTCGGTTGGGTATCACGGTTTCGGCCGATGTCAACTACCGCCGCAACCTGTGGCAGTACGGCCAGACCGCGCAGCAAGTGATGACGGAATTGGTAGCCGGTTGCGACGTGGTAGTGTGTTCGGAAAACGACGCCGACGACCTGTTCGGGATTCAGCCGGCGCCCGGCGCCGACAACAAATTCGCTTCCATGGGGGAGCAGCTGATTGCGCGCTTTCCCCAAATCAAGCAGGTGATTTCAACTCGCCGCAAAACCCAAAGCGCCTCGCACGAGCGCATCAAAGGCATGCTCTACGATGGCTCTTACACGGAAACCCCGTACCTTGATATCACGCCCGTTGTCGACCGTATAGGCGGAGGCGACGCCTTCATGGGCGGTTATATCTATGGCTCATTGCATTACGCTACGCCAGCCGAAGCTTTAAGCTTCGCTTTGGCCGCTTCTGCCCTCAAGCACACCATCCACGGCGACGTGAATCTGGTGACGGCAGCCGAAGTAGAGCACGTTATGCAAGGCAACACCACCGGTCGTTTGGTCCGGTAAAAAACAGCAAATGGAAACCAAGAATAAGTCCCGATTCTCAGCCGCCGAAGCCTTCGAAACAGTACTGCAATACCCAGTAGTACCCGTTTTCTATCATGCCGACATCACGTATGCCAAGCGTATTGTGCAGGCTTGCTACGCGGGTGGGTTGCGCGTGTTTGAGTTCACCAATCGAGGTGAAAAAGCCTTTGAAGTGTTCAGTGAACTGGTGGACTTTGTGCATACAAACTGCCCGGATATGCTACTTGGCATCGGCACCATTTACGAAGCCGAAGATGCCGAGCGATTTATTGCCGTTGGTGCCGACTTTGTCGTGCAGCCCTGCCTCACGGCAGAGGTAGCCGCCGTTTGCCGGGCCCACGACGTGCCGTGGCTGCCCGGCACCATGACGGTTGCGGAAGTGTACCAAGCTACTAAGCTTGGCGCGGCCATCGTCAAGATATTCCCCGGCAACGTGGTGGGCCCGGGATTCATTAAGAGCCTGCGCGGTCCGATGCCGAAAGTGCCCATCATGGTGACAGGCGGCGTGGAGCCCACCGAGGAAAGCCTCAAGGAGTGGTTTGAAGCCGGCGTAAATGTAGTAGGCATGGGCTCCCAACTCTTCAAAAATGCCGACGATACCGAAGCACTCAGCCAGAAAATTGCTGGTTTGCTGAAGTTTGTCGATACCGTGAAAAAGTAACGCTGCGCCAGGTGGCGCGTTGCTTGCGCCGTCGGTTTCCCCAACGAGTAGTTCTGATTTTAATTCCCGAACTCGATGATACCATCCCCGACCCAATCCCCGCCCGCGCCACCAGTCGATACCTCCACCATGGGCAAATACCGGTGGACCATCTGCGCGCTGGTGTTTTTCGCCACTACGGTTAACTACCTCGACCGGGCCGTTATCTCGCTGCTCAAGCCTTACTTAGAGACGGAGTTCAAGTGGAATTCTGCCGACTACGCCAACATCGAAATAGCTTTCAAGATGGCGTATTCGTTTGGCATGTTGGGAGTGGGCCGGGTTATCGACAAGCTGGGCACGAAGATGGGCTATGCTATATCCACTTTCTTGTGGAGTTTGGCGGCCATCGGGCACGCTTTTGTGAGCAGCACCTTTGGGTTTAGTGTAGCGCGTGCTTTCCTAGGCGTAACGGAAGCCGGCAACTTCCCGGCGGCCATCAAAACTACAGCCGAGTGGTTTCCGCAACGGGAGCGGGCATTGGCTACTGGTATCTTCAATTCGGGTTCCAACGTGGGCGCCATCATTGCCCCACTCACCGTGCCACTCATTGCCGAAACGATAGGGTGGAAGTGGGCCTTCGTTATCACCGGCGCGCTGGGTTTTGTCTGGCTGGTTTTGTGGTTTATTTACTACGAAGTGCCAGCTCGACACGCACGCCTTTCTAAAGCGGAGTTCGATTACATCCATAGTGATGTAGACGATCTGGCCGCCGTAGCCGTCGAGACCAAGCCGAAAGTCTCCTGGTTTAAGCTTCTGACCTTCCGGCAGACGTGGGCCTTCGTGCTGGGTAAATTCCTCACCGACCCTATCTGGTGGTTCTACCTGTTCTGGTTGCCCGACTTCCTCAACAAGCAGTATGGTCTTAAAGGCACTGACGTAGCCTTTCCGGTAGCGCTGGTGTACGTGCTGTCCAGCATTGGCAGCGTAGGCGGCGGCTGGATACCATTGAACTTCATGAAGAGCGGTATGGTACCGTTCAAAGCTCGTAAAATGGCCATGCTGCTCATTGCGCTCTGCGTATTCCCGATTGTGTTTGCGCAGCGCTTAGGACAAGTGAATATGTGGCTGGCCGTTATTGTAATTGGCATTGCCGCTGCTGCTCACCAAGCCTGGAGTGCCAACATCTTCACAACCGTGTCTGATATGTTCCCGAAGCGGGCCGTAGCCTCAGTGACGGGCATTGGCGGCATGGCTGGGGGCTTGGGCGGCATCCTGCTAACTGCTTTGGTGCAGAAACGCATGTTTGTGTACTATGAAAGCATCAACCAGCTGGATAAGGCCTACTTCATCATGTTCCTGATTTGCGGTGGCGCCTACCTCACTGCCTGGCTTCTGATGCAGATACTGGTGCCTAAGATGAAGCTCATAAACTTAGATAATCCGGAGCAGTAGAGTACAGGATGAAGCCAAGAAGTAACTGGCTTTTCTTTACATAGAAGCTTCCATTTAGACTTCGAATTTCTTCTAATTCGCCCGGCTTTTGCCGGGCGCTACTTCCTTACTGCCATGAAAAAACTGTCGTTTCTTCTGACGCTACTACTTTTTGTACTACCCGCCATGAGCTTCGCCCAAAACGCCAAGGATGCGGCAGCGGCCAAAGAAGTGGAAGCGCTAGAACGTCAGCGCTTCGAGGCGCAGGTGAAAAAAGACTACGCCGTGCTGGAAAAGGTATTCGGCGCAGACCTGGTCTATACGCACTCCAACGGCAAGCAGAACAACAAGACTGAGTATATCCAGTCGATTCGGGAAGGCAAAAGCGTGTATGATAAGATAGACGTGGAAGCGTTGAACGTGCGCGCCTACAACGACGGCAAGACGGCCGTGGTCAATGGTACCATCACCATCTACCAACCCAACAAGCCCGACGGCACGCCCAACGTTGCACACCTCAAGTACGTGGTAGTGCAGGTAAAGGACCCGAAGAAAGGCTGGCAAGTAGTGCTCTGGCAGTCCCAGAAGCAGCCTGAAGTAAAGAGCTAGTGCTCTTTGCTAGCCTCACGCGCATATAGTTGTCTTTGCGCGTTGAGTGCTTCATCTAGAGCGTTTTAGCTCTAGTTTCCCCATGTACTAAGCCCCTAATGTCTCCCCTCTTGCGGAGGGGCTGGGGTAGCTCTGTCCAAATTTTTACCTATTAGCATCTCCTGTTCCATGAGTATCAATCAGGAAAATACCCTGGCTCAGCCGGTTGGCATCACGCTGGAGCGCTACATCATGCGCGCACAGGCAGAATTCCCGTTTGCCACGGGCGAGTTGTCGCAGCTGTTGCGTGATTTGGCGCTGGCGGGCAAAATTGTGCACCGAGATGTTAACCGAGCTGGGTTGGCAGATATTACTGGCGGCCTAGGAACGCAAAACGTACAAGGCGAGCAGCAAAAGCGGCTGGATATGGAAGCGCATATTCGGTTTGTGCGAGCCCTGAAAAATGGCCGCGAAGCGTGCGCCATTCTATCGGAAGAAGAAGCGGAAATCATTCACATCGACAACGATTCCGGCAACTACGTGGTAGCTATGGACCCGCTAGACGGCTCCTCCAACATCGACGTGAACGTGAGCATAGGCACGCTGTTCAGCATCTACCGCCGCGTGACGCCAGTCGGGACGAAAGCTACGGCAGCAGATTTCCTACAAGGCGGGCGGCGGCAGGTGGCGGCAGGTTATATCCTGTATGGCTCCAGCACCATGTTCGTGTACACCACCGGGCACGGCGTGATGGGCTTCACCTACGAACAGTCGTTGGGTGAGTTCTTCCTCTCGCACCCCGATATTCGCATTCCGCAAGACGGCCGCATCTTCTCCTGCAACGAAGGCTACTGGTTTGATTACCCGGAATCCATCCGGACTTTCCTGATGGACTGCAAACGCAAGGAGTACTCGGGGCGCTACATCGGGTCGTTGGTAGCCGACTACCACCGCAACTTATTCAATGGCGGCATCTACCTCTATCCGCCCACCAGCAAAAATCCGCGCGGTAAGCTGCGCTTGCTTTACGAGTGCTACCCCTTGGCCATGCTCATCGAGCAGGCCGGCGGCCAGGCCGTGGTGTCGGCCAATGAGCCCATCCTTGATGTAGCGCCTACCGAATTGCACCAGCGCACGCCCATCTTCATTGGTTCCACCGAAATGGTGCGCACGCTATTCTCCGCCGAATCAGTGTTGGCATCAGCTAGCGAGTTAGAGGCTACTTCTTGAATCGAAACAGCAATTACAGGGCTCTTTACTTGACTCAAAACAGCTTTCAGCTACCAGAAAGCTGTCCTCTATGCCTGAAAAATACCCAAGCGGGTACGCAGGCTTCCGACCTATCCACTTCCAAATTCCCCTTCCATGAACTCAACTCAACACGACACTTCTCGACGGGATTTTCTACAAAAGTCGATGCTTGCTACGGCCGGCCTCATGACGCCGCTGCCCTTGTCGGTATTTGGTGCCGCCGGGCCAGCCAAGCGGCGCGTTGCTATGGTGGGTACCGGCCACCGCGGTAGCGGCATGTGGGGCACTCAACTACTCGAAGAGCACCGCGACGTTATCGAGTTTGTGGGCCTCTGCGATAAAAACAAAGGCCGGGCCGAAACGGCCAAGAAAATGATGGGCGTCTCGTGCCCTACCTACACGGACTTCGAGACGATGATGCGCAAAGCCAAGCCCGAAATTCTGATTGTGACCACCGTGGATGCCACCCACGACCAGTTCATTATCAAGGGTATGGAAATGGGCGCCAACATTGTGTCGGAAAAGCCCATGACCACCGACGAAACCAAGTGCCAAGCCATTCTGGATGCCGAAAAGCGGACGGGCAAGAAAGTGACGGTCACATTCAACTACCGTTATTCGCCCCACCGCCAGAAGATCTACGACTTGCTCCGCAAAGACACCATCGGTAAGATTACATCGGTTGATTTTCACTGGTACCTCGACAACCGCCACGGCGCCGACTATTTCCGGCGCTGGCACCGCCTGACCGAGAACAGTGGCTCGCTGTGGGTGCACAAAGCCAGTCACCATTTTGACCTACTGAACTGGTGGCTGGAGTCGGAGCCCGAGACGGTGTATGCTAAGGCAGCACTAGAGAACTACGGCAAAAACGGCCCGTTCCGCTTCAGCAATTGCCGGCCGTGCCCGCACAAAGACAAGTGCGCCTACTACTGGGATATGACCAAAGATGCTCGTTTGATGGCGCTGTACGCCCAAAACGAGCAGTACGACGGCTACTTGCGCGATGGCTGCGTGTACAAGGAAGACGTAAACATCTACGACAAGATGGCGGCTACCATTGGCTACGCCAACGGAGCGCAAGTCAGCTACTCGCTCACGGCGTATTCTCCATATGAGGGCTACCGCATTGCCTTCAATGGCACCAAAGGTCGCATTGACGCCTGGATCAAGGAATCGGGCGAGATGAAAATGGAGCCCTACGACGAAATTATGGTGTCGCATAATTTCGGTAAGGTGGAGTACATCCAGGTGCCCCAAGCCGAAGGCCACGGCGGCGGCGACAAGCTCTTGCGGGCGCAGTTGTTCCGGCACCCCGAAGCAGCAGACACCTACCGCCAAGCTGCTGGTAGCCGCGACGGGGCCATGGCCATTCTGGTAGGTATTGCGGCCCGCAAAAGCGTAGCCAGTGGTCAGCCGGTGCGTATTGCCGATCTAACTGATCTTAAGCCAGTCGCCGTTAAGGCCTAAAGGTTTTTGCAACTTGGGTGGCCCTACGAACCGTATTGCGGGGTTTGTAGGGCCATTTCGTGTTAATTTCTGTTTGCTTTAAGTGCGAGTATTGCCGAATCAATTTATTTCACCCTTTGAGAGCAGCGTTGTGTTCAACTTTCCAGCCTGTTCCTTTCTTCCTCATGTCTAAGATCATTTCGCCCCAAGTGGAGTTCGGCGGTTTGCTGAACCAGATGAAAGCTGTTACACCAGAGGCTTTTTCGCCGGATGGTAAGATTCTAAACCTCATGGAAGGGCGGTGGCAAGAAACGGGTAAGCCCCGCGAATTCACCTCACCTATTGATGGTACGTCGCTGGGCTGGATGCCTATGCTGAACCGCGAAACGGCGCTTCGGGCCGTAGAATTTGCCAAAGCCGAAGCCACTGCTTGGGCTGCCACCGACCTCGACGAGCGCAAAAGCCGCGTGCAGGACTGCCTCAACCAGCTCCGCGAGCAAGTAGAGCTGACTGGTAAGCTCATCATGTGGGAAATCGGCAAAACCTACAAGCTTGGCTTCACCGACATCGACCGTGCTATTGAAGGCGTGCAGTGGTACGTCGACAATATCGAAGACATGTTGGGCCAGCGCAAGCCGCTCGGGCTAGTGAGCAATATTGCCTCCTGGAACTACCCGATGTCGGTGCTGCTGCACGCCGTGCTGGTGCAGGCCCTGGCTGGCAACTCGGTCATTGCCAAAACGCCTACCGACGGCGGGTTCATTTCGTTGAGCTTAACCTTTGCTATTGCCCGTCGTTGCGGCTTGCCCGTGACGCTGGTAAGTGGTTCGGGGGGCGAGCTAAGCGACGTGCTCGTGAAGCACGATGCCATCGACTGCCTCAGCTTCGTGGGGGGCCGCTACAACGGCCGCAACATTGCCGACGCCCTGAGTTCGGTGCACAAGCGCTACATGCTGGAAATGGAAGGCGTGAACACCTATGGTATCTGGAACTACTCGGACTGGGCTGGCTTAGCCGATCAACTCAAGAAGGGCTACGACTACGGTAAGCAGCGCTGCACAGCCTACGTGCGCTTCGTGGTGGAGCGTCGTTTGTTCCCGCAATTCTTGGAAACCTATTGGGAGGCAATTCGCAGCTTGAAAGTAGGCAACCCCACCCTGGTCGATAACCCCGGCGACGCGCTGCCCGACTTGGCATTTGGCCCCGTTATCAACGCCACGCAAGCGCAGGAGTTAGACCGGCTCTATGCCAACGCGCTGCAAACCGGTGCTACCCCCATCTACGAAGGCAAACTCGATGATAACCTGTTTTTGCCCGGCCAAGACCGTTCGGCCTACCGCGCCCCTCGGGCGCTTGTGAACCTGCCTCGTCAGAGCGAGCTATACTTCAAAGAACCTTTCGGTCCTATCGACAGCATTGTGCTCGTTGACCGAGTGGAAGAGCTGGTAGGGGAGATGAACATCAGCAACGGCGCCCTTGTGGCCGCCGTAGCTTCCGACGACCAAAAATGGGCCGCACGCACCGCTAAGGAAGTGCGCGCCTTTAAAGTAGGCCTCAACAAACTCCGCTCGCGTGGCGACCGGGACGAGGTTTTCGGTGGCCTGGGCGAATCCTGGAAAGGAGCTTTCGTAGGCGGAGCGCTCTTAGTAGAAGCCGTGACGGAAGGCAACAAGCCGGTGCTCGGAAACTACCCAGAGGCGCTGCTGTTGCCCGAGAAAATCTAGCCGAAGCCTAATTGAATTGAATGATAAACGCGAAGCGCTGCTTCACAACTTGCGAAACGACGACGCGCCAGCGGAATCGTTTCGCAAGTTGTGAAGCAGCGCTTTATGTTATGCATGCTCGGCAGTGGCCTTAAACTCAAAAGTGCGTAGTAGTTCCCACGGTCCATTCCGGTAAGCCCACAGATGCAAGGCCGTGCCGGTAGCCTCGAAAGGCTGAAAGCTAGCTGCTAGCTCCTGGTGCAAAGCACGCGCTACTGCCGGATCTACCTTGTTTTGGACTGTTACATGCGGGTTAAGTTTTTGCTGGTCTTGGGGCGTAAGGTGGGCCTGCCAAGCAGTCTGGAGCGCCCGGTGCAACACTTGCAGGGGCGGGCATTCCAGCGTGTAGGCCACACCGCGCCCTAAGAATCGCACCCCCGATACTGCCAGCGTTAAGGGCGCTTGCACGGCTGCTAGTTCTGCTAAGTGTTCTGTAATAGCAGCGTATTCAGCCCCCGGTAAGTGGTGAAACAGCGTAAGGTGGGCCGCCAGAAAATTGCGTTCCGAGGGGAAATGTTGCTTGCGCAGCTCATCGAAAAACTGTTGCGCCTCAGTATCGAGGGCCAGTGTCAGAATGAGGGCAGTGTGGGCAGTGACAAGGGGAGAAGTAGGCATCCAAGAGAATACCCTATTTGCTGCTGTGGAGTTGCCGCTCTTTTCGGGTGCGTGAGATGCAGAAGCATTTAACAGGCACAAATAGGCTCTTTCTACCAGTAGCTTATTTCAGAGCTTCGATTTCGGAAACTAGTTCCTCTTCGGTTATGGCCCGCAGCGTAGGCCTGAACTGCTGGTTAGCTGCTATAGTTGCGGTTTGCTTGCCGAAGTATAGCTGGTTGCCATCGTGGTGCAGCACCACTGCTGTTATCGAGTAACCTACCGGGACACCGTATTCGTGGAAAACGTCACCGGATACATAATTTAAGTTGGGCATCAGCACCGAATTGAGTGTGTTAAACACCAGAAACGTTCGGGTATTTGAGTTGTTGACAGCCGGCTTATCAATAGTAACTCGAACCACTGTAGTAGGGGTAGCCGTTACAAATCGGTCACAGTTAATCCAGTTCAACCCTTGCAGATTGTAGTTATAAACGCCGAAACTTAACCGAACCCAAGAACCACTTGCAGGTGTACCTGGAGTAGTCGTTTGCGTGAAAATACGAGTGGTTGTATCCTGCGCTTGAACGGGGAGAGAAGTCCAAGAGCCAACTTGCTGCGAATTAACACTATCGGGTTGGGCCATAAATAGGCGCATTCCCTCAGATGTACTTAAGTTGCGTGGGGCTGTTGTAAGCACAATCAGGCTAGAGTTGCTAGATAATTGCAGCGGCTGATTATCCTGCTTGAATGTGATGTTGAACATGCCACCCGACTCCAGCAATCGTCTACCGGATGCAGTAGGGGTATGAGTGAAAATCATCTCACCCCGATTTGTTATTTCGCGTACCTGCACCTGTACCGGACTAGTAGAAAGACGACCACCATCAATACGTACTAGGTCAGCTGGCACGTAAATTTGATAGCCTGCCGCCGTTTTAATGTTAGAGGATGTGCCTGGTAATATCGAGAACTGCTGTACCGGAACTTCATGCTTGGCAATAAGAGTGGCAAGCGCGCTGACGGATGGTTCGATGCAATCAATTACATCCGCCTCTTTTTTACAGCTGCCTAATAGGAGCAGGGCAGCGGCCAGCAAGGAAAGGGCATACGATTTCATAATAAGTAGCAGAGAAAGGCGAAAAAATTAAACCTGCGGGTAGCCAGCCGGTGGCCAGTCGGGGTGGCATTAGCGCAGATTGTAAGAGAAACCAGTGAGCAGCCCCCCCACGAAAGGGTAGCGGGAAGGCCCGGTTTCAGGCTTTGAAATATTTTGAATACCGTACTGAAAATAAGGCTGAGCTAGGACGGACCAGCCTGGTGCTAATAGGTAGCGAACCTCAAAGCCACCTTTGATGGCTAGACTAACCGGTTGGAAAGGGCTGTTAGCACTTGTCCAGCGTTGCTGCTCACAGGCACACGCCGTACCCACGCTGGTGCGCCCACCCACATACAGTCCCAAACTACCGCCGCCTAGCACGCTATATTGGAAGCGCCCTTGTTGGCCTAACATATAGCGCACTTGCACAGGTACCGTGAGGTAGCGGTACGTATCGTAGCGCTCCAACTCTTCGGTGTTTAATAGAGAGTCGTTAGCGCCTCGCCTGCGCAACACGTAGTTGAGCTGGGTGGCATATTGTGTGTAGCCGAGGCCTACCGATACTGCTAGGCGTGGAGTGAAAGCATAGCGAAGTTGGGCCTGTGCTGCGTAAGTCAGAGCAGCGCGTTCCAGTTGCCGCAGCTGGTTGCCTGGGGTACTATCATGAGTAGCACCGAGGCGCCGGTAAGAAACTGCCGGTCCCGCTAGTACCTCCACGCTCCAGCGTTGAAAACGCGGTGCCTTGGCAACTGAGTCAACAGCCACCGGCTGCACCACAGGCTCACCAAATGGCAGCCGATGCAAGTAGATAGGCTTGAAGGCTACTTGCGCTTCAGCACCAAGTCCAGAAGTAGCGGACTGTGTAGCCAGAGAAAGAATACGCGCAGTGGAAGCTTCTACTACTGACTTTTGAACGGCGTTGACGGGCAGCCTTGTTGATTTCGCTGCCGATGCAGCTAGGCTTACCTTGTTCACCGACCTGCTGACGCTGCCCTGTTTGGCTGACGAAGAGGCAACAAGCTTTCCAGTCTGCTGCCGAAGCGGTTGGTTACGAGTAGGGCGCAGTGTTTCGGAGGGTGTAACTCTGCGCTTCGTAGTTGTAGACGCTGGCTCATTAATTAATTGAGCGGAACTGTCCGTAACTGCCTGTGCTAGTGATAAACGATGTGGCAGTTTGGGAGCTGCAAGTGTAACGTCACTAGCTGTCTGCTTTCTTCGAGACACTTGACTACCGGAAGGGGCATTTTCACTAGCCGTCTGCGCTGTTGGGCTGCTTAATGCTATATACGTAGCAGACGTTGCAGTTGTGCTTTCTTGCGCAGAAATAGGCTTAGTAGCTGGCGTGGCTGGATGAGCGGAATCGGCAAGGTGCGTTGTAGACGAGGACGTTATACCAGTGGCATATTCTGAACGAGAAGAGGCCGCATGCTTGCCTGTTTCTTGGCGCCAAGTACGGGTGTTGATAGCCAAATAAGCTACAATGCCCGTTAGTAGAAGCACCACCAGCCCCCCGCGCCACCACCGACGCCGTTTAACCGGAACCTGCTGCCGGATACCAGCCCACACCGATTCGGGCGGCGGGCTGCCGTAATCCTCCAGCTTGCGCCGCAGTTCGTCGTAAAATTCTTTGGATTCGCGTTCAGTCATGACTAGGAAAGATGTGGGCCTGCGCGTGCATCCGATCCTCAAGGAGGCGGCGCGCCCGCGAGAGTTGCGACTTGCTGGTGCCTTCTGAAATGCCAAGCAACTCGCCTATTTCAGCGTGCGAATAGCCTTCGATGGCGTAGAGGTTGAGTACTGTGCGGTAGCCCGGCGGCAGCGTGTTAATCAGGTTGATCAGTTCGTCGGCGGAAAGCTGGTCGAGCGGTGTGCCACCGGGCTGTTGTATTTCGGTGGCTTCCTCGGCTTCCACTTGGGGGCCGCGCAGTTTGTGCTGCTGCCAGAGATTGAGCGACGTAGTAACTGCAATGCGCCGAGCCCACGCTTCAAATGGTCCTTGGCCCCGAAACTGGTCGAGGCGAGTAAATATTTTTACGAACGTGAGTTGCAGCGCATCCTCGGCTTCAACCCGCGACGGACAGTAACGCAAACACACACCCATAAGCCGGTAAGCTAGCTGATCGTAGAGGGCGCGTTGGGCGGACGGTCGCCCCCGACGGCAGCCATCTAGTATCGCGTCAAGAGTATCAGCCATTAGCAGCTATGATAGAGAAATAGAAATGTCGTACGCTAGCGTTCTGCACCCATGACCAGCACCGACGAGTTGGCGTTGCGTGGGCTACTAAATATTTTCAATAACTATAGAGGGAGGCATAGCCAGAGCTTTTCTACCTGGTGAGTACATCTGGTTATGCCTAGAATTAGCCGACAATATCTAGTTTCGTCTTCTTATAAGCAGCATGCTGCTGTCCAACCCTGCGCTTCGCTATGAACCTGCCTATCTACCAAATCGACGCTTTTTCCGATCGGCCTTTTGCTGGTAATCCTGCGGCCGTGTGCCCGCTGGAAAGCTGGCTGCCCACTGAAACCATGCAGGCCATAGCGGCCGAAAACAACCTGGCTGAAACGGCCTTCTTCGTGCCCAAGAGCGGCAGCGAGTATGAAATACGCTGGTTTACACCCGCTGTAGAAGTGGAACTGTGCGGCCATGCCACCTTGGCTTCGGCACATGTGCTGTATCAGTACATAGGGTTTGAAGGCACTGAAATCACCTTTCATTCTCGTAGTGGCCCCTTGCTCGTTCTGCGCGAAGCCGATGGCCGCTTGACGCTGGACTTTCCTAGCCGTCCGCCTCAGCCGCTGGCTAGTCACCCCGATGGGTTGCTGGATGGCCTCGGTGCTACTCCCTTGCACGTGTTAGCCGGTCCCGACTTGGTAGCCCTTTTCGCCAGTGAAGCGGAGGTACGCGCCATCCGCCCCGATTTCGCCCAACTGGCCCGCGTGGAGTATCGTGCAGTTATCGTTACCGCTCCAGGTACCGATGGCGTTGATTTCGTGTCGCGGTTTTTTGGGCCGCGGGTGGGAGTGCCCGAGGACCCGGTTACCGGCTCAGCGCACACCACGCTCATTCCTTATTGGGCTGAAAAGCTGGGGAAAACCACCCTCAAGGCCCGTCAGGTATCGCCCCGTGGCGGAGACTTGTGGTGCGAGTTGCGCGGCGACCGGGTACGCATCAGCGGCTATGCCGTGACGTATCTGCGTGGCGAAATTGAGGTGGCATAAGGCCGCATTTAGCACCTGTTCAGGAAGTAGCCCTACTTCTTGATTGGTATTTGTAAGCTGACTATAAAGCAAAACGCGCCCCCGTCTACTTTTTGTAGATGGGGGCGCGCTTTCAAACTCGACTTAGCGTAGCGCTACTCCGACCTTGAAGCCAGCTGGAAAATAGAACCCTTCATGGCCATAATCGGAAGTACCGGTGCGATACCGACTCTCAACTTTCTCTGATTCGCGGCGACTCGTGCTTGTACGCCAACCTGCGCCAGCGTATACGTCTAGAAAAAAGCGACCAGGGTGCAAAGGTGCTTGGTAGCCCACTTGGGCGGTAGCGCCGTAGCGGTTGATTTTCTCGGAGAGAGGCCCGTTGCTGTACTCATACTGCGGGAGGCCGGTGGGTCCATGCACTTCTATCCAGCCTATCTCTCGGCCCGATACAGCAAAATGTTGGTAATTAGGCCCATAGCTGACGTAAAGGCCAGCCGGATAATTAGCCTGCGTGGCGCTTAGGTAGAGTCGGTGTTGTAGTTGTACGCCGGCACCACGCACGGTTTCCTTGGGGTCGGTTATGGCAGGAGCAGTAGGAGCATTGGGCTGACCAAGGCGACCAGCATATACTTGGGGGGTGAGGGTGAAGCTCTGACGCGGGTGCTGATTCCAGCTTTTTTCTACCTCCAGCCAATAACCACTCACTACTACGTACTGAGGAATCAGCTTCACAAGTAATGTCCGATTAGGGGACACATCTTGTCCCTGCGCGCGCACGAACATGGGCAGCACGAGCAGGGAGAGCAGCCACCCGCTACGCTCCAGCAAACGAGTTGTACACATACTTAAAGCGGCTTGATGGGTAACAAGCTTAGTTGCTTGAGCGCAGCGCCCGTGTAGCTGTACTGGTAGAGGCCGTCGGCGCCAATAGCCATGAGCGTGCCCGCATCGGGAATCACGTCAACTACCTTAATAGGGAACGATTGGGTTTGCGTGAGCAACGGGGCTTGGCTGGTATCGAATACTTTCAAGCCGTCGAGGTCGCAGACAAACAATTGCGTGCCATCAACGCCGAGCCCCTGCGGGCCTGTCATAGAGTAGGTGCGGGCTAGGCGCGGTTGGCTGAGCGTAGTCAGGTCGATGACTTGCAGCTGGTTGGGGCCACCACCGCAGCTGCGGCCGTTGCGCAATGTTACGTAGGCGTACCGGTCGTCCACTACCACCGGGTCGCAGCTCACTACGTGCTGGTAGTAGGCCACCTGCCGGGGCGATTGGGGCGTAGCCGCATCGAAAATGTACATGCCGCGCTGAGTGCCCAGGAATAAGTAGTGGTCTTTGGGATATATGGTTTCCACGCCGAATTGCAGCGGTATCTTCTGGCCCGGTGTGGGTGCGGCAGGGTTGGCAAGATCGAACAGGCGCAGGCTTTGCTCGTCTACGGTGTAAAGGCTTTGCCCCAGGATAGCGAAGCGTGCCAACGAGCCGCCTTTGCCTGCTGCGCTCGGAGCCGAAGCAGCTGCGCTGGTACCAGCACTAGAGAAAAAGAGGGGTCCGTTGTTCCGCCAAGAAGGGTTGTAGGTATACGGTATTTTGGTTTTCTGCCAACCAACCACAACGGTGTTGGCCGGACGGCTTTCGGGCCCACACTCTGGTGCTACCATCCACATTTCGGGCGGCGGCAACTCGCGGAAGGCATCACGCACGCGGCCTTTTACTTGTACGGCGGCGGGGTTGGTTATATCAATGGTCACCAAGTCAGGCCCGTTGTCGGCGTAGAGCAGGTTGCCTTTCACGGCCATGTCGATATTGCCAGGAATGCGCAGAAAACTGATGATGCGGGGTGCTGCCGGGTTTTGGTTGTCGACTACGTGAATGCCTTCGTACTTCTCGTTGATAAACAGATAATGGCCGCGCACGTAGATTTTGCCGGTATTATGCATGGGCCGCGCCGACAAGGCTTCCACCGACTTTTCCAGCACTGCGCGCTCCATCAGCTGGGGGCAATATCCGTCGTAGTAGCCCGTGACGGGCTGGGGTTCCTCAGTGGAAGAACAGGCTGCCAGTATCAGCAGCATGATCCAGCCAAACAGATAAGTAGATATTCTAGTCATATAGCAACTGCGGGAAAGGGTGAGGAAGGAAAAGCACATACGCCGCTGACAAGGCGACCTTTATACTCTTCAGAGCCTACACCCAAACTGAAAGTTGCAAGCCAATAGAAAATATCTTCTATAAAAGATAAAGCCTATCCTTTTCCGCTTCCGAACGACTAGCACAGGCTACCCCCGCACTTGCTCCCGCTCGTAGCCGCCGCGTTCCACCACCTGCTCCACAAACAGAGCCTTGCCCGCCACGGCTAGCAGCGCTTGGTACATGGTTTCCGGTACCCCAATATAGCGCACAAGGCTGCCGTTGCGGTACTCGATTTCCAGCGTAAGAGTAGCGGCGTCGTAGCCAACTGCTTTGAGGGAAGTAGAACGGATAGGGCGGCGTTGCATAAGGAATGGTATAAGATGGAAGTAGGCGGTAGTGGTTAAACGAGACGGAGAGTAAGTTACGGCGTTAGAAAACACACGCACAACTACCGCAAGCAGGGCCTAATTGCTATATTTCTAATAGTCTTTACAATCAGGAAGTTGAGCTATAAAACGATTTTCGGGAGTAGATTTTAACACGCACTCTTCCATGAAAAACGCCGGTAATTGTTCCAACCGCAGACAGTTCATCAAAACAGCTACCACCGTTTCGGCGGGGTTTGCTGGCTTTTCCTTGCTTCCAGAGCTTGGCTCCTGTGCCAATAAAGCAGAAGAAGGCATCAACATCATTGGCCCCAAAGAAGCCTATTCGCCGCAAATCGGGACGTTGGTTTCCATGCTGGACTGGATGCGCATGGTGGTGCTAAGTTCGGTGCGCGACATGACCGTAGCGCAACTCGACTACTTGCATGATCCGAAGTCCAACACCATAGGGTCTATGCTCCTGCACCTGGCCGCAACGGAGCGCTACTATCAGCTGCACTCCTTTGAAAAGAAGAAATGGGGTACCTGGGACGACGCGACCAAGAAACAGTGGGATATCCCGATGGGACTAGGAGAAAAAGCTCGGAAATCAATCAAAGGCAACAACCTCGACTACTACCTAAGCACTCTGAAAGAAGTGCGCGAGAATACGCTCCGGGAATTAAAGAACCGAGACGATAAATGGCTGATGGCTGTGGACGAAGAATGGCCCTGGGGTCCCACCAACACCTATTGCAAATGGTTTCACGTGTGTGAGCACGAATCCAACCACAATGGCCAAATCAAGTGGATCAAAAGCCGACTACCCGGCGCGAAGGCAGGCAATGACTAGAGCCACCATTATTTCGCAACGGGCTTCTTTTTCTTGCCGGCCACGGGTGCGGCTACTTTGTCGGGGTTGTCGGCCAGGAACTTGCCCCAGCTTTTGCCACCAGCTTTTTGGTTGTTGCCTTTCTGATAGTGGTGGCAGAGAGCCACAGCCAGTGCATCAGTAGCATCGAGAAACTTCGACGCTTCGGCTACCGGCGGCAGCGTGAGCGTCTGGCGCAGCATGTGGGCCACGTGCTCCTTGGTAGCATTGCCGGTGCCCGTAACCGACTGCTTAACTTTGGTAGGGGCATATTCCACGTACGGAATCTGGCGGGAGAGGCAGGCGGCAATGGCTACGCCCTGTGCCCGACCCAGCTTGAGCATACTCTGCACGTTTACGCCGTAGAAGGGCGCTTCAATTGCCAGTTCATCGGGCAGAAACTCGTCGATAAGCTCCAGCATCCGCTCGAATATTCGCTTCAGCTTCAGCGCGTGGTTTGTGCCCAGCTTCTGCATATCAATCACGTCGTAGCGCAGCACGCGTACGCGCTGACCCTGCACCTCAATCAAAGCATAGCCCATGATGTTGGTGCCGGGGTCGACGCCCATGATGACTTTGGGTAATAAATCGGTTGAAGCTATGGGCAGAATCATTTTTCCAGGATAGAGTACTAAGTAACAAGTAATAAAGCTGCTGTTGCGTTTCCGTCGGTAACTTGCCGAAGTCAACCGCAGTCCTCGCCGCTTTCTTGATTACCAGTAAACTACAAAACTACGCCCAAAAGCCGGAACGCACCACGCATTGGGGCTGGCTGGCAGTGGCCGGCAAGTTGCTCGTAACAGCACTGACGCTCGGTTTGCTCTGGCACTCGGTAGTTGCCGATGCGGCTACGGCGGCTGCTTGGCGTGGCCTGCTAGCTTCCACGCTCACCGGCCAAGGCCGCACCCCGGTATTGTTGGCCCTGGCACTAGTGCCCGTCAACTGGGGCGTGGAAGCGTGGAAGTGGTGGCGGCTGGCCCGGCATCTGGAACCGGTTTCGTTTCAACGCAGCTTTCGGGCAGTATTGGTAGGTCTTACGCTAGGTTTCGTAACGCCCAACCGAGTAGGCGACTACGCAGGGCGCATTATAGAACTGAAAAGCCGGCGGCTCGACGCGCTAGGCGCCGTGTTTCTAGGGCGTTTCGGGCAGTTGGTAGTCACGGTACTGGCCGGCACAACGGGGTTAGTGTATTTTTTGCTCACGTTTTATTTGCAAGATTATCCGGCTACAGGTTTAGGTGTGGTAGTAGCGGCCGTGCTCGTAAATGCTGCGGTGCTGCTGCCGCTTTACCGTTCGCGCATGTTGCTGGCCGTGCTCATGGCTGTGCCGCCGCTGCGCCGGTTTCGCCGGTTTCTGGCGGTTATGCCCACCTATCCGACGCGGGCTATTCATACGGTGCTGGCGCTGTCGGGGCTGCGGTACGGCGTGTTCTGCTTGCAGTTTGGCTTGTTGCTGCAGGCCTACGGAGCGCACGCGCCGCTTGGGCCGGGCGCGGCGGCCATAGCGGGCACATTTCTGCTTAAGTCGTTGGTGCCGTCTCTCAATGCCCTGGCCGACGTGGGCGTGCGTGAACTTTCGGCTACACATCTGTTTGGGCTGCTCGGCGAGCCTGTTCTGCCGGTGCTTAGTGCCAGCCTGAGCTTGTGGGTGCTCAATATTGCGTTGCCAAGCGCAACTGGGCTGGTGTTTGTGTTGCGGCTCAAGCTTTTCCGTAAGAAAAAGACGGCACTTGCTAAGCACCAGGCACCAGTTGAAACGCCCGCTGCTAATTTATGAACACGCTGCTGGGCTTGTTGCTGCTGCTTGCTCCGGCCACCTACGCCGTTCGGATGCTGCAATTCCGCCGCGCCTGGATTTCCGCTCCACACTTATACCAAGCTACGGCAGTACCGTTTGCCACCGTTCCGGCTGAGCATCAAACAAATCACGCTGACTTGCAGCCGGAAGAGCCTGTTCAACTGTCTGTTTTGGTTGCTGCTCGCAACGAAGCCAATAATCTTCCCTTACTGTTAGCTGATTTGCAGCGGCAGCGTCTGGCAGCATTCAAATTCGAAGTCATTGTGGTCGATGACCACTCTACCGACAACACGGCAGCTATAGTCCATGAAGCAGCACACCATAGTGCGTTTGCACTGCGACTGTTGCGGCTACAGGATCTGCCTGGCCCCACTCGCACGGGCAAGAAAGCTGCTTTGCAAGAGGCCATAGCCGCCGCCCGCGCACCCTGGGTGGTTTGCACCGATGCCGACTGCCGGGTATCGCCGGACTGGCTGCTTGCTCACTGCGCCGCGCACGATGCTGATGCCTGCTTTGTAAGTGGCCCGGTGCTGCTTACTGGCTGGGGGCTATTCGCTGAATTACAGGGCCTAGAGTTAGCAGGCTTGGTAGCAAGTGGGGCTGCTGGTATTTTGTTAGGCGCCCCAACCATGTGCAACGGCGCCAACCTAAGCTACCGGCGTGCCAGCTTCGAGGCGGTAAATGGTTTCAGCGGTAACACCCACGTAGCCAGCGGCGACGACGAGTTTCTGCTCCACAAGCTGCACGCCGCTTACCCCGCAGGTATTCGATTTCTAAAGCACGAACAGGCCACAGTCAGCACTGCGGCTCAATCTACTGTGCGGCAGCTACTGCGGCAGCGGGTGCGTTGGGCCAGCAAGTGGCAGCATTACCGCACGGCGGCCCCGCGCAGGTTGGCTGTGCTAGTGCTGGCGGCTAATGTGGCCCTGGCGGCCGGCGTTCTGGCGCTACCATGGCAACCAGGTTTGGGAATTTGGACTGCCGCCGCTTGGGTAGTGAAACTAGGAGCCGACATGTTGTTCTTGACGCCCGTACTGCGGTTTTTCGACCGCCTGCGCTGGCTGCTGTGGGTGCCCGTGCTACAACTGGCCTATGCGCCCTATGCGTTGCTGGTCGGGGTGGCTGGTTTGCGTGGCGGCTACGAGTGGAAGGGCCGGCAAGTGAAAGGCAGTAAGTAGCTGGCTAACACCTTAATGTGAAGAGGTTTTAGACTTGGCAAAGAGGGTAGGGGAGGCCGCCCCGCCGGAGCAGCTCTGCAGCATAACTGTTTAGATTAACAGTGTTGAAATAAACTCAAGCAAATGGTTGGGTAACCATCATTTGCGGGCTACTTTTCAGCGTAATCGAACAGTTTCATTTTAACCGCTGCACTATGTCTCATTTCAGCTTAAAAATGATGTTTCCCCTGTTGGTTGTGCTGTTGGTGTTCTTAACGGGCAGCGTATTTTTCGCTGCCACCGGTCTTATTACTCCTTTTGCTGATGCGGCCCAGGCTACTGCTCCCAAGGCAACTGCCGATACCGTAGCCAATGCTCCTCTCGCTCCCGACTCGAATGCTGTGGCCCACCTGGCCTCACCGGAAGAGCTTCAGGCCGCCGCAGCCGGCGAAACGCTGTTTAAAAGCAATTGTGCCCAGTGCCATGCCGTGAATAATGTGGTAGTGGGCCCAGCATTGGCTGGTTTGCACGAGCGGCGCCCTGTCTCGTGGCTGATTCCATGGATTAAAAACTCCAGCAAAGTAGTTGCCAGCGGCGACGAGTATGCGGTAAAGCTCTTCGATCAATACCAGAAGCAGCAAATGCCTAGCTTCCAGCTGTCAGATCAGGAAATCACAGCTATTCTTACCTACCTCAAAGTGCAGGGCAACGCCGCTGGTGTTTCCGGGTCGGCAGTGGCACTCAACTAAGTTGGACCTGCACAGTTACAATAGATAAGTGTATGTTAGAGTAAGCGTAATCAGGTTACTCAGTCCACGGTTGGGTTCTGAATTCAACTTGGTCACGCTACCTTTGTCTCTACTTCCGTTCATATTTGCCTGTGACTGACTCTGAATTCGACATTCTCGACGAGCTGTATTTCGTTACTTCCTTCCGCGACCTGCTTCAGAAAACGGGTTTGCCTGCTCCTCGCTTAAAAGAAGGATTGCGAGGCCTGTTGGAGCAAGGGCTTGCCCGGAGTTTTTGGCCCGACCCGGATACCGAACTGGCGTACGAGGAAAGCTCGTTTGGCGCCATCAGCCAGGACTGCTACTATCTGGCTTCCAAGGAAGGCTTGCTTAAGCACAACACTCGTTAGTCGTGGCTGGGGCCGCAATTTTCGGGCAGCCGAGCGCCGCGGCCGTTGCCCGGCCGCCAAGCTACTACGTCCGCCAACGCCTGCTCCAAAACCGGCCGGCTATGGCTGGGCTGGGCTTCATCCTGCTCTGCACGTTGGTAGCGTTGCTAGGCTATTGGGTCCTACCCGACAACTCCCCGAATGCCAACAACAGCCTCGTGCAGCTCCAGAAAGAGCCACCGGGCTTACACGCTACCATTCTGCGCTTGCCAGTTGCCGGAGCCGCTGCCGCGCCAACTGCCGATAACTTATTTGCCACTTGGCTCCGGGGCCGCACGCCGCGTTACCAGGAAGTTCCCATCGAGAGCTACCGTTTCGAAGGCGATTCGCTTTTCACGCAGCCTTACCGCAACCATTCGGCCCTAGCCGACCAGCCCCGGCGCTACGCGCTAACGCAACTGGTCGGCCGGCAGGGCACTCCCGCTGAGTTGCGCCAAGCCGTAGAGCAAGAGCAGCTCGTCCGGCGTACCTATTGGCTAGGTACCGACAAAGCGGGGCGCGACGAGCTGAGCCGTTTGCTGCTGGGCACGCGCATCTCACTCGGTATCGGGCTGGTGGCCGTCCTGATTTCGCTGGTACTCGGTATGGCTATCGGAGCGGTGGCAGGCTACGTTGGCGGCTGGGTCGATAGTTTGCTGCTAGGGCTGATGACGGTGGTGTGGAGCATTCCGGGCATCATGCTCGTCATTGCTATTTCGCTGGCCCTCGACTCGAAAGGCGTCTGGACTTCTTTTGTTGCTGTCGGCCTAACCATGTGGGTGGATGTCGCCCGCGTGGTGCGGGGCCAGATGCTGAGTTTGCGTGAGAAAACCTTCGTGGAAGCGGGTCGGGTGTTGGGCTTACCACAGAGCCGCCTGATTGCCCGGCATTTGCTGCCCAACATGACGGGGCCGCTTATTGTCATTGCAACTAGTAATTTTGCAGCGGCCATACTGTTGGAAGCGGGGCTGAGCTTTTTAGGGTTGGGCGTGCAGCCACCGGCTCCATCATGGGGGCTCATGGTAAATGAAGGATTCCAGTTGCTAGGCACCGAAGCCGGTTTGTGGCTCACGCTGCTGCCAGGACTAGCCATTAGCTTGCTGGTCTTGAGCTTCAACCTTCTCGGCAACGGCCTCCGCGACGCGTATGACCCCAAAACACCATTGAGTTGATTGTGAATTGTTGCTAGGTAAGTGGTGATGGTTGGATAGTCGGCTGCTCGTTATGTACAGCAGACTATTCAGCAAGCACCAACTACCTAGTAACTAGCACCAATCAGCAATTCAACAATCGAAATCATGCCTAACGCTATTCCTATAACCGCTGAAAAACGGCTCTTTCTAAAAGACCGGGAGTTGGGGGCGCTGCTGGAAATCACGCAGGCCATCAACCAGGATCTTGGCGAACCTGCCCTTTACAAGATATTTCAGTTCACGCTATTGGGTCAGCTCAATATTCGGCGGCTGGTACTCTATGTGAAAGACGAAGGAGTGTGGCACTGCGTGGTGTCGTTTGGGGCGCAATTGCCCGACTACTGCCGGATTCCGCTGCCCGATGTGATAATTCAGAATTGCACCACTGCGCCCGCGCCCGTCGCCAGTTTACCACTCGATGCAAATTGGCGGCTGCTGGAAACCGTTATTCCGGTGGTGCGCAACGAGGAGGTAGTAGCCTACGTGTTCATTGGCAACATGCACGAGGACTATGCCAGTGGTGAGGCCACCAAGTTCCTAGAAACGCTAAGTAATATCCTGCTTGGGGCCATTGAAAATCGGCGACTTGGTCGGCAGCGTATAGCGGCGGCCGCCATGCGCAAGGAAATCGAAATTGCGCAGGAAGTGCAGACCATGCTGTTCCCGCGCGTGCTACCCAACGACTCCCATGTGGCTGTGGCGGCCTCCTATGTGCCCCACACCGCCGTCGGAGGCGACTACTACGATGTCGTGACGCTCGACGAAAACCGGTTTCTGTTTTGCATTGCCGACGTGTCGGGCAAGGGCGTAGCGGCTTCGTTGTTGATGTCGAATTTCCAGGCGGGCTTGCGCACGTTGCTCCGCCAACAAGCCGACCTAGCAACGGTAGCCAACGAACTCAACAACCTAATTTTCCGCAACGCCGGTGGCGACAAGTTCATTACCGTCTTTTTCGGCCTTTACGACCGAACCACACGCCGCCTACAATACGTGAATGCCGGCCACAACGACCCGTTGTTGTTATCCGACCAGGATACCGTGATTCTGCTCAAAGAAGGCACCATTATGCTCGGCGTTATGGATGAACTGCCCATGCTGAAGGTAGGAGAGGTGGAAGTGCCCCCCCGTACGCTGTTACTGTCCTACACCGATGGGCTGACGGAAGTATTCAACGCCGAAAACGACGAGTTTGGTGAGGAAGGCGTATTGCGTGTGCTGCGGCAGAACCGCTTTTTGCCGCTGCCTCGTTTGCACGAGGAGCTGCTAAGAGAAATACAAGCTTTCAACGTAAACGACAGTCATTTTGCCGATGACATTACCATTCTGAGCTGCCGGTTCAAGTAAACAGGGGCCAGCCTAAACAGAAGAAGCCCCCTCGCACGAGGGGGCTTCTTCTGTTTAGGCTGGTCACCTGTAAGCTTAAGTTAAATTACCAACTAAGCCGGATTCGTGACTGGCGTAGGCGTTTTCCCAACCACAAAGTTGAGCCCGAAAAACAAGTTTTCTTTCAGCAGTGAGTTGGTACGCCACAACTTCCCTTCCCGAGCCATCAACTCCTTTGAATTGCCATTCTTGAACATAAACGGCGGAAACAGCCGGATGTACTGCACGTCGGCCGGGTAGATGTACAGGCCCTGCTTGGCTAGCTCGCGGCGCCAAGTGGCCAGATTGCGGATGTTTTCGTTGCCGAGCAGGATATTTTTCTGGAGCTGCTCGTCATAAATGGTAATAATACGCTTGTTGCCGCGGCGTAGGTAGAGCTTCAGGTTCTGCACGACGTTGCCGCCGTTTTCTTCCACAATAATCAGGTTGCCAGCCGGACGCAGTGCTTGATGAAAGATGCGCAACGCGTCTTGCAACGGCTCGAGGTGATGCAGCGTGTCCTGAATGATAATATGATCGTAGGAAGCCGGAGCCGGGGGCGAGTCAAAGAGGTTTTCGTAGCTGTACGTGAAGCCTGAAACATCGCCAAACTGCGACCAGTAGCGGAGGCGCTCCGGAATATGCTTGAAGTAGAACTCCAGCGTGGTGCCGTGTACCTTATAGCCATTTAGGGCCAAGAATATAGCCGTGGTGCCGTAGCCGCAGCCGCAGTCCAGAATAGCGGCGTCCCGATTAGGAAGATGGTCTTGGATGTAGTGTAAGCGCTGTATAACGTACGATTTGCGAAACTCGAAGCTCGCCGGACTTTCTAAAAACTTATAGTAGCTGGTTAGTTGCTGATTGCTTTTTAACTCTTCTAGCAACAAATCAAAGAATTCATTAACCGTCATGGTAGGCGTAAAAGGAGAATGGTAATAAGGGGTAAAGCAACTTCGTTCGGCGAAGGTACAGTCTAAACCGAAACTCAAGTAAGCTGCGCCCTAAGTTCTAGGCAGCCAAATCAAGACAAACTTGTAGGTAGTAGCTATACCTACGCGGCGGGTTCTATGGCTACTGCTGCTCGGCAGCAGGTAGTTGAGCGGCTTCATCTGCCTCATCTTCCTGCCAGAACTGTATGCGCATAAGCACGGCCAGGGAAATGTAGTAGAAGGAACCAATCTTATCGACTTCTAGCAACTCATTGAGTAACAAGTGGAAAACGATAACCACAAACGAAAGGCCTGCTGCCATAACTAGGTTCTGCTGCTGCGTACTGCGGGCACGATGATAGAGCCGCTCGATAAGCACGAGAGTAGCAAATATCAAGGCCGTGAACAATACAAAGCCAGGAATGCCCTGCTCGGCCAGCTGCAGCAAAAAGTAATTGTGCGTGGTTGATTTCTCGGGGTTGTCGCTCACATAAGTCTGGAAGCTCCTGACTGTGTAGCGTTTGTATTCGGGGTAGAAGGTAGATGGGCCACTGCCTATGATAGGTTTCTCGGTAATCATGTGAGCTGCCGCCACCCAGCGGTACACCCGCTCCATACCCGAAACGTCCTCTAAGTTGTAGGTAGCTTCGAGGTGTTTCTGAAAGTTGTTGCCATAGAAGATAGTCTTCTCGTAGTCGGGCGCATACTCCATGTAATTGTTACCGGTAATGAAGTAGTTCACACCGAGTATGGTTGCCACAGTAGCACCTATCAAGGTTATCTTGGTAAGGCGCAGGCGGATCACCCAATAATAGAGCACCGCCACAATAAGCGACAGTACCGAGGCGCGGGTGTAGGAAAGCGACACGCCTGCCACAGCCAGAAACAGGGCTAGGTACCACAACCGACGGCTGTTTTTGGTGGCTGCGGAGCGGGCAGCGTAGTAGGCGTAAGGCGCTAGCAGGGCCGCCGCCGCCGCATAAATTACGTGGTTGCGGTAGAAGGGCTGGATAGCCACGTTGATGGTATCGAAGCCAAAACCCATACCCGCGTGGCGCACCATGGTATAGGCCACTGTTATACTGACTCCGACGCCATAAAAGGCAACCAAACGCCATACATCACGCGGCGTGCGTACCAGGGCCATGGTCACAAACACAAAGGGCACAATGTACCACGTTTTGGCTAGCAGGTATTTGATGGACTTCAGCATGTCCACGGAAGAAACTGTTGAGGCAACCGACCACAGCAAGGCAGCGCCGATAAGCAGCACCAGCGGATGGCGCCAAAGCCGGCCGGGCACTTCACTGCGCCCTAGCAGCACATTGACAGTAAAGCAAGCCAACAAGACAAGCATTAGTGGCTCCGACGGCACATCCATGCTCAAGCCCGCGGGCAGTTGTACTTCGCGCGAAAAAGCCAGTGTGCCAAGCAACAGATAATAAACCCAGCGCCAGTCGATAAGCAAAACTGCAACGCCTAGCACTACCACTGGCAGGGCCAACCACGCAATGGAATCAGAAGCAAGCGTAGCCACTCCGGCCACAAGTACTACCACCACAAACGCCATAAACAGGCGTTGGTCGGAGTTTTGAGGACGTAACGAGGCGAGAAAATTCATAGTGTTAAAAGCGCGGATGCAAAAACAAGCAAAGCCGCTAAGCAAATTGGGAGTGCTTGCCCCTAGTTCTCTCTTATATCAAGCGAGTTACCGCGTTCTACCCATACTCAGATTGCCCCGATACAGCTCTAGCAGCGTAATGAAGGCCACCGACAAAGCAAATGTGATAAGCACCGACGAAACAACAATTAGCCAGCGAACCGGCTTGGACTTCTTGGTGGCAGGATAAGCTTCTTGTACCACATAGATGCTGGAAATTCGGCCACTAATACCTACTCGCGCCGTTTCGTAAGCGCTACGGGCATTAATTAGACGGGTCTGCAGATCGTTGAAGCGAGCATAAAGCGTGTTCATCTGGTCGATGCCAGCGCTATAGCTTTCTAGGTTGAAAATGTTGCCACCATCTGTTTTGGTGAGACCCCGCAGCGCACGCCGCAGGCCTGCTGCCTTGCTGCTGTTGCCTTCCCCTTCGGCACGGCGCAATTCTTCTTCTGTGTCAATGATTTCCTTGGCCAGATAGCGCGACTCCATTGTCAAACCGTAAATGCCGTAGCGACGGCGCCCCACTACTAGGCTATCATAAGTAGACTTGTACTCACGCTCCAGGAAATCACGTCGCTGCGCGTATAGTTCCAGTACTTTGCGCCGGTTGGCAAGTGTTAGCTGCTGGTTGACCGAGTCGATATTCTCCACGAGGGCGTTGGCAATGCTTGCCGCCAGCACTTTGTCTTTGTCTTCGAAGGTTAATTCAATAGCATCCCGGTCGTTGTGCACGATCCGCAAGTTGCTGGCAAACTCATCTAGTGCTGCTTGATCGGCGCCATCATCGCCAATGGGGCCAGACTTATAGTGCTCGTGTAGCTTGAAGCGCTTGATGAGGCGCTCAGCTACTGGCTGCGATTCACCAATGGTGATTACCCGGTCTAAGTCTTCGGTACGACCCCCTAATTCCAACTTGCCGCCTTCCGTTACAATGCGGTCAGGGTCAGTAGTTTGAGGGTTAGTTGGGTAGAAGACCGTGGTTGATTTATAAACATTAGGCAGCATCAAGGCTACCACTGTACTTACTATCAGGGCGAGTAGTAAGGCCCCTAACACCAACGATTTCCAACGATTGATAACAGGCCATAGGCCCAAAAGCGAATAGGTGGGGGATGACATATAAGCAAAAAAAGACAACTATAAAGCAGCGCCAGACTTCTGGCCCTACCACAACGAGGCAAATCTAGCTGGAAAAAGTGTTAATTGAGTAGCGTCAGAATTGGGTCCGACTAGTTAGGAAAGGTAAGCGCATGAATGACAAGCTGCAATCTGGCGGGTATTAATGCTTTGTTTATGCTTGTGCAAGCGCTTCAAACCCTACTTTTGCGCTCCCTTCCTTCACATCTGCGCCTATCAAACGCTTTTTCGGAAATATTAGTCTCGTTGTGCTACTCAACCTGCTGGTGAAGCCCGGATGGGTGGTGGTTGAGAACTTAGTGCAAGACCGATTGGGGCATCATGCCTTCGGAACATTCACGGCGTTGTTCACGCTGGCTAGCGTTATGGCCGCCGTATCAGACTTAGGTACCACGCAACTTACTACCAAGCGCGTCGCCGCTAACCCTGCGTTTCTTACCGAGTACTTTCCTACGCTAGTGCCCTTGAAGGGCGGCTTGTCGGTGCTTTTTCTTGGCGTTGTGGTGGCAATGGGGTGGGTGCTGGGCTACCGAGGTCATACACTCACCTTACTGGCCTTAATTGAGATAGGAATGCTACTGGCGCAGTACACACTGTTTTTGCGAGGAGTACTGCAAGCGCATCAACGCTTCAATACCGATGCATTGCTGTCAGTGCTAGAGAAGTTTCTGTTGCTTGGTCTCGTGCTTGGGCTTATTCCTATAGGTATTACGCTCAACAACTACGTGGCAGCTCGCTCAGTGGCTATTGGGTTCACGTTTGTTGTGCTCTACGGACTAATGAGGCGCCTTTACGGCCAAGTGAAGCTGAAGCTGCGGTGGGAGCATGCTCGCACGGTGCTCCAAGCTAGCTTGCCATTGGCTCTGATTACACTGGTTTATGGCCTCAACGAGCGGATTGACATGCTGATGCTCGAACGAATGGTATCGGCGCGCGAGGCTAGCTACTATGCTGCTGCCTACCGCTGGGGCGACACCGTTATGATGTACCTCTGGACCATTTTGCCACTGTTTTTCGCCAAATTTGCCTACGTCTTCGACAAGCCTGATGAGCAGCGCGACGTATTATGGTTTGGGCAGCGCGTAGTAACGGTGCCTATGCTGTTGGTTTGCGCCTTTGTGTTGTTTCGGGGAGAAGTATTGTTTTGGCAGTTCACCCATAGCACCGCTTCAGAAGTAGCGCGGATGGTACTTTGCTTGAAGATATTGTTTGCGAGTGTGTTGATTCACGCCTTCTTTGCCATCTACAGCACTCTTCTTACGAGCACCAACCACGAGCGGGCCGTGAGTTGGCTGGTAGTTGCCAGCACAGTACTAAATGTGGTGCTGAACGTACTGCTGATGCCGACGCTCGGCGCCGTTGCCGGGGCTATCAATACCTTGGTATGCGCCGTGTTTGTGTCGGTGGGCTACCTGTGGCTGGTGCAAAAACGCACGGGTGTGCCCGTGCCCTGGGGGTGGATAACCCGGTTAGGCTTAGCGTTTGGGCTGCTCTGTGCGGTTTGGTATGGACTACAAACCGGCTTGGCGTTGCATTGGCTGCTAGAATCGGTGGTAGCTAGTGTGGCATTCGTTGGTATCCTGTTTCTGACCAGCGTGGTGCGTATTTCTGAACTCCGTAAGCTGCTGCAAAAATGAGGTGCTGAAGAGAGACACCAGCAGATCTAGTTCACACTTCACTTCTTTCCATTTCACTAGTTCACTACCTCATCACTTGGATATAGCCGTCAATACCCGCTTTCTGCTTCCTGGCGACCATTTAGAGGGTATTGGACGTTTCACGTACGAGACGCTGAAGCGGATGGTGGCAGCGCATCCCGAGCATACGTTCCACTTCCTGTTCGATAGGGCGTTTGATCGGCGCTATCTGTTTGGGCCGAATGTGGTGCCGCATGTATTGTTTCCACCAGCGCGGCACCCGTTTTTGTGGGTGGCTTGGTTTGAAGGGGCAGTGGCTTGGTGGCTGCACCGGCACCGCCCGGCCGTATTCTTTAGCCCTGATGGTTACACGACGTTGGGCACCCGAGTGCCCCGTGTTACGGTGATGCACGACTTAGCTTTCGAGCATTTTCCAGAGCACATGAGCGTGCTCGAGCACAAGTATTACCAGTATTTTGCGCCGCGCTTTGCCCGGGCTTCTGAGCAGCTGATTGCCGTGTCGGCCGCCACCAAGCAAGATGTAGTGCAGTCATATGGCGTACCGGCTGCCAATATTCAGGTTGTTTACAATGCCGCCGGTGCACATTTCCGGCCGTTACCAGCCGAGGTTCAACAGACTACACGGGAGCGTTTTGCTGACGGTAAGCCGTATTTTTTGTTTGTGGGAGCCTTACATCCACGCAAAAACCTAGTAAACCTGCTTAAGGCTTTCGACGAGTTCAAGCAACAAACTGGGGCCGAAGCCAAACTGTTGGTTGTGGGCCGGACGGCCTGGAAAGCCGGGCCTATGTTCGACGCCTACCAACAGATGCAGCACCGCTCCGATGTGCACCTGACCGGCCGCGTTTCCGAGGAGGAACTGGTGCAACTTTATGGGGCAGCTTTAGCTACGGTGTACGTTCCTTATTTCGAGGGCTTTGGCATTCCTATCATTGAGGCACAGTCTTGTGCTTCCCCTGTTGTTACCTCCGACCGTAGCTCCATGCCCGAGGTAGCAGGCGGGGCGGCCTTGCTAGTCGACCCATTTAGTCCCACGGCTATTGCCGCTGCGTTAGCGCGCCTCTGGCAGGAGCCGGGCTTACGTCAGGAACTAGTGGCAAGAGGGTTGCAGAACATACAGCGGTTTTCCTGGGACAAAAGCGCTGAAGCTTTGTGGGAGGCTATTCTTTCAATTGGAAGCCTGAAAAATAAGCCCAGTGTTAGCAAGTGAGTTGATATATCCATTCTAAGTCACCAGAACAGCGTCTCTACCACCTATTCTTTATTCCGTATAGACTTATGCGTTTGCACCGGCTTCCTAAACTCTTGCAACGCTTACTGCCTCATACAGAGTGGCGTGGTCCGGTGCTGGAAGGCAAAAAACCGCTTTACCTTACCTTCGACGACGGCCCGATTCCCGAGGAAACCCCTTTTGTGCTAGAACAGTTAGCGCGTTACGATGCGCATGCGACGTTCTTTTGTGTGGGCCAGAACCTGGAGCGTCATCCGGATGTAGCTCGGCAAGCGTTGGCCGCTGGGCACCGGCTCGCCAACCACACGCACCACCACGTGAGTGGTTGGCAACTACCGTTGCCGGCTTACTTGGCAGAAGTGCAACAGTGCCAGCAGGTGCTAAGTGCCTTCGGGGAAACGCTCCGCCCGTTGTTGCGCCCGCCCTATGGGCGTATTACGCGGGCCCAAGCAGCGGCGCTGCATCCCAACTACCGTCTGATTATGTGGGACGTGCTTACCTACGACTACGACGTTACGTATCCGGCCGAAATATGCCTGCGTGCGGCGCTAGCCCACACCCGGCCTGGTTCTATTGTCGTCTTCCACGACAGCCAAAAAGCGCACCGCAACTTGCGTGCGGTGCTGCCTCACTACCTGGATGCCTGCGCCGCACAGGGGTATTCGTTTGAAACCCTGTAAACCCATAGCGAAAGGTTGGTGTTAGAGTCTGATGTAGCTTTGTTGTCAAGGGCATTCCACTCTCGAACTTGTTGCTTTTCCTTTCCATCTTTTTGGTTGGCTGGTTTCTGATTCTGGCAACGTCCACACTGCTTTTTGCGGCGCGGCCGGGCAGCCAGCCGGGGCCGTTGCCGGTCCCGCTGCCGCGCGTTAGTATCCTGATTGCCGCCCGCAACGAGGAAGCTGCTATTGCCCGTTGCCTGACTGCTATTCGTCAACTCGATTACCCGGCGCATCTGCTCGAAGTACTGCTCGGCGATGATGCCTCCACCGATGCCACCAGCGCCGTAGCTACGCAAACTATGCGCGGTTTTGCGGGCAGTTTCCGCATTTTGCCCATCCAAGAAACGTTAGGGTTGGCCCGCGGCAAAGCCAACGTGCTGGCCCACCTCACCCGCGCAGCTACCACAGATTTTTTCTTTATCACCGACGCCGACATTGCCGTGCCGCGCACATGGGTACAAGGGTTACTAGCCCACACAGCTCCCGGCGTGGGTACCGTTACGGGCCTCACGCTGGTAGACGGGCCGCGCCTCTTCGATAAACTACAGGGCCTCGACTGGCTAATGTCGTTGGGGCTGGTGCAAGTGGTGTCGGATCAGGGGCGGCCCGTCACGGCTATGGGCAACAACATGCTTGTCACGCGGGCCGCTTATGAAGCCACGGGCGGCTACGAGAACCTGCCTTTTTCGGTCACCGAAGACTATGAGTTGTTTCGTGCTACCATACGATTGGGGTTCGGCTACCGCATCTTGTTCCGGCCGGAAGTGTTAGCTACTTCCTTGCCCATGCGTACCCTCGCAAACTTGTTGCATCAGCGCCGCCGCTGGATGCGCGGGGCCGAAAGCTTGCCACGGTGGCTACGCATCGGGTTGCTTTACCACGCGGGATTCTACCCGGCTTTGTTGCTGCTGGCGTGGGTGGCCGGGCCAACAGTGGCCGGATGGGTGTTGGTAGTTAAAATGCTACTACAAGGCATGTTGGCCTACTTTAGCTTCAAACGTGCCGGTCGCCGGGCCCCTTTGTGGCTAATGCCCTTATTCGAACTTTATTCTTTCACGCTCACCTTTACCCTCACCGCCTTTCGCCTTCTGCCAATTGCGTTCAATTGGAAAGGTCGGCGCTACACCTGATGGCGCTACTTGTTGCGTGGGAGTTGCTGAGTCGACTCTCAACACCAAACCGCAAGTAGTCCCAACGACCAACTAATCTCATGATACTAGCCGATTCGCACGCCCACGTCTATTCCGAGCAGTTCAAGCCAGACCGGGATGCCATGCTCAACCGCGCCTACGAGGCCGGCGTCCACACCATCTACATGCCCAACATCGACCACACCAGCATCGACGTGATGCTGGAGACCGAAGCACGCTTTCCGCAGCAGTGCCACCCCATGATGGGCTTGCACCCCTGTTCGGTGGGAAAGCACTTCGAAAAGCAACTCTACGAAGTGGAGGAGTGGCTAGGCAAGCGCCCATTTGTGGCAGTAGGGGAGTGCGGCATCGACTTGTATTGGGATAAAACCCTCCTGGCCGAGCAGCAAGAAGCCCTCCGCATTCAAATGAACATGGCCAAGCAACACAAGCTGCCCCTCGTGCTCCACACCCGCGAAGCCTTCCGCGAAACCGCTGACCTCGTCGAAGCGGCACAGGATGGCACATTGCGCGGTGTGTTTCACTGCTTCTCAGGCACCAAAGAAGAAGCCGAAGAAGTTATCCGACTAGGCTTCAAGCTTGGTATAGGCGGCGTAGCAACCTTCAAGAATGGCGGCCTCGACAAAACCCTCCCCGGCATTGCCTTGGAACATCTGCTCCTCGAAACCGACTGCCCCTACCTGGCCCCCATGCCGCACCGCGGCAAACGCAACGAGCCAGCCTACCTACCCCTAATAGCCCGCCGCGTCGCCGACATCTTAGGCAAAGACGAGGAAGAAGTAGTGGAAGCTACTACTCGCAACACGAAGGAGTTATTCAGCGCAGCCTCCTAATTATTGCCTTCTAAATCTTAAGTAAATCTGGTTGAAAAAACCCTAATAGATTGTACCCGACCCTTGTCATCCTGAGCTTGCGAAGGACCTCATGACCAAAGAACAACAGACGTACCAACGACTCGTTCTCCTGGCAGAAGATCCTTCGCAAGCTCAGGATGACAAGGGTAGGGCACAACCTTAGGGTTGAGCTAATGCTGGTTCAACAGTTTGCTGCAATTTCCCCTTCACCATCTGCTTTACCTTTTTGTCTGCTAGAACTTCGCTGTCCTTAATACTGAGGTTAGACACAGCTTGCAGAGTGAAGGCAGGTACGGAGGTAAGGTGCTGCGCTTTGATGTTGCGCAGGTTGATGTCTTTCACATCGACTAGCACGAAGGGCGGACGCTGGTCATCTTTCTGGTAGCGAATGTCGATGTTGCGCATTTCTATACCTTTCACGTGCCGCATGAAGAAGCCGTAGGAAGGCATGTCGCCCATGTGGCCGGGGTCGGGGTAGTCTTTCTCGCCTTCAGCCGGGTTGATGGTGGCTTGCTCTTTGGTGCCGCCGCCCTGGAACTCGATGCGAATATTGTCGAGGGTCACGTCCTCAATGTCGTGGCCGGGGATGCCGCTGATAATGGAGCCGTACTTCACGTCAGCATTGTACACCACCACATTGCTGATTTTGACGCGGCGCAACACGCCCACCGGCGTACCTTCCGGCCCACGCATCCGGGCACCGAGGCGCAGGAAAAACGGCGAATTCACAATGTCGCGCATGGTGATGTTGGTGATGGTCACGTCTTCCAGAATGCCGCCGTCCACGGTTTCCAGCGCTAAGCCCCGGCAGAACTCGAACACGCAGTTGGAAATTGTGATGTTCTTAAAGCCTCCGTTCGACTCGGTGCCGAACTTGATGCGGCCTGTCACGTCCATTTTATCGGGTACCAAAGCGGCTTCCTTGCGCTGGTAGGTGCCATCGAAGAAGGTGCCCCGGTCGAAGCCGCTTACTTCGCAGTTGGTGATGGTTACGTTTTCGGTGGCGCGGGCAAAGCCGAGAGCGTAGGAGCTTTTCAAGCAAATAGCATCATCGAAGGGTGAGTTGATGGTGCAGTTCGAGATGCGCACGTGGCGGCAGCAGTCCACGTCGATACCGTCGCGGTTGGTATCCATTTTTACATTGTCGACGGTGAAATTGTCGATGCCGGTGGCCAGGATGCCGAAGTGCCCGCCGTACAGTACCGTAATGTCGCGAATCAGCACGTTGCGGCACAGCTTCAGCGCAATGGCTTTGTTGGCCATACCCGGAGTGCGCGTGCCTTCCCGCGTCAGGCCCTTTTTGCCATCAATAAGGCCGGTGCCGAGGATGGAGACATTTACGAGGTTTTCGCCCCAAATCAGGCTGTTGTGCCAGTGGCTGTGCCCGAAATCCTGAAACTTGGTCGACTCGTTGGGCTCAGCTGCATCATAGCCTCCCGTGCCATTGGCCGGTGGCTCGGCCGCCAACACGGTAGCGCCCTGGTCGATGAACAGGGCAATGTTGCTTTTCAGATGGATAGAAAAGCTGGCGTATGTGCCCGCCGGGAAATACACGGTGCCACCCCCGGCCGCGGCTGCCGCGTCAATGGCCTTGTTGATGGCCGGTGTGTCCAAGGTTTTTCCATCGCCGGTGGCCCCATAGGCGCGCACGTTATAGAAACCGGGGCGCTGTTGAGCCAGCAGAGCGAAACCAACGAGTAGCTGCGCAACAACGAGCAGAAAATACCGCATAGGGGAGGGGTGAAGTACTAGCGTAGGAAAAAGAATAGCATGCCTGATCTGGCGCCCGCTTGGCGACGCCTGACTGTATCAGTAAGGATACTTGCTACTGCGCATCGCGCCGCACAATGGCTTCGCCTTCTGCTACGGTCAGTTTCAGGCCGCTGGTATCAAGGCCGCGCACATTTTCCAGCACCAAGCCCTTTTGGGCTGTTACCACGCAGTTTTTGAAACTGACGTTTTCAATGGGGCTGTCCTTGAGGCCGTGCATGCGCCCGCCCGACGCAACCGTGCCGGTGATGTTGATGAGCTTCACGTTGCGCACGAGGGGCAGCACCTTGGCGGGTGGGGCAATAGGCGGGACCATGCGCCATTCCATGTTGAACTCGAAGGCTTGGCGCGTGTTGCGCAGCACCATATCCCGGTAGGTAATGTCCTCGACCACGCCCCCGCGGCTCGGCTGCGACTTGAACCGGATGGGCGCCCAATTGTCGGCTTCGGCCACGCAGTTGCGCACTTCCACCCGCCGAATACCGCCCGATGTTTCGCTGCCCATGGCCACGCCGCCGTGGCCGTAACCGAACCGGGTTTTCTCGATGAGAATATTCTCGCTCGGCCGGTTCACGCGCAAGCCGTCGGCATCCTTGCCCGACTTAATGGAAATGCAGTCATCGTTGACATCAATGTCGCAGCCACTGATGCGCACGTCGCGGCTGGAATCAATGTCGATGCCGTCGGAACTCGGGATATTGTGCGCGGCCCGGATGGTTAGGTTTTCGGCCACTAGGCCCGTGCAGTACAAGATGTGCAAGCACCATACCGCCTGGTTGCGTAGCTGTAAGTTAGCGATGCGTGCTTTACGGCAGTTCTGGAAGCAAATCAGTCGGGGGCGGCCTAGGCGTGGGGCTGTTGGGTCGGGGGGTTGTTGGAGGCGTGCTTGGCGGGCAGCTTCCCCCCATTCCTCGCCTGAGCCATCAATCGTGCCTTCGCCTTCCACCGTCACGCCGGTTAAGTCGGTGGCATTTACTAGGGCTGCGGTGAAGTTTTGCTCGGTGCCTTCCCAACGAGTGGCCACCTGCGGGTAGTCTTCTTGTCGCGTCGAGCCTTTCAACACGCCTTCTTTCTCAATCAGCAGGTTTACGCCTTTTTTCAGGAAAATAGCGCCGGTTCTGAAAGTGCCTTTGGGTACCACTACCGTGCCGCCTCCCGCCGCCGAACACTTGTCAATGGTCGCCTGAATGGCCTGCGTGTTTAAGGTTTGGCCATCACCAATGGCGCCGTTGGCCGCAATGTTGTAGCGCTTGGGCGGCTGCCAAGCGGTAAACGACGCCAGCAATACCAGCAAGAGGCACTGCGCCGCAAGGACTGTCCAGTTTCGTTGTGTCATCGGGTGGATGTAGGTAAGACCGAGTAAGGAGTAGGAGGGAAGTTGGGCATTCCGTTTGGCGGAGCCGTTCTGCACTTTCCTGCTGCAACCCAAAATTCCGTAAGCCGGCCCCAGCGCCCAGGTTCGCAGACGTCGTTAACTTGGCGCTTCCATTCCAACCTCGTCTGCTTTGCCTTCCCCCGATAATCGCCCCGAAACTTCTGTCCTCGTTGTCTACACCGGAGGCACCGCTGGCATGGCCTACAATAAGAAGGGTGAACTGGTCCCCATGAATTTCGATCAGATTCGCAAGAAGATGCCCGAGCTGCGCCAACTCAACATGCGCGTAGAAGTGGTCAGCTTCAGCGAGCCCATCGATTCCAGCAACGTCACGGTAGCCAACTGGTACAAGATGGTGGCGCTCATCCAGGAAAACTACGACCTCTACGACGGCTTCGTGGTTCTGCACGGCACCGATACCATGGCGTATTCGGCGGCGGCGCTCAGTTTTCTGCTTGAAAACCTAGGCAAACCGGTGATCTTCACGGGGGCTCAGGTGCCCGTAGGCCGCATCCGCACTGATGCTCGCCGCAACTTAATTACTGCTTTGGAAATAGCCGCAGCCCGCCATGGGGTGGCAGGCACCGTGCGGGTACCCGAAGTGTGCATCTTCTTCAACGACTTGCTGATTCGGGGTAACCGCGCCAAAAAAGTGGAAAGCCAGCAGTACAATGCTTTCCGCTCGGAAAACTACCCGCCCCTGGCCCGCGCCGGAATTGAAGTGGAGTTCAACGACAAGCAGATTCGCCTGCTACCCGCCACCCACTTGCACGCCCATACCTACCTCGACGAGCAGGTGACGCTCCTGCCTCTCTTCCCCGGCCTCACCGAGCGCATGATCCGGGCCCAACTAGAGGTAGAAGGCCTGCGCGGCTGCGTCCTGGAAACGTATGGCTCCGGCAATGCGCCCACTGCGGCCTGGTTCCTGAACTGCTTGCGCGATGCGCGGGAGCGGGGCGTCCAGTTCCTCAACGTGAGTCAGTGCGAAGAAGGCCGCGTAATTCAGGGCCGCTACGAAACCAGCGCCCACCTCACCGAAATCGGTATCATCGGCGGCGACGATATTACGCGGGAAGCCGCCATCACCAAACTTATGTTTGTGCTTGGGCTGAAGCTCTCTGCCACTGAAACCAGTCGCCTGCTCGCC
The DNA here is from genome assembly GCF_029433095.1 of Hymenobacter sp. YC55. GTDB lineage: Bacteria > Bacteroidota > Bacteroidia > Cytophagales > Hymenobacteraceae > Hymenobacter. The sequence continues at coordinate 1,361,837 of NZ_JARNTX010000001.1, forward strand.
TACGATTTGCGAGGAGAAATAACGGGTAGCTGAGAGGTTGTTGGGGGAGTGATTTGCGTATCCGGAAAATCGGGTGCTATTTTGTGCCCGCATCCCGCACCTAGAGAGGTGTCCGAGTGGTTGAAGGAGCACGCCTGGAAAGTGTGTATGGGTCTAAAGCTCATCGAGGGTTCGAATCCCTTCCTCTCTACAACAAACCCCGTTTCTGAATCAGAAGCGGGGTTTTTGCTTTCCGGGGGTACGTGTAGGGGTACAATAAGTAGAAGCCTCTGTCATTACGCTGCTACTCTTAAATAAAGTAGACCCACTTAATCCAAGGCTAAATCATCGAGCTTGATATAGCTGGTATAGGCTTCTAGGCAGTTGATACTGGTGAAGGTTCGCAACTCCGTTTGCAGCACGTTGGCGACGTGGTCGTAGTACAGTTCACGAAGAATCGACCCGTCATGTAGTAGAAGCCAATGGTGTCTTCCTCCTCATAGCGGGTGGCGAGATATTGGCCTTCGTCCCAGACCCAGTTTACTTGTTGCTTAAAAGACAATACGTGGAAAGCTATTTAGTTAATTTTTGGCTGGTGTTTTTAAAGCCTCTTCAACTAAAGAGGATGCTGTAAAACCATAATTGAATGCAGCAAAGAAGCCTAAAGCACCTAATTCCTGTAGTTTTTTCCTAACCTCGTCGTTCTGAAGGAAGCCAGCAAAACCTACAGCAGAAGCTATAGATGCTATAAATAAGGCTAGTAAACCGAATCGAATCCATCTCGCGCCAATTTTTAAGAACGGCAGGACTATCAGTTTAACAAGTTTTTCAATCCATTTTATTAATAGAGATCGCCCACGCCTTCCTCCTGCACCAATCATACCCCCTGGAACACCGGAAGTTGATAGGGATGCCTGGTATCTAGCAATTTCAACACGCCATACGTGTATAGCAACAGGCCAAAACAGAGCAGCAAGTGACCCAAGCACGGATGCTATAAACATTTTAGTGTTCCAATCTATATTCATGAGTTAACACATTATGATGAGTGGGAGGCAAAATCCTTATGTGAACGAAGTTTTAAATCAAAATATAGCCCTTAAACAAGCTATTATTAACAGCAAAACCGCGATTTTTCTGAGGAGAAAACCTGATTGAAAGAATTCTATTTTTTTATTTTCATTGTAGTTATTAACAAAAGAAAGCTGAAAAACTGGGTTAGGATCGCGTCTGTACCATCCCTTTATAGATATTCTGCATAGATTTAAACTTTCTAGTTGTTCGCGTTTGCCGAAATTTAATTTGGGTATTTTTATTTCTATCATGTTCTCATCTTCTTGAATAAATATTCTTGACCAATCATTCCCTGGATTTTCAAATTTTAATACCCCTGATAATGAGGTAGGAATGCTTCTTGTTAGAGAGGCCTCAACATTGGAAAGTAAGTCAGTTATTGAAAATGATGTGAACTTATTAGAGTAACTAAGTCCAATTTCTAATAGTATTATTGTAATTAATAATAGAAAAATAATCAGGCCAAAGAAGGAGTATTGTAATTCCATATCAAATGTAAGTAGAGAGCTATAAGCAATGTAATACGCAATTATTGAAGAGAATTTAACAATGAATTCAAGTGCAAAAGGGCCAAACTTTCCTTTTTTAGAAGATATTATGAAAGAAGGAGAAATGCCAAAACTTTTAGCCTGCCCTAATAGATGCTGGATTCTTTTTGCACTTAATGGATGTGTAGACCGTATCTCATACCATTTTGCCCAGACATTAGATAACTCCCAAGACATAGCTAGTAAAGCAGAGCTTTTTGTTTCTGCTCCTATACTATCACTAGCTATTCCTAGTAGCGCTGCTGATTGTAACTGTGCTAATCGGCGTCGAACTTGACGTGCTTCACCTCTTTCGAGGCTGTTCAATGTTGCTTGGCCATGTCTCTTAAAAACTGATGATTTTGAAGTGATTTTTAATAAGGCTGTTGCAAGAGTATTAGGGTTGCCAATTAAAAAACCTGCAAATTGATCAGCTTTATATTCTCGATCACGTGATATTTTAGCTATTAATAATTTAGAGCATAGATAAAATAGGCCTAATACAAATGCTAATGGCAGAAGAATGGCTGATATTTTATCGCTTCTAGAAAATTTGACACATTGCCAAGTAGTATAGCCTAATATCATTGGGACTATTGCCGCCATCATCATAAAGATAAAATCACGGTGATAAACATGCCCAAGCTCATGTGCAATTACCGCATTTGCTTCTTGGGGCGTTAATATTTCTAATAATCCTGATGTTAATACAATAATTGGTCGATTTTTATTACCATAAGTAAAAGCGTTTGGGTCGTTTGTTTCAATAATGCCAATAACTGGAATATTTAACTTTAATGTATTGCATGAATTATTTATAAAAATTTGGCAGTCAACCGGTAAGTCGTTTATTTTGACCCATTTTACTTTTAAAAACTTATTTATAATCCATATTGAAAAGTTATAGTGCAGCACAAATATTATTGCCATAATAAACAAAAATATTGCAAAAATTATACACGCTGATAAAGGATCTTGTGTAGTAATTGGCAAGATACTGGCAGTTACAGGAAGAAAAACGAGCCCGTACATTAGGGCTAGTGGAATTGCAGCCTGTATTGTTGTTCCTTTCGAAATAGCTTTTAGATAAGCCTCTTGTTTTAATGTAAAATTAGTGGTCATATACCTCAACAGTTAAAGTTGAATCATTTTAGCGCTTTCTTAATCATAGATTTTTTGCAGATTAGAGCCAACTAATTAATTGTAGATGCTTTGTATATAAATCCTAAATTTGATAATTAAAATTATCCACAAGGATTGAAGTATGTAGAAGAGCAAAAATCAACTTACTCTTACTTACAGCACATCAGTGCTAGCACTGAATAATTGCTTAATGCTTATTGACTTTAGTATGATGGTGTTTCTTGTCAGGTTGAGTAGAACGGTACCAGCGTATGCACAAGCCCGAGCATAAATAGAATAAACGCTATAATAGAATTACTATTTTATTTAGCAGAGTATAACTAACTTATTTAGTCTTCCCGTATACTTGTGGTCTACCTCCTCCAGTGGCCCATGAGTGACATTGAATTAATCCCGGTTTCGGTTACTGACTTTCCCTCCTTTCTGCCGCTCTTCAGTTGCGAAGTGCCGGCTGGCTTTCCGTCACCAGCCAGTGACCATATTGAGGATTTATTTGATCTGAACCGGTTGCTGCTGCGCCATCCCGACGCGACGTACCTAGTGCGCGTAGCTGGGGAAAGCATGGCGGGGGCCGAAATTCATACGGGGGACCTACTAGCGGTCGATAAGCAGATGGAAGCCGACCACGGCCATATTGTGGTCGCCGTGGTGGAGGGGGAATGCACAGTGAAACGGCTCGTGTGCAAGGGCAATACGTGGTGGCTTGAACCGGCCAACCCCAAGTTCAAGGCCTATGAGATAAAGAATACAGACGAGGTAAGCATTTGGGGCGTGGTTACCCACGTGGTGCATGAACTGGTACCTAGTAAGCGATCGGCGCTACTCAACACCCGCGACTAACCTAGCTGCCTATGTTCGCCCTGGTTGATTGCAACAACTTCTACGCTTCCTGCGAGCGAGTCTTTCAACCCCGGCTGGAAGGCAAACCGATCGTGGTGCTCTCCAACAACGACGGCTGCGTGATTGCCCGCTCCAACGAGGCCAAGGCATTGGGCTTTAAGATGGGCGACCCGTATTTTCAAGTCAAACACGACTTACAGATCAACAACGTACAGGTCTTCTCGTCGAACTACGCCCTGTATGGCGATATGAGCCGACGGGTGATGTGGTATTTAGCGCAACAGGTGCCCGAGGTCGAGATCTATTCCATTGACGAAGCGTTTTTGGATCTGCACGGCATGGAAAAATACGTGGCCAACGACCTCGATGCGTTTGCCCGCACCTTGCGTACCAACATCAAGAAGCGCACGGGTATTCCGACCTGCGTCGGCATTGCCCCCACCAAGACGCTGGCCAAGTTAGCGAACCGGCTAGCTAAGAAGCGCCCCGAACTCGGCGGGGTGCTGCATCTGCGCTCGGAGGCGCGGCGCTTATGGGCTCTGAAGCAAGTAGCCGTCGAAGACGTGTGGGGCATCGGCCGCCAGTACGCGGCCAAGCTCATGGCCGCAGGCATATACACGGCGGCCGACCTAGCCAACTGCTCAGACGCCTGGGCCCGTAAGCACTTGGGTGGGGTAGTGGGGGTACGGCTGGTGCAGGAATTGCAAGGGCGCGTGTGCCAGGGGCTGTTGCCGAGTGAAGATGGATCGCTCTCCCGCAAGAGCATCAGTTGCTCCCGCACCTTCGGCCAGCCTTTGAGCGCCTTTAATGATGTGCTGGCGGCCGTGGCGGCCTTCACGTCACGGGCGGCGGAGAAGCTGCGCCGGCAAGGAGATGCCACCCACCTGATGACGGTGTTTCTGAGCAAAAACCGGTATGGGCTTGAGCCCCCGCCGTATTCCTGCTCGACGGTGATCACGCTCCACGTAGCCACCAGCGACACGACCGAGCTGCTACGTATTGCGCGGATGGCACTCAAGCGCCTCTGGCAAGCAGACACCCGCTACACCAAGGCCGGTGTGGTGTTCGATGGCTTGGAGCCCGCCGGCCATGCCCAACTGTCGCTGTTTGAATCGGCGCCCGATACCGGCAAGCGGGACCGGCTCATGGTAGAACTCGATGCGCTCAACCGCCGCTTTGGCAAGAACACGGTGCGCCTAGCCACAACGCTGACGGGCCGCGGCAAAGGCCGAGCGCCTTGGGAAGGCAAGGCGCAGTGGTGCTCCCCGGCTTACACCACGCGCCTACAGGATCTGCTCACCGTCTATTAAGGGGAGCTGGGATGCTGTCCGGAAGGGGTTAGTCCACCGAGAAAACAATCACTTCCTTGGGAACATGCCCGGCAAGATGAGCGAGCACTGCAATGGCGGAGGCAAATGACTTCCGCGCAGTGGGCATGCCGTCATTCGGCCGCTTGGGATGGCGGTAGTCCATATAATCGTTATGGGCGAGCTTGTGGCCGAGCGAATTAGGCTGCCGCTGCAACCAGTGCTGGACCTGGTACTCTTTGATGGAGGCAGGGGGCCCGCGCCAAACGAGGGTAAAGCCAGGCAGAGTGCGCAACTGCTGGATGAATTGAGGCATCGTCTCCTCTACTTGCGGACCCGCTACCGCCAAGCGTCCTCGCAGCCAGACCAGCGCTAGATCAGGTGTTCGCTCCAGCATAGGGTATTCGAAAGGATTGCCAGTCTGCCAGCAACTGTGGCTGACTATCGTAGCGGTACTTACGCCGGCGTTTACGCGAAAGCAGGACGCAGCCGTCCTGCTTTTCGATGAGGACTTTGTATACGTTGCCCGTCTCAAACTCTGGGGTCGTCGGACCGATGTAACGCAATTTCTCCCGCATGAGCACGAAGGTAAAAACCAGGCATTATATCTTAGCTGTATGGCTATTCCATTCTTATACAGATTCAACCAACTGCCTTTAGCAGAGCAGCTAGGCATTGTGCTTGGGGAAGGCACCTATCTAACAATGCGCTTTGGCGAGCACGGCGACCGCATCAACCTCTACCACATGGGCACTTTCTTTGCCGAGGTGTACTACGATCCGGAAATCAACCACCTGCATCACTGCCGCACGTTTGTGAGCACGGGGCCGCTGGAAGCCTATACTGATCAAATTAGGCTTCCTAGCTTATAAAGTCTATTGCTATAGGATAAGGCTCGGACTGCCCTGGTTTTCGTATGCTTTATTTGTAAAGTGCAATGAAATAAACTCAATTAAAATAAGGAATAGCTATAGGGTATGGTATACTAATTGCCCGTTATACTTAAACCCAATAGTCTATTTAATTATATGAACAGAATTGTGCGTATTACTGGTCTACTTGTTGTCCCCATGCTTGCCGCAATGAGTGCGCAAGCGCAAGTTAGCTTTGGCCCTCGCATCGGCCTGAATTTATCTAATACAAACTACGATTATAGTGACGTTGACTTTAAAGACAAGCCGGTGTCTAATCTGCTGCCCGGCGCCCAAATTGGGTTGGCGTTGAATGCACAATTTGGCAAGTTGGCTTTGCAGCCCGCTTTACTCTTCTCGATGAAGGGCAACACATCCAAGGTAGATGTAGCGACTAGCAGTTCTACTTATAAAGCCAAGTCATCTGTCCGGTTGAATTACGCGGAACTTCCCCTAAATCTAGTCTATAGCCTTAAAGGGGCGGATGGGGGCTTCCAAGTGTTTGTCGGCCCGTATGTAGCCTTAGGCCTGAACGGCAAAGTCAAAGTTGAAGAAGTAGAGACGCAGAATGGCGTAATCCAGCGGGACGACTGGGAACCAGAAATAGTATTTGCTAGCGAGGCTGGCAGCGACTTAAACAAGGCCTATGTCCGTTCCCTTGACTACGGGCTCAACGCTGGGGTCGGTTACAAGGTGGACGCCATTCAAGTTCAAGTAGGCTATGGCTTGGGCCTAGCCAATCGGGTTCCTAAGTATGAGGGGGAACGGCCCGACATCAAAGTGCATAATGGCAACTTCCAGCTTGCGCTCACTTACCTGTTCGAGTAGACTCTTGCCGCTAGACCAATCAGCCAACCCGCCGCGCTTATGTCGCGGCGGCTTGCTGTTTGTTAAGACAGCCGCAGCCCCCTGCACCACTGCCGCACCTTTGTCAGCACCGGGTCATTAGAAGCGTATACAGATCAAATTCGGCTTCCTAATATATAAATGGCGTAAATCGTCCAAAATTATACTGCCTATGTCATTAAAAATAAACTATTCAGATAATCATCAATTCATCAGATCTTATCTAGGAATGCGAGACACCAAAAAGGCGTTAGCATTTGATGGTATAAGACATATAGCGCACATCATTGCTGACACATCAGGTAGATTAGAAGCAAGGCTTATTAAGCTCAGTAATGAACCGAGTGATGAAACGGTTCATGCAGATATGGCGCTGTTAGTTCATGATATATGGAGTATAATAGATAATACAAGAAGATTGCTGCCTCTATTTGAAATAGTTGGATTAAAAATTAATGACGTTAGACACATAAAGATACTTGCTGATATTAAAGAATTGCGTGATTCATTCCACCATCTAGAGGAAAGAATCAAACTTTATTTTAAAGATAATGGCGACTCATTATTTGGTCAGATATACTGGCAAAGTAGAGAAGACGGCCAGGAAAGGGCAATTACACATATAGCGCGCTCTGGTATCCTTCTAGGTCCAAGCCAGGTTACTGAACAGCCTGTTAAACTATATATAAAAGGCACAAGGTTTGCGAATGCTCTAGGAGTATTCAATCTAAATCTGGTATATGTTATAAAAGAAACTTTTAATAAAAAAACTAGAGAAATGACATTTAAAAGAATTGAAGTTAATATTGATAATTTAATTGATTTTCTAAAAATTACATTTCCCATTATTGAAAGTTCAGTTATCCAAGCTACTGCAACCGCTGCATTAGAAAATAATATACAGATAAAAGATATGCAGCAAGGTGAAGGCCCAGCATTAATGAGTATTAGTCCTAAAGATTAAACAAAGATAAAATAAGCATTAAATGGATAAATATTACGGCGGGGGCTGGTCAGCCAGCAAGCTGAAGCTCTATTTTTGGTTAACTCTTATCGCATGCGTGGTAGTATGGGTATTGCATGCAACAGGTATTATTACACTGCAAACGGCTGATGAAAGGCATACAGCAGAGCTTAGACAGCAGGCACGGGAGAACAACCGTTAACCCTGCGCCTCTTTGCCCGTGCGGCGCCAGTAGTACCAATGCCACCTCGTTTTAAACAACCCACTGGCATAAGCATCGCTCTTCGACCAATTACGGCGCAGGCGCGTGCGTTCGGACAAGCGAAGCATTCGAGGGGTCATAGGTGAATGGTTCGAGCTACAGCCAGTGGTGAAGAAGGAATTTATGAAGCGGGTGAATTAGCAATTATAGCTTTGGCAGGCGTTTCGACTACAAAGTCAGTATTTAAATCTTGAACAGCCTGTTTCATCTGCTCCGCTGCTACATTTAGATTAGTAGCTCTTTCTCCCAAGGTTTTTATATGATTGCCTCTATTAGCAACGAATCTTACATAGTTTGAATGATAAAGAATAACTGCACGACCAAATTCTAGATTATTAACGCTATTTGGCTGGCTTTGTAAAAAACTTGCTATAGGCTGTACATAATTTCTATACCGATCATGAATAGATAAGCGTGTTTGCTCACTGTTCATTCTAGTCAATATAGATTCAATAAGACTTGTAAGAGCATCTTTTGGTGGAGGAGCCCCACCAGCAAAAGAAATGCTAGTTCTTTTGTTATATTCATCCACTAACATTTGCTCATACTTTACGGCATCTTCTTTGATCGCATTATCTTCAGCAATTATCAATTCAGATTGCCTAGTTAATTTAGGCTTCACAACATCAATAAAATCAAGGATAGCTTGAATATTATAAAAATTTAATATGTTGGTGTTGAGACTATTCTTCTTTTTTTTAAATAGTGACAAAAATCGTTTTTTTAAACTTAATCTTTTGTTTCCTCTATTTATAAATATTTTATACAAATCTGTTTGCGGTATTTTCTTAATATGTTCTGTAGTAAACGTAGGCACGACTTCTATTGCAAGACTCTCCTCTGAATAATTCTTTCGTAATATATCCTTGGTGTCTTCAATACATTGCTTTTGACTGATAATAGAATTGTATAAATAACTCAGAATAGATAAGTAGTATGCTTCAATTTCTTTTAATCTAGCACTCTCCTTACGGTCTTCTATCCATCTGCTAAAAAACAAACCAGCAAAAAATAAAACTACTGGTACCACTATGTTTATAGCATCCCCAGCATCGAGTTTTAACCAAGCACTATAAAGCTTGTCTAGTGTATCGTGAAAAGTGGAGTTGTGTTCAGTAGGCATTTTATAAAGGGAAGTTTTGGAGAGACTTAAAGCTAAGTCATCATTAATAGCCTATCCATTGCAAACATTACACATGTGTTGTAGATATTTTTTAAGTGATTAGGTAGCTTAATTATCAGTGCCCGTACTCGGCTCGTAATCAGCGGTCATAGGGCGGGGCAGCGGTATCAATTTACGGATGGGTTGGTCGGCTAGATTATTCATCTCGACTTTGATGCGCGTTTCCGAAATACGCGAGTACGAAGCGTTCATTACCTGTACCGTGTCGCCCATCATGGCCTATACTGCCTCGTCACTCCACCCCTCATACCGCCGAAGCCGCGAGAAGATAGATGATGAGGAATCTGCTGTATTTATATCAGCAAATTATAGCTAAGCTGCATGAGAAGGGCTACGTACTACAGACGACGATAAGCGATAGCCAAGTAGACAAAGACATCGCTGGTATCGGAAGTACGCTCTACTCGACCACGTTCTTTGCTTTTCGTTTTATCAGCTTAAAGACAATAGGTAGCCAGAATAGTATATTGAAAAAAGAGGAAACGGCCACTCTTCCTCCATAGCCAATGGGCCCCGGCTGCCATCCATGAATGTCACCGGTAACGATGATATAACCAATGTAGCCGGGCAGGAGAGGAAGACAAATTAGAGCTGCAGTATCTATAGGGCCAACAAATAGGGAGTCAGGAATATTTTCACTTATGAGAGTCAATGCTATCACAGCTAAAGCAACTGCACTGACTATTTTTAAACGTCGACCCATAAAGTAGAAGCATTAGACATCAAAACAGTTCCTAGTTCTTTAGGAGGCGCTATCCTTGCTTCCTAAGGTAATACATGGCCTCTTCGCTACATTCGGCCTCTACTCAGTCAGAACAGTTTCAATTGCTTTCAAGACGGATTTGGGAATTTCTGCTTTCTCAGTGAAGGGTAGTTTCTCTTCAAGCAATCTGAGTAAAGCGGCTCGTTCTCTTGCATGAGTAATCCAGTAGTTTGTCTCTATCCTGAGCACGTTTATAAGCAAATCACCTGGATAGAAGTCTCCTTCGCTGAAGAGGTTCTCAGCTAGTTTTTCTATAGCGACAGGGACCAACCAGGATAGGCCAATGCCTTGCCCAATCATGAGTCTTAAATCCTCCACCGTGTAGTTCTTGAGAGGCTTTTCCCTGAGCTCAGAGCATCTTCTTGCTAAAGGATATTCTTGCTGATTTGAATCGAGCTCGGATTCTGCCCCCTCCAACTCATTGATCGATTTATTGAGGTCATCTTTCATTACGGTTGGCAATCTAGCGCAACAGCCGCCGTTTCTGCTCCTCAAACTCGGCTGGCGTGAGCACGCCTTGTTGGAGCAGTTGCTGCAACTTGAGCAACTCGTTGGCCACGGAAACAGACGCACTTGGCTGCTGTACTACGACCGTCTGTTTGGCAGGCCGCAATAAGCGCCAGATCGCGGCCAAGATCAGGGTTAGGAGTAGGCCCATGATGATGAGCAACTCGGCGGCGCCGACATTACCTATTAGGAGTAGAATAGCGAACATGAATAGTGGGTAAATCAGAAGCAAAGACGAAGGATTACTCGACCACCAGTCGCCCCGTAACCTGACGCCCCTGCGCATCAGTGGCACGTAGCACATACAGCCCGGGTAGCACCCCTTGTAGCGGTATAGTCGCGTCAGAAGCTACTTGCAGCGTGCATGTTATCCGGCCCATCATATTAAGCAGTTGTACCTGGCTACCGGCAGATACTGAAGGAATGTGCACGGTAGTCGTAGCCGGGTTGGGGTACAGGCTCGCCGGTGCTGCCTGGTTGGTACGAGTAGCTAGGGGGTCGCTGCCCAGGCGCGCCATAAACTTTTCAGAGGCCGCAGTAGTGGTCAGCGTGAGGGAGCCGAATGAGCAGGAACTGGCGAAAGCGCCCGTGGCATACACGTTGCCCCCGGCATCAAGCTCTACGGTATAGCCCATATCGGCGCCCGGTCCCCCAGCGCTTTGTACCCAGCGTACCTGCCCCTGCGGCGTGTAACTAGCCACTAGTATGTCGTCGCTGCCGGCACTACGAAGCGATAGGGGCCCAAGCTGAGCGGTGCCATTGAAGGTACCGACTACATACGGGTTGCCGGCGGCATCTACCTCTACATCAGCGAAGCCATCAGAGCCAGGGCCGCCGCTAGGCTGCACCCATTGCAAAGCGCCCTGTGCCGAGCATTTAAGCAGGAAGCCATCGTGGGTACCATATCCGGGTAAGGTGGTCGTACCAAAAGTGGCCGGGCCCGTAAAGTCACCGACCAGATAAAGGTTGCCCGCCGCGTCTAACTTTCCGTCGCCCATATAATCGTTAGAAGCACCGCCAAACTGTTGAGCCCACTCAAAAGTGCCCTGAGCGCTGTACTTGGCCACCACGATATCCGCTTCGCCACGCGTGGTAAGGGTCGTATTGCCAAAGACAATAGACTTGTAAAAGGTATTAAGCAGGTACGTCTCGCCAGTAGGGGCTACGGCCACCTTAGGTATGCTATATGCGATTGAGCCGGTGTTGGTGAAGTAATAGAAAGCGGGCTGCAGGGACAGCAACGCCCCTGTGCTACCCGAAAAGCGAGCCAGGTAAGCGCCGGTATTGTTGGCCTGATTGGTTCCCGTTAGCGTGATGGTCGTGGACCCAATGGTAAAAGTATAGTTTAGTGTACCCGTAACAGAGACGGTGCCGTTGGCATCAAGGCCAATACTGTAGCCTTCCGTGGTAGGCGCCACATTAGAAGTGCTCTGTTGCACCCACTCCGGCGTCCCTTGGGGGGAGTAACGGATGACATAAGCTTTGCGTGATGGATTGCTGCCGCCTTCAAGCGATAGATTATTGCCGAGTGCAATCGAGCCGGTAAATGCCCCGGTTACATAGACATTTCCGGTTGCGTCAACGGCTACCCCATGTCCCATGTCCCAACCGGGTGACCCTAGTTGTCGGACCCAGGCTAAGGTACCGGCAGCCGTATATTTGGCTAGGTAGCCGTCCACATCACCTACGCTGGTGAGCGTAGTGCCATCGAACGTGATAGGCCTGGAGAAGTGACCTACTTCGTACAGGTTACCCGCAGCATCCATGGCGGTCTCAGTCACCCCTTGTCGAGCACTCCCCATCACGCGAGCACTTTGCCAGGTCGGAGCCGTTTGGGCTGAGGTGTTAAAGCTTAGAAATAGGATAGCCAGCAGGAAGTACGCTTGGCGTAGAATAGGAGGGGTGTGCATCAACCTAGGAGTATTTTGATATGATAAGGAGCTTGGATGCCTAAGAAGCATAGCCACTCTCCGTGAGCCGGAGCAGCGATAAAGTCGTGAGCGTATCGAGCAGCGGTCGCACCTTCTCGGGTTTTGTCCGACGGAAGCACGCGGCTACCTGCTCTAGGTTGAGTGGGTGACCAGCTTGCTGCACGGCATCACGTACGGCTTGCATCTGCTGCGCAAGCTCCGTTGGCCACAGTTGAGGGCCTGAAGGTATAATAGCCGTAGTAGTCGGGGTAGTAAATGGGTTCGGCACTGTAAGGGTTGCCTGCTGCTCTGGTGCTTGGTAGCTGGGGCGCAGGTAGCGCACTTGGCCCGCTTGTTCTTCCCGAGCTCGCTCGTGGTTGAGGCGCACCAGGCGAGAGAGAATCTCCGCATCAGGTAAATCAACCGGCCAGCCGTATGCTTCAGCTACCGCCGTGTCCAATTGTTGGTGCAGACTCAACACAACGGAAGCTAGACCTAGTTGGTGGGCAATCTGGTCTTTTGCCGTCAGCGGTTGGCCTGCCCGCAGCTTCTCCACCACATTATAGAGGTCAGTAATGGTGAGAACGGGGTACATTGCTTGTTGGCGCTTGCGGTGAGCGTCGAGCTGTTCGGCCAGTTCCCGGATGCGCGCCTGCTGCTGTTCCGTGGCGGCAGGAAAAGGAAAGGGGTCAAAACAGCGAGTTTTGCTATATCTAGAATCATTTCCTACGCCTAGCCTGCCTCCTGTAGCAAAAGCCCAAGTCATATGAGTTCTGCTCGATAAAACGCCTAAAGTATATGCGTCATCTATACCGATAGTGATGAGAGCATCGTCCGGTAAAATACTGTTATCCATGAACTGAAAGATCCGATGCTTGGAAGTGGCACCAGTAATTATATAGCGAGATAAGCCATTTAATGCTAACCTTAACCCGGCTCGTGGAACAGCAAATGTCCACCAACTTTCCCTATACGAAGCCTGATTATTATGCTCTCTCTCAGGCTTGACTGTTTCCAGAACGTGTTGGTAAACCACAGGGAATCTATTCAGCACTTCATTTTCAGTGAGACCATATAAATCAATGACCATTACACCTCTAGGTCTATCCGCTACGTCTTTACCATTGCGGTATTGCCTGATGTGCAATTCTAAACCAGGGGCTGATCCAAGTCCCAAAGACGCTGCCTTTTCAGAACTAATAATGAAGCCAGCACCATGGAGTTTTACTCCAGGGCTTGCTACTTTATCATTTGCAATCAATGGTAATGCACTATCAAGATTAGCCCCAATTGTTAAGTCAGATTGAATTTTTCCTTCTCGAAAATTGAATGTCACTTCCGCTGCATCGTCATCCAAAATAGGTTTTTCGCTGATTACGGACAGTAGTTCACCTTCAATTTGTTCGTTAACTGTCTTATTAGCAACCGTAAAAGCGACTCTAACAGCAGCACCATCTGCATTGTCAATCCAAGGGTGATCAGGAATTGCGAAACAGATATTGACAGGCTTTGCCTTATCTTCTAGAAATGGCTGAATTACACGTCGGTTAAAGTTCTGTTTTAAGCTGTTCGTAGTTATAAAGCCGAACCGTTCAGTATTTCCATTCTGAAGAGCCTCGGCCGCTTTTAGCCACCAATACATTACTAAGTCGGCTGCATCTGGCACTTTACCCTTGTAACACTTGCGTAACGCTTCAGTATATCCTTCCCCTAACTCCTCACGTAATTTTTTGCCACCTAAAAACGGCGGGTTACCCACAATGAAATCAGCTTGAGGCCACTCGGCGGGCTGTGGATTGGGGTAGTCTAAAACGGGCGTGCGTGCGGTTTCGTCTGGTACAGTCTCACCAGTTGAGGGGTGTAGGCGAGTGGTACCATCCCAACGTGTGACAGGCTGGCCATATGCATCTAGGCGGGGTACAGGCGTATCGTGTTGCATGGCAGCATCTTGCTGCCGAATGTTCTGGTACTCGTCCAGCAGCGGCTCACGCATTTCGCTCAACCCATGAGTGCGTAGATGCCACTGTAGGAAGCCAATACGAAGTACTACGTCAGCTACCGTAGCGGCTCGTGGGTTCAATTCTAGCCCTAGGAACTGATGAGGACTGACGGTAGTGCCGCCCGCTAGATCCAACATCTTCGTATGGCCAAAGCTGTTGATGGCCGCCAATACTTCGCCTTCGAGTCGCTTGAGGTGCTCCAGCGTTACATAGAGAAAGTTTCCACTCCCGCAGGCCGGATCCAGTATCCGCAACGACGTCAAACGGGTGAGGAAACGAACCAACTCAGCTCGCGCTTCCTTAGGCTTATCTTCGTCTAGGCGCCGTGCAGAAGCGGCTTGCGCTGCACTCCATTCTCGACGCAAGGGTCCGATGATAGTCGGAATAATGAGTCGCTCCACATACGCGCGGGGTGTGTAGTGAGCGCCTAACCGGTGTCGTTCTTTGGGATCAAGCGCCCGCTCGAGTAAGGTACCAAAAATGGCCGGCTCCACTTCCTTCCAATCCGCTTCCGCGGCTTTTAAGAGCAGAGCTATCTGTTCCGTCGTCAGGGGCAAGGTCGTCGCATTGTGAAACAGCTTACCGTTGAAGCGCCGCACGCGGGTCTTGAATTCGGAGGAGAACCCGCCCGTGTCCATTTTCTGCCACAGGTTCAGTAGGGCATCAGGCAAGCAGTCTCGTAAGTCAGGCGTGTTATACTCACGCAGCATGCCGGTAAAGGATTCCACTGGTATAAGGCCTGTATCTTCGGCAAACATGGTGAACAAGCAGCGCATCAGGAATTGCGCTACTACTTCGGCATCGTGGCCGGCTCGTTCTAACTGAGCCGATATGCCTGCTAGGTAGCCCGCTAGTTCCCGGGTGACACGAGCAGCTTTCCGGCTAGGGTCCAGTTCGCGCGGAGCCAGGAAGATCTGCCGCAGCCGCTCACGCGTGCTCTTGTCGGCTAAGTCCGAAAGAGATAGCCGGTAGCTACCTTGATCAGGAAACGGCATATACGCTTCTCCAACGCCGGTGAAGTTGCTGTACACATCGATGCAGTAGCCCACATCGGCTACGATGACAAAGAGGGGGGAGGGTTCCGTAGAAGGTAGGGCGCGCACATAGCGTAGCGCTTGCTGGCGGGCGCTCTGCATCATCTCGGCCCATTTAGTCGTGCCACGAACCGCGTGACCTTTGCGATGCTTTTCCGCAGGCAAGCCTAATTCGGCAAGTTGTGCTTTCTTCTGCAGGTCAGGCGAGTCCGTGCCCTGTTTGGTTTCCAGCACGAAGCACCCGCGCTTGTAGAGGTCGATGCGGCCTAGGCTCTTCTTGCTGCCGTCGTTGAACTGGACGGTGCGCTCCAAAACGTAGGTATCGTTGGCAGGATTGTCGGTAGTGGGATTGGGTTGGGGAACGCCTAATAGGGCGCATAGATCGCTCAGGAATAAGCCATAATTGGCACGCTCCGCGCCACCTGCTGGCTTCCAGCGGGCTTCGAATAGTTGGTAATCCAAGAAGTATAGTGGGCTAAGAAGGAAACGAAAAATTGAACTCGTTCGACACAGCCTGAATCATAGCTTACCCGGTAGGGCATAGGATAATGAGGTAGTTATAGTGAGGGCAAATATCAATAATTATGCATAGTATCGCGCCTCAAACCCTCTAAAATATAAAATAATTTATTTTATTGAAATAAATCAAGATACGCTTGATTTTATCAACAACAGACGGGCTTCGTTGCGACACAGCCACACCAGAAAACTAATTGACGGCGCAATGATGAAAGCTCACCGCGCTTGCATTCAAGCTTTAGTACTCACGATTTCAAATAGCTTTTTTCACCTCCTTATTTTTTATACATTGAAATACTCCTTACTCCTCTTCTTTCTGCTGCCACTCTCAGGATTTGCGCAATATCGGCCTAGCTACACTGGCCCGACTATGCAGCAGAATATGCAATCCCGCCAGGATTTCAATCGAATGACCAATCAGCGCACGCAGGACTTTCAGATGCGGCAGCTGCAAAAAAACCGGGGAGGATACAGTAGCCAACCAATGAGCCGGGAGGCACAGCTGCAGGCCAAAGCAAAACAGGAAAAGTTAGAGCAGGATGCAAATGGCAAACTGGCGCAACTCGCGCAGGAGCAGCAACGCAAGCGGGAGCAGCACCCAGCCGCGAATCCGCAACAGGCGGCCCTGCAGCAGAAAAAGGACGACAAGCAGTTGACCCGGCTGGCCGTCAAAAACTACCGCGACGTATTTTTGCCCGGGCAGGTGTCCACGGCACTGCAAGCCCAGCAGCTGTCGCCGGAAGCCCAACGCCAACTGGGAAACCTTACCAAAGTCCTGACGGACAAATCGTGGTGGAAAAAACAGGAGGGTGCGCAGCTAACAAATAACGTCAAGGCGTACAGCGATACGCTTACCTCGCTGACCTCTAGCTTATTTGGATTCGACCTCGCCTCTCCCCCGTCGATGCCCTCCCCGCTCTCGGTCAGTAGTCTTAACGACTTGCTGGCAACCGACAAATTTGATCAGAAGGTAGCCACCCAACTCATTCAGGAAGCGGCGCTGACCGAGAAACTTATCGCCGGCGAACAACTGGTCAAAGCCGTAAGTGAGTTTAACCGTCTTGGCGCTGCTACGGCCAGCCAAGAGCCGACAGCTAATCCAAAGAAGGTGAAGGAGGATGTACAAGCAAGCCTCCGTCAGGTTAACAAGGCAATGGACCGCTACTACGCCCGGATCAACGACTTAACCACTATTGCCGACGCGCAGAAAGCTCTGCTCAAATCTACCGAGGCCTACCTAGCGAAAAAAGGCAAATAAGCCGTCAGGGACATGGCTATCCTATTTGGTCCGCTAGAACTGCCCACTCTTATACAGACTTACTACTGTGGCTGAAGTAGTCTCCCTCTCTACTATCCTAACCGGTGCTGGCAGCGGCATTGCTGTGCCCTTCATCAACAAAATGCTTGGGCCCGCGGCTGATGAAATTGGTCTGATGTTAGGAGAACGCGTACGCCTATTCCGCTTACAGAACCAATTTAAACTCTTTCGGGCAGCGCAGCAGATGTTGACGGTCGCAGGTATCGAACCCAAACAGGTCAACTTAAAGCTGCTGCTGCCATTGATGGAAGGCGCTTCTGTGGAAGAAGATGAGGTGCTGGCTACCAAGTGGGCCGCCCTATTGGCCAATGCTGCCACGCATCAAGGAGATATGCTCGTCGAGCCTAGCTTTGCTGATGTACTGCGTCAACTCACGCCTGTACAGGCTCAAATCCTAGATGAACTTTACAAGCAAGTGAATGGCGCTCATCTTCAAGACGAAGCTTGGGGGCGGCAAACTTTGAACGAGCGACAGGTTCGAGAGGCACTTAAGCTAGAGTTTGCACAATTTGAGCGGTGTATGGATAACTTGCTCCGATTGCGATTATGTGCAAAGAACACTCCTGCTAAAACTACTACCCTGTTCTCTTCAAACGGTTACACCACTATTGAGCCGACACTGTTTGGGTATGCGTTCGTGACAGCTTGTAAGCCTCCAATCAAGTAATACGCCTATGCTTCCTAGTGCACCGCCAGTATTGGAATTGCAGGCATTTCTTGAAGATTATAAAAGCTTTGTTAATTCTCTCGAATCCAAGCGAATAGCTGCTGATACGCTGTCCTACACGCGCTTACTTAGCGGTTGGCAAATGCTGCAGCACCTGGCAGCTAAGCACCAACGGACCCAAGCGCCGGACTATAATATCTTCTGGCTGCTTAAAAATCTGTACCGCGACGAGACGCGCTTACATTCTCCTTTCCTGGCAGACCTGCTCAATCCCAACGGTACTCACCAGCAAGGCATACTATTTTATGAGGCTCTCTTGGAACTGTTGCGAGGACGTAGTTTGCCCGTAGAACAGTACCAAGTCCGTGACCCATACTTTGTGCAGGTTGCGACCGAAGTGGCTACAGGGAATTTAACGGGTGACGGGGACGGGTACATTGATATACTCTTGACCTATCAAGCACCTGAAAGAAGCTTTGCTATTGCTATCGAAAACAAGATTTACGCTGGTGATCAGCACAAGCAACTGGAGCGCTATCAGGCTTATTTGCAGTTGCATTTCACTAACCAACATCTGCTACTGTATTTGACACCACAGCCGGATTGTGTGCCTGCAGAGCATTCTATTAAGGCCGTACGCCGAGCGGAACTGGAGGCCGTCGGGCAACTCGGGTGTATCTCTTACAAGAACGAAATCAATTCCGTATTGACCCGCGCTCTGCCTCATGTGGAGGCACCTACCGTGCGCGCAATTATCATGCAGTACCAACAGGTCATCACTGCTTTATAACTCCATTCATGCATACCTACGACGACGAAATCTATACCTATCTCACACAACCGGAGAATTACCGGTCTGCTAAGCAGATAGCCAGTCAATTAGGAGCCGTTGATGAACGACTTATTATTGACTTCTGGCAAGCACTGAAGGTTGAATTAGAGCAACAACTCTCAAGTACAGGTTTTGAAGTGGAGTTGATAACAGGAGAGTTGTTCTCTGTTCATCAATCTGCTTGGAACGGTATGGGCTTAGGCTGCGATTTTCTGAATACCGAGCCAGATATGGGCATTCATTGTGATCCAGATGAATTTGATCGAGCAAAAGTCGATGTCTTACTGGATGCGGCTAAAGTGCGCCAAAAAGAAAACATGTCTAAGCGCAGTGATCCATGGCCTTGTTATCGCCACCTAACAGAGTATGACTTTAGGCAACAACAAACCTTGGAAAGAATTCTACCAGGGCGCCGTGAGGAGTCGATAAAAAATATGGCAGCTCTGTTTACTGATTTTATAGATAAGTACGGTGACTTGCTGAATCGAATCAACAAGGAAGCTAGGATCGACTTAACAGCGTAGCCAGGTCCTGCGCTCGTCCCTAACCGATGGTTCCACCGTGTCGATGGCAGTTGCTGCCTAATTCCCCCAGGGCCCTGAGAAATTCTGCAGAGTCTTTCCCGCTGCTGCGGCAGGTATAATGCGTTCGTTTACCATGAGTTGCTTAAGCTACCCCCCAAACACGTAGAGCCGGAACGCAACGTAGTTGAGCCCTGCCCCGCATGCAGCGCCGAGCAGCACAATAACGGCCGCTCGCCACAGACTACCCGCTGTGCTCAGCCCAAGTGCACGGCGGCCGATTAGAGCGAGGTAGCTAAACATAACCACCACTTGCAGCAGTGCCGCCATATTGCTGGTTCCTGAGAATTGGCCCATAAACAGCACCAGTCCTAGCAGCACCGCTACCCAGACAATATGAAAGGCGGCGCCCACTACCACAAGTAGCACAAACGCCTCGGCATAATTCACCCGGCGCCGGCTGTACACCCCCCAAGCAATTAGCGAATAAATGGGCAGCAGCAATAACAGCCACCACAGGTTCTGATATTTGCCTAAGAAGTGAAAGTAGGACTCCACACGTACTAGCTGCTCGGCCGTTAAGCGGCTTTGCATCTGCTGCTGTAGGCCGTGGCCGGTAGCTTCGTAGTAATGCCCTAGGGTTGTTAACAAGGTAGCGGCACCTACTGCGAGCAGCAGAAATTGGAAGGGGTTGAAGTACCGTTTGCGTCGGCCGGCCAGGTAGTCGGCTACGACTTGGCCAGGCTGCAGGAGCACTTGCCCGATGTAGGCAAAAATGCTTTTGTCGGCGTGGGTAAAGATGTGCATCATTTCGTGTAGCACATGCGTGACCGACAGTCGGTGTGGTCGCTGCTGTCCACAGTGCGGGCAGTATAGCCCTTCCGCCATCGCGTGGCCACAGTTTAGGCAGGCGGCTTCTTTGACCACTGCGTTGTGCGCATCAGCAGCCGGGGCTGCTACAACAGATTCCATGATGCAGGGGGTTAAGTAGCACGGCTGAGCAGCTGATTACCAGCAGCCACCAAATAAATAAAAAATACTGCTTATACCCTTGTTATCACGATGCTAGGTCGGGTGGACAGTACGGTCCGGATAACCGCTTGTTCGTCAAGGCGGGGTGCTACCGGGGGCGGACGGGTATAGCCTTAGGCGCGTTGAACCCCATACTGTTGTCCCTTGCCGCACCAAATCTTTCCCACTTCGCCTGCACCAGGAGTGGGAGTCGAACCCACGAGGGACTAGTGTCACCTGCGGCCTGCAAGCAGACCCGCCATCACCTCTCGGCAATCCTGGTTATTCTCAGAAGAACCTATGAAGCCCAGCTACTGACCGAGCTTCATACACTTACAGTGAACAAATAGGCTCTTTGAGGAAGTATTTGTAATAACATATTCTATGAAGGTAGAATTACGTGCGTATTGAGTACCGTGCTTAGTTCCATAAAGGCGTTGTTCCAAGACTCAAGAGAAGAACATTTGATCTCCCGTTGTATACCTCCTTTTAAGCTTATGCGAATCACGTAGACTTGCCCATCAGGAGTAATAAAGCCTTTGTTCTGCTCACGATTGTCCTCTGTGATGTCGACACTAAAACGAGAGATAGTAGAAATTTCTGCAGTATTAAAAATAGAGTAGGCATTCGTGCCTAATTGAATAAAAGGCGGAGTAGAAACCTGTTGTTGGTTTTTCATATAGTAGAAGCGTGAGAATTAAGCAGACAGCAAATACTGTACAAGTGACTCAGCGGCTGACTGGAAAGCGCCTCCTAGTCGGGCAGATTAAGTCCGAACTGTTCGATAATGTATTCACTCACTCCACGGTTGGCTGCCTCTGCAATGCGCATCAGTTTATTGTACTCATCATCCGTGAAGGAAAGCGTCCGGTTGCGCTTATGGCGGGCCGGGTCTTTCGGCGGGCGGCCGGTGCGCTTGGGTTTTTCATCCATGGTGGATCAAAGATAAATAAATATTAGGGTTAGGCAATGCGTAAAAACAATTGTAAATTAATTTGAGCATTTGTTTTTACATTTGCATAAAGTATGTACATTTGAAGAGTTGAACCTGAGTGTTCAACAAAAAAAGAGGCCGCTCCGGGCAAGGAACGACCTCCGATTTCGAAACAGGGCGGGCAAGCCCTATTACTTCATCTACTTAACCCCAAAGGTATGCTAACTGCAACCATGGAAGCAACTGCTATGCTAATTGCTTCCCCCACAACCAAGTACACTGGCCCGCTGGGCCGGAAGTTTAAAAAGGAGGCCGAAGTTAAGTTGGCCCAAAACAGGCACCTGCTCACGCTCTCGGCTATGCGTTCCAACATCATGTCCATGATGTGTGAGGCCGACCTTTTCGCCGCAGACGAGCAACTACGCGCCAATGATAGGGTGTTTCAGTGCGAGAGCATCCCACAGCTGCACCGCTGGTATTGCAACGTGTATCGGGTATTCACAGAGCGCCGCAACGCGCTCCGGTTACCCTTTGTCGATGGTTCCACTTTTTTAATGGCGGTGGCCTCCTAGTCTTATGGCAGCAGTCTATGATTTGGCGGAACTCAACCGCCGCGCCGCCGCGATTCGCGAGGAAGAAACGGTCTTAGATGAGTTCTTTGTCGGCAACGTGACGCACGTCACCATTACAGCAGGCGACAAAACATTAACGGTTGAGGTGAGCAAGCGTACCAGTATGGGCGTGGTGCATGAGTTACTGCTAGCCGCTATTGAGAAGCGGGAAAAGACAGAAAAGCAAATGGGATCAGTTCGGCGCATTGAGCAAGGAGGGCAGGAAATATGATTGCTACGTTGCTAGATGTTAGAAGGCCTGTATACTGCACTACGCCTGAACTCAGAAAAGAGCAGGCCAGAATTGCAGCTGTGCTAACCAATGATGAGTTAGAAGGACGCGACATCAATAATTTGGAAAAGGCACTGACTGAGATTAGCAATACACTTTCTAAGCGGCGTGCCTTGAACCCCGAGCCTGTTCCCCCAACCACTGCTTGCCTCGGAAGCTACTCTGACCTGTGCACCAAGATTGGCCCTGAACCCAACTTGCCTATTTGGCGTGCTGGCTCAATGCTTGGGCATCATCAACAGATGTGTTTAATTGACACAGATACCATGGCCCCGCGCTTCCCAAAGGGCACTATCGTAGTAGGGCAGCGAGTAGCGGCTGGAGAAATGCTTCCCGCGGCCGTCTACATTTGGATTACGGGAGGCGCGGTGGCTATGGGAAGGCTGGAAAGCGCCATACTCAATACTAAGTGTTCGAATGGTATAATGCTAACCCAAGACAACCGTAATGAAAACGTACTGTGTTTTCTAGATTGGTTAGCACCTGAGTTTATCTTGTATAGAGTTACGCATTACATGCGCTAGTTCAGTCAGCAAGTTTTTTTCGTTACTAAGCTTCCAGATTTGATCTAAAGCTGATGAAGCTGGAACTCATGTTTTCAGACTGAATTCAAGCTAAAATCCGTGGATGCTTACAAGTTAGAACCATGTTTACCGGTATCAGAGGATCCTGTAAGAAACCATGAAATGTAGCTCAGGTACTAAGTGCTTATCACTTTTTCATCCTTTGAATGAGAAGCTCTTACTTTTTTCATATTGTACTTACCACAAATGCCAACAAGTAATAGCCTACGAGATAGCCTTTTTAATGCAGAGTATCTGCGTAAACGTAATCAGGCGGTTGAGAAAGTGCTAATTCTAGTTGGTGTGGCTTTATTCGGTGATGAAGAATTTACCGACAACCCAGAGGTAGTATATTCTCGCATTGAAGAAAAGTACGGCGCGTTGGGATACTTTACTGCCGAGGCAAAGAAATTTGCGAAAAAAGTAGAGGAATGTGAGAAGCAATATGGACGGCTCCATCCTTACCATCCTGCTTTTGCTGCTGAATTCTTGAAAAGCATGTCATCAGTTAAGCGGTGGGATGCGATCATACACTTTAATCAATTTTGTGATCAACATTCCCTTCATAGTGCAAATGATTATCTCTACCTGATTGATGTGCTAGAAGAGGGACTCCAGAATCAAGAATATCAGAAGTCTTCGCTCGAGAGAGCCCTGAGTTGGCTGCATGAGGTAACGCCATTAAAGTTCGAAGCTGAACTTAAAGCAAGAAGCTCAGGCTCTCAAATAAATTCAGAAAGCATAGAAGGGATAATCAGCTTAACAGGAGAACCAGCACCAAGCTCATTACTAAAGCAGCAAGATATAGTTTCCCATGAGGCAGTTTCTAAGTCGACAATCAGCAAAAACCACAGGGGGCGTCAGCCTGATGTAGCAAAGCTGCAGAATATAAGCTTAGAGAAAGTCCGAGCTATATTCATTGAGATTAACATAGGCTCCATCTATAATCAGGCTGGTGAATGGGCGGCCGCGTTTACTGCTCTAGTAGCAAGGAAATTTTTAATAGGAAATGCTTATGCAATTGACAGGTGGGCGACTGAGTGCGAATTCGAAGGGCTTGGTTCAAAATCAATACGTAAAACGCTAAGCAATTGCATAGACGCAACTGATAGTGAAGATTTTAAAGGGCATTCAAAAAGGATCTTCATAGCAGTAAATCAGGAATTGGATAAGCATAAGGACGGTAAAAAGGAAAAGAAATAGATGCTACTCTTTTTCCTGCATTTCCTGTATTTCCTATTAGGTAACAATGCCTGACAAGCCCTAACAACCTTGCTGCCGTCATCACCAACAGACGGTAGTTATGAATAATCCTTTCGACATTCTCAATGCCAAGCTAGATAGTATTGAGGTCTTAATTCATCAAGCACTGCAGCGCAACGCTCTTCAACCTATTGTCGAAATAGGCGGGCTTGAACTGGCTCAGGAAGTAACCCGCCTGAGTAAGGCTCGCTTATACACGCTGGTATCTACCCGGCAGATTCCGCACAGCAAACGTGGCAATAAGCTCTACTTCAACCGAGTTGACCTCCTAGCCTGGGTAGAGCAAGGCACCCGCGTCGGAAAGGAGGTGGCAAATGGCTAGCTCTGCAACCCCACGCATCATTATCTGCAAGAATAATGATGTCATCACGATCAATGATCATAGAATCCATAGAGATAAAGATGGACGCTTAAGCGTTACGGATATATGGATAGGAATGGGAAGGTTGCGCAGCAACCGACCTGCGATTTGGATCACCTTGCCTACCACTCTCGGCTTTCTGAGTGCCACCGAACGATTTTTAAAGGTCAAAAAATCTGACCTTTTAGTTTCCACTGTTGGTAGGGGAGGAGGTACTTATGCTCATGTGCAGATTGCATTGGAGTATGCCCAATACCTGAGTCCCGATTTAGCGGTAGCGGTTAACCAAATCTTCCTAGAACGGGTCGAGGAGGAAAAGAACCCTGACCTGATCCTCGACCGGGCCGAAGCTACGTACCGCCGGCGCGGCTTTACGGAGAGTCAGATCCGAGCCCGCTTCCAAGGCAAGGCCACGCGCAACCGCCTTGTGACTGTATTGGCCGCCCATGGTGTACGCAAGCAGGGCTACCGGCTTTGCACCAACGCGACCTACACGCCGCTCTGGGGCGGGCCAGCCGCTGTCATCCGGCAGCGCAAGAACCTGTCCGAAAAAGCTAATACCCGCGAGCACATGAGCGAGAAAGAACTCGTGGCGCTGCATCTCTCCGAACTCATGGCGGCCGAGAGCATCGAGCAAAAGAACGCCCGCGGCAACCAAGGCTGCGCGGCTGAGTGCTTCCGGGCCTCCGAGGCAGTAGCCAAGATGCTCGTCGCCCACACCGCCGGCCATCCCCGCGCCGCGGGCCAGTAAAAAAGGCAGGCCCCCTCCAACAGGTGCCTGCCTAAAAAACTACTCCATAAAACTTTCGCAAAGAAAATGAAAACCACGCACTTATCGGCTTTTCAGGGCCAAAAACAAGAGCGGCACAGAAGGATTGTCCGCGCCGATGGATTCGCATACTCTTTCCGCTCTTCTAGCACGCCGCAGTCCGGCGCCGGTGTATGCTAAGCCCGGAGCAGGAGTATGCGCACTACCAGGCGTATGTGGCCGCGCTCTTTACGGCCCCATTCCTAAGAGAAGAACAGTTGCTCGCCAACCTTACCGCGTACTGGCCTGGCGATGCCGCCGAAACCCTGTCCGAACTAGTGGCTGTGGGTTTGGTCGAAGTAGCCCCCACGGGGCGTTACCGGCTGCCCTTGCCCGCAGGGATACTTTCTCTCCCAAGCGGCGAGCCGGTACCAATCGCGAAGCCTCAGCCTACCGTGGTGGACCAAGCAGCACCCCATCCGCAGCCACCCATTAAAACGTCGGCCGCAGTACCTGCACGGGCGTCAAGGGAAGCGCCGCAGCCGCAGTTCAAGCCGCTTCGGTTGATGATCGCGACGGTGGCTTCTACCCGGTAGCCAGACATCACCTCGCCGGCTGTAGGGCCTGGCCAGGTATTCCTTTCTACGTGCCCGCCCCATGAACTACATTACGCTCATCAATGCTTTCTGGGCCAAGGATCTGGAGCATTCCTTCACCCCCAATGACATCGCCGTGTACTTCCGACTACTGGAGCGCTGCAACGCATTAGGGTGGAAGAATCCCTTCAACTTCTCAGTGGATGAACTACTGGTGAAGCTGCGACTACGAACCAAGGACCCGTTGGATACGGCCCGCAACCGCTTAAAGCAAGCCGGCCTGCTCGACTTTCGGAACGGACAGGGGCGGGGCCACACGACCACCTACTGGCTGGCCACCCCGCTGCAGGAACCGGAAGAGAATCCAGAAAGGGGGCAGAAAAACACCCCCTTTATCTCCCCCTATTCGCCCCCCTTTTCGCCTACCTTTTCACCCCCGACAACCCCCCTAGTACATAAAACTAAACTAAACAAAACAAAAGAAGAGACAGCTAACGCTGTCACAGGGTGCGCGGGTGCGCAGGCTTCTGATTCGATGGTGGATTCCAAACTGCCAACTAAGTCGGCAGCAGAACCACCCAAAGGGGCGCCTTCACCTGGCAAAAAGAAAAGCAAACCCCGCGCCGCCCGCCCGGCGCCGGCCGCGCCGCCTCCGCTCGAAACCCGCTGGCCGGAACTCGTCGCCGAGCTTGACGCGGAAGGGCAGTCCACCTGGGCCCGCTTCGTGGCGTGGGAAAAAGAGAACCCCTTGCCCAAGGTCTTCTCCATGGTCGAGCCGCTATTGCCCAAACAACTCGTGGAGTTGACCCACAAGCATGGCAGCGGGGAGGTGACCAGCATTTTGCTCGACATGCAGAACCGTCGCACCCTGCACGCCGATTACGACTCGGCCAATCTCACCGTGCAAGCCTGGCTGCGCCTGCGCAAAAAGCGTGAAGCCGCCCTCTCTTCCTAACGCCCGCTACCGGCATCTCCCCATGAACTACGAAGTCTGCCAAGGCGGCCCCCACATGCGCGGGACCGTGCGGCCCAAATCCGAGATTATCCTGCAGCCCACGGACGAGGAGTTCTACCTCTCCATGTTCGGCTTCGACAACACCATCTACGAGCACCTGCAAGTCCACCGCGACCCGCAGACCGGCAAGTCCACCGTGGCCGGCTTTGCGGGGAGCTACTTCGCCGAGTTTCTCTACTTCGACATCGACCGCGAAGGGGATCTGCCTGGCAGTTTGGAAGCGACCCGGGATTTGCTCAAACGCCTCTATGCCCGCTTTCAGCTCTCGCCCAAGCACTTGTTTCTCTCCTTTTCCGGCAGCAAGGGCTTCCATGTCGGGTTGCACCAGAGCTTATTCGGTGGGTTTACGCCCTCGCCGCAACTGCCGACCCAGCTCAACGTGCTCGCCGCCCGGCTGCTGGCGGAATGCCACGAGCTGACCCTGGCTCAGCTGCAAGCCAAAGCCTACGAAGCCAAACAGGCGGGGACGCAGTTTGCGAGCGTCGATCTGGGCATCTACAACAACAACCGCATTTTCCGGGTCCTCAACTCCCGCAACAAAAAGGGCCGCTACAAGGTGGGCCTGACCAGTACCGAGCTCCTGACGCTGTCGCTCGACGAGATCTTGGCCCTCGCCAACACGCCCCGCCCGGACTACAAGCCCGAGGCCAAGCTCACGAGTCTGACGCCTATTGCGGAACTGGCCGGTCTGTGGGAGTACGCCCGCACCTTCGACATGGCTGCCTTTACCAAAGCGACGCTCGGCGCGAAAAATGGCACCGGTCAAGGCAGTATTGACCGCGACTTCTTTGCCCCGCCCCAACCCGGAGAGCGCGATAACACCCTCTTCAAGCAGGCCTGCCACCTCTTTGATCATTCCGCCCTCTACGAAACGCACGTGCTACAGCTCATCGCCGCCATCAATCAGGCCACGAGCGAGCCATTGCCCGATGCGGATGTGCAGCGCATCGTGCGCTCGGCTTTTAAAACCACCCAGCGCCACAAAGCCACTGCGGGCAGTTCCGTGCTAACGGCGACGGCGGCCGCGACCAACCAAGTGGAGATTTGGAGTAACTGGACCGAGGAGTGGCTCGACTACTACACGCAGCAGCCGAGCCCGATGACGTGCCTAGTGCCGGAAATCGACGAGGACCAGCAGCAGAGCTTCAAGGGCAAGCTGGCCGTGCTCATCGGTTCGGGTGGCACGCGCAAAAGCTACTTTGCCCAAAACGTGATTGCCCAAAACGTGCTCGGCTACGGCAACCGCTTCCTGTACTCATCCATGGAAATGGGCAAGCCCGAGACGGTCAACCGTTTTTTGGACATGTACTTCGACGCCGAAGAAGGAATGCCGGCCAGCCGGGTGCTGCAGGGCTACGCCCGCCAAAGCAAAGAACAAACCCGCGAACTACTTAGAGCCGGCTCCCAAGCCATCGCCGACCAACTGGTGCTCACCGGCAACGGCGGCAAGACAACGCAGGACTACGAGCGCGATATTCAGCAGACGATCCAACTCTACGGCTCCTTGGACGGACTCGTCATTGACGGCCTCTCGGCCATGGGGGGCAAGGGGGAAGAGACGGAGCGCTACAGCCGCACCACGCTCGAATTGAAAGAGCTGGCCAAGCGCTACAACCTCTTCATTTTGCTGATCTGCCACACCACCAAGGCCTGCGCGGCGCATACGCGGGATGCCCGCCCCTTCGTGCGGGGTTCGGAAAAGATTCTCGATAACTCCGACTTTTCACTCTGCTTTGCCAATATCATCGACCGGGTCAAGTCCACGCCCGACAACATCCAGTACACCCCGCACCTGGCCCACGTCAAGTACTACAACAAGCGCGGCTCGGGCAAGATGCTCAACCAACTGCTTGAATTCGACGGGCTGCGCAAATCCTTCGGCGTGAGCGCGGCCCCGCTGCACGACTACCCCGATCACGACACGTTTGTGCGCGAATTCAACAGGCAGGCCCGCAAAGCCGCCGGCGACAACGATCCCTTCTAAGCCCAACGACTCCCATCCCCCTTATTTCCCCGGTCTATGCAAACGGTTATCACCTCTGGCGTCGCCTACGCCCAATTACTCGAAGACCTGCGTGCGCTCATCCGCCACGAGTTGAATCTGACGCAGGCCACCGGTACGGCGGCGGCGCCCGCCAGCGAGGCGGAGGAACTGCTCACCATCCGGCAAGCCGCCACGCTGCTCGATGTGTGCCCACAGACCGTGCACGAGTGGAAGCGCCGCGGTTTGCTGCCCTACCACAAGATGGGCGGCCGCACCTACCTCAAGAAAACCGATGTGCTCGCCGCCCTCACAGGTGCGCAGCGCACCCACAAGGGCAGGCGAGGAGGGTAGCCCCTACAGTGTCTGCTAAGTGACCCCATCTCTCACCTTTACTTCTGTTACCCCATGCGTCACCGCATCCTAGAACCCATCAACGCCACGGATAACCTGGCCCTGCTCTTTAACGCCTACCTGCGCGGCCTCTCCACGTTCGACCTCGTGACGGTGCCGCGCGAGACGATGGCCGAGTGCAACGCCGCTTTCCAGCGGGAAGCCCAGGGCGACAAGCCCAAGCACTCCATTACCGACCAGGCCCGCCGTTACTACGAGATGACGGTGCTCTGCAACTCGCTCCACAGCGTTCACCGCCAAGTCGTAGGGGCGCTGGCCCTGCTCGAAAACTTTTTAAAAACCTACCAGGCAGACCTGACCAAGTACGCCATCGAAAAACGCTTGAAAACCATCGATGAGTGGGGCAGCGATGACGAGACGGACTGGGAGCCCGACGGCTTCGACGAGGAAGGCCAAGTATGGAAGGTAGCCTACAAGGACGACCCTGAAAGCCTGGCGCCTTACAGCCTGCACAACGAGTTGGCCGGCTTCTTTAACGGCCACGATACCCGCGGTGAGTACATCGGTACCAGCCACCCCTCGGAGTTTGCCGTCTACACCCACGCCGTGGCCACGCAGACGGAGCTCTCGCTGCGCAAGATGTTCTCGCACGGGCTCAAGCAGGATATCACCCTCCACAGCGTCGGCCCCGAGGGGGAGATGGTACCGGTTTCGCTCGCCGATCAAATTGAGGACGAGCTCAACGAAGACCTCGTCAATACGTCGCTCGCCAACGAGTTCAACGCCGTACTCTACAAGTGCGAGGAGTTAGGGCAACTCTACCGCGAAATGGCGCCCGATGACTTACCACGCTATGTGCAGCTCTGCGGCTGGCTACACAAGCTGGTGCATGAAGTACCGCGCTTCGAACCCCCCAAGGGCTTCGCTGCCGAATAATCCCTCTTTTCCCTGTCCTCTCCATAGTCTATACCCGCCATGAGCAAGATCACGCAACTCGAAACCGTGCACACGCACCTGACCATGCGCCTGCACTACTTCATCACCCGCCTGCTGCGCGTCGAGCAGTACGAATTCACGCCGGAGACCTTCGACTACTATACCAAGAGCGTCGGCCAGGGCACGATCATGCAAGCGGAAATCGAGGACCATTGTGATAGTCTGCGCGCCATCGAAGCCGCCTGCCACCACGGGTTGGCCGGTACTGCCCCCGAAGGGTTTGAAGAGTACGGCTACGAGTTTACCGAAGCGCCAGAAGTGCCCCTGCTGCCCTACGACCCCTATACCGATATACTAGGCTACCTGGCTGGTGGCGCCAATATCAGTTGCCTCACTTTAAGCCCCGCGCTGCTACGATTTATAGAGCTCCTACCCGAAGTAGCCGCCGAGCGGGCTGAGCGGGATGCAACGGGCCAAGACGGCGTACTTATGCGCTTCGATGAAGTAGGTGACTGCCGGCCGATGACTCGTAGTGAGCTGCTGCGCGCCGGCAACAAAGCAGTGCTTGAAGCGGTAGAGGAAAGCCTGTTTGCCACCACCTACGCCGACGACATGCAACGCATTCAGGAGTTAGCGCACGCCCGCGGTGATTTAAGGCAGATTCTCAGCCTGATAGCGTAGCGCCGCTTACGGTTTAGGGGGCTTAACAAAGATCAGGGTGCTGTAGGTGGAAATATTATCAACGCCGCCCTTGCCGCTCCCGCCAACCGTGCTTTGCAGCACATATCCCTGCTCGTAGAGGGTCGCAATAACCCGCTGGTAGCCGACGGAATAGCCTCCTTCATCTGCGAGCCGTTCTCGAATTCCACTACTTCCGGCGTGGCCGTACCGCGGGCGATTAACAACAGTATGGAACTCGGTTGCTCGACGACAACCGTCTGCTTCTGTTCTCTCTACATTTGGTTAATACTTAGTATAACGTCTTGTCTCTACGCTGCCTTCCTTATTGCTGCGGCGAAGATCGTCGACTAAAGTCAGTTTTTTGGTAGTAAAAAGCTCAATCGTAGACGTAAGACTGTACGTGGGATAGTTCGTTGTTAACGTCTCTGATGTTATTGAGTAAGTTCCACTCATGTAAATTGACTTAGTCCCGTTAAGGTGTGTTAAAAACTGAATTGACTTATCTGCTGAGAATCTTACACTGTAATAGTCTCCTTTTTGTTCTATTGTGACATCAGACAACTTAACCCCTCGGTTATCGTATGTCGCGGTTGATTCGGACACTAATTGCCAATCGCCAACGATACTACCTAATGGCGCGGTTTCTTCCTTTTTACACGCTAGCAGAGCAAAAAAAAGATAAATTGTAAACAAACGAGAGAATAGTGCTGTATGCATTATAACTGCTGTATGCGGATTAATAATGGTGACAAATGTAAGCAGCCTTGTTAGATTATTGCTATTGCTGAACTTTGCGAGAATGGTCTGATTGCCTGACCCTTGACAGATACCTTGTTTTAGCTTCTTCTTTTTGCCATCGCTACGCACTACGGCAGTAACTCAGTGCTTACTTCTTCGACAGTGAAGAACTCGCTTCGGAACAGGTTGGATTCGCGTTCCGCAATCGGAAAGCGGGACGCAATAGCCTCGTAGGTGGTTTCCGAAATCTTGAGGTGGGCTACTTCTCCTCGTGTACCCTGCCCCCGGTCCCCATGAATGCAAAGCAGGTGGTCGAACTGGTTGAGCGGTTTGTACTTGAAAATACGGATGAAGGCTTGATGCTCACGGTAGGCATCTAACTCTATTGGATCGGAAAGCTTTTTCGAACTCATGTGGACGCAGAAAAGCCCGAAGATAGTAACCCTCTAGGCTTGTAACCATAAAACCCAGAGTCCCGGGTTTTACGAAGCTCTCCGCAAAACTTCAGTTATCCTTAATCTGGTGGGGTAAGTTAAGTAGTCTCAAACAGTCCCGTGTCCCACTTGTGGGAATGAGACTGTTTGGGACTATTGGTTTTGGGGGCGCCCTACAAGGTGGATATTGCCCACCATTTCCATAAAAACGTCAAAACACGCTTTTATGGAAACCACTGTTTACAACTGCTAAGCGGGTCAGCTACACGCCTTTGGGCGCGGGGGTGTCAAAAATAGGTTTGCGTGTCTCACCTACGCAAACCGCTATGCTGCTAAGCCCCCAGAAAGAGCTATTCATCCAAGAGTATTTACAGCACGGCGATGCCATCAAGGCCGCCGTAGCCAGCGGCTGCAGAGCCGATAATGTACAAGTCCTAGCCGAGCAGTGGCTGGCCGATCCGCGGGTGGTGGCCGCGATTGCCGGCACTCAGTACGCCCGCACCGTCTTAAGCGGTTTTTGCGAGCAGTGGGTGCGCCAGCAGCTCACCACGATCATTGAGCGCTGCATGGCCCCGCGCCCTGTGGTGCGGGTACAGGCCGACGGCACACTGCAGCAGGCACTCGATGAAACCGGGGAAGGCGTCTGGTCTTTCGACAGTACGGGCGCGGTGGCGGCGCTGGAGCTGCTGGGTAAACACATCGGCTTTTTCGGGCGCCACAACCAGCAGCTGCACCCAGCGCCCATCACGCCCGATTACGAAGCGCCGGCCGAGAAGAGCGCCCCAGAGCAACCTGCTAGCCTCTAGGTCGGTCGTGATGCAACTCTATGCCTCCGCCCGCGGGCCGCACATCGAGCCCTTCTACCCGGCCGACGAGAGCCGCAACCCCGCCTCCGCCTACGCCCTGCAGGAGCGCCTGCGCAAGGCCTACCAGGAAGTGCTGCTGAACTGGTGGGATATTGATGCCCTGATCCTGGCCTGCTTTGGGGAGCGCCACGGCAAGCGCCGGTTTGCTGCTGAAGAGCGCCTGCAGTACGAGGTGCCGGAACTCTTAGAGCGCATGAGCGCGAAGGAACTAGCCTTGGCCGCGCAGATATTTCGTACTTCCACCCTCGTCGGCTTCGTCTGGCATGTGCTCGGGCAAGAGCGGTCGGTGCAGCACCGCTTGGAAGAGCCCTGCGATCAACGCCTCTGCGACGACAAGCACGCCCGGGCGGCTTCCTTAGGACAAGGCCAATGGAAGCGAGGCCAGCGCCACGCGCCACCCGTGCCGTGCTCGTGTCACCTTCCCTCACCTGCGCCTAGGGAAAGGAACACGCCCTCCGGTCCCGTCGGCTCCCATACCGCTGTACCGGTACCAGCTGCCCCGGTCGCTGCTGCGCAGCCGTTGCCAGCGTCCATGTCGGCCGCGCAAAACCATCGATACCGCGTCAAGCAAGCGCAGGAGCGCAAACGCCTCAAGCGCAAACGGCGGTAACTGCCCCTTTGTAGTCTCATTCTGCTTACCAGTGCCTTATGCAGTCCCCAAATCAAAGCGAGCGTTCCGTGGGTGATGCACCCGATGCCAACCCGAAAAAACCCGAGAAACTTACCGAGAAACAACTGCGGTGGGTGGAAGAGTACCCCAAGCATTTCAATGCGAGTCGGGCCGCGCGGGACGCCGGGTATTCGGCGGAGTCCGCCGCAGATATGGGATATCAAAACAAGCAGAATCCGGCTTTGATGGCCTTGGTAGACGAGCGGCACAAGGCCCTGACCATGTCAGCCGACGAGGCCACACGGCATCTGAGTGATATGGCCGCCACGCGCCTCAATGACTTTCTAGTAGTGCGGGAAGTGCAGGGCTACGAGATGCGGGAAGAGTACGTGACCGTGTTGCGAACGCACGCGCAGAACAAGCTCAAGCGCCTGCAGGAAGCAGCGAAGAAGCTGCCTAAGAAGAACAATCCTTTCGACGCTTCTATTGCCGAGTTGCATATCGAAATCGTCGGCTACGACATCGAGATTGAGCGCTTCGGTGATGACGTGGCGCGGCTGGTGCCGGGCCGGCCCATCGTCGCGCAAGTAACCGAGTTTGATTTAGTCGCGCTGGCCAAGGCCAAGGATGTGGGCCGCATCAAGAAGTTCAAGCACACCAAAGAGGGGGTGGAAGTCGAAACCTACGCGGCGGATAATGCGGCCCGGGATATTCTCAAGCTCAACGGCCGCTACGAGAAGCACAACCAGCAGAAAAAAGCCGAGGTAACCATTACGATCGGCGGGCGCACGATCTCTTCCCAACCCGCCGTGAGCGATGAAACTTAAGCTGGACGTACAGGAAGATGCCGTCAACGACGTGTTTCGGCCGTATCTGCTGAGCCGGGCCCGCTACCGCCTGTTCTGGGGCGGGCGCAGCAGCAGCAAGAGCGACTTTGCGATGCTGGACTTGCTCATGCAGTGCTTGGTGCTGCCCTACTTCAAGTGCCTGATGATTCGCAAGGTGGCTGACACCATCCAGGGCAGTATCTGGGCCACCTTGAAGGACGTAGCCGAGCGGGAGGGGCTCGAGCAGTACTTCTTCTTCGGTACCAGCCCACTGGTCATCAAGTGCCTGCTCAACGACAACATCTTCCTGGCCCGGGGCCTTGATAACCCCAAGAAGATCAAGTCCACCCGCGAGCCTACGCACGCCATTTACGAGGAGGCTAACGAAACCAGCGAAGACGAGTTCGAGGTGGTGTCGACCACGCTGCGCAGTTCGCGGCCCGATGCCGTGATTCAGGAAGTGTTTCTCTTCAACCCCGACCAGGAAGGCGACTATCAGCAGTTTTGGCTCTGGCAGAAGTTCTTCCGTGACACGGGTCATCCCAATTGCACTACGTTTTCGGACATGCTCTCCACCGAGATGGACGGGGAGATCATTGCTGAGCCCTACGAGGTGCTGCACTCTACGATTCGCGACAACCGGTGGGCTAAGAAAGAGGAAATTGCCCGCTACAAGCGCTATGGGGACGTGAACCCCGAGACGGGCCAAGTGTACGACGAGTACCTGTATCGCATTTGGTACTTAGGCCTGTGGGCTACTAGGCGCACCGACAACGAGTTCTACGAGTCCTTCCGGCGCGGTCTGCACGTCAAGCCCACGCCCTACGTGCCTGATAAACCCATTCTGCAGGGCTGGGACGCCAACGCCTTGCCTTATTCGGCCATGCTTATGTGCCAGCCGATAACCGAAGACAAGGTGCTGACGCTGCGCTTCTTTTATGAGTACACCCTGCCGCCGCCGCGGAGTGGTATTCGCAACACGGGCAAGCAGTTCCTCTTGGATCGCACCGCCAACGGCTGGTCCACAAGTCCCGTGTTTTTGACGGGCGACTCGACGCTGCGCAACAGCAAAATAGGGGAGGAGCGCAGTAGCCTCTTCGAAGATGTACAGGCCGCCGTGCAGTCGGCGCTGCACAGCAACAGCACGGCCCTGTGGCCCCGCCGCAACGCGGGCGTGATGCGCCGGCGCGACTTCATCAATTATGTGCTACGCGGGGGCTTAGACCGCGTGCGAATCCAGATCGACCCGGGCTGCGTGAAGCTCATCGAAGACCTCGAGCAGGTACAGACCGGCGTGGAGGGCAAGGTCAAGCCCAAGGTGCACGACAAAGCCCTGGGGGCCACCTACGAGAAGCTAGGGCATTGCGCCGATGTGTTTGACTACATCACCCTGAGCCTCTTGCAGCAGCATTACGAGGCCTTTGTCGCTGGCCGTGACGACTAGCTACCCAATGATTTCCTTCCCGCGCGGCTACTTCGCGGCTACTTTTCGTCCCAGAGTAACGCTTCTTACTACTTCACCCCAAACGCCCCATGGCTGATCAGTCCTCAGATTTTACCCCGCTCGGTATTACCATCCCGGCCGCCACGACCGACGAACTGCTGCACGCGCTGAGCGTGACTGTTATCACGCAGCAAGCAACCATCAACCTGCTCTCTGGCCTGCTGCTGCAAGTTTATTGCACCGTCAATCAGATGCCGCTCGCAGAAGGAGAGGCGCTGCACGATCGCCTCTTCGCTAGCTGCGTGGCCTCGGCCAATCAAGGCTTTGTCGACACGCTGCGGGAACGGCAGCACATGATCAAGAGCTTCCTGCATCAATAGACCCGCTTTCTTTTCTACCCTGCTACCTCCTCACTTTATGGCTGATATCGGCACTCTTTATATTCTGGATACGTCGGCAGCTGAGGCCGCATTGGACCGGCTGGCGGCCAAGGAAAAACAGTTTGCCGATGCCGTGAAGACGTCGCAGGCGGTCAACAAACAGCAGTTTACGGACGCTGCCCAAGCGGCGCTTACCTACCAGAACCGCTTAAGCAACGCTGCCGCCGAAGTGCAGCAAGCCACGGCCGTACACCGTGAGCTACGAGCCGTCGTGCGCGACCTCGTACTGCAAGAGCGGGAGCTTACCCAAGCGCAGGCCAACACGAAGGAGCCCGCCAAGCTACGCGAGATCAAGAGCCTGCTGCAGCAAAACCAAGCCGAGCAGAAGAAGGTCCGCGCCGAAATCAGTCTCAATACCGCAGCCCTCGAAAAAGAGAAAGCAGCAGAAGCAGCTATCACGGCCGAGATTCGCAAGCAGGAAGCGGCCGAGAAAGCCGCAGGTGCCGCGGCGAGCAATCGGGATAGCAAGGGGCGGTTCGTAAAAGGCGCTTCCACGCCCGACGTTCCCACTCCTGCCGTTGGTGGTGTGGGCAATGTACTGACCGGCGGGGCCATCATCGGCGGCGTTACGGCGCTGGCCGGGGCGGTCACCTCGCTCGGGGAAGACATCTTCGAAACCACGGCCAAGTACGAGAGCTTCCAAGCGATCCTAAGCAACGCGTTGGGTAGTGAAGCCGCCGCCGCCGAGGCCTTGCAGCGCATTCAGGACCTAGCCGCCAAGACCCCGTTTTCGGTCGAAGAACTGACGGCGTCCTACATCAAGTTCGTCAACCGCGGCATCGTCCCCTCCCAAGCGGAGCTACTCAAGCTCGGGGATGTGGCCGCCTCGCAGGGCAAGTCCTTCGACCAGCTGACCGAGGCGGTGCTTGATGCGGGCACCGGTGAGTTTGAGCGGCTCAAGGAATTCGGTATTCAGGGCAGCAAGACCGGCAACCAGATCGAGCTCTCGTTTAAGGGTGTCAACAAGACGGTCGCCAACACGCCAGCCGCCATCAAGGACGCGCTCGTTTCCTTCGGCGAACTCAACGGCGTGGCCGGCACCACGGCCAAAGTATCGCAGACGCTCGAAGGGCAGCTCTCCAACCTCAAGGACCAAGCCGACCAGTTGGAGAACGAAGTCGGCCAAGGATTGCGGCCCGTGTTTGCCTTCCTGCTGCAAACGCTCGTGCAGCTCTTCGGCTTTATCAAGCAGAGCGGCGGGCCATTGCGCGAGTTTGCCAACTACTTCGTTGAGTTGTATAACTCGTCCACGGCCTTCCGGCTCGGCGTCAACACCCTCTTTGTTGGCCTGCAAAACGGCGTCGCTGTCGCCAAGGGCTCGATTGGCTTGCTGGTAAATGAGTTGGTTGCGGCCGGTAAAGTCGTCAAGGGCGTGTTCACGCTGGACTTCGACCTCATCAAACAGGGCTACAACGACGCGGGCAAAGCGCTGAAGGCTACATTGCTCAATACCGGCGAGCAGGTTGGCAAGAACATTCAGGAAGGGCTAGACCGCACCTTCAACCCGAAAAACAAAGTGGCGCTGCTCGGCGTCAACGAAAAGGACGTGGCCGCCCAGGGTTCGGCCCTCGAAAAAGCCGCGACTCGCATCAATGCCTCGCAAGTAGCCCAAGTGAAGGTCAATCAAAAGGCCTTGGAGAAAGCCTTGCGTGAGCGCGAAGCTGCCCTCAAGGCCCTGCGGAGCGAACAGGAGAAGTTGCAGGAAACCGCCGCCAAAATCGAACTCGATAGCTTAAAAGACCAGGGCCAAGCCCGCGCCGCCGAGCAGTTGCGGCAAGACCGGTTGCAGATTGCGCAGATCGAGCAGAGCCTCAAAGACCGGGAAGCCGCCGTGCGCAAGGCTGGCGGCAAGGGCAGCAGTGCTGATGGGGTGATCGACGGGGTACAGCGCCAGCAAGTGCAAGTGCTGACCCAAGCAGCCGAGAAGCGCTATGCCGATGCTTTGTTCAAAATCAACCAAGAGCAGTATGATCGGCTGCTCAATTTACAAGAGGATTCCGACGCCAAATCACGCGAACTGCTAGAACGCCGCTACGAGAATGAGCGTGCCGCTGCGCAAGGACAAAGCGACGTACTGCAGGCCCTAGAGGCCGCTAAGCAAGCCGAATTGCTAGCCTTAGAGGCGAGTGCTGAGCAGAAGAGGTTGGAAATACGCCGCAACTTAGAAACCAACAACGCCCAAGTGCGTGCCACGGTCGCTGGCCCGGGCACCGGTCGCAGCGAACGAGAGGCCCGGCAGCAGGAGCGGCTCGAGTTAATCGCGCAGGACGAAAAGTTTTACCAAGACGAGATTGCCAACTCTGTGCGGTTTGAAGCCGAGAAAGGGGAGGCCATTCGGTCGGAGGCGCGTAAGCAGCTGGCCTTGCTAGCACAGGAACGCAAAAAAGCCGAGCAGGATGCCAAAGGCTTCGACATCTACAGTCTGATCCTAGGCGAGAGTGATGATGAGGAAGGTAAAGGCCGTAAAGCACTCGATGATACGCTAGGTGCTGTCGTCGACTTCTATGCGCAGTCGCTGCAAGCGCAGCAGCAAGCCACCGACGCGCGTGTTGGGCAAGCCGACCGCAACATAGCCGACCTACAGAGCCAGATTGCGGCCGAGATACAGCTCAACAAAGCGGGCAGCGCCTCTAATATTGCGGGACTGCGGGAACAAATAGCGGCCGAGAAGGCTGCCCGCCGCGACGCGTTGAATGACAAGCGCAAAATTGCTAGAGAGCAAGTTATCCTTGATACCTTAACGCAGGCGAGCAGCGTTGCCGTCGCTGTAGCGAACGCACTGGCGGCCTTGCCAGTACCCTTTAACCTAGTTGCAGCTGCGCTGCTCGTCACCACGTTTATTGCCACGAAAGCAAAGGCATTTGCCGCCGCTGGCAAGCAACCTGAGGGGTTCTACAGAGGGGGCTATACCGGAGGCAATGACAAGAAGGAGGAACGCGGCGTAGTACACGGCAAAGAATTTGTACATACTGCCGATGTAACCGAGAAGTACCGCTATCCTTTATTTGAAGCGCTCCATAAGAATCGGCCTCAAGATATAGATTGGAGCTTGCCGGAAATGCAGAAGTTGTTGCCTGATTATGCCTTGCCAAAACAGTTACGCGCTGAACAGCAAGCCGTAATTGAACAGCGGCTACAGGTACAGGCTGATATGCAATTAGGGCCGCTACAGGCGGAGCTTAGAGCCGTGCAAAAGGAATTGGCTGCAATCCGACAACACGTCGGCACTACGGCCAATAAGATAGAGCGTGTGCCTCTTACGGACGGTAGGGTATTGGCACTTGACCCCGTAACCAACAGCACTACGATTACTAGCTACGTGAACTAATGTGCTATACCTCTTAATGATTTTGGTTTGTGCTACTATAAATCCAACAATTCTAAAAATCATTATTTACCTTTAGCTCCATAATACGTGGCGGTTAACCCCGCCTCACCAAAGCGAGTTGCCGTGAAAAGCAAAAACCCCGGCTGGTTAGAACAGTCCGGGGTTTTAAGAAGCAGGTGGGGATTCACCTATCTTCTACTCACAATGAAGAAACGTGTTATGGCGATGCTGGCTGCTGCTGGCAGGTGGCTTCGCCGAAACGCAAGGATACTAGGTGTCTTTGCGACCGTGCTAAAGATAGCGGTAGACCTCTACCTCTATTTTTATTCTTAAAGCTGTTAGGGAGGGTCAGCCTGCTGGGTTGGCTCTCCTTTTTTTGTTTTTACGATTAATTGCGTATCAAATATAGTTAACGCAATCAAATGTGAGAATATTTTTTCCCACTAAACCCCTCATATACAGCAACCAAGGCCACTTACGGTAATGGTAAGTGGTTGTTGGTGTTGACATTACTTGTACAAGTCAAAAGTGATACTTGATGTAGAAAAATATTACTACATATTCCCTGCGCAGTTTCATATTTACGCAATTCTCTGTTTGATCTACTCATCAGCAATCCCCCTTTGCCTAATCGCAGCGTAGCTCAAAGTCGCTTGGTGTGGGCGGTTCAGGTGGGTCGTCAAACGGGTCAGGCGGTATCAGACGTAGATACAGAGCTACATACTCGCTAACACTAATCTTCTTTGCAGATGCAAGGGCTATGAGCTTTCCCCACTCTGCATCAGTCAAAGTAATAGTGCGCCTGTACGTGTGCCCTTTACGCCCCCTTCTCTGCATATAAAGCGATGTAGCGCGCTAGCCGCGCAACCGGATGCGTAGTAATAACGCCCCGAAAAGGCTTTTAGGGCTTGATATATTCCCCTATGTGCCACGCATAATAATCATCATACGTGCGGGGGTGCAACTGATAATATTCACTTAAAAGCGCATTGGTTGAAGATACCGCAGTGTCGCTTCTGCCTATCATCGCGACTACTATCGTATTGGGTTCCGTGCGCTCTATATGTTCCTGTATCTCTACTAGTTCATTAATGGGGCCTGTAACAAGCCCGTCGCTGTCAAAGTTAACTGCCTTGATAAAGCGTATAGTTTTACCCTTATAGGTTACCTCCCGGAATTCGTAGCGCATGGATTGGATGTTTAGCTTAATGCCATGCAATGTAATTGCTAGGTTGCTAATACAGTTCTGAAACGAGCATAAACACAACCACTTCCTTTGGCACGTGCTTAGCTAGTGCTCCACTGGACGTTTGGTTATTAGCTGCCAACCTATAGGGCGTAAGGGGACGCGGGCAAACGAGTCATAAGCGAACACCTAGTGTTCGAAAATAGAACAACGCACGGGACCATGAGCAGCCACCAACAGCATAAAAAGTTGAAGGTAAGCGGATTGTAAAGTTGGCGTACTCCTTGGCATAAGAGAGAACATCCCCTAGTATATCGCTAGCAGCGGGCCGGCTTCCAACTTGTCCAGGGATAGTTGTCAACCTCTATTCTCTTTCCCATGTCCATGTGCCCCGTTTTATGCACTGCCCCGTTCCTGCTCTTCCTTTTAAGCGGCGTTAGCCCAGCCGTTGCGCAGGGTGCCGAGCCCGTTAGCCTGACGCAAGTGGCGCCGGCCAGCTTGCGCCTGCGCGTTGCCAATCCTGACCACGCGACCGGACACGTGCAAGTGGTGCGGCTCAGCACGCAGCAGCCCTTGTTTAGGGAAACGTATACTGCGTCAGCTTATGGGCAGCGCTTTAGCTTTGACCGGGCCCCGAGCGGGCGCTACCAAGTCGAGCTCCAAGTGGGACCGGCACGCTACTACTATAGCGTGCGCGTTAGGACCCATGCCGGACGCTCCACGGCGTGCGTGCGCAAACTGGTGGTCGACTATCAACCGGCTTCGATGGTGGTCGCAGCACGCTAGCGATGCGCGCACCCAACTTCACTTGCTACTAGTCCTATAAGCAAGTAGTCAGTATGCCTCAAACAAAAGCCCCATTCTTGGTAACGGATGGGGCTTTGTGTTGCACTAGATTCGTCTAAACGCGCAGCAGGATCAGGCGCCGTTCAAGCAGCAGGTACTACCGGTACTACTCAATGAATACTACTTCCGTGTAATCAAGAGCCTGCAGATTGGCAATGTGCTGCTCGATAGCCTTCCTTAGAGCTAAGGCTGCTTCCTGGGGCGAGGCGCCCAGTCCGTAGATCGGTTGTAGCCCCCATGTTTCGTGGTCTGCGATGGTCGCTTCAAACGAGGTGGCGTGCCCTTTGCCGTCGTTGTAGATCTGAATCATAGGGTCAAGGTAGTCTATTCCTGAAAGCCGTAATGGCCAACGACCGCGCGAACTAGTGTAAAGAGCAGATAGCCGCAGGCCCCGACGAGGATGGCTTTCACCAGGGGTGGAATGGTTTTGGATTTCCACAGCCCGTAGAAACCCAGCGGAAACACCACCAAGCACAGCAGCAGCACCAGCCACGTCTGGTTGTGCCACTTGGCAGATTCAGGTCGGTAACCGTGTGCCATGGGGGCTAAAGGGAAAAGTCTCGGGCGTTAGTTGTAAGCGAATGCGTTATTGAGCTGATGCCAGTGCTTTCACTGCAAAAAGCTTCTTGCAGATACGTCTGCAGCGCGTGATGCAAGGCCTGCCACGTCGCTAGATCCTCACACGCCGCAGGTGGCCACGTCCTCACCGCTTGCTCGAGCAGGATAAGCTGATGCAGCAACAGATGTTGCGGAGAGGAGAGCTTATCGGGATAGCGGTGGAACAAGTCGGTGATAGTCGCCGAAAGCGTGCGAACCAGGTAGTGCCGATCCAGAGAGGAGTAATAGATGTTGTTTTGACTCTGCAGGCGCAAGAGGATACGTCGGAGCTTAGCCGCTAGTAGGGTAGGCATAAAGGGGTAAGTGGGTAATAATAGGATAGATAAACTAACTGATAGCAGCAGGGGCCACCTCCCCGGGCAAACTTGTGCAGCACCAAGCTCGGGAAGCGTAAAAGAAAACAAAGCCATGGCAGACGCCACGGCCTATTCATTACTCTAAGCTCTTGGCAAAGCAGTGATACAGCTCGTAGCCGAGAGTCAACGGCACCCACTGCGCCATTTCGATGTGGGCTTGGCCGTCATGTAGCTCCAGCGTATAGCACGCCTCAATCACAGTGGCCTCTTCGTCAAGGTAAGCTTTATGCCGGTCAGCTACCACACCGACAAGCGTGGTAAATAGTTGGTGGCGCTTGGTAGTAGCAGAGTCTAGGGTAGAGACAGCGAGCGTATGCATAAGTACGGTAGTAATATAGAAATTTGGTCGGTCAGCAAAAACACGGCCAGTTCATTGCCTATAGTTTTACTTTTAGAGTTACATCCAAACAACTGTATAAGCTCGTCGGCAACGCAGTCACATAGTAAATGCCGTCATTGAGAATAGCAACTATGGGCATTAGTCGAAGAATCTTGCCAAGATCAATTATCTAGCGGTCCTTTAATGATATTTTTATCGGTATAATCATATGGTTTTCTAGGATGAATTAAATTATTTGTTGTTTTTAGCAACCTTTGATTGATATACTTTGTATGTTTGCTAGGCAGCTGATAAGCTGCGCGCACGGCCAGGTGCGGTACCGACTTCATGCTTACTTCGTTTAAAAAACTAAACGGGTGAGTGTTAAAAGCCCGTAACGTAAGCTGGCCCTTCGTTCGGGCTTTTGCTTTTCAGGCCCGCTGGTGTTTAAGCACTGGAGCGAAAACGGTAGCCCTTAGGCGGGACGGTCTTAAAGTCCCCTGTGCTACTTGGTAGCGCGGCGGCGGTTCTCATCCTGTTAAATGGGCGTAAGTTTTTCTGGTTACTTGTTACCTGCGTTCAGCCTCACTTCGTTGACGACAAAATACTCATCGGGTGCATTTCTGGTCAGGAAAGCAGTTATTCTCTAGTCCATCTTTCACGTTTGTAAGGGGGACTAGGGGGTTACTTGTTTTTCCTGACCTACTTGAAGCCTTCAAAGCCTATCGTTGCATTTTCTGCAACGTTCTTCCTGCCTGACTATAGGAAGGCAGGACTGGATACAACGATAGTATAAGAACGACTAAATGATGAATTCCTTTTCTGAATTCATCATTTAGGTTAGTTATTAGGCAGGTCAGAAGAAATGAAATTAGTGTTTCTGATTCTGATAAGAATAATACTGCACGGATAATGACCCTCTATGTCCATATACCAAGGATTGGGACTTTTTTCGCAGCGTTTTTCTTGGCTGAGTAAACAGGAAAATTATTTCAGAGAAAAGAATATGATAGCTCAAGCTGTATATGCCCCATCGCATGACAACGCGGCTAGTCTAATGCAGCCGTTACGCGAGGCAAGTCAAGTGTTGGTAAAATCCAGCCGCGCTAACTCGAAAGGAAAACCCTCTAATTCTACTTTTAATACAGGCGAACAAACACAGCTCTTAGCTAGCATTAAAAAAGCTATTGAGGCATTAGACGAGATGGAAAGCGATGCTCTCTACAGCACGAATGAGGAGCTAGTAATACAACTGGATAAATTGCTAGTTGTGCGCGATATTGCTGAAACAGTACTCAATTTGGGGAAATCTGGCGTTGCTAAAGCGAAGGCGCGTCGTCCTGCTCATGCTAAAAATCTATCTGAAGTAGAATTGGTTTACAGGAGTTTCAATCGATTTTACAAGAGATTGAGCGAGCTAACCGATTTGGTGAATCACCTCGTCACTACACCTGACGCTGATGAGGAATCCCCCGAGTATGCTGAATTTCTTGTTGCACTAGGCACTAGGGTTGCCTAGTGCAACAAAAGAGTCATTAATTATTCGCTATACTGTGGCATACCGCTCTATCAGAGGGAATCAATTTCGTAAACACTTTCGCAAGGTTAGAAACCCAGAACATGTTGCACTACTCACACAGGAGTGTGCGATAATTAAAGCAAACCCTCTAGAAGCAACCGAAGCGTTATCAGGGAACTTAGCAATTCCAGGTGTGCGCTACAGAAGGGTTCAGGATACTAAGCCCGAATATAGAATAATAGTATTTATTCAAGCATGCGGATTTTCTCAAGAGGTCGATGGCCCAACTTGTAAGCACGTAAAATGTCCTGTTGGTGGTGATGAAGAATTATCAGAGGAAGATGATTCAGCCGACAATGATGAAGGTCTTGAAGCTGCACACGTACACCCAACTGATGAACCTGCTTTAAGCGAAGGATGCGAAGGCCTTATCAAGTATGCTGTTTTTGGCACTCGTGAATTGTTTAACAACTTGTATAAATTGAGGACCAAAGACTTTATGAAGTTTCTTTAAATCACAAGCCCCGCCAATCGGTGGGGCTTTTTGTTTAGACGTTTTGCCTAGGGCTATCGAATAGCATAACCCCAATAAACGCAATGCAGTACTAACTTGCTTGAGCAGCGCTGGTAAATATGGACCTCTATTTCCCTGCCACCTTCATTAACTCTGGCATCTCATAAACCTTAGCAAATTCCCTTTCTACCGTCTGCTCGGTAATGTTGACGTAGCGCTGGAATGACTTCCACGTCTTATGCCCGGTGATCTTCATCACCAGTTCCGGGCGTAAGCCCCGTTCCAAGCTTAGTGTAACGAAAGTCCGGCGACCAGTATGGCAGCCGAGCTTCTCCCACTTAGCTACTGTTCG
The DNA here is from genome assembly GCF_029433095.1 of Hymenobacter sp. YC55. Lineage (GTDB taxonomy): Bacteria > Bacteroidota > Bacteroidia > Cytophagales > Hymenobacteraceae > Hymenobacter. The sequence goes on from NZ_JARNTX010000001.1 coordinate 1,406,687, forward strand.
CGATTCACGACGGCCCCCGCTAAAACGCACGACCTCTAACGGAGAATCAATACCGGCCAGCTGTCCTAGCTCTTTGAGGTAATCATTAAGCCGTTGATTGCTGACAAGGCGTACCCCACCGGCCAAATAGCGCGTCACGATAAGCAGGGCGCGGGCCTGCAGCGGAATATTTACCATCTCGCGCGTTTTCTGGGTGGTAATGCGCAGCGTGTTGCCCCGCACGTGCTCGGGCCGGATGCTGACTAGGTCCGAGTAGCGCAAGCCCGTGTAGCAGCTGAGCAAAAACAACGACCGCGCGTTATCGAGGTAGCCACCGGCGGGCAACTCCAACCCTTCCAGCGCTTCGACCTCTTCGGCCGTCAACGTCATGATGTCGGGCTCCTGCCGCTTCCAAGCCAGCCGCTCCCAACCACTCGCAGTGGTAAAGCCGCGCTCCACCGCATAGCGCATGAAGCGCCGCAACCGGTCCAGGTGCTTGGCAACGGTATTATCGGTAAGGCCCCCGGGCCCGAGAAGAAAGAGCACGAAGGCATCGCCAAAGGCCGGGGTGATCGTATCAAAGTCGACGGCGTAGCGTGCCACCTGCTCGTAGCGCACCAGATAACGAAGCGTTGTTTCCGCTGCCTGCGCCGTGCGTACTCTACCTTTCGCCCGGGTCAGCGTTGTCCACTCCGTGAAGTAGTCCTGAAACGAGCGCGTTGGGGCTGCGGCTGGCGCCTCCGCGGGTAGGAGTTGCACGAGCGTTCGCAGCGTCACTGCTGTCGGCACTTGGCCAAGGGCTAAATGCTGCTCACAGCACGCTTGCAACTGCTTTTCCAACGTGTCCAACCGGTCATTGAGGGCACCATTGCTGGCATAGCCGCGGGTCTGAGCCCGCTGCTGATCTTTGAGCCACTGCTTGGGCAAGATGGACTGGCCGGTATATACTTTGGTACGTACGCCGCCCATAGTTACTAAAGCCACAATAGCCGTCGGAATGGGAGCTGTAGGCCGCTTGAGGTGAAAGGAGATGGTCGCCATAATTAGAAGGGAGAAGTGCCGCACTAAAGCTACTGATTTCTGTGCCCCGGGGTACAGGTGGGGGTACAAACAGGCCGATTTATCCCGACATTACCCACTGTATGCTGACAAGTATATCAGATAAACATCCCTGTTACGCTATTAGGAGGGTTCTTTCTGTCGGGATGGATAGCGTATCACAAACAAGAGGTGAATCCCTTCCTCTCTGCAAAAACCCTGTTTCTGAATAAGAGACAGGGTTTTGTTTTTAATAGCGCCCCATTTCGAGTTTCCTAAGTTTCAATTGTCCGTTAATAGGAGTGCCTGCACTTGTAAATGCAAGCGAATACAGGAGTATCGAATAAGTGAAATATTGTTGGTAATCGTGTATTGAAATAGTTGAGGTTTAGCTATTTTAGCTAGTATGAAGAAACCTCTACTCACTCTCCTCCTCGTATTATTTAGCTTGTTTGGACGTGCTCAGAGCCAGCCGGCACCATTCAAGTCAGCCAACGTCATCACGGTGCTTACGGCAGATAGTGCTGCCACTGCCCTGCATAAAATGGGGTTAGCCTTGGTAGGACAGGGGTACATGGTGGATAAAGTAGACAAGGAGTTTCTTGTTTTGGTTAGCAGGCCTCGGCAGCTAACCACCTATACAGCGCCTATTTTTCTTACCATCAGAATCAGTGCTTCGCCTACAGCACCCGCCACCTTACGGGTTATGGGCGACTATGTAATGGCCACCATGTTTGATGTGAAATTCAATCCGGTGGAATATCCTTCTCATGGCCTGCGAGGTGCCAACAGCATCACCTTCACCGAGCTTGAGAAGTTAGCAAAGCTTTACCCCGAAGGCAAACTTGCTTACGAGCGGCACTAAGCAGTCCGTTTTCAGAGCGTTGTTAGCCAATCATCATGATAATGAGAAGATTGGCTAAGGAAAAGCGTGCTTTATTTACGACTATATGCTTCTTGTAGAAGAGGGAAACTACATGTAGCACTCCACCAAAAACGGATAGTTATGAGCAAGCTTGCCAGTTGCTTGGCCTTACTGCTGGTTTCGGTTTTTCAACGGCCTGCCGCTTCATACTTCGATGCAGCAGAGCCGGTAGCTGCCGCTGCAAAACAGCCTATCCAAACAGGGGCCGAGCAAACTGCGCAGTACGTGCCCTTTCTGAAAGGCAAACGGGTTGGGATTCTTGGAAATCAGACGTCGATTATCGGCAAAAGGCACTTGGTGGATAGTCTTCAGGCGCTGCAAATAAACATTGTGAAGGTGTTTGGGCCCGAGCATGGCTTTCGGGGCAATGCCAGCAACGGGGCCCACGTGCAAGACGAAGTAGACCAAGCCACCGGTATCCCAATTGTATCGTTGTACGGCGCCAAACGCAAGCCTTCCAAAGCCGACATGGATGCCCTAGATGTTATGGTGTTTGATATTCAGGATGTGGGATGCCGCTTCTACACCAATATCAATACGCTCAGCGACGTAATGGAGGCTTGCGCGGAATCGGGTAAGGAACTGGTGATACTGGACCGGCCGAATCCAAACGGCTTTGTGGATGGACCGGTGCTAGACATGAAGCTGAAATCGGGAATTGGCAAGTTTCCTGTGCCCATCACCCATGGCATGACCATTGGCGAGTTTGCGCAAATGATAAACGGGCAAGGATGGCTGCCCAATCAAATGAAGTGCAAGCTGAAAATCATTTCCCTGAAGAACTATACGCACGCCCTCGACTACACACTGCCCGTAAGCCCTTCACCTAATCTGAATACGCAGCAATCCATCTTGCTTTATCCTTCCCTCTGCCTGTTCGAGGGGACTATTGTGAGCCAAGGCCGAGGCACGTACATGCCATTCGCAGTGCTCGGCAGCCCGGAGCTGAAAGGCAAATACAGCTTCTCGTTCACTCCGGTAAGCATACCAGGCAAATCGGAAACACCCCTGCACCAAGACCAAGTTTGTTATGGGCTGGATTTGAGAAAGTATGATCTGACTGCTTACCGCAAGGCTGGCAAGATCAACCTCAACTGGCTGCTAGAGATGTACAAAGCGTATCCAGCTAAAGAGAAGTTCTTTGATAGAAACCAGAGCAAACAGATGGGCAGCATTGATGCGCTGGCCGGTACTACGGTTCTGAAAGAGCAGATTATAGCAGGCAAAAGCGAGCAGGAAATTCGTAAAACGTGGGAGCCGCAGCTTTCTGCCTACAAGGTCATGCGCAAGAAATACACACTATATCCCTGAGCTATAAGCAAATCATCGGGTATGAAGCTGCTTGTTTTACAGCGGCCTGCGAAAGGTGCTTTGCACAAGAATACGACGTGGTTACTTCTGTCTTAAGTAGCTTTCAGCTTACTGCGTAGGCCCGGTATCAACGCGAGACTCCACGGCGCGCTGCGTTGCAACGGGCACAGCCGATAGCAAGTCGTAGCCAGTAGCAGCTTCAATAGCATCGACGGTGGTGCGGTAGCTTGCCCAATCCGTGTTCAGGGAATTGTTGTTGGGCGTATCGACGGCAATGATACGCGTGCTGCTGCCGACGCGGCTTGCGTCATCCGAGCCTTCTGGCAGCACGACGATAACCTTCCAGATGCGTTTTGGCACGGTGATGCGGCCATTATCCAGCGTCGACTTGGCGCCGTTCGAGCCTGTGCCCCCAGTGCCGTACTGCCCCATAATGATGTAGAGCTCGTTGCCAGCTTTGGCGAGCGTGCGGCAGTATTCCTCTAAGTCGCCCCAAGTCTGCTGGTTGTTGTTGGGGGCTTGCGGTATCATATTGGTCATGAGGAAGGTAGCCGAGTTGTCGGCCACCGTTTTGGTGCGGTCGGCCGAGGGGCAGTTGTGGCCCCGGTCGAAGCCTGAACCCGTGTAGCTGCTACTCTGTGCTTGGTACCAACCTGCCGGTAAAGAGGCATCGGCCCGAAAATCATCCTGACGAGCGGCGCTGCCTAGCCATTCGGTGCTTAGGTGCCAACTCACCCAGTTCGGAATGCCCCGGTCGCGGTGGTAGGAGAGCGTGTACTGCGGCTTGCTAAGCAGATAATTGGTAGGCTGATTCACGTCGGCAGTGGCGCCGCTGGGGTTGCCAAGGGCCAAGTGGTCGGGGGCTGGTTCGGCGGTATCGTCTGATTCGCAGCCGGCAAGTAAGGCCAACAGCAGGCAGGGCAACAGAAAACGGAAGCGGGAAAAAGCTAGCATCATAGGGCAAAGGTAAAGCGACGCTAGTTAGGTGCCGTTGGGCACATAGCACTAACCTTCCCTCTGGCTGTACTAGGAATTTGAAGTGTATCTCAACCAACTGATAAAGCTGGCGGCAGCTTGTGAAATATAGTTGATGCTACCTCACTAAAACTGTTGCTCGTCACGTTAGCTCAGCGCAAAGGATTACTTCCTTTACTATCCTATCGTCCTTTCACTATTTACTTTCTTATCTATGCTTTCTCGCGTCTTATTGCTGAGCAGCCTATTTCTGCTCGGAAAAAATTTTACCGCTGCCGCCCAAACGACTCCAGTTGAATCTGTAGCACCGGTTGCTCTGAATGAAACCGCCGCCACATCTAGGGCAGTCCTATTTAAGTTAGGCACAGGATTAATTCGCGGTGCAGAATTTAGCGGCTATGCAGGGGTGACCTTGCCCTTCGCAGTTGGTGCTGAGTACGCTGTGAAGCCGGGTTGGAATATCTACGTTAATGGAGTTACAGGCATCAATGCAGGTGGCGGACAAAATTCGTTTGACAGGTCCAGGTATGTGTATTTACGCACAGTAAGTGCTGATCTTGGCGTACGGCGCTATTACAACCAGGAAAAGCGGCGGAAGAACGGAAGGTCTACCGGTCCATTCACTGGCAATTATGTAGCCTTGCAATCAAGTAGTAATTGGGATAACAATTTGTACTACAACCGAGGCTTGCGGTATGATTACAGCAACTTAGTTGCTCTCTGGGGAATGCAACGGCGACTCGGAGGCCACGGGTTGGTAGATGCCTACGCTGGTGGTGGTATTGCCAACGATGAACAGGTTTATCGTGAACTGACTAATAATTATTACAGCTATAAATACAAACGCTTTCCACCAAGGCTAGATCTGGAGCTTGGAGTTAAACTAAGCCTAGTATTCTAACCCATGTGAAACACAAAAAGCGCCTCTTTGTACTAAAGAGGCGCTTTTTGTAGCCATAAATTGATTTCCAGCTTGGAAGGCAGACAACCTTATACCGGCAGCGGATTGAGTTGGGGTAGGTTACGCTGGTGCCAGTAGGGGTAGATCGGGGGCGTGTCGCTTACTTTGTCGAGGCGGGCTACTTGCTCGGGCGTGAGGTTCCAGCCAACCGCGCCTAGGTTTTCGCGTAGCTGCTCCTCATTGCGCGCACCAAACACCAGACTTGTAACGGTTGGGCGCTGCAACAGCCAGTTGAGCGCCACCTGCGCCACCGACTTGTTGGTTTCGGCCGCTAGCTCGTCGAGCACATCTACAATGTTGTATTGCAGTTCTTCTGGTACGTCGGGGCCTTGGCCGCCGCCTTGCTGCAAGCGGCTGCTAGCCGGAATGGGCTGGCCCCGCCTTACTTTGCCGCTGAGGCGCCCACTTGCCAGCGGTGACCAAACAACAGCTCCCACGCCCTGATCCAGCGCCAGGGGCATCAGTTCCCACTCATATTCGCGGTTGATGAGCGAATAGTATACTTGATGGGCGATATACCGCGCCCAGCCATAGCGCTCCGACACCGAAAGCGACTTCATGAGGTGCCAGCCCGAAAAGTTGGAGCAAGCAATGTAGCGCACTTTACCACTTTGCACGAGGTCGTCGAGCGCGCGCAAGGTTTCCTGAACTGGAGTGCGCCCATCGAAGCCGTGCAGGTAGTACACGTCGATGTAGTCGGTTTGTAGGCGGCGCAGGCTGTCTTCGCAGGCTTTAACCAAGTGCAGGCGCGACGAGCCGAAGTCGTTGGGTCCTTCACCCATGGGGAAGGTGGCTTTAGTGCCAATGAGTACCTCTTGGCGGCGGCCGTTCAGCGCCTCCCCAAAGATTTCCTCGGCCATGCCCTGGGAGTAGACGTTGGCCGTGTCGAAGAAGTTGACGCCTGCTTCCAGGCAAATATCCAGCAGCCGGCGTGCCTCGGCTACATCGGTGCTGCCCCAGGCTTTGAAAAACTCGTTGCCGCCCCCAAACGTGGCCGTGCCAAAACTCAGGACGGGTACATGCAGCCCCGAAGCTCCTAGTTGTCTGTATTCCATGATCTGTCTTGAAGTAGAAGGACAATGAAAGCAAGAACAGCTAAGCGTGTGCTTGGTTGCGGGCTGCGCAGAAATTGAGGGAAGGATTCCTGTGTTTATAAACGCACCACGTGCCGTTGAGTGGAGGAAAGCCCTTGCATAGTAGCACCTGTTTGTACCTATCGAGGCTATGCAAGGCTAGTTGCCGCCTTCGCCTTTCTTCTGGTCGTCGTTGCGGATGCTTTTGCGGGGCCGGGCCGGGTCGGAGCTGGTGGCGCCGAACTGGTAGTTGAAGCTAAGCCGGATAGCGCGGTTGTAAGCGTAGGTGTCGCTGCGGAGAGAATAGCTATCCGGAACGGCGAGGTCGGTGCGGAAAAGGATGGTGCGGGAGAAGGGGTTTTCTAAGTTGAGCGTGAGGCTGCCTTTCTTCTCGAATAGTTCCTTTTTCACGGATAGCGTGTGCGTCTGGAAGCCGCTAGCGTCGCCTTGCAGCAGGATGCGCCGCGAGTTCACGTACATCGACGCTTGGAGGCTGTAGCCGTGCTCAAACGTCCAGGCCGAGGTCAAGTTGCCGTTGTACATCAGGCCCTGGTTGCCGACGCTGAGAAGTGGACTTTTCACTGTGAGGTAGAAGGCGTTTACGGTGGCGTTAAGGGTCCACTTTGGGTTCGGCTTTGTGGAGCCCGTCACGCTTAGGCCGTAGGTGGAGCGGCGTGCCACGTTCTGAAACGTATTGTAGAGTACGCTGGTGTTGGTGGTATCGTCGGGGAATATGGCACGGGCCGGTAGCGTAGTGGACACGTTCTGGATAGCATTATTGGTTTGCCGCCAGTAACCCGACAGGTTCAGGGTGCTGCTTTTGTGGCTGGTGCTGTAGCCAAGCTCGTAAGCATCGGTTAGTTCAGCACGCAGGTTGGGGTTGCCGGAGGAAGCCGAGCGGCCGTTGTTTACGTTGAGGTAGGGGTTGAGTAACCAAATGGAGGGCCGCTGAATGCGCCGGGTATAACTGATCTTCAGTTTCTGAGCTTTATCGGCCCCAAAATCCCGCGAGAAAAGCAAGTTCGGGACAATGTTGGTGTATTGCTGCCTAACATTGGCTTCAGAGCTCACAAAGTCGCCGGTCACGCGTGTGTGTTCCACTCGGGTGCCAGCCTTGAAGCTGTACACCTTCCGCACGCTGAAGCCATAGGAAAGGTAGCCCGCGTACACATCTTGGCTGTAGTCAAATTGGTTGGAGCGGGAAGGAACCTGCACCAAGCCCCGGCCATTGAGGCTATCGGCTGCAATAACATAGTCGCTGCCAGCGGTGCGCAGAATAGCCTTGCTCCCTACCTCTAGCAAACCGGTACTGTCGGTGGGTTGGGCGTAATCAACTTGAAGGGTAAGCTCGCGGTTGCGGCTGGTATTCACGTTGGTTTCGCGGTAGTCTATGCCTTCGCCGCGGGTCTGGTTCAGAAAATAGGCTTGCCGGCCCACACTCGTGCTTAGCAAACCAAGCACGCTCAACTCTTGCCGCGGCTGCTTGCCTGTGTGCGTGTACCCGGCATTGACGTCCACACTCGGGAAACGGTTGTCGGCGTACGGCCACTCAACGTCGCGGCTGTAGGCCTCGTCGAGTAAACTAGGAGCCAGGTAGGTGGACGTAACGGTGCGGGTGCCGCGGTAGCGAAACAGTTCGGTGTTGGCGCCGAGTGTCAGCACGTCTTTCTCGGTCAGGTCGTAGTCGAGGTTCAGGCGGCCGGTAATTCCTTGATTGTAATTGCGGGTGAAAGTGCGTTGGTTGAGTTCGGCAAACTCGCTGGGCGCCAGCACATCGGTGCGGCTGATTACGCTGCGGTAGCGGTTGTAGTAAGCCGCCAGCCCAAGTTCCGACGTCACGGCCAACTTGCCGCGGCGGCTGTTGAGGCTGGTGTTTAGGCTGTTGTTCATATTGCCTGCCGTGGCCGTGAAAGAGCCCGTAGTACCCGAAGCAGCATTCTTTTTCAGGATGATGTTGATGATGCCGCCCGAGCCTTCGGCGTCATACTTGGCCGAAGGGCTGGTAATAACTTCCACCGATTTCACTTGGTCGGCGGGCAGGCGGCGCAGGGCATCGGCAATGTTGTTGGCGAGCATGCCGCTAGGTTTGCCATTGATGAGCACCCGCACGCTGGTTGAGCCACGCAGTTCCGGGTTGCCATCGGGGTCTAGGCTGAGCATCGGCACTTTTTTCAGCAGGTCGGCAGCGGTGCCTCCGGTGTTGCTCTGATCTTTTTCGGCGTTGTACACCAAGCGGTCCGCTTTGTTTTCGACAAGCTCCCGCTCGCCAGTGACCTTTACTTCGCCGAGCTGCTGCGCAGTAGGCACCAGCAAGAAGGTCTCTAGCTTTGGCGAACTACTGCCCACTTGAATATGCTCCACAACCTTGGTTTCGAACCCAACGAAGCTAATAGACAACTTATATTCGCCGGCAGCCACTTTCGGAAACGAAAACTTGCCTCCCGTGTCGCAGACGCTACTAGCCACCACAGCCCCCGAGGTTTGGGTGAGCAAGGCCACAGTAGCAAACTCGACGGGCTGCTTGGTAGTAGCATGAAGCACAGTGCCCACGAGTTGGCCCTGGCTGGTAGCACTTGAGGCAGCGGCGGGTACTTGCCCCTGGACTAGAAGTGGCTGGCCGAGTGCTAATAAGGCGAGGGTAGGTAATAAGTACTTCATGAATAGATAGTTGAGGGGTTTTGGCGGCTTTGGAAAAGGCACGCGAATGAGCGGCTGCCGGCAGTGAAGCAGGCAGAACAGATGACCAGAAGAAGTGAAAGCAGCTCTAAGCCCGCGCAGGGTAGCAGTCTAGAAGCCCGGTATGGCTACTTAGCTTGCTCCTGAAACCAGTGGCGCACACCAGCGGTGAAAGGTGAATTGTGTGACATCGAATTAGGTGGCGCTTCGATGTCGGGTTGCAGTGCACGGTGCGAGAAAGGGTAGTTTTTCCGGAAGTTGAAAGGAATACTTCCGCTCAAGTCAAACGTTACAGCCAACAGCAAACTTTTTTCTATCCGCGGAAAACAGCTGGAGCTTCTTCTATTCCCATTTGAGGTAGGTTCGCTGTTGCGCAAATGGCTGTTCATGTCCACTTCCTTGGAAGAAACCCTGATAAGCCTCTGGCATGGGTGAACGAAAGCAATAATCCAAGTAGGGTTATCCACGCAATACCTTGAATCGTTGAAAGGCAAAGCTATTCTGGTGTCTTAACCTAAAACGTAGCGCCTTAAACCAGACCAGCAGCTCTGTTATTCGCAACTAGCCTGTTCTACTTATGCATACGCTTTATCTAGTGGCCGTACTCCCGCCCGAACCTGTGTTTTCGCAAGTCTGGGCTATGAAACAGGAGGTACACCACCTCACGGGCAGCCGCAACGCCGTACGCCTGCCGCCGCACATCACCTTGATACCACCTATCCGTCAGCCCGACGAGTTCGAGGCCAAATGCGCCGCCACCCTCATCGATTTTGCCGCTACCCAAACGGCATTCACAGTGGGCTTGCATGATTTCGCTTGGTTCGGTAACCGAACCCTGTTTGTGCACGTGAGTGAGGCCGGACCCATAAAGGCCTTCCACGTGGCCCTAACCGACTGGTGTGCCACTCACTTGCCAGACGTTCCGCGCGAAAAGCGGCCGTTCACGCCACACATGACCTTAGCTACCCGCGACTTGCCAGCCGCGCAAGTACCTGAGTTGCGTCAGCTTTTTTCGGCACGCCCTTACGCCGCCACGTTTCCCGTGCAAACCCTCACTCTGTTTCGTCACGATGGCCAGCAATGGCAGCCACGGGCCACTATCGCGCTGCCAAACCAGAGTAAAACAAGCTAAATAGACGAGAATAAGAGTTTGATAGGCGGTTATTCTACCCGTAACCGCCCGGCATATAGCCGGCCTTGCGCATCGGTAGCCCGCACTACATACAAGCCAGGTAGTAGGCCTTGCACCGACACAGTGGTGCCTGAGGTAATAGTGGTAGTGCGTACTACGCGCCCTGTTGCATCAAGCAACTGCACGGCACTGTTGGTAGGTATTCCTGACAAGTGGACTGCCGAGGAAGCAGGGTTGGGGTAGAGTGCTACTGAAGTTGAAGAGGTTGTGTGTGTGGATAGGGTAACATAAGCCAACTTAGCAATGAAGGCTTCATACGGCGCCTTGCTGGTAATTGTAATGGAACCGAAAACGCTGGTATCGGTAAAGCTGCCCATTATATATAAGGCGCCTGAGGCATCGAGGCCAATATTGAAGCCTAAATTGTAAGCAGGCCCACTCGCCTGTTGTAGCCAGTGCAACTGCCCTAGACTGTTGTAAGAAGCTACCAAGATGTCCGTGTCGCCAGCGCTAGTGAGCGTAGCAGAATTAAAGCGAGCTGTGTTGCTGAAGTGGCCTACTACACACAAGTTGCCGGCAGCATCTAGGCTTATATCATGCAACCCATCTGAGCCAGGGCCAGCGCCTGATTGTACCCATTGTACTGTTCCTTGAGGCGAGCATTTGATAAGGCAACCATCAGAATTGCCTGCTCCGGCCATTGTAATGTTGCCAAAAGCGGCGAGTCCGGTGAACGAACCTGTTATATACAAGTTGCTGGACTCGTCTGCCACGCCTTCGCCAACTTCGTCGGCTTGTGCTCCTCCGAATTGCTGCGCCCATTGAAAGTCGCCTTGTGCCCCGTACTTAGCTGCCACTATATCAGATTGACCGCGAGAGGTCAAAGTGGTGTCGGCGAACACAATAGAGTGAGAAAAATGATTTAGGAGGAATACATCGCCATTAAAGGCTACTGCCAGCTTCGGATGACTATAAGCAAGAAAATTGATGGGGGTGCTATAGTGGTAGGCTGGTACTAGCACCTGTAGTGCCCCCGTACTACCCGAGAAGCGAGCTAAATAGCCTCCTATAGTAAGTCCAGTAAATCCGGTGTTATTAGTTCTGGGAAGTCTGACCGTAACAGATCCAATGGTTACGCTATCATCCAGCGAGCCAGTAACATAAATATTGCCAGCGCCATCAATTCCTATGCTGTTGCCTTCAACAAACGAGTAAGCTGCTGCGGCGCTGCTCTGCTGCGCCCACTCAGGTTCGCCCTGGGGCGAATAGCGCACTACAAATGCTTTGGATCCGCTACCAATACCACCGTCGAGCATCAAAGTGCTGCTCAATGTGCAAGAACTCGTAAATGTGCCTGTGATATAGCTGTTACCAGCAACGTCGAGTACTACATCGTACGCGAAATCATCGCCGGTTGAGCCTATCTGACGCACCCAAGCCAGCGTGCCCGCGGGGGTATATTTTGCTAAATACCCATCAAAGTCACCCTGGCTAATAAGCTTGACGCCATGTATGGTGACAGAGTCAACAAAGCTTCTTGCTTCATACGTGTTTCCTATGGCGTCTACAGCAATATCTCCAAAAGTTGTGGAGCCGTGTCCCGTAGCACGGGCGCTTTGCCAGGTAGGAGCAGATTGGGATAAGGCACTCAGACATGCACTGAGTACAAGAAATACTATGTGAGCAGTGCGGTAAAGAATACGTGTAGAAAACTGCATAAATAACTAAAAGGTAACGTGACCACTCATATGGAAAAAAGCATCTAAATAGGCTGACTACCTGACGCGCGCAGCACTTTATAGCATGCAGCGGTGGCCTGTTTATGGCACAGCAGTATCAGTAATTGCGGGCAACGTGGTTGAATTGCATAGCCCATTCTCGTAGGAGCCCTCCGTGTGTGGGAGAGTAATCCGGCTATGCCTGATTAGTTGTAAGGGCATGCCAGATACAGGCCATAATGGTGCGCTTTGCGCCGCTGACTAGGCTCCAGCAGGCTATAAATTTGGGGTAAGCCACAGAGTATAGGATAAGCTTGTAGAAAGGAACCGGAAGATAGCTCTACCGTAGCAAATAGTAGCAGTCTGATACGTTTCTTAATCGCCGGAATCTCGGCTGGGTTAGGGATTTCTGTGCTCCTGAGTGAAGGCAAAAATCAAAATCTGTACTCTCTAATCCTAGTGTTAAATACTTGCGCATGGAGGTGAGTTGACTAGTTATTAGCCTTGCGCTGAAAAAAAATGCTTGAAAATTGTAGCCAAGAAAAAAAGTGCTCTTGTAGGGATTTAAAATTTTGATTTACAGTGAATTATGGTGTGAAAAAGATAGTAGATATAAGAGCGCTAATACATGCCATCGAAAAAAATATGTGGTTTTTTTCACATGTTTTATATCAATTTCACAAGAACCTGCGTAGAAGGGCTTCACAAACATCAAGGTGCCTGTTCACCGTCCACCTCATCACCATCACACAAGACCCCTATGAAACAGACTAAGAATTCAGCCTGGACCATCCGTGTAGTTGCTCTTCTCTTCAGTGCCGGTGCGGCCCTTTCTTCTTGCACGAGCACCAGCACCGACACTCCTGCCAGCTCCACTTCGGGTAGTGATGCTGGAACGACTACAACAGGAACGAGCACTTCTGGCACTAGCACTTCCGGTACTACCGATGGTACCTCCACGAGCGGCTCTACTACTACCGGTACAACTACTTCCGGTACTACTTCGGGCGCTACCACTGGTACTACGTCGGGCAGCACCACCACGGGTACTACCTCCGGTAGCACTACGTCGGGTACTACGGGTACTACCACTTCGGGTACCACGGGCGGTACTACTACCCGCTAATAACACACCTACTCTGTGCCAAAAGGCATAGATATCAAACGAAAAGCCACCCACTCAGCGCGAGTGGGTGGCTTTTTTATTGCGCACCTCTCTAAGGTCATCAGCTATCCGATAGCGGGTAGGATGGCTAAGGGAAGACATTGCTTCTTCGTGCAATTGGCAGAGTTGCACGAAGGATCATTACAAAAGCTTAATGATGCGTACGAAAACACATAGAACCGAACTTTCGTACGCACACCTGATCTATGGGCTTACCTGCATAGATAGTGATACTCTGGTTCTTTCACAGTTTACACTTCATTCCATGAAAAAGACACTGTTCACCGCCGCCCTTGCTGCTTTCTTAGTTGGCACTGTTGCCCCAACTTTTGCGCAAACTGCTCCCGTACAGGGTGATACCACAAAAGTGAAAGCTAACGGCAAGAAGGAAAAGTTGAAAACCACTGACGGAAAAGCCAAGGTAAACAACAAGAAAGGCAAGGCTAAAGTGAAGGCAGACAAAGACAGCCAATAGCGGCTTTGCTGAATTCATCTCATCAGCGCAGCATACACCGTCATAGAAGCGGCAAACTCGGTGAGGCACTGCCAGGCCTAAGGTTGTCACAGGCTAAGCAAGGATGAACTCCAGTAACCAAAGCCTGGTGTATGTACGGATAAGTAAAACAAGAGCGGGTTGCCTTGCTGGCAACCCGCTCTTGTTTTAGGCTCGACTAGCAAAATATAAAATCAAGTAGGCTAGCTAGTTGGCCACGTTGTAAGGCACGCCCATATTCTGAAACATAAACGCCCACTTGTCAGTCTGCTCACTGATTACTTGTGCAGTAGAGCGCCCGGCTCCGTGACCGGCTTTGGTTTCGATGCGAATCAGCACCGGGGCAGCACCTTGCTGTGTTTCCTGTAGGCGTGAGGCAAACTTAAACGAGTGTGCGGGCACTACCCGGTCGTCGTGGTCGGCGGTGGTGACCATGGTGGCGGGGTAGTTGGCGGACTTCAGGGCGTGATAGGGCGAGTACTTGTAGAGATACTCAAACATCTCCTTGGAATCCTGGGCGGTGCCGTAGTCGTAGGCCCAGCCGGCGCCGGCCGTGAACTGGTTGTAGCGCAGCATGTCCATTACGCCAACGGCCGGAAAAGCTACCTTGAACAGTTCTGGCCGCTGCGCCATGACGGCACCCACCAGCAAGCCGCCATTGGAGCCGCCCGAAATGGCGAGGTAGTCCTTGGAAGTGTAGTTGTTCTTTATCAGGTACTCGCCGGCGCCAATAAAGTCGTCGAATACATTCTGCTTTTGCAGCTTGGTGCCGGCTTGGTGCCACTTTTCGCCGTACTCGCCGCCGCCGCGCAGGTTGGCAACGGCATAGATGCCACCGTTTTCGAGCAAAATGATGTTTGAGGTGCTGAAGCTAGGCGTCATGCTGACGTTGAAGCCGCCATAGGCATAAAGCAGCGTGGGGTTTTTGCCGTTCAGCACCACCCCTTTCTTGTAGGTGATAATCATGGGCACGCGAGTGCCATCCTTGGAGGTATAAAACACCTGCTTGGACTCGTACTTGGTAGGATCGAATTGCACGCCTGCCTTCTTATACACCGTCGATTTGCCGATGGCAATGTCGTACTTGAAGATGGTGGGCGGGTAGATGTAGGAGGTGAAGGTGTAGTAGGTTTCCTTCTCTTCTTTCTTGCCGCTGAAGCCGCTAGCCGAGCCTATTGAAGGAAGCGCAATGTCCCGCTCCTTTTTGCCGGCCATATCGTACTGCTCAATTACCGAAGTGGCATCCTTGAGGTAAACGGCGAATAGTTTGCCGCCGGCCGTGTTTACATCCAGCACATTTTTGGTTTCCGGAATCAGGTTTTTCCAGTTGGTGGGCGTAGGAGCGGCGGCGTCTACGGTCACTACGCGGTTGTTGGGCGCGTTGAGGTTAGTGAAGATATAGAGCTTGCTGCCCACATTGTCGACCACTTGGTTGATGGTCTTTTCATTGTCTACTACGGGCACAATTGCACTGCCGGGCTTGCTCAAATCCTGGAGGTAAAGTTCGTTGCCGGTAGTGGTGTTGCGGGCCGAAATAACTAGGAAGCGCTGGTCTTCCGTCACCAAGCCGTTGATGTAGCGGCGGGGAGTTTTCTCACCGCCAAATACAAGCACATCAGTGCTTTGGGGCGTACCCAGCTTGTGGTACATCAGCTTGTGCAGCTGGGTTTTGCCAGCCAACTGACTGCCGGCCTTAGGCTTGTCGTAGCTGCTGTAGTAGAAGCCTTCGTTGCCCTTCCAAGCAGTGCCCGAGAACTTAACGTCCTTCAGCGTGTCGCCCACGATGGACTTGTCGGCGGTGCGCAACACAATCACCTTGCGCCAGTCCGAACCGCCTTCCGAAATTTGGTAGGCGGCCAAACTGCCATCTTTGGTGAAGTTGATGCCCGCCAGCGACGTAGTGCCGTCTTTCGAAAAGTTGTTAGGATCCAGAAACACTTCCGGCGCGCCCGTGCCTTGCTGCCGGTACAGCACCGACTGGCTTTGCAGCCCCGTATTCTTGCTGAAGTACGTGTACTTGCCTTCCTTGAAGGGCGCGCTGTATTTCTCGTAGTTCCACAGCGTTTCAAGGCGCTTGCGGATAGCGTCGCGGTACGGAATCTGGCTGAGGTAATTCTGGGTTACTTTGTTTTCTTCCTGCACCCAATACTTGGTGTCGGGCGCTTGGTCGTTTTCCAGCCAGCGGTAGGGGTCAGCTACCTTGGTCCCGAAATACGTATTGACAGTATCAACTTTTTTGGTTTGGGGGTAGGGCAGGGGCTTGATGGCAGTTTGGCCATAGGCCTGCGCCCCAGCCAGTAGCACCACACACGAGGTAAAAAGGCTTCTCATAAAGGAAACGTTACGTGAAAGAAGGTCGGAGAAAGGAGCGTGTGCCGAGAAAGACAGGCGCTACGCAACAAGCAAAGTGTTGCTGGCCAGCTTAGTAATACAAGCTCGGCAGGAATAGCAACTCGTTCAATGAGTTATATAGTTGATAGCAAGGCGATTGTAAATTGATTCTTGATGCTGAACAAAGGGCATAGGAAGTGAAAAGCAGAAAGCAAAGCGAATGAGTACCCAAGGGCTTTGCTTTTATTTTCAAGTAATTTAAAGCATTGAGCAGGTTACTTTTTGAAAGATAAGGTATCAAGGTGATATCAATCCATAGAAAAACCTAACTCATCCGCCATGAAATTCTCTGTTAAATCCCTGCTCGTTCTTGCTGCTTTCGCTCCTTTCGCTTTGGCTTCTTGCTCGCAGGCAACCAAGGAAAATGCTGAAGCAACTGCCGAAAGCGCTGCTTCGGACGCTGCTAACGCTACCGAAAAAGCTGGCGACGCAGTAGAAAACACTGCCGACCAAGCTGCCAACGAAATGGCTCCTGAAGCTGGCGACACAGCTGTAGTGCGCGACCAGCCAGCTGACAAAGCAGTAGAAGAGACTCCCGCTAAGCAGTAGTTTTGCTTTAAAGCCTACACTAAAGGCCCTACCAGACTAGCTCTGGTAGGGCCTTTTAGCGTCTAAGGCAGTTGCTAGAAAAGCTGCCATCACCCAATAGTTTAGCTTCCGACTTCTTATTCAAGGATTCTCGCTGACTGAGATACCGACTTTACTGGAAGCTGCGTAGGTAAGGAAACTGCTGCGCATGACTAGCGCAGGCTAGTGCATCCCTTCACGTTCATCTCCATGCTATGAAAACATCCCTCTTCACCGCCTGCCTTGCGGCCTGCTTGCTTGGTATAATGGGCCCGGCTTACGCCCAAACGGCCCCAACCCAAACTACTTCTCAAACCGACACGGCCAAGGTGAGGGAGAGGATGAAAAAAGATCAAAAGAAGTCTGCGGATGGTAAGTACATGCTGAACCCCAAGAAGGCAAAAGGCAAAACCAAGCAGCCGAAAGCCGTTGGTGAACAGTAATCTGCTACAAAAAGGGCGCCCTGCTAAACCCCTCCGTCGTACCGGCGAGGGGTTTGTTTTTGCGCGGCCTTTCCAGTTGATATAGCCCGCATAGTAGTGCGTCAAATAAGCCGGGTAGGGTGTCTGCTAGTCTCAACTACAAGCGTTAGTACCCACGACTTAATGGTAAGGGTGAAGAACATACGGGTACAGGAATAGGCCAGGACGTGTGGTGACCTACACGGAGGTGTGGTGCATCAGGTACAGCGCAAAAGCTACTGTCTGATTATCAGAATATAGCAGTTGTAGTAGGTCAACTGTAGTTACTCGGTTGTTGTCAAAACTCGACTGGACAGTACGCCGTATCGTAGCTAAACAGTGCCAAAGGATTCGAGCAGCGGGTAGTTTGTTTACCGTTCCGCTAAACCACTGCTCGACCATTAGGTTGTTTCTGCATCAGATCAGGTGGCTATACACCGTGAGTAGGCTTAGGGGCGCGGATACACGGCGGCTCTCAACTTCAACATTT
Organism: Hymenobacter sp. YC55; assembly: GCF_029433095.1. GTDB lineage: Bacteria > Bacteroidota > Bacteroidia > Cytophagales > Hymenobacteraceae > Hymenobacter. The sequence continues at coordinate 1,424,042 of NZ_JARNTX010000001.1, forward strand.
CACTTCCTGCTTTATGTCAACTTATCCTACGCCAGACGACTTTGCCAGTGAGCCATCTGGCACCCGGCCCGAGGATGGCTCGCGTCGTTCCTTCATGAAGCAGGCCGGTGGTATTTTGGGGCTGGCCCTTACGCCGCCGTTGGTTAGCCAAGCCGAACGCCTGACTGCCTACTCCAAAACCGTGGAAGGCGTAACGGAAATGACGTTGCGCGTGAACGGCACCGCCCGTGCGCTGCGCGCCGAACCGCGCGTAACCCTGCTCGATGCCCTGCGCGAAAACCTGAACCTGACCGGCAGCAAGAAAGGCTGCGACCATGGTCAGTGCGGCGCCTGCACCGTGCTCGTTGATGGCCGCCGCATCAACAGCTGCCTTGCGCTGGCCGTGATGAACCAAGGCAAGGAAATCACCACCATCGAAGGCTTGGCCAAAGGCGAGGAACTGCACCCTATGCAGGCTGCCTTCGTGAAGCACGACGGCTTCCAGTGCGGCTATTGCACGCCGGGCCAAATCATGTCGGGCGTGGCATGCGTGAAAGAGGGTCACGCCACCACCGACGCGCAAACTCGGGAGTGGATGAGCGGCAACCTCTGCCGCTGCGGTGCTTACCCCAACATCGTGGCCGCAGTGCGCGAAGTGGCGGGCAAAGCGTGACGTTGTGAAAAACTGAAATAGTGGGTTTGACGCCTTACTGGCCTAAGTGCCAGAGCCAGAACGGCAGACTCACTTTCGCACGGTTACGCAAACTCACCGCTTCACACTCTCACCACTATTCAGAATGAACAACTTCAGCTATACCACGGCCACCACGGCCAAAGAAGCCACCGGAGTGCGCAAAGACAGTGCGCAGGCGGCTTTCATAGCCGGTGGCACCACGCTGCTCGACTTGATGAAGCTCAACGTCGAGCAACACCCGCAGCTGGTCGACATCAATATGGTGCCCTTCAAAGGCATCAGCGAAACTGCCGACGGTCTGCGCATCGGGGCGTTGGAGCGCATGAGCGACGTGGGCGAAAACCAATTGGTGGTGCAGCAATATCCTGCTATTTCCGAGGCGCTTCTGCTTAGTGCCTCACCCCAACTGCGCAACATGGCTAGCATCGGCGGCAACCTGCTGCAGCGCACCCGCTGCACCTACTTCCGCGACACGGCCTTCCCCTGCAACAAGCGTAACCCTGGCTCTGGCTGCCCGGCCCAAACCGGCGACAACCGTGGCCTCGCCATCCTGGGCGGTAGCACTGCCTGCATTGCCACCAACCCCGGCGACATGGCCGTGGCCATGGTAGCTTTGGATGCGGTAGTGACCCTGGAGAACAGTAAAGGCAAGCAACGCCGCGTGCCGCTACTCGATTTCCATCTGCTCCCCGGCACCACGCCCCAGCGCGAAACCATCTTGGAGGCCGACGAACTGATTGTGGCCGTTACGGTGCCGGCCGCGGCGCACGCGCGCAAATCGCACTACGTGAAGGTGCGCGACCGGGCTTCCTACGCTTTTGCGCTGGTGTCAGCAGCTGTGGGCCTCGATGTGCAGGGCGGCCAGATTCAATCGGCGCGGATTGCTATGGGCAGCGTCGGCACCAAGCCTTGGCGGGCGCTGGAAGCGGAAAAAATGCTGGTCGGTAAGCCCGCAACGGAAGCTAGCTTCCGGGCTGCCGCTGCCGCTGCCGTGCGGGGTGCGGCTCCGCGGGAGCACAACCGCTTCAAAGTGGAAATGGCCCAGAAAACCATTGTTCGGGCTTTGCAGGAAATAACAGCTTAGTAACCCCATCCATCAGGCACCGAGTTGCAGCTTGGTGTTTGACCCCCTCACGAGTTAGCATCACGCGCATGGATACTGAACCACGATTTTTTGAGACTAATGGCCCCGGTACTGGCGGCGTGGTGGGGCAGCCGCTCAACCGCGTAGACGGCTACGACAAGGTAACCGGCAAAGCCAAGTATTCCGCCGAATTTCCGCTTCAGGGCCTGGTGTACGGCGTGCTGAAAGGCAGCGAAATTGCCAAAGGCAAAATCCAGAGCATCGACACCACGGCGGCCATGAAAGAGCCCGGCGTGCTGGCGGTGCTCACGCATCAAAACCTGCCTAAACTCGCCAAAACGCCCAACGACCAGGAAGGTAAGAAAGCCATTGGCGCACCCATGGGCTTCCTGCCGCTTACCTCCGACGTGGTGCATTATGCAGGGCAACCCGTGGCTTTAGTGGTGGCTGACACCTTCGAGCGGGCCACCCATGCGGCTTCGCTAGTACGAGTGCAGTATGCCGTCGAAAAGCCGTTGGCCTCATACCAAGACCCCAAAGCCGAAATCTTCAACCCGGAAAAAGTACAGGACGACAAAACCAAAGGCTACACTCGCCGCGGCGACGCGCAAGCGGCCCTGGCGTCGGCTCCTGTCAAGCATTCGGCCACCTACACCCACGCCATCAACCACCACAACCCCATGGAGCCTGGCTCCACTACGGCCATCTGGGAATCGGCCGACCGACTAACGGTGTATGAGTCTACGCAGGGTATTACGCGCACGCAGAAGTCGTTGGCGACCATGCTGGGGCTGCCGCAAGAGCAGGTTCGGGTGGTGACGAAATACCTCGGCGGCGGCTTTGGCTGCAAAGGTTCATCCTGGCCCCACACCGTACTAACGGTGCAGGCGGCCAAGGCCGTGAACCGGCCCGTGAAGCTGGTGCTCACGCGCCAACAGATGTTCACGGGCATGGGCCACCGCGAAGACCAAACTCAAACCCTGCAAATCGGGGCCACCAAGGAAGGCAAGCTGCTGGCGTTGGTGCACGAAAAAACCTCGACCACCTCGCCCTGGGACAACTACGCCGAACCCAACAGCCGCATCATTAACCTACTCTACGACTGCCCCACGTTCGAGTCGTCGTATCAGCTGGCGCGTGCCAATGTAATGACCTCTACGTTTACCCGCGCCCCTGGTGAGGCACCTGGCTCATTTGCCATCGAGTGCTCGATGGACGATTTGGCCTACCAACTGGGCATCGACCCGCTGGAAATTCGGTTGCGCAACTACGCCGAGAAAGACCCTACCAACGGTAAGCCCTGGTCGAGCAAAAGTTTGAAGCAATGCTATGCCCGCGGGGCGGAACTGTTTGGCTGGAACAAGCGTAACCCCAAAGCTGGCGACACCCGTGACGGGCGGTACCTAATCGGTATGGGCATGGCTACGGCCTCCTACCCGGTACACAACTCGCAGGGCACGGCTCGCGTGCGTCTCTACGCCGACGGGCACGCCGTGGTGCAAAGCGGCGCCACTGACCTCGGCACCGGTACTTACACCGTTATGACGCAGGTAGCCGCCGATGCCTTAGGCTTAGCGCCCGATAAGGTGCGCTTCGAGCTAGGCGATTCACGCTTACCCACGGCTCCCAACTCGGGTGGCTCGGTGGCGGCAGGCACAGTGTCGTCGTCGGTGTATGTGGCGGCGCAGGAGGTCTGGCAGAAGCTGAAAAAGCTAGCCATAGCAGACAAAAAGTCGCCGCTGTACAGAGCCAAAGTAGAGGACGTAATAGTCGAGAAAAACAGGATGGTGCTCAAGGCCAACAAGCAGAAAGGCGAAGACTTCGCGGCCCTGATGAAGCGCAACGAAATGTCGGACATCGAGGGCACAGGTAACGGCAAGTATGGTGCTGGCTACGAAAGCGGCCTAGCACCCGGTCCCGCCGACTCTGGCCACCAAGACGACAAAGGCGGCCATTCCATGCACTCTTTCGGAGCGCACTTTTGCGAGGTGCACGTCGATGCTGAGCTAGGTACTGTACGCGTTACGCGCTGGGTGAGCGTGCACGGGGCCGGCCGCATCCTAAACGCTAAAACTGCCCGCAGCCAGATTATCGGCGGCAACATTTTCGGCATAGGCGCGGCACTAATGGAAGAAACCTTCCGCGACCCGAACTTTGCCCGCTACACCAACGCTAGCCTCGGGGAGTACCACATTCCCGTCAACGCCGACATCCCGGAAATGACAGTGGAGTTCATCGAGGAACACGATCCGTACATCAATGCTATGGGAGTAAAAGGCATCGGTGAAATATCAATGGTAGGTGTAGCCGCCGCCGTTGCCAATGCCGTGTTTCATGCCACCGGCAAGCGCGTCCGCGACCTACCCATTACACCAGACAAGGTGATGGGTGTATTGTCGGTTTAATATCGTCCTCAGATCAGATGGGAAGAGTAGAGGTGATTGAAATACAGTAGAACAACCCACGTCTGTCATGCTGAGCTTGCCGAAGCATCTGGCGTGCTGAGGTTAGAATACTATTGTCATGCTGAGCGCAGTCGAAGCATCTCGCAAGTGTGGTATATACTACTCCTGTGTCAACACGCGAGATGCTTCGACTGCGCTCAGCATGACAGGTACTTTAGCAGCGTCAGTAGCAACAAGTCAATCACCTTTGTTCCTTTCTTAGTTAAGGCATGAGCATCTTAGCTTCAATTTCTGGCTTTAGAAAAGCAACTTTAGGATGTCGGAAGCTTTCATGCTTCGTATAAAGTATTTTAGCGCAAACTAATTATCGGTATGACTGAGCTTCAACGTCTTCTTCTAGCATACGACGAACACCGTGCTGCCAACCGGGCTTGCGCGTTGGCTTCGGTGGTTGATGTGGCCGGTTCGGCTTATCGGCGGCCGGGAGCCCGCATGCTGGTAACCGAAGACGGACAACTTACAGGAGCTATCAGCGGCGGCTGCTTGGAAGGGGATGCCCGTCGGCGGGCGCACAAAACCATCCGGCAAGGCCGGCCCACCGTCGTCACCTACGATTCCACCGACCCGGAGGACGATTTGCAGTTTGGTGCTGCGCTAGGCTGCCAAGGCATAGTGCAGATTCTGTTGGAGCCCCTTGACTTCGCTGACCCGGACAATCCGATAGAACTGCTGCGTCGTTGGGCCGAGGGTGTGGAGGTACCCGCGGTGGTAGCTACCGTGTTCAGCTTGGCTGGCGCGCAAGCTCCGGCCCAGATGGGAGAGCGGCTATTGCTGCTGTCAGATGGCACAGTGCAAGGCACACTTCCAGCCTCCACTGAGCTGTACGATACCATCTTATCGGATGCTCGTGCTGCCTTGCAAGCCAGGCAGCCGGCAACTCGTCATTATGCAGTAGGCGCTGGCACGGTGCGGGTATGCCTCGAGATATTACGCCCCCCCGTACGCCTCACGGTCTATGGTGCCGGCAACGATGTGCAGCCACTCGTGCGTTTGGCTGCTGGGTTAGGTTGGCGAGTGCAGGTAGTAGATGGTCGGCCAATACAAGCGCAACCAGCACGTTTTCCGGAGGCGGAGTTGGTGCGCGTATTACCGCTGGCTGAAGTAGGAGCGGAGCCTCATGACACTCGCTTTGCGTTGCTCATGACCCACAACTACTACTACGACTTGGCCGTGCTGCGCCACTTGCTGCACGCCCCCACGCAGTACATTGGGCTCCTAGGACCTCGCAAAAAGTATGAGCGGCTGCTTACTGATCTGCAAAAAGAAGAACCCGCGGCTGGTAACTTCTTGGCTGGTCGGCTTCATAGCCCGATTGGCCTCAACCTAGGTGCCGAGACTCCCGAAGAAATTGCTTTGTCTATTATAGCTGAAATTCAGGCGGTGCTAGCGGGGCGCCCGGCCGGCTTCCTGCGCGACTCGCCCCACCCCATTCACCCGCCGCTGCACTCCGATGGACCCTTGCAAGCAGAAGGCCGTGTAGATGCTGTCTGTGAGCTTTAACACAAAAGGGATTGTGCGCTTGTGCTGGCGTTTCAGGACGACAGGTTTGTAGAAAGACAACCAGATTCTCTTATGCCCACTGCGGTTATTTTGCTGGCGGCCGGTTCGTCTTCGCGCCTAGGTCAGCCCAAGCAATTGTTGCCATACGAAGGGAAAACCCTACTCCGTCGCGCCGCCGAAACCGCCGTAGCGGCCGCTGCGGGGGCGCCGGTAGTAGTCGTGACAGGTGCGTTGCACGAGGAACTGCTGCCGGAATTAGCCGGGCTGCTTGTATTGCCCGTGCGCTGTACGAACTGGGCGTTAGGTATGGGTGCCTCTCTTAAAACCGGGTTGGTAGCTTTAAAAAGTTTGTGCAACAACTGGGATACCGTTGCGGTAATGCTCTGCGACCAGCCGCACGTGACAACTACTGTCATCAAGCAGTTAGCGGCAACTTACTGGCATACGGGCCAGCCCATAGTAGCCGCCGAATACGGAGCCGTGCGGGGTGTGCCGGTGCTTTTCGGGCCCGAAGTATTGCCGCTGCTTCAGGAGATTTCTGATGCTGCCGGAGCCGCCCAACTACTCAAGCAGCACCCGCAACTAGTAGCCACCGTGCCCTTCGCGGCTGGTGCCATTGACGTAGACACGCCCGAGCAATACGCCGCACTGTTAGGAGAAGGAACTCTCCCGCGGTCCGACCACAAACAAGATTCCCGATAGCTCAACAACCACAACCGTTGAATCCCGTTATCTTGGCCGGTACTACATCCTCAACTCTGTCTCTATGACAACTGCCTCGGCTACCGCGCCGGACACCGGCTTCGAGAACATCCCCAAAGACGACAAGCGCATCACCCGCGGCTGGACGTTCTACGACTGGGCCAACTCGGTGTATCCGCTGGTTATTACGTCCAGCATCTTTCCTATTTATTGGGGTGCCGTCACCAAAACGCTGAGCCCAAAAACCGATGTGGTTAACTTCTTAGGGTTCCAAGTGCCAGGCTCGTCGTTGCTGACGTATGCCATATCAGCGGCCTTTCTGCTTGTGGCCTTAATCAGCCCGTTTCTCACGTCGTTGGCCGACTTCTCGGGGCGCAAGAAACTGTTCATGCAGATCTTCTGCTACATCGGGGCCGCGAGTTGCGCCGCGCTGTTCTTTTTTACGCCCGAAACACTCACGCTCAGCACGTTTGTCTTCATTGCGGCCACTTTCGGCTTCTCAGGCTCGATTGTGTTTTACAACAGCTACCTGCCCCTTATTTCCTCGGAAGAGCAATATGATTCGCTTTCGGCGCGGGGCTTCTCGATGGGGTATATCGGCTCGGTGGTGCTGTTGATTATCTGTTTGGTCATCAATCAGTTCCCTAGTATATTGGGTATTGATGCCTCTACGCCCGACGGGGCTCGTCTGCCGGCTCGAATTTCCTTCTTGCTCACGGGTATTTGGTGGGCGGGTTTCGCGCAGATTCCGTTCTTCACCTTACCCGCCGACCCCGGCCGTCCCGCCGCCGTGGCCACCTCCGATTCGGGCTGGCTGCTCAACGGCTTCCGGGAGCTAGGCAAAGTTTGGGATCAGCTCAAGCAGTTGCCTAATCTAAAGCGTTTCCTGCTCGCCTATTTCACCTACAACATGGGCGTGCAAACCGTGATGTACGTAGCCACCATCTTCGGCGACAAGGAGCTGCATCTGGAAAGCACGGCCCTTATCATTACCATTTTGCTGCTGCAGGTAGTAGGTATTCTAGGCGCCTATTTGTTTGCCAAGCTTTCGGAGCGCATTGGCAATACGCGGGCCCTGAGCTGGTCGGTGTTTATCTGGATGTGCATCTGCGTGGCGGGCTACTTCGTGCAGGCCGGGTGGAGCTTCTACGCGCTGGCCTCGGTTATTGGCCTCACCATGGGCGCCATCCAGAGTTTGTCACGCAGCACGTATTCCAAGATTATTCCCGAGAATACCCCAAATACGGCGGCCTTCTTTAGTTTTTTCGATGTGACCGAGAAGCTGAGCATCGTAATTGGCACGGCGGTATTCGGCGTCATTGCCCAGATTACGGGTTCCATGCGCAATAGCATCTTGTCGCTCATTGTCTTCTTTGTGCTCGGGCTGCTTTTTCTGCTGACGCTGCGCGGCAAAAAATTGCGCGACGAGGTGCAAGGAGCAGGGGATGAGGCAGTAGCGCCACCACCCGCTACACCCAACGTAGGCATGCCTGCTACGCGTAAATAACCGTACCCCGACAGATCAACAAGAAGCCCCGTTCATCAGCGGGGTTTTTTGTTTACTTACCAAATCAGCCAATAACTTCCCGCCACGTACTCACTTTTATCTCCTCTCACTACGCTCAACTTAATCCTCCCAACCTCATGACCGACTCTCAACCTACTTTGCAAGCGGCTCTCAGCCAAGAACTGAAACACGAGTTGAAACTTACGCGGCGCCTCCTAGAGCGAGTTCCTACCGAGCAGTTTAGCTGGCAGCCCCATCCCAAGTCGATGAAGATTGGTACGCTTGCTTCGCATATGGCCAATCTGGTGGGCTATCTGGAAATGTCGATGGCTGGTCCCGAAACCGACTTAGCCAGCACCAAAATGCCCGACTCACCCACCAGCACCGATGAAGTGCTGCGCCGCTTTGATGTCAACAGCGAAAACATTCACAAAGCGCTAGAGCAAATAGATGACGCTATGCTTCAGGGAGTATGGTCGTTGCGTCGGGGAGAGCAGGTGTTCATGACCATGCCCCGCACTGCCGTAGCCCGCACTCTGGTCCTAAATCACCTCATTCATCACCGGGGCCAGCTAAGCGTTTACCTGCGTCTGCTCGATATTCCGGTGCCTGCTATCTACGGCGGCTCGGCCGACGAGGCACCTCAGCGCTAATTTGCCTGAAGATGAGCAGTAACAAGAAAAGGGGTAGTAACTACTACCCCTTTTCTTGTTACTGCCTACATGTAATTTATTTACCGCTAAATACTTGCTCGCCGGCAATCCAGGTTTGCTGCACCTTCGCGCCGCGCAGCTTTTCCTTGGGCGCTTGCAGCAAGTCAGTATCCAATACCACGAAGTCGGCGGCCATGCCGGGGCGGATGCTGCCTTTCTGTTTTTCTTCAAACGCCGCGTGTGCTGCCCAGGTGGTCATGCCGCGCAAAGCATCGGGCCGGCTAAGGGCATTTTCCATTTGGAACCCTTTGGCGGGGTAGTTTTTGGCATCTTGACGGGCTACGGCGCTATGGAAGCCAAACAGCGGATTAATATCTTCCACTGGGAAGTCGGAGCCGAGGGCCACTTGGCCGTATTGCAGGCGCAGATCATTGAAGGCATAGGCCGTTTTTAGCCGCTCGGCGCCAAGTCGCTCGCCAGCCCAGTACATATCGGAGGTGGCGTGGGTAGGCTGCACCGACGGCACGATGCTGAACTGCCCAAACTTCGGCACGTCGGCTTTGCTTACCACCTGCGCGTGCTCGATACGCCAGCGCCGGTCGTTTTTGCCTTTCAGTACTTCCCCATAAATATCGAGCAGCAGGCGGTTGCTAGAGTCGCCGATAGCGTGGGTATTCATCTGGAACTTGCTAGCGGCCAGCTCTTTTGCTAAGGTGCGATAGTCGGCTATAGAAGAAAGTAGGAAGCCGGTTTCTTTGGGCTTGTCGGTGTAGGGATGCAGCAAGCAGGCCCCGCGTGAGCCAAGGGCCCCGTCGGCGTATACCTTGAAGCTGCACACCGTAAGACGGTCCTCGAACACCGGGCCGTTCTTCAGGTAATAGTCTTTGTTGGCCTTCGTGGGGCTGAGCATGGCATATACGCGCAGTTTCAGTTTGCCTTGCTGCTGTAGTGCGGCCATCTGGTCGATGTTGGCTTTGTCGAGGCCTGCATCGGCGAGGCTGGTAAGGCCCACGGCTACGCACCGCTGCTGAGCTTCCAGCAACGCGGCATTGGCTTCGGTGGGTGTAGGCTCCGGAATTTTGGTGCTCACTAGATCCACCGCGTTGTCAACTAATAGCCCCGTTAGCTGACCGGCCGCGTTTTTGGTAATAGTGCCGCCACTAATGGGGGTTTTAGTGGTTACCCCAGCCAAGTCCAACGCCTTCTGGTTTACGAGGGCAGCATGCCCATCGACGCGCACAATAAACACCGGCGTGTTTGGAAATAGGGCATCGAGCGTGTCTTTGGTTGGAAATTGCTTGTTAGGCCAATCGTTCTGGTCCCAGCCACGTCCCGTCAGCCAAGCTGCCTGCGGATATTGCTGGCGCTGTTGTTGGAGCTTGGTCACCACTTGCTCCCACGAGGTAGTGCCTACTAAATCGGCATCGCGCAACCCAAGGGCGTAGCGGTAGAAGTGGCAGTGCGCATCGTAGAAGCCTGGATAAATGAATTGCCCGCGCGCATCAATGGTTGCCTTGCCTGTGTACTTGCTGCGGATGTCCTTCTCTTCGCCTACGGCCACAAATTTCCCGTCTTGCACGGCGAAGGCCGTAGCCTTAGCAAAAGCGGAGTCGACGGTGTAGACCGTCGCATTATACACCACCAAATCAACGGACTGACTGGAATTTTGGCAGCTACTAAAAAAGCCTAGCAACGGCAGCAGGGCAAATAGGCGGAAAGATTTAAGCATGCCGCGAAAGTAATGATTTAGTAACGTAGTGGTTTAGCCGGTGCACCAACTACAGTACTGCGTCACCAAATCACTATTCCTACCGCTCCACGGAGTCTTGTTGCAGGCATTCTTCGAGCCAGATGCGGGCGGGGGCTTCCTCGGTGAATCGCTGAATCAGGTAGGGCAGGGTTTGCGAAGCCGGCTTGTTTTGAGGAATGCCAATATTGGCCATGGCGCCTGCAAGATGGTGCGGCGCCATCAGGAGCGCTACATAAGCGGTGCGGCCAAGGCGAGGATACACACGGGGGAAGAAATCTTCCATCATCCAGAACACATCCGAAGCATCCACCCCTGTTCGGCGCCGGACATCAATCAGCCAGAAGCGGCAGTTCATTTCGGCTGCGATGTCGAGGATGGCTGCGTAACCTCGCTGGAGTTCGAACGGCATCACGCCCCGTTTCCAATGCCCGTGTAGCAGTTGTTGGTCGGGATGATACGTGACGTCAAGGTAAGGAGTAGAGAATGAATCCATAGCAAATTAAAGCAGAGCAATACAGGACGCGCAATGACTTCAATAACAGGTGGCGGGTACAAACAAAAACCCCAGCGGTTTGGAGCCACTGGGGTTTTGCTGGTAGCGCCGCTATGCAAGCTAAGCGAAAGGCGTTGTTTTCGCTACTCGAAGCGCATATGCTTCACCGATTCGCCTGAGTTTTTGAGTTCTAACAGCGAATCAATGCCGATTTGCAAGTGCGTCGTCACGAAATCAGCCGTCACTTTCTTGTCGCTTTCCGACGTTTTCACGCCTTCCGGCGTCATCGGGTTGTCGCTGACGAGTAGCAGCGCGCCGTGCGGAATCTCGTTCACGAAGCCTACCGTGAAGATGGTAGCCGTTTCCATATCCACGGCCATCGCCCGGATCTGGCGCAAATACTCTTTGAAGTTTTCGTCGTGCTCCCACACCCGGCGGTTGGTGGTGTACACGGTGCCGGTCCAGTAGTCCTTCTCGTGCTTCTTGATCATCGATGACACCGCGCGTTGCAAACGGAAGGAGGGAAGCGCGGGAATTTCGGCCGGCAGATAGTCGTCGGAAGTACCCTCGCCCCGAATAGCAGCGATAGGCAAAATCAGGTCGCCGAGCTTGGTTTTGCTTTTCAAACCACCACACTTGCCTAAGAACAGCGCCGCTTTGGGCTTCACTGCCGATATCAAATCCATTACGGTGGCCGCCATGGGGGAGCCCATGCCGAAGTTGATGATGGTAATGCCGTTAGCCGTAGCCGTTTGCATCGGCTTATCAAGGCCGTTCACTTCCACGCCAAACTGCTCGGCGAACATGTGCACGTAGTTGATAAAGTTGGTGAGCAATATATACTGCCCGAACTCCTTGAGGGGAACCCCGGTGTAGCGCGGCAGCCAATTTTCAACAATGTCTGATTTGGTTTTCATAAAGGGGAAATTCTATTCTGCGGGGCTTCACGAAGCAACTCGTATGTGGGCTCTAGTCTATACTAGCAGCTGCAATACAGGCGAGATACGTCGTCAAGCTCAGTAGATGTTGAAATAAATTGGTTACAAAAAAACCGTCCACCCAGCGAGTGGGCGACGGTACGGGAGTGAAAAGCGGGAACCAGAGCCCAGGGCCGTACCTTTGGAGGTGATGCAAGAGCTAAACCTGCCGCCTTTCGATTACAAACTTACGCAAAGCGGCGAAACTATATATATCTGGGACGTACTGCGCCGCAAGCAGGTGGTACTAACGCCCGAAGAATGGGTGCGCCAACATGTGGTGCATTACCTCATCAATCACCGTGGCTACCCTAAGGGCTTGCTGAGCTTGGAGCGCGGCCACCGGTACAACCAGCGCCAGAAGCGCACCGACCTGTGGGCCCTAGGGCCTGATGGTACGCCCTTGCTGCTCGTGGAGTGCAAACGGCCCACAGTACCCATAACGGCCGCCGTGGCCCAGCAAGCCGCTACCTACAACCAAACCATTGGTGCACCCTTACTACTGCTCACCAACGGCTTGCAGCACTTCTGCTGGCGCGTAAACTTCGAGCAGCGCACCAACGAGATGCTGAGCGAAGTGCCCGCGTACGGTGAGGTTGTGAAATAGCGTGGCCGACATTCTATTGGCGAGAGTAGCGCAAATAGAATGTTCCCTACTTACTCACTATTTGTATAGCGCGTTGTCAGCTAGGCCGTTTAAGTAAAACTGCACGCAGGCTTTCAACTCGTCGCCGTACTGGCGGAGTTTCTGCGGATCAGGAGCAGGTAGGGGCGTGGCCGGCAATGCGTGTTTTTGGTAGGGGTAAAGCCGCACCTTGTTGTCGACAGTGAGCTCAGCTACATAGTCGTGGTGGACCAGGAAGTAGCTGCCGCCGCTCAGAAAAAGGGCGCGGCCAGTTGTGCCGGTATCAAACACGGAGTAGCCGAAGGGTAGGAGGGGCTGATTAGCCGCTAACCCAAGATAGTCGAGCACTGAAGCCGGAATATCGGCTTGTTGCGTGATGCGGTCCACGTTGGCAGTGGGTAGCGGGCGGCTAGGGTGAAAGAGCAGCAACGGCGTTTTGTAGGAGCCAAGCGTGTTTTGGTACTCGGGCCGTAGCGTCTGCGACGTGTGATCCGCTAGCACAATAAACAGCGTGTTCTTATACCAGGGCTGACTTGCAGCGGCCTTGAAAAACTGCCGGAGCGCGAAGTCAGTATAGCCGATAGAGGCGTGGATAGGTAGTTCGCCTGCCGAAAACCGATTCTTGTACTGCGCCGGCACAGGAAAAGGCTCGTGCGAAGTCAGCGTGAACACCGTAGAGAAGAACGGCTGGCGCTGCTGGCCTAGTTGGCGGGCAAAATATTGCAGATACGGCTCGTCAAAGATGCCCCAGTGCCCGTCGAAATCCGGGCTCTTGGTGCTGCCAGGGTATTCATCGAGGCCGTAGTATTGTTGAATACCCGTAATGCCCGCGAAGGTATTGAAACCCATGGTGCCGTTCTGCGCGCCATGAAATACCGACGTGGCATAGCCATTCCGGCCTAGCAACTCACCTAGGCCGTGCAACTCATCGGTCTGGAAATTGGAGGTGATAAACGAGTTTTCGGTGAGGGCTGGCAGACCTGCTAGCACCGCTGGTAGCGCCTCGATGGAGCGCCGGCCGTTGGCGTAGTGCTGCCGAAAAAACAGTCCCTTCGTCGCCAGCGAGTCGAAAAAAGGGGTGTAGCCTTTCCCACCGTTTTCGATGCCGTTGTATTCAGAGGCAAAGCTCTCAATCAGCAGCACCACTACATTGTCGCGGGGGGCGCCGGGGCGCGGACCAGGTTGCCGGATGGCCAGCGCCGGCCGTAGCGCCGCCATCGACGGGAAATAGGTGCGCCGCTCGGGGGCATCAGCACGCAAGCTTTTCAGGAAAGTAAAGGTGCTGTTCAAGGCTACATGACCCAGGATGGGCGGCGTCTGCATGAAAGCATGGCCCGTGCGCAACGGCTTAAGTTGAAATCCACCCCGGATACCGAGAATTGTTAGGCCCGCTAGCACTACTATTTCCAGTGCCGTTCGGAGTATTGGTTTGCGGCGCCTTCCGCTTTGGTAATAAGCGGCATCGTCTGCCGTCGGCATCGGATAGAAGTACCACACCAGCCCAAACAGTACCGCAAACGGAATCAGGAGAAACCAATAGTGGCCTACCAACTGCCCAGCCTGCCGTTCAATATCGTCGGTGATGGTAAAGAGCTCGTTGCTGGTACGCCGCCCAATAAATTTGAAATACTGCGTATCAATTAAGTTGAGCGCAATACCACAAGCATTGAGCGTAAGATATACGCCGCGCAAAAAACCTTGCCACCGGAAGCTAAAGGCTGGCACCAACGAGAGCAGCAGAAACGGCAAGTTGAGTAGCAGCAGCGCCGAAATATCGTAGCGGAAGCCGTGCCAGAAGGCCATCAGCACCTGCCCCGTCGTCGCCTCCCGAAACACGGCTTGGTTGGCTACATAAAAGCCTAGCCGCAAAAGCACATACGCGCCCATCAGCAGCAGCAACCGGCGCAGCAGCAGACGCAGAAGTGGTGAAATCATGAACAGAACAACAAGAAAAGGAACTACTCGCCCGTCAGCTGGATGGTTTGTCCGTCGGGCAGGTCCTTGATTTTTTGATGGAAATCAGCCAGCCACGCCAATCGGTCTGCAGCAGCAACGGCTTTGAGTGAGGGTGCTTTGCCACTATTGACGGCTATGCAGAACGGAGGAAAGACGCTCACTAACTGACCGGGCTGCAATACCCCGCCCTGCTGCTGAAAACCCCGCAGCGGCTCCATGCCCAGCGCATCAAGCGGATACTTCTCCACGCCGAACAAGAAGTGCTTGAAGTCCACCTCCAAGTCGGCTAGCTCGCCGGTTTCTGTATCGAGCAGCAGCACAGCGTCGCCGCGCAGCAGGAACTGGTTGCCCACGCAGTCTTGGCCAAACGGAATATCGGATTCTGTTACCTCGTCGTAGGTGCGCCAAAAGGCGGTGGGGCCTTGCCAGGCTGCATCCAGCGAATGCCAGGTAGGTTCGGCTACGCAACCGCGTATGTGCAGACCACCAAAATAGGCTACTACGCCGTTTTGCTCGCGCAGAAAGGTTTGAAGATAAACCGGAAGACGGGCGAAAGTGGCAAGGTCGGTTAGCTCGCCGCCCGTATAAAGAATGCCTTTCATAAGAAATAACGCCAAGCTCCAGCGTGGCGCATCAGTGAGTAGCCGTGGCCGGTTCACTGAAATTCGTGCAACGATGCGTGAGGCTGGAGCTTCACGCTACAGAAAAAGCCTTCCTAACCTATTCGGTCAGAAAGGCTTTTCCATACTTAGCTATTCACTTAAACGGCTGCTTCTTCCAGCACGTTGTGTACATCAACCAATGGCAGGTTCCAGGCTTCAGCTACCCCTTTGTACACCACTTCGCCATGCACCACGTTCAACCCGAGTCGCAAAGCTTCGTCGCGGCGGCAAGCTTCCTGCCAGCCAAGGTTAGCCAGCTTCACAGCGTAAGGCAAGGTAGCGTTGGTAAGAGCGAGCGTAGACGTGTAAGGCACGGCACCCGGCATGTTGGCCACGCAGTAGTGCACGATGTCGTCGATGATGAAGGTCGGGTCTTCGTGCGTGGTGGGGCGGCAGGTTTCGATGCAACCACCCTGGTCTACAGCCACATCGACCAGCACCGTACCGGGCTTCATGGTCTTGAGCATGTCGCGGGTGATGAGGTGCGGCGCCTTGGCTCCTGGAATCAGTACGGCACCGATGATGAGGTCAGCTGTTTTGATAGCAGCACGGATGTTGTACTCATTGGAGTACTGCGTCACCACGTTCTTGGGCATGAAGTCGTCGAGCTCGCGCAAACGATTCAGGCTGATGTCCATGATGGTAACTTGCGCACCTAGGCCGGCAGCAATTTTAGCCGCCTGCGTGCCTACAATGCCAGCACCCAATACAAGTACTTCGGCAGGCTTCACGCCGGGTACGCCGCCTAGCAGAATGCCGCGGCCTTTCAGCGGCTTCTCCAAATACTTAGCACCTTCCTGTGGCGCCATGCGGCCCGCTACTTCGCTCATCGGAATGAGCAGGGGCAGGGCCCGGTTGGAAAGCTCCACCGTCTCGTAAGCCAGGCAAATGGCTTTCCGCTCGATCATGGCGTGGGTCAGTTCCTCGCCGGAAGCAAAGTGGAAATACGTGAATAGCAGTTGGTTTTCTTTGATCAGCGGATATTCTTGCGCAATCGGCTCTTTCACTTTCACAATCATTTCCGCCTTGGCATACACTTCTTCAATGGTCGGCAGAATAGTGGCGCCTGCTTCTGAATATTCGGAGTCCTGAAAGCCGCTGCCCAAGCCAGCCGTGCTTTGCACGTACAGTTCGTGGCCTTGCTTGCGGAGTTCAGCTACGCCAGCAGGCGTTAAGCCTACGCGGTTTTCGTTGTTTTTAATTTCTTTCGGTACGCCGATGATCATGGCAGAGCGGGAAGGTGAGAAGATGATAAATTGAAGAGTGCAAAGATAGGTGAACTACCGTCATTGCGAGAAACCACAACACCGCAATGTCGGCGCTAGTGCCGCATGCACAGAATTACGTACACAAAAATGCCCCTGACGACTATAAGCACGTCAGGGGCTTCTTATTATTTCAAATGAAGAGGAAGCAGCCAGCAGACCTGTTGGCGAAGCTCACTTGACTAGGGCGCTTACTTAAATGGTACTACCGCGTTGGTTTCCTTCACCATGCTGCTGCTGTTCAAGTCGCGCACCACATTGGCTTTCAGCGTAATCTTCACGTCGCCATTCAAATCATTGGAGCTCAGTGTAGCTACATCCGACATTGGGCCGGTCTGACGCTGTGCGTACAACAGTTCTATTACGGCACTCTGGCCGGGCTTTACCGTTGGCGGTACCGATTTGTAGCCCACGCAGTTGCAAGCCGACGTTATCATGCCGAGTTCCAACGGCTGCTTGCCGGTGTTTTTCACCGTGAACTTAGCAACGGGCTGCTGTCCCGACTCAATTTTGCCGAAGTCGTGCGTGGTGCGGTCTAGCACCAAGCGCGGCGACTGTGCTAGTTGCGCGGGCGTCATGGTGGCTTTTGCTTGCTCTTTGTTTACCACGTTGCCTTTGATGGTAAGTACCGTGCTTGGTACGCTGGCGTTGCTGGTCACCGTAACCGTTTTGTTGAACACACCCGGGCGGCCAGCACTGCTGTACATAGCCTTTACGATGCCCGACTTGCCCGGCAGTACCGGCGTTTTGGTCCAGTCGGGAGTGGTGCAGCCGCACGACGCTTGCACGTTGGCAATAACTACGGGCTGGTTGCCCGTGTTCTTGAACTTGAACTCGTGCGTAGCCATGGTACCCTCGGGCACGCTGCCAAAGTCGTACAGATCTTTTTCGAAAGTAATAACCCCTTGGGCGCGGGCGCCTAC
The DNA here is from genome assembly GCF_029433095.1 of Hymenobacter sp. YC55. Lineage (GTDB taxonomy): Bacteria > Bacteroidota > Bacteroidia > Cytophagales > Hymenobacteraceae > Hymenobacter. The sequence continues at coordinate 1,441,277 of NZ_JARNTX010000001.1, forward strand.
GGCCAGCAGCACGGCAAAGACAAGCGAGGCAAAGTGTTTCATATGAGTAGGTGTTGAGTAGAACAAGGTGAGGCAGAGGCTTGTAGTACGGCGTTCTGCGTGCCAAAGATAAACAAAAACGCCCCTCCTTGCGTCTCAACAAAACCTGCCGGCCAAATCCGTACTTTTGCGCGTCTGTACCCAATGTGCGGGCCCTTCCAGCCTTTCCTGGCATCAACCCCCATCCGTTTTATGCCCACTACCGAATCTGCCGACCTGTTGGCCCCCGTGGCCACTCTCAGTAAAGATGAACTCCTGAGCGACTATCGCCTCGGGTGGGAAAGTCGGTACGCCTCCTTGGCGGGCCGCAAAGAGGTCTTCATGGGCAAGGCCAAATTTGGCATCTTCGGCGACGGCAAAGAACTGCCTCAACTGGCCATGGCCCGTGCTTTCCGGGCCGGCGACTGGCGTGCCGGTTACTACCGCGACCAAACCTTCATGCTGGCCATTGGCGAGCTGACCTTGCAACAGTACTTCGCCCAGCTCTACGCCCACACCGATGTAGAGGCCGAGCCCGCCACGGCTGGCCGCGCCATGAACGGCCACTTCGCCACCCGCATCCTCGACGAAGATGGCAACTTCAAGAACCTGGCCACCAGCAAAAACTCTTCGGCTGACATTTCGCCTACTGCCGGCCAAATGCCCCGTCTGGTAGGCCTCGCTTACGCTTCCAAGCTCTACCGCCAAAATCCTGAGCTGCAACAGTTCGAGCAGTTTTCAGTGAACGGCAACGAAGTAGCGTTTGGCACGATTGGCAACGCCAGCACCTCCGAGGGCATGTTCTTCGAGGCGCTTAATGCCGCCGGCGTGCTCCAGATTCCAATGCTGATGAGCGTGTGGGACGACCACTACGGTATTTCCGTGCCGGCCGAGTACCAGACCACCAAGCAAAGTATTTCGGCCATTCTCATGGGCTTGCAGCGCGATGGGGAAGGAGAACCAGGCTTCGAAATTTTCGTGGTGAAAGGGTGGGACTACCCAGCTCTTGTTGATACCTACCAACGCGCCGCCGAACTATGCCGCACGCAGCACGTGCCAGTGCTCATCCACGTTACGGAAGTGACGCAGCCCCAGGGCCACAGCACCAGCGGCTCCCACGAGCGGTACAAGTCCAAAGACCGGCTAGTGTGGGAGCAACAGCACGACTGCTTAGTGAAAATGAAGGCCTGGCTTATAACCGAAGGCCACGCCACCGAAGACGAACTGTTGCAGATTGAATCGGAAGCCCGCGAAGTAGTGAAAGCCACTCGCACCGCAGCATGGGCCGCTTTCTTCGATCCTATCAAGCAGGAGCGCGACGAGGTGCTAGGGCTTCTGAACCAGCTGGCAACGGAGTCTGGCCCCGAGAGTGGTGTGCAGCAGCTAGTGGATTCGCTAAGGCAAAACCCAACACCAATTCGGGCCGACCTTGTGCGCACTATACGCCGCGCCCTGCGCCTCGTGCGCGGCCAGCGCAGCGGTGCCCGCCGTAACTTGCTGAACTGGCTCGATCAGGCCGAGGCCGAAAATGCGGACCGCTTCAACTCGTATCTGTTCAGCCAAAGCGAAGAGGCAATCGGCAACATTGAAGTGGTGCCTGCCCGATTCGCGCCCGACGCCCCGCAAGTAGATGGTCGGGAAGTACTGCAAGCCTGCTTCGATGCCAACTTCCAGCGCGACCCACGCATTTTTGCCATCGGCGAAGACGTGGGGCGTATCGGCGACGTCAACCAAGCGTTTGCTGGCTTGCAAGAGAAGTTTGGCGAGTTGCGCGTGACCGATACCGGCATCCGCGAGTGCACCATCGTAGGGCAAGGCATTGGGGCGGCGTTGCGCGGCCTGCGTCCCATCAGCGAAATTCAGTACCTGGATTACTTGCTGTATGCCATTCAGATTCTGAGTGATGACCTAGCCAACCTGCAATACCGCACCAAGGGTGGCCAGAAGGCGCCACTGATTGTGCGTACTCGTGGCCACCGCCTAGAAGGCATCTGGCACTCCGGCTCCCCGATTCAGATGATTCTAGGCGCTATCCGCGGCATTCACCTCTGTGTGCCCCGCGACATGACCCAAGCGGCTGGTTTTTACAATACCCTGTTCCGCGCCGACGAACCCGCCATTGTGATTGAGCCTCTTAACGGCTACCGCCTGAAAGAGCGAATCCCGAGCAACGTAGGTGAGTTCACGCTGCCGCTAGGTGTGCCCGATGTGCTGCGCGAAGGGTCCGACGTAACGGTGGTTACGTATGGCTCGATGTGCCGCATTGTGCTGGACGCCGCCAAGCAACTGGCAGAAGTTGGTATTTCGGTGGAAGTGGTGGACGTACAAACCCTGCTGCCCTTCGACCTAGAGCACATCATCACCGACAGCATCCAGAAAACCAGCCGCGTGCTCTTCACCGATGAAGACGTGCCCGGTGGCGCCACCGCCTACATGATGCAGCAGGTAATCGACGACCAGGATGCCTACCGCTACCTCGACTCGGCTCCCCGCTGCTTGGCCGCCCAAGCCCACCGTCCGCCCTACGGCTCCGACGGCGACTATTTCTCGAAGCCCAATGCAGAAGAAGTGTTTGACACTGTATACGAGATGATGCGCGAAGCCGACCCGAAGCGTTTCCCTGCTATTTACTAAGCGAATAAGAAGTGCTGTTTTAACAGGTACTTAGAAACAGCACTTCTTATTCGCTTAGCAACACGTAATGCCTATTCGAAGCTTAAAAAAAGAGGGCGACGCTACTAAATAGCGTCGCCCTCTTTCAAGCGTAAGAAGGTACTTATCTGTTGATTATGGCTTTACAACGTAGGATTCAGTGAAAATTTCGTTGCTCAAATTAAGGGCACGGTCTCTAATACTGATCCTAAATCGAATCTCATCACCAGGGTTAAAAGGTGTACCCAAACTCAGCCCTAGATTATAGCGCAAATTACCTTTCAAGGGTCCTTCTTTTGTTGCCTCAGTAGTCAAGCGAGGAAAACGGCCATTGTATTGACCTACTTCACCGTTAGACCCATCGAGTATATAGTCTACGAATTGACCATTTCTATTCTTAAGTTGTGCTTGAATATAGTAGTTGAAGTAGTTGGGATTAGTTTGTTTTCCATTTACTGACACATCATTATAAGGTGCCATGTTATCAGTAGGGTTTAACCCTAAGTCGCCGTCACCATCCTCAAAAGAAATAGTTATAGTATCTGAGTCAATAGCTTGCTCACGAGGGTCACTTCTGGGCAAGCGCACGACTTCCAATTCTTTGAACTTAATGCGAGGGGCGTCAGGATAGTCAGGCGGGCTGATACATGAGGAAACGGCTGCGCATAGCAGCGCGAAAAGTAAGCCTAAGTGAAGCGTACGAGACATGGCCATAGAAACTAAAAAGACGAGTGAAATTTCGCCTCAGCGGCGAGTAAAAGGTACAGCTTCTCAACGAAGACTTACTGCTTTTGTTATGTGTTTTCCAAACCCCATAACCCTGCAATGAGTTTCCGCGAAGAGCATTTGGACCAGCTGCCTCACCTAGCTACCTCCGACGTTTCGGCGGTGGCTTTACGGTTGTTTCGCTACCAGGCGAAGCACTGTCCGCCGTATAGAGCCTACTTAGACGCATTAGGTTGCAACGCTGACGCCATAGAGCAAATCACCGACATTCCCTTCCTGCCTATCGAGTTCTTCAAGACGCACGACGTCCGCACCGACCCTGAGGCGTGGGAGCCGCAGGAACTGTTTTTAAGCAGCGGCACCACCATGCAGCAGCGGAGCCAGCATCACGTTCGCGACCCGCAGCTCTACCGCCATAATGCCGCTCATATTTTCGAGCAGTTCTATGGCCCGATTACCACTTGGACGTTTCTGGCGCTGCTGCCATCGTATCTAGAGCAAGGTCATTCTTCGTTGGTAGCCATGGTGGACTATTTCGCCAAGGAGTCTGGCCAAACGCAGCCCGCCTTTTTCCTGCACGATCATGTGGCTTTGCTGCAGGCTTTGCGTGCGGCGAAGCAGGATTCTACCCGCCGCGTTATGCTTTTCGGCGTGAGCTATGCCTTGCTGGACTTGGCCGCTGAAGTAGGCCTCGCGCCAGAGCTACAGAACCTAACCGTACTCGAAACTGGGGGCATGAAAGGCCGTCGGCGTGAAATGATCCGGGAAGAGCTACATCACGAACTCCAGCAAGCCTTTGGCCCGGCGGGTATTCACTCAGAATACGGCATGACGGAGCTACTCAGCCAAGCCTACAGCCTAGGCGACGGCCGCTTCCACGCTCCCCCTCAACTGCGCATACTACTCCGCGACCCCGCCGACCCGTTTTCTGTCTCGGAAGACCGCCCTGACGGCGCCATCAATATTATCGACCTAGCCAATGTAGACAGCTGTAGCTTTATCGAAACCAAAGACCTAGCCCGCATGCATCCCGACGGCTCTTTCGAAGTACTCGGTCGCCTTGATAATTCCGACGTGCGAGGTTGTAATCAAATGGTGTAAACTAGTGGCTCGTAGAATGAAACTAAAACAGCCCATCACTCTGAGCTTTGTTCAGAGTGATGGGCTGTTTTAGTTAGCCTTTGTATTTATTTGCCTGCAAACGCTTTAGCGTCGACTTCCGAAATAGTGTCGTCGCTCATGATGACTAGGCGTTCTACCACGTTGCGAAGCTCTCGGATATTGCCACGCCAGTCGAGGCTTTGCAGGTACTTAAGAGCTGCGGCATCAATCTTCTTGGGCTTGTTGCCATAGTCGTTTGCAATGTCCTGCAGAAACTTCTGAATCAGGTCGGGAATGTCTTCGCGCCGGTCGTTGAGGGAGGGGACTTGAATAAGGATGACGGAGAGCCGGTGGTAGAGGTCTTCGCGGAAGTTGCGGTCGGCTATTTCCTGAAGCAGGTTTTTGTTGGTGGCCGCAAGCACACGCACGTTCACCGAAATTTCCTTTTCACCCCCAACCCGCGTGATTTTGTTTTCCTGCAGCGCCCGTAGCACCTTGGCCTGAGCCGAAAGGCTCATATCGCCGATTTCGTCGAGGAAGAGCGTGCCGCCATCGGCTTGCTCGAACTTGCCGATGCGCTGCTTCACGGCCGAGGTGAAAGAGCCTTTCTCGTGCCCAAATAGCTCGCTCTCAATAAGTTCCGATGGAATAGCAGCGCAGTTTACTTCGATGAGCGGACCACTAGAGCGATTACTTTGCTCGTGCAGTTGGCGCGCTACCATCTCCTTGCCGGCACCGTTGGGTCCCGTAATCAGTACGCGTGCATCGGTAGGTGCCACTTTCTCGATGGCTTTGCGCACGGCCCCAAGCGCCGCCGAAGAGCCGACCATCTCCGAATTTTTGGCAACCTTCTTCTTGAGCGTCTTGGTTTCAGCTACAAGCTTAGTGCGGTCCAAGGCATTGCGAACCGTTACCAGCAGGCGGTTGAGGTCTGGTGGCTTTTGCAGGAAGTCGTAGGCGCCTTTTTTGGTGGCATCAACGGCCATTTCCACGTTGCCGTGGGCCGAAACCATGATGAAGGCAGTGTCGGGCGCTACAATGCGGGCACGTTCCAGCACCTCGATGCCATCCATCTTGGGCATTTTAATGTCGCAGAGTACCACGTCATATTTGTCGCGAATCAGCATATCGAGGCCGGAGGGGCCGTCCTCGGCTTGGTCTACTTGGTAGCTTTCGTATTCTAAAATCTCCTTCAGCGTATTGCGAATGGCTTTTTCGTCGTCAATAATGAGAATGCGGGGCATAGAACGGGTTTGGCAAAAGAGGGGGAAGCGAAAGTAACGAAGGTAACGAAAAGCCGTGCTTGGTTCGTGTGCACAAACAAAATACAGACCTCCGGCGATGTGGCTGCAACTCCTGTTATAACCCCGCCGACTTTGCTTTTCGCAGTAGCGGAACTAGTTTGCCGCGCTGCGCCAGCAACAGAAGCAACCTCTGCTGTGGGAATGCAGTAAGCAAGGCGAGCTAAGCCGATGGCTTATTGATCTGATACTCAGCGTTACACTCTTTATTGACAGAACCCAACCCACATGAAACACCTTTTGACCCGCTATGTACTACTGCCCTCGGCTCTGGTTGGCAGTTTGGCACTGTATGCCTTAACCAGCAAAGTAGGGCCGCCTGTACCCGACGCTGACAATGCAGGCTTGAAACTGCCAGCTGGCTTCGGGGCCTTAAAAGTGGTGGAAACCGGGGCCCGTACTCGTCACCTGACTATCACGCCCCAAGGCAACATTTACGTCAAGCTGAACCGTCCCGACAAAACCGGTAAGAGTATCCTGATGCTGCGCGAAAGCAGCGGAGGTAAGGCCGAAGTGGCCGGCGGATTCGGTAACTACGGCGGTACCGGTATTGCCGTCAAAAATGGCTACCTGTATGCCTCCTCCGACCAGGAGGTGTTTCGGTACAAGCTTGACGCAAAGGGAGAAGTAATCAACCCCGAGCAGCCCGAAAAGATAATTACGGGGCTCATTAACCGGCGGCAGCACGAAAGCAAGTCGGTGGCGCTCGACAATAGTGGCAACATCTACGTCAACGTGGGAGCCTATTCCAACTCTTGCCAAATCAAGGACCGCCAGAAAGGCTCACTCGGCCAGCAGAATTGCCCGATTCTCGATTCGGCCGGGGGCGTTTGGCAATTCCGGGCCGACAAGCTCAATCAAACCTACGGCGACGGTACGCGCTATGCCACCGGTCTGCGCAACGTAGTGGGCCTGGACTGGAACACGCAAGCCAATCAGCTCTTCGTGATGCAGCACGGCCGCGACCAACTCCACGATATTTTCCCGGAAATGTACGACGTCAAGCAGTCAGCGCTGTTACCGGCCGAATGTATGTACGCTCTTAAAAAAGGCGATAATGCCGGTTGGCCCTACATGTATTACGATGGGCTACAGCGCAAGAAAATGATGGCCCCTGAATACGGTGGCGACGGCAAGAAAGAAGCCACTGGCAACTTTATTGACCCGGCAGCAGCGTTTCCGGCCCATATGGCTCCCAACGCGCTGTTGTTCTATACCGGAACCATGTTTCCCGAAAAGTATCGCAACGGCGCGTTCATTGCGTTTCACGGGTCCTGGAACCGGGCTCCCGAACCGCAGGCAGGTTACTACGTAGTTTTCCAACCGTTCAAAAATGGCAAGCCTGCCGGTGAGTGGGAGGTATTCGCTGATAATTTTGCCGGCTCGCCCGAGAAAGTGGCCTCTGGCCGTGCCGACCACAAGCCCTGCGGCTTGGCCCAGGGACCTGATGGCTCACTCTACGTCTCCGACGACAAGATGGGCACAATCTACCGCATTGTATACGCCAAGAAATAAGCCCCTTAATGAAGAATATAGTTGCCCTAATTGGGCTAACCTTGTGTGGGTTGTCGGCATCGGCCCAAAAGAAGCCGGCTCCCAAACCTAAAGCAGCCCCTGCAACAGCAGTTGCTTCATCAGCAGCTATTGCCGAGGGAAAAGCCATCTATACCCAGAACTGCCTGAGCTGCCACCAAGCCGATGGAGGCGGGGTTGATGGATTGAACCCGCCACTCATTAAAACCAGCTACGTGCTCGGTGAAAAACCCCGTATTGTGAAAGTGGTGCTCAATGGCTTGCAGGGCGAGGACATCGACGGGGAGCCCTACAACAATGCCATGCCCTCCTACGATTTTCTAACCGATCAGCAGATTGCGTCTGTGCTAACGTATGTGCGCAACAGCTTCGGCAACAAGGCTGCGCCCATTAGTGCAGCGGAAGTGAAAGCAATCCGAGCCGCAAACAAGAAGTAAGAGGTATAAGCCTTATGCTGCTTTGCGTACTGGTTTACTGAACGCAAAAACGGCCGCCGCAACAAGTAGTGTTGCGGCGGCCGTTTTCATGTTGCGTGATGAGCCTGTAAGCCGGGTTCTGTCCACTGCCCGAAAGCAGCGTCTCCACCATTTATCTAGGCCAGTCCTCGCGGAAAGGCTCCATCAACCTACCCACGGACGCCGGACGAGCCGCCCGGTGCGGGCCCGAAGGCCTGCATATCCGCTTATTTGGTCTTTCAACCCCTGAGGTTTACCCAGCCGGGACAGTTACCTGCCCGCTGGTGCGCTCTTACCGCACCTTTTCACCCTTACCGGCTGCCCGAAGGCAACGTAGGCGGTAGTTTTCTGTGGCACTGGCTGTCCTGGTTTGCATTATACTTGCCAGTCCTTCCCGTTAGGAAGCAGGGTGCTCTGCGTTGCCCGGACTTTCCTCGTCGCCCCGAAAGGCGCCGCGGTGGAGCGACTCATCACGGGGCAAAGGTAAGGCGCAATTTATTGCCTTAGGCGCGACGAGCTTCAATTAGCTCGTAGCCGTCGTCAACAAGCAGCTTGCCTTGGGTGGCACTCCACACGGCGAGTTGGTCGCAACGCTCATTTTCGGGGTGGCCGTTGTGGCCGCGCACCCATTTGAAAGATACTTTGCGTTGGGCATACACTTTGAGGAAGCGCCGCCACAGGTCTTCGTTGGCTTTCTTGCCGAAGTCAGCTTTCTTTTCCCAGCCAAACACCCACCGCTTTTCCACTGCATCTACTACGTACTTCGAGTCCGTCACGACGGTGATGGGTAACTCGGGGCGGTTGATGGCTTCGAGGCCTTTGATGACAGCCAGCAGCTCCATGCGGTTGTTGGTGGTGAGCCGGAAGCCTTCGGTCAGTTCCTTCTCGTGCTGGCCGAAACGCAGGATGGCCCCGTAGCCCCCGGGGCCAGGGTTGCCGCGTGAGGAACCATCGGTGAACAGGTAAATCATTTTTGGATACTGAAGAGTTGAAACAGTAACTACTTGATTGTTTGCGTGTCATCTTCACACGGCGCGCAAACAATCAAGTAGTTACTGTTTCAACTAAAAATTACTTTTGAACAGCTTAATGGCAATAGCCAGCAGAATCACGCCGAATACGCGGCGCAAAATATCCTCGCCTGCTTTGCCTAGTTTACGCTCAATCCAGCCACTGCTTTTGAGCACCAGGTACACGAACACCAAGTTCAAACCGATGCCAACCAATACGTTGGGCAGGGAGTAGGCGGCGCGCAGAGAGAGCAGCGTGGTCATGGTGCCGGCCCCCACGATAATAGGAAACGCAAGCGGCACAATAGAGCCCGTGGTAGCCAGCGGGTCGTGCCGAAACAGCTGAATGCCCAATATCATTTCCATGCCAATAAGGAAGATGATAATAGCCCCTGCTAGCGCGAACGACTGATAATCAACGCCGAACAACGACAATATACTCTGCCCCAGAAACAGAAACACCACCATCAGAATGCCCGCAACCAAGGTGGCTTTTTCCGAGTGGATCTTGCCCTCGCGCTGCCGAATCTGAATGATGATGGGAATAGAGCCCAGCACATCAATCACGGCAAAGAGGGTAAGCGTGACCGAGAAGATTTCCTTGAGGCTGAACATGGACAAAGGTGGCGTTATGAAGAGGAAGCTTGTGCAGTTGTGCCTGGTTCTATAAACCTTAGAGTCAGGCACAACTGCGCAAGCTCACTGCGTAGCTTAAGCGAATTCCCGAGCAAAAAACTGCACCAGTTGCTCGAATGCTGCATCCGGAATGGCGGGGAAGTTAGCGATGCGCAAACTGCCAGCTTTCCAGCTACCGTAGCCGTTGCCGAGCTGCAAACCCTGGGCGAGAGCCTTGCGCTTCACTTCGTCGATGAGCGGCGGCGGCCCTTGCAAGCCCACAACGGTAGTGGAGCGGGTTTCGGGGTTGGTAATGAGGGGCGAGAGCTGCGTGGCCTGCTCGAAGTAGTCGTAGAGCTTAGTGGCCCGATCCTGCAGGTGCTGGTGCACCGCCTTGATGGGTTCACGGTCTTGCAGTACGCGGCTCAGCAGGTAGATGCCCAACACGTTGGGTGTGTGGGTAGTCTGATAATTGAGCATTTTCTCGTACTGCGCCGTGAGCGAGTTGTAGTGGCTACGCTCATTGATTTGCCGGAACCGGTCAACGGCCCGTGGCGACAAAATCATCAGCGACAAACCCGCAGGCAAGCCGAAGCACTTCTGCACCGAGGCATACCAAATATCCGCCTTGATGTACTTCATCTGAATGCCGCCCAGCGAAGAGGTGGCATCTACTGCCAACAGCGAGTTGCCCAAGCGGTTATACAGATTCAGGATGAAGCCGTCGCGCAGCTGGGTGGCATTGCTGGTTTCGTTCTGCGTGATGCACACCAAGTCAATTTCCTGGTCGGGGAGGGGCAAGGCGGTTACGTCGGGCAGTTCGTCGGGGCCGAAGGGAAAGCCGATGGTGGCGGGCCGCAGGGCTTTGGCGTAGTCATACCACTTCTCGCCGAAAGCGCCGCTGTAGAGGTGAAAACTCTTGCGGGGCGTGAGGCTTTGGGTCAGAACTTCCCAGCACTCGGTAGCGGAGTTCATGAAGAACACCATGTAGTCCTGGGGGATGTTGAGCTTGTTTTTTAGCTCGGCCACCGTCTGGCGCATCAGACTCGTGAACCGCTCGCCCCGGTGCGGAGCCGACAACCAACCCTCATCGAAAGCATCCTGAAGATACTGGCGCACCTGCGGGTACACCTGCGACGGGCCGGGATTGAATGTATACATAGGTAGGTGAAGTCTGGAAGAATGGAGGTGCAAAGGTAGGAACGCTTAAGTGGCGAAATAATGATTTAGTGAAATGATGAGCTTGCAGGCTTTTCAGCGCACAAGCAGCTCGCCGGACGCACCAGGCTGCTGCCTCACTATTTCGCCGCTTGCTATATCTTGAAGCCTAAACGCTTCGGCCGCAGGCTGTCGAAGTATTGCACTGCCAGCCGGTAGCTTTCCAGCTTAAAGCCGCTGATGCTGCCCACGCAATGCTTGCCCAGCAAGCTCTTCTGCCGGAATTCCTCCCGGGCGTGCAGGTTGCTCAGGTGAACTTCTATCACCGGCGCATTGATACCGGCTATAGCATCGGCTATGGCCACGCTGGTGTGGGTGTACCCGCCCGCGTTGAGCACAATGCCGTGGTAGGTGTAGCCCACCTCGTGCAGCTTATCCAGTATGGCACCCTCGTGGTTGCTTTGGTAATACTCGATGGTTAGTTCGGGGAAGGCGTTGCGTAGTTCGGGTAGATAGTCGTCGAAGGAGCGGGTGCCATAGATGCCCGGTTCGCGCCGACCTAGTAGATTAAGATTGGGGCCGTTGAGGATGAGGATTTGCATTAAGCTATGGTTGAGAGTTGAGTGGGCGCTTGTTGAATGATTCAACAACAAGGCAAATCAAACCGGTAGAAACTATTTCTCTGGCAAGTCTCGCTAAACTTGCAGGAATATGAAGGTCGCCGTTCGAGAAACGACCATCCCATGAGCAGCATTTTTGATTATCTATGTCTACTTGGTCTATTGCTCTGCGGCAGTTTGAAGGCTACTTACAGCTCGAAAAATCATTGTCGGCTAACTCCGTGGAGGCATATGTGCGCGACGTAGGCAAGCTGCGCTATTTTCTGGAAATCCGGCACTTGCCCAACAATCCTAAGGAGGTGACTACCGCCCTGCTGCGCGAGTTTCTCGACTGGCTCGGCGAATTCGGAATGTCGGCTACCTCACAGGCCCGCACGCTCTCCGGCATCAAGGCGTTTTTCAGCTTTATGATTATGGAGGACCTCTTGCTCATTGATCCTACTGACACGCTGGAAGCTCCCAAAACCGGCCGGAAGCTCCCTGACACACTCAGCTACCAGGACATCGTACAGTTGTTGGAAGCCATAGACTTAAGCACTGCCGAAGGCACCCGTAACCGGGCCATTCTGGAAGTGCTTTACAGCTCTGGTCTGCGCGTAAGCGAGCTAACCGAACTACGCCTTTCAAATCTGTATGTCGATCAGGGGTTTGTGCGCGTGACGGGCAAAGGCAACAAGGAGCGCCTCGTGCCCATCGGCCGCGACGCCCTGAAGCATATCGGGATTTACTTACAAAGTATCCGTACGCATCTCGACATCAAGCCCGGCAACGAAGATTATGTGTTCTTGAACCGGCGAGGAGCCAAGCTTTCCAGGATTATGATTTTCAACATCATAAAGGAAGCTGCCAGCACCGCCGGAGTACGCAAAAGCATCAGCCCACACACCTTACGCCACTCGTTTGCCACCCATCTTATTGAAGGAGGAGCCGACTTGCGAGCCGTCCAGGAAATGCTCGGTCACGAAAGCATCACGACCACCGAAATCTACACGCACTTAGACCGAGACTACCTGCGGCAGATAATCACGGAATTCCACCCTCGCAGCTGAAGTAGTTAACAGAACTGTTTAGTGTCTGCAATCACCAGCTAACTGAACTGAGCATTAAACAGATATGCATGTACGCTAACAGTCACATGAATTGTGGTGGCATCCCCGCAACCAATCCTCGGCTTCTTCTACCGACTCGAAAAGCTGTAATTCAGTGCCCGTGTTACGGGTCCAGTTTGTGTCGAGGTCACTAACGTTGGCGTCGCCACCGGGCTGCATTACGTGCGCTACGCAAGCCGGCGGGGCCGTATGGGTGCTGTCCCAGGCATACCGCAGCCAGGTCAGCGAATCAAACCAAGGATTGAGAACTTGACTGTTATCGTTTAGAAATAAAGTCACTACCGGATTGCTAAGCACACCTAAAGAGGAGACTATGCTTTGCAAAGCATGCTGTGGATTGATAAAGCCGCGCCAATTAGCGCGTAACCATTGATTGTTGGCATCATATTCAACTTGGCAGGATGGCTGCTCAGCTGAAAGCGAGGTAATTGGAGACATAGGACAATGCAAGGACAAAGAAAAACCTTAATCAGGCATTGCAACAGGTGTGAGGGAAGTAGCAGAGCAATGGTAATTTCGCAACAAATCTAATCATTGTGCCATCATCTAGGATATATAATTCATCTCGCGCATCGCCCTTTTTGATAACACTACTGGGGTTGCTGGTGTTTCTGCTGCCATTCGCAGTGTTGCAAGACCATAGCTACATCACCATCGACGACAACCTAGAGGCAGAGTTTGCTATACCGTATCTGCTTGTCAAACAGAAAGTAGCGCTTGATTATGACCCAACTACGGTGCTGCCCGCCGTGATGGATGGGCTGCCCCGCAACGCGGCCCGGTCGGGGCTAAACGTAACCGTTGGCCTGTTTGAAATGCTGCCGCCCTGGGCTGTTTATTTGGTGCAGCAAGCCCTTGTGCGGCTACTCGCTTTAGTGGCTATGTATGCCTTGTTGCGGCGACACTGGCTGCGAGAAGCGCACCAAAAGGCAGTAGCAGCCGGAGTGGCGCTGTGCTGGGCGCTGCTGCCACTTTACACAATGTATGGATGGTCGGTGCCGGGGCAGGCGGGACTGTTGCTGGCCTTTCTGGAACTGCGCCGAGGGCCGGCGCGGTGGTGGCACTGGCTGCTCATCGGCTCTTTCCCGCTATGGAGCATATTTGCGTTTGTGGGGCCGTTTGTACTAGCTGCCCTCGGCCTATTCGTTGTCTACGACTGGTGGCAAACCCGCCGCCTAAAGGCGCGTCTGGTAGCGGGCTTACTACTGCTGCTAGGCGTGTACTTGGTGGTGGAATGGCCGCTGTTCTATTCTTTGCTGCTTGCCAAGCAGTTCGTGCCGCACCGGCTAGAATTTGATATGCGTCGAATCACGCCCATGGGCTTGATTGAAGGCTTACGAAGTGCAGCCCAGTTCTTTTTTGTAGGGCAATATCATGCCAGCCGCTTTCTACGAATAGCCGTTTTGCTGGCGGTAGGGGTGGTGATGCTGCGGACTCCGGCGGGGCAGCGGACCAAGCAGCTGCAGCGGTTTGGATCCTGGTTACTCGTACTAGTTGGAATGGCCCTGTTCAGCGGGTTTTATCCACAATTGGTGGCCGCCGTACAAACGCAGGTGCCAGCGGTAGGAGCTTTCAACTTTGGCCGATTCCATTTCCTGAGCCCGTTGATCTGGTTTATGGTGCTGGCGCTGGCGCTGCGCGACTTACCAGTTCGTTGGCAAGTAACTGTGATTGGCTTGCAGTTGCTGGTCGGCTTGGGCATGAATGCAGAATGGCTGAACAACCTGCGCGAGTTAGCGGGCAGGCCAAGGGCCCAGGAGCCCAATTATGCAGCGTACGTTAGTGCGCCGTTGTTTGAGCAGGTGCAGCAAACTATACGGCAGCAGACTACCCTCGAGCCCGCGCAGTATCGGGTGGCTTGCTTGGGTTTCCCGCCGGCCGTAGCCCAGCTAAACGACTTCTACACCTTAGATTCTTATCAAAACAACTACCCGCTTTCTTACAAGCACAAGTTTCGGCCGCTGATTGCCGGGGAGCTGGCCAAGAGCCCGATGCTGCAGGCTTACTTCGATGCCTGGGGTAACCGGTGCTTCTTATTTTCAGCGGAGTTGGGCAAGGATTTCCGCGTAGGCGCGTTTCAGCAGCGTGTTGTGCAGGATTTCACGTTTGATCCTAGTACCTTCCGAAAGTTGAGGGGCCGTTACGTATTGTCGGCGGCCCGGCTAGCTCAACCCGCTCAAAGCGGCCTCCGCTCGGTTGGCGTGTTCAGCCGGCCAGATGCCTATTGGCGGATTTACCTGTACGAGGTGATGAACCAGTGATTCTAGAGAGTAGCCTTCTTAGCAGTTTGATAGTTTATCAGCCTACTAAAATGCTACACTCATTAGCTAGCTATTTCACTACATCACCATTGAAAAATGCCTAGATTTGGCCCTTTGGAGCGTTAGAATGGCTAAAAATACATACAAACAAGATCAACCTACACCGGCCAGCCGAAGTAACGAGCCGCGGCCACCGCGTGCCACTACGCCCCGGCCGGTTGCAACGGAAACCACCGCGCCCCGCGAAAATCGTCGGGCCTCCGAGGCCAAAGCGGCTCCTAAACCGCCACGGCAACCCCTGAAATTACCGTCCTTCAACCTAGGCGGTATGTTCGGGTTCGTGCGCGACCGGCGGTTCCAGCTTTTTCTCGGGTTCTTCTTTCTGCTTGGTTCTCTCTACCTCACCATTGCTTTCCTCTCGTTCCTGTTTACGGGCCACGCCGATCAAAGCGTAGTGGCCGGGCTAGATCGGACAACGACGAAAGAGGCCGGTCAGGAAACTGGTAATTGGTTTGGGCTGCTCGGGGCCATGATAGCACAAGTCTTTATTTATAAAGGCTTTGGGGTAGCGGCATTTGCTCTCATACCCATCGTGTTTTTCCTGGGTTACAAGATTGTGTTTCGACGGGCAGAGGTGTCGGTAAGTTATGTGCTGGCCTTGTGCTTGTTCCTGATGGGCTGGCTGAGCGTGCTGCTTGGCTACGTCGTGCTCACAATGCAAGCCCCCGATGCGGACCCCACGCTAGGGCATCGCCTCGACTTTCTGAGCGGTGGCATTGGCTACGAAGTGGCCCTCTGGCTCGATAGCCTAATTGGTTGGGGCACCGTGCTTCTCCTTGCCTTCCTGCTAATTTCCTTTGTTGTCTTCTTTTTCAATGTCACGTCGCTTACCCTTCCTCGCTTTGGCACAGATGCTGAAGAAGAGGAGGAAGCTACTGAAAATCAGAGTGTATCGAACCACGCCCGTCCTGCAGGAAATTACGGAGCTTCGGCTTCCATAGGTATCAAGGAAGAAGAAGAGCGTGACTTGGGTATGACGGTGCGGTCCTTACGGCCTACTCCGCCCGTACCTGCTGCCCGACCGGCTGCTGTTTTGCAGCCCGAAGAAGACGATGAGCCCGATGCTCCGGTTGTTACGTCTGGTTCTATAGCCTCGCCCGCCTTCAGCGTGACACCGAGTGCTGGAACTGGTGTAGTAGCGGGAGCAGCCTCAGCTACGGCGGCTGGTGCCGCCTTGCCGCTTACCGTTGCACCTGCCGCCAGTGCGGCCCTTAGCGCTGCTAGCGCGGCGGCTACCGTAGCTTCTGGTGGCGCAACAACCTCGGCAAAAGGTCCTAGCTTCTCCATCGAAACGGCGGTTGATCCGGAGCCTGTAGTGGCTATGCCGTCCCGGGTTCCTACGCCGCTTTCGCTTTCTGATTTGGTTGACGACAAGGCGCCACTACCCGCTGCCAGCAGTCAGCCTTCAGCTAGCGCTGCCCCACAACCAGCCTTGCAAATCACCAACAAAGGAGCTGAACTAGACCCAGCTGCTGGGGCCGATATGGCCGTCATTGCCGAGGAGGACGAGGATGCCGATGCCATGCCAGCCGTCAACTATGACCCCACGCTGGACCTATCGCGGTACCAGTACCCTACGCTGGAACTGCTCAACGACTACGGCCAGGCCAAGGCGCAGGTAACCAAGGAAGAACTGGAAGCCAACAAAGACCGCATTGTCGAAACGTTGGGCCACTACGGCATCAACATCGCCAGCATCAAGGCCACGATTGGCCCGACCGTCACGCTCTACGAAATCGTGCCGGACGCTGGGGTGCGCATCTCGAAAATCAAGAGCCTGGAAGACGATATTGCGTTGAGCCTCGCCGCTTTAGGTATTCGTATCATTGCGCCAATACCTGGCAAAGGCACTATCGGTATCGAGGTGCCCAACGCCAAGAAGGAGATGGTAAGCATCCGGTCGGTGTTCAGCACCGAGAAATTTGCCCATACCGAAATGGATTTGCCCATTGCTTTCGGGCGCACCATCACCAACGAAGTGTTTGTGGTGGATTTGGCCAAAATGCCTCACTTGCTGATGGCTGGTGCCACCGGTCAGGGTAAGTCGGTGGGCTTGAACGTGATTCTAGCTTCGTTGCTCTACAAGCGCCATCCGGCCCAATTGAAGTTTGTGCTCGTCGACCCCAAAAAGGTGGAACTAAGCATCTTCAATAAGATCGAGCGTCACTTCCTCGCCAAGTTACCCGATACCGACGAAGCCATCATCACCGACACCAAGAAGGTGGTGAACACGCTGAACTCCTTGTGCATGGAAATGGACCGGCGCTACGATTTGCTGAAAGATGCCGGCTGCCGCAATCTGAAAGAGTACAACCGCAAGTTCATCGAGCGGCGCCTCAACCCGAAGAAAGGCCACCGCTACCTGCCGTTTATCGTGCTAGTAATCGACGAGTTGGCCGACTTAATGATGACAGCCGGTAAGGAAGTAGAAACCCCAATTGCTCGCCTCGCTCAGTTGGCCCGCGCTATCGGTATTCACCTGATTGTGGCTACACAGCGGCCTTCGGTCAACGTTATTACGGGCATCATCAAGGCCAACTTCCCGTGCCGGATTTCTTTCAAGGTTACTTCCAAGATTGACTCGCGCACCATCCTCGATGCCGGCGGCGCCGACCAATTGGTTGGTCAGGGTGACATGCTCATTTCGCAAGGTTCCGACATTATTCGGGTGCAGTGCGCCTTCATCGACACGCCCGAGGTAGACCGCCTGTGCGATTTTGTGGGCGAACAACAAGGCTACCCTGACGCCTACATGCTCCCCGAAGTGGTAGGCGAATCGGGTGGGGGTAACGGCGACCTTGAAGATATGGACCCTGCCCAACGCGACTCGATGTTTGAGGAAGCCGCCCGTGTTATTGTCACGCACCAGCAGGGCAGTACGTCATTGTTGCAGCGCCGCCTAAAGCTTGGCTACAACCGCGCTGGCCGCCTTATTGATCAGCTAGAGCATGCTGGCGTGGTAGGGCCTTTTGAGGGCAGCAAAGCGCGCGAGGTTTTGATTCCGGACGAATATAGTTTGGAACAGTTGTTGAATACGTTGCCTAAATAGTAAGTAAGGCATGATGCAGGGCACAAAAAGGATCATTTATAAAGTTCTTTTTGTTAAGTCTTAAACAAAGCTCGGTTTCGTACGTCTTGTACTTACTTCTACTGAACCACCTTTTTGTAATGAAAAAATTCTTCGCCCTGTTTGCCTTTTCGGTTTCGCTATGCTCAACCGCTACGGCGCAGCAGGACCCCAAAGCTGGTAAGATTCTGGACCAGATGAGTGCTAAGTATCAGGCTATGAAAGCCTACAAGGCCTCTTTCACGCAAACGCTGGAAAACGACGCAGCCAAAGTAAAAGAGAACATGAGCGGCGACATCACCGTGAGCGGCCAGAAGTTCCGGTTGAAGATGAGCGGCCAAGAAGTTATTAATGACGGCAAAACCATGTACACCTACATGAAAGCCGAAAACGAGGTGAACATCTCTGATTATGAGTCGGATGAGCAAGAAATCTCGCCCGCTCAAATCTATTCGCTCTACAAGAAAGGTTACAAGTACTCCTATGTACAGGAGGCCAAGGAAGGTGGCGAAGTAGTAGATGTAATTGAACTAGCCCCTGAGGATCGGAGTAACCCAGTTTTCAAGGTGCGCAT
The DNA here is from genome assembly GCF_029433095.1 of Hymenobacter sp. YC55. Lineage (GTDB taxonomy): Bacteria > Bacteroidota > Bacteroidia > Cytophagales > Hymenobacteraceae > Hymenobacter. The sequence continues at coordinate 1,459,537 of NZ_JARNTX010000001.1, forward strand.
GAAAGTGAGCAAGGTTGATAAATCGGTAAGAAGCTGGCAGATGTTCAAAAAGAACGGCAACCGCTACACCGTCAAAATCAACAAGTTCACGCCTAACGTGCCCGTTGACGCTACCACGTTTGCTTTCGACAAGACCAAGTACAAAGGCGTAAAAGTTATTGACCTGCGCTAAGGCTTCGAGCCTGCCAATTCGTCCGGCCCGCTTCCGCTCTGTGTGGAGGCGGGCCGCTTTTTTGAGTTGATGCTAATTCAGCCTAAATACAGGGCGTCTGCATCAAATGCAGAAGGACAACAGTTATATTTCGTGCTTCTATATCCGATTAATTATGCAAGAAGATTTCCTCCATTACGTTTGGCAGCATCAATACTTCGATAAAATAGATCTACGCACTACCGACGGCCAACTCATCACCGTTTTAAAACCCGGCTACCGCAACGCCGATGCGGGGCCGGACTTTCTTAATGCTCGTCTGCAGCTAGACGAAGTAGAATGGAATGGGGCTGTAGAAATCCATCTGAAAGCTTCTGCTTGGCACCGGCACCAACATCAAACCGACCCCAAATACGACCAGGTAGTATTGCACATAATCTTTGAAGCCGACCAGTTGGTGCAGCGCCTCGATGGCAGCACGGTGCCTGCCTTGGCTTTGGCAGCGCGTATTGCGCCCGACTTACTACAAGCTTATCATGATTTGCTGGGGCAACCAGCTGCCGTACTGCCTTGCGCTACGCAACTACAGGCCGTACCCGAAATTACCCGGACTAGCATGGTAGAGCGTGCCCTGTTAGAGCGGGTGGAACTTAAAGCTTCTGTAGTAGCTGCTTTGCATCAGCGCCTCAACGACGATTGGGAGGCTACTGCTTATCATACACTAGCCGCTGCTTTCGGCTTTCAGAAGAATAGTGAGCCACTGGCGAGGCTTGCCAAGGCGCTACCGCTAACTATTATACGCCGCCACCGGCATGACCTTCTGCAACTGGAAGCAATGGTATTTGGGCAGGCGGGATTTCTAGAGGAAAATGAAACCGCAGCAAAAGATGAGTACATAACTGCTCTGCATCGGGAGTTTAATTTCCTGCGTCACAAGTACAGCCTGCACGGCACAGCACTGGCCGCGCATGAGTGGAATTTCTTGCGGCTGCGGCCCGCAAACTTCCCTACGGTGCGTTTAGCTCAATTAGCCGCTATATTACACGCCCGCCCAGCTCTGTTTGACGCTATGCTAACGGCTGCTGACTTACCAACGCTCACAAAGTTCTTCCAAGTGCCAACCTCGGCGTATTGGCGTGAACATTACCGGCCAGGCGTAGCGGGCAAGGTACCCGGGTTAGGCAAAAGCAGCATTCATTTATTGGTTGCCAACGTAGTAGTACCGCTACGGGTAGCGTATGCTCGCCACACAGGCCAAATCGAGCTAGTGGAAAGTGCACTAGCGCTGCTTAGTTTGCTGCCAGCCGAGCACAACCATATCACCGACGACTATGCCGGGTTGGGTTTCCAGCATCGCAGCTCCGCCGATTCGCAAGGTCTATTGGCGCTGCACCGCGCCTACTGCGCGCCACGCCGCTGCCTGCAATGCGCCGTAGGTAGCCGAATCATGCAACGTAACTTAGCTGCCCGTTGAAGCTCGCCGTTGCCATTTCACTTAATGCAGCCTTGGCAGTCTTATTCTGGCGCTGGCTCCGTACTCAACTACGTGAACCACAGTTAGGACACTGGTTGCTACCGGTATTGACCTTGAAGCTGCTGGCTTGGGGGGCTGCCTGTTGGAAGCCTAGCTCCGATGCGCAGCACATGCATCAGTTTTCAACAACTATGACCTTGCAGCTTTGGGAAAGACCGGGGGCGTGGCTGCAAGCTATGCTTGGCAACGAGTTTCATTACAATAAGGAACTGTACCTCATCTACCACGGCTACTCCAATACCTTTTTCACGGCCAAAATCTTGTCGGTCCTCAACTTGGCTAGCTATAGCAACAGCTGGTGGAATGGGCTATACTTGTCGTTGTTCTGTTTTGTGGCCTGCTGGGCTTTGGTTCGCACGGTAGCCCATACGTTTCCACAAACGCCTGTTGGTGCTGCACTGATTGGGTTTTTGGTGTGGCCAACGGTCGTTTACTGGTCGGCGGGCATCACCAAGGAGAGCTTGGTAGTGGGAAGTGCTGCGGGGCTGGTAGCTGTGTCGGTAAGCTGGCTTTATGGCAAAACGCGCTTTTCTATTCCAAGTGTTTTCGTGTTGATGCTGTTGGCGTTTCTTCAGTTCAAGATGCGCTACTTCTTTGCTGCTCTGCTTTTTAGCGCGCTAGGGGGGCTTACGATAGTGCGCATGCTACAGCAGCTGGGAGTGGCACGCCAACGGTGGATGATTGTCCTGATTTTCTTTGCCACAATCAGTGTCGGAGCATGGCTTGGGAGCGAAGTGGTTTTAGTTTTTCGTCCGAACCGAATTACGCTTCAACTTTTGCGCAACTACAACGAGTTAAGCAAGCAGTCAGGGGAGCGGCCACGTATTGTATTCAATGATTTCAGTCCCAACATCGAAAGCGTAGCCCAAAACGCGCCGCAAGCAGTATGGGAGGCAATAAGTCGGCCTTGGTTTTGGGAGGGAAGCATGGGCTACAAGGCGTTAGGGCTGGAAAACCTGCTGTTGCTCGGTATTTTAGCAACTGCTTTGCTGGCCTTAGTGCGAGGACGGGCTGGTGAGTTGCCCTTTGCATTGGTGGTGGCTATGCTGTTCTATTGCATTGCCTTGGCGGCTTTGATTGGTTTGAGTACCCCTAACCTCGGCACGATGAACCGCTACCGGGTGGCTTTGCTGCCATTCGTGTTATGGTTGGCCCTCCAAAACGAATATGCCGCTCGGGTGCTTCGCCGCTTCGGGTTGTAGTGATTGGGTATTGCCGGTAGGTGATTGTCGCCAACGAGATGTAAGAGCATTAATCAACAAACAGCAATCAGTAACCAGCAAAGAAGAGTGGCGTATCTTTGTGGTTTGAATCTGGTCGGCGCGCCGTCGGCTCTTTCTCGCTACGTATGGAAAACCCCGTTATTATCCTTGGTGCCCAAACTGTGGGTATTGCTGCCCTCGACGCTTTCCTTTCCAACGACGTGGTGGTGTACTGCCTCCTCGACGACGACACCAAGCTCCAGAACACTGAAGTGTTCGACGTGCCCGTGATGGGCAACACCGACGACAAAGAATTGCTCAAGCTGCTGGGCAAAAAGTGCGAAGTATTTGTGGCCACCGAGGACACGGCTAGCCGCCGTAGCCTTACCACCATGCTCCACGACGAGTACGAAGTTGTGCCCGTCAACGCCATTCACCAGCGCGCTAGCGTATCGCCGCACGCGTGGCTAGGGCACGGTAATCAGGTAGGAGCCAATGCCGTTGTGGCGGGTACTGCTAAGATTGGCAATGGCTGCCTGATTGGGGCCAACGCCGTGGTAGATGCCAAAGCCGAGTTGGGCGACTATTCGCAGCTTAGTGCTGGCGCTATTTTGAACGCCGGTGTTGTCGTCGGAGAGCAGGTCTTTATTGGCGCTGGCGTGGTGGTCGTGGCGGGTGTTAAGATCGGCAATAAGGCCCGTGTGGGCGCGGGCTCGGTGGTAGTAGCTGATATACCCGCCAACCAAACGGTATTCGGCAACCCTGCTGTCAAGGTTTAGTGTCAGGAAAATAGAGTTGAGGGTTTAGAACCTAGAAGCGTCTTTGCGTTGTCTGAGTGCTGAGCTTTTAACATCTCACTTCTATTAAAATGGATTACCGCGTTTTACTTTATTACTGCTACACGCCTATCGAGGATGTCGAGGCATTCCGGGAGGAGCATCACCGGCTTTGCCTGCGCCTGAATCTGCGAGGACGCATTATTGTGGCGCCTGAAGGGTTAAATGGCACCGTTTCGGGGCTAGTGGATGATTGCGCCGAGTACATGCGGCTGGTAAAGGCTGATCCGCGCTTCGATGCCTTGGAGTTCAAGGTGGAAGAGGCCGAGGCTCACACATTCCAAAAGCTGCACGTGCGCGTGAAGCCAGAAATCGTGCACGTGGGCTTGCCGCACATCAAACCCTACGAGCGAACCGGCGTTCATCTCTCGCCCGAGGAGTTTCGCGACATGAAGGATCAGGACGACGTGGTGATTCTGGATGTGCGCTCCGATTACGAGTACGAGCTAGGGCGCTTCAAAAACGCCGTCACGCTCGACATCGAAAACTTCCGCGAGTTTCCGGATCGGCTAGAACGGTTGGAGCAGTACAAGGACAAGAAAATCCTCACGTATTGCACCGGCGGTATCAAGTGCGAAAAAGCTAGTGCCTACTTGCTGGAGCAGGGCTTCGAAAACGTGTACCAACTGCACGGCGGTATCATCAAGTACGGTTTGGAAGCGGGCGGTGAGGATTTTGAGGGCAAATGCTACGTATTTGATGGACGCGTGGCAGTAGACGTCAACCACGTCAACCCCTCCATCATCAGCCAGTGCCACCACTGTCACACGCCTTCCGACAGGATGGTGAACTGCGCCAACCCACACTGCAATGCACACGTGCCACTTTGTGAATCGTGTGGTGCGCAGCTGCAGGGCGCTTGCTCACCCACCTGCCAAGAGCACCCCGATAAGCGCCCTTACGATGGTACGGGCACGTACCCCAAAATCAGCAACCACTACCGCCCCGAGCAAGGCTTGATTTCCTACCGTACACCGGTGCGTTAGATCGTAGATGGTTGTTGCTCTTTTTCATTTTTCGCCGTTAAAGGGAGCACTTATGCAGTTGCAGGCGCAAATGCCTGTGGTGTCGACAACAAACGAACAACAACATGCCCATTCCCGAATCCGAGCTGATTTTCAACAAAGACGGTAGCATCTATCACCTCAACCTGCAGCCCGACCACATTTCCGATACCATTATCACAGTGGGGGATCCAGAGCGGGTGCCGTTGATAAGTGAGCATTTCGACTCCATCGAAACTCAAGTTCACAAGCGTGAATTTGTGACGCACGTAGGCTACTACAAGGGTAAGCGCCTCACGGTCATTAGCACGGGTATGGGCACCGACAATATTGACATTCTGCTCAACGAATTGGATGCCTTGGTTAATATTGACTTTGTAACCCGCGAAGTGCGGCCCCACGAAGAGCATATTGCCTTGCGCATCATTCGGGTAGGTACCAGTGGCTCATTACAAGCCGATATTCCCGTTGGCTCACACCTAGTTACGGAGCACGCCGTAGGGCTCGATTCCTTGATGCAGTTTTACCCACTGGTGGAAACCGGGTTGGAGATAGAAGTAGCAACCGGTGTGCAACAAGCCTTGGCTCTCGACTACCGCCCTTACTGCGTCCGCGGTGCCGATTTGTTACGCGAGCAACTCGGAGCAGGCATGGTGGTCGGTAATACGCTTACCTGCCCGGGATTCTACGGCCCCCAAGGCCGTGTACTACGCCTCGACCTGCGCCGCCCCGACCTAATTGAGCAGTTTCAGAACTTCCGCTACGAAAGCGCAGAAGGCGAATTCCGCCTCACCAACTTCGAAATGGAAACCGCGGGCTATTACGCCTTAGGTCGTCTGTTGGGCCACGAGGTAGTATCGTTGAACGCTATAGTAGCCAACCGTGCTACGGGCGAGTTTGCCACGAACTCTGACGCCGTAATGCATGATTTGATTACTAAAACCTTAGAGCGGGTGTAAAGCAGTTTTCTTTCGCGTTACGCGCCGTACCAAACTTTCTAAAAATCTTGGTTTAGTAAGCAGCAAAAAGCCGCTCCAACTGGAGCGGCTTTTTGCTATCAAAGGGTTACGTCGACACTAAAAGCCACAGTTAGCTTATGTCAATTCCGCCAAAAAAGCCATAGTATCCACACCATCGGCATAGTCTGTAACGCCTGGACTTTGTGCCTGCCCAAATGCTACGCTGCCTGCCCACTGCCCATTGCCTGATACCAAGCACTGCGTTTGAGCAGCAACATCGGTCAACTGATCAACTAGGTCTATTTCGTGGGTGTAGGTGCCGTAGTGCACTAGGGAAATGGGCGATACCAGTAACGGACTTTCTAGCAAGAGCAGGAAACCGGTATCGAGATGGGGTACGCCATTAACCAGCAAAATGCTCTTATTGTAGTCGTAGTTGTTGTTGTATTTATGGTGGTCGAGTACCTGATGCCAAGGCTGCAAGGAATCGAGCAGGGGCGAGAAGTTGTAGCCCTTTGGCACGAAGAGTTTGCTGACGTTGCGGCAACCCAACCCGTAGTAGCGAAATATGTCCTCCCCGAGCAGTCCTAGTTCGTGCGAGGTTTCGTTGCCCGTCAGCACTGCCAAACTGGTGCGGTTGCGACGAATGATATGGGGCCGCTTGCCAAAGTAGTAGTCGAAGTAGCGAGCCGTGTTGTCGGAGCCAGTGGCAATAAAGGCATCTGCCGTGTTGAGGCGCTCCACAAGCTGAATTCGCTCCTGAAAGCGTGGTTCAAGCCGCACCAATTCTCCTAAGATCCAGCTCATAAGCACCGTGTCGTCTTTGCTAAGCTTGGCTAGCAACGTATGGCCGCTTATCAGCACGCAGAGAGCATCATGAAAGCCAACCAACGGGATGTTGCCGGCCATCACCACACCCACTTGGCGCGGCGTATCGGGCTCGGCACGGTAGCGGGCTGCCCAACGCCGCAATGGTTCCTCATCAAGCATGTCAGCCACACTGTGTATAGCTAAGGTTACGTTTGGCAAATCAAACCAGGCGTTGCGGTTACGGGCCTGAGCTGCTAGGCTTGCTAGAACATCGGCCGGTAGCTGGCGTAGGTGTTGGCCTAGGGCTACAAAAGCAGCCAGGCGGTCGGAGTGGGTCATTCTACTACTAAAGAGGTGAGGAGTGAGGCAATAAAGTGATGAAGGGTAGCTTATAAAGTTTCAACCACACAAGTAGCGCAACAAAAACAGTAAACGCACTTTTCATCAATTCGCAACTTCACTAGTACGTATCTGCAAAAAACTCGCAAGACTACGAGTTAGTTTCTACTTTTGAGGGCCAAAAAAATCGCCATGCGTATTTTTTTCGCGTACATGCTTTCCATTACTCACTTTACCTGATTCTACGGCTATGGCCATCATGATAACCGACGAGTGCATCAACTGCGGTGCCTGTGAACCGGAATGCCCGAACACTGCCATCTACGAAGGTGGTGCTGCCTGGCGCTGGTCTGATGGCACTGCCTTAAAAGAAGTAACCATTGACGGTGGCGCAACTGTATCCGGTGTTTCTCCCCAAACGCCCATCTCCGATGAGTATTACTACATCGTATCCGATAAGTGCACCGAATGTGTAGGCTTCCACGAAGAGCCCCAGTGTGCCGCTGTATGCCCAGTTGACTGCTGCGTAGATGACCCCGATTATCGGGAGTCGCGCGAGAAGCTGACCGCCAAAAAACAGTGGCTGCACAACGAAGCGTAACGCTTCTTGTTTACGGTATCTAAGCTGATTAGAGCTTGGAAACGCTAAGGTTGTTCAGTGCAAACAGGAAGGGCTTGCCAAGCGGCAAGCCCTTCCTGTTTGCACTGAAACGATTGTGTAATCTTGCTAGTCAAGTACCACAGTTAAAGTACTTGTCGTAAGCCGACTCCGGAATCAAGTTAAGTTGGCTTAGAATTTTGATTGGCCAACGAAGCTTGCGGATCAGAGAGTAGTTATTTGGGTAGTCGCGGAATGTTTTGGGCGGGGCCTTTACAATCTCTTCGAACTCTGCGCGGGTTAATCCTAAGCGCTTAATGCACAAATTGATTACTCGCTCGTCTTCGATGCCGTTGATGTGCTTTACACGTTCCAGCGCTACCTCGCGGCTCATTTGGTCGGAGCGTATTAGCGCCGAGTAGTTGAACAGCCGCCGGTCGATATTGAACTTGGTCCGGTTGAGGTAATAAATGACGCTCTGGTAAAGGTCGTCGAAGTAGTGTGCTCCTGGGTTCACCCATTCCAACTCCCGCGCCAGCAACTCATCTACGTCGGCTCGCACGTAATCCACGTGGTAGAGTAGCGTCACAGTTTTGATGCGGCGGATGAAGGCGTAGTAAAACATCTGCTCCAGATCCAGGTGAAAGCCGGGGTCATCGGCTTTCCATGGGCGCAGTGGTACCGTGCCAAACCGCTTGTGCACGGCTTTCAGGTACTTGCCGTCCAGGTAGTTCCAGGTGAGTGGGGCAATGCCTTCCGTTCTAAACGACTGCCCAATAACAATGCGCTGGATGCCTTCTTTGGCAGCTACTCCATATAGCGCCGTTGCAATGCCTACGTCGGTGCCCTCTTCCATGTCGGGCGTGGAGGCTTTCAAGAAGGCGATTTTCAGGTCCTTCGATTCGCGCCAATCCGAGGTTATGGTGCGCATTTCTACCCCAAGCTTTTGGCAGGCCTTCACCATGTTCTCGCCGGCTACCGGATTGCCAAAACCGTCGTTGAAGTGTACGGCCAGTGGGCGCAGCCCCAGCTTTACCACGCAGTACCAAAGCGTAAACGACGAGTCGCGTCCCCCGCTCACGCCAAGCACACAGTCGTACTTCTTGCCTCGTCCTAGGCGTTTGAGGTCGGCTGCTATTTCCTGTACTTTCTTACGGCCAGCTTCTCCGAGTGGAAAAGCCCGGTCCATGTGGTTATGTACTTCGCAGAAGTTGCACTCTCCTTGCTCATCGAAGGTGATACCAGGAACAGTGGTATCCATAATACAGCGGGTGCAACGTTGGTAAGGTTGAGCAGTCGAGTACTGGGGTAAGGTGCCTTCGCGAGTACGAATCTCCATGTTTAGTTGCAATTAAGGAAGAGCAGGTTGGTTGTGGAATCTTGCGGATTCCAGTAGGCAAAGTGGAGCAGGAAGAATAGAGCAAAAAGGAACCTTGTAGGCTCCAGTAGTACGAGGTCAGGAAGGAAGAGTATCGAATTTAAAGCCTTTGCGCAACAGCATCTCCCCAATTTGCGTGCCTTTTTCGGCGCGGTTAGGTTTGGGTATGTCCACCACCACTAGGTCGCCGGCAAATTCATTGAATTTTCCTTGGGCTCGAATGCCGGCTGCATCCACTGCCAAAGAGCAACCTACACTTTTTTTGCCTTCGTAAGGCCCTCCCACAATATACCCCACGGAAGTAGTGCCCACGACGGCCACATTATAAAGCCGCGCGAGAATGGAATATGGCTTCACCCATTTCTCACGGTACGGATCATGCTCTTCGGTGATGGAGTAATCCACGGTCCAGGAGGAAGGGGAGAGAATAAACTCGGCCCCCATACGAGCCAGCGTGTGACCAATGGAAAGCCCATCGATGAAGTTGTCGGCGCAGATGTTAACTCCGATTTTTCCGAGGGGAGTGTCTACTACATTCAGCGTTTGCCCTATTGCATAGTAAGGCTGTTCTACTGTGAGTAGGTTGATTTTGTGGTATTTGCTGATGATCTCGCCTTTGGGGTTGATGAGCAGCGCAGCGTTGTACACTCGGCCATCGGCGGCTTTCTCAGTGAGGCCAGCGCAAATATAAATCTGATGCCTAACCGCCTCTTGGCACAACAGGTTGGAGTAGAGGCCCGGAATAGGTTGCGCTTCCGTGAGGGCACTTGGATGAGTCCAGGCGAAATCTAGGGTTTCGGGCAACAGAATAACGTTGCAACCACGGCTGGCAGCCTCGGCAATCATTAAGGCGGCACGTGCTAGGTTGCGGTCTGGTTCGCCACCCTCAACTAGCAACTGCCCCATGCCGATACGGATAGTAGTTGTATCGACTGATGCGGCCGGAGTAACCACTGTAGCAGCTGCCGGAGCAGCAGGAGCTACGGGCTGCGAGGAAGCAGTTTTACGGAATTTAAATAAAGCAGCCATACAGTGGAAAAGGGGAAGCCAATGATGAAGTAGGTTACTATTTTATATCAAAATAGTAAGATGTAGCACAAAGTCAGCTATTTATCAATTTAGCATCCCAAAATTAGTGTTTATCATTGATTTTACTGGCTTAATTTGTGACTAAAATCAGAATTTAAGCTAGCTGTTACTGATTAACAATTGGCCTCTGTAGAGTCACAACACGAAAGCCGTACTTTTGCGGCTAATATAAACTGTCTTTTTTCTATTGTCGATGTCCATCGCCAAAACGTACAATCCCGCCGATGTTGAAGCCAAATGGTATCAGCGTTGGCAGGAGCAAGGCTTTTTTAAAGCCAAGGCCAACCCGTTAAAAACGCCTTACTCTGTGGTTATTCCGCCACCCAACGTGACGGGGGTGCTCCATATGGGCCACATGCTCAACAACACCATTCAAGATGTGTTGGTGCGTCGGGCCCGTATGCAAGGCAAGGAAGCTTGTTGGGTGCCTGGTACCGACCACGCCTCTATTGCTACCGAAGCAAAGGTGGTAGCTTTGCTCAAAGAAAGGGGTATCGAGAAGAAAGACTTGACCCGGGAGCAATTTCTGGAGCATGCCTGGGAGTGGAAAGAGAAATACGGCGGCATTATTCTCGAGCAACTCAAGAAGCTCGGCGCTTCCTGCGACTGGGACCGGACCCGCTTTACCATGGAGCCCGAACTGACCGAGGCCGTGTTGCGCGTGTTTGTGGATCTACATCAGAAAGGCCTCATCTACCGCGGTATCCGCATGGTAAACTGGGACCCGCAAGGGGGCACTGCTGTATCCGACGAGGAAGTGGTTGCCAAGGATACCATGGCCAAAATGTATCACCTGCGGTACGAGGTGGTAGCAGATAGTGCTCAGCAGGCTCCTCAGTTCATGACGGTAGCTACCTCCCGGCCTGAAACCATTATGGCGGACGTGGCCGTGGCCGTAAATCCAAATGATTCGCGCTATACGCACCTGCACGGGGCTAAAGTGCGGATTCCGCTGCTCGGTCGCGAGATTCCGGTTATTCTGGATGAATACGTGAGCATAGAGTTTGGAACGGGCGCGCTGAAGGTGACGCCCGCCCACGACCTGAACGACTATGAGCTAGGCCTGAAGCACAACCTGCCCGTCATCGACATTCTCAACAACGATGGCTCGCTCAACGAGAAAGCCGAACTGTATGTTGGTCAAGACCGGTTTGCCGCGCGTCGCAATATTGTGAAGGATTTGGAGGCCGCAGGGCTGCTCGACAAAGTAGAAGAGTACGCCAGCGTGCTGCAAACGTCCGAGCGGACCGGGGCGGTAATTGAGCCGCGTTTGAGCTTGCAGTGGTTCCTGAAGATGGAGCACTTAGCCAAGCCTGCGCTAGCCGCAGTAGAGAGCGACGAAATCAAACTGCACCCGCCCAAGTTCAAGAACATGTACCGGGTGTGGATGGAGAACGTGCACGACTGGTGCATCTCGCGCCAGTTGTGGTGGGGCCAGCGCATCCCGGCTTTCTATCTGCCCGATGGCACGTACGTAGTGGCGTTGAACGCTGAGGAAGCCTTGAAGCTAGCGCGCGAAAAGAGCGGCAACCAGGAGTTGCAAGTTTCTGATTTGCGGCAGGATGAAGACGTACTCGATACGTGGTTCTCGTCGTGGCTGTGGCCGATTTCGGTGTTCGACGGGTTCAAAGACCCCGACAATGCGGATGTCAATTATTTCTACCCTACCAATGATTTGGTAACCGCTCCGGAGATTCTGTTTTTCTGGGTGGCGCGCATGATTATGGCCGGGCTGGAATACCGTCGGGAAGTGCCGTTCCGCAACGTGTACCTCACAGGCATTGTGCGCGACGATCAGGGCCGCAAAATGAGCAAGCAGCTTGGCAACTCGCCCGATCCGCTCGACCTGATTGCCACCTACGGCGCCGATGGTGTCCGGACGGGTATGCTGTTCTCGTCGCCGGCCGGCAACGATTTGCTGTACGATGTGAAGCTGGTCGAGCAGGGGCGCAACTTCACCAACAAGCTCTGGAACGCCTTCCGCCTCACGAAGGGTTGGGAGGTGGATGCGGCCTTACCGTTTGCCAATGCCAAAGCTGTGGAATGGTTTTCCGCAAAGCTGAACACCACCCTGGCCGAATTGGACGAGCATTTCGACAAGTTCCGGATGAGCGATGCGCTGATGACCATTTATAAACTGGTGTGGGACGACTTCTGCTCGTTCTACCTAGAGATGGTCAAGCCAGCCTACCAAGCTCCCATCGACCCGGAAACGTTGCGCTATACTACTAGCTTCTTGGAGACGCTGCTTAAGCTGTTGCATCCGTTCATGCCCTTCATTACTGAAGAAATCTGGCATGAACTTGCAGAGCGCGGCCCCAAGGACTATGTGTGCGTAGCTGCTTGGCCCAAGCCACAGTCCGTATCAGGGGCTCCAGAACTGCTCAGCCGGATGGAAAAGGCGCTGGAAATTGTAGCCGGCGTGCGCAACATTCGCAACCAGAAAGGGCTAGGACCCAACAAGCCACTGACCCTAGCTGCCAAAACCGACGATGGCACCTTGTTGCAAGATTACGACGGCGTCATTCGGAAGCTGGCCGCACTAAGCGAAGTCACGCTGGTGGAAACGGCGCCAGCCGCCTCCGTGAGCTTTGTAACGGGCGGGACAGAGTACTTCGTGCCCCTGGAAGGTCAGATTGATTTAGGCGCAGAGAAGGTTCGGCTTGAAAAGGAATTGGAATACGCCAATGGCTTCCGCGAATCGGTGCTGAAAAAGCTCTCGAACGAGAAGTTTGTGCAGAATGCCAAGCCGGATGTGCTAGAACGGGAGCGGCACAAGCTCGCCGACGCCGAAGCCAAAATTGCCACCCTCCAGCAAAGCCTCAATAGCTTGTAGTTAAACGGCTGTCATAATAAGGCTGCTAGCTGTCATTCCGACGCAGGAGGAATCTAGGTATATCGTTGGACAAACTGCCTTAGATTCCTCCTGCGTCGGAATGACAGCTAATGGTCCTATCAAATGGGCTTAACTAACACTACACTGGCCGTTTTCTGAAGCCGCAATGCGGTAGTAGGGAACGGCCAGTTTTAGTAGCAGCGGCATCAGGCAACGTTAACCTTTTTCGTTGTTGCCGCTTATGTTTTATTTCAGCTGCCTCCAAACTGGCTTTAGGGGCGGCAGTACTCTTGTTGAACCTGAACCGTCGTATGCTCACTCCACCCGTTGCCGCGCTGAAGCCCAAGCAAATTGTTTCTCCCCATGGCACCCGCACCGATAACTACTACTGGCTCAATGAGCGGGAAAACCCAGAGGTAATCGACTACCTGAAGGCCGAAAACGCCTATTTCGAAGAGCAGATGGCGCCGGTAAAAGAACTGCAAGCCGAGTTGTTCACCGAAATCAAGAGCCGCATCAAGGAGCAGGACGAGTCGGTGCCGTACCGCGACAACGGCTATTATTATTATGTGCGCTATGAAGCCGGTGGGGAGTACCCAATTTACTGTCGCAAGCAAGGTAGCCTAGAGGCGCTAGAGGAAGTGTTGCTTGATGCCAACGCCATGGGGCAAGGCGAGGCCTACTTTCAAATTGGCGGCTTCCAGGTCAGCAACGACAACCAACTGTTGGCCTTCAGCGTGGACACAGTGGGCCGCCGCATGTACACGCTGCGCCTCAAGAACCTGACAACTGGTGAGTTGTATCCCGAACAGATAGTGAATACCGGCGGCGAAGCCGTATGGGCTGCCGACAACCAGACGTTGTTCTACTCCAAGCAGGACGTAAATACGCTCCTGACTTACCAGATATACCGCCACCAGCTTGGCACCGATCCGGCGCAGGATGTGCTGGTTTATGAGGAAAAAGACAACACTTTCCACATCGGCGTAAGCCAATCAAAGTCGCGTCAGTACATTTTCGTGCAGATGGGTAGCACGATGTCGTCGGAGACGCGCTTTTTGGAAGCCACCAGCCCAACGGGCACTTTCCAGGTGTTCCTGCCCCGCGAGGAAGACCACCTGTATGAAGTCGAGCACTTCGAGGACAACTTCTATGTGCTGTCCAATGACGGGGCGCCCAACTTCCGGCTGCTAAAAACCCCCGTGACGAACACCGCCAAGACGGCGTGGCAGGAAATAATTCCGCACCGGGCCGACGTGTTCTTGGAGAATATGGAGCTGTTTCGGGATTACCTCGTACTCGGGGAGCGGCAAGAAGGGCTACTACAGCTGCGCGTGATGCGGTGGCAGGGTGGAGAAGAGCACTACCTCAACTTCGGCGAGCCCACCTACACGGCGGCCATCAGCATCAACCCCGAGTTCGATACGTCGGTGCTGCGCTACGGCTATTCCTCGCTCACCACGCCCACCAGCACCTACGACTACGACATGACCACCCGCACCAAAACGCTCCTGAAAGAGCAGGCCGTGTTGGGTGATTTTCGGAAAGAAAACTACGTGACCGAGCGGCTCTACGCCACCGCTCAAGATGGCACCCAGATTCCGATGTCTATCGTGTACAAGCAGGGATTTAAGAAAGACGGAAGCGCACCGCTGCTGCAATACGCGTATGGGTCCTACGGCATTTCTATTGATCCTACTTTCAGCGCGGCTCGCCTGAGCTTGCTTGACCGAGGCTTCGCCTACGTTATCTGCCACATTCGGGGTGGGCAGGAGCTAGGCCGGCAATGGTACGAGGATGGTAAGCTGCTAAACAAGAAGAATACCTTCACCGACTTCACCGACTGCTCGGCCTATCTTATTCAGGAGCAGTACACCTCACCAGATACGCTGTTTGCTGCCGGAGGCTCGGCGGGCGGCTTGCTGATGGGAGCTGTTATCAACTTGCACCCTGAGTACTACAAAGGCGTAGTGGCGGCCGTGCCTTTCGTGGACGTAGTAACCACCATGCTCGACGATACGATTCCGCTAACCACTGGTGAGTACGACGAGTGGGGCAACCCCAACGAGCAGCCCTACTACGACTACATGCTATCCTATTCGCCCTACGACAACGTCCGGGCACAAGCCTATCCGAATCTGCTCGTCACGACCGGCTTGCACGACTCGCAAGTGCAGTACTTTGAGCCTGCCAAATGGGTGGCCAAGCTGCGCGCCACCAAGACCGACAACAACCTCGTGCTTCTCCACACCGATATGGAAGCCGGCCATGGTGGGGCATCGGGCCGCTTCAAATCCATCCATGATGCGGCGCGGCAGTTTGCGTTTATGCTGCTGCTTCTCAACTAGCTCGTGTTACGCTTTGCGTGATAGTTAGCGTGATACTTTTTGCCTCGCCAAACAACTACGTCCTCATAGAATGGAAGCGCTACTTAGCACACAGCTAGGTAGCGCTTCTGCTTTTAGTTAAAGCAAAGGTTAATTAGCATAGGTGGCTGTATTTTAATTTGTAAGATGCTGATTTTTAGGTAAGAAGAAATTATTTTTTAATTCAAAGCCCACTGGAAGTAAACATACTGCGGTTTTTCGAGTCAATAGGTCAAGCATACGGGTTTATACCGTCTAATGACATCCAGGTTAGTAGCCCATTTGCTTGAAAAACCGTCAGTTATCTTCTTTCGCCCTTTCGAAAAACAGTGCATCAGCCAAGTAACCTTCGTGGGATAGTTAGGGTAAGCAATACAGCTGAGCATAAAGAGCGGGTCAGGGCTAATGGATGCAAC
This sequence comes from Hymenobacter sp. YC55, assembly GCF_029433095.1. Classification (GTDB taxonomy): domain Bacteria; phylum Bacteroidota; class Bacteroidia; order Cytophagales; family Hymenobacteraceae; genus Hymenobacter. Next base: position 1,475,055 of record NZ_JARNTX010000001.1, read on the forward strand.
TGGTTTTGCCGCCTGTATAGCACCCGAAAACATGTACAAATTATTAGCGAGAAGAAGCCACTAATTGCTTGAAGCTGTGTCTGTGGCTCCGGTTGCTGGTTGCCCCTACCAAGGCAAGTGCATTGAAAAGTCAAGTCACTCGACACAACAAGTCGATTCTCTTTGCCAGAAAACAAATAAAGTCCCAAGCCAAGATGCTGGGCAGTTGCAGTAGTTGATTGTATGAAAAAGCTTTCCTTTCTAGTAGTACTTCTTAGTAGTGGCTATCTGGCGGTAGCCCAGCAACCGGCTGGGGCTGGTCGTCCCGCGGGTGGGCCACCCGCAGGCGGGCCCCCTGCGGGTGGACAGCGTCCGGCATTGGGCGGACCCGTGCAGCCGCAGCAAGGCAGTGGCCGTATTACGGGCACTATCACCGATGCCGCAACCAAGCAGCCAGTGCCTTACGCTACGGTAGTGCTACTCAATCCGGCCACTGGCAAGCCCGTAGATGGGGGCGCCGCCGATGAAAGTGGAAAGTTCACCGTCAGCAAAGTGGCTGCTGGCACTTACACCGTACAAATCAGCTTTCTGGGCTACAAGTCGATTGATAAGCCGGGCATCGTCATTACCGATGCGGGCAATACCGTGGCCCTTGGCACGATTGCGCTAGCTTCTTCGGCGCAGGCGCTCAAGGAAGTAGTAGTAGAAGGGCAGCGGGCCTTGGTGGAGGAAAAAGTTGACCGCACAGTTTACAACGCCGAGAAAGACGAAACCACCCGGGGCGGCGACGCTACCGACGTACTGAAGCGGGTGCCTATGCTGTCGGTAGACCTGGACGGCAACGTGAGCTTGCGCGGCAGCAGTAACATCCGGGTGCTCATCAACAATCGGCCTTCCACCATTTCGGCCAACAGCATTGCCGACGCGCTAAAGCAGATTCCGGCCGACCAAATCAAGTCGGTGGAAGTTATTACCTCGCCTTCTGCCAAGTACGACGCCGAAGGCTCGGGTGGTATCATCAACATCGTGACCAAGCAGAACAACCTGCAGGGCTTTACGCTGGATGCACGCGGCAGCGGCGGTTTGCGTAGTGCTGACTTTGGCTTGAATGGCAGCTACCGCACCGGCAAGATGGGCTTCTCGCTCGGCGGTGGAGGCCGGGCGCAGTACAACACGCCTGGCCGTTTCTCGAACACGCAAAATACGTTCGATACCGACGGGACCTTCTTAGCTCAGGCCACACAAACTGCCAAAACCCGCAACAACAACCTGTTCGGCCGCTACTCGTTGGGCTGGGACTACGACATCAACAAGTACAACTTCCTGTCGGCTTCGGTGCAGCTAGGAGTGCGCAACGGCACCAACTACCAGGATAATCTGCTCAGCGAATCATACCGCCTCAATTCATTTGGCGACTATCCGCTGAGCAGCCGCACGCTGCGCAACGCTCGGACGCTGGATGAGTCGAACACGCTGGATCTGAACCTGAACTACACGCATACGTTCGAGACGCCGCAGCAAGAGTTCAGTATACTGGCTCTCTATAGTCGTAACAACCGCACAAACAACTACACCAACGACATCCTCGAAAGCCTCGACGAGAATTCGGTTAGCCAGATTCGCAACCAGAACGACAGCTACAACCAGGAGATGACGTTGCAGTTCGACTACCAGATGCCGGTTGGTAAAAACCAAATGGTGGAAGTAGGCGCTAAAGACATCATGCGCCAGGTGAACAGCGAGTACGCCACTTTCGCGGACGGGGTGCAAACCGTAGGAAACAATTTATCCAACACCTTCACCTACGACCAGAACGTCGCGGCTGGTTATGCTTCGTACACGTTGGGCTTTCTGAAGAATTACACGGTGAAAGCCGGTGCCCGCTACGAGTACACCACCATCGAAGCCAACTTTCAGGCCTCCGACACCGACGTTGACATTCCTTCGTACGGCGTGCTCGTGCCGAGCGTGAACTTGTCGCGCAAGTTTGCCAGCGGTAACACACTCAAGGCTGGTTACAACCGCCGGATTCAGCGCCCTTCGTTGCAATTCCTGAATCCCAACCGGCAGGCTGCTAACCCCTTGAATATTACCCAAGGAAATCCGGAGCTGGACCCTGAATACACCAACAACTTCGAGCTGGGCTACAACACATTCATCAAGAAAACCTCGCTCAACTTCTCTCTTTTCGCTCGTAACACGACTGGCTCCATCCAAGCGGTGCGCACCAGCAACCTCGATACCATCAAAACCACTTTCGATAACATCGGACAGGAAAATGCGTACGGCGGCAGCGTATTCGCCAATGTTAACCTCAACAACAAGCTTACCCTTGGCGGCGGTTTCGATACGTACTATGCGGTATTGAACAACAACTTATCGGACCCCATCTTCCGGGCCAAAAACCAGGGGTGGGTGATTAGCGGCCGGATGCAAGGTAGCTATGCCTTTACCAAAGGATGGGGCTTGCAGTTCTTCAGCTTCTATCGGGGCCGTCAGGTGCAGTTGCAGGGCTACCAAGGCGGTTTCGGGGTCTATAGCCTAGGCGTTAAGAAAGATTTCAATGAGAAGAAGGGTAGCATTGGGGTAGGCGCCGACAACTTCTTTACGCCGCGCAACAACATTCGCACTGAAATTACTTCACCAATTTTGGCGCAGAACAGCATCAACGTGCTGTATCGTACGGGCTTCCGCGTGAACCTAAGCTACCGAATTGGTAAGCTGACTACGGCACCACCCAAGCGTAAAAAATCGGTTAACAACGACGACCAGAAAGAGGAAGGCGGCAACGACAATGGTGGCCAGCAGCAAGGCGGTCGGCCCTAACTAGGTGCCGCGCCCCACAGCGCATTTCTTTGATTTAAAGCAAATTGGCGACGCCTACAGGCGTCGCCAATTTGCTTTATGGCTCTTGGAGTGTAGCTTTAGCTGTATACTATACCAAGTTCCAGCTGTGCTTTACCAGTTTGCAGCTGAAATTGGTTGGCACTGAACTCGTTTACCTTTCTCTATGAACAAGCAATTACACTCCTTACTGGTTGGCCTATGCACGCTAACCATAGGCTTGGCCGAGGCCCAAACACCGGCTACTACCGGGGCAGTCAAGCCCCCAGTAGCCACTATTAAACCCAAGCAGTTGGTATCGCCCTTCGGCACCCGTACCGATAACTACTATTGGCTGAATGAACGCGAGAACCCGGAGGTGCTCGGCTATCTGAACGCCGAAAACACCTATTTCGAGCAGCAAATGGCCTCGGTGAAAGGCTTGCAGGAAAAGCTGTTCCAGGAAGTGAAGGGCCGCATCAAGGAGCAAGACGAATCGGTGCCGTACCGCGACAATGGCTACTACTATTACACGCGCTTCGAGAAAGGCGGCGAGTACCCCATCTACTGCCGCAAAAAAGGCAGCGTGAGTGCGCCCGAAGAAGTGCTGCTGGACGGCAACACCATGGGGAAAGGCCGGTCTTACTTCCAGATTGGAGGCTATGAAGTAAGCGACGACAACCAGGTGCTAGCCTACTCGGCCGATACGGTCAGCCGGCGCCTCTACACGCTCCGTTTCCGCGACCTGAAAACTGGCAAGCTCTACCCCGAGAAAATTGCCAACACCAGCGGCAATGCCGTGTGGGCTACCGACAACAAAACGGTGTTCTACACCAAAAAGGATGTCACTACGCTGCTGCCGTACCAAGTGTATCGTCACCAGCTCGGTACCGACCCCAAGCAAGATGCCTTGGTGTACGAGGAAAAGGATAACACCTTTGGCACGTACATCGGCCGTTCGAAGTCCAAGAAGTACATCTTCGTGCAGATGGGAAGTACGATGTCGTCGGAAACCCGCTTTTTGGAGGCTGCTAAGCCTACCGCCGCTTTGCAGGTATTTCTGCCCCGCGAGGCCGACCACTTGTACGACATCGAGCACTTTGGCAACGACTTCTACGTGCGCTCCAACGCTGGCGCGCCCAACTATCGGTTGCTGAAAACGCCCGTGACGAACACCGCCAAGACGGCGTGGCAGGAGGTAATTGCCCACCGTCCGAACGTGTTCCTGGAAAACATGGAGCTGTTTAAAGATTACTTGGTGCTCGGCGAAAGAAAAGAAGGGTTATTGCAGCTTCGGGTAATTCGGTGGAAAGACAAGCAGGAGCATTACCTCAACTTCGGCGAGCCTACCTACACGGCGGGCGTGAGCGTCAACCCCGAGTTCGACACGCCGGTGCTACGCTACAGCTACACCTCCCTCACCACGCCGGCTTCCACCTACGACTACGACATGGCCACGCGCAGCAAGAAGCTGCTCAAAGAACAGGCCGTACTAGGTGGGTTCAAGAAGGAAGACTACGTGACGGAACGCGCCTACGCCACCGCCACCGACGGGACAAAAATTCCGCTCTCCATTGTGTATAAGAAAGGCTTCAAGAAGGATGGTACCGCGCCCGTGCTGCAATACGCCTACGGTTCCTACGGTAATTCCACCAACGCCACCTTCAGCGCGGCGCGCCTAAGCTTGCTCGACCGAGGCTTTGCCTACGTTATCTGCCACATTCGGGGCGGGCAGGAATTAGGCCGACAGTGGTATGAAAACGGCAAGAAGCTAAACAAGAAAAACACCTTCACCGACTTCACTGATTGTTCCAAGTACCTGATAGACCAGAAGTTTACCTCGGCCGATAAGCTGTTCGCCCAAGGTGGCTCGGCGGGCGGCTTGCTGATGGGTGCCGTAGTAAACATGCACCCCGAATACTACAAAGGCGTAGTAGCGGCCGTGCCTTTCGTGGATGTGGTAACCACCATGCTCGATGCCAGTATCCCACTCACCACCGGTGAATACGACGAGTGGGGTAACCCCAACAAGAAAGAGTTCTACGACTACATGCTGTCGTACTCGCCTTACGATCAAGTAAAAGCCCAAGCGTACCCGAACATGCTCGTCACGACCGGCTTGCACGACTCGCAGGTACAGTACTTCGAGCCCGCCAAATGGGTAGCCAAACTCCGCACCATGAAGACCGACAACAATTTGCTGCTCTTACACACCGATATGGCCGCTGGCCACGGTGGCGCCTCCGGCCGCTTCAAGTCCATCAACGACGTGGCCCGGCAATATGCCTTCATATTGATGTTGCTAGGAATGAAAGCTTAGCCTGCTTCGTCTTCCAACAAAAAACCCCGCTATGTTGCGCATAGCGGGGTTTTTTGTTGGAAGACGAAGCAGGCTAAGCTTAGTGGCGCACCTTCAGGCTATCGGGTACTTGACCACGGGTAGCAGCTACTAGTTGGTTTTGCAGCTGGAAGTTTACAGTCTCACAGTCCGAGAAGCGTTGCTCTGACTGTTTCAGCGCTTCCTCTAGTTTGTTGATGCGCAGGTATAGAAAAATGATGAGGCCTAAGGAAATGAGCAGGGCAGCAAGAGGCAGCACTTTGTTCATGGAGTGGCTTGTTGGTTGTTGAAAGTTAGTTGTTGACTGTTTGTCGTTTTGGTCATTGGTAGAACAAACATCAGCCAACAATCAACCCATTAAATAGCCGTATTAGGGTCAAATTGCTCTAAATAATCGGCCACTTTGCGCACGAACATGCCGCCCAACGAACCATCGACCACGCGGTGGTCGTAGGAGTGCGACAGGAACATAAAGTGCCGCACGCCAATCAGGTCGCCCTGCGGGGTTTCGATAACGGCTGGCTTCTTCTTGATAGCGCCCACGGCCATAATAGCTACCTGCGGCTGCATGATGATGGGCGTACCCATTACATTGCCGAATGATCCTACGTTGGAGATGGTGTAGGTGCCGCCTTCCAGATCTTCGGGCTTGAGCTTGTTGATGCGGGCCCGGTTGGCTAGGTCATTCACGCGCTTGCTCAAGCCATTGAGGTTGAGCTGGTCGGCGTTGTGAATGACGGGCACAATCAGGTTGCCGGAAGGCAAAGCCACGGCTACCCCAATATTAATGTCGCGCTTCTTGATGATGTAGTCCCCCTCTACTGATACGTTGATGTTTGGAAAGTCCTGTATAGCGCGGGCAATGGCTTGAATAAAGATGGGCGTGAAGGTTAGGTTCTCGCCTTCGCGCTTCTTATACGCATCCTTATTCGCGTTGCGCCAGTTCACGATGTCCGTTACGTCGGCCTCTACAAACGACGTGACGTGTGGGGCAATCCGCTTGGAGTCCACCATGCGTTGCGCAATCATCTTGCGCATCCGGTCCATTTCAATCAGTTCCTGACCACCGCTGATGGACGGTACCGCCTTGGGTACGGGCTGACTGCTAGCGGCGGGTTGCGGCGCCGCAGGAGCAGGTGCCGCTTGAGGGGCAGGAGTAGGCTGTGGAGCAGGAATTACTGGAGCGGTAGCCTCGGGGGTTGCTGGTGCAGGAGCTGGGGCGGCTGGTTGAGGCGCGGCAGCTTGGGCAGCCAACGGCTTTTTACCGGCGGCTACGTAGTCGAGAATATCCTTTTTGGTGACGCGGTTCTCGCTGCCTGTGCCAGGCAAATACTCTAGATCGGCCATCGAAATACCTTCTTCGCGCGCTATGCTAAGTACGAGCGGAGAGTAGAAACGGCCAGGCTGAGGCTGCGCAACGGGCTGCGCCGCGGTGGCACCGGGTTCGGGTATGTACGGAACTTCGGCCACGCCATTGTCAGGAACGGCGGGTGTTTCGGGGGTAGGAGCAGGTGCTGCTTCGGCGGCCGGGGTTGCGGCTGGGGCATCCGAACTAGCGCTAGCCGGTTCGGTTTCTACAATGGCAATGGGTGCTCCTACTGCTACTACCTGTCCTTCCTGCACCAATATCTCCTGCAACACGCCGGCCTGAATAGCGGGTACTTCGGTATCTACTTTGTCGGTTGCTACTTCCAGTACCGATTCGTCTTGCTCAATCGGGTCGCCGACTTGCTTGAGCCATTTCAGAACGGTGCCTTCCATAATGCTTTCGCCCATTTTGGGCATCACCATTTCCACTCGTGCCATGCGGTAGGGATAGGGGTTGTGTTATTGTGATTGGGTGGGGAGTTTTCGAGCTCAAAGGTAACCGAAAACCCGGACGCCGTAGGGCATCTGCGTTCCACTGAGATACGAGACCGTATATGCTGGCGCTTCAGTTGCCAAAGTAGTGTCCTGCTGAGCTTGCCGAAGCATCTGGCGTGCTGACGTTGCCAAAGTGACTGTCATGCTGAGCGCAGCCGAAGCATCTCGCTCGACTCGTTGCACTGCTAAGAGGGTTTACCACACTAGCGAGATGCTTCGACTCCGCTCAGCATGACAGGAGATGGATGGGGAAGAAGTAATACTGCTACACTTGCGCGGGAATGGTCGGCAAATTCTGCCGCAACAGGTTAAGTGCCATGGTTACCGTGTATTCCACGTTGAGCTGGCGGCCGCGGTTGAACGTGAACTGGCGGCTAACGGTTTGATGGGCGTCGGCGTAAGCAATGCAGATGGTACCCACGGGCTTGGTTTCGGTGCCGCCATCGGGGCCGGCAATGCCGCTGGTAGCAAGTGCTACATCTACGCCGAGGCGGCGGCGGGCACCCTCGGCCATCTCCCGGACCGTAGCTTCGCTCACTGCACCATAAGCGGCCAATGTTTCGGGCAATACCCCCAGCTCCTGCATTTTTATATCGTTGTGGTAGGCCACAATGCTGCCGCGGAAATAGGCAGAGCTACCCGGCACGCTCGTTATTTTGTGCGCTAGCAGGCCTCCCGTGCAGCTTTCGGCCGTGCCCACCGTTAGGTTGCGGGCTTGCAGCATCTGACCAACGGCGGCCTCAATCTTTACTTCGCCTTCCGCAAAAATGTATTCGCCAATGGCTGCTCGTAGCTCGGGTAGCAAGGCTTCCATCCGCTGCCGTAAATGAGGAAGCCCATCGTCGTGGCCCGTGAGGCGCAGCCGGACCCCACCTAAGTAGGGTAGGTAAGCCAGCTTGATATTCGGCGGCAGGGCCGCTTCCCAATCCGCAATCTTCTCGGCCAAAAACGACTCCCCTAAGCCGATAGTTTGGACTACCACGTGCTCGATGGGTGGCACCTGAAACCGAGCTTGCAGCCGCGGCAGCACTTGTTCGGTCATCAGGTATTTCATTTCGTGCGGAACGCCGGGCATGCTCACGAACACTGTACCCGCGTCCTCAAACCACATGCCTGGTGCCGTTCCTACGGCGTTGAACAGCACTTCGCAGTTAGCCGGGACCATAGCCTGCTGGCGGTTAACATCAAGCATGGGGCGGTTGAAGCGGCGAAAGATGTCCTCAACGTGCGTGAGAGTAGGCTGATGGAGCACCAGCTCGCTCTGGAAATAACGCGCTAACACGTGCTTGGTAAGGTCGTCTTTGGTAGGCCCGAGGCCGCCGGTCATCAAGACTACTTGCGCCCGTTGACGAGCTAAATCGAGGGCGGTTACAATTTCATCGGCACGGTCGGAGACGCTGGAAATCTGCCGCACGCGCAACCCAATAGTGGCCAACTCCTGGCCCATAAAGGCTGAATTGGTGTCGATGACTTGCCCGTAGAGCAGTTCGTCGCCAATGGTCATGATTTCAACGTCGGGGAGCAAGGACATAAGGAGGAGGTTAGGATAGGAGAGGGAAATGGCGCAATTTGGTGCCACGACGCGTAAGACCACCACGAGGGCGGTCTGGTTTTAGTCTTTTATTTATTATGAATTGTTTTCGCGCATTAACTTTTGCCATAACCTTGAGCGTGGCGGCTCCGCTGGCTGTTCAGGCTCAAACCACAGCCAAAAAAACTACCACCACAAAAAAGACCACTACAACCAAAAAGCCCGCTGCTAAAGCGCCAGCTAAAACAACAACTACCACCAAGACCACAACAGCCAAAACCACCGCTGCTGCCGCGGTAGCCGCTGTCGTAAAAGCGCCGCTCACCGATTCGGAAGCGAGTAGCGGCCTGAAAGAAGCTCTTACGCAAAGCATCACGCGTAGTATCGAGCAAGCCTCCGCCACCGACGGCTTCAACGCCAACACCGACATCCGCATCCCGTTTCCACCCGAAGCTGAGCTGGTAGCGGCCACGATGCGGAAGCTGCGTTTGGGGGCTTTGGTCGACAACTTTGAAGTTGCCTTGAACCGGAGCGCCGAATCGGCCGCGAAAGAAGCCGGGCCTATTTTCCTAGGAGCAGTGCAGAATATAAGTTTTCAGGATGCGCTTGGGTTGGCTACCAGCAAAGAAGAAGATGCAGCTACCACCTTCCTGTACGGAAAAACCGCCGATCAACTCAAAACTGCTTTCCAACCCATTATCCAGCAGTCGTTGGATCAAACTGGGGCTACCAAGCTCTACGCCGAAATGGTGGGCCGCTACAATAAGATTCCGCTCGTCACGAAACTGGAGCCCCAACTGACGCCTTATGCTTCCCAGAAGACGGTAGACGGTCTCTTCACGCTGGTGGCCGCCGAGGAAGCAAAAATCAGGGCCAATCCGGCCGCTCGGGGCAGTGAGCTACTAAAGCGAGTTTTCGGAAAGTAATTACCTGTGCTGTAGCAAGCAGTACCGTCCGTGTGGCGCGCCGTATCGTGGAGCAGATTTTCTGTGCTTCCGCGCTATAGCGCGCTGCATTGGTTTTGGTCCGGTTTCTGCAAACAGCCAACTACAAACCGCACCTCGTCTTTTCTCGCCATGAATTACCGCCGTTTTCTCGCTTTACCACTTGTGCTATTGGGGTTGCAGCTCAGTGCTTCTGCCCAAATATTCTCTTTACCTAAAATCGGGCAGATCAAGCTCCCAACTCCCAAGACATCTACCAGCCCCGCTAACACGAGCCGGGGCAGCCTCACCAATACCGAGGCGGCCAATGGCCTCAAAGAAGCACTGGTGCAAGGCATCAGCAAAGGCGCCGACCAAGCCTCCAAAACGGATGGCTTCTACCTCAACCGCCTCATCCGCATTCCGTTTCCGCCCGATGCGCAGCGCGTTGCCAACACCTTGCGCTCCATTGGCCTCGGCAGTCAAGTAGATAAGTTCGAGCTGTCGTTGAACCGGGGCGCAGAAGATGCCGCGAAAAGTGCCAAGCCCATCTTTCTGTCGGCTATCAAAAGCCTGACGTTTACGGATGTGTGGAACATTCTGACTGGCGAGAAAAATGCGGCTACGCAATACCTGCAGCGTACCACTACGCCGCAGCTCACCACGGCTTTCAAGCCTATCATTCAGCAGAGCCTCGACAAGGTAGGTGCCACCCGTTACTACACCGACCTCTCGACCCGCTACAACAAAATTCCGTTGGTAACGCCCGTACAAACCGACCTGAATCAGTACGCTACAGGCAAGGCTATTGACGGCTTGTTTACCCTGGTTGCGCAAGAAGAAGCCAACATCCGCGAGAATCCCGTGGCTCGTACTACGGAGCTGTTGAAGCGCGTGTTTGGGAGCAAAAGCTAGTAGAGCAATACCGTTGCCCACGCAACAGTCCGCCGACTAAACAAAACAGCCCGTGCTACATAGCACGGGCTGTTTTGTTTAGTCGGCGGACTGTTATTGCTTAAGAGCCTGAAGTTAAGCTACAGGATTAAAAATCGTCGTCGTCGAAGTTGCTACGACCACTGCGGCGGCTCGAACCACCTAGGTCGTCATCGTCATCATCGTCGAAGTCATCATCTTCATCGTCGAGGCTACCGAAACCGCGGCTGCCGTCGGGGTCTTCGGCAGCTTCGGCAGTGGTATATTCTTCTTCAGTCATGCTGGCCAGGTCCAGCGCCTCGTCGTGAGAGGAACCTGTATCACGCCACATCAGGTAATCGGCATATTTGGCCGAAAGCTGATCTTCGGAAGAGCCACGGGTTTTGCTGCCGCCAGTCTTAGCGAAGCTATCCAGGTCATCGTCATCCAGGTCGTCGTCGAGGTCGTCGTATTGTCTCATGGCCTTGTCAGGGGCTTGGGAAGTGGATAAAAAATTAGGCTCTAATGGCAAGGGTACCGGTGCGAAGATACGTGACGGAAGGTTTTGGGTTAACGGTTGAGCTGGTAAAAAGCGCAGACAAAGCAGGTAAGTTTATGGCGTTTCAAGGCAAAAGCCCCCGATTTAGAATGCCATAGCCCAATAAAACAGGGGGTTATTCTTTACATAAGAAGTGTTTCGCAACCTCCAACAGTTAAACCTACTTGGGTAATTTTTCGGTGTATTTCGACTAGTAGTATCGGTATTAGCGCAGCCAATACCTTCGGCATACCCCTCCGTAAATAGCATCACCTGCATGGGCTACGCAGCACTTTAGCGGGCCGCGCGTGCCCCAAAGTCCGTCACATTCAACTGCGCTGTGCAAAAGTCGTACTCTTCCGGTACGTTGCTGGATACAAGCACAGTACGGTCCGTTAGTGTGGCATGCACATGCTCTTGGTACCAGGCTACGCCGGCACGGTCGAGGTTAGTGGTAGGCTCGTCGAGCAGGAGCAGGGGCGTATCAGCGTAAAGCGCTAACGCCAGCTTGAGGCGCTGCTTCATGCCCGAGGAAAAGTCGCGTACCAGCTTGTGGCGGGACTTCTCGAGGTACATCAACTCGATTAATTGCGGTTGCGTAATGCCCGGCCGGAGAGGTTTGAAACGGGTATGGAAATGCAGCAACTCCGTTAGCGTGAGTTCCTCAATCAATTCCAGATACGGTGCGGCGTAGGCGAGCAACGGCGGCACCTCTTCCACGGGTACCACCGCGCCTTTATGCTGGTACCGCAATGTGCCATCGGTGGGGAGCTGCTGGCCGGAAAGCGTATTGAGCAGGGTGCTCTTGCCTGCACCGTTGGGGCCTAAAATAGCCGTAGCGGAGCCCGACAGGAACGTATGCGTCAAGCCCCGGAAAATCCATTCACGGGCATAGCGTTTGCCGAGCCCGGTAGCCTCAATCTGCACCGTTGCCGTTGCGCGAATAGCCCTTGATTACGCCACGACCCGAGTTGCGCACGAAGTTCACTACTTCGTCGCGCTCGGGTGAGGGGGCTAGTTCCAATTCTATTTTATCGAGAGCATCGTTGTTGTTCATGCCGCCCAAAAACAGCAACCGATACAACTGCTGAATTTCGGAAATTTTCTGGTCGGAGTAACCGCGCCGGCGCAGCCCGATGCTGTTGATACCCGCATAAGTGAGCGGTTCGCGCCCAGCCTTCACGAAAGGCGGCACGTCTTTGCGTACCAGCGAGCCACCCGAAACCATAGCGTGCTGTCCTACCTTCACAAACTGATGCACAGCCGAAGTACCCCCGATGATGGCATGGTCGCCGATTTCTACGTGTCCGGCAAGCTGCACCCCATTTGCCAGAACGCAATGGTTGCCGATGATGCAGTCGTGAGCGACGTGTACGTAGGCCATAAGCAAGCAGTTGGAGCCCACTACTGTTTTTAGCCGGTCCACAGTGCCGCGGTTAACCGTCACGCACTCCCTAATGACGGTATTGTCGCCGATGAGGACCGTAGTTTTTTCGCCGGCAAACTTCAGGTCTTGGGGAATGGCAGCAATAACGGCGCCCGGGAAGATCTTACAGTTCTTCCCGATGCGGGCTCCCGCCATAATCGTTACGTTTGGGCCGATCCAAGTGCCTTCTCCAATCTCCACATCCTTATCAATGGTTGTGAAGGGTTCCACTACCACGTTTTGCGCGATTTTGGCTTCGGGATGGATATAGGCGAGCGGCTGATTCATTCGGATTCGGTTAACAATTATCAATTAGCATGTAGCAATCAACAGCAAGGCAGTAGTAAGCAAACGCATAGTCGATGGCTGAATATTGCGCTTGGCCGCCTGTTTAAATGCTGATTGTTAAATGGCAATTGGCTTAGGCTTCTTTACGTACGATGGCGGCACTCATTTCAGCCTCCATCACCACTTTGCCGTTCACAAAAGCCTGGCCTCTCATTTTCGCAATGCCGCGCTTAACGGGGGCAAGCAACCAGCAGCGGAAAATGATCGTGTCGCCGGGCTTCACCATGCGGCGGAAGCGGCAATTTTCGATGCCCACAAAGTACGGGGTATAATTCTCTGGATCCGGTACAGTATTCAGCACCAAAATACCACCCGTCTGAGCCATGGCTTCCACTTGCAGCACACCCGGAAACACGGGGTTGCCGGGGTAGTGACCCGTGAAGAACGGCTCGTTAATGGTTACATTCTTGATGCTAGCCACTGACGTTTCGTCGAGGTGAATCACCTTGTCGATCAGCAGAAACGGGTAGCGGTGAGGCAGCACCTGCATGATCTGGTTGATGTCCATCACCGGCTCCCGCGCAGGATCGTAGTGCGGCACGGGAGAGGAGTTGGCCTCCATCATCTTCTTCTTAATCTTCTTGGCGAAGGCCACGTTGGCGGCATGACCCGGCCGAGCCGCCAGAATCTGCCCTTTCAGCGGCCGGCCTACTAGAGCCAGGTCGCCTACCAAGTCGAGGAGCTTGTGCCGGGCGGGCTCGTTTTTGTAGCGCAGGTCTACGTTGTTGAGGATGCCTTCCTTCTTCACCGCCACTTTAGGCTTGCCGAGCATGGTGGCTAGTTCACTCAACTCGTCTTCGCTCACTACGCGGTCCACGACCACAATAGCATTGCTTAGGTCGCCGCCTTTGATAAGGTTTTGCTTGTAGAGCGCCTCCAGCTCGTGCAGAAAGCAGAAGGTCCGGGAGCTGGAAATGTCGTTTTTAAACAAGCTGATGTCCGTCAGCGACGCGTGCTGAGAGCCCAACACGGGGGAGTTGTAATCCACCATTACCGTCAGGCGGTAATCGTTGAGGGGGAGGGCAGCAAGCTCCACGGCCCGACCGTTGTCCACGAAGCGGATTTCGTCGGGAATCTCGTAGAAGTTGCGTAACGCGTTTTGTTCTTCCAAGCCCGCGTCTTCCAGCGCCTGAATAAACTGATAGCTGGAACCGTCCATGATGGGAGGCTCCGGGCCATCAAGCTTGATGAGGACGTTGTCGATCTGCAACCCAACCAAGGCAGCCAGCGTGTGCTCTACCGTGTTTACGCGGGCTCCGTTCTGCTCGATGGTTGTACCGCGCGAAAGGTCCACTACATTGTCTACGTCAGCCACGACGATGGGCTGATCGGGCAAATCCATGCGCTGGAACTGGTAACCGTGGCCAACTGGGGCCGGGCAAAACGTCATGGTGGCTTGAACGCCGGTGTGCAGCCCGATGCCGCTTACCGTCACGGGAGCCTTGATGGTATGTTGCTTGTCGTTCATTTTGGGTAGCTATCAGCAATAAGCTGTAAGCTGCAAGCGAAGAAGGCGAAAAAACAGGTAATGAAAAGGCCGCCAAACTTACGATGTGTAGCGGCACTTACAGCAGCAAAGCTAGGACTTTTCCGGCGGGTTCGTACGGCGCTCGAGTTGGGTAAGGCGGCGCTCCAAATCGGGCAGGTGCCGAAAAACTGCTTGGGCCCGCAGACTATCCCGCAAATTGAAGGCTGGAGCACCTTGTAAGAACTGCCCTTCTTCTTTGATAGACTTGCCCACGCCCGACTGTGCCGTAACGGTGGTGCGATTAGCCAGCGTCAGGTGGCCCGCCAAGCCAACTTGGCCCGCCAGCACGCAGAAGTCGCCTACTTTGGTGGAGCCCGAAATACCGCTTTGCGAGGCTACTACCGTGTGTCGTCCTATTTCTACGTTGTGCGCAATCTGCACCAGATTGTCAATCTTCGAGCCTTCCCGGATGATGGTGGATCCCATGGTAGCACAGTCGACGGTGGCATTGGCGCCAATGCTGACGTTGTCTTCCAGCACCACATTGCCGATTTGCGGAATGGTGCGGTACGAACCATCCGGCTGCGGCGCGAATCCGAACCCATCGGAACCCACAACGGCACCCGCGTGGATGGTGCACCGCTCACCGATTACAGTTTCGGCGTAGATCTTAGCGCCAGCATATAAGATGGTACCGTTGCCGATTTTACACCGGTCGCCGATAAAGACGTGCGGAAATATTACGACGTCGTGGCCAATCTGGCAGTTCTCCCCGATATAGGAAAACGCTCCGCGGTAGTGGTTGCCGCCGATGCTGGAACTGGCTCCAATAAAGCTTGGCTCCTCTACGCCGCGCCGCCCAGTGCGGGTAGCTTGCTGGTAAAACTCCAGCAGCGTGGTGAAGCTGGAATACGGGTCGTCGACGCGGATTAGCGCGGTTCCAACGGGTTGGCGCAACTCCAGGTTGCGGCTCACAATAACAGCCGAAGCGCCCGTCGTGTAGAGGTGGGCTTCGTACTTTAGGTTGGCTAGAAAAGAGAGGGAGCCCGCCTGGGCTTCTTCAATTTTTGCCAGCCGATCAATCCGCTGAGATGCGTCGCCTTCCACTGCGCCGCGCAGTACTTCTGCTATCTGGCCTACCGTAAATTCCATCGGGCAAAAGTAGATAAAAGTTGGTGCTGGTGCATCGTACTCGTTTATATAGGGCAGCAATAAAGGTTTACAATAACCTGCACGGTTAACGTGCGCTAGTAGAAATGCCTCGCCAACGTGTTGCTGTTAAATGATATTGACAAAGAAAGCAACTGTCATGCTGAGCTTGCCGAAGTATCTCGCGTGCCGCTACTGCCCCAACTCATTAGACTGGCCTGTCATGCTGAGCGGAGCCGAAGCATCTGGCTAGTGTAGTAAATCTCTTTGCCGTTGCAACGATTCGAGCGGAATGCTTCGACAAGCTCAGCATGACAGGAAATTTGGCAACGTCAGCACGCGAGATGCTTCGGCAAGCTCAGCATGACGGGCGGGTGGTATTGGTGACAGCAGTACTTTAAATGTTTAGGCCAGCTCTGAATGGTGGTTTTCAGTTGTTCTAACTCATAGTATCTCTTTGGGGTAGCAGATGTAATGCTTTTCAACGCGCTGGCCGAGAGCTTTGATGTTGGGAAGGTCGGAGGCTTCGGCAACGTTCACCACGCGGCCGCGCTTGGTAAGCACGTCGATGGTGTCTTGGCCATCGGCGTCGTAGGCGTTGTTGCTGATGCGGCCGGCAATCATGAGCTGAGCGGCTTCATTGGGAGTAAGGCTAAATCGTTCGGCAATCAACTCCACAATGCCTAGTTGAAAATCATCATCAAAAGCTTCGGTTTGAAGGCTGATTTTGAACAGATGCCGATCCAGAATGCTTTGGGCGAGGTAACTGAGTACTTTGTCGGGGTGGTCGGCCCACAGCTTCACGGCGCTCCACACGTCGGTGTCGTCGAGGCGCGTGAAGCGGCGCAGAATCACATCATCGGCTTCAAACTCTGCCTGGCTTACCGCTTTGGCTAAGAAGAAATGCAGGGCCGGCGAGGCGGGTACTTTATGACCCGCACGGGTCAGTTCTTGGGCGCGCTGCATGATGCGGATAATCATCTGCTCGGCACTCGTGACCGTCTTGTGCAGATACACCTGCCAGTACATCAGGCGGCGACTTACCAGGAAGTTCTCGATGCTGTACACTGCTTTTTCTTCAAGCACCAACCGCTCGTTTACCACAGTAAGCATTTTGATGAGGCGGTCGGCGCCGGGGCGGCCTTCCTGCACGCCGGTATAGAACGAGTCGCGGTTGAGGTAGTCGAGCCGGTCCATATCGAGCTGGCTGCTGACAAGTTGGTGGAAGAACGGCCGATGGTAGGTGCCTTGGAAGATGTCGATGGCCAGATCCAGAGCGCCGTCGAACTCGGCGTTCAGTTTGCGCATGATGTGCAAGCTTATTTGCTCATGGTCGACATCATGGAAAATGCTGCGCTCCAGGGCGTGGGAGAGCGGACCGTGGCCGATGTCGTGGAGCAGGATAGCCGCCATGGCCGCTTCGCCTTCCTTGGCCGAAATCTTGATGCCTTTATCTTTGAGCGTGCGCAACGCCAGCGTCATGAGGTGCATGGCACCGAGGGCGTGGTGGAAGCGCGTGTGCAGCGCCCCCGGATACACGAACATGGTCAGGCCGAGTTGCTGAATTCGCCGAAGGCGCTGGAAATAAGAATGTTCAATCAAGTCGAACAACAACTCCGTGGGGATAGTTACAAAGCCATACACCGGGTCGTTGAAGATTTTCTTCTTGTTCATAAGCAGTAGCCCGAAGCTCCAGCTTCGCGCATCGGGGAATGGATGAGAATGACGCCGGGCCAACGTGTTTTGCGCAACGATACGCGAGGCTGGAGCTTCGCACTTTCTTTCGGCGGGAACATAACCCAAGTATTTTCCGCTACTTTACGGCGGAGTTTGATGGGAATATCGGTTGGCAGTAATTTTTTAAAATCAAAAACCAGGGATTGGCAGTAAAGCTACTTACGAAACTTCAGTTGCAACCTGTTTAAGCCAAGTGGCCTCTTTGTAGTCTAAGCTACTTTGCGGGCGTTGCAACTAGTTGCTGAAGCTCGTTTAATGAGACGCCAACTATAAATAAGTTGGCAGTACACGCACACCCTTCCCCAACCCCCATATGCAACATTATAGCATACTTTGGGCCGACGATGAAATCGACCTGCTCAAGCCCCACATTCTCTTCCTCAAAGAAAAAGGATACGATGTAACGGGCGTTAACTCCGGAGCCGATGCCATCGAGCAAATTCAAGAGCAGACCTACGACATTGTGTTTCTGGACGAGAATATGCCCGGCCTCACCGGCCTCGAAACCCTAACCGAAATTAAAGCCGTGCGCCCCACCGTGCCGGTTATCATGATAACGAAAAGCGAAGAAGAGCACATTATGGAAGAGGCCATCGGCTCTAAAATCGCCGATTACCTCATCAAGCCCGTTAACCCAAGCCAGATTCTGCTTTCGGTGAAGAAGGTGCTCGACAACAAGCGCCTTGTCTCTGAAAAAACGAACTCCGGCTACCAGCGCGACTTCCGCCAGCTCGGTATGCAGCTCTCCGACCGCCTCACCCCGAGTGAGTGGGCCGACGTATACAAAAAGCTGGTGTATTGGGAGTTGGAAATCAACGAGACGGAAGGCAAGAGCATGGCCGACGTCTTCAACATGCAAAAAGACGAGGCCAACACCTACTTCGGCCGCTTTATTACCGAGGATTACGAAGATTGGGTGAACGGCGACGACAAGGACGCCCCGCTCATGTCGCACCAGCTGTTCAAGGACCGGGTGTTCCCGCTCATGAAAGCCACCGGCGACACGCCCGTTTACTTCGTGCTCATCGACAACCTGCGCTACGACCAGTGGAAGATTCTGGAGCCGATTATCGCCGAGCTATTCACCGTGGACCAGGAGGAAATGTATTACTCCATTCTGCCCACCACCACGGCCTACGCCCGCAACGCCATTTTCGCGGGCATGATGCCTGGTGATATTCAGAAGAAATACCCCAATCTGTGGGTGTGGGACGACGACGACGAAGGCAAAAACCTGCACGAAGCCGAGTTGGTAGAAATCAACTTCCAGAAGTCGGGTCAGAAGCAGAAGTTCAGCTACAACAAGGTAACCAACCTGCAAGCGGGCAAAGACCTGCTCGGCAAAATGGCCAACCTGCATAACAACAACAAGCTGAACATCATCGTCTACAACTTCGTGGACATGCTCAGCCACGCCCGCACCGACATGGCCATGATTCGGGAACTGGCCGCCGACGAGTCGGCGTATCGTAGCATCACCCGTTCGTGGTTCCTGCACTCGCCGCTCTACGAAATGCTCCAGCAGATTGCCGAGCGCAAAGGCAAGCTGGTCATCACCACCGACCACGGCACCATCCGCGTAAAGCGTCCCTACAAAATCGTGGGTGACCGGAACACCAACACCAACCTGCGTTACAAGCACGGCAAAAACCTCGGCTTCGACGACAGCAAAGACGTGTACACGGTGCGCAAACCGGAGCGCATTTTCCTGCCCCGCGAAAATGTGAGTACCGCCTACGTCTTCACAGTAGGTGACTATTTCTTCGCCTACCCCAATAACTACAATTACTACGTGAACTACTACAAGGACACGTTCCAGCACGGCGGCATCTCGCTAGAGGAATGCATCATCCCGTACATCACGCTCACACCTAAAGGGTAGCGATAGTAGTTCTAATAAACAGAAAACCCGAGGCGAACTGTATTACAGTTCGCCTCGGGTTTTCTGTTTATGCAGGATTATGTGCTTATCTACCAGTTCTAAAACGTCTCTTTGTCGTGATAATGACTACGTCGTTTGCACCGCGTGAGCCATAAATAGCTGTGGCTTGAGTGTCCTTCAAGATATCAATCTTCCTTATCCGGTTCGGATCTAACGCATTCAATTGCTCTCGTGTAATGAATACTCGATCTACTATGTACAGGGGCTCGTTGCCAGTTTGCTGAGATGATATACAGATGATGCGAATAGGCATCTGATTGGAGCCAGGCTGACGCGCTTTGGCGGTTTGAGTGGAATCTATAAGTTGGGCGTGGACTGTTTGGGTAAGCGGTAATAGTAAGCTGATAGTAAACAGAAAGGGATTAAGAGACATGGAGAGAATCAGTTGATGATTGTTGAGTGGTAGAATCAGCGACGGTCTTGCTTTTTTATTAGATGCCGCAACTAGCTTCATTCCACACAGGTGATTCCTACTTATTTCTTCTGAACCTGTTGCTCACTGAAAACTAGGGTTGCTGATAAACAAAAAAGAACGCTCAGATGAGCGTTCCTTTTTGTTTATCAGCACAGCCAATGGCCGTTGTGTTTGTGGTGATAGAAGAACTGAACCTCAGTTTCCTGTGCTCCTTGACGTAGCTGATGCAGGGCTGTGCGTGTCTGCATCCGGTGCTGGTTCCATTGAAGCTGAATGAAGCTCTTGCTAGGCTGATAAAGGCGGTACTGCCAGCTCTTGTAAAGTCGAATGCGGCCACGTTGCCGGGCAGTCCAAGCCCAACGTTTTTTGGGTTGTTTCATGTGAATTGTAGGTTGATACCTACAATTCGTGGCTAGTGGAGAGGTGACGCTTCATTAAGTAGAATGAACTGGTTTGGTAGTTCAGGGGAAGCAAAAATAGATAGGTCAAGGCAAGTCTTGGCAATGCGTCTGAGTTTTGCGCTTTACTTCTTCATCGTAATGAGCACCACACCGTTAAGGCCAGCAGGACCATATACAGCGGTAGCTTTGCTGTCTTTCAGAATGGTAATATTATCAATCTGATTAGGTTCCAGCGTCTTCATGCGCTCCTCAGTAATAGGGGTTCCATCTACAACATACAAGGGGGCATTCCTAGATTGAGCAAAAGCCCCACTGGATACACTTAAAGTTGTTGCCTTCTTTGCGCTTTGATCGATGAGAGGGAGTGGCTGGCTAGCCTTTAGCCTAGGTGCCTCCTGCGCTATACAGCCAATGGCAACGCCCAGAAACAGGAGACTCATCAGGAAGGAAGCACGTAGAGTTAGCTTGCTCATAGCAGTGGAAGTTGTGGTGGAGGTAAGATACAACTTCCTCTACGTGAATCATTTTGAAACGCGGTATTTATAAATACTTCTTTCATGCCGGCGAGAGGAACCAGAGTTAAATTGTTGCATGATCCAACTCGGATTCCTCTCGCCGCTTGATGCCTGGAATGCCGGAAAGATCATGAATACTAGCCGGCCCGACGTTTCTCGTCTTCGGCACCACCTTGGCGGCGACGGGTGGGGGCTACTTTCTCGTTGCCGAAGCGGTAAGAGAAAGAAAAAGTGGCCACGCGGGAGTCGCCGCGCTGGTAGAATCGCTCGACGTAGTTGTTATAGGTAGAAGTGGCCCGTGTGACACCAGTGTAGAAGATGTCGGTGACGTTGAGCTTGAGGGTGCCTTTCCGCTCCCAAACCGACTTCTGAACGCCTGCGGTTACTTGTCCTTGCGGCCGCAGCCGGAAGAACCCATACACCTCCGGCGACTGGTAGCTACCGGTTAGGTCTATCGTCCAGCCTTTGCCTAGCGGAAACGTGCTGGTCGAGTTGACGTTGTAGGCCGCCTTGCCCGCGTTTAGGTTGGTACCTGCCAAGGAGCCAGTGAAGTGGTTGTAGTAAACTACCACGTTGTTGTTCATGGTCCACCACTTAGCTATTTCCAGCGGCGCGTTCAGCGTAAGGGCCACGTATTGCTGCTGACCTAGGTTCTGGCTGGTGGATACCACGGCGCGGGTGCTGTCGTCGGCGGGCTGCACTGTGCCGATAATGGGGTCGGAGGTGACGCTGTAGCTTAGGCCAATACTATATTTCTGGCGGAACGTGTGCGTCAGCTCGAAGTTGTAGCTGGTTTGTGGGCGTAGATTCGGATTGCCGGCTCCGAAGGTGGTAGCGTCGATGTACGTCCTGAATGGATTCAACTGCCCATATGAAGGCCGGTCGATGCGGCGGCTCAGCGACAAGGACGTTTCGTGTTTGTCGGAGAACGTGCGCTTAACGGCGGCGCTTGGAAACAGCTGAAAGTAGTTGCGGTCGAAATTGTCTTTGGGGTCTTCTGGCCGACCGGTTACGTCGGTATGTTCGCCGCGCAAACCACCTTGCAGCGTCCAGCCGGTGAGGGTATAGTTCACGTTTACGTAGCCTGCGTTGATATTCTCATCATAGATGAAGTGGTTGGAGCGAAATGGGTCGCGCACCAGCCCAATACCATCAGGCCCCGGAACCCGAAACAGTACGTCATTATCGGCGTGTACCCAACTTACCTTGCCACCCGCCTCCAGACGTAGTTGCTTGCTGATGGGGTGCGTGTAGTCAGCCTTCACCGACTTGATAGTCAGCTCGCCTTTTTGGTTGCCATCTAATAAATCGGTTGAGTCTTTGGGAAGGGTGAACAGCGTATTGAGCTGTTGCAGGCGGCGGCTGTCGTAGTAGGCATAATCGGCGTCGGCGGTCAACTCACGGGCGCCTGCCGAGTCGGTAGAGAAAGTGTGGCGGAAATTCAGGTTGGCCGCTACGTTGGATGTGACGTAACTCCGGTCGTTAGTAGAGCGGTAGAGGCTCTGCGGCCCGCCAAAGGCATTTAGTTGCTCGGAGTTGTTGGTGCCATCCTGTACGGTGTTGTACTGTTGGCCGTTGACGGTGCCGCCTATTACTGTATTCTCGCCGAAGTTGTAGTCGAGGCCGGCTTTCCAGGTGTGCGAGCGACCGAGGCTGTGGCTGAAGTTCTCCTGTAAGGTGCTGCCTTCAAACTGCTTCTGCTGGTTGGGGTAGCTGAAAAAGTCGCGGTTGATGGTTAACGCCCCAAAGTTTTCGCGGTCGGCGTAGGAGTAGCTGCCAAACAGGTTCAGCTTCTTCTGCCGGTGATTTGCCGATATACCCGCAATGTACTTGCCATTGCCATAGCGGCCGAGGCCGTAGCTGGCATTGACGGTACCATTGCTGCCCTGGCGCTGGTCTTTCTTGAGGTTGATGGCAATGATGCCGGCACTGCCTTGAGCCTCATACTTAGCCGGCGGATTGGTAATTAGTTCGATACTTTTCACCTGGTCGGCGGGTAAGGCGCGCAGATAGTCCGCCAATTCCGAGCCCGTCATGGGCTGGCGCTTGCCATCAATGAGCACCATGACGCCCTGGCGGCCTTTCAAAGCCAAATTATCGTTGCCATCCACCGTAACGCCCGGCGAGCGGCCAAGTACTTCCAGTGAACTAGCTCCCGCGGCCAGTGTACTGCCCTCTACGTTGACAATAGTCCTGTCGGCAAGGCGTTCAAACAGAGGTTTTTGCCCCACTACCGTCACTTCTTTCAGGTTGGTAGCGCCGCTGGCTTGCAGCGTTATGGTAGGTAGCTTCACTTCCGCCCCGGCCACTTCAAACGGCGCGCTCCAGCGGCGCACAAATCCCACCTGTGAAGCCAGCACCAGATAGCGCCCTGGCGCTACAGCTACCAGCCGGAATCCGCCTTTGTCGTCGCTGAATTCAGATTTTACAACCACTGAATCAGCGGCGCGGTGCAAGGTAAGCGTGGCAAAAGTTACCGCTTGGCCCGACGCCTCCTGCACTGTACCACTTACTGCACCGGTGTTCTGTGCACTAGCAGCAGAAGCAGTAAGTAATCCAACCGAGAAGAGAATACTGAAAGGCAAGTGCAGCCATAGCCGCAGAAACGCAGGTGCTTCCATGGATAAAGAGTGTAAAGGTTTGAAATGCAGTTAGATATGCGTGTGCCGTAGCCTAAAGCAAGGCATGCAGAGTCCCTGCTGAGCACATTCGTGGCAGTGGGCTAAAATCCTAAGGCAGAGGTAGCGAGGCCGGGAGTTACCGCTCAGGGCATCGGCAGAGAGGCAAAGCGAGTGCTAAAGCTGTTCTACGAAACTGTTCGTACAAATGAATACGAAATAATTCGTATATGCAAGATGTACTATGTTTTTTTGTTGAAAAAAGGTTGATCGGTAGCGCAGGTTACTCTGCCGATTCGGTTGTAGGTACCTGGTGTGAGCCAACAACAGGCTGACCTGCTGCCACGCAGTTGCTATAAATCCTTTCCAGCATTGGCCGCATTACCGCCAAATCTTCTTCCGTAAGTCCCTCCAATGCAATGCCGCGGTTGCTGAGCACTACTGGCTGCACCGCGTCCAGGGTACGTAGCCCTTCTTCCGATACCCGCAAGCGGCTGCGGCGGCCATCGTGGGGGAGGGGCACGGCTACCAACAAACCGGCTTTCAGGAGCAGGCTAATCATGCGGGCAACCGAGGCTTGGTCTTTAAAAACGCGTTCGGCAATTTCGGTCTGCGTGAGGTCGTCGTGTTCCTGAATCACGCGCAGAACCAGCCATTGGTCGATAGTAATAGCAATACCTGCCCGGTCAATGTTAGCCTGCGCCATCTTACGATATTGGCGAATGGCTTTGTCGAGCGAATAGAAGATGATGTTAGAAAGCATACCTAAAGTGAATTGCTAATCGATAGATGTATGATATATCATACAAGTTGCTCGGCAACGAAAATATTTTTTGAGAAAGGGCCTACTAATGTACTGGATGATGAGTAGCACAATCATGCTTGTTTAACCAGACCGTCATGCTGAGCGGAGCCGAAGTATCTCGCGTGCTGCCGTTGCCAAACTATATCAGTCATGCTGAGCGGAGCCGAAGCATCTCGCTAGTGTAGTAAACCCTACCTATGCAACGATTCGAGCGAGATGCTTCGGCAAGCTCAGCATGACGGTCTGGGTATAAATGCTCTGGTGTAATAGCAATGTCAGCATGCTAGTGCTGAGACTGTGCCAGAGGCTACACTCTCAGCGTGACTAGCCTTTACGAGTTGTTATAGGTAAGCTTCACTTGCCTTCCCACACGTTGTCGGTTTTATGCTTATCGGGCACGTAGGTGCTGCCTAAAGTCACTTTCGTAACAAGCTGTTTGGTGGCAACTGGCACCGTTATGGTGTTGCTGGCTTGCCACACGGCAACAGTGCGGTGAAGTTTCTCAGTTTTTCCATCGGCAAAAGTCACCATTAAATCGACGGGCACGGGCTTGGTGCCTTTGGCAGTAACTACCACGTTGTAGCCAGCTTCGGTCTTGTTGACGCCGGTTATGGCAAGGTCGGGGTAGCCGTCGTCGAAAAACCAGCGCTGCCAGAACCAGTTCAGATTTTGACCCGCGCCAGCATTCATTGAGTTGAAGAAGTCATAGGGCATGGGGTGTTTGCCACGCCAGTTCTGGATGTAGGTGTGCAATGCTTTCGTGAACAGCTCGTCGCCAAGCAAGTCCTTGACATAGAGATAGCCGAGTGCAGGTTTGGGATAGGAGTTCAAGAAAAAAGCGGAGCCATTCTGCAGGGTGCTGAGCGTGGTGATGGGCACGTCGAACTCCTGAGCCGAGCCGCGGGCATAAGGCTCCACTCCATACTCGTCTTGAAAGCCCGGTTTGATGATGCCGGAGATAATCCATTCGCCGATGGTGGCCCAGCCTTCATCCATCCAGCCATACTTGGTTTCGTTGGTGCCCATATAGAACGGAAACATGGTATGGAACACCTCGTGGTCGGTAAGCGTAATGGCGTCGTCGCGGGTGGACACGGGGTTGTCGTTGACCATCATGGGGTATTCCATTTGGTCGAGGCCATCAAAGACGGTTTCGTGAGAGTAGGGGAAGGGCCACTTCGGAAACGTGTAGCTCATGGCTTCCACCGTTTGACGGTTGAACTGCACCACTTCCTCGAAGTCTTTGTGCTTGGGATTGTAGGCGGCATCAACGCGCGTGCGGCGCTTAGTAGCAGGGTCCACCACGAGGCTGCTAGCCTCCCATACATAATGGTCGGCGGTGGCAAACACAAAGTCCGTAACGTCGTGGGCTTCGAAGCGCCAAGTGTTTAAAGGGTTGGGGGCCGTAATGTCTTGCCGTTTCAGGTCGTCGGGGCCGATGATGGAGGTGATGCCGTCTTGCTGTTCGGCGGTCTGAAGGCGCTGTACGTATTTGGAAGTGAGGACCTGGTTGGCGTTTTTCAGGTCGCCGGTGGCCCACACCACAAAGTTGCGCGGCACGGTAATGGCCGCCCGGAAGGTGCAGAAGTCGTTGTAGAACTCCTGCGAACCATTATACTCAATCACATTCCACCCGTCAACATCGTCGTAGACAGCAATACGCGGGAAAAAGTAGGCTACGAAATCTGCTCCGGGTTCTACCTCACCAGTGCGGGTATGCGAGCCTTTGTTGAGGATGTACGAGTATGTGACCTGCACCTTGAGGCTGCTGCCAGGCGCCAATGCTTTGGGCAGCCGCACGGGCATATTGGTGGCTTGAATTCGAAGCTTGCTGACGTCCTGCGCTTGCCCGCCCAAACTCAGTGCCTCTATCTGTACGCCTTCGCCCACGTCTTTGGGACTGATACGGCTAGCCCGCGGGGCGCCTTTCTGATACAGATTAGGATACAGCTTAAACTGCAACTGCCTGAGCGAATCGGGGCTGGCATTTTGGTAGACAATGTCCACGGTACCCGCTACCTGGCGCGTGGTTGGGTTGAAACTTACCTTGATGTCGTACTCGGCGGTGTTCTGCCAGTAGGTAGGTCCCGGCTGGCCGGTAGCGGAGCGGGTGCCTTTGGCATAGGTGGCTTGAAGGTTGAGCGGAATAGGAAGCTGCTGGCTAAAGCTGCGAGTAATAGCTAAAGTCAGCAAGGCCACGAGAGTAGCGCGTAAGTTCATAGAAGCGAAATTTTTGCAAAGTAACCAGACTCCGCGCCGGGCTGCATAGTCAGCATTATCATTCCGACCGGAGCAAGGAATAACAGCTTGCCTTTATACGCTTACCAATCCTGCTGCTGTCAACTCCTGCTCACCGTTCCAGCGGTAGGCAACCAGTTCGCCGCCTTTCGCCACACTGTAATCGAGGCAGACGGCGTGCGTACCGAGAAGCTGCGGTGTGCCGCGCAGCCAGTAGTGGCCGAAGAAGACGGGCGTAGTATCCTCGTAATGCCAAGCATCCGTAAGTGCTGCATAATCTACGGGCAATGCATTGAGAGCTTCAATTGGCTCCAGGTAATACTCCTGGTACGTGCGGCCCTGCGGATTATACCACCACCGGGTACGCATTTTGGTGCGGACATTGCCGTCTTTGTCGTAGAAGAAATTGCCTGCTGGTAGGTCGACTTCTTTTCCTTTGAGTGTTTCTTCAACAGCCTTGTACTCGGGGGTGCCGCGTTGCGTGCTACGTAGCAAAAAGTCATCGGTGAGGCGAGCTTCGGGAAGTTGCGTGCGTAAGTACTCGATGTGGCGTGGGTCCCAACAGGCATGCACTACGCGCAGACCCGGCAATTCCATAAACAAGGGCAGCGTCTTAAACCACTGGATGTAGTCTTGCCATTGCTCCCAACCCTCTCGGCTGTTAAATTCCTCCAGGGTGCGTGTATGCTGGAAGATGTTGCGCGGAATATGGGGCCGCAAGTGGCCGCCCTGTGGGTGCTTTTCGTGAAAGCAAATGGCGTTGTATTCGTGGTTGCCCATCACGGCTAGAGCCGCGCCTCCATCTACCATACTACGCACTACCTCCAGTGTCTCCCGGATATGTGGCCCACGGTCCACAAAGTCTCCTAGAAAAATCACCTGCCGGGTAGGGTGACGGTATATGCCTTGGTCTTTAACATAGCCGAGCTTGGTAAGCATATTGCGTAGCTCTATTGCATGGCCATGAATGTCGCCGATTATATCGTACATATAGGAGAAATAGCCAGTAAAGACATCAGCTTTTCGAAAACTGGTGTGAAGGTAGATGCATTGTCCGTTTACATGCGAGTTGCATATCGGACAGACGCAATGTATCCTTCTGATGGCGCAACGTTAACATTACTTAGGTTCACGTAGGAAAGACACGGCCTTGGGCAAGCAGCAAAGCTTTGGCATGAATGGTAGCTATACCTATATAATAGGTGTTGAACAATTCTTTCGTCAGGCTAGCAGGAAGCTCAACCTTTTAATAAATACTGCATAAAAAAAGTCGCCAAGAAGACACAAGTTCTTCTTGGCGACTTTACTGCTAGTAAGCTTTGTCTGCTCTGTTAATAAGAACGGTTAAGAACTTTACTTCAGCCTAACCAGTGTAGCACCGTAGCCGAATTTCTCTTTACGGGAGTCTTCGAAGAACTTGATGTCCTTGTTGCGGCTGAGCAGCTTGTGGAGCTCCTTGCGGAGGGTACCACTACCCGAGCCGTGAATAAATACGATTTCGTGCATGTTAGTGGCCAAAGCACGACTCAGCGCATCTTCGAAAGCCTCGATTTGCAACTTTAGAATAGCGGTGTTTGATAAATCTGACGCGCCATCGGGCTGCAGGGCTTCTAGGTGCAAATCTACCTCGTGGGGTGGGGGAACAATAGCCTTGGCAGGTTCTGGAACAGGAGCTACTGCGGCGGGTTTGGCGGGTGCATTGCCGCTGAGCTGGGCTTTCAGTGTTTCGGCTAGCTTCTCAGGCGCAATAGCAACCGGAGCGGCTGGCTTCTCATCCAGCTGGAACAGGTAAGCTTCTTGCTTGAGCACGGGCGCTTCGCGGCGGCTGGTGTAGAAGCTGCCCGCACGGAATTGTGTGCGTTTGGTAATTAGTTCGTAAGCGGTTGTGCCATTTACCTGGTGAGGAAGCAACTGCACTACCACCGCCGGCCACTGGTCGAAATCTTTGAGGTGAAAGTGACCTAAGGCAACACTTACCGCTTTGGAGCCGATCTTGTCGGAGGTCAGGCCACGATACTGTTCGCGACGCTCTTCACCATACGTAAAGAGTACATCGGTATCTGTATTGTTGATGATATGTACCGATAGTAGCTCCGGCGACTGATGACTCAAGGCCAGATATAACCCTTTGGGTGCCGGCTGTGGCACGGTTGCTTTTGGCGGAGCAGGCTGCACAGCTCCGCTGCCAACTGTAGGGGTTGGTGTCCGCGGCAAAGACGGTTGAGCTGCTTTCCCCGACTTAGCAGCTTTAGCAGCCTTGGCTACGTCGCGTGGAGCCACGGGCCCCTGTGAGAGAGTGCCAAACGCTTTCTGTTCATCTGCTGCTACAACTACCACCTCTCGGCGCAGAACCGGAATGGTGAAATCATTATCAATGGCTACTTCCACCAAATCGTCGCTGAGCAGGCGGGTAATAATGCCCTGCTCACGACCAGTTAATAAGCGTACTCTATCTCCTACATTCATGTCGGTAAGGCAATGGGTGCGAATTCAAACAAAGAGCAAAAGTAGCGCAGAGTTAGATGCTTTATCTTGAGCTCAAGTATTTCGCTTCCTTACGTAAGACAACCGCTTTTCACCTTACAGAAATGTAAAAACGTTGTTTATAGCATCATCTTTTTTGCTGCAGCCATGTATATAGGAGCAAAACCCTCAAACAACGAGTTAGCGCGTTGTTTCGGGCAGTAACCGTTCTCGAGTTTATATAGTTCGGAAGAGAACCTCACCTAGCATTGCTAACAACAGCTACGTGCTCCGCAACAAAGCAATTGCTAAGGCTGGCTAGCACCACTTGGCTTTCTTGTCCAGTGAACTAATAAGCTGCAGCAATGGTGTAATTCACACACAGATTGCCTGAGCTAATAACTACACTTAACTAGACTGGAAAATCACAAGTAGGCAATTGACGCTGGGGCTTAGTCGCCGCTTTCAGCTAAAACAGAGGCTTTCATGCTGCAGCCACATGAAGTAGCTCCATCTTCATAAAGGAGATGTAACTGAGATAACCAATTATCAAGCTACCTCTATAAAGCAAACACGACTACTTGTTAGTGCCCTGTCTCGCACAGACAAGTTTGCACTACGTTTCTAAGCCATACAATTCCCGCATATCACCACTCTGTCTAGAGCCAAGCTGGCAATCCTCTTACTACCATTTCTCTTCCTGTTGCAGTTGTTCATAACAGACAGCATTAGTTAGGTTTAAATGAGAAGTACTGGTACGTCAAATGTTGGTCTTCAGCAGTTTAAGGTAATTTTCTATGTGGTTTGTGGCGGTAATGTATGAGCAAAAACTTCTTTTTAAAATATTTAATCGAATTATAATCTAGTGCACTCGGTAAATACTGTTAGGTCTGAATTGTACTGTATAATTGTATTATTTCTCTCAAATGCAAAGGAGCGCAAAGGCTAAAAAGTAGCATTTATGCTAATTGTGTAGATATAATGTTTTGTAAATCAATGATATACAACAAATAGATTTTTCGCTATGTGAATATGATTAACCATGTACATACACCAAAGCATGCTAATGCTTTGGTGTTACGTGACAACAATTAAATGCCAAAATTTTGTAACTCTTCAAAGGTGTACTGTCATGTTCAAAGATTGACTGCTCATCAAGGCTACAAAACGTTTTGTGACTGTAGAAGTGGTGTATCGAGATTAAATTTGCTTTAATCTGATATGATACTGCCTTTGCAGTATTTAATCAAAGGCTTGATATGAATCTTCTTTGTAAGTGGCTTGGCAATTGCCTTTCACTGCAATTTAATGGATGTAGCAAAAGAATAATCACATAGCATGAGAATAAATGCAATTACCGGATGCAGGCAAGAGTATGTAGCTCTGATTTAGCAGTATAAAGTATAATATACGGTTTAGTTAATATAACACAGGCAGCTTTTTGTTCTGGCGATTTTCGTTATACAGACAGGCTTATAGTCTTAACCATCCCTCTAACGCTTTAGCATTCGCTAGCTATGCTGAAACTTGCCCTACACTTCTTGCGTAAAAACAAAATTTTGCACTCTTCAAGATTTACAGCAGGAAACGGCACTATGCTTGCTAACCCGAATTCTGCTTTCCAGATTAAAATCGCCTCTCGCACAAGATATAGCTACTGTTCGTAAAAGTAAGGGAGGCTTTTTCATTGATAATGAGAGTTTTATGAGTGATTGTTTACTATAAAGGATACCGTATTTCATTTATTGTGATAATTTAATTTTGTATTTTAAGTAACATTTATAAATTTTTAAAGAAAATTACGCTCGTATACAACTTTTTTAAAGTGCCTTTTTAGGCTTATTTAAGGGTAGTCTAAACAGGTAGTCGTTCTATAGCTCATCATCTGTTGAAGTTGCTCTTTTGCACTGTGAGCGCAAATTTTCAGCTATAGCTAGCTATACTAAATAACCGGCTTTGTCAGCCTGTGTACCTCCAATTTGTCTCATAATTAGAACACTTGAACGGGTGGTGCACTACGTAACTGGTAGTGTGGTCGGTTTGGATTTCACGGGTTATTCATAACTTGCGGTGCAAATAGAGAAAGCCAGTAGCACTTTCCTGAGGTGATTATTGGGTCAAAGTAGAGTTCAGTAGTAGGAAGTTGTTACCTTCTCAAAGAGCTGAAATAGTAGTCGACTAGCTAAGCAAAAGAAGTAAAGCCTCCTTAGTAAAAGCTGTATAGCCTTGTTTTTAAGGGTATTACGGTAAAAATCTAGTTAGCTGCTTCTGTCTTGTTCGCTTCAGCTAGGTAGTACTTCAACGACGCTCATGCATGGGTTGCATACGTGTCCGCACTACCAAATACAAATCTTAAAGACCTGTTCTTAAAAAGATTTGAAAAGTACAATAAAACAAAAAGGCAAAGCCGCAAAAAAGTGCTAATCCGTTAGCGTGTTCATTTCAACCTTTTCTTCTGTAATGGTCAAATCCACAGCCCGTACGTTAAAGCACTACTCACCCATTTTTGGAAAAGCTGCTCAACAGCCCAACTACCAGAATGGACTAGTAGAAGCTGCCCAGACTGAACGCCCTTCACTAGAAAAATTGTCTTGTGAAGCTACTACTAGTAGTGAAGCAAAATCCAAGAAGCAGTGGTTTCAGAGTTCAGCCTTCAGAAAATTTCAACTTATCTGTGGCGTAGCACTCCCTTTCTTAACTAATAGTACTGCATTTGGCCAAACTCCAACTCCTTTCTTAACCAGCAAGACTTTAGGAACTCCACGCAACACTATGGTAGTGGCTTCGGGTGGGGGAGATGCGTCTGACTACTTGCAGTTAGCCCAAAACTATTCGCTTGCAGCGGGTATGGAGTACCGCTACGGCACCCCTAGTACTGTATCTGATAGTGGTTTCCCCACCTTGTATCAGCCAAGTAGCCGTCGTTTCGACAACCACGGGAATGGTAGCGGCTGGGACTATCAGATTGGTTCTCAAGACATTTCGAAAAACGATTACATGTCTAACCACGCTCAGCTACTTTTCGTGCCCGATGCAATGACGCATCCCGGCTTGGCAGTAGTACAGACGATGGTAATGGCAGAGGGTACTGTAAGCGAAAAACCCGAATTGCCTTGGGTATACTACGGTGGAGGTAACCCAATCATCGACCTCACAACCCGGTTGAACTACGTGCTTACGAATGGTGGACCTCTCCGCCAACCGACCGCTGTAGCTCACTCTTATGGCCAGGATACTTGGTCTACAAATAGCCTCGTAACATTCCAGTCGGGCTTGGTTGCCGCATTTGGTAGCAACACAGGACCGGGTAACGTGGCTGTGAAGCTAGCGCCGGGCAAAGTTCCCACTGCTATTGCTATCACTTCCAACAACGAGTTTGCTCTTGTAACAGTATGGGATACCAATCAGCGCAAAGGCCAAGTGGCCGTGCTGGCATTGGGTACTGGCAATAGCTTCTGGGGCGACTGGTCGGAAAACTATCCGGGTTTCCGCAACAAAGGTCTCTTCACCTTCATGAAAATTCTGGGCTACGTTGACCTGCCCGGAATGACCCAGCCTACTGAAATATGCGCCGCGACCGACTACACCGCTAGCAGTGACGACAACGATTCTTGGCTGGTATCGGCCGACGGTCGTGACCGTCGCTACGAAGCGAGAGAGTTGCCATTCAGCAACGAGACCAACCGCGTAAGCTTTATTTCGGGCGGGAACCGTGGCCGCTACTCGCGGAGTGGCTACGCCACAATCATCAGCAAGGCAGAGAAGAAAGTGATTTTCTTGGATCTGAAGCCTTTGTTCTCGCAGATGTTTAACATGTATCTCACATCGCGCAGCAACTTCCTGCTCACGCAAAACACGGGCATGCTGCCGAGTCAGTGGCCTTACACCTTCGACAACGCACCGGGTTCGGCTCCGACTGTGGCCAAAGTAGTTGACATGGCGCAAGCTCCTACGGCTGTGCGTACCAACATCGTTCCTGGCTACAACCAAGCTTACGTCGCTACTCAGGATGGAACGTTGCATTTGTTTAGTGTAGGAGGATATAGCACCACCAACGGCGGAACGCCAGCTGATATCAGAGAAGTAGGAAGTGTAGCAGTAGGTAGCAACCCAACGAGCATTGCATACTCGAAGAATAAGGGGTACAATAATGATGCCAACACTTGCAACATTGGCAAAGAACTTATCGTGTGTTCGCGCGGTGAGCGGGCTATCAAGTGGGTACAGATTAGCGGAAACTCTGCTACTGTTACGAAAACCTTGCGCGACACCCGCCTGAAAGACCCAGTATGGGTAGAAGACAACGACAACCACGGTAGCGAGGTGCCAGTGATAAGTGTTACCGACTATAGCGGTAAGCAACTGCTGAACTACCGCTACGGCAACATTATTTTCCACACCAACGGCGGCAACACCTACGGTATAGGAGGAAACGGCCAATTCGAATGTGGCGGTGCTTATCAGCTACAAGGTCGGCCGTTCCAGGTATCTGGTAGCAACGTTCCATAAGGGAACCTTCCACACAATCAGTTTAATCGGTATTTCCTTTTGCCCGTCTTCAGCGAAATGCCAAGCATTTCACCTGCGGGTAGCCTGAATAACATTGGCCAGGTATTGTAAGCCGGCCCCAGAAATAAGAGATCTCAAGCAAGCGTCCTTTCGGGGCTGCTAGGCTGCGCTTTGAATCCAGGTGGCACTTTCGGTAGCTACTCAGAAGCCTTGATTGGCCGGATAGATAGCCCCTGGTTTCAAAGCAAGGACCAACATCTTCTAAATGATTTAAGAGCAAGTAGTAGCGAAATGCTACGCACTAAACGGGATTTTTCATGAAACAAAACCATACTGCGCAAAGCATGCTCCACTGGATTTGGACTTTCATCTTCGCCAAGACACCTAAGTTTACACTGCCGACTCTGTTAGCAGTACTCTCTTTCGCACTTCCAGGTTACAGCCAAAACGTTTGGTTGGGAATGAAATTTACAGTTGGCAACAACCCAATACGTGTAACCGACTTGGGCCGGGTCCGCGTGGTTGGCAACAGCCAAGCGCATACCGTGAAGCTCGTACAAGCCAGCAATGGTGCCGACGTGGCTACGGGTTCTGTAAGCATCAACATGGCAGGTGGCACCGAAGGGCAGTTCAACTACGTAGCCCTCTCTAACCCAGTGACGCTGGCTGCAAACACGGCCTACTACTTGGTAAGCGAGGAAACGACCGGCGGCGACTACTGGCACGATTCCAACACGTCCGTTACCACGGATGCCATAGCAGCATGCAACGGCCCGGTTTCAGGTACTGGCAACACGTTTACCGTCGAGTCGAGCACCCCAAACACGAGCTATGTACCGCTCGATTTCCGCTATACCAACTCGTCACAACTCACCATGCGTAATGCTGACAATCCAGCTAACGCAGTGAATGGCATCGACTACTCATACTACCATGGCGCATGGAGCAATGTGCCTAACTTTAGCGCCTTGACGGCAGTTAAAACCGGCGAGCAAACGGGCTTCTCTTTAGCACCCCGCACTCGTGCCGATGAGTTCGGCTTCCGCTTCATGGGCTACGTGGATGTGCCAGCCGATGGTACCTACACTTTCTACACGTCTTCCGACGACGGTTCGATCCTCAACATTGGTGGCGCCGTAGTAGTAAACAACGATGGCCTGCACGGCCAAGCAGAGAGGTCAGGCACTATCGCCCTGAAAGCCGGTAAGCACGCCATTACCGTTAATTACTTCGACAACTCTGGCAGCGGCGACATTTTGAACGTGAGTTATGCCGGACCTGGCATCAGCAAGCAAATCATTCCCGCTTCGGCCCTCTACCGTAGCTCTGCTCCTAACACAGGCAACACCGGTAACCCAAGCCCAACCGCAGCTCTCCGGGCTGCTGACAACCCAGCCAACGCCGTAAGCGGCTTGTCGTATGCCTACTACCAAGGTGCTTGGAGCGACGTGCCAACTTTCAGCTCGCTGACTCCCGTGAAAACCGGTGACGTAACAAGCTTCTCTCTTGCCCCGCGCACTCGCAACGACGACTTCGCTTTCAACTACACAGGCTACATTGATGTGCCAACCGATGGCACCTACACTTTCTACACGTCTTCCGACGACGGTTCGATCCTCTCCATCGGTGGAAATGTAGTAGTTGACAACAACGGCTTGCACGCCACGCAGGAGCGGTCTGGTGCAATCGGTCTGAAGGCTGGTAAGCACGCCATCACGGTGGGCTTCTTCGAAAGAGGCGGTGGTGAGGTTCTCAACGTTAGCTACGAAGGTCCTGGCATCAACAAGCAAACTGTTCCTGCTTCGGCCTTGTACCGCACTTCCTCAACTGCTGCGCCAACACCTGGCTTGCGTAACCCCGACAACCCAAGCGACGCCGTAAGCGGCTTGTCGTACGCCTACTATCAGGGTTCTTGGAGCACTGTGCCAACCTTCAGCTCGCTGACTCCCGTGAAAACTGGTGACATAGCTTCCTTCACCTTGGAGCCACGTACTCGCAACGAAAGCTTCGCTTTCAGCTATACAGGCTACATCGACGTACCAGCAGACGGTACCTACACCTTCTTCACCACGTCTGACGACGGTTCGGTGCTCTCGATTGGCGAAACGGTAGTAGTTGACAACAACGGCCTGCATGCAGAGCAGGAGCGGTCGGGCACCATCGGCTTGAAAGCTGGTAAGCATGCCATCACGGTAGGCTACTTCGAAAGATCTGGCCAGGAAGTATTCAACGTGAGCTACGACGGCCCTGGCTTCGACAAGCAAGTTATCCCGGCTTCGATCCTGTACCGCTCGGCTGGCGCTTCGGTTGCAAAAGCAGCAGCTGTAACTTCCGCTGCCTCCGTTTCAGCTTTGCCAACGGCTCCGCTATCTGTCTATCCTAACCCGAGCACCGATGGACGCCCAACTATCACCTGGCAGGCCAAACAAGCACAAGACGTAACCTTGCGCGTCTTCAACAAGCAGGGTACACTGGTAAGCTTGCTCACCCGGTCAGTACCAGCAGGTGAATCGTCTTTCCAGTTGCCGAGCACCTTGGTTAGCGGTACCTACTACTTCAGAGCCACTATCGACGGCGAGCCACAAAACTTCACGCTCGTTGTAGAGTAAGGCAGGACACCTTTCAATAGGTCTTGATTTCAGGCTGCAGCGCCTGTACAGAAGCTAGGAATAGCTCTGTGCAGGCGCTGCATACTTTTTAGCAGATACACTATATAAATAGGAGTGCTTGCGTGTTCTAGTAATACAAGCCGCGGGCTACGAAGCCCCGGCGCTTGTTCCATTCTAAGGCGGGGGCAGGAAGATGAAAAATGCTCGCCACATAGAATACACGGCGCAGTAGTTTGCTTTTGGTCGGGATGCGGCGCAGGTCTACATCCAGGCTCAGATAATACTGCCGATAGGCGTGCAGGCCAGCCGCGGCGTTGGTAGCCGGGTCGTTGAATACCATCTGCTGACCTCCGTAGCCCACAGCGGGTTGCAGCCAGCGCGGCCAACGGGAACTGGCCGGCAGCCAAGCCCCCACATCAACGCAGAGCCAGTAGGTCTGGCCGTTGTAGTCTTTCAGGTATTGCTCGGCTAAACTTTTGCCGAGCACGTTGGGGCGGCGAGCGGCGTAGGGCGTGGTATGAAACGAGTACTTGGGCATGATGCGCACTTCCCGCCAGGCGAGCTGCTGCCCAATAAGGCCCACCGAACCAAGAAAATTAGCGGCCAAGTCGGTAGCGGAGGCCCCGTAGGCCGGGGCACGCCCATCGAGCAGCTCGATGGGGCTTTGCAGTAGAAAACCCACAAAGCCGCCGTACCAAATAGCGCGACGCTCGGGCACGCCGGCCCACTGCAACATGTCGACCGCGCCGCGGCTCTCGTGGAAGGCACCCCAGAAGTGACCGGCCTTGTCGAGCTGCTTCCACTCGGGTAGGTCATTAAACCAGTGAAGCTTGGTTTTCTCGCCGGTGTACCACCCTTCACTTAAGGCATAGGTGAGGCCCGTGTACGAAACGGCCAGGCCCGCCGCGAGCAAGGGCAGGCGCCGATTCAAGCGCGAGGCAACGGTGTCGGGGCGAGGAGCCGGCGAGGTGAGGGGAGCCGTTGTGGTTCCCGCCGAAGGGGGTGGAGCGGAGAGTTGCTGTGCTAGGGCCGGAGTAGTCAGCAGCACGCAGGTTAGAGTCGTGCTTAGGCCGCGATGCGTAAGCAACCGACCGAAAAAAGGACGAGTGAAAAGCGTGAAGTGAGGAGGCACAGGTCAACCGTAGCAGTTTGACAAAGCTACAAACAAAAGCCACTGCGGAACTGCGAGCTCAGTGTACAGACTAGCTACCTTTGGCTTTGATTCTAGCACAATTCCCACTTCTTTTTTCATGAAAACACTTCGACTACTCGGCACCTTATGGCTGCTACTCTTGAGCTCCTTGCTAGTCCAGGCACAGGTCGTCACGTCTCAGCCAACCTTTTTCCAGGATAACACTCCCGTTACGCTCACCTTCGATGCCAGCCAAGGCAATGGCGGACTGGCTGGCTTCACGGGGCCGGTCTACGTCTATACCGGCGTAATCACCAATCGTAGCACGTCGGCTTCGGATTGGAAGTATGTGAAAAGTCCGTCCTTCAACACCGCCGACCCTGCCGCGCAGATGACGCGCGACGCTTCCAACCCCAACTTGTACCGCATCACGTTCACGCCGCGCACATTCTATGGCGTACCTGCCACCGAGCAGATGCTGAAGCTAGCCATGGTTTTCAAGAACGCCGACGGCAGCGTTGTCGGGCGCGGAAACAACGGTAGCGACATTTTCGTGGATGTATTTCAGGGCGGTTTGGCAGCGCGCATCACGGCGCCCTATACCGGGGGCAACGCGCAATTCGTAACGGCTGGCACTACCATTAGCGTAACGGGGGAGGCTTCTTCGGCTGCGCAGCTTGCTTTCAGGCTGAATGGCGCGCAGGTGGCGCAGCAGGCTTCGGCCACCACGTTTACCACGGGCGTCACGATTACGCAGATGGGCCGCAATGTGGTGCGCTTCACCGCCACCAGTGGTACGACCACCGTTTCCGACTCGCTGATTGTGGTGGTGCGGCCAACCGTGACGGTGGCGGCTCTGCCGGCAGGAGCCAAAAAGAATGGTATCACCTACCTGAACGGTGGTACATCGGTGATTTTGAGTTTAACGGCCCCCGGCAAGCAGTTTGTGTATGCGCTTGGCGAGTTCAACAACTGGCAGTACGCCAACACCAACTTTATGAACCGCACTCCCGACACCGACGCGGCCAATGCCCGGTGGTGGGTGCAAATTAATGGCCTCACGCCCGGTCAGGAATACGCGTATCAATATGATGTAGATGGTGTACTGCGCGTGGCCGACCCGTACTGCGAGAAAGTGCTGGACCCCAGCAACGACCAATTCATTCCGGCCGTCACGTACCCGAACCTGAAGCCTTACCCGACCGGCCAAACCACCGGTATTGTATCGGTGCTGCAAACCAACCAAACCCCGTATCAGTGGCAGGTAAACAACTTTCAGAAGCCGAAGCGCACGGATTTGGTGGTGTACGAGCTGCACCTGCGCGACTTCGTAGAACGCCACGACTACCAAACTCTGCGGGATACGCTCGGGTATCTTCAGCGCCTAGGCATTAACTGCATCGAACTGATGCCCGTGAATGAGTTTGAAGGCAACGACTCCTGGGGTTACAATCCGTCGTTTTATTTTGCTCCCGACAAATACTACGGTACCAAAAACGCCCTCAAGAATTTCATCGACGAAGCCCACCGCCGCGGCATAGCCGTGGTGCTCGACATGGTGCTCAACCACAGCTGCGGCCAAAGCCCCATGGTGCAGCTGTACTTCGATGGCGGCAACCCGGCTACCAACTCTCCGTGGTTCAACAGCACGGCCACGCACCCCTTCAATGTGTGCTACGATTTCAATCACGAAAGTGCCTTCACCAAGTACTTCAGCAAGCGGGTGATGGAATTTTGGCTCCAAGAATACCACATCGACGGGTACCGCTTCGACCTAAGCAAAGGCTTTACGCAAACCAACTCCGGTTCCGACGTGGGCCAGTGGAGCAACTACGACCAGTCGCGCATTAACATCTGGCTGGACTACCACAGCTTCCTGACCTCTATCGACCCAACTGTGTACCCGATTTTAGAGCATTTCGCCGACAACCGGGAAGAGAAGGTGCTAGCCGATGCCGGCTTGATGCTGTGGGGCAACCTGAATGAGGCCTACAACGAAGCCACTATGGGGTATTTCGGACCTATCAGCAACACAGACCCACGGGAGAAGTCGGATTTCAGCGGCGGCTACTTCGGCAACCGCAACTGGCTTTACCCACACCTGGTTTCCTACATGGAAAGCCACGACGAAGAGCGGATGATGTTTAAGAACACGGCGTTTGGCAACCAAGCCAGTGCCCCAGCTTACGATGTGCGCACGCTGGCTACGGCGCTGGCCCGTCAGGAAGCCGCGGCAGCTTTCTTTTTCACGGTGCCGGGCCCGAAAATGGTATGGCAGTTTGGAGAAGTGGGTTACGACGTAAGCATCGACTCCAATGGCCGCACCGGTGCCAAGCCCATCCGCTGGAACTACTATCAGGATGCTAACCGGCGTAAGCTCTACAACGTGTTCCGCGAGCTGATTGCCTTGCACAAAGTGGAGCCTGCCTTTGAAACGGGCACTTTCACGCAGCAAGTAAGCGGTAGTACCAAGTCGCTGCACCTCACTGACCCGAGCTTGAGTTTGACGGTAGTAGGCAATTTCGACGTGGTGCCCCAGCCCATTAACCCAGCGTTTCAGCGCACCGGCAAATGGTACAACTACCTCACCGGCGACAGTATTATGGTAACCAATGCTACGGCCAACATCACGCTCCAGCCCGGTCAGTACGCTGTGTACACCTCGCGGCTTATCAAGAAAAGCACCGTGCTGGCTACCAAAGCCCGCGCTGCCGACGCTTTGCGCCTGACGGCTGCCCCTAACCCAAGCAATAGCAGTGCTCTGCTGCGCTATGAGCTAACAGCGCCTGCCGCCGTTACCATCACGGTGCAAAACCTACTTGGCGGTACCGTGCGGACCATGAAAACCGATACTCGGCAAGCAACCGGACTGCATGAGCTGAGCTTGCCGGTTCAGGACCTCGCCAATGGCTTATACCTCGTTCGGTTGAGCGCCGGCCAACTCACACAAACCACTCGCTTGGTAGTACAGCACTAAGCTCTTGTTCACTGGCGTGCCTTACTAGGGCACAGCTAGATTCTTCTGGTACATCAAAGGCTACGAAAAAGGCCGTTCCTGTTAGGGAACGGCCTTTTTTAGTATCTATTGAAGCTATACTACACGAGCTTACTTGGCAAGTTTGCTCTCGTGGTAGGATACCAGGTCATCAATAGGGGAGCGGATGATCTTGCCGACTTCCATGCCATTTTTGCGGGCTGCCTGCGCCAGCGCGTCGCGGAAGTTGTAAGCTACCGAGCCTATGCAGTTGAAGGTGTACTGCTGGTAGTTGGGGTAGTGAACCACAATGTTATCGAAGAACGTTTCGAAGCCTTGCAGCACTATTTCGCGGCAGTAGCTGATGTTGTTGTGGTCGTAGGTGAACTTGCCGAAGCTAGCCAGAAAGCGGTTGGGAAGCGGCTTGTTGTAGAGACGGTCCAATACTTCCTCGCGGGTGAGCTTGAATTCTTGCTCGAAGATTTCCTGCAGACCATCCGGCAGCAACCCGCGCAGGTAGTCGCGCAACAGGCGCTTGCCAATAAATGAGCCGCTGCCTTCGTCGCCTAAGAAATAGCCGAGCGAATCGACGTTGTAAATGATTTTCTCGCCATCGTAGAGGCAGGAGTTGGTGCCGGTACCAAGAATGGCTGCGAAGCCGGGCTTGTCGCCGAGCAGGGCGTGCGCCGCCGCTAGCAAGTCCTCGGCAACTTTTGCTTTGGCATTGGGGAAAATTTGGCGCATAGCCGCGGCTACCCGCTCGGCCTTCTGCGCGTTCGATACACCCGCTCCGTAATAGTAAACTTCAGTTATTTCCTGGCGCGGCAGCGAGTCAGGCAAGTTTTTGTTGAGGGAGGCCGCAATAGCCTCGGTGCTCATGAAGTCAGGATTATATCCTTCGGTGTTGAAAAACACGCGGTTTCCGGCACCATCAAGCTGGCACCAGTTGCTCTTGGTCGAGCCGCCGTCGGCAATAAGAATCATAGGAGGAAAAGAATTGAAAAAGGAGGTACGCTGTCACACAGGACTTCGCATGTAAGCATGGGGACACACGAAAGTACAGCAATCAGGCTCTTACGCAACTTTGACTGGATAGGCTGCCAGCAAAAATCGTAGTTTTCTATTAATTGCAAAGTGCATATTTCTATCGGGTAGGTACCTACAAGCCCGATGAAAGCCCACTTAGCTATATAGCTTTTGTGTGTCTTTGTTTGCTAGCAGCTGCACAACGAATCCTCGGGCTAGGCATCTAGCTTATGGCTAATTGCTCATGTCTCTGCATGAGAACATCAGTGAATAATAGCTTCATGGGATACATAAAAAAAGCCCACCAATCTGGCGGGCTTTTTTGCGTTTTAAGTAAGCTTATTTTTTAGTGAAGCTATAGGTATATGCGTTGGGCGTGTTGAGGTCCAGTACGACATCATACTCGCCAGCACCTGGGCTCGGAATGTTGTCAGCGCCATAGTCCATCTTACCAGTCTTATCAACTCCAAGATTAATGTCCCACGCATCATTAGCGCGGAACTTGGCTTCTCCAGCTACCATGGCAACCCGACCTTTCCATTTCTTATCGGCTGGATCGAAAGTAAGCGGAGTAGACTTATCCCAGCCGCCAGGAGTAGCCGAGCCAACTACACCCCATGCTACGCGGTCAGCGGTGTAAGAGCTGTTTACTAGATTCACTTGCAACCGGTATTGCCCAGGGCCTGACAGCGTAATGTCTCCGCCGCCCTCCGCAAAGCTATTAGCGGCACCTGCAGCTCCGGAGCCTTTGCCGTATACAGTGCCAGAAGTCGTGTTAGTATTCGACAGTTTAAAGGCATTGGTCGCGTTAGGCATGTACAGATACCCTTCGAAAACTTGCGCGTTGCTGGTAATCTGAATGAACGGTGCCTTTGTTACGTCAGCGGTACCCTGGAAATTGCCGAAGGCGTACAGCTCCCGCGAGTAGGAGGTACCCGTAAGGGTGGTAGCATTGCTATACAGGGGCTCTTGGTTGGCTGAATAGTTAGCCCGGAGACGCACATCAACTTGGCCTGATTTGCCGGGTGTTAAGCCAGCACGAATCAGTGCGTTGTTGATTTCGCCTACTGTAAACGTTTTGGTAGTACCATTGCCCGCGTCGAGGCTGGCGGCGTTAGCGAAGTTGGAGCCGGCCTGCGCAAACTCAACGTTGTAGGCTACCGTAACCCCAACTTTCTGTGATTCTGAAACATCGAAGGCCAGTGGGGTCCAAGAGTAGGTAGCTGCGTTGTTGGCGGCATTGCCCGCAACCAAAACGCCAGCATTGGTAGTGCTAGCAGTAAGGGTCGGCGTAGTGGTGGGCGTTAGCACCACGCGCGTTTCGTCCTTTTCGCAGGAAGTCAACACAACAGCCGCTAGCGCAAAGAGGCCAGTTGCCGCCTGAGTAATCCAGTTTTTCATATACTAAGGGAGGTAATGAGTGGGATATAAGCCAGCGTAGACCGGTTCCGCTACTTTCGAGGGAACCGGTCGGCTGACTAGTTGGCTAGTAACCGCTGTTCTGTTGCAGATTGCGGTTGGCTGATAGGTCGGAGGCAGGAATGGGGAATACGATCCGGAAAGCATCCACGGCCCGGCCGGCTGCAACGCCGCCTTTCCACGGCCACAGGTAGGTGCCTTCTACAAAGCGCTTGTAGCGGATAAGGTCGGTGCGGCGGTAGCCTTCCCAGTACAACTCCCGGCCCCGCTCGTCGAGGATGAACTCGGGAGTGAGCTGCGCGGCGGTAATAGCACTGCCGGGCTGGTTGTTGAAGGCACGAGCCCGGATTTGGTTTACGTAGTTGAGCGCCAACGTCCGGTCGCCAGCACCACGGGCGGCGGCTTCGGCATACGTGAGCATCACTTCGGCCAAACGAATCATAGGGAAATCGACTCCCGAGAAGTTCTGCGCGCCACCTTGACCAGCACCGGCCGAGTTAATGTTGCGGAATTTCACTACGCCCAAGCCCTGCTCGAAGTCGTAGAGGTCTGCAATTTCAATGGAGCGGGCCGAGTTATCGGCTTTTCGGGTCCAGAAACGGCCGCGGGTGTCGCGGGCAGTATCCGGGAACAAGTTGAACAGGCTCTTGGTCGTGCGCAGACCCGTCCAACCCGTCGACTGGCCCACGCGGGCCTGCCAAGCGGCAGAGGTTCCAGTAGCGCCGTTCACCAGGAACGTGGTGCCACCGTAACTTTGCGTGTTGTTCACGTCGAAGGCAATGGGCCAAATGATTTCGGTGCGGGCTGGTCCCGTGTTGTTGTCGGCCAGGAAAAGACGGCCATAGGCGGAGGACACGTTTCCGGCTGGCGTGGTAACCAAGGAAAACCCACCGGCATCAATCACCTTTTTGGCTTGCGCGGCGGCATCGGCATAGCGCGCAGTGCCGGTGTACACTTCGGCATTCAGATACAGACGGGAGAGCATCGCCCAGGCGGCGGCTTTGTCAACGCGGGCGTACTCGTTGGTGCGCGGCTCGGCAAAATCAGGGTCGGCAGCCAGCGCTGTCAGTTCCTGCTCCACAAACGTGAAGAACTGCTGCCGTGTGTAGTACTGAGGGCTAGTGAAGCCCACCTGGTCGGCCTCTGTCACGAATGGGCCATTGCCGAACAGGTCCATGGCGTGCATGTAGGCTACGGCCCGCAGGAACCGCGCTTCGGCCCGATACTGCTTTACCGCAGCTACATCATTGCCGCTCAAGCGGGAGGCCAGCTTATCGTCCGATGATTCGCGGATGAACTCGTTGCAGGCCGCAATTTCAAAGTAGATCCGGCTGTACAAGCCGCGGAGCAGCGGGTTGCTGGAGTCCCAGTTCATGTTGTGCCAGTCCCGGATGCCAAGGTCGTTCCAGTTCACTACGGCCTCGTCGGTGGTGAGTTCCTGCGCGCTCCAGTACTGACGGATGTAGTCGGAAGTACCTTCGTCGATGCCGCCGATGTCGCCGGCACCGTTAGGGCCCGTCTGGCCGGTCAGAGCAAAGCCGCCGTACAGCTTGGCCAGCACCGAGCGGTAGCCATTGAGGTCAACGTATACCTTATCGGGAGTGGTTTCGAATCGTGGCTGCTGGTCGAGGTCGTCGGTGCAAGAAGTAGTGCTTGTGGCTAGGGTTAAACCAGTTGCTACGGCAACCAGTCCCCGAAGTAAGTTCTTATGCATAGGTGGGAATATTAAAAGCCAACGTTGAAACCGAAGGTGAACGTGCGGGAGCGGGGATAGAAGTTGTTATCGATACCCGCCTCAAACCGATTGTCGGTGGTGTTGAAGTTGGTTACCTCCGGATCGAGACCAGTATAATCGGTGATT
The DNA here is from genome assembly GCF_029433095.1 of Hymenobacter sp. YC55. Classification (GTDB taxonomy): domain Bacteria; phylum Bacteroidota; class Bacteroidia; order Cytophagales; family Hymenobacteraceae; genus Hymenobacter. The sequence goes on from NZ_JARNTX010000001.1 coordinate 1,519,017, forward strand.
AGGAAAGCATTCTGCACAGCGCCCGTCAAACGAAGCGTGGCTTTGTCGTTGAAGAACTTGCCGACGTTGTAGCCGAGCGTGATGTTCTCGCAGCGCAGGAACGAGCCGTTTTCAACATAGTAGTCCGAGAAAATCTGCTGGCTTCTGAAACCGGTATTCCGGATGTCGGTGGGCAGGTTGAGCAGGAAACCCGACGAGCTTTGCGCATTCGAGAGGTTGCCGATGTTGGCCGCCACCGAGTTGTACACGTAGTTGCCCACGTTGCCGCGCAGCAAGAACGACAGGTTCAATTTCTTGTACGACACGTTCGAAGAGAAGCCAAGCACAGTTAGCGGAGCGGGCTGCTTGTAGCGGTAATTGTCACGCTCGTTCACGATGCCGTCGCCGTTCTGATCCACGTACACGCCTTCAATCGGACGACCATTGGAGTCGTATACCTGCTGGCGCACGAAGAAGGCGTTGGAAGGCGAGCCAACCGAGTTGACTTGGATGGTGCTGCCCGTGCCGCCCGGAATACCACCGGTCAGGTAGCCCGCAAAACCCTCCTGCTGCTGACCCAAATCGGTGATTTTGTTTCTGTTGTATGCGACGTTGAAGTTCAAGTCCCAGTTCCAGTCTTCGGAACGCACAGGCACTACGTTGATATTGAATTCAATACCGCGGTTGCGCAGCGAGCCAATGTTGGCGTTGAGCTGGTTGGTTAGGTTGGCGCCAGCCGGTACGTTCACCAGCGAGAGCAAGTCGTCGGAGGTGCGTTGGTACACATCAATGGCACCCGAAATACGGTCATCAAGGAAACCATAGTCGATACCTGCGTTCCAGGTTGTGGTGGTTTCCCAGGTCAGGTCGCGGTTGTAGCCCGAGGGGCGCAGGGTGGTAACAAAGCCATTACCCAACTGGTATTGGGCGGCAGCGTTGCCGGTCACGTAGCGCGGCAAGTAGTCGTACACGCCGCCAATGTCTTGCTGGCCCGTGCGGCCCCAGCCACCACGCAGTTTCAATTCCGAGAAGGTGTTGTTGTCTTTCAGGAATTCTTCGCCCTTCAAGCGCCAGCCTAAGCCCACAGCCGGGAATACGCCGCTGCGGTTGCCTTCCAAGAAGCGCGAGGTATTGTCATTCCGGACGGTGGCCGTCAGCAAGTAACGGTCCTTCACGTTCAGCGTGGTCCGGCCGAAGTAAGAAAGCAGCACCAGCTTCGAGTAGCCGCCCGGTACGGTTAGTACCGCCGTTGGATTGACAAGCGTCGTGCGGTCGAAACGGTAGTCGAGGAAGTTGTCGTTTTTCGTTACGAAATCTTGGTAGGAGTAGCCACCCTGGATATCGAACTTGGTGCCGCCAAATTGCTTGCTGTACGCCAAGTAGGCTTCCAGCAAACGCATGTCCTTGTCTTGGTTGTACTGCGTGAAGCGGCCCTGGTTGAGGTAGTTGCCGAAGTCGGCGAGGTTGGTGACAGTTGAGCCTTCGCCCCGCGAAATGTCGGTGCCCAGGTTCAGGTTGGCGCGCAGCCCTTCAATGCCGTGGATCTTGTAGTCGAACTGCACGTTGCCAATCAGGCGTTTCACGTCACTGGTGTTGTTGACGTTGTTGAGGGCTGCCACCGGGTTGCCAATGGCCTGCCCGAGCGGGTTGCCGTTGGACTGCAGAAACTGAAAGTAGCCGCCGTAAGGAGCGTACCGCATTTCATTGGTTCCAAATACTGGCTGCGTTGGGTCGTAAAGCACCGCGTTGCCTACCTGAGCATTGTCGATGAAGCGGTTGTCAACCAGTGTTCCTTTGGCGTTGATGTCGATGCGCAAACGGTCATCGAAGAGCAAAGGCGTCAAACTAATAGAACCCGTGTTCCGCTTGAGCTTGTTGGTGATGACAATGCCTTCCTGGTTGAGGTTGCCGTAGGAAACCCGGAAAGGCACTTTCTTGAAGCTGCCCGTCAGGCTGATGTTGTTATCGTAGGTAGCGGCCGTGCGGAAGATTTCGCTTTGCCAGTCGGTGTTGGCAGTGCCCAACGTAGCAACCTGCGACCCCAAGCCATTGGCCCGGATAATGTCGCTAAATTCCTGAGCACCCAGTACATCGTACTCGTTGGCGCGCCGGGAAACAGAGGTCTGCGACGACAGATTAACCGTCAGCTTTTCGCCTTGCAGACCTCTTTTGGTGGTAACCAGAATAACACCGTTGGAAGCGCGGTTGCCATAGATAGCCGTCGCCGAAGCATCCTTCAGCACCGTAACGCTCTCGATGTCATTGGGGTTGATGAGCGTGAGCGGATTAGAAGCGCCCGAAATGCCGCCTTTGTCTACCGGCACTCCATCAATTACATAGAGCGGGTCGTTGTTGGCGTTGAGCGAAGAGTTACCGCGGATACGTACCGAAGCCGGGGCTCCAGGCGCGCCACCACCCGTCGTGATGCTTACGCCCGCAATTTTACCCTGCACCAACTGCTCGGGGTTGGTTACCTGCCCTTGCACGAAGTCTTTGGCCTGGACCGTGGCAACAGAACCTGTTACATCTTGGCGGCGCTGCGTACCGTAGCCTACTACCACCGCCTCGTTGAGCAGGGTGGTATTCTCATTGAGGGTTAGGTTGCCTAAGGCAACATTCTGGCCGCTAGCACTGGTGAAAGGCTGCCGCAACGACGTGAAGCCTACGTACGAAATAATTAGGGTGTGGGGGCCAGCTGGCACGTTCTGGATAGAGAAGGTGCCATCGGAATTAGTGGAGTTGCCAAGGGTAGTTCCTTCCACGAGGGCTGTCACGCCGGGTAGGCCTTCACCTTTTTCGTCAATAACGCGGCCACTCACTGAACCAGTCTGGGCGAATGCACCGGTGAAACCGGCGCACACAAACAGCAGCAAAAACAAAAGTTTTGCCAGGTAGGTGTGTTTCATTGGGAATTTGTTTGGGTGTTGAACTGGACTTTTCCGGTTTTGCCGGAGCGGGAATTTGAGGCAATGCTTAATGATCTGGCAAAGGGCCTAGCTAGAGCCGGCGGACTACTTCACGGGGCCCTTTAAAAGGTATTTAGCATTGACTGCTTATTAATTTAGTGCGCAAGTTAAATGTTTGCAAACGACATCGAAAACGTTTGCAGAGGCTCCCTAAGAATAGCAATAAATCTATTTTGCTGGCGAAACTTCACTTGTTTCAATTGGGCTTTCTCCCAACCCATTCCGATTCGGCAATCTTCAGCCTCGGCAATGAGGTCCTTAGGTTTCTCTGCTTGCACAACCAAACCCGCTTCACCGATTAACCAGTTTATTCAACCGGGTGTTTGTTGGTAGATACTTGCAAAACCGAGGAATAGGAGCACTACAAGGCCAAATGTGAAGCATAAATAAAGTCTTACTAAATCGATTTAGTAAGACGCTCGAACGGTATGCCCCTTGACGTAAAGATGTTTATACACGAAAAACATCTAATCAATCCACGTTTCAATAACGAGTTTGCTTGTGCTGTACAGGTCTAAATCAGCTGCAAACTAGATAGGTAATCGAGGCAGAATTGTCTTTGGTGCCCGTATCTGAAATAACATTTCCACCTAATAAAGTCTAGCAAAAACCTCGCTCGAATTTCAAATACTCGTAAAGTATAGTTGCCAAGGTCGAGCTGACCATCACATAAATAAAGGCTAAAAGCTGTCCTAAAAGAGGCAACAGCGTAGCATGATTAGACTTTTTTTATGTGAAAAATACAATTGCTATTTTTTGCTTGGATTGTAGATTTCTTTCAAGATGCCCAAAAACGAAGCGTACACTTTATGATTCCAGGTCTCTTAACTAGCCGTCGTGCTAGTGCTAACCTAGCAGCCATGAGTTTGGAATACGACTACATCAAAATTTAGCTGCGTACAGCTGTTGCAGACGAAGCTGCTTTTAAGACGACATCGTGAGCTTAGTGACGCTGCACATACAAGCTGCAAATTGGTAGTAAAACAGTGTCCTGTTTTCGAAGGGAAATGGTGGCAACAGCTTAGAAGCTAATCAACAGATTACGCCATGGACCCTGGTGATTTATGCTAGTGAGCAATAAAACTACTTGCTGTTGATGATCAATGTGTTGCTGATTAAGCCAGTAGCCGAAGCTGTTACTTGAATAGCTGCGGGCTTAACCCCAGCGCGAAGTAGAATGGTGGCAATACCGGCTTCTGCCTTCATTGGGTTGTCGCCCATGAGCTCGGCCCCTTGCACAGTGAAGCTGACAGACGTGGTAACTTCCGGTACGACGGTGCCATTGGCATCTACTACGGAAGCGTACACAAATACGGCGTCGTTCTGGCCAGCTGCTAGGTCTTTGCCGTGGCGGGCGTAGCTAAGTTGAAGGCGTTGCGGCGCGCCAGGAGTGCGTCGCTCGGTTTGAGCGGCGGCTTTCCCGTTACGGTAGCCAACTGCCCGCAGCGTGCCTGGAGTGAAGGCGGGTAGCGTGAACGTGAAGGGAGGATGCTTTAGCTTATTGGAAAACGCATTAGCATCGGGGCGCTGGCGGGCTACGGGCTGGCCGTTGAGTTGCAGTTCCACCTCGTCGCAGTTGCTATACACTACCACTTGCTTGGCGGAGGTAGGTTGCCAGTAATTGGCAATGTACACCATGGGTTTACCGAAGCCATGAAGAGTAGTTACCGGGCCGTACTGGCTTTGGTAGAAGTAGTACGCAAATTTGGGCAGACGGAAAATGTCGCCCACCCCCGACGACTCAATATCGGGGGCGTAGCCGCGCTTGTAATCGAACATCAGCCAGTTGGCATCGCCCACTGCCGGACTACGGAAATTGTCGTTGTGGGCTTCCTGGAAGTTGAGGGCTTGCTGCGCCAGTGCCCGTTCGCCCTGGCCGCGGAGCTGGCGCGAAGTCCGCTCCGATTCCTTCAGGCCGGCGTAGGCAGTTTGGTTGAAGCCGGCGTTTTGAGCGTAGTACTCCCAGTCGCCGTACTCGCACAGCAGCAGCGGCTTCTTGCCAGCATACTTGCTCCAGTAATCGGGCGCCTTGCTGTGCTGGCGAGCCGGAATAAACACGTCGTAGGCGTAGTCCATCCAGCCACAGGTGTACACGCCTTCCTTCCAGGGAAGCTCCTGATGTACCGCCTGATGGGTTTGCTCCATGTACGGCTTGCTCATCCCGGTTTCGTTCAACGACGATTCCCAGAGCACGATACTCGGGTGGTTCCGGTCGCGGCGAACCATGTCGCGCACATTTTGCAGGCTATTTTTCTGGAATTCCGCATTCCCGAAAAATTGCCAGCCCGGGATAGAGTTCATCACCAGAATACCAAGCTCGTCGCAGGCATCGAGGAAAGCAGGGGAGGGCGGGTAGTGGGAGCACCTCACGAAGTTGAAGCCCGCGTCTTTAATCTGCCAGGCGTCGCGGTACTGCGCGTTGTCGGATAGGGCGTAGCCTAAGTAGGGATACTCTTGGTGGCGGTTGGTGCCCCGCAGCCGAAGCTTTTGGTTGTTGAGGTAAAAACCGTCTTTGGCAAAGCGAATAGTTCGGATGCCGGTGTGCAGCTCTTGCCGGTCAATTACGGCTCCTTCGCGCAGCACTTCCACCACCAGCCGGTAACGATACGGCTGCTCCGGCGACCAAAGGCGCGGGTTGGCAATGGAAAGCTGCTGGTCTACACGCTCGAAAGCGCCAGAGGCAATGCCAGCCGCTTCGTTTTGCGTTCTACCCACTTCCTGGCCTTTGTCGTCGAGCAAGGTCGCGCGTACTTGTACAGTCTGAGCCTGGGCTGCTTTGTTCTCTACTTCGGTTTGCAGCCGCAGCGTAGCCGACTGCGGGCTTACGTTTTCGTAGTGTACCAGAATGCCCCCGCCCGCCGCGTGCCCCGCTTCTACGGGGTCGGAAATGTGGACTTTGTCTTGCACCAACAGCTGCACCGAGCGGTAGAGGCCACTGTAAAAGTTGAAATCCAGGTCCTTGAGTGGTTTGCCCGGCGGTACTGCCGGGTTATCCTGGTTGTTGAGCTTCACCAGCAGGCAGTTTTCCTGCCCATACTTCAACTGGCGCGTCACGTCCACGGTAAAGGGCAGATAGCCACCCACGTGCCGTTCGAGCCGCTTGCCGTTCAAGTACACATCGGCAGTGTGCATGGCCGCCCCAAAGTGAATAGCTACTTGTTTGCCGGAATCGGCAGCGGGTACCTGGAAAAACTTGCGGTAAAAACAGATGCCTTGCCACTGCTTCTTATCAGTCACGACGGGCTCTAGCTGCGCCGTATGGGGCAACGATACGGCTGCCCACCGAATGGTGCTGTCGGTGGTGTTGGTGAAGAAGGACGCAGTAACTGCCGTATCTATATCCTTCACAAACTGCCAGTCTTGGTTGAAGTCAACCGCCGGCGCTATACTAGATGAGGAGTGGGTGGAGCATTCGCTCAGAGCGCCTATCAGCAGCAAGCTGCCCCCAACACGGGCAAAAACCTTGGAAAGCAGCGTAAGGTCAGGCATATATAAGGTCTATTGCAAGGAAACGGATTCGAGGTCGAGGTGGCGTGAGCCGGTGGCCGGGGCGGGAACATCAAACAGCACGTGCAGCACCTCCATTTCAGTGAGTTGCAGGGCAGGTTGACGAGCGGGCTGGTAGTTCAACGGTAGAAACCCGGGATAGGGGCGCGGCACCAGTAACAGTGCATCGGGACGGAATGCGGAAAGCGGAATCCGTAGTTCCTGCATTTCCGGGCCAAGCTGAACGGTGGCTGAATAGGCGGTTGCATCCTTGGTGGTCAGCACCACTTTCACGGAGGTAACCGCCTCACTGGCCCGCCCCCGGATAGCAACTTCCTTGAAGCTTGCTAGCTCAGTGACCCGGCCGGCAAGCTTGTGCCCGAAGTAGGCGCGCAAAGCTGCGGCTGGGCCAGTTGTAGCAGCAGGTTGCGGTTGGTTGGGCCGCGCGGCTCCTTGTACTAAACGCAATGCCAGCGTGCCGGTGGGCGTGGTTACATAGTCGGTCCAGGCGGTGCTGGCTATGCCGCGTGCTTCTACTTGCTCTTGGTCGCGGCTGGCTTGGAAAAGGGGCAGGGGAGTAGCAGCCGCCACTATAGGAGTTTCCCAATGCTCGGAATGGTAGTAGTCCCAATCTCGGGGCTGGCCCTCGAAACCGCCTGGAAAGGTCAGCGTCTGGTCTTTTTTACGGAGCACTATCCAGTAGCGCAACATACCCGGATAAGCCATGTCGGCGGGTATGGTGGCTTCTACGGTGGCGTAGCTCGTGGTGGTCATGGGGAGCGTCTGGGTGCGGCCGTAATAGTGCTGAGCCACCAGAAATACGCTGTCTTGGGGCGTAGCACCGGTAAGGCGGGCCGTGATGCGCACCGATTGTCCGGCCGAAACCTGCGCGGGCGGCGTGTGCAGCACTTGTGGTCCAAGCTTGGTAGGCGCCGGGGCTGCATACTCGCCTAGCTTAATGTAGTTGTAGGTGGCTTGGGACGTGAACTGCGTGGTTGACTTGCCAGTGGCGGACACCACGTACACGCCGGGCTGCACCATAACGCTGCCGTTGGTGGCCTGTGCTTGGGTGGTATTGCCTTCATTGAGACCACGCAAACTGAAGTTGTTGTCCAACTCCGGCAGCGAAAGCTGTAGGGGCTGGTTGTTCCACAGAATCTGCGTTACCGCTTTATCCAAGGACGCTTTTTCGAAAGGGTCCCGGATGGGTACGGCATCGGGCATCACCTCCAAGCGCCACACGCCCGCGGCCAGTCGGTCGAGGAAGTAGGCGCCGGTGCCGCCGTAGCGCACCACTGGCGAGGAGCCTACCCCTGCCACGTGCTGTAAGCTTGCTACCCGTTTGGGCTGCGTAGTGGTGGAAGCGGTGTAGTAGAACTCTTCGGGCGTGTTCATTTCACTGAGACCTTGCCGGTAGCTGACCCGAAAAGCATCGAACACCGAATCCTGTGGATAGCGCCCGAACGTTTGCCCGCGGCCAACGCGGTGGAACGCCTTGGAGGCAATCAGCAAACTCAAGGCCTTGGCCGGAGTGTACGCCAGATTCAGGTAGTGGGTCTGGTATTCGGTGTTGGCAAACGCCATAGCCATGGGGTCATAAGCAAACTGCGTGGCCCACTGAAAACCTGCTTCCCGGAAGCTGCGCGCCATAAACGGGTACATCACCGGCTGAATAATGTCGGCCGACTCAAACTCGTAGATCATGCGCGCCTTACTGGTAAAGCGCTTGTCGGTTTGAAACGGAATTGTGTATTGGTCGACGTAGGGCAGGAAGTTGCCACGCAAAGCGTGGCCGCTTACCAAGCCCTGCGGGTACCACTGAAATGTCAGCCCGTCCACCTTGGCGTTCAAAATGGCCTCGTACACATCCGGGTTTTCCGACACGTTATAGAAAACCGGCTTACGGCAGCCCGTGGCCCGGATGGCTTGGGCCATGCGGTTGGCGAAAGCCGTGACTTCGGCCTCGGGCTTGCGGTAGCGGGGCTCGTTGCATACTTCGTAGGCAATGATGTCCGGCTCGTCCCGGTTGAGCTGCTTGGTATAGGGGTTGCGGTGGTTAAGGAACTGCGTTAGGTACTTCTCCTGCGCCAGAATGGCCCGCGGATTGGTGTAGGCCTGCGTTTTCGAGTAAATACTGGAAAAACCGGTACCCGTGTCGCGCTCTGGGTAGCCATTGTTCCAGTAGGCAATCGGCGTGAGGATGATTTTGATGCCGCGCTGCTTCAGCTGCGCCACCAGAAAATCGAGCAGCTTCAGATGTTCGTTTTCCTGCAGATTGCCGAGCGTATCCGTGATTTCCACGTCCCATACGTGCACCCGAAAGGCATCAACCCCTAGCCGCGACAAGTGGTATACGTCCTGCGCAATGGCCTGCTCATGCGGTACGCCTAGCTTTTGGTGCGCCCGGTATGCGTGGGCAAAGGGCGTGGTGTAGTTCACGCCAAACAACGCTACTTCCTGCTTGCCTTTCTGCCACCGCAGTACGCCCTGTTTGTCCACAAACACGTCGCCCTCAGGCTGGCGCGGAGTCTTTTGTGCCGCCGATGGTAGCGCCAAAAGGATATGCCAAGCACTAAAAAGCAGAAGAAATAATCGATTGAGCATAGGGTGGGGACTGTAAGCGCAGTTTGCGCGCGGCGTTAAGCAGCCCGAAAAGTAGATAGGTTTATTGGGTTGCCCAATCGTTTGTGTAACCACACCCTGCTTCGCTTGCCTAGCGGTGCGCATAGCCATACTCTCAACCGCTGCCTAAGTACTAGCTAATCATATGAATCAAGTGAGGCCTCATCGCTCAATTGATTGTGTGCTTATGGATGGTAATTTAAGGCGTCATGTTTTGTGCGTATCAGCAGCAAGCCAGTTGCTAGCTTAAGAAATAGTGCGTCTAGCCTATGCTAAGACCAAGACTAGTTCCCTTCCTCAAATGATGTTGCGAATCTAGCAAGGAGGAGTTGGGGGTGTTTGACTAGTCGTTGCTGATGTTGCCAAACCATTGTCATGCTGAGCTTGTCGAAGCATCTCGCTCGAATCGTTGAGCTGACAAAAGGGGTTACTACACTAGCGAGATGCTTCGGCTGCGCTCAGCATGACGGTCTTGTAGCTCGTGCTGGTTATAGTTCAGTATCCTCTAATTTCTTGGCCAAGGAGGATTAGCTTCTCTAGACCTTAGCATCAGACCACCTACAGAGTAGCCATACCTAGCACTCAAATAACCGGATGTCTTAACACTATCGTAACTATCGGCGCTTATTCTTGCCATTATTCCATCACAAATCTTGAATTTTGCTTGTGTGGTAAAAAAGCTACCTTACCTTTGTGCTACTCAACGCCCCTTTACCTTTTGGCAATGACCGTTTCAATGACTCAGCAAGCTTGGTGGTGGCCTCTCGGAAATTCCGGACGGGACCTCCTGTGCGTGCGTTAAGATCATCGAAACTCTTCTCCGCAACGACTCTACAGAAAGCCCGGCCGACCCGCCGGGCTTTTTTATTACCCGGCGCTTAGCTTCTCTCGAAACGCCCCATATGAAACAGTTCCAGCTCCACACCCGCCACCTCCGCGTCCTAGCCGACACCGTAACGCCTGTAGGCCTCTACCTCCGTCTGCGCGACCGGTATCCTAACTGCTTGCTGCTGGAAAGCTCCGATTACCACGGCCAGCAAAACGCGTTCAGCTACCTCGCCTTCGACCCCCTGGCCCGTTTCGAGTTGAGTGGCAACGAGTTGAAGCTAACTTTCCCCGACGACAGCGTCGAAACCGAAACCCTGACCGAGCCTCGGCTTGCTCTCACGCGCCTTCAGGAATTTGCGGGTTGCTTCCAAACCGAGCCTACCGAGTACGACTTCATTACGGGAGGCTTGTTTGGTTACATCGGTTACGAAGGCGTGCAGTACTTCGAGGACCTGAACCTGCGCACCGACAAGCAGGCCGCCGGCCAGATTCCGAGCATCCTGTACGGTACGTATCGGTATGTTATTGCCGTGAACCACTTCCGCAACGAGCTGTACGTATTCGAGCACACGCTAGCCGGCGAGGAAACCGACCCCGAAGGCCTCACGCGCCTTGTCAACCTGGTGCGCAACCCCTCGTTGCCGGATTACAAGTTCTCGGTAGTAGGAGAGGAATCCACCAACCAGACCGATGAAGAATTCCTGAAAGTGCTGGCCGCTGGCCGTCAGCATTGCCACCAAGGCAATGTGTTTCAGATAGTGCTTTCGCGCCGCTTTCAGCAGGGCTTTACCGGCGACGAGTTCAATGTGTACCGGGCGCTGCGCTCCATCAACCCGTCGCCATACCTGTTTTATTTCGACTACGGCAACTTCAAAATCTTCGGGTCTTCGCCCGAAACCCAACTCCTTATTAAGGGGCGCGAAGCTAGCCTGTTCCCCATTGCCGGCACCTTCCGCCGCACCGGCCACGACGCCGAGGATGCCGCCCTGGCCCAAAAGCTGGCCGACGACCCCAAGGAAAACGCCGAGCACACCATGCTCGTTGACCTAGCCCGCAACGACTTGGCCCGGCACGGCGACAACGTGCGGGTGAAAACCTTCCGCGAAATCCAGTTCTACTCGCACGTCATTCACTTGGTGAGCGAAGTAAACGCCACGTTAAGCCCGGACGCTAGCCCGCTGCAAGTGGTAGCCGACACCTTCCCGGCGGGCACGCTCTCCGGAGCACCCAAGCACCGCGCCATGCAGCTCATCGACAGCCTGGAGCCTACTGGCCGCGGCTACTACGGCGGTGCCATCGGCTACCTGGGCTTCAACGGTGACTTCAACCACGCCATCATGATTCGTTCTTTCCTGAGCACGGCGGGTCAGCTGTACTTCCAAGCGGGTGCCGGCGTAGTGGCCGCTTCCGACATCAATTCCGAACTCAACGAAGTCCACCACAAACTAGCTGCGCTTCGCAAAGCTCTGAAAGAAGCCGAGGCTGTTTAAGACGCTGAATCTGAAACGCACTTCAAGCAAAGCCAAGAAGCTACACTTATTCTGCGGAACCAAGCACCAGCTGCAACCTCTTGACGAAATAATAGACCCTACGTTCCCAAGTTCTCCACCTCCTCTAAAATCCCGCCTAGCTATATGAAAATCCTGGTCCTCGACAACTACGACTCCTTCACCTACAACCTCGTGCAAGTGTTGCGGGAGTTAGGCCACGGTGAAGCCACCACCGTCATCCGCAACGATAAACTAGCAGTGGACGATGTAGAAGAATATGATGCGGTGCTACTGTCGCCGGGTCCGGGTTTGCCTTCGGAAGCCGGCCTGATGCCGGAAATTATTCGTCGCTACGCGCCTACCAAGCGGATTTTGGGAGTATGCCTTGGGCACCAAGGGTTGGCAGAGAGCTTCGGCGGCGAGCTATATAATATGCCCGAGGTGCTGCACGGTATTGCCACCAAGGCCGAAGTAACGGCCGACGATAAGTTGTTCGACGGCCTGCCCACAGAGTTTCAAGTAGGGCGCTACCATTCGTGGAGCGTGCGCCCCGAGTCGGTACCATCCGAGCTAGAAGTAACTGCCCTCGACGCTGATGGCCAGGTGCTAGCCTTCCGCCACCGCGACTACGACGTGCGCGGCGTGCAGTTCCACCCCGAGTCCATTCTGACCGAGCACGGCCACCAGATGCTGCGCAACTGGCTGGCCTAATGCGCTAAGCTCCAGCAGCGGCCCACCAATTGTGCAGCCTGCTGAGGTTTCTTGTCTCATTGTTTACCGACTCGGCAAGCGTCTGCTTGGCGTTACAGAATGAAACACCTTCTCAACATCCTTTTCGATCAGCAACTGCTTTCCCACGCCGAGGCGCGGCAGGCCATGCTGCACATCGGGCAGGGCGAGGCCAATCCGGCAGAAATGGCGGCGTTTATGGCCGTGTACCGGATGCGCCCTATTTCAGTACCCGAGCTAGCTGGCTTCCGCGACGCGCTGCTCAGCCTCAGCCGTGACCCGGAGCTAGGCACCCACGACACCGTAGATATAGTAGGCACCGGCGGCGACGGCAAAGATACGCTCAACATCAGCACGTTGGCTTGCTTTGTGGTAGCAGGTGCGGGTTACAAGGTTACCAAGCACGGCAACATCGGTGTATCGTCGGTGTGCGGCTCGTCGGATGTGCTGGCGCAGCTTGGGGTAGACTTTGCGGTAAGCAACGACGTGCTGAAGCGGCAGGTGGAGACGGCCAATATTTGCTTTCTGCACGCGCCTTCGTTCCATCCGGCTATGCGGCATGCAGGCCCGGTGCGGCGCGAGTTGGGCGTGCGCACCTTCTTCAATATTCTTGGCCCACTCGTGAATCCAGCTCGGCCGCGCTACCAGGTAGCCGGTACGTTTAGCCTGGAGCTGTTGCGCCTCTACCACTACTTGCTGCAACAAACCGATGCGTGCTACACTGTGGTGCACGCCCTGGATGGCTACGACGAACTGTCCCTCACTGCGGCAGCAAAGCTAGCCACCAGTACGGGCGAGCAAATGGTAACGGCGGCCGACTTTGGTTTGCAGGCCACCGAGCCCACCGAGCTAGCAGGTGGCCGCAATGCAGCCGAGTCGGCGCAGCTGTTCCTGAACGTGCTAGAAGGCCGCGCCACTCGGCCTCAGCGCGACGTGGTAACGGCCAACGCCGCCTTAGCCATCCGTTGTTTGGAACCCAGCTTTGGTTTCGCCGAAGCCTTGGCCGCTGCGCAAGAGTCGTTGGATTCCGGGCGGGCACGAACGGCGCTGCGGAAGCTGTTGGCCGCCACGCACAGCAACCTAGTGGCTGTGTAACTATCATTCAACAACCCGCGGAACACTGATTTCGCCCTTACACTTAACCGTTGCTAGCTGTAAGCTGGTGCTATTGAAATGCCCACCATTCTCGACAAAATCATCACGCACAAGCGCCAAGAGGTAATTGACCGCCAAGCGTTGGTAGCCGTGAAACTGCTGGAAAAAAGCCTCTACATGGACTCGCAGCCGCTGAGCTTGCGCCACTACCTGCTGCGCGACGACCTGAGCGGCATCATTGCCGAGTTCAAGCGCAAGTCGCCGAGCAAGGGCGTAATCAATGCCCACGCGCCGGTGGAGCGAACCACGTTGGGCTACATGCAAGCCGGTGCCTCGGCGCTGTCGGTACTCACCGATACCGAGTTCTTCGGTGGCAAAAACGAGGATCTGACTGTTGCCCGGCGCTACAATTTCTGCCCTATTCTGCGCAAAGATTTCGTGGTAGATGAGTACCAGATTCTGGAAGCAAAAAGCATTGGCGCTGATGCCATCCTGCTCATTGCGGCCGTACTGACGGGCGAAGAAGTGCTGCGCTTGGGCCGTTTCGCCAAGAGCCTCGGCCTGGAAGTGCTGCTCGAAATCCACAGCGCCGAAGAACTCGACAAAACGCTGCACCCTGATGCCGTAAGCTTGGTGGGTGTCAACAACCGCAACCTCCACGACTTCTCCGTTAGCCTCGACACCTCCGGCGAGCTAGCTCAGCGCATTCCCAACGACTACGTGAAAGTGACCGAGAGTGGGCTAAGCTCAGCGGCCGACATCGAGGCGTTGCGCGCCGTCGGCTACCGAGGCTTCCTTATAGGCGAAACATTCATGCGCCACGGCCGCCCCGAAAAAGCCTGCGCCGCCTTGGTGCAGCAGCTCCGCGCCACCGAAGCAGTGACATTGCTCTAAAGCCGTTTTGCGGCCGACGCACTCCTTTCCAGCCATGACCCCAACAACGCCTTATTTGAAAGTTTGCGGCATGCGGCAGCCAGAAAATATGGCGGCAGTTGCTGCCTTGCGGCCGGACTTTTTGGGGTTCATCTTCTACCCAAAGTCTAGCCGGTATGTGGGTGCGCAGCTTAGCAAAACGGAACTAGCGGCGCTGCCAACCGGAATTCGCAAGGTGGGGGTATTTGTGGATGAAAGTACGGAGGCGGTGCTGGCGCGCGTAGCCGAGCTAGGGCTAGATTTGGTGCAGCTCCATGGCTGGGAAACCCCCGCGCAGTGCGCAGCTATTCGGGCCGCGGGAGTACCCGTTATCAAGGTCTTCTCGGTGGGAGAGGAGTTCGACTTCGAGGTGTTGCTGCCCTACGTGGAGAGCGTCGACTATTTCCTCTTCGACACCAAAGGCAGCCAGCCCGGCGGCAACGGCACTGCCTTCGACTGGAACCTGCTAACTGCCTACAACTTGCCGGTGCCTTATTTCCTGGCTGGCGGCCTCAGTTTAGATCAAGCCGACGACTTGCGGAACTTGCGCCTGCCGGGCTTGTTTGCACTGGACCTAAATAGCCGTTTCGAAATTGAACCGGGCTTGAAAGACGCCGAAATGCTGCGGCAACTTTTTACTGAACTACGAACCTGATAGGACTTGCAATAATAAGCCGAGGTAGATAGCCGCCAAATGTTGCGCTTCGCCCTGCTTCATTCTGCAAGTATCTGCATCATCCCCACCGAAACCCTACGAGCCATGACGCCCACAACCTATAAAGAACCCACTGCCCGCGGCTACTACGGCCAGTTTGGCGGCGCCTTCATCCCCGAAATGCTCTACCCCAACGTGGAAGAGCTGCGCGACAATTACCTCACCATCCTCGCCGACCCGGAGTTTCAGCGCGAGTACCAGCAACTCCTGCGCGACTTTGTAGGGCGACCCACGCCGCTATTCGAGGCCAAGCGGCTGTCGAAGAAGTACAACACGCGCATCTTTCTGAAACGGGAAGACCTTTGCCACACCGGCGCCCACAAGGTCAACAACACGGTGGGGCAGATTTTGCTGGCGCAGCGGCTCGGCAAAACGCGCATCATTGCCGAAACGGGTGCCGGGCAACACGGCGTGGCCACGGCCACCGTGTGCGCGCTGATGGGCATGGAGTGCATTGTGTATATGGGCTCGGTAGACATGGAGCGGCAGCGCCCCAACGTGGAGCGAATGCGCCTGCTCGGTGCCGAAGTTCGCCCCGCTACCAGCGGCAGCCAAACCCTGAAAGACGCCACCAACGAAGCCATCCGCGACTGGATTTCCAATCCCGTTGACACCCACTATATCATTGGCTCGGTGGTAGGTCCGCACCCGTACCCCGATTTGGTGGCACGCTTGCAATCCATTATCAGCGAGGAAATGCGCAAGCAGCTGTTAGAAAAAACGGGTTCGGAGTTGCCGCAGTACGTGGTGGCTTGCGTGGGTGGCGGTTCCAATGCAGCCGGCGCGTTCTACCACTTTCTCGACGAGCCGTCGGTGCAGCTGATTGCGGTAGAAGCAGCTGGCCATGGTATTACGTCGGGTCACTCGGCGGCTACGTCGGTGTTGGGTAAGCCGGGCATTATTCATGGTTCGCGCACGCTGCTTATGCAGGACGAAGACGGCCAGATTACCGAGCCGTATTCGCTGTCGGCGGGTCTCGACTATCCAGGTATTGGGCCGTTGCATGCCTATCTGGCGGCGGAAGGCCGGGCGCGGTTCATTTCCATTGAAGACGAAACTGCCTTGCGGGCAGTAGCGGAGTGCAGCCGCTTGGAGGGCATTATTCCGGCTCTGGAAACCGCGCACGCATTGGCTGCCCTCGGTGAGTTAGGCGCAGGCCCCAACGATGTAGTGGTTATCAACCTTTCCGGCCGCGGCGACAAGGACCTGGAAACCTACATGAAGTACGCGGATTCTATTAAGTAAAAACTAGCCCGCCGAGGGCGCAGGAGATTATGCGAAAGCCGCGCAACCTCCGCGCCCTTGGCGTAACTCTCCGTGCCTACTGCGGAAACCTGATAATGAATAACCGAATCCAACAAGCTTTCCAAAAGCAGGACAAGAAGCTGCTCAATGTGTACTTCACGGCGGGCTATCCGCGCCTGCACGACACCGTGCCGGTGCTCAAAGCCCTGACCGCCGCCGGCGCCGACCTTATTGAAATTGGAATGCCGTTTTCCGACCCGCTCGCCGATGGCCCCGTGATTCAGCAGAGCAGCACCGTAGCCTTGCAAAACGGTATGAACATGCGGGTGCTGTTCACGCAGCTCAAAGACATTCGCAACGAAGTGCCCGAAACGCCTATTCTGCTAATGGGCTACCTGAACCCGGTGATGCAGTTCGGAGTGGAAAACTTCTGCCGCGAAGCTGCCGCTGCGGGCGTCGATGGCGTTATCCTGCCCGACCTGCCGCTCGATGATTATGTAGACGAGTACCAGGAAATCTTCCGGCGCTACAACCTGAAGCCGGTGTTTCTGATTACGCCCCAAACGGCACCCGCCCGCATCCGCCGCATCGATGAGTTGACGGATTCGTTTTTGTACCTCGTTTCGGGGCCCGGTACTACGGGTGGGGCCAATACGCAGGCCGAAGGCGTACAGGATGCGTATTTCCAGCGTATCGAGGACATGCAGCTGCGCAACCCGCGCCTCATTGGCTTCGGCATTGCCGATAAAGCCTCATTCCAGCACGCTTGTCAGTACGCCGAAGGGGCTATCATCGGCTCGGCCCTTATCAAGGCGTTGGATGGTGTCGATGATGCCCCGGCTGCCGCCTCGCGGTTTGTTTCTTCTGTTCTAAACTAAATCGTTTTCCTGCTAAGTGTGAGCTATTAGCTCTCCTTCATCTGTCATCCTGAGCTTGCGAAGGACCTTCCCACGTTGGCACGAACCACTGTTTCGCCAGCAGTATACGCGTGAGAAGGTCCTTCGCAAGCTCAGGATGACAGATGAAGGATGGCAAACCATATGCGGGGAAAATATCGGCCAGTATGGCCTAGCGTTTTTTGATTTTTGAAGTATGATTATCCAACTCGACCCTCATATCACGGAAGCCGCGAAGGCGGATATTCTGGCGCACATCAAGGCCGTGAAGTACAAAGCCACGGACGTCACCACGCAGCGGGCGCACTACCTGGTGGCCATTGGCAAAGCAGACTTCGATTTGCGCACCATCGGCCAGTTGCCGGGCATCCTCGACATTCACCGGGTTTCTGACGACTACAAGCTAGTGAGCCGCAAGTGGCGCGTACGCCCTACCGTGCTCGACCTCGGCGACGGGGTGCGTATAGGGGAAGGCAGCCTGACGCTGGCCGCTGGCCCTTGCAGCATCGAGAGCGAGCCGCAGATGGAACTGATGATGCAGCACCTCATCGACAATGATGTGCGCATTATGCGGGGGGGCGTGTTCAAACCCCGTTCGTCGCCGTACTCGTTTCGCGGGTTGGGCATGGATGGGTTGAAGTTGTTTCACCAAATGGCCCGGGCCCGCGGCATCAAAATTATTACCGAAGTAATGCAGGTGTCGCAGGTGGAAGAGATGCACGACTACGTGGACGTGTTTCAGGTGGGCGCCCGCAACACGCAGAACTTCAACCTGCTCGATGCCTTGGGCGGGGTTGATAAGCCGGTGATGATTAAGCGCGGCATTTCGGGTACGCTGGAAGAATTGCTGTCGTCGGCTGAGTACGTGTTTTCGGGCGGTAACGAGAAGCTGATTTTGTGCGAGCGGGGCATTCGGACCTTCGAAACGGCCAGCCGCAACACCCTCGACCTGAACGCCGTGCCTATTCTGAAAGAGAAAACGCACTTGCCCGTTATCGTGGATCCTTCGCACGGTATTGGCATTCGGGAGTACGTGCCCACCATGGCGCTAGCCGGCGTAATGGCCGGTGCCGATGGTATCATCTACGAAGCCCACGAGAAGCCCGAAGAGGCTTCTTCCGACGGGGCCCAAACCTTGAACTTCGAAGAATCCGGCCGCCTGATTCGCAACCTGCGCAGGGTATACGCGCTGCGGCAGGAGCTGGAGTAGGCCGTACGTTTTTGGCTTTTGTTTTTCGTTATTGGTGGCTGATGTTTCTTTGGGTGGCGGTTCAGCTTTGGCTGTTGACTAGCTACTGCGGAACCTCGCCACCGATACCGAAAAGCCCGGCATGACCTTCACCTTCAGCGCCTACAGTAGCTTGCTGCTGCCCTTCTTTCTGCAAGGGGTGGTAGTAAGCATCGTGCTGCTGACACGTGGCCGGCGGCACGGAACCGCTTCGGATGGGTGGCTGGCTTTGCTGTTGTTGCTGCACTCTGTCCGGTTGGCGCAGTGGATGCTTGGGTTTGGCGGTTGGTACGACGCCCACAATGCGCTATCGACGTTCATGTTCTACTTCCCGTTCGGGAATTGGCTGGCGCTAGGGCCAACGCTTTACTTTTATTTCCGCAGCCTCACCAACCAAGAGTTTCGGTTTGGACGAAGGGAACTGCTGCATTTCGTGCCGGCGCTGCTGTATTTGGGGTGGCGGGCAGCCGCTTTTATAGTAGATGTGGGGTGGGAGCATGGGGTGCGCGGGCGGCCGTTTCCGTACCACTTCGGCACCAAGGGCCAGTTGGCGGCTATGCAGCAAGGCCTCAGCTTTTGGGTGGAGGCGCTAGGCTACGTATCAATAGCGTGGTATGCCTGGCTGACCTTGCGCGAGTACCAACAGTACCGCCGCTACATCAACGACTACTTCTCCGACACCGAGCGAATTCGGTTTGTGTGGCTTCGCAATTTGTTGGTAGCCATGCTGCTAGGCGTGGGCACCACCTTTCTGTTCTCGGTAGTGAATGTGGGCGTGGTGTCACTCAACTTCTATCAAATGTGGTATGAGTTCCTGGCTACGGGCATTCTGATTTACTTTCTCAGCATTGCCGGCCTGCTCACCAACGACCGGCTGGCCGTGCCGCTGCAGTTCTTGCCTACTCCCGCTGAGGCCGCCGAAGTTGAAGTACCTGCTGCTCCGCTGGCGGTGCCACTGGCAGAACGCTCATCGGCGCGAGTACCAGCCGCAACTGCCGGTTCAGGGGAAGACGATGCTTGGTTGACTGCTTTGGAGGCAAGTCCTAACAGCCTGTCTGCCGATAAAGCAACGGCCACTGCCTCGGTAGTCGATAAGCCAGCGCCAACTGCCGAGGCTACTGACCCGGAACTAGCCCGGTGGGCCGCGCGCCTAAGTGACCTCATGGCTGCTGACCGGCCCTACTTGCTTCCAGAATTGACTTTGCCACAGCTAGCGGCGCGCTTGGGTACCAATACTTCGGTGCTCTCGCGCGTCATCAACGCGGGCTTCAACCAGAATTTCAACGACTACGTGAACGAATACCGCGTGCAAGAGGCCGAGCGTCGTTTGCGCGACCCGCGGTACCGGCATTACACCTTGTTGGCCATAGCCTTGGAATCGGGGTTCAATTCTAAATCTACGTTTAATCGGGTGTTTAAAAAGCTGCGCGGCGCAACGCCGAGTGAGGTAGCCGCGGGTCTCAATCTATAAGTTGGGACGTCCCGGAAGGTAATTCGGGTCGCTTAGGGTAAGAGCGGGGTGTTGCTTTGGAGCATTGTTTCACCAACTCTACCCCCTGACCTATGCGTGTCCTGAACGCCCTCCAATTTCAGTCGCCTTTGACTATGCTCACTGGTTTACTGCTGCTGACCAGCGCTTGCTGGGGCAATGTGCATTCCGATTTATTTATCGAGCCTGGCCAGCAGTTTGTGCTTGGTGGCAACCAGCGCGGCGCCTTCAAAGTAGCGGCTCGCAACGTGGGCAAAGTAGCCGTTGAAGTGAAAGAGCGGCCTGCCAATGGTGCCCCATTCAGTAAAGCAAACCTTAAGCCGGGGCAGCAAGCCACACTGCGGTTTGCGGCTGGCTCGGCGGCTGTGCTTGTCAATTCCACCGCCACCAAGGCCAACTTAGATCTGCGCATCACCGGCGAAGCGAACTTGAATATGAGCAGCGAAAACAAGCTCTGAGAAGAACCCACTACATCCCAACTTCTCACTCTCATTTCGTTTCGCCATGAAAAAGCTTTTGTTTGTTGCGCAGCCTTTCTCTTCACGCCTCGCCGATGTCGTCTGGTTGCTTTTCCGCTTACACTTAGGGTTGTCTGTTGCTGTTGGGGCCGGTTGGGCTAAGCTAATTAACCTGACCACCACACAGGAAGCCGCCAAACTAGCCACCAGCGCCGTGCCCCTAGCGCCACCCGACTGGTTTGTGCAGCAAGTGGCCACCCTTGGTTTTACCTATCCTACACCGTATGTGTGGGCTTGGTTGGCCGCTTGGGGAGAATTTGCTGGTGGCCTGCTCATTGCAGTGGGGTTACTAACCCGTTGGAACGGGGTGCAACTCGCTTTTCAGTTTCTGATTGTTGCTTTTCTGTGGTACGGCGAGCCTGAGCCCTTTCTCAGCATGTATTATCAGCAATTCCTATTTTGGGCCTTTGTGCTGGTAGCAGCACTTGGGGGCGGGCGCTATTCCCTGGACTATTGGCTGGTACAAAAGGCGCACATTCATGCTTCTGCTCCGCTGGCGGCTACCCTAAAAGCTCAGGTAGCAACAGTCGTACTGGTGTTGGCTGCTGGTGCGGTGGTCGCGCAGCCGTCGCAGACGCCAGCCAAAGTGGCCATGCAGGAACTGACTGCTATTGCTCAGCAATGGACTGGCTCCCTAACCTACCTGGACTACACCACTAAAAAGCCTGTTATGCTTGCTACAACCCTAACTGGCATACAAGCTACACCGCTGGAGTTGGAGCTCGACTTTGTGTACCAAGAGCCTAATGGCAGCAAAGTGAAAGGCTCCGACAAGGTCCAACTTTCTGCTGATGGCACTCGCCTGACCTGGGATGGAGTACCGCTGCAAATCAGTAGCAAAACCCGCCTGCCAGATGAAACGCTGCAACTAGTGCTCGAAGGCCGCGGGCTAGACGACAAGAAGGACTGCCTGATTAAGCGCACCGTGCTCCTTAGTTCGCATCAGTTTTCAGTGCTGAAAGAAGTGAAATACGATGGTACTACCGCCTTCCTCATGCGTAACAAGTATGAGTTTCAACGATAAGCATAATAGCGAAAAGAACAGTGAAAAGTAGACGGCAACGGCTGCCATATATAGTAGTATGTGTAATAGTTGCCTTTATTTAGAAGGGGGTGTTAAGAAAAATCACTATATAAATTGAAATATGGCCTTCGAGCCGAGGGTGGGTAGAGTTAAAAATCTATGTTATTTTTCTGTGACACTCAAAAAAACAATAGCTCGACCGATACAGGTTACTAATCTTCTACTATATATTTGTCACTATGATGTCGCACCAGCTAGTGAAACAGTTTTGCCTAACCAATATTCGTCCCGCGCGGGACGGAGTCGGGCTGACTTGCCGGTACGGAAGCTAGAAGCGAAATATGACGCTTAACCTCTGAAACCTTATATAGCCCGACTCCTAACACAAGGAGCCGGGCTTTTTTCTGCTATACAACCATGCTACAGCAACACTACGACCGGTACACCACCCAAGACCAACTGGTTTGGAAGGTATTGTTCGACCGCCAAACAGCTCTGCTGCACAAACGTGCCTGCCAGGCTTTCGCGGATGGCCTGCAACGCGTTGGTTTTCACCGCAATGCCATTCCTAATTTCGAGGAAACCAGCGAGCGGCTTCAGAAGGCTACGGGTTGGCAGTTAGAGCCCGTACACGGCATGCTCAACGATGCCGAGTTCTTCGGCTTGCTGGCGCAGCGCAAATTCCCGGCTACCGTCTGGATTCGCTCCATGGCGCAGTTCGACTTCATCCAAGAGCCCGACTTGTTTCACGGGGTATTTGGGCACGTGCCGCTGCTCATGGACAAAGCGTTTGCTGATTTCCTGCACTTCCTGGGCCAAGTAGCCGCGCAGCATCTGCACGATGCGGCCGCGCTGGAGCGGCTCGATCGGCTCTATGGTTTCACGGTGCAGTTTGGGTTGGTAGAGGAAAACGGCGCTACCCGGATGTACGGCGCCGGTTTGCTGTCCTCCTCGGGCGAGATTCACCATTGCATTGCCGACACCAGTACTCGTCGGCCTTTCGACTTGGCCACCGTGCTGCACACGCCCTACAGCGAAGCGCATTTGCAGGACCAATATTTCGTGCTGCCCAATTGGGAGCACCTTACTGGTAGCGTAGCCGAGCTAGCGGCCATTCTGGCTTCTGATTGGCAACTGAAACCAGTGGAATAAATTTCTTATATTCAGAACCACAACAAGCAATAGTGTGGAAGCCTGTTCCGTAGTTTTTCAAGTTGTCTGAAGTATGGCAGTGGGAGGGGGGATACTAGTACAGCCATTGCTTCCAACTTGAAATAGCCGGGTAGGTTTCTGCTCTATCTGCTTGTTGTTTTTTTGTAATTAGGTCTGGTAGAGCTAATTATTTTAAATTTTATCTACCTCCGAATAACAACAAAGCCCGACTGCGCATACAGCCGGGCTTTGTTGTTATTCGGAAGTGGCCACTTATGGTTGAGGTGTGGCCACCAACTACTTACAGCTAACTACCCCAAGTGCTGACCTTAACTTTTCAGCTTGAAGTTCTTCTTCAGGTAAGCTACCGACAGCGCGTGGGCATCGTCGCCAAACGTTTTGTTGTACTTGGGATTGGAAGGATTAGCGAAGGCGTGGTCGGCATCGTAGCTCTTGATGGTCACCTTCTTTTTGGCGGCGGCCATGTCTTTCTGAAATTGAGCTACCACTTCCGGGTTGATCCACTTGTCTTGGCTGCCGAAAATGCCAAGCACGTCCGTATTCAAGGTTTTGAGCTTGGTTACGTCTTTCTCGGGCATGCCGTAGTACATCACGCAACCTACGTCTTGCTTGCCAGCCAGCAGAGCGGTTTGTAAGCTCCAACCGCCCCCGAAGCACCAGCCTACACTTGCCACTTGTGCCTTAGAACCAGCGTATTGCACGGCTCCTTTGATGATGGCCTGCGCGCGGTCGGTTTTCACGGCTTGCATGTATTTGCCAGCCTCTTCCGGTGTGGTAGCTACCTGGCCGTCGTACAGGTCGAGGGCTAGGATGTTGACACCGGGCAGGTCTTTGGCGTATTGCGCGGCTTCTTGCTTGATGTAGTCGTTGAGGCCCCACCACTCATGAATCACGAACAGGTACTTGTCGGAGGGAGTGGCCGATTTGATTTCGAATCCTTTCCCGGTTTTGCCATCAGGGGTTTTAAACTCAATTGGCTGTCCTTCGCCCGCATAACGAAAAGGCAGCGGTGCATCGTGGCCGCCCGAGAAGTCCTCGTTGGTGGCGAGCATGGCAAAGGCCTCCGTTGCGTTTTGGTTTGTTGGCTTGGTGCAGCAGCTCATCGTGCTTTGCGCCGAAGCCATAACAGCCGTGCTTAATAGCACAGTAAGGAGAGTCCAGATTCTTTTCATGTAGAAAGTAAGGAAGAAGGATTAGTACAAAAACCTGTAAACCAATGTAATTACACAGGTTCAAAAGACTGGTGGTAAACTGTAAAATTGGAATTTAGTTTTGTACAATTACACAAGTTTACACTGGAACCAGCCAGTTGACTGACAGTCAAGCGTTGTAGGAATTGAGGGGTGACTGGGTTATGCGGGTTATCTATTATCTATCAAGTTGTGCATGCATCGTGCACGGGCTCTTAGCGTGCACCCACCGCCCCGTAGGCGACTTCAGGCCGCTGCCGGTATCTACCATAGCACCTGCTCCCAAACTGCTATTCCTTAGCGGTCGGCTGACGGCCGAGCCATCTGGCTCCCGGCTCCACGACATGCACGCCGAGGCGGTGCTTGGTACTTTGAAAGCCCCTGAAACAGCAACTGACACATCTGCTTTTTTGCGCGTTTCCCAACTCGATGGCCGTAGCCAGGTGGTAGGCGTAACGCGGGTCACGCATCCATTGCGCCGGAGCCTGGAGCACGTAGCCGATGATCAGCGCACTTTCCAGCGCAGCGAAGTGAAGTTGCCAGCGGCCGAGTTCTTCGTTCGGCTGGCTCTGCAGCCAACGGCCACTACGGTCCGCATCGAAGAAATTGCCGACGGTCGAACTTCTATCCTCAGTGAACTTGCTATTCCTTCTAAGCTATGAAAGCCTATACATTTTACTTGTTATTGTTGCTATGGGCGGGGCTGTCTGGGCCAGTGGCCGCGCAAACCTTCCCCGTCGATACGTTGGTGAAAACGGGCAGCTTAACCAAGCGCATCAATCTGGTTTTTGTCCCCGACGGCTATAAGGAAGCGGAAATGCCTTTATTCATTAGTAGGGCCAAGCAGGCCTTGCATAGCTTGCTAACTCAAAGTCCGTTTCAGGAATATCAGCAGTATTTTAATGCCTTCGCCATTAAAGTGCCTTCTGCCGAGAGCGGCTCGACACACCCTCGCACGGCGCCTGACTGCGGTCCTACGCCTTCCTTCAAGGCATCCACTTACTTCAACAGCACCTTCGATGTGGGCAGTATTCACCGCTTGCTGGTGCCCCAGCGAACTGCGGCTTTGGGCATGGTGCTGGCCCAAAGCTTCCCAACCTACGACCAAGTATTTGTGCTGGTCAACTCCAGTGAGTACGGCGGTTCGGGTGGGCAGTTTGCCACCTTTTCAGCCAATAACAACGCCTCCGAAATAGCCATCCACGAAATCGGACACTCCTTTGCGGGGCTATCCGACGAGTATTGGGCAGGAAGCCAATACGCACGGGAAACAGCCAACATGACCCAAACCACCGATCCGGCCACAGTGCGCTGGGCTTCCTGGATGGGCACGAATGCCGTGGGTATCTATCCTCACGTAGACCATCCTGAATGGCAAAAGCCGCACCAGAACTGCAAAATGCAGTTCTTGGATATGCCTTTCTGCTCGGTGTGCAAAGAGACATTTGTGGAGCGCATACACACGTTGGTGCCGCCGTTGCAAGCCTGTTCTCCCACCAATTTCACGATCAGCAACCCCCGCCAAGATTTGTCGTTCGCGCTTACCTTGTTGCCACCCAGCCCTAACACGCTCAAGGTAACCTGGACCCGCGACGGTGAGGTGTTTGCCCGCGACACGGCGGCAACCACTGTTGCGCTGGCGCAATTGCCATCGGGCATGCACACCGTTCGCGCCGTTGTGGTCGATACGACGGGCCTCACACGCCAAGCCAGCCACGTCATACAACACACTTATACGGTTGACTGGACTATCACCCGCACTGTTGCCGGGGTGAGCATGGCTTCCGCTACGGCAGTGTACGAAGTGGAGACGTACCCCAACCCCGTAAGCGACGTGCTAACGCTCAACTACCAACTGCCTCGCGTGGCGCCAGTAACCGTTACGGTGCTCGATGCTGCTGGCCGCAAAGTGAAAACTATTCGGTATAACCGGCAAGCTGCCGGCCGCTACCATTATCAATTACGGGCCGAAGAACTAGGGATAAGCCAGGCTGGTATCTACACGCTGCTGCTCGATGTAGATGGTATTCCTATCACGCGGCAACTCGTGAAGCAATAAGCTCTCTGTTGAATTCCACTTCAGTAGGTCTAGCGGCTTGTCCGTACCACTGCGCGTAGTTCCGTGAGCAAGGCGTAGAGACCAACGTAGGTCCGGTTCAAGTAAATAAAGTGCTCGGAGCCACGCGGTTCCCGTTGCTGTCGCAGTTCCGGCTGCTGCATCAGGTCGTCGCCGAGGGCGTAGAGTGCCTGCATGTACGACGGGTCGCCGAAGTCGAACACCTCTTGCCGGAACGGCCGACCGACTAGCTCTAGCGACGCTTGCATGGTGTCGAGGTAGAACTGCTGCCGGGTAATGGTATCCTCAGGACGCAGAATGCCCGCTTCGGTGAGCAGTGCCGCCAGCTTGCTACGGTCGGCTAGGGTTTCGGGCGTTAGGAGGCCGTTGAAGAGGCGGTGTACATCGGCGGGTACTTCTTTTACGCAACCAAAATCCAGTACACCAACGGTGCCACCGGCTTCGGCGCGCAGCAGGAAGTTGCCGGGGTGCGGGTCGGCGTGTACCATGCGTAACTCGTTGAGCTGGTACATGTAGAAGTCCCACAGGGCCTGGCCCAACTGATTACGTACTTCCTGCTTGGGAGCGGTAGCCAAGAACTCCTTTAAGTGCAGGCCGGGCAGCCAATCCATGGTTAGGATGCGGGCCGAGGACAGCGCCGGGTAATAGGTGGCAAACTCCAGGTGCGGCAAACCGGCGCACTGCGCTGCTATTGCTTGCCCGCGCCGCAACTCCAAGGCATAATCCGTTTCCTCGATGAGGCGAGTTTCCACTTCCTGCAAGTAAGGGCGTACCGTGGCTTCATCTAAGCCCAACACGCGCAACGCAATGGGCTTGACCAGCCGAATATCCGAGCGGATGCTGTCGGCCACGCCGGGGTATTGCACCTTCACGGCCAAGGCTTTCCCGTCTTTGCGTGCGAAGTGTACCTGCCCGATGCTGGCTGCCTGCCGGGCGTTGATGTCAAATTCCTCGAATACCTCGAACGGCGACTTCCCGAAAGCATCCCGAAATGCCTTCACCACCAACGGGCCCGATAGGGGCGGCGTTTGGTACTGCGCCTGCGCAAACTGGTCGGCATAAGCGGTAGGCAGTAGATTCTTTTCCATGGCCAGCATCTGCGCCACTTTCAGCACCGAGCCTTTCATCTCGCTTAGGGTGCCATACAGTTCGGCCGCGTTGGCCGCATGCAGATCATCGGTGGTGCTTTCGGCTCCTACGGCGCGCTTGGCGTAATGCTTCACGTAGTTGGCGCCTACGTTGAGGCCAGTACGCGCAAAGCGAGCCGCCCGCGCTACTTTGGTGGTGGGAAGAGAAGAAAGAGAGTTATTCTCAGGTAATTCGGACATTCAAATTGATGTGAAAACGGTGTAAATCCGCTGCGCAACAGCTGCTTGCTCAAGGCCATCAAGCTGACGCGACGCCTCCTAAGTGTTTCGCATGCTAAGGTTGTATAGGCAACTATTGCCAAAGCACCTATCATGCTGAAGATGTGGCGCATCAAGCCAGGGATGCAACGAAGCTAAAGCATCTCGCCGCGCGTGCTGACGAAGCCAAACTATATCGGTCATGCTGAGCGCAGCCGAAGCATCTCGCTCGAATCGTTGCAGCACTAACTGAGTTTACCACACTAGCGAGATGCTTCGACTGCGCTCAGCATGACGTCCTGATTGAGTAGTTAGCCTGTGCACGCACGCGGGATGTTATGACACGCGGCCGCCAGATCAAGCAAACCGTACACTTTTTCAAACTAGCGCCGACGGCGGCTGTGCAGCAGAAAGCGAATGAAGTCGGTGGCAGAATCCAGGGTGTTGCGGCCGACTAGGTCGAAGCTCAACGTCACGGCTTTTTCAATGGCTGCGTCGGTGCGCTCGAAGTTGATGCTGTCATCTTTGGCAAAGAAGCTCAGTACAAACAACTGTTGCTGCCAGAAAAACTGCGGGTAGCCGTCCTGGATAAGCTGGCGGCTGGCTACTTCGTCGGTGCGGCGTCCTTCGCGCAGGATTTCATCTACAAAATCCTCAAACTCCTGCCGGAAATCATCGAGCACCCGAGGCGTGAGGCCCGGCATTTTTGAAAGCGAGCGGCGCAACGCGTTGAGGGCGTAGCTGCGGTTGCGCTTTAAAATCTCGATGAGCGTGTAGTAGAAAGCCAGCAGCTTTTCGCGGGCACCGTACTGCTCCCAAACAGGCTCCTTGGCGGCCGTGGCCCGAGCTTCCCGGCCAAAGTCGGCCCACAACTCCCGGTCGATAACGTCGAAGTTGGCATAGTGCAGGTAGAACTCCTGCTCAGGCAAACCAAGCTTCTTGGTGAGCTTGTACACCGACGCCGGCTGGTGGCCTTTGTCTAATACATAGTCGAGGTAGGCTTGCTTGATCCGGACTTTTGTGGCGCTGGCCGTTTCGGGCATTGCTTGAGGCGAAGGTTGCTGTTCCATAGTACTATTATAACCATCGGGGCGGCCGATTAGTTGAGTTTATTCCGAACAGTTTCCACCTATTGCCTCCCTCAGCTTACAGCCGCCCGATACGCGGTGCGGAAGGTTTCTATGGCCCGTTCGCGCGCAAACTTGTGGTCTACTATAGGCACCGGATAAGCACTAGTACCGTATTCGGGCACCCACTTTTTCACGTAGGCCAGGTCCGGGTCGTACTGCTTTAGCTGACTCTGGGGGCTGTATACCCGGAACCAGGGTGCCGCTACCACTCCGGTACCCGCCATCCACTGCCAGTTGCCCACGTTCTGGCTCATATCGTAGTCGAGCAGCTTGTCGGAGAAGTACTTGTCGCCCCACCGCCAATCAATGAGCAAGTGCTTTACCAGGAAGCCGGCCGTAGCAATGCGGGCGCGGTTGGGCATGTAGCCGGTTTCGTTTAGCTCGCGCATGCCGGCGTCTACCAGCGGGTAGCCGGTGCGGCCTGCACACCACGCCCGAAACTCTTCTTCGTTGTTGCGGTAGGGCACGTGGCGCAGGCGGGGCTCATAGCTTTCGGTGGCAGTATATGGGTAGTGCCACAGCAGCATCATGAAGTAGTCGCGCCAGATGAGTTCGGCCAGCAGCTTGGGGTTCAGTTCTTGAGCCTGCCGCATCAGCTCCCGCACGCTTAGCGTCCCGAAGCGCAAGTGTACCGAGCGGCGTGTGCTGCTGTCCACCCGACCGGGTGTGTTGCGGGTGAGGTGGTAGTTGCGCACCAAGCTTTCGGTAGGTAGCTCGGCAGAGGGCACAAACTGCCGGAATTCCTCGAAGCCCATTTCGGTTAGGGTGGGGCGGCGGGGTGCGTTGGGAAGCTTAGCTAGGTTGGTGGCGTTGAACAGCTCGGCCGAGGGGTAGGGGAGCAGTTGCTCGTTGCGGAGAGTTTCCAGCCAAGCCTTACGGTACGTCCCGAATACTTTGGAAGGCTTGCCTGATTTGCCGAGTATCTCGTTTTTGGCAAAGATTACTTGGTCTTTCAGCGCGTGAAATGTGGCACCATGCTGCTGGCACAGCTGTGCTACGGCGGTGTCCCGTTCGGTGGCGTAGGGCTCGTAGTCTTCGTTGGTGTACACGGCGGCCACCTTGTAGGTGGTCAGCAACTGCGCGAAAACTTCGAGCGGCCGCCCATAAAATGCCAGCAGCTGGCCCCCTGATTGGGAGGTTTTGCGGCCCAACCGCTCTACCTCATCATAAATAAACGTGACGCGCGCATCGCTCCGGCTAGGCAGCAGATCCAGGATTTCTCGGTCGTAGATAAAGAGCGGTACCACTGGGAATCCGCTTTGCAAAGCGGCGGCCAAGCCGGCGTTGTCGTGAAAACGAATGTCGCGGCGGTGCCAAAAGAGCGTAATTTCTGTCATAAAGCAAGTATAGCACGAAGCTTCAACTTCGCCCATCGTTGAACCATATACTTAGTACGGGCTGCAGGTCAACGACGATACGCGAAATCGAAGCTCCGCGCTGCTCGTTACTTCAACCGGCCCATACCGCCGTCTACCGGCAATACCTGGCCGGTGATAAAAGAGCTGTGGTCGGAGAGCAGAAACGACGCCATGTAGGCCAAGTCTTGGGGCTGACCAATGCGCTGCAAAGGATGGCGTTTGGCGCCTGCCTCTGCCTTTTCGGGCGTGTTGAGCAAGGCCGCAGCCAAGGGCGTATTTGTCAGGGACGGTGCCACGGCATTCACCCGAATGTTGCTGGCGGCATACTCGGCAGCCAGCGCCCGGGTAAGCCCTTCCACGGCGGCTTTGGCCGTGGCAATGCTGGCGTGAAAGCTCATGCCCGTATCGGCGGCTACCGTGCTGAAGAGCACCACGGAGGCGCCGCCCGCTTTTTTGAGCCGCTTCATAGTGGCTTGCAGCACTTGCACGGCCCCAAGCACATTCAACTCGAAATCAGCCCGAAAATCATCCACCGGAATTCGCTCGAAAGGCCGCAGCTTGATGCTGCCCGGGCAGTATACCACGCCATGCAGTTCATCGGGCAAACCGTCGAGGGCGGTACCGATAGGCTGCGTTACGTCTAGTTCCAGAAAGGTGGTACCTAATTCGGCCAGTTCTGGGGAGAGGTGGCGGGAGGCGGTGTACAGATTGGCATTAAGCTTATGCAGCAGCTGGGCCGTAGCTAGTCCAATACCCGAAGAAGCCCCAACGAGCAGAATGTTTTGGTTGGCAAATTCCATGCAGTGAAATCAATTAGACAGGATCTAGTGACAACTGAATGGTGCAGCTAAGGTTTGTGCTAACCACTGAATAAGATATTAGCAACTGATGCCAGTTATTACTGCCATCTTCTCAAATAGTGGCTGGATAAACTATTTGTTTGCTAGATAATCGGCGTATTTATGCTAAAATTTCAATATACTATAATAGTGAAGCGAATTTTCGCTCCTATTTCCCAAGTCTTTGAGTAGCTTGCCACACGCATTCCTGTTCTACTTAAACACCGCATACTCCAAGATGAACATCCGCAAGCTGCTAGTCGCCAATCGGGGCGAAATTGCTATTCGCGTCATGCGTGCTGCCACCGAGTTAGGTATTACGACCGTAGCGGTTTACACCTACGAAGACCGTTACTCGTTGCACCGCTACAAAGCCGACGAAGCCTACCAAATTGGCCGCGACGACGAGCCGCTGAAACCATACCTGGATATTGAGGGGGTGATTCGGACGGCCAAAGAAAACGGCGTGGATGCAATTCATCCGGGCTACGGCTTTCTGTCGGAAAATGCCACGCTGGCCCGGCGGTGCGCCGAAGAGAATATCATCTTCGTGGGGCCGCGCCCCGAAGTAATGGATGCCCTAGGCGACAAAGTAGCCGCCAAGAAAGTGGCCGTTCAGTGCCAGGTGCCCATTATTGAGAGCAGCATTCAAGAGCTCAACGACTTGCCCACTGCGCTGGATGAAGCCCACCGCATTGGCTACCCCGTGATGCTGAAAGCCGCAGCGGGCGGCGGCGGCCGTGGTATGCGGGTTATTCGGGACGATGAGCAATTGGAGCGCGGCTTCTTCGAGGCTCGCAACGAGGCGCTGAAAGCCTTCGGCGACGATACCGTGTTCTTGGAGAAGTTTGTGGAGCAGCCCAAGCACATCGAGGTGCAACTGGTAGCCGACAACCACGGCGGCCTGGTTCACCTCTACGAGCGCGACTGCTCGGTGCAGCGGCGCTACCAGAAGGTGGTGGAAGTGGCTCCTTCGCTGAATCTGCCTGACCACATGCGCCACCTCTTATATGAGTACGCGCTGCGCCTGGGCCGGGCCGTGAACTACAACAACGTGGGTACGGTCGAGTTTTTGGTTAACCCCGAGCAAGACCGCATCTATTTTATCGAGGTGAATCCCCGCATTCAGGTAGAGCACACCGTTACGGAGATGATTACGGGCGTGGACCTCATCAAAACGCAGCTCCACATTGCTGATGGCAAGCGCCTCACTTCTCCGGAAATTGGCTTGGGCGGCGACAACAAACCCCTGAAAAACGGTTACGCCATTCAGTGCCGCATCACCACCGAAGACCCCACCAACGATTTCAAGCCCGACTACGGCACCATTACGGCGTATCGTTCGGCCGGCGGCTTCGGCATCCGCCTTGACCAGGGCTCGGTGTACACCGGCGTGAAAGTGTCGCCGTTCTTTGATTCTTTGCTGGTGAAAGTATCTACCCATGCGCCCACGCTTGGCGAGGCGGCCACCAAAATGGCCCGCACGCTCGACGAGTTTCGGGTGCGGGGGGTGCGTACCAACATCCAGTTTCTGCAAAACATCATTGCGCACCCCATTTTCGGGAGTGGGGCCGCCAACGTCGATTTCATCAAGGACCACCCCGAGCTGTTCAAGTTCAAGACCCGGCAAGACCGCGCCAGCAAGGTGCTCAACTTCCTGGGCGAAATCATTGTGAACGGCAACCCCGACGTGAAAGGCCTCGTGGACGAGCGCCGGGAATTGCGCAAGCCTCGCCTGCCGCAGTACGACCCGGAGGCGCCCTTGCAGCCCGGCACTAAAAATAAGCTCACGGAGCTTGGTCCCGAGGCATTTGCCAAGTGGCTGCGCGAAGACAAGCAGATTCACTACACCGACACCACCCTCCGCGATTCGCACCAGAGCCTACTGGCCACCCGCATGCGGACCTCGGATATGATGAAGGTGGCCGAGCGCTACGCTCACCAGCACCCCCAAACCTTCTCGCTGGAATGCTGGGGCGGGGCCACGTTTGATGTGGCGCTGCGCTTTCTGCACGAAGACCCTTGGGCCCGCTTGGCGCAGCTCCGCAAGGCCACCCCGAATATTTTGCTCCAGATGCTCATTCGCGGGGCCAACGGCGTGGGCTACAAGGCCTACCCCGACAACCTTACCGAGCGGTTTGTACAGCAAGCTGCCGAAACCGGCATCGACGTGTTCCGCATTTTCGATTCGCTGAACTGGATGCCGGGCATGGAGGCGTGCATAGGCTTTGTGCGCAACAAAACCGACCGGTTGGCGGAAGGTAGCATCTGCTACACCGGCGACATTTTGGACCCCAAGCGCAACCAGAAATACAACCTGGAGTACTACCTGCGCCTGGCTCGCCAGATCGAAGAAGCCGGCGCGCACATCCTCTGCATCAAGGACATGGCCGGGCTACTGAAGCCTTACGCGGCCACCGAACTAGTTACGGCCCTGCGCGAAACTATCAGCTTGCCCATCCATCTGCACACCCACGATACATCGTCGCTACAGGCGGCCACGTATCTGAAAGCGGTGGAAGCAGGTGTTGATGTGATTGATGTGGCGCTTGGTAGCTTGTCGGGTTTGACGTCGCAGCCCAACTTCAACTCCGTAGTGGAAATGTTGCGTGGGCAGCCGCGCCACCGCGAATTCAACCAACCGTCGCTCAACGAGTTCAGTAACTATTGGGAAACGGTGCGAGAGCATTATTACCCCTTTGAATCGGGCTTGAAGGCCGGCAACTCCGAGGTATTCCAACACGAGATTCCGGGCGGACAGTACAGCAACCTGCGGCCCCAAGCGGCGGCGTTGGGCTTGCTCGATAAGTTCGAAACCATCAAGAGCACCTTCGCCGACGTGAACCTGCTCTTCGGCGATATTCCGAAAGTAACGCCTTCCTCGAAAGTGGTAGGCGACATGGCGCTGTACCTAGTTTCCAACAACCTCACCACGCAGGACGTGGTGGAAAAAGGAGAGAGCCTGAACTTCCCCGAATCGGTGCGCGAACTGTTTCGCGGCGACATTGGGCAGCCCGAAGGTGGCTGGCCCGCCGACGTGCAACGCGTCATTCTCAAAGACGAGCAGCCCTTCACCGACCGGCCCAACGAGCACTTAGCGCCTATCGACTTCGATGCGGAATGGCAGAAGTTCGAAGAGAAGTTTGGTGCCCGCGCCAAGTTCACTGATTTGCTGTCGTGGCTGCTCTACCCAAAGGTGTTCGAGCAATATTGGGCGCACTTGGTCCAGTACGGCGACGCGAGCATTGTGCCCACACCGGTGTTCTACTACGGCTTGAAGCCCGGCGAGGAAACCATTGTAGACATTGCCCGCGGCAAGAGCATCATTGTGGGTTTGCAGTCGATTGGTACGGTAAACGAGGACGGCAACCGCACTATCTTCTTCAACCTCAACGGCCAGACCCGCAACGTGGAAGTGCGCGACCTGAGCGTGGAGGTGAAGCGCGTGCTCAACCAGAAAGCCGACAAACTCAACGCCAAGCAAGTTGGTGCCCCGCTTCAAGGGCTACTCTCGAGAGTGTTGGTCAAAGATGGCGAGGAAGTGAAGCGTAATTCGCCACTCTTTATCATCGAAGCCATGAAAATGGAAACCACCATTACCGCTCCCGAAGACACCACCGTGCAAAGCCTGCACCTACCAGAAGGCACCCTCGTGAACGCCGACGATTTGGTGCTAACACTGGCGTAGTATGAGTGAAAGCTAATATCTTACTGCTGCCTTGTGTTACAAGGTGAGCTTGCTGTACAGAGCAAACTAAGAGCCGTTGCGCTAACCAGTAGTGCAACGGCTCTACTTGCTTTGCCTTCACAAAGTATTGCATTGGAGGTGGATGGCTAGGTGTATAGTAAGCAATTGATTTTAAATAAGATAAGTAAGTTTGAAGTTGCTATGATTACGCGTTTGCTACCCATTGCCGTTTTGCTGCTGATTAGCGCGGCAGCGGCGGCTCAGAGTTCTTTACCACCGCCCATTGAGCAAACAGGTGCTGCGGCCCGGGACAATATTGATGCGCTAGGGCGGGGCGACGCGGCCGTTGTACGCAAACCCACCAGTGCGGGAGTAATAGGCACCCCTTACGCTGACAATCGGTGGCTACTGGCTCGAATTACCCTTTCGACGAAGCTGCCATTGGCGCCAGTACCACTCAAATACGATGTGCTAAACCAGCGCCTCCTCATGCGCCCCCTCGACCGGGGAGTTGATTCGCTGCAACTCGATGATCGGGCGGTGACGCGTTTCGAGTTGGATGACCCTGTTCCGGGCACCACCACTATTCGAAAGCGGGTGTTTCGGCGTTTCGAAGAAGCCCTCGTCCCTAACCAGCGCATGGATTACGTGGAGGTGCTGCATGAGGGCCGCTACTCGCTATTGAAGCGGTATGTGAAGCTGCTGCGCAAGGCCAACAATACCGGAGCATACAACACCGGCCAGCAATACGACCAAGTCGAAGATAAGAACGTGTACTACCTGCGCCGTCCTGATGCTAGCTTGGTGCCGCTTAAGTTGAGCGTGAAAACGTTGCAAGCGGCCATGCCAGAACTTGCCGCTGCCCTCAAGGAATCGGGTGCCGCTCAGAAAGCCAAAACTGACGTTGAGTGGGCTAACGTACTTGATACTCTCGACCCCAAATAGAAAGCGAAATCTACTTTTCACGTAAGCAGCCCTCCAGCATAAGGTTAGAACACATATCTAACATCATGCTGGAGGGCTGCTTACTTATTCACTATCTGTTATCGGGCCAAGACAAGGTACCCTAGTGCAGATATACGGCATGCAGCACGGCGGCTGGTTGGGTTGCGGCCTCAGTGAAAAGCCGCAGCGTGTCGCCGCTGATTTGGTAGGTGCGCGTGTTTGTCAGGGCGTTCATGAAACCGGTTTCGGTGGAAAGATCTGGGCATGCCATCTTAGTAGAAAGAAGCGGGCCGAACCGAAGCTGCCCATCGGCGGGGAGTTCAAAAGTGCCGCGAAACCGGTTGCAGCCCCCATTGCCTTCAGCGTTCAATTCGTTGGTCCGTAGCAGCAAATATGCTTCGCCATTAGTTGGAACAGGAACCGGTTGGCCCTGCAAGGTCCGAAGCACCCAACGAGTGTTGCGTAGTGAAGCCAATGGGGTAATAGGTTGCGAAGCTGGCGAGGTAGACTGACAAGCGGTAAGCAGTAGCAAGGGCAATCCAAGTGCAATACGATGGAGATTAAGCATAAGACAAGAGAAGTTACTATGCACTTATGAGTGAAATAGGAAAAGGCAGCTACTGAATTGTACAAATAACTGTCCAAAACGGTTATTTTGCGTCATGCGCAACCTCATTCCCACCGTTCTGTTTTTAGTACTTTCAACTTTTCAGCTGCAGGCGCAAAAGAAAACCGCTTCTACGCCCGCTGGAGGAGTTTCAGCGGCCACCGTGGAGCGCGTTATGCGCACGTTGGCCGCTGACAACATGCAAGGCCGCGCCGCAGCCAAACCGAGTGGTTTGCAAGCCGCACAGTTTTTGGCCACAGAGTTCCAGCGTATAGGCTTGCAAATGTTGCCGGGCCTGACAAGCTACGAGCAAGTTTTTCCAGCATATGAGACGCACGTGGCGGCCTTGTTCGTGACGCTGAATAATGCGCCCGTAGCTAAGGAGAAGGCTTTGCTTGTTTCCACGCAGCCCCACCTAAACTGGACCGATACCGACGAGCCCGCCACGCGGGTTCTGGTAGTTGGTCCGCAGGACAACATGCAGCAATACATGCGCGACATCGTGCGGCCGCGTGAGAATACTGTGGTGCTGCTTGACCCCACGCATGCCCCGGCTTTCAAGCGAATAGCCGATTATGTAAGTCACAGCAACGTACGGGCTGAAAAAACAGAGAGTCCGTTCTCTAGCGTCGTGGTGCTGACCTCAGCGCTGCCCGAAGGAAAAGTAACCTTCAAGGTAGCTGCTAACACCACAGTGCGTACGCTGGAGCTGCGCAACGTTGTAGGCGTATTGCCAGGTAAAGATCAGGCGCGCGCCGCTGAGCAGGTAGTCTTTTCAGCCCACTACGACCACATCGGCTTCTTGCCTGCCGTGGCCGGCGACTCCATTGCCAACGGGGCCGATGATGACGCCAGTGGTACAACGGCTGTGGTGGCTCTGGCTGAGCATTTCAAAAAGAAAAACAACAACGCCCGTTCCCTCATCTTTGTGGCTTTTACAGCCGAGGAAATCGGCGGCTTTGGCTCCCGATACTTCTCGAAGCAGCTCGACCCAGCCAAGATCGTTGCCATGTTCAACATTGAAATGATTGGCAAAGTATCCAAGTTTGGGCCCAATGCTGCCTTTATCACCGGCTTCGAACGGTCTGATTTCGGTCCGTTGCTGCAAGCAAATTTGAAGGGCTCGGCGTTTCATGTTGAACCCGACCCGTACCCCGAGCAAAACCTGTTTTACCGCTCCGATAATGCTACCCTGGCCCGCCTAGGAGTGCCCGCCCACAGCATCAGCACCGACCAAATTCCTACCGACAAGCTCTATCACTCGGTAGATGACGAAATTGAATCATTGAATTTGCCGAACATGACGGCCATAATCAATGGCATTGCCCGAAGTGCCACCGGTATCATATCCGGTCAGCAAACCCCAACCCGCGTTGCGCCAGAAGCTACTGCTACCCAGAAGCCCTAAAATCAATAGGGTATAATTGAAAACAGCTAAGGCCGGCAAAGAAGCAGTCTTTGCCGGCCCTAGCTGTTTATCTTTACGTTGGCTCGTCGCTGCTCTATAGTAAAGGTGTGTCGCTGGCAGCGTTTTCTTGCTCAGGAATAATGACTTAAGCGGCCGTATGCGCTTGGAAAGATGACTGACTTTGCGTGGGGTCAACCTTAAGAACTTTGCCAGCTACAGGCAGCGTCACCCATACCATTGCGCCTCCTTCGGGGCCTGCACTCATGCCCAGGGTACCGCCGTGGCATTCAGCGAAAGTCCGGCATAGCTGCAGGCCTAAGCCTGTGCCTTGGACTGGCCCACCCGAATTGCTAGCTCGTAGCTGTGGCTGTTGGGGGTGCAGCACTTGCTTTAATTGGCTGATGGGCATGCCCGGCCCCGTATCAGTTACTGAAACACAAACCTGGGTTGGGTCGGTAGTGTCGGGGGTGGCTTGCAGCCGGATGGTGCCGCCGGTGGGAGTGAATTTAAGGGCGTTGCTGACGAGGTTGCGCAGAATAGTGCGCGCCATGTTCTGATCAGCGTACAGAACCAAGTGTGGGTCTGCATCATACTGAAGCTGAATCTGGTTGGAATGAGCACTGGTTTGAAACAGTTCGTAGCACTCCGATAAAAGATCCCGCGCGTACAGATGTTCAGGATGGCAACTTAGTTCGCCTGTTTGGCTGACCGCCCAATTCAATAAGTTGTCGAGTAGCCCATTGAGGCTTTGGGCTGATTCTCGGACGAGTTCGGGCAAGTGGCGGAGGCCTTCCTGGTCGTTGGTCCGCTGATAGAAGCTAATCAGCTCTGTCACCCCGGTAAAGGCCATTACCGGTCCGCGTAGGTCGTGCGCGATAATGGCATAGAGGCGCGCTTTGGAATCGGCTAGTTGGCGAAGCTCCTGGGCGGCATCCTCCAAGGCCGTATTTTTGGCCGCTACTAGCTGGTGCTGGGCAGCTAGTTCCTGGCGGCTCCGCAAAAGCTGGCCGTATAATAAGCTGCCGACTGCCACAAGCAGCAGCAACCCCCCAACTATCACCCCCAGTAATTGGATCCGATCTTCATCTCGTTCGGCGCGCAGTTGCGTTACCTTTTGGCGCTGCGTGAGAAGGCGGATATTATCTTCCTGCTCGCGCGCATTGTAGCGGCTTTGGAGCGCGGCCATAGCACGGGTGTTTACTTCTGTCATTAAGCTGTCGCGCAGATGCTGAAAACGCTGCTGCATGGCGTACGCCTGTTGGTGTTGACCAAGTGCGGCATAGTTGTCGGCGAGCTGCTGATAAGCGTTCTGTAACCGTTCGGGCGAACCTACTTGCTGCGCGTAGCGCATGCCAAGCGTTGCTGCATCCAGGGCTGGCTGTAGCTCCTTTTTGGCCTGCATCACTTTTGACAAGTACGTGTATGCACCAGACAAGCCGTATCCATCACCTAGCACCCGGTAGAGCATTACAGCTTCCAGCAAGCTCATGCGCGCCGAATCGGGCTGATGCTGGCGGGCCTGCACTTTGCCAAGGGTGAAGAGGCTGTTGGCCTGACCAGAAAGATCGTTGACAACGGCAAACAACAGCAAAGCCCGCCGGATATACTGGTTGGCTTGCTTGAGGCTGTCTTGTTGCCAAGCAACGTCAGCCAGATTGGTTAGGAACAGGGCCTGGTCGGCGGAATCATGCCGCTGCTCGGCCAGAAACAACCCCATGTGGTAGAACCTGGCCGCCGTAGCAAAATGGTTGTGCAGAATGTGGCACTTGGCCATGCCGTTGTACGCATAGCCCATGGACTTCTTCATGCCCAGCGACCTGAAAATGCGTAAAGCAATTAAATGCTGCCGCAGTGCTTCGTCGGCACTGCCAGCCAGAGTCAGGCAGGTACCAAGGTCGTTGTGGCAGCGCGCCTCACCACGGGGGTAGTTGAGTTTGCGGGCCAGAGCAATACCTTGTTCGGCGTAAGTACGGGCGCGCGGCAAATCGGAATGACTTAAGTTCCAGCACAACTCATCGAGTAGCAATACGCGCAGGGTATCGGTAGGCTCGGTAAGAGCTAACTGCCTTTGTAAGCTGTCAAGGACAGCTGGGTTGGCACTCTGCGCCTCAGCCGCCCAGATAGGTAAAGTAGATAGTGTAAAAAAGAGTAATAATGTTTTCACGATAACTTGGCAACCAGTAGCTATAGACCTACTGGTCAAATCTACGGATAATTCTATGTTAAATATAGAATTAAACATAGTCGAATTATATGTATAAGCAAATAAAAATAGTTAAGTGCAAAAATTGCCATTAGATTTGCCTTGATATTGGACGCTGTGTTCGATATAATAATAAGGTTAAGCTCAAGTTTTAGTATGGACCTAATGTTCTTCAATTGCGGTCAATAAAAGGTTAAAACGGCTCGTAATGTCTAAAGAATAAGCATATTACTCAGATAGTACAGATGATTTTTAGTATTGAAATATGACATATCGTATATCTGTTGTAAATGATTAGTGACTTATTGGAGTGCTTCAGCGCAATCAGATGCAGGGAGGAATATGGATGAATGAATTTCAGGCAACTGATAATTATGCAATTGAATAAGCATTCTATTTAACTAGAAGGCTGCATGAAAGTCAGCCTAAATGTTGCTCACCAAACACAAGCAGTGCTTGCTGTTAATGTGGTAGTCGTACGCTTATACCTGCGCCTACATAAGACCCAGTAGGAGCATAAGAAGCAGTTCCAGGGCCGTTGCCCGCCGTTAGGTCAAGGCGGAGGCTAGGAAGAGGCCGCCAATATACCCCTGAAGTCACCCCCGGGTGCCACCCTGCCACGCGCTGCCATGTGGTATACGTCTCGGCGAAAAAGCCGAAATGCTCGCCTAAAGGGCCATTTAGTGCCAAGGTGCCTATATATTGACCCCGGCTTGTGTCGGCTGCCTTGAAGCCGCGTTGCCGGAAGCCAAGGTTGGCCTCCAAGCCAAACCGCTTACCGAGTTGTTGGGATATCAGCAAACGGGCTGCGGGCTCGTACACTTTGTCGGGGTAGGAATCATCACCATTGCGCAACGTCATTTCGGCGAGCAGCGCCACCTGAGAGCGGTTATCCTGGTTGGAGGAAGCCAGCATTTTGGCGCCAACAGTGAGCGGCGCAAACCCCGTCGGTCCCACTGTAGGTGTCGGAACCGGCCCGACCTCCGGAATAAATGTTGTGCTCTGAGAGGGTGAGTGCCGATAATCCTGCTCTACCCGCAACTCCATCAGGCCCCAAAAGCCAACCCGCAACAAGCCCCGCGAAAAAGCCCTAGACGTACCATCAGTGGCCCGCAGCTGGCGCTGGCTGCCTACTTCGAGCTGCACCTGACCCGGACGCAGGATGTTGGTCGTGACGGTTTGGCCGGGCCGGTCGGGGCGAATATTGCGGATGAACGGGGTATCGGCATTGTCGACGTTGGGGTCAACGGTCTGGGCCAGAGTGCGGGCCGAACCGGCCAGTAAAAAGCCGGTGGCAGTCAGCAGGGTGGAGATGCGCATGTCTTCCGGACGCCAGTACGCCGAAGAAAGTTCGTCCGGGCCAGAAACGTAATCTGCTAATCCCAACCGATACAACGTGGTATGGCATAGATGTCAGGGCTGCTGATGACCCACGTAGCGTAGTATAGCAGACGCTTTTCGCAGGTACAAACCATTCCTAATCACACCAGAAAGCCCCGATACTAGGCAGCATCGGGGCTTCTAAAGGAATAGGCAGGCTTCAGTAAACTGATGATTAATGCACCAGTACCGGCTCTCGCTCCTCAAGGGCCAGCTCCGGCTGCGGGCCATACTTGGAATGCTCGGCGCGGTAGGCCCGCTCGAAAATGAGGGGAAAGATGAACAGGGTCAGGATGGTGCCGGTAATCAGACCGCCAATAACCACGATAGCCAGCGGTTTAGAAGTTTCGGAGCCGATGCCGGTGCTCATGGCGGCGGGCATCAGGCCGATGGTGGCCATCAGAGCCGTCATTACCACGGGGCGCACCCGGCTGGTTACGCCGTCGGCAATGCTGAAGTCGAGGCTGAGCTTGCGCACCATGTTTTGCTTGAACACCGATATCAGAATCACGCCGTTTTGGATGCAGATGCCGAAGAGAGCAATGAACCCAATACCGGCCGAAATGCTGAAGTTGGTGTGGGTAATGAGCAGCGCCGCAATGCCGCCGATGATGGCAAACGGTACGTTGAGCAGCACTAGCCCGGCGTCTTTCAAATTGCCGAAC
This sequence comes from Hymenobacter sp. YC55, assembly GCF_029433095.1. Taxonomy (GTDB): domain Bacteria; phylum Bacteroidota; class Bacteroidia; order Cytophagales; family Hymenobacteraceae; genus Hymenobacter. The sequence continues at coordinate 1,560,248 of NZ_JARNTX010000001.1, forward strand.
AGCATGAACAGGATAAAGAAAATCAGGGCCAGGGAAACCGGAACCACTTGCGTTAGACGCTCCGTGGCGCGGCGCTGGTTTTCGAAGTCGCCGGTCCACTTCATGCTGTAGCCTTTGGGCAAGCTCACCACCTTGTTCACCTCGCGCTGTGCTTCTTCAATGGTGCTGCCCATGTCGCGGCCGCGGATGCTGAACTTCACGGCCGAGAAGCGCTGATTGTCGTCGCGGTAAATGAGCGATGGGCCCGTAACGTCTTCGATGGTCGCAATTTCGGAAAGGGGCACAGACTTGCCATTTTGCGTGGGTACCATCAGGGCTGCAATCTGTTGGGTAGACTCGCGGAACTGCTGCTGGTAGCGCACACGGATAGGGAATTTTCGCTCGCCTTCGTACATCTGCGAGGCTTGCTTGCCGCCCACAGCCATTTCTAGTACGGCATTGGCGTCGGATTTGCTTACGCCGTAGCTGGCCATACGCCGCTCGTCTAGCTCCACGTGCAGCTCCGGCTGCCCGATGTTGCGGAGTACGCCCAAGTCGTCGATACCCTTGATGTGCTTGAGCACGCTGTACACCTGGCGGCCTTTTTCTTCCATCAGCTTCAGGTCGTTGCCGTAGATTTTCACTGCAATCGAGCCTTTCACGCCCGAAGCAGCTTCTTCCACGTTGTCGGTGATGGGCTGCGAGAAGTTGAAATCCACGCCGGGAAAGCGGTTGAGCTTCTCCTTCATCCCCGCAATTAGGGCCTCGCGCTTGTCCTTGTGCTTCATTTCGGCCTGCACTTCCGGCGTGTGCTTGAGCTGCACTAGAAACTCGTTGTTGTAGAAGCCGGTAGGGTCGGTGCCATCATTGGGGCGGCCGGTCTGGCTCACCACGTCGCCTACTTCGGGGAAACTCAGGAACACCCGGCGCATGTCGTTGCAGAGCTTGTTGCTTTCTTCCAGCGAGATGCTTAGCGGCAGCTGCGCCCGCACGTAGATGGAGCCTTCGTTCAGTTCGGGCAGGAACTCGGAGCCAAGGAAGTGGAAGGCGCCCATGCCCGCCACCACGGCCACCGTGGCTACCAGCAAACTGGCGGTTTTGCGGGCGTAGGTGAAAGAGAAGAACCGTTGCGCGCCTTTGTTGATGCCGCGCACAAAGAAGTTGTCTTTCTCTACTACGTTCTTCTTCAGCAAAATGCTAGTGAGCACTGGCACCAGCGTGAGCGTGAAGATGAGCGCGCCGAGCAAGGCAAAGCCTAAGGTCCAGGCTAGGGGTGAAAACACCTTACCTTCCACTTTCTCGAACGAGAAGATGGGGAGCAGCGCCGTGATGATGATGGCCTTAGAGAAGAAAATGGCCTTGCCCATGTCGCGGCCGGTTTTCTTGATCAAACCCGATTTGGCGAGCTTGTTGAACTTCTCCATGCCCATCTTATGCGCCTTGTGGTCGAGGGCCACGAAGAGCCCTTCCACCATCACCACGGCCCCGTCGATGATGATACCGAAGTCGATGGCGCCCATGCTGAGCAGGTTGGCGCTCATGCCTTTCAGCCGCAAGCAGATAAAGGCGAACAGCAAAGCCAGCGGAATAATCACCGACACGATAACCGTGGTGCGCCAGTCGGCCATGAACACGAACACGATAACCGTCACGAGCACAATGCCTTCTAGCAAGTTGTGAATCACAGTTTCGGTGCTGAAGTCGATGAGCTGCTGCCGATCGTAGAAGGTGTGGATTTGTACACCGGCCGGTAGAACCTTCTCGTTGAGCAGCGCGACTTTGTCTTTGAGGCGGGCAATAACTTCGGACGGGTTTTCGCCTTTGCGCATTACCACAATGCCTTCCAGCACGTCGTCGTTGAGGCCGCGGCCGACCCGGCCTAGCCGCGGCAGCGCCGACTCCTGCACCTGCGCCACGTCTTTCACCAGAATTGGGGCCCCGTTCACGTTCTTGATGACCGTGTTGTTGATGTCGGAGATGTTGTTGAGCAAGCCAATGCCGCGCACCACGTAGTTCTGCTGGCCCTGGTTTATCACGTCGCCGCCCACGTTGATGTTGGAGCGCTGAATGGTGTTGTAGAGATCGAGGGGCGTGATGTTGAAGGTCTGGAGCTTGCCCGGATTCACGCTGATTTCGTAGGCTTTCACTTCCCCGCCGAAGCTGTTTACGTCGGCCACGCCGGGCACGGCTTTCAGGTTGCGCTCTACCACCCAATCCTGAATGGTTTTCAGCTCACGCGTGGTCTTGCCCTTGCTCTGGAGGGTGTAGCGGAAGATCTCGCCGGTGGGGCCGTAGGGCGGCTGCACGTCGGGTTCGGCGCCTTCGGGCAGGTCGGCCTGGCTGAGCAGGTTGTTGACTTGCACGCGGGCAAAGGCATCGTCCACGCCGTCATCGAAAATCACCTTCACCACCGACAGCCCAAAGAGGGTAGTGGAGCGGATGCTGGTTTTCTTCTGAACCGGGTTGAGGGAAATTTCAATTGGAGCTGTTACAAACTTCTCAATCTCCTCGGCCGAGCGGCCGGGCCACTGCGTGATAATGGTGATTTCCGTGTTCGTAACGTCTGGAAACGCCTCGATGGGCGTGTTGCGGTAGCTCATGACCCCGGCCACAATAACGACCAGCGTCATTAAGAACACGAAGCCCCGGTTTTTAAGCGAAAAGGCAATAATGCCCTGAATGAATTTATTCATGATAAGTCGTGGCTGACTAGATAGGTATCGTCAGGCTGAGCGAAGTATCCCGCGGGCTGACGTTGATATGGGTATTGGTCATGCTGAGCTTGCCAAAGCATCTCGCGTGCATCGTTGCGCAAGTGTCAGGATGTACTGCGCTGGCGAGAAAGGTGCTTCAACTCCGCTCAGCAGACGTGCAGCTAGTCGTTCAGCTCGTCGTAAACCAGCAGCTGGTTTTGGGCAATGATTCGCTCGCCGTCGTGGAGGCCGGAGTGCACGTAGCTTACATCACCCACGGTTTTGGTTATTTCCACCTCGCGGGTTTCGATGTGGTGCCGGTCTTTGAACACCATCACGAAGTTGCGGTCCTTGTCGAACACCACGCACTTGGCGGGCACGGCCAGCATGCGGCCGGTTTCGGTGTTGCGCACCTTGATTTGGGCGTACATTTCGGGCTTAAGCAGGTAGCCGGGGTTTTCGAGGCGCACCCGCACCCGCATCACCTTGCTTTCCGGGTCGAGCACGTTGAACACCTTGTCGATGCGGCCCGTGAAGTGCTGGTCGGGGTAGGCGAGGGTCGTGACATCGGCGGCGTAGCCTTCTTTCACCTTGGCAATGTCGGCCTCAAACACATTGGCCATGATCCACACATCATCCAAGTTGCTGACCGTGAACAGGCTGCCCACATTGTCGTCGTTGAACTGCATGTGGTCGGTCACGTTTTTCTCGGTGATGAAGCCGGAAATAGGGGCCCGCAGTGTGTAGGTGCCGTCCGGTGATACGCCGTAGATGGCGAGCTGCTTGCGGCTCTTGCCCACGTTGCCCTGGGCCTTGCGCAGCTCCTGGCGGGCCAGGCTTACGTCGCGCTCCGAGGCAAGGCCCGCAGCATATTGGTCTTCCAGCACCGAGAGGTTTTTCTGGGCAATGGCGAGGTCGGTGCCGGCGCTGCTGCTCTGGTTTTGCAGGTCGGCTATTTCCCCGCTCCGAATCACGGCTAGCACCTGGCCTTTCGTGACATGGTCGCCGAGTTCCACCGTGAGCTGTTCCACCACGCCGCCCACCAGCGGGTATACCTGCACGGTTTTGTCGCCGTTGGTGGCAATCTGGCCCGAAAGGGTTAATTCGTTGCGGATGGGCTCGTTGCGGACTGTGTCAATCTTTAACTCGCTCATCATCTGGTCGGAAAGAGTGAAACCAGCATCGGCTTTCGGCTTGGTATCAGCTTCGGGAGTGGTAGAGCAGCCGGTCAGCAACAGGCCGAGGGCAACGGGTAGGAGGGGGGCGAAGCGGTTCATATAAATCGAGGACTTAAACTTTCGGGAGCGTGAAGGATGGATAGAGGCAGTTAGTTGAACAGGGGCCGGCCCACGGCGAAGTTGAGCTGCTCGAAGGCGCGAATCCGGTTGGACCTCAGGGCGTTGAGCTGCACGAGGTTGTTTTTGTAGCTCTCGTAGAAATCGAGGTACTCCACGATGGTGAGGTTGCGCTTGGCGTAGCTTTCGTCGATGCCCTTCATCAGGCGGTCGAAGTCGCGGGTTTCGCGGCCGGCGGTTTGGTAGAGGGCGTCGGTCTGGCTGGCTTGGCGCCAAGCTTCCTGCACGTCGTTCTGTACTTGGAGCTGCTGCTGGCTTAGTTGGGCTTTGCTGATTTCAATCTGGCTCTGAGCCGTGCGAATATTGCCCTGGTTGCGGTTGAAGATGGGCACCGCAATACCGAGCGTGAGGGCGTTGTAGTTCTGGATGTAGTTGCCGGCCCGGTCGTAGACGTAGCCCACCGACAAGTCAGGAACGGCTAGGGCCCGTTGGTAGCGCAGGTTCTGGTTTTGCTGTTGCAGGGTGGCTTGCCGAGCCTTCACGTCGGCGCGGTTCACTTGCGCCGAATCAATAAGCTGTTGCTCGGTACGGCCCGCCAGGTTCAGTGCTTGCAGGCGGTTATCGTCGGCGGTGGGCACATAGTAGGCCCCGGACGTGTCGCGCATCAGGATGCGCAGGTCGGCTTGTTCAGAGGCAATGTCGTTGAGGAGAGCTTGCCGCTCGTTGCGCAGCTGGAACAGAAAGGCTTTCAGGCGGATAACTTCCTTGAGGGCAATATTGCCCTTGTCGTATTGGCCTTGGTAGAGGTTGACCGTGCGCTGGAAGCTGGTCACTTCCAGGTCGTACACGCGCACGCTCTGCTGCTTGTAGTACAGGTCGTAGAACGTGCTACGGAGTTGGTAGCGCAGGGTCCGGAGCAAGTCTTCGAGGTTGAAGTGCTCGGCCAGCGCGTTTTGCTGCGCTACCTTGGCAGCGGCTTTGCGGCGGCCCGCAATGGCAAACAGCTGCTGCACCTGCACAATAGAGTTGCCGGTGCGCGTCACGTCCAGCACCCGGCCGGTCTGCTGGTTGTAGGCGTTCTGCTCCAGGTAGATGGTTGGGTTATCCCAAAGCTTGGCCTGTAAAATCTGAGCCTCGGCCGCCGATACGTTGTAGCGCTGAGCCAGCAAACTCAGGTTGTTCTGCAGAAACCGTTGCTCGGCCTCGGGCAGGGTAAGTTTTACAGTATCGGCGCTAAGTGGGGCAGCCGAAGCAGTGCGAGGGGTAAAGCCGAGCAGCAGGGCCGTCAGCAGTAGAAAACAGAGGCGTTGCATATCCTATTTGGTGTTTGGATATGCAAGAGTACGCGGGGGGTATTAGGCCTGAATTAGAGGTAGATTAGAAACAGATTAGAAACTGATAATATTTTAAAAATGGGCATTTAGAGGTCGTAAAGGAAGATTTTGATTGTTCGATCAAAGAAAAATAGTCTGCAAGGCCAGTGTAGTCACTAGTTAGTTATAGCACATTGTGAGCGATGTATTAATGCAGATTATGTTCTAGGGCTACGACCAGAGAGCTAGTTCTGCTTCTTAGAGGAGGGATGGTTGATAATCGCTGTTTATTCCCTATGTCATGCTGAGCCTGTCGAAGCATCTCGGGTACCGACATTGTAAAACTATTGTCATGCTGAGCGCAGTGCAACGAAGCCGAAGCAGCTCGCTCGAATCATTGAGCTGACAGAAGGGTTTACCACACTAGCGAGATGCTTCGGCTGCGCTCAGCATGACGGTCTATTGATGTCTGATGCCGTTCAACGAGTGGTCACCTTTAAAACAAGCTTCTTTGGCGTTTATCTATGTGCCGCTGCAAATACTACCTCCGCTGTGGTTCCTTCGCCTAAGCGTGAGTAAATGTGCAACTGCCCGCCGTGCAACTCAATAATGCGGCGGGCCAGCGGTAGGCCAACTCCGTGGCCTACCACGGCACGCGCGTTGTCGGCGCGGTAGAAAGGCTGAAATATCTGCGGCAATGCCTTTTCCGAAATACCAATGCCCTGGTCCGTCACCTGTATTCGAGTGCGGCCAGCAGCGTAAGCGAAGCGCACAACAACGGGCGCATCGGGGGCAGAATACTTGAGGGCGTTGTCGAGCAGGTTAGTGAGGGCCCGGCTTAGCAGTTGGCGGTTGCCGTGGATTTCTAATGGGGTCGGGTCGGGTGGCAACTCGTCGAGGGTGATGTGCACGCGCCGGCGCTGGTCGGGCGCTACTGCTTCCCGGGCTTCCCAAAGCAACTCGTCTAGCCGCAAGTCGTCGGTGAGGTGGGCGTTGCTGGTTTGGTTGAGGTCGAGCAGGTTGTTGAGAAGCTGCTTTAGTTGCTGCAACTCGGTTAGCACCGAGGCCACGGCTTCGCGGTAAGCAACAGGGTCCCGGTCACGATTCAGCAGCACCTGCAATTCCCCAATAGTAGCGGTAAGTGGCGTCCGCAACTCGTGCGAGGCATTGCTGACGAAGGTGCGTTGGCCTTCAAAACTTTCCTCCAACCGTTCCAGCAGCCGGTTGAAGGTGCGGGCCAACCGGGTAATTTCATCTTGCTCATGGCTGATATTGGCATCGACGCGCCGGTGCAAATCTTGCGCCGTGATGCGGTCCACCTGGTCGTTGACGGCGGCAATAGGAGCCAGTGCCTTGCCCGCAAACAACCGCCCGGCCACGTAAATAACCACTAGGCTAATCACGAAGATGCAAGCCAAAATAGTAGCCAAGTGTTCCAGCCGGGCTTGACCCGAATGGTTTTTAGCGGCCGCCACAATAATATAGTCGCCTTGGTTATCGTGGTAGAACAACCCCACCGCCTGACGCGGGCCCACGTCGAAATACACGAGCTTCTCCGTCAGAATGCGGACCAGGATAGCGTCGGAAATCTGCACCCGCTCGTCTTGCTCGATAAAGCGCGGCGTTAGCTTGGCATCGTAAATCTGCAGGACCTCGCCGGCAAGGGTGCGCAAATAGCGCCGCTGAAAGTCACGGAATGCTTCGGCTCGTAGTTCATCCTGCTCCAGAAACACGTAGCCCGTCACCTCGGCCCGGTCGCGCAGGCGCTGATGAAATTCCTGATGAGTGTAGTCGGTTTGAAGAATATAAATCACCGACATCACCGCCAGCAGCAGCACGGCCACCAACCCCACAAAGAGCCACGTCAAACGGTTGCGGATGGTCATGAATGGTGAAGTGAAGAGGCGTTGATAAGCACGAATGCCATAAATAGGATGAACGGCGAATGGTTGAAGCGGCTAACCCACTTTACTCCACCCGCAACACGTAGCCCATGCCCACGACGGTATGAATCAGCTTCTGCTCGAAGCCTTTATCCACTTTATTGCGCAGGTAATTCACGTACACGTCGATAACGTTGGAGCCGGAGTCGAAAGATTCTTCCCACGAGTTTTCGGCTATTTCGGCGCGGCTCAGTACGCGGCCCGGGTGGCGCATAAACAGCTCTAGCAACCCAAACTCACGGGCCGTGAGCTTGATGGGCTGCCCGGCACGGGTTACCGTCTTGGCCGTGGTATTCAAGGTTAAGTCGGCGAGGGTCAGTACGGCCCCTTTCACTTCGTGGCCGCGGCGGCGCGTCAGGGCCCGCACGCGGGCTACGAGTTCGGGGAAGTCGAAGGGCTTGACTAAGTAGTCGTCGGCGCCACCGTTGAAACCTTGGAGTTTGTCTTGGGTGGCGCCCAACGCCGTGAGCATTAGCACGGGCACCTGCTGGTCGTGCTGGCGAATGACGCTCAAGACCTCGTAGCCATTGCGGTGAGGCAGTATTACATCCAGAATTATCAACTCATAGGCTTGGCTCAACGCCAAACGTCCGCCCATGTCGCCATCGAAGGCCGTGTCCACCGTAAATCCCTCTTCTTCCAGTCCCCGACGGATGAAAGCCGATACTTTGGGTTCGTCTTCTATCAGCAGGATTCTCATACTTGATTGTAGTTAAAGGCATAGGGTGGATTAGCTTTTTGCAAACCAACTAGCGCAGGGATACGTACTGCAGGCATTAAAGCATTTGCTAAAGGTGCAGACAACAACTTAGTTTTTAGCTGCCTGTTTTTTTGATGTCCAAAGTGTCTGCTCAGCATCAGGGTATTGCTGATTTCTTATATGAGCAAGCGCCTGCTTTAGCCCGCGCCGCTGCCAGCCAACTTTCAACCCGGTTGCTTGGCCTTACGGAAGCAGAGCTGCTGGAAGATTTGCAGAGCCATTGCCAGCCCCTTGCTGACGCTCTGCTAATGAACAGCATGTCGTTGTTGGAAGCGCACTTAGAGTACGCCCGGCATGTGCCCGCCGCCACGCCAAAGCGCGACGAGCAGTTGCGGCAAGAACTTAATGTGCTGCGCCAAGTCGTTAGCCAGCGCTTAACCATCACCGACTATCACCTAACGCTCCCTTACTTCTACGCCGGGTTAGCGCTATTGAGCAAGCCCCCTACACCACTGCCGACGGATACGGTTTCAGCTTTAATAGATGGCGCTCCATTGGTAGACATTGCCCGGCAATACTTGGCGCGACTACTGGCCGGACAACGCACGGAGGCTTTAATGGGTATTCGGCAAGCTATGCGCGAAGGTGCCCACGTGCGCGCCATCTACTTGTATGTATTTCAGCCAGTGCAGCGGGAAGTTGGGCGTCTGTGGCATCAAAGTCAAATTAATGTGGCCCAGGAGCACTATTGCACTGCCGCCACCGAATTGGCTATTGCCACCTTGCACGCCCACCTGATGGCCACCCCACGCAATGGCCGCCGGCTGGTAGCAGCTACCCTTTCCGGCGACCTGCACGTGATGCCCCTGCGCATCGTGAGCGACTTTCTGGAATCAGACGGTTGGGATGCGTACTTCTTGGGCGCCAACACGCCAGCGGCTTCGGTTTGGCAGGCAGTATTAGCCCACCGCGCCGAGTTGCTGGTGATAGGAGCTTCTATGAGCCACCACGTAGCACGAGTACGGGAACTGTTAGCTGAGCGCCCCGCAGCTTGCGCTACCACTCGCGTCATGGTAGGTGGAGCGCCTTTTAACGCTGACACCAGTCTTTGGCAGGTTGTTGGCGCCGACGGTTGGGCCCCCGACGCCATGCAAGCCATTGAAGAAGCCAAGCGAATGTTTAGCGGCAAAAAAGTAAGTGCGCTGGCTTAAGTAAGCTGGGCGCTGCTAGTCGTCCTCGTAATCTAAACCCAGGCACTGGTTCAGGGCTTGTTGTAATTCGCTGGCGGCGTGCATCTGGCCGGCTTGACGGCTCACGCGCAACCCTTCACGGTAAACTTTTTCGGCCTCTTCTGGCTTCTGAATTTGTTCGAGTAGCTTGCCGGCGTGGTAATACGTGCCCACGTAGTCAGGATGCTCGACTAGGAGTTTCTGAAAATATTCCAAAGCTCGAAGCGGCTCAGTGGCCTTATACTCGGTAGCTAAGGCATATATCGTGAAGGGGTCGTTGGGCTCGTCTTGGTAGAAGGCCAGAAGTTGTTGTAGGCGGCTAGGTTGGGTTTCCATCAGGCAGGAGTTTTCAGTATCTTTGCCCCAAATTTGGGGCTTTCCCGTAGTTTATCCTCCCACTCAAGCAGCCGTAGATGAAGTTTCTCGTTTGCATCAGCAACGTACCCGACACGACCACCAAAATTGCCTTCACTCCCGACAATAAGGAGTTCAATAAGGCGGGTGTCCAATTCGTGATTAATCCTTGGGATGAATATGCCCTCACGCGCGCCATTGAGCTAAAAGAAGCTCAGGGCGGCGGCACCGTCACGGTGCTCAACGTGGGCGAGGCCGATACCGAGCCCAACATTCGCAAGGCCTTGGCCATCGGGGCCGATGATGCTATCCGGGTGAATGCCGCTCCGAAGGATGCTTTTTTTGTTGCGCAGCAAATTGCCAACGTAGCCAAAGAAGGCGCCTACGACGTAATTCTGATGGGCAAGGAGAGCATCGACTACAATGGCTTCCAGGTGCACGGCATGGTAGGGGAGCTGTTGGGCATTCCAACGGTAGCTCCAGCCATGAAGCTCGACATGAGTGGCAACACTGCTACGCTCGAGCGCGAAATCGAGGGCGGTAAAGAGATTGTACAAGTAAACACACCCTTCGTGGCTTCGTGCCAGCAGCCGATGTGCGAGCCCCGCATTCCAAACATGCGCGGCATCATGACGGCCCGTACCAAACCGCTGAAAGTTGTTGAGCCTACCGGCGATGCTCCGCGCACTGCGGTTGCCGAGTATGCGCTTCCGCCCAAAAAGCAAGGTGTTAAGCTTATTCCCGCCGAAAATGCTGGCGAGCTAATTAAGCTGCTCCGCAACGAAGCGAAAGTTATCTAGACCATAAAGCAGCGCTTGCCAACGTGTCTTTCTAGCCCGGTAACCTTGTTTACTGACCTAGCAACCCACTTCAGCAAGCTCCGCCTGACGGCCTGACTTACATCTAAATTTCAAAGAAATGTCTGTTCTAGTTGTTGTTGAGTGTGATGGCGGCGAGGTAAAAAAATCGTCGCTGGAAGTGGCTTCTTATGGCAGCCAAGTAGCCCAAATGCTCGGTACTACCGCCACGGCTGTTGCCGTAGGCGAGGCTACCGAAGCAAACTTGGCCAAGCTAGGCGAGCAAGGCATCAGCAAGGTGCTCTATGATGCGGAACCCCGCCTCAAGGACTTTGTGAATGGTGCCTACACCAAGCTTATTGCTGCTGCCGCCCAAAAAGAAGATTCTAAAATAATTGTACTAGCCAATTCCAATATTGGCGCTTCGGTTGGTTCGCGCCTATCGGTGCGGTTGCAGGCTAGCTTGGCTACCAACGTAGTAGAGCTGCCCAAAACCGACGGTGGCAGCTTCGTGGTGAAGCGCGGTGCTTTCTCCGGCAAAGCCTTTGCCGATGTGAAGCTGGAAGGCGAGCGGAAAATCATTGCTGTTAAAAAGAATTCTATCGAAGCCCTACACGAAGCCGGCAAAACGGCCCAAGTGGAAAGCTTCTCGGCCCAACTCACCGATGCCGACTTTGCGGATGCGCCCAAGCAGGTGGTGATGCAAGACCAAGCTGGCGGTATCCTGCTGCCCGAAGCCGATAAAGTAGTTTCCGGTGGCCGTGGCATGAAAGGCCCCGAAAACTGGAATCTGATTGAGGACCTAGCCAAAGCTATTGGCGCGGCCACGGCTTGCTCCAAGCCCGTTTCCGACGTAGACTGGCGCCCTCACCACGAGCACGTAGGCCAAACGGGTATCACCGTGTCGCCGAACCTGTACATTGCCTGTGGTATCTCGGGTGCTATCCAGCACTTGGCCGGCGTCAACTCGTCGAAGGTGATTGTCGTTATCAACAAAGACCCGGAGGCCCCGTTCTTCAAAGCGGCCGACTACGGCATCGTTGGCGACGTGTTCGATGTGCTGCCGAAGTTGACCCAAGCTGTAAAAGAGCTAAGCTAGAAACGTAGGGGCTTGAGAATCCGCCGTATAGGGTGAAACCACGCAACGGATTCTCAAGTCTTTTTTCGTTTCTTATAGTACGAGCCGGAAGCCTTTGTTTTCTTTGCACGTACTAAGGCCGATACTTAAGTCTTAAAGTCACCAAGACCCTTGAAAAAAATACCGCTCGAAATCCTCGGCCTCTCCTCCAGCCAGTCGCAGTCCGGTTCCTTCGCCTTGATTCTAGGCGAGAAAACTGGCAACCGCCGCCTGCCCATTATCATTGGTATGTTCGAGGCGCAGAGCATTGCCATCCAGATAGAGAAAATAAATCCGAATCGGCCGCTCACGCACGATTTGTTTAAATCCTTCGCCGAGCATGTGCACGTTGCCGTGCTAGAAGTGATAATCTCGGACCTCAAAGAAGGCGTCTTCTACTCGAAAATTGTGTGCTCCGATGGTGCTACCACGTTCGAGTTGGATTCCCGCCCTTCCGATGCCATTGCTATTGGCTTGCGTTTCGGGGTGCCCATCTTCACGGTGGAAAGCGTGCTGAGCGAAGCGGGCATTATATTGTCGGAACTCGACGAAAACGCGGAAGACTCCGACGATGAAGATGACGAGGATGATGACGACAGCCCAAGCGGTCCAGCCAAGCCCGAGCCTGCGCCTCGCGACCCAAGCGGCCAGGTTTCCTTGGATGAGCTAACCAAAATGCTGGCTCAAGCGCTGGAGCGAGAGGATTACGAAAAAGCTGCCAAAATTCGCGACGAGCTAAACAAGCGCGACAGCTAGTTTGATTGAACTTCAGATACAGTAAGGCCACACCCTACAAGGTGTGGCCTTTTTGCTTAGTAAGTAGTGGTACCACAAGCCCTACTATTCGCTTTTTCACCCTACGTTGCCGTGGTAGAAATAATCGCCAAGGCCCACGGTGAAAATAAGTGCTCCGTAGAGCGAATGTTCCAGCCACACCAACCGCAGGGAGTAGGTGCGGGCGTAGGTTTCGGCAAAAAGCCAACCGCCAATGAGCGTAAGTAGCACCGCCGGCCAGTTTTGAAACACCAAATGCATAAAGCCGAACGCACCAGCACTAGCCAGCAGCGTGGCGTAGGCACCTCGAAACAACGGCCGGTAACGGGCGAAGAATAAAGCCCGGTAGATAATTTCCTGCGGGTAGACGGAAAACAAGGGATAAAAGGCCAAGATCAACAGCCACAACTTAGGCTGTGTACGTGGCATGTCGAAGAGCTTAGCGGGTATAAAAATCCATACTGTGGCAATCAACAAGCCGGTACTCAAAGCAAAGCGCCACAGCAAGCGCTTTAATTGGCGCCGCTCGTTTCGACCGGCGGGGCCACGCCAGAGAGGTTGATAGTGAGGCAGTCGCTGCTGTTTTAGCCACCAAATACCCCAGATGGTAGTTAGCACAAGTAGCGCCAGCAGTACCAGGGGCTGCCACCAGATGCGCAACGCCACCGGAACGGCTATAAACAGCAGCAACCATTCTGCCCAGCGCCACGTCAGCGGCTTTCCAGTAAGTTGCTCCACAGTACATTAAGATTAGAAGCCGTCAGAATCATCTACGGATTATCGAGGGTGGCGGCATGACCAAAAGGTTAAATGCGTAGACTTGTGCTGTCCCGACGGAGTTTCGTGGGATGCTTACTTCAACAACTATGGATGCTTCCCTGGATTTGCGCTATCCTATTGGTCAACCCGCACTGCCCACGGGGCCACTGGAGCCCGGCGCGCGCATAGCCCACATTGCGCATATTGCTTTGCTGCCTGACCAGGTGCGGGCGGCCGTTACGGGTTTGAGTGCAGCCCAGCTTGATACCCCTTACCGCCCCGGCGGCTGGACGGTGCGCCAAGTGATACACCACCTGCCCGATTCGCACCTAAACAGCTACACCCGTTTTCGCCTAGCTCTCACCGAAGAGAACCCTACGGTGCGCCCTTACGACGAGCAAGCCTGGGCCGAACTACCCGATATAGCTGTTACACCCCCTGCTGTATCGTTGGCCATGCTGGAGTCCCTGCACATTCGGTGGACCATCTTGCTGCGCAACCTCAGTGCCGGCCAATGGCAACGTACCTTCTATCACCCCGGCACCCAGCGCGATTTTACGCTGGATGAAGCCCTCGTGATGTATTCCTGGCATGGCCGGCACCACTTGGCGCATATCACCGAACTGCGCAAACGGCAAGGCTGGTAGTTGTAGCGTTTCGTCGCCCCTTATAAGCACGAAGCCCTGACCTTCGAGAGAAAGTCAGGGCTTCGTGCTTTGCCAAGTGGCATCAAATTGCTGTAGCGGAATAGGTGCTTAGGAGACTCATACTTCCGATAAGGGCTCGTTGGCCAAGGCTTCGAGGCCACCTTCCGATTCCTCGTCCACACGCTTAGCGGCTCGAACGAGGCTGCTGCTAAAGATGAACTCGCGAAGCTCCGGCACTTTGGCGTTCAGGATCTGGTCTTTGTTGCCGTCCCAAAGCTTCTCGCCTTTGTGTAGGAAGATGATATGGTCCCCGATTTCCACCACCGAGTTCATGTCGTGGGTGATGACCACAGTGGTGATGTTGTATTCGTGGGTAATTTCGTAGATGAGCTCGTCGATCTTGATGCTGGTGGCCGGGTCGAGGCCAGAGTTGGGTTCGTCGCAGAACAGGTAGGTGCAGTTGGGAGCAATAGCACGGGCAATACCCACCCGCTTCTTCATACCCCCCGAAATTTCGGAGGGCATCTTGTTGCCGGCATTTTCGAGCCCAACGCGCTTCAAGCAGAATTCCACCCGGTCGCGGCGCTCTTCCTTGGTCATTTCCGGCGTCAGCATCTTCAACGGAAACTCGGTGTTTTCATACACTGTCATCGAGTCGAACAAGGCCGAGCCCTGAAACAGCATCCCGATCTTGCGCCGAATCTCCTGGCGGATATCCACCTTATTATTGGTAAACACGGTGCCATCGAAGGTGATGCTGCCCAAGTCAGGTTTGATGAGGCCGACAATGCATTGCAGCAACACGCTTTTACCAGTACCCGAGCCGCCTAAAAGCAAATTACACTTGCCTGTCTCGAAGGTGCAGTTGATGCCCCGCAGAACCGGGTTGCCGTCGAAAGACTTCTGGATATTATGTATCTCAATCATAAGAAGAAAAGCTACAGTTGTGATTCGCTAGTCTTTGGAACCGCGTGCTACCATGAGTACGCCGCATAAGACCAGTAGCACTACACTTCTAGAGAAGAATTGCGGCTAGTACGAAATCAGCCAGCAGGATGGCAATGATAGAATTAGTAACGGCACCTGTGCTAGCGGCTCCTACTTCCAAGGCGCCACCTTCGGTGAAATAGCCTTTGAAAGCCGAGATAGACGACACAAGGAAAGCAAATACCACCGACTTGATTAGAGCGAAGGTGATGTTGTAAGGAATAAAGTCGCTGCGGATACCCTCGATATATTCGGCGGCCGAAATAGCACCGGTGAGTGTGCCTGCCAGGTAGCCACCCAGGATGGAGAGCAACATAGCCAGAATCACGAGCAGCGGAAACATGAGAATAGCCGCCACAATGCGAGGCAAAACTAGGTAAGACGCCGAGTTGATACCCATAACTTCTAGCGCCGCTACCTGCTCGGTAATACGCATGGTACCCAAACCACCCGCAATACTCGACCCAACTTTGCCTGCCAATACAATGCTGGTAATGGTAGGCGCTAACTCCAGAATCGTCATTTCGCGCACCATGTACCCGATGGTGGACTTTGGAATGAGCGGACTTACGAGGTTATAGGAAATCTGTACGCACGTAACTGCGCCGATAAAAGCGGATACAATGGCGACAATAAAAACCGAATCGGTGCCGATGAGGATGCACTCATCGATAGTACGGTTCCAGAGCACAGCAAACCGCTCTTTCCGGACGAGCATGCTCTGGATGAAGAGAATAAAAGAGCCGAAAGTTTTGACCATGGGGAGAGAAGTGAGAGTAAAAGCGGATACTTGCGGCAGAACGCCGGTTGGTAGATTCGAACGGCTGAAAATCCTTACGTAAAAAGCGCAACAGTAATCAAAGGAATGGAAAAATATGTCGTGGTAACTGGGGGAACAAAAGGCATTGGGCGGGCCATCGTACTACGCTTCCTACGCGCCGGACGGCCAGTCGTTACTTGTGCCCGCTCCGCTAGCGACCTAGCCGAACTACAAACAGCTACGAACGAGGAAGTTCCCGGTGCCGTACTACATACGTTGCCAGCCGATCTAAGTAAACAAGAGGACTGTCGCCGTTTCACAGATTTTGTGTTGAGCTTGGAAGGGGAGGTGGACGTACTCGTTAACAATACGGGCGCTTTTTTGCCGGGAAGGTTGCAAGACGAGCCCGCCGACGGTTCGCAACTGCGCCAGATGTTGGCCGCTAACCTGCTCAGTGCCTACGACGTGACGTTGCCGCTGCTGCCTGGCCTGATTGCACGGCGCCAAGGCCACATCTTCACCATCTGTTCCACGGCGAGTATCACAGCCTACCCCAATGGCGGCTCCTATGGCATTGCCAAGCACGCACTCTACGGCCTGACCCGCAACCTGCGCGAAGAACTTAAAGAGCACAATGTGCGCGTGACGGCCGTGCTACCCGGCGCCACGCTTACCGCCAGTTGGGCCGGCGTTGACTTGCCCGCCGAACGGTTCATCCAGTCCGACGATGTTGCCGAGGCTATTTTCTCCACGTACAGCCTCTCGCCACATGCTGTAGTAGAGGAACTGCTGATTCGGCCACAGCTGGGGGACATTTAGACATTTGATAGTTATGAATCAGCGTTCAGATGTGAACTATTGGGTTGGACAGCAGCCTGCTGTTTCCATCTGCGCGTTGCTTGTTAGCTGATAACACTGCTAGTTGGTTTTCACCAGTTTTCCTTTGCCCGTTATTCGGACATCAATTTGGGAAGGGTTGCCCGTGTAGTAGATGGTGCTAGTGCCGGCGTGGGTACCACCTAACTCGCCAGATGTATTGACATAAATACCGCCGTCGGCATAGAGCGAAAGATCGAGGTAGCAGTAGCTGCTCACCCGCAAGTCGGTGGCTAGGAAACGACCTAAGCCACCACCGCTGAATCGTAAGTCTTCTGTTTGCCCGTGTAGGCGGTAGTCGCCTAGCTCATACTGGTCGATCCAGAGGTATTTGCTATTGATGTCCAAGTCGTAGTCGCCAGCGCCTTTCAGATGTAGGAAAAGCGTATCGGCTCGAAACTGGCTGGCGGTGCGGATATTGCCTTGGCCGTACAGCGACATATCCGGCAACTCCTTTACGTGCAGCGTTACTTCGTGCAGCACCGAGTAGCTGCGGGCCCAGTTGCAGGTGCTTTGGTTGCTGACGTAGAGGTGATTGTTGCGGACTTCAAGCTTCAGATCTTCTTGCAAATGGGAGCCAGTGCGAACCTCGGCATAGGTGGTGGTATCGGGCACCAGCGTGATGTTTACATTGTCGGTGGCGGTGAGTTCCTTGAAGGCAGCCAGGTCGCGTCGTTCGGTGGTTACGGGGCCAGCACTTTTCAGGCAATCATTGTCTTGGCAGGCTGTTAATGGCCACGCGAGCAGTAGCGCGCGTAAAACCCACCGCAGGCCGCTAACTTGCGGCGCATATCCAATCCGAATCATCATCTTACAGCCATGGAACTAAGCGGCAAGGTAGCCATTATCACAGGCGTCAGCAAAGGCATAGGGCGCGCCACAGCCGATGCCTTATTGGCTAAAGGTGCCGTAGTGGCCGGCTGGGGCCGTTCCGCACCGGAGGGGCTCACCCACGAGCGGTTCCAGTTTTTCGAGTGCGACATCCGCGACGAGAAGTCGGTACAGGAAGCGTGCATGAACACCCGCCGGGAGTTAGGTGCCGAAATTCACGTGTTGGTCAACAACGCAGGCATCGGCAACTTCGGGCCGGTCGATGGTTTTTCCTCCGACGACTGGCACGCCATGTTTGATACCAACGTGCACGGGCTGTTCTATTGCACCAAGGCCGTTTTGCCGTACATGAAACAGCAGCACGAAGGCCATATCGTGAACGTGGGTTCGTTGGCGGGCACAGCCGGCACCGCGAATCTGGCGGGTTATTGCGCCACCAAGTACGCCGTGCGCGGCTTCTCGGACGCGTTGTTCAAGGAAGTGCGGCCCGATGGCGTGCGCGTAACGTGCATCATGCCCGGCTCGGTGGAAACCAACTTCAACGGGGCCAACCCCGGCGAGGAGCCCAACCCCCACATGATGCAACCCGAAGACATTGCCGCCGCCATTGTACACGCGCTGGAAGCTCCCTTCGCCGTCATGATTTCCGAGGTGCAAATGCGGCCTACGCAACCCAAGTAAAGCCAGAATAAAGCACGCAGCTCCAGCTGCGCGCATCGTTGAACGATTCAAGCCGTGCGGTTGTGATATTGTTCAACATCAGCAACGATGCGCGAAGCTGGAGCTTTGCGCTACAGCATATGGTAGAAGTTCAACACTTAAGTAAAACCTTCGGCGCTCAAACGGCCGTGAATGACATTTCATTTGCAGTTGGGAAAGGCGAAATCCTTGGGTTTTTGGGACCGAACGGCGCAGGCAAATCCACGACCATGAAAATGGCCACCGGGTATTTGCCGCCCTCGGCGGGCACCGTGCTCATCGAAGGCTACGATGTGCTGACGGCCCCGCTGGAAGTGCGCCGCCGCGTGGGGTATTTGCCCGAGCACAATCCGCTGTACTTGGATATGTACGTGCACGAGTACCTAGAATTTATTGGTTCGGTGCACGGCCTGCGTGGCAGCGAGTTGCGCCGCCGCGTGCCGCAACTGGTGGATAGGGTAGGCCTGGGCCGGGAGCAGAACAAGCAGATTGGCGCCCTCTCGAAAGGCTACCGCCAGCGGGTAGGTCTGGCGCAAGCCCTTATCCATGACCCCGGCGTGTTGATACTCGATGAGCCTACCACTGGCCTCGACCCCAACCAAATCGGCGAAATCCGGAACCTCATCCGGGAGCTAGGGCAAGACAAAACAGTCATTTTCAGCACCCATATTCTCCCCGAAGTAGCTGCCCTGTGTAGCCGCGCCGTCATTATCAACCGCGGCCAGCTCGTGGCCGACTCGCCGGTATCGGAGTTGGGCGCGCGTGCCAAAACGGAAACCGTGATTCGCGCCGAATTCGAGCAGGCCATTGATACAGCCTTGCTACAAGCGTTGCCGGGCATCAGCCAGGTGGAAGTGGAAACCGGAAATATTTACCGCATCCGGGCCACCGGCGGCACCGACCAGCGGGGCGCTATTTCGCGGTTGGCTGCTCAGCACGGGTGGGTGCTGCTTGGGCTGCGGCAGGAAGAACAGTCCTTGGAGAAGGTGTTCCAGTCGTTGACGAAATAAGTGGTTGAATGGCTGTATTGTAAAAAGACTGGTCGTGCTGCGGCTTATCTACTAATCAGCCACTTAACAATTCAACAAGTAAGAATAGATGTACGCTATACTTCGCAAAGAATTCAATTCCTTTCTTAACTCCCCAGTGGCGTATGTGGTCATTGGGGTGTTTTTGGTTGCTACAGGCCTGTTCGTGTGGGTCTTTCCGGATAGCTCGGTGCTGGATTATGGCTTTGCCGACTTGCAGACGCTCTTCAACATGGCGCCCTGGATTTTCCTGTTCCTGATTCCGGCCATCACCATGCGCACGTTTGCCGAGGAAAAGAAAGCCGGTACTATCGAACTGCTGCTCACCCGGCCGCTCACCGATAGTCAGATAATAGGAGGAAAGTACCTGGCTTGCCTACTGCTGGCCTTGCTGGCGCTGCTGCCCACGCTTTTGTACTACTACTCGGTGTACAAGCTCGGCAACCCCGAAGGCAATATCGATTCGGCAGCTACCGTAGGGTCTTACATTGGATTAGCGCTGCTGGCGGCGGTTTTTGCGGCTATTGGCATTTTCGCCAGCGCCATCACTCGCGACCAAATTATTGCCTTCCTGGTAGCCGTAGTAGGTTGCTTCCTGGTGTATTCCGGCTTCGATTCGCTGGCGTCGGTTTTCGATGGAGCGCCGGCGTACTACATCAGCCAGCTTGGTATTGCGGCCCATTACCGCGACATCAGCAAAGGCCTCATTGACTCCCGGGACCTGACCTACTTCCTTAGCTTGATTATTGGCTTGCTGCTGGCTACTAAGCTGGTACTCCAAAGCCGAAACTGGTAACCTCGCTTCAAGCTACTTTGCCTCCCGGCAAGGAGGATCGATAGATACTCTAGAACAGAAAACGGTCTCTTGTCTCTGCCAGAGACGAGGATAGGGGGGTAGGCCTCCGACAAGATATGCCTGAACAACAGCTTCCAAATCAATCCCGCAAACGCCGTGACCTGCTTCGCTTTCTGGCGGTTGTCGGGGCGTTGCTACTACTCAATTTCATCGGCCAGCAGTTTTTCTTTCGCCTCGACCTCACGCAGGAAAAACGCTACACCATGTCGGCGGCTACCCGGCAACTGCTGACCGGCTTGAAGCAGCCTATTACGGTGACGGTGTACCTCGATGGTGACTTCCCGCCGGCGTTTCGGCGCTTGCAACAGGCGGTGCGCGAGACGCTCAACGAAATGCAAGTTTACGGTGGCGGCAATCTGAAATACGTGTTTATCGACCCGTCGGCGGCTGGTACCGAAAAGGCCCGCAACGAGTATTACGCTTCGCTTTTCAAGAAAGGCCTAACCCCCACCAACCTCGGCGCCAACGAAAACGGCAAGCGAGTTGAGAAAATCATTTTTCCGTGGGCTACCGTGTCGGCGGGTGGCAAGGAGCAGCAAGTGCTGCTGTTGCGTGGCAACCAGGCGGCCCCTTCCGATGTGCGCCTCAACCAAAGCATTGAAGGGCTAGAGTACGAGCTGGCCAGCGCTATCCGTAGGCTCAGCCCCGGCAAGCGCAAACTGATTGGCATTGTGGAAGGCCACGGCGAGCTAAACAATGCGGAAGCCGGAGACCTGATTGGCTCGCTAAGCCAGTACTACGACGTGTACCGCGTCGACCTAAGCAAAGTGCGCGACCTGCGGGCCCTCAGCGCCGTTGTCGTGGCTAAGCCCGCCGCGGCTTATACCGAGCCCGAGAAGTTCAAGCTCGACCAGTTTATCACGCAGGGCGGCAACGCGCTGTTTTTCGTTGATGCCATGCGCGTCAACCTCGACAGCGCCGCCCGCACCGGCATGCTGTCTTTCCCGCAACCCGTGGGCCTCGACGACCTGCTGTTCAAGTATGGCGTGCGCGTCAATGCCGACTTGATTCTCGATCTTAATTCGGGCGTTATTCCACTCGTGACGGGCAAGGAAGGCGACAAGCCAAAGGTGGAACCTATGCCTTGGCAGTTCTATCCGCTGGTCAACAACTTCAGTACGCACCCCATCACCCGCAACCTCGATGCGGTATACACCAAGTTTGTGAGCACCATTGACACAGTGAAGGCCACCGGCATCCGCAAGACGCCGCTGCTCTTTACCTCGCGCTACTCCCGGGTGTTACCCTCGCCGGTGCCCGTCAACCTGAACGACGCACGCCTGCAACCCGACCGGAAGCTCTACAAAGACAAGTTCGAGCCCGTCGGCTACTTGCTCGAAGGGCAGTTCCGTTCGCTCTACGCCAACCGGGCCCAACCCGGCACCACGCAGTTTCAGCCCGCTACCTCGCCCCAAGCCAAGCCCTCCAAAGTACTGGTGATTTCCGACGGGGACTTTGTGCGCTCCGAACTAGACCCTAAAACCGGCCGCCCCTTCCGCCTCGGCTTCGACCGGCTCGCCAACACCGAATTTGCCAACCGTGAGCTAGTGCTAAACGCCGTCGATTACATGCTCGACGAAAGTGGCCTTATCGGCGTGCGCAGCAAGCAAGTCACGTTGCGTCCCCTCGATAAGCTCAAGGTTATTGAGCAGCGCCGTACTTGGCAATTGCTGAATCTGGTTGCACCATTGGTGCTGTTAGGAGCGTTTGGTGCTGTCCGCGCTTGGCGACGGAAGCGGCGGTACGCAGGGTTTTAGGCTATTATGTTTTTAATTATAAGGTAGTCTTCATGTTAGGAGAAATACTAAGTGACCTATTAGGAAACGTAATAATCAGTTCAATTAACAATAGTTTCTTGGCGCTAATTGGGTTTGTCTATCTCTACAGCCGCTACTGGCAGCCGCAACGGGTGCGTGCAGTTTTGGTACAGCAGTATGGTAATCGATACGCTACTGCTGGATCGTCCGTGATGAATAACTCGATGCAAATTATAGGAGTCCTGCTGTTGCTGACATTTTGGATATTCATTTTAGTGGTGGTTTCACGCCACGGCTGGAGCTAAAGAAATAATGTACACCATAGGCTCTCGAATTAATAAAGCCCGTCAACTACAGTAAACCAATAGGTTTCCGTAGTTGACGGGCTTTTTAACCCTAGTAGCTTCCGTTACAGCGTCACGTTGCCCGTGAGGCGGATGTCGCGAGAGGAACCGCCGACGAGCACGCCGAACTTGCCGGGTTCTAGGACCCATGCTTTCTTCGCTTCGTCGTAAAACTGAAAGGCGTTGGTATCAAGGGTCAGGGTGACGGTCTTGGACTCGCCGGGCTTAAGAAACACTTTCTGGAAGCCTTTGAGCTCCTTTTCGGGGCGCTTCACGCTGGCCTGGTCGTCGTGCACGTACACCTGCGCCACCTCGGCGCCCGCTACTTTACCGGTATTCGTGACGGTGAACTTGACAGTGGCGCTTTTTTGGCCGGGCGTCACGGTCAGGTTATCGTACTTGAAGGTGGTGTAGCTCAGACCGTGGCCGAAGGCGTACTGTGGCGCCACTTTATAGGTGTCGAAGTAGCGGTAGCCCACAAAGATGTCGTCCTTGTAGTGCTCCACCACGGCGTTGGGGTCGGAGGGGTTGTCGGTGGGGTAGTTGCCGATTTTGTGGGCTGGTGAATCGGCCAACTTCACGGGAAAGGTCATAGGCAGCTTGCCTGAGGGGTTGACGGTACCGAGCAGCACTTTGGCAATGGCATTGCCGCCCTCCATGCCGGGGTACCACGCTTCCACAATGCCCTTGGCCTGCTTTTCCCACGCCGATACATCAATTGGGCCGCCGCCCATTAGCACCACTACGGTGTTGGGGTTGGCCTTTAGCACGGCTTGCACGAGTTCGTCTTGGCCGAAGGGCATGTTCATGTCGGGTTTGTCAGGACCTTCGGCGTCGTAGGCGTTGTCGTCCCATACGGCGTAGTTGTAGCCGTGTGTCCAGCCGCCTACCACTATGGCCACATCGGCTTTGGAAGCAGCATCAACGGCTTGCTGAATCATAGCGGCATCGGCCTTTTGGCCGCGGGCTATTTTGTAGCCTTGCACGTAATTCACGGTTACCCCGCTGCCTAGCTCGTTTTTCAGGCCTTGTAAGGGCGTGATTTCATACTTGGCTTTCACCTGCGAACTGCCCCCACCCATCGAGTTGGCCCGATCGGCATTTTCGCCGATAACGGCAATGGTTTTAATAGAAGCCTTGTTGAGGGGCAGAATGTTGCCTTCGTTTTTTAATAGCACAATACCCTCCTCGGCCACTTTAAGAGCGGTGGCGGCGTGTTCTTTGGTGGCGTAGGCGCCGGGGGTGCGCTTGGCTCCCTCCATCATGTTGGTTTTGTACATCACGCGCAGAATCCGGCGCACTTTGTCGTCAATCAACTCTTCCTTCACCTTGCCGCTTTTCACCAAGGTCACTACAGTGTCGCCGAGGAAGAACTTAGGATATACAGTGCTCAGTTCCACCTTTTTGGCCGGGCCACCCGCCGTTTGCGACACGGTTTGGTTCATCAACAGCAGGTCGGTACCCATTTCCATGTCGGTGCCGTTGTTGATGGCCTCCATCGTGCTGTGTACAGCGCCCCAGTCACTCATTACGAAGCCCTTAAAGCCCCACTGCTCCTTCAGAATCTTGTTCATCAGGTAGTCGTTGTGGGTGGCCCACTGCCCGCGGAACTTGTTGTAGGAGCCCATAAGCGTGTACACGCCGGCTTCTTGCACGGCAGCTTTGAAGCCGGGCAAATAGATTTCATTCAGAGCCCGCTCGCTCATATCCACATCTACGGTGGTGCGCTTGGTTTCCTGGTTGTTGGCCGCGTAGTGCTTCACGCAGGCCGATACGCCTTGATCCTGCACACCCTTGATGTAGCCCACCGCCATGCGCGACACCAGATACGGGTCTTCGCTTTGGTACTCGAAGTTGCGGCCGTTGAGCGGCGTCCGGATGATGTTGATACCGGGGCCGAGAATTACGTCTTTGCCTCGGAACTTTGCCTCGCTGCCCAATACTTGGCCATACGCGTAGCCTAGCGCCGGATTCCAGGTGGAAGCCAAGGTGTTGCCAGTAGGCAGATAGGTGCCAGCATCATTAGCGTCTTTGTCGGGAACCCAGTCGCGGCCGAATTCAGGACGTACCCCGTGCGGACCGTCGGAGGAAGTAAACTCGGGAATGCCTAAGCGCTGTACGCCCCCCGAAGTAAACGAAGAACTGCCGTGGATCATGGCTACCTTCTCTTCCAAGGTCATCTTCTTGATGAGGGCATTGATCTTGGCATCGTTGGTGGTAAGCGCAGCCTGCTGGTTTTTCGAGGCGGTCTGGCTGGGCTGAGTAGCTGGCTTCTTGGCGGTGCCAGCGGGCTTGCTTTGCGCCAGGCCAGCGCCAGAGGTTAGCAAGGAAGCAGTGGTACTAGCAAGTAGAATGTAGTACTGGTGTTTAGAAAGCATACGAAATTATTTATGTGCGGGAATTTTCAATCTAATTTCTTGCACTGCTGCTCAAGAGAAGTTGCTGTGCCTAGCCTAGCAGTAAACTCAAAGACAGTAGTGTTGCTTGGTGGTGAGGCGTAAACCTTTGCGAAAGGGTTTTACAAAGCAAACTTGCGTTTATCAGCACAGTAAAGATGTCCGTGTAGTGGAACGCTGATAGTGGTAAAGGCAGTGTTTTGTCTCACTCAACCGGTTTAAAACCTGAAATAGTCTTGCTGCAGTGGAAAGCTACTATATTTCCTATGAATTCTACACGCCATTGTTAAGCAAGAACTGATGTTTATGCTTAGAAAATAAGGCGTAGCTGTGGCGCAGAAGCAAGGCAGTATACGCGAAGCATTATAAGTGTTTGAAAGCGTGTGTGCTGATGCGGAATATCATACCTTAAGGCAACCCGTAACTGGATTTGTTTTCCATTGAAGATATTCTTTCGAACATGCAGGGCGCCTTTTAGCTGATGAGGTGCTTGCATAAGCATAAAGGCATCAGCAGCAGTTATATAACTACAGGCCTGCGAAGGGGGAGAGAATTGTTTCTATATCCTCGGTCACCTGGCGGCTGTACTAGTATTATGGGCAGTGCTGCTGCGAAAAGAAACTAAAAAACAGACCCTATTACCTATCTTTGTCTCCCTTCCCCCAAACACTTTCGACCCCTGCCTCTGTATGAAGTTCATCGTCTCGTCTTCCGCCTTGCTCAAGCAACTCCAGAGCATCAATGGCGTGGTCACGAACAATCCCGTGGTGCCGATTCTGGAGAACTTCCTCTTCGAGATTGAGGAAGGAAAACTAACGATTACGGCCTCTGACCTAGAGACCAGCATGATAACCGAGCTGCCCGTAGAAGCCCGCGAAGCAGGCCGTATTGCAGCCCCGGCCCGCATTTTGCTCGATACGCTCAAGAACCTGCCCGACCAGCCCGTGACCTTCACGCTGGACGAGGAAACCTACACTATTGAAATTGCCAGCAGCAACGGCCGCTACAAACTAGCTGGCGAAAACGCTACCGATTTCCCGCGTGTACCCGTAGTAAAAGGGTCTACGCCGATTGAAATACCATCGTCTTCGCTGGCTCGGGCCATCAACAAAACCATCTTCGCGGTGAGCACCGACGAGTTGCGCCCCGCCATGACCGGCATTTTGGTGCAGTTAGCCGACAGCCAAGTAACGTTTGTAGCTACCGACGGCCACCGCTTGCTGCGCTACCGCCGCTCCGATGTAGGCGCTGGCCAGACCGCCAACCTGATTATTCCGCGCAAAGCTTTCAACCTGTTGAAAGGTGCTTTGCCCTCCGAGGCAACGCCAGTAAAAGTGGAGTTCAACAATTCCAATGCTTTCTTCAGCTTCAACCAGATGCGCCTCGTGTGCCGCCTGATCGACGAGCGGTACCCAGATTACGAAAACGTAATTCCGGTGAGCAACCCCAACAAGCTCATCATCAGCCGTCAGGAAATCCTGAATTCGGTGAAGCGCATCAGCATCTACTCCAACAAAACCACCCACCAAGTGCGCCTGCGCTTGGCCGGGTCCGAACTAACGGTTTCGGCCGAAGACTTGGACTTCAGCAACGAAGCCAACGAAAAGCTGCCTTGCCAGTACGACGGTGAGGACATGGAAATCGGCTTCAATGCCAAGTTCCTGCAGGAAATGCTGTCCAACATCGACTCCGAGGAAATCACCTTGGAATTGAGCACTCCTAATCGTGCGGGCTTGCTGATGCCAACCCTGGCCGACGACAACGAGAGCATTCTGATGCTGGTAATGCCGGTAATGCTCAACAACTACGTTTAATAGCGTACTTATTGATTTGTTAAATGGCTGGTCGTTCTTGCGGCCGGCCATTTTTCTGTTTAGTAGTTTTGCAACTCCATCGACTAGCTGAAACCTGCCAGGTAGCTATTCACTCTCCAACCATTCGACATGAAGAAATCCGAAATTCGTTTCAGCATCGCCCTCGACGACCAGAAAGTGCCCGAGGCCATCAGCTGGACTGCCACCGATGCCGGCCCTGATATTCACTTCGCC
This sequence comes from Hymenobacter sp. YC55, assembly GCF_029433095.1. GTDB lineage: Bacteria > Bacteroidota > Bacteroidia > Cytophagales > Hymenobacteraceae > Hymenobacter. The sequence continues at coordinate 1,586,430 of NZ_JARNTX010000001.1, forward strand.
AAGGCTATCAACATTGCCCTTTGGGACCGTGACGAGCGTGGTACCATGAAAATAGACCTCTGGACCAAGGAAATGCCCGTTGATGAGATGAAGCGCTTTTACGTGGATACAATGGGCGCCATGGCCGAAAGCATCGTGACGGCCACCAACGACTCGGTTATGGCAACCAAAATGCGCAACCTGTGCAAGGAACTCATGAACCACATCGACGAAGAGGAGAGAAAGCAAGGCTAGCCTGAAGTAGCTGCTTCCGTAGCATAAGCCTTAGTGTCTTGCAACAGAAAGCCCCATCAGCGCACTGCTGATGGGGCTTTCTGTTGTAAAGGACCGAAAGAGTTTTACTAACGAGTTTGCTTGGGAGCTGGGGTACGGGCCGGGGCAATAACAGCACCGCCACTGGCCGGCGATGGGTTTTGTACCGACTTCACGAAGTTGGAGTTCACGTTTGCCGTGCGCGAAGCATAGTCCCGGTCGTATTTGCGGTACGCGGAGCGGGAGTCGTAGTAGTTACTGTATTGATCGTTGGAAAGGACGGCTTGCAGTTCCTTGTCTCGCTCTTTGCAAACTACGTCGCACTGCTGGGTAATGAGTTGGTTGTTGCCAGCGTAGCGCTGCTCAATGGCGGCCATCTTGGCAACCTTATCTTCGTTGATGGCCCGTAGGCGGGTAGACTGATAGCCGTTCAGACGCAGGTCGCGCGCCATTTGGTCGGAAAGGCGCTTGGCACGTTCCTGTACTTGGGTCGAGCGCGACGACTGGGCTTTATCGGCAGGAGCGAGGGATGGCTGTTGCTGAGCCTGAATGCTAAGTGTGCTAGCAAGCAGCAGTAAGGCGAGGGCAAGTTGCTTTCTCATCGGTCGATATATCAATATGAAGTTGAAAAAGAAGACATCCAGCTGCTTACAGATAAATTGTAGGCTGCCGGATGTCTCTTCCTAACGAAAAACAGTGCCAAGGAGTTTATGGCAAGTGCTGAGTTTCTCAAGAAATTAATTGCTTGATCTATTACAGCTCGCCAACGACTTCTTAAAAGCTATTTTTCCACATCATCGACTCCACTGGCCTGTCGGTGCGGTCGTTGTATTTGGCGTTGGCTTTGCGGTTGTAGAAGGTCTCAACGTCGCCTTGCACGGTGAAGTAGATGAGCTGGCCCACTGGCATGCCGTGGTAGACCCGTACCGGCATCGAGACGCTAATTTCCAGGGTCCAGTGGTTGCAGAAGCCAATGTCGCCTTTGCCGGCCGTTGCGTGGATGTCGATGCCAAGGCGGCCGACGCTGCTCTTCCCTTCAAGAAAGGGTACGTGGGCGTGGCTTTCGGTGTACTCCTCCGTCACGCCTAAGTAGAGCACGCCGGGTTGCAGCACGAAGCCTTCGGCCGGAATTTCGAATTGCTCTATCTCGTTGTGTTTGCGGGCATCCAGCACGGCGTCGCGGTAGGTAGCGAGGTAACGGCCCAGGTGCACATCGTAGGAATTGGTGCCCAGACACGTGCGGTCATAGGGCTCGATAACGATGTTGCCTCGCTCAATTTCGGCGAGAATTTGCTGGTCGGTAAGGATCATAAAGGGGAGGGGATGCTGAAGTATTACGTGTTCTCGTCCTCGTCTTCGTAGCGGTCTTCGGGCAAGGCGTTGGCAGAGCGGCGTATAGTAGGAGGAGTACCCTTTTGGCGGTCTAGCTCGTCGGTGAGAACGTCGAGGCGGCTGCGAAGGTCGGGCAAAACGCTGGTAAGCAGGAATAGCAGCAGCAGCACGGAGGCACCAGACAGCATTAGGGTCAAGTAGTCCACCCAGTCGTGCTCTACGGCTCTGTCAAGCGTTCTGGGGCTGACAGCAGGAGTAGTGGTAGTAGCCGCGGTGGGAGCCGTCTCTTCGGGCTCAGTAGTTAGGGGAGCGTCCACGTCGGCGGGAGGGACAGCAGCGCCGTCGGCAGCTAGCTCATCGGGAGCAGCATCTTCGGAGGCGTTGAACTGAGCAGCGCTCTGCTGAATAAAGCGCTCCAGGCCCCGGATAAGGGACACCCGCTCGTCGCGGGGCAGCACCCGAACAAAGAACTCGAAGTTTTTGTCGACTAAAATACTGCGCAGCTGTTTTTCAAACTCGGCTAAGTCGGTGCGGCCGCGGCCGAAGCGGTTTTTGTAGCGCTCCGAAACTCCGTTATAATTCTGAAACAGCTTTTGCAAATCAGCGCGGCCGTCGAAATCGTTGAATTCTTTCCGAGCCTTAGCGGTACGTAGCGAGACAGGAAATTTGCGCCGTGTAAATGACTTGTCGTACACGGTTTCCATGGTTCGGAAATTCAACTCATCAACGGTACGGTCGAACAGGCGTTTGTTGGTAGCAGCTGCCGATTCCGTCTGGGCCTTGAGTAGGTTAGGCGTTGCAAGCCATAAAACCAGGAATAGCGGCAGAAAGAGTCGAAGTCGAGGCATAGAGGCGAGGAAGTTTAGCGGCAAAGGTAACCGCTGTTTGCCCCGGAATCTACTGCTAGCGTCAATTTGCTGCTTTTTAGGTTTGAATTCAACACTACGATTTGTCAAGGAAATAAGTAGTGTAAATAAGCTAAGTAATGAAGCAAAATAAACTAGCGGATAAATTTAAATTTATATAAGACTTAATTTGCTAAGCGTAATTACTGACAGCGAAAATTGTGAAATATTTTATTGTTTGATACTAAACGCACGTTAAATTATAATGCTGTTTATTCCATTAAACTAAGCGCTGCATATCTTTTCTATTTGATCAGTATTAGCAGCAATACTACTGCGAAGAAAACCTATATATAGTGCCAGGCTTTTATTACTAAATTGTTAGCAAGGGCCTATTTGCAGGTTATTAGTTGGATAAATGTAATTTGTATTATGTAAAGTGTGTTAAACTATTTTAATAATTATAGCAAATTATTTTATTGCCTGAACTATATAGGCAGTAATGTTATTAGTGTCACTTGATATTGCATAGCTAATTTTGTTGCCCGTTCCTTCAGAGGGGTCTTGGCTTGCAATTTCCAGTTGATTTCAAAATAACATTTGTGCTGTTAATGAAGAAAAAATTACTTGGATGTAGTAGCCTACTGCTGCTACTGCCATGCTTTTCCTTTTACACGGAAAGTATCAACAATTCTTCTCTCTGGCGAGTGCCGTTCGCCCAAAACACAGAAGAAGCTTTTGAAATAGGCGTGAAGCCGGATTACTCCAACGGGTCGGTGGCCCTTAGCACGGGTAGCTGGACGCTGGACGACGCAGTGCTAGGCAACACGGCAGCCGACCACAAAAACGGAGCTCAGGCCGTGCGCTTGCAACAGGGTGGGAGCCTAACGATGGAGTTCTTTCTGCCCACAGGCGCGTCTACCATAACCGTGCAGCACGCCGTGTATGGTACCGATGCGAGCAGCAGCTGGGAGCTTTTCGCTCAGTCGGAATCGTGCAACTGCAACAAGTGGACAAAGGTTGGCTCAACGGTACTGACGAGTTCTTCTGTTTTGCAGACGGCAGCTTTCACGGTTAATATTTCGGGTCGCGTCAAGTTCGAGATTCGCAAAACTTCCGGTGGCAAAGCCCGCCTCAACATCGACGATTTTGCCGTCACGGAATTTGGGGTGGCGCAGCCTTCCCTCGATAACAGCAGCCTCGCGTTGGGCAACCCGAGCGGCGCTGTAGAAGATGTTAATAGCCCCAACAACTATTTGCTGGTGAAGCCGCAGTTTACGGTGGGTTACAACCGTGACCAAGGCAAGCCCAACTGGGTAAGCTGGCACCTCGATATGGATGACCGAGGTACTTCTGATCGGCAAGATGACTTCCGCAACGATCCTGCGCTGCCAGCCGGCTGGTATCAGGTACAGTCCAACAGCTACAATGGCAGCGTTACGGGGTTTGACCGGGGCCATAACTGCCCCTCGGCCGACCGTACCTCGTCGGTGGAAAACAACTCGGCTACGTTTTTCATGACGAACATGATGCCGCAGTCGTCGAAAAACAACCAGGGCCCGTGGGCTAAATTAGAAGATTACACCCGCACTTTCTTGCCCGGCAACGAGATGTACGTTGTATGCGGTAGCTACGGAAAGGGAGGCATTGGAGCAACCAACGGGTACTACGAGACATTGGATAATGGCCGCATCACGGTGCCCTCCAACTGCTGGAAGGTTATCGTTATTCTGCCAGTTGGTATCAACGATGCGGCCCGGGTAAACGCCAACACCCGCGTCATCGCCGTGAACATGCCCAACATCAACGCAATCGACGCAAACTGGGGCACCTACCGCACCACCGTTGATGCCATTGAGGCCGCTACTGGCTACGACTTGCTGTCGAACCTGCCAGTTGAAGTGCAGAATGCCATTGAGTCGAAAGTTGACAACGGCCCGGTATTGTAAGGCCACTTCCTTCCAGATTTTCCCAACGACATCATCGTCTATATGACACAGTTTTATAAAGCTGCTCGGAAGCTTGGATACTTGCCGGCCTTCCTAGTGTGCTTGTTCTTTTTCACTACTCAGCTAAGCTGGGGACAGACAGTGCCTTATCCACTTGCGGGCGGAACGTACACGGAGAACTTCAACGATATTGCTAACTGGGGAGACAACTTCGTCGGTGGAAGCGGCGCTAATCGATTTGGAGTGGCTTCTCCCCAGGTGCCATCTACACTGCCTAGCTCGAACAAGGTTTTTGTAACTGGTACGGCTGGAGGAGTGCAAAAAGTAGGCAGCACGGCTATTGCTTTATTAGCAGTTGGCAGTGATAACGCAACTGCCACCGCCTTTGACCTGTACCTTGATTTTAGTGACGTTGCTGCTGGTACTATCAGCTTAGATTGGGCGCAGATTACCAACTCAACCGGCAATCGGCAATCTACTTTTAAGTTACAAACCAATACGGGCTCAGGCGGGCTATTTGTCGATTTACCCCAAACAACTGTTGTTATTACCAACGGCGAGGCCTCATCGGGCAAGCTAACGAATATTGCCTTGCCAGCAGCGTTCAATAACAATCCTGCCGCTAAGATTCGCTTCTATATAACGCCTACTGCCAGCAGTAACTCACCAAGCGGTAGCCGACCAAAGATTAGCGTTGACAACGTTCAGATAACTTCAAGTGCAACGGGTGGTGTTCCTGTTGCTGCAATCAGTACCAGCGCTGTCACGTCGTCTTCCTTCTGTGTTACTTCCGCTGAGGGCAGTAGCCCGTTCAACGTTGCGTACACGACTACTGGCACTATTACGGGTACGTTCAAAGCGCAGCTGTCCAATGCTTCGGGCAGTTTCACAACCGGCACTACCATTATTGGCGAGGGAACTAACTCGCCCATTGCAGCCACTATTCCGTCTAGCACGGCCAGCGGTACCGGCTACCGGGTGCGCGTGATAAATGAATCCGCGGCCATCAACGGTACCGACAACGGCGCTAATCTGACTGTCAACCTTGGCTCGGCAACCAATTCGGTAACCGTAACGCCAACTGCGGCACAGAACATTACCCTAACGGGTTCTGGTACCGCGTTGAGCGCCACGGCCGCTACGGGTTCTACTTTCACCTGGCAATACGGCACAAGTGCTACTGGTCCTTTCACTACAACGCTTGCTAGCGCCACCGGCGCTACCTACCAGCCTAAGGGCGCAGACTTCGGTGCGGCGGGTACCTATTATGTAATTGCCAACGCAAGTGCCACTACACCTTGCGGCCCGGTCACTGGTAAGAGCGAATCGGTTGCCATTACGGTATCGGCGCCACAGCCAGAAGTTACCACGTCCGTGGCAGCTGTGCCCGCTTTCGGTGGTACCGCAGTGGGTGCTGCTTCGGCTGCAAAAAGCTTCACGGTTAGTGGTACCGGTCTGACTTCAGCGCTAGTGGTTACGCCACCAGCTGGGTTTGAAATTCGCACGGGTACGCAGCCGTTTGCTTGCTGCGCTATTCAGCTTCAACCCAACAACGGCACCGTAAACACAACAACGATTGAGGTGCGCTTTGCCCCCACCGCGGCGCAAACGTACCAGGCCGCTATTCCGGTAACTAGTACTGGCTTTCCCGACAAGGCTATAGCCGTGAGCGGCGCTAGCACAGCGCCCGTATACCCCGCTACGGTTAGCACAGCCGCATTGACCAACGTTGCGTCAACAAGCGTTACGACGGGTGGCACCATTGAGCCCGACGGCGGTAGCCCAGTTACGGCTCGTGGCGTGGTGTGGGCCAAAACGCCTAACCCCGTGCTCGGTACGTTGAAAACCGCTGATGGTGCTGGAACAGGAACGTTTGCCAGTACCATTGGGGGGCTGGTGCCCGGCACTACTTATTATGTGCGGGCGTATGCCACCAACACCGCTGGAACAACTTACGGTGAAGAATTTACCTTGACCACCGTAGAAGTACTACTCGCAACCGAACCTACGCAGTCGGCCGCATTGGCAGCTAGCCAAGTCACCAGCAATTCCATCCGGTTGGCTTTGAACGGCGGCAACGGAGCCAAGCATTTGGTGGTAGCGCGCATTGGCGGGGCCGTAGATGCAACTCCTGTTGATGCTACCACTTATGCAGACAGCACAGTGTTCAGCAAAGGAGCAGTGCTCGGCACCGGCAATTACGTGGTATACGCGGGCACCAGCGACACAGTACTGGTAAGCGGCCTGCGGCCAAGCACAGCGTACTCGTTTGCCGTTTTCGAGTACAACGACAACAACATGCCGTATGCCGAAAACTACCTGACTACTGTACCTGGCAAGCTAAGCAAAACCACATTGGCACTGCCAGCGGCGCTGCTGCTAGAAGAAAACTTCAACTACACGGCAGATGCAGACCTAACTTCTACCAACAATTGGACCGCACACAGCAGTGGTGGAACCAGCCCTATCAAGGTTACAACTAACGACCTGAAGTATGATAGCTATGGCGCCAGCAACATCGGTAATGCGGTAGCGCTGAAAACCAGCGGCGAAGACCTGAACCGAAAGTTTAGCCCGGTGTATGCCCGCACGCCAGTGTATGCCTCGCTCTTAGTGAACGTAACTAGCGCTTCAGAAACCGGTGATTATTTCTTTCACTTGGGCACCGCTACCACCAACTCCAGCTTTTATAAGGGCCGGGTATACGTTCGGAGCGGCGCGGCAGGTAAAATCCAGTTTGGTCTCAGCAATAACACCAACCCTGGGCCTAAGTACTCGACCATCGACTACGACCTGAAAACCACCTACTTATTAGTAATTAAGTACGGGTTTGATGAAACGGGTAACACAGCGCAGCTCTTTGTTAACCCGGCGTTGAATGCCGAGCCAGCTACTGCCGAAATCGAAGCCACGGAAACGGGCAGTTCACCTTCAGATATTGGGTCGGTTGCTCTGCGTCAGGGCGCTAGCGCCAATGCGGCTGAATTGACAGTTGACGGCATTCGGGTAGGCAATTCTTACCGAGTAGTGCGGACCGGACTTATTTGCTTGGAGCCTAAAGCGGCCTTCACGGCCACCACGGTTTGTGTGGGTGCAGCTACCGCTTTCACCAATACTTCCGAAGAACTAGAAAGCAATGCAACCTATTCATGGGACGTGAACAGCGACGGCACGGTTGATTACACTACCAAGAATATTGCGCATACGTATGCTGCCGCTGGCACTTACACCGCCAAGCTAACGATCAAGCAAGGCACCTGCTCCAATACGTACACGCAGCAAGTGACGGTACGGGCATTGCCAACTGTGGCGCTGAGCGGCACTACAACCATTTGCGCGGGCACCAGCACGAAGCTGGCTCTGCGCCTAACCGGCATTGCTCCCTGGATTGTGAAGTACTCCACGGATGGCGGTACAACCTCAACTGCGCTGACAATTAATGCCGCTGACGTATCAAGTGCCGGTGATTATTTGCTGGCGGTGAGCCCAACGGCTACCACTACCTACACGCTGGTAGCGGTTTCGGATGGCAACTGCGACGGACTGGCTCCGAAAGGCTCGGCTACCGTAACTGTGAATACCGTACCGGTGCTCACCCTGCCTACCATTCCAGCTACCAACGCCACGGCAGGTTTGCGCGGTGCTTCGGTTGCTTTCGTGGCTACCGCTACTGGCAGTACGCCAGCTCCAGCCATCACGTACTCGATTGTGAAAAATGGCGTTGCAACGCCTATCACGTCGCCCTATATTTTCCCCTTGGGTACAACTACGGTTACAACCACGGCTACCAACGACTGCGGTACCACCTCGGCTACTTTCCCAGTGACGGTGCAAAGCCCAACGACCATCAGCGTACTGCACCAGAATGCCGATGGGGTAGTGGCAAACAACGTCATCAAGCCTAATCTGCAACTGGTAAACAACAGCACCCAGGCTATTCCTTATTCGGAGCTGCGCGTGCGCTACTGGCTGACGGCCGAGGACTTCGCCACGATGGTAGCCACAATTGACTATGCCCAAGTGGGCACCGGCGCAGTGAAGGCGCAGTACGTACCCCTTACTGAGCCAGCAAAGGGTGCTGCGGGTTACGTGGAATATTCGTTCACTAGCGCGGCTGGCACGCTGCCGGCCGGTGGAAATTCCGGTGCTATTCAGTCGCGCATCAACAAGCAGACGCAAACCAACTTCAACGAGGCCGACGACTATTCTTACGCTGCCACTAGCACGTATCTGAAGAATGAGCGCATCACGGTGTACCGTAACGGGGAGTTGTTAGGCGGAGTAGAACCAGCGTTGGAGCCATCTGTAACGAAGCTGGTGGCTTTGTCGCAGAACCGGGAGAAGAAAGCTACTTCCAACACCATCAGTACCTACTTACAACTGCGCAACGAAGGCAACACCTCCATTGCATACAAGGACCTGACGGTGCGGTACTGGTTTAGCCCAGAAGGCACGCAGCAACTCAAGTCGTATCTGGACTACGCAGACTTCGGAGCCAACAATGTGCAGATAACCTTCGGCCAGGCTGGCACCGAAACGTACGCCGAACTGCATTTTGCCGCCGCGCTTGGCAGCTTCTCGCCGCTCAGCAGCACCGGCAACATTCAATACCGCTTAGGCAAAGCCGACTGGTCTGATTTCAATCAAGCCAACGACTTCTCGTACCAGGTAGCTGCGGGAGCATTAGCCGAAAACATGCACATTACGGCGTACGTGCAAGGCCAGCTGGTATACGGTCAGGAGCCTACGGGTGCCACTCAGACCAGCGCTCGGGGACAAAATGCTACGGCATTAGCCATGAAGCCGACTTCGGGCGCCGCGGCCAGAAGCGTGGTGAGCAGCTACCCTAACCCATTCACGGGGCGTACCACCATCACCTTCACTGCCGCGCAAGCCCAGAACTACCAGCTGGATATTTACGATATGCAAGGCCGCTTAGTCCAGCATTTGCAAACTGGCAAAGCCCTGGCCGGGCAAGCAGTACAGGTGGAGTGGCAGGCAGGCAATGCTCCGGCAGGCGTGTATATGGCCCGCCTCACCACCGGCAACACGGTACAACAACTCAAGTTGGTGGTTCAGTAACCCCAACTCAAGCATCACAAAAAAGCCGGCCCCAAACAGGGCCGGCTTTTTTGTTTGCTGTCAGAGAAGACTCTTACTCGTGGCGAGGAAAGCAAGGAAGTGCTACAGCCCGTGCGCCTCGCGCATCGACTCGCGGCAGGCGGTCAGGTACACTTCTACCAAGTCATCGGTGATGGCCGTGCTGACGAATAGGGCCTCATACTGAGCCGGAGCCAGGTAGATGCCCCGTTGCAGCATGGCGCGGAAGTAGCGGCCAAATGCCTCAGTGTCGGAGTGTTTGGCGTCGGCAAGGTTGTTAACGGGCTTGTCGGTGAAGAACACGCTGAACATCGAGCCTACTTGGTTCACTGTATAATTCAAGCCAAGATCGGCGGCAATCTGGCGGGTACCATCGGCGAGACGGGTGGTAACGCGGTTTAGCTCGTCGTAGAGTTCGGGGTGTTGCTGCAAGTACGTAAGCTGGGCAATGCCGGCGGCGGTAGCAATGGGGTTGCCGGAGAGCGTACCCGCCTGGTACACCTTGCCTGCGGGAGCCACATTGTCCATGATGTCTTGGCGGCCACCGTAAGCTCCCACGGGCATGCCGCCCCCAATGATTTTGCCGAGCGTGGTCATGTCGGGCGTGATGCCGTAGAGCTCTTGCGCGCCACCTGGAGCGAGGCGGAAGCCTGTCATTACCTCATCGAAGATAAACACAATGCCGTGCTGCGTGCATAAGTCGCGCAGGCCCTGCAAGTACCCTTCCTGCGGCGCTACCAAGCCCATGTTGCCTACTACCGGCTCCAGAATCAACGCCGCTACTTGCCCTTCGTTGGCTACAATGATTTGCTCGACGGCTTCTAAGTCGTTGTAAGGCACCGTAAGAGTATCCTGCGCTACTCCTTCTGTCACGCCGGGCGAATCGGGGGTGCCGAGGGTGAGAGCGCCGGAGCCAGCCGCAATCAGAAACGAGTCGCCGTGGCCGTGGTAGCAGCCCTCGAACTTGATGATCTTGTTGCGGCCCGTGTAGCCCCGCGCCACCCGAATAGCCGACATAGTAGCCTCTGTGCCCGAATTTACCAGCCGCACCTTCTCGATGCTGGGCACCATTTGCTTGATAAGCTCGGCCATTTCCACCTCGCGGCGCGTGGGAGCCCCAAACGAAAGCGAAGCCGGAATGGCCGCCTGCACGGCGTCCAGCACCACGTCGGGCGCGTGCCCCAAAATCATGGGCCCCCAGGAATTGATGAAATCCAGGTACTTATTGCCATCGACATCCGTCAGCCAAGCTCCTTTGGCCGACTGCATGAACACGGGGTGGCCACCCACCGCGCGGAAGGCCCGCACCGGCGAGTTGACCCCGCCAGGAATGTGGTTTTTGGCGCGCTCGAATAGGTCGGCACTAGTTTGCAGAGCCAGTTCGGGGGTGGTTGTAGGCGAGGAAAGTTGCATAGCAGAAAAGTAGCGCGAAGCTCCAGCTTCACGTATCGTTAGACGAGTAACGTGACGATAAATACAAACCAAGACGCGAAACTGGAGCTTCGCGTCCCCAGTAGTACAACCTATCGGATGCCCACTGGGTTCAGTACTTCCAGCTCCAAACGCTCTAATTTGGTGAGCGGCACATACTGGTTGTCGTGGGCTCCGCCGGGGTAGCCAATGCCTTGGAATACGGCTCCGGATACCGGTCCCGCGTTGGTGAGTTGCTGCTGAAACGCTGCCCCGTTGAGGTGGAGCTGCGAGCCAAAGTAGTACAGCAGCTCGAAGCCCGTAAAGGCAAACACCGAGGGCGGCAGGTTCTGGCGCTGGGTGTACAATTGCCGAAAGCGCTGCACCCCAAAGCTAGCAGGATCAAGATACTTCGGATGCACAAAGTACACGTCGCGCGCGTCGAGCTGGCCTAGGCCGATGCGGTTGTTGTCGAGCCAGGATGCATAGGTGAGTAGGGGAGGGCGGGCATCTTGCGTCTTTAAAGCCCCTAAGGTGTAAGGCCCGATCTTTTTAGCGTCGGATGCTACCACCAAGTGCCCCACATTTTTCAAGTCGAGGCCAGCAAAGCCGGCATTCAACGACTCTTCAACGTTGGAATTAACGCGGCGCAACTCCACTACGCGGCCGCCCAATGCCTCGTACGCCTGCTTGTACGCCAATCCGAAAGCTGCTTCATCCCGGGTGTCCTCGTACAGCACAACGGCCGTGCGGGCTCCGCCTAAGCGGTTGTAAGCAAACTGCGCTGCTTGCCGGGCCTGCGTAGCCGTGCTCGGCTCGAAAAGGTAGTGCCACGAGTTGTCGAGCACCAAGTCACCGTCCTGGGAAAGCGGGTTCACACAAACAATCTGCTTTTGCTGAGCATAGCGCGCCAAAATCTTGCTGCCCGACTTATATATAGGTCCAATAATCAAGTCCATGCTTGCCAACTCAGGCAAAGCCAGCACTTGTTTGAGTTGCAGTGTATCCGCACCCGTGTCGTAGGCGAACAGCTGCACCGGGTGGCCTTCGCGCTGCAGAGAGTCCTGCGCGAGGCGCAAGCCAGCATAAAGGTCCGTCACGAATTGGTTTTTGCGGCGCGTTTCCCAGCTCGGGTCGTTGAACTGGAAAGGTAAGAGCACACCAATATTGTACATGCTCTTCTTGAGGGCAGCTGGGCGCGGGGTATAGCGGCTGCGGTCCAGCGCAAACTTCGTAATCAGTTGGTCGAGCTGGCCTTTGTCGGCATCGGTGTACCAGCCCCCGTTGGCAAGCTTGCTGGCGTAGGCACGGCCCACAGTTGCTTCCTGCGGATAGGCTTTCAGCAGGTTCTGGAAAGTGGGTTTGTCTTTCACGCGGGGCAAATACATGGCCTTCATGTTCTCGCGCTCCTGCACTAGCTTGTCGGCGGGTATCTGCGCCAGCACCTTCAGCGCATTATCGAAGTCGTTTTGCTCGAACGATACTTGGCCTTGCAAAAACAATGCTTCGGGCATACTAGGCCACTGCGCGTATTCATTGCGCAGCAGATTGAGCATCTGTTCGGCCTCGGCCCATTTTTTCGCCCGGCTAGCAGCCACGGCGTACAGGTAAGCGGCTTCAGGAGCTTGCTTGAACTGAGTACCAGGAGCGGCAGCCGGCTCCAACTCCGTCATGGCCAAGTCGTAGCGGGCCTGGCCAATGAGCGTTTTGCCGTTTTTGTAGCGCGTGTTTGGGTCCGAAGAGCCTAAGTTGGCTGGCAAGGGCGGACCAGTGGGCTTGGGCGCCGCAACAGCTGCTTTAGGCGCGTTGCCCTCAGTGGCTGGTTTAGTTGTAGCGGATGCGGCGGGTTTACTACCTGGGGTAGTACCCGTAGCCGCCGGTTTGCTGGCAGGGGGTGTGGTAGTTTTACCAGCGGTCGGCGTGGCAGACTTGGTGGCTGGAACAACTGGTTTGCTGGTGGCAGGGGTAGTGGGCTTGCTTGTCGTAGCTGGCGGGCGAGTCGCCGCGGGCTTGGGGGTCGTTTGTTGGGCTTGATTAGGCAGGGCTAGTGCTAAGCAGCTACCCAACGCAGCAAGTCGCACAAAAGAAAAAAACGGCATAAGCCAGGAAACCGGAAAGTGAGGCGTAATAAGAGCCAAGCTGCAACACCGCAGCTTGATTGCTCAAATGTACGAAGGATGGATGGGGAGGTATACAAACAGAAGAGCAGCTACACCAGATGATAGCTTTACTATCACCTGGTGTAGCTGCTTGGTTATGTAGCTAGCAAAAAATCTACGTAGCAAATTACACTCTACGCCGACTTCACTTCGAAGTAGCATTGGTTAGCAACAGCTGAATTTAATGTCGAATTAAGCTCCATTTAACGGTTTTTTAAGTCTAGGCTTTCCTTCGCGAAATACCTTTGCATTCAAATAATAACCAGTCAACACACCTTCTCACTTGTCCTCCCAAACGATTTTACAGCTCGGTATGATAGTAACACTATCATAAACGATACTGCTACTTTGCTCTGCCTCATGGAAACGCATCCATTTGCAAACACTCATCTGCGGATCGAGTTGAACGAGCGGTTGTATTTGCGCGACCCGCAACAAACAGATTTAGGGCGCCGGCTGATGGCCGAAAGCATAAAGCTGATTGATGAAATTGGCTTCGAGCAGTTCACCTTCAAACGATTAGCTATACGCATTGAATCAACGGAGGCGTCGCTCTACCGCTACTTCGAGAACAAACACCGGCTGCTGGTCTATTTGGTGTCGTGGTATTGGGCGTGGCTAAGCTACCAAATCCGATTCCACACCCACAACGTGCCAAATCCGGCCGAGCGGCTACGGCTGATGCTGCGCATTCTCACGCGTGGCCACCAGTGCGACGCAGCTACCATGCAAGTTGATGGAGCGGCACTGTACCGCATTGTAGTGAACGAGGCCTCAAAAGCTTACCTCACCAAGGATGTCGACCAAGACAACCAAGCGGGTTTGTTTCGGGAATATAAGCGGCTGGCAGCAGGTATAGCGGCCGTCGTGAGCGAAATCAACCCCACGTACCCGTATCCACACATGCTGGTAAGCACGCTGCTAGAAGCCACGCGCAAGCAGCTGTTTTTTGCGCAGCATCTGCCGTCTCTCACTAACTCGGCCGAGCAAAAAACTGCCGAGGAAACGGTCTATGCTTTTCTTGAGAATCTGGTTTTCAAAGCCTTGACTTAATCAACCAACTGCCAACCGTACTCGCCGGGGCTGACGATAAGCTACCGTGCTCTTTGCCCTCATTCGGAACACACCGAAACTACCCCTGACTGCTCACCAACGAGCGTCTACAAACCAGAAACTTTACTTTAGAAATGGCTGATAATCATGCTTCTGCCCTCACGCCTGCGCAGCGCCTTTTCCGTCTGCTCGGAGCCGAGCGGCGTGACATCACTTACTTATATGTGTATGCGGCGCTTACTGGGCTGATTAGCTTGTCGCTGCCATTGGGTGTGCAGTCGGTTATCGGGTTTGTGAGCAGCGGCGACGTGAGTACGTCGCTAGTGGTGCTCATTGTGTTTATTGTGGTGGGTACGCTGCTGGTAGGAGGCTTGCAGGTGATGCAAGTGTACTTGGTGGAATTCATTCAGCAACGGTTGTTCGCCCGTATTAGCTTTGATTTTGCCGTGCGTTTGCCGCGGGTGCGTACCGAGTCATTGAATGGCCAGTACCTGCCCGAGCTGATGAACCGCCTGCTCGACACGCCGACCCTGCAAAAAGGCCTTTCTACGCTGCTGGTTGAATTTTCAGCGGCCGCGGTGCAACTATTGTTTGGCTTGCTGCTGCTCTCGTTCTATCATCCTATTTTCATAGCGTTTGGCTTGCTGCTGATAGGGCTACTGGCCCTTATGATCCGCTTCACGGGCCCCCGAGGCCTGAGCACCAGCCTCACCGAGTCGAAGTACAAATACCGCGTAGTGGCCTGGCTCGAAGATGTGGCCCGTACGGTACACACCTTCCGGCATCCGCCGCGTCAGCAGCTGGCACTCGACCGCACTGATAGCTTGGTTGAAGGGTATCTGGCCGCGCGCAAAAGTCATTTCAGTGTGCTGCTAACCCAGTACTGGGGCTTTGTCGCCTTCAAGACGCTTATCACGGCCGCGTTGCTCATTATCGGTTGCTGGCTGCTGATTAGCCGCCAGATCAACATTGGTCAGTTTGTGGCCGCTGAAATCGTTATTATTCTTACCATCTCGGCCATTGAGAAAGTGCTGCTCAAGCTGGATGTGGTATACGACGCCCTCACCTCGCTCGACAAAATTGGGCACGTACTCGACCTGCCGATGGTGGGAAGCCACGTGGGGTCGGCGCTGCCGTTGCCTGCCACTCAGCAAGGAATGCGCGTGGAAGTACGCCACGTTGCTTATCACTATCCTGGTAGTACCAAGCAGACCGTAAAAGAGGTATCGTTGGAGCTAAAGCCGGGGGAACACTTAGGCTTGGCGGGTTTCGATGGATCCGGCAAAACCACCCTGCTCCGCATTCTAGCGGGTTTGCTGGAAGGGTACACGGGCGTAGTGGCGTATGATGGGTTGGCTATGCAAGACATTGCACCGGCTTCGCTCTGGCAGCACGTCGGGGATAATATCTCCCACCAAAACCTGTTTGATGCTACGCTACTCGAAAATCTTACCCTCAACCAGGCCGACATCCAGCCCGACGATGTCGCCTGGGCGCTGGACTTGGTTGGCTTGCGCGACGACATCTACTCCCGTCCTTTAGGTCTGAATACCCCCCTTGGAGTTGGGTCGCCCCTCGCCGACAGCACTCGCCAGAAGCTGCTGCTGGCCCGGGCACTGGTGCGCCGCCCCCGCCTGCTGCTGCTCGACAACTTTCTGCCCGGCGTAGAGCCCGCCGAGCGCTTACGCATCTTGCGCCGCATACTGGCTCCCGAGCACAAATGGACCGTTCTGCTGGCTTCCAATGATGCCCGCGTGCTGGCTTTGTGCCCCCGCTTAGCCCTGCTCCGCAATGGTAGCCTCCTCGCCGATGGCAGTTACGCCGACCTCAGCCGCCGCTCCGAAGTACAAGAGCTGCTCGCTTAAGCAAGCAGTTGACAATCCATAGGGGTGGCACATGCTATTTCGTTACCGATCTAAGCTAGTTATCGCCCACTCACCTTTTCATCACACCACAAACTTTCACTCCCATGCCTTTCGCCGAACATCCGCTTGATGAAACCAACCCAATGGTGGCTCGTTTCCGCGCGTTCCGGCACGTACAAACGCCGCGGGCTGGCCGTATGCTGGCGCGCTGGGCCTCAGGGCTAGGGCTCTTGGTACTGGTAGCGGGGTTTATGCCCTGGACGCAAAATATTCGCTCTACCGGTACGCTCACTACGCTGCGCCCGCAAGACCGTCCTCAGATTGTGCCGAGTACCATAGCCGGGCGCATCGACCAGTGGCAGGTGCGCGAAGGCCAGCGCGTACGCAAAGGCGACACGCTGGTAGTCATCACCGAAATCAAAGACAAATACTTCGACCCCGAACTGCTGGCCCGGACTAGGGAGCAGCTAGAAGCCAAAATTGCCTCGCTGCAGGAAAACCGTGCTAAGGGCACGGCCTTGAGTAGCCAACAAGTAGCGTTGCGCAGCGGCCTGCGCGTGAGTCTTGACAAAGCCCGCAACAAAGTAGAGCAAACCCGCCTCAAGGTGAATTCCGACGAGGCAGAACTGCGGGCCGCCAACAACGACTTCGACATTGCGCGCCAGCAGCTCGAACGTCAGGAAAATCTCTACAAACAAGGCTTGAAATCGTTGACGGAGCTAGAGCAGCGGCGCCTGAAGTTTCAGGAAAGCACCGCCAAACGCCAAGCCGTGGAAAACAAGCTGGGCGCAAGCCGCCAAGAACTCGTAAATGCCCAGCTGGAACTGGCTTCGTTGTCGGCCGAGTATCAGGATAAGCTAGCTAAATCCGAGTCGGACCGCCGCTCAGTAACTGCCTACCAGTTTGATACCGAAGGTCAGATTGCCAAAATGCGTAACGAGCTGGCCAACCTGCGCATCCGCTCTGGGTTCTACCATATTCAAGCCCCGCAAGACGGCTACGTGGTGCGCGCCCTCAAAACCGGCCTCGGCGACATCGTAAAAGAAGGAGAGCCGATAGTGTCGGTGATGCCGAATGCGCCGCAACTAGCCGCGGAGCTATACGTGCGGCCCATGGATATTCCGCTGCTAAGTGTAGGCCGCCGAGTGCGCTTGCAGTTTGACGGCTGGCCAGCACTGGTATTCAGTGGCTGGCCCGGCACCAGCTTCGGTACCTTCGGTGGTGTGGTGGCCGTTATCGACAACATCGACTCGCAGGGCCAATACCGCGTGCTCGTCACCCCCGACCCGGAGCAGGAGCCTTGGCCTAAACCTTTGCGCGTGGGTTCAGGTGTTTATGGTTGGGCGCTGCTGGATGATGTGCCCATCTGGTACGAGCTGTGGCGGCAACTTAACGGCTTCCCGCCCAACTTCGTGGGTAAGCCGGCTTCTGCTTACGCCGCTAAGGATGCCAAGAAAGCCGACAAGGCCGACACGGAAGCCGGAGAGGAGGAAGTGAAATGACGGTTTTGCGTGCTATTAAAGTAGCTCTGCTGGTGGGCGCCCTTGGGTTGTGGGCACCAGCAGGAGCAGTGGGGCAGGTGATTCAGCAATCTGTAGCGCCGAGCGCCCAGCAGGCACTACGGACAGCCCAGCCAGTGGAGCTGACAGATACTAGCAAGGTATTCAGCCTTGCCGATTTGCTAACGTACGTGACCTTGCGCCATCCTGTAGCCCGCCAAGCCGGGCTGCAACCCGAGCGTGCCCGTCAGGAAGTGCGTTATGCCCGTGGCCTTTTCGATCCGGCGGCGAGCAGCAAGTACTACGGCAAAACCTTTGGTGGCAAAGAGTATTTTCATGACTGGGACACCCAGTTGCGCGTGCCGCTTTGGTTTGGCGCCGATGTAAAAGCCGGTTTCGAGCGGGGCGTGGGTACCTACGTCAACCCCGAAAATGCTACTCCGCTAGCTGGCTTAAGCTACGTGGGCGTTTCCGTGCCGGTCGTTCAGGGCCTACTCATGGATGAGCGACGGGCAGCCGTACGGCAGGCACAAGCCTTGCAGGGCTTGGCGGAAGCCGAGCGGCGCGGGGCTCTCAACAAGCTGGTGCTACAAGCTGCCAAAGACTATTGGGAGTGGAGCTTGCATTATCAGCGGCTAGCGCTGCTACGCCGCAATACCGACTTGGCCGACGTGCGCTTTCGTGCTGTGCGGGAGCGGGTGCGGCAAGGCGACCTGGCCGCCATCGATTCGATTGAAGCTTTGACGGAACTGCAAAATCGCCAGGCCACGCTGGTACAGGCCCAGGTACAATGGCAAAACGCCACGTTACTACTTAGTACGTACCTCTGGGACGAGCAGCAGCAACCCCGGGAGTTGCCCCCACAGGTGCGCCCCCAAGCGTTGCCCGTTCCCACTGCCTGGCGCCTTCTGCCACCCGATTCGGTAGCAGCCTTAGCAGAACTGGCCCTGCAGATTCATCCCGAGCTGCAGAAAAGCCGCGCTAAGCTTAGTCAGCTAACTATAGAGCGCCGCCTGCTTTCCAACAAGCTTCTGCCGAAGCTTAACTTAGATTATAATCTGCTGCAAGCCGGTCAGCCGTTCAATCCTGAAGCAGGCGCCCGCCTTAGCGGCAGTTATCTGCAGAATAACTACAAGCTGGGTGTAAGCTTTGCCTATCCGTTGTTACTGCGCCAGGAGCGCGCTAAGCTGCAACTCAACCGCCTCAAACTCCGCGAAACCGAGTTGGACTTGCAACAGGATAGCCGCGAGATTCAAACCGGTGTGCGCACCGTAGCAAATGAGTGGGACGCCCTGCGTGAGCAATTGCGCCTGCAAGAGCAAGTAGTGCAAAACGCGGAACGCCTGCGCAACGGCGAGCAAGTTCGGTTCGAAAATGGGGAAAGCTCGGTGTTTCTGCTCAATTCGCGGGAAGCCACGCTCGTTAGCGCCCGCGTCAAACTTGCTGAGCTGCAAGCCAAATACGCCCAAACCCAAGCTACTTTGCGCTGGGCCGCTGGCGGAATTGAATAAAACGCAGTGTTTGCTTTCTACTACCTGCATATTATAAGTCGGTAGAGGTAGGAGCATCAGAACTGAGCAGGGCCTAGAGTAGGCCGGATGGTGGGAGCGGAAGGCTGGCTGTTTGCATTTGCTGGTGCTGCAACGGAACGTAAACGATCTGCGTTGTTGAAACAGAATTGATTCTGCACACAAATGGCATAGACACATGGCACTGTTACCTGGCTTGAAACCCCGCCCCCGAAACTATAGCGACGAAACTCCACGCAACCCCGGCAAGTGGGGATGGTATATTATGGCGGTTATTGCCGTGCTGTGGCTGGTATATTCTTGGTTTTTCAACAAGTAACGGCATGCACTTTCAGCTAGTGCGTTGTACCTTTCAGGAGTAGATCATTTTGTAACCACCTGATTCAGTACAATCTGCTGTTGCAACTTCCGTTCTTGTATCTATGCCGCTTCCTCTCGCTACGTTAGCTCTGCCCCATATTCGGCAGCGCCTCAACCTCATTTTACTTTTAGGTGCTTCGCTTGCCTTAAGCGTAGTGCTCATTGCGTTCCGGGTGTTTTTCACTCATCAGATTACGTTCGTCTTTCTGCTCTGGAACCTGTTTCTGGCGTTCATACCATTCGGCTTGAGCACTATGCTTGGCTTGTCGGCTGGTCGATTGAAAGCCCGCGTATTGCTGCCAGTAGGATTGGTGTGGCTGCTGTTTTTCCCTAACGCTCCCTACATCCTCACCGACCTGTTCCATCTGGAGCGCCGTGTAAGCATCCCGTACTGGTACGATCTAGCACTTATTCTAAGCTGTGCTTGGAATGGGCTTATGCTGGCTTACGCCTCTCTTATTGATATGCAAACTTTAGTGGCGCGTCGGTTAGGCGCTGGTGCCGGATGGGCATTTGCTACGGTAGCCTTGCTATTAAGCTCGTTTGGCATCTATTTGGGTCGCTACTTGCGCTTCAACTCCTGGGATGTAGTCACCAACCCGCTCACCTTGTTTTTCGACATTGTTAGCAGACTTCTGCATCCCTTTTCTCACCCTAGCACCTGGGGCGTGACGCTGCTTTACGGCGTATTTTTGGTGTTAGGCTATGCTACCGTGCGGCTGCTCGGCCGGATGGGAGATGAGCAAGGCTAGTAGATTAGCCTGTACCGAAACGACCCTTATGTAGGTTCATTTAAGCCAAGCACTTAACTGCCTGGCTTTTTGGTGTTGAGTAGCTAGCAAGGCTACGTTTTAACAGTTGTTTATAACTCGCTGCTTAGAAGAGGCCAACATATGTTGGGAGAAAAAGCAGCACGTAGGATCTCGGTAGAAGTGTAGACGGCCCTACTACTAGCTTGTTATGCTTCGATGCAAACGTTTTACTACCATGTCTCACGCAGAATAGTATGATTATGTCGTGAGGAAAGCCAGCATAGCAAGTCAGCAAATATTTCACAAACAAGTGCAAAGTGCTATCATAATTGTTAATTATGCGGCATATTTTGACTAGTAAGTAACCAGTTACTTAAAATTTTACATTTTTTATTTTTATTAATAGTGCGTGTTCTTATTGAAAAATAAAATTATATTGCTTTACCGTTGAGTCTGCGCTGTGTAGACTATATCTTATTTACTAGTTTGTTGTCACCTTCTATGTTTCCTTCTCCAGTTGCGCATGCTATGCGGCTATGGCAAGATATGCTAGGCCAAGAACACGAAACTCCTCGTTCCTTTTTGTGGCAAAACGTGGAGGATATGGAGCCCGATGAGGCGGGCGCTATCGACTGGAGAAACCAACAGATCAAGACCCGTATTTATTTTAAGGGCGATAAAGTCATTTGCGTTCTAGGTGATTATACCTACTGGCGTCGTCAATGGGAGGCCTTCACCAAATGGCATGAGGTGCCGCTTACTCAGGTAAGACCAAACTAACTGCCAACAACTTCTTGTTGTGTTTATTAAGCAGCACAGTCGAGCATTGCTTTTTAGTTGGTGATAGGGTAAAGTGTAGCGGCGGGTTGTGGTGTCCCAAGTAGCACCGGATGTGAAGCAACAAGATTCAGGTTTTAGGGCCTTTGCCGTACCTTGCCAACCTGATGATGCACCTCCAAACCGATTTTTCCAATACGCCTGCCATGACCTGGGAGCGGCTGCTAAGCCGCCGTCGGTATCCCGAGCAGCCTCAGTTGCACGTAGTAACAGATGCGCCACCCGTGCGCGGAGCGTTCGTAGCCGACTACGACCGGGTGGTTTTCAGTTCGGCGTTTCGGCGGATGCAGCGCAAAACCCAGGTGATGCCCCTGCCCGAAACCGACTTCGTGCATACTCGGCTCACGCACTCCTTGGAAACTGCTTGCGTAGGACGCTCTCTAGGGCGCCTTGGCGGGCGGCTGCTGCTCGAAGAAACGGAAGGACTAGCCCAAACGCTGCCTCATCTCGATTCCGACTTTGGCGATATCGTAGCGGCGGCCTGTTTGGCTCACGACATCGGCAATCCGCCTTTCGGTCACTCCGGTGAAGACGCTATTTCAACTTACTTCCGTAGTTCGGCCGCTGAACCCTTTGTGCGGGTGCTCAACGCCGCGCAGCGTGCCGACTTACAACGCTTCGAGGGAAATGCGGCAGGCTTTAGAACCCTTACGCACACGTATGCCGCTCATAGCAGCGGCTCGGCAGGATTAGGGTTAACCTATGCCACGCTGGGCGCTTACACGAAGTACCCTCGCCCATCGGTGCTTGAGGAGGAAGCAAGTACCCGCGGTACCAGCGAAAAACGGCACGGCTATTTTCAAACCGAAGCCACTCGGTTTCAGGAAATAGCGCAGGAGCTTGGCTTATTGCCGAAGCCGCCCGGTTCTGCCGCCGGTTTCTACCACCGCCATCCACTGGCCTTCCTTGTAGAAGCTGCCGACGATATTTGTTACCGCATCATCGACTTCGAAGATGGACTCAAGCTTGGTCTGATTCCTTGCGAAACGGGCTTACAGCTGCTTCGCGAAATGCTAGGCGATGCCCCAAACCGACGGGGTTCTGTCGAGTGGCGCGACTGGCGCGAGGAGCTGGGGTACCTCCGGGCGCGCCTCATCAACCGGTTGGTGCAGCAAACGGCCCGCCTCTTCGCCGACCGCGCCTCCGCCTTCCTTCACGGCCGCGCCGACGAACCCTTGGTGCAGCATCTGGACTGCTGGGAGCAGCTTCAACGGATGCATGCTCTTACCGTGGAACACCTCTACCATAGCCGGCCTGTATTAGAGATAGAAGCAGCCGGCTTCGATGTAATGGCTGGGCTGCTCGATGCGTTTCTGCATGCCACCTTCGATCCGCAAGCTGGTCCTCGCTCGCGCAAACTCCAACAACTATTGCCCGCTCAGTTCCGTGCCGAAGGCCCACAAGAGGGAATTTCAGCCTACGAGCAAATCATTCTGCTTACTGATTATATCGGTGGCCTTACCGACCAAAATGCGCTGAGTCTGTATCGCACAATTCGGGGTATTGATCTGCCGAAAGTCTTCTGAGGTAAGAGAGCAGCACAAAACAAAGCCGCACCTAGTAGTTAGCTAGTTAAGCCTGATTCGGCTTTTTCTAGTTAACTGCCAGGTGCGGCTATTATTCAATCTATTTTTCCTTGCTGGAGGCTTTTGTTCTTTTAGCTTTCGTATTGATCGAGCACCTCGCGAAGGTCATTTAGGCGCCGGCTAATAAGCGTTAGAATGTCTTCAGGAATAGGAGCAGGGCTACCGTGACGAGTAGCCAAATAGCGTACTAGCGCTTGAAGGCCTTGTAGCTCTTCCTGTACCTGATTGCGAATCAAGAACCACTGGTCTTCTCCTAACTCGGGAGTTTGTAGGCAGCAGTAGCGCACTGCCACCATCTGACTAACCAAGGTGGCTATCTGCTCTAAAAGCTGTTGCTCACCTTCGCTCAAATAGCGCGGTTGGTAGTCAATGATGCACAACGACCCTATACGACGCTCATCAGGCATGCGTAAGGGAGCGGCAGCGTAGAAGCGTAGCTTTTTGTCGCGGGCAGCGGCGGCGGCCTGATTTGTAATCAGGGGCGAGGATTCGTTTGTTAAATCAGCGTACACGACAGCTTTGTTGTCGAGGATGGCCGTCGAGCAGAGGGCTTCCTCCCGTGGCTGGATCTGTACGTTTGGAAGGCCGTAGTTTGCTTTGTATGATACTTGCTCTTTGTCAACGAGAGCAATCAGTGAAATTGGAAGATTGAAAATACGGGCTGCGAGTGCTACAAATTCACCAAAAACAGATTCCTGTAATGAAAGTGCCGCGTCGTATCGATGAATCGAACGAAGGCGTTGCATTTCATCGGTGGGAATGAGTATTTGGGGTATCAAACTCATACAGTAAGTATGTAATAGCTAAGCAGAAGACCACCTTGTACAGCAATTTGGTAGTTTATAGAATAAGAAAAAAACTAGAATCAAGACTTCTTTATAAGCTAATATTTATTCTACTAATTGTTCATATCTTTTCTGGCTTCAATACGTTGCAGGAGCCGCAAAGTGGTATCGAGGCGTTGGGTACGGACCAGCTGCTGGTACTGTTGCTGCCACTTTTCTTGCTGCTGGCGCTGCTCTTGCTTTTGAAATGGACGCACCTTATAACGGCTGCCAGGCTCACGGCTGAGGTTTACGTAGACCAAGCCCCGACTAGGTCGAGCCGCTGCTTCGCCGCTTTTGATACGAGCCACTCGCTTTTTGTTGTTACCGAACAACGCCTGCATTGGGCTTAGGCCGACGTACAAGTTAGCACGGCCGTTGAGTTGGTACTCACCACTTACTGCCAAATCGGTGAGGTTGCTGTTGAGGTGCAAGGCGGGTACTATTACTCGATTGCCGTCGAGCACGAATCGAGGACTAACTGGTTCGAAATACAAATGATTAGTGCGCTTGTCGCGCAAAAACTTCAGAGCCTGTGCTAAGGCTTCCACGTCTAGCAGTTCCAAGTCACGCAGGTCGGTTTTAAGGTAAGCATATGTTTCGGGAAGGTTGGGTAAGAAGACAGCGTTGAGAGTGGTGTGAACATCGGCTTCGCAACGCATAGTGCCCCGAATGTTATCGGGCCGTAGTACTTCGAAATGCAATGCTTCCGCTACCCGGAACAGCGCTGGCAACTCAACGTCTTGCAAACGCACCTGCGCCCGCAGGGGATATTGATTGGTGCCTTCGTCAGTTTGCATTTGTCCTTGTAAGGACACTTTTCCTCCGAATGCCTGTAATGAACAGCTTTCCAGGCGCGCCGCCCCAGACTCTAAGTGGCTGATCAACCGGAAATTATTGCCGCGAAGCACGGCATACTGCACGCGGTCGGCCGATACACGCACTTGTGCTGTTACAGTGCCATCTAGAAAAGGAGAAGTGGTCGGACGTAGCCGAGCCGGATTAGCAAACTTATCTTTCGCTGAAGATGGAGGAGTAAGTGCGGCCAGTAGCCCGAGCAAGCGCTGCACATCGAGCGTGCCGTAGCGTAGCTCCACTTCGGCATGTGCCGCTGCCAATTGGCCCTCGCCTAGCCGAGCACTAGCACTGACGCGACCTTGCCCACCGGCACTGGTACGGAAGTTCAGGTATGGAACCTGGAAATTCAGACCGGTTTTGTTGATGCGCAGCTGAAGGTTGGTGAGGTTCTCGCCTGCTGGAAGACGCAGGTTTTTCACTGTTGCCACCACTTGCCCAGTGGCACTCAGCATGGCTGCACGCAAGCTAGGGTCAGGCGGGACAGAAGATGGTGCTGTTGCGCGCGATGGTCGGTCGAGCAGAGCTAGCATACGGCGGTACTCTATGGTATTGAAGCGCAGTGCCAACTGCACGTTCACAGGGCGCATCTGTAGCGTATCAGTAGGCCAACTGATAGCGCCGCTTACCGAGCCTCCCCACACGTGAGCTTGCAGTTTGGATAGCTGTACGTAATTCCCGTTGTGGCGCACTGTGGCCGCTAACTGCTGCAGCGTATCGGCTGGTAGCACCAACTTGCCGCACTGCAATCGGATGTTGAGATGCAGTCCTGGAGGGAGCAGGTTCATGGCGCGGGCTGCTAGCTCTTGGTTGCGGGGCCGGCCCACACGCCTCGGCCGGGGCACTCGGTGGGGCCGCCCCGCCGGAGGGGCCAGCAAGCGGCGCAGGCGGTCGAGCCTTAGTTCATCGACCACAAAGGTGCCCGCAACAGAGGTAGTAGGGTGCTGCCCGTTGAAATACGACAGCAAATAGGTAGTAGTGGCGTTGGCGCGGACATTCATGCCATTGAGGCGGCACGTTAGGTTTTCTAGTAGCCACGAACTGTCGCGCAGACCCAGCCGCACATTCAGCTCCGACATATCGGCGCCGCGGCTAGGAATCAGAAACGAGGCATTCTCGAGCGTGATATTTCCGCGTACGGCCAAAGCCGATGGGGTGGAGGCCCCACTCGCCCGACTGGCCCGCCTAACTGCCCGGGTTTGTATTTCGGGTAGTGGTCCGTTGAGGGTTAGGTCTAAAGCAGCATTGCCGTGGCGGGCTTGCCATAAACCCGGTGCTACCACTGCCGCGAGCGTCTGAAGCTCGGTTCGGCCGCGTATCCGGCCACTCAGGATGGGACGAGTAAAATCGCGCGCCGTAATAACGGCATCTAGTTCACCAGCCGAAGAGTACAGGCGGCACTGGTCGAAAGAAAGGGAAGTGGTGCGAGGGGAGTGCTCCGGTCCATTGTCGAACGTGCCTCGGGCGTCCCAGCGCCGGATACGCCGCAAAGAATCAGCCCACTGCAGTTGCGCGTTGTGTAGCTGAAACTGAAGAATTGTGCGCGGACGAGCCGTAGGGCCGCTTAGCCCCTTTATCGTGTACCAAATACGAGCATGGCTGGTACTTTGGGCTCCAAGCAGATACCGCTGCATATTGTTAGGGAGGGCCACGTGCAACACTTCCATCAGGGGTTGCGAGCCTACCATACGCAAATCAAGGCGGGTACCCCGTGCTTGACCGGGTGCGGGCGCCTGGTGGGTGCCACGAATAAGTACGGTGTCGCCATTGAGCGTAGCATGGGTGCGCAGGAAGGTGCCCTTTCGCTGCTGAAAATTGTATTGGTAACTCACCCATGCACGCACCGGCTCTTGCTCGAACAGGTTGCCGCGTCCACTGCGCAAGTAAATCAATTCTCCGTCTAAAGTGCCTCGTACTTGGGCCGTACCCGACCTCCCGCGGGCCCAAAGCCGCGCATGATGTACCACCGCCTCAAAACCGCTATTTTGAAGGTCATTGCGGTCTACCATATGGAAATTGACAAGCGTGAGCGAGTCTAAATCGAAGTTGGGGGGAGTGGCCGCAGTGGTCCGGCGAGGTCCTCGGCCGTGCAAACCCCAGTCGTGGCCCGTCGAATCAGTGAGCTGCCGAAACTCGGTGTTGTAGAGGGTAAGATGGCGGACGTGTACGCGGCCCCGCAGTAACTGACTGATTTCCAGCCTAGCATCAGCATGGTTGATGCCTAAAACCTTCACCGCCGCCCGGGCCGTAGTGTCGGTGAGTTGGAAGTGCCGCAACGAAACTGTGAAATCCGGAAAGTTGCGTACCAGCGAAAAGTCTACGTCGAAAGGAGCTAGCACCAAGTCGGAGTTACGTGCTATCCGCTCCCGCACCGCCTGTTCTACCTGCCGTTTGCCCCAGCTAGATCCTAGCAGTATTGCCCCTATCAGAACAGCAAGCAGCAACCCAAGCAACGAAAAGCCCAGCAATTGGCGGAGAGAAGGGCGTTTCATAGAGCGTGAGAAGGCGGCATACGAGCAGGAAGCAGAAGGAGACTAGCGCTTCTACGCAGAAACAACTGTTGTGGTACAGCACCCCGAGCCAAGTCGAAGCTCTAGCCCGAAGTAAGGCGCCCATAAGCTAGCGGAGACGCGGACAGTAAAAAATATTTATTTAGACATTTTCTAAATAATGATACATTTGGGCTTTACATCCCCTTATCTCCATGGCCCAATTCTTTCACCACAACGATTTCGGCTATTGTGCCCGCTGCCCTCGTACTTGCCATTTGCACTTGTGCTTTGGCAATGTGGCTTTAGCTGCAACTCCCTCCGAATTTTCGGAGTTCCGCCAAGTGATTGCGGATACCTGGCAACACCACTGCCTCCGCACCGCTGACCCCGAGGCCCGTTGTATTGCCTTGCGTACCCCAGCCCCCAATTTGGCTCTGGTTTTCTCGCTCGTTGAATTAACTCAGCTGCGCGATATTGTTGAAAACACGGCGCTGTTGCTGGAAGTAGAGCAACTATTGAGTCCAAGAACATTTGAGTAGCAGAGTTCAACAGCACAGCTGAAACAGCGCTACTACCTGATAGTAGTAGCAAAAAAAAGCCGCTGGCATTATGCCAGCGGCTTTTTCTGAATGAAATACTAGCTTATTCCCACTCAATAGTAGCGGGTGGCTTACTAGAAATATCATACACCACGCGGTTGATACCGCGCACTTGGTTGATGATCTTGTTGCTAACTTCGGCGAGAAACTCGTAGGGTAAGTGGGCCCAGTCGGCCGTCATGCCGTCTACGCTGGTCACGGCGCGTAAGGCTACTACTTGCTCGTAGGTCCGCTCGTCGCCCATCACGCCTACGCTTTGAATCGGCAGCAGCATTACGCCAGCCTGCCAGGTTTTGTCGTAGAGGCCGTGAGCCTTTAGCCCGTTGATAAAGATGGCATCGGCGCGCTGGAGCAGGTCCACTTTGGCGGGCGTAATGTCGCCGAGGATACGAATACCCAAGCCCGGGCCGGGGAACGGGTGGCGGTGCAGAATGTTGGTTGGTAGTCCCAGAGTGTGGCCTACCTCGCGCACTTCATCTTTAAACAAAGCCCGTAGAGGTTCTACAACCCGCAGGTTCATTTTGGCCGGCAGGCCCCCTACGTTGTGGTGGCTTTTGATCGTTACAGCGGGTCCTTTTACCGACACCGATTCGATAACGTCAGGGTAGATGGTGCCCTGGGCCAACCAACGAGCGCCGTCCACTTTTTGCGCTTCCCGGTCGAACACCTCAATAAAAGTGCGGCCAATGGCTTTGCGCTTCAACTCCGGGTCGGTGAGGCCCGCTAATGCTGCGTAAAATTCGGTGGAGGCATCTACGCCGCGTACGTTCAGGCCGAGGTCTTTATAGGAATGCAACACATCCTCGTACTCGTCTTTGCGCAGCAGTCCGTTGTTTACGAAGATGCCGTGCAGCCGGCTCCCAATAGCACGGTGCAGCAACAAGGCCGCTACGCTAGAATCGACCCCTCCCGAAAGGCCAAGAATTACTTGATCCTGCTCGCCAATTGTGCGTTGCAGCGTATCTACCATCGAGTCCACAAAATGCTCGGGGGTCCAGCTTTGATCGAGCCCGCAGATGTTGACCACAAAGTTTTGGAGCAACGTCTTACCATCGGTGCTATGCGTGACCTCCGGGTGGAACTGGATGCCATAGGTGGGCTGGTTTTCGATGTGGAAAGCAGCCACGTCGACCTCTGGTGTGCTAGCAATAATCTGGAACCCGGCTGGCAAATGCTTGATGGTGTCGCCGTGCGACATCCACACCTGCGACTCGGTTGGTACCCCGTGCAGCAAGGGGCTTTGATGATTGACGTGGGCTAGGCGGGCCCGGCCATATTCCCGGATAGTGGCGGGCATCACCTCACCACCCTGCTGGTGCGCCAGCAGCTGCGCGCCGTAGCATACCCCCAGCACTGGCACATGGCCCAGATAGGCCGAAAGGTCGGGGTTTGGCGATTCGGCGTCACGCACGGAGCAGGGGGAGCCGGAAAGCACAACGCCCCGGATGTCCTCAGTGAGGTCCGGGGCGTGCGTATATGGGTGAATCTCGCAGTAAACATTCAGCTCCCGAATGCGTCGGGCAATAAGCTGAGTGTACTGCGACCCAAAGTCGAGAATCAAAATCTGTTGAGGCATGTGCAAAGGTAAGCAGGGACTTGGGGAGCACAAAAAAACCAGTTACTAGTAATCAATATTACCGTTCACCCTTGGAATTGTATCAATAATGTTCAATGAAATGGTATTAGTTAAAAAAATAATTGTCTTATACATTGATATTATAATTATGCTATGTATGTTTGCATCAACTAGTGCTGGTTTGCAACAACTTCCAGCTGTAGTACCGCTTATCTACTCCGTTCTATTACCTCCCACACCTGTTGTATGAAATCCTTTGTACAGTTTATTTTCGGTATGACAAGCCTCCTCTTGTCAACAGCTGCCGTAGCGCAGAGTGCCGCTGGCACCTCTACAAACACCCGCACGATGCCGAAAACGGCTATTGCTATGAGCACTGCAGCACCAATCGTTGCTACACCCTCGCCAGCGCCTGTAGTGGAAGGGGCTCCAGTTGAGGTTAAAGAATTCAGAGGAACTGTGGTTGATGACTTGGGTGAGCCTCTAGCAGGTGTGGTCGTTTCGATAGTATCGGCTAAGAACCAGTTTAGCGCTGCTACCACCACTACCACCAACTCGGAAGGGGAGTACTTGCTGCGCACGACCAACGCATCGCCGGTGCTGCTGGTGAGCTATGCCGGCTACGAGGACATACAGCAACAAGCCACGTATGCCCGCCCTATCACATTTCAGCTCGAAGCAATTGACAATTACGAGCGCCAGCTGAAAAAGAAAGTGAAAGCCGCCGAGAAGGCTTGGCACAAGTAGCAGGTAGTATGCGACGAGGATAGCTTCCGCTATCAAGGCATGGGCTGATCGTCGGCAGGATAAATTACTTATTGGTTTACTATCAGGTTGCGCTATAACATCTTGCTATTGCTGGGTTTCGATAAATAAAATACTTCTTATCTCTCCCTATTCTATTGCTAGAACGCTGCTTTACTCGGTCACCTCTCTAAGCTCTTATTTGAGCTTGGGTAGGGTTGGGTGAAGCAGCGTTTTTATACTTGCCATGCTGCCTAGTATGCTGCATTCATCACACGGAATAGTAGCGCTAATGAAAATTAAAGCTCCTGATTCTCTGATAGAAGTTGATGCTAAAGAGAAAAATCAAGCGCTTGTAGCGTAAAACGTAGGATTCGTTTGTACCTTTGCACCCGGCGAGTCAGAACGACCAGCTCCTGTTGAACTCCCCCAGGACCGGAAGGTAGCAAGGGTAGACGGTTGAGCGGTGCGATTTTGGCTCGCTTTTTTTTGCCCTTAAGTCTCGGAAGCAACCAGATGTATAGCTGGCACTCAGCAGCGACACTGGTGGGCGCGGCAACCAACAACTCTAGCTAAATCCGGGATAGGTGGTAGCTTTGAGGACTTGTTGTTTTCAACTGATTCCGCTTATACCACATGAAATTTTTCATTGATACTGCCAACCTGAAGGACATTCAGGAAGCCGTAGAGCTTGGGGTGCTCGACGGCGTAACCACCAATCCTTCGCTTATGGCCAAGGAAGGCATCAAAGGCACCGATGCCGTTATGGCCCACTATAAGCAAATCTGTGAGCTGGTGGATGGTGATGTATCGGCCGAAGTGATTGCCACCGACTACGAGGGTATCGTGCGGGAAGGTGAAGCCTTGGCAGAGCTGCACCCCAATATTGTGGTGAAAGTGCCCATGATTCGGGATGGCGTGAAAGCTATCCGTTACTTTTCTGATAAAGGCATCAAAACCAACTGCACCCTTATTTTCTCGGCTGGACAAGCGTTGCTGGCTGCCAAAGCGGGTGCCACCTACGTGTCGCCGTTTGTGGGCCGCCTCGATGATATTGGCGCCGATGGCATGTTGCTGATTCAGCAAATCGTTGACATCTTCTCTAACTACGGGTATCCTACGCAAGTGCTGGCGGCTTCTGTGCGCCACATTCCGCACCTGATTCAGTGCGCGGAGCTTGGTGCCGATGTCGTAACCTGCCCGCTCAGCGTTATCACGGGGCTGCTCAGCCACCCGCTCACCGACAAAGGTTTGGCTACGTTCCTTGCCGACCACGCGAAAGTAAACGGCTAGCTAGCGGCAGAAGCAAAGAGCTAGTTGTTCTGCTACTCTGGTAGACCGTAGTTGTTCAGCAACCAAACAATTCAATCCTTCAGCCATGTATATCATCAAAGTCAAAGGCAAAGCCAAGATTCCCGATTACATTCAGTTGCGCGACGAAGAGTTTGTCCTCATTGCTTACTTCCGAGCCGACCGGCCCCTGAAGGATCTGCACCGCTACGGGCTGGAAAATAAGGAGACGGCCTTGGCTGCGGTTATTGATGGCCTTGCTTTCGGTAAGCTGCAGAAGCTGGAAATATAAATTTGGAGTTTGGTGCGTGGTTGGTAAAGCGAGGCTGTTTTGTTTCATACTACGCCTCACCAACCACGCACTAGGCACTGAAAATTAAGGATTGAATTATGTCCGTTGTCGAGCTGCACGATGCGTATATCATGCAGGATGTGAATACCATCCTGCAAAAGGTCACGTTTACGCTGGAGAAAGGGGAGTTTGCCTACCTGGTAGGCCGAACGGGGTCGGGTAAGAGCTCCTTGCTCAAGACACTGTACGCCGATTTGGGGCTGGGAGCAGGAACTGGAACGGTAGCAGGCTTTGCACTGCCCCGAATCAGTAACAGTAGCAAGGTGCCGTATTTGCGCCGTAAGCTGGGCATCATTTTCCAGGATTTTCAGCTGCTCTTCGACCGGACGGTGGCCGAAAACCTGCTCTTTGTGCTCAATGCAACCGGGTGGAGCGGCAAAGCCCGCAAACAACAGCGCATTTCCGAAGTGCTCATGCGCGTGGGTCTGGCCAACGTAGCGGGGAAGATGCCGCACCAGTTATCGGGGGGCGAGCAGCAGCGCGTGGTTATTGCCCGCGCCTTGCTCAACGAGCCGCTGCTGCTGCTCGCCGACGAACCCACCGGTAACCTCGACCCCGATGTGGCAGACAGCATTATGCGCCTGTTTGTGGAAATCAACAATTCCGGCACAGCTGTGCTCATGGCCACGCACAACTACCAGATTATTCAGCAGTACCCAAAACGAGTGCTTAAGTGCGAGCAAGGCCAGCTGGTGGATTCTGCGGTGACACCTTTTCAATTAAAAAACGAGTTTTAGATTATCAGTGATAGTAGCGTAGCTGCAGCCAGCCAATAGCTTACGTGCGCTCAATCCGGTTGTGGCACGAAGTTGACTGTAAGTGTTAGCTTGATTGTACATTTGGCGCATTAACTCGGCAACAATCTGTATGGTGGGTTCTCTACTTCTCTTCTAATCCATGCCCGGTCTCTCCGTACTGATTCCGGTTTTCAACCGCAACGTGACGCCGTTGGTGTACGCCTTGCAGGCCCAAGCCAAGGATTGGGATGGCCCGGTGGAAATTCTGTGTCTTGATGACGGCTCCCGGGAAGTGGAGCGGCTGCCCAACCATCACCTAAGCAAGCTAGCCGGCGTATGCTACGAAGAACTGCCGCACAATATCGGGCGGGCCGCTATCCGCAACCGCCTGGCCCAAACCGCCCGCTACGAATGGTTGCTACTCCTCGACAACGATAGTCTGCTGCCCGACTCCCGGTTTCTGGCCCGGTATGCGGCTGCCCGCATGCAGGCGCCCGTACTAGTAGGGGGAACCACCTACGAACATACCGCCCCCTCGACGGCAGAACTAACCTTGCGCTGGTTGTATGGGCGGCTGCGCGAAGCGCGGCCGGCGGCCGTGCGGCAACGTGCTCCGCATGGGCAGCTTACGCTCAACAATATGCTGGTCGATACTAAGTTGTTTCGACAGTTTGGCTTAGATGAGCAACTCACCCGCTACGGCCACGAAGACACCAAATTTGGTTGGTTGCTGCGCCAAGCAGGCATTCAGGTCCATCACCTCGACAATCCGGTACTGCATGATGGCTTGGAGCCCGCCACTATGTTTTTGCAGAAGAGCCACGAGGCCGTTCGCAATCTGGCCTTGCTCTACCGGGCCGAGGGATTGGGTAGCGACACCAAATTGCTGAAAGCTGCCCTGCAGTTACACCGCTGGGGGTTAAGTGAAGCCGTGCGAGCCGCTTTCAAGCTGCGCCAAACGCAGGTGCGGCGCAATTTGCTTTCCGTACGGCCTAGCCTGCGCCAACTCGACGCCCTGAAGCTGTACTGGATGTTGACGGAGCTGGCAAAGTAGTCCCGATGCTCTTGTCTAGGCATTAGGTCGCAGCCTGGCACCAGCTACCAAGGCCTTGAATACGATGACGAGGGGAGCTTTGCAAATGAAAAGCCGGTTCCTGGCCTAAAGCGCAGAAACAGGCTTGCAAGCACGGGTGGGTGCAGGTCTGGGATACCTAGTTTTTCTTGTTGTCTTTGCCGTCGAACACGTCTTTTACCGCGCCGCCTACTTTCTTGCCCACTTTGGCAGCACCTTGGCCTACATCTTTACCGACTTCCTTTACATCGGAAGCCGTGTTGCTAGCGGCCTGACCTACCTTGCTGCGCTCGTCGGCAGTACCTTCTTTTACTTCTTTTGCTTCGTTGCCCACGGCAGCAGCACCCTGCGAAGCACGAGCTTCCGCTTTATCAAACGATTTGAAGGCGGCATATTTCAACTTCTCTTTTTGAATTTCGGCTAAGTCGCGCGCCGGTATTTCGCCTTTCACTTTGTCGTAGGCTTCATCGAGGGCGCGCCATTCCGTGTTGATATTGCGCCAGTCGTCGATGTCGTATTGATCTTCGTTTCGCTTGATGTTTTCAACAAACGACTCGTAGGTGGCGCGGGCATTGGCAGCCGTGAGTCGGGCCGCGGGGCTGGTAGGCTTGTAGTACTTGCCTAATTTGGGCGCGCCAGAGGCAGTGGCAGGAGTATCAGTAGTTGCCGGAGCAGTAGTGGTGCGCTTATTCTTCCAGGCCGCCTCGCGTTTGTCGAAGGCTTCGGTGTAGCGGGTGCGGAGGGCCTCGACTTCCTGCCGCCGGGCATCGTCGTACTGGTCTGCGTATTTATCAACGGCCGCTACTTTGGCATCGAAGTCGGCTTTGAGTTGCGCGGTTTCCTGCTCGTGGTCGGCTTCAGCTATTTCCGCTACGTTGTTGGCTTTGGCCTCCGCGTCGGAAACGAATAACTGGAAGTCTCTGTACGCTTGGTCACTCTGTGCCGATACTTCTTTTTTGTCAGGCTGCGAGCAACTGGTATAGCTGACGGTACTACCAAGCAGCAACAAGGAGGCAAAGGTAGTAGCAGTAAATCTTTTCCTGAACATGGCATAGGGGTGTTAGAGCGGGAGAGGCGCAGTATTTTCACCAAGCAACTACGCTGCTTAGTGGCCGGATAACGCAAGGCTTATGCCTGAGGTTGCGCGGTTTGCGGCCCGTCTCAGGTGTCCTTCTATCTTTGAGTTTGTTTATTTGCCACCCTCCGTCTGTGCCTACTTTTTCCTTGCCCTGCGCGCCCATTCACATGCTGGACCTGCGCGCTCAGCATGCTCCTATTCAACATGAGCTGAATGCGGTGCTGCAACAGACCTTGGAAGAAGGCGCCTTCATTCAGGGACCAGCCGTGCAGCAATTTGCCGACGAGCTAAGCGCCTACTTAGACGATGTCTATGTAGTGCCCTGCGCCAACGGCACCGATGCGCTTCAACTGGCACTGATGAGTTTGCAATTGCCTGCTGGCACTGAGATTATTGTGCCAGCTTTCACCTACGTTGCTACCCTTGAAGCTGCTGCCGTGCTCGGCTTGGTGCCCGTGCCTGCCGATGTGCGGCCCGATACTTTCAACCTAGACCCGGCCGCGGTGGAGGCCGCCCTTACGCCGCGCACTGGTGCTATTATAGTGGTGCATCTGTTCGGGCAGTGTGCCGACCTGGCTGCGCTGCGGCTCTTGGCTGACAAACATGGGGTTGCGTTGATTGAAGACAATGCGCAAGCCATTGGGGCCACATTCACTGCCGAAGCGGGCCCAACCTGGATGGCGGGCACGGTAGGGGAGGTGGGGACAACTTCTTTCTTTCCTAGCAAAAACCTCGGGGCCCTCGGCGACGGCGGGGCCTTATACACCCGCGACCAAGCACGGGCCACCTATTTGCGCCAACTAGCCAACCACGGCCAGACCCGCAAATACCACCATGAGCACATCGGCCTCAATTCCCGTCTCGATACCATACAAGCAGCCCTGCTGCGCGTGAAGCTGCGCTACCTGCCACAGTGGACCGTTACCCGCCAGCACATAGCGGCGCACTATGATGCGGCTTTGGGGGGTATTCCGGGCGTGCACACCCCGGTTCGAGACTTGCGCAGCACGCACGTTTTTCATCAGTACACGCTGGTGATAGACCAGGAAGCTCCTGATAAATTGAACCGCCGCGACCAATTGCAGGCGTATTTGCAGTTGCAGCAGATTCCAAGCGTTGTGTATTATCCGTTGCCCAACCACCTACAACCCGCCTATGCCTACTTAGGCTATCAGGCAGGGCAATTTCCGGTAGCCGAACGCTTGTGCCGCACTGTGCTGTCCTTACCCATCCATCCGGCCTTGACACAAGAGCAAGTGACGGTTGTGGCGGCCGCCGTGCGCACATGGGCAACAACGTAAGGCCTCTGCTCTAGAGGTAAAGCTGCGCTTGAGGCAGACGCGTGCGGTTAGGTTGGCACTGTTTTTTCTTTCTGCCGTATTACTGTTCTAAACTTTAGTCTCGTTTATGCGCCGTTCTTTTCTTACGCTTCTGCTGCCGCTAGCCGGAGTAGCCGCCCTTACCACCGCCGCCATTACCAAGCCCACCCAAGGCTTCAACATCTTTCCCATACAGCAGGATATTGAACTTGGGGCCCAAGTAGCCAAGCAAACCGATTCCACGTATCGCGCCAAAGGGCAACTGCTGGAGCGCTCCAGCAACGCCCGTGCGTATCAACTGCTCGATGGAGTAGTAAAACGGGTGCTCGACAACGGCAACCTCAAGTACCGCACGCAGTTTCCGTGGGATGTACAGATCATCAAAGACGATCAAACGCAGAATGCGTTTGCCACTCCTGGCGGCCACATCTACGTTTTCTCGGGACTGATTAAATTTCTCGACGACGAAAACCAGTTGGCGGGCGTACTCGGCCACGAAATAGCGCACGCCGACCGTCGGCATAGCACACAGCTGCTGCAGAAACAGTACGGAGTAAGCATACTACTAGGGGTTATAGCCGGCAACAACCCCAATCAACTCGTGCAAATGGCCGCTGGTATAGGGCAACTCAAGTTCAGCCGCACCTACGAAACCGAAGCCGATAAATACTCCACCATCTACCTCAATGGCACACGCTACTATTCCTGCGACGGGGCGGCTGGTTTCTTCATCAAAGCCGAGAAACAAGGTGGCGGCGGTACACCAGAGTTCTTGAGCACGCACCCTAATCCAGGTTCGCGCATCACCAACATTCAGAAGAGTGCTCAACAGCTAGGCTGCACGGGGCGTAACGTAAACAACGCTAACTTTCAGGAGCTGAAGCGGCTACTGTAGCGCGAGCAATACTTCTTGAAAATATAACATAGCGCATCAGCGTGTAAGGCGGCCGCCTGCATGCTGATGCGCTATATTCGTTTTGGGGCAGCGCACAGGAAGATGAAAGAACTGAAGTTTTTTCGCAGCTTGCCACTCTTTCTTGCATCTATAACTCATAAGCCGTTGGCTGATTCTCTTTCTGCGGTTCGCTTCGTTGTTTGCGGTGTGGGGCATATTGGCCGCCGTCATGCTTCGTTGGTGTCGCGCCACCCGGGGGCTCAGCTAACCGCTCTTGTTGACATCCGCTCGGAAGTAGCGCCCGAATTGGCCGTAGAGTACCCCGAAGTGCCCTTTTTTTCTTCCTTGGATGAGTACTTATTGCGTGGCCCTGAGGCAGATATACTAACTATAGCTACACCAAATTACCAGCATGCGCCTCAAGCTATAGCTGGTTTACAGCATGGTTTGCATGTAGTTATCGAGAAGCCGATAGCCCTGCACAAGGCGGATGCTGAAGCCATTGTACAAACTGCGTTACAGACGGGGCGCTTGGTATTTGGGGTGATGCAAAACCGGTACTCGCCCCCCGCTGCGTGGCTAAAGCAAGTCTATGACCAAGGCGTACTAGGCGAAATATACTTGGTGCAATTCAACTGTTTCTGGAACCGCGACGCCCGGTACTACAAGCCAGGCGGTTGGAAAGGCACACAAGCCCAGGACGGTGGCACACTCTTCACCCAGTTCAGCCACTTCGTAGATCTGCTGTATTGGGTGTTCGGCGACATTACCAATATCTCGGCTCGTTTCCGCGACTTCAATCACGCAGAACTCACCGAATTTGAAGACAGCGGCTTAGTGACTTTCGATTTGGTGCGCGGCGGTAGTGGCACGCTGCAGTATAGCACCGCCGTCTGGGACCGGAATTTGGAAAGCAGCTTAACGGTGGTAGCTGAACACGGGAGCCTGCGCCTCGGCGGCCAGTACATGGACAAAGTGGAGTATTGCCATTTGCGCAACTATACACTGCCTGAACTGCCCCCCACCAACCCCGCCAACGACTATGGCTTGTACCAGGGTAGCGCGGCTAATCACGTGCAAGTGATTGAAAACGTAGTGGATACAGTGCAAAAGCGTGGTTGCGCTACCACCAATGCTCTAGAAGGGTTGAAGGTAGTGGAGATAATTGAGCGCATATACAGCCTCAAGTAAGGAGGAAAGGCGAGCAGGTAAAGCAGGGTAAATCACGAGCGTTTGACTCGTGAAAAACAGCTTTGCTGAAGCATCTATGGTTTTAAAGTCTTGATAACAAACTTGTAGTGTTAGGGCAATATTTGGCACTCAAGCCCACAACAAGCAGTAAGTGAAGCAATTGTATGCTTGCATACTATATTAATTGTGCTATGCATAGGAATAATTAAGCTTTATTTATTTTTTGCAGTAACCAATGAATGAACAGGATATTGGTAAGATTCGTATCTTGCCGATATAGACGAGTTATCCTCAACCTGAATTGAGGATAAAACTTGCCTTCCCTCTTTGATAGTATGACCCTGACCCAACAAATCATCCAAGAAATTGACTTGCTGCCACCCACCGAGCTGGAAGTCGTTTACCAAGAAGTGGCAAAGCGTATGAGCCACATCAGCCGCGCCACAAAGCTTTTGGCCAAGTACAGAGGCAAAGGCCGTGGAATCTGGTCGATGGACGCGCAGGAGTATGTTCAGCAGTTACGGCAGAGTACTCGTGGCTAGAATTTTTTTTGACACGGCTCCCTTTATTTATCTGGTTGAAAACCATTCGGGCTATTATCAGAAAGTGGCCGACTACTTAACCCAGTCGCTCACCGATAATGCCCTGCTGGAAACAAGCGTGCTTACGTATACCGAGTTTTGCGCCAAGCCGGAGCAGCTCGGCCGCCCCGATCTGTTGCTCGACTTTGACGATTTGCTGCGGGATTTCGATTTTCAAATGCGCGAAATAACTCTTGGCGCAGCCACGCTAGCTTATCAGCTGCAAGCCAAGTACGCCGGGCTCAAGGGCATCGACGCCATGCAAATAGCCACCGCCGTCAATTCTGGCTGCGACGTGTTTCTTACCAACGATAAAGAGTTGAAGCACGTCCGCGAAATCCAAGTGGTGGTAGTAGCGGAACTCTAGCCTCGGGTTAGGCTGGCGAGTTGGAGTTACACAGCCTATGCAGCACGATACGCGTAAGCTTCTGCTATGACCCCCGACGAAAAACAGGCGTATGCCGAGCTACTCGAATGGCAAAAGCAAATGCAGCAACCGCCGTCCATGCTGAATCGGTTGGCGCGGCGGGTGCAAGCACGCCTTAATGCGCTGCTGCCCGAGCAAGTACACAAGGCCATTACGGCCACCATCAAGCAAATGGTGCGGGCTGTGCTGTTTGGGTCAACGTACATCTCGCCCCAGCCACTGACGGGCATGGCACTGGTTGCCCGTGAGACAAGCGTGCGCACCCGGATTCGCTATTACCGCAACACTGCGGCCGCCGAAGGAGCTGTGACGGGTGCCGCCGGCTTTTTCCTCGGCCTTGCCGATTTTCCGTTGCTGCTTGGCATCAAGCTTAAGCTGCTATTTGACATAGCGGCGCTCTACGGGTACGATGTGAAAGAGTACCCCGAGCGGCTCTATATTCTGCACATTTTCCAACTAACCTTCAGCAGCCAGCATACGCGCAACGAGGTGTATCGGCGCCTGGCCGATTGGGAAAACTACCGCCGCACGTTGCCCACTGATGTTAATGCGTTTGATTGGCGCACTTTCCAACAAGAGTACCGCGACTATATTGACCTTGCCAAACTGGCGCAGCTGCTGCCCATTATCGGGGCGGCAGTAGGGACGGTGGCCAATTACCGCCTACTGGTGCAGCTCGGCGAAACGGCCATGAATTGTTACCGGATGAGGCACTTCGCTAAAGAGAGCAGCGAAATTGTTCCGCTTTCCTCTTGATGCATGTATCGCCAATCCACTAGCTCAAAAAGCCTCAACGACATCGTCGTTGAGGCTTTTGGGTAAACTGGTGGCGCTTGGCTTTGTGCATTCTCGTCTTCTAGGCGCGTAGCTGCTTGGCAATTTACCGTGACTTCGTCCTGCATGAAGCGTATGCCGTTAGTGCAGCTAGCTTTTAGTCGTACTCACTTCATTGGTTGTTTATTCTTTTTGCATGGCGCGCGTTTCTCCAACTTTAGCAACCGAACGGCTATTTCCTTCTGCTGAACAAACCGATGCTATGCTGCGCAACATCACGCAGCGCTACGCCGGCACCGACCCCGATGGGCTGCACTTTTGCATGGCTATGGGGCGCCTGTTCAATAGTTTGTTCACTAGCATGGACAAGCATTTCACTCACTTAGGAATCACCCAAGGACGCTTGATTGTGCTGCTCCACCTCGACGGGGCAGCGGCGGGTATCAGCCCCTCAACGTTGGCCTTACACTGTGGTGTGTCGCGCGCAGCCATAACCAAGCTACTGACTGGACTAGAAAAGCAGGGCTATATCCAGCGGGTAGTAGCCCCCACCGACCGGCGTGCGCACACCGTGCAGTTGACCCAAGCTGGCCGCACATTTCTAGATGAGATGATGCCCAACGACCAGCGTCGGTTGGCCGTCATCATGGAGCCATTCAGCGCACCAGAGCGGCAGGAACTACTGCGTTTGCTTGCCAAACTAGCGCAGATGTTTCGGACGGCTATAGAGGAAGAAGGCAGGCAACTGCCAGTAAAGTAAGAAGTTGCTCTTCATTCGTGCAGCGCTACAGCTAGCTTATTGAAATAGATGTCAAGGCAGTCAGCCGGATATCTGCCGCAGCGAAATGCTTATTCAACTGATTTAGTTAACAGGTTAACTATTTCGATAAGGTCGCGTAAGGAAATATACTGAGGCGCTTTTGTGTATTGAGTTCCACTTGCTTACAACAGGGCCAGTCGCGGAAATAGATACAGGAAAGGACGCCTGCTGTAGGTGTTGTCGATGATGCGAATAGACAACGAACCGGCTCAATCCTTAAAAGTTATTGCCTGTATGCAAGTAGCATGTAGTGAAACAAACTGGCTTGAGTTGCAGGGAAGTAACTGTACGTAATGAGTTGTCAAGCAATAGCTTACTCGAGGTGATTGTAGAAAAGATACGTACCCTGATTCACGTAACCCGAGAGGCTGTTCCTATCGGGCTAGTGCTGCTGCTAGCCGCGGCCGCGGATGCTGAGGCACAAGGAAGCCAGGGCGGTTCGCAGCCAGCGGGGGGCGCTCAACAGCAAAGCAGCGGACAACAAGGCATAGGTGGCCCCCCTGCCGGGCAACAGCAGCAACAAGAATTGCAGCGCAGGCGCCAGCAAATGCAGCAAACCAACGAGCAGCAGAGCGCGCCACCAACTCCCATAAATCCAGCCAGCGCACCAGCTTCCATGAGCCAAGGAAGCGCACCGGGCCAAAGCGGAGGTAGTCAAGGAGCACAACCAAATTCTGGCTCGGGTGGCGCAGGTACTCCCGGCGAGCCTCGGGGTGCCACCACGCCGCGTGCCCCTATTGGCGGGGCCATGCGCAATGCCAATAGCCAAGGCATGCAAACCGGAGCGGCCCGCGTACTGGCCGTGGCCCCGGAGCGCCTGAGCCTGGCCGACGCCGTAACCATAGGGTTAGATAACAACTTAGCCACGTTGCTAGCTACCGAGCGGGCCGAAGAAGCACGAGCCCTGCAACAGCAGGTACGATCTTTTCTGTTGCCT
Source organism: Hymenobacter sp. YC55 (assembly GCF_029433095.1). Classification (GTDB taxonomy): domain Bacteria; phylum Bacteroidota; class Bacteroidia; order Cytophagales; family Hymenobacteraceae; genus Hymenobacter. Next base: position 1,627,521 of record NZ_JARNTX010000001.1, read on the forward strand.
AATATCACGGGTACGGCTTATCAGCAAAATCGTACACTCAACTTGGCCGCGCAAGGCTTTGGTGGGGGAGGTGGAGAGGAAATGCCGGGAGGTATGGGCGGAATGGGTGGCGGAGGTGGAATTCCATCTTTTGTAGGGCCATTCAATACGTTTGATGCTCGTCTTAACTTCTCGCAAACCATCCTCAACCTAGCGGCGCTGCGCGAATACAAAAGCACGAAAGCCGCCGTGCAGGTAGCGGACCTAACCGCCCAACTGGCCAGGGAGCAGGTGGCCACTTTTGTGGCGCTGGCTTACCTGAGCGCCCAACGCAGCAACTTAGAAGTAAACGCTGCTCGGGCCGATCTTCGGTTAGCAGAAGCCTTACGTGAGCTGGCTGTCAAGCAACGAAACGCCGGCGTAGCCAACGGTATTGATGTGGTGCGAGCCGAATCAAGAGCGGCGCAAGAACGGCTCCGCGTGGTGCAAGCCGAGGCCAATGCCGAGCAAACCCGCTTGGACTTAGAACGCGCCGTAGGGTTGCCTCAAGGCAGTTCCACTGCCCTCACCGACACACTAGCTGTGCGCGCCGAGGCGGTGCCGTCCATTGACGCTGCGTTGCAGCAGGCGCTGACTTCGCGGCTGGATACGCGCATTGCCGAGCAAACCATCGAGCAACGTGCCCTCGACCGCAAAGCCCGTGCTGCAGCTCGCTACCCCACCATTAATGCTGTCGGTGACTATGGGCAGTCGGCTAATACCCCTTTCAAAAACGACCGTGCTACACGCACCTACGGCGTGCAGCTTAGCGTGCCCGTGTTTGATGGAGGTTACACTCGTGGCCGGATAAACGCGGCCCTGAGTCAGCAGCGCCAGGCAGAGTGGGAGCTAGGGAACAGCCGTGGCCAAGTGGAGCAAGATGTGCGCACAGCCTTGGTAGGCTGGCGCTTAGGCGCCGAGCAAGTACGGGCCAGCGAAGAACAGTTTCAGCTGGCAACCCGTGAATTAGAGCTTGCCACCCAGCGTTTCCGGGCTGGCGTAGCCGACAACACCGAAGTATTAGAGGCGCAGGCCGGCTTAGCCAATGCCCGGGCTCTACGAGTACAGGCGCTAGCACAGTACGGCGCGGCGCGGCTCAATTTCGCCGCTGCCACTGGTACCGCGCAGTCTTTTCGCCTGTAATCAACTTATCGCCAACGCAGACTTCTAATGGCACAAGATACCACCCAATCTCCCGCTCGTAGTGCCCCTCGCGACCCCGCCCGGCGGCAAGCAGCCGACCCCTCCGATGCTCCGGACCGTAGCGCCCGAGGCCGCCGTAAGGTAGAGCAGCAGCCCGAAGATGCGCCCGACGAAACCACCAAAACACCCGTCTACAAGCGGCCGTGGTTTGTGATTGGTGCCATTATACTGGTGCTGGCCGTGCTGTTCTTCGGGATTCGGTACTACCTGCACGCCCGCGCCCACGAGTCAACGGACAACGCCTTTATTGAGGGCGACGCCGTGCGTGTGAGCCCAAGGGCCGCTGGTACGGTAAGTAAGGTGTATGTGCGCGACAACCAGCTCGTGCAAGCCGGCACCCTGCTCTTGGAGCTAGACCCGCGCGACTACCAAGCGCGGCTCAACCAAGCCCAAGCTGGCGTGGTAAGTGCGCAGGCGCAACGAGATGCTTCTGCCCGCGCAGCTACGGCGCGGCGCAGCGTCATTGATCAGCAACAGGCTCAGTTGGCGGCAGCGGTGGCGTCGCTGGAACAAGCGCAGGCGGAAGAGCGCGCTGCCCAAGCCCAAGCGGCCCGCGATGCCCGCGACGAGCAACGCTACGCCGAACTCTACAAAACGGATGCCGTGTCGCGCCAGCGCTACGACCAGGTCCAGACGGCCGCTCGTACCACAGCGGCTCAGGCCGATGCCGCCCGCAAGCGTACCCAAACCGTTCGTGCCCAAGTTGGGCAGGCCCGTGCCGCCGTGGCCCAAGCCGAAAACGACTACCGCCAAGCTACCGAGCAAATTGGCGTGGCGGCGGCGCAAATAGGAGAAGCCCAAGCCGCTGCCGAAGAAGCCAAGCTGCAGCTTTCGTATACCAAAATCTACGCGGCCGAAACCGGACGGGTCACCCGCAAAGCCGTGGACGAGGGGCAGACCGTAGCGGTGGGGCAGCAACTTATGGCGCTTACGTATGGTCAGCTGTGGGTAACGGCCAACTTCAAAGAAACGCAACTCGAAAAGATGCGTGCCGGGCAGCCGGTTGAGCTGGAGGTGGACGCCTATCCGAGCGAGAAATTCCGGGGCAAGGTAGAGAGCTTCCAGCGCGGCACCGGCGCCCGTTTTAGCTTGCTGCCCGCCGAAAATGCCACTGGCAACTACGTGAAAGTAGTGCAGCGCATCCCCGTCAAAATTGTATTTGATGGCCAGCCCAACTTGCACTTACTGGCGCCTGGTATGTCGGTGGTGCCCGAAGTGGACATCAGTGTGGAGCCGACCGAAAAGCCTGCCGCACCTGGCAATGATGGTACCGCCTCACGCGCCGCCGTTCGTTGAAGTAGTAGCTGCTGGCTGGTTGCTAGTCCCTGGAATTACAATTTAACATAGTACTCAATGGAGCCCCAATCCACTTCGAAGGGACGCTGGCAAGCAGATCTGAATGATTTCTTTGCAACAGTAGACCGCGAAAACCACGCGTTCAGCCATAACCTTACTCGGCAGGGTACCTTCTACAACGAGGTGGCGCGGCCCGCTCTGGAAGCGGCGGCTGAGGCCTTGCGTCAGCACGGCCGCACCTGCGAAACCGGCCTCGACCAAAGCCGGATCTACCTGATTGTGCATCGGCCTGAAGGACCCGTGGAGTTTCAGTATGCCGTAGTGGCCGAAGCGCGCATCGAAACCGTCACGCCTTATATACACTGCTGGTTCGAGGAAAACGAATTAGCCGACAAAGCCACTGAGGCTGCGGGTGAGAAAGAAGACGCCGAAGATGAGGACGACAACGAAGAGTCAGATGATGGGTCGGAAGGCGAGGACGAGGGAAAAGACGAAAAGAAAGACGACAAAAAGCCTGCTCGCACAAAGACCATCGAACTGCTTAGCACCTGGACGGAAGGGCGTGAAATCGAGAGCGTAACGCGCGAGGAAATCCTGGCTGACTTCACGACGCACTACAAGGAAGCCGTGACGCGGCTGCGCACGCATTTGCATACCACGCCGCAGTAGTGGCCGCTCGAAGTCCTAGCCATGAGCTCAACTAAAACCTTGAAAAAACCAGCTGGTGATGCCACCGCTAGCCACGGGGGCAACCTCAAGTGGATAATTGCGGTGACGGTGGCCATGGCAACGTTTATGGAAGTGCTGGACGATACCAGCGTGTCGGTGGCGCTGTCGCAGATTGGGGGCAACCTGAGCGCCGCCGAAGACGAGGTAACATGGGTAGTGACGGCGCAGCTGGTATCGAAGGCGGTGGTGCTGCCGGTGGCCGGGTTTCTAGCCACGGTAGTTGGGCGCAAGCGCCTGTTTTCGATTTGCCTGCTGGCCTACGGTGCTACCTCACTGCTGTGCGGATTGTCGCCGTCCATTGGGTTTCTGGTGTTTATGCGGGTGGTACAGGGGCTGAGCGGCGGCATGCTTTCGCCCATGGCACAAGCCATCCTGACTGACACTTTTCCACCGGCGCAACGAGGGCTGGCGTTTGCGGCCTACGGAGTAGCCACAGTGGTAGCGCCCACTGTGGGGCCCACGCTAGGCGGCTACCTGGTCGATAATGCTAGCTGGAATTGGGTGTTTTTCGTGAACGTGCCAGTGGCTATCGTAACAGCGTTTCTGGTGTCGATACTGGTGAAAGACCCCCCGGCTATGGTGAAAGAGAAAGCCGCAAAATGGGCCGGCGGACTGAAAGTTGACTATGTAGGGTTAGGCTTATTGGCGGTAGGGCTCAGTGCGCTGCAATATGTGTTGAGCCGCGGCGAGCGGGAAGAGTGGTTTAGCTCGGGCGCTATTACGGTGCTGTCGGTGGTGGCTGCTCTTGCCCTAGTAGCCGGGGTTATATGGGAGTGGCGCTCCAAGGACCCGGTCATCGACCTAAAACTACTCCGGCACCGCAACTTTGCGGCAGCGGTGTTGGTGATGTTTGCCGTTGGAGCCGTGCTGTTTAGTAGCTCCACGCAACTACCCTTGTTCCTGCAAAACCTGTTGGGCTACACCGCCGTGAAAAGCGGCTTGGCTATTTCGCCGGGTGGGGCGTCGGTACTGCTGCTGATGCCGGTAGTGGGGGTGCTGTCGGGTAAGGTACAAGCGCGCTGGATGATCTTGTTCGGCTTGATCATCAGCACACTTGCGCTGTTCAACTACGCCCATGTACTCAGCTCCGACATCGACTTTGTGAGTGTAGCCAAGGCCCGGGTGTATCAAAGTATGGGCCTGGCTTTCCTGTTTGTGCCCATCAGCGTGGCCGCTTACGTGGGTATCGCCAAAAACAAAACCAACCAAGCAGCTACGCTTATCAACTTGGCGCAGTCGTTGGGCGGTAGCTTTGGTATTGCGGCCATTACCACCCTGATTGCGCGGCGCGCGCAGTTCCACCAAAGCCGCATCATCGACAGCCTCAACTTCTCGAATCCCAATTATGAAGCAGGCGTGCAAAGCTTAGCTTCCACCCAAGCCACCGTTGGTGGTAGCCTAGCCGAAGCAACGGAGCGTGCCCAAGCCACAATATATGGTGCAGTGCAGCTGCAGGCCAACATCCTGTCCTATATCGATTCCTTTTATCTGCTAGGATTTGCCTGCCTACTGTCCGTACCGCTCGTGTTTTTGATGCGCGCCAATAAACCTGGCCAAGACGGGCAGGCCGGCGCAGCGGGGTAGGAGGTAAGCGGGAAGTTGGTTTGGACAGACTGCTATGGCTCCCCATTTTCAACTTCAACCAGGCACTTGTGAATGCGCAAAAGCTGGACTTACCTTTGCGGCACCAATTCTTTACCGACGAAGGATTGTTTTTATACAGAGGCGCTGAGAGACAGGCTCTAAGACGCGCCGGCAACCCCCGTCACCCGCGGAACGGTGCCAACCGAAGGCCAGCGGATTCACTCTCTGGCTATATAAAAACAAGTTACCGTGCCTCATTCACTAACTACCCCGCTTTTCCTAGTTGCTACTCTATTCGCCGAGCCTGCGGGCCGCGGACGGACTTGTTGTAGCGCGGGTTGTTGTTGCTGAGCGACAGGTAATTCTACGCCTGTGTAGTAAAACCCGCAGTCATAAAAGGCTGCCTTTGCTATCAGGCAGCTCGCGGACTTTGCTTTCTATCCTTTCTTTTTACTGGTCTTAGCTTAGCTGACTGCGTATAACGCGGGCATTGTGTCCGTTCTACCAGCCGGTTAGCGCTTCAATGAACCAGCTTTACTCAACGGGTGAGCGTGCTCTAGCGCGTGCCCACACAATTTTTTATGCTTAAGAAATCATTGGAGCTGCTGCGGCTTGAAGCTGCCGAAACGGGTTCCCACACGCTGAAACGAAGCCTGAACGGCTTCAACCTGATTACCATTGGTATCGGGGTAATTATTGGGGCGGGCCTGTTCTCGCTTACTGGTATTGCCGCCGCCAACAACACCGGCCCGGCTGTGACACTCTCGTTTGTGGTGGCCGCTGTTGGTTGTGCCTTTTCAGCGCTCTGCTACGCCGAGTTTGCTTCTATGGTGCCCGTGTCGGGGTCGGCTTACACCTACGCTTATGCTACGATGGGTGAGTTGTTTGCCTGGATAATCGGGTGGGATTTGGTGCTCGAATATTCGGTAGGCGCGGCTACGGTGGCTATTAGCTGGTCGCAGTATCTGGTGAAGTTTCTGGCTAAGTACAACCTGCACATTCCGGCGCAAATCGTAATGTCGCCCTTCGAAACGGCCACGCTGGCCGATGGTACCTCAGTGCATGGCTTCGTGAACGTGCCCGCTATGTTGATTGTGCTGGCTATTACGGCTATCATTATTCGCGGCACCGAAGGCTCGGCTTGGTTTAACGCGCTGGTGGTCACGCTGAAAGTATCGGTGGTGTTGGTGTTCATTGCGTTGGGCTGGCAATACATCGACCCGGCCAATTATCAACCCTACATCCCGGAGAATACTGGCACGTTCGGCGAGTTTGGATGGAGCGGAATTCTGCGCGGGGCTGGCGTTATCTTCTTCGTGTTTATCGGCTTCGACATTGTGGCCACGATGGCGCAGGAAACCAAGAACCCGCAGCGCAACATGCCCATCGGCATCATCGGCTCCCTGCTGATTTGCACCGTGCTGTTTGTGCTGTTCGGGCACGTCATGACGGGCCTGGCCAACTACACTGAGTTCAAGAACAGCGCCGCACCGGTGGCTATTGCCATCGAGAAAACGCCGTACGCCTGGCTGTCGGCGGCCGTTATTCTGGCTATCATTATCGGTTACACCTCGGTTATTCTGGTGGATTTGCTGGGCCAGAGCCGGGTATTCTTCTCGATGGCCAAGGATGGGTTGCTGCCGCCGGTATTCGGGCACGTTCACCCAAAATTCCGCACGCCACTGCAATCCAACCTGCTGCTCGGCTTGTTTATTGCCCTGTTTGCGGGCTTCGTGCCGATTTCGGTAGTTGGCGAAATGACTAGCATCGGTACGCTACTAGCTTTCGTGATGGTATGCTTGGGTATCCTAATCATGCGCAAGAAAGAGCCCAACGCCCCGCGTGGCTTCCGCACGCCGTGGGTGCCCGTGGTGCCTATTCTCGGCATCCTGACCTGCTTGGTGATGATGGTGTCGTTGCCGTGGGAAACGTGGCTACGGTTAGGGGTGTGGCTCGCTATAGGCTTGGCCATCTACTACGGCTACGGCAAGAAACACAGCAAACTGCGGCAGGAGCAGGACAGACAGCCTGTATAACGAGCAGGAATGAAACTACAGCAAAACACAACGCCCCGGCCATCATTGGTCGGGGCGTTGTGTTTTCAAGAGACGTTAAGGCGTATGTGCTAAAAGAACACCTTGCGCAATGCCCACAAGCTCCAGATAATCACCATCAAACCCACGCCTACGAACATCCACCGCACCGGAATGCGGCCGGCGAGGCGGGCTGCAATGGGCGAAGCAGCAATGCCCCCCACGATTAAGCCCAGGATGATCTGCCAATGCGAAATGCCCAGCGTGGCGAAAAACGTAACGGCACTAGCAAACGTGACGAAGAACTCGGTGACGCTCACCGAGCCGATGACGTACTGCGGCGTACGGCCCCCGGCAATGAGGGTGCTGGTCACGAGAGGACCCCAGCCGCCACCGCCAAACGAATCGAGGAAGCCGCCGGCTGCTGCCAGTACACCTAGCTTCTTGTGCTTTTTGCGCGCACTCGGTTTAGAGAAGGCCTTAGAGATAATGCGAACCCCAAGCAGCAGCAGGTACACCGCCAAAAAGGGTTTCACGTACTTCGCGTATTCCTCGCCAAACGTAGCCAGCAAGTAGGCTCCCGTAATGGCCCCCAGCACGCCCGGAATCAGCAACACCTTGAACAGCTTCTTGTTGACGTTGCCGAAGCGGTAGTGATGGTAACCCGATGCGCCGCTGGCGAACATTTCGGCGGTATGAATACTTGCGCTGACCGCAGCGGGCGAAATGTTTAAACTCATCAAACTGATGGCCGTCACCACCCCGTAGCCCATGCCCAATAGCCCATCAACTATCTGCGCCCCAAAACCGATAGCCACGAAAATGTAGAACGTATCGGCATTGCTCGCTACCTCCCAGGCCTGCTGCCACGTGACGTAATAGGAGATAATGTTGATGATGATGATGGCCATGAACGCCAGCAGCGACATGGTTGCCCGGCGGCGCCACATAGCCGCCGCCGGCGACTCATAAGCCGGCCCACCCGTTAGCTCGGCCGTCACGGCATTGAGAGAGCGTACTTTATGCGCAAAGTCGCCGCCTACTTTCTCCCGAATCGACGACATGCGTTGCAGCACCTCGTTCAACTCGTCGGGGAGGGTGGTGGTGAGCATCTCGCGCAGCCGCTTGGCAATGGTTGGCGACTTACCGTTGGTGCTGATGGCAATTTTTAAGTCGCCCTTCTGCACGATGGACCCTAGGTAAAAGTCGCAGGCGTCGGGCGTGTCGGCTACGTTGCAAAGTAGGCGCTGCCGGGTAGCATCAGCCTTGATGGTTAGGTTTAGCGCCTTGTCATCAGTCGCCACAATGACTAGGTCGTGGCCAACTAAATCGGTGATTTGGTAAGGACCTTCGCGGAGCTGCACGGCGGGGTGGCGCGCGGCTAGCTCCCGTAGTTCGGGCAGAAAATACGTGGCAACCACGGTTACTGCTGCCGCAGGGCTATTAGCTAGAATGGCGGACAGCTTTTCCAATCCCACGTTTCCACCGCCTACCAGCAGCACGTGCAGCTGTTCCAACTTCAGGAAGATGGGAAACAGTCGGTTCGCTCCAGTGGGAGGGGGCTCGGAGCGTGGCTGAGACACAGGGTTATTGGAAAGAGGCATGGAGGGTGTTTTGGATGGTCGGTTGTGGTAGCAAGTCTAGGGAAGTCTAGTCTACTATCGAAGTCCGTCATGCTGAGCGGAGTCGAAGCATCTCGCGTGCTGATGCTAGAGTAGTGATTACCACACTAGCGAGATGCTTCGACTGCGCTCAGCATGACAGATGTACTGTGGTAGCCTCAGTATGACGAGTTTACCAAAGTACCTATTGCTACTCGTGGAAGTTCTGGCCGTGCGTGGTGGCTTGCACGTACCCCCGACGAATGGTGAAATCACCAAACCGCTCAAGCGGCTCCCGGTTTGCAGCGTAGTCGGCAAAAATCGGCGTCAGCTCCCGCACTATACCATCTTCATCCAGCATTTCTTTATAGAGTTTGTTGAGCCGCTCGCCGTTGAAAGCTGCTCCCAAATACAAATTATAACGCCCGACGGAGCGGCCTACCAACCCGATTTCGCCCATGTATGGGCGGGCGCAACCGTTGGGGCAGCCTGTCATCCGCAGCAAGATATCATCTTGTGTTAAATTATACGCTTTCATGCTTTCCTCCAATCGGGTAAGCAGCTGCGGAAGATAACGCTCGGCTTCGGCAAATGCCAACGAGCAGGTATTTAACGCCACGCACGCTAATGCCCCGCGCCGTAGTCCCGACAAGTCGTTGCCAGCTACCTCCACGCCGTGCTCGGTGAGCAGGGCTTGAACAGTGAGGCGATGCTCAGGGGCTACGTTGGCTATAATCACGTTTTGGTTGCCGGTCAGGCGGAAGTCGCCGGTGTGGAAGGTGGCAATTTCGCGCAACGCGGTTTTCAGGGTGTGGCCGGGCCGGTCGGTTACGCGGCCGCCTTCCACCAGCAGCGTGAGGTGATGCGCGCCATCAGGCCCGGTAGTCCACCCGAAGGCGTCGCCGGTGCTTTCAAACTTGTAGGCGCGGCCAAGCTCTAGCTCGTAGCCCAGGCGGTGGTTGAGTTCTTGCCTGAACACGTCCAGACCCACCCGGTCGAGGGTGTACTTGAGGCGCGAGTACTTGCGATTTTCGCGGTTGCCCCAGTCGCGCTGAATCGTTACCACCTTTTCGCAAAGATCCACCACCTTGTCGGCGGGTACAAACCCGATGATGTCGGCCAGGCGCGGGTAAGTATCAAGCATGCCGAAGGTCATGCCCATGCCGCCCCCAACGGCCACGTTGAACCCGAGTAGCTGACCCTTCTCCTCGATGGCAATCAAACCCAAGTCGTTGGTAAAGATGTCAGTGTCGTTGTGCGGCGGGATGGCCAGCGCAATCTTGAACTTGCGCGGCAGATAGGTTTTGCCATAGATCGGCTCGGCATCTTCCTCGCCTTCGTTGGGGGCGCTGATGTGCTGCTGCTCGCCATCCAGCCACAGTTCCCAATACGCCGAGGTGCGCGGCGTGAGGTGGGCGCTAATTTGGCGCGACACCTCGTACACCTGCGCGTGCACCTCCGATTGGTGCGGGTTGGGGTTGCACATCACGTTGCGGTTTACGTCGCCGCAGCCCGCAATGCTGTCCATGAACACTTGGTTGAAGCCCAGAATGGTTTTCTGGAGGTTGCGCTTGAGTACGCCGTGCAGCTGAAAGGTCTGGCGGGTGGTCAGCTTGAGAGTGTTGTTGGCGTACTTGGTCGACAACTCGTCCATGCGCAGCCACTGCGTGGGCGTGGCAATGCCGCCCGGCACCCGCACCCGAATCATGAGTGAGTACAGGGGTTCCAACTTCTGGCGTTTCCGCTCGCTGTCTAGGTCCCGGTCGGTTTGCTGGTACGAGCCGTGGAACTTGATGAGGTGAGTATCGTCGGGGTTGAGGGCGCCCGTAATTCGATTGACGAGACTATCGGCCAGCGTGCCGCGCAAGTAGTTGCTGGCCGTCTTGACGTGTTCGACTTCGGAAAGTTTTATGGTGGTATCTGGCATGGTGGGTCTGGTGACTGGTTCCCCGCTACTCAGCAGGGGCAGGGCATTAGCGAATTATCGTGTTGTCGAACGTTACGGCCACATAATACAGCCCGCCGATGGTTGGGCCGGCGGCATACTGGATGTAGCGGTTGTTGAGCAAGTTGGTGCCGCCGAGTTTGATGGTTGATTTCAAGTTCGGGATGCGCACGTTCACTTGCGCGTCCACGGTTTGGTAGGCTGGAATTCGGCCGTTGGCAAGCTGGCTTTCCCACAAGAACGAGTCTTGGTAGCGCCACACCACGTTGAAGCCCACATTGCGCACCACCTCGCGGTTGCCGAAGCTTAGGTTGGTGGTCCACTTGGGCGTGTTGAAGCCGGTAATGAACACGTCCTGCGTGCTGTTGGTGGCAATGTTGTTGTAGTTGACGTTGCCGGCCAGCGTGTATTTCTGGTAGAAGTTGTACGTGACGCCTAGCGCCGAACCGTAGCTGCGGTATTGGTTGCGGGCGTTGGCATACACCCGGTACCGGTCCTGCTGCCCGCGGGTCAGCATGTCCAGCACCGCAGCATCCGTGCCCACCGCCCCCGACTTCGGCACGGCCACTTCCACCTGCCCCAAGAAGCCCGAATACACGTTGTAGTAGGCATCCACGTCAAGAGCTAAGCGGTTGTCGAAGAGCACACTGCGGTAGCCCACCTCAAAGGCGTTGATGCGCTCCGGCTCCATGGTCGGGAGGTTGGCTACTTGCAGCACGTCGCGGTTGTTGAGGGCGGCCCGCTGCTGCTTTTGGGCCGTGGTGCCACCGGCGTTGTCGGCGGCCACGTCGCGGCTGACAGCCGCCGTGAAGTTGTCGAGCGAAGTAAGCGTGTAGGAGTTGTCGAGGAAACCAAGGCCTTCGTTCACGCGGGCCAGGCCGCCCACGCGGCGCACGTTGCCGTTGTTCACAAACGACAGGGCCTCAAACAGCGCCGGAAAACGCCAGCCGTTCTGATAAGAAGCCCGGAAGTTGTGATTTTTGGCCGCCGTGTACACGGCCGCAATCCGAGGGTTCAGCTTGGGGTTGAACTCGGGGTTGTAGTCGAGGCGGAGCGAGGCGTTCAGCTTCAGGCGGTCTTGCAGCAGTAGCTTAGTACCTTGCGCAAAGCCCCCGAACTTCTTGTAGTACACGTTGTTGCCGCCCGGCGTGGTGCGGTCGGCGAGGGGCTTCGAGAAGTCCACGAAGTTGTTGCCGTCGGGTATTACCTCGTACACCCGGGCATCGGCGCCGAGCACCACATCGGCAAACTTGATGCGCCGACCTACGTTCCACTGCGCCTCGTTGTGGTAGGTACGGCTACGCTGCCAGAGGGCGGCCCCGCCCGTGGCCGGAGCGCCGGGCACGTTCACGCCACTATCCCAATTGTTGATGCCAGTGATGGTGTTTTTGAGCTGGTTGAACGCCTCGGTACCCGGCTCGGCGCGGCCCGCATCGGCCACGGCGCGGGCTTGCTGCATAGCGGTAGCCAGATCGGTGCCGCGGTTCACTTGGTTCTGCAACTCGGTCCGGAACTTGTTGCCCCACGCCGTGTTCGAGCCGTTGTTCAGGTCGAGGTTGAGAGCCAGCGGGTTCAGGTTATAAGAGTCGCCGGTGTTTTCCACTAGCACGTAGCTGCGCACGTAGTAGTCGGCGCCGCGCAGTTCCAGCTTGTGGTTTTGCACGGTCACGTCCTTGAGCTGAATCTTGTTGCCGCGCTGGAAAATGCCATCCATCAGGCCGTAGCGGTAGCCGTAGGAGAGTTCCAGCTTATCGGTGAGTTTGTAGAACAAGCCACCATCGAACTTGAGGTTGCGGACGGTGGGCGAAATCAAATCCTTCTCGTAGTAGCCGGTGCGGCGCACGTTGAAGGTTTCGGTGCGGCCGCCATACTGAATAGCCACCGGCACGTTGCCGCTCCGGTCGTCGCCGTAGCGGTTCCAGAGGTCGGCGGCGGGGTTGTTGGCGCCCGACAGCTCAGAGAAGCGCGGGTTGGCCGAGTTCAGGTTCTGCGGGTTCTGGTCGGTTTGGGTGTCGGCCAGCCAGTCGGTACCGCGCAAGTAGCTGAAGTTCACCTTGAAGGCAAACTTGTTGTTGAAGGCCTGCGCATAGCGCACCGCCGTTTCGGTCAGTACGCTCGGGTCCCGGTCTTTGCCATCCACATGGTTGACGCCGACTTTCTGGTACACGCTCAGCCCCTGGTAAGTGAAAGGGCTCTTGGTAGTGAGGTTGGCCATGCCGTTGATGGCGTTCATGCCATACAGCGCCGACGCCGCGCCGGGCGTGATTTCCACGCTGGCAATATCCAGTTCCGTTGGCCCGATGGCGTTACCGAGGGGCACACCGAGCGTGGCCGCCTGCATGTCCACACCATCCACGAGCTGCATGAAGCGAAAGTTGTTGGGGATGTTGAAGCCGCGCGTGTTCGGCACCTTAAACGTGATGCTCGACGTGGTCATCTGCACGCCCTTCACGTTCTCAAGCGCGTCGTAGAAGCTCGGCGCTGGCGTTTCCTTGATAGCCCGAATATCCAGCTTCTCAATAGCCACTGGCGACTTCAACCGGCTTTCCTCCACCCGCGACGCCGACACAACCACTTCGTTCACCGCAATGGCCCTCGATTCGAGCTGCACCGCAATGGGCTGGCTGCCGCTGGCTACTTCCAACTCCCGGGCTTCATAGCCCACGGTGTTGAACACCAGCGTAAATGGAAAGCGTAGCCGTGCCTTCAGCTCGAACTTGCCGCTCATGTCGCTCTGCGTACCCACTGAGGCGCCCTTCACACTCACACTGACGCCCGGCAGCGGCTGCTTTGTGCCCTTCTCGTACACTGTGCCGCTGATGGCTATCAGCGCATCCTGCGCCTGCGCAGGCACTGCAGCCAACGCCACGGCCGGAACGAGCAATAAAGAAGCGTAGTGTGCTTTCATGTGGATTGTATAGTGGATTGGAGTTGGAAGGGCTTTTTCAGGGATGTTGACAAACAAATCATTGCTAATCCGTCACGCTTGATTTGTTGTTCGCTGTGACCAGAGTACCACGCCTCATTCGTTGCGGTGTTGTTCTAGTAAGCACGGTACAACTCCTCCGAAAAATTTTGTGTGCAGACGCCAATACAAGTAGACCGTCATGCTGAGCGCAGTCGAAGCATCTCGCTCGAATCGTTGAGTTAGCACCACAACCTCAGCACGCGAGATGCTTCGACTGCGCTCAGCATGACCTGTTTAGTTTGGCAACGGCAGAGTTAGCATGGGGAACTGATGAGCTGTTGCACAAGCTTCTAATACACATCTTCTAGGTAGCGGCGCGACTTTTTCAGCTGCTTCAGATAGTCGGCGGCGTAGTCAGCATCTTGGCCGCTTTGCTGCTCGATGATGGTCAGCAGGGCCTTGCGCACGTCGGCCGCCATGCGGGTTTTGTCGCCGCACACGTAGAAGTAAGCGCCATCTTCCAACCATTTGAACACCTGAGGTGCTTGCTCCAACAAGCGGTGCTGCACGTAGATTTTCTCGGCTTGGTCGCGGGAAAACGCCAGGTCGAGGCGGGTCAGCGTGCCTTGCTTGAGGTGCTGCTGCCACTCGGTTTGGTAGAGGAAATCGGTGGTGAACTCCGGATTGCCGAAGAACAGCCAGTTGCGCCCGGTAGCGCCCGACTCGGCCCGCTCCGCTACAAACGAGCGGAACGGCGCCACGCCCGTTCCCGGTCCTACCATGATAATATCGGTAGCGGGGTTTTGCGGCAGCTTGAAGTATTCGTTGCGGTCCACCCACACCCGGGCCGTGTCACCGATAGCCAGGTGGTCGGCTTGATACACAGAGCAGGCACCGTGCTTTTGGCGGCCGTGGGCTTCGTAGCGCACAGCACCCACTGTCAGGTGCACTTCATCGGGGTGAGCCAACGGGCTGCTGGCAATGGAATACGCCCGAGCCGGCAGCGGCCGCAATACTGCGGCCAAATGCTGTGCCGACAAATCAATAGGGAATTGGGTGAGCAAGTCCACGATGTCGCGGCCGTAGAGGAAGGCTTGCAGTTGCGTCGTGCCGAGCAGCGCTTCGCGCAGTTCGGGATACTGCGGCGCCAGAGCGGCGTAGCGCTCCAGCACGTCACGCGTCAGCACCGATAGTTCCAGGTGCTCGGTTAGCGCAGTGGTCAAATCCAGTTCCACCCCTTTCAACTGAACCGGCGCGGTAGCATCGAGGCGGGCCGCCTTTACGACGTCCGCCACCAGTTCAGGGCGGTTGGTCGGCTGCACCATCAAGGCGTCGCCTGGCTCATACTGAAGGCCAGAACCTTCCAAGGAGAACTCTAAATGATAGGTTTCCTTCGCGGAGCCGCGGCCATTGAGTTGAATCTTCTCCAACAAGGGCGCATCGAACTGTACGTCCTCGTGCTGCACGGCGGGCTTGGGCGCTGGCACCGGACTAGTAGCCACCCGAAAGGCCGATAAATCTGCCTGGCTGCCGCCGTTCAAGGAAACCGCTGCCGCTTGCGCTAGCGCAGCACCCGTGCTAGGACCAGTTTGAGGTTCGGCAGTGGCAACTTCCTGCGTTAATACGTCCAGCACCCGGTCGGCCCACTGCGCCGCCGATTCCTGAAATTCCACGTCGCACTCCACCCGGTCGGCGAGGCGCTGCGCACCCAAGGCCGCCAGCCGCTCATCGAACTCGATACCAGTTTGGCAGAATTGCAGGTAGCTTTTGTCGCCGAGAGCCAACACGGAATAACGCAGCGCCGGGAGTTTGGGTGCACGCGGACCAAGCAGGAACTGGTGCAGGTCTTCGGCGGCAATGGGCGGCTCTCCTTCGCCTTGCGTGCTGGTAATCACCAATAATTGCTGCTCCGAAGCCAACGCGCGGGTTGGGTAGTCGTTCATGTCGCGCACCGTAGGCTCTAGGCCGCGCTGGCGTGCCGCCTCGGCGGTTTGCAGCGCCACCTTTTTGCTGTTGCCGGTCTGCGAGCCATACAAGATGGTAAGACGGGAAGGAGCCGCCGGAGCTGCCGCTGGTTGCGCTGCGGCCGGTGCCGCTACAGCGGCTGCTTGCGTGCTAGCGGCCACCGGTTGTTGGGTAGCCTCGGCGGCGCGACCGTACAGGTAGCCGCTGAGCCACAGCAGTTGCTGGTTGGTAAGGTTAGCAGTTAACTCGTTGAGCGCCTTGTCGTCGAGGCCGATTGGCAACGAGGAAGAAGAAGGGGTAGGCATGAAAATCAGGTTGAGACGGTGGGCTGAGACGGAACTTTTGTTCCGATGCAGGAGAAATCTGAGTGATTGATTAAGGAGGATAACTCAGATTCTTCTCGCCGCTTGATGCGCGGAATGACAGGGTATTAAGCTACTTCCGCGTACGCAGCGGGGAAAACCGGGAAGGTTAAGCCGGGCAGCAGCGCGGCCGCTTCGGCATGGGTTGTCGCCAATCGGGTCACTTCCCCGATAACAATGATGGCCGGGGCCCCGATACCGGCTGCCGCGGCACGGCTTGGTAGCTCGGCTACCGTGCCCGTTACTAATTGCGCATTCGGCAGGGTGCCGTTCTGAATGATGGCAGCGGGCGTGTTGGCTTGCCCGTGCTGACAATACAGCGCCGCAATCCGGTCTAGCTCCCCTAGCCCCATCAGAATAACCGTAGTCGTGCGGGTACTAGCTGCCTCCCGCACGCTCCCCGACAGTTCGCCGGTAGCGGTAGTGGCTGTAATTACCCGGAATCCTTCGCTGGCGCCACGGTGCGTTACCGGTATGCCCACGCTGCCGGCCGCTGCAACGGCGCTGCTAATGCCTGGTACATAGTCGGTAAGCAAGCCGTGTTGCTCAGCATAGAGCATTTCTTCGCGCCCGCGCCCAAACACAAACGGGTCGCCACCTTTCAGTCGCACCACGTGGCCATGCAGGCGGGCTTGCTCTACAATCAGGGCGTTGATTTCGTCCTGGCTGTAGCTGCGCATGCCGCGCCGTTTGCCCACAAACAGTGTCACCGCATCGGGCCGGGCGTGGCCAAGCAAGTCGTTGTTGGCCAGCGCATCATACAGGATGACATCGGCCTCGCCCAACACCCGCGCCCCCTTCAGGGTCAGCAGCTCCGGGTCGCCGGGGCCAGCGCCTAGCACGGTAAGGCGAGGGATTTTCGTGAGTGACATAAGCAGTGCGTGATTATAGAGGACCTGCTGCGACTTCGTTTAGCAGGACCGTTCTCGAATGGGTACTAACTAGATGGAAAAGGCTACCGGAGGCGCTACCGGGGCCGTGAAGTAGTCGGCGTTGGCGGCGCCAATCAGGCCGGCGGCTACGGTGTCGCCGCTTTGCTCATCTACCAAGATGAAAGCGCCAGTCACGCGGTTTTCGTGGTAGTTGTCAACGGCCAGGGGCACGGCGGTTTTGATGCGCACCCGCACGATGTCGTTGAGTTGGGCTGAATCGGCGGCGGCGCGGGCGAAGGTTTGCACGTTTACTTTGTGTAGTATGGCGGGCACTGCCGCTTTTACCACGGCCGAGTGGTGCTGCAACAACAGCTTACGACCCGGCCACAACGGCTGCTCGCTCATCCAGCACACGGTAGCTTCCAGTTCGCGCGTCACGGTGGGCACGTGTTCCACGGGAATAATGGCGTCGCCCCGGCTGATGTCCACATCGTCGGTGAGGCGGAGCACCACGGCTTGCGGCGCCACGGCGGTTTCCACCTCTTGCTGGTTGACTTCAATGGCTTCAATCACTGATTCTAGTCCCGAAGGCAGCACTTTTACCCGGTCGCCGCGGCGGTACTGGCCACTCTGAATCTGGCCGGCATAACCGCGGTAGTCGGGCAGGTCGGCGGTTTGGGGGCGAATGACATACTGCACCTGAAAGCGTGGTTCGGCATTGGCTGCTTCCACGGAGGCGGGCACGCTTTCCAAGTGTTCCAGCAAGCTTGGCCCCGTGTACCAAGGCAAGCGGGTCGAGCGTTTTACCACGTTGTCGCCGTGCAAGGCGCTGAGTGGAATAGCTGTGGCGGCTGGCAGCTGGAAGTGGTCGGTGAGGGCGGCGTAGTCGGCGGCAATCTGCTCGAAGATGGTTTCGTCGAAGCCCACCAAATCCAGCTTGTTTACGGCCAGTACGAAATTGCGAATTCCGAGTAGCGCCGCTACTAACGTGTGGCGGCGCGTTTGCTCCACCACACCCTGGCGGGCGTCTACCAGTACAATAGCCAAATCGGCGTTGCTGGCGCCCGTCACCATGTTGCGAGTGTATTGCACGTGGCCCGGCGCATCGGTGATGATGAATTTGCGGCGCGGCGTAGTGAAGTATTTGTAGGCTACGTCGATGGTGATGCCCTGTTCCCGCTCGGCCCGCAAGCCGTCGGTCAGCAAAGCTAAGTCCACTGTGCCCTGCACAGTCGGCCGGTTTTCCAGCGCCGCTAGCACGTCCAACGACACCGAATCGGAGTCGTAGAGCAGGCGGCCAATCAGCGTGCTTTTGCCGTCGTCGACGCTGCCGCAGGTGATGAATCGGAGAAGGTCCATGAGGTGAAATTGTGAGTTCGTGAAATTGTGAGTTCGTCGTGCTGGCAAGGCGTGAAAGCAATTCACCGCCTCGCCTTTCACAACTTCACCACTTAGAAATAGCCGTTGCGTTTGCGGTCTTCCATGCCGGCTTCCGAGATGTTGTCGTCGAGGCGGGTAGCGCCCCGCTCGCTCACTTTGGCTAGCAACAGGTCCTGAATAATGTCTTCCACGGTGCTGGCGTCGCTTTCCACGGCGGCCGTGCAGGTGGAGTCGCCCACGGTGCGGAAGCGCACCTGCCGGGTCACGATTTCGTCTTCCTCATCAAGCTGCAAATGCTCGGAGAGGCCCAATAGTTGACCGCTCGGCAGCACCACGCAGGTCCGCTCGTGGCCGAAATAGATGTCGGGGAGGTTGATGTTTTCGCGCTGGATGTAGCGCCATACGTCGAGCTCAGTCCAGTTGGAAATCGGGAAGACCCGCACGTTTTCACCTTTCTGGATGCGGCCGTTGTACACATTCCACAGCTCGGGGCGCTGGCGTTTGGGGTCCCACTGGCCGAACTCGTCGCGCACCGAGAAGATGCGCTCCTTGGCGCGGGCTTTCTCTTCGTCGCGTCGGGCACCACCGATACAAGCGTCAAACTCGAATTCTTCGATTACTTCCAGCAGCGTGTAGGTCTGGAGCGGGTTGCGGCTCGGAAACTTGCCGCCCGGCTCGCGCAGGCGCTGCCGCTTGATGGTATCTTCCACGCTACGTACAATCAGCTTTTCGCCTAGTTCAGCGGCCAGTTGGTCGCGGTAAGCGAGTACCTCGGGGAAGTTATGACCGGTATCCACGTGCACCAGCGGAAAAGGGAAGCGGCCGGGGCGGAACGCTTTTTCGGCGAGGCGGGTGAGAACGATAGAATCTTTGCCGCCCGAAAAAAGCAGCGCCGGCCGCTCAAACTGGCCCGCTACTTCCCGCAGGATGTGAATGGCTTCGGCTTCCAGCCGGTCGAGGTAATCGAAGGAGTGCGCACTCATAGTTTCTAGGATCTGCTGTTGCTGGTGCGGTACCGGAAGGTCAAGTAGCATGGGCTTCGGAGGGTATCGGCGCCGGAAATAATGGTTTGAAGCAGTTGCTTCGGACCGTGTTATGAGAGAGAAGAGTTAGTGCTGTTTTTCAACGGGCTCCACCACCGGGTCGGGGCCGTCGTGGTGGGCAGTGGTGGAGTGCAGGCCGCACTCCTTGGCCGAAAGGTCTTCCCACCACCAGCGGCCGGCGCGGAAATCTTCGCCGGGCTTGATGGCGCGGGTGCAAGGCGCACAGCCAATGCTCACAAAGCCTTGCTTGTGCAGCGGGTTCACCGGAATGCCATTGGCTTGAGCGAAGTCCACGGCCTGCTCCCACGTCCAGTCGAAGAGCGGATGAATCTTGGTGAGGTTGTGGGCCGCGTCCCATTCCACCGGATCCATGGTTTGCCGGTTCTGCGACTGTTCGGCCCGGATACCGGTTACCCACGCGGCTTGGCCCGCCAAGGCTCGGTTGAGGGGCTCCACCTTGCGGATGTAGCAGCACTCCTTGCGGTTGTCGACGCTTTCGTAGAAGCTATTGGGACCCTTGGTGCGCATCAACTCCTCCACGCTTTCTTGGCGCGGGTGAAACACCTCAATAGGCTGCTGATACTTAAGCAGCGTCTTGTTCCAGGTGGAATAGGTTTCCTGGAAATTGCGCCCCGTATCCAAGGTGAATACCTTGATGGGTAGCTCATTGTCGAAAATCAAGTGGCTGATAATCTGGTCTTCCAAACCGAAGGAAGTGGAGAAAACCGCTTTCTCAGAGAAGTACTTGGCTACAAGGCGTAGCCGCTCTAAGGCAGAAGCAGCGGGTAGCTGAAGGCGCAGGTCGTCCAGGGCGGGAACGGCCAACACGGCAGAGGCTGTGGGCATGACAAGAAATGAGAGGGGAGTTTGCCGCGGCGGCAAAGGTCCGGCCGAAGAATAGCCTCGGGGGCTCCGGGGTGCAAAAGCACCGCAGAAACCAGCCAAAAGCGTAAGGCGGAACGTGCGGATACGAGGTGGAGCTACGCGTAAAAGCGTATCAGCTCACCAGGATCAGCGCACAAACCAGAAAGAGAGAGGAATTGCGCTACTACTAACAACAGCAACCAAAAGCCACGGTCATACAGACGGGGCTTGCCATGCCACAACACCCATGCTGTACAGCAGAGAAGGTAGCAGAAATGGCGGGGGTGTTGATGAAGCGTTTCACGGCAACTTGTTTTTATATGGTCAGGACTTGGCACCGTTTCGGATCATCCGATGGTTGCCGGCGCTTCGTCGAGCCTGTCTCTCCACGCCTCTGTATAAAAACAATCCTTTTGGGGGTAAAGAATTGATACTACAAAGGTAGTGGCGGAAATTTTATACTTCCAAATTTATTTGGTATTGCCTATTACAGATAAGTGCCACGTTCTGTTTTGGTATCAGCATTCTGGTGGCCTTTTGTAATGGCAAATCCTGCTGTCAGATACAGGAGGACCAATTATTAGTTTCCACCAAGGAATATATAATTCGTTATACGGCACTACTAGCTAATAGCGAATAAGCAGCTAGGCGTAGCATTCCAAGCACTTAAAATTCCTAGGTTAGAGGGGTAGAGTCAATGCATCAAGCATTGTGACGCACACGGCGAAGTGCGGTTTGCAGGATTTCTCGTACCTGTGGCTCTGCGTTGGTAACCAGTAATAGCCCACCATAAAGCACCGTTAGCACCACCGAGCGCAGCAGCATCGTAACCAGCAACGAATGCACAAATGGCACCAACCACGCCACCACGCCCGCAGTAGCAGCCAGTAGCAAAATCAGCGGCACACGCTTGTCGAAGGGCTGCAGCCCGAAGCTGTGCCATACAAACCAGGTACGCGCGATGTTGATGACCACCAACGAAACCGCAGCGGCCACTGCTGCCCCCGTTAGGCCCATACGCGGGATCAACAGCAAGTTCATGAACACCGTAGCCAAAGCCAGCGACACGTTGAAAATCAAATCGTAGCGGTAGCGCGGCGACGTAACAACGATGAGCCCGTTGAGGCCGGTAATGCCGTCGAAGAGCCGGCCCGCCAGCAGGATAAGCACGGCAGTGGTGCCGGCAGCATAGGCCGGTTTCATTTGCCCGAATATGAAATCCAGATTCAGCGCGATACCGAGTGCTAGGTAGCAGCCAAGCACAGTGTTTAGGCGGGTGGTGCGCTGGTAGAAGTCGGCCATGCGGGAGAGGTCGTTGTTCTTCCAGTACTCGGCCAGCAATGGAAAAGCAATTTTGTAGAGCGCCCGAAACGGCAGCACCAGCGCCGTGCTAATGAAAAAAGCCGTGCCGTAGATACCAGCGCCATCCAAGTCCACTTTGGCTCCCACCATCAGCGAGTCGATACTGGAAATAACAACACCCGACACGTTGCCTAATAGCGCAAACGCCCCGAAACCAAGCATCTCGCGCAGCGGCCGCACCCGCAAAACCGCCGATGTGGGCTGCAAGTGCAACTCGCCAATGGAAGCCGTGTAGACTGTCAGCAGCAAAGCAATGCCCCCAAGTGCGCCCACGTACCACAGCACATAGCCGTGAAAATCGAGGTAGCCGCTAGCAAACAGCAGTGCCCCGCCCGTAACGAGTAGACGCAAGACAATTTCCTGCGTGAAGGAAGAGAAGGCAGTGTGATACAGGGCCTTGAGGTAGGCGTCCTGCAGGTTAATAAGCAAGACAAACAGGGTCAATACCAACCCCCAAGTGTAGTACCGGCCTAGTAGCGTTGCGTCGTCAATGTACCAGTGCAAAACCAGGGGCCGGCCTAGCAGATACAATACCGCAATTAGAACAAAACCTAGCAGCGGCACTCCTAACAGAAACGGTAGGAACCCCTGGTGCCCACTTTCTGGCTTGCGGAAATAGGGAAAAAACCGCACGCCCATGTTCCCAAATCCGAACGCCGACACCTGCGCAAACATGGTAGCCAGCGCCATTAGCACGCTGGTCAAGCCTATTTGTTTCGGCTCTAGCACCTTCGGCAGCACCAACACCGTGTTCACGAAGCCTAGGCCCAAGCCCGCGTAAGAAATAATGGTATTGCGCAGCCCTTGCCGCTGAACTATGCCCAAAACAATAAGAAGCTAGAAGTTGGGAGACAGAAAAAAGAAAGAGGCTCCTACCTTCTATTTCCTAGCTCCATTAAAATGTCCCGGCCATTGACGAAGGCGGTATTGCGGCTGCGAAGGTACTGCATCAACTCGGCGAACTGGCGCGGACCGGTAGTTTCGTTAGCCGGGTCGAAGTGGTCGTTGTGCCAGAGCAGGGTACAAACGCCGCCAAACCGCTCGATTTCCTGAAACATGGGCAGTAGAGCCGGTAAGATTTCGTGGGGGGCTAGCTGCAAGTAATTGGGGTGATGCAGCGTAGCATCCATTACGTTAAGCGGAATTTCAAGGAAAGTGCAAGCCCTGCCTTGCGTTAAATCGAAAGGACGGAAAGGCAAACAGTAGGAGTTGCGAAAGCCAAAGTGTTCGGCAAAGCCCAAGGTAGAGTCGTAGGCGAAACCAGCTTCCTCAACCACTGCCGGCGTGCGGCGCGGTTCCCAACTCAGGTAATGAAATCGGTTGCCGGCAGCAGGGGCGGGCATTTGTGTTTGCTCCCGCGCCAACCGCTGCTGGTCCACGGAAGTGCCAATGCTTCCGTGAACTGCCACTTCTGCGCCCTGTTTTACGAGCGCCTTGAAACGCCACTGAAGCGCTGTCGCGGCTAATTTGTAATCGGCGTTGGGCGTACCATTGCTCGCAGGGCGATGCTCAGGCAGCAGAAAAAACGTGCTCTTAGCATCATAACCTGTTACTGTCTGCTGTACTAGCTCTAAGTTGTCCCAAGCATCCGATTGGAAAAAACGCTGCCAAAGAAGTTGCCCAAATCTTAGCAAGTTGACACGTTGCAAAGCAGCTTTGGCGGGGGCTTTCCAGGCACTGCGCAGCTCATCGATGTCGTGGGTGATGAAAGTTGCGAAGGGCGCCTCGTTTACCCAAAGGCGCGGATGCAGTAGTTGATCTGTTGTGTGCTCAACAGCCGTTTTCAGAATATCGAAGTAGTAATTAACCACTGGCACTGCCACAAAACCATAGCAGTGCTGCACGCTGGCAGTGTAAGGGAAACGGCCGTGCCGGTCTCGCTCTTCGGAGAAATACTCCTGCCAACCGCTAAGCAGATAAAATGCCGCCGCTAACAAATCGGCATTGATGCGAGCGTGTTTGCCAGGTAAAAGCTCAAGTAGCGGTTGCTCTGGGTTTAAGTCGAAGAAAAAGGGCAGCAACTGGCCTTGCCATTCGCGCAGGGTGGGGGCCGGAGGTTGAGGCTCCTGACGAGCGAAAAAGTCGCCAGCACTAGCAACTACCTCCACCTGTGGCTGTTGGTTGGCGTAGCCAATCGATACTTCTGGCACTTCTGCATAGGCTTGCCGAAAATGATGCAGAACATAAGCCAGCCGGAGTTCTACAGAAACAGGTGCAATGGCAGATAAGGGTGGAAGCATAAGAAGAGTAAACCACTCGCCTTTACAATCAGCGTGCGGCACAAGCTAAAACTTATGCGACAGTTTTCAGCCATTGATTCAGCAATCGTACAGCCCGTTCGCGGCTGCGGCCTTCATCGGGCGTGCCTAGCGTGGCATTGTAGTACGCGGCGCGCTGGTATATATCGAGTGGTTTATGCGCTTGATAGGTGGTAAGTAGCGCAGCTAGCTCAGGCAGCGTATTGGCTCTTTCAATTAAGTTATGCGCCACGTAGCCGTAGTAGTCATCGGTGTTGGCGTGGGTGTTGAACCGATAGTAAAGACCGACTACGTTGAGTAAAGTGGCTTCGAGGTGGGTGCTGGTGTCGGCAGCAATTAAGGCATCCTGCTTGGTTAGAAATGCGAAAACGCTTTCCTGTTTGGCGTTGGAGAACTGCAAGTTCGGATGCTGTAGCTTCAGAAAACTAAAGTCCCGCGTGTCGCTAGGGTGTGCTCGAAAGGTGAACGTGAGATTCGAAAACTTCGAAATCAGGTAGTTCAGTACAGATGTTAGAGCCTTTGTTTCGTCGAGTAGGTTACAAGCCAGTCCTACTCGTTGCACCGTTGGGTTCTGGTTTCGCATGCTCAAAAACTCGTCGGCTTTGGGCATCCCAACCAGCTGCACTTCCCCATGTACAGGACCACATTGACGGTACTTGTCTAAGGCATCCTGGCCTTCGAGCAAGCTCAGGTCAAAGCCCAAGGGCGGAAAGCTGGTGCTCACACTGGCATGCTGAATATAGGCAGTGGGCACCCCTTCGGCACGACAAGCCAAAAGCAGCGCACGAGTATCGTCGTTGTGGTCATTGGCAAACACAACGGCGCTTGGCCGGTAGTACCGAAGCGCCCGGCGGTACACTTCGTAGTAGCCAACCGCACTGAAAATCAAATCGAAAAACCGCCAAGCCCGAGTGCCTTCTATCCTGATAAGACCTGCCAGTGCCAGCGGGAATTGCCAGTAGTACAACAGCTTCCGCCGGAGTGAAAGTCGATTTACTACTGCGTTATACCGCCCAATTTGCTTGCTTTGACCAGCTACCAACACCGCATCCGATAAGGCTTCTCGTACAAAATGCAGCGACTCGTAGTTGTTCTGGCTGACCACATACAGCCACACGGCGCCCTGCAAGGTTTCAGGGTTGCGGATGGGCTGAAAGATATTGCCAATCAGTCGCGCCGCTGTGTAGCCTAATACTTTCACCAGCCGCCTGAATGGGCTGGCAGGCGAGATTCCCTGCAGCGTGCTGGCTGGCAGCGTAGCAAACATGGGTGTGAAGCGCAACTGTAGAATGTCGCGCAGTCGGGCAATAAACGTAGGCGGAACCTCGGGCATCAACGCAATTAAAGGGCCTCCCATGTAAGAGGCGTACCAGCAAACAAATGTTGTCGAGCTGGTTTACCTAGCAACTGGTCGTAGTAGCGTGGTGGCAATCCGTCGCCGGGCCGGACGACACGTAGGTTTTCTTTGGTGAATACCTCACCGGCTTGAATTTCCTGTGCCACATAGAGGGAGCGTTTGTAGAGGCGGCTCTTTTCTTCGGCGCGTTGCACGCCATATTGTATCTGGCCCAAAGCCTGCCAAGCCCGCTCTGTTTCCGTTACTAGACTGGCTACTTCCTCGGGTTCCAAGGAGAAAGCAGAGTCTACGCCACCGTCGGCCCGGCGTAGCGTGACGTGCTTTTCAATAACACAAGCTCCTAGAGCTACTGCCGCTACGGAGGCACCTACTCCGGCCGTATGGTCGGAGAGTCCAACGAGGCAGTCGGGGAAGAGTTGCTGAAAGTGCGGGATAGTGCGCAGATTGGTATTGAGGGGCGTTGCCGGGTAGGTGCTAGTGCATTTCAACAGCACCAGGTCGCGGCAACCCGCGTCGCGCAACACTTGCACTGCTTCTGCTACTTCTGCTAATGTACTGGCGCCCGTGCTCATAATGACGGGTTTGCCCGTAGCAGCTACTCGCCGCAGCAGGGGCCAGTCAGTGTTTTCGAACGAAGCAATTTTATAGGCCGGTACGTCGAGCGTTTCCAAAAAATCGACAGCCGTTTCATCGAAAGGCGAGCTAAAGGCCAGCATGCCGTGCTGCCGGGCGCGCTCAAATAGTGGCTGGTGCCATTCCCACGGTGTGTGCGCCTCCTGGTATAACTCGTGCAATTCCCGGCCGTACCACAACGAGTTGGGGTCGTCGATGCGGTGAGCGCCAGGCAGCGTCATAGTATCGGCGGTATAAGTCTGGAGCTTGACGGCATGGGCTCCGGCAGCCGCCATAGCATCTACAATGGCTAAACCTCGATTCAGATCCTGATTGTGGTTGCCGCTGAGTTCAGCAATGATGAGTGGCGGCTGGTCAGGGCCGATAAGACGGGGGCCAATAAAGAAATTCATGACACAAAGAAACGAAGGACTCGTTGAATGCGCCATTAAGCACTGCTACAGATACAGCGCTTCGGTATGGCTCTCTCCCAGTTATGAATGGTTATAAGCCAAATCTTAAGCTTGATTAGGTAATAGTACTACCGCTTCTCCGCTAATCACGGCAACCTGATGCTGATTGAAACATTTAGTTGAAAGTATAGCCATTTGCTTAGATGGTAATATTTTAGCTACACTAACTATAGCTGTGACTTCATCATTGATAAAAACCGGTTTTAAGAACCGCAACGTTTGCTTTACATAGATAGTACCAGGCCCTGGAAGCTTAGTGCCAATTACTGCGCTGATCAACGAACTATATAGCATTCCAGGACAAATACGCCGCCCAAATCGGGTCTGCGAAGCAAACTGTTCATCTGAATGAATAGGGTTGGTGTCCAGTGATAATTTTGCAAAAAGTTGTAGATCCTCATCGAGCATAACTTTTTGCAGACTAGCGCTGTCGCCTATTGATAGATGCATAATAAAGAAGAGAGTTATGAGCGATAGATTTTTGCACGTAAAGTATCACGCAGCTGACTCCACTCGCGTTTCAACAGTGCTAAGCCAACAACATCTTTGTAGGTGCCTTTTTTGCGGATGTGTTCCCGGAAATAAGATTCGCGCCGAAAGCCAAACTTTTCGTGCATAGTTATGACCTTGTCATTATCGACAAAGACTTCGCAAAGTAGCTTGTTAAGCTTAAGTGTCTCAAAGACATACTCTAATACAGCCATTTCCACCTTAGCTCCGACTCCAGTTCCTCGCATATTTTGGTCGGCGATGTAGAATGCCCAGTAACAAGAGTTAGAAGTCCGGTTTATAGCATACAGATTGGCTACACCGACATCACGGCCTTGATAGGCGATAACCCAATATTGTTTTGACTGGTCTTGGCTAACACTTTTAAACCAAGCTTGCTGTTGCGCTTCCGAGATGGGCTCGTCGCTGTACATATATTGGGCCACTGCTTCGGAGTTGCGCCAAGTTCGAACCATTTCAAGGTCATCAGGAAATAAGGGGCGAAGAATATCGGTGGAAGACATGCTTACTAAAAACAAGGATTAACACAGAAGGTGATGCAACCTAGCTATTTCACCGTCCTCAACCATAAACAAGACGGCTCCTGCAGTATAGACAGTAGCTAGGCATTAGTCTGAAAAGCGTTTTAGTGCTGAGCTAACTTCTCAAACTCTGCTTGTAGTTGCGCATGAGCCATCTTTCTTACGTAAGGCAAACGCAACATTGCTTGGTGAAAATGCAGTCCACGCTCTATTGCTACAGGCAATTCAGAGTCGCTTAATCGAGTTAAGTCGCCCAACGAAAAGGCTTGCTTATGCGCATGTACGTAGTCAGCTAGCCGGCGTTGATTGTCCACGTAGTATCCTGTAATAGCGGCACAACCAAGTACCAAACTTTCAATTAATACTGTACTGGCCGGACAAACTGTAATTTGATACCCCAAAAACAGCGTGGCAAATTCCTCAGCTGAGATATTCCGATGAATATTAACGCGGCCAGGCGGTTGTTCGGCTGTCATGTTGAAAAGAGTTTCTTCATGAGCGAATGCCCCGCCAAGAACTACTCCCACTTGTTGAATAGTTGGAATTGTTAACAGTGCTGTTAGTACGCGGGTAGTAAATTGTTGAGGGTCAGCTCCTCCAAAACAGAGTAAAGCATTAGTAATTGGAACCGGAACCGCAGTTGGTAATTGCGCGTGCTCTAAAAATGGGGTGCGTAGTAAAGAAAACGCAGGTCCTAAGCAGTAGCGAGTAGTAGGCAGAGCAGTATAGTTGCTCTCTTCTACGCCTGGTGAGTGATTAATAATAAGGTCAGCTGCAAAGGGAGCCGTGTGCAAATCGTCAATACAGACCAAGCTACAGCCGCTACTCTTTATAATTTTCTGATATGTAAAGTGGAAGTGGTAGCCATCCAGTACAACAATATCGTTTGCCTTAACTACAGTATTGGCTATGTAATCTGCTTCAGCATCTGAGTAAGCAGATAGAGTTATCGGCATCTTAATAAGTGTTACATCAGCTTCTTGTAAGAGCTTCTTCACGGTTATCGTCGGGCTATGAACCACAAAGAAGCAAGGTGCAATTTGCCGTACAATACTAGTAAGAGCTAATGAGCGCACGATATGACCTAACCCAATTTGGGCATTTCCGTCTGCTCGGAAAATAATCCGCATGAAGAATTACAATGAGAGGCAATGGTGCTGGTTGTCCGCCTTCCGCTTAAGAGAAGTCGTATTTCTTTTGCTCAATTTGAGCGTTGATTGCGGTTATTTCCGGATGGTTCTCTAGCACTTCTATCAACTTCTCCGCTGATAAAGTATCAGCTTGATACTGTTCAAGTAAAACTTGAAGCAGCTGAAAATCCTCCGGTGTATCGAGTGTTACTCGAAAACGGCTGGCATCTGGTTCCCGGACTGCATGCGCAAAATGTATATGCCCGGATCTGTTTTGATGTATATAGGGCGTTACATGCTCTCGGTCAGAGTTGCTAGTAGCATGTTCTTGCGCTTCAGCTAAGAGTGCGTAAGAAAACACTTCGAAGTCAAGTCCCCGTGGGAAAGTGCGAATGAGGCCATTGGAGAGGTATAAATTTGGATCAGAGGCCGCTAGATAGTGATCTACTTCGGCCCGAATCAAATGACCGTCAAGCAGCGGGCAGTCTGACGTAACTCGCACAACCACGTCCAGGTTGAAGTGAGTAGCAGTATCGTAGTATCGTCTTAATACATCTTCTACGTCACCCCGAAAGCAGTGTAAACCTAATTGATGAGCCAAGTCCACTATGGCATCATCTTCCGGAAGAGTAGTAGTAGCGATATATATTGGCAGTTTACTTGCTTGGAGTCGGCGGACGTGGTATTCAAGAATTGAAATACCCTGAATTGTGCGTAGCACTTTGCCTGGTAGACGTGTACTACCCATCCGAGCCTGCGTGATGATGCCAATCTTTGTCTTATGCATGATAAAATTCCCGAATGCAGGCAATAACGTACTGCTGTTCCTCATCAGAAAGTGAGGGGAAAAGCGGTATACTCAAACAATGAGCGTAATAGTTTTCAGCTAGCGGAAAGTCGCCTTCTTGCCAACCAAAACGCTGATAGTATGGCATTGTGTGTACCGGAATGTAATGCACTTGAGCGAATATTTCTTTGGTGCGCAGGTAGTCGTAAAGGTTTTTACGTTCTTTCACCTGAATTACATATAGGTGGTAAGCATGTCCTATTGCGCTGCTTAACGGCTGAACATCACTTAAGTCAGCAAAGGCCACATCATATTGCATTGCCAGTTGGCGGCGGCGAGCTAGTCCCTCATCGGCACGCTGGAGCTGGCTAATACCAAGCGCGCAGAGCATATCGGGCATTCGGTAGTTATACCCTAATTCCTGCATCTCCATGTACCATCCACCATCGTGGCGCTGCATCTGGGCAGGGTCTTTTGTTATGCCGTGGGTACGTAACTTTAGCAGTTCTTGATACAGCTCTTCCCGATTGGTGGTGATCATGCCGCCTTCGCCGGTAGCAATGTGCTTAACGGGGTGGAAGCTGAAGATAGCAAGGTCAGCATATTGACCATTGCCACAGCGTTGTTCTTCACCTGCAGAATCAGTAAAGAAACCACCTGGTGCATGGCAAGAATCTTCGATAATCCAAAGATTGAACTCATCTGCTAAAGCCCGGGCTTCTTCTAAATTAACCGGTAGCCCCGCAAAATCAACAGGAATTAAACCATGGAAATGCCCTTGAGGTTGGCTTTCCAGCAACCGTCGTACAGCTTTTAAATCTATAAGTGCTGTAGCCGGGTCAATATCAACAAAATGCACTTCGCCGCCGCAATAACGAACACAGTTGGCTGAGGCGGCAAAGGTGATAGGAGTGGTAATAACGCGTTGACCAGGTTGTACATTTAGGGCCAACGCACATAGATGCAACGCAGCCGTTCCATTGCTGACGGCAACAGCATAAGTGGCTCCCACATAAGCGGCAAATTGCTTCTCAAATTCTGCTACACGAGGTCCTTGCGTAAGAAAATCGGCATGAAGGGCTTCCACAACTGCTTGTATGTCGGCTTCGGTAATATGCTGACGCCCGTAAGGAATAGGTTGAGCTGGAAAAAGGTAGTTCATGAGTGTAGCTATTTCTACAAATGTAGAAGCTCGGGCCTGATTTGATATTTGGATGCGCAGTATTAATAGTCCTACATTTGCTTATATAACATTCTACTATGTATCAAAATAATTAAATACTTAGGGTGTTATAAATTCATAATCATAAAATCTCTATGAGAAAGACTCTTACCCTATTGAGTTGTTTGTTTAGTCTCACCGCCTATGCACAGCGTGAAACACAGAATTGGTTTTTCGGTAATCGGGGCGGCCTTACCTTTCAAGGTGCTACTCCTGTGGCTACAGGGGCAGGGCAGTTAAATAGCTACGAAGCTTGTGCTACAATATCAGACGCCAATGGCGGTCTATTGTTTTACACAAATAGCGTAGGTGTTTGGAATCGAAACCATTCATCAATGCTCGGTAGCTCTACTTTGTCAGGACACACCTCTACTACCCAAGGAGCTCTCATTGTGCCTGTGCCTGGTAGTAACAGCCTGTATTACTTATTTAGTGTAGATGCATGCGACAATTTGCTTGTTGGTGGACTGAATTATTCGCTTGTTGATATGCAGTTGCAAAATGGATTAGGCGGAATTATTCAGCCATTCAATAGGACTGTTGCTACGCCCTCTGCCAGCGGCAAACTAACAGAAAAGCTAACTGCGATACGGCACGCTAACGGCCGCGACACTTGGGTAATGGTGCATGAATGGTTGGGTAACGGGTTCTTTGCTTTCCTAGTAAGTTCAACTGGTATTTCGAATACACCTGTTGTTAGCCGGGTTGGTTCCATACACCAAGGTGGGGGCGGAGACTATGGAAATGCGAATGCAGTGGGTTATATGAAGGCCTCGACTGATGGAAGCTTACTTGGCGTAGCAGTTCGAGATGCTGGGCTGGAATTATTCGATTTTAATAATGCGACTGGTCAGGTAACAAACGCCCGTCGGCTATATACAGGTGATACCTACGCCAGGACGTATGGAGTGGCTTTCTCACCTGATAACACGAAACTTTACACAACTGATTTATCAAGTGGCGTCTACCAATACAATCTAGCAAGCCCAAACCCAGCGTCCACTCGTCAGAACATTGGATATTCTTCATATCCTACCAGTGCGTTGCTACTTGGTCCTGATGGGCGTATTTACGTGTCTCAGCACCAGAGCAGCAGTATAGGTGCCATTGCAAATCCTAATGCACTTGGCTCAGGAGCAAACTACTCAAGTAGCTACCTTTCTGTAGGTGGTATATGCCAAGTAGGCCTGCCCAACTTCCCTAACGCATTTGCGACTCAACCTTTGTCTACTGCTTCGCGGAAGCTAGCGGAACAAGTGACAGTGTATCCCAACCCGGCGCAAGATGTTGTTTGGGTACGTTTGCCGAAAAACTTGTCCAAGCAGTCATCAGAAGTCACTCTATTCGATGCTTTAGGTCAGCAAGTATTTCAACAAATGGTTCAGGTTTCTAAAGGCGAAGAAGGTACTGCTGTCAAATTGACAACCATTCCCAAAGGATTATATACCCTACAGATTAGCACTGAATCTGGCCTCCTCAGCAAGAAGCTTGTTATTGAATAATATTCTGGGGTAGGAAAGGATGCTATAGCAATTTGGTGGCGTTTAAAACACAAACTATAAGTTAAAAAGAGAGGCCGTTGCTACAGCAATGGCCTCTCTTTTTAACTTATAGAACTTTATTCAAGCTATACCTAAAATGCATGGTCACCTCCAACCGCGCCGCTTTCATTGAAATCGAAATACCACGAAGTCACGAATGGATTGTCGGCCTGAATGGTAACCCAACCGGGCTGGCCATCGAGGAAGCTAGCTAGCTCCTGGTCTGTGTTCATGTCGATGCGGAGCTGACCGAAAGGGGCTACTTGGGCGGTACGGCTGAGAGTTTGGTTGTCGGCTTCGCGGTAGAAGGTGAGGTCTAGGTTAGCAGGTGTGGCGTACTCTTTTACAGGGGAACCGTTCAGGATAATTACCACCGAATGTTCACCATCGAGAATGGGGCTCCACTTAAACGTACCGGGTTTAGTTAGGAGTTTGGCGTTGGCTACCTGCGAGTTGAAACACACATTCGTTGGCAGATTCATCGGGCGCTGCTGGCGCCCAACGTTCAGTCCGAACTTAAGGCGGGTTGGGATACGCTCCCGGTTGGGCCAGTGCTTGATAATGTTAACGCCACGTAACTGACGAGCCTGCTCCAGCGAGAAATTCTCGTTGATAACGTCGTTGAAGTTCAAGGTAAAGAACTGATCCGGCGAGGTTTCCAGGTGACGCCAGTTCTGAACGGTGCCTATGCGCTGGCCATTGGTGTCGTAGAATTCCAGGTCGATGCCGAAGGCGGAAGGGGAGTAGATAGGATAGAACACCAATTGCGTGTACTCGCCTTCTTCCAAAAAGAGGGGCGCAAATACGGCGCTGTCGTGAAACCGCTCGTCGGTATTGCCCCAATAAGCCCCGGCGTCGCTGACGGCCGAACTGTCGTAGTAAGTATGCGTGATGCTGAGGGCATGACGCTCCAATTCGAAGTTGCCAGCGACGAAGCGCGGAAAGAAACCCCGGAAATTATGGTGAATCTTAATGGTACCTTTCTGGCCCTGCAGGATGGTGTCTAGGTCGATATAGTCGCGCAGGTTGATGAAGTAGGTGCCGTAGGGTTGCACGTCGCACAACTTGAATTCGCCTTGGGTGGCGTGGTTGTGCTCGTCGACGATGGTCCAGCGCACGAGTTGTTGCTCGTAGGCATAAACTCCGTTTACAAACGCGAAAAACGGGGCGTACGCAGCTCCCGACAAGATGTCGAACCCGCATTCCGGCACTTGAATATCCTCGTTCTCCTGCAAGTCCTCGATGTCGTTGTACACCCGACCCGTGGTGTGAACGGTCGCCATAAAGGTGTCGCTGAAGTAATTCAGCACAAACGCTGGATAGGGATAAACCAGGTCGCGCGTAGCAAAAATTTCCAGCTCCAGTGAGCCGGTAAATTCGCTCGTGTCCGGGGTGTTGGTTTCAGCTAGCAAATCGCCAACGCGTAGTGCA
Organism: Hymenobacter sp. YC55; assembly: GCF_029433095.1. Lineage (GTDB taxonomy): Bacteria > Bacteroidota > Bacteroidia > Cytophagales > Hymenobacteraceae > Hymenobacter. The sequence goes on from NZ_JARNTX010000001.1 coordinate 1,660,528, forward strand.
AAGGCTTTGGGCTCAGTGATAAGCAAGCTTTTGCGCAGCAAGATGGTGCCATTCTGCGCGCGCAACGTCACCAGCATCTGTACTTCAGGAATGTGGCGCTTGAGCAGCCAGTACCCCATAAACAGCACCCGGCTGGAATAATGCACATTGTGCAGCACCGGAAAGATAGCCGACGAGCGGAAAACAGGCCGGCGCGTCAGACTAACGGTTTCGCCAGCAGCCAGCGTGGATTCTAGGTGCTTGTGGTAGGTTTTCATAGAGAAGAACCGGAGGCCGCCGGCTTCCGAATAAAGCTAGGCGTGTGCGTGTAAGGAAGCTTCTGCAGCGTAAGCCCGTGTTGGAGCAACAACTCATCCACAGCGCGGGTTTCGCCGGCCACTGTACCGTAATCATCAAACACAATGAGTCCCCCAGGCACTACTATGTCATAGAGTGCATCGAGTGCCACTTTGCTTGGCTTATACACATCTACATCGATGTGCAGCAGCGCAACGCGCAGTTCTGGATGAGCCGCCACGTAGGCCGGTACAGTTTCTATCACGTCGCCAGGTATCAACTCTACGTTGCGAATGCCTTTGTGGGTTAGCACTGCCTGAACCTGCTCCATGCTTAGGCCCTGCCCGGCTACATCATCGTGGCGGGCAGCAAACGCGTTGTCGGCTTCATCATCGTGGCGGGGAAAAGAGCCGAATATATCGAAACCAATAACGCGGCGGGAAAAAGGGCTTTCGAGTAGTTCTCGGAAGGTAGCCCAACGCACCAGTGATGTTGCCTTAAATACGCCGCATTCCACTACCTGCCCGGGCAGGTGGGTAATCATCCGGTAGATTTCGAAGTGGCCCATCGCCTTCGCTAGTCGCGTGATGTCGCTGGTGAGGTAGAACCCGTTTTCGTAGGTAATGGCCTGGGCGGAATCGAAATTCTGGATGATCATGCAGAAAAGGAAGGGAGATAATAAGTAAGAGCAAGAAAGTGCAGCTCGCGACACAGCTCTAGAGCAAAGGTCTGCTAGGCGTCACCTGCGTACACGGTTGACAACAAAGGAATCTAAACCGTGAAATCAGGGTCGACATGTAGGCGAATTTCTTCTCGAATTTCGTCCGCCGACAACCAGTCACTGTTGTTGGCGGAGTCATAGTGGAAGCCTAGCGGCACGCGCTGCCCATCGAATTTCTCGATGAATTTGTCAACGCTCCATTGGGGGGTAGAGGGGAGAATCACGTAGTACTTATCTAGTTCTACAGTGCTTAGCGCGTCGGTCGACGTAATCATCTCCTCGTGCAGCTTCTCGCCGGGCCGGATTCCCACAATTTCTTGCTCGCAATTTGGACCGATGGCCTGGGCTACTTCCGTTATTTTGTAGCTCGGAATCTTCGGTACGAAAATCTCGCCGCCCCAAGCATTTTCCAGCGCATAGAGCACTAGGTTCACGCCTTCTTCCAACGAAATGTTGAAGCGGGTCATGTCGGGGTGCGTGATGGGCAGCACGCCGGAATGGCGGCGCTGCAAAAAGAAGGGCACTACCGATCCGCGCGAGCCAATTACGTTGCCGTAACGAACCACGGAAAAACGCAAATCCCGGGCACCTTTCATGTTGTTGGCGGCCACAAACAGCTTATCGGAGCAAAGCTTGGTGGCGCCGTAGAGGTTGATGGGAGCAGCAGCCTTGTCGGTACTTAGCGCTACTACGTCCTTTACACCGCAGTCGAAAGCGGCATTTATCACGTTTTCCGCACCGAAGATGTTGGTCTTGATGCACTCCATGGGGTTGTATTCGGCGGCAGGAACCTGCTTCAGAGCCGCGGCGTGCACAATAATATCGACACCTTCGCAGGCCCGCTTCAACCGTTCCCCGTCCCGCACGTCGCCAATGAAGTAACGGATGGCAGGGTACTTGGACTGCGGAAAGGTCTGCGACATTTCGTACTGCTTCAGCTCATCACGCGAATACACCACCAAGCGCCGGACCTGCGGAAACTTCTCGAACACGGTTTGCACGAACTGCTTGCCGAACGAACCGGTACCACCGGTAACCAGAATAGATTTATTAGTTAGATCGAGGGCCATTAGGGAATGGGAGTGAGGTAATAGGCGGGAGCAAGTAAAGCGCTACAGCACCACGGGCAAAATGGGGTGGCAAAGGTACGCTTACTTAAGGAGTGCAGAAAGCTGGCGGGACTTGAAAAGCAAAGCAGGGCTTGCTCCCATCTTTCTCTAGCACAGCTTCTGGTACTTAACTACACTAAAAGTGATACTAATTGTTCGGTCAAAGCCCGCCGCGAATAACGGGAGTGACTGAGGGCTGGCAGGTCTAGGTTAGGATTGACGCGCCACTGCATTACCAGTGTTTCCAGATACTCGAGCATAGCCTCGTAGGCGTCGTAAGGCCAAGCACGGCCCGCACCACATTCTTGCAGCAGATGGTCGGCATCGGAACCAGTGGGACCTATACAGATAATTGGCTTGTTGGCAGCCAGGTACTCAAACACTTTGCCGGGTAGAATGCCGAAGTTGTGCGACACATCCGGAATAGCCATCAGCAAGACAGTAGAGCGTAGCAAGTACTCTACTGATTGGTCGTGCGGCACAAAGGCCAACAATTCAGCTGTTTCGGAGAGGCCACACTCTCTTATTTGCCGTTGCACTCCCTCGGCCACCTTGCCTACAAAGCGCAGCCGTAGTGGCACATCAGGGTGGCGGCGAATACACTCGGCCACGGCACCCAGGAATAGCTCAATGTGGTAGGTTTCGGAAATAGTGCCGGTGTGCGTGATGAGTAACGCATCGGTAGGAGGGGAGGAGGCAAGCTTGAAGTCACTTTCATCGTAGCCGTTAGGCAGCACATGAAACTTACTGTCTTTGAGCTTCGCTGATTTGCCTAGGAACAGCCGTTTCGTGTCGGCGCTGGTGGTGAGTACGATGTCGGCCTGTTCGAGTACCTGCCGCTCATAGCGGGCGTCCAGCCAACGGGCCGGTGCGGTTTGATTTAGTTCGGAGCGGTAATAAATATCGGTCCAAGGGTCGCGCAAGTCAGCCAGCCAGCGCAAACCGTAGCGGCGTTTCAGCTCAAGCCCAATCAGCTGTGTGGAGTGAGGAGGCGAGCTAGTAAGCACGGCATCAAAGGTTTCGCCCTGTGCCAACAACTCGGCTACTGCTTGCAGCGCATGTGAGTTCCAGCCACGCCGCGCATCCGGAATAAACAAGTTGCCGCGTACAAATTTGAAGAGCTGTTGCGTCAAGCTGGTTTTGCTTTCGTTGGCAAACCCTCCGTATGGAATTTGGGCGCGCCCCGTCAGTTTCTTGTAGCTCCCAAACGGCTCGGACGTGCCGGTCCGAATCACCCGGACGCTGGCGGGCACCTCGGCGGCCAAGGAATGATCCAGCACCGGGTAGGCTCCCTGCGCTGGGTCCACGGTAATCACGGTAGGCTCCACCCCGAGGGCGGGCAGGTGTTTCACAAACTTCAAGCTTCGTTGCACGCCTGCGCCCCCGGAAGGCGGCCAGTAGTAGGTAATAACAAGCAAACGGAGCGGACGGGCAGCAGACACAAGGCAAGCAAATAGCGGGAAGATGCACGAAGGTACACAGACGCGGCCTTTTGGGGTTTTCTGGTTACTTTTGAAGGCTGAATTCGCCTCCATTCTTCTGCAGCCCCTGTGAGGGTAGAAAAGCTCTACGCTCTTCCGGTTAGATGAAATTTCTAATATCCGCTAGGTTGTAAGGAAGTTGAGACGAAGTAAGCCGCAACCAAAATAGCCTCTGGCGCGCTTTGTATTCGCGTCTGGATCAACCAAAGTAGATAGTGCTCTTGCTAGGGCCCTTATCCGGCTAGGTGACAGAAGCCGTTTTAATTAGCGAAATCAAGTAAATCAGCGCAAATCAGCGATTCAATGTTTGATAACCTAAGTACCAAACTCGATAAAGCCTTTAAAACCCTCAAGGGTCAAGGCAGCATCACCGAAATCAACGTGGCTTCCACCATCAAGGAAATCCGCCGCGCCCTCGTTGATGCCGACGTAAACTATAAGGTGGCCAAAGAAGTCACCGACAAGATCAAAGATGAGGCCATGGGCCGCGACGTGCTGACAGCCGTGTCGCCGGGCCAGCTCATGACCAAAATCGTTTATGATGAGCTAACGCTGCTCATGGGCGGCGACAAGAAGGATATCGTTATCAAAGGTGATCCGGCTGTCGTACTGCTTTCAGGTTTGCAGGGTTCGGGCAAAACCACGTTTGCGGGCAAGCTGGCCTCGTTCATCAAAAAGCAGAACCGCACCGTGCTGCTCGTAGCCTGCGACGTGTACCGTCCGGCGGCTATCAATCAGCTGCAAGTGCTCGGCGAGCAGATTGGAGTGGAAGTGTACGCCGAAATCGAGAACAAAAACCCGGTGGAAATTTCGCGCAATGCCATCGAGTACGCCCGCAAGAACAACAAGAAAGTAGTCATCATCGACACCGCCGGCCGCTTGGCCGTGGACGAGCAAATGATGACGGAAATTGAGTCGGTTAAGCGCGCCATCAATCCCTCGGAGACGCTGTTTGTGGTGGATTCGATGACGGGTCAGGACGCAGTAAACACCGCCAAGACCTTCAACGACCGTCTCAACTTCGACGGCGTAGTACTTACCAAGCTCGATGGTGATGCCCGCGGCGGTGCCGCCCTCAGTATCCGAGCCGTAGTGGAGAAGCCCATCAAGTTCATCTCGACGGGCGAGAAAATGGAGGCACTGGATATGTTCTATCCAGACCGGATGGCCCAGCGCATCCTGGGTATGGGCGACGTTATTTCGTTGGTAGAGCGCGCACAGCAGCAGTTCGACGAAGACGAAGCCAAGCGCATCAACCAAAAAATTCGCAAAAACCAGTTCAACTTCGACGATTTCCTCTCGCAGCTCGAGCAAATTAAGAAGATGGGTAACCTGAAGGATCTGGTAGGCATGATACCCGGCATGAGCAAAGCCATCAAGGACGTGGATATCGATGACGATGCCTTCAAGCCAATTGAAAGCATTATCAAGAGCATGACGCCTCATGAGCGCGCCAACCCGGATGTGCTCAACGGCTCACGCCGTAAGCGCCTCGCCAAGGGTTCGGGTACTGATATTCAGCAGGTGAATAACCTGATGAAACAGTTCGAGGATATGCGCAAGATGATGCGCACCATGAACAAGATGAGCCAAACTAAAGGCGGTATGCAGCAAATGGCCCGCATGATGGGCGGCATGGGTAAAGGCGGCGGTAAGTTCTAGTCTTTAGCCTCCAGTAAACAGAAAGGCCCGGACGTATTATACGTCCGGGCCTTTCTGTTTGCTAGAAACTGATTTGCCAAACCTTATAAAGCAAACTGGCCGCCGCAGAATTCTGCGGCGGCCAGCTTCACTGAAGAACCTCGGAAACGCTAGTTGCGCACCATTGGCAGGGTAACAACTGTTTCAGCGTTACGCACCCGAATCAGGTAAGAGCCAAGTGGAAGAGCATTCAAGTCGAGCGGATGCTGAAGACCACCAAGTAACTGGAACTTGCCCACCACGCGGCCCGAGATATCCATTACCTCAACCTGCGAGTCAAGTGAAGACAAGGCAGTTAGGTCGAGCGTAGCAGTTCCTTGGTGCGGGTTAGGATAGAGGGCAATAGCTGCCTTCAACCCACGCTCAAACTTCACGACACGGATTGGCGAGTAGCTGCTGCTGCCATCGAGGTCCACCTGCTGTAGGCGATAGTAAATCGGCTTCAGCGACAAACGACCAGCGCCAGCATCAGTGAAGCGGTATGCAGTTTCGTGGGCGCTTGTACCCTGGCCCTTCACAACATTGATCCGCTCGAAGTTCTGCCCATCCAAGCTACGCTCGATGTTGAAGTGGTCGTTCTGTAGTTCGCTGGCCGTAGCCCAGGTCAACTCAGCGTTCAAGCCTTTGGCGGCCACCTCAAAGCGCTTCAGCTCTACAGGCAGTGGACGAGCAACTATTACATCCTCTCTGCTGCTGCTGCTAGCTCCATAATTGGAACCGCCTGCTGTTGCACCTCCCGAAGCATAAGGGCTGCCTGGGCCTACTCTTTGAGTGTTAGTGCGAGTAGGATCGAGATAAGTTACTGTGGCATCGGCTTGGTAAGCAAAGCCATCAATAGCTGTGCTAGCAACTGTAGCACGGAAAGTGATGCTTACAGTAGCACCTGCCGGAATAGAACCAATACCAAAAGATGGGGTACTAGTAGCAGTAGTTGGTGCAGTAACGGTCAAGTTAGTGGCTGCTGTCTTATTGCCTGTGTTTCCTGTTTCATCAGCCAATTGTAGCGTTGCTACTGGTGTGAAGGCCGGATCATAGGCGAATATATTAGCGGTTAACGATACTAGAGAACTTACAGAACTTGCTGACCCACCTAGATTAGTTACTAGGAGTGTATAGGTAGCAGGACTCACTGATCTATTAGCTTGGCGGGCCACATTGCGCGTAGAAGTTGATAGTTCAACGTCGAATGTAGGCAGGCAAGCTCCTACACTGGCAACTGCCTGCGGAATGGTTGCATTTGTGATTGTGGCCGTTGCTCCTGAGGTAGCGCCATTGACCGCAGTGCTTCCATTAGCAGTAATAGCATCACCGTTGGTACCGCCAGCCAGACTCGAGCTCCCCACAGTACCGTTGGCATATGCTTGACCGCCGCCGCCGCCGCCACCGTTGCCATATTGCGTCGAATTAGAGCTACTGGTTGAATTACCGCCTTTACCGCCATTCGCTTGCACTCTAATATTGCTGATACCAGTCGATTGAACAGCTACTAACACCGTGCCTCCAGCGCCGCCGCCACCGGCGGCATCGTCGTTTGCAGAAGGGCTCTTACCCGCTTCTCCGTCAGTTACGATGGATGCAGTGCCAGTAACCGATCCGGTTCGGAAGATAATGATGCCCCCACCATCGCCACCACTGCTAGTATTGGCATTATTGATCGTATTATTATTAGTGCCGGCGCCGCCGCCGCCGCCCAAGGTCAGGCGGCTTGCCGAAGCAGAATTGATGGCAGCGCCCCCTCTTCCGCCATAAGAACTGTTGCTTCCATTGTATTCTCCGCCAATACCTCCAGCACCGCCGTTAGCACCGCCACCACCGCCTGTATTGCGTGTATTTGAATCGGGCGTGCCATCTGAACCGCCTCCGCCGGCGTTTCCAGGAGCTCCTTGCCCTAGGCTGCCACTAGGATAGTTTTCGGCAGTGTTAGTCAGAACAACGCCATCATTGTTCACGAATAGAGGGGTTCCCACTATACCTTCTCCTTTGGATGCATGGGCTCCACTAGGTCCAGCAGTGGCAGTTCTAACGCGGTCTGTATTGACGTACCCGCTTATGCCCGTATAGAGTTTACCTCCACCGCCACGGAAGCCTTTACCGGTCATGTTTAGTGAGCCACTTGTAAAAGAGGTTTCCCCGGCTACATCCAGTGCTAGTATACCACCAGTTTCCCCATTCCATGCTGCTCCAGATACAACTCCTGTGACTGAAAGTGAGGAGTACTGCGGTACGCGAATCACTTGGAAGCGACGTACCCCAACAGTAGCCGTCATACCGGCATTCGTGTATGCATTTACGAGTCCCATTGTTAGAGGCACTGCGCCATTTGCCACAGGGCCTGCAGCAGTAACATATTCGTATGTTCCTGCTGTGTAGTTGGTGCCAAGGCTTCCACTTCCTGTGTTTGTTCCAGCACCGTAGGCAGTACCGTTGGTAGTGCTAATTTCTGCGCCTTGCATCTGCATAACTAACAATAAGTCGCCAGCGACTATAGGCGTGGTACTGCCTGCAGCGGTGCCAACTAAAATGCTAGTTGCACCTATAGCGGCTGACGCAGTACCGGGGTAATAGGTATTAGGCGTAGTTGTACCGTCAAGTGTAGCAGGACCATCTTTGCCGGGAGTGGCACAAACTCCTGCTGCATTTTTGATACCAGTAATGACAGTGGTAATCGTAGCTGTGTTATTTGTAGCTACAGGATCAGGAACGGCGGGAGCAGTCGTCACGTAGCTGGTGGTGCCCGTCACGTTGCCGTTATCAGGTGCAATAATGCTAACTGAGTTTACTGTTGGGTTGGCATCACCGCTCGCTAGGTTCGCAATGGCATCGAATGTCACTAAGCCATTGCTTGCGTTGTAGGTTCCGTTCGTTACACTTACGCTAGCAGTTGGTAAGTTTGGGGCAAGTTGAAGTGTTGGTTTTACGTTCGTAGCTGCCTGAGTGCCAAGGTTAGAAGTATTTACTGTATAAGTGATGCGTGAGCCAGGGTTAGCTGAAGTTGGCCCGCTTATTGTCGTAGATATATCGGCTCCCTCTACAATGATGGTGATAGTGCCTGGGTTAGAAAAATATTGCGGCACGTTGGTAGACCCAGCCAAGTCCTGCATGAGGTAGGGGAGAGTCACTACACCAGCAAAAGTACCGCTAGGCGTAAAAGTGACTAACCCATCAGCAGTGGCTGAGAAAGTGCCTTTTCCTGTTACGGTATATGTTGATTGAACGCCAGCAGTAGAGATATCTAAGTCAACCGAGCCTGGCTTGAAATCAGTGCCATAGAATATGTCATTGTTGAGGACATTTAGTGTGACAGGCTGATTGTAAATTGTTCCAGCTAAATCGTCATTGGCAATAGGTGCTTGCACAATGGCTAGATTACGAATTTCGTGAATGTTGGTGCTACCACCTGTGGAGCCAGCAAATCCAATGCGTAGTCGATCGGGCGGAGTCGCAACGGTCAAATTATCAATGGCCTTCGTTATCTCGGTACCGTGTTGAATACGCACCGTGATTTTGTAGGTGATATTAGGGGCAGTACCTTGAGGTACAACATCAATATACGCTCGCCGATAATTAGCGTTCTTCGGGTCTGTAACTCGAGTTGGTACGTCTAAGCTAAATGGCAATGAACCGCTGCCGCCTAGATATTGATAATCGGTGGCACCCCGACCATTGCCGGGTCCACGCACAGAAATAGCGTCAGGTCTGGAACCTGGCCCTCCAACGCGCCCTTCTGTTGGGTTGGCAAAGTTGCCGAATTCATCAATACCTATACCTATATAGCCATTTGGAACACCGTTGCTGATAGGATCAACAGTCTTTTGTGCATATCCAAGTGAGCCACCCGAAGCACCAGAGGTGAAGGTCGAAGCTGTAGTTTTATCTGCGTCGATCAAAAACACTGAAAACCCGTCCGCTCCTGTACCGCCGTATGAGAAAAACTCGAACGATACGCTAAACCCTTTTGGAGCTGGGAAGGACAGTTGGTCAATAACATAGCCCGACTGGTTCTGCGTTGCATCTGTAAGCCGCAGGAAACCATCTGAGCTAGTGGCGGTCGTTCCCGTCAATCGAGCGCTGGTAGGTGCGCCTCCTAGTGTAAATTTGGCGGCCGTGTTAGTCGTAAAGTTTTCAAACCTGGGAAATGTGTCTTGCGCATCAGCATTCTGCGCTAAGACTAGTAGCAATGCTGCCGGTAATGACGCCTTACTAGAAGATCTCAACCAAGTTCGCATCTGGCTGAATGGAATGTAAAGTGTTTTCATTTAGTACAGATTGTGGTAGTTACTTAAGTGGTAATTCAGGCCTAAACCTAGGGGGACGCTATCCAACATAATCAATCAACTTCTGCCCGGTTACAGACCTTAACATGCTAGGTCTCAAAACAAATATAGTGGCCTTATTGAGCTAAGACAATTGCACTTTGTTATTTATCTGTCAATAACATTCAATTCGATGAAAAAAGTTAATAAAACAAAAAAAGACAATCAATTTGTGCTATTTACAATGTAAAAACCACTTGAATTCATGTATGAGGTGTTATGATACAAAAAGCCTCTCGCCAACAATACTGTTAGTCATGTTGATGAGAGGCTAGATATTATTGTAATATTCTTAGTATTTATTTTTGCTTTCTTGAGCTTCCCAAGCTTGGAAGCCAGCTGCTGCCTCTTCGCGTAGCAATTCCGTCATAACTATATGACGCTGTTCGAGGGGTTTTTCTATTTCATCGTAGATAAATTGATCGTCGAAGCCGACGGCTGCGGCATCTTGTTTGGTGTTGCCATAGAACACGCGACGTGGCCGGGCCCAGTAGATGGCGCCTAAGCACATAGGGCAGGGTTCGCAGGAAGTGTACAAGTCGCACTCATCGAGCTGGAAGCTGCCGAGTGCGGCACATGCTTTTCGAATGGCATCAACTTCGGCGTGGCAGGTAGGATCGTTGGTACTGGTTACTTGGTTGAATCCGCGCGCAATGATAACGCCGTTCTTCACGACAACTGCCCCGAATGGGCCGCCGTAGCCGGCCTGCATTTTCTCGATGGAAAGGCGAATAGCTTCGCGCATGAAGTCAGGATTGGGAGCTTCCATGCTGTTACTGGAAATAAGGTGAAGGAAAAGGCCAACAGGCCAAAGCTGCAAAGTACGCTATGCGCGACGGAGCACTTAATAACTGCACAAAACCTGCATACATTTTTATATACTTATATAACAGAACAAAACTCGTCTGTAACAGTACTACTATGTAGTTTCATTTCCACCAAATCTCTTGTAAGCTACCTATGGGACAAAAACTTACGCATCTGCTGACAGGCTTGTTGATCTTGCTACTCAGCGTCAGTTCCCGAGCCGATCATTTACGGGCTCATTTGCTGTTAGGCTCTACTTTGGATGGAGCCCAGGAAGTACCAGCCGTGCCAACGGCAGCTCGCGGGGCAGTCAGTTTCACGCTGAACCCTACGCGGGACACGCTATTCATCTCGGGCTCTTTTAGTGGCTTAAGCGGCCCGATTACAATGGCGCATACGCACCTCGGCTTTAGGGGAGTAGCGGGGCCGGTCGTAACTGATCTGTTTCGTTTTATTCGAGGCAACCGCATCCAGGGGTATCTTACCGGCGCCGACATCGACCGGGGTAAGCTGGACCGCTACTTACGGGGCGGTTACTACTTGAACGTGCACACGGCTGCCAACCCAGGCGGCGAAATCCGGGGGCAGATTGAACTGGAAAAGGACGAGGAATTTGTGGCCGTGCTTTCGGGCACGCAGGAAGTACCGCCCGTGACTACCAATGGTGCCGGTTTGGGTACGTTTAATCTGGCGCAGGCGCAGGACAAACTTAAGTTTAGAGTGGTAATAGCTGGTCTGAGCGGCCCCATCACGATGGCGCACTTTCACCAAGGGGCACCTGGGGTGGCTGGCCCTGTGGTGTTGGATTTGATGCCCTATATCAGTGGCAATGTTATAGAAGGGGAAGTTGCTCCTACACCGGCCATAGTTGCGGCTATGCTGGCCGGGCAAATCTATATCAACGTCCATACGGCGGCTAATCCTAGTGGCGAGATACGGGGACAATTGTTCCGGCAGCCCCGCTTTATCAGTCATGATGCCCGTCTTGATGCTGCCCAACTGGTACCCGCAGGTACTGCAACAGGCAAAGGGGTAGCCGTACTCCAACTCAACGCTACACTCGATACGTTGAATGTACTAATAGGGCACACCGGACTGAGCAGTGCTCCTACTGGCCTTCAGCTGTTTGCGGCGAATGCGGGGGTAGCTAATCCAGGTGCTGCGCTTCTGACTGTACCATTAAATGCTACCACCCCCAATTTTGTGTCTATAGCCGTAACAGGGCTCAACGCGGCTGCAGTGAATCTGTTTTTGCTCGGCGGCGCCAATCTTGTCTATACAACTGCTGCTAACCCCAACGGCGAGATTAGAGGGCAAGTATACCGGCTGGCGCGTGAGGGCTATACTATTTCAATGAATGGTTCGCAGGAACGACCTACGCCCAATCCGAGTACGGCCTATGGTTCTGGCTTCGTGAGCATGGACCGCGACCAAAGCAATGTGCACTTCAGTTTGGCATGGGGCGGGTTGAGTGGCCCCGTTACGGGCGGACACTTCCATAGCGGTCTGCGCAATCAGGCGGGCCCGGTGATATTTGATCTAAGCCCTTTCTACACCCCAACTGGTGGCGCGGCCATCTCGGCTCAGGGTTTCTGGCAGCCTACTGGCAATGCGGCTCCCAATACTACAGCTAACTTCACGGCCCGGCGCGCCCTGCAATTTCGGCGCGACAGTATCTACGCCAACATTCACACGGCAATGTACCCGGGCGGCGAAATCAGGGGCCAAGTGTTCCGCGGGGCTCGCGACCTGAGTGTCGTGCTTAGCAATCAGCCCGCCGCTCTTGTAGCCGAAACGTTTGGCTACTATCCCAACCCCTTCAAGGATGCCATTACACTTTCTTTCGAGTCGCGGGCAGCTGGTATAGCTACCGTGAAGGTTGCCGATCTGCTAGGGCGCACCGTGGCCACCAAGCCTGTGCAAGTGCGGGTGGGAGCCAACCAGCCCCAGCTCGATTTGCCAGGTATAGCTCCTGGCGTGTACCTAATTACGGTTGACGTAGCGGATTCTCGCATTGTGAGCCGGGTAGTGAAAGAATAGAGTTGAAGGGCTCCTACTATTAGTTTTACTTTTTGTAAAAAAATAGTCTCCTGGATTGATCCCAGGAGACTATTTTTTTGTTGAAAAAGAGGTGAGGTAATACTATCGAAGCTAATCTTTTCAATGGTTTGGCCTGATAGTTGTGAGTAGCTTCATCAGAAAGATTATTTTTTAGGTGTTTTGGTTGTGGAAGAGGGACGGGCCGTTGGTCTGTCCTTCTTTGTTTTTATAGGCACTGGCTATTGTAAGGGGCGGTACAAGCGCTAAAGCAGGTACTAGGAGCAGGCCAATAATAAAGAAGGAAGAAACCTGGCCTCTATATCTAGTAAAGCGTGATGCAGGCGAAGGTCGAGCAAGTGTAAACTGCGAGTGATATAGCTTAAAATGAAACCACCGGCTGACGTACTGCGCGTTGCAGTACATCAGCCGGTGGCCCGGTATTGCTGTGAACTAGTAGACAAAGCTAGGAGCTTCGTCGGTTCGATGTGTAAGCTTATTGTATTACCCGTAGCTCGTATTGGGGGGCTTCATCAGGGGTGCCGGGTATACGGAAAGCTCCCACGCGGCTAGGACCGTAGCCTAGGTTCACTTTCACCCACTCGTCGCGGGCGGGAAGCATACCGATGATTTCGCGGCGCAACAGGGTTAGGTCATCGTGGAGGTTTTCCAACTCTTGCCGCATTTGGTCGGGGTGCTGGTCGTAGCTGCCGGTAGGGGGGCGCTGCTCAAACGCGCTGGCCGATGCTTGTTCCTGCGCTTGATTCAGGGGCAGATTCGCGGCTTCAATCTGCGCTCTTTCCAGCTCTTTTTCAGCGGCCAGGTAGGCCCTTACTTTGTCTTCGAGGGGTTGCAGAGCCGGATCAAGGTAATTAAGGTTGCTGGACATAGGGAGCGAGAAGAAATAGTGGAGTCTGAAACACACAACGCAGCCCAGCTGTGGAAGGATGCGTATGGAGTGATGAAACGCCAGCCTGCCAGCTCAAGTAGAACGCGAAACCCATACACCCACTAGTCACTACATCACGTTTCATGGGGTTGGTGCCTAACTTGCAGCGCAAGCTTCGGCTTCGTATTTTCTGATTTACTCTGTTCTATGTCCTCTTCCCCAACCTCGGTGCCCGATCCGCTGGGCCACGCCCTGCTCGACTACCAACAAGGCCAACTTGATGCTACGCTCACTGTTTTCAGCAACGTAGCCGAAGAGGAGCCGCTGCCGGCCAGTTACTTTTTTCGTAGCCTGTGGGAGATGCCCGAACTCGAGCGCGAAGCCCTGGAAGAGTGCCGGGGCCGGGTGCTCGACCTTGGGGGCGGGGCCGGCTGCCACGCGCTGGAATTGCAAAACCGGGGTTTCGACGTGAAGTCTGTGGATGTATCGGAAGGGGCGGTGCGGGTGATGCAGGCCCGCGGGGTGCGCGAAGTAGCACGCCACAACATTTTCGAGCTAACCCATGAAACCGGCAAATACGATACGCTGCTCATGCTCATGAACGGCCTGGGACTGGTCGGTACTCTCGACGGCCTCAAACGGTTTCTGGAATACGCGCCGACGCTGTTGGCCCCTGGTGGTCAGATTTTGGCTACTTCCTCCGATATCAGCTACCTCTACGAAGACGAAGATGGCGCCCTGGTATTCGACTTGAACGGCCCATATTATGGCGAGGTAGAGTACACTATGCACTACGGCAAGGAGGCTAGTCACCAATTCAACTGGCTGTTTGCCGATGCCAGCATTTTACAGGATTATGCCCAAGAAGCAGGCTATGAAGTGGAATTTCTGAGTGAGGACGAGCAACAGCAGTACCTTGTGCGGCTCACTTATCAGGGCTGATTGTCGGTACCGCTACTTCGGGCATATTGTAGCAAAGAATATCATGAGCGTTCAACGGCTTATAGAATTTATAATGCGCTGAGAGCTACTAACTCCTGCAAGGCAGGTTTGATTAACCACACAACAATTAATACCCTACTTCATGTCTTACGAAAAGACGTTCACGGTACGCTGGGCCGACTTGGACCCAAACAAACACATGCGCCACTCGGCCTATACCGATTATGCCGCCCAAGTACGCCTCGAGTATCTAGCCGACCAGGGATTCTCGATGGAGCGGTTTGCCCAGCTCAACATTGGCCCCATTTTGTTTCGGGAGGACACCCGCTTCCTGAAAGAAGTTGGGATGAGCGAAACTATCCGGGTGACAGCCGAGCTGGCCGGCATCAGTTCCGACGGCTCCCGGTGGAACATCATTCATACTATCTACAAGGCCGACGGGCGCGAAGCCGCCACCGTAACGGTAGAGGGAGCTTGGCTTGACTTGAACCTGCGTAAACTGGCCGTGCCATCCACGGAGCTGATGGACGCCTTCACCGACTTCCCCCGCCATACCAGCTACGCCGATATCGTGCGGGAGCGAAAAGGTTAACTGTGTGAAGTAGCTGAGTAAGGCAATTTGCTTGCTCAGCTACTTTATACAGTTACTTCGTTGCTTTCTGAAGGAAGCTGGAAACTCGCTCGATTTGGCGCTGATGGTGCAGGATGTGGTCTACCATGAAGTCCAGCGTTTGGTAGATGGTCAGCATGCCGGAGCGAGGGTGTTTAAAGATGGCGTGGCTTAGTAGTTTGTCCGGATACTCATTAAGAATCTGCTCTAGGTGGCGCCGCACCCCATTCCATTGCTCACGCATTTGCGCAAGGGGCGGCACCTGGTCCGGAGTAAGTTCTTTGAGTCGGGGCGGAGACTTGAATTTGAGGCCTGGCAGGCGTAGTAGCACCCGCAGCAACCTCGACTTGAAGAGGTGAGTGAGTCCGGCTTTCTGTAGTTCTTCGCTGTTGCGCAGCTTTTTTTCGATGTATTGGTTTATGCCGGTTTCGGAAATTAATAAATGATATATCACCTGTGCTGCTGACCATTTTCCGGGCGCTGGGGCCTGATGTGCCTTATCTCCAAGCGCTTCGGCTGCCGCAAACAACTGATTGGTAACGTGTTCAAGCTGCTCGAAACGGAGATGCAAACGGTGGTTCATGGGGAGAGGGTGGAAGTGGCGTAGCTTTAAGGAAAAGGTACGCAAAATACCTGCCACCGGCCGAGCTTGCATGCTGCGGTACCCCTGATTTTCGAAGGCTATATCCTCTCTACTTTCGGTTACATTTTTTTCGTTGCACTCTCCGGAATTCATACGCCAGGCAGGTGATGCCCAAGCTACAGCTACTAGCCACCAAACCACAGCTTGGTGGCTGACCGCTCTGAGGCAGCCGTGGCCGGTGGCGGTGCGGATAGTGGTAGTAGTGGCGCTGTATGGCTGCTACTTTCTGCTGGGCGGTGGACTGCAAGGGGAGCGAATGCCCTACGACGCGGGTCATTATTGGGAGTTGGCCGTCGGGTTCAAGGGGAAGAATGGGTCGTTTTCCTTGCTCAACTTTCAGGACCCAACCCGCGGCTATCTGGCCGCTCTTGTTCAGTTTCCGGCACTGATTGTGCGTTACCTGACCAACTGCACCATGCCTACAGCGGCCAAAGTAACAGGCACTGGCTGGGCAGCTTTCCTTTTCGCTTTCTTGATTCCGGAGCTGTGGCAAAGCCTTGCCCGTCGGCGCATAAGTGGCGGCCGCTGGCTTCTGCTGGTGCTATTGACGTTCGGGTTCTGGCGTGACCATTTTAGCTTCACGGCCTCCGACATACCCGCCTTGGCGCTGCTGCTGTTGGCGCTCTGGGCTGTTAGTTGTGCGCCGGTAGGCTGGTGGCTGGTAGCCGGGTTAAGCTTGGCAGGCGCAACCAATTGCCGCCCCATGTATTTGGCGGCGGTGCCTCCAGCCTTGCTGCTAGCCGCCTGGTGGAGTAGGCAGCACGGCCGTTCGTGGCAGCGGTGGCTGGCGCTGCTGGTAGGTGCTGCCGTAGCGTTGGGGCCGCAACTAGCCATCAACCGCCTTCATTTCAATAGCAACAGTCCGTTAGTTGAGGCGCAGGTGTCTAACGTGCAGCACGCGCCGCTTTACCTCAAACAGCTCACCTGGGGCACCCGCGTACTGCGCTACGACACCGACCTACGCCAGCGCCTGGTCTACGCCGACTCTGCAGGGCTGGCAGTGCTCCGCCGCGAAGGGCTAATGGAATACACTTCCTATGGGCAATTTTTCGGTACCGTTGGCAGACACCCTGTAGACTACGGTTGGCGCTACATACGGCATCTCTTCAACGGGTTGGATGTGTTGCAGCCCTCGCTATACCTGCTGCGCGACTATGGCCCGGAACGGCCGTGGCTGCAACTGCTCAACTACAGCGCAATAGGGCTCGGGCTGAGTGTATTGCTGTCAGGTCCGCTTAACCGCTGGCTCCGGTGGCCACAGGCCTGGGCGGTGCTAACGTTGCTGTTGCCCTGCCTGATTGCCGTCCCAATGGCCATGGAAGGCCGTTTTTTGCTGCCACTTCACTTGCTACTACTCACGACAGCAGCATTTGAGTTTAAGCCACAGCACCCCAAGCGCTGGCTGCAAGGCCAACCAATACGGGCACTCGTTATGCTAGTATTAGTGGCTGCGTGGCTTGGCGGCTGCTTCTGGTTGTCATCTACCACAACCCGCAACTTAGTGCCCGACCGGGGCAAATCGTTGGTTGATGATTGAAGACGCGAGCAGGGAAATAGGCAGAATAAGAGGCACTGCAAGCCAGCATCTGAGTGAAAAGCAACTCGGGAGTGCGCGTTACCTTTACTTGAAAACCTGCTGCCTGGCTGCTTCTTGAAACTCAATTCGTCTTTGCTACACGCTGCATCTCCACTGGCAACCGGGCATTCGTTTCGTTGCTATCGGTTTCTGGTACTGCTGATTCTGATTGTCTATCTGGTCTACCTGCCTTTTTCAGGGTATGCCCGGATGTATTATGATGCCATAGACTACTGGTTTATCTCCATCTATTTCCATCATAAAGGGTCTATTTCCTTACTGAACTATCACAACAGCTTACGGGGCTACCTATTCCCCTTGTTGTTGTTTCCCTTTCGGGTAATTCAGTTTTACACAAATGTGCCGCCCATAGTGTTCGGGCGAGTGCTCGGGGCAGTATCGGCCGCGCTTGGTTTTGGCTGGTTGGCTCCGGCGCTCTGGCAGGTGGTGCAAAATAAAACCCTGGTGCTATCCTGGGTTCGACGGTTGGCGTTTGCGGGGCTAGGCTTCGCGTTCTGGCGCGACTACTTCAACTTTACGCTTTCTGATTTTCCGGCCCTTTGGGTGTTGGGTCTGGGTTTGTTGTTGCTGCACCGACCCCAGAAGCTGGGCTGGCTAGTAGCCGCCGGAGCGTGCATGGCGGCGGCCTACAATATTCGCCCGAGCTATAGCATTGCTGCCCCGTTCTTTCTGGCAATCCAGCTGCTAACCCCTGCTGCTACTTCCCAACGACGGCTAGCGGGCGTAGCGGCGCTGGTGCTAGGTGCGGCATTGGTTATGGCGCCCCAATGGGCCATCAACCGCCATCAGTTCAAGCAAAATACGCCGGTTGTGCTGTCGTATATAAAGGCACTTAAAACCAACAACCTCTACCGCGAAAAGATGAAGTGGGGCCTGCTGCACCAGAAGCTTGAAACCACGCTCGACCGCAGCTACCCCGACCAGATGATGGTCTTCCGCGACCTAGCTGGCGAGAAACTAGTGCGCGACGAGCATATCACTTGGTTTGATTCCTACGCCGATTACTTCCAGTTGGTGCTGCGCCATCCGCTCACTTTCACCGGCCTATATGCCCGCCGCCTCTTCAACGGCCTCGATATCCAGTACCCCACGCCCTACATCCGCCAAATCTATGTATCGACCCTGGGGTTGGCCTGGCTAAACTACACTGTCTGGTTTGGAGCCGGGCTAGTGCTCCTACGAGCCAAGTTCCAGACCTGGACGGCGCGGCAGTGGCTGGTGCTGGCAGTGCTGCTGGTGCCATGCTTGCCGATGTTGCCCATGAGTATGGAATGCCGCTTTCTGCTGCCACTGCATCTGCTGCTTTGCGCGGTGCTGTGCTTCGGCTGGCCAGCCACTTGGCGGCCATCCACAGTGAGCCGGCGCCACTTGCTGACCGTAGGGGCTGCATATGTGGTATTTGTGGCCCTGTGTTTTTATGCTTCAACTGCCGCGCAGGCTACCCTAGAGTTTGGGGCTAGGTCGCTGTGGTAAGAGACATGGCAAAATGGCCAACGCACGAAGCTGATTCATGAAAAAGCCCCACTGGTTGCTGCCAGTGGGGCTTTTCTAATACTCTCGAAGCTCGTAATTAAGCTTTCTGGTAGGTTACTTCCTTCACTGCCTGCACCGTGCGCGCTATGTTAGGCAACGACGCTTCAATGAGGGTAGGAGCGTAGGGTAGGGGCACGTCCATGCAGGTGACGCGAACTACGGGAGCATCCATGTAGTCGAAGGCGCGGCGCTGCACTACGTAGGCCAGCTCGGAGCTGATGCTAGCCAGCGGCCAAGCTTCTTCTACTACCACCATGCGGTTGGTTTTCTTCACCGAAGCCACCAGCGTATCGTAATCAATCGGGCGTACGGAACGCAGGTCGATTACTTCGGCTTCGATGCCATCCTTAGCTAGCTCGTCGGCGGCAGCCAGGGCTACCTTCATCATCTTGCCGAAGCTAACCAGCGTAACCGATTTGCCTTGGCGCACCACATTGGCTTTGCCAATTTCGAGCAGGTACTCTTCTTCGGGCACCTCGCCCTTGTCGCCATACATCTGCTCCGATTCCATGAAAATCACTGGATCTGGGTCCCGGATAGCGCTTTTCAGCAGGCCTTTTGCGTCGTAGGGGTTCGAAGGAACTACTACTTTCAGACCAGGAGTATTAGCATACCAGTTCTCGAAGTTCTGTGAGTGCTGCGAGGAAAGCATACCGGCGCTGCCCGTTGGGCCGCGGAATACGATGGGGCAAGAGTACTGGCCACCCGACATGGAGTAGATCTTAGCCGCCGAGTTGATAACTTGGTCGATGGCCACCAACGAAAAGTTGAAGGTCATGAACTCGATAACCGGAATCAGGCCGTTGACGGCTGCGCCTACGCCGATGCCAGCAAAGCCTAGCTCGGCAATCGGCGTGTCAATCACGCGCTCCGGGCCGAATTCGTCGAGCATACCCTGGCTTACTTTGTAGGCCCCGTTGTACTCGGCTACTTCTTCGCCCATCAGAAACACGCGCGGGTCGCGCCGCATTTCTTCGGACAGCGCTTCACGCAGGGCTTCCCGGAATTGAATGGTCCGCATAGATGTTGATTAGCAGAAAATCGAAAAGTTGAAAACAGCAAAAACCGGCTCGGGCCGGTGCGTAAAGCTACGACGACACGGGCGTATGGGCAAGCAAATAAGAGTACGTGGCCTTTAAACCAATACTTGTATCCTTCCAGCTCTCCATTCTTGCAACGTTATCCGAGCACTGAGCCAATGAATATTTTGCAAGAATGCTAATTCGGTTAAAACGGCTTCTGCTGCTGTGTCACTAGTTGCTAACAAATTAAGAAGCCGCCCACAACCGAACCCCAACATTTGAGACGCTTAACAGAGGATAAATCAGCTGTGTTTCTTGTTTGGCGCTCAACCACTTCAAGGCCTTAATAATTTACGCGTAGGCGATATTTCCGCTGTTGTATTCTCCTGTTTCAGTAGCCTCAGCATGCTTTGCTAAATAGAGTAGTAGCTTCTTATTTGTTGAGAATAGACCTATTCGGTTGTAAATCGTCAGAAACTCAACAGGTCTGTCATCCTGAGCTTGCGAAGGACCTTATGCCAGTAGAACGACTGTCTTAACAATGAATTGTTCAGCTATAATAAGGTCCTTCGCAAGCTCAGGATGACAGGCCCGGTGGATTCCTGAATTGCTTCAAAACAAGTATAAAGCGGATAATTACCGCAGCACTTCTAGAAACGTCTTGCTGCGGGCCATGTCCATGAATTCCAGGTCTTCGACGGCGCGCTGGGCGAACTTGCGGTCTAGCTGCACGGCGCGGCGCAGGTTTTCGCCCATTTGGGCTTCGTCTTTCTGGCGGGCGGCCACTACGGCCAGGCAGTAATAGGCCAGCGGGTCGTTGGGCTTAAGCTTGAGTGCTTCCTCGTAGATGTTGTGAGCACCCCCATAATTGCTTTTCAGCATGAAGATGAGGGCGCGGTTCATCGTGTTCTGGTAGCTTTTCGAGCTGTAGCTGAGGCTGCCGAGCGCATCATCAAGCTGACCAACTTCAATTTCCAGAGCGGCTTTGTCGGCGAAAACCTTGTCCAGCACTGGGCGGGCGCCGCCGAGCTTGATGGCGTAATCGTAGTTCTGAAGGGCTTCCAGCTTGTCGCCGGCCCGGTGGTAGGCGGTAGCCACCCGATAGAACATGGTGGCCGTAGGATTGCGGTGCGCGGCCAGCGTGAAGTTGACGCCTGCCCGGCGCAGATAAGCCCGGCGCACTTTCTCATTAACTTCTTTCTCTGAACGCTGGAGCAGTACTACCGCTAGGTTATGATAAGCTTCCCAACGCCCCGTAGCAGCCACCGAGGTTTCATAGATGCGCTGCTTTTCGGCGAGTAGTGGCGTGAGCGTGGCTGAATAGCGGAGTTCCTCGGGCGTTAGCACGTCCACTTCCACCTGCTTTTCCACTATCTTTTTCGAGAGCAGATAAATCTCGGAATCATAGCGCTTGGGCGCGCTGTATTGTACGGCCACCGTCCCGAAGCGCAACACAGGGTAGATGTATTGCTCTAGGTAATCGAAGTACGTGAGCTTGTGTAGGCTCTTTTCCTTTTGGGCGTAGGTGCCGGGCGTGTCATTGATGAGCAACAGCACCGAATCAACCTGTTGCGGCTTGAGCGCCGACTGCTGCACCTTGCTCAGGAACAAGTCCCAACGGCGGTGGTAGGCCTCGGTTTCAAAGTCAATCTCGTTGACTTTGTTGAGGTAAGAGTCGGTATCGACGCGCTTTTTGTAGTAGCGAAGCAAGGCTTGCACGCGCTTGTCGGCCAAGCGGGCGTCGCGGGTGTCGATGGAGTCGGGGGAGTGGCCCGCCACTATCATCACCTTGTCGGTGTGCTGGTTGGCTTCGATGAAGTCTTCCAGCGCAGCCACGTTGGTGCCCAAGTAATTACGAATTTCCGACTTGCCGTTGTCGAAGAAGAATGGTAGCACGCGGGTGCCGCCCATGTTGTTTTCGGCTGTTTCGGGAAGCAAGGCAATGGCCGTGTCCTGCCGCACCACCAATTGGCCAGTGCTTACAATACCGCGGGCCACGCGGGTTTCTTTGCCTTTCAGTTGCTTGCCGTTGGGCTTTAGCTCGCGCACTTCCGCCAGCGCCAGCAGTTCACCGGGGCTTTTGTTGGGGGCGTAGGGAAAGGATACCTGTTTTTTGATGATCAGCAAATCCTTCCGAACCTCGTCGTAGGTGTACTCGCCCGACTGAAACGAGAGGCGGCCTAGCGTGTCTTCGCGCAGGCCATTGTCGTAACGGTAGCGCAGGTTCAGATTGAACGCCGCGCCCTTCTGTAAGTGCTTGGCCGGCACGCGGGCGGTTACCTCGAAAAGCACGTTTTCACCGTTGGTTTCCAGCACGGTAGGCTGCACACTTACTTGTTGCCCGGCTTCTGCAACCTTGAGCATCCGGGGCAACGTACAACTAGGTAGAACGCCTGCTACAACAGCTAGCAGCGAAAGGGAAAGTAAAGGCAAAGAACTTCTCATAGGCAAACAGGCGGGCGGGAACTTCCGCAAGCAAACGAAAAAGTAGCCGGGGAAGAGGTATATTAAACGGAATTTGCGGAGACGAGCTTGTTTGGCCTAACGTATCTGCTTATTTTGTACTGAGTTAGCCACTGAACTAAACGACGAATAGCTATGAAAAAAATTACCGACTACATTGAAAAGCAGAGCTTCGGCGTCTGCAATGCACTCGGCAATCGGCTGGGTTTTTCTTCGGGCAGCGTGCGGCTATCGTTTGTGTATGCTTCGTTTTTCACGTTTGGGTCGCCCCTCGTTCTTTATTTTGCCTTGGCTTTTTGGATGAACGTACGCCGCGCCATGCGCCAGCAGCGCAGCACCGTTTGGGACTTGTAGAACCTACGGTTTCTAGCTGATTTTCAGACCTGCTTCCAATGGAGGCAGGTTTTTCTTTTTTAAGAGTGGCGCTACGTGGCCTCTAGTTCCGAAAACTTTCGTTTGCCTTGCGCGAAATACGCCCAAACTAAACTGCCTTGGTACACCGCAGGCCGTTGAGACGCTAGCAAACGCGCCGGGTAGACGCGCCGTTGCTGTTGCCAATAGCTGCGGTTGCGGTAGAAGTGCCAATGGGCGCGCAGAATAGCCTGGGCGTCAGGGACAGCGCCTTGCAGCAAGAAGCGCAGAGCGGCCACCCAATCCAGAAGTAGCCGCGTAAGCAACACGCCAGTTAATTCTGAGGCAGCCGTATTCTTGTACAGCAGAGCCAGCCCGTTGCGGAAATTGAGGTAGGTTTTGCGCGGGTTCGACTTGTGCAGCGTGCCGCCCCCGACGTGGTAGACCACGCTGCCTCCGTAGTACCACACCTCGCGCCCGGCATTCCAGAGTCGCCAGCACAAATCAATTTCCTCCATGTGCGCAAAGAAGGTCGGCTCGAATCCGTTTAGCGCGTGCCAATCTTTGGCTCTAATCATGAAGCAGGCGCCCGTAGCCCAAGCCACCGGTCTCGGGTCGTCGTACTGACCTTCGTCGGTTTCCAGGGTGTCGAAGAGGCGGCCGCGGCAGAACGGGTAGCCGAACCGGTCGAGGTAGCCCCCGCCCGCTCCGGCATACTCGAACAGCTTGCGCTGAGCCGGATCGTCGCTGTACTGACGAATTTTGGGTTGGCAGGCGGCTACGGCGGGGCGTTGCTCCAGCAAGTCGCGCTGGGGGCGCAACCAGCCCGGCGTCACTTCCACGTCGGAGTTTAGCAGCACGTAGTAGTGAAACTCGGTTTCTGACTCAGGAGAAATGGAGATGGAAGCGGGCTGCGGAGTACGTAACGCCTCGAAAGCGGCATTATAGCCTTCACAAAAGCCTAGGTTAGAAGAAAACTGGATGATGCGGACCTGTGGGAATTCCTGTTGCAGCAGTACTATCGAGTCGTCGGTAGAGGCGTTGTCGGCCACTATGATGCGGGCCCCATCAGAACAGGCAAGCACCGACGGCAAAAAACGGCGCAGCCAGGCCGCGCCGTTCCAATTCAAGACAACGACGGCCACATCTTCGCAAAGCACTGAGCCGGGGAGGGGCACCGCCAAATCAGAGGCCAAAGCCGCCAAGATCGAGGCCCGGAATATTGGGAATCAAGCCGCTGGTTTTGTTTTTCATTTCCTCCTTGGCCTTTTCGCCGGCTTCGTTGAGGGCCTTGTTGACGGCGGCAACCACCAAGTCGGACAGCATTTCCTTGTCGGACAGCAAAGAGTCGTCGATTTCTAGTTTCACAAGGCGGTGGTGGCCGTTGGCCGTAGCCCGCACCAAGCCGCCACCGGCTTCCCCAACGGCGGTTACAAACTGCATTTCCTGTTGGGCCTGCTGCATTTTCTCTTGCAACTCTTTCATTTTGCCCATCATGCCCATCATATCAAACATAGGTCGTCTTTTTCAGAGTGATTGAAAGGAAGCCAAGCCTCCCGCAGAACAAAGGTACGTCAGCAGCTAGCCGGAGATGCATGCCCCATGTATTATGGCCTGCTTGCTGCACCTATGTTTGGCGCGGACTAGGTTCATTAGGTGGCCTAAGGCCAGGCTGTTTGTATTAGCGCAGTATTTACTTAACTATCGTGACGGTGCCGCGCTGCACTACCAACTGGCCGGCTTCATCGATTGCTTCGAAGCGCCAAACAAAGGAACCTGGCACCGGCGGCTGATTGCGGACGCGGCCATCCCAAGTTTGGGAAGGATTGGTGCTTTGAAATACCTCTTGGCCGTTGCGGTCCACCACCGTGAAGCGGTACGTTTTCAGGAAACGGCCTTTCACTTCCAGCACATCGTTGAGCCCGTCGCCGTTGGGAGTGAAGGCGGTGGGCACGAAGGCTTCGAGGCGCCGCGTGACGCTGGCAATGTTGGAATAGCTAGGCCCCGGCAGACTTGCCCCGGTTATTTCGAGGCGGTAGCGTACCTGCTGCGATGTAGCGGGGGGAGCAGCATCCACGTAAGTAGTACCCGATGCTACTGGCAGGCTTCGCAGCACCGAATTATCGGGGTTTAGTACGAGCAGGCGGTAGCTCAAGCCCGTTGCCCCGCGCAACTCCGACCACGTCAGGCGCACCGAAGAGCCGCGGAAGTCAACAAGCTCGGCGGCCAGCAAGGCAGGGCAGAAGGGGGCACTATCGGCGGAGCGGTTCAAGCAATCATCAACGAAGCTGACTTGGAAACACGGAGCCGAGCCGGGGCTGAAGGTAGTAACCGATGAGTCGCGCAGACTTCGGCTGGGTGTGGTTGCTAGCTGGCGGGTGCCACTCGTGTAGGTTAACTGACCGGTGGTAGGGGCGCGGGGAACAGTAGCCGTGAGCACAATTCGGTTGCGCAAATCAAACGAGGCAAACAGGCGCGGGGTTGCTGGGGGCTGGGTAGCAGTAGCGCGCACCTGTACCTCATTCGAAACAGAGGTGCTGGTGCCAGCGAAGCGGGCCGTGAGGCGGTAAGTGTACTGTACACCGCAGGTTACTGAGGTATCGGAGTAGGCGCGGGCCGCAGGCTGCAGCGGCACGGCTACTGGCGTACCGTTGCGGGTCAGCTCGTAGGCGGTGGGGTTGTCGAGTAGTAGCCAAGTAAGCTCGTTGCGGCGCTCAGCGGGTGTAGCAGTTAGCGTCAGGGTCGCAATTGGGCTCGATGTGCTTACCGCTTCCGAGCAGGCATCGGCGGTGCGCAGGCGGTAGCGGCCCGGCTGCGCGTTGGGCACCGTGAACGAAGTGGTGCTGTTCTGCACAGCGGCAAGCAAGGGCTGATATACACCAGAGGCGTCTTCGCGCTCCACAAAATAGCGGTAGCCTGTAGCCAGCGGCGCCACATCGAGTAGAGCGTTGGCGCCTTGCAGGGTTATACTCCTGATAACAAGTGCGCTAGGAGCTGCAAGCTGCAAAATGGGCTTGGTAGCAGAGTTGGTGCACAATCTATTGTCGGTGTATCGTCCCGTAACAGTAACGGAATTGGCGCCGGCAGGCACCGGGTAGCTGACTATGGCGCCCGGTGCAGCCGTAACGGGCGTGCCACTGCCAATTTGCACATCATAACTGTCGTAGGGGGTGTCTGGCAGGGTAACCTGTACTGAACCTGGGGCGCAGGCTGCTACCGTGAAGTTGGGGGCCGGGCTGTCGACTACCTGAAATACTTGGTAGTAGATAGTAGAAATAGACCCCCCAACGGCCTGGCTGTTTTCGGTTACGGTGATAAATCCTGCCTGGGTGGGAGTATAAGTTGTGGAAGCCGGTACAAAGCCGGGGCCGCAGGGATTGGGTAGTACCGCATTGCCTTGCGTTACTTGGTACGTGTACACCAAGCTAAGGTCGCGGCTAGAGCAGGGAGTGAAGCGTACGGGGCGGCCAACGCAAAGCCGATCCACTACGGTACCCGTGCGCGCATCCGTCACTTCGAAAGTACACGCAGGAGCATTAGGAGTAACCGGACAAGTTTGCGCCTGCACCACTTCCGCTAACAACGACGTGCAGCCGATAAACAGCCAGAAAAGTAAGGATTTCACAAAAGGCATGTAACGCGGAAAACCAACCAGAAGATAAATGCTTGCTCGATGCTAGAAGAACGTCTTTCCTGTTTTAGGATGGTCTCACTGACGCCTTTCCCCCAAAGGTAGGGCTACAGCCAAGACGCCGAAGCCAACCGACGTCTGATCAGTTAGACCCAGCCAGGCAAAAGCACTTTAGTAACCCACAAACAAAGAAAATATTATACCCACTCGTACGCCCGTACGAAAGCTACGGCAGCTTGCAGATCGGGGTAGAGCACCCGGTCGCGGCTCACAAAGTTGACTTTGGCACGAAAAGCAGTTAGCACTTGCTCTAGCGCTTCTGAGGTGCGAGCGGGTCGGCGGAAGGCTAGTGCTTGAACCGCTGTGAGCAGCTCAATAGCCAAAATCTGCTCGACGTTGCCAACTACCCGTAGTGCCTTGGTGGCGGCGTTGGCGCCCATGCTCACGTGGTCTTCCTGGCCGTTGCTGCTGACTATGCTGTCCACCGAGGCCGGGGTGCAGAGCTGCTTGTTTTCGCTCACGATGCCCGCGGCTGTGTACTGCGGAATCATCAATCCCGAATTCAAGCCTGGCTCTGCTACCAGGAAGGGCGGCAGACCCCGTTGGCCACTGAGGAGCTGGTAAGTACGCCGTTCGGAAATGCTGCCTAGTTCGGCGGTAGCTATAGCCAGCATATCCAGGGCCAGCGCTAGTGGCTGCCCGTGGAAGTTGCCGCCGCTCAAAATCAGGTCGTCGTCGGGGAAGAGGTTGGGGTTATCGGTAACGGAGTTGCACTCTGTTTCCAGTACTTGCTGCACGTAGGTTAGCGCGTCGCGAGAGGCACCGTGTACCTGGGGCAGGCAGCGGAAAGAGTAGGGGTCTTGAACCGCTTTTTTGGGTTGCTGCTGCAACTCGCTGCCGCGTAGTAGCTCCCGAATGCGCTGCGCTACCAATTGCTGCCCGGCGTGGGGGCGGATGCGGTGCAAACGCTCATCAAATGGCTCACTGCGCCCATCAAATGCCTCCAACGACAAGGCACCGAGCACATCAGCGGCATCGAGCAGGCGCTGTACCCGCAGCAAGCAGTGCACGCCATAAGCCAACATAAACTGCGTGCCGTTGAGCAGCGCCAGCCCCTCCTTGGCTTCTAATGTGAGAGGCGTCCAACTGAAAAGACTAAACGCATCGGCGGCGGCGAGGCGGTAGCCTTGGTAGTTCACTTCGCCGAGGCCTATCAGCGGCAAGCACAGATGAGCCAGCGGCGCCAAGTCACCGCTGGCACCCAACGAGCCTTGCTGGTACACCACCGGCAAAATCTCGCGGTTGTAGCAGTCTAGCAGGCGTTGTACGGTGGCTAACTGCACGCCGCTGTGGCCGTAGCTTAAGCTTTGCGCTTTTAGCAGCAGCATGAGCCGCACTATTTCGGCTGGCACCTCGGCGCCGGTGCCACACGCGTGCGACATCATTAAGTTGACTTGCAACTGGCTCCGGTCGGCGGGCGAAATGCTGGTGTTGCAAAGCGCCCCGAAACCCGTGTTGATGCCATACACCGGCGTATCGGAGTCTTCTATGCGCTTGTGCAGGTAGCTATAGCAGTCCTCGATGCGCTGGCGGGCTTCCGCAGAAATCGTAATGCGGGTGTTGTCGCGGAGCAGGTGCCGGAGGGTAGCCAGATCGAGGCGGGCGGAAGGGGTAAGGGCGTAATCGTCGTTGTGGGGCATGGGTGGGGAAATGCAGCGGGTGGCTGGGTGGAATCTCAAAAGTGAGTTTTTCCGAGGGAATAGAAAAGGCGCCGCCGCTCTAGCAAGCTAAAGCGGCGGCGCCTTTTCTGATGTAGTTACTAGTTGGTTAGCTCCGTCAGTACTTCTTCTAAGAAGAGCAGCTTTTCTTCGCCGGTACCCATGTTTTTCAGTTTAAATTTATCGGCGATCCGCTCTTCCGAGCCTTGCAGCAGCACATACGGAATACCCTTTTGGTCGGCATATTGTAATTGCTTCTTGAGCTTGCCTGCTTCCGGGTACAGCTCACTGGCTACTCCGGCTTCGCGTAGTTGGCGCAAGGCTGGCAGCACGGCCAGCTCGGCTTCCTCATCGAAGTTGGCTACCAAGCAGCGCGTGGTAGTAGCCACAGCAGGCGGGAACAGATTTAGCTCGTCCAGGCAGTCGTAGAGCCGGTCCACACCAAACGAGAAGCCTACCCCCGACACGCCCGGCAACCCAAAGGCCCCAGTGAGGTTGTCGTAGCGGCCGCCGCCGCTCACGCTGCCCATATTCACGTTGTTGATCTTGATTTCGAAGATGCAGCCGGTGTAATAGCTCAGGCCGCGGGCCAGGGTCACGTCGAAATCCAGGTGGTTGAACTCCGTGAACTGGAAGCTCTGCAGATACTCGTACACCCGCTTCAGGTCTTGCAGGCCCTTGTAGCCGTCGGTAGTAGCGTTGTCGGCGTCAACGCCCGCCGTAACGAAGCCAGCTAGGAGCCGCTCCAGCTTTTCCTCGAAGCTGCCTTCTACACCTAATAAGGCAAAGAGCTTGCCCATGGCTTCTTCCGAAAAACCACGGTCGGCCAATTCCTTTCGTACACCTTCCACGCCAATCTTGTCGAGCTTGTCGATGGCCGTGAACAGGTCCACTTCGGTGCCTTCGCCGCCGAGTGCCTGATAGATGTTTCGCAGTACCCCGCGGTGGTTGATTTTAATGGTGAAATCCGTCAGGCCCAGCGTGTTCAATACCTCGCACATCATGAGCACGATTTCCGCCTCGCAGAGCAGCGAGTTGGTGCCCACCACGTCGGCATCGCACTGATAAAACTCGCGGTAGCGGCCGCGCTGTGGCCGGTCGGCGCGCCAAACCGGCTGAATTTGGTAGCGCTTGAACGGAAAGGTGAGCGTGTTGCGGTTCATTACCACGTAGCGCGCAAACGGTACGGTGAGGTCGTAGCGCAAGCCTTTTTCGGCTACCTTGGGTAGCACACGCCGAGTGGCTTTGCCGTCTTCGTTGGTTAAGTCTGCCGCGCTAACGTCTTTTAAAAAGTCACCGGAGTTGAGAACCTTGAACAAAAGCTGGTCGCCTTCGTCGCCGTATTTTCCCGTCAGTACCGATAGGTTTTCGAGCGTTGGCGTCTCAAGTGGAGCGTAGCCAAACTTCTCGAATGTCCGGCGAATAATGCCGAAGATATAGTTGCGGCGGGCCACCACGGCCGGGCCAAAGTCGCGGGTGCCTTTGGGAATGCTAGGTTTTGGGGTGCTCATCAGGAAACAAATAGAAGCAGATCGGAGCGCAAAACTACGCAAACCGCGCGGCGGTACCCGTCCTCACCTCGATTAAGTGAAGCCACTGCCACTTTTTATCTTATATGCTTTATCGTTTCAGCAAGCTAATGCGGAGCGTTTATTTCATCTACTGCATCTAATAACGAGGGCACTAACACGGGCTGAGAGGCCGCATCCAGGTTAAGAAAATGGTGGCTCACTGCGTTGGGAACGTGACACAGCACCAAGCGCCGGCTTTGGGTGCGGAGCATGAAGGCGTAAGCCAACAGCAAATCCACGGCTTCTTCGGTTAGCCGTTCCACCAAACTGCAATCCACTAGCACAGCGCGTTTTTCGCTGCGGCTGGCACGGTGTAGCGCGCGGGTAAGTTTTACTTCGCCTTGCTGGCAGGCAATATCAGGGGAGAGAATCAGCAGAAACCCATTAGGGAGCATTTCCCGGTAGACGTCAAGCATTCGCGAGATAACAGGATTTGAATAAGAACCGCACTAAACCAATCTTATAGAACTTATCCGGAAGAATAGGTTCGTTGTCAACCGTCATTCGGCTGCGAAGATCGAGGATTTTACCGTGTATAGTTGGCTTTAGTTACCTCTCTAATAACGATTCTGATAGCATTTATACTTTTTATTGTTCAAGGACAATAACATGGTTTTCGCTCGTCGCAATCAGGTCAGAACCATCTGTTAAAGTAGAATATATCTCAGTAAGCTCAGGCCGCGCAGGTAGCGCGTTGACTATTAATGCTATACATACATAGGTGTGAAGCTCAACGTTAGCAACGTATTTGCTATGTACCAGATCTTTAGCTTGCGTAAAAGCGGAAGCCCCCGCTTATCAACATAATTCGTCGTGCGATTATGTCGATAAGCGGGGGCTTTCAGGGGTGCTGCTACCTGCCTGGAAGGATATTATTGCGCGGTAGAGCCGGTGCCGGCTTCAATTAGCGAGCGGCATATTCCCGCAAGGTGTGCCGATTCAGGGCAACCAGCTTGGTCGAAACCATAGAGTTAGACTGCATCCGCTGTACTTGCTGAAGGGTAGCACCGAGCATCTTGGCTACACGGCGGTGCGAAGCGCGGCTCTTGCAGGCGTCGAGGCACAAACCATCTACACGCTCTTCATACAGCAGCTCATGCTTGTCGTTGAAGAACTGCACTACCGTATGGTCGCGGTTGCTTTGGTCGGTTACCAAGCTCCAGTAGCCTGACTTTGCAATCATAGGGGCTTCGGAATAAACCACTTTTTGGGCCATAGCCATGGTGGCAGAAAGCATGAGCATCAAGCACACCAAACTCAAACGGGAAATCAGGGAAGTTTTCATGACGGAAAAGAGATTTAAGAATAAGAAGTAGGAAGGGAAAGGAGAAATTTTGGAAACAGGGTGCCAGGCTAGGCCGATGCTAGGCGCCAAGCAATTGAAAATTAACATTCAAGAAAGAAGGGTGGGCCAACTAGAGCAGTAGGCCGAGGGGGCTAAGCGGCGGGCTTAACTGCCGCAGGTTTCGCCTCCACTTGCTGGGCTACTACACTGGTATTGCGGCTACCCGTTACGGTGGGCTGAGTCGAGGAAGAACGGAGCGTGAGCACGCCCATTTGGTGGCGGTTGTGCAGGGCCCGGAGCGCAATGGTTGGTTGCTGGGGCTGATAGCCGAGGACGGTCGTTTTCACTACGTACTCGCCAATGGGCACTCTGCGAAAGTGAAAGTTGCCTTGCGCATCGGTGGTGCCAGTAGCGGCTACGCGGTTGTCGGTGGCGCGGAGCAGTACTACGCTAGTATGCGGAATGGGCTCTTTGGTGTCACCATCGCGCAGGCTGCCGGAAAGAGTGCCTGAGCTGAGGAGGTGGGCTGATAGTTGCAACCCGGACATGAACAGAATGAAAGCAAGCAAGGAGCGGTTTACGAAGGAAGTTTTCATGGCGATGTTGACGAAAAAAGAGCACAAAGAGCCACCTGCCGACCAACCTGACGCTGCAGGTCTGCCGATAAAAACAGGAGCAATAAGAAAGAGAGTGAAGAGTCGGGCCCAAGGAAACCACTTGCTTGGCCAGCAAGCAGCCTGGGACAAAGCGCCACCACGTGCGGTGGGGCATCTTCGGCGGGCGGGTGGCCGTGACCTTACCGGGAGGTAGAAGTCGCCGCGGGCCGAAGCAGGAGCGGGAAAGAACGGCGGAAGTAGCTAGCTGTCTGCCGGGGAGATGCGCAACTGCCTATATAGATGGAAGCTGTTGGAGAAAAGATGCCTGCGTGACGAAAAATATTTTCAACATTTTGCTACAGTTTCTCTGAGGTGGAAAAGCAAGCGTAATCGAGCTTTTTTCTGGGGCCAGTAGCATAATGATGTCACCTTTAATAGCTGGTTTATGATGTGGATACCGCCCTAATCCGCGGACGTTACAGGGAAAGAAAAATAATTTTTGTGCGGTGTAAGTATTGGTCAATTACCCACCGAAGCCACCGCCGCCACCTTGGGGCTGGTTCTCAATCTTCTTCGGGGGCTTATTGGACCCGAGGTACCAAGAGAAGCCTAGGTAGCCCACCCGCGACTCCCACTTGTTGTAGTAGCGGGCCCGGAAATCGGTGCCAGCATTCGTGGTGTACACTTCCGTCAGGTTGCGTTGGGTGTTAAACAAGTCGCTCACCCGCAGAGTCAGGGCGCCCCGGTCGTTGAATAGGCGCTGGCGTAGTGCTACATCAACAGAGCCCACTGGTGCAAGGCGGCCTTGCGTGGTAATCACGGCAGCGCGGTAGTTGCCAGTTACTTGCACATCCAGCTTCGGAGTAGGCGTGAAGCTGTTCATCAGGCGGGCCGTGCCCGACACAGTGCGGCGGCTCGATTCGTTGCCCGTGGCTGCGGTTACGTTGGTTTGAAACAACGAGCCGCTGGCCGTCAGGCGCCACCAGCTGGTGAGAGGCTGGTTGTAGGACAACTCGCCTCCAAAGCTAGTTGCCTGGCCGAAGTTGTCGGCGTAGGTGGCCGTAATAACTGCGCCGTTGCCGTAGAGGCGAGTGGCCGTGGTATCTACCCGCACCAAGCGCTGAATGGCATTAGTGGTTTGCCGATAGAACACCGTGGAGTTGAGCGAAGCTTTGCCTATCGTCACCTGATGCCCTAGCTCGAAGGCATTGATGTACTCGGGTCGGAGCGTAGGGTCGCCGATACGGTAGGTGCGCTGGTCTTGGTAGAGCGGGAAAGCCAGCAACTGCATGAAGCCGGGGCGGTTGAGGCGGCGCGAGTAGCTAAGCTGTACGCGCTGGTCGGCGGTGGGCAGCGTCCGGACGACGGTAGCCGAGGGGAACAGGTTGAGGTAGTTAAGCTTGAACTTGCCAGTGCCACCTTCTACTTGGCCGCTGGTGTTGGTATATTCAGCCCGCACCCCGCCTTGCACCCGCCATTTGCCTAGTTCGTGCTGGGTATTAACGTAGCCTGCTTGTGTGTATTCGCGGAATTCGTAGGCATACGACCGGTCGGCAATTCGCTCCACGCTCGGTCCGTCGGCGGCTTGGCGCAAGAAATCATCGGTACCGTCGTTGCGCATAATCTGTCCTTTTAAACCAGCCTCGACGCGGCTTTTGTCGCTTAGGGGATGCACATAATCGGTCTGATAAGAAGCGGCATTGAGCGTTACGTCCAGGTCTTGCTTCCACTCGCGCAGGTCGATAGAACCTTCCGTGTTGCGCTGCCCAACCACTACATCGGCCAGCAAATTGGTGTACGAAACATTAGCAGTCCATTCGCGGCCCTTGTGGGCATCCCAGGTGTGGCGGTAATCCACTGAGGCCTCCGTGTTCATAACGTCTTCCGTCACCGCGAAAGAACTGCTAATGCGGTTGGTGCCCGTGGCATCCGTCAGCGTAGCGAGTTGGTTGCCGGTGTTGAGACCTTTGTTTTTGTTAGGCTCCACCGACACAGTCAGGCTTTGCTCTGGCGAAATGGTGTAGTCGAAGCCAAGGCGGCCCGAGTGCGTTTCGTTGTGGCGGCGGTTGGTCCCGTTTTGGTCGACGCGCAGTTCCTGGCCCTCCAAAATGGTGGTTTGCTTGCTGTTCATCAAGCTCCGATACCGGTCGTCGCGGAAGTCATACGAGCCAAACCAGTTGATTTTACCGGCGCGACGGTTTAAGCTGAGGCTGGTGTTGTATTTGTCGCGGGTGCCTAGGTTTAGGGTGGCCTGGCCGTTCCAGCCGTCTTTCTTCTGCTTTTTCAGGATGATGTTGATCACCCCGCCTCCACCGGCTGCATCGTAGCGGGCCGAAGGATTGGTAACGACTTCCACCTTCTCAATGGAGCTAGCCGGAATTTGTTCTAGCCGGTTGCCTCCCGTTGCCGTGTTGGTGGGCTTGCCATCGATAAGAATGGTGATGTTGCTGCTGCCCCGCATGCTCACTGTTCCGTCGGGCGATACGGCTACCGAAGGCACATTTTGCAGCACATTTACGGCCGTACCGCCTACGCTGCTTAAATCCTTTTCTACGTTGATTACCTTCTTATCAAGGCTTTCCTCTACAGTAGCCCGCTCGCCCTGCACCGTCACGCCAGCTAGTTGGGTGGCCGTAGGAGCAAGTTTCAGGGCGCCGAGCCGAGCCGCAGGAGCGGTTCCGGTAAGCGTAACCAATTGGCGCAGGGGTTTGTAACCAAGAACAGTAGCCTTCAGCATATACTGCCCGGCTGCTACTTTCGCCAACTCGAAGGCCCCGTTGTCTGCGGTTTGGGCTCCGGCTACAAAACTGCTGTCGCCGTGTGCTTGCAGTAGCACCACGCTGGCGAAAGAAAGCGGCTGTCCGGTTTTCTGGTCGAGCAAAGTACCCGAAACAGAGCCGGTAGTAGTGCCAACCGCCACCTTAGTAGATGCCACGTTCTGAGCGCGCAGTTCCAGAGCAGAGAGGCTAAGTGCAGACATAGTGAGGAGGCCCAGGCACCGGAGTGCATGGTTGGTAGGAGAGGAAGTCATCGGAAGTGGTGAGTAGAATGGAACGAATCAGGCAATGAAGTGCCGTTCCAGGCGGCCGCGGCTCCGCTAGGTGGCTAATTGCAGAAATTCAAGCACAGTGAAGAAGGATGCATTTGGCACGAAGCCAGGCATCAAGCGGCCGAAACACGGTAAGCGGCGGAGTGAAACAACTGTTTCTCTCGGGCCGCCTGGCAACCCACCCGATTGGTGAGCTGGTGTCCGGCGTCTGCTGCGGTGGCACCCCGGTAGAGGCCAGTGGCGCGGCAGAGAGATTATCTACTTAATGATCCAAAGGTAACAGAAGGTACTATGTGACGCAAGGTACCTTCGATAAATAATTTTTGAAGCTGACAAAATGTGGTCCTAGAATTTGAACTATACAGCTTACCCATGGCGTTCTATGCCTCTTCTAGCCCTAGTGAATAGCATTCCTTTAAAATATCGAAGAGCGAAATAATTTGCTTTTCCTATTTAGCTAAGACGATTCTCGCTTACTATTCCTCTGAAATCTTATCCATAATTCAAGGCTCGCCAGATGTGCGTCACCCCAAAGTGTTGCCCAAACTTCAGCCATAGTACACGGCCATTTCACTCTTACCTTATCAGAGTGCGGGCAATATGCTCCTCGTTAAGCCTCGATATATACAGTGAACTGCTCTCTCGTTCATCTATACACGAGCTATCCGCTACGGCACATGTGCTAAGTAGAGCGCTTGCAGCGGGCTGCTGAAGAAGTAACTCCTTGAACAATGACGCTCAGAAGTGTTAATACCTGACTAAGGCTCCGACTCCCTTTGCCTTGATGCTCTATTTAGCTATAAACAATAGCGAGATGCACTGGCCGGACGTAACTAAAGTGGAAGCAGTCGTAGCAGCACAATAGAAAGTAACCAAGGCCAGTGTTGATGGAAGTTGTATTTGGAGGCTGGCAGTAAAGTGCGTTACCGTGCTTCTACCTTATAATAAAGCAACTGTTAAGGCATTTTTGTCGGGATTCTCTTCTGCCAAGAAGATAATTTTTCAAATGCCCGAATTTTTTTTGTAGCCTCCCACGCATGAGCTTCTAAGTCAATCGAGGCTCGAAGCTTCAAAATATAGGTAAATTTATAATTTTTTATAAGCAGAGTTATTGAATCTGCTATGGATTGGCCCGAAATATGTAGGTAAAGGTAACTGTGAGGTTGAAAGATAAAAATGCTGCCCTTGCGTGCTGTTAGGGTATTCTAGGTAAATGTTTACCTTTGAATTACGAAACAGTGTTGTTGGAAACAGAAGCGCGGAAGTTGATGATGTGTATTAAGAACTCTGGAAAAATCTAACTTTATGAATCTTACAACAGATAGATCTTTTCAGGGAACTGAAATCAACTGGAATGCCTTTACCAGCGTCAATGAATTTCTAGTTCTAGCTCTTCCCAACGGTATTTCTCTGTTAACTCCCGCTCTCGAACTTGTGTGGACCCCGACCGTTGGGTTAGCATAACACCCCGACTATTTCATAAAGATCTGGCTGCGAACTACTCTAGCGGCTTATTCTTTCATTGCTGCCTAGCACTTCTCTCTCTTTTCACTCTTTGTTCTCTTCTGTTGTGTCTTTCGAAGTAGAAACACCAGCTCAGATCGTAACGCCTGCCACTTCTCTTTCAACGGATTGTGCGCCCGTTACCGCTACCAACACGGCCATTAGTGCGGCGCCTGCTGTTGAAACAGCGCCCGTTACTTCCTACGCCAACGTTGTATTGCCCGGTGATTTTCCCGACCCGACTATTGCCAAAATTGGGGATACCTATTGGGCTAGCGCCACTTCGGCGGAGTGGGGACCCGTATTCCCACTCTTCAAATCCACCAATTTGGTGGACTGGCAGCTAGTTAGCCACGTTTTTCCAACCAATGATTCGCTGCCAGAGTGGACGGAAGCCAACTTTTGGGCTCCCGAGATTTTTCACGAGAACGGCAAAACATACGTTTATTATACTGCCCGCAAGAAAGGCGGCCCGTTGGCTATAGGTGTAGCCAGCGCCGACGATCCAGCCGGCCCTTATACCGACCACGGCCCATTAGTAGCGCAGCGGTACGGCTCCATCGACGGCTTCCCGATGCGCGACGAGAAGGGCGACTTGTACTTGGTGTGGAAAGAAGACGGTAACGCATACAAGAAGCCTACCCCGATCTGGGCGCAGCGTATCAACGCCACGCACACCAAGCTAGTGGGTAAGAAAGTGGAGTTGTTCCGCAACGACGCTCCGTGGGAAGGCTGCTTGGTAGAAGGCTCTGCCATTGTGCGCCACAACAATTACTTCTACATGTTCTATGCTGGCAATGGCTGCTGCGGTAAGTGCTGCACCTATGCTACCGGCGTGGCTCGTGCCGAAAGCCTGCTAGGCCCTTGGGAGAAGTGCCCTGAAAACCCGATTCTCAAGAAGAACACCACTTGGAAGTGCCCCGGGCACGGTACGGTAGCCGAGTTCGAAGGCCGCTGGTTCTTGCTGCACCACGCGTACCATGTGCAGAGCCACGAGTTTGTGGGTCGGCAAGGTATCTTGAGCGAGTTCACTTGGAACGAGGAAGGCTGGCCTGAGTTTGAAGGCAAAAGCCCACAGGCAGCCCCGTTGCACGACGTAAGCATCCTGAACGTAACCGACAACTTCGAGGGTAACTGCTTAGCAGGTACTTGGCAGTGGCCAATCGGGCGTGAGCCTGAAGTAGGCGTGAGCGACGGGCAACTGCTGCTCACCGCTAGCCCAACCGGCATGGGTTCTATTGTTGCACAGCGCACATTTACGGCCACTTATAAGGTAACTACCGCCGTGGAGCTAAGCTCACTTGAGCCTGCTACTTTCGCTGGTCTATCGGCCATTGGTGACCCAAACAACGCCTTGGCTCTGGTAGTTGGTGACGGTACGCTGCAAGTGTGGTCGGTGAAAGGTGGTAAGCACGAAAGCATCACCAAGATTGATCTGCCAACCGGCAAAACCGTCAATCTGCGTCTGGAGTCGTGGGGCGGCCAGCGCTTCCGCTTCACTTACAACGTGGACGGTAGCTCTTGGCAGCCGGTTGTACTCGACAGCTTCGCGCTCAACGGTACGTATCTGCCACCTTGGGACCGGGGTATCCGGGTGGGCTTGTTGGCACAAGGTCCTGCTACTTCTACTGTGGCCTTCAACCAGTTTACCATTCGTAACCAGCGGTAGCCTAAGTAAGCGAGTAGCCAAGCTTCGGCTAGGTTCTTAGTAAGCTTACTAACTACATAAACAACAAAGCCCGGTCACTTAGGTGACTGGGCTTTGTTGTTTTCCAGCTTTTCACTTTCGAACACTCTGTCCATAAATGGACATGTTTCTTGATTGCTACAAAGGTAAGACTGATTGCAAAGCATTGAAAATGAAAACTTTGTAATAATGGCACATCCCTTGGCTGACAGAAGAGGAAACCTTTCCTCTCCTGTACGAAAATGGACAGAGCAATTTCAACTTCTACTTTACAGCGCCGCCAACGTCGCAACTGGTTTATCGGAAGCGGCATAGTCTTTTTGTTGGTAGCGGGGCTGCTGGCTTTTCGGGGAGCCCTAAAGCCAAGTCTAAAGCGCAGCGCCATCCTTACCGCTACCACCGAGACTGGGGATGTGGAAGCGGCCCTCACCGCCTCGGGGCTCATTATTCCGGCTTACGAAGCTGTGATTACCAGTCCCATCCAAAGCACTATTCGGCGGGTAGCTGTGGCCGTGGGCAGCAAGGTGCAACCCGGCCAAACTATCCTGGAACTGGACAAGGAACTGACCACTTCAGCGCTAGCCAAGCTCCAAGACGAGCAGCAGCAAAACCGCATCAAGAACAGCCAGCTACAACTAACCCTGGAAAAGGCCCTAAACGACCTTCGCTCCCAGGAACAGGTACAGCAGGTGAAAGTCCGTAGCCTGCAGTCGACGCTGCGCGACGAGCAATATCTGCTAAAGATTGGAGGTGGCACCTCCGAAAGCGTGCGTCAGGCCGAGCTAAACTTGAAAGTTGCGCAGCTAGAACTACAGCGCCTAGGAGAGCAAATCCGCAACCAGCGAGCCGCCAATGCCGCGGATGTGCGGGAATTAGGCTTCACCATGCAGATTCAGGACCGTAGCATTGCGGAACTCGCCAGCAAACTTGCGCAAGCCAACATCAGCAGCCAACAAGCAGGCGTGCTTACGTGGGTGAATGAAGACCTGGGTACCACCGTGCAGGCCGGCGACGCCCTAGCGCGGATAGCCGACCTGAGCCGGTTTCGAGTGCGCGCCACCATTTCCGATAATTACGCCGATGCCCTCCACCTCGGCGACCCAGTAGTGGTTCGCATCAATGATACCGACCTGCGCGGCACCATCAGCACCATTAGTCCGGCCGTGGACAAAGGCGTGGTTTCTTTCTATGCCTCGTTGGTGAAAGACCACCATCCGGGGCTGCGTTCCAACTTGCGGGCCGATGTATTCGTGGTGACCAAGGCGCATCATAATGTAGTGCGAGTTAAGAACGGTCCCTTCTACCAAGGCGGCAAAGAGCAGCCGGTATTCGTGGTGCGCGACGGCAAGCTACTACGGCGTACGGTGCAGTTTGGCGACAGCAATTTCGACTTCGTGGAAGTGAAAAGTGGCCTGCGAGCCGGCGAAGAAATAGTGGTGTCCGACATGAAGGACTACCTCGACACTCCCGAATTCACCCTCAACGACTAAGCGGCTCATGAAACGGATACTTACATTTCTGTTGCTGGCCGGGGGGAGTGCCGCGGCCCAAGTCCCAACCACCACGAAGACACTGGATGAAGTTATAGAACTGGCGCTAAACCAGTCGGCGGTGGCCAAGCAAACCCAAACCACCCGCGACCAAAGCTACTGGCAGTGGCGCACTTACCAGGCCAACTACAAACCGCAGCTAGGCTTGCAAGGTACTTTGCCAGATTTCAGCCGTGCCGTTACGCCCGTAGTGCAGCCCGATGGTACCACTGACTTCCGGGCCGTACGCATCAACAATTCTAACTTGGCCATGACGGTAAGCCAGAACATTGGCCTGACGGGTGGCCAAGTATTTGTCGCCTCCGAAGTGCAGCGTTTCGATGATTTCAATGGCCGCTTGAAGCGCTACAACAATCAGCCCGTTAGCATTGGGCTGACGCAGCCACTTGGTAAGTTCAACAGCTTGCGTTGGGCCAACCGCATTGAGCCTTTGCGCTACCAGGAAAGCCAGCGGGTATACGTGGAGGAGCGCGAAGGCATAGCGCAGCGCATTACAGAACTATATTTTGATGTACTGCAACAGCAAGTGAATGCTCAAGTAGCCAGCCAAAACGTGCGTGCCAACGAGGAACTGTTGCGGCTCGGCAAGGAGCGCCACCAGCTAGGCTACCTCTCGCAAAGCGACTTGCTGCGGCTGGAACTGAACCTGCTGAATGCCCGCCAAGCCATGGCGCAAGGCCAACTCGATGCCCAGAACGCGGCCGTAAGCTTGCAGAGCTACACAGGCTTGCGGGCAGAAACCCTGCAACTTGCCGTGCCCGTTGCGGCACCGCGCTTGGTGGTGCCTGCCGAATTGGCGCTAGCCCAGGCCCGCCAAAACCGAAGCGTGGTGCTTGGCTTCCGCCGCCGGCTGCTACAGGCAGAGCGAGAAGTGGCCTTGGCCCGCGGTACTACAGGTTTTCAAGCCACGCTGTCGGCCAACCTGGGCTACGTAAACCAGGCCAGTAACCTTTGGGATACGTACGCGGCCTTGCAAAACCAGCAACAGGTGCAACTCACTTTCTCGCTGCCGCTCGTGGACTGGGGCAAGCAGCGGTCCGTTATAAAAACGGCGGAGCTAACCCGCCGCCAAGTGCAGAACGATGTTGCGCAGGAAGAGCTTAGCTTAGAGCAGAGCGTGCAGGTGCAGGCCACCCAAATCAATACGCTGAGCGAGCAGCTAGCCCTGGCCAGCCATGCCGATTCGCTGGCTCAGCAACGCTACAATATTGCGCAGGCCACCTATAAAGTAGGCCGCATCAGCCTCACCGACCTTACTATTGCTTCCGCCGAAAAAGATCAGGCCCGCCGTACTTACATTCTAGCCCTGCGCGCCGCTTGGGTGGCGCACTACCGCCTGCGTGCGCTCACTCTCTATGATTTCGAACGACAAATACCGTTGGCAGCAAAGTAGGGAGCAGGAAGCCTGACACTTCTATAGCCTTCAACTAAGTTAAACCGCGCCGTAGCACCAGCCTACGACG
This sequence comes from Hymenobacter sp. YC55, assembly GCF_029433095.1. Taxonomy (GTDB): domain Bacteria; phylum Bacteroidota; class Bacteroidia; order Cytophagales; family Hymenobacteraceae; genus Hymenobacter. The sequence continues at coordinate 1,701,076 of NZ_JARNTX010000001.1, forward strand.
CGGTTTGGCTTTTAGCGGGCTGCTCCGGCAGGATAGTAGCAAAGCGGTGCTGGCAAAGTTGCTGCAAGCAAAAAGAGTGTGCCTCGGCTCCACTCAACATGACTGGTGTATAGGATAAACTCTTATGTCCACTCCCAATGCATTATCGAACACTCTGTCCGAAAACGGACATATTTTATATCTGCTAACTTTTCTGTATGCTATATAAATAACTGTAAATAAGTTATTTATAATAATGGCACGGCGCTTGGCTATACTACTATGAACCTAGGGCAATACTGCTCGAATTCGGACAACTTCTTTCGCCATCCTTCCTAACGCTCGTTATATCTCATGGAAAACATTCTCTCCCAATCGGCCGCCCGGCCTCAAGCTTCCACCGGTGCAGTTGCTGCTGCTAGCCAGCCCGTTATTCAGCTGCGCGACATCGAGAAAGTCTACCAAACCAAAACCATTGAAACAGTGGCTTTGAACCGCGTGAACCTGACCATTAACAAGGGCGAGTTCGTGTCGATTATGGGGCCGTCGGGCTGCGGCAAGTCGACGCTACTGAGCATCATCGGCTTGCTCGACGAGCCAACTAGCGGAGTAATCGAACTGGATGGCCGGCCAGTGCATTCGTATTCCGACAAAGAGCTGGCTTCGTTGCGCAACCAGAAAATCGGGTTCGTTTTCCAGAGCTACCACCTCATCAACGACCTATCGGTGCTAGACAACGTGGAGCTGCCCTTGCTGTACCGGCCCGGCGTAGGTGGCAAAGAACGGCGCCAGCGAGCCTACGCGGCCCTCGACAAAGTGGGGCTGAGCGCCCGCACCAACCACTTCCCAAGTCAGCTGTCGGGTGGGCAGCGCCAGCGGGTGGCTATTGCCCGCGCCCTGGCTGGCCGGCCCGAAATCATCTTGGCCGACGAACCAACAGGCAACCTCGATTCGGTAATGGGCGAGGAAATCATGGACCTGCTGCTGGATCTGAATCGGCAGGAAGGCACCACCATCGTGATGGTAACCCACGACGAGCAGCAGGCTCGCCGCACCGAACGGCTCATCCGCTTCTTCGACGGCAGCCAAGTCAACTAGGTTGGCCCGGAGCTAACCGCCTTGCGCCAAAGCAGCTAACCAGCTCTGCACCCTACGCTAAAAGCAGTAATAAAATGAAAACGCTTTCCCTTCCACTGCCCGATGCCGACTTGGTGGCTGCTTGCCGCCGGGGTAGTGCGGCGGCGCAGGAGCAGCTCTATCGGCGCTTCGCGCCCAAAATGCTGGCTTTGTGCTTGCGCTATGTGCGCCACGAGTTTGATGCCGAGGATGTGCTGATTCGTGGTTTTGTGAAGGTGTTCCACAGCCTCGGCCAGTTTGAAGGCAAGGGCAGCCTGGAAGGATGGGTGCGCCGCATCATGGTAAACGAAGCTTTGACTTTCCTTCGCAGCGGGGAGTCGCTTACGCTCAGCATCGAAGACTGCTCTACCGACCACCTCGCCACCGATTTGCCTGCTGCCGATGTGGAACTGCAAGCCGCCGACTTGCTGCGGCTGGTGCAGGAGTTGCCGGCTGGCTACCGGGCGGTGTTCAACCTCTACGCGCTGGAAGGCTATAGCCACCTGGAAGTAGCCGATCTGCTTGGGATAACGGAGGGCACCAGCAAGTCGCAGCTTAGCAAGGCCCGGGGCGTGCTGCAGCGGCAGGTGGCGGCGCTTCAATCTTCAGTATCTACCCTTGACTATGTCTCAGCTCATGTTGCTTAGCTATCTAAAGAGTATTTGGCACCTTGTGCAATGCTGTAAGCTGCTCGCGGTGCTTGGTATTACGCTTGTAATGCTGTTGGCTGTCCGTTCCTTGTTCGACCGTTCTCTAAGCCCAGATTGTGTTGAACTGCGAACCGGGCAAACTGCTTGGGCTGCCCTTCTGAAACGGAGCTTTCAGGTGAATAACCAGCCGAATGCAATGCTTGGGTGTCCCTCTTCCCCCGGCAGCAACTATTCCACAACGTGTGATAGACGCCCCACGCGAAGCGACTCCTCGACTTCTGGCTTGTCCGTGAAACCGATAATTCTGGTAGTTGAAACCTGATGCCTAGCACCTGAATGGCCAGCCTCTAATAGGCTTTAAAGCGCCCTTAGAGCATTTTATAGCTCAGTCAGCCAGGGCCAAGTTGCCCGGTAAGAGGCGGCGCCACCTTCCTTATACTTCACTCCTCATCGATAACGCCATGTTGCTTAGTTACCTCAAAATTGCCTGGAAGGTCTTGCTGCGCCGCAAGTTCTTCACGTTCATTAGCCTGTTTGGCATCAGCTTCACGCTGATGGTGCTGCTCGTAGTGGTGGCCATGGTCGACCACTTCAAAGGCGCCCACGCACCAGAGTCGCAGATTGAGCGCATCGCCTTCATTTCGTTTACGAGGCAGGACTTCAAGGATGGAGGCGCTATGAATACCCCACCTAGCCCGTATTTCATCAACAAGTACGTGCGCGCTATGAAAACCCCGGAAAAAATAGCCATGTTTTCACAGTTTCACGGCACGCCTAGCTATGTCGGCAATACGAAGCTGGAATTCGACCTTCGCTTCACCGACAACGTGTTTTGGGAAATATTCAACTTCAACTTTCTCGAAGGCAAGCCCTACAACGCCAACGATCTGCGCGACGCAAACCGCGTGGTTGTCATCACCGAAACCACGGCCAAGCAATATTTTGGTACAGCCCGGGGCGTAGTAGGTAGGGAGATTGAAGTGGACCAGCGCAAGTTTCGGGTTATCGGCGTCGTGAGTGATGTTGGGATTATCCGCTACAATTCCTACGCGGAGGTGTGGGCACCCATGACCACCTCCAAGGCCGACATCAGAAAGCCAGTGATTGAGGGTGATTACTACGCCGCGCTGCTGGCCCCAGAGGGTACCGATATAGCCGCTCTGGATGCCGAGTATCAGCAGATCCTCAAGCGCGTGTCCATCCCAAACCCCGATATCACCAAGCTTCATTCCCACGCTGATGGCCTGATGGCTACCATCACGCGGCAACTGCTGGGCCGCGGCAGCGACGAATCAAATCATCTTACCAAGTTCTATGTGTTTGCTTTTGGCTTGGCTCTGCTGTTTATGCTGCTGCCAGCCCTGAATTTGGTGAACATCAACCTGAGCCGCATCATGGAACGCAGCTCGGAAATAGGAGTGCGCAAGGCGTTTGGTGCCACGGATGGCACCCTGATTGGCCAGTTTCTGATCGAGAACATTTTCCTCACGCTCCTTGGCGGGCTGCTTGGGCTGGGGCTTGCCTTCGTAGCGCTCCAGCTACTCAGCGACTCCAATTTCATTTCCTACGCTCAGTTCACGCTCAATCTGCGCGTCTTTGCCTGGGCCATGCTTGCAACAGTGTTTTTTGGCGTGCTATCGGGGGTATACCCGGCCTTCAAAATGTCGAGGGTGCAGCCAGTACAAGCCTTGAAGGGCGGTACCAACTAATTATCTACGTAGCCTTTCCTCTGCCATGATACGTCACCTGTTTACTTTGATCTGGAACCGTAAGCGGTCCAACTTCCTGCTGATTGCAGAAATAGTGCTGTCCTTCTTTGTACTCTTCGTGGTCAGCAGCATGCTGGTGTACAACTACTACAACTACCGCCAGCCACTAGGGTACGAGTACCAGAATGTGTGGGAGCTCAACCTAGATCCGGGCGCCGACACCATCGCTTATCGGCAGAAGCTGCAATTGGTAGTGCAGCGCCTGAAGGCAAGCAAGGGAGTTGTAAATGTGTCCAAAACCAATTCCAATACGCCCTTCTCGTTTAGCAACATGAACGGCCACCTCTACTACCAGCACAAGCAAAGCCCGTTAATTGATAACTACGATGTCGAAGACGATTTCCGGGACGTGCTGAAACTAAACGTAGTGGAAGGCCGCTGGTTTGACCGGCGCGACGCCGCCAGCACCCGGAAGCCGCTCGTTATCAATTCGGCGATGAAAAACGCTATGTTCCCCGGCGAAAAGGCAGTTGGTAAGATATTTACCGACGAAAAGGGTACCACCGAATGGCAGGTGGTAGGTGTGGTAGACAAATACCGGGCAAGCAGCGACTTTGCCGAAGACGTGCCTGTTAGTTTCCGGCGGCGTCCTTTAGAGGATGAGGTGGCTGCGAAGTCATTTTCGTACGAGATTCCCGTCCTGTTGGTGCGCGTACAGCCCGGCAGCGGGGCCGTGCTGGAACAACAGCTGATCAAGGAAATCACGAATGTAACCAAGACGTGGTCGGTGACGGTAAGCTCGCTCGAGCAGAACCGTACGGCCAAGCTGAAAGTAGTGGTCACGCCCTTCCTCGCATTGGGCATGGTATGCGGATTTTTGATTTTGAACGTGACGCTGGGCTTGTTTGGCGTACTGTGGTACAATATCAACCAGCGCAAAGCCGAAATAGGAATCCGGCGGGCGCTGGGTGCAACTGGAAATGCTATTGGCAGCCAGTTCCTGGGCGAAATGCTCGTTGTTACTACGCTGGGTGTGGTCGTGGGGCTGGTGCTGGCCATGCAGTTTCCCTTGCTCGGCGTGTTCAGCGTAGCCTCTACCGTTTATTTTCAGGCCATGATTGTGGCTACGCTGCTCATCTTTTCGCTCACCGCTATTTGTGCCTGGCAGCCTAGCCGTATTGCGGCAGCAATTCAGCCCGCCGTGTCGTTGCGGGAAGAGTAAGTAGTTGCAGGTTGCGTGTTCGCAACCAGTTGCGCAAAGCACTATTTACTGTCTCATCTACTTTCAAATCCCCGTGCGAACTGCGTTCTTCGCCCTTTAAGCTATGATACTGATTGTCGACGACGATGTGGCCGTGCGTACCTCGCTGGGGCTCTTGCTGAAGCAGGCAGGATACCCCGCGAAAAGCGTAGCTACGCCCGAGGAAGCCTTGCGTATTGTGCAGGAAACGCCGCCCCGCCTGGTGCTCATGGACATGAACTTCTCGCTTGACACCAGCGGCCAGGACGGTTTGCAACTGCTGGCCCAAGTAAAGCAAGTGGCCCCGCAGCTTCCCGTTATCCTAATTACAGGTTGGGGGTCCATCACGCTGGCCGTGGAGGGAATGAAAGCCGGGGCGGCTGAATTTGTAACCAAGCCCTGGCACAACGATTCCCTGCTCCAAACCATCCGTACCATCCTTAGCTTGCACGAGGTTGAAACGGAAACCGACCCCGCTGCCCTCAGCCGCCGCCAACTCGACAAGCAGTACAACTTCAAGAACATAGTAGGGCAGGATGCACGCTTGCTGCACGTATTGCGCAACGTGGGGCAAGTGGCTACCACCGATGCTTCGGTACTGATAGAAGGGGAGAGCGGCACCGGCAAAGAGCTGATTGCCGAGGCGGTGCACCACAACAGCCACCGCCGCCGCCAGCCCTTCGTGAAAGTGAACCTCGGCGGTATTTCGGCTTCGCTGTTTGAGAGTGAAATGTTTGGGCACCGCCGCGGGGCCTTTACCGATGCCAAAACCGACCGGGTCGGCCGTTTCGAGCTAGCCAACGGCGGCACCATCTTCCTCGATGAAATAGGGGAGTTGGACCTTAGCAGCCAGGTGAAGCTACTGCGCGTGCTACAAGACCGCACCTACGAAGTGCTCGGCGACAGTAAACCCCGCCGCCTCGATATCCGCGTTATCTGCGCCACCAACCGCAACCTCGCTGAAATGGTGCAGCAGGGCCGCTTCCGCGAAGACTTGTTTTATCGCATCAACCTCATTACGGTGCGTTTGCCAGCTTTGCGCGAGCGTCCGCAGGATATACCATTGCTGGTGCAGCACTTTGTGGATGGCCTGCGCGCCACCTACAACCGGCCGGCTCTGAAAATAGGCGCGCGGGCGCAGCATTGGCTGCAAGAGCAGCCGTTGCCGGGCAATATTCGGGAGCTGAAAAACTTGGTGGAGCGCGCCGTGTTGGTTAGCGGCAAAGACGAGCTTGGCCCCGAAGATTTCCAGGCCCAGTTTCAGCGCGCTCCTGTCCGCACCGCTGAGCCCGGCGAGCTGCCCGAACCCGGCACCATGACGCTCGACGAACTGGAAGCTGAAATGATACGCCGCACGCTCGAACATTACAGCGGCAATATCAGCCGGGTAGCCAAAGCTCTGGGGCTGAGCCGTGGCGCCCTGTATCGGCGCTTAGAGAAATATGCCATTCCGTTTGATGCGGAATAGGAGGGGAGCTAGTTTCGTAGCCTTCCATATTTAGATAAGCACCCTTCTATGTCCTTGCGCGTCAAGTTTATCCTGTTCGTCACCATCATTCATGCCGTATTGATTGTGTTGGCCGGACAGGTGATGCGTACCAATGCACCGCTGTTTGTTGGGCTAGAGGTGTTGCTGCTCGTCAGTATTATTTTCACGGTGCAGCTCTACAAGAGCTTTGTGCGGCCGTTTCAACTGATAGCCGCCGGTACCGAAGCCATTCGCGCCAAGGATTTCTCGATGAAATTTGTGCCCGTAGGGCAGCGGGAGATGGACCAACTCATCGACGTGTACAACCACATGATAGACGAGCTGCGCAAGGAGCGTATTACGCAGCACGAGAAAAGCTTCTTGCTAGAAAGCTTGATTCAGGCGTCGCCGGCTGGCGTGCTGCTGCTCACTTTCGATGGTTATATCGAAGGGGTGAACCCCGCCGCAGAGCGTATACTTGGGCTGCCCGTAGGCAGCTTGCTAGGCCAAAAACCCGCCCACTTGCCGGGTGATTGGGGAGCTGCGTTGGGCCACATTACCGAGCACGAACCCCAAGTAGTACGTCTGTCGGGTATTCAGACCTACCGGGCCAGTCGCTCGCATTTTGTGGATCGGGGGTTCATGCGCCACTTCATTGTGCTGGAAGAGCTAACGCAAGACCTAATCCGGCAGGAAAAGCAGGCTTATTCCACGCTGATTCGGATGATGTCGCACGAAATCAACAACTCTATCGGCGCCATCAACTCCATTCTGCAAAGCTTCCACCACTACGCCCCGCAACTCAGCCCCGCCGACCAGCCGGATTTCACGGAAGCGCTGGACGTATCCATTGCCCGCAATACGCACCTCGCCAATTTCGTGGCCAACTTCGCCAACCTTGTGCGCTTGCCGCTCCCTACGTGTCAGCCTACGGATGTACACGAGCTACTGCGCCACACCGAGCGACTGCTGCACGTGCAAGCCGAGCGCCGCCACATAGGGTGGCACCAAGACCTTGCGCCGGGTTCGTTGGTGGTCAATTTGGACGGTCAGCAGCTAGAACAAGCGTTGCTCAACATCTGCAAGAATGCGCTTGAGGCTATTGGCGAGGGCGGCAACCTGTGGGTGCGCACCAAGCAGCATCCGCCGCAGCTCGTCATCGAAAACGACGGGCCCGGTATCCCGCCCGACGTGCAGCGCCGCTTGTTTACGCCCTTCTTCAGCACCAAGCGCGACGGTCAGGGCATCGGCCTTACCCTCATTCGCGACACACTCTTACAGCACAACTTCACTTTCAGCCTGGAAACTCAAGAAAGCGGCCGCACAGCCTTTACAATTCGGTTCTAGCTTTATAAACCTGTTACCGCTTAACAGGGGGCTTGCGGGCTGGAGCGGTTCTGCCGGCGGGTGCGGCACCTTCGGCTACTTGCTGGCCGTTGCGGAAGTTCTTTTTCTCTTGCACGGTTTTGCCGTCAGGGCCGAAATACGTCCAGGTGCCTGATTCTTTGCCATTGCGGTAAAAGCCCGTGACTTCAGGCGTGCCGTCTTCGCGCAACTGCCGGTAGTTGCCCATTTTCAGGCCTTTTACATAAGTGGTTTCAGCTTTCAACTTACCTGAGGCGTAAAACTCCTGGCCTAAACCAGTGGATTTGCCGTTTTCGTAGAGCACTTTGCTTTGGATAGTGCCGGTAGGGTAATAGGCCAGTTTTTCACCAGCCAAACGCCCGTTGACATACGTTTCCTGGCTAGCTACTTGCTTGCCGCCTGGGTGAAAAGTGCGCCATTGCCCTACGGGTACCCCATTTTTGTACTGCTGTTCGGCTTTCGGCAAGCCGTCTTCGAAGTACATCGTGATTTTGCGGTCCTTACCTTGGTTGGCGTAGTCGATTTTCTGCTCTGGCTTGCCTGATTCGTAGAAGTCTTGTTGCGTGCCAATCAGTACTCCCTGGCGGTAGGTCTGCTGGCTCTTAAGGGCCCCACTCTCATAATATGATTTAGCCGGCCCATCGAGCATAGAAGAACCGCCGGTTAGGTTGCGGGCCTGCTTGGTCAGGTCGTCGCCGAGTGGGTTCTTCACGGCCCGACCCGCAAAGTTGCCGGCTACGGAAGTGCCTTCGGTGCGCAGCTTGCCCGAGCGGTAATAGCTGCGGTAGGTGCCTTTGCCGGATTTGTCGGCCAGGACTTCGGTTTCCTTTTGGCCGTTGTCGTAGTACGTGGTGTAGGGACCAGCCAGCAGTCCTTTGGCGAAGGTAGCCTCGCTTTGCAGCTGGCCATTTTCGTAATAGGTTTTCACCGGACCGTTGGCTTGCCCGTTTTGGTAGGTGATTTCCACCTTGGTCTTGCCCGACGGATACAGTTCCTTTACGGCTCCGGCTGGCTGCCCGTTGGTAAGCGTAGTTTCCAGCTTTACGCGGCCATCAGGGTACAAATAGCGCAGTAAGCCCGTTGGCTGGTCGTTTTCGTAGGTGCCTTCTTGGGCCAGTTTGCCGGTATCGTAGTAGGTTTTGAACGGGCCTTGGCGTATTCCATCAGCATACGTGACTTCCAGCCGCCGTCCGCCATTAGGGTGAAACTCGACATAGGCAGAATCGCGCTTGCCGCCAGCGTAGCGGGTTTGCGCCTCTAATTTGCCGGAGTAGTAAAAACGCTTGTACGGCCCTTCCATAAGCGTGTCGCCGGCCACTACAGCCGAGTAGATTTCACGCTTATGGGTGTTGGTAGAGTCGAAATAAGTGGTGAAGCGTCGCAGCGTTTGCGCATGAGCGGCGGTGGAAAGCAGAAGCAGAAGAAGCGTAATTCGTTTCATAAGGACAAGAACGCACGAAAACTTGGCAAAGTGCATATTGGCAAGCTACAGCTGATTTCGTGCCATAGACGGCAACAGGTAGCTTCTACCACCAACCACCCGTGCAGAGTAAGTGAGCAAACTCATACAGTGCCTCCCTTTCAATTCGTACCTCACAAACAATTACCCTTATACCAGTAAGCATTAGGATACGAAAGGCCCGCAGCTTTTCAACTACGGGCCTTCGTGGATAAGCCTATCAAATAAGTACTCTGGCGGTAGCCATTCGTGAGACGCAAACCGAGCCCCCGGCCCTGAATCGGCTAGCTCCATCCTTGGAGGAGACTAGCCGTGAGACGCTACACCGAGGCGAACATGGGCTCCGCATCCTTGGTCGGCAACACGGTTTTGCCCATCAAGAACTTATCTACTTGGCGAGCAGCTTCCCGGCCTTCTGAAATAGCCCACACCACCAACGACTGACCCCGCCGCATGTCTCCAGCCGCAAACACGCGCGCCACACTGGTCTGGTAAGCTTTTTCGGTGGCTTGCACGTTGCCGCGGCCATCTAGCGCCACACCAAGCTGCTCAAGCATGCCGTTGGCTTGCGGATGCAGGAAACCCATGGCCAGGAAAATACGCTGACATGGCACTTCCCGCTCCGAGCCTTGTATTTCCTGAAACTTGATTGGACGACCCATCACGTCGGTTTCCCAAGTCACGTCGGTGATGCGCAGTGCCCGCAGGTTGCCATTTCCGTCGCTCAAAAACTCTTTGGTATTGATGCCCCAGTACCGCTGGCAACCTTCCTCGTGCGAGGAAGTGGTTTTAAGCACCATCGGGTAGTTGGGCCAGGGCATGTGCGCAGTGCGCTCTTTGGGTGGCTGAGCGAGCAACTCGAACTGCGTGACGGAAGCGGCACCCTGCCGGTTGGAGGTGCCCACGCAGTCGGAACCCGTGTCGCCACCACCAATCACAATTACGTCCTGCCCAGTCACGATGATAGGTTCCTGCTCTACGGCACGCGCGCTTACGCGCTTGTTTTGCTGCTTCAGGAAGTCCATGGCGAAGTGAATGCCCGGTAAGTCGCGGCCCGGGAGGGGCAAGTCGCGCGGGATGGTGGAGCCGCCCGTCAGCACTACGGCGTCGAATTCGCGAAGCAGCGTATCGGCCGGTACGTCCTTGCCGATTTCGGTATTGCAACGGAAGATTACGCCTTCTTCTTCCATCAAACTGATGCGGCGTTCTACCACCCATTTTTCCAGCTTGAAATCGGGGATGCCGTAGCGTAGCAGCCCGCCCGGCATGTCGTCGCGCTCAAATACCGTGACGGTGTGGCCCGCCTTGTTGAGCTGCGCTGCGGCCGCCAAACCCGCTGGCCCGGAGCCAACCACGGCCACCGTCTTACCCGACTTTAGCAGCGGAGCCGAAGGCCGGACCAGACCTTTCTGGAACGCTGTTTCAATGATGTGCTTCTCGATTTCCTCGATAGCCACAGGCGGCCGGTTGATGCCCAGCACGCAAGCCGATTCGCAGGGAGCCGGACAAATCCGACCGGTGAATTCGGGGAAGTTATTGGTGGAAATCAGCACGCGATACGCTTCTTCCCAATCCTGCCGATACACCGCGTCGTTAAACTCGGGAATGATGTTGCCTAATGGGCAGCCCGAGTGGCAAAACGGCACGCCGCAGTCCATACATCGCGCGGCTTGGTGGTTGAGCTGCTCGGGCGAGTAGAGCCCCACAAACTCCTTGTAGTTACTAATACGCTCTTGCGGGGCCACCTTGGCCGGTAGCTCCCGGTCGAATTGTTTGAAGCCGGTGACGTGTCCCATGACGTGTAGTTTTTGAGGTTAGCAGACGCAAGAAGGGGTGTCTGCTGCTTGCGGAAGTTTTTATGATTGGTAATGCTGACCTCTCAATGAAGCGGCACGACACTTCGCGCCGCTTCATGAGCTTATCGGTAGTAGCGTTATTGCACCGCCACCTTCTGCGCGGCTTGCAGCACGCGCTTGTATTCGATGGGGAACACTTTGACGAATTTGCTGGCTTCGGTAGCCCAGTTGTCGAGCAGGAAGGAGGCCCGGCGGCTCTGCGTCAGTTGCACGTGGCGCTGCAGCAAAGTCCGGATAACTTTCTCGTCTTCTTCCTCCAAGCCTTCCAAGTCCACCATTTCCTGATTGCAGTTCACCGGGAACGTGCCGTGTGGGTCATATACCCACGCAATACCGCCGCTCATACCGGCCGCGAAGTTGCGGCCCGTTTCGCCTAGGATGAGGGCACGGCCACCGGTCATGTATTCGCAGCCATGGTCACCTATGCCCTCCACGACGGCCGTGGCACCGGAGTTCCGTACCGCGAAACGCTCGCCGGCTTGTCCGCGCACAAACAGCTCGCCGGAAGTAGCTCCATATAGGGCTACGTTACCGATGATGATATTCTGGTCGGGCTCGAAGCGGCTGTCAGCGGCAGGGAAGATGGCCAAGCGCGCCCCTGAGAGGCCTTTGCCAACATAGTCGTTGGCTTCGCCTTCCAGACTGAAGGTTAGACCGTTGGCAGAGAAAGCCCCAAAGCTTTGGCCAGCCGAACCACGGAAATTGAAGTTGATGGTGTTATCGGGCAGGCCAGGTGCTCCGTAGCGCTTGCATATCTCGTTCGAGAGCAGCGCCCCAATAGTACGGTCCGTGTTCTGAACGTCGAAGTTGCCAAAAACCGGTGTAGCTTCTTCGAGAGCAGGTTGCGCAGCTTCTAGCAGCTTCCAGTCCAGCACGTTGGTTAGGCCGTGGTCTTGGCCTTCGCTGTTGTAGGCAGTGGTACCGGCTGGCGAAGGAGCAGGGTGCAACATGCCGCTCAAATCAACATGCTTGGCTTTCCAATGCAGCAAATCTTCGCGCACTTTCAGGAATTGCGCCTTGCCTATCATTTCGTTTACCGTCCGGAAGCCGAGTTGCGCCATGATTTCGCGCAAGTCTTCGGCCAAGAACTGGAAAAGGGCCACAATGTGCTCGGGCTGCCCGCTGAACAGCTTGCGCAGTTCCGCATCCTGGGTAGCTACGCCCACCGGGCAGGTGTTGAGGTGGCACTTGCGCATCATAATGCAGCCGCCAGCTACCAGCGCAGCAGTGGCTACGCCCCATTCCTCGGCACCAAGCAGCGCTGCAACGGCCAAGTCCTTACCAGTTTTCAGCTGCCCATCGGTCTGCAGCACCACGCGGCTACGCAAGCCGTTGCGCACCAGCGTTTGGTGTGCTTCGGCCAGGCCAAGCTCCCACGGCAAACCGGCGTGCTTGATTGAGCTAAGGGGCGACGCACCCGTGCCACCGTCGTAGCCGGCTATCAGAATCACGTCGGCGTGGGCTTTGGCAACCCCGGCCGCAATAGTGCCGACACCTGCCTTGCTCACCAGCTTCACGTTGATGCGGGCGGCGCGGTTGGCGTTTTTCAGGTCGAAGATGAGTTGCGCCAAATCCTCAATCGAATAGATGTCGTGGTGGGGTGGGGGCGAAATGAGGCCCACACCAGGCGTGGCATGGCGTACGCGCGCAATCCACTCGTCTACCTTGTGGCCGGGCAACTGGCCGCCTTCACCGGGCTTAGCGCCCTGCGCCATCTTGATTTGTAGCTCGTCGGCATTGGTGAGGTAGTTGGCCGTTACTCCGAAGCGGGCCGAAGCTACTTGCTTGATGGCCGAGCGCATCGAGTCACCGTTAGCCATTTTCTCGTAGCGCAGCGGGTCTTCGCCACCTTCTCCGGTGTTGCTTTTGCCGCCGATGCGGTTCATGGCAATAGCCAGCGTGCTGTGCGCCTCGTGCGAAATCGAGCCAAACGACATGGCCCCCGTGGCAAAGCGCTTCATGATGCCCGATGCTGGCTCTACTTCCTCTAGCGGCACTGGCTCGCGGTGGCGGGCAAAGCCAAGCAAGCCCCGCAGCGTGAACAGCTTATCAGCCTGTTCGTTTACAATGCTGGCATACTGCTGATAAGTGGTGTAGTTGTTGGTGCGCGTGGCTAATTGCAACAGGTGTACCGTCTGCGGATTAAACAAGTGTGCTTCGCCGCGGCGCTTCCACTGGTAGAGGCCGCCTTCCGGCAGCAGCGGAACGTCCGCTTTCTCGTCGCCGAAACCCTTGAAGTGCTTGTACAGCGTTTCACGGGCCAGTTCATCGAGCCCGAGGCCACCTATGCGCGTTACGGCCCCGGTGAAATACCGGTTCACTACGCTTTGGTTGATGCCGAGAATCTCGAACACCTGCGCCCCGTGATACGACTGCAACGTGGAAATGCCCATCTTCGAGAAGATCTTAAGCAATCCGTCGCACACCGCCTTCAGGTAATTCTTGGTCAGCGTGTAGTAATCCAGGGATGTTTCCAGCTTACCCGCTTCGAGCATGGTGCGCAAGCTAGCCAAGGCCAGATACGGGTTGATGGCTGTGGCGCCGAATGCCAGCAACGTAGCAAAGTGGTGCACTTCCCATACGTCGCCTGCTTCTGCTACCAGTCCTACTTCGCCGCGCAACCCTTTCTTCACCAGATGGTGATGCACCGCCGACACGGCCAGCAACGACGGAATAGGCGCGTGCTCCGAGTCAATGGCCCGGTCCGATAAAATCAGTACCTCGAATTTGTCGTGCACCGCATCTTCGGCGTAGCGACAAAGACGCTCCAGGCCGTTTTGCAAAGAGCCGGGTTGCCCATCGGCCTTGAAATAAGTTTGTAGAGTTTTTGCATGAAAGTGCCCGGTGTCAATGCTGCGCAGCTTTTCCAGCTCGTGGTTGGTAAGCACTGGCTGCCGCAAAGCCACGCAGTGACAGTGCATTTTGTTTTCGTCGAAGGTGTTGCCGTTGTTGCCGATGAACGTAGCTAAGCTCATTACCAGCCGCTCCCGGATCGGGTCAATGGGCGGGTTGGTTACCTGCGCAAAAAACTGCTTGAAGTAGCTGGCAATGTGCTGGGGCTGATCGGAAAGCACGGCCAGCGGCACGTCGGTACCCATCGAGCCTACGGGCTCCTTGCCATCCAGCGCCATCGGCTTCAAGATGGTTTCCAGGTCCTCGCGCGTGTAGCCAAACACCTGCTGGTACTTGAACACCGAGTCGGCGGCCAAGTCCGTGAACACCTGCCGGGGCTCTGGCAACTCCTCTAGCCGGATTTTGTAGTTCTCCAGCCACTGTCCGTACGGCTGCCGGCCCGCAAGGTCGGCTTTGATTTCCTCGTCGGTGATGATTTGACCGGCTACTGTATCCACCAAGAACATCTTGCCGGGCTGCAAGCGGCCCTTCTGCAACACGGTTTTCTCTGGAATAGCTAATACACCGGCTTCCGAGGCCATAATCACGCGGCCATCGTCGGTGATGACGTAGCGCAGGGGGCGCAGGCCGTTGCGGTCCAGCATGGCCCCAATGATGCGGCCATCGGTGAAGGTGAGAGCCGCCGGGCCATCCCAGGGCGACATAAATGTGGCATGGAACTCGTAGAAAGCCTTCTTCAGCGGATCCATCTGCTCGTTGCCGTCCCAGGCTTCGGGCACCAGCATCATCATGACGTGGGGCAAAGAACGACCCGAATGCACCAGTACCTCAATGATGTTGTCGAGGCAAGCCGAATCCGACTGACCGTCATCGATAACAGGCAGCAGCATTTCCATTTCCTCGGCCGTAAAGTACGGCGAAGCATAGGAGCGTAGTCCCGAATAAAACCAGTTTAAGTTGCCAGTGAGCGTGTTAATTTCGCCGTTGTGCGCCAGCATACGAAATGGCTGCGCTAGCTTCCACGACGGGAATGTATTAGTGGAAAAGCGCGAATGCACCATGCCAAAGGCCGATTTCACCCGCTCGTCCGACAAATCGGGGAAGTAGCCGCGCACTTGCAACGAGGTCAGCTGGCCCTTGTATACGATAACGCGGCTGGAGAGCGAAGCAAAGTAAAAGTCACCCGCGTCGTCCTTAAGAGTTTCTTTGGCAGTTTTGGCAATCAAGCGGCGCAAGACAAACAATTTGCGCTCGAAATCTTCGCCTACCGCTAAGCCATTGGGCTTGGCCACAAACACCTGCTCCATGTCGGGCTCGGCTGCTAGGGCGGTCGTACCAATGCCTTTCTGATTGACGGGCACCTTGCGGTAACCTAGCACGCGCAAGCCTAATCGCTCGGCGGCTTTATTAATAAGGTTATGACAGGAGGCTTTCGCAGCAATACGCTTAGGCAGAAAGACCATGCCCACGCCATAGTAGCCGGGTTCGGGCAAGTGAATATCCAGCGCTAAGCATTCTTCCATGAAGAACTCATGCGGAATTTGGAGCAAAATGCCGGCCCCATCACCAGAGTCGGCGTCGCAGCCGCAAGCGCCGCGGTGCTCCATATTTTCCAGAATGGTTAGCGCATCAGGAATAGTTTGATGCGAGCGGCGGCCATGAATGCTGGTAACAAAGCCAGTGCCGCAGGAATCGTGCTCGAACTCGGGGCGGTAAAGGCCCATAGATTGGCCAGGAGCGGAAGTTTCCATAACGGTGTAGAGGATGTGAAGCAGCGGAAGCTATGGCTGGCAGAAGGTCCGCGAAAGGAAAATCATCGAACTCAATCTGCAGAACTCATGGCGCACACTGCCCTGACTGAATCTACAATAACAATAAGAAAGCTCCGACCCAAAAAAGGACCGGAGCTTCTCATGTTATTTCTAAAACCGTTAGTAGCGTCTCAAAAACGCAGAAAATGCGACGTATCAATGCATTTTCTGTAATCCAGCGGCCTCTATGATATTATTTCTAAAATCTATCCTAGAGTTTTTCTACTACAATACTGCTGGCACCGCCACCGCCATTGCATATTCCAGCAACGCCAATCTTGCCACCTTCATTGTGTAGTACGTTCACCAAGGTGGTAATAATGCGTGCCCCAGAAGCTCCCAACGGGTGCCCCAACGAAACGGCACCCCCGTACACGTTCACCTTGGTGCCTTCCAAGCTCAGCAGCTTGTTGTTGGCCAACGATACCACTGAAAAAGCCTCATTGATTTCGTAGAAATCAACGTCTTTGGCTTCTAAGCCAGCGTGTTTCAGCGCCTTGGGAATGGCTAGGGCTGGCGAAGTTGTAAACCATTCGGGAGCTTGCTCGGCATCGGCAAACCCTCTGATGCGGGCTAGGGGCGTAACACCTAGCTCCTCGGCTTTCTCCCGGCTCATGAGCAGTACGGCTGCTGCGCCATCGTTGAGAGTAGAGGCATTGGCAGCTGTCACAGTTCCTCCATCTTTCAAAAAGGCTGGTTTCAGGCCAGGAACCTTCGCGAAATCGACTTTCAGGTATTCTTCGTCGTCTTCAATTACTGTGATTTTGCCACGGCTCTCGACGCTTACGGGCACGATTTCATCTTTTTTCTTGCCAGCTTTGGCTGCCTTCGCACTGCGGGTATAGGATTCAATGGCAAATTCATCCTGCATTTCGCGGGTGATACCCATTTCCTTGGCTGTATTTTCGGCCGCATTGCCCATAGCATAATCGTGGTAGGGGTCCCACAGACCGTCGCGCACCAGACCGTCAATCATTTGGCCATGGCCATACTTCGCCCCGAAACGGGCCTTGTCGAGATAATATGGCACGTTGCTCATGCTCTCCATGCCGCCCGCCAGCACCACTTCCGACTGGCCCAGCATAATAGCCTGTGCGCCAAACATGATGGCCTTGGTGCCCGAAGCGCACACCTTATTAACGGTGGTGCACTCCACTGTGTCGGGCAAGCCAGCCTTACGCGCCGCCTGCCGCGCGGGCGCCTGCCCCAAGTTGGCCGAAATAACGTTGCCCATAATCACCTGATCTACCTCACTTGGGTCAACGCCAGCTTTTTCGAGCGCGCCTTTTATGGCTATGGCGCCGAGTTCGGTAGCCGACAATGAGGCTAAGCTACCGCCAAACGAGCCGATTGGCGTACGAACCGCCGCCACTATTACTACTTCTTTGATTTGCATAAAAAGAGGGGTGGGAATTGATTGAAACGAAGGACAAAGGTAAGTGCTTCACTTGGTGAAATAGTGCACTTGCCGTTCTGGTAGAGCCGCCAGTGCTATACGCAGGAATAGAACATCAAACGCATTATTTCAATCCCACCAGCTGGTTGCTTCACCACGTTGGCTTGCCCGATTCGGGCTTGCGCGTGCTCTTGCGTGGCAGTTGCTGCAAATACTGCTGCTCTGCCGCTTCTAGGGCTTGCAACAACTGGCGGGCTTGGCCGCTGCTGATGTTCATTTGCTGCAACCGGGCCCGTTGGGTCTGTAGCTGGGCTTCATCTAGCGTTGCTGCTTCCGTGCCAGCGCGGTTGCTGACGCCCGACTTGGCTTCAGGGCCAGTTTCACTGTCACTTAACCCAAGAGTAGAACCAGGTTTAGAGCCTTGCGCTACATTACGCTCCGCTCCTTCGCCTGGCTTAAAGCTGCCATTAGCCGAGTTGCCGGGCGCCCCTGAAGGGCGATTTGGGTCGAACTGTCCGTTTTGGTCGGGGCGTGATTGGGGCGCATTGCGCGGCTCATTAGGTTGATTGGGGTCGTTGAGTTCTCCTTGTTTGTCCTGACCAGGACGGGGTGGGGGTTGGCTAGCCGGGTCTTGTTGGGTGTCTCGCTTAGTATCGGCGGTGGGAGGAGCACCAGCAGTGGCTGGAGGCGGAATACTAGGATCGTCACGCCGGCGCCGCAAATAGTCACTGATCAACTCGTAGTTGTAGCGCGCTACTGCATTATTCGGATTAGCCAATAGTGCTTCTCGTAGTAGACGCAATGCCTGCGCATACTCGCCCTTATCAGCCGCTAAAACCCCTAGTTGTTGTCGGGCTACGCTCCGCACTTGCGGTTGACGGCTAGTGAGTAGCCGGCCATAGGCAGCTCGCGCGGCCGTTACCTGCCCCGCCCGCGTGCTGGCATGGCCCCAGTTCAACAAAACGGCTTCGTCAGTAGCCCTTAGCTTTTCTACAGCTTCTCTGTAGAAAGTAGCTGCTACCGAGTAATTGCCACGCTGGTAGGCAGCTTGCGCTTTTTGTACTGCCTCATTGCGGTTATGAATGACATTTAAACCACCCCAACCACCGAATAACACTGAAAAGAAAAGTAGAATACCGGTTTTCATGGTCTGATTACCCGTACCGTTAACAAAATATCAAGAGCTAGCAACGCTAACGCCAAAGCCAGCGGATAGCGGTAGCGGTTGTCGGCAACTGCCACCGAGCGCACTTGTTCGGTTTGCCCCTCAAGCCGGTTCAGCGCATTCACCAACAAGGGAAACTCATCACGCCGTTCCGACAACTCGAAATACCGCCCACCGGTTTGCTCGGCCAGCCGTTGTAGAGGTGCTGGCGTCAAATGACTCACCGCGTCGCGGCCTCGGGCATCCCGTAAGTACCCTCCTTGCGGCCGCGGTAGCCGGCTGCCTTCCAGCGTGCCAACGCCCAATGTAAAAAGTCGCACCCCCGACCGAGCGAGCACGCGTAGCGTAGGCTCCAGGTTTTCGCCGAAATCCTCGCCGTCGCTTACTAGCACAATAGCAGTGGCGCGGGGAGTAGCAGTAGGAAGGATCTTCCCTAGGCGGTCCAGTACCAATTCTAAGGGAGGTGTAAAATCGGTGGCGCCAGCTGGTAGTAAGCTAGTTTGGAGAGTGCTAAGGAATAGTTGCAAAGCACCTTGGTCATAAGTAAGCGGACATTGCACATACGCATCTGCTCCAAACACCACGAGCCCAATTCGATCTGCCTGAAAGCGGCTGATGAGAGTTGCTAGTTCAGCCTTCACTTTTTGCAAGCGTGTAGGTGCCACATCTGGCGCATCCATAGAGCGCGACAAGTCAACGAGCAACCATACATCCTTGCCTGTAGTCCTAACCGGGCGCTGTGTTACACCATAGGCAGGGCCTAGTAGGGCTATAGCGAACAGCCCGAAATACGCTAAGCGTAGGACCAATTTCCAACCCAGCCGCCATCCCCGCTGCCCCAATGGAGCCGCCAGTCGCCGCGTCCGCAGCGCAAAGCCGACATAAAACACAAAAAAAACACCTAGCGCCAACGCCTCCGGCCACGCTATAGGATAAGCCCAGTTTAGCACGTAATTTGAAAAGACAACAAAATGAGAATCATAAAGAAACGTGTTTCAAGCCCTGGGCAAGGCAACAAAGATAAGGCCTTGTAATTGGGCGGCATTTCGTTTTAAACGCATATGCAAGCAAGAAATTTTTCTTGAAAAGCGGTTGTTTATCTATTTGCCTTGTATATTTGCGCACTCTTCAGCCGGAAGGGGATAGAAATAGAGAGATGGGTGAGTGGCTTAAACCAGTAGTTTGCTAAACTGCCGTAGCTCTAAAGGTTACCGGGGGTTCGAATCCCCCTCTCTCTACTTTTCGAATGTTGAATTACGAATGTTGAAGGTTACATGACCATCATCCAACCTTCAACATTCGTAATTTAACTTTTTTTCGGGGTGTAGCGTAGCCCGGTATCGCGCCTGCTTTGGGAGCAGGAGGCCGCAAGTTCGAATCTTGCCACCCCGACAGAAGTACCCCAGCCGCTGGGCCGGAGCCCATGGCTTCTGACCCCGTAGCTCAGTTGGATAGAGCAGCTGCCTTCTAAGCAGCCGGTCATTGGTTCGAATCCAATCGGGGCCACTTTCAAAATTAACCACTTAGCGTAACTGCTGAGTGGTTTTTTTATGCCCCAATGGCAAAGTGTAGAATTATGTGGTTGAGTAAATGATGAAATATTATGGCCGTCTCATACTTAGGGACTTAAGCGGAGTAAGATTTTAGGATTTGAGTAAATAAACTAGATAGGTACACTGCTTTTTGTAAGATAACGATAAGGAATAGGTTTTTTCCTTTGTGTTTTTGTAGATTTGGCCACTATGAAAACAATCTTGCTTTCGCTCTGTGTGTTGAGTAGTGTTGTGGCTCAAGCACAAATCCAAGCCAGAAAGGCTCCGAATACGGTTGATAGCGCCGGTCACAAAGTTAAGTATGAGGGCGAGGTGCAAGTGCCTGGCATTACGAGAGTGGAACTGCAAAACCGAGCAAAAAACTGGTTTGCTGCACACTTCATTGATGCATCTAATCCGCTCATGCTTACCAACACAGAAAATGGTTCGCTTGTAGGCAAAGGGTCTACCCGAGTGAAATTGGCAGGTAACGAAAAGAGCCGAGGCCATCGGGTATGGTTCATTTTCACGTTGGAGGCCAACGATGGGCGTTACCGCTATCAGCTGAAGGATCTGCAAAACCAGATGGATACTACTACCACGTTGGCTGCTACTTTAATGGCCGCGAGGGTAGATAGTCCACAGGTGCAATCTCCAACGCGTAGTGTACCAGTTACGCCTCCGCATAAGGCTGTAGTGGCTGCTAGAAAGCCTACTCAAGGTATCAAGGCCGTAGCTAGTCGCAAGAAGCAGCCAGTTTTTGTTGCTCCGGTTGACCCATTGCAACAATACAAAGGTGCGGTGCAGGAGCAAATGGCAGAGATAGTGAAATCACTGAACACTGCTCTTGCTACGTCTACAGCACAGGACTGGTAGCAGTACTTAGTACGCTGCTGTACTTGCGAGGTGCCTGCACCATACTATCTAAGGTGTAATACCTTGCTACATCTGGATGCAAGCACGGAATTAGTACAGGCAAGTAAGCGTGCCTACTATGAGCATAAGCCATAGTAGGCACGCCCGTGCTTTTATAGCTAGCTACACAATTACCTTTCTGCATACCTCTAACTTGTCACTGGCCTTGATATAAAGAATCCGCTGGGTCCCTAGAGTGGGTATATAGGCTTCGTTATATTCTTGCAATAAAACTTCTTCTAAGCTTTACTTTCTTAAATCACGTAGTAAGCTTGAGCTCTAGAGATTGTATTAACTAACCTTTCTTCTAAATAGCTATTAGATGTTGGTATTGCTAGTCATATCAGATCCTTTTTTTAGATATGACTACTGAGCCAAAGCTGCCGCATCCAGTGAAAAAAACGGTGCAGGTAATGGCCCGCTGGAGCTACGTTGTAAAGGGCTTTCTGTTTTGTGGCGTGGCGACTTTCGCGGCGCGTATGGCGTTGGGTTTAAGCCGCAAAGAGCCTAATCAACGCCAGGTGCTAGAAACTTTGTTTTCTCAGCCTTTGGGCCGGTTTGTATTGGTATTGATAGCGCTAGCTTTATCGGCTCATACTGTATGGCGGGTAGTGGAAACCATTGAGGATCCTTATCAAAAAGGCAAGAGCCCAGGTGGATTGTTGCATCGATTCACCTACCTGCTAAGCGGTATTACTTACGGAAGCTTGGCCGTCACGACATTTAAGCTCGTATTCGGTATTCAGGCAGGGAGTGAAAATTCCAAACAACTCTGGGTAGCCCAGCTCCTGCACCGTGATGGAGGAGAATGGTTGGTAGTGACAGCAGGAGCTATTATGCTTACTTGGGCACTTGTACAACTTAAAAAAGCCATAACCCAAGGGTTATACAAAAGCTTAAGAATTGATGAGCTAGCTTATTTCTGGCGTGCCCTGATTCGCTTAATAGGAGCAGTAGGATTCATCACTCAATCTGCCATACTAGCAGGCATGGGCTACTATTTATTCCGAGCCGCTTGGATGAAGAACCCCAGGTATGTGAAAAGTATAGACGACTTGCTGGAGCTAGTTGGACGCTTACCAAATGGCAGTAATTGGTTGCTGCTGCTGGCAGGAGGAATCTTCTTATTCGGCTTGTTTATGTTCATCATGGCCCGCTACTTCCCGCTCAAGGTAGCTTAGCCACGTGCACCGACAACAGACACAGGTTGGGGCGACGCTCTTTCTGGTTCTTGTTTCGGGGGTAATAGTAAAGGCAAAAGAAAGTCGAACCGCGGTTAGGTTGACTGACAATAAAACTCACCTTGGCAAAAGGGGTTGTATAGCTCCTAAATGTGCCCACCAAGATTAGTTGGCAGGCGGTTCAGGCAAGGGCATCCAATGAGTTACGCCCTTTACGTAACGGTTAACACCATTGCGGTCAGGAGCTACAAACATATGTTTGGCCCCCGCAGTGGTGGGAATTTTGAAAGCGGCAACCGTTATCTGTTGCCAGGCAGTAGGTACGTATACTAATACCTGTTGCCCGGGCTGAGGAAGTTTGTCAACTCGTAGAATCCAAGGCGAAGCAGCTGCACTCATATATCTCGAAAATTGGACACTTGTTCGATTAGGCTGTTTCTTATATTCAACTCTATAGTACAAGCAACCTAGTGCCTTCTTCGCCAGCAAACAGCAAAGCCGCACAATGGCTGATGCACACAACGGAGACTGTACGCAGGTTTGGCAAGTGCGTTTGGTACTTATTGGTTATATCACATTTCGTGTGGCATAGTCGTGCACAAAATAGTATCTGCGGCAACAGCCGTCAGCAGCCAGCCTGCAGTGCCTTCACTGTGTTGTTCGTCAGCCAGCAAAGGCAGTGTTGGTAAGTAGCTGTGGTACTCAAGTAATCAGGTTATTCTACCACAAAGATTTTGAGGAAGGCAATCATAGAGCTAGCCTCAAAGTAGCCAAAGTACCCAGTGGTTAACGGAGGCATTTCTTATGCAAAAATGGACTGGTCGTTTTAGGAGTAGGCATCCACTGAAAACAGTTATTCTGATGGCGTTAAATGCTAGATATACTAGAGGCAGTGGCTGAAGAAACTGAACACTATCAGCCACTTAAAAAGCGTTTCTCGTAGCCTGTAAACCGGGCTTTTTTTACGAGTATTTTTTAGTGGATTTTTTGCTGTAGATATATAGCATAATTGTGGCAAACGCTGGTAAAAACGCAATAAAATCGGTACTTTTGTAGGATAGCACAACCGCTAAACTTACGCCCGAAACATGAGCGAAACGAAAGAGAAAAGAGCCGACGATCAGTACTCTGCCGATAGCATTCAGGTACTGGAAGGGTTGGAGGCCGTGCGCAAGCGTCCCTCCATGTACATCGGCGACACCGGTATCAAAGGACTGCACCATTTGGTGTGGGAAGTAGTTGATAACTCTATCGACGAAGCCCTTGCCGGCCACTGCGACCAGATTGAAGTAACCATCAACGAAAACAATTCTATTACCGTCCGTGACAACGGCCGGGGTATTCCTGTTGATTTCCACCAAAAGGAAGGCCGCTCCGCTTTGGAAGTGGTGCTA
This sequence comes from Hymenobacter sp. YC55, assembly GCF_029433095.1. Lineage (GTDB taxonomy): Bacteria > Bacteroidota > Bacteroidia > Cytophagales > Hymenobacteraceae > Hymenobacter. The sequence goes on from NZ_JARNTX010000001.1 coordinate 1,724,165, forward strand.
ACCGTGCTGCACGCTGGTGGCAAATTCGATAAGGACTCCTACAAAGTATCCGGTGGTTTGCACGGGGTAGGGGTGAGCTGCGTTAACGCACTCAGCCAGGACCTGAAAGTGACTGTGCGCCGCAATGGGCACATTTATCAGCAGGAGTACAAAATTGGCGTCCCACAGTACGCCGTAAAGGAAATTGGTGATACCGAGGAGCACGGTACGCAAGTAGAGTTCTTGCCCGACGATTCTATCTTCACCGAAACCGTCTACAAGTATGAAACTGTAGCCAATCGTTTGCGCGAGCTGGCGTATCTCAACAAAGGCATTCGCATTACGCTCACTGACCGTCGTGAGAAAAACGATGATGGCACCTTCCTAGGGGAAGTGTTCTACTCGCAAGGTGGTCTCAGCGAGTTCGTGCAGTATCTCGACGCTGGCCGTATGGTGCTTATGCCCAACCCAATTCACGTTATCAGCGAGAAGGGCGGCACACCTGTGGAAGTGGCGTTGCAGTACAACGACTCGTACCAGGAGCACATCTTCAGCTACGTCAACAATATCAACACCATCGAGGGCGGCACGCACGTAGCGGGCTTCCGCTCGGCTCTCACTCGTACCCTGAAGGCGTATGCCGATAAATCGGGGATGCTTGAAAAAGCCAAGGTGGAGATTCAGGGCGACGACTTCCGCGAAGGCCTTACAGCTGTTATTTCAGTGAAGGTGGCTGAGCCGCAGTTTGAAGGTCAGACCAAAACCAAGCTTGGCAACTCCGATGTGAGTGGCGCGGTGAACACTGTAGTAGGCGAAATCCTCAACCAGTATTTGGAGGAGAACCCCAAGGAAGCTCGTATCATCATCGAGAAGGTGATTCTGGCTGCCCGGGCCCGTATTGCCGCCCGCAAAGCGCGCGAAATGGTGCAGCGTAAAACTGTACTAGGTTCCAACTCCCTGCCTGGCAAACTGGCCGATTGCTCGGAGTCAGACCCCGAGGTTTGCGAGCTGTACTTGGTTGAGGGTGACTCGGCTGGTGGTACTGCCAAGCAAGGGCGTAACCGTGCGTTCCAGGCTATTCTGCCGCTGCGTGGTAAGATTCTGAACGTAGAGAAAGCGCAGGAGCACCGCATCTACGAAAACGAGGAAATCCGGAACATGATTACGGCCCTCGGCGTGAGCTTCGAAAAGAAAACTGACGAGGACGACGGCAGCTCCAGCCGCTCGTTGAACCTTGACAAGCTGCGCTACCACAAGATCATTATCATGACCGACGCCGACATCGACGGCTCGCACATTCGGACCCTGATCTTGACCTTCTTCTTCCGTTACATGCGTGAGCTGGTTGACAAGGGGTACATCTTCATTGCCTTGCCACCGCTTTACCTGGTGAAGCGCGGTAAGGAAGAACGCTACTGCTGGACCGAAGAGGAGCGCATAGCTGCTCAGGATGAAATGGGCCGCGGTAAGCCGGAGACGGTAAACGTGCAGCGCTATAAGGGTCTTGGCGAGATGAACGCCGAGCAGCTCTGGACCACTACCATGCAACCCAATACTCGCTCTCTGAAGCGTGTGGACGTGGAATCGGCCGCTGAAGCCGACCACTTATTCGCCATGCTGATGGGCGACGAGGTACCGCCCCGCCGCGACTTCATCGAGAAAAACGCTAAATACGCTAAGCTCGATGTGTAATTGGAAATAAGAAAAGGCCCGCTGCAAAGTGGGCCTTTTTTGTTGGTTACTGTTTAATACCTAGAAGTAAGCACATTTCGGCGTAGCTCGATGTGCAGCAACGTTTAGTGTTTTGCAAGCACAGTACGTACAGTGAGAAGGTGATTTAGATCATGCGTCAAAACATTAGTTCTGGAGCTCCGTGGGAGCCAATAGTAGGATATTCACGGGCCGTCCGGGTGGGAAATGTAGTAGAAGTGGCTGGCACCACAGCACAAGACGGGGAGGTAGTAACGGGCGACGACGCTTACACCCAAACCAAACGGATACTAGAGAAGCTTGCAGCGGCGCTGGGTGAAGCCGGCGCGGCGCTAACGGATGTCGTGCGGACTCGGATTTACGTAACTGATATTTCGCAGTGGGAAAGTGTCGGGCGAGCCCACGGAGAAATATTCAAAGACATCCGACCGGCTTCGAGCATGGTGGAAGTCCGAGCCCTGATTGATGCCCGGCTGCTAGTAGAAATTGAGGCAACGGCCATCATTTCTTAATCTTAAAATGCCCTTTCCGGGCTGTAAACCCGTATCTTACCCCGTTTTTCCGCGCTGCCTTAGTACTATGAAGCTATTCAAATCTGCCGACCTCATCCGCAAAAGCAAATATATCAGCCGCGACTTAAGCTGGCTGCGCTTCAACTACCGTGTCCTCGACCAAGCCAAGGATCCGGGCCGGACGCTATTTGACCGGTTGCGGTTCCTGAGTATCACATCGTCCAACCTCGACGAGTTTTTCATGATTCGGGTGGGGTCGTTGTATAATTACCTCGATTATGGCAAGGAGCGAGTCGACTATTCGGGGCTGCGCGAGTTGCCCTTTCGGCGTAAGCTGCTCGACTTCGCGCACCGCTTCGTGAACGATCAGTCGCTCACCTACATCAATGAATTGAAGCCACAGTTCGAGAAGAACGGCTTCAACATATTGAAGATGGAGGACTTAACGGAAGTGGAGCTGAAAAAGGTAGATGGCTATTTCAAAAACACCATCTTCCCGCTGCTCACGCCTATGGTGTACGATTCGTACCACGGCTTTCCGTTGATGATGAACCAGATGCTGATTCTGGGCGTAGTGACGCGGACGGGCAATGGCGACTTAGAAACTGAGAAGGGGCAGGAGCGCCTTACGTTCGTGCAGATTCCGCAGAACTTGTCACGTTTCTTTGAACTGAGTCGCAAAGACAAGGTGATATTCGTGCCCATCGAGGAAATCGTGCGCGCCAACTTGCCTAAGTTGTTCCGCAACGTCAGCATCGAGTCAGCCGACTTGTTCCGCATTACCCGCAACGGAGACTTCACACTGGAAGAGTCGGAGGATATAGATACCGACTTTATCAAGGAACTCCAGCAGGGACTCAAGACCCGTAAGCGGGGGCGGGTAGTGCGGCTGGAAGTGGAATCCAACACGTCGGCCTTGCTCATGTCGGTGCTGAAGGAGCGCTGGAAAATTGATAATGGCAACGTCTTCGTTATCAATTCGCTGATTGATTTGAAGGGGCTGCTCCAGATTCTGAAGCATCCTAACTTCCGCAACCGTGGCTCACGGCTGCCTGCACCCGTGGCCCCCCTGAGCTTACCCGAGGGTGCCGATGAGAACCTGTTTGAGTACCTCAAGCACCACGATGTGCTGCTGCACCATCCGTACAACAGTATCGAGCCGATGGTGCGTTTGCTGGAGCAAGCGGCGGAAGACCCGCAGGTGCTAGGTATCAAGCAAACCATCTACCGCCTTGCCGAAGATTCGCGGGTGTCGGCGGCGTTGCTGAAGGCGGCCGAGAACGGCAAGCACGTATCGGTCTTGTTTGAAATCAAAGCGCGCTTCGATGAGGAACGTAATATTCGGGAAGGGGCACGGCTGGAAAAGGCTGGCTGCTTTGTCATCTACGGCGTGTCGAAGTACAAGACGCACACCAAGATGCTGATGATTATCCGCAAGGAAGGAGAGAAGGTGACGCGCTACATGCACATTGGGTCGGGCAACTACAACGAGCAAACCAGCAAGCTGTATACCGACGTGAGCTTACTCACTACCAACGATGTGTACGGTCATGACGTGTCAGAATTCTTCAACGTTATTACCGGTCACTCCCAACCCGACGATTACGAGTACCTCATTACGGCGCCTAAAGACATGCGCCAGCAGCTCATTCACCTCATCCGTGAAGAGGTAAAGCACGCCAAGAAAGGGTTGCCGAGCGGTATCGTAATGAAAATGAACTCCTTGGAGGACAAGGAGATGATAGACGAGTTCTACAAGGCGTCGAAGGCGGGCGTACCCATCCGCTTTATTGTGCGGGGTATTTGCTGCCTCCGCCCGGGCCGGCCGGGACTGAGTGAGAACATCGAGGTGCGCAGCATCGTCGGCGACTTGCTCGAACACGCGCGCCTGTTTTATTTCCACCAGGCAGGCCAGCCGAAAGTGTATGCCGGCTCTGCCGATGTGATGGTGCGCTCCTTCGACCGGCGCATCGAAGCCCTGTTCTTGATTGTGAACCCGCAGCTCAAACGCGAAGCTATCAGTATCTTGATGCTCAACCTGCTCGACAATCAGAACTCGTATACCATGCGTGAAGATGGGGCTTACATCCGGCGCCAGCCTGCGCCCGGCGAGTCTATTGTCAACGTGCACCGCGACTTCTATCGCCGCGACGACGACCGGCTTGCTGCTGCTACGCCCGAAGCGCTACTGGCCCTGCTCAATCAGCAAACGGTGCGTAGCAAAGAAGACGAAAGTGCGGCTGCCACTGAAGCTGAGATAGCCGCTGCCGAAGTTGACTGCGAACTTGATGGACCAGAGGCTGACTTTCCAACTGAGGAAACGAGTGAACAGGAAACAGTTGCTTATCCGGTTATTATCGGTGATGGTGAAGACAGCGGTTTGAACGTTCCGAATGTGTAAAACCAATAGAAGCTAGAAAAAGCAAAGGACCTTCCTCATCTGAGGAAGGTCCTTTGCTTTTTAGGCTAACAAGAGACTAAGTGAGACTAAACGGCTCTAGCCATTACTCCACTTCGGTAGGGCGCGTTTGGGGAGTGGGGAAGGGGATGCTTTTGGAATGGTCTTGGCGAGACCGTATTTCGTCGAAGTGTTCCTCAAACAGGGTTTGCAGCATACCGTCTTTTAGACCAATATCAGGCACAATCATTTGGTGCACGTTGGCCCATTCCATAGCGGAAAGGTAGATATGGCCAGCGGGCACAATAACATCGGCACGGTCGGGGTTGAGCATGGCTACGTTAACCCGCTCGTCCATGCTCATGGTGGTGAGGTTGTGCAGCACAGTAGCAATACGGCGGCGCGTGACGGGCTTATCGAGCTGCGTCTGGGCGATGCTGTAGAGCTTGTTGATGTTGCCGCCCGTCCCGATGGCACGCGTGACGTGGTAGCGGCGGGCGTTTTCCTTCACCCATTCTTCCATGCGCTGCCAAAGGTCGTTTTGGGCACCTGTGTTGGCTTTGCCGCTTTCTTCTTGCTGCATCCGCCGGATAGAACCTATCTCAAACGACTGCGACGCCACTTTGCGCCGGTCGTGGTAGATGTTAAACTCGGTGCTGCCGCCGCCTACGTCGATGTGCAGGTAGTGCTTTTTGTCTTCGAGCAGATGTTCGATAACGCGGTTGATGTAGGCCGCTTCGGCTTGCCCATCAATTACTTGCACCGTCATGCCGAGTTCCTGCTGAATGCGGGCCGCCACTTCAGCCCCGTTGGAGGCAGTGCGCATGGCGGAAGTAGCGCAAATCAGGTAGTGATTTGGCGCCACATCGTGCACCTCCATTAGCAGTCGCAGGGCGTGCAGAAACTTAATGAACTTCTCTTGTTTCTTGTCGGAAATGGTGCCCGTGGCAAACACATCTTCGCCGAGCCGAAGCGGGTAGCGTACGTATTCCACCCGCTTTAGGCGGTACCGGTCGCCGTAGTGGAGGACTGCTGAAATTTGGCAACGAACGGCATTAGAGCCTATATCAATAGCGGCCAACTTCAGTAGCGGATACTCCATCAGGACGGGGGATGAGGTGAAAAATCGGGTCAAAGATAGCCGTTTGCAGAAAGCAGACCATCTTTTCTTGAATTTTTCCCATCTGTTGCGCTTCCTCAAGACGTGTTGCTTGCTACTTACCGTGTTGATTTATCTTTTCCTGTTTGAGCATCAAACATGTTCGTTCTATCGCTGCTAGTAGAGGTTTGCTCCTGTAAATCAGGATGTAAATTCACACTCGACGAGCCGTTGAAATACAAGGTTCTGCATGGCACCTAGGTGCATGTACAGCTGTCGGCTAGCCTGAAAACCTGCTTTGGGGCTGGCGGGTGGATGGATCGCTATTTACTCTTTTTTCAGCTAGGCGGTAGTGAGTTGATTTTAGGGCCTAAGCAAGATATCCCGTGTTTCAGTGGGTTTTATAGCATGAAGTAAGAAACACCTGTAGATTTGCATGCATCACATGTACGACATGCACGCAATTGTTATAATTTTAGTGAACTAAACTGCTGAATCATAAGAGGCCCAGCGGCGCAGTGATGTTGCTACATAGTCGAAAAGGTCATCGATGGTGAAGAGGGGTACTTCATCGGGAATGGGGATATGAAAGCAACCTTCCAAATCGAAAAGGCAATCGATGAAATCGAGTAGATCGAAGCTAATTTCCCGGCTTGGGCGCAAATTCAGGCTTTGCTGTTTAAGCTCATCGATTTTGTACATGCTGACGAGGCGTAGCACCAGTTGAATCAGAGATTTAAAAACGAAGCTTGTTACAGAAATCATAGCAAAACAGAGTGGGAAGCAAGAGCGAGAATCTGGGTTGAGCCTATCGAGAAAGTCAGATAGCAAGACAGGAAGTACTAAGCCCCGCTACAAGGCAGTTATAGGCAGTCAATACAGATAGGAGGAAGGGGATTAGCTCTTTCATAGCCTGTAGTGGTTAGGTGATAGACCAAAGGTGGCGCACTAAAGCAACACAGGGAATAGAAAATCCGGTGAACCGTTACCAGCGGTGTCTGAACCGTCGGCTGCCGGGTCTGAACCGTTGAGAGAAGATTGGATGAAGGCAGCGATTTGGGTTACTACTCTTGCAGTGGGCTACGACTTATTTGCTGTTACTCCTTCAGTATCAGATGTTGACAGTAAATGTCTGTTACCTTGCGTACCAGTTGCGCCGTGGGTGTAATGCCTTTCTGTAGCCACCACTATCTAGTTAACCAGCTGCCATGCACGTTCAGCAGTTTGCCCCGCCCGACTACCTTAAGGAGTACGTCCGCTATTTCTGGCTGCTGGAAAGTGCTGGCGACAACGCCAGGATGAAGACCTTTCGGATGATAGCCGACGGGTATCCGGGCCTGATTTTCCAACAGCCAGAATACCCGCTTTTTCAGGATGAAACGCACGCGCAATGGCCGCGGGCGTTCCTGTATGGCCAAACCACCGCCTCCGGCGACATCTATGCGCCCGGCTCCTTCAAAACCCTCGGCGTCTATTTTCACCCGAGCGCGCTGCCCGCTGTGTTTGGTTTCGATGCCGATGAGCTAACTAATTCCTGCCTGGACCTTAACCTGCTGACGGCGCCGTTATTCGAGCAATTGGTGAATACAGAGCCAGTCGGCCAGCAGATCGAACTGTTATCAACGTTCTTGTTTGCCTTGATTCAGAAAAACAAGGCCGTGATAAGCCAGGATATTCAGTATTCGCTCCGCCAGATGCACACTACGGGTGGGGGAGTTTCCTTGCTGAGCTTGCAGGAAAGCCTGCGTATGTCAGAGCGCAGCTTTCAGCGCAAGTTCAAGCAGCACGTGGGCATCTCACCCAAGCTGTTTTCCAGAATCTGCCGGTTTCAGGTCTCGCTAAACCAGCTGCGAAGCCGTCAGTACCGCAAGCTCTCTGATGTGGCTTTCGAAAACGACTATGCTGATCAGTCGCACTACATCCGTTCGTTTCAGGAATTTGCGGGCTGCTCTCCCTATCAGTACCAGAAACAAGTGAAGGAACTGGTAGAAAACTTCCCACTCATCATCCAGTAGTAGCTGTCGGTTTTGTTCTATTTTGCCGCGAGGGTGCGACGGTACTTTGTTGAAAAACAAACTACTATGAACGCACTTATTTTCGGCGCTACGGGCGGTACCGGCCGCCAACTAGTACAACAGGCCTTAGCGCAAGGCCACATGGTCACGGCTTTTGCTCGTAACCCCCTCAAACTTGGGTTGCAGCATCCCAACCTGCGCGTCGTGCAGGGTGACGTGCTTGATTTTGTGTCGGTCGAGCAGGCAATGCAAGGCCAGGAGGTGGTGTTGTCGGCGCTTGGGGCGCCTGCTAGCCAGAAGGACGCGGTACGGTCCGAGGGGACGAGCCACATCATTCGGGCCATGGAGCAAACCGGGGTGCGGCGCTTTATCTGCCTGACCACGCTCGGCATCGGCGACAGCCAAGAGGCACTGCCTTTCTCCTACAAATACCTGATTGTGCCGCTGTTTCTGCGGCAGGCTTTCGCCGATTCGGAACGGCAGGAAGACTACATCCGGCAGAGCACGTTGGAGTGGACTATTGCCCGGCCCGCTACGCTCACAAACGGCCAGCGCACCGGCCAATACCGGCACGGCTTTCCCGCCACTGAAAAAGGCCTTAAGATCAAGATTTCGCGAGCCGACGTAGCAGATTTCATGCTCCGGCAAGTGCAGGACCGTACCTACCTGCGTAAAGCGGCGTCTTTATCGTACTGAGTTAGGTTTTCCTTATGCGTCGCAATACCCATGTATTACGACCGTCTGTCGACGGGAACGGTCATTCATTGCGAGATGGCTAACTAAGGCAGTCAATCAGTACTACTGATATAGGTATTACAGCACTGCAGCCACAGGACACATAGAAATTCTATGATGGCCTGTGGCTGCTGAGGTATGTTATATGCAGAACGACTGCAACTTGCTAACAGACTACGCTAGCGTAGCATCTTGATGCTATTGGTCGATGCGGAAACCTAGACCGAACTGAATTAGGCCACTTTCCTCAGGCGATACCTGATAGGATACCGACAAAGCCAACTGGTCGGAGACGGGCGCTATGTAGAAGCCGGCGCCATAGCCATCGTGCCAGCCGCCCGGCGAGTTGGCTTTGTAGTACACCCGGCCCTTGTCATAGAAACCGAATAGGCCGTAGGAGAAGGGCAGGAAGTTGTTTTTCACTTGTCCGAGTGCTAGGCGCAACTCGGAGTTGAAAAACAAGCTGGCGTCGCCGGTGAAACGGTTGCGGACGTAGCCGCGCAGGTTTTCGCGCTGGCCCAGGTAGGCAAGCTTATAGAATGGAATTTCCTCGGTCTTGCCATAGGTTTTGGCGCCGCCGCCCTTAAGCACCAGCGTCACCGGAATCAGCAGCCGGGCCGTGCCATAGTATTCGGCGAAGCCTTGCGTTAGGCCGTAGTTACTTTTGTCGTTGTTGAGCTGGAAGTACGTGTCGTGCTGGGCGCGCAGCCGAACACCGCGCCGCGCAAACTGCTGCCGGTCGCGCAAATCCAAGTCAAGCAAGGCATTCAAACCGGCCAGCCGTTGCAACGAGGTGTTCGGTACCGGGACATCAGGCTGCGTTGGGTTGTCGATGAGCTGCCCCAGGTAGGTGTTGCGCGCAAAGTTGGTTTCGTACTGCTCGTAGCCGGCCCCAAGGCGGAAGAGGCTGCGCTGGAAGAACACTCGCTCCGTGAAAACACTACCCCTGTAGCCTCTGTAGCGGGCCTTATAGTAGTTGTTGTCGTAGAGTCCATCGTCCTTGGTCGTGTTGTTGCCGAGCCCGAAGAAGTTGTAGAACTGGAAAAAGTTGCCGTACTCAGCCCGGGCACCAATATCAAAAAGCCCGATAGCGTGGCGGTGGCGCATGTTGAGGGCCACTTCAAAGTTGCCGTTTGTCGAGCCCTGCACGTCGAAACCATAGAGGTTTTTGAAGCCCGGTTTGCGGAAGCCTTGGCGCACAATGTCCACGCCGATGCCCGCGCCAAACCCGTCGCTTTGGTTGTAGATGAGCGTAGCGCGGGGCGTATAGCCGTCGTAATTGAAAGCCTCCCGATCGTAGCTGTTGACGGATGGTTTCGCAGAAGTGCGGTTGTCGCTTTCCGAACCTAGCTTGAGGTCGGTATCGGGTACGTCGTAGACCTTGGTGAGTGTGCGCAACCCGCTTACTTGCGAATTATCAGCAATCTGGTCTTTGCCGTCTCCCCCGATGATGCGCACCAGAACACTGTTTTTAGCGGCGCCCGTTACCGTGAAAATGTCTTTGCCATCAAGGCCGTACAGGCTGACTTCATCGGTTTCGTTGCGCTTGAAGGTGCGCTCGAACAGCGGTGCGCCGTCGGGCTGGTCGCCTTCCTTTGCTTTGTCGAACATGCGGACTCGTACATTGCCGTCGGCTTGGCGGTCCACCTGAAACACTTCGGCCTTGTTGGAGCCTACCACATCCACCCGCTTGGCCAGCATTAGATAGTAGTCGTCCAGCGCCTTGGGGAGTTCCTGAATGCGGGCTTTGAGTTTGCGATTCAAATCGTTGCCCGAAAGCGGCATCATTTCCTTGGGCAGCTGAGCCGTGGCTTGGTCGATGGCCGCGGGCGTAATCTTGGTTTGCATGTACTGCCCAATTTCCTGCCACTGTTCCCGCGTTAGGCTTTGCAGCAAAAACCGGTCGAGGTTGCGGGCCGGCCAGTTCAGGCTTTCCAGATCATCGAACTTGCTTTGAAAGTCTTCGATGCTGGGTACGGCCCATTCGCGGTTGGCGAGGTAAGTCAGCAGGCCATTCCAGAGCGTGAATGACTGGTCCCGGTCGCGCGGAATAGGCTTATAGACGGTGTTTTTACCTTCCTTATAGCCGGCCCACTTCCAGTTGTCTTCGTGCTTACCGAAGTCGGCCACCAGCATGTCGAAAGCCCGGGCCTTACCGAAGGCAACAGCGTCAATGCGGTTATCGTGGTCTTTGTAGAGCTGCCGGAAAAAGCTGAACGAACGGCGCACCTCATCGGCCCCGCCGAAGCCAGGCAAATTAGGCTTGGGGTCTACGGGCCGGTCTTCGAGCGTACCAAACAAGCCGGCGTACTCTTCCCGATAAGGGCCTAGCTGCTGGTTGTCGGGTAGCACGAAGAGGCGGGGCCGAGCGTGCAGAATGTCGGTTTGATCGAGCAAAGAGCCAGTTACCAGCGCCGAATAAGGGTGAGCCGTGGGCGTGATGCCGCGTAGCACATTGGCCGCCACCGAATTGCGAAGCTCGGGTGGCAGAATCTTGGTTACATCTTTATCAACGGACCGAAACACGTACTCCGAGGAGTCGGCGGCAATCAGCTTCAGGGATGTTGTTTGGCGTCCGCCGCCGCGCCCGAATGCCCGCAGACCGCCTTTTTCGGTGTTTAGGTCCAGAGTAGGCACGGTAACTGGCTGCGTCCAGGAAGTGCGGTAAAGCGGACCCAAGAAGAACCTTGCGGCGCCGGTGCCGGCGTATTGTTTGCCGGCCGCCAGTGTCTGCACGGGCGGGGTTGCCACGTCGGGTTTCACTTCGGCTACGCCCTTCGGGGCGGTAGGGCACTCCGGAATAAAGCTGTTTACTGGCACATTGGGCAGCCGGGGCTCCTGGCAGGCCGACTGAAACAGTGTGGCCGTGTAGGCTTGCTTAGCAGTGGTGCCCGCGCCATCGAAAGCATAGAAAAAGGCCTTCACCGTGCCGTCGGCGTAATACTCCAGCTTTGAAAACCCTTCTTCCGACTTGTTGTACTGCGAGCTAGCATTGGCTCCAACGTGTTGCTTTTCGGCAAACGAGCCGGATACCAAATGGTAGTTGTCTTCGAGGCGAGTAAGCTGCAAGCTGTAGTCGTGGGCGGCGGCGTACACCGCGCCGGGGTTGTCGCGCAATGTGTTCAGCATCTCTTTGCGAAAACCCTGATAGGCTGGATTGGCCATGTCGCGCGGTGTGCCCACATTCTGGCGGTACGCCGCGTAGATGCTGCCTGCCACCGGCGGCAGCAAGTGCCGGCTCAGAGGTTGGTTGCCACCGTACACGCCGTTGGTAACCACGGGCTGGTGACCGACTAGCAACACGTTCTTGCCCTTGGTGTCGTCGAGTAGATCCTGTAGCTGCTCTCGAAATTCCTCTTGCGTGAGCGTTTTGCAATCGGTATCGGGGGCTTCAGGCCGGTCGAAGGGGTGCGTGAACCAAGGCGAGTTCAACGCCACGAGCCGCACGTTCGGCGCCACGTCGATTACTTCGGGGCCAGGGCAACCGCCGGTAGGAGCAAAGGCATTTTGGTTGGGCAAGCGCTTTTCAATGTACTCTTCGAGGCGGCGTACGCGCTTCAGGCCATCGGGACCGGAGTTGGCCCAATCCCGGTCGCCGGGTACAAAGTAGATTTTACCGTTTGGCAAATCCTTTACCAAGGCCAAAAGGGCATCAATGCGGGCCGTCTCGTTGGTGCGGCTGGAATCTTGCTTGGTACCCAAGCCCTGCGGCCCGGCCATGTCTCCGAGGTGAACTACTGTAAAAGTGCCGGCTTGCTGTTCTAACGCCTTACGCAACGTTTGCAAATGGGTAGTTGGCAGGTCGGCGGTGGCAGTATTGCCGAATAAGTAAACGGTGTGTGCTGCCGGGGCGGAGGTCTGAGCCAAAACAGGTGATGTAGTGGCCAAGCCTAAAGCGGCTAACAACAAACAGCGCAGATGTGAATGCATAGAAAACGGACTAGCTACCTGCGTGCGCAGGGGGTAGGCAGATGATATTTAACTGAAATTTAATTTCAGTTGCCCCTTTTAACCTGCTCTGTCCTGTAAAGGTTGGCTTCTTAACAGTAACAACCGGTTTAGCAGCAAAAGCAGTAAACAAGGCAACCCCACCCAAACCACCTCGCTGGCAAGCACCCGCATTGCCTTTTGGCCCGCAAAATTGCGAATGCCAATAGGTGATACTTGGATAGGTCGAAATTCAAAAAAGTAGCGTTGCTGGTCGATTGGGCTGAAAAAAGCTACCCCTAAACCACCTGTAGTCATGGCGTCGAGCAGGCCGTGTGAAGCCGTGGCCAAGAACAGCAATACCCATATCCGCGTCAGCCCGGGGGCATTTGTTGCTCGCCGTGGGCTGTACAATCCAACCAGAACTGTTGCTACTACTGCTGCCGCTAGTAAGGAATGCGTTAGGCCCCGGTGCCCCCATAAGGCGGCGTAAGGCACATGAAATTTAAAGCCAACTACATCGGCATCAGGCAAAAACGCGCACGCAGCCGCTAGTATCCACCAGCGCCAGTGCCGCCGTTCCGGAAGTAGCAGCACACCTATTGTGGCGCCTAGTGCTGTATGTCCGAAAACGGAAGCCATATTCCTCTTTGTTTGCTATAGTGCGAAGCCAAGCTTAGACAGAGCGTGGCAAAAAATGCTGACACGCTCTGTAATATATAGCTGATAAATAATATTAAAAATCGGAATTGTGCTACCCCTTACAAATTGCTCCGCAATTCTGCTGCTACCCGCGCTACGCCCGTGCTGGCCGGCTCCGTAACAAAGTGAAGGTTAGGCCGGCCCATCAGTGGGGGCTGGTGCGGGTCGATGACGTAAATAGGGCAGAAGCTCGGGGCATAGTGCACCAAATTGGCTGCCGGATACACTTGCAACGACGTACCCACCACCAGAAAAATATCAGCCGTAGCCGCCTCGTCCATGGCTAGCTCCATTAGCGGTACCTGCTCCCCGAACCACACGATGTTCGGCCGAAGCTGATGCCCTTTTTCGCACATCTCTCCTAACTCAATCCGGTCTGACTCCATAGGATACACCAGTTCCTCGTGCAATGAGCTGCGCGACTCGAACAATTTGCCGTGCAGATGAATTACCTGCGAAGAACCAGCCCGTTCGTGCAGATCATCCACGTTTTGAGTTAATATCACCACGTCGAAATCCTGCTCTAGCTCCACCAGGGCCCGATGACCAGCATTGGGCTGTGCCACCCGCGCAGCGGCGCGGCGTTGGTTGTAGAAGTCCAGCACCAGTTCCGGATTTCGCGCCCATCCTTCGGGGGAAGCTACATCTTCTACCCGATGCCCTTCCCAAAGACCATCGGAACCGCGGAAAGTAGCCAGCCCACTTTCTGCACTTATGCCTGCGCCGGTTAAGGCCACCAGTTTCTTTTTCATAGTGTGTAGCATAAGAGTATGCTTGTAAAGCGTGCTGAATCAAACGAATAGCCTCGGCGGCGAGAAATTCGCTACAAGTGCTAGCTCATTTGTGCAGGTGCCAAGGTAGATGCTGTGACAACTTAATCAAGCAAATAAACTCCTGCAAAAGACTTAGCTCGATCAAAACCGCCGCAATTCTTCGCGCCTGAATACCCATTCCGGCGTAGCAAATCGTGCATTGTCAGGCTGTATGGCAAACCACGCACCGCCTAACGATTCTGTGTTACGAAGCACATGTATCTGTTGCGCGGGCATATAGCTTTGGGCTAACAACACATAGCGTTGACCGGTAGTGAGGTGCTCCGCTACATCTAGCACAAGTACAGCGTGGCCCGGCGAGCCGCCTCGGATAAATACGTCGCCTGGCTGCACGTTGGCGAGGGAAACAGGTGTTAGTTCTCTTGCCAAGGACAGCGTGCCAGCGTAAGTGAAAATCTGGTCTAGATAACGCCGGAAAACAGCGTGAGTAGGCTTTTCTACTGTTTTAGAAGCGGGCAACACCTCGTCACCACTCACACGAAAGCCCTGGCCGCTGTACCAGTCCGCAAACCGAATATCGTGCCCGCTGGTGAGGTGAAAGTGCACTTGGTCGGGCTTCCTGGAAAACTCGTATTCACCCCGCAACCGGATAACAGCATCCGCGCATTGCTGCAAGTCACGGGTGCCAACGTCGATATGCAACACTGCCGCATGAACGGTTTGCGGGTCTTTTAGCTTGCCATCATGAAGGTGCACAGCCGTGCCGGCGGGCAGCAGTGGTAAGTAGCGCAACCAATGCCCAAAGGAACCCGGCTCCACTGCCACGCGCTGGCAACCCGGCGGAACTGCAAACCGAGCAGCTAGGCTGCGCTTAACATGGTAAGTGCCTGCAGGCAGCCACAGATAATGGTTCGATGTTGCGTCAATTAATTTAACTGATTGTGCGCTAGTCGTTGACAAGGTGCCTCCTAAAACAGCGAATGTTAGGATTGATAGAAATACTAAGCGCACTTTAACAAATAAATAAACGTGAAATGCCCACGCTGCGCAGGCGTAGGCAGTATAGATGACGCAATAACGGTAGTATCTAAGGTTACTATATAAGGTCTGCCTTATAATATTTTCAAGACACGCGTGAGTGTGGTGCTTGAAACCAGGCCGCTAGCTCGGGCAGCTATAGCTTTAGTTTGCCACACCGCCTATCTAATGATGCTAATGCTATACTCAGACTAAGTTGTAATGCATTGTTCAGGTTAAGCGTGAAGCGGAGTTCAATAATTTCCAACGGAAATAACGCGACCGAACTTAACGTTCGAGTTGAAGTAAGGCTATTGCGCATATTTCAATGTGAGGAATGCTGCGAACGGCCTACTCTGTCTTACGCATAAAAAATCGGCCTGCCGATAACTCAGCAGGCCGATAAGTAGTTGAAATTTCAGGATATTATTTTGCTTTCGCCGTTGCCTTCTTAGTAGTGGCGCCAGCTGCTTTTTTCGCGGCCGGTTTCTTTGCTGCGGGCTTTTTAGCAGCAGTTGCAGCAGGCTTTTTCTTGGCTGGCTTATCAGCTGCATCAGCTGCGTCAGCTTCCGGAGTGGCTTTCTTGGCGAAGCGGCCGCCTTTAGCGGGTTTATCGGGAGTGGCGGCGGCCAGTTCCAAACAACGCTCTAGCGTGAGGCCAGCAGGTTCTTCTCCTTTCGGAATCTTCACGTTCTTTTTGCCCGCCACGATGTAAGGACCAAACCGACCGTTCAGAACTTGAATATTTGGGTTTTCAGGAAACTCCTTTATGAGGCGTTCCGCGTCGGTTTTGCGCTTGTTCTCAATCAACTCGATAGCCTCAGTGGCCGTGATGGTGTGTGGGTCCTGCTCCTTAGTAAGAGAGTAGAACTTGCCATCGTGGCGGATGTAAGGCCCGAAACGACCCAAGGCCGCCGTCATATCTTTGTCTTCGTATTGGCCAACAATACGCGGCAATTTGAACAAGTCCAGTGCCTCTTCCAGGGTGATATTCTCGATGAATTGGCCTTTACGCAAGCTGGCATATACCGCCTTTTCACCTTCGGGTGCACCTTCTTTGGGCTCAATTTGAACGTACGGGCCATAGCGACCCAAACGGGCTGTAAGCTTCTGACCGGTTTCGGGGTGAATCCCGATAACGCGGGTGCTGCCCAACGTGCTACGCTCGATGTCCTGGCCGCGCTCCACAGTGGCGTGGAAAGTACTGTAGAAACCCGACAGCATATCAGTCCATAACTCGTGGCCGTTGGCTATCTGGTCGAATTCGTCTTCTACCTTGGCCGTGAACTGAAAGTCAACGATGACGGGGAAGTGCTCTACCAGGAAGTCGTTGACGACCATAGCCGTATCGGTCGGGAACAGCTTGGCCTTGTCGGCACCGAAGGTTTCAGTTTTCACTTCCGTCTTCACTGCGTCACCATCCAGGGTCAGCACATGGAACTTGCGTTCCTTGCCTTCACGCGAGTCCTTTTCCACGTAGCCACGCTTCTGAATGGTGCTGATGGTAGGAGCATAGGTGGATGGCCGACCGATGCCCATTTCTTCCAGCTTCTTTACCAGCGAAGCTTCTGTGTAACGAGCTGGCGGCGAAGCAAAACGCTCCATGGCCCGCAGCAATTGCAAAGGAAGTTGCTGGCCTACGCTCAGGGGGGGCAAGCCGCGCGAGAACGACGAGTCCGTGTTGTTTGCTTCGTCGAGTTCTTCTTCGTCTTTGCTTTCGGCATAGGCTTTCAAGAAGCCTTCGAACGTGATAACCTCGCCTGTAGCCGACAGTAAAACGCCAGGCTGGGTGCTGATACCGATGCTGGCAACCGTGCGCTCAATTACGGCATCGGCCATCTGCGAGGCCATGGCCCGCTTCCGAATCAGGTCATACAAACGCTGCTCCTGCGAATCAGAGCCAGCTTTTGCCAGTGCAAAATCGGTGGGGCGAATTGCTTCGTGAGCTTCCTGCGCAGAAGCAGACTTGGTTTTGTATACGCGGGTTTGGGCGTACTCAGGTCCGTAAGCACGGCTGATTTCAACGCGGGCTGCATCAAGAGCATCCTGCGAGAGGTTCACCGAGTCGGTCCGCATGTAGCTGATCTTGCCCGCTTCATAAAGCTTTTGGGCCACGCTCATGGTCTGCGCTACCGAAAAGCCCAGCTTACGCGAGGCTTCCTGTTGTAGGGTAGACGTAGTGAATGGTGGCGCAGGGCTGCGCTTGCCGGGCTTTTTCTCTAGGTTCTCAATGCGGTAATCGGCGCCTACGCACCGTGCCAGGAAGGCTTCTGCCTCGTCCCGCGTCTTGAAGCGAGTAGGAAGTTCGGCTTCCAGCACCGCCCCGCGGCCCGCATCGAAGCGTGCCGTTACGCGGTACGCCGACGACACTTTGAACTGGTTGATTTCACGTTCCCGCTCCACCACAATACGCACGGCTACGCTCTGCACACGACCCGCCGATAAGCCGGCTTTCACCTTTTTCCAGAGCACTGGGCTTAGCTCAAAACCCACCAACCGGTCGAGGACGCGGCGGGCTTGCTGAGCATTCACCAAGTTCAGGTCGATTTCTCGCGGGGTGGCAATAGCGTTGAGGATGGCGTTCTTGGTGATTTCACGGAACACAATCCGACGGGTTTTGTCGGTGCCGCTGAGGTTAAGCGTTTCGGCTAAGTGCCAGGAAATAGCCTCGCCTTCCCGGTCATCGTCGCTCGCTAACCATACGGTTTCCGCTTCCTTCGACAGCTTTTTGAGCTGCGTGATTATCTCTCGCTTGTCGGCCGATACCACGTAGGTAGGCTTGAAGCCGTTGGCTATGTCAATTGCGTTATTATCCTTGGGCAGGTCGCGGACGTGGCCGAAGGAACTCTTAACGACATAGTCCTTGCCCAAGTAGCCTTCTATAGTTTTGGCTTTGGCAGGCGACTCGACGATGACTAGGTTTTTGACCATTGGGTGGATAAAATTGCTACGGTAGAGGGCCAGCTAAGATGGAGACTCAGTATAGAAAACGCGGCGATGGGCAAGAAGTTGAATTTTGCCGCAAAGATGCTTTAATAATCTGGTGTGTCAGTGCCCACCGCACAATAACTCTGCCACACCCCGGGACTACAGCAAGAGACAAACAGTAAAGTAGAGGCAACTGGTTCACTGAAATCTTTCCCTTGTCTTGCTTCTAAGCACATAATCCTGTGCGAAGGAATAAGTGTATTCCTTACCTTTGCCAAGTAGAGAAAGGCCGTTTTCGGTAAGTTCTCGTTTGCTTCGCCTACTTTCCACGGGCCTCGCTACTCCTACTTTATGGCATCAGGTAAGAATACCACCACCCAACGCGCCGCCCCCGCGGCTGCTTCCAACTCTGTTGTTGAGCCCGGCCAACTCGCCGAGGTTGCATCCAATGGAGAAAATACCCGCAAACGCGGTACCGGACGCAGCACCCGCAACAACGAGGCTGTTCAGAATCCCGATTACGTCAACGATCAACTCAACCGAGTGCTTTATGCTCTCGATGCTTTCAAAAAAGGGGATGTTTCGGTGCGCCTCACCAAACAAACCGATGACATCTTCGCTGAAATAGCCGAGGCCTACAACTCCATGGTGGAGATGATAGGTGGCGTAGGGGGAGAAGTGTCGCGCATTTCGAAAGTAGCCGGGGTGGAAGGCAACCTGAAGGCCCGTGCGTCCGCCGACAATGCCGCTGGTTTCTGGCGCGACATGATCAACAACATCAACGGGCTGGTAGATAGCATTGCCGTGCCGGTGTTGGAAGTAGGCAAGGTGCTCAAGAACATCAGCAAAGGCAACCTCGACGAAACCTTCCAGATTCCAGTATCTGGCGACTTCAAGGTGATGGCCGAAACCATCAACAAGACCATCGACAACCTCAACCTGTTTGCCGGCGAAGTAACCCGTGTGGCGCAGGAGGTAGGTACCGAAGGTAAGCTTGGTGGACAAGCCTCGGTGCCGAATGTAGGCGGCGTGTGGAAAGACCTGACCGACAACGTAAATACGATGGCGTCCAATCTGACCTCTCAGGTGCGCGACATTGCCAACGTGGCCAGCGCGGTTGCCAAAGGCGACCTGACGCAAAAGATGACGGTGGATGTGAAGGGGGAAATCCTGGAGTTGAAGAACATCCTCAACCAGATGGTGGACTCGCTCAACATCTTCGGTGACGAAGTAACCCGCGTGGCGCTGGAGGTTGGTACGGAGGGTAAACTTGGGGGCCAAGCGTCGGTGCCCAACGTGGCCGGGGTGTGGAAAGACCTGACCGACAACGTGAACTATATGGCGTCCAACCTGACGAGTCAGGTGCGTGACATTGCCAACGTAGCCAGCGCCGTAGCTAAGGGTGACCTCAGCCAGAAGATGACGGTCGATGTGAAAGGCGAACTGCTCGACCTCAAGCAGAACCTGAATCAGATGGTGGATTCGCTGAACCTGTTTGCCGGCGAAGTAACCCGCGTGGCTCTGGAAGTAGGTACCGAAGGTAAGCTTGGCGGACAAGCTTCCGTACCGAATGTGGCAGGTGTCTGGAAAGAGTTGACCGATAACGTGAACTTCATGGCCTCGAACCTGACGTTGCAGGTACGAGACATTGCCAACGTAGCTACCGCCGTAGCGAAAGGCGACCTGACGCAAAAAATCACCGTGGAGTTGAAAGGCGAACTGCTCGATTTGAAGCAGAACCTAAACCAGATGGTAGATTCGCTGAACCTGTTTGCCGGTGAGGTAACCCGCGTAGCCCTGGAAGTAGGCACAGAAGGTAAGCTAGGCGGCCAAGCACTGGTGCCGAATGTGGCAGGCGTGTGGAAGGAACTGACCGACAATGTAAACTTCATGGCGTCCAACCTGACCTCTCAGGTACGAGACATTGCCAACGTGGCTACCGCCGTAGCCCGCGGCGACTTGAGCCAGAAGATGACGGTGGATGTGAAGGGGGAAATCCTGGAGTTGAAGAACATCCTCAACCAGATGGTGGACTCGCTCAACATCTTCGGTGACGAAGTAACCCGCGTAGCCCGCGAAGTAGGCACCGAAGGAAAGCTCGGCGGCCAAGCTGCTGTGCCGCGCGTAAGCGGCACCTGGAAAGACCTGACCGACAACGTAAACTTCATGGCCTCGAACCTGACCTCTCAGGTACGAGACATTGCCAACGTAGCCAGCGCCGTAGCGAAAGGCGACCTGACGCAGAAGATGACGGTAGATGTGAAAGGCGAGATATTCGACCTCAAGAACATCCTCAATCAGATGGTGGACTCGCTCAACATCTTCGCAGGCGAGGTAACCCGTGTAGCCCGTGAGGTGGGTACCGAGGGTATCCTTGGTGGTCAAGCGTCGGTGCCTAACGTTATGGGCACTTGGAAAGACCTGACCGACAATGTAAACACCATGGCCTCAAACCTGACCTCTCAGGTACGAGACATTGCCAACGTAGCTACTGCTGTTGCGAAAGGAGACTTGAGCCAGAAAGTAACGGTAAATGTGAAAGGGGAGCTCCTTCAGCTGAAGGAAAACCTGAACCAGATGGTGGACTCGCTGAATACGTTCGGTGATGAGGTAACTCGTGTGGCTCGCGAAGTAGGCACCGAAGGCAAACTCGGGGGCCAGGCCGATGTACCGAACGTGCGTGGTACGTGGAAAGACCTCACTGATAACGTAAACTTCATGGCCGCCTCGCTCACCAGCCAGGTGCGCGACATTGCCAACGTAACCACGGCTGTAGCGCGCGGCGACCTGAGCCAGAAGGTATCGGTAGATGTAAAAGGCGAATTGCTTGACCTCAAGGACAACATCAACCGGATGGTGGACTCGCTCAATATCTTCGCAGGCGAGGTAACCCGCGTGGCGCAGGAAGTAGGTACCGAAGGCCGCCTCGGTGGTCAGGCGCAAGTTCCTAACGTGAGCGGCGTGTGGAAAGACCTGACCGATAACGTAAATACCATGGCTGCCAACCTCACCACCCAGGTGCGGGGCATCGGCAAGGTAGTGACGGGCGTATCACAAGGCGACCTAACGCAGAAGCTGACACTGGAAGCCAAAGGCGAAGTAGCAGAGCTAGCCGATACCATCAACCGCATGGTGGACGACCTGAACCGTTTGGCGCAGGAAGTAAGCCGCGTGGCGAAAGTGGCCGGGGTGGAAGGTAAGCTGACCGAGCGTGCCACAGTAGGCGGTGTAAGCGGCTCGTGGAAGGAAATCGTAGATACCCTCAACGACCTGCTCGAATCCATTGCCTCGCCGGTACTGGAAGTGAGCCGCGTGGTACGGGCTATATCGGAAGGTGACCTCACGCAGCAAGTTGAAATTCAGACGGCCGGCGACATTCAAGCCATGGCCGACGCTCTCAACCTGGCCGTCGACAACCTCAACGACCTGCTGGCAGAAATCAACGAGTCGTCGCAGGTAGTGGGCACGTCGTCGGAGGAAATGGCGGCGAAAGGGCAGGAGATGAGCCGCGTAACCGTTGACGTGGCCTTGGCCATGCAGCAAATGGCCGAAGGCGCGCAAAACCAAGCATTGAAAACCGACCAGGCCTTCAAGCTGATCGAAGAGATTATGCAGGCCACCAAAGAAACGGCTGGCAAAGCCGACGTTGGTATCAAGGCCGCTATTCTTGGTGAGCAAACCTCGCAGCTCGGTCTGAAAACGGTGGCCGAAGTGGTAAAGAACATGGAGGAAATTTCGGCGGCCGCCGCTCAAACAGCTCGCACCATCGAAGTACTCTCCAACCGCTCGCAGGACATCAGCAAGACGCTGGCCGTCATCACCGACATTGCTTCCCAAACCAACCTGCTGGCTCTGAACGCGGCCATTGAAGCGGCCCGGGCTGGTGAGGCAGGTCGTGGTTTTGCGGTAGTAGCCGAGGAAATCCGGAAACTGGCCGAAGGCTCCCGTCGCTCGGCTTCGGAAATCGGTACGCTGGTTGACGACGTGAAGAAGGATACTACTAGCGCGGCAACGGCTATTTCCACCATGGAAGGCCGCGTACTGAAAGGGAAGAATGCTACGTTCGAAGCCAGCTCGGCCTTCAAGAACATTGCCACCAGCTCGGGTGAAACCCTCCGCACCTCCCGCGACATCCTGACGGCCACCGAGATTCAGAAAACCTCGATTGGCGACGTGGTGAAGTACGTGGAAGAAGTGGTAGCCATTGCCGAGCAAACCGCCACCGGTACGCAACAAGTGGCGGGCACGGCCAAAGGCTTGTCCAGCTCCATGTACGAGTTGACGGTATCGAGCCAGCGACTGACTGACATTGCCGATGACCTGCAGTTGGGCCTCTCCAACTTCCAGTTGATGGAAATATATGAGCCCGAACCAGAGCCCGAACCTGTCCGGCCGCGTCGCGTTATGCGTCGTCCGGCAACTCAGCCTCAGCCAGCACTGGTGGCAGCTAATCCAGCCCGAGACCGGGCCAGCCGCCGCCGCGTTACCTCTGCTGACACCGCTCAGGCACCCGCCCAAGCTGCTCGGCCCCAAACGACTACGCGTCGTGGCGATGGTCATAACGCAGCCGATAAAGCAGCGCCTGCTCGCAGTGCTGCCAGCAATGTGAAGGCTGAAGCACCACGCAATTCCAAACCGAGCCGGCGTGCCAGCAACGGCGCAATGCCAAAGTCTTCTAGTGGAGCAGCGCCAGCAGACGCACCGAAAGCGCAGGATGAAAAGCCAGCGAAGGGTCGGGCAAAAGAAAAAGCGAAATAAGTACCTGTATTGAATAGATCCTGCCTGTCGCACTAGAATGTTAGCTTGAACTTGTTGAAGCATAATGTTCTAGTGTGACAAGCCAGGAGCTTCGGTATGCTGGCAAATAGGCTCCTGCTAAAGCCGAAAGGTTGTAATACCCCACGGCTTGCCAACAACCAATAGTTCAAGTAGCAGTTCTCCTATATAAGTTTCAGTTGTTCAATGCCTGACGCAGAACAAAACAGCGACAAGAAAACCTTGAAGCCCGACGCCATCATTCAATTGATTGTTTTCCGGCTTGGCGACGAGGAATACGGCCTGCGCATCGAGCAGGTAAAAGAGGTAACGATAACGCCTGAAGTGGCGCGTATGCCCAAAACGCCGCCGTTTATCAAAGGCATAGCCAACCTGCGCGGCGATATTATTGCCATTGTTGATTTGGAAGAGCGGTTTGGGCTGCGGCCAGCGGGGCAGGAGCTACCTGCTACGTCGTACACCTTAGCCATCGAAGCCAAGGACTACACCATTGGGATTGTGGTCCGGGAAGTGCCGCAGCCATTATCAATTCCGGTTTCTATCATTGAAAAAGCGCCGGAGTTCATCCAAGACATCAACATCAACGACAAGTACATCGAGGGAATAGCCAAGGTAGACGGCCGCATCATCATCGTGCTCGACATGCTGAAGCTGCTTACTCCCTCTGAGATCATGCAATTGCAGTCTTCTTAAACATCTTTGCCTGCCGGCTGCCGTACAACGTCCAGCTTCTGTTCCTTCTGCTCTCTCTGGATTTTTGAAATACGTCTTATGAAAAACCGCATCCTCATCGTCGACGACTCTTTTTACATGCGCACGATGCTCAAGAATGTGCTTACTGATGCTGGCTATGAAGTAGTGGGTGAAGCCGCTAATGGCCAACAAGCCATTGAAATGGCGGCTGCCACTAAACCAGACCTCATCACCCTCGACGTAATTCTGCCCGACAACACTGGCCTTGATGTATTGAAAGGCATTCGTGAAAACGACCCTGATGTAAAGGTGGTAATGTGCAGCGCCGTAGGCCAAGAGGTGATTGTAAATGAAGCGCTGGAAAGCGGAGCTTCTGCCTACATCGTGAAGCCTTTCTCAGAAGAGAAGGTGCTGGAGATAGTAGGAGGGGCGCTAAGTGCTGAATAGCGCGCTGCTATAATTGCCTTCCACACAGTCAGCTGGCTTTTCGGCTGGCTGTGAGCCTGCCTGTTGTATTGGTTTTTTCTCGTGCCTGATATTCCCGTTCCCCAAACTGTTTTACTTGGTAGCTTGCCCACCGCCGGGCGGCTTGCACTGACGCGGCTACTGCAGCAGCTTGGGCTACGCGTAACTAATGTCAGCGAAGACCCAACTGAATTCATTACGCAAGTCCGCCGCCTTCGTCCCGCGCTATTAATTGTGGGAGAGCGGCAGCTGCGTGGGTTGGAAGTCCTTAGCCGCCATGTGGTGCTGCCGGTGTTGCTGTACTGTGAAAGTCAGCCACTGCCGGGCATGATGCGAGAAGCCAGCCGGTGGGGCGTTTTCGACTATATTTTAGCTGGTGCTGCCGCATTGGAATGGAGCAATACAATACTGCGCAAACTCGAAGTTGCTCCGGTACAGCCTGTTTCTTCGTGGCATTCAGTAAGTCGTGCGGCAGCCGTGCCTGGTTTACCGAGCGGCGTGGTAGTTATTGGCGGCTCCACGGGAAGCCCTGAAGTGGTTGAACAGTTGGTGCGGTCCTTACCGGCTACCCTGGCTTGCGCAGTAGTGGTGGCAGTACACTTGCCGGCATCCTTCCTGAACTCGTTTGTGAAGCGCCTAGCGCGGGCAAGTTCGTTGCCGGTTATTGCTGCCGGGGCAGGTACTCAACTAACACCAGGCTGTATTTTGGTAGCGCCCGGCGGCCATAACCTCGTGGTGAGGTCTGCGCTACATACTCCTTGGCAGTGCTGGCAAACTGATTTCTCAACCGAATCTAGCCCTTCCGGTGATGAGCCCTCAATTGATATTCTCATGCGCTCAGTTGCCCATACGGTGGGCAACAATGTGTTGGGAGTAGTCCTTACGGGTATGGGCCGCGACGGTACGCTAGGAGCGCAAGCAATCCGCCAGCACGGCGGCACTGTGTTGGCGCAGGACGAGGCTTCGTCGGTGCTTTTTTCCATGCCAAACTCGGTGATTCAAGCGGGGTGGGCCAATGCGGTGCTGCCGCTGGTAGAACTGCCCGAGGCTATTGTGCAGTATACTGCACAGTTCCGGCGGACGGCATCTGGTGTGCGCAGTACAAGATTTTCTGTTCCTTCTTCGTGTCGTCTGGTTGAGCTATGAAATCACGCGAGCAGGAATACCGTGAAATCTTTATGGCTGAGGCGCTCGAATACTACGACGCCATGAGCCAGCATATCAGCGAGCTGGAACGCAACCCCCAGGACCAGCCTTCTCTCAACGAGCTGTTCCGACTTATGCACAACCTGAAGTCCAATTCCCGGGCTATGGGCTTCACGGAAATCGGCGAAGTGGCGCACCATATGGAAACCATCTTCGGCTTGATTCGGGACAAGCAGCGCGACTTTACGGGCAGCTTAAGCAAGGTGCTTTTCTTGGGTATTGATACCATAGGCACGATGATTAGGGCCGTAGGTGAAGAAGCAGCCCTGCCCGATGTCACCACCTTGCTCGATAACCTTAACCGGTTGGTAGAAGGCCAAGAGCCCGAGCTGCCCGAGGAAGATTTGAGCGACGAAGAAGCCAACCGCAAGCTGGAGCTTTCGGACTTGGTTTACATTCAGATAAAAAAGCTCGACCACCTGCTCAACTTGGTAGGCGAGTTGATTATCGACCGGGACCGGATTCTGACACTAAGCCAAGAAATCGGCAATTCGGCCCTGCAATCCACTGCTGCCCATCTATTCCGCATCACCGATGAGTTGCAGTACTCGGTCATGGATGCGCGCTTGGTAAACGTGGGCTCCTTGCTAAACAAGTTTCCCCGGGTGGTGCGCGACGTGGCTACTGCCGAGCAAAAGCAAGTAGAGCTAACGCTCAGCGGCCAGGACATACAGATTGACCGCAACATCCTGCAGATCATCACCGATGCGCTTCTGCACCTAGTGCGCAATGCTGTAGGCCACGGCATCGAAACGCCCGCGGAGCGGGTGAAAGCCGGCAAGTCGGCGGAAGGGCACCTGCGGCTTTCGGCACAAACCGAGCGCGATGATGTGCTGATTCAAGTAATCGACGATGGCAAAGGCATCAACATCGAGCAGGTTCGCAAGAAGGCGGTAGAGCGTGGATTGGTGCCAAAGCAGATTGCCAAAACGCTGGATGATGATGCGGTGCGGGCTTTCCTGTTCGAGCCGGGCTTCTCCATGGCCAAGGAAGTAACCGAAATTTCCGGCCGCGGCGTCGGGCTCGACGTTGTCAAACTAGCTATCGACTCGCTCGGTGGGCAGTTGCGCGTCGATTCCAAGCTAGGGGAGGGCACCACCTTCACGTTGGTGCTCCCCACGTCTATTGCCGTAAAAGGCGCGTTGCTTTTCGAACTCGATCAGCGCAGCTACGCTATTCCACTCATGCACACCGATTCGGTTGTGTCGCTATGGCCTAAGCAGCTGCACGTCATTGGCGGGCTGTTAATGGCCAGTGTGCAGGGTGAAAATGTACCCGTGGTTAGTTTGCGTCGGCTGCTTAATGGAGACGGGCCAATGGCTCCGGTTTCACGCGCCGACATAGATGGCCGGCAGGACATTATCATCATTGCCTACAACAATCGCAAACTTGGGCTTATCGTTGATCGTTTTTTGCGACAGCAAGATATTGTCATTAAGCCTATGAGTAAGCCGCTGGATACCATTGAATTGTTTGGGGGAGTTACGTTGCTTGGCAGCGGGCAGGTCTGCCTGGTGCTCGATGTGCCCGCCTTAACTCGTCTGTTTCTAGCCCGGCGACCTTAAATTTACGTACTGCTGAATTCGCTGTGGTCACGTTATCGCAGCAGCAGCCAATCGAATGAATAATATGGACTTGCACATGACGGAACTGGAGCGCGACGTGGTCCGCGAAATTCTGAACATAGGACTGGCCCGCGCCGCCGACTCCTTCGCGGTGATTGCCCAAGAGAAGGTTCTTTTAGAAGTGCCTAGCCTCGATTTGGTGCCTGGTACTGGTATTCTTGACCGTGTGCGCGACATCGAGCAGAACCACGTTCCGGTGCAGTCCGACATTCGTGGCGAGTTCAATGGTACTACGCTGATGTTCTTTTCGGGACTACATATTCAGCGCCTGTCCAAGGTTTGTTTGCGCATGAATACGGCTCCATCCACGCAAATCGATGAAATGCAGGAGTCGTTGTTATTGGAAATCAGCAATATTATTACAGGCGCTTTAGTGACTCAGTTGGCTAACATCCTGAAAGCCAAGATATACGGCGCGCCACCTATTGCTCCTCGCGGAGACATTGCGACTTCCCTCAATAATTTGTTGCTCGCGCAGCCTCTAGTGCAGCCCCTGATATTTTCAGTTATCACGCAGTTTTCCGACAAAGACAACTCCGTGGAACTGCCCTTGATGCTGTTCTTCGACCGCCCTACTTTCGAGAAAATTCTCGATATCATTCGCACGTACGACTTTCTTAACGGTCAGCCTTCTTAACTAAGGTTGAAGACGAGATGGTGAGTTGGATGTTCTACTGACGCAAATTGCGCAACTAGAACACCCAACTCACCATTTTACCTTTAGGCCTCTTTCACCACCACACTATTCGCCTTATGGCTTCAACACATTCTTCTGCTCTCAAACACAAACTAGCAAACTTTGACCCCAATGCCCTAGGCGACGCGCAAGGTGGTGTATTTGGCTTGCCCTTCACTGTGGAAGAGGCGCAGGTGGTTATCGTACCTGTACCTTGGGAGGTTACCGTTTCGTATCGGGCCGGTACCGCCGAAGGCCCCGAAGCTATTCGTGAGGCTTCGCTGCAAGTTGACCTCTACGACCCGGACATGCCCGACGCGTGGCGGATGGGCCTGGCCATGGAAGAGGCCGATGAAAAAGTAGCTCAGGAAAGCCAGGAACTACGCAAGCAGGCTGCTGCCTACATTAAGTGGCTAGAGGCGGGCGAGCCTGCTGCTGAGGCCGCCAAGCATGCCGATGTACCCGCGGCCATCACCAAGCGCGGCTTAAGCTTGCTGAAGTACCTGAAAGAAAAAACCGGCGCGTATCTCGATGAGGGCAAGGGGGTTGTGCTGCTCGGCGGAGACCATAGCACGCCGCTTGGCTACCTGCACGCACTGGCTGAGCGCTACGATGATTTTGGTATTCTCCAAATTGATGCGCACTGTGACCTGCGTCCGGCGTACGAAGGCTTCGAGTACTCGCACGCTTCTATCATGTACAACGCGCTGAAGCTGCCACAGGTGAAAAAGCTGGTGCAGGTCGGCATCCGTGACTTAAGCCAGCAGGAAGCCGAAACGGTGGAGCACAGCCAAGGCCGGATTGCCATGTTCCATAACCGCTTCCTGAGCGACGAGCGCTTTGCGAAGAAATCCTGGAAAAAGGTGTGTGGTAAAATCATTGCGCAGCTGCCGCAGAAGGTGTACCTAAGCTTTGATATTGACGGACTCGACCCGAAGCTCTGTCCGGGCACAGGTACGCCGGTACCCGGTGGCCTCGAGTTTGAAGAAGCCCTTTACCTCATTCGTGAGGTTGTACGCTCCGGCCGCACCATTATCGGCTGCGACCTAAACGAAGTAGCACCCGGCGACACCGAATGGAATGCTATTGTTGGTGCGCGTCTGCTTTACAGCATGGCCAACTGGATGGGCGTATCCCAAGGCCGCCTCACCGACAGAGCCGCCGAAAAGTAGAAGCAGTAGAGAATTATAAAAGGGGAGGCGGAGCAGTTGTCTTTATCGGTCGATAAAGACAACTGCTCCGCCTCCCCTTTTTCTGGTAGTAGAAGAGAGGCAATTAAGCGAATTAGGCCTCAGGCTATCCTTTTCACCTCATCCGCGTACATTCCCCAACTTTCTCCCTCACTTACATTTCTCTACGCTCATGGGATTTATTCTCAAGTTTCTGCTCACGGCAGTTATCACCTATCTGCTGGCTGCATTTCTACCTGGCTCTCACATTGGGGGCTTCACCGACGCCTTATTGCTGGTCATCGTGCTGGCTGTCTTGAATGCCGTACTGAAGCCAGTCTTGAAGATACTCGGGCTGCCCATCACGATCCTGACGCTTGGCCTGTTCCTGTTGGTTATCAACGCTGCCATCGTCATGATTGCCGACGCACTGCTGTCAGGCTTTGCAGTAGATAACTTTCTCTCCGCACTGCTCTTTAGCGTGGTGCTATCGGTTGTAACGTCTGTCGTGGATATGATTGTAGACTAAGTAGTTAATATCACCATAAAAAAGCCCCAGCTACTCAAGTAGCCAGGGCTTTTTTATGATACATGCATCAAATAAGTTCTAGAGCGAAGCCGCTGCACGCTGCCGGCGTCGTTGTCGCCAAGCGCGTAGCCCCCACACGCCAAGCACGGCACCAAGCAGGAGCGGCCAAGCTGTTACCAAGGCTAGCACGAGGCCAGTGAACAACTCCCAACCATCGTAGAAAGATTGAACGAGTCGGCTGCTAAAGGAAATAACCGGCGCATCTGGTGCGGTTAAGGGTAATTCCTGGAAGTAGGTCAGCGTGATGGTAGAGTAGGCTACCTGGTCATTGAGTGTTTTTAGCCGGCTTTCTGTTGCTTCGATGTCGCCGCGCACATTGCCTATTTTCTCTTCTATTTCTAGAATGTCAGATACCTTTTTGGCCTGACTCAGCAGGGCAATGTAGCGTTGTTCTAGAGCTCGTTTGGTGCCTAAACGCGCCGATATATCGGCATGTTCGGCCGTTACGTCGTCGGTACTCAGGGTTTTAGAAACCAAAGTGCCTAGTCCGTTAAGACCACCTAGCATAGCCTGAAAGCGGCTCGGTACTACCCTGATTTTCATTTGGTGCTGCCGCTGCCCATCCTGGCGCGTCTCCGACGCATCCGACACGTAGGCTCCATATGTGCGCGTGAGGCTGTCCATGCGGGCGTTAGCCCGGTCTAGGTCTTCCACTTTCACCCGTACCTCGGCATGATAAATCAGTTTGCGTGTAGCGGCCGGAGCAGCGGTTACCCTGGCAGACACGGGAGGATCTTGGGCTGCGGCTTCCGTAGCAAGAGAAGTTTCTTCCAGCTCCTTATCTGATTCAGATACAGATTCAGACAAAGTAGGAGCCATCACGTTTTCCGGAGCGGCCATACTAGTGCTTTCTGGAGCAGATTCCTGCTTATCGCTACAGGAAGCCAGCCAAAACAAGCTTAAACAAAGAAGCAATGCGGTTCTTCTCATGGGGCAGGAACTTGAAAGTGAGTAGGTTCTTCGACACTTACCACCAGCACGTTACCTCAACGCTAAACTGTCATTGCCTGGTATATGGACCATTCTGTAGCTAACCCAACCTCCAGCTATTGTGGAAGTCAGTCAATAACTATTCAACAGCCTGCCCGTTTTCACATAAGCATGTTCTCGACCCAATCAGTATGAATTCAACTGTCAATCATTCTCTGCTTTTAACAGTGCCCGCCGACGAATCACCTACTGCTACTATCAACCGGGTACTAGAGCAAGTAGGGAAGTATCTGGATGCCGACCGTTGTTTTCTGTACGTCCGAGACCCAACCGTTGGGAAAGGCCGCATCGCCTTCTGCTGGCGCAAAAACGACGTGGTACCCAACCCTATCCATGACTGGCAGGAAGACACCACCGACTTACCGAAGGAAGACCCATTGTTTCGGGCTGCATTGGCTACACGGCCTTCCGTGTTCGTGGAGGATGTAGAAACTGCCACACCCGATGTACTCAACCGTGAATTCGAGCATAAAACCTTCGGCCACCGCGCGCTGATTCATGCCCACATCACCGAAAACGACCAACTGTGGGGCATTCTGCAGCCCTGCTTGTTTGGGCAACCGCACCATTGGACTTTGCAAGAACGTGCTGCCATTGAAGCCATTTTGCCGGCTTTGGTGCCAGTTATCAAGGCGTATATCAGCAGCGTAAAAATTCCGGTAAAGGCAAAAAAATAGGTGCTGCTTTTGCGGCAGCACCTATTTTTTGTCTATAAGGAAGGTTGCTTACAAACGACGAATCTGTGCTCCTAAAGCGTTCAGACGCTTGTCGATGTGCTGATAGCCGCGGTCGATTTGCTCTACGTTCTCGATTACGCTACGACCGTCGGCAGATAGAGCAGCAATCAGCAACGCTACACCCGCTCGAATATCAGGAGAGGTCATCGTGATGCCGTGCAGACGGGTGCGCTTGTTGAGGCCAATAACGGTAGCGCGGTGCGGGTCGCAGAGAATAATCTGGGCGCCCATGTCGATAAGCTTGTCCACGAAGAATAAGCGACTCTCGAACATTTTCTGGTGAATGAGCACAGTGCCTTTTGCTTGCGCGGCTACTACCAGCACAATGCTGAGCAAGTCAGGAGTTAGGCCCGGCCAGGTATGGTCGGAGATGGTTAGGATGCTGCCGTCGAGGTAAGTGGAAATCTCGTAGCGGTCCTGAGCCGGGATGTAGATATCGTCGCCGCGGAATTCCAGCTGGATGCCGAGTTTGCGGAACGTGTCCGGAATAACCCCTAGCTCGGAAATCTGACAGTCTTTGATGGTAATTTCAGACCCGGTCATGGCCGCGAGGCCAATGAACGAGCCGATTTCAATCATGTCGGGCAGCATGCGGTGATCGGTGCCACCGAGGCTTTCCACGCCTTCAATGGTGAGTAGATTAGAGCCGATGCCGTTGATACGAGCACCCATACGCACTAGCATTTTGCAAAGCTGCTGCACGTACGGCTCGCAGGCCGCGTTATAGATGGTAGTAGTGCCTTCAGCCAGCACAGCGGCCATTACAATATTGGCAGTGCCCGTTACAGAGGCTTCTTCTAGCAGCATGTAGGCGCCACGCAGTCGGCCTTCGGAGTTGATGCGATAGAAGTCCAATCCCTCAAGCGTGAGCTTGCCACCGAGCTTTTCCAAGCCCACAAAGTGCGTGTCCAGCGGGCGGCGGCCAATTTTGTCGCCGCCTGGCTTCGGTAATTGGCATTTGCCGAAACGAGCCAGCATAGGGCCAAGAATCATTACCGACCCGCGCAACGCTCTGCCTTGTGCCACAAATTCGGGCGTGTCAAGGTAGTCGATGTGCACATCGTCGGCTTGAAAACGGTAGGTATCCGTGGCAAGCTTACCTACTTTAACACCCATATCGCGCAGCAACTCAATCAGCTTGTTGACGTCGCGGATATCGGGAATGTTGGAGATGGTAACGGGTTCCGAGGTAAGCAATACAGCACAAAGAATCTGCAATGCCTCGTTTTTGGCGCCCTGGGGCACAATTTCTCCTTTAAGCGGATTCCCGCCAATTACTTCAAATGCGGCCATATAGTAGAAGTTAGGAGCTAAGAGCTAGAGATTAGAGCAGTAAGTTGAAGAGAAGTAACTAGAAAGTAAGAGGAAGCCGGAATATCAGACAGAGTATTCCAGTTTTAACTTCTTTGCTTCTAATTACTCGTCTTCTGCTGCTTTGAACTTCTGGCTTCTAGCTCCTCCAAAAAATTACTGAGGAGGTTGCTGAGGCTCTTGACGGCCTTTTTTGCCACCGCGGCGCTGCTTGTCGCGCCGGTTGCCACCGCTATTGTTGCCGCGGCGTCCTTCACGGTCTTGGCGCGGCTGTGGCACAATGAAGGCAGCCCGGCTCGAACCACCGGCAGCTACTGGAGCTGAACCGCCTGCAAATTCAAACAAGCCCTGGGCTTCCACCTGCGCCGGGTCCAGGGTTAGCTGCCCACCAGAGAGGTCTTTGAGGTGCTTGAGAATAGTGACGTCCTTAGCGTTTTCCTTGTTGTGCGAGCGGTACAGGTACTTCATAGTCCGCCCGATAGTAATGGTCGCCTGCTCGCGCTCTGTTGGGTCTTGCAACGACAAGGCCTTTTCCACCATCAGCTCCACGCTTTTGCCATAGGCACGCAGCTTGGGGTTCTGGGTGGGGTAGGGTACTGGCTTGGGATGCTGGTTGAGCTGGCTGAGCCCTTGCAACTCGAACGGCGCATCGATGTCTAAGTCCTCGTCGGCCATCTCGTAGAGGTGGTTCCAGACGCGCTGCTGTGCATCGGGCTGGTCGCGCAGGGCGGGTTGCAGCCGGAAGATGAGCTGCACAATTTGGGTGGCGCGGCGCGTACGCTCGGCCTTGTCTTCTACTTCGCGCAGGCCTTGTACCAGTTGATAGGTACTTTGGCCGTACTCGCGTTGCAGAAGTTCGTGTTTATGTAAGGAGGGTAGGGGCATCGGAAAAGAAAATCCTAGGAATTAGGGCTAGTAGCGGTGTATACAGCCGCTACATTGCTGGTAAATGGGGAGTTGGTTATTGTCCCTGCTCGGTATTTGCAAAGCCAAAGCTAGCCATACCGCCGTTATTGCATCAACCAAGCACCCGCAATTTCGCAAAACTCAGCAATAACGTCTTCTCGCCGACTTCCTCGAACTGAATAATAGCTTTGGTAGAGCCCGAAACGGTTTCCAGCTTGGTCACATGGCCGAAACCAAACTTGGGGTGCTCCACCCGCTGCCCGGTTTGCAGGTTGCTGGTATCAGAGGGTTGGAAGTCGGCGGGGGGCGTATAGCCTTTGGCTACTGTCTTACGCGGAGGAGTGGGTAAGAGGTTGCTGCGGCGTTCGAATACATGCCCAAACGGCGACTCGCCCGGCCCGGCACTAGGCGTAGCGGCAAACTTGAAGTCCACGAACTGCGGATCAATCTCATCCAAGAACCGGCTCTTCTCGCAGCTGCGCAAGTTGCCCCATTGGTAACGGGAAGTAGCGTAGCTCAGCGTCAGCTTCTTCTCGGCCCGCGTGATGGCCACGTAAAACAGCCGGCGCTCTTCCTCCAAGTCGGCTCGCGAGGTAATCATCATCTGGCTCGGAAAGAGGTTTTCCTCCATGCCCACGATGTACACGTTGCGAAACTCCAAGCCTTTGGCCGAGTGAATCGTCATCATGGTTACGGTTTCGCCTTCTTGCTGCGCATCTTTCGTGTCAGCATCCGTTACGAGGGCAATATCCTGCAGAAACGCGCCAAGCGTTTTGTCTTCGCGTTCTGGGTCCTCAGTGTAGGCCTTCACACCGTTCAGCAATTCCTGGATGTTCTCGTAGCGGGAGAGACCTTCGATGCTCTTGTCAGCATACAACTCCTCAATCATGCCCGAGTTTTTGGCAATAAACTTGGCGGCTTCAAAGGCATCTTCCTTGGCCGCTACCGCCGTGTACGCCTTAATCTTCTCGGCGAAGTCCACTATCGGGTTGGCAGCGCGGGTGGGCAGGAACTGGTCGGCATTGGATACTACCTCCCAAATGGTGTGGTTGCTTTCCTCGGCAGCGTTGATGAGCTTGGCAATAGTGGTGTCGCCGATGCCGCGCTTGGGGTAGTTGATAACGCGGCGCAGCGCCTGCTCGTCGTTGGGGTTTACTGTGAGGCGCAGGTAAGCCACCAAATCTTTGATTTCCTTGCGCTGATAGAAGCTCAGGCCGCCCACAATCTTGTAGCGAATGTTGAGCTTACGCAGGGCTTCTTCTATGGCCCGGCTTTGGGCGTTGGTGCGGTACAAGATGGCAAAATCGTCGTACGACAGATGGTGACTCATCTTGTCCTCGAATATGGAGTTGGCCACCAACTTGCCTTCCTCGTTGTCGGAAGAGGCCTTGAGTACTTCGATTAGCGGACCTTCCTCGTTGTCGGAGAAAACGTCTTTGCGAAGCTGGGCCTGGTTGTTTTTAATAACCGAGTTGGCCGCCTTCACAATAGTTTTGGTGGAGCGGTAGTTCTGCTCCAGTTTGAACACCTGCAACTCGGGGTAGTCCTTCTCGAAGTTGAGAATGTTCTGAATATCAGCGCCCCGGAAGGCGTAAATACTTTGCGCGTCGTCGCCTACCACGCAAATGTTGCGCTCCTTGGCCGCCAGCTTGCGCGCAATTAGGTACTGCGAGTAGTTGGTGTCTTGGTACTCGTCCACCATCACGTACTTAAACAAGTTCTGGTACTTGTTTAGGACATCGGGGTGGTCCTTGAACAAGACGTTGGTTTGGTAGAGCAGGTCGTCGAAGTCCATGGCGCCAGCCTTGAAGCAGCGGTTGGCGTACTGCTGGTAAATCACGCCAATCTTGGGCCGCAACGCCGCCTCATCGTCCTGCCGAATCACGGGGTCGTTGAGGTATTGCTGCACAGAAATGAGCTTGTTCTTCGCGGCCGAAATTCGACCGAGTACCATGCCGGGCTTGTAGAGCTTATCGTCGAGCTCCAGCTCTTTCAAGATCTGGCTGACCAGCGTTTTGCTGTCTTGTGTGTCGTAGATGGTGAACGAGCGGGGGAAACCTATTTTGTCGGCTTCGGAGCGCAAAATCCGGGCGAAAATGCTGTGGAAAGTGCCCATCCACAGGTTCTTGGCTGCCGCGCCACCCACTACCTTTTCGATACGGGCGCGCATCTCCTTGGCGGCCTTGTTGGTGAAGGTAAGGGCGAGGATATTGAACGGGTCGACGCCCTGTTCGAGTAAGTTGGCAATGCGGTAGGTAAGCACCCGGGTTTTGCCCGAGCCCGCGCCGGCTATAATCATGCAAGGGCCGTCGATTTGCATCACGGCAGCCGCCTGCGAGGGATTTAGTAGGGAAAGATAATCCAGTGCCATTCAGAAAAGCTAAGCGTTTTGGCTTATTAGCAAAGGTACGGCTTTACAGTGGGGTGAGGAAGTACAAATTCCAGTTGTAACACGAGCTTTGGCATACACTGATGAGGAAAGCAATAGTAGCCTAGCGTCGTCCTTGTTGGTTAAGTATATCGTCTGGTCAAGCATACACGGTACCAATGCAAAGCAGGGCTGTATTCCTAGATAACCTCAACCTCTCCCAACACAAAAACTACGAGCCGTATCTTCGCCGCGTGAATCCTGCTGAGTTTGCCGCTGTTTCCTTTGCTCCCGATGCCGTTGTTGGGTCGCCTTATCCGTTGTCGTTGCTATGTTTGTCGGCGAGCTGGGGTGGGCTAGAATTGAACACCGTGCGCTTCGCCGATTGGATGCACCGTCGCGGCTGGCCAGTGCAGGTGATTACGCTCGTCGGCTCGCCCATTGCTGCGCGAGCGGAGGCCCTGAACTTGCCCGTAGCTTATCTTACCAACCGTTGGAAAGCGCTGGACGTTCCCGCTGCACGTTTGCTGGCTCATACATTGCGCGCCTTCAACACTCGTACGCTCATCGTCACCCGCAACGGCGACTTAGGGTTGGCCGTGCTGAGCAAAACGGTGCATCTGCCTAGCCTCAAGCTACTATATCAGCAGCATATGCAGCTAGGGCCCCCGAAGCGTAGTGTGGTGCACACTTTACGCTTTCGGGCGCTGGATGCGTGGCTCTCGCCGCTGCCGGGGCTCGCACGGCAGGTGTTAGAGAAAACCCATTTATCGCCTAAAAAACTGCATGTCGTACCGCTGGGTATCGAGCTAGAGAAGTTCGCCGACCCTGCTCTAACCCGCACTATTGCCCGACAACATTTGAACTTGCAACTGCCTGCTAATGTGGTGCTACTAGGCCTCATCGGTCGGTTTGATGATGGCAAGGGACAGGACTTTTTGGTAGAAGAGTTGGCAGTCTTACGCAAGCAGCACCCTGCTGTGCCGCTTCACCTGCTACTAGTTGGCGAATCGACGCGCAATGAAGGCAATACGTATCGTGAAGCAGTGCTACGCCGGGTGCAGGAGCTAGGCTTAGGGGAGGTGGTGCACATCCGCGAGTTTACGCCGCAGCCCGAAATTGCCTACCGCGCCCTCGATATTTCCATCACGGGTTCCACCAACGAGACCTACGGAATGGTCACTATCGAGGCTATGGCAGCAGGCTTGCCAGTAGTGGCCACGGCCACCGGTGGTACCTTGGAGATAATAGATGATGGCGGCACGGGTCTGCTGTTTCCGCTGCGCAACGCAGCCGCTTTTGAAACGGCCATCGGGCGCTTGTTGAGTGAGCCTGAACTGATGCAGGAGTTGGGAGAGCAAGCACAGGCCGTGGCGTTGGCCACGTATTCGCATCACCGGCAGTGCAAGCTGACCGAAGACGTGCTGTTTGGGCTAAGGTAATTGGGTATCTTTGCAGTTAATCTTTCGGCAGAGGAACGCAGAAGTTGACGCACGCAGTTGTAAAGAACGGCCTTTGTCAACCTGATTGCAACCTCTGCAGCCCTCAGCAGGAACCCACTATGATCATCATTCAAAATACTGTCATCTCCGATGACATTCGGGACAACTTTTTCGTCTGCAACCTGGAAGCTTGTAAGGGCGCCTGCTGCGTGGAAGGCGACCTAGGAGCTCCCCTGGAAGAAGAAGAGCTACAAATTCTCGAAGCCGAATACCAAAACATTAAGCCATTTCTGACGCAAGCTGGTCAACAAGCCATCGAGCAGCAAGGCCTCTACATCAAGGATTGGGAAGGCGACTACAGCACCACTACCATCAACGACCGGGAGTGCGCCTACGCCCTCTACGACGAGCGTGGAATCTTGAAGTGTGGCATTGAGCAGGCATATTTAGCCGGTGCTACCAGCTTCAAAAAGCCTGTCAGCTGTCATCTGTACCCAATCCGCATTACTAAGTACGAAGGCTTCGAGGCCCTGAACTACGACCGGTGGAATATCTGCAACCCAGCGTGCTCTTTTGGGGCCAACCTAGGTGTGCGCATCTACCAGTTTCTCAAAGAGCCATTAGTGCGCAAGTACGGGGAGGATTGGTACGGCGAGTTGGTACAGGAAATCGAGCAAGGTGCCCCCGAACTAAACAAGTAGATAACACAAATAAAGGCCGACTGCGAAGTTGGCCTTTTTGTTTCATGGCACGACCGGATAGCTAGGCCAATATGGAAGAATTGTACTTAAGTAGAGTGCTGTCTGCTACCCAAATCCAGCACTTTCTGCAGACCGTAATGCTTGGTCTCACGGCTTTCGCTTGGGACATGTTGGTAGGTGACGAGCAACCAATGGAATTTGATTCTAGCTGCCCCACGCACATCTTCTTTGAAGCTACCGAATCCGAAGTGCCGCACTTTCCGCAACACGTAGCTATTTACCGCACTCCCCGAGCGAATGAGGAAGCCAGAGCACTATGGCTAGGGCAACAACTCTCGTCACAGTTTGACATAGCTGTGCTGGTGCCATTCACACATCCAGAACAACCGGATGATTTATACTATGACATTGTGTTTATGAAAGGGGAAAGCTATTTGGCCGACGACAGCGAAACCGAGTTCGGTGAGCCAGATGCTAAGCCCGTGCGCATAGTAGGTAGCTACTACCTACCCAAAGCTCACTTTGATAGTTTTGGAAACTTAACCAGTCCCTGAATAAACAAAACGCCCGGTCTCTTTTCTGACCGGGCGTTTTGTTTACCATTAGCATATCTAAAATTACAACTCAGAAAAGTCAAATGACGTCTCCAGGAATTTCGTCGTGAAGTCACCGTCCTGGAAGTTCTTGTTGTCCATCAGAGCCAAGTGGAACGGGATAGTGGTCTTTACGCCTTCCACCACGAATTCACTCAATGCACGCTTCATCTTCACGATGCACTCCTGGCGGGTCTGGGCAACGGTGATGAGCTTAGCTATCATCGAATCGTAGTTCGAGGGAATGGTGTAGCCCGCATACACGTGGGTATCAACTCGAACGCCGTGGCCACCAGGAATGTGCAACGTCGTGATTTTGCCGGGGGAGGGGCGGAAGTCCCGGGTAGGATCTTCGGCGTTGATGCGGCACTCCATGGCGTGCATCTTAGGATAGTAGTTGTCGCCGGAAATCGGGATGCCAGCGGCTACTTTAATCTGCTCCTTGATGAGGTCGTAGTTGACGATTTCCTCGGTCACGGGATGCTCCACCTGAATGCGGGTGTTCATCTCCATGAAATAGAAATCCCGGTTTTTGTCTACCAAAAACTCGATGGTGCCCACGCCTTCGTAACCGATGGCGCCGGCGCCAGCCACAGCCGCTTGGCCCATCCGCTCGCGTAATTCGTCGGTCATGAAAGGAGAAGGCGCTTCTTCCACTAGCTTCTGGTGGCGGCGCTGAATCGAGCAGTCGCGCTCGGAGAGGTGGCAAACGCGGCCGTATTGGTCACCGCACACCTGAATCTCGATGTGGCGTGGCTCTTCCACAAACTTCTCTAGGTACACACCATCGTTGCCGAAGGCGGCTTTGGCCTCGGTGCGAGCGTCGTTCCAAGCCTTCTCGAAGTCTTCTTCGGAAGGAATGATGCGCATACCACGCCCGCCGCCACCGGCAGTAGCTTTTAGAATAACCGGATACTTGATTTTGGCGGCTACCTTCTTGCCTTGCTCCACCGATTCGAGCAAGCCGGCCGAACCTGGAATGCAGGGTACGCCCGCTTTAATCATGGTAGCTTTAGCCGAGGCCTTGTCGCCCATTTGGTTGATCATCTCGGGCGTAGCCCCGATGAACTTGATGCCGTTTTCCTGGCATACACGCGAGAATTCCGCGTTTTCGCTTAGGAAACCGTAACCTGGGTGAATGGCATCGGCATTGGTTATTTCCGCTGCCGCAATCAGGGTGGGGATACTGAGGTAAGACTGCGAGGAGGGAGGGGGGCCAATGCAAACTGCTTCATCAGCGAAGCGCACGTGCAGGCTTTCCTTGTCGGCGGTAGAATAGACAGCCACCGTTTTGATGCCCATTTCCTTGCAAGTCCGGATAATGCGCAGCGCAATTTCACCCCGGTTGGCAATCAGTATTTTCTTGAACATTGGTTGTTAGGGCTTAAGGTCTTGGGGTCTTCAAGCAAAAGCAAAGGGCCTTACAAACTTGGCGCTGATGGAAACCAGCCCCCAAGTTTCTAAGACCCTAAGACCCCAATGAATTACATTGGCTCGATCAGGAACAGCGGCTGGTCGTACTCCACCGGCGAGGCGTTTTCGACCATGGCTTTCACAATGCGGCCCGATGCTTCGGCCTCTATTTCATTGAATAATTTCATGGCTTCGATGATGCAGATCACCTGGCCTTTTTCCACCAAATCACCTACCTGCACGAAAGCTGGAGTGTCGGGGCTGCTGCTGCGGTAGAACGTGCCAATCATGGGAGCTTTCAGCGCCACATAGTTGTCAGCCGCTGGCGCCGCAGCTGCGGGCGCTGCCGGAGTTGGAGCTGGAGTAGCAGGAACAGGGGCCGGAGCAGTGGGCGCAGGAGCTGGCGCAGGCGCGGCAGAAGCCGATACGCCA
This sequence comes from Hymenobacter sp. YC55, assembly GCF_029433095.1. GTDB lineage: Bacteria > Bacteroidota > Bacteroidia > Cytophagales > Hymenobacteraceae > Hymenobacter. The sequence goes on from NZ_JARNTX010000001.1 coordinate 1,764,052, forward strand.
CCTACTGGCTTGTAGCTGGGCTCACGTTGTACGGAGATCTTAAACTCCTCCGTTTCAATGTTGACTTTGTTGAGGCCCGACTTCGCAATGAAGTCGATAAGTTCCTGGAGTTCCTTGGCTTTCATGGCGGCGCTTGACTTGCTGGACTGCTTATTTGACTCTTTCGACATAGGAGTAGTCGCGGGTATCGACGCGGATTTTAGTGTCCTGATCAATGAACAGTGGCACCTGAATCCGGGCCCCGGTCTCGACAATAGCAGGCTTGAGCGTGTTAGTGGCTGTGTCGCCTTTCAGGCCAGGCTCAGTGTAGGTTACAACCAATTCCACGGTGGTCGGCAGTTCGGCTGTGAGAGGCTGCTCGGTTTCGGCGTGGAACAGGATGGTAGCTTCCTGGCCTTCTTTCATCAGGTCGGCGAAGGGCACCATGGCTTCGGGCAGCACTACCTGCTCGAAAGTGGCATTGTCCATGAACGTGTAGCCGTAGTCGTCCTTGAACAGGTACTGGTGCGGACGTTGCTCGACGCGGGCGGTTTCCACTTTCACCCCGGCATTGAACGTGTTGTCAATCACCTTGCCGGTTTTGATGTTGCGGAGCTTAGTACGCACGAAGGCGGGACCTTTGCCGGGCTTTACGTGCTGAAACTCCGTGATGACGTGCAAGTCGCCATTGTAGTTGAGCACTAGTCCGTTGCGGAAATCTGCGGTAGTAGCCATGTTAAAGTGAGAGGGGGAATTAGAAATCGGTAACGGGGTGATTTGACACAAGGAAGAAAGGTCAAGCAGCCAATTACCAACTCTTCAATTTTGTAAGTTTTCTGTTCAAAAGAAGTGCCGTCCCGGAAAAGTGGCGGGGCGGCACATCGGGAGTGCAAGTATAGAGGTTTTCCGCAACCGAGCCGCCGTAGTTACACGGTGATTGGGTCAGGCTTAGGATCGTACGCCCATTTGAGGTAGATAGAGCCCCAGGTAAAGCCACCACCAAAAGCGGCTAGAATTAGGTTATCCCCTTGGCGCAGTTGCTGTTCGTAGTCGGCGAGGCAAAGCGGAATAGTGGCATTGGTTGTGTTGCCGTACCGTTGGATGTTGAGCATCACCTTTTCCGGCCCCACGCCCATACGGTGCGCTGTAGCGTCGATTATACGCTTATTGGCTTGGTGCGGTACCAGCCAGGCCACGTCGTCGTTGGTGAGGTGGTTGCGCTCCATCACCTGGGCGGCTACATTGGCCATGTTGGTCACGGCAAACTTGAACACTGTAGCCCCCTCTTGGTATACGTAATGTTCCCGATTTGCTACCGTTTCAGCGGATGGAGGACGGCGGCTACCGCCCGCTTTCTGGTACAAGTATTGTTCGCCTCTACCATCGGAGCACAAAACTTGGTCTTGCAAGCCGTATCCTTCGGTGCTAGGCTCCAGCAGTACAGCACCAGCCCCGTCGCCGAAGATAATGCAGTTGGCGCGGTCGGTATAGTCAACAATAGCCGACATCTTATCGGCACCTACCACCACTACTTTCTTGTACGTGCCCGTTTGAATGTATTGCGAACCAGTAGCGAGGGCAAATAGGAAGCCCGAGCAAGCCGCCTGCATATCAAAGCTGAAAGCCTTGGTGGTACCAACGGCAGCCGAAATAATGTTGGCCGTAGCCGGAAACACCAGATCGGGCGTTGTAGTCGAACAAATTAACAAGTCAATTTCTTCGGGCTGCGTACCTGTTTTAGCAAGTAACTGCTGCACCGCTTTGATGCCCATTACCGAAGTGCCCTGGTCTTCACCTTTTAGAATTCGGCGCTCTTTGATGCCAGTTCGAGTTGTGATCCACTCGTCGGTGGTGTCCACCATCTTTTCGAGCTCCTGGTTCGTAAGCACGTAATCAGGCACATACGAGCCCACTCCGGTTATAGCGGCGGTAATTTTCATTGAAGAAAAATCGGAAAACGCGGCAAGAAAAAATCCGGCCTGGGCCGGACTTAGTCGCTAAGACTTGAAGGTATTTTTGATCTGGTCGGAGATGCCGGATTGAGCCATTTGGTATCCTTGCAACAACATGTTGCAGATAGCCAATGGCGTGCTCACACCGTGCCCGATAATAGCGTTGTCGTTGATGCCCAAAATGGGGGACCCCCCAACGGCCTCGTAATTGAACTTGTCGAAGAAGGGGTCGCGCATCTGCTTTTCGGCCATGATATCGTAGATGGACTCGGCCATCTTCAGCATCACGTTGCCAGTGTAGCCGTCACAAACAATTACATCGGCTTTGCCATTGAAAAGGTCGCGCCCTTCAATGTTACCAATGAAATTAACGTGCGGGTTCACCTTAAGTAGTTGATGTACTGCCTGCGTGAGAGTCGTGCCTTTGCCTTCTTCTTCGCCTATGTTCATCAATCCCACTTTAGGATTGGTAATACCAAGCACATACTGCGCGTACAACGACCCCAACTCACCGAATTGCTCCAGCATTTCAGGTTTGCACTCGGCATTGGCTCCTACATCGAGTAAGATGCCCATACCACCATGCAGCTTCGGAACAAAGTTGGCAATAGCAGGCCGGAGCACACCAGGTACAGGCTTCACGCTGAACATGGCACCTACGAGCATGGCGCCCGTGTTGCCAGCCGAGCAAAATGCGTCGACTTCGCCAGTGTGTAGCAGCCGGTAGCCCACGGCAATGCTAGAATCTTGCTTCTGCTGATACGCTTTGGCCGGATGTTCACCCATCTCAATGATTTGAGAGGCTGAGACCAACTCAAGGCTAGCAGCTGCGTCGCCGTGCTGGTCTAAGAGAGGGCGGACGGCTGCTTCTTGGCCGATGAGCACAATCTGCGCCTTGCCGGCAAGTTCTTGTGCGGCGAGTACCGCACCATCGACCGCAGCCTGGGGCGCAAAATCGCCCCCCATAGCGTCCAGGGCTATCTTCATGTACGAGGTATCAAGGAGGAGTCTGGGAGAGGAACCTTACGTAGCCTCCCGGCTTCCTTTAGTGAGGAACAAGGCCGGGAGGCAATGTAAGGGGAAAACGGGGCTGTACGTCTATTCTTCGTCGGTGTCGGCAGCGGCGGCAGGAGCTGCAACCGGAGCGTAGCCTTTGATGGCTACTTTGCCGTGCAGGTACAGGTCGCCATCTACTACGTAGGCCTTATGACGGAGGTGCAGCTCGCCCGTGTTTTGGCAGAGAGTAACTGCCTTTGGGGTCAGCTTGTCGTGGGTGCGACGCTTGTCGCGGCGGGTCGAGGATTGGCGTCTCTTAGGATGTGCCATGAGTCAGGAAATATGAAATGGTAAGTGTTGCTTGTTGAGTGAAAAGCGACTCAGGCGCTTAGTTGAGGTTACGCAGCGCGTTCCAGCGCGGGTCGGTGCCCTCGTCGTCATCGTCGTCATCGCCGGGCTGGCGAGTGGTAAAGATGAGCTTGGTTTCCGATTCAGGGTTTTCGTCGGGCTCGTTTTGAAAGCGCGGATGCAGCTTTTTCATCGGCAGCGCCAACCCAATGTAATCGAACATGTGTTGTGCCAGGGGAAGTGTCTGCGTGTCGGGGGTGATTTGCAGCACGTTGTCGTCTAGTTCAAGCTCCCGGTCGCCGTAGCGAACCAAGAGTTGTTCGTGCACGTTCACATCCTGGTCGTATTCATCGAGGCTCCGGTCGCAGGTGAGGCGTACCGTACCCGTAATATCAAAGTTCAGCGTGAGCAGGCGGTCTGTCTTGATCAACGTCACATCTGCGTGGAGCTTGCCATCCGGGATGAGCTGCTGATCGAACTGCTCGAAAAACGCGCGGTCCAGCTCATACGCAAAATGGTGCGTTTTGTCGGCTAGCTTGGCAATGGCCAGGTCGTATTCAACGTTCTTCTTCACGGTCAATTTATAGCAGGGGGCAAAAGTAGAAAGATTTTGCCGTTTAGTAAAAGTAGGCGCTAAAGCAAGGTTTGGCTTTAGGCATTTTTCAGGATGAACTCCGGGGGAATTCCTAACCGCTCGTAGAGGCGTTTGGCCAAATCGAGCGTAACGCGGCGTTTGCCACTAAGGATCTGCGAAAGACGCCCGGCTGGTACTTCCAGCAGCTGCGCTAAGTCTTTTTGCTTAAGACGCATCTGCTGCCGCTTCAACTCTATCATATCTGCTAGTGAAGTAGGTAGATTAGGTATCGGCAGCAGGCCTAGCTTATCCTCATACGTGTCGAGTGCAACTATCAACTCCCGGAACTCGGCTTCTAGAGCGTCATTGCCTTCAAAACCAGCAGCGACCAGCGCATCCATTCGGCGTAGGGCCGTGCGGTAGTCAGATGGAGTTTGAAGAATCATAAAGCAGTAAGAAAACGAAAGTGGGGTTCAAGTATGGCTTAGCGGCTGCAAAGTTACGCGCTTGTTTTAAAACAGCAAAGTAAATTTCGTTTTTGAAAAGAATGTTTCAATTTCGATTAGCTACAGTTTCTGTGAGTTGTAGTTAGGACTATAGCTTAATGTGCAGTTCATGCCTGAGTTAAAATGATAAAGTCACCATTCAGATAATGAATGGTGACTTTATGTAGTATGCGGTAATATGTTTATAATGAACGAGTAAGGATCAGCTGAAAATGTGCTAGCTAAGTCTTTACTGCGGTGTTCTTAATTTCTTAAACCAATGTGTAAAGACGACTAGCACACTCCGCGCAGGTTACTCATAGCGGCCGCCACGTGGGGCAGCACTCGGCACCAGCGGCTTGATTTCAGCCAAGGAGGCGCGTTGCCGCACTAGGTCACAGGCTAAATAAAGAGCTTCCCGGAACGAGGTTTCGTCGGCTTTGTATTGGCCTGCTATACCATAGGCAGTGCCGTGGTCGGGAGAAGTGCGAATGACGGACAGGCCCGCGGTGAAGTTGACGCCTCGCTCGAAGGCTATGCTTTTGAACGGAATCAGGCCTTGGTCGTGGTAGAGGGAAAGGGTAGCGTCGAACTGGCGGTACTGGCGAGTGCCGAAGTAGCCGTCGGCGGGGTAGGGCCCGAATACCAGATGGCCTTCCTGGAGCAACTGCTGGATAACGGGCGTCACTACCTCTTGCTCTTCCGTGCCAAGTAGGCCATTTTCGCCGGCATGGGGATTAAGACCAAGCACAGCAACTTTCGGTTTATCAATTCCGAAATCTTGCTTTAAAGACTTTAATAGAATGCGCAGCTTTGTGAGTAGCAGCTCATTGGTGACGCGGCTAGGCACATCTTTCAAAGCAATATGCCCCGTGGCAGTGGCTACTCGAAGTTCTTCACTGGCGAGCAGCATCAAGCTCTCGGAGGCGCCAAAAAAGGTGGTAAGAAATTCGGTGTGGCCCGGGTAGCGGAAGTCGTCGGCTTGGGTGTTTTCCTTGCTGATGGGGGCCGTGACCAAAGCATCGAGCAGGCCAGCCTTCAAGTCGCGGGACGCTGCAAGCAAGCTTAAGCGGGCGGCGGTGCCGCTGGCAGTGGTGGGCTGGCCGGGAGTAAGCACGAAGTCTTCTTCCCAACAAGTCACGGCGTTGAGTTTGCCGGGAGCAATATCGGTGGCTTCGCGGACCTGACGAAAGGTGAGGGATTCGCTGTCTTTGGCTACCGGAAAATCGTCGAAGAGCACTGTAGCCGTGCCATATACAACAGGGGTGCAGAACTTAAGCAGCCGCGCGTCGAGGAAGGTCTTGTATATGATTTCCGGCCCGATGCCGGCTAGGTCGCCGACGGAGATGCCAATGCGTGGGAGCATGGAAGGAGTGTAGATGAGTGAAAAAGGACCGTCATGCCAAGGTTGCCGAACCACTTCGAGAACTGCGTAGACTAGTTGCTCTATGTCAGTACGTAAGGTGCCTCGGCAAGCTTCACATGACAGTCTTATTGTGACTTATACTTTGGTTTTCAGGAAATCGTAGGTGAGGCGGACGGCGGTACCAGTGCCGCCTTTGCCGCGGTAGGAGTCGGGGGCAGTGAGGTAGGCAGGACCCGCAATGTCGAAGTGCACCCATGGGTACCCTTCGATAAAACGCTCCAAGAATTTACCAGCGGAAATAGCGCCAGCCTCGCCTTTGCCGATGTTGTTGATATCGGCAATGTCGGATTTGATGTGGTCGGCGTACTCGTCCCACAGCGGAAACTCCACTAGGCGCTCATGCGTGCGGTGACCGGCTTGCTTCAGCTCATGCATCCACTCGTCGCCAGCGGTACCCATTGCTACAATGCCTTCCTTGCCAATGGCGCGAGCAGCAGCACCCGTGAGGGTAGCAAAGTCGAGCACTAATTCGGGGTCGTATTTCTTGGCAAATGCCAGCGCGTCGGCTAGCAATAGACGGCCCTCGGCATCGGTGTTCAATACTTCCACCGTCAGGCCACTGTACATCGTGATGACGTCGCCGGGAGCAAAAGCGAGGCCGCCGGGGCGGTTGTCGGTGGCGGGCACCAAGCCAATAACGTGCAGAGGTACTTGGTTTTTAGCCAGCGCATAGAGTACGCCCGTCACGACCGCGCCGCCCGCCATATCGAGCTTCATCATGTCCATGCTGTTGGGCGTGGGCTTCAAACTCAAGCCGCCCGTATCGAACACGACGCCCTTACCAACTAGCACGTACGGCTTGGCGTTGGTGGCTCCCGCAGGCTTGTACTCCATGATGGTAAACGTAGGCGGCTCGGGGCTACCTTGGTTGACAGCGAGCAAACCTCCCATGCGCAAGGCCTCGATGCGGACTAAGTCCAGAATTTCGGTGTGATAACCTACTTCTTCGCCCGCAGCGGCCATGCGCTCGGCAAACTGCGTGGCATTGAGCTTGTTGAGGGGCGCATTTACTAGGTCGCGGGCCAAGAACACACCTTGCAGCACGCCAGCCAGTTCTTGCACTTGCGTAGCCGTGATGTGCGAACCAACCAGAATGAGTTTCTGGAGGTCGGGCGCTTTCTTGGACTTCTCATCGGTTTTGTATCCTTCAAACTGATAAGCAGTCAGCGCTAACCCTTCGGCCAGCGAAAGAGCACCGGTTTCCGTTAGGTCGACTACGTACAGCTGACGCACTTTGTCGGCTTTCAATTGCGCGTGCAGCTGGTGGCCGCTTTTGCGCAACGCCTCGGCGGCAAGATGGGGCGTGATTTTGTCAGTGGCGGGCGCCACTATATAATAATGGTGATGCGAATACTGATTGAGGCGAATCAGCTTGGATTCAGTGGCTAGTTGGTCGGCTACGTAGCTGCGGGCCGCTTCGGGCAAGTCGGCGGCGGCGGAAATAGGCAGTTCCGTGGTGCCAGCGGGCACAATAAAAACGGTGTCCGCAATGGAAGGAAAATCAGCGGCGTGGGCGAGTTCAAGCGACATGGGAAGCACAAAAAGCAGTGAAAGCCGAAGGTAAAGTTCGCCACCGCCGGTTTTGGCGACGTAGGCGTACCTTTGGGCGTGAAGGTAATTGAAGTTTCTAGTAGCTGGTTTTCACTAGGTGGTCGAATTGCTAGCGGAGCTGGTGCGCCAACCGCTGAAAACTCTGTGGCTTGGTGCCGCTTGTAGTGTACGTAGTTAACCTAACAGCTCGGCTATTTTTCTACAACCTGCCCGCACACGTGTTGCCACTAGCAGACCCCATTGCCACGCAAGCATAATTTTCCCTCCCTATGGATTCCGTTAAAGCCAAAAAACACTTAGGCCAACACTTTCTGGCTGATACCAACATTGCGCGCAAAATAGTGGAAGCCTTGCAACTGCCCGATGGCGTGAAGGAAGTGCTGGAAATCGGCCCGGGCATGGGGGTATTAACCGAGACGTTGCTGCAAAACCCGAGCTACCGCACGTCGGTGGTGGAAATTGACCGGGAGTCGGTAGCGTACCTGCAAAAGCACTTCCCAGCGCTGGCCGACCGGGTTTATAGTCAGGATTTCTTGAAGATGGACTTAGGCAAGCTCTACAACCAGCAGCCCATTAGCATCATCGGCAACTTTCCCTATAACATTAGCAGCCAAATTTACTTCCAGGTGCTGGCCCACCGCCAACAGGTGCGCGAAGTGGTGGGTATGATTCAGAAGGAAGTAGCCGACCGGCTGGCCGAGGGGCCTGGCTCGAAAACCTATGGTATCCTAAGCGTGCTGCTGCAGGCGTACTATCGTATTGAATATTTGTTTACGGTACCGCCGCACGTTTTCAACCCGCCGCCTAAGGTGCAGTCGGCCGTTATTCGCTTGACGCGCAACGAGACGGAGCATCTGGACTGTGATGAAAAGCTGTTTTTTAAAGTGGTGAAGCAGGCTTTTGCCACGCGGCGCAAGACGCTACGCAATGCCCTTAAGCCGTTCGGCATGCCCCCGGAAACCACCACTGACCCAATCTTCGATAAGCGTGCAGAACAGTTAAGCGTGGCCGATTTTGTGGGCTTGACAAAGCGGGTTGAAGCACATAGCGTTTAGGGTCTTTGCAAAAACATCTGACACAATGTCAATGCTTTACAAGCTGATTCTCGCTATGGCTGTATTGTGCTTAAGCTGGTATGTTCTGTCTGATCTGTTTGATGAAGATAATATAACCCATCTGACTGGATGCTATTACACTGCCAGTTATGATAACGGTACGGCATTGCATTTATACCAAGATGCTTCTAGGCCATACGGAAAACCTTTGTTAGATCGAGTGTATGCAGCCTACAGAAGCAGCAGGTACCTAGTTGTACGGGCTGGTATAAACTTATATTTTCTTTATCCTTTGCGTGCCACCTCGGTGCAAAAAGCAGAAGAAAGTAGGGTAGGTGCATTAACAAAAAATGAGTTAATGAAAGAGTTGTTGCACCTCACAGGGGACACAACTCTTGCTCCAGTAGGATCTTTTTAAATCATCAAATCATGTCCCTCTGCCTCGTCATCGACGAAATGCACCCTAGTTTGCCTGAGTACATGCAGGAAATTGGGGTGACGCTGCATTACCACCCCGAGCTAAAAGCTGCGGAAGTGCCCGCTGCGCTAGCGGCGCACCCCTACGACGGGCTGATGGTCCGGTCGAAGTTGCGCGTGACGACTGAATTGCTGGCCCACGGTCCGCACTTGCGCTACGTGGCCCGGGCGGGAGCAGGAGTTGACAACATCGACGAGGAAGCTATGGCAGCAGCGGGCGTTACATTGCTGAACGCCCCGGAAGGCAACCGCGACGCAGTAGGAGAATATGCAGTGGGGCTGCTGCTGGCGTTGTTCCGTAACATTTTGCGGGCCGACCACGAAGTGCGCGCCGGACAGTGGCGGCGAGAGGCAAACCGTGGCGAGGAAATCCAAGGAAAAACTATCGGCTTGCTAGGCTACGGGCACATGGGCCGGGCCTTTGCGCGCCGCCTCTCGGCGTTTGGCTGCACGGTACTCGCCTACGACCACGACCCCACGATACTTCCCGATGAATATGCCGCGCTGGTTTCTTTGGCCGAGCTACAGGACCAGGCCGAAGTGTTCAGCTTGCATATACCATATTCGGCGGCAAACCATCATTTCGTGAACGAAGCGTTGCTGCAAGGTTTCCGAAACCCGATTTGGTTGCTCAACACTGCCCGCGGCGAAGTTCTCGATCATGCGGCCCTCGTTCAGAGCTTGCAGAGCGGCCAGGTACGCGGCGCGGCGTTGGACGTACTCGACAATGAAAAGTTAGCAACCCTGAATCCAGAGCAGCAAGCGCGGTTTAGCTTCCTTTCGACTGCCCCCAATGTGCTCTTATCGCCGCACATAGGCGGCTGGACGTTTCAGTCGTACCGGCGCATAAACGAAGTGTTGGCGGGTAAGCTGAAAGATTTTTTGGATTCTGGCAGTCAAGCAAAGGTTGCAGGTTGAGTGGCTGCTAGTTAGTAACTGGAACCACCTGTTGGCCGCAGTCAAGTGGTGGCAGGAGGTAGCTTCAATCCAGAAACTATGTATATTTGCCTAAACCAGGTTTGGGAGAACGGTCGGCGCCGCTGACCGTTCTCCTTGTTTTTTAGCTTACCATCAACCTAACCATGGCCACCATAAATTACTACACCGCCGAGGGGCTGCAGAAACTCAAAGACGAGTTGCAGGACCTCAAAATTCGCGGCCGGGCCAACGCCGCCGAGCAGCTGCGCGAAGCGCGTGATAAAGGAGACTTAAGTGAAAATGCCGAGTACGACGCGGCCAAGGACGCTCAAGGCCTGCTCGAACTTAAAATTGCGAAGCTGGAAGAAGTAGTTGGCAACGCCCGTCTGCTCGACGAGTCGAACCTCGATACCAGTAAGGTGCTCATCATGAGCAAAGTGAAGCTCAAGAACCTGAAGAATAACATGGTGCTTGATTACACGCTCGTAGCCGAGGAAGAAGCGAACCTTGCCGCCGGGAAGATATCCGTGAAGTCACCTATCGGCAAAGGCTTGCTCGGCAAGTCAGCCGGCGATACTGCCGAAATAACGGTGCCTGCGGGCAAGCTGCTTTTCGAAATTCTTGAAATCAGCCGCTAGAAAGTAAGAGAGTAGCAAAGCGAATCAGGTGAGGGACGAGGCCAAGGGCTTCGTCCTTTTTGCGTTTTGGCTCGTACTTTGGCGCAAGCAGAACACATATTCTTTTCTACTCCGTTACTCCCTCACTCTGTTACTCTCAAAGTATGGCTTCCATTTTCTCCCGTATTGTGGCTGGTGAGCTGCCAGCATATAAGGTTGCGGAGGACGACCAGCACCTGGCGTTTCTCGACATCACGCCCCTTGTAGAAGGCCACACGCTCGTGATTCCCAAGCGGGAAGTGGACTACATCTTTGATTTGCCAGCCGAGGAGTTGGCGGCGCTGCATCTGTTTGCGCAGCGCGTAGCCATAGGCGTGGCCGCGGCCGTGCCGTGCAAGCGCATTGGCGTGGCGGTTATCGGCCTGGAAGTGCCGCACGCGCACATTCACCTGATTCCAATGAATAAGGTGTCGGACATGAACTTCGCTAACCCCAAAATAAAAGTAGCCGAAGATCGGATGAAGGAGCTGGCCGCCGCCATTGCCGCGCAAGTGCCTCTGGCTGCTGGCGAAACCTCACGTAAGTCCGCTTCTCTGGATTCGAAAGGCAGCCGCGAAACTACCGAGGCCAACGAGCCCGCTACCACAGAGGCTTCTGCCGATGGCGCGACAGCGCAACTACAGCAACTCACCCAAGGACTGGTCTTCATGAGCGAATCGGATGCGCCGCTGGAGCCGGTAAGCTACCCGGCCCCAAGCGGCGAACTGACGGATGCAACCTTGCTGAAGCTACTTGGCGAGCCAGCCGATACCAAGGTCGAAGCCAAGGAACTGACGGTATTCCTGCGCAACCATACCGCCGACCAGGGCGTGCTCGGCGACCCGGCGCAAGCCAACCGGTTCAAGGCCCTGCAAATGTTTATGAAGCAGGAACTTCAGGATACCAAGGTGTATCGCGTTGGCAGCGGCCCGCAAGTAAAAGCTTATGCATTAGGCAAAACCGAGGACGGCAAACTAGCTGGCTTCAAAACAGTACTGACGGAAACCTAAGATGCTGTTCAGGCAAGGTAGCTGGGTGGGTTGTTCTTTGGGTCTATAAAGTTGCTGTTGATAGGCAACAGCAAGAATTACTGCTGCCTATGATAGTGGCATTGGATGTGTACTACCGCCAGCAACAGGCCAAGGCTGTTGCTGTCACGTTCGAGGCATGGGACAGTACAACCCTAACCAACAAGCACGAAGCCAAGCTCTCCGGGCTAGAGCCTTATGAGCCAGGAGCCTTCTACAAGCGGGAACTACCGTGTTTGCTGGCGGTCTTGGAGCGAGTCGACTTAAAGGAAGTGAACTACGTGGTGATAGACGGGTACGTAGTGCTCGATGACGATAATCGGCCCGGCTTAGGGTGGCATTTGTACCAGCATCTGGAAGAGAAAGTGCCAGTTATTGGAGTAGCAAAGACGCGCTTCTATCATTCCGGCCGCCAGGTAGTGGGAGTGCTGCGCGGCCAAAGCAAAAGTTCGCTGTATATCACCAGCGCCGGAACAGACGTAGCAACTGCGGCGGCTTTCATTGGGAAAATGGCGGGTTTTTATCGAATACCAGCTTTGCTTCATGAGCTTGATTCACTCACCAGAAGTTGAAGCTCACTTCGTGCTTTTGTAGCAACATCTGCTGAACACTTGTTGAGCACTCAACAAGTGTTCAGCACTTCTTTCATTTATTTCATTTACAACGCATGAGGGTAAAGTCATTTGCGCTTTTAGCAGGAGGTATATTCACAACGGTAACAGCGTTTGCCCAATCTACCGGGGTACCCAAGGCGCTCCAGAAACCCCTGGACAAAGTCAGCGCCGCCGACTACAAGGCGCACGTGCAGTACTTAGCCGATGATAAGCTGCAAGGCCGACTGCCCGGTACGGCGGGCTACCAAATGGCGGTAGACTACGTGGTGGAGCAATACAAAAAACGCGGTGTACTGCCCGCCGGCGAAAATGGCACGTACCTGCAAACTGTGCGTTTGCGGCGCGCTTTTACCGAGCCGGGCGCTACCCTGCGTCTGCAAGCACCGCAAGGCCCGGAGCAGGCACTGACCTACGGCTCCGACTTCACGTTCTACCCCAATCCGGCAGAAGCCAGCACCTCAGTGGCCGCGCCACTAGTGTTTGCTGGCTTCGGTATCAGTGCCCCCGAGCTAGGCTACGACGATTACGCAGGCCTCGATGCGAAGGGCAAAATAGTAGTGGTGACGCGGGAAGAGCCCAAGCAGTTTCCAGATGCGGTGCGCCTCTACAACACCGATGTACTAACCATTCTGCAAACGGCTGCCCAACACGGCGCTGTGGGCGTGCTGCTAGCCGCAGCCAAGCCGTCCGCTCACCTAGCCGACCCGCCCAAAGGCGTGGTAAGTGTATTGGGTGCCGACGGCAACGTGGCCGTGTCGCGTACCTACGGCGGCGCTCAGTTGCGCGTGTTGGGCTCGGTAAGCGCCGCTACCTTGCAGCGGCTCTTTGCCGGTGCCGCTACCGATACCACACGGGCCTTGGCATCGTTGCGGGCTGGTAAGCCAGCTTCGGTAGCTTTGCTGCCGCGCCTCACAGCCACGCAACGTACTCGTTACCAGAATGTAGACAGCTACAACGTAGTCGGCAAAATCCAGGGCACTGACCCTAAACTGCGTGATGAATACGTGGTGCACACCGCCCACCTCGACCACATTGGCATAGGGACAGCCGTAGAGGGAGACTCCATCTACAACGGCGCCCACGACAACGCCACGGGTGTAGCTAGTCTGCTGGAAATAGCGGGCGTGTACAGCCGCCTCAAGGACAAGCCCCGCCGCTCGGTGCTCATTACGATGGTGACTGGTGAGGAAATGGGCTTGCTTGGCTCTGCCTACTTCGCGCGTAACCCCACGGTGCCCAAAAGCCAGATAGTGGCCAACATCAATACCGATATGCCTACCATCATTGCGCCGCTGCTGTCGGTGGTGGCGTTGGGAGCGGAAAATTCTTCGCTAGCCGCTCCCGTGGCTGAAGCAACAAAAGCCCTAGACTTAACGGTGGAAGCTGACCCCGAGCCGGCGCAAAACCGTTTCATCCGCTCAGACCAGTATAGCTTCGTAACCCAAGGCATTCCGGCTCTGCACATCAAATACGGCAACAAAACCGCCGATGGCCAAAACAACCTCAGCCAACAGGTACAGAAGTGGCGTGCCCGCTACTATCATAAGCCCCAGGACGGCATGAACGGTCAGTTCGATTTCGATGCCGGCCGCAAATACGCGCAACTAAACTTCCTGGTCGGCTACCTGGTCGCCAACAACCCTACACGCCCGATCTGGAACACCGGCAATTTCTTCGGTGAGCGGTTTGCCAAGAAGTAAAAAGCAGCCTTCAGGGCATTAAAATAAGTTCTAAAGCTCCAGAACGGTCATGCTGAGCGCAGTGCAACGAAGCCGAAGCATCTCGCTAGTGTAGTAAACTCTTTACTACTGCAACGATTCGAGCGAGATGCTCCGGCTGCGCTCAGCATGACCGTTATACGTTGGAGGATTTGGCCTTTGTAATGGCCCGTAGCCGATTTTCGCGCTCAAACACCTTCATCAGTACGATGAAGTAAGAAAGAAGCAGCGGACCGAGAACCAAACCCAGGATGCCGAAGATATTCACGCCCAATACCACACCAGCTAGCGTAATAAGCGGATGAATGTCGCCGATGCGGCGGGCTAACACGATGCGCAGTAGGTTGTCGATGTTCATGATAATAATGAAGCCAATCAACAGAATACCAACTCCTTGTCCGGTAGCGCCTTGAGTTAGCTTCAGGATAGCGGCTGGTAGCCATACCAACGGGGTGCCCAGCACCGGGACGAAGGCCAGGAAAAAAGACACCATACCCCAGAACAGAGCATCGGGCACGTGAAAAATCCAGAGCGTAAGGCCGGTAAGCAGGGCCTGAACGAATGAGATAAGCGCCTGACCAAGCACGTTGGCATTCACATTGTTTTTCAACGATTCGCCCAGCTCCTCTATCGTGCCGTCGCGAAAGGGCAGGTAACGGCGCAACCCTTTCAGAAAACTGCCTTCCTGCGTGTACATGAAGTACAGCGTGAACAGCATCAGCCCGATAATGACCACAAAATGCAGCAAGCTGGTGGCCAACGACGGGAGGCGTTGACTAAGCCACGCCACACTTTGCTGTAGCAATGACCGCACGGTTTGCTCGTTGGTGAAGGTGTAGCCAATCTTGCGCTCAATGGTGTGCAGCACCGTCATAATTTGGCTGGTATCCTGGCCGTAGTAGCTGATGCGGTTGACGAGCATCAGCGTAAGGGCAGTGAAGGGTAGGATGATAACTACCAGCGCGAAAATCAAGATGCCGATGGTTACGACCTGCCGATTCCAGCCGCGTTGGTGCACCAGCACCTTAAACCAAGGCCGGAACACCACGAACAAGATGCCAGCTCCTAAAAAGCCGGTGATGTAGCCGCCAAGCCCAAACAGAATAAGGCCCGCCAGCACCAACAGACAGGTAATCAGCAGCACAGACTGCTGCCGGTTAGAATAGATAGTATCAGCCATGACAAGGGAGGAGAGGAGGACTAGTAAATTACAAAATTGTCTTTCTGTATCGAAAGCCAACCAGTGAATTACCTACACCCGCGCCCGGCTTGCCAGCGCCGTTACGCACAGTCCCATCAGGGCAATAATGGCAAACGATACTCGTAAGCTAGTAGCTCCTGCCACCAAACCGATAACCGGCGGCCCCAGCAGAAAGCCCGCAAAACCGACCGTGGATACCGCTGCCAGCGCCATGCCCGGCGACATAACCGTGGAGCGCCCCGCGGCCCCATACACCAGCGGCACCACCGACGACACACCTATGCCCACCAACATAAAGCCAATAGTAGCGGGCACCAGAGTGGGCAGCAGTACGGCCAGCACCAAACCCGAAGCCGAAAATAAACCACTCAGTTGCAGGGTGCGTTGGCGGCCAAACCGGTCGGTGAAGGAGTCGGCCACGAAGCGCCCGGCGGCCATGGTGCTCATAAAAGCCGTGAAGCCGACTCCCGCCCAGGCTTTTTCAGCGTGCACCACTTTGTTGAAATACACGCCGCTCCAGTCGAACATGGTGCCCTCGCAGAGCAAGGAGCAGAATGCCAGCACGCCCAACAGCAGCAATGACTTGTCGGGGAGCACGAAGATGGGTTGGTTGGGGTCTTGGCCAGCATCTTCAGGAAGCAAGTAGGAGCGCATGAGTAGGATGCCCAGCGCCACAGTGCCGGTTATAAGTGCGAAGTGCACAACAATAGTTGCGCCGTAGCCGATCATGAGGGTGCCTATTGCGGCTCCAATAAAGCCCGCCAAACTCCAGATACCGTGAAAAGAGGCCATGATGGACTTGCCGTAGAGAGCCTCGACGCCAACGGCTTGGGTATTGACGCTGATGTTGGACATGTTGGCTGCCAAACCAAAGAGCACCAGCCCTGCCAGAAGCTGCGTGGTAGTTTCAGCCAACCCCAGCAGGGTAAGCACAGTAGCGTAGATGGACAGCCCAAGCACGGTAATCCGCCGGCTTCCGTAACGCGCCACCAGCCATCCGGAGAGGGGTAACGACAGCAGTAGCCCAACGGGTACGGCCAGTAACACCCCGCCCAACTCGGTATCGGAGAGCTGAAGGCGTTGCTGCACAGTAGGAATGCGGGCGGCCCAGGAAGAAAAGCACAGTCCTTGCAGAAAAAAAGAGGTGCCCACCGCTACCCGGTGAACAAGGCGCGAGGTAGCGGGCGGTTGTGACTTGTATGTTTCGGCAATCATCTGGAAGAGAAGCAGATTAGAGCAGCGCGTGCACTCCTTTGGAACTACGCTGGAAGCTTGGTAGATAAGTCGTCGTAAAGCCGATGAGAAACCCTGGGTCAGCTACAAAAAAGCCCACTACGCAC
Source organism: Hymenobacter sp. YC55 (assembly GCF_029433095.1). Lineage (GTDB taxonomy): Bacteria > Bacteroidota > Bacteroidia > Cytophagales > Hymenobacteraceae > Hymenobacter. The sequence goes on from NZ_JARNTX010000001.1 coordinate 1,780,370, forward strand.
CAGTAAGTGCGCAATGGGCGGGAGTAGAGAGCGGAGGGGCGGCAGCTGCACCGAAAGCGCAGCAAGGCAAAGATACTCAGGACTTCTACGAGGACTAGCACGCGAAGTAGGAAGGAAACACCAAAAACTGCTTGGAGCAGTAAAGCAAGGCCGCGTCAACCCCACGTCGCCGCGCTTAAACCAGATTACTCCGTGCTTCCAATCCTTACTGCACTGGTCCTGTATCTGCCCGTGCCTGTAGGCGGGCCTGCACATCTAGGGGCAGGTTGCTTAGCAGGTCCAGGCCCGTGGCGGCCTCTAGGGCATCGACACTTACGCGGTAGCGGCTCCAGTCGGGACTTATAGATTGGTCGTTTGGGGTGTCGATGGCAATGATACGGGCCTGACCGGCAGCAATGCGGCGCAGATCATCAGAGCCTTCCGGTAAAATAACCAAGACCTTCCACACGTGGGCCGGCACCGTCACCCGGCCATTGTCGATGGTGGTTTTCAAACCATTGAGGCCAGTACCGCCTTTGCCGTAGCTGCCCATCACAATGTACACTTCCTGTCCGTTCCTGACCTGCTGCCGAGTCCATTCCTCTAAGTCGCCCCAGGTGCGCTGGTTGTTGTTGGGCGCCTGCGGAATCATGTTGGTCATCAGGAAGGTGGCCGAATTGTCGTCGAGGTCGGTGGTGCGGTCGGCGGAGGGGCAGTTGTGGCCTTTGTCGAAGCCAGAGCCAGTGTAGGAGCTGCGCGTTACGGCGTAAAACGTGCCAGGCAAGGCCGGGTCGGGGCGGAAATCGTCTTGGCGCGGTGCCGAACCCATCCACGCCCGGTTTAGGTGCCAACTCACCCAGTTCGGGATGCCGCGCTGATTGTTGTAGCTCAGCGTGTACTGCGGCTTGGTCATCAGGTAGTTGTTTGGAGAACTTGGGCTGGCGGTAGCCCCGCTTGGGTTGCCCAAGGCCATGTTGTCGTCGCGGCTCGTGACAATGGCCGTAGCCTGCTTCCGGGCTGTAGCGGGCGGCGGGGTTGTGGCGCTTGGGGCGCCGGTTGCGCCTGCCACTGCCGCTCCGGTGGTGCTTTCCAGGGCAATGTCATCGATATTGAGCCGGCCTTTGCCCGTATCGATCTTGCGAATTTCCAAACGCAGCGCACTGGTGGTGCTACCCTGGAATGTGGTGGTCACTAGCTGCGTGCCTTGCGTACGCACCGGCTGCCCAATGCGGCGGTAGTTGCGGTCTCCGTCTGTGCTGCCCCATAGTTCCCAGGTGCTGGCGGGGTCGGTGCCGTACGCAGCGCTGCTAATGCGGATGGTACGTACCCCGGCTGGCGCGTTGAAATTCATTCGCAGCCGTCCCTTTTCCCGCAGACGGGCCGCGTGCTGCCCGTTCTTGTGGTCTTGCTCGGAGCTGCCAATCAAGGCTTCCACGAAATGCCAGGAGCCTGAGCCTAGCATTTCGTCGGCTTCGGAATACCCGCCTTTGCCGCCTGCCTCAAACGTTTCGGGGAAGCTGCCAGCAGCACTTTGTTGAGCAGGCGCCTGCACATCGATGACGGGCGGGCCAGTAGGCAGTGGCGGACGGCTGGTTTCGGCGGCTTGTTGTGAGCAGGCTAAGAGAGGAAATAGGAGGGCGGGGAGGAAACGCATGAGAAGAGAGCGGGTGAGCACGGATTGCGAACTAGGCCATGGCGTGAGCTTTGCAGCTCCGGTTGAAGCATACAACGTAGCAATTAGCTGCCACTAGCAAGTTGGATAATAGCACAATTAACTAAGCCCCGAAACTAGCTTAAAGCTCAGCATTCTTTCAACTATGAAGAAACTATTCTGCATAGCCCTGTCGGCTTGCGCTTTTCAAACAGCTCATGCCTAAATAACCACTATACTGGCTCCGCATGCTATTCTCAAGAAATTACCCTGATACTTTACCTGGGAAATCCAGCTAGATAGGCTCGGAGTTTTCGGGGCAGTAATCTTAGGAGGCTAGCAGCGCGTTTTCTGGTAGGCTTTGTTCATGCAGCAGTGCCAGCGGTACATCATCTTGCCTTTTAGCCCTTGGATATTAGTAGGATCTAATCTTAATGAAAAAGAAAAGATAATTCGGTGACGCACGGCAACAACCCAACGGCAAACTTCGTCACTGCCCATACTGTCAATTAACTTCTAGTAACCGCACTACATGCCCCAACCCCTACGCCTGAAGCTTCTACTAGCGGCCACTGCCCTCACCGGCTTCGCTTACCTGAGCAGTTGCAGCCAATCCGGTGAAATCAGTGAAACCGTGGATGCCGAAACGGCCAATGACAGCTTCGAACGGTACAAGGCGCGCTTCCTGGATTCGTTGTGGTACTACAACCCCAAGTTTGCCAGCAGCAAAGGCTACCACCGCTACGATTCGGTGCTGATAATTCCGACGGCTGCCCGGCGGCTCGGCGAGGCAAAGGTCCTGAAACGGCGCGGCAAAGAACTGGCCACCTTCAAGCCTACCGACTTGTCGGTGAACAACCAAACGGACTGGCATCTGATGCAGAACTACCTGCAAGCGGGCCGCTGGCAGCTCGATACGCTGCGGGAGTGGGAGTGGAATCCGGCCAACTACAACCTAGGCGCCTCGGTGGCCGAAATTCTAAATGGTCGCTACTGGCCCCTCGACCGCCGGCTGCGCGCCATCAGCCTCAAACTTGCCCGCTCCACTGAATATTACGCTGCCGCCGAAGCCAACATCCAGAACCCAACCAAGGAGCACACTGAACTGGGCATCAAGCAAAATGAGGGCGGGCTGGCTGTATTCGGTAAAGCCTTGCAGGATTCCATTGCCAGGTCGGGGCTGACGGCGCGCGAGAAAGAGGACTTCAAGAACCGCTTGGCTACCACCCGGCTCAGCATCGAAGACTACCTGCGTTTCCTGAAAACCGAGGTGCTACCCTCGGGCAAGTTCCGCAGCTTCCGGATAGGCAAGGCGCTCTTCGACAGGAAGTTTTTCTACGACATCCAGTCCACCTACACTGCCGACCAAGTGTACGCCAAGGCCCAGCAGAACCGTGCTAGGCTGCTGCGTGATATGAAAGTCCGGGCGGCGCGGCTCTATCCTAAGTACTTCCCCAACCAGCCACTGCCCACCGATTCGCTGGCGCTGGTCAAGCAGGTGATTGGACGGTTGTCGCAGGAGCACGTGACGCCGTCAGGGTTCGTGGCGGCCGTGAAGGCGCAGATTCCGCAGTTGGTGCAGTTCGTCAACGACAAAAAGCTGCTTACGCAGGACCCTAGCAAGCCGCTGGTGGTGCGCGAAACGCCGCTCTACATGCGCGGGAGCGGTGCGGGCGCCAGCGTTTCGGCTCCCGGCCCCTACGACAAAGCCGCCAACACTTACTACAATGTAGAGCCGCTCACCGGCCAGTCCGCTACCAGTGCCGAGAGCTATTTGCGCGAATACAACAACTACACGCTGCAAATCCTGAATATCCACGAGGCCATTCCGGGCCACTACACGCAATTAGTATACGCCAACCGCAGCCCTTCGCTCATCAAGGCGGTCTTCGGTAATGGGGCCATGGTGGAAGGCTGGGCCGTGTACGCTGAGCGCATGATGCTGGAAAGCGGCTACGGCAGCAACTCCGACGAAATCTGGCTGATGTGGGACAAATGGAACATGCGCGTGACCCTCAACACCATTCTCGACCACGAGGTCCACGTCAACAACATCAGCGAGCAAGCCGCCAAAGCCATGCTCCTCCGCGACGGGTTTCAAGAAGAAGCCGAGGCTACCAACAAATGGCGCCGCGCCACTCTGAGCCAAGTACAGCTTAGTAGCTACTTCACGGGGTACACCGAAATCTATGATTTGCGCGAGGAGCTAAAAAAAGCCGAAGGCAACAGCTTCGATTTGAAAACTTTCAACGAGAAGTTTCTGAGTTTCGGAAGTGCGCCCGTGAAGTACATCCGGACGTTGATGCTAAAAAATCCTGTGTAGAAAACAGCCTGTTAGTCACCGCGAAACAGCCCCGGACCGCAAGGTTTGGGGCTGTTTGTGTTTGAACGTGGCAAGCTCTTCATATCTCAGTTGCTGGTCTTTCCGTATTTACTTCAACAAGCTCAGCTATTCCAGTCTAGTGCCTTTATGAAACAAGCAGATCGAGAGCAGGTCCATGACGTCAACGACGAGGAATTGCGTCGGCTCACGCATGAGCACTTGAAAGTATTTGCCAAGTTCACATCCGAGAGTTGCGAAATCTGTGAATTACTGGCGCCCCCTTTCGCCAAGTTTGCTGGCAGGGAGAATTTCAAAAGCATCCTGTTTTTGCGCTTAAACTCCGATGAGAATCCTGTGGCCAAAAAGATGATGCAGGAAAAAGTAGCGCCATTTTTTGTGTCCTATTGCCAAGGCCGCATCCTGGAGTGCGACACGCTAACCGAAGAGCAACAGGTATCCGACATGCTGCAACGGCTGCGGGATCTGGAGCCATTATCGGCGTGAGAAAATTGCGGTTGCACAAAGACGTGTGGGCCTTGCTGGCAGTACTAGCTACGTTTTTACTGATGCTATTGCTCTTTCAGTAAAAGAAAATGCTTCTAGTCTCTAATTATGGCTTGATTTAAACGAAAACGCAACTCATTTTTCAGTTCTTATAAGTACAGGTTTATAGCCTTCGAAAGTATTCGCTAGTGTTTTTTCTGCTTTCCAAACTTCTTGATTTTGTGTTGCTGCCGGTACTGTGGTTGCTCGTGCTACTAGCGGCAGCTCTACTCACACGGCGACCAACGCGGCGGCGAAACCTTGTACGCCTTGCCTTACTGTTACTCCTGCTCGGTACCAACAACGCGCTGCTAAACGAAACCTTGCTGGCGTGGGAGCTACCCCCAGTCCGGCTAAAGAGCCTACCACGCCACGCCGATGCCGCCGTGTTGCTGACGGGCATCACGAGCGTCAGCAAGTCGCCCCACGACAGGGTGTATTTGCACGAGGGTGCCGACCGTCTCACCAATGCGCTGTGGCTGTGGCGGGCTGGCCGGGTGCGGCACATCTTGGTGTCGGGCGGTTCGGGTGCCATGATGAAGAAAGCCCACACCGAAGCCGCCGACCTGATTACGCTGCTGCATCTAGCCGGCGTCCCCGATTCGGTTATCATCAAAGAAGACCGCAGCCGCAACACCCGCGAAAATGCTCTGTTCACCAAACAGATAGTAGCCAAGCGCCCCGAATTAGATACGTTGATCTTGGTTACCTCGGCTTTCCATCAGCGCCGTGCCCTCGGCTGCTTTCACAAGGTGGGTCTGCACCCGTTACCATTCCCCGCTGGCTTCCGCTCCACCGACCGGGCCCCCACACCCGACTACTGGCTTATGCCCGGCAACGATACACTTGGCGGTTGGGGCCTGCTGCTGCATGAAATTGCGGGCTACCTCACCTATCGGATACTAGGTTACTGCTAGTTCGTATGTATGAGCTTGGTTTTCGACTCTTTAACCGCCCACTCTGCATTTTTTCGGACGGCATAACCCGTGGTTATTGCGGCTTTATTAGAGCCCGATACTTCTAAATTGAAGTAGACAGTATCCTCCCCGTCGCTTAACCTACATTGGTAAGCAGTGCTGCTAACGGTTTCTATGTTGTACCTCTTCTTTACTGAAGTTAGTATAGGATCAACAAAAGGGTATTCGGATTTGAACTGATAATAGAAGCCTCCTCCCATGATGGCCATCATGATGAGTAGAGCTAGGATTGTACCTACTGCGTCTCGCAAAGTCATGAAGGCAAGTTACTCTACCTTCTTCTGCTTCTCGGGGTTTTCTTCTTTGGCTATCCAAATGGACTTCTGGTTGACAAATTCCCGAATGCCCAAGTACGACAACTCCCGGCCGTAGCCCGACTTCTTAACGCCCCCAAACGGCATTTCCGGCGACGACTTCACCATGCTGTTCACGAACACCGCGCCAGCCTCCACTTGGCGGGCTAGCTCTTCGCCGCGCTTCACATTCTGGGTCCAGACGGAACCGCCGAGGCCGAAGCGCGAATCGTTAGCGAGGCGGATAGCATCGTTGGCATCTTTGGCTTCCAGAATAAGGGCCACGGGGCCGAATAACTCTTCGTGGTAGGCGCGCTGCTTGGGCTTGATGTTGCTCAGGATCATGGGCCGGAACAGGGCGGTACCGGGCTTACTTTGGCCGCCGTGCAGCTCCACTTTAGCCCCCTGCTTTATAGAATCCTCGACTTGCTGCGTGATTTCGTCGGCCAAGTCGGGACGGGCGAGGGGGCCGTATTGGGTGTCCTCATCCAGCGGGTCGCCGGTGCGGAAGGCCAGCAGGTGCGTTTTCATTTTGCTGATAAACTCTTTCACCACCGGTTTTTCCACAATGAAGCGCTTGGCCGCAATGCAGCTCTGCCCGGCGTTGATCATGCGCGCCTGCGCAGCGGTTTTGGCGGCTAGCTCCAGGTCGGCGTCGGCCAACACTATAAATGCATCCGAGCCACCGAGTTCCAGCACGGTTTTCTTGATTTGGCGGCCAGCGGTGGCGGCTACTTGCGCGCCGGCTGGCTCCGAGCCGGTAAGCGTCACGGCCCGCACCCGGTCGTCCTCAATCAGTTTCTCAACCATCTCCGAGCCCACCAGCAGCGCTCGGAAGGTAGCCGGTGGGAAACCAGCATCATGATAGATCTTTTCCAGCGCCAGGGCGCATTGGGGCACGTTGGAGGCGTGTTTGAGCAGCCCGACATTGCCGGCCATCAACGCGGGCGCAATAAAGCGCACCACTTGCCAGAGCGGAAAATTCCAGGGCATTACGGCCAGCACCACCCCAATTGGTTCGTGGCTGATAAAGCTGCGCTGCGCCTCGGTTTCGATGATGTCGTCGGCCAGGAATTCCTCGGCGTGGTCGGCATAATAGTCGCAGCAGAGGGCGCACTTCAGCACTTCTGCGCGGCCGTCCACTACGGGCTTGCCCATTTCCAGCGCCATAATGCGGGCTAGCTCGTCTTGCCGCTCCCGCAATAGCTTAGCGGCGCGGTGCATAAGCTGCGCACGGTGCGCAAACGTAGTGGTGCGCCATTCGGCCGCCGCCCGATGCGCCTGGCCCAGAATGCGTTCGGTTTGGGGCCAGCTAAATGCGCGGAAACGTCGCTCAACGCGGCCGTTATAAGGATTTATGGAAGCTATAGGCATGAGAAGCAGGGGAGTAGGAAAGGAATAACAGGGTGAGCACTTGAGGCAGTGATGTTGAAAAATAAACAGAGCGGTAAACGCTCCTTTACACAACTACTCGACCTCATCTGAGTGTGCAACTAACCGCAAAACGTAGTCGTAGCACGCAGGTTACGGAGCTCGTGCGTGATTTTGAAGGTTGAGTTTCCAAACAAATGCGTTAGAAGTGTACTTTCGTCCGGCGAAGGGTCTGTAATGCCCATCGTTCTATACTGTTGTAGCCCGTGAATGTAATCCCCCCCGAACCCGTACCTTCTCTATCAGAAGAGGACTTGCTGGTGCAACGCCTCCGCGACCGGGACGAGTCGGCCATGACCCTGTTCTACGACCGATACTCGGCGGCGCTATACGGCGTCATCATGCGCATTGTCAAGAAAGAAGAAGAAGCCGAAGACGTGCTCCAAGAGAGCATGGTCAAAATTTGGAACTCTTTCGGCTCGTATGACGCTGGAAAGGGGCGACTCTTTACTTGGGTAATGAATGTATGCCGGAATTTGGCTATTGACAAAATCCGGTCTCGACAGTACCGCGTAGGTAGTCGTACACAACCGCTTGAGGACAGCGCCGCAGTACGTGAGCCCGCATCTCCCACGTTCCGGCCCGAGCACATCGGCTTGCAGGAAATGACCAAACAACTCAACCCCGACCAACAGCAGGTCGTCGATATGCTGTACTTCGGAGGTTACACGCAAAGTGAAGTAGCCGAAGAACTGAATCTGCCCCTGGGCACGGTAAAAACCCGCGCCAGAGCAGCTATTAAAGTACTTTCTAAACTGATTCGATAGTCGTGGACACTCAGCAATACATCGAATCAGGCATTCTGGAAGAATATGCATTGGGCATATTGTCGGATGCCGAGCGTTCCGAAGTGGAGCGTTTAGCGGCCATTCATCCCGAAATTCGCCACGAACTAGACGTCATTGTTATGGGCCTCGATGCCTATGCCGAGGCGCATTCTATCACGCCTCCCGCCGACATGCGGGAGCGGGTTTTGACCGGCTGGCAGCAAGCCATTCGCCAGCAGGATTCTGAGAAGGATACAAATCCGGTGGTTCCCTTTACTGCCGAGCCTACGCCCACTCCGCAACCCGTAGCAGTTACTCTGCCACCAGTTAGTGCGCCTGCTCCCGAGCCGGTAGTGCGCCCCATCAGCAGTGCGCCAGAACCAGTACAAGCGCAGGCTCCGGCCCGCGGCTTTGGGTGGCTGATGGCAGCCTCGGTGGCCTTGCTCCTCAGCCTAGGCGGTAACTATGTGCTCTACAATCGTTGGCAACACACGCAGTCCGAGCTGTTTGCGGTGCAGAACGAGCAGGCCCGCTTCGCCGCCACGCAGCAAGCTTCGCAGAAACTGATGACTACGCAGCGCCAAGAACTGGCGGTGCTACGCGACGAGCAGTTCCGGCACGTGACGCTGGCTGGTACACCGGCTGCCCCCACAGCAAAAGCCCGGGTGCTCTACAACCCGGCTACGCGCGCTGTGTACGTGGATGTGCGCAGCCTACCCGCGCCCCCAGCTGGCAAGCAATACCAGCTTTGGGCTCTCGACAAAGGGAAGCCGGTTGATGCCGGGGTGCTGGCCGCTACTACTGCGGCTGGCGAGGGGTTGCAGCAAATGAAAGACATTGCCAGCGCCCAAGCCTTTGCCATGACCGTGGAGAACGTGGGCGGCAGCCCAACGCCAACACTCTCCACGATGACTGTGGTAGGGAATATTTAGTTTGCCAAAAGAAAAAGCGAGGAGCACAGAAGTTGAACTCTGTGCTCCTCGCTTTTTCTTTTCAGCCGTCTTCACCGAAATGGTGTTAAGTTGTAGGCTTATTTTCCTGAATTTTAATCAGCTATGCACGGGACAGTTTTTATTCTCCTCAAGAGATACGTCCAAACACAATACGATCATAGTACGTGGGTCCGCTTGGTGGAAGCTGCAGGCCTCACTTCTGGCCACTTCGACCATAAGGAGGTGTATCCCGATGAGCATATGTATGCCTTGGTGGGGAAGGCCGCCGAAATGACTGGGATACCAGCCAATGAGCTTCACGAGAAATTTGGCGAGTATTTGGTGCCCGACCTCATGTACATGTACCAGAAGCTTATCCAGCCCAACTGGAAAACGTTGGATATGATAGAGCACACCGAAAACACTATGCACCGGCAAGTGCGGAGTGAGCACACCAAAAACGCGCCGCCCGTTCTGCATGTAGTGCGGCACTCACCCGATGAACTGGAAATCACCTATGTGTCGCAACGACGAATGGGGGCATTGGCGGTCGGCATTGTGCGGGGCCTGGCTGCATATTTCGACGAGGCCGATCATATTGTAGTAGAGCCCGAAACCAGCGAAAATGGTGAGCATGTGCTTATTCGGGTGAAGCGCCTGCCTGCTGCGCCCATATCAGCTAACCGTAACTAAAATCGACATTGAATGGTCTGGTTCAAGGCTATTCACCTAGCTACTTCTTTTTACCAGCTCTTTTTTCTTTAAAACACATGGAAAAGTCAACGTACTACAACCCAGCTGACCTAGCCAAATTTGGTAACATCACGGAATGGCAAGCCGAAATGGGCAGCAAATTCTTCTCTTACTACGGGGAGGTATTCAAGGAGGGAGCCCTCTCGGAGCGCGAAAAAGCCCTAATTGCTTTGGCAGTGGCTCACGCCGTGCAGTGCCCGTACTGTATCGACGCCTACACTACCGACTCGCTGCAAAAAGGCGCCGACGAAGCCCAAATGATGGAGGCTGTACACGTAGCCGCAGCCATTAAAGGCGGGGCAGTGCTGGTGCATGGTGTGCAGATGATGAACAAAGCCAAGGAGTTGTCGATGTAAATTGCTTGGCTTCTGCTGAAGAAAAACCGCTTTTAGTTTGTTACGATGTTCGTGGTGGATACAGGCAAAGCGTTATGCTCTTCATTCACGATAGTTTCAATTGAAATAAAAGTGTTTTCGATGTCCGAAAGGGCATTCTATATCGCCGAATGAAGTCATTACACGCTCAGCATCACCCGTTAGCTGATACCAGTTATCAGCTAATGGTTCTTTCGCAGGCCGACGCGGAGGGTGCGCACCTTGTACCCTTTGCCCGCAAGCTGAGCGAAACCGGACTCTTACCCTTGCGCCCAACTGGCATGACGGTGATGCAGATCAACGTGGGTAAGATGTGCAACCAAACCTGCCGCCACTGCCACGTCGATGCCGGCCCCGACCGCACCGAAATCATGACCCGCGAAACCATGCAGCTCTGCTTGGATGCGCTGGCCCAAACTGATATTCCGGTGGTAGATTTGACGGGTGGAGCCCCCGAAATGAATCCGAATTTTCGGTGGCTGGTTGAGCAGATTTCGGCACTTGGTCGGCAAATCATTGTGCGCTGCAACCTAACTATCATCGTAGCCAATCCTAAGTACCACGACCTGCCCGAGTTTTTTGCCCGGCATGGTGTGCGCGTGGTTTCTTCGCTGCCGCACTTCTCGGCCAGCCGTACCGACGCTCAGCGGGGTGATGGCGTGTTTGGGCGCTCCATCCGGGCCCTGCGGATGCTAAACGAAGTAGGCTACGGTGTAGGGGGCTCAGGCTTATCACTCGACCTCGTGTATAATCCTTCAGGGGCATTCTTGCCGGGCAGCCAAGCCGGGTTGGAGCGCGACTTCAAGCAGCGGTTACTACGCGAGCATGGGGTGATATTCAACAACTTGCTTACCATTACCAACTTGCCGGTCAGCCGATTCCTAGAGTACTTGCTGGAAAGTGGCAATTACTTGGGCTACATGGAGAAGCTGGTAACGGCTTACAACCCCGCCGCCGCCGAAAATGTGATGTGCCGCTCGACCCTAAGCATCGGCTGGGATGGCCAACTCTACGACTGTGACTTCAACCAGATGCTGGAGCTACCCGTCGACGCCCACGCTCCCCAACACATCCGCGACTTCAACGAAGCTGCCCTCAACGGCCGCGCTGTTATTGTCAACCAACACTGCTATGGCTGCACCGCCGGGGCTGGCTCAAGTTGTGGGGGTGCTACTACCTAGATTGTATTGGGCACCAAGCAATTCCGTCTTGCAGGCTTCTTCATGAGAAAAGTGTCTCAACGATATCGAGTGGCTTTGCCACCTATTTGGCTTTTTGCACTACTGCTGACGCTGCTAATGTTTTCCGCCTGCCAACATACTGACAGTGATAACTCTACCACCTACGACCGACTGCTGCGGACGCTATACCGTAACACAGTACCCGTAGTCCGGCCCGCCCAACTGGCAACGATGCTGGCGGAAAAGCCCGAAGCCGTGCTACTCCTTGATACCCGTACGCCTGCGGAGTATCAAGTGAGCCATTTGCGCAACGCCCATTTTGTAGATTTCACTTCTTTCGAGAAAAACACTTTCCCTGACCTGCCTCGCAATCAGACGGTGGTTGTGTACTGTTCGGTGGGGTATCGTAGTGAGCGGGTGGGGGAGCGGCTGAAAGCGCTAGGTTTTCAGGATGTGCGCAACTTGTACGGAGGGCTTTTCCAATGGGTGAATGAGGGCCACTCGGTGTACAATCAACAAGGCGTTACCCAAAACATACATCCTTATTCGCCTTTGTGGAGCCCTTGGCTGAAAAGCGGCCGGCAAGTATATAAGTAGCAATAGACTACTTTCAGATATAGTGCTCTTGCCAAGCAGGTAAAAGACTAGGTGCAGCTACGTCCTTATGGGGCAAGCACCAGGACGTTCTTTTTCTTATATGAAGAAAGTATATGTTACCAAGTTGCTGCTAGTTTGGGTTCTACCTATCCTGTTACTGCTGTTTACTTGGATACTATTCGGGTGCTATTACGAATCAAATGATGATGTTGCTATAAGCCAGGTGATACGTGGCGAAACGGCTTTAGCTCCTGTAGCCGATTTGCATCTGTATTTTCATGGATTAGCTTCCGTACTAGCCACTTTATATCGAATCTGGCCGGCTATTCCTTGGTATGGCCTATTGCTTTACCTGCTACTATATGTCAGTCTGGTGCTGGTTTATCAGGTTCTATATGATGTATTGGCAGGTAAGGTTTCCGTGCTAAGTCTTGCTTGCTGCTTGATTCTAATCTACTGGTTTGCGTGGCAGCAAACGGCCTTGCTTATCAACTTCACACGGCTCCCTATTCTGCTAGCTGGCACGGGAATACTGTATGCAACAAGCCAGCGAAAACACTTTTTTTCGTTGGCTGTAGGATTAGCTGTGGTCATGCTAGGATGGTGCATCCGACCGAGTGCCGCCATACTGGGGTTGCTGGTTGCCATACCTGGGGCTTGGTGGTTAGCGGGTTATCGGGCATTCTTGCCCGTGATAAGCGCGGGCGCTATTATGGCCGTTGCAGCTGGTGTTCTCGCTCTTACTTATTCGCGTAGTGAGAATACACGCCAAAGGATTGATGTAGGCAATGCCTACTATTTAGATTATGCCCTATACCAGCCTCAACCAGTTACTGCCGCTGACAGTTTGGGTGTGTTGTCCGTAGCCAACTGGGCGTTTGGAGATTCTACTGTAGTCAATGAGCAGCTGTACGAGCAAAGCTTCCGCTTCGACAAGGATCTATTTCCGAAGCAAAGGCTTCCTCGCAAAGCAATGTCGACCTATTACATGGTACGTGAGCATTGCGTATGGTTTGTTTTTTGTCTTTAGCAGTATATGGGTGTTTCTAGGTGCCACTGAGCAAGCAAAAGAATACTGGCTCGCTCAGCTAGCTTTTTTCATCATGTTGACATTCATTGCCTTGTGGATGAAATTGCCGTTGCGGCTAGCTGTACCGCTATTTAGCATATGGGCTGTCGGTATTCTAATTTACCTAGTTAGATGTAATCCGAGCATACCAAGTTTGACGTTGAGCTGGCAATGGGCACTTTGCATTATAGTGGTGGTATACACCACCAAGTTGTGGCGTCAAGGCAGAGCATATCATCATCATCAAGTAGAAAATGAGGCCTATATTAGTCAAGTATATGCGGTGGCCAAACACCGTACGCTGGTTGTGGGCGGGGTAGAACAGGCTTATCAATATTTATCACCCTTCGCCACTTATGAGTTGTCGGACTCACCAGTGCTAACCCTAATGGGGTGGTTGACGCTAGAACCTTCTTTAGCCAGTTTGCGCCAACATATGACTGGTACTCGCGACTTTGAGGATAGCCTTCTGCGGTTGGCAGCCAAGCCGAATACCCTCTGGATTATGCACGAATCATTTGCCTCGTATTTGCAACTCTACACGAAACGGCACCGGCCTGCATCAACCGCTGCACTGTCTCTAGTAGAGAAACAACGCTTGTCGAGTAACCCTAAATTTGCAAAGGTTTATCAAGGCAACGTAACCAACCAATAACATTCCAAAGCAGCAGGATAATGGCACCCGATAACAATACGGCTAACTCACACCTACTCGTATTTGCTCGGTACCCCGAGCTAGGAAAGGTAAAAACTCGGCTGGCAGCAGGCATCGGCGCCGAAGCCGCGCTAGCTGTGTACCAGGAGTTGCTGCACCACACTTTTACGGTTATTGCCGATGTGCCTGCGCACAAAACGCTCTGGCTAGCGGCACCTTCTACAGCACCCGCTGCCTTGCCTGAAGGGTGGGATAAGTACGAGCAAGTGTATCAGTATCCTGGTGACCTGGGTCAGAAAATGCAGGCGGCTTTCTCACATGCTTTTGCAGCTGGGGCCACGGCTGCCCTTATCATCGGAACTGATTGCCCCGGTATAACACCTCAGTTGCTGACGGAAGCCTATGCCTTATTGGCAACGCATGATGTAGTTATAGGACCGGCCGAAGATGGTGGCTACTACTTGTTAGGAATGAAGGAGTTATACACTGATTTGTTTGTTAATAAAAGTTGGAGTACCGACGCAGTTTTACCGCATACACTTGCCGATGCCGACCGGCTTGGCCTGCAAGTGGCGCAGTTGCCTGTCCTGCGCGATGTGGACGATGCCGACGACCTGAGAGCATGGCGCACTAGTACTGGGGCGGGTAATGCAGAGGATAAGTAATAAGGGCTTTACTTACTTTCCGCTTACTTAGGCGTCACATTCCAACTCCCCGTTATGCGTCTTCCAATTGAGCCTTGGCTGCTGGGCGTGAGTTTACTACTGGGTGTCGGTGCGGTAAGTTGCTCGTCGCCGGACACGGCTGGCAAGTCAGGAGCGCCGCCCACCGGCAAGCCGCAACCCGAGGTGTTGCCTAACGCACTAAGGCGCCTAGATCCTCATTTTGAACATCTGTGGGCCATGAACAAGCTATGGGAAGACGGGCTTGCCGAAGTGGCACTATACGACGCCGAGCGAGTCGTGTACAACAAAGTGCGGCGTTTCGAGTACGCCCAGCTCACGGTAAAAGAGGAATTCAACGACCAATACAAAGTCAAGACCGACGACTACGAGCGTTTCGACTTGTTTCCGGTGATGAAGGTGAACCAGTTTTGCCGGATTCCTACCGACCAGTATCCGTATCATTTCCTGACTTCTCTGTTCTTTCGCCGCGAAAACCCGGTGGGGCTCTACAAGCTCACCAGTTCGTCGCAGGAATGGTGTGGCAACACGTTCAAAGCCTTTCAGGACGACGGCTTGCAGTACATACAAACCTACAACTCCTATTGGGACACGCAGGGAGCCGGGCAGCGTAACCTGCGCCGCGACCTGCTCTTTGAGGATGCATTGCCTTACACATTGCGCAGCTTGCGCTTTGCCGCCTTACCTACCTTTCAGGCCACCATTTGCGAATTGCAGCAAACCAGCAAGGCGGCGCCACCCGTGTATTATAATGCGGAAATTAAAGTACAGGAGGCTCCCGCTGCCGATGCGCCAGAGCCTGCGTGGTTGGTGCAAGTACAGCTGTCGCAAAAAAAGACCAGCAAGTACTGGTTTGCGAAGAAATACCCTAACCTGCTGTTGCGCCAAACAGCCTGGGACGGCCGTAAGCTGACGCTCAAAAAAGTTAGCCGCTACGCCTACTGGAATCATCCCGCTGCCGATTCAAGTCAAGTTAAGTAGAGCTAGTGACGGCCGCTTAGTGTAGCAACTAATAGGCTTTCGGTATCAGGCATTAACAGCGTTTCGGCGTAGCTCCCATATCAATACCGTTAGTACTGTGAGATATTCCAAGGCCAGCAGCCACGGGTTTTCGAGGTAGGCATTGGTTTGATACGCTGCATAAGACAAAACCACCATGCCCGACCAAACCAGCGCGAAACGGTAGGCGGTGAATACGCTTAGGGCTACCAGCGGGGCCAGATACCAAGGGTGTACCACGATGGCGAATAGGTAGTAAATAGTAAGCGTGAAAAGCAAAGTGCGTGGCAACGTAGCCCAGACGGCCGGTTTTTCCCGCCACGCCAACAACAAAGCTAGCACCGCGGTAGCCCGTGCTAAACCCGGCCCGATGATGGCAATTTCGTTGTAGCCCGTAAGGCGGTAGCCGATAAATCGAAGCACATAATATACGCTGGCATTGAACTCAAACTTGCTGAAGTAAAGCGTGAGGCTACGGTTGATATTGTGCAGTAAATCAAGGGATATAAATGGCAGGAAAAGCGCTGATACCATAAAGCCAACTAATACTGAATAGCGCACAAACTTCCACCAGCCAAGTCTTTTCAATAGCAAGGGTAGCATAAGCACGGGTAGCAATTTGGTGCCTACCGCGAGTCCCAAAGCTGCCGCCGACCAGTGCTGTTTGCCTCGCACCAACAGCCACAAAGCCAGCAGCCCAAAACAAATCATGAGGGCTTCGAAATGCAGATTGCCGGTCAGTTCGGCTACCACTAGCGGATTAAGTAGGTACCAAAGAGCCCGCTGCGCAGCCTGCCCAAAGGCCCTCAGCAATGCTAGCAGCAGCGCCGCAGTGCTCGCTTCGGCTAGCAATACTACCAGCCGTAACATCACCACTGCCCCTCGCTCGTTGGTTGGGAAAAGGCCCGAAGCAAGTCCAAACGCCGCCTGGCACACTGGTGGATACACCGAGTAGTAGTGCGGTGAGTTCAGCTTGGGGTACAGAATGGCCAGCTGCTGATTTACTGTTGCCGGAAGTGTGCGGCGGAACGAGGATTGTTGGGTGATAGTAGAGTCTGAGGGATTGGCCTCGGCTTTAACTGCACTGGAAACCAACTCGTCGGGGCGGTATTGGAAGGGGTTAACGCCTTGGGCAACCAGCAACCCGTCCCAGCGAAAACGATGGTAGTCGTCGGAGAGGTTGGGGAGGACGGGCAGCCACAGCAGGCGCAAAAGCAGCGCCGCCACTAGGCCGACCCGCAACGGAAGGCGCGTCTGCAGTAAGTAGACGTACAAGCCAAACGCAACAGCCAGCAAGGTCAGCAATTGCCAGAATTGCGTTCTGGGGGTGGCGTAGGCCAGCACCCCGTACACCATCCCCGAAAGGAGCAGGGCCAGTAGCTGAAGGGGGCGCGTGGTAGACCGAGCAGTCAAGAGTAGAAAGAAGCTTAAATAAACCGACTGGCAATGCACAAAGAGCTGTCGGGCCTAATAGACAGCCCTGCAGACCAATTCTGCCGTGCAACTCTCCCGTATGATGGGCTACTTACGGTGCCGCATGGAGTAGTAGAAAGTTAAGCCATAGCCAATGGTGAGCATCAAGTGAAAGGGAATCAGGCCCCAATCTTTTAAGTAGAGCCCCGCCCCGATACCGAAAGCAAAGTACAGCGTAAGCAGCCCTTCCGACAAGGTAAGACCGTCGAGCAAAGAGCCAGTGCGGTAGCGTCGGCCCCGCCAGGTGCCCTGCTGATTTATCAGCCCGAGCTTGGGCGTCCGGATAAAGGCTGACTGCTTGCCGAGCCAGCCTAACAGCACGGCCCGCGCATTGTGCAGCGTCAGCCCCATCGACATCGACATAAACAGCAGAAACTTAGGGGCAAACCGCCACCCGGAGGCCCGCGGCTGGTCGAGGCGCCAACTGGTATAGTAGTAGTGAATAAGGGGAACAAAAGCCAGCAAAAACACCGACGACAATTGCAGCAGGGGCTTGAGTTGTGGCAAATCGACGCGCACGTAAACCAGCGGCACGCTTACTAGTGCCATAAGTAGTATAGCCACAAACACCGTACTGTTCAGCAAATGAAATGCGGCGTGCAGCTTGGTGGCGTTGGTTTGGTTGGAGCGCAACACTGTCAGCAAGTGCTTACGAGCTGTTTCGGCGGCGCCTTTGGTCCAGCGGAACTGCTGCGACTTAAGGGCGTCCATGGCGGCAGGCAACTCGGCTGGGGCCACCACCTGCGGCAGGTAGCGGAAACGCCAGCCGCGAAGCTGGGCACGGTAGCTTAAGTCCAGGTCTTCGGTGAGGGTGTCGGTGTGCCAGCCGCCGGCGTCTTTAATGCAGGAACGCCGCCAAACCCCGCCGGTGCCGTTGAAGTTGATGAAGTGCCCGCCACTGGTGCGGCCCACTTGCTCGAGGTAGAAGTGGGCATTCAAGCCAAAGGCTTGGAGCTGCGTCAGGAGGGAATATGTTTCGTTGAGGTGGCCCCAGCGGGTTTGCACCACGCCCACGTCGGGGGCGTCGAAGTAGGGTAGGGTTCGGCGTAAAAAGTCGGGCTTGGGTACGAAATCAGCATCGAAAATGGCAATGAACTCGCCGTTGGTAAGCTCCAAGCCATGGCGCAAGGCACCCGCTTTGAAGCCCTGCCGGTCGGGACGGCGCACTTGGTCGATGCGTAGTCCGCGGGCCCGATAATGCGCCACTCGGGCCGCTACTAGTCCCACCGTTTCGTCGGTCGAATCGTCGAGGACTTGCAGGTGGAGCTTATCGATGGGGTAGTCGAGGGCGGCGCAGGCGTCGAGCAACCGCTCCACCACAAATACTTCGTTGTAGATAGGAAGCTGCACGGTCACGCGGGGCCATGTGGCAGGAGCCGCCGGCTCGGCTGCCAGCCCGCGTGCGTAGGCCCGGCGGGCTAGTTGAGTCAGCTGAAACTGCGTAACGCTGAAGCCTAGGATGAAAGCCAGGCACAGCCCATACAGCACTAGCAGCGTGACTTCAAGAAAGAGCATGCAGGAAATAAAAGGGCACAAAGTACGGCATGCCAGGGTTATAAATCATTACCCTGACGCAATGGGTATGATCAGTGCACCGCGCAGTACTGATGCTAAGAATAGATTATAGATAGCGGAAAATAGTCCACAGGATTTTGTAGCCGGCCCCGAGTGTACCGCGCACCGTACCCGACACCTTGCTCGTGCCGATGCGCCGGCGGTAGCGCACCGCTACTTCGGTGCTCGGAATTTTGAGCTTGGCGGCTTTGAGCTGCATTTCCACGGTCCAGCCGTAGGTGGTATCCTGCATGCCAATCCGCGTAAGGGCCGACGCTCTAATAGCCCGGAAAGGGCCAAGATCGGTGAAGCTGGCGCCGTAGAGTCGTCGCAGTAAGTTAGTAGCCAGCCAGTTGCCAAATATCTGCTGCGGCATCATCGAGCCAGCTTCTCGCTCACCCAAGGCGCGGGAGCCAATTACCATATCCGCTTCGCCGCGCAGGATAGGGGCGAGCAGCAGCGGCATTTCCTCGGGATAATCGGAATGGTCGCCGTCTAGAAAGACAATAATTTCGGGCTGTTCGGCGGCTGGCCGTGCGTAGCAGCGGGCCATACCTGCCAAGCACGCGTAGCCGTAGCCTGGGCGGGGCTCTCGGAGCACAGTGGCACCCGCGGCGCGCGCTACCGTCCCGGTTTGATCGGAAGAGTTATTGTCAACCACGATAACTTCCCGAACCAAGCCCGCTGGGATTTCTGCCAGCACCTTCCCAATGGATTGCTCTTCATTGTAGGCCGGGATAATAACATCTATTAACGGCATTCTATAGGCTTCATAGATTTCCAATAACTGCGCTTGGCTTTCTCGGTTGTTTGGTACCCGTTTCAAGCTTCAGTAAGCGTCCGGGAACTACAAAGATGCGGTTTGTAGGACCACAAAATCGTCTTCATCTAAATTCTAACCTTGTACGCTACTTTTACGATTTCAACCTGAACCGTATCCTGCATGCTACAGCTAGGTGACACTGCTCCCGACTTCACTCTGAAAACCACTACTGGTGAGGCTTTTCGCTTAGCCGACCAACGAGGAAAACGAGCTATCGTGTTGTATTTCTATCCCAAAGATGACACGCCTGGCTGCACCGCCGAGGCCTGCTCGTTTCGCGACCAATACCAGGACTTTCAGGATTTAGGGGCTGAAGTTGTGGGCGTCAGCTCCGATTCGGAGGCGTCGCACCAGAAGTTCACCCAGAAGCACCGGCTACCGTTTCCGCTGCTAGCTGATACGGGCGGCCAAGTGCGCAAACTCTACGAAGTGCCTCGCGCGCTTCTTGGCATTCTGCCCGGCCGCGTCACCTTCGTCATCGATAAGCAGGGAGTGATCCGCTACATATTCAATTCCATGAACCGGGCCACCGACCACGTAGCCCACGCCCGCCAAGTGCTGACCGACCTGCAACGGGATTTAAGTTGATGGTTGAGGGTTGATTCTATTTGTTGCTTGTTAATGGGTAAGGCTATGCTGCCAGTTAACCGCAACAAGTGATAAGTAGCATACGCCCTCAACAACCAATACTCAATAACCAACAATTACTTGATGGGCTCATTACGAACGGATATGCTACAGCGGGCGCAACGAAACCGTCGCGTTGTGTCGTTGCGAACCAGCAATGGTTTGTTTTTAGGCTACGTCCTCAGTCACAACCCCGAATTGCTGCTGTTGCGCACAATCACGCGCCAGGGCCTGCCAACCGGCGTCCAGACCATCAGCCTTAACACGGTCACGCAGATGCATTTCGATGACCGGTACGTGCGCCTAATCGAATTCAAGGAGCACAACCCCGAAGTGGTATATGCCCTGCCTTCCACGCCGGGCGGCCTCGAAAATCAGTACCTCACAATTCCGGTGCTGCTGCAGCGTGCGCAGGAGGTGCGCCAACTCGTCATGCTCGAAACCCAAGCCGAGGGCTACCTCTACGGCTACGTGGTGCGCGTTGCCGATGATGAATTACTACTGGAAACGTACACCCAGTACGGCGAAGCGGACGGCCATTCCGTGCTCGGCTTCGAGGATATCCGCAACGTGATTTGGAGCGACGAAGATACCCGCACCATCGACCTGCTGCTCAAACAAGGTGGCTTAAACAACGAAAAGCCTACTCTCTAGGCCACAACCTACACAAGAAGAGACCTAGGCGCAAAAGAGGAGCGAGTACGAGGACTTTCTAGTATCGAGTGAAGTAGTAGGGTCGCCAAAGCCACCTATTTTGCGTAAGCGCAGAACTGAAATCCATGATGCTTCCAGTTTATGCACCGTTCCTGTTCTTTTCTGCTGCTCCTTTTCGCTTTGTTGTTTGCTACGCTTAGTGTAGCCCAAACTACACCCGCTTCCCTTAATGCCACGCTCGACGGATACGAGTATCCGTTTCCGGTGCGTACCCTACCGCTCACGCTGGAAGGCCAGCGCCTCCGAATGGCCTATATGGACGTGCCCGCCACTGCCAAAGCCAATGGCCGTACAGTGGTGTTGCTGCACGGCAAAAACTTTTTCGGGGCTTACTGGCGGGAAACTATCAAGGCGCTGACGGCGGCCGGGTTTCGCGTAGTGGTGCCCGACCAAATTGGCTTTGGCAAGTCCGACAAACCCGATATTCATTACTCTTTCCACCAACTCGCCCACAATACCAAGCACCTGCTCGACACGCTAGGAATTCAGAAAGCCACCATTGTAGGGCATAGTATGGGCGGTATGCTCGCTACGCGTTTCGCGCTACTCTACCCCGCTGCCACCGAGAAGCTAGTGCTTGAAAATCCCATTGGCTTAGAGGATTACCGCGTGGGCGTGCCATTCCAGACAATCGACCAGGCCGAGGCTAGCGAACGGAAAAGCACCGAAGAAAGCATTCGGAAATACCATGCCACGTATTACCCCAAGGGCTACCCGAAAGCCCACGACGAGTGGCTGCTGCCCCTGGCCGCCCAAACCCGCCACCCCGATTTTCTGAAAGTAGCCCGCGCCAACGCCCTCACCTTCGACATGATTTACCAGCAGCCAGTGAGCTACGAGTTTGGCGCAAGCACGGCTCCCACGTTGCTAATCATCGGGCAGGACGACCGAACGGTGGTTGGTAAAGGCCTGATTAAAGACCCGAAAGTTCTGGCCCGGATGGGGCAGTATCCGGCGCTAGGCCAGCGGACAGCCGCTCAAATCAAAGGCGCCAAGCTAGTGCCACTGCCCGGCGTAGGTCACATTCCGCACCTGGAAGCCACCCCGCAGTTTCTGGCGGCCCTGCTGGCTTTTGTGCGGTAGTGCTGCCTGCATGTTGTGTGCGGCGGTTGTAAAACAGTTGTTATAAGGCAGAATACTTACCGGTGCTCTGTAAGAGTTGTAAACGAATCTAAGTTGCAACCTTATCAGGACCAAGTGAGTCAATAGAGTAGCTAAGTGCTCCACCTTTAAACAGGAACGAACCAATGAAAACTCTTCTGCTTGTTTTGTTTTCGCCGGTCTTCTTGACCCCCGCACTGGCCCAAACAACCCCGCCTAGTCAGTTGAAACTAAGCGAAAAGTTTAGGCTGCAGCCGCGCAACTCGGGGCGGATGCTTGCTCCCGCCGCCTCCCAGAAACAACAGCAATTAGCATCTGGAAGCACATATCGTAGCTACCCAAATGCCATGCGCATAGTCGTGCCCGACTCTGGGGTTAGCAAAATGCCGCAAGCTGCTGTGCAGGATAGAATGGACGCCGGAGGCGTACAACAACTCCCTTTGCAGCAGTACCTGCCTGACCAGCCAGCTAAAAAGCTGGAGCGTAATTCGTCGCGGCAAGATGAGCATTCGGGCCGCAAGCCGTAAGTTGCGCATGATTTCGCGCGACTGTCCTCTCTATGGTTAACAGATATTTGCACGGGCTGTTGCCTGCGCTATTATTAACGACTGCGCTTGCACAAGCGCAGCAGCAGAATCCTCTTATTCCTGTTTTAACCCGGCCGTCGGTTTCACCTAGAATTACTGCGGCTCCGAAACCAGCCTCCCAAGCCACTGCCCGGCGACCAGCTAGCAAGTCCAAGAAATCTAAAACGGTTGCCAAACCAGCCGTTGTTAAGGTAGAGCGGGCGGTTGTTATCAGCGTAAGTGACACGATTAAAGGACGCTTCATTGTGCCACAAGTGCAGTTGCCCGATGCCGTAGCAGCTGCGCGCATCAATCTGGGGCTAGTGGATGCGGCCCTCGGCGAGGACTTGGATGATGTCCCGCAGCCGCTTGTAGTTAGCACGGCTATTGAGCAGGCGCACGCGGAGTTTGAAGGCAAAAAAAACGACTTCACCGAATCCCGCTACGAGGTGCTCTACAATGACCATAGCCTGTTGTCAGTGGAGTTTACTTCTGTGTATGGTGGGGCTTATCCATCCACAGTGAAGCGCCATGCCACCTTCGATTTGCGCACTGGCAGCCTGCTGAAAGTGCGCGACTTGGTGGCTGATACATTGGCACTGCAGCAGCGCTGGCAGCAGTCCATCAACCGCCGCGTAACCGAGCACTTAGGCACGCTGCCCAAAGAATATCCGCAAATCGAGACCGATACCAATTTATTAACCGACGTTAAGCATCGGCTGTACTGGAACGACAGCACCAGCACCGTCGAGCTTCAGGAGGGAGAGCCGCGCTTCTACGATTTTGCCGTTACGTCGTTTGGCTTGGTGCTGTACTATGATTTCGGTTTCCCGCATGTTATTGAGGCCCTGCAGCCCGACTCCGATTATCAGCTCACGTATGCCGAGATCAAGCGGTGGCTGAAACCCAAGGGACCGTTAAGCTTTAAAATAGAGGCGTCGCCGCCTAGCTCAAAATCCGCAGCGAATCCGCGTGGATGAGGGGAGAGCCTTGGTAGCGTCCTTCGCGCGGACCATTTTCGAGGTTGAGGACACCGCGCGGGCAAGCTGTGCTGCACATACCGCACCCCACGCAGGCCGCCCGGATAATAGGCTCGCCGCGTTGGGCATATTGCTTTACGTCGATGCCCATTTCGCACACGTTGGAGCAGTTGCCGCACGAAATGCATTGGGCGCCGTTAGTGGTGATACGAAAGCGCGAGAAGTGCTTCTGCAATAGCCCGAGATACGCCGCCATTGGGCACCCAAACCGGCACCACACCCGGTTGCCTAGCAAAGGGTAGAACCCCACGCCCACCACGCCCGAAAACACCGAGCCGATTGCAAACCCATAGGCCTTCGATAAAGGCTCTGCCACAGGCTGCAAGGCAGGCACCGCACCCGAAGCTGCCAGCCACAGCAGCGCCGTAATCAGCACGATAGCTACGAGGATGGGGTACATAATCCGCACTTCCCAGCGCCACGCGCCGCGCCTTTTGTCGGAGAGGTGACGGTAGGGGTCGCCGGCCGTTTCGGCGAGGCCGCCGCAGCCGCACACCCACGAGCAGTACCAGCGCTTCCCGTAGAAATAGGTGAGAATAGGGACGCCTACAAACGAAATAACTACGCTCCAGAACACCATGAACACCCCCAGGCCGGGGCCGCCATCTTTCAACAGGTAGCCTACTGTACCCGGAAACAGGTAGTCGTATTTCAGCGGCCAAAAGTAGCTAAAGTAGTACTCGGGCTTTTGGAAGGCCAGCAGCAAGCCAGGCAGTATAAAGGCGAAGCCCAGTTGGAAAAACATCACCGACACCGTACGAATGCGCTGGTAGGGCGAGTGCCGATACTTCCATAGCGCGCGGCCACCCATCACGAGCACCGCCAGGGTATAGAAGGTGCCGTAGAGCAGCCACTGGTCGGCGGGCTTGTGGCGCAGCCACTGGCTGAACGGGTCTAGGGCGTGCACCAGTTGATTAAAGGGCCCGAAGTTGCCTTGGTCGTCGGGGCTGCTGTACCAGTAGAGCACTACGTAGAAGCCCGTGAGCACTACGGCCGTAATCCAGGCAATGGCACCGCGCCCGGTGCTGCCGCGCAACCACAGGTTGTCTTGCTTCACGCCCGCGTCGCCGCGCCCGAATTTCCACCACGCCCAGGCGAGGGTTCCGCTGCTAATCAGGGTCATGGCCGTGTAAAAGCTCAAACGTGCCCGTTCCGCATCGGCATCAAAGGCCACGGTGGAAAGAGCCAGTAGCCCCAGCCCGATAACTGTAAGCAGAATTTTTTCAGTTACCGACGTATCGGACACCGGCGGCTGAGATAGAGCAAGCGAGGCCATAATCTATTTAATAATACGTATTTAGTTGAGTCGGCACACAAAGCTGTTTAATCCAGCAAGTGTGCTTGGGCTAGTGCAAGTCGTGGTCATGGTCGTCATCATCGTGATGGTGGTGATGATGGTGGGGCGCATCGGGCCTGCCGAAATAATTGAGCAGCGTGCCAACAACATACAAGCCTAACCAGCACACGTAGAGCCAGTTGAAACCCGCCGGTACACTGTGAGTGAAATAACGTAGAATCAGGTGAGCACCACCGCTCATGATCAAGCCCGTGACGGCAATGAATTGAAAGCTGTTGAGGGCGCTAGGCCGGTATAGTTTGTTGAAATCCATGAGAAGTGGTTAAGAAAATCTATCCTGAGTCTAGCCTTCGTTTATGACCAAGGTTTTGTTGTCTGCTCGCCAATTGAGGCGAGCAACTGGCCTCAGGGTAGGAACTCAGGTACCAGACGCAGACAGCAAACGGGCAAATAATCCCTTGCGCCGCTGCAATACAACCGGCTGTCCTGGAAATTGCTTGTTGAATTGCGCGACAATATCCGCTTCGTGCTGCTTGTAGAATTCGGGGTCGAAGTTAGCGGCACCTAGCTGGCGCAGCACGTCATGAATCGGTGTTTCCGCTCGTAGCCAGTTCTCCCACACCTCGTGGCGCTGCCGCAAGCCCATGGCGTTCATGCCCGTTACGGCAAAGCCAGCCGACGGCCGGAAGTTAATGCGCAAGGCGTGCAAGGTATTGGGATGTTGCCAATAGAATGACTCTACGCCCTCAGTAAGTTCGGCGGGCACGCGGCCGTAGGTTTGGTATTCGAGATTGAAGAACTTAGCCGAGTTGAACCAGATGCCACGCCGATAGGGGGTGGGCTGCCCGCAGATGGTGTGCGCCACCGTTTCGCCCTGCGCCCGACCAGTATACCAAAGCTGCTCTATTGGTACTTCGTTGGCCCCCGCTTGGCGGTGCTGCGCACAGTCGCCAGCCGCGAAAACGCCAGGTACGCTGGTTTGCAGCAACTCGTCAACCAGAATGCCCCGGTCGGTAGCTAGTCCTGCTGCCTGGGCGAGAGTTAGGTTGGGTTTTACGCCCGTCGCCAAGCCCACCCACTGCGCTTCTATTTCTTCGCCGGCAGTGGTGCGCACCGCGCGCACCCGGCCCGCACCATCGGGCAGTAGCTCGGCGAGTTCGGTGCGGTAGCGAACATCAATGTCGTGGGCTTGTAGTTGGATATTGATGAGCTCGGCTTCCGGCTTAGGCAATACCGACGCCCAATACCGGTCGTCGCGCACCAGCATCGTGACCCGGATGCCTCGGGAATGCAGCATTTCGGCCAGCTCTATTCCGATCAGCCCGCCGCCTACTACCACCGCCTGTTGGATGCCGTGCGTTTCGCGGGTCATCTGTTCGAGGTCGGGCAGAGAATAAAGGCCTTGAACGCCTGGTAGGTGCTGTCCGGGCCAGTCAGCGAAGCGGCTGACCGAGCCCGTGGCCAGCAAAAGTTGGTCGTATGACAGGGTTTGGCCCGTGCTTAGGCTAAGCTCTTTGCGGGTCGTGTTCAAGGCTGTGGCTGTGGCTTGCACTAGCTCTAGCCGGTTTTCCGTCCAAAACCAGTCCTCGAACGGCTTGATGTCTTGGTAGCGCAGGTGGCCCATGTACACGTACATCAACGCAGTGCGCGAGTAATGGTGTGTTGTCTCGTCGGACACCAGCGTAATGCGGGCGTCGGGGCGCAGCCGCCGAACCGTGACAGCCGCCGTAACGCCTGTAATTCCATTGCCGATAACAACCAGATGCATAAGTGAAAAATATACGAGGCGGAAAACCCGATAGGCTGTGAGTTCTCGTAAAGTTGAGCAGAAAATATCACTGAGCGATGAGGCTTTAATTTCATACGCGCTGTTAGGTTTGTATAACCTGCTGTTGCGCTACGGTTGGCCTCCGGCTTTTGCTTCTTCACTGACGTACATATGAATTTCTCGTCGGCCGCTCGCCGCCTCATTGCCGGCCGCTTCGCTGCTTTATTAGTAAGTGTGCTGGTAATGTGGGCAAGCTTACCCGCCACTGCTGGCAACGCTCCACGTCCGTTTCATGAAGATGTCACAGCCTTCTTGAAAAAAGTAGTAACCCCCGACGGACAAGTAAACTATACCGCCGCCCGCCAAGAAGCGGCCACCCTGCACACCCTGATACAACGGGTGCAGCATTTCGATATTTATGGGGCCACCGTTTCCGAGCGGAAGGCATTCTACCTCAACGCCTACAACCTAACGGTTATTAAGGGTGTAGTAGACGCTTATCCCCTGACGTCGGTAATGAAACTGCCGGGCTTTTTCGATAAGAAAGAGCATGCAATAGCCAGGGAGTTGCTGACGCTTAACGAGCTGGAAAACAATAAGCTACGCAAGGTATATGCCGATCCGCGCATTCACTTTGCGCTGGTTTGCGGGGCGCGCGGCTGCCCGCGGTTGCGGCCAGAAGCCTACGCTCCTGCTGCACTCGACGCGCAACTCACCAACCAAGCCCGCAAAGTGTTGCAGGACCCGCAGTTTATACGGGTTGAGGCTACTGGCAAAAAGGTATTGCTGTCTGAGATTTTCAAGTGGTACGAAGCCGATTTCAAGGCCACTGGCAAATCTACAGTAGCGTATATCAATCAATATAGGGGCTCTAAAGGCATTCCGGCCACCGCCGCCATCGACTTTTACGCGTACGACTGGACGCTGAACGACCGGAAATAGCAAGCGGGCGTCGAGCTGATTTCCTGCGTATTACAACCCCACTACCTGCCACCCGTAAGAATTAAGGCAATACCTCACCTTTAATTCTCACGACCATGATATTTGATAAACTGCTCGGCAAAGACGAAGTCAACGACGAAGACAAAGAGAATAGCAAGATCACCGATAACCAGCCAGCTCCTTATAACGAGCAACTCGAAGAAGAAAAGGCCTACCAAGCCGATCAGAGCAATGGCAAAGAAGCCAATGACCCTTCGGCGTACCGCAATACAGGTGCTCAAGGCTACAAACAGCGTAGCGACCAAAAAGACCAGCTTGAAAACCTGCACATCGGAGGCAGCGAAACAGAGCCCCAGGGTGGCAACGACCACACCAATTCCGGAGAGGTATCCTCAGGCCCAGGCTTTGAGTCGGAGGGCAGTGTAGAGCTAGACCACACATTGCGCACCCGCCATCAAGAGTTCGGCGACAAGGACGTAAGCGGCCCGGCCACCACGGCCCACGACTAACTACACGGCCCGCCGACAGGTAGTTGGGTACTTAAAAGGATAATACAAAAGGAGGCTTGCCAATCTTGGCAAGCCTCCTTTTGTATTATGTCGTAATATTAAGAAAGACATTATTCGTTTTTATCATTCTGTAAATCTTTCTCCATTATAGTCGAATCCTGTACTATTCAATGCTTAGTCTAATGTTAGTGACGAACTGTTTTGCTCGTATGCTAATAGCTGAATAGACATTTTTGATAGGCATAGTAGATTTATGCAGCCTTTATGATAGGACTCTTTTGCCGGATTTCCAGGTAGAACGGTAGGACCGCTTTAATTTATAGTTGTATTTATGTAGGTATATGTCTGTAATGAGCTATTGGTGCCAAGTAAAGTTAGGACAGCTGAAAAGTAATATTATATCTTTAGGAACCGGTGTTGATTCAAAAAGACACTAAATAGCTTTTATGTGCAAATAAGTACATAAGTTCCTAAACGACTTTTCTCTATTCATCTCATTTTCTCACATCTATGCCCACAAATTCTACCCTGCCTGAAACCGACAACCAAAGCACTTACCTCCAAGAGGAAGAAGAGTCTCTCTCTTCCGGTAATAAGTGGTTGGGCGCTGTAGTAGGGGTTATTTTTCTGCTGGCCACCATTGGCTACTTCATGCCTGAGGAAGGAAGCAATGCTATTAACAGTGTAATGCCCTCTGTAATGCTTGGAGAAGCTAGCGTGACGGGTGCCCATGCAGCGGAGGAAGAAGCGCCAGCTGAAGCAAAAGAAGAGGTTAAGGAAGAAGTTGCTGCTGAAGTTGAAAAGCCTGTTGTAGCCGAAGCTGCTCCTCGGCGTGTGGCACGGCCCGTAGCCGAAACCAGCCTCGATAGTCGGCAGGTGCAGGCCGTAGCGCCAGTAACCGAGCAGGTGATAGAGGAAGCTGCACCCGCTACTGTTGTGGCACCTGCAGCTCCCACATTCTACACGCTATCGGGGCGTATTCTTGACGAGAACGGCCGGCCGCTCGCGGGTGCTACCGTGTTGCTGAAAGGCTCACGCAAGGGCACTGGCACCGATGCTAGCGGCAACTATTCTCTGGAAGTACCCGCTGGTGACAACCACTTAGTGTATGGCTATGGTGGCTACCAAGATCAAGAAGTGCGTACGCGCGGCTCGCAGCCCGTCAACGTAACACTGCTGCCCGCCGAAGGGGCAAAGCGCCGCCGTTAAGCGGTCAGGAATAGTCAACAAAAAGGCCGCTCTGATAATCCAGAGCGGCCTTTTTATTGATCAAGGGTAAGGAAATCGAGGAATGAGTTGACGCTTCAACTGCAAACCAAAGCAAGTCGCCAGCAAACCGAATGGGTTAGCTCCCTTACTTAGGGTTGGCAAACCCTTTGCCGAACAGGAAATATGCAGGCACTCCTAGCGCCACAAGCAGCAACCCCATACCTGAGTCGCGGGCCGTGGCTGGCGACACGAGCAGCACCACACAGAAAGCGGAAGCCAGCACAACGTAGAGCAGCGGTATTACGGGGTAGCCGAGGGCGCGGTACGGCCGGGGAGTGGTAGGCCGCGTGCGACGCAGGATAAAGATGCCGATGATGGTGATGACATAGAACAAAATCACCGAGAACATCACGTAGTTGAGCAGCTGCCCATACGAGCCCGACAAACATAAGCCGCAAGCCCACAAGCACTGCGCCCACAAGGCTACGCCGGGTACGCCTGCTTTGTTGAGCCGCCCCATGCCGGGAAAAAACAAGCCGTCTTTGGCCATGGCGTAGTAGGCGCGGGCGCCGCTAAGAATGATGCTGTTGTTGGCGCCAAACGTGCTAATCATAATCAACCCCGCCATCACGTAGGCGCCGGCCCGACCCAGAATGCTTTCGGCCACGGCAGTAGCTACCCGGTCGTTGGCGGCGTACATAATGCCCCGGCTCACCACATCGGTAGCTGCCGCAGCTGGGTCGCCGTGCAGCGGCATCACCAGCAGGTACACTAGGTTGATGAGTAAATACAGCGCCGTGACGATGCCGGTGCCAATAGCCATGCTCAGCACTATCGTCCGCTCGGGGCGCACAATCTCGTCGCCCGAAAAGCCAATGTTGTTCCAGGAGTCCGCGCTAAACAACGAGCCCGTCATGGCCAACCCAATAGCGCCAACCAAACCCCAGGTGGTAAGCGGTACACTTTGCCCGGTAGGCGAGAAGCTGGCCGCATTCCACATATCGTGGAAGTTTAAGCTAACGGCTTGGTCGTTGATGCCGAGCGCCAACCCAAACAGAATAAGCAGCGCCAGCGCCACTAGCTTGGTGCTGCCGAAGATGTTGGAAATAAGCTTGCCGCCTTGCACCCCGCGCGAGTTCACCCAAGTCAGGCCTACTAGCATTAGAATAGCCAGCAACTGCACGGTGGTGAAGTTGAACGATGCTATCCGGAACAGCACGTTGGTTTCACTGAACCAGGGCATCAGCACTCCCACAAAGCGCGCAAATGCCACGGCTACCGCCGCAATTACGCCGGTCTGAATCACGAGAAACAGTGACCAGCCGTACAGAAACGCCACCAACTTGTTGTAGGCCTCGCGCAGATACACATACTGCCCGCCCACTTTCGGGAACATGGCCGCCAACTCGCCGTAGCTAACTGCCCCGGCCAGCGTGATGAATCCCGTAATGACCCATACCACCAGCAGCCAACCCGCTGAACCTACCTGCCGCGAAATATCGGCCGAAACGATAAAAATGCCGGAGCCAATCATGCTACCGGTCACAATCATAATTGCATCAAAAAGCGTAATGGCCCGCTTAAAGTGGCCTTGTTCTTCGGACATAGAGAGAGAATCAGGATTTGGGCCGGAAGATAGAAAAAGAAAACCCTGTTCTTGACGAACAGGCTCAAACCAACCACGCACTATCGTCGAGCTCTTGCTTTCGCTACAGGAAACGTAAGAGTTTGGCGGCACCCAGCGGTGGAAGTAGTTCGTAACACAGCTACGGCGAGTGGAGTATTGCAAACCGAGCAAGTTATAGCCGTATACACTTTACCTAAGCTAAATCAACTTGTGTGCTTCCTTGTGCAGCGCCAAACCTGTGTTCCAGTAAACAAAACGCTATTTTTGCCGCCCTGTCCCGCCGTATGTCCAAGAAGCTACTTGCTATTCTGACCGCACTGTTGCTCTTGGCGGCTCTGGCTTCTTATGTGTACTACCGGCGCACCGTAGCCGCCGTGCCCGTAGATCCGTGGACTTTAGTTCCCGACGATGCCGTGCTGGTGGCGGCCACGCGCGACCATCCTATGCTGGTGCGCCACCTCAAGGAAACACAGCTCTGGGATAATCTGCTGGCTGTGCGCTACTTCGAAAGCCTGCAAAACAACGTCGCCTTGATTGACAGCCTCACAGGGGGGCGCGATGTAGTGAGCCGGTTTCTGGGCCGCAAAAAAGTGCTGACTTCGGTGCACGTAACGGGGCCTAACCAGTTTGATCTGCTGCTGCAAGTGCCGGTGACCAGTATTCGGGAATATCGGCAGGTGCGTAGCCTGCTGGATGCCCTGGGGCGCGATCCGCACTTTCAAGTAGCCACACGCGACTACGAAGGCACTATTCTCAACGAAGTAACCGAGGTGGGAACCGACCGTGGCATCACCTTTTTTAACTACCGCAACCACTTGCTGCTGAGCGCTAGTCCGGCACTCATCGAGGCCGTAGTGCGCCGCCTAGCGGGGCCGGAGCAGCCCACTGTAGCCGCCGATTTTCAGAATACCGACTTCTTCCGGCTGCGCGACGTGGATGCTACGCTGCTGGTAAACTACCGGCGGTTGCCGCAGTTACTGAGCGTGTTTTTCCGGCGGGAACTGCTTCCCGAGATGGGCAGCATTACCAGCTTAACCAGCACGGGGCAGATGGAAATGAAGTTGGCTGGCAATAGAGTGGCGTTCAGCGGCTTTGCCAACCCCGAAACCACCCGCGGCAGCCTGCACGAGCAACTGCGTGGCCAGCCGACCCAGCGTTTGCGCATGGCCGAGGTGCTCAGTTTACGCACTGCCCTGCTGATGCACCTGAGTGTGGGACCGGCCGAAGTATTGCGCAATCCGCGCCGGGCTGCCGTAACAGATACGCTGGCGCCAGGAATCAACTCCCTGCTCGACAGCCTGACGGCGGGGCTTAGCCAGGAGGTGGCTTTGTGCTACCTGACGCAGCAGTCGGCGCGTGTGAGCCCGACGCGGCTGGCGCTGGCCTATTGCCCACGGCCTGCCAACCAAGCGTTGTTGCTAGGAAAGCTGCGCCGGGCTGTAGGTGCGAGTCCGTCTTTCGAGCGGGTGGGCCCCTACCAGCTCTACAACACGGGAGTGCCCGAGCTACCAGCGCGACTGATGGGGCCACTGTTCGGTGGGTTTCGGCAGCCGGTGGTAGCGGTGGTTGGCAACTATCTGGTTTTCGGGCAAGATGCTGTGGCCCTGCGCCAACTACTGACCGACGTAGCGGCGGGGGAGGTATGGGCACGTTCGCCAGCCCAAGTGGGGTTCTTGCAGGAAACGCAACCGCTGGCCCGGTTGCGCGTCTTCCTCGACACCCGCAACGCCTGGAACTTGCTTTTGCGTGGCTTGGTGGAAGAGCGTCGGGCTGGGCTGCTCCGCAACGAGGCGTTGTTTAAGCGTTTCCCTCAGGTAGCCTTGCAATTCGTGCCCACGGGCGACGAAACCGACACCGATTCCCAATACTTCACCGAACTGCTGTTTCGGCGCCCTACCACCGGGCCAGCCGTGGCGCGGGTGCAGGGAGCCAGCGCTTCGGGGGCCGCGCTTACTTTCAAAACGCCCCTGAAGGGCCCGCCAATTCTAACCCCAATAACCGGGGCTGGTCGGGCCGGAGTGCTAGTGCAAGATTCGGCCCAGGTGCTGCACTACGTAACCCCCGAAAACGTAGTGGCTTGGTCGGATTCGTTGCCGGGACCGATAGTGGGTGCTGTGCAGCGCCGCCTAGTGGGTGGGCAGCCCGGCTATTTGCTGGCCACGGCCGGACAACTACACCTGCTTGATGCGAATGGCCACTCGGCGGCCAATTTCCCCCTCAACCTGCCCGATTCGGTGCAGGCTACCGCCCTAAGTGTGTCGCCGGAGGGCAATGGCGCGCCGCGCTTGTTGGTGGCGGGGGGCGGCGGCAACCTGTTTCTGTACGACACCAACGGCAATGCCTATCCGGCTTGGCAGCCGAAGCGCTTCGACTTCAACTTGGCAGCGCCGCCGCTTTACCTGGTAGTAGGGGGGCGCGACATTATAGTGGTGCTTCTAGAAAATGGGTACGTGTATGCCTGCGACCCGCAGGGGAGTGTGTACCCCGGCTTCCCAATCAGTGTGGGGGCCCGGCTGCAAAGCACTGCTTCGGCCGAAATTGGTGCCACGTTGGGCCGTACTCGCCTTACGGTGGTTAGCCAGCACGGCGAATTGGTGACATTCTCGTTGGCCGGTGATGTGGTGAGCCGGACCCGCGTAGCTACTTGGAGCCGTAATTCCGTGTTCCGCCTCATTCCCGACCAACGCCAGCGCAACTACGTTGTGAGCCGCGAAGAAGGCGGGCAGTTTGACTTGTTCGAGCCGACTGGCCGCCGGCTGCTCAGCCAGAAGTTTCTGACTTCGGGAGTGAAGCCCGCGCAGTTTTTCGACTTTGACGGCGGCCGGAGGATGTACGTCTTAACTGAGCCGGGGCCGCGCCGCGCCTACGTTTACGACCGGCAGGGGCGCCTGTTGGGAGGCCAGCCGTTTGAAAGTAGCGCCTCGGCCGTGGGATTGGAATACGATGCGCGCAACAAGTCCTTGCATCTCTACCGAACCGTCGGCACCGAGCTGCGCCGCACCGACATCAACGAGTAGATTGCTGACGCACTAAAAAAGCAAGCACCTAATAGCTTCCTTGTTTGCACCAACCATCCTAAAGCTAGTTCAATTAATCAGTGGGTTTGACTCGTCAAAAAGGCTAGCACTTCGGTGTTCAACTCTTCATGAAAACGTAGACGGTCGAAGCCGGGTGGGTCTTGCGAGGGCGGGAAGGTCGGATTTGTCCTGGCTGCGGGAAACGGGCTGAGGAAAGAGAAGTGGCCCGCATTTTCGATTACTCGGTGCTGAACCTTGTTCTGATTGGCAACTCTGTGCAAGACGATCAGCCCATGCTCGGATGGAGTGTGCTCGTCTTTCTCTGCTTCGAGTAGTAAGATAGGAGCAACAACGTTGTGCAAGGAGTTTTCTGCCAAAAACCAAGGCGTAGCTGGCGCTAACAGCACTAAGGCTTTGATCCGATGGTCAGTTGGGGTCCTGACAATGTGCGCTTGCTGATCGGGCGATTCGTGGGGAAAGCACGTAGGGATACCGCCCGCTAACGCCAAGGCTGTGTAGCCGCCCATCGAATGACCGATGATGGCTACCCAGTCAGGCTTCAGAGACGCCGCAAATTCCGGATGCTCGTAAAGAGTATTGATGGCTAACTGCACATGGTGCGGCCGAGCCTTTAAATTCTGGATGGTTCCGTGCCAGGTGTTGTTGTCGCGGTTGTTGAACGGATGCTCGGGCAGACCAACGACGAACCCATTGCCCGCAAGGAAATAAGCCAGTGTCCGATATACCCAAGGCGAACTTCCCTTGCCATGCGAAATGATAGCTAAGCGGAATTCCCCTTCTTTTATGGGAGCGTTGCGGGCCAAATCCAGCGTGTAGCCTCCCACAAGTTCTGATTTCGTCGGTGCGCGGGTCGGATACAAAACCGCCAACGGGAACGATAGGTCCAGTACGCTGTCAGTTACTTCAACGGTGCAATAGCCTACAAACTCGTTCATCTTTTTTTGTAACAAGTACGGCATTGGCGCAGCGTACTAGTACTTCTGCTCTAAGCTATTTGAAGGCGCTAGTGCCAGCCTTGCACGGTGCCGCCCCCGAAGATGCCACGGTTTATGGCCGGCGTGAAGATGCCGTAGGGAAAGGGAGGAGGGAGTGCACTCGCTTCGTCTAGTGTTTGAAGCTGTTCGGGGGTAAGCCGGATTTCCAACGACCCTAAATTGTCGTGCAATTGCTCGACTTTACTAGCCCCGATGATAAGGGAAGTCATGCCGGGTTGCGCCGAGGCCCAGGCCAGGGCCACCTGTGCTAGTGAACGGTCGAGTTGGGAGGCAACGGTGCGTAGCGCATCAAGTACGCGCCAGTTGTGTTCCGTGAACTTGGTATTGCCGAAGGGGTTGGGGCCAGTAAGGCGGCCCTCGCCGGTGGCAGTTGCACCTTCGGGCTGGTACTTACCAGCTAAGAAACCAGCGGCCAGTGGGCTCCAGGGGGTAATACCCAATCCACACTCGCGGGCGGCAGGCACGTACTCATGTTCGATACTACGCCCCACCAGCGAATACTCGAGCTGCATGGCAATGGGGCCCGGAATGGCGTGCACCGCGGCCAAAGTAGCAGCCTTCGTGGCGTACCATGCGGGCATGTCGGAGAAGCCGAAGTAGCGGATTTTGCCGGCTCGCACCAAGTCGCCGAGCGTTTGCAGCACTTCTTCCACGGGCGTTACCATATCCCAGACGTGCAGCCAGTACAAGTCGATGTAGTCGGTTTTGAGGCGCCGGAGGGAGCTTTCGACGGCGCGGTAGATGTTTTTGCGACCGTTGCCCCCGGCATGGGGGTTGCCCGGATTCGTGTTAAAGGAAAATTTGGTGGCCAGTACTAGTTGGTCGCGCAAACAACGGTCGGCAATGTAGCCGCCGAGCAGTTCCTCGCTTCGCCCGCCGGCGTACACATCGGCCGTGTCAACAAAGTTGCCGCCGGCCTCGACGTAGGCGTGGAAAATGGCCTTGGAAACGTCGTCGGGCGAGCCCCAGCGGGGTGTGCCGAAGGTCATGGTGCCGAGGGCGAGTGGGCTAACCACCAGGCCGGAGCGGCCAAGGGTGCGGAAGGAAGTAAGGCTCATAGGTAGAGGATTGTAGAGGGAATATATCCTGCTCACAAAAATCCTGACACGCTCACTGCCTCGACTACACAAACCAAGGTTTCTCTAACACAAATCGCATGCGTTAAGCGAGGCGTATCCAAATAGTTGCCTTGCATGACCATTCGGATACGCCTCGTCTTGTGTAAGCTCTGCAAACTCGTTTGAAATCCGCCAGAGTGTTAGCTTATCGGTTGGTGAGCCAGCCTTTGCGGTAGAAGTAGTAAAGCTGGCCAATTACCATTAAAGCCATCAGCGTCAAGACGCCAATATAGCCCCAGGGAGCATACAGTTCGGGCATGTTGAGGCGGTTGATGGTGCCGTTGGGGTTCTCGCGGGAGAAGTTCATGCCGTAGAGCCCCGCCACAAAGCTGAGCGGAATGAAAATGGAGCTGATGATGGTCAGCACTTTCATTACCTCGTTCATGCGGTTGCTTTGGTTGGACATAAACAAATCCACCAGGCTGCTCACCGATTCGCGGTAACTCTCGGCCAGCTCCAGGGCTTGGATAGCGTGGTCGTAACAGTCGCGGAAATAGATCTTCATTTCTTCCGATACTACCTCGTCGGGTTGGCGCAGGATTTCCGCAATTTTCTCCCGCTCGGGGTACACCAATTGGCGAAAACGAACAATATCCTTTTTTACCCGCAAAATCCGGTTGAGCACCCGCCGGTCGGGACGGTCTTCGAGGATGCGGTTTTCCAGCTTCTCGATGTAGTCGCCGATGGCCGCCATGGTGGGGTAGTAGTGGTCGAGCACTACATCGGTAATGGCGTAGGCGAGGTAGAGCGGCGGCTTGCGCTTGATTTGGCTGAAGCCCGAGCGAATTCGCTGCCGCACCGGGTCCAGGCAGTCATGGTAGTCGTCCTGAAAGGAGAGGACGTAGTTGGGACCCGTGAAGATGGAAAGCTGGTCGTCGTCGATTTCAAGTAACGTGGTGAATTCGGTCATCCGCGACACCAAGAACAGGCGGTTGTCGTTGAAGATGTCGACTTTGGCGCGCTGGTGGTCGTTGAGCACATCTTCCATCTGCAACGGGTGCAGTTCGAAATCCGTGATGATGCGCTCAAGCAAGGCAAGGTCATCGTAGCCCCGCACGTCGATCCAGTGGCGCAGATCGGGTTGAGACCGAAATCGGGCTAGCAGCTCATCATAGTTGGCGTACTCGCGTTCCTCGTAGTGCTGCTCGTCGTAGGAAAACAGAAACAGCCGCGGCTTGAGCGAGCCTTCCCGGATAGAGAGCGTGCCTGGCCGCCGCCCCACTTGCTGCTCGCGCGCTAGCTGGGTGGCCGAGCGGTCGGCAATAGAAGAATACTGCTCGTCGCTGAAGGGAGCAGCAGAGGTAGTTGGTTGGTCGGGAGAGAGGGTTGGGGAGTCCATAAGGAAAATTAAACCGCATTAATGTACGGTGGAAGCTCGACTAAGGTGTTGCGGTGCTAGTTGGCGGAAGCTACTGCCTTAACTATTCTACTTTTGCAGTTGATGCCACCTGCTCCTACGTCTGCTCCTAAAACTGCCGAGGCGCCAAGCAGCGGCCAGTTTGTGCGCAGCTCATTGGGGTCGGGAGTGGCCTTGGCGGCCCGGGCAGGTGGAGCGCTGCTACTCAACAAACTCCTGGCCGTGTATGGCGGCCCCGGGGGGCTAACGCTGCTGGCGCATTTCCAGAACCTCCTGACTTTGTTCACCACCCTGCCCAACGACGGTACGCACGTAGGAGCAGTGAAGTATCTGGCCCCGCTGCAAGCAACGGGTGGGCGCTACCGGGCTTGGCTCGGGGCGACGGTAGCGCTGAATGGCGCCGCGCTACTACTCGGGTTGGTGCTGCTGTGGTGGGTGCCCGGGCCATTGGTGAGCGTGTTTCAACCCAGTGTGGGGTGGCTGGTGCTATTCGGCTTCGGAATTGTATTGCTCGTTCTGTATGCCTTGGTGGGAGCTATGCTGCTAGCGGCCGGTCGGTTGCGCGCCTACATTGCCCTAACTGTACTCTTGAGTGGGCTAGGCCCCGCGGCCGTAGCCACGGTATTGCTGAGCAACAAAGAAACGCCAGCTGTTGCTACGGCCTTGTTAGCGTACCTCTTGGCGCAAGGGGCTACGCTGCTGCCAGCCGTGTGGCTGGCCCGTCGCCACGGCTTACTGCCATCTTTGCGCGGGCGGCTCAGCAAAGTAGCGTTGCGAGAACTAAGCAAGTTTTTGCTGATGGCCGTAGGGCTGCTGCTGTTCGGCAAAGCCGTGGATTTTGCGGTGCGCGAAGTACTGGTGCGCCAGTTTGGGCTGGCGGAAACCGACCTGTGGCAGGCCGTAGTCAAGCTCAGCGACAACTATACTATGGTGCTGGCTGCCGTGATGAGCAGCGTGTACTACCCGCGCTTGGCTGCTCTGGCAACCCAACCCGCCGCCCAAAAGCAATGGGTCCGCACCGTGCTGCGCCTGCTGGTGCCCGTGCTGGCCGTCGGGTTGGTGCTGCTCTACGGGCTGCGCAACTGGTTGCTGCCGCTGCTATTTGAGGCCCGTTTTGCGCCGGCCGCCGACCTGCTGGCGCCCCAGTTGCTGGCCGATTGGTTTCGGTTTATAGCTTGGCCGCTCATCATGGTATTTACGGCTCAGGCGCGGGTGGGACGCTACGTGGCGGTGCAGGCGGGTTCGGCGGCGGTGTACGCGGTGGCGCTGGCGATATTAGTGCCTGGCTTCGGGCTCTACGGCGCTCTTTTGGCCGGAGTAGGGCGCCAAGGGCTGCTTCTGTTGTGGTGCGCGTGGTACTTTCGGGAATACTGGCGGCGTTGAAATTCTTGTAATTTCCCGCCGCGCACGGTTCGGTAAACTGCAGTAAGAGCTGCGCTTACCGCTTTTTCTTGTCAAGCACAGTTCTCTATGGTGATGCGTCAGATGAAAATGTTGCTCTTGCTTGGGGGGCTGATTATAGGCACGTTGTCGGGGAGCCAGGCTCAGCAGAATCTGAAGCTATGGTATAAAGAACCCGCCAGCACCTGGACCGAGGCACTGCCCGTGGGCAATGGCCGGCTGGGAGCCATGGTATTCGGGCGACCCGGCGAGGAACTGATTCAACTCAACGAAAGCAGCCTCTGGTCGGGTGGACCAGCCAACCTGAATCCGAACCCGACGGCCGCCAGCTACCTGCCCCAGATTCGGGAGGCATTGTTCAATGAAGACTACAAGAAGGCCGAAGACCTCTGCCGCAAGATGCAGGGCTTGTACACGGAAGCCTATATGCCACTTGGCGACCTACTTATCAAGCAGGACTTCACCGGTACGCCCACCAACTACTACCGCGACCTAAACATTTCCGAGGCCACGGCCAGCACTCAGTTCACGGTTGGCGACACCCGCTACAGCCGGGAAATTCTGTCGTCGGCGCCCGACCAAGTAATTGTCGTTCAATTCAAGAGCAGCAAAAAAGGCGGCCTGACGTTCGATGCTACCACCAAAAGCCAGCTTCAATACACGGTAGCACCCAGCGGCTCCGACGAACTAGTGATGCGTGGCAAAGCGCCTTCTCACGCTGACCCCAACTACGTGCGCTACAATGCCGAGCCCGTGGTATATGAGGCGGCGGGTTCTTGCCGGGGCATGCGCTTCGAACTGCGCCTCAAGGCCCGCAACACCGACGGCCGCGTAACCACCGATGCCACCGGCCTACACGTGCGCAACGCCACCGAAGTGGTACTCTACCTTTCCGCAGCCACCAGCTTCAACGGCTTCGACAAATGCCCCGACCAGGACGGCAAAGACGAAAGCAAGCTGGCCACCGCCGATATGACCAAGGCCTTCCCGAAAAGCTTCGCGGCTATACGCCGGAGCCACGTGCAAGACTATCAGCGCTACTTCAACCGGGTTACGCTCACGCTAAACAACAGCCCGGAGCCTAAGCTGTCCACGCTGGAGCGCCTGAAGCTGTACGCCGACGGAGGGACTGATCCGGCGCTGGAGGCCTTATACTTTCAGTTTGGGCGCTACCTACTCATATCCAGTTCCAGGCCGGGTGGTCGGCCCGCCAACCTGCAAGGCATCTGGAACAACAGCGTCCGGCCGCCGTGGAGCAGCAACTACACCACCAACATCAACGCCCAGATGAACTACTGGCCGTCGGAAGTCACCAACCTGTCGGAAATGCAGGAGCCGTTTCTGGAACTGATTGGTGCTACCGCCGTAACCGGCCGCGAAACAGCCAAGAACTTCTATAACGCCAAGGGCTGGGCCGTGCACCACAACTCCGACATTTGGGCTACTTCCAATCCGGTTGGCGACCTGGGCAAAGGCGCACCTACCTGGGCCAACT
Source organism: Hymenobacter sp. YC55 (assembly GCF_029433095.1). Taxonomy (GTDB): domain Bacteria; phylum Bacteroidota; class Bacteroidia; order Cytophagales; family Hymenobacteraceae; genus Hymenobacter. The sequence goes on from NZ_JARNTX010000001.1 coordinate 1,820,231, forward strand.
GGAATATGGGTAGTGCCTGGCTGAGTCAGCATTTGTGGGAGCATTACCGCTTCACCAACAACACCGAATACTTGCGCAGCATGGCGTACCCGCTCATGAAGGAAGCTGCCGTATTCTGCTTGGACTACCTCGTGCCCGACAAAAATGGCCTTTTGGTAACCGCGCCGTCGTCGTCGCCGGAAAACGTGTTTATTACCGAGAAAGGGACGAAGGGCAGTATATCCATGGCTTCTACTATGGATATGTCCATCATCCGGGACTTGTTTACGAACGTGATAGAAGCCTCGGAAAAACTCGGGGTAGACGACGATTTTCGAAAGACACTGACCGAGAAAAAGGCCCAGCTCTTTCCGCTGCACGTGGGGAAGAAAGGCAACTTGCAGGAGTGGTATAAGGATTGGGAAGATGCCGAGCCGCAGCACCGGCACGTATCGCACTTGTTTGGGCTGCACCCGGGCCGGGAGATTTCGCCGCTCACCACGCCAAGTCTAGCCGCGGCGGCCCGGCGCACCCTCGAAATCCGGGGCGACGAAGGCACGGGCTGGAGCATCGCCTGGAAAATCAACTTTTGGGCCCGCCTCCACGACGGCAACCACGCCTACAAACTGGTGCGCAACCTGTTGCACCTTACCGGCCTGGAAAACACCCAGTATAGCAAAGGCGGCGGAACGTATGCTAACCTGTTTTGTGCCCATCCGCCCTTCCAAATCGACGGTAACTTTGGAGGCATTGCCGGCATCAGTGAGATGTTGCTGCAAAGCCACGACGGCGCCCTTCACCTGCTACCCGCCCTGCCCGATGCTTGGAAGGAAGGCAGCGTAAAAGGCCTGCGAGCGCGCGGCGGTTTCGAGGTAGACTTGGCGTGGCAAAACGGTAAACTCGTACACAGCACCATTCGCAGCATCAAAGGCACTACCACCAAAGTGCGCTACGGCGAAAAGGTAATCAACCTGACCTTGAAACCCGGCCAAAGTAGGAAGCTAGGGGCCAATCTGTAAAATGCTCGTAATACCACGAGGCCGCCCGAACGTATTGCTTATTCATCAATTCAGTGCCTGACTCCGCCGACCTGCCCATCGTCAGTATTGTGGCGCTGTGCTACAATCACGCCCGCTTTCTGCCGGCCGCGCTGGATTCCATTTTGGCGCAGTCGTACCCGAGGCTGGAAGTAATTCTGGTGGACAACGCCAGCACCGATGGCAGCTTAGCCATCATGCAGCAATACGCGCAGGCCAATCCAGAGTGGCGACTCTTGGCCCAGCCGCGCAACTTGGGCTTGTGCGCCGCTTTCAACCAAGCGTACCGTTTGTCGCGGGGTGAGTTTCTGCTTGATTTCGCCACCGATGATGTGCTGTTGCCCCAGCGCATAGCCCAGCAAGTAGCGGCCTTTCAGCAGCTGCCGCCGTACTACGGGATGGTGTACTCCGATGCCGAACTGATTAACGAAGCCTCGCAACACGTGCGCTTCCACTTTCGCCGCACTCCGCAGGGGCTGCACCCGCGGCCGGCATCGGGCTATGTTTTTGCCGAGGTGCTGCGCCGCTATTTCATCAGCACGCCCACCATGATGATGCGCCGCGCCACTCTTGACGAGCTAGGCGGCTACGACGAAACGCTCTATTATGAGGACTTCGACTTCTGGGTGCGGGCTGCCCGCAACTGGGCTTTTTACTTTCTGGACGAAGTAACCACGCAGAAACGGGTGCACCCGCAGGCCATGTCGCGCCGCGCCTACCGCCCCCACGACCCGCATTTAGCCTCCACCATTCAAACCTGCCGCAAAGCCCTACGCCTGTGCCAAACGCCCGACGAGTGGGACGCCCTGGCCGTGCGTTTGCGTTGGGAAATGCGCCAAGCTATCCGCTGGGGCAGCAATACCGACGCCGCCACTCTTTACGAACTGCTCCTGCAAACCGGCAAACAGCAGCCGCTGGATTGGCTGCTGGGCCACTGGAGCCATCTGTGGAAGTAAGTATGGAATAGGAGCTTGCCTGTCATTCCGACGCAGGAGGAATCTGAGTTACCGATTCACAAGAGTTTCCTCAGATTCCTCCTGCGTCGGAATGACAGAAGCGAAGCGTGTTTAGTTACTCTATTAACTGCCTTATCAGCTTCACCTATTAAAGGAAATTCGTATTGACTAGGAAAGGGAACTGCAGCCTGCATCAAGCCGTCCTAGTATCTTGCAAGCCTTAAATTGCTTTAAGCGCACCTCTATGAAAGTTAGCGTCAATCAGCATCTTGTTACGTATCAGATAGAAGGGGAAAGCAATCCGGGTGAAGATCGGGTGTTGCTGGCCAGCAGCATCGACCTGACAGCCGGTACTGCGTGGGCCGCCAAAGGCTACATTGTTGCTCCTTTTCTGGCTCCAGCCGAGCAGCAGCAATTGCAAGAAGGCTTAGCCGAACTGGTACGGGAGGCGCTGCGAAGCGCTGGTATGCCGGTTGCCGCCGATTTTCCAGTCAGCGAGTATCACCTCATAGTAGGCGACGACCAGGCACGGCACTTGGCCGTAGTAAATACCACCAAAGAATACACGCTCGACCATTTGCCGGTGCCGGCTGCTTTGCTGGAAGCCAGGGTAGGAGAGCTGTGCGGCCGTCCCGTACAGGCGCACAATCCCTTCGACGATGCCCGCATCTTCCACCTGCGCATCGTGCGTCCCGGCCGCTCCGACAACAATCCTCTGCACCGCGACGTGTGGCTGCCCGACTACGACAACTGCGTTAATATCTACGTGCCCGTAGCCGGTAGCACCGCCGATTCTTCGCTAAGCCTGATTCCCGGCAGTCATTGGTGGCCCGAAAACCAGACCGAGCGTACCCAACAGGGGGCCGTTTATAATGGTATCACCTACACGGTGCCGGGGGTGAAGGGGGCGCCAGCACCTCTAGAGCTTATCCGCCCCAACCCAGGCCCCGAAGAAGTGCTACTTTTCTCACCCTACTTGCTCCACGGCGGGGCTGTCAACCTTAACGCCGATGCCACGCGTATTTCGCTGGAAATGCGGTTTTGGCAAGCCTAACCTATTTCAAGAAGCCAACTAAGTTGGTCTGCCGCTGATACGAGTAGCATCCGCATGCTGCCATCTAGAAAGCATTACCTGACTACCTCATACAGCTCTACCTTGCCTTCCTGTGCCACTAGTTTGTGCTGGGGAAACCACATCGTTACCGAGTCGGGGGAGTAGCGGATGAGCTTGCGGGTAAGCTCTTCGTTAGTGAGGGTGCTGCGGTTGAGTAGCAACCAGGTTTTCTCGCCTGGAAGTAGCCGCACCGAGTCGCGGGACAGGTAGCTGCGGAACCGCAAGCCCGGTGGAACTCGGAAGCTGTAGTAGAAGTCGTGGGTGCGCAGTAGAAATTCGTCTACGAATACTACGCCTTTATGTGGAGCCTGCAAATGCGCCTGTAGTATTCTGTTTTGGGCGAAATGCGAGGAGACCGTGGGCTTGCGCATGAAGTGCACCGGCCGTATCAGGAGCGCCACAGCTAACCCGAGGAGAAGCAAGCCCGCAAGGCCCGTCGTGCCCGGCCGATACCGTAGGGGCAGCTGTTGCCGCAAGAGCGACGAGCCCAGAAAAAGCACACCAAGCAAACCGTAGGGGATGGATACCGCGCTGCGCAACCACCCTGCGAACAGCAACAGGACGCCGCCCATAAGCCAACCCCCGCGTCCTGTTTGCCAGAAAGCGCGGAGTCCAAAGCCCGCCGCTATGGCCAAAGGGGGCAGCAGCGGTGTCATCATGCGTGGCTGCAAGGAAATGGGGTTGTACTCGCGCAACGACGTGCTTCCCCACCAATAGAATCCTAGCGTAGTTGCCGCTAGCGCCACCCAAAATAAAGCGTCGGTAGTAGAGTCAGCAGGGGAGGCAGTAGCAGCGCGTTTCCATCGAGTTGATAAGGCAGCTGCCGCAGCTAACACCAGCATTATTCCTACGCCAGTACCCACAAAAAAACGCAGTGGTTCCCACGTCACGCGGCCGAGCAAAGCGCCCCGGTGGCCTTGCACGTAGTTACCGTCGCTCATATATGCGTTGGTTTGCTCGATGACGTGGTAGCGGTAGAGCGGGTCGTTGGTCAGATATTGATAGTACAGCAGGTAGGCCCCGAGCAGCACCCCGCCCGTAACCAATGCCGCCACCCAAAACCGGCCGTAGCGCCGCCGATACGCATCCAACCCCAGTAGTCCGACATAGAAAGGCACGTAGAACGCAATGGTTTCCTTGCATAGCAACGCGGCAAAACTCAGTACCGCAAACCCCGCGCCCCAGGCCCCGGGCCGCACCTGCTGAGGCCGCCGCCCCGTAAGCAGCGCAGCCGCGCCAGCCAAGCACCAGAACATCAGTATGTTGTCGGGATAGAGGTAGGTGCTGAGGTTGAGCGTGAAATAATGCAGCCCTAATAACACCATAACTCCCGCGGCTACTACCGGTTCGCGCCGTCGGTATAGCGCCCAGATAAGAATAGAACAGCCCAACGTGCAGAGCAGCGGCCAAAGAGTGGTGCTGATAATGTCGACCCCTAGCAGCTGGTAGAATCCCGCTACCGGCCCAAAAATGAGTAGCCGTTCTTGTAACGGGTCGTGGAATACGTGCTGCGGGTCGGGGAGGGGACGGTAGGAACCCGTTGTCAGCGCGTGGGCGTAGCGCGCGTACAGCAGGTCGTCGAGGTCATACAGCCCCTCGTGGGTTAGGGCAAAAAAAGCTACCGTAAAGACGAGCACCAAGCCCAGTGCCAGATGAGGCAAACGAAAAAGCCAACGTTGATTCACGCCGGCAAAGGTGGTGAAATCAACTGAGGTGCTGATAGGTAATGAACGGCCGGGAACGAGAGGAACAACTAAGTTTCAGGCGCACTAAATCTGCTTACCTGCTTTTGGCCGGCTTGTTTACTTAGCTTTGGCTGTCAGAGCGAAACCTGCTACTTCCTTCCTAACCAACTGCCTCCTTTTTACTTGTTGCCTTGGCCCAAACTTTTCCGGCGCGTGTTGCTGCCCGCATTGTTGCTGCTGCTAGCTTGCTGGGGGCTTGGTTGCTACTTTGAAACCAACGACGACCCGGCTATAATTCTGCTGCTGCGCGGCACCGCGGCGGCGGCACCCGTTACTGATCTGCACCTTTACTTTCATGGGTTCGGTGCCTTGTTCGCCGGACTGTATCAGCTTTTTCCGGCGGTGCCTTGGTTCGGGTTGATGCTGTATGCTCTGCTTTATGTAGCCACTGTTTTGGTTTTCTCGGTCCTCGACCAATTGCTTACGGGGCGAGTATCGCCGGCCAAGCAGGTGGCGCTACTGGTTTTGTTTTTCTTCGTGGCTTGGCTGGAACATGGGTTCTGGTTCAACTACGTGCGCGTTCCGTTGTTGCTGGCGGGTGCTGGAGTGCTGTTTGCAGCGCAACGCCCTCAGCATTGGGGTGCCTTCTACTTAGGAGTAGTGGCCTTCGGGCTTAGTTGGCTGATCCGGCCTGCCCCGGCCCTTATGGGGTTGCTTATAGCTGCGCCGGGCGCTTGGTGGCTAAGCGGCCGACGCGCATTGCCCATCCTGCTTAGCGCTGTGCTGTGGGCTGGCATTGGCGCCGCAGTATTGAGTTTAACCAGCAGCTCTCAAACCAAGACCCTGGCGGCTCTGGACGTACCGAAAGCGCATCTCAACGATTATCAGATTTTGCGCCCCGTGCCCCGTACCCCCTCCGACAGCCTGGGGTTGCAAGCAGTAGCTAACTGGATGATGGCCGATTCCACCATCATCAACGAAGCTATGTTTCGGCGGGCCACGCAGTACCAGCCGCTCTGGTTTCTGCGCACCATTGCGCCCCTCAAGTTGCAAGTGATGCTGCGCTTGGTGGTACGCGACTATTTTCCGCTCTTGCTGCTGCAAGCCCTACTGCTGATATGGATTGCCAAGACCCAAGGCCTACGTCAGCGGCAGTGGTTCTGGCTAACTCAGGCAGGGTATGTGGGGCTGCTGCTGGTGCTTGGCATTATAATGAAGCTGCCGCCTCGGGTGGGTCTGCCGCTGTTCGATTTCTGGGTGCTAAGCAACTTGCTTTATGTGCTGCGCGAAACTCGGTTGTCCTCGGCCACCCGCCCACTCACCTTGGTACTGACTGCGCTAGCCGTAGCCGCTGGCCCTTACGCCTACAAAACCTGGCACCGCCGCACTGTACTACAGGCCGAGCGCCGTCACAACCAACAACTTCGAGCGCAGCTTACGGCCGCTTTGCCAGCCAATACCCTGCTGATTACCGATGTGCTGCCCGCTACCTACAAGGCGGCCAGCCCGTTTCGTAACCCCGATCCGCACCCTGCCAAAATGATGATGCTCTCGGGCTGGACCACTGCCAACCCCTCACAGGCTGTATGGCGACAACAATTGACCGGCACCCGCGCCTATGCGGAAAGCATCAGGAGCCTAGCAAAATTAAATCCAAGGGTACAGTTGTTACTTACTCCAAGCGGAGCTCGTATACTCAATAAGCAACTCAACGCCAATGGTTCAGCCGCTGCAAAGCTACTCCCTGAGTCAACGGTGCGAGCCGGGGCTGCTGACACGCTGCGTTATTATTTGCTGCATGAACAAAGCATGAAATAAGCGTGAGGACAAAATTTTATAGCAGTCCAGGTGAATTTATTCCGCGTATTTGAGGGTACTGAGTATATACCTTTGAGACTCTCTTCTCCTGCAACTTTCTCCCTACTACACCATGATTGCGACCGTCACTTCCCGCAGCGAGGTTCTCAGGCACATTGAACCATTTCTTCGCAACAACCTCGGTACGTTTCTGAAAAGCGTAGAGGATAGCTGGCAACCATCTGATTTCCTGCCCGACTCGCGGCTCGATACCTTCTTCGATGAAGTAAAGCTGCTGCGTGAGCGAGCTGCCGAACTAAGCTACGATCTGTTAGCCGTACTCATCGGCGACACTATCACCGAAGAGGCCCTGCCCAACTACGAAGCTTGGTTTCATGAACTCGACGACCTAGACCGCGACCGTGACAACGGCTGGGCGCAGTGGATTCGGGGCTGGACGGCCGAAGAAAACCGCCACGGCGATTTGCTTAACCGCTACCTATACCTCAGCGGCCGCGTAAACATGCGCGAGTTTGAGGCCAGCACGCAGCACCTCATTGCCGACGGCTTCGACCTTGGAACCGCCCACGACCCGTATCGGGCTTTCGTGTACACCAGCTACCAGGAAGCAGCTACCAACCTCTCGCACCGCCGCGTAGGTACACTGGCCCGCAAAGCCGGCGACGCTTCCTTGTCGAAGCTCTGCGGCATGATTGCCGGCGACGAGGCCCGCCACGCCCGTGTGTATCAGACGTTCGTAGAAAAGATTTTCGAAGTGGACCCATCGGAAATGATGCTGGCCTTCGAAGACATGATGCGCAAGAAAATTGTGATGCCTGCCCACTACATGCGGGAGCTAGGCGTCGAGATGGGCAAGACCTACGGGCACTTCACCGATGCCGCACAGCGCCTCGGCGTGTACACCAGCCAAGACTACACCGACATTCTAGAAAGCCTGATTAACACCTGGAAAGTCGACCACATGACAGGCCTCAACAGCGCCGCTGAAAAAGCTCGGGACTACGTTATGGCCCTACCCAACCGTCTGCGTCGGGTTGCCGACCGGATGCCGGTACCCAAGCTGGAATACAAGTTCAAGTGGATTGAGTAATTATTGCGCTAAAAACTAGCACATGAAAAAGCCCCCGTAACGCTATGCTACGGGGGCTTTTTCATGTGCTAGTTTACTATTTATTAAGGCTGGCCGTCCATCACTTGGCCCATCACCCATTTACCGGTGGGGTCGAGCTTGTAGGTGATGGTGCGCGAGCCAGGCGTCGTGGTAGCGGAAGCAGCACCATCGGTAGAAGCAGCGGAAGCAGAATTATCCGCTAGGGGGAAGGTGCGGCTAAGCATGTTGTTGCTTAATGTGTACGTGTCTTTGCCCGCATAGCCCACGGCAGCAGGACCCGTAATCAAGCCAGGACCTGTGATAGGAGTGTAAGCCCGATCCGAAAACTCGTAGCCATAGAAACCACCATTCGCGGTGGAAGCATCGGTGAAGATGTAGATTTCAGGTTTGCCGTTGCCGTTCAGGTCACCCGTCACCGTTTCCCGTACAGCACCATTAATATCGAGGCGCACCGGCTCAGTGGTGAGGGCCGCCCCACGGTACGAACGGATGGTAAGCTGCCGCTGAGCTTCAGAACCAGTAGTACGAATCTCAAAGCGTGCATTACCCTGCGTCAGGTCTTTAGAAAAGCTAACTGGCTCGGTAGCCACAGTGCTTTCCACCGTCGACGTTTGAGTTGAAGTGTCTTCAACAATGCCCCGCGAAGAGTCGCAGGCAGTGGCTGCCACAACAGAGGCGCTAAGTAACACTAAAACACGTGCTTTCATGGTAATATGGTTAGGGAAGAGTGGACGTGGGAGTAAGTCTGTTTTGCGCACAACGCTCTTGGCGAGTATGGCAGTAGCGGATAAAGATCAAGCGGTAAGTGGCCGGCGTTATCTCCTCAATTCTATCTAGTTCGGCGCGTAGAAATATTGGCGCAAGGTATTATATTCTATACGAAATACAAATTCCTAACGTGTAAACACGTGCCGATAGCAAGCGAAATAATTGATTAAAAGGTCTTCAGTGGGATGTGCGGACAAAGATTCGTTATTAATAATCTGGGTTTATTGCAATGTAAGGTCAGCGCGCTTGATTCCTATAGCTAACTTGTTGAAATACCGTGCTGCCAGTCGGCAGCTTGTATAAAACGGAGCGTTGTCCACCGCTCGGGCAGCAGTTAGGGTCAGCATCAAGAAAAATCGGGAACGTGCGGACCACTTCCTGGCCTTCCACCTTGAAGGTGTCGTGGCCTTGGTAGCCTTTGGCGGCAGCGCCGCTGAGTTCGGGCAGCGAAAGAGGACGGCGGCCTTGGCCCTTGAATTCATAGCCGAGGAGCTGCCCGTAGGAGCCACTGCCTGCGTCGGTGATAAATACTAATAGTTCCGGAGAGTCATCGTTGTTGAGGTTGGTCGCAACGGCATCTTCCACAGTGCCTTCCACGGCCTGCGTATTGGTAATTAGCTCTTTACCATCTTTTTCCACTCGAAGCTCCATTTGGCGCTGCGAGCCTTCGCCTGTGGTTTGCAGCACAAATCGGTGGGTGCCTTCGCGCAGTTCCTTCCGAAAGCTAACCGGTGTGGCCGTAGCAATAGGGGTGGCAGTAGCACGCAAAGTAGCCGGATCCGACGCCTCGGTGGCTCGGGGTGCGTCGCAAGCCGACAGCAAAACCAGAAGCAGTGAAACAACAGGCGCTTTCATAAAAAATGCAGTAGAACGCCGGCTATTTCTGTGCCAGCATTCTACTGCATTTACTGTCTAGTTCAAGAGGAAGTTGCAGTTATAGATGTATAGTTTTGCAGCTTAGCTGGTTACCTGTACACCTTTCCAAAACGCCACTCGTCCTTGAATTTGCTGTGCTGCTTCTTTAGGTTCAGGATAAAACCAAGCGGCATCTTTGTTTAGCTCCCCGTTGACGCGGAGCGAGTAGTAGCTGGCCCGTCCTTTCCAGGGGCAGCTGGTGTGCGCAATGCTATCCTCGAAGAATTCTTTCTTGATAGAATCGGCCGGAAAATAATGGTTGTTTTCAACCACAACGGTGTCATTGCTTTCGGCCACGACGGTATTGTTCCAAATTGCTTTCATAGACGTATGGTTTTAACGTTTGCTTTTCACTGGTAAGGTGGTCGTCTGGTTTGTGGGTTTGAAGGCTGAAATTCATCTGGGCCTGGCGTTCCATAATGTAACTTGAAACACAAACCACGACAAATGAAAAACTAACTTTCCCCGCCCGTTGTTCTGACAACTCAACCCTTTTCCTATGTCCGCAGGCTTCCGTTTCCGAGATTACGTGCCCGAAGAGTCGCCCGAGAAAGGCTTCGACTCTTTGTTTAAAATATTCATGCAGCTCATCACCATCACCTCGGGCGATGTTGCCGAAACGTTGTCCTGGCTCAACGAGCTAGACAAGCAGTACGGCCTTACCGACGATGACTACGGGATGGGCGACTTTATCGAAGACCTCAAGAAGAAAGGCTACATCGATGAAGATCCTCAGAAGGAGGGAGCTTTCAACATCACGGCCAAAAGTGAGCAGCAAATTCGCAAAAGCTCGCTCGAAGAAATCTTTGGCAAGCTAAAAAAATCTGGGCAGGGTAACCACCGCACCCCGCACACCGGCCAAGGCGACGAGCAAAGCACCGACATGCGCGAATTTCGGTTTGGCGACTCGCTAGACCAGATTTCGATGACCGAGTCGATTCGCAATGCCCAGCTCAACCACGGCTTGTCGGAAGAATTCATGCTGGCTGAAGGTGACCTGGAAGTGCGCGAAAATGAGCACAAGAGCCAAACCAGCACGGTGCTCATGATTGATATTTCGCACTCCATGATTCTCTACGGTGAGGACCGCATCACGCCGGCCAAGAAAGTGGCTATGGCCCTCGCCGAGTTGGTTAAGCAGAAGTACCCCAAAGACACGCTCGACGTGCTGGTGTTCGGCAACGACGCTTGGCAGATTGAGGTGAAAGACCTGCCGTACTTGCAAGTAGGGCCTTACCACACCAATACGGTAGCTGGCTTAGAGCTAGCCCTGGATTTGCTGCGCAAGCGCAAGACGCCCAACAAGCAGATTTTCATGATTACGGATGGCAAGCCCACTTGCCTGAAAGAACCGGCGGGCGGCTACTACAAAAACAGTTTCGGGCTGGACCGCAAAGTGGTCAACAAAACCCTGAATCTGGCGGCCGCTGCCCGTCGCCTCAAGGTGCCCATCACTACGTTCATGATTGCCTCCGACCCATATTTGAAGCAGTTTGTGAATGAATTTACGGAAGTGAATCAAGGCAAAGCCTACTATTCCTCGTTGAAAGGCCTTGGCCACATGATTTTTGAGGACTACAAGCGCAACCGCCGCAAGACGCTCTAGGTATTCGCCTTACACGCAATAATGCTAGTTTTTCTTCTTTACTAGGGAGGAAAACTAGCATTGTTGCTTACCTAGCGGCTGCTTTACGGCTGATATGCAAATGCCAGCTATAAAATTTTCTCGACTTGCCTGTGCCTTTTCAGCTAGTGCATGATTATGAAACTTGCCACTAAGTGGGTAGCACATAATGATGTAAGGCAATTAGAATGGCGGCCGTGCCCTCACTAGTTACATTGCGCCTGAACCTCTGCCGCATCTAAGCGGTTAAACAACTTGGGGCCTATACACCCCGTTACAACTCCCGATGAAACAAGAATCTATTCGTACGCTGGGCCAGCTCCGGGCCAGCGGGTATCAGCCGCGCTCCGTTAAAGAAGAACTGCGCGATAACCTGATTGCCAAGCTGCAAAGTAAGACTGAAGTGTTTCCGGGCATCTATGGCTACGAGGAAACCGTAATTCCTGATCTGCAACGCGCCATTTTGGCCGGTCACCACATCAACCTGCTTGGCTTGCGCGGTCAGGCCAAAACGCGTATTGCCCGCTTGCTAGTAGGCTTGCTCGATGAGTATATCCCAGTAGTGGAAGGCTCCGAGCTAAACGACGACCCCATGCAGCCGCTATCCGTGTTTGCGAAAAACCTGATAGCCGAGCACGGCGACAACACGCCTGTAAGCTGGATGCACCGCGACGAGCGTTATACCGAGAAGCTTGCCACCCCCGACGTATCCGTCGCCGACCTTATCGGCGACGCCGACCCCATCAAAGCGGCTACGCTCAAGCTGCCTTACAGCGACGAGCGGGTTATTCACTTCGGCCTGATTCCGCGGGCGCACCGTGGCATTTTTGTTATCAACGAGCTGCCCGACTTGCAGCCCCGCATTCAAGTATCGCTCTTCAACATCCTGCAGGAAGGCGACATTCAGATTCGTGGTTTCAAGGTGCGTCTTCCGTTGGACCTGCAATTCGTGTTTACGGCCAACCCCGAAGACTACACCAACCGCGGTTCCATCGTGACGCCGCTCAAGGACCGTATCGACGCCCAGATCATCACGCACTACCCGAAATCTATCGAAATCGGTAAGCGCATCACCAAGCAAGAGGCCCGCATCAAGGAAGAGCAGCGTGGCCTAGTGACCACCAACGAAATCGTACACGACTTGGTGGAGCAGGTAGCTGTAGAAGCCCGCGCCTCGGAGTTTGTAGATGCTAAAAGCGGTGTGTCGGCGCGCCTCACTATTTCGGCTTACGAGCAAGTAATAGCCGGCGCCGAGCGGCGTGCCCTTATCAATGGGGAGAAAAAAACGTACGTACGTGTAGGTGACTTTATTTCTGCTGTGCCCGCTGTTACGGGTAAGGTGGAGCTGGTATACGAAGGCGAGCAGGAGGGAGCTGGCATTGTAGCCGAGAAGCTGATGGGAAAAGCCATCCGCACGCTATTCCTGAACTACTTCCCCGACCCTGACAAAGCTAAGAAGCTAAAAAACCGCACCAGTCCCTACAAAACGGTGCAGGAGTGGTTCGGCAGCGGCAACACCGTCGATATCCTGCACGATGCCTCCGACAGCGACTATCGTTCGGCTCTCGACAAAGTGCCCGGCCTGCGCGACATCGTAACGGAGTTGCACCCCAACGAGGACAAGGAAACCACCTACTTCCTGATGGAATTCCTGCTCCACGGCCTCGCCGAGTACAGCTTGATTTCGCGCAACCGCCTCACTGCCGGTGCGCAGTTCAAAGACTTGCTTTCCTCGATGTTCACCATGCCGAGCTTCGGTGATGACGACGACGATGAGGACGAAGACGAGCGCCCACAGCGCGGCCGCCGTCGGTAGCTTGATTTATTGCTAACAAAAACAGCCGCCTCAAATCGAAGCGGCTGTTTTTGTTACATCACAGTTACTATTACCCAACAAGAAAAATAAAAAGGCCCAGCACCTTATGTGCTGGGCCTTTTTATTAAGATGAAGTAGGGACTGTGCTTATTCCTCGTTCACCACAATCTTCTGGATGTCGTCGTTGGGGCGAATGGCATCAATCACTTCCAGCCCTTCCACCACTTTGCCGAAAACAGTGTGGTTGCGGTCGAGATGGGCCGTGTTCTGACGGTCGTGGACGATGAAGAACTGGCTGCCACCGGTGTTGCGGCCGGCGTGGGCCATGCTCAGCGCACCACGCTCGTGGTACTGGTGGTCGCCGGTTAGCTCACAGTCGATTTTGTAGCCAGGGCCGCCGGTGCCAGCCATGCCCTTAGAACCTTCGCGCGAGTTGGGGCAACCGCCCTGAATCACGAAGTTGGGAATGACACGGTGAAACTTCAAACCATCGTAGAAGCCTTTCTTAGCCAGGTCAGTGAAGTTTTTTACGGTGTTAGGAGCGTCTTGCTCGTAGAACTCCACTTTCATCACACCACGGTTGGTGTGGATTTCGGCAGTTTTCATAATTGTGGGAAACAGTCAGATGGAACGAACACTTAAACCCTATAAGTGCAAGCCGACAAATGCCGGCCTGGCACAAAGGTAGCCATTTTGAAATCCGAGAAACATCCAGTTACTAGCAGAGTTTCGTAGCATATTTGTGCCTTGCAAGGCGACAAACATACGCTTATCACTTCAATCAACTTCTGTTCTGCATTTTATGAAGAATTCTCTGCGCACCGCCTCCTTAAGCTTGCTGTCAATGAGCCTGCTCACGCTTGGCCTCAGCAGCTGCGGCGACAACAAAACCGCAGAAACTGCCACGTCCACCACGCCCGACACGGCCACTACCGTTGATTCGGCGGCCTTGATGTCGGATTCGGCGCGCATGGCCAAGCCCGGAGGCGTAATGGTAGACGGCGTGGCCATGACTCCCGACAAAACCATCGTGCAGAATGCCGTGCAGGCCAGCAGCGTCACTACCCTAGTGAAAGCCGTGCAGGCCGCGGGCCTCGATGGCACGCTGAGCGGCCCAGGTCCGTTCACCGTTTTCGCGCCTAACAATGCCGCCTTCGACAAGCTGCCCAAAGGCGCTCTTGATGGCCTGATGAAACCGGAAAGCAAAGAGAAGCTGAAAGGGGTACTTACATATCATGTCATTGCCGGCCGCTTGTTGGCGCAAGATCTGAGAGACGGTCAGCAACTGACAACGGTAAACGGACAGAAACTGACCATCAGCGTGAAGGAAGGCAAAGTAATGGTAAGCAATGGTACCGATGCTCCCGCTACCGTACAAACCCCCGACGTTATATCCAGCAATGGCGTCACGCACATCATCGACGGCGTAGTGCTACCGAAAGAGGAATAGGCTATTCGAATTTCATATTTAAAGAGCCCGGCTGCATGTAGCAGCCGGGCTCTTTTTGGTTGTAGCACAAACTACAGTACTTCGTTTCGAAGCTAAAGACCGGCATTTTCTGCTACCCGCTCTGCAAAACCAGCCCAATCCACCTCTTCGTTTTTTGCCGTGGTTGCTGAAAGTTGATCGAAGATAATGTTGGCGAAGGGCATGGGTACTATATGGGTGCGAGCCTCGTCGAGCACCAAGCGCAGGTCCTTGCGGAGGGTAGCCGGCGTAGCGCCAACGGGCTGGTAATGGCGTTCTGCTACCAACTTGCCATAGCTTTTGTAAACAGGTAAATTGAAAAGGGTGCTCGTAAAGAACTCGTAGACCTGCTGCCGCTCAAGGCCGCTTTTCTGAGCTAGCGTAAAAGCCTCGGCCATTGCCTGGATGGCGGCCCCAAGCATGAAGTTGCCACACAGCTTGATGACGTTAGCTGCTCCGGGGTCGGTGCCAAAATCCTGGGCGTTGCCCTGACCCAACACTTCCAGCACGGGTTTCAAAGTTTTCTTGGCGCCCTCGTCGCCGGCCATAATCAACCAGAGCTTGGCCGCTGCTGCCGCTTCGGGTTTGCCGAACACCGGTATAGCCACCAAGTGCGACCCATGCCGGGCGTGCTCTTCCGCCAACCGACGGTTGGTATCGGGGGCTACGGTGCTGCACGAGGCATGAACGGCGCCCTGAGTTAGAGCCGGTAAGAACCCGTCGGGGCCGATACACAGGTCTTGTAGAGCTACGTCGTCGGTTACCATCGAGAAGGCAATGGCGGCATCTTGCACCGCCTGCGCAGGGGTAGCGGCCACCGTAGCACCTAACTTTTCGAGAGGAGCAGCTTTGCTGGAAGTCCGGTTATACACAGTAAGCTCGTGGCCGGCTTTCAGCAAGTTGGTTGCCATGGCTTCGCCCATTTTGCCAAGGCCTAGAAAGGCAATCTTCATAATTTGAAGTTGTAAGATGGTGAGGGTGCACGTTTGGCGTTCTGCTTGCGCCACATATACCATACGTGCAGCCGGTGAACGTAGCACGTCGAACACACCATTTTACAAGCTCAGCGCATCACCTACGGTTATCGTCGGCTTCCAGCATGCTTACATAGCTGTCGTAGCGGGGGAGGGCTATTTTGCCTTTGTCCACGGCTTCGCGCACGGCGCAGCCGGGTTCGTGTGTGTGCTGGCAATTGTGGTAGCGGCACTGGTTGAGCAAGGCGCGCATCTCGGGGAAAAAGTGCGCTAGCTCGCCTGCTTTCACATCAACCAAGCCTAGCTCCTTGATGCCGGGCGTGTCGATGATGAAAGTGCCGGGGCGCACTTCCAGCATCTCGGCAAACGTGGTGGTGTGCACGCCCTTGTCGGAAAACTCGCTGATTTCAGCGGTTTTGATGTCGAGGTCGGGCACGAGGGTGTTGATGAGCGTGCTTTTGCCAACTCCTGAGTGGCCGGAAAGCAGAGTGGTACGGCCCTCAAGCAATTCATCAATAGCCGCTATTCCCTCGCCCGTATGGGCCGAGCAACGAAGCCCGGGGTACCCAATGCGCTGATACATAGCTTGCACCTGGCCTTGGTAATCGTTCAGGTCTTCGTCGTAGAGGTCGGTTTTGTTGAAAATCAGCGTTACCGGGATGCTGTATGCCTCGGCCGTTACCAGAAACCGGTCGATAAAACCAAACGAGGTGGCTGGGGAGGCCAGCGTCACGACCAACAGGGCCAAGTCGAGGTTGGCGGCCACAATGTGGGCGTGCTCGGTTTTGTGGACCGAACGGCGAATTATATAGTTGCGGCGCGGCTCGATGTGGTGAATCACGCCCGCACCCTCCGTTTGTTCTTCTACCGTAAACTCCACCTGGTCGCCCACGGCCAGCGGGTTGCTCACCTTTAGGCCCTTCATTTTGAACTTGCCCCGCAGCCGGCACCGGTGCAATTGCCCCGAGCCTGCCTCGCGCACCACGTACCACGAGCCCGTAGATTTAACGATGGTTCCGGTCATAAATAGAGTAACTAGGTAAGGCAGTAACTGAGTGTGAAGTAACTTACTATGTGAGTAGCCGAGAAAGGAGTTTGGGAGCAATAATTCCAGCGCATCTTTCTGAAATACTCGGCTACTCAGTCACTACTTGGGCCGCAAGCCACTGCATGATCTTGTTGGTAGCGCCGCTGTGGTCGTGTACGTAATCCAAACTCAGGTCTTGTACGGTAAGGCGCAAGTCTTCGCGGTGATACAGCGGAGCAAATACTTTCAGTAGCTCCTCGGCGGAAGTAACCGGAAACGCACAGCCAATAGCCACCAGGTCCTGCGCTTCTTGAAACTTATGGTAGGTAGGCCCAAAAAACAGCGGTAAGCCAAAAGCTGCCGCCTCCAGCGTATTGTGCAGCCCCTTGCCAAAGGCGCC
This sequence comes from Hymenobacter sp. YC55, assembly GCF_029433095.1. GTDB lineage: Bacteria > Bacteroidota > Bacteroidia > Cytophagales > Hymenobacteraceae > Hymenobacter. Next base: position 1,836,923 of record NZ_JARNTX010000001.1, read on the forward strand.
CCCGATGTACGCGTAGTGGCCAAAACGGTACAGCTGATTCAGTAATCCGACGTTATCGATAAGCAGTACCCGCGCCGCGGCTATGGTAGCCTTGTCGGTACGAGAGTAGCGCACTACCCGGCCCGGCAACACTTCCTCTACCAAGCGCAGATTGGTTTCGCTGATTTCGTGGGGGGCCACAATAAAGCGCAGCTTATCCTGGTACTGTTGCAGCAACGGCGTCAGAGCCGGCAAATCCTCGGGCCACGAACTTCCGATGATGAACACCGGCGCCCAATCGTCGGTGAAGGCATCAAGGAGCGGTAAGTCCCGCGGCGGGGCAGCGGCCGTGCGCACTACCGTATCAAAACGCGTATCGCCGGCTACGCTGGCCTGCGGAACCCCAATGGAGCGTAGCATTTCCACCGAATCTTGATTCTGGGTGAAAATATGGGTGAACTTGCGCAGCATCTGTCGGTGGAAACCACCCCATGGCCGGAAATACACCTGCTTGGGCCAGAAAATGGCGGATACGCAAATAGTAGGTACGCGCTGCCGCTCAAGCTCTGTGAGGAAGTAGTGCCAAAATTCGTACTTCACAAAAACGGCCAACCGGGGCCGCACCGCCGCCAGAAAAAGGCGCGCATTATCGGCCGTATCCAGGGGGAGGTAGAACACATACGCCGCTCCCGGCCAGTTTTTGCGCACTTCGTAGCCCGAGGCCGAGAAGAAAGTCAACACTATTTTGTGGCTAGGATACTGCTGCGCGTACGCCTCCATCAAGGGCCGACCTTGCTCGAATTCGCCGAGTGAGGCGCAGTGAAACCAGGCCAGGGGAGCCGTTTCGGCTTGTAGGGCCTGCTGAATGCGTGGCAGCAAGGTGCGCTGCCCTTGCACCCAGAGCGCCGCTTTAGGCACAAAAGGCGAGACCAGCCGCAACAGCAGCGCATACAGGTGTAAGGAAAGTATATACAGGAAATGCAAAAGCAGTTGTAGTTGCTAGGTGTAAGCTTCTGATTGCAGCCAGCAAAGCATTGCGAAGCTTCAGCAACCAGAAAGCCGCGCAAAAGTACAGCTAACAACCACTAATCGGTTTCTGGTAATCAATTGCAGTTAACTGACCGCCAGAAACCGACTACAAACAACTCTTTCCTAGTGAAGCTTGCCGAGGAATTTGGCTAGGCCTTCGCGGGTAGGAGGTAAGGCCTGATGGCCAGGTTTCCACCCGGCGGGGCACATCTCGCCTTTCACCTCGAAATGCTGCAATGCATCTACCATGCGCAAGGCTTCTTCTACGCTGCGGCCCAGCGGCCCATCATTCACCACCTGATGCCGAACAATACCGTCTCGGTCAATCAAGAACAAGCCCCGGTACGCCAGCGGAATTCCTACAAACACCATTTCGCCAGCCTCATTGTAGTCGTAGCGGCCGCCAAGCACATCATAGTTGGCCGAAATGGTTTTGCTGGCATCGGCTACCAATGGATAGGTGATACCCATAATGCCCCCTTCTTCGCGCGGGGTTTGCAGCCAGGCTAAGTGTGTGTAGCGGGTGTCGGTAGAGCAGCCCACAATGGCTACCCCTTTTGCTTCAAATTCAGCTAGGTGTTCTTGGAAAGCAAGAATTTCGGTGGGGCAAACAAACGCGAAGTCAGCCGAATAAAAGAAAAAGATGACGTGCTTTTTGCCTAGGTAACGGTCGAGCGAGAAATCTTCCTCTAACTCGCCGTTGATAACAGCGGGAGCTTTGAAAGAAGGAGCACGCTTGCCTACAAGAACTGCCATGTTTCTGGAAATAAGATGGTTGAGGTGAGAGAGTGCGAAACGACAAGTGAGCAGGCAGCACCTCGCCAAGCAAGAGGTGAGGCGTAAGGCAAAAGCATTGGCTGAAAATGCCCCGCTGCCTGCTACTGACTGTTTGCATCAAGTTTCCTCCCTATACGGTACTCAACAAAAGAGTTGGTCCCAACCGCAAGCCCCGTTGCATTTCCGCTACGCATTGCTGCGGCACACGAACTGAAATGTCTGGCGGGTGCGCTGCTCCAAGAGCAATTCTCGGCTAGTGGTCAGGCGTTGTAGGCTGGCAGCGTCGTAGTTCTTGATAGTGTAGAGTTCCAGGTCGGTGTTGTAGTGAATCGTGAATTGTTCGCGCAGGGCAGTCAGCAGCTTATCGAGCCGGTAAGCGGAAAAGTCGGTGCAGACCGAAAAGCTAATGGCCGAGTTCTGCATCAGATTTATTTTCAGCCGAACCTGCGCCAACGCTCCAAATATCACTTCCAGGTTTTCCTCGGAAATAAAGGTGAGGTCCTTGGACTCAAAGGAAATCAGGCACTGGTTGGTTTTGCGAATAAAAGCCGGCACCAACAGCCCATGACGGCAGTCATGAATCTTGGTGCCCTCGGCCGTAGGATCCACAAACGACTTCACGTAGAGCGGAATCTGCCGCACAGCCAACGGCTTGATGGTTTTGGGGTGGATAACCGATGCGCCGTAGTAGGCCATTTCGATGGTTTCCTGGTAGCTGATTTCCGGGTAGCGCACCGTGTCCTCGAATATCTTGGGGTCAGCATTCAACAGCCCCGCCACGTCTTTCCAAATAGTAACGGATTCGGCCCCGAGGCAATAAGCGAAGATAGCGGCCGTATAATCGGAGCCTTCCCGGCCGAGCGTGGTGGTGTGGCCACTGGCCGTACCTCCCAGAAACCCCTGCGTCACAACGGGTCCGTTAGCGAGCAGCGGGGGCACTGCCGTTGTCAGATTACGCTCTGTAGTAGGCCAATCGACGCGGCCTTCACGCCAGGCATGGTCGGTGCGCAGCAGGGGGCGGCAATCCAGCCATTGGGCTCCCAAGGCGCTGGCCACTATTCGGGTGGCTAGTAATTCCCCAAAACTTACCACTTGGTCGTACTGCTTGTCGAATTCGCCGGTGGTCAGGGTTGCTAGCCGGTCGCCGAGCTGCTCTACTAGTTGTTCTAGGCTCGGGTCGTTGCTGGCAGTAGCGGAAGCAGCATCCTCGTTAGTAGCAGATAGCAGCTCTTGCGCTACCGCCCGATGAAAATCAGCAAGTTGCAATAGCAGAGCAGCATAATCCTGCCCAGCGTAAGCAAGTTGGAAAATCTCTTCCAGGGCATTCGTAGTCTTGCCCATCGCCGATACCACAATCAGCAACGGCCCATCGGCGCCGTGCTTGCTGACAATGCTACGAAGGTTGGTGATAGCAGCGGCATCTTTCACCGAAGCGCCACCGAACTTGTAAATCTTGAGAGATTGGGAGTGCTGCATGGCGTCAAATGTAGGAAATGACGCTTTCTCGGCTTCTTCGGCTTCCAAGGAGAACAGCTCAACATTACCTTACCTTAATCGGCTGCAGCGAAATTTCGCTTTCTCAAGCACGAAAAAGGGCTTAATTTTGAGCACACCCCGACCTTTTCATCTTCCTACATCCTATATGAACCAACACGACAAGCTGGCGCTGCCCGTTGGCACTACCCTGGACCGCTTCATTATGCGCAAGCAAGAGGACTTTCCCTACGCAACCGGGGAGCTTTCTCAGTTGCTTCGTGATATTGCCTTGGCCGCCAAAATCGTGAACCGCGAAATCAACCGTTCTGGCCTGATCGATATTGCCGGGGCGTATGGCAACCGTAACGTGCAGGGCGAAGACCAGCAAAAGCTCGATGTTATTGCCAACATTCGTTTTATTCGGGCGCTGCGCAATGGGGGTGAGGTGTGCACGGTTATCAGCGAGGAAGACGAAGAAGTTATCCAGACCGGCAACGTGCAGGGAAAGTACATCGTGGCCATTGACCCGCTTGATGGTTCTTCCAACATCGATGTAAACGTGAGTATCGGCACTATCTTCAGCATCTATCGTCGGGTGTCGCCAACTGGCACGGAAGGCACCATGGATGACTGCTTGCAAACCGGTACCAACCAGGTGGCCGCTGGCTACGTCATCTATGGGTCCAGCACCATGATGGTGTACACCACGGGCAACGGGGTAAACGGCTTTACGTACGAGCCTTCACTAGGCGAGTTTTTCCTTTCGCATCCCCAAATTGTTACTCCCAAAACGGGCACGGTGTACTCTGTGAATGAAGGTAGCTCTGCTTCCTTCTCACCAGGTGTGGCCGCTTTCGTCGAGCAGTGCAAGCAAGACAACTTCTCGGCCCGCTACATCGGCTCTTTGGTTGCCGACTTCCACCGCAACCTGCTCAAGGGCGGCATCTATATCTATCCGTCTACCAACAAGTCGCCCGATGGCAAGCTGCGCCTCATGTACGAGTGCAACCCGCTGGCCTTCATTGTAGAGCAAGCCGGCGGCAAATCCAGCAACGGCCAGATGCGCACCATGGAAATTCGACCCCAGGACATGCACGCCCGTTGCCCCTTGTTTATTGGCTCGAAAGAACTCGTAGAGCAAGTCGAAGCATTCTTGGCGCAAGAGCAGGAAGTAAGCTAGTAGAAACTGAAATTTGCAAAAAAGCCCGCCGGAGCAATCCGGCGGGCTTTTTTGATGCAATAGAAGAAGCTAACGACTATTCGCTGGCGGTAGTCTCGTCTGTCTTCTTCTTGCCTTTCGATTTCTTAGCAGTGCCCTCCTCGGCGGGAGCAGCATCGGCGGCTACGCTTACAGCTTCAGGCTCTTCAGCGGTCGTGCTAGTAGCTTCTGTGGTTTCTTCGGTGGCGGGCGCTTGGTATTCCAAGGTGCTGCTCACGGCCTGGTACCACTGCACCAGCTTTTTGATGTCCGACATATACACCCGGTCCCGGTCGTAATCGGGAATGATTTCGCCCATGAAGGCCGTCAGGTCCCGGTCGTCGGACTTGTTGTTGACCGTTAGCTCGGTGCCATATTTTTGATGGATACGGTCGAAAACTTCCGTCAGGGGCACCGTTTGGTCGTAATCCTGAGTGTAAATGGAAATCTCCTGGAGCAACGACACCTTGTTGCGGGCAGAGGCTACGGAACGAGCGGCACGCGCATCCAGGCTTTCAATAATAACCCCGGCGCGGGTAGGCTTCACGAGGCGGTACAGACCGGGCATTCCGCTGATAGCGGCAATCTCCTTGAGGTCGTAGGGCATAAGTACAGTACGGTTGTTTGAAAAGGCAAAGTTACTCAGTCGCGGCGGCTTGACCCGGCGCCGACAATTTAAACACGATTGGCAAGCTGGTTAAGATGGCGTAGTCGGGCTTCTTGAATTGCAGCAACCGAACCACACGCAGTGCTTCTTCGCCGCAGCCACCACCAATTCCTTTCACCAACTTCACACCTTCTAAGGTGCCACTGGTGGTGAGCGTGAAGCTCACCACGCAAGTGCCTTGAATGCGGTTGCGCTTAGCCAGGATAGGGTATTTCTTTTCCTTCTCGATAAAGGCATACATGGCATCCTGCCCGCCTTCGTAGTATTCGGCCACCGGAATAGACTTGTTGATACCGCCAGCCTGGTGCTGGGGTGCGGCCGCAGGGGCGGGGGCAGTTTCCGGGGCCGGAGCCGCCGATTTAGGTTTGGTAGTTTGCGCAAAAACGGAAGCGGAGCCAGCAAATAAGCCCAGCGCTAGCGCAAATGTGAGTTTTTTCATGAGAAGTAGAAGCAAGAAGATAGGTAGGAAAGCAAGGCGACAATGCGCCCGCGGTCATGGCAATTTCAGGGCCAATTTAGGCATTGTGCTGTGCTTCGGCTAGCTGCCGATTTACATTCTCAATGAAAGCCAACAACTCTTCGCGGCCAGTTTTTTGTTCTGCCGACGTAATAAAATGTTGTGGCACTTCATCCCAGTTCTCCGACATTTTTTTCATGTAGTCAGCTACTTGGAGTTGGGTGCGGCTATTCGATTGTTTATCGGCTTTTGTAAATACCATCACAAAAGGAATGCCTTCTGTGCCGAGCATTTCCATAAATTCCAAGTCGACAGTTTGCGCCGGATGACGCGAGTCAATTAAGACAAACACACAAGCTAAGTTGGGGCGCTGCCGCAAATAAAAATTAATCATGCGGGTCCACGCTACCCGGTTTGTTTTACTGGTTTTTGCATACCCGTATCCTGGTAAATCAACCAGATACCACTGCTTATTGATAAGAAAATGGTTGATTAACTGCGTTTTACCCGGTAACGAAGAAGTTTTAGCCAAACCCCGCCGCTCGGTCAGCATATTGATAAGCGACGATTTGCCAACGTTAGATCGGCCGATAAACGCATATTCGGGGAGAGTGGGCGCCGGACATTGATCGACCCGCGTATTACTCATCAAAAACTCGGCTTCACGAATTTGCATACAACAGCTAAACTAGTTTACGTGCAAAGGTAGGAGGTAAGAATGCAAAAGGTCGGGAATATAAAATTTCAGCTAGAACCATTGCTATGTCTGAAGCCCGTCTATATTTGCGCGTTACCTAGTATTCATAATTGTAAATAGGCTAGGAACCTATGTCCGCATAAATCTAAATTTTTAAATACTTGTGAAGTAGTAGGATGAGATTAAGGTCGCATTATAAAATTTCTATCTTTGCCCGCAAATTGCCTTCTACTGCGCAAATAACTAAAAAGCATTAATCTCTTAAAAGAGTTCTTTCTGGCGCTTTGCATAGCAAAAATTAACGTCCTACTTAACCCTTGTTAGGGTTTTCAGTATAACGAGGCAACTCATTTACAACCGGCCTGGCCACTAGTTGCGCCCGCAGTTTTCTCTCCAAACTCCTCCGCATCTCCTTATTCTTCAAACCCCTCCAACAATGGACAACTTAGTCAGAAGGTTATTGAAAGCCTCTTGCGCTTTCGCTCTTGCTGCCGCCGTGGCCCAGCCCACGCTGGCTCAGAGCACGCGCAAGCAGCTCAAGACCGCAAATAAGTTCTTCGAGCAAGAGAACTATCGGGCATCTATTCCTTTCTATGAACAAGTGTTGGCTAAGGAGCCGAATAATCCCCTAGCCTTGTTCCGGGCTGGTATTTCTTACATGTCGTTTGATAAGGAGAAGGCCAGTGACTATATCTACAAAGCCCAGAAGCTGAAGCCAAAGGTGTCCAAGGATGTGGAGTATTGGCTGGGCCGCGTTGACCACCTGAACTATAACTTCGACGAGGCTATTGCGCACTTTCAAGCCTACAACGTAACGCTTAAGCCAAAGGACACGCGCAAAGCCGAGCTAGCGCAGCTGATTCAGCACTCGAAGAACGCCAAGGTGCAGTTCAACAGCCCCAAGGATATCTTCGTGAAGAACCTCGGGCCAACCGTGAACACGCCTTATGCCGAGCACAGCCCCGTTATTTCGGGCGATGATAAGCTGTTGCTTTTCACCTCGCGTGGCGAAAACGTGACTGGCGCCGGCAACACAGGGGATAAGAAAGGCGGCAACCTTGCCACCGATGGCGAGTACTACGAAGACATCTTCGAAACCAAGCGCATCGACGACGAAAACTGGGATAAGCCCCGCTCGCTGAGCGGTGTGCTCAACGGCAAAGGCCACGATGCATCCACCCAACTTTTCGACAATGACTCTAAGCTACTCATGTATCGCCAGGACGAGAACGGCGACATCTTCTACTCGGAGAAGTCGGGCGGTGATTGGACGGCGCCTAAGAAGCTAAATCAAAACGTTAACTCGAAAGCCTTCGAGTCTGACGCCTTTATTACACCAGACGGCCTCACGATCTACTTCTCGACCGGTAAGTATTCCGAAGACGGCTCGCTCGACATCTATTATTCCACCCGGCAAGCCGGTGGGGATTGGGGCCCCGCTAAGTCGATGGGCACGGCCATCAACACCAAGTACGATGACGATAGCCCGTACCTAAGCCGCGACGGTAAAACTTTGTACTTCTCGTCGCGTGGTCACAACACCATGGGTGGCTACGACATCTTCAAGTCGGAGTACGACTCGATAGCCAAAAGATGGGGCCGCCCCGAGAACATGGGCTACCCCGTAAACACGCCCGACGATGATACCTACTACCGCTTAAGCCCGGATGGTAGCTACGCTTATCTGTCGTCGTACCGCATTGGTGGTTATGGGGAGAAGGATATCTACACCATTAACTACATTAAAAACGCCACTATTCGGGGCCGAGTGTTTTCGCAGCGCGACAGCACCGTAATTCCGGGCGTAGAATTGGTATTCAGTGGCACGCAGGCCGATAAAACGGCACTCAGCTACCGCGACGTAACGAAGCCCATAACTGGCGACTATCAAGTGAGTGTGCTGTCGGGCCGTGCGTACCAGGTAGCCGTAACAAAGGATGGAACGAACATCGTGACGGAAGAATTTACCGTGCCGATTTCAACCAACGACTCAACCGTTGTAGAAAAGAACTTCTACGTGCCATATGTTGACACAACATCGCAAGTAGCCTTCAAGAACATCTACTTCGATACCGACAAGTACAAGCTGCGGCCTGAGTCGATTACCGAGTTGGACAACATCAGCTCGATCCTGAAGGCAAATTCGGGCGTTAATATCTCTATCGAAGGCCACTGCGACTCGCGCAATACCGACGAGTACAACATCGTACTAGGCCAGAACCGCGCCGATGCGGCCTACAACTACCTAAAGAAATCGGGTATTGCGGAGACCCGGATGGTAACGGTAAGCTACGGTGAGCGTCGTCCGGCCGCGGCCAACGATTCGCCGGAGAACATGCAGCTGAACCGCCGCGTGGAATTCCGTCCGATTGTGAAGGAAGGAGAAGCTGCACCAGTATTGACTCCAGGTGTTGCACCTGCAACTACCACGAGCACTGGTGCAGGCACCAGCACCTCATCGTCTGTTCCGGGCGCTGGCGCGACGCTTCAGCCAGGCAAAAGCAAAGCTAAGCTAGCCGATGGCACCAAGGTGAAAACCAAAGTGGATGAGGACAGCGACAAAGTGAAGGTGAAAACCAAAGGCGCCAACGACGAAAAGAGCAAGACCATTACCAAGGATGGTACTATCGATTCGAAGGCTAAAGATGCCACTGGCGAAAAAGTCAAAGTAAAGACCGACAACGACTAAGCTGTTGGGTGAATCATATAAAGCGGGCCGGGCTCTATGCCCGGCCCGCTTTTTTTCAACATAATGACTCGACAGACGTTATGTTTGGGCAATTTTGCCCCTGAATCTTCGTTGTTCGCCCCAGACCTATGGCCGTAGTACCCTACAAAGACGACACCGCTGGCAAGAAGTCCCAAGTGGCTCACATGTTTAATAGCATTGCGGGCAAATACGACTTCCTAAACCACTTCTTAAGCGTTGGCACCGACATTTATTGGCGGCGCAAAGCAGTGAGCGAGCTTAAGACCTTACGGCCAGCCCGCATACTCGATATTGCTACCGGAACGGCTGATTTCGCCATCGAAACGTTGCGTGCTGCTTCGGCCGACGCGCAAGTGACGGGCGTCGACATTTCGGAGGGTATGCTGGCAGTTGGTCGGCGTAAGCTGCAAGAAAAGGGCCTGACGCACCGGATTCAGTTGGAGCAAGGTGATTCCGAGAACTTACCGTACCCCGATAATCACTTCGATGCCGTTACGGCTTCGTTTGGGGTACGCAACTTCGAGAATCTGACCAAAGGCCTAACGGAAATGCGTCGCGTGCTCCGGCCAGGAGGAAAGCTTGTGATTCTGGAATTTTCCAAGCCTACAGCGTTTCCGCTCAAGCAAGCATACAATTTCTATTTTCAGCGGGTGCTTCCTGTCTTCGGCAAGATGATTTCCAAAGACAACTCCGCATATACTTACCTGCCCGAATCGGTGCAGGCCTTTCCAGATGGCCCCGATTTCTTGGCTATCCTCCGGCAAGTCGGCTTCAATACTCCCGCATGGCAACCACTCACGTTCGGCATCAGCTCTATCTACACCGCTCACAAATAAGCCGCTTCTCACTGCTGATTTTTTTGGCTCTGGCAACTTCCTTTGGCGCCCAGGCCCAACGCAAAAGCAAAACGAGCGCCAGCCGGGCCAAAAATGGGCGAGTGAAATCCATCACCGTAAACAACCTGCCCGGCTACGACGATAAATGGTTTCACCCTGGTTTCTACATTGCGCCGCATTTTTCGCGGTTCAAAGTCGAGCAGTCCCAGGCGTACATCCAGAACCTGAACACCAGCCGCGGCGTGTCGGTGAATGCGCTGAATGGTCCGGGCTTCTCGGTCGGCTTCGTGGGTGACGTACGGTTGGGTGACTATTTCAACCTGCGGTTTGCGCCGGGGGTTAGCTTTATTACGCGCCAGTTGGAGTTCAAGCCAGCCGGTTATACTCAGAATACCGCCGATCCGAACGATCCGTCTGAACTGGTAACTCAAGAAATTGGGTCTACGCAGGCCGATTTCCCTCTGCTAGTGAAGTTTCACTCGGAGCGGCGGCGCAACACGCGCATGTACGTGGTAGGCGGTATAAAGCCGAGCGTAAACGTGGGCAACCGGCGCAAAGACGAAGAGCGAAACAACATCACCGCGGATAACACCGATGTGGCCATCGAGTATGGCGTGGGGATGGACTTGTTTTACCCGTTCTTCAAATTCGCACCAGAACTGCGGTTTTCGCACGGCCTCAAAAACCTGTATTTACCGGACAACAATATTTACAGCAACAGCTTGCAAAGACTACGCAGCAACACCGTAACGCTGTATTTGACATTCGAGTAAAGGAGAAAAGTTGGGTGGCTGATTGTTTGATTGTGGATAGACTTATCGTCAGTTCAACAATTGAGCAATCAGCCATTTAACAAGTTGGAAATCAACAAGATCAATCATGCAAACTGCATTCATTACGGGCGCTTCATCGGGTATTGGCCGAGCTACAGCGGTGGCGCTAAGCAAGGCCGGATTTCAACTGGTCGTGACGGGGCGGCGGCGGGAGCGGCTAGAAGAGCTAGCCCAAGAAGTAGCGCCCGTGCCGGTTCATATTCTTACGTTTGACGTCCGCGACCAAGCAGCGGTAGACGCTGCTGTGGCTGGTTTGCCAGCTGAATTTGCCGAAGTCGAAGTACTGATCAACAATGCTGGGAATGCACACGGACTGGCGCCCATCCAAGACGGTGACCCCGCGGATTGGGACGCTATGCTCGACGGGAATGTGAAAGGTTTACTTTACGTGAGCCGGGCTCTGCTGCCTACTATGACGCGCCGTAAGAAAGGCCATATCATCAACATCGGTTCTATTGCCGGGCACGAAACCTATGCTAACGGCAACGTGTATTGTGCCTCGAAAGCGGCGGTAGCAGCCCTTACGAAGGGTATGCGCCTTGACCTTCTGCCTCACCACATTCGGGTGGCTGAAGTGAATCCGGGGGCCGTGGAAACTGAGTTTTCGCAGGTGCGCTTCAAAGGCGACAACGAGCGGGCCGCCACGGTATACAAGGGGTTTGAACCCTTGCGGGCCGAAGACATTGCCGACGTAATTCAGTTTATGGTAACCCGGCCGGCCCACGTCAATATTGCGGAAGTATTGATTCTGCCTGCTGCGCAAGCCGCCGCTACAGTGATTCGGAAAGAGTAAGCAAACAGCTCAAGCAAACTACAAAAGCCCTGCTCGACAGGGCTTTTTTGTGGGCTGCCGACTTTATAGCACAATGACAAAAGTAAAGTCTACGTAGCAACACCCTGCGCATACAGTTGTTGGAGTACGTTGGCGTCCAGGGTGTGCTTACCGGCAAAGTATATGACCTCGGGCTCAACTCCTAAGCTCCGTAGAAACGCGCGCTGCTGTTCGAGGTCAGTGGGTTTTATAAACTCGTCATCATCGCCGCAAACCAGGGTGACGGGTAGGTTGCGTACCAACTGCGTGGCAACCGTGAAATCCATATCGGGCGGAAAGGCCCCGGCCCACAAAATAAGCCGGGCCGGACGGAAACGGGCACGAGCTAGCCAGCGGCTCACCGTTGCAGCCCCCTGCGAGAACCCAAGCACCGTCACGCGCACCTCTTGCGGCGCATGAGTCAGCACTGTGTTGGCTAGTTGGTTGAGGTAGCCAACGTAGTCGTCGATTTCAAATAGCCGGTCTTCGCGCGTCATCCAGGTGGCGCCAATGCGGCCCCGGCCATTGCTAGGTCCTTGCAGATAGAAGCGTGATAAGCCTTCCGGAGCTACGACCACCAGCGAAGAATCAGCGGTAGCAAGAGCAGCGAAGTGCCGAATGAAATACGCCGCTAATTGCCCGTAGCCATGGCACACAAACCACACCTGCCGAGTAGCAGCCGACAACTCGCCTAATTGAAAGTAGCGAGCCGTGCGGGTTACGGGCAAGTGATGCTCCTGAGCAGACATATAGAAGTGACTGAAAAAAGAAAATAGCCCAAGAGCGTTACAAGGAGGCCGTCCCAGCCTGTGGCTGAGAAATTACGGGCACCAGTCAGTTCTCTTAACTCGATAGGTGCCAATACGTCCGTTAAACTTCCGGTACTCTTTGCTTAGGCAAGTCGTCGGCGGTAAAGCCAAACGGAAGTAAGTCGCTGAGGCGGCCGAAGCGGTAGATGCTACCGTTGGGGCCGGGCAGGAGCAGCGGGATAGGCTGGTGCTGGCGGTGTTCGTATTCGGCCATCACTTGGCGGCAGGCACCGCAGCTAGTTACGGACACAAAGTCGCCGGAGGCGGGGCGGGCGGCTACGGCCATGCCTACAATGCGGCGTTCGGGTTGGGTGGCAGCTAAGCCGAATAAAGCGGTGCGCTCGGCACAAAGGCCGGATGGAAACGCTGCATTTTCCTGGTTGGTGCCGCGAAACAAAGTGCCATCGTCGAGGAGCAATGCGGTGCCCACGTGAAAGTGGGAGTAGGGAGCGTAGGCGTGGTCGGTGGCGGCGCGGGCAGCTTGCCAGGTGGCAGCTTCAGCAGGAGTAAGGTCGGCTTCGGTAAGAACCTCGACGTCAATAGTGAGGCGGAGCGGTTGGGCCATTGCGTAGGCGGAAATAAGAAGAGGTTCCGGTACGGTGGCCGGCCCCAATTGGGTAAGGGGCGGTCAATGTACTACAATTATCAATCAGTGCATATAGTCCGGCAGACAGCATATAGTACTAATTGCACGGGAAACAGCAGGAAACATGCTTCTTAATAGGCATGGGTTGTATACCAGACGGCCTTTACACGTAGAACCTTGTTCAGCTTGTGCACTATGGCCAAGTATGGCAGTGTAGTGCGCTATGGCTTTGGTTGAGGAAGTTTCATTAGAATTAACTTCTGATGCGGAATGCAGGGCGCACAAATTACCTTGTCTGCGGTGTCGGCCGTTGTGGATCCGCTGTTTCTTGTTTGTTGCTACCATCTATACATGACTCGTCTTCTTCTGCTGGGAGCCGGCCGTTCGGCTACCTCCCTTATTCAGTATTTGTTGCGCCACGCAGCCACCGAAAACTGGTTTCTCACCGTTGCCGATGTCAATCCGGCCCACTTGGTGCCTGTACTGGCCGCACACACCGAATACGCCCATGCAGTATCGTTTGACATTTCAGACAGTACGCACCTCGAAGAGCTGGTGACGCAAGCAGATGTTGTGGTTTCTATGCTGCCGGCGCAATTCCATGCGCCCGTGGCGCGGGCCTGCGTGCAACACCGGCGGCACTTGGTGACGGCCAGCTACGTCAGCCCAGAAATTAGGGCACTAGAAGATGAGTCACGCACTGCGGGTATCACTATCCTGATGGAATGCGGCCTCGACCCCGGCTTAGACCATATGTCGGCTATGGCTGTGATTGAGCGAATACGGGCACAGGGCGGCCACATTACATCGTTTCACTCGTACTGTGGTGGGCTGCTCGCTCCCGATTCGGAAGGGGACAATCCGTGGCAGTACAAGTTTACCTGGAATCCTCGCAACGTGGTGATGGCAGGGCAGGGCACGGCCAAATATCTTGAGAACGGGCACCCGCGTTACATTCCTTACCAACGCCTGTTTGCGCATCCTACGCCCATAGAGGTGCCGGGCTATGGCGCCTTCGAGGGCTATGCCAACCGCGATTCGCTGAGCTACCGCGCGCCCTATGGCTTGCAAGACATCCCTACCATTTTGCGAGGTACGCTACGTCGCCCTGGCTATTGTGCTGCCTGGGATACCTTAGTGCGCCTAGGCTTAACAGACGATTCGGGGAGTTTGGGCAACCCGTCTGATATGACGTGGCGTGAGTTGATAGAGGCGTATCTGCCGGTTTCATTGCCCCGCGCCACCACCGAAACCGAGCTGGCCATGCGGTTTGCCGATTACCTCGGTTTGCATTTCACTGGCCCTGAAATGCAGCGGCTCCAATGGCTCGGCCTGTTCACCGACCAAGCCGTGAACCACGCCGATGCAACTCCCGCCCAGCTGCTGGAGCGCCTCCTGACCAAAAAGTGGCAGCTTAAGCCCGATGACCACGACATGATTGTGATGCAGCACCTTTTCAACTACGAGCTACACGGCAAGCGGCACCACCTCACCGCTTCGTTGGTGGTGCTAGGCGACGATGCTACCCACACGGCCATGGCCAAAACGGTTGGGCTGCCCGTTGGTATGGCCGTCCGGCGCCTTGTGCGTGGTGAGTTGACGCAACGGGGCGTCATTATACCTACGCACGCCGGCCTGTACGAGCCCATTCTGGCCGAATTAGCTGCCGATTACAACATTCAGTTCGTGGAAGAAGAGACGGTTTTGTAAGGACGAGTATGCACTACGGAGCTTGCCAGCGACGCTTGTGTTGGTTGGTTCCGGGCGAGTGGGAGGAAGTTGTTGACAGTGGTCTTGGCTCCGCTGGACTTACAGAGCTAGATAAAACGGCCCAAGCAACTCCTTGAACGCCGCGGAGTATACCTCGGCTTCCGTCACTAACAATTCTTGCTGTACCACAGGCTGGACTTGCCTGCCGAAGGTGGTGATGTGGCGGAGCGGCTTGCTGCCCGCCCGGTGCCGGAGCACAAGGCGAGTGAGAGGGAACAAGGCTGCACGCGAGGCTTCCAACTCGAAATGCTGCATTTCGGGAGGCGGGAGCAGCACCGAGAGGTGCCCTTGGAGTGCTAAGAAGCTGGCGGCGAAGCGGACTAGCTCCGCAAAGGTTAGGGTATCGGAGGCGGTGTGGCGGGCGGTGGCGCGCCGAGCATCGGGCGGGCGCAGAGAGTGCCGAAAGAAGGGCGGATTGCAGAGGATATGGTCGAAGGGAGCGGGTTGGGTGGCCGCAAAATCAGCTAAGGACTGCGCATGCAGCGCGAGCCGGTCGGCCCAAGGACTAACGGTGAAGTTGGTTTGCGCTTGCATGGCGGCGGCTTCGTCTAGTTCCACAGCCTCAATCTGCGCAGTAGGGTTACGCTGCGCGGCCATCAGAGCCAGTAGGCCGGTGCCGGTACCAACATCCAAAATGCGGCGGGCACCCGCTACATCGGCAGCTGCGCCGAGCACGCACGCATCGGTACTGACTTTCATGGCGCAGTGCGCCTGCTCTACTCGGAATTGCTTGAACTGAAAATAGGTGTTAGCCACTAGGCAGAGAAGAAAGGATGGCACCCCAAAGGTCCGGCTTTCAAAGTAAATCAACCACCAGCTTGCTTGAAGCCAGACTTGCCCGCGTTATGCGCCCCTAGCCTGAGGCTGACAAGCACTTGGTCATTAAGCAGCGGGCGCCCCTGCGAACGAAGCCCAAAAGGCGAAATAGTTTTCGCCGATTACCGAGGAAAAGAAAGCGTAGCGAAACGAGTTTCGGAGGTACCCGCCTCTATTGGCTGGAAACGGCCTTTGGCATGCTGGCACTGGGTTTGAAAAAAGAAGAGAAGCACTTCTTTTTCAACTTAACCAGCTGTCTGTCATGCATAACATCGATAGAACATTACAGGAAATGGAATCTGGCCCGCTGGCCGCCGAGTACGAGAATGAGTACGAATACGGTTCCCAGGGCGAGTACAGCCAAGAGCAAGAATTCAATGGTGAATTCGAGCAGGAGTACAGCAACGAGTACGAAGCCAGCCAGCAAGAAAACCAGGAACTGGAAATGGCCTACCAACTGCTCGAAGTAAGCAACGAGCAGGAACTGAACATGTTTCTGGGCGACCTGATGAGCAAGGCAGCGGGCGCCGTCAAGAGCGCAGCCTCAAGTTTTGTGGCGTCGCCGGTGGGGCAGTCGGTGGGGCAGTACCTAGTAAATGTGGGCCAGAATACGCTGCCTCAACTAGGGGCACAATATGGGGGCCAGGCGGGGGGCGCCCTTGGTAGCCGGGCCGGCGCCGCGCTGGGTGGCAAGCTCGGCCCGCTAGGCGCTCGTGCCGGTGGCTGGATTGGCAACCAGGCAGGCAAAGCCGCGGGTAGCGCCATAGGCGGTTGGGCGGGTACCAAAGCCGGCAACTTCCTCGCCAGCAATGCCAAACGGGTTTTCAACCTAGAGTTCGAAGGGCTCAACCCAGAAAGCCAAGAACTGGAAATAGCACGCGCCTACGTGCGCTTTGCCTCCGATGTGGCCCGCCGTGCCGCGCGCCTATCCCGCCAGAACCCGCGGCTTTCGCCGTCGCAGCTGGGGCAGCAGGTGCTGGGCGTATCGGTGCCGCAACTAGCGCCGGGACTGCTACAGGGCCTCTCTGTGGAGAATGGCGGTACCAACGGAATTGCCCGGCCCACGCGTGGTACCTGGGTGCGCCGTGGCCACACCATCATCCTCCTCAACGCCTAAGCAGAGCCGCGGCTCAAGGTAGCCGGGCTGCAACGAGCGTGGCTGGCATAGAGGCCGGCCCTTACCCCTGATTTCCTTCAGAAAAATCATTCACACAGTTCAATTACACCTCACTTCTTAACCTTTTCCGTCATGTACCAGAACGAATTTGCACAGGAGTTCGAGCAAGCCCTTGGCCAGGAGCAAGAGTACGGCAGCTCGCAGGAAACTTTCGAGTTCAACCCCGAATACTTAGGCGAGCTGAACGGCGAATCCTACGAAATGAATGGGGAATCGTATGAGATGAATGGCGAGTCCTACGAGCTAAACGGAGAACTCAACGAAACCCAGGAAATGGAACTTGCGCACGAGCTGCTCGAAGTCACCAACGAGCAAGAGCTGAACATGTTCCTGGGCAAGCTGGTCAGAAGCGCCGGGCGTGCCGTGCGCAGCTTTGCCAACTCCTCGATTGGGAAAGGCATTGGTAGTGCTCTCAAGTCGGTGGCCAAAACGGCGTTGCCACTAGCGGGTAAGGCGCTCGGCACGTTTGTAGGTGGCCCCATTGGGGGCATGATTGGAGGCAAATTGGGTTCGGCGGCTAGCAACCTGTTTGAGTTGGAGTTGGAAGGGTTAAGCCCCGAAGACCAGGAGTTTGAAACGGCTCGTGCCTTTGTGCGTTTTGCCAACTCGGCGGCCCGCCGCGGGGCCAGCATCCAACGCCAGCGCCCCGGTATACAGCCCCGCGTGGCGGTGCGCACCGCCCTTGGGCAAGCTGCTCGGCAGCACGCTCCTGGCTTGTTGCGCACCCCAGGTAGCGCGCAAACTCGCGACGCGCGGGGCCGGTTTTCGCGGGGACAGGCACCAGGCCGGCGCGCTGGTAGCCCACGTCGGGGCGTACGTCCCCAGTACGGCGGACCAGGCATAGGGCCTAACTTCAGCAGCTTCAACTTTGGCGGGAGCAACAGTAGCCAGGGCGACTATGATTCCGCTGACGGGGCCGACTATGGCGCCGACGACGGACAAGCTTCGCAGCGCCCCACGCAGGGGACGTGGCAGCGTCAGGGCCGCACGCTGATTATTCAGCTCTAACCCATGCGCCGCGCCGCCGATACCCAGTTTTTGGCCAACGAGGCGCTCGGCTTGTTTAGTCGCCTTCAAACGGTGCGTTCCTTTGCGCTCGGCATGCCCATGGTGCTGGCCGCAGCCGTGTCGGCGCCCGCGCAGGCTGCTATTAATGCGCACTTGGCCCGCGTGGCTTTCGACCTGCGCCGCCGGCTGCGCGACTTTGTGCGCTGGGTGCGAAGCCCCGAAAGCCAAGCCCTCAGCACCGACCAAGCGCAGGCCCGCTTTGTGCTCTTGAAGCTGCGCTTCAATAACCTGCTCGACCAAGTTGATATTTTCGCGGATGTGTTCAGCCAGCGCGGCGAGCATGGCACGGGAGTGTTCATGGCGGGCCTCGATGCCTTAGCCGAAGACGCGCTGAACTTGCCCGGCAACTACTACGACCCGCCCCCGCTCATCTGCTTTGTGGAACGGGGCCACGGGGCCGCCATCCGCCGGGCCCGCACGCGCCTGCCCGGCGGCGACGACAACCCCGTGGGCGTAATTCAGATTCCGCGGGAGCGGATGGTGGGCAGCGGTATTGCTTCTTCTCTTATCCATGAAGTGGGGCACCAAGGCTCTGAGCTGCTCGGCCTTACCAAGAGTATTCGGGAGGAAATTGATGCGCTGGTGGCGCGGGGTGGTCCGCAGCAGGTGGGCTGGCAGTTGTTTAGCCGCTGGCTCAACGAAATTCTGTCGGACTTCTGGGCCCTCGGACACTTGGGTATCTCGGCAACTTATGGGCTGATGAGCGTGGTTAGCTTGCCGAGCTACTTTGTGTTCCGCATCGGCACCGACGGGCCACACCCGTTCCCCTGGATCCGGGTGCAAATCAGCCTGGCTTTAGGTGCCGCCCTGTACCCGCACCCGCAGTGGGCGGCGTTGGTCGAGCAGTGGCAGGCTCTGTATCCCACCAAAGGGTTGGCCGCCGACAAGCAGCAGCTACTCAAGCTGCTCCTCAGTTTGCTGCCCGAATTTGCCAAGCTCGTTTGCAACCACCGCTCTCCGGCCCTGAAAGGGCGGCGCCTAGCCGACTTGTTTCCGGTAGCGGAGCGGCAGCCAGCACAACTGCAGGCACTCTATCGGCAGTGGCAGGCCCAGCCTGAACTGCGCGAACAGGCCGCTCCCTCCCTGGCATTTGCCGTGGTGGGCCAAGCCAAAGCCGACGGCCAGCTTACGGCCCCGCAAGAGTACGCGGTGCTTACGGCCTTGCTCTCCCGCTGGGCGCTCAACCGAGCCCGAACCTACGGGCTGCCGTCGTCGGCTCTAGCCCAGCCGCTGCTCTCCGCCAACGGCACTTCTTTCAAATCCTTAACCACCACCACTCATGAACCTCAACAATAATATTTTGCACCGCGAACTTAGCGTTGACAGTACGCAGGTTTCGTTGGGCGATGATTCAACTCTGACCTTGGAGCTAAGCGTTGAAGGCACGGATAAGCAGCTGGAAACTTGGTTGAAAGACTATAGTGCCATCATGCTCGTGTTTGATACCTTGTCTTCGAGTACTGGAAATGCCCTGTTTGAATGGCAGTACAGCGTGGAAAACGGGCGCGTGAAACCTAAGAAAGGCACTCTCCTCGAAGAAGCCATCTTCAGCGGTATCAATTTTCCGACAAGTGACACGCTCCTCACAGATCGGCAAAGCATTGCCCTAACCTGGGATATATCTGGCTGGGACTTGATTGGCACGTACACAGTGCGGGGCTATTTTGCCAAGGAGTTAAGGAGCGGCCAGCCCGACGAGCCGCGCGAGTCCGAAGTGGTAGTCGAGGAGCTGGACTTTGGGCCGGTGAAGGTGCGGGTAGTGGACGAAGCCAGCATTCGCCCAACCAAGGTGACCATGCAGGAAGCCCGTCGCGAGGAAAGCCCCGACCAAGCGTTGTGGGTGTTGATCCGCAACCGGACCGTAAACTTTACGCGCTACCGGTCCTTTATTGATAAGGTGATGTGCTCGCAAGATCAGGATATGCGGGACCTTCGTTTAAATGCGCGAGCGCAGTATCTGCCGTTTTCGCGGGTGGCATCGTATAGTTTGCTTAAGTATGCTACCGAGGCTTTTTTGATGCAGGAAACCGGTTTAGCCATCGACCGCAACACCTTCGAGCAAGACCCGGCCAATTCCACTGGCAACCTCAACAAGAACCGCCCGAAGGCGCTGCCGGGCCGTCGGGGTTCCGACTCTGGCCGTTTGGCTGGCGCCCGCGTTGATATTAGCACGCTGCGCAACGACTACCTCGACCAACTCGGCAACGACGATGGTAACGCACAAGTGCTGCCCTATTTTAAGCTGATCCGCGAAAAGCTGTCGGAGGTGCCATTGAAAACAGACAGTGAGCTCAACGGTACTGCCTGCTACGGTATTCTGAAGTCGCGGCTTCAGGCACCGCCGCTGATGGAGCTGATTTGGTCGTATTGGCATGAGGAAGGCGGCTTGGTGCAAACCATGAATGCCATCAGCCTGCGTTTCCAGAACGTCCGCCGCCCCGGCCCCGGCCCCGACCCGCTGGCCAACCTCAACTTGGACCCGTTGCGCCCCTTGAGCAACCTGATTTGGGGCTTCATCGAGGACGAACGGTTCCGGCAAACCATCAACCGCCGCAATCAGGAGTACAAGTACGAGTACGGTTACTCGCTGAAAGGCCGCGCCGTGCAAAATGTAGAGGCGGCAGAACACCGGTCCAACTTCCAGCGCTGTTTCCACAGCTTGTTGCGGACCACCATGGAGTTCTACCAGCAAGCCAACTTCACGACGGTAATTCCCGACGGATTCCCTATCCTCAATCACCTGCGGGAAGTGCACCTGACGCTAGCCGAAGGCGCCCACAACCAGTACGGCGACCTGCCCTGGGCGGCCCGCGCCGAGATGCTGACCCAGCAGTGGCTGTTGGCCCGCCCCGAAATGCGCGAATTTATGGGCGGCCGGATTATGGTGCCTTATGCCGAGCCGTGGATGGACCGCGTCGACAACATGAAGCTGCTTCAAGGTTGGAACTCGACCAATATTTCGCACTTCCGCGACTTGGGTGTGTTCGGGGAGCAACTGCTTCTCAGCATCCGCTACGGTTCCTGGAACGACCCCAACGTCGGGGCCGTGAATGCGGCCAACTGGGCACACTACTGGCGCGAGGAAATTCAGCGCTACATCCATGCCTATCAGGCCGTAACCGGCGTTGATATTGCCTCCGACATTGTGGATGCCCGCGTAATGATTCCTTCTAACGAGGATCGGTACCTGCAGCCGTCCGATCTGATTGATCGGCAGGTGGCCTTGCAGCAGCGACAAACCCGCCGGCCTGCGCAATTAGCTGGTGGTGCTTTGGCCAACGGCTTGGGGCAGGCCACGCCCGTTGCGGTGCCTATGCCCCGCCGAAGCAACAACTCGGAGTGAGGCGAAACGAAAGGCCCACCGGTCCGGCAGCAAAGGCCGCTGTCGGGCCGGTGGGCGTTCCGTTCGAGGTTGCTGCAAGGCGAAGCTCACCGAGTTTTTGGCCGTTGACGCAGAGGCTGGTAGGCCCATCGGTTGGCCCTGAGCGCCATGCACGGGCGAGGCGGTACTTCACCTGTTTTAGGCTGTGTTAGGCTTTCGTTTTCTGGGTCACACCTGTCGGCTATATGCTCGATTTCACGTCCGCTCTTTATCTGGGCCCACCTACTTTCACCGTTCCAACTAACCTGGCACTCACCACGGGTCGGCCAGCTGCCTTGCAGGAGCCTGATTGGCACCGCCGCATAGCCGAGGCGGTAGCCCATCGGCAAGGATTGGAAACCGGCTTGTTGTCGCCTTCCACACTGCATTTATTTTGGGATGTACTGGCGTTGGCTCCGCCCAGCGCGGCCGTGTTCATCGACCAAGCAATGTACCCGATAGGCCACTGGGGCGCGGCGCGAGCAGCATTGCGCGGCTTGCCCGTGGTGCCCTTCAACGCCGACAATCTGCCAGCCCTGCGCCGCATGCTGCACATCTACCGCCAGCAGGGCCGCATACCGTGGCTGCTTACCGATGGCTGGCGCCTAACACAAGAAGGCCCCGCACCGCTGAGTTGCTACCAGGAACTGTTGCGCCCCGATCCGCGCAGCGTCCTGCTCCTCGACGATACGCAAGCCTTCGGGGTGGTGGGAGCAAAGCCCAGCGCCCAGCGCCCACTAGGCCAGGGCGGCGGTGGCAGCCTCGCCTACCTGGGCGTGCGTGGTCCGGATATTGTGTGCATCAACTCCCTGGCCAAGGGCTTGGGTGTGCCAGTAGCCGTGCTAACGGGCAGCCAGAAATGGGTGGCCCGCTTTGCCCGGCGCGGCTCTACGCGAGTACACAGCAGCCCCGTATCGAATTGGCACGCTTGGGCAGCCGGGCAAGCCTTGCAACACGACGCGGCCGGAGCCGGCAACACTGCCCGGCAGCAGTTGGCGCGGCGTATCCGTGAATTTCGGCGGGCGTTAGGGGCAGCGGGTTGGCAACCAACGGGCGGCTGGTTTCCGGTACAGAAACTAACCTTACCTACCGCCGTGGCGGCGCTAGGCCTGCATTCCTACTTAGCGCTGCAAGGTATTCGGGCGTTGCTGACTGCCAACCCCCAGCAACCTACACTACCACAAGTCACCTTCTGCCTGCGCGCCGACCATTCCCCAGCCGATATAGCGCACCTAAGGCAGGTGTTGCTGGCCTGGGCCAGCAAAAACAACCTTTTGTTTTCCACTCCCAACGCCAGCTTACGCCATGAAACTAAACATGCCGTTTACGCCTAATCCTCCGCGCCGGGCAGCCCCGGCGCCGGCCAAGGACCTAGCTACCGTTTATACGCGCGGTGGTCAGACGTTGCGGGTGCCGTTGCGCCCAGCGCCGGTAGGCGCCGCAGGCTGTGCGGGCCACCCCGAGCTGCAATTGATGCGCTGGCTGCGCAATCGGGCAGCCGCAGAGCCGGGGTTTCCGGTGCGGGTACGGAGCGTACTGTTGGTGGTGCAGCGTGGTGGCTGTCCGGCCTGCCAGGAAGCCCTGAGCCGTTTTCTACGTCGGTTTCGCCTTACTACCAAGCTGCGGCTGGTGCGAACGGGCGGCCACCCAACGGGGTGTAGCTGCGGCTGCTCGCATTGCCAGGCAAGCGGCAAGGCGTCTAAGTCGGTGCTGGATGAGTTGTTGGGCGAGGCGTTCCTAGAAGTGGAGCGCGAGCAGCTGGAACGAGAGCAGGAGGAAGAGTACCGCAAGTTCAACCGCCAGTTTAGGCGAAATATGGCGCAAACAATAGCAAACGACGGCAAGCATCCGCTCGGCTTCTTAATAAAGGACGGGAAGGGCGGCAAGCCCGTGTGGCGCTCCGCCAAAGACCGGCGCGTGGATGCTGGCCACGTAACGCCCGTCTTGACGCTGAGCCGCCGCAAACACCTAACCGAGCGCCTCGCCATTCAGGACCGCCACCTCAACCGGTCGGACGGGGCCCGCATGGGAGCCACTGGCAAAGGCAGCACCATTCAAGTCATCGACATCAAAGGAGTGCCCGTGGATGTAGCTACGGCCCGAAAATGGAATGCTCAAAAGCTGTTGCCCGACTACTACGTAACGCCAGCCTACATAGCAGCTCACCGGGTGAAAGGGTGGTCGGCCAACGGGGAGCTGTTTTTTGCCGTGGGCTCTCAGAAGGATTTGGTGTCGGAAACCGGCTTTTAAGTACGCTGCTACTCGGTTAGCCTAGCTGCGTTTTGCTGGCAGGAGTAGCCTGTATTGTATTCAGCAACCCCGTAAGGCCGCGCACTATGCTACACCCAACTCACCCGACTACCGACGCAAAACCCAGGTGGCAGCACCAAGCCTTAGCGCAACTCCAACAGCTCGTTGCCTTCCCCAGCGTCAGCACCGACCCCAAGTATGCTGGCGCGGTGCAAGCTTGTGCCCAATGGCTGGCCACACACCTACGGAGCTGCGGACTAGAAGGCGTGCGGATATTCCAAACGCCGCGTCACCCCATTGTGTATGCCGAAAAACTAGTGAGCCCCCGGCGTCCCACGCTGCTTATCTACGGCCACTACGATGTGCAGCCCGTGGAGCCCATTTCTGCCTGGACGGTGCCACCCTTTGGCGGTCTTATTCGCGGCAACAAGCTGTACGGCCGCGGCGCATCCGACGATAAGGGCCAGTTCTTCACCCATATCAAGGCTTTGGAATTGCTGCTAACTGCCCGTCGGCCCTTGCCCCTGAACGTGAAGCTGCTGCTGGAAGGCGAAGAAGAAATTGGTAGTCCTAACCTAGATGCTTTCGTACGCCAACACCAGCGTCTGCTTTGCGCCGATTGGGCAGTGTTGTCGGACACCAACATGATTTCAGCTCAGCAACCTTCGCTCACCTATGGCTTGCGGGGCTCCTTGGCGGCTGAATTGGAAGTGCGCGGCCCGCAGGCCGAGTTACATTCCGGCATATTCGGCGGGGCCGTGCTAAACCCGTTGCAGGCGTTGAGTGAGCTAGTGGCCGCCCTGCACGATGCGGACGGCCGCGTAGCTATTCCGGGTTTCTACGAAACAGTAGTGCCGGCATCGGCTGCTGAGCGGGCGTACTTGCGCCGTCATGGCCCACCCGATGCTCAATTGCTGCGCGAGGCCCAGGTAGAGCAGGGGTGGGGCGAAGGGGGGTACAGCCTTTACGAGCGTACAACGTTGCGGCCCTCGCTCAGCATTACGGGCCTAAGCGGTGGCTACCAGGGGAAGGGAGTGAAATCGGTGGTGCCACCGTCGGCCAGTGCTAAGCTGAGCTTCCGGCTGGCGGCAGGGCAAGATCCGCACAAAGTAGAGCAGCAATTGCGAGCCTATCTGCGCCGCATTACGCCCCCGCAAGTGCAAGCCACACTTCGGAGCCAACTGCACGCGCCGCCCTATACTGTGTCGCCCACGCATCCGGTGATGCAAGCTGCAACCCAGGCCTACGCCGAAGGATTTGGCCGCACTCCGGTGCTGCAGCGCTCGGGAGGGACCATACCCGTGGTGAGTGTCTTCGAGCAGCGCCTCGGCATTCCGACGGTGCTCATGGGGTTTGGGCTGCCCGACGACCGAAAGCACGGCCCCGACGAGTACCTGTACCTCCCCAATTTCTGGCGCGGCATCCGCACTAGTTTGGCCTTCCTGCACCGCCTAGGTCAATTCCCTGTCACTTCATCTTCAAGGCCATGCTCATCATCGACTGCCACTGCCACGCCGGCAAAGGCGACGGCCTCACCGGCCCCTGGGACACCGACGCACCTCTCGCAGCGTATCTGAAGTGGGCGCAGGAAGCGGGTATTCAGAAAACTGTGCTGTTTGCTGCCTTCCACTCCGACTATGCCGCGGCCAACCGACAAGTGGCCCAGCTAGTGCGCCGCAACCCTGAGCGTTTCTACGGCTTTGCCTTTGTGCACGCCCAGCGCGACCGGGGCCGAGTACTGGAAATGGTAGGCACCGCCGTGCAGCAATATGGCTTTGTGGGTATCAAGTGCCACCGCTACGACGCCCGCATCAGCCGCGAAATCTGCGATGTAGCCCGCGCCTTCCACCTGCCGGTGCTCTACGACGTGGTAGGCGAAATATCGGTGGTGGAACTGCTCGGTGAGCAATACCCCGACGTCAACTTCATCATCCCGCATTTGGGCAGTTTCTCCGACGACTGGCGGGCGCAATCTGGTCTTATTGATCAGCTCGTGCGCTTTCCCAACATCTACACCGACACCTCGGGGGTGCGCCGCTTCGACATTCTGCAACGTGCCTTCGACCGGGTCGGGCCCCGCAAATTTCTTTTCGGTTCCGATGGGCCGTGGCTGCACCCTGGCGTCGAATTAAGTAAAGTGGCGGCCCTGCACCTGCCTCTGGAAGATGCCAAACTCGTACTGGCGGGAAATCTGTTGCGCCTCATCAAGCAAGTGCGCCCCGAACCTGCCCAGCCGCCGCGTATAGCCGTAGCCGCCGTAGTAGCCAACGAGTGGCGCGACCCGTGGCTACTAGCAAAATCGTGAAGCGAGGTGCGTGAGGCCGTTGCAGAGCGAGCTTCTTGTTTTGCTGGCGCACCATGCGCGGGTTGAATGGCAAGCTCACCCCGCAGCCTTCTTATGTCTGCCTAGCTGACTACTTCCCCGCTGCGGCGGTGCATTTGCAAAATTCTTTCGCTGCAGCCTAGGCGGTGAGCAGCTAGCTTTAAATTGCCGTTTTCGTGCGTGATGGCCACTTTCTTGGCAATTTCTGTTACCTGATCCTTTATTTCTTTGAGGCCCAGGCCCCGGTACAGCAAGCTCGTTACACCAATTTCCAGCTCCGGCGTGCCAGGGCCTTCGTTGGTGCCGAAACCGGCGAAATCGGGCCAGTCAGAGCGCGGAATGTCGCCGAGGGTGATGGGGCCTTCGCCCAGGTGCTTGTTGGCAATGCGGTTGATGAGTTGTTGCAATTCACGCACGTTGCCGGGATAATCGCGCAGCAGCAGAAAGTCGTACACCTGCCGATCTACGGGTTGCTGAATGTGGTGCTGCTCGCGAAAGAAATGCTCGGCTAGTACTACAATGTCTTCTTTTCGCTCGCGCAGGGGCGGCAGATGGCAGGTCCAGCCGGAAATCCGGTAGTACAAGTCCTGCCGAAATCTGCCCTTGCGGACTTCTTCGGCCAAGTCGCGGTTGGTAGCACTTACCAGCCGGAAGCTGGCTTGCCGCCAGGTGTTGCTGCCCACCCGCTTATAAGTGCCTTCCTGCAGCGCCCGCAGTAGCTCCGCCTGCAAGGGCAGGGGCAGTTCCCCTAGCTCATCCAGAAACAACGTGCCTTCGTGGGCCAGCGCCAGGGCGCCGTCGCGGGTGCTGATGGCGTTGGTGAAGGCGCCCTTCTCGTGCCCAAACAACTCACTGCCCGACAAGCCCGGAATTAGGTTGGTACAGTCCACTACCACACAGTCGCGCTTGGTGGGCCGGGGGTCGAGGCGATGTATCTCCTGAGCCACCAGCTCTTTGCCGGTGCCACTTTCGCCCATAATCAACACTTGGCAGTTGGAGAGCGACATATCCACGAGCTGCCGTAGCGTGTTGATCCAGCACTTGCTGCGGCCCACTAAGCGCTGCTGCAGGTCCATAACTTTTTCCTCCAACACCTGCCAGTAGGCCAGCCGCGAAGCCACAATCTGCACGGGCTTCTCCACCTCAAACCAAGCAAATACCTCGGCCGCGCCGCTGCGCAGCAGCGCCCAGGTGCTCGTACTGGCCAGCCGCCCCACCGACACGGCAATAATGCGGGTGTCGGAATAGTAGCTAAAAGAATCCATGGCTTCCTGAACTTCCGCGAGCTTGGAGTCTTGGTCCAGGAAAATAATACCCGCGCCGGTGGGTACGTCGTTCAGGTGCAAGGCCGCTAACTCGATACCGCTAGCTTCCAACTGCCCGATAATATCGGCCAGCAGCCCATGCTGATGCGTGAAGGTTTGAAACCACACAGTCGATTCGAAGTCCATAACGACGGTAGTTTGATACAACAGATTCCGGCCGAATGCGCCGCCAAATCTTTAGAAATAGTAACCCACCTCAATTGCCAACCCAACCCCGGCTGAAGTGCCGAGCCGCCCGATACTGTTAACTTTCTAGATGGATACGAAGCTAAATAGTAGCGTTATGCAATACTATCGCATGATCATGTAGTGCTTGATTTCGAGGCCTACTTGCGCCCCTGCGGCGAGGACAAGCAGCAATGCAGTGACCCATTGTGAGGCTAAAAACAGGGTAGCCTATAAAAGCAACATCCCGCACTTTAGTAACTAAAGGCGGGATGCAGGAACTAGGTTAAGCAAGGGCTATTGACCAGCCGCGCGACGTTTCTCGTCCTCGGCTCCGGTGGAGCGTTTGCGGTTGGGAGCTACTTCGTTGCTGCCAAAACGGTAGCCAAACGAGATAGTGCCCACGCGCGTATCCTGGGTGCGGCGTAGGTTTTCGTTGAACACAACATAGCGCGAAGTGGAACGCACCGGAGCCGTGTACAACAGGTCGGTGCCATTGAGCCGCAGCGTGCCGCGGCCCGCCAGTACTGTTTTTTGGATGCCCACTGATAACTGCCCGAATGAGCGAACAATCTGAAAGCCATATCGCTCGCGCGAGTTGTAGCTACCGTTCAAGTCAGCCGACCAGCCTTTGCCCCAGCTAAACGAATTATTGGCGCTCAAGATGGCACCTACCTGGCCTGGCAGCGTGGCGGAGCCTTCGAAAGTACCGTTGAAATAGACATAAAACAGCTCGGCATCAGCGTACAGGTGCCACCACTTGGTGGGCGCGAGAGGAGCCGTTACGGTAAAGGCGTAATAGTGCTCGGCCTGCACATTTTCGTTGGTCAATTTTACCAGTCCATTGTCATCGAGCTGATACACGAACAGAATCGGGTTATCGGTATAAGCGTAGCTCAGGCCGGTGGTTAGCTTGTTATACGTATGCGTCAGCTCGGCTTTGTAGCTGCTTTGCGGCCGCAAGTAGGGGTTGCCGGCCTGATACGTAGTGGGGTCGATATAGAAACGAAACGGATTGAGCTGGTTGTAAGTGGGGCGGTCGAGGCGGCGGCTTAGCGAGAAACCCATTTCGTGTGTTTCAGAAATAGTGCGCAGCAGACTTAGGTTGGGGAAAAGCTGCAAGTAGTGCCGGTCGAAGTTTTGGTCGCCCTGAGTTTGCCGGCCAGTGGCATTGGTTTGCTCGGCCCGTAAGCCAGCCGTAACCGTCAGCTTAGGCCCGGTGTGGCTTAGCGTGGCATAAGCCGCATTGATGTTTTCGCGGTAGCGGAAGCCATTTGATTGATTGGGGTCTCGGGCAATCTGACCATCGATGGTATTGTAAAACACCACGTCGTTGTCGGAGCGAACCCAACTGGCTTTAACACCAGCCTCGGCGCGCATTCCGTTTGGTAGGGGCCGCACGTAATCTGCCTTTGCCGAATAAATAGTAAGCGCGCCATCTTGGTTGCCAGTCAGTAACCTTGGGCTCTGCTGAGGAAACTCATAGGTAGTGGCCAAAGACAGGTCCCGGTTGGTACCGTAGCGGGCCAAATCGGTGTCGATCGTTAGCTCGGGGGTGCCAGCCGAATCAGGACGGAAGGTGTGCCGCAGTGTTACGTTGCCAGCCACATTGGGAGTGCGTACCTCACTTAGCGTGCGGGCTGAATAGCGTTGTGTTTCCGTGTTGGTGTCATCGAAAAACACCGAGCGATTGGTGCCATCAACCGGCAAACGGCTGGCAAGGCCACTCACGACAGCCCCAACTGTGGTGCTTTTGCTAACGGTATAGTCAATGCCCGTCCGCCAGGTGTGCGACTCCAAGTCGACGCGCCGTCCATTGTATTGGGTTGTGCGCAACGTCAGGAACCCATCCGAGAAGTACTGCCGGTCGAAGGCTAGGTTCTGGAAGCCGTTTCGCTTCGTGTAGGCATAGCTGCCATACAGATTGAGCGCCTTGCTCCGGTGGTTGAGCGAGAGGTCGGTAGTGAATTTGCCATACTGGCCTCGGCCGTAGCTGGCGTTGGCGCTGCCGTTGGTGCCGAAGTGTATGTCTTTCTTGAGGTTGATGGCAATAATACCGGCCCCGCCCTGCGCATCGTACTTGGCGGGTGGGTTGGTAATAAGCTCGATGCTGCGTACTTGCTCGGCTGGTAAAGAGCGGAGCAGCGTAGCGAGTTCAGTACCAGTTAGAGGCACCCGCTTGCCGTCGAGCAGCACCAGCAAGCCTTGTTTGCCGCGCAGAGCCAGATTATCGTTGCCATTGACGGCCACACCGGGGGCTCGGCTTAGTACATCGAGCGTTGTGTTGCCACTGGCTAGGCTGCTGTTTTCTACGTTCACCACGGTACGGTCGGGCAGACGCTCAAACAGTGGTTTCTGGCCAGTTACAGTTACTCCTTTGAGTTGTACAGCACTAGCCGCAAGAGTAAGGGTAAGCGCTGGTGCAGCTACCTCCGAAACGTCGAGTGGCCCGAGCCACACCCGGTTGTAGCCTAGCTGCACGCCCGAAATCAAGTAGCGCCCCGGTAGGGCAGGAGCCAGAGAAAAACGTCCTTGCGGGTCGCTGAATTCAGTTTTTACCGCTACCGAATCGAGGGCCCGATGCAGCGTAATGGTAGCGCCTTCTACGGTTGCACCAGTACTGGCACGAACAACGCCCGAAACCGGAGCGGGTTGGCCTTGAGCTACTAACGGGTAAATCGGTAGAAAAAGCACCACCGTCAACAAAGAAAACCATCCCGACGAGCGGGCAAAATCAAAAAGCATGAGCACTTCCCGTTGAATGAAAACTCGGAGCGTGCAACCGGTGTGGTAGTAGGAGCATGAAGCGCACTATTTACGCTTTCGCAAGTAGTAAGAACAAAGAGGCGTACTTGTTCAGTTACCTTGAGTTAGAATGCAAAATACTTGAAAAAGTGGAGGAAAGATAGGTATATCATCACTAAAACAGTGTAGCAACAGATAATTATTGTAAAAACTAACTTGTCGGCTTGAACAACTTATAAGGCCAGGAAAAGTTGCAATGGCCGGGGTACCCACGAAAAGACCCTCGCTGTTGAGCAAGGGTCTCGTCGAATTTAAGCTAGCAAATAAGTTTACCGCAAAGCTTGCAAAGCTGCCTGTAACCGGGGCAGTGCCGCCTCAATGGACTCTAACGAGGCGCCACCCACCGACATCCGAAACCAAGGCGCTGTATCCGAGGTGCCGAAGGCGCTGAAAGGCACCAAAGCTAGCCGGGCCTCTTTGATAAGGTAAAAGGTTAAGTCTTTGGTGGTGGCTAGCACTTGCCCGTCGGGAGTGGTTTTGCCGAGCACGTCGAGGCGGGCTGTGAGGTAAATAGCGCCCATCGGTACCATGGAGTCAACGGGCAAGCCCTGGCTTTTCAGATTCTGCAACCCGTTGTGCAGGGTATCGAGGCTGTGCTGAATCTTGGTTTTAAACTGCGCCATGAAAGCGTCTACTTCGGTTGCTTGGGGCAGGTACTTCGCCGTGGCAACCTGCTCGGCCTTCGGTGCCCAGGCGCCTACGTGGCCCAGAATCGACTTCATTTTGTCGATGACATTGGCCGGCCCAAACGCATATCCCACGCGCACGCCAGTAGCTGCCAAGCACTTCGAAATGCCGTCGATGTAAATGACGTAGTCGCGTAGTTCGGGGCGCAGGTTTACGGGGTCGAAGTGCTCGGTCTCGCCGAAGGTTAGCATCCAGTAAATCTGGTCGTAGAGCAGGTAAAGCGGTTTTTCGCCGGGCTGGCGGCGCTGATTTTCGGCCAGCACCAGGTCGCAGATTTCCAGCAGGTTCTGGCGCGAGAACACAGTGCCCGTAGGGTTAAGCGGCGAGCACAGGGCTAGCAGTGTCGCCCCTGGTAAGTGCGGGGCCAACTCGGCAGCCGTAGGCATAAAGTTGTTTTCGGGCAGGGTTTCCACCATCACGGGCTCGGCGCCGGAGAGGTGGCAATAGTGGTTGTTGTTCCAGCTAGGCACCGGAAATACCACCCGGTCGCCGGGGTCGATGAGGGCGAGGTAGGTGGCATAGATGAGGGGGCGGGAGCCGCCGGCCACCAGCACATCGTTGGGCGAATACTCTAGGCCCAGGCGCTGCTTGGTGAAGGTGGTTGCGGCTTCGCGCAGGGCAGCCATGCCGTTGGCCGGGGGGTAGTTGGTGTTGCCGGCCTGGTAGGCTTCGGTGATTTCCGTTTGAAATTCCGCGGGAATCGGGAAAATAGTGGGGTCAAAGTCGCCAATGGTGAGGTTGCAAATCTGCTCCCCCTTACGAATCATGTCGTTTACTTCATTGCCAATTTTGATGATTTCGGAGCCGATAAGGCTGCCTGCCATTCGCGAAACTTGCATGAGAAAAGGTGTTATGGTCGGGCAAATGTACGCCCGATGTGCATAGCGAAGCCAAAGCAAAACGCCTTAGCTCTCGTTCTAACCAGTAACAGGGGCCGGAGTTATAGAGTGCGCAAACCGATAAAGAACCGAGAGAAACCGGCTTTGCGTAAACTTGCGCTTTCAACCCTGCTGCTCATGCCTGTTCCAGTGCTTGAAATTTCAATTCCTACCCTTGCGGCCTTGCCTGCTGCTGCCGCTCAGGTGCGTGAGGCTATCCAAGGCCACTCCATTATCTGTTTTGAAGGCGAAATGGGCGCCGGCAAAACCACGTTTATTAAGGCCTTGTGCGAGACGCTAGGCGTACCGGGGCGCGACGTTAGCAGCCCAACCTTCGCCCTTGTCAACGAATACCGCGACGCCGACGACCAGCCAATTTTCCACTTCGATTTCTACCGCCTCGACTCGCCAGCCGAAGCTGAGCAACTTGGTGCGGTAGAGTACTTCGATTCTGGCTATCTTTGCCTCATAGAGTGGCCCAGCCGCATTGAGCCCCTTTTACCTTCCAACCGACTACTTATCCGACTCACCGTTACTGGCGACGAGTCGAGAGAACTAACGATTACAAGCTGAAGATGTTGAATTGTCTGCTGGTGCTGATGGCAAGGGTGGACGTAGACAGTGCCGCTGACTTGTAGTTGTTGATTCTCGGTTTTTACTTGAAAAAATGCCCGAAGCAGTACCCCCCGGATTTGAGTCGCTGGCTACGAGCCGCGCTTACTTCACCCAGGAATCTATGCTGGCCGTGGAAACACGGAAGCGCAAGCTGTTCATCGGGCTGCCGCGCGAGACCTCGCTCCAGGAAAACCGCATTTGCCTCACGCCCGAGGCCGTAAAGCACCTCATCGACGAAGGCCACGAGGTGGTAATGGAGAGCGGGGCCGGCGAGCCAAGCAAGTACTCCGACCACGACTATTCCGAAGCCGGCGCTACCATTGCCTACTCGCAAAAGGAAGTCTACGAGGCCGACCTCATTCTGAAAGTGGCGCCCCCTACTCAGGATGAAATCGAATTTCTGAAAGCCAACCAGACCTTGATTTCAGCTTTGCAGTTTGGCACGCTCACCGCCGACTACGTGATGGCACTCACCCGCAAAAAGGTGAATGCCATCAGCTTCGAGCTCATCAAGGACCCCTCCGGCGCCCGGCCCGTGGTGCGGGCCATGAGCGAAATAGCTGGCTCCACGGTCATGCTGATTGCCGCCGAATACTTGGCCCGCTCCAATGAAGGCAAAGGCATCATCTTGGGCGGTATCACTGGGGTGCCGCCGTCCCAGGTTGTTATTTTGGGTGCGGGTACCGTAGCGGAATACGCCGCCCGTGCCGCTACCGGCCTCGGCGCCGAAGTGAAAGTGTTCGACAACCACATTTATAAGCTGCGCCGCCTCAAGCAGAACCTGGGCACCCAGCTCTACACCAGCACCCTCGACACCTTCGCCCTTAGCCAGCAAATCCGCCGCGCCGACGTGGTAATTGGTGCCCTCAACGCCGAAGAAGGCCGCGTCCCGTTTATGGTGCCCGAAAACATGGTAGCTAGCATGGCCCCCGGTTCCGTCATCATCGACGTGAGCATCGACCAGGGCGGCTGCTTCGAAACCAGCGAAATGACCACCCACAATAAGCCGGTCTTCCGCAAGTACGACGTTATTCATTACTGCGTGCCCAACATTGCTAGCCGTGTGCCGCGCACCGCAACCAATGCGCTAAGCAACATTTTCACGCCCATTCTGCAGGAAATCAGCCAGCACGGCGGCATCAACGAGGTGCTGTTTACCAACGAGCATTTCCGGTCGGGTGTGTACGTCTACAAAGGCTCCCTCACCAATGCTACCATCGCTAAGCGCTTCAACATGCGCTACAAGGAGTTAAGCTTGATGATTGCTGTGCGCAACTAAAACGGCAGCCTGGTTTCAAGAATCTACTTTTCTCTTACTGCTAAGAAAAAGGGCTGGTTAAACAGAGTAGCTACTCTGTTTAACCAGCCCTTTTTCTTAGGATCCACATATTTGCAAGCTATCCGGCTGCCAGCAGCAACGTTTTCCATGCATCGAGCAACTTGCCTTCCTCCAGCAACTGCTTGCCGAGTAGCACAAGTTGCCGCCTTTGCTCGGTGGGGTCGCCGAAGTGCTGTTGCAACAAAGTGCTGATCAGCGGATCATGCTTGAACTCCTGAACCTGCTCGGGGGTGGGTATGGCTTGTAATTCGATGTTGGCGAGGCGGCCTAGATTGTTGCCAGTCAGGACGTCGGAGTGGCGGATGTGCTCGGGTAGCTGGTCGATGCCGATGCCGAGGTTGCGGTTGGGTTTAGGCACCGTGAACAAGCTCTCGGGCGTCACGCGGCTGTACCAGTCGCCGGCGAGGCGAGCAACGGCGTCGAACTTATGTGGGTCGATGCCGGGGCCGGATTCTAGCAGGATATCCTCGCGAAAGTGCGCTTGCACCACCCGGCAAATCACGAGGTTACCTCCCCCGTTTGAATCTCCGATGGCAATAATCTGCTCGACTACACACTCCAACGAAACCGGGCACTCAGCCACGCGTGGGGGCCGTACCAAATCCGAAGCCAGCTCCGTGAGGCCTGCTTTTACGAATTCATTTACGCCCCGCTCATACTCGGTGCTGGCCAATGACATTTGCTCTACAACCGCATAGTCGCAGATATTGACCACGCATTCGGCTACCTCCCGCACATTGAAAAGGGTGTGCTTTTGTGTGTTGTCGCGCACCCGGTTGGCGGGGGAGAAGATAAGGGTCGGCGGGTTGGAACTGAACACGTTGAAAAACGAATACGGGCTCAGGTTCACTTCCCTGGCGGCGGAAATGGTACTCACAAACGCCACCGGGCGCGGGGCCACAGCACTCAGCAAAAACTGGTGCCACTCGGGTCCCGGCAGCGTACCTGGCGTAATCGTGCGAAAAGACATAGCGGTGAAGTAGGTGAATTCTGATGCAGCGGCTTAGCGAGTTTGACCTTTCGCTGGCGCAATATGCGCCGATTGAACGCCAAACTTCCTACACCACTGATTCTTCAGTCTTTAACGGCGGAAACGGCCGACTTTCCTTGCAGCGGGAGAGTAATAATGAACTCCGTGTACTCGCCGAATTTGCTTTCCACAGCTAGCATGCCACCGTGGCCGCGCGTAATAATGTCGTAGCTAACCCATAGGCCCAGGCCCATGCCTTCCCCATCGGGTTTGGTGGTGAAGAAGCGTTGGAAGATATCCGTTAGCGACTCTTCCGGTACCCCGGGCCCGTTGTCCCGTACCCGGATTTCTGCCTGCTCGCCGAGCAAGCGGGTACGAAGCGTAACCTGGGGCACATACTCCTCCTCAGTGGCTTGGCGCTGGCGCTGATGCACCGCGTGATACGCATTGGTAAACAGGCTAATTAGCACCCGGCCTAGCTCTTGCCGCACCACAGGTACCAGGGGAAGCATTTCGTCGGGGTAATAAAACAAGGCCGTGTTGAAATGCCGATTCTTGAGGCGCAGGTCGTTGTAGGTGAAGCGCATATACTCATTCGCAAGTGCGTTCAGATCCGTCGCCTGGCGCTGGGCCGGGCCAGTGCTGGAGTAGTCGAGCATGCTATTGACGAAGCCTTCCGCTCGTTGGCTGTCCAGCACAATTCGGGACTGGTAGTGACTGAGATTGTTGAACATCTCGTCGATAAGCTGCTGGTCGTCGATGGGCAGGGCGGTTTTGGCTAGCTCTTCGCGCAGATCCTGGCATAAGCCGGCGCTGATGGCAGCGAAATTTTTTACGCTGCTCATCGGGGTTTTGATTTCGTAAGCAACACTGGCCATCAATTCACCTAAAGAAGCCATTTTTTCGCGCAGCACTAGCTGGCTTTGGGTGGTGCGCAGCTGCTGCACCATGCGGCCCAGCGTGTCGCGCTGCCTGGTTAGCTCTTCTTTCTGTTGGCTAATCTGGTTGTTGAGGTGTTGGAGCCGCTGGTTGGCTTGCTTTTGCTTATAAATGTGCCGCCCGAGCAGCAAAGCCACCAGTAAAAGTGTTCCGAGCCCAACCCACAGCGCATACAGGCGGAAGGAGGAGGTGAGTTCGGCGCGTTCTTCTTCTAGCTGCCGCAGCCGCAACTGTTCGTCGAAGCCAATGGCATCGAGCTGTTTGATGCGGTGGGGATTGTGCAGGCTGTCCTGGGCCGTGAGCATGATGCCCATGTATTTGAGCGTGCTGTCACTCTGGCCACGGGCTCGAAACACGTCAGCCAGAAGGGTGCTGGTGCGCAGCACTCCCACAATAAAAGGTAGCGTTTGGCCTACCACCAAGGATTTTCGGGCGTAGAAAACGCAGGAATCGGTTTGCTGGCGGCGGTAGTATAGTTCGGCCAGGTACTGAAACGCGCGACACCGACTCCGCAAATCATTTTCGGGCATTGCCGCCTTGGCACTACGACGATAGTGGTCTACTGCCGAGCTGGTTAAGCCGCGCGAGACCTGCAACCGACCAAGCTCCCGCAAAATGTAGGGCTGCGGATTGCCCCAGCAACTCCAGCCAGTAGGAGGGGGCGTAACCGTTAAATCATGCGCTTGGCGCAAGTAGTAGGAGGCCGAGTCGAGCAGGGCTAGCCCTTGGTAGCTGGCCCCAATATTAGTCGTGATGCTGGCCAGCAGGGAAATATCGTTGAGGTGAGCTTGCTGGTAGGTGGCGCGGGCTTGAAAGTAGCAGCGCAGCGAAGGACGAAAATCATCGAGAGCGAAATACAGTAAGCCCGTTTGGTTGAGCGAGCGGGCCACGCCACACAAGTCATGACTTTGGCGGTTGAGTTGTAGCGCCTGCAAATTGAGCCGGAGCGCTTCGGGAAGGTTGCCGCGTTCGGCAGGCAGAATAGCCAGGCGCGAAAGGCAGCGGCCTTCCCCCTTGGGGTAGCCAATGCGCCGGGCTAGTTTTAGGCCTTGTAGCGCGTACCACTGCACCGAATCAAAATGCGAGTAGCGGTAGGTGGCGCTTAGGTCGGCTAGCAGCAGTACCCGGCTGGTGTCGGTGGAGGCGTGGGCCAATGCTTGCTGAAAAGCAGCGGTTTGAGGGCTCTGTCCTATCCCTTGGAAAGCATATAAAAAAAGCAAAAAACAACCCAACAAGCGTGCAATCATACCCGAAAGGTAAGCATCGCAAAGAACCTATTTAACTTTCCTAATGAAATCAGACAGCTTTGCGTAGCTCCTCAGTAGGGTTAAATTTATAATCTTGTATTACACCGTATTGTTTAGCTTTCTTCTCTGTACATGTTCTTGCGTTTCTTCTGCTTGTTGTCGCTCATATCGTTGGGCTTTCGGGGCCAGGCCCAGCAACTTTCACCGGGTCTCGCTGCCGATACCACCCGCCTGCGCCACCATATTCTTACGCTGGTAAGCACGCCGCAACCCCGCAATTATCTGCACCCAGCAAGTTTGCAACAGGCCGCCGATTACATCCGGCAGGCAATGCGCACGGCAGGCGCACGTACCAGCGAGCAGACATATGAAGTGCAGGGCAAGCCTTACCAAAACCTGATTGGCAGTTTCGGGCCCGAAGCCGGGCCGCGCCTCATCATTGGGGCGCACTATGATGTGTGCGGCGAACAGCCCGGCGCCGACGACAACGGCAGCGGGGTAGCGGCGCTATTGGAACTGGCACGGCTGCTCGGCCAGCAACCTAATTTGCCTTACCGAATAGATGTGGTGGCCTACACGCTAGAGGAACCGCCGTTTTTCCGTACCCGCCAGATGGGCAGTTACGTGCACGCTCAGGCGCTGCACGCGGCGGGCGTGCCGGTGCGGGGCATGATAGCCCTGGAAATGCTAGGCTATTACGACGACCAAAAAGGGAGCCAGCGGTATCCGTTCGGCCCGCTGAAGCTGCTGTTTGGTAGCCGCGGCAACTACGTGACGGTGGCGCAGAAATTCGGGAATGGCCGCTTCGGCCGGCAGTTTGCGCGCCGCTACCGCGCGGCAGCGGCTTTACCCGTGAAGCGGTTTAAAGCGCCGGCTTGGCTGCCCGGCATCGACTTTTCCGACCACCTCAACTACTGGCAGTTCGGGTATTCGGCCGTGCTGCTCACCGATACGGCTTTCTACCGCAACCAGCACTACCACGAAACCACCGATACGCTCAACCGGCTTGATATGCGCCGCCTGGGCTTAGCAGTTGATGCCGTGCTGGCTACCGTGCTGCGCCTTTGAGGTTGCAAGAACCCAACCGTAGCGAATGGGTGCCGTAAGGGAAGCACGCGCGCACGAATCTTTTCTGGCGCCGCTTGCTGGAGTTTATGCGCAGATTGCCGCTCGTATTAGGGCTTTGTTTGATGGTTACAGCTGGGTTTGGCCAGGCCCTGCCGCGTCTGCTCGACCACAACACACTCGGCTGGGTGGTCTATTCGGGCGACCATGCGCTTAGCGACCAATGGGCGCTACACACCGAGTATCAACTGCGGCGGGTAAAGCTGCTCGGCACGCAGCAGCAGCATTTGGCGCGGCTGGGCTTGGTGCGCCAGCTTACCGACCGGGTGACAGTAAGTGGCGGCTACACCTATTTCCAAACGCACGAATACGGGCGTTATCCTACGGTAAGTGGCCGGCCCCAACCCGAACACCGCCTCTATGAAGACGTGACGCTGACTGATGCGTTTGGCCGTTTGCAACTCGAACAACGCTTGCGCCTAGAGCAGCGCTGGCTTGGGCAACGCGCTGAAGAAGGCGCTGGCCGAGTGCAAGCATGGGAGTATCAGCACCGGATTCGGTATCAGTTGGCGGGGAGCTACCCGCTGCAAGGCCCCACCATCGACAATGGCGAATGGTACCTGAATGCGTTTGATGAACTTTTTATCAGTTTCGGGCGCAACGTGGGCAACAACGTATTCAACCAAAACCGCCTTTCCGGTGGACTAGGGTACCAGTTCAGCGAGAATGCAAAAGTCGAACTCAACTACCTCAACCAGGTGACGCAACACGCCGAGCCTGACCCCGCCACTGGCCGGCCGGTATTCGAAATAAACAATGGTTTCCGGGTGAACATCCTCTACGATCTTGATTTTACGGGTGGGGAGTAAGGCTAGTGCTTGTAGGAAACATTCCCACCCAAACCCGGTCGGACTGGACAATCAAAAATTCCTGGCCTGTATCGTCTATATAAGAGTGATGGGGGCGACGCAGCATCCACGCGGGTCAGCCATCAGGGAAATTTCGGGGTTCGTACCACTCATTGTGCTGGCACAGGACCCACTCAAGTTGGTCGGCTTCGGGCAGTTGCCGGTACTTATCTGGTAAAGGCAAAGTCGAATCGCAGTCAATAAATAAATGTTGATACCGCGTAATTTTTTCTCCAATAGCTGCCACTACTTGCGAAGAGTGCGCAAAGTCCTGTTCGAACAGCCAAACTGCTAAGTAAAACTTCTTTGCCTGTGCTGTTAGCTGCTGATGCCACTGAGTGCAGGTTGCCAGCAGCACACGCAAAGCCTGTTGCCGAACGGCAAGTGGAATAGTAGTAGACTTGGTGTGCCAAATACCTAGGCCTAGCTGCCGGTAGTCATACTGCCGCCGCAATAACTCAGGGATGTTCGTTCAAGTGTTCCAGGCTACTACGTTGCTTTTCAATGCTGCGTAACAGGCGCTTAGTGCCGCGTGGCTTCTTCATTAGGTCAACTTTAAGGTAAGAAAGTGCTATATCTTTGCTGATTTAGTATATATTTACTAATTAGGTATAGTTTTCTTAGTGTAAGTCCTCACTCACCCTGTTATGGCTCAGCTTGCTTGCCCGAAATGCGAATCGAAAGAAGCCACGAAAAGTGGAGTAGTAGGTGGTAGGCAGCGATACAAGTGCAAGAACTGCGGCTATCACTACTCGGTGGCGAAGGCCGGTAAGGAAATCAACTCCTACTACGTGATAAAGGCGTTGCAGCTTTACGTAGAAGGGGTGAGCTACCGCGAAATAGAGCGGCTGCTCGGGGTGAGCCACGTAAGCGTGATGAACTGGGTGAAGAAATACGGGATGAAGGCTCCCCGGCAAACAGATTATCATCCCACCTACAAAATACTAAATCAGAAGGAGTTGAATGAATTCTTTCAGGACCCTAACAACCTGAAGGGTGCGGGCTTGGTGGTGACCGAGCTAGGCGACAAGTACATGATGATTCGGTGGGAGCGGTTTCGGCAGGGATAGGGCTATAGGGGTTAGCAGAAATATAGCAAGGGCGTGACTTCTGGCGGAAGGTTTTGCTACTTGGTTGAGCTGAAGACGAAGCAGTAGCTGCCGCGTCTGGAGTGCTTGATCTATCCCCACATCATTCCCACAACCCCTCTATGCGAAACGCCCGTTACGCGCTGGCGCTTAATGCGCTGTTGACTGCTGCCGGAGCTTCGGCCCAGGTAATAACGCCACCTGCCGGCCAGGCTCCCCCGCCCGCCACACCGGCGCCGCCACCCGCTACGCCTACCGCCACTAAGCCGGTTCCGTACGGCCCGGGAATGAAAGTCAACCTCTCGCCCGACGGCTCCAAGTACCTTCGGTTTCTGCTCTGGTCGCAGATTTACGCCCGCTACAACGAGAACAATACCGGCACCCTGCGGGCCCCCAACAAGCCCAAAGAAAGCCAAGTGGAGTTTGGCATTCGCCGCTCGCGCCTGGTAATTCTGGCGCAGCTCAACCCCCGGTTTCTGGTGTATACGCACTTGGGTATCAACAACCAAAACGGGGTTAGTGGCGGCGTAAACCCCACCACCGACGGCAAAAAGCCACAGTTCTTCATCCACGAAGCGGTGACGGAGTACAAAGTCAACAAGTACCTCAACCTCGGGGCGGGCCTGCACTATTACAATGGTATTTCGCGCCTGAGCAGCGCCAGCACCACCAGCATGCTGGCCATGGACTTTCCGCTCACTAACTTCCCCACCATCGACGCCCTCGACCAGTTTGCCCGCTACATCGGGGTGTTTGCCAAGGGCCGCATCGGCAAGTTCGACTACCGCTTGTCGGTGAGCGACCCGTTCCTAACCAACCTGCCCACTAATGCTAACTACGTGGCGGGCGGTGTGCAAACCGGCAATCCGCTAGGCTTAGGTACCACAGACGCTGGCGTAAACACGGGTACCAATATTGCGCAATACAATCCGCAGAACACCAGTCATGTGTATCAGGGCTACTTCAGTTACAATTTTTTGGAGCCTGAAGCCAACCTGCTGCCTTACTACCAAGGTACATATCTCGGCACCAAGCGCGTACTGAGCGTTGGAACGGGCTTCATGTACAACAAGGATGGCATGTATTCGCGGCCAACCAACAGTTCCGTGGTGCTGTCTAGTCTGGTCCCATCACCTACTAGTACTACTCCTACTGATCTTTTCACGGCTGTGCCTACTAGCAAGCACGACATCAAGCTCTTAGGGGCCGATGTGTTCTATGATGTGCCCCTCGATACGGCCTCGCGCACCGCGCTAACCATCTATGGGGTGTATTACAAGTTCAATTTCGGACCGAACTACGTGCGCTACGTGGGGCCCGAAAACCCCGGCTATGGCGCGGCAGCTATACGCGGCAACGCCTACCCACAGTCGGGTACGGGCAATGCGCAATACCTAAACGCGGGCTTCCTGCTACCCCAAAACACGCTCGGCCCGAAAGTGCGGTTGCAGCCTTACATAGCCTATCTGCACAGCAGCTACGAAGGCTTGCGCAAAAGCAATGGCGAACGAGCGGGCGTGAATCTGTACGATGCCGGCGTAAACGTGCTGCTCGATGGCCACAACGCCAAAGTCACCCTGAACTACCGAGCCCGCCCCGACTTCTCCGACCAGGCACCTATTCCCAGCGGAGCCTTAATCAACAACGTGAAGTACCGTCCGGAAATCACGCTGCAAACGCAGGTCTTCTTGTAAGGAGCGAATTTGTGAAGTGTGAATTAGTGAGTTTGTAGCTCAAGCTGCGCTAGTAAAACGGCAAACTCACCAGTTCACAAATTCACCGCTACGCCATCTCGACTCTCACCTTCAAAAACACCCATACGTATCATGAACCGCAACCTCCCTAACCGTGATTCAGGGGCTTACTCAGGGGCGGCACCCCTAGCGGGCGCTGCCGACGACGCTATTGCCCACGACAACAACAACACGTCCACCAGCAAAATCTGGCAGGTGATTACCGCTTCGTCGGTAGGTACTGTTATCGAGTGGTACGACTTCTACATCTTCGGCTCCTTGGCCGCTATTATTGGGCCGGTGCTGTTTGGCACCACCGGCAAGATTGAAGACACCATTCTCGGAACCTTGGCTGTATTTGGGGCCGGCTTTATTGTGCGGCCGTTCGGGGCCGTCTTCTTCGGCCGCATCGGCGACTTGGTGGGCCGCAAGTACACGTTCTTGCTGACGTTGCTCATCATGGGTGGCGCCACATTCGTGACGGGTCTCATTCCGAGCTACGACAAGATTGGGGTAGCCGCGCCCATCATCGTGACGCTGTTGCGCTTGCTGCAAGGTCTGGCTTTAGGCGGCGAGTATGGCGGCGCTACCACCTACGTGGCCGAGCACTCACCAGACAATAAGCGGGGCTACTACACCTCCTTTATTCAGATTACGGCTACAGCTGGTCTGTTCTTGAGCGTGTTGGTTATCATTGCCACCCGCAAAAGCTTAGGTGAAGATGCCTTCAAAGAGTGGGGCTGGCGCATTCCGTTCCTGCTGTCGGGTTTGTTGGTTATTGCCTCCTATTATATCCGGCGCAAACTGCACGAGTCGCCGTTGTTTGCCAAGGCCAAGGCCGAAGGCAAAACCAGCACCAACCCGTTGCGCGAGTCGTTTGTGAACCCTGTAAACCGTCGGCTGGTACTTATTTCGCTGTTCGGGGCCACTATGGGCCAAGGCGTGGTCTGGTATACCGGGCAGTTTTATGCGTATTCTTTCATGCAAAACACGCTGAAGCTCGACCTCGTGGATGCTAGCTTGGTGCTGTGTATTGCGCTGCTGCTGGCTACGCCGTTCTTCGTGTACTTCGGCGGCCTATCGGACCGGATTGGTCGTAAGAAAATCATCATGATGGGCTTGCTCTGCGGCGCGCTGTTTACCATTCCTATTTTCTATGGCCTCAAGGCCTTTGCCGGTCCGCTGACCGAAGTAACGGCCGCTACCGTGGATGCCACGGGCAAAGCCGTACCTGCCGTGATGAAGGCGCTTTCGCCGAGCCTCGTGCCCATGACCATTCTGGTGTTCTGCCTGGTGCTGTTCGTGACCATGGCCTACGGCCCAATCGCCGCTTATCTGGTAGAGCTGTTCCCTACCAAAGTGCGCTATACGTCTCTTTCGCTGCCCTACCACATTGGCAACGGCGTATTCGGGGGCTTTGTGCCTTTCATTGCCACCGCCCTCACGTTGCGCGCCGCAGCGCAGCCCGAAGGCACGCTGCTGAAAGACTATAGCAGCTTCGCGGGCTTGCTCTACCCGGTTATCATTGCGTTGATTTGCTGGTTTATTGGCACGGCGCTGATGAAAGACGTGCGCAATGTGCGCCTGATGGAGGACAACTCCGGAGACGCTCGGTAAAAATAACAACAGGCTGAATCCGAGTCAGCTTGCTTTTACAGCCCTTCCTGGAAAGTCCGTTGGGCCCTTGTCCAGCGGACTTTCTTATGTGGCAGCAGATGGCCTCATGCTAAGTAAACGCCATGCACCTGCCTGCAATGCAATTAGCCCTGACCGTCATGCTGAGCGCAGTCGAAGCATCTCGCGTGCTGACGTTGCCAAAGTGACTGTCATGCTGAGCGCAGTGCAACGAAGCCGAAGCATCTCGCTCGACTCGTTGCACTGCTAAGAGGGTTTACCACACTAGCGAGATGCTTCGACTGCGCTCAGCATGACAATAGCACTACAACCTCAGCACGCGAGATGCTTCGACTGCGCCTCCGGCTCCGCTCAGCATCACAGGGTAGGTGTGTTGCAGTAGCAACCCAATCAGTGACTTCTTGAGGTGAAAGTGCTGGTTGGTGAAGGTTTGTTGTGTGGCAAACTGCTAGCTTCCGGACGCTTTGTTTCTTCAGATAATTGAAACGCTATGCTACCCATGTCTCCGCAAGAGCAAGCCGAGCAGCGCCGCGGGCAGCGTCTGCTGTTCGTGAGTTTGCTGTTTGGGGTATTGCTGAATTTCCCGCTGCTGGCCGTCTTCAACCATGATGGTCGGGTAGGGGGCGTGCCAGTGCTGTACCTCTACGTCTTGCTGGCTTGGCTCACGCTGGTGATTCTCACGGCCTGGCTGGTCCGGCGGGAAGGCAGTTGAGAGCCTGAGTAACCAAGGTAGTTCAACGACTTCCTTGGTTTGCAACACGGCTTACCCATCATTCTAGTACGCTCTACTCCGTTACTCTTTATGTCCAAGCTGCTTGTTATCGGCTTTTCGTTTGGCTACTTGGCGCTGCTCTTCGGGGTGGCGTATGCGGCGGAGCGTCGGGCGGGATCGGCACGGAGCAGCTTGGTGAACAATCCGTATGTGTACGCGCTGAGCATGGCCGTATACTGCACCGCCTGGACCTACTATGGGTCAGTGGGACGCGCGGCGCACTTCGGGTTGGAGTTTGTGGGTATCTATTTGGGGCCCACGCTGATGGCTCCGGCGGCCTGGCTGGTGCTGCGCAAAATCATCCGGATTTGCCGCTTGCAGCGCCTGACGTCCATTGCCGATTTTATTTCGGCCCGCTACGGCAAAAGCGCTTCGCTCGGGGCCCTGGCAACGGTGGTGTGCGTACTCGGCATTGTGCCTTACATTTCGCTGCAAATCAAGGCCATTGCGGCCTCCTTCGACATCATCACCCGCGGCCCGGCGGCCTTGCAGCTGCCCCTGGAAAGCGCGGCGGCCAGCTCGGCGCTTTATACAACGGTGGCGCTGGCTTTCTTCACCATCATCTTTGGAGTGCGCTCTATTGAGGCCACCGAGCGGCACGAAGGCATGGTGCTGGCCGTAGCCCTGGAAAGCCTAGTGAAGCTGGTGGCGTTTCTGGCGGCCGGCGCCTTCGTGACGTTCGGGCTTTTCAATGGCTTCTCCGACGTGTTTACGCAAGCGGCCGCCGTACCCGACCTAAGCCGGTTGTTCACCCTGGACGGGGCAGGTACCAGCAGCGGACAGTGGTTTACACTACTCTTGCTGAGTATGGCGGCTATCCTGTTGCTGCCGCGGCAGTTTCAGGTGTCGGTGGTGGAAAACGTCAACGAAGACCACCTGCGCAAAGCCATGTGGCTGTTTCCGCTCTACCTCATCATTATCAACCTGTTTGTGCTGCCGCTGGCTTTCGGCGGGCGGCTGCTGTCGGGCCACGGCCTCGACGCCGACACGTTTGTGCTGGTGCTGCCCATGCAAGCGGGGCACCCTTGGCTGGCGCTGTTT
Organism: Hymenobacter sp. YC55; assembly: GCF_029433095.1. Taxonomy (GTDB): domain Bacteria; phylum Bacteroidota; class Bacteroidia; order Cytophagales; family Hymenobacteraceae; genus Hymenobacter. The sequence goes on from NZ_JARNTX010000001.1 coordinate 1,881,765, forward strand.
ATCTACATCGGTGGGCTGTCGGCGGCTTCTTCCATGATTATTGTGGAAACCATTGCCTTGAGCGTGATGATGAGCAACCACCTGCTTATGCCGCTGCTGGTGCGCATTCCGGCCACCCAAACCGAAGGGCCAAGCTGGTTTGCCTACCTCGGCAAGGTAGCCCTGAACAGCCGTCGGCTGGCGGTGGTGCTGGTGCTGCTGCTGGCCTATGGCTACTATATTGAGGTTGGGCATTTGCTGCCGCTGGTCAATATTGGGCTGGTGTCGTTTGCGGCGGTGGCGCAGTTTGTGCCGGTGGTGCTCGGGGGGCTTTACTGGAAAGGCGGCAACCGGCAGGGGGCCACGGTAGGTATTTTGGCGGGGTTTGCGGTGTGGTTTTTTACGCTCGTGGTGCCTACCATGGTGGGACCCAACATGCTGAGCGAGGAGTTACTTTCCAACGGCCTCTTTGGCTGGCAAGGGCTGCGGCCTTTCGCCTTGTTCGGGCTGGAAGGGCTCGATTACCTGTCGCACGGGCTGTTTTGGAGCTGGTTTTTCAATATCGGGTTCTACGTGGGCGTCTCGCTGCTGCGGGGGCCTTCGGCGCTAGAGCAGCGGCAGGCCGACATTTTCGTGGGCGTGTTTCACTACCGCAACGTATTTGAAGGGCCGGCCAGTTGGCAAGGTGTCGCTCCGCTGCCCGACGTACGGGCGCTGCTCAACGGCTTCCTGGGCAAGCGCCGCGCCGGCCAAGCGCTGCGGGCTTTTGCCGAACGGTTTCCGGATGCGCACCCCGCCGACGACGTAACTCCTCCCCAAGCCGACCCGCGCCTACTGGCTTACTCCGAGAAATTGCTGGCCGGCAGCATTGGCCCGGCCTCGGCCCGGCTGCTACTCTCGTCGTCGGTAGGGGTGGAGGACATCAGCTTCGACAACGTGGTCGGAATTCTGCGCGAAAGTCAGCAATTGCTCGAAGCCAACCGCCAGCTGCAAAAGCAACAGCGCCAGCTTCAGCGCCTCACCGACGAGCTACGCGCCGCCTACGACCAACTCCAGGCCCTCGACCACGACAAAGACGAGTTCCTGGCCACCGTCACGCACGAGCTGCGCACCCCGCTCACCAGCATCCGGGCCCTATCGGAAATCCTGACCGACAACCCCGACCTGGAAGAAGAAGAGCGCCAGCGGTTCCAACTCACCATCACGCGGGAGTCGGAGCGCCTGAGCCGGCTTATATCCTTGGTGCTGGACCTGGAGAAGTTCGAGTCCGGCAAAGCCACCCTGGACCGGGAGCCGCTCGACCCGGTGGAAATCCTCAACGACGCCATCGAATCGGTGGGGCAGTTGCTGCGCGACAAGCAGATTCAGCTGGATGTGGAAGCGCCGCCCGGTTTGCCCCAGCTCTCCGCCGACCGTGACCGGCTCATGCAAGTGCTGGTTAATCTGCTGAGCAACGCCATCAAATCGTGCCGGGCCGATGGCAGCGGCCATATTCGGGTGGCGGCCGAGCTGCCGCCGACGGGAGCTGGATTGCCCGCCACGTTGCGCCTCGTGGTGCAAGACAATGGCAAGGGTATCGAAGCCGCCTTTCACACGCTCATCTTCGACAAGTTCTTTCAAGCCAAAAACCAAACCATGCGCAAGCCCGAAGGCTCGGGCCTTGGCCTGGCCATCACCAAAAAGATAGTGGAACTGCACGCCGGCCGCATCTGGGTGGAAAGCCAACCCAACCAAGGGGCCTGCTTCTCGGTGGAGCTGCCGGTAGAAGCGCATCATGAAGCTTGATGCCAGTAGCACCGCCCTACCCGCCCGTTGCAATCAATTAGTTCAGCCTTCAGAATCCCAGCCTATGCCTGCTCCTCATATATTAATCGTGGATGATGAGCCCAACATTGTGATGTCGCTCGAATTTTTGATGCGTAAGAATGGCTACGCCGTCAGCATTGCCCGCAACGGCACCGAGGCCATCGAAGCCGTGGACCGTGCCCCCGTCGACATTGTGTTGCTCGACATCATGATGCCCGACGTAGACGGCTACTACGTTTGTCAGTACATCAAAACCCACCCCGACCGTATCAAAACCAAAGTCGTTTTCCTCTCTGCCAAAACCAAAGATGCCGATGTCAAGAAAGGCTACGAAGTTGGCGCCGACCTCTACATGCCCAAACCCTTCAGCACCCGCCAACTCATGGTAAAAGTGCGCGAATTGCTGGCCGCTCCGCAAACCCAAGCCGACCTTACTCCTTAGCTCGTTCACCGCAAAAAAGAGAATTTGCTTTTGTTGCGCTCCATTGACGCCTCCTGGTTCTGACGGAAATCAAAGCAGAGCCGGAAAGGCACGGCAGAGGGTAAGCATCGAAAGTCTAGCCGGCAACCAACTCCCTCGTGGCTGAACTATACATGCACAAACTAAAACAGATGCCAGCACTAGACAGAGCAATTAAAGTCCTCGAATAAGGAAAGACTAGGGGTAGTTGAAAAACTAGAGTTAGCAAGCAAGAACCAGCTACTGTTTAACAGATAGATAACCACCCCAACCCCTCATCCGAGTGAAACTAGAAACAAGTGAAGGCCTAATTATCCAGTAGAATGGTAAATAGGCTTCCCGAAAAGCACCTCACAACCTCCCCACTTCACAATTTCACCTTTCCCATGCCCGACATACCCACCAAACACGCCCGCATCCGTACCCTGGAAGAGTACCAAGATGCTTATAGCCGCAGCATCTCAAACCCCGAACAGTTTTGGGCGGAGGTAGCCGAGCCGTTCACTTGGCGCCGCAAGTGGGACAAGGTGCTCGACTCCGATATGGCTGCTGGCAAAAACGAGTGGTTTGGGGGTGCCCGCCTCAACATCACCGAAAATTGCTTGGACCGCCACCTCGCCACGCGCGGCAACAAACTGGCCATCATCTACGAGCCCAACGATACCAAGACCCGCCACCTGCGCCTAACCTACCGCGAGCTGCACCAGGAGGTTTGCAAGTTTGCCAACGTGCTGCACAACAACGGCGTGGAAAAAGGCGACCGGGTGTGCCTCTACATGCCCATGATTCCGGAGCTGGCTATTGCCGTGCTGGCCTGCGCCCGCATTGGGGCGGTGCATTCCGTGGTGTTTGCCGGCTTCTCTGCCACCGCCATTGCCGACCGCGTCAACGATGCGCAGGCAAGCGTGGTGCTCACGGCCGACGGCCTGAACCGCGGCGCCAAACAGATTCCGGTGAAGCGCGTGGTGGATGAGGCGTTAGAGCATTGCCCCTCGGTGCGCCGCGTGATTGTGGTAGAGCACTTGGGCTGGCCCGTGCAGATGAAGGAAGGCCGCGACGTATGGTACCACGAAGAAGCCGAGGACGTGGCCAAAAGCTGCCCCGCCGAGGAAATGGAGGCCGAAGATCCGCTCTTTATCTTGTATACCTCGGGTAGCACTGGCAAGCCCAAGGGCGTGGTACACAGCACGGCCGGTTACATGGTCTGGACCGATTACACGTTCCGTAACGTGTTTCAGGTGGAAGAAAACGACATCTACTGGTGCACCGCCGACATTGGGTGGGTAACGGGGCACTCGTACCTGCTCTACGGGCCGTTGCTGGCCGGCGCCACCACGCTCATGTTCGAGGGCATCCCAACGTATCCCGATGCGGGCCGGTTTTGGGAAGTTATTGACAAGCATTCGGTGACCATATTCTACACGGCCCCCACCGCTATCCGCAGCCTGATGGCCGCCCCGCTCGACAACGTATTGAGTTATTCGCTGGATTCGTTGCGGGTGTTAGGGTCGGTAGGGGAACCCATCAACGAGGAAGCCTGGCATTGGTACCATACCCACGTAGGCAAGGAGCGTTGCCCCATCGTGGATACCTGGTGGCAAACCGAAACCGGGGGTATCATGATTTCGGCTTTGGCGGGTATCACGCCGAGCGTACCTGCCCGCGCTGGCTTGCCGCTGCCGGGCGTGTTGCCGGTGCTGCTTACGCAGGAAGGCAAGGAAATTGAAGGCAACGGCGAGGAAGGCTACTTGGCCATCAAGCACAGCTGGCCCGGCATTATCCGCACCACCTACGGCGACCATGAGCGTGCCCGCCAAACCTATTTCGCGCCCTATCCCGGCTACTACTTCACCGGCGACGGGGCCCGCCGCGACGAGGAAGGGCTCTACCGCATCATTGGCCGCGTCGATGACGTGATAAATGTGAGCGGCCACCGGTTCGGTACGGCCGAAATCGAAAACGCCATCAACCAGAACCCCAACGTGGTGGAGTCGGCGGTAGTGGGCTACCCGCACGATGTGAAAGGCCAGGGCATCTATGCCTACGTTATCTGCCGCGAAGGCGTCTGTGACAAAGAAAACGACAAAGCGCACATCGAGGCCAGCATCATCGAAACCATCGTGGCCGAAATCGGCAAAATTGCCAAGCCCGACAAGATTCAAATTGTGTCGGGCTTGCCGAAAACCCGCTCCGGCAAAATCATGCGCCGCATCCTGCGCAAAGTAGCCGAAGGAGAAACCTCCAACCTCGGCGACACCACCACGCTGCTCGACCCAGGCATAGTAGACGAGATTATCGGCGGACGGAAGTAGAACAAACGATATAGCAAGCAAAAGGGCCGTTGGATATCCCAACGGCCCTTTCTGCTTAGTTAGGGTATATAGGCGTTCAACAAATAGGCCCCGTCATGCTGAGCGGAGCCAGAGGCGCAGTCGAAGCATCTCGCGTGCTGATGTTGTCAAAGTAACCGTCATGCTGAGCGCAGTCGAAGCATCTCGCCAGTGTGGTAAACCCTAACGCTTGCCCAACGAGTCGAGCGAGATGCTTCGACTGCGCTCAGCATGACGTTCTGGGTTTGAGTTGGAATTTAGTTCTGGTCTAGCTGTCCGCACACCTTAGAGGTGCGAAGTATAAAAGTTCTCAATAACGTGGGCATCAAGGTTCTTTCCGGTTTGCGCCATTACCTTCGCGCCAAAACCTGCCTTATGCCCGACTTCCACATCAAGCCGCTCAATCAGGAGTTAGCCGCTGCCATTCAACATAAAATCGACAACAAGACCAAGCCAGTTGGCGCGCTCGGGCAGTTAGAGCAACTGGCACAGCAAGTGGCGCTTGTTCAGCAAACCCTTACGCCCCAACTCCGCAAGCCCCACCTACTTGTCTTCGCCGCCGACCACGGTATTGCCGCCGAGGGCGTAAGCAAATACCCGCAGGAAGTCACCTACCAAATGGTGCTGAACTTTCTGAACGGTGGAGCCGCCATCAATGTGTTTTGTCGGCAGCAAGGCATAGCGCTGAAAGTGGTGGATGCCGGCGTAAAAGGCAGTTTCGACGATTATCCGGCGGTTATCAACCAAAAAATTGCGGAAGGCACGCGTAGTTTCCTCCATGAGCCGGCCATGAGCGTAGCGCAGTGCGAACAAGCCTTGGCCGCAGGCGCCAAACTGGCGCGCGAAGTGGCTGCCACTGGCTGCAATGTGCTTGGCTTCGGCGAAATGGGCATTGCCAACACCTCAGCGGCCACCTTGCTGATGCACCGGTTCACGGGCCTGCCCCTCACCGAATGCCTAGGCCGCGGCACCGGCCTCGACGACGAGCAACTCAGCCACAAAGAAGCTATTTTGACGGCCGCCGCCCAGCAACACGCCGCCTTAACCAACCCGCTGGAAGTGCTGGCTACGTTCGGCGGCTTTGAAATCGTGCAGATGGTGGGCGCCATGCTTGGAGCCGCAGAGCAGGGCCTATTGTTGCTGATTGATGGGTTCATTGCCACAGCGGCGTTGTTGGCGGCCACGGTCCTATACCCGCAGGTGCGCGAGTACTGCGTATTCTGTCACCAGTCCGAGGAAAGTGGGCACCGGCGGATGCTGGCCTACCTGCACGCGCAGCCACTACTACAGCTGAATTTGCGGCTAGGGGAGGGCACCGGCTGCGCGCTGGCGTACCCGTTGCTCGTGGCGGCCGTTAATTTCCTGAACGAAATGGCTTCTTTCGAAAGCGCGGGCGTAAGCCAGAGCACCGAGCCAGCTCCCGTCACGGCATGATGCGGCGGCAAGTGGAGCTGTTCTTCACGGCGCTCATGTTCTATACCCGCATTCCGTGCCCGAAATGGGTAGGCCACTCCGAAGAAAACCTCAACAAGTCCACGATTTACTTTCCGGTTGTGGGCTGGATAGTGGGCGGCGCGGCGGCGGGCGTGTATTGGGGGCTGCATTTCCTGTTTCCGCTGGAGGTGGCTTTGCTGCTGAGCATGGTGGCCAGCATCCTGCTGACGGGCGCTTTTCACGAAGACGGCTTTGCTGATGTCTGCGACGGATTTGGGGGAGGCTGGACCAAGCTGCGCATCCTCGAAATCATGAAAGACAGTCGCCTCGGTACGTATGGCGTCACGGGTTTGGGGCTGATGCTGACGCTGAGGTTTCTGGCTTTGAAGGCAGTTATTTCCACTCCCGGCTTGCCTGCGTGGCACGTGGTGCCGGTGCTAGTAGTGGCGCACGCCCTGAGCCGCGCCACGGCCCTCTCGTTTATCTACACCCACGAATACGCCCGCGAAAACGAGGACAGCAAATCCAAACCGATTGCCAAGAAAATAAGCGCCGCCGATTTCGGAATCGGGCTGCTGCTAGGGCTGCTGCCGTTGCTGGCGTACTCGGCTTGGCTGCGCAACTGGTGGCTGCTCTTGGTGCTGCTGCCGTTAGGGCTCGTAAAAACCTACTTGGCCCGCTACTTCACCCGCTGGATTGGTGGCTACACCGGCGACTGTTTGGGCGCCACCCAACAAGTAGCGGAGGTAGTGGTATATCTATTTCTTTGCTCTCGACTATGGAATTATACTTGATTCGGCATACCCGGGTGGCCACGGAGGCCGGCATTTGCTACGGCGGCTCCGACGTGCCCGTTGCCGATACCTACCCCGAAGACGAAGCCGCCGTAGCCACTCGCTTAGCTCCAATATTAGCGGCCGGGCCGGTAACTGCTTACAGCAGTCCGCTTACCCGTTGCCGCTGCCTAGCCGAAGCCCTGGTGCCCGGCCCCATCCACTTCGACGACCGGCTGCGAGAGTACGACTTCGGTCGGTGGGAATTGCAACCTTGGAACACCCTGCCCGCCGCCGAACTCGACCCCTGGATGGCCGACTACGTGCAGGTGCCCGCTCCCGGCGGTGAAAGTTTCCTCGACCTGCAAGCCCGCACCACCGCCTTTCTTGACGAGGTCTTAGCACAGCCCAACCCCCCGCAAGTAGCCTTGGTTTTTTGCCATTCGGCGGTTATTCGGAGCATGCTTTGCCATTGCTTGGGGCTGCCGCTGGCAAACGCCTTCCGGCTGGACATCGACTACGGCTCTATCTCCAAAGTGCGTTATAATCAAGGCCGCTTCAACGTGGCATACACCAACGCCTGAAGTGGGGCTTTCCCTTCAACAAGCAAGCCCCGACTTAGGAATGAGTCGGGGCTTGCTTTTGGTAGGTGGCGCAGATGTAAGAGTTTCTAGCTTACCGAGGCTGGCAGAATAGTGCCATTCACCTCGCCGAAACCAATGCGAATGCCGTTGTTTTCGCAGTAGCCGCGCATGGTTACGGTGTCCCCGTCGTGCAGGAATTTACGCTCTTCACCCGTGGGGAGAACGACAGGGCGAGTACCGCGCCACGCAAGTTCCAGCATCGAACCGAGCGAGTCGGGCGTGGGGCCGCTAATGGTGCCCGAAGCGTACAGGTCGCCAACTTCGAGGTTGCAGCCGTTGCTGCTCTGGTGGGTAAGCTGCTGCGCCATGCTCCAGTACATGTGCTGGAAATTGGTGCGAGATACTACAGTTTCAGGGCTGCCTTCGGGCTGTAGGCCAACTTCCAAGTTGATGTCGAAGTTGTGCGCATTGACATGGCGCAGGTACAGCAGCGGCTCGGGTTCCTGCACCGGGCCCGCCACGCGGAACGGCTCCAGCGCGTCGAGCGTCACCACCCACGGCGAGATGCTGCTGCCGAAGCTCTTGCCCAGAAACGGCCCGAGCGGTACGTACTCCCAGCTTTGAATGTCGCGTGCGCTCCAATCGTTGAACAGCACCAGCCCGAAAATATGGTCCTCTGCGTATTGCAGCGGAATAGTGTCTCCGAGCGCCGAGCCTTTACCAACCACAAAAGCCATTTCCAACTCGAAATCCAACTGCTGCGAGGGCCCGAAAGTGGGAGCATCAGCATCGGGTGCCTTGCGCTGCCCGTTGGGCCGACGAATGTCGGTGCCCGATACCACAATGCTGCTAGCCCGGCCGTGGTAGCCAATCGGGATGTGACGCCAGTTGGGCAGCAAGGCATTGGCCGGGTCGCGGAACATCATGCCCACGTTGGTGGCGTGCTCAATGCTGCTGTAGAAATCGGTGTAATTGTTGGGTTTCACTGGCCGCAGCATCCGCACCTCGCTCTGCCGCACCAAACACTCGCGCATCACTTCGTCGGAGCGCAGGGCTTCGTTGTCGTGGCGCAACAACTCACTTACCCGCTCGCGCACGGCGCGCCAAGCCGGCCGCCCCAGGGCAATAAACTGATTGAGCGTCCGACGTCGAAAAACCTTGGGCATCTTCGGGCCGAGGTCCAGATCCGAAAAAAAGCCGAACTGCGCCACGGCGTACAAATCCAGCGCATAGTCTCCAATAGCCACGGCCAGGCGGGTGCCCCGTTCTTCGGTTTCAAATACCCCAAACGGCAAGTTCTGAATCGGAAAGTCACTGGTTGGCGGAATATCAATCCAAGAGCGGAGTGCCGGGTCGTTCAGGTTGGCCATAGGGTGGATAGTTTATAGGAGAAGCGGTAAAGGTAGCGGCGCCGGCCAAATGACGAGCAAACTCAACTGAACGTTAGGTGAACCTAGTTGAAGCTTTTATCTTAACCTATACATTCCACAGCGTGTAGCTGCCACCAATTAGTAGCCACACCTGCTGCTTCAAATACTATTCTATTCCACGTTAGTCTTGATTTAACAATTGCCTTGTTATGAAGAGTACGGTGGTTGCTTTTTTCCTGGTACTGATTTCACTTACTGCTCAGAGCCAAGCAGGTAAAAGAACTTTTGCGCTTGATGACACCACCGGTCTAACGGCTGTGCGTGTACAGATGGAGCAGGACACTTACTTGGGAAAGAAATCAGTGAAAGTACTGGATACTGCCCAGGGAATTACCTCGGAGTTGAAGTACGCCAAAGTCAGGAATGTGCCCTTTCATAATGGCACCATCGAAGTTGAGCTTGCCGGTCAGCCCTTGAGCACTGCCGTAGAAACTGCGCGGGGCTTTGTGGGCATTGCTTTCCGGGTAGATGAAACGGACACGAAATTTGAGTGCCTCTATCTTCGCCCAACCAACGGACGAGCAGAAGACCAGGTGCGTAGGAACCATTCCTCCCAATACATTTCCCATCCGGATTTTCCTTGGCAAAAGCTGCGTAAGGAATCCCCCGAAAAATATGAGGCCTATGTTGATTTGGAAGTCGGCAAGTGGACCAAGGTGCGAATAGTAGTGAAGGACAGCACGGCTAAACTCTATGTACATGGGGCTACCCAACCTACGTTGATTGTATCAGATTTAAAGCATGGCCCTGCACATAAAGGGGTAATTGGCCTTTGGATTGGCTCAGGCACAGAAGCTCACTTTAGAAACTTGGTCGTCACACCAGCCGATTAATCTAATGCTGACTGTACTTTGGCCTTTTTCATAGTCGCCTTGAACACAGCAGCCCATTTTCATAGGGAACTAATTAGGAACTGAGTGCCGAAGCGTTGAGGTTGGAATTGAATAGGTATATAAATGAATAGGACCCGATGGAAAGAAATAATTGCAATTAATTTAATAATAGGGCTTATAATTCTATTGCCTTTTTTACCAGGGCCGAGTTATTTAAGTAGGCTGGCAAATACATTATTCAATTTACTCCAAATTGGAAGCTTCTTCGGACTTATACTAGTACCATTTGGAGTATTTTGGGCTCTCCAATTAGGAAGAAAAGAAAGTAATAAGAGGAATATTTTACCGATACTGCTATTCACAGTTCCTGTGCTGGTATTCACATTATCAATGTGGGGAGCTGATTCAGCAAGGCGCTTAAGCAGAAACGTCGCAATAAAAAATGCAGGCGAGCTAATAGATGCTATAGATAGATACAAGGAAAAAAAACACCAGTACCCGGCAACTATAGTCGACTTAGTGCCTGATTACATAAATGGTGTGCCAAACCCTTGGATCATGGGAATTGCTGGATATGAATACGAGAGGAAAGCAGATACATACAATTTAGTGTTTATACAGAATGTACTTGTTGGTTTTAATTATGAAGTTGTAGTGTACGATCCAACAAAGAATCACAAAGCGCAAGGGAAGCTGCAGACTTTATATAGCACTGAAAACTCTATGTGGAAATATTATATCTACGACTAGTAATTGCTGATCTATAGGTTATAAAAGTCATTCGAAATAAGAAGCATTCTATTCGGAACTAGCATACTTCAAAGTGCCCAAAACCAAGCAGCCCCGCTTCTACCGGAAACTGGTAGGAGCGGGGCTGCTGTACGCAACTAAGCGAGCTTAAAACTGCGGGGTCGGTACCGGAACAGGTGACACAGGGTGGCCAGTCTGGCCTGCTGGTTGCTCCGACATAGGAGTGATGTTGATAGCTTCAACAGACCGAATTTCGGGAACAGCCTTCTTTACTGACTCTTCCACACCAGCTTTGAGCGTCATCGGCGACATGGGGCAGGTGCCGCAGGCCCCGAGCAACTCCAGGCGCAGCACCATGTCGTCGGTGATTTCCAGTACCCGCACGTTGCCGCCGTCGGCCGCCAGATACGGGCGGATGCTATCCAGCGCCAACTCGATACGGGATAGGAGGGGATGGTCTTCTACGGCAGCGGAATGCGTCATAAATCACTGATTTTAATGGCTTACCTGCTTCCGTAGATGCAAGTCAACCATGAGGTAATGCAAAGGTAAGGCTTCTGGCGAGTAAAAAGTAAACCAAGTTTGATCCAGCAAAGTTGCTGGATCCGTAGCGTTGAGCTTAGAAGGTGGTGTCTTGCCCTTTACAAGCTGCAGGAGCCAACGTGTCGCTTCTAGTGCTAGACTAAACAGGTAGAAATCTAGTTCCCTCCTCAGCCGAAGAGGGGCTAGAGATGCTAACCAGCCGTTGTTTGCTTACACCATCATAGCTAAGCGCAACTTAAGCATCTGGCGTGCTGAGGTTGTCAAAGTAACTGTCATGCTGAGCTTGCCGAAGCATCTCGCTCGACTCGTTGAGCTGACAGAGGGGTTTACCACACTAGCGAGATGCTTCGGCAAGCTCAGCATGACAAGACCACTGCAACGCCAACATACAGGATGCTAAATAAACTCAACTGATGGTCTGTGTGCTTAGACCGCAACGCTTACTAGGAGTTCATTTCCACAATATTCGTCTTAGGAGCCACGGCATTGCGGATGGACACTTGCCGGGCTAGTTCTTCGGCTAGCTGGCCAAACAATTCAGCAGCGGGAGTGCCGCTTTGCAGAATAGCCGGGGTGCCGAAGTCGCCGTTTTCGCGGATGCTTTGTACCAGCGGTATCTGGCCGAGCAGCGGTACTTGGTGCTTTTCAGCCAAGGCCGTGCCACCGCCTTCACCAAAGATGAAGTACTTGTTTTCAGGCAGCTCAGCGGGCGTGAACCACGCCATGTTTTCCACCACACCTAATACAGGCACGTTGATTTGGGGCAACCGGAACATCTGCAAGCCTTTTTCGGCATCGGCCAGTGCTACTTTCTGCGGCGTGGTTACGATGACCGAACCCGTAACGGGCACAGTTTGCACCATGGTCAGGTGTATATCCGAGGTTCCGGGGGGCATGTCGAGGAGCAGGTAGTCTAGCTCGCCCCAATCCACTTCCGTAATGAACTGCTTGAGGGCCGACGATGCCATGGGGCCACGCCACACAATGGCGCTTTCAGCGGGCGCCAGGAAGCCGATGCTCATGATTTTCACGCCATAGGCCTCGATTGGCTGAATCTGGTTGCGGCCGTCGGGGGTGCGGAACACGTGCGGACGGGCGTCTTCCACGCCAAACATGAGGGGCATACTCGGGCCCGAAATATCGGCGTCTACCAGCCCGACTTTGGCGCCGGTGTTAGCCAAGGCAATAGCTAGATTGGCTGTAACGGTGCTTTTGCCTACGCCACCTTTGCCCGAAGCAATGGCAATGATGTTGCGCACCCCGGGGAGGATGTCGCGATTCTGGCGCATGGTGGTCACGCGCGAGGTCATTTTGATTTGCACGTCGGCGTCCTTGTCTACCATGGTGTGAATGGCCCGGACGCAGGCGTTGTGAATCAGTTCTTTAAGTGGGCAAGCCGGCGTAGTGAGGACCACAGTAAACGACACGGTGCGGCCGTCGATGTGCACGTCCTCAATCATGTTGAGCGTGACAAGATCTTTGCCCAAATCGGGCTCCTCGACGTAGCTGAGGGCCTTCAGGACGTCTTCTTGGGTAATAGCCATATCGTGAGTAGGGAAATACGAATGCGAACTACAAAGATAACCCCGAAATGGGGTAGGAGGTTGCCCTTGCGCTCGGGAGCTTATAGAAGGCTAGGACTAGCCACGAGGTTGTGTAGCAGTTGCGCAAGAGGAAGCCTGCTTTTTCGGGCGCCCAACGACTACTTGCTGTTACCGCGGATAGTAGCGCTACAACGCGCGGTATCTGCCTACCTTTGCTAGCAGTATGGCCCGCATCCCCAAAGAACTAGTCGATCAAATTATTCACCACGCCGATATTGTGGAGGTGGTTGGTGACTTTGTAAGCCTGAAACGGAAAGGCCAGAATATGTGGGCCTGCTGCCCGTTTCACCACGAAAAATCGCCGAGCTTTTCGGTAGCACCAGCCAAAGGACTCTACAAGTGCTTCGGGTGCGGTAAGGCGGGCGGGGTGGTGCAGTTCATCATGGACATCGAGGGCACCAGCTACGTGGAAGCCCTGAAGTACCTGGCCAAGAAGTACGGCATCGAGGTCGAAGAAGAAGAAAAAACGCCCGAGCAACAACTCGCCCAAAACGAAAAGGACTCGCAGTTCATCGTCTCGAACTGGGCCAAAGACCACTACCACAAGCTGCTGAAGAGCAGTGACGAGGGCCAGAGCATTGGGTGGAGCTACCTGCGCCAGCGCGGCCTCAACCAAACCACCATTGCCACCTTCGAGCTCGGCTACTCCCTCGACCAGTGGGACGACCTGCTGAAGTCGGCCACGGCCGCGGGCTTCGAGCAAAAGTACCTAGAGAAAACCGGCCTCGTGATTCGCCGCGACGACGATCAGGGCCACGACACCGGCCGCCGCTACGACCGTTTTCGGGGCCGCGTCATGTTCCCGATCCACAACGTGTCGGGCCGGGTGATTGGGTTTGGCGCACGCACGCTTAAGCCCAACGACAAGACGGCTAAGTACCTGAACTCGCCGGAATCCGAGATTTACCACAAGTCGGATGTGCTCTATGGGCTCTACCATGCCCGGCAGGCCATCCGGACCGAGGAACTGTGCTACTTGGTAGAAGGCTACCTCGACGTGCTTAGTTTGCACCAAGGCGGCATCAAGAACGTCGTAGCCTCGTCGGGTACCTCGCTCACCGACGGCCAAATCCGCCTCATCAAGCGCTATACCGACAACGTAACTGTGCTCTACGACGGCGACGCGGCCGGTATTCGGGCGTCGTTGCGCGGCATCGACATGCTGCTGGAAGGCGGCCTGAACGTGCGCGTGGTGCTGTTTCCCGACGGCGACGACCCCGACAGCTACATCCGCAAAGTCGGCGACCAACGCTTCAAAGACCACTTAGAGCAAGCTAGCCAGGACTTTATCCAGTTCAAAACCGACTTGGTATCGCGCGAAGCGGCCCAAGACCCGGTAAAGAAAGCCGAAGCCATTCGGGAGGTGCTGCAAAGCATAGCCAAAGTGCCCGACCCCATCAAGCGGCAGGTGTTTTTGCAACAGACCTCGCAAACCTTCGGCATCGACGAGCAAGTGCTCATCACCGAGTACAACAAAATAGCTCGGCAGACCAGCCCGAAAGCAGCCCCAAGCACGAGCACCAGTGGTGGAAGCGAGCAGCAACGGCCACGAACCGCCAGCCCTACGCCAACCGGACAAACACCGGCTGCTGCGCGGCCCGCCCCGCGGCCTATGAGTCCGGACGAGGAAGCGGAGGCGCTGATGTACGGGGCTTCGCCGGAAGACCTGATGGGCGGGGGCGGCGACTTGCAAACCATCACCCGCGAGGACCTAGAGCCCATACCCGACGTGCAGGAGCAGTGCGAGCGGGAAGTGGTGCGGCTGCTGCTGCTGTACTCGGCGCAGCCGCTGGCTCCCGAAGTCAGCGTGGCGCAATACCTGTTCGGGCAGCTCGACGACACGCCTTTCAAAACGGGCATCTATGCCGACCTGCTGCACCTATGCCGCGAGGAGCTGACCCAAGGCCGCTGGCCGGAAATCCGGACCCTGATTCAGCACAGCCGCTCCGATATTCGGGCCCTTATTGCCGAACTAGCCACCGAGCGGTACGAGCTAAGCCCCAACTGGACCACTCACCAGATTCACGTGCCCCGCGAGCTGGACCTCATCCAAATAGCCTGCGACAACGCTATTCTGCGCCTCAACAAAGTGAACGTGGAACGGGAGTTGGCAACTCGGCTTGAGGCGCTGCGGCATCCGCTCGATGATGCGACCATGATGGAGCATCTGCAAACCATCCGGGCCCTCAAGCAAATGGACAACGAACTGGCCCGGCTGCTTGGTACTGTGTTGTCGCGCGGCGCCTAGGTTGCCCCTGCACGAAGGCTGCATTATGGCTGCGTTGGCGAGCTACTAATGCAATATGGCCTGTTTACAAGGCGGTGCTAGCCGGTGGGTCTTGCTTTCTTGTCAACAAATTTCTAATTCAGTACCATAATTTAGAATTCCCGAGGAATGTGGAAGCGTCTTAACCTAAGCCGATTCTTGCTGGCGGTGCTGCTAACCATCGGCAGCTTCGGGACCGGCATTGCCGGGTTCATGATCATCGAGGGCTTCGGGGTGATTGATGCCTTCTACATGACCATGATTACCGTTTCCACGGTAGGCTTCGGAGAATTGCATCCGCTCTCGCCGCCGGGTCGGCTGTTCGTTTCACTTTACATTTTCTTTAACCTGCTCGTAGTTGCCTACCTCTTGTCGGTATTGACTACCTACATCTTCGATGGCGAGCTGCGCAACATGTTCAATATGCTTCGGACCGACCAAGAAATTCGCGGCTTCAAAGACCACGTAATTGTGTGTGGCTTTGGGCGCAATGGCAGCAAAGCCTACCACGAGTTGCGGGCTAGCGGGGCCCAGGTGGTCATAGTCGAGCAGGATGAGAACCTGCTCAAAGCAGCCAGCGAAGCCACCGGGGGTACTATTCTGGCCGTGTTCGGCGATGCTACCGCCGACGACACCTTGCGGGCCGCCGGTGTTTCGCGCGCCCGCGCCCTCATCACGTCTTTGCCTAAAGATGCCGACAATGTGTTTGTGGCCCTCACGGCCCGCGAGCTGAACCCTACTATCAAAATTATTGCCCGCGCTAGCCTCAAAACCAGCGAGCACAAGCTCCTGCGCGCCGGTGCCGACTCGGTGGTAATGCCCGATGAAATAGGCGGTTCCCACATGGCCAACCTGGTGATGCGCCCCGAAGTAATCCGGTTTTTGGATATGATTTCGGGTCTCGGCCCCAACAAGCTTCGGCTCGAGGAAATGCGCCCTGAAGAGCTGCGCTACGAGTGGCGCGCCCGTAGCATTCGGGAACTCGACATACGCTCCCGCACCGGTGCCACCGTCATTGGCCTCAAACACCACGACGGTGAGCTACAAGTGAGCCCTAGCGCTGATACCGTGCCGGTTCCTGGTGACGTACTGTTGTTTCTGGGCACCGACGAGCAAATAAACGCGCTGGTGAAACTGTTTCGAGCGTAGGCTAGGGTTCTTCGCTTTGGCTTTGCCGCCTGCACGTTCTTTGTAGCTTTGCCGTCCCAACCCACCTCCTTTAACGTGCATATTCTGCAAGTTTGTCCGCGCGTCCCTTTTCCACCTACCGACGGGGGCGCAATTGCTATGTACGACGTAGCTGCGGGCCTTATTCGGGCGGGGCACCGCGTGACGGTGCTGGCCCTGAACACGCCCAAGCACCACCAACCCGCCGATGCACTAGCCCACCTTGGCCCCAACCTGCGCCTCGTAACGGTGGATGTAGACACGCGCCTGTCGCCGACAAAGGCGCTGCGCAACCTGCTGGCCAGTAAGCTGCCCTACAATGTAGAGCGGTTTGTAAGCGAGGAAGCCGCCGCTCAACTCGCCGAGATTTTAAGTGCAGAAGAAATAGATGTCGTTCAGTTGGAAGGCACGTTTGTGGCTTGGTACGAAGGCGTGGTGCGGCGTGTAGCGCCCGAGGTACCGGTGGTAGTGCGGGCCCACAACGTGGAGTACACTATCTGGCAAATGCTGGCCCAGCGCGAGCGAAACCCACTTAAGAAGCTATACCTGCGTCATTTGGCGGGTCGGATGCAGCAGTTCGAACAGTATTATCTGCCGCGCTTCGACGCCGTAGCGGCCATTACCGAGCCCGATCAGCAGCGCCTACGAGACTTGGGCTGCAAAGAGCCCGTGGTGTTTGTGCCGGCCGGCGTGCAGCTGGAGCGGTTTCAGCCTGATGTTTCCATCCAGCCCAAGCCGCATACTTTGTTTATGATTGGTACGCTGAACTGGCTGCCCAATCAAGAAGGCCTCGACTGGTTTCTAACCGAAATCTGGCCGCAGGTGCACGCCCAATACCCTAAGCTGGAGCTGCATTTGGCCGGCAAGGAAATGCCCGCGCGGTTCCGGGAGTTGCAGTTGCCCAACGTGGTGGTGCATGGGTTTGTCGAGTCGGCTCAGTTGTTTATGCAGCAGTACGAGGTGATGCTGGTGCCCTTGCTGAGTGGGGGCGGCATGCGCATCAAAATCATCGAGGGCATGGCCTTGGGCAAGTGCATTCTAAGCACCATGTTGGGCGCCGAAGGCATCCACGTCCGCGACGAGCACGACATCGTGCTGCGCGACACCCCGGCTGCTTGGGTGGAAGCCATTGGGCGCTACTACCACGGCCAATTGCCCGCCGACCTTATCGGGCGTGAGGCTGCGCACACCATCGTACGCCTCTACGATAACCGTCGGGTGGTGGAGCGTTTTCTGGACTTATACAGCGTGGTGCAGCAGCGCCGGGTTGAAACGGCGTAAGTTTGCCGGCAATGAAGCTCCTTGTTCTCCTGTCTCGCTTTCCGTTTCCCCTCGACAAAGGCGATAAACTGCGGGCTTACCACCAGCTCCGTTACTTAGCCCGTCACCACGAAGTCTGCCTCTTCTGCCTTTCCGACGAAGAAGTGTCGGCAACTGCTTATGAGGCCGTTCGGCCGTTGTGTGTGGGCGGCTTACACGTGCAGCGGCTCCGGCGGCCAGGTATTGCCCGCAATATGGCGCTGGCCCTGCTTCAAGGATTGCCCTTTCAGGTTGGCTATTTCTATGATGCCCGCGTGCAGCGCCGCCTCGATGCCCTGATCCGTGAGTTTCAGCCCGACCAGGTCTACTGCCAGCTTATCCGGATGGCGCATTACGTGCGTTCATATGCGGGCCGCTTGCCCATGACGCTGGATTACATGGATGTATTCTCGACGGGGATGTTGCGCCGCGCCGACCAAAGCTCTTGGGCTGAAGGCAAGGTGTACACCCGCGAAGGTCGAAGCTTGCAAGCCTACGAAGCCGCAACCTTCGATTGGTTTCAGTCTCATACCATCATTTCCGAGCAAGACCGCCAACTCATTGAGCACCCGCGGCGCGAGGAAATCCGCATCGTGCGCAACGGTATCGACACCGAGTTCTTTGCGCCCCGTATGGTTGCCAAAACGCACGATCTTCTGTTCTGCGGCAACATGAGCTACCACCCCAACGTGGATGCCGTCGAATTTTTAGCCCTCGAGATTCTGCCGCTGGTGCGGCGCGCGCACCCGGCGGCGCGGCTGCTTATTGCGGGTACTACCCCCGCGCCACGGGTGCTGGCCTTGGCTTCCGACGCCGTTACGGTTAGCGGCTGGATTGATGATATTCGGGATGCTTATGCGGCTGCCCGCGTGTTTGTAGCACCCATGCGCGTTGGGACGGGCTTACAGAATAAGTTGCTCGAAGCTATGGCCATGAAGCTGCCTTGCATCACCACCCCGTTAGCCAACAATGCCTTGCACGGTCGTGCAGGCCATGATTTGTTGGTTGGGGAGTCGGCAGTGGAGCTAGCCGAATGCATTACCTCCTTGCTTACTGATACCGATTCAGCAACTCGCTTGGCGGCGCAAGGCCGAAAATTTGTGCAAGAGCACTATGATTGGGAGGCATCTACCAACCAACTCGAAACATTGTTCGAGACTACTAAAGTCAGCTAAAAGGTCACCAGGTTGCTGGTGAGCTGTATGTGTAAGCGTCATAAATATCACCGCTTATTTTCTGCTCATGGTTAGCAACTAGCGGGAAGCATTTAAAGACTAAGTAGGTTAGGGGCGGCTGAGTTTGAGGTAGTAATTCTTGGGCTGCTTCAGTAAATGAAGCTATCATGAAGCACTGCGAAAGCACTCTACAAGAGAAGGTCGTATCTGACCATAGTAGTTCACTCAGCAGGGCGGCGTACTGCTGAAAAACAGCCTTTCATACGATTGCGCTAAGCGCAGGTGGTGAAATTCTGTTGATTTTGTATTATATCAACTTTTTATTTGATTATGATGCGCAAAAACAGCGTTTAAGGTACAGAACAAACGATTGTATTAAGAAACGCCATTATAATATTTCTACATCAATTTGGATTAATACTTCATATGGCATAATTTTGAAAACATATAATTTAAAGCTTACTGTGGGGATTGCTATTTTACATATGAAAAATTCAATCATGTGTTTCATAGTTGCTACCACGTTATAGTTTTACATTCAAATAATGATATCTTTGGAAAAGGTTGATTGGGAAAGCGTAAAAGCGGTGATTTTCGATGTCGACGGCACGTTGTACAATCAGTCGCGGCTTCGCTCGAAAATGCTCTTTGACCTGCTCGGCTATTACGCTCTTCGACCTTGGCGGCTGCAGGAAATGCGCATTCTGCAGAAGTTTCGGTCCGAAAGGGAGAAACGCCCAGGCCAGTCGATACCTGATCTACAGAACGCTCAATACACTTGGTGCACAGACTACCCGTTTGAAAAAGTTAAGCGCGTAGTTGACTACTGGATGTTTCATCATCCCAACCAATATCTAGCAAGTTGCGTATACCCCGGCGCGCAATCTTTCTTCTCTGCTCTGCGCCAACGTGGTATCACCATTGGCATCTACTCTGACTACCCAGCTCAAGATAAGCTTGATGCTATGAACCTAGCTGCTGACATCATCGTCAGCTCTACCGATCCGCACATCAATCACCTCAAGCCCGCCCCCCAGGGCTTACTGTACCTGACGGCCGAACTAGGCATCTCGCCCGCCGAGTGTCTTTTTATTGGCGACCGACCCGAACTCGACGGCGTTTGCGCTGAGCGCGCCGGTATGCCTTGTCTGATTGTCGACAAGCAGCCTTTCGACCAATTCACGTTCTACAAACAACTAGAAAACCAACTTGTCGCCACTTTAACGACTCCCGCTCATGGATAAAGCGTCTATTTCTGCCTCTCCTGAGGTAATGCCGACCGAAGGTCTCGTGACCCGGGTACCAGCTGGTATAGCTGACTACATCGCCATTGCCCGGCCCGACAACTGGGTGAAGAACGTGTTTATGATGCCGGGCGTGCTCTTCGCTCTCATCATCTACAAAGTTCCGCTCGACACCGCTCTTTTCGTTAAGCTGGTGCTTGGCTTGATCAGCACTTGCTTGGTTGCTTCCGCCAACTACGTTATCAACGAGTACCTCGATGCCGAGTTCGACAAGTTTCACCCCCTGAAAAAGCAGCGTACCTCGGTGGTGCGGGTGGTAAACCCAGCGCTGGTTTACACCGAGTGGTTCTTGCTAGCAGCCGTTGGTTTCTTCTTGGCTTATCAAATCAGCCTTCAGTTCCTGCTGATTTCCATCTTCTTGCTGGTAATGGGCGTGATCTACAACGTGCGTCCGCTCCGTACCAAAGAGCGGGTGTATCTGGACGTGCTGTCGGAGTCGGTTAACAACCCCATCCGCTTTATGCTCGGTTGGTTTATTGTAGCGCCTGCTCTCACGTCGGTTACGTTCAGCGGCTCTTCGTTCTTCAACAGCTTGCCTCCTTCCAGTATCATTATCGCCTACTGGATGGGTGGTGCTTACCTGATGGCTACCAAGCGTTTCGCCGAGTATCGCCTGATCAAAAACCCCGAGTTGGCTGGTCTCTATCGTCGTTCTTTCCAGTTCTACACCGAGAACAGCTTGCTGATTTCCATGTTCTTCTACGCCCTCACCTCGGCGTTCTTCCTGGGTATCTTCCTGATCAAGAACCGCATCGAGTTGCTGCTTAGCTTCCCTTTCTTCGCCTTGCTTTTTGCTTGGTACTTGAAGATCGGTTTGCTGGAAAACTCGCCGGTGCAAGGTTCGGAAAAGCTTTATACGCGTAAGTGGTTTATGACGTACGTGGTGCTGTTCTGCCTGCTGTTGGTTACGCTCATGTTCGTCCGGATTCCGGTACTTTCTCCCTTGCTCGAAGCGCAGTTTAGCTTGAACAAGTAAGCATAGCATTGCCCGGAGTACTCCTGATACACTACCAAACTTAGCTTCGTGCCCATAGCTCCCCGTGAGTTATGGGCACAGTTGCTTTATAGACTGCTGGTTTCGCCTTATCATTGAGGCGGCCAAGCTTGCGGTGTAAGGCTGGTACTGACCAACAGAGCACGCTGTAGATAAAGAAAGAGGAGGTTGTTAGCCAGAAACTTTTCCGATAGAGATGAACAAGAACCTACGCATTGCCATAGTGGGCTGCGGTAATATGGGGCAGGCCTTTGCCAAAGCATTCCTGCAATACAACCTCGTAGCGCGCACCGATATGCTACTAGTAGGCCGCGACGATGCGCACTGCCAGCGCCTTCACGCCAGCCAGTTGGGACTGCCAACGGGTCTAGTGTCCGCGGCCGTAGGCGACTACGATGTGGTGCTGGTGGCCGTGAAGCCGCAAGATTTTGGGCGGGCCGCCGACGGCTTGCGGCGCGTGTTGCAACCCCAGCAAACGGTGGTTTCCATCATGGCTGGTATTCCCATCGCGCGGTTGCAGCGCGAACTCAATCATCAGCAAGTATTGCGAGCCATGCCCAACACGCCCGCTTTGCTGGGCATGGGCATCACCGGTTTTTCGGCGGCCCCAGAGGTGGAACGTAGCCAGCTGCACCAGGTAGAGAACTTACTTAATGCCACGGGCCGGTCCATTTTTCTGGAAGACGAGAGTTTGCTCGACGCCGTAACCGCCGTAAGTGGCAGCGGACCAGCTTATTTCTATTACATCGTGCAGGCCATGATGCGGGCCGGTCAGGAGCTTGGGTTTTCTGAATCGGTGGCCGGTTTGCTGGTGAAGCAAACCATGCTAGGGGCATTCCACTTGCTCAATAACTCCGACCAAAGCCTCGACCAACTGATTGCTAATGTGGCCTCGAAAGGTGGCACCACCGAAGCGGCTCTGCGAGCCTTCCGCGCCGGCAACCTCGCTGATACGCTGGTTGATGGCATAAAAGCCGCCCAGCAGCGGGCCACGGAGCTGGCAAAAGAGTAGAAGGCGAAAACAGAGAAACCCGCAAAGGCGAAGTTGATGTTCTACCCGTGCAAGGAGCAGGAGAGGGCCATCCATTTCGCCTTTTCTTATCTATCAATTTTACTGTTTCAGCGCTTACAATTTCACCTCTCGTAACTTCGCACCGCTGTTGGTAGTTGTTCTTCAGCTTTGCGATTAGGTTGCTAACCAAGAAACCCCGCTAAATACTTTAATATCAGCGTAAAATCAGCTTTCCATGCTTGATTCCATAGAAGACGCCATTGCCGATATCCGGGCGGGCAAGGTAGTAGTGGTAGTAGACGACGAGGACCGTGAAAATGAAGGCGACTTTATTTGCGCGGCTCGGTGTGCCACGCCCGAAATCATCAATTTCATGGCCACCCACGGTCGGGGGCTCGTGTGTGCCCCGCTTATTGAGGACCGTTGCGAAGAGCTCGGGCTGGAGCTAATGGTGGGCCGCAACACCGCCCTGCACGCCACTCCCTTTACCGTCAGCGTCGATCTGCTGAAGAACGGCGTTACCACCGGTATTTCGGCCTCCGACCGTTCCAAGACCATTCTGGCCCTCATCGACCCCGAAACCAAGCCCGAAGAACTAGGCAAGCCTGGTCATATTTTCCCGCTGAAAGCTCGTAAAGAAGGCGTGCTGCGCCGCGCCGGACACACCGAGGCAGCCGTAGATTTGGCCCGCTTAGCCGGTTTCGAGCCCGCGGGTGTACTGGTAGAAATATTGCGCGAAGACGGCGAAATGGCCCGCTTGCCCGAGCTACGCGCTGTGGCTACCAAGTGGAATCTGAAGCTGATTTCGGTGCAAGACTTAATCAAGTACCGCCTAGCCAAGGAAAGCTTAATCTCGCGCGATATTTCGGTGCGGATGCCCACCCAGTGGGGCGATTTCGACTTATACTCCTTCACGCAAAGCTCCAACGGTGCCCAGCATCTAGCGTTGGTAAAAGGAGACATCTCCACGCCCGAGCCGGTGCTGGTGCGCGTACACAGCTCCTGCGTGACGGGCGACATCTTCGGCAGTTGCCGCTGCGACTGTGGTCCGCAGCTGCACAAAGCCATGGAGCAAATCGAGCGCGAAGGCCGCGGTGTAATCGTATACATGAACCAGGAGGGCCGCGGTATCGGGCTGCTCAACAAGCTACGGGCGTACAAACTCCAGGAGCAGGGGCGCGACACCGTAGAAGCCAACGTAGAGCTCGGGTTCGGGGTCGACGAGCGGGATTATGGCGTGGGCGCGCAAATCCTGCGTGACTTGGGTATCAGTAAGATGCGTTTGCTGTCTAACAACCCGCGCAAGCGTACCGGCCTGATCGGCTACGGATTAGAAATCGTGGAGTCGGTGGCTATTGAAATCGAACCCAACGAGCACAACCAGAGCTACCTGGCTACCAAGCGCGACAAGCTCGGGCACACCATTATGGGCACCAATCTCGCCCCGCATGTAAGTCCGGATACGGCTTTAGGAGTCGGTTAGAACAGCGTAATAGCCTTGCTTGAACAGCCCATACGGTACTCGTACGGGCTGTTTTTTATTTAAAGCTAGTCGTGTCAATATCACATATACATGTGAATGGGTTGATTTTCAGAGGATTGAACCATATATTCAATAAATACGATTATACAGCAACCCATGCAACGACGCTCTTTCCTTCAACTGTCTTTGGCCGCTCCGGCGGTAGCCTATACAGCACCATTGGCCTTGGCTGCTGCGCCTGTGGATGGTACGAACGACGAAACTCCTCAAAAAGGAATTCTAGTAAGAAACGGCGACGACCGGACCAATCAGCCGTTCGAGTTTCTAGATGCCACGTTTACCGTGAAAGTATCGGCCAAAGACACCCAGGGGCGCTGCGTCATTTTCGACACTTTGCGGCGGAGCAAAATAGGCCCTATTCTGCACGTGCATCTTAAGATGGACGAATGGTTTTATGTGCTCGACGGGGAATTCAAGTTTCAGGTAGGAGAGGAGGTTATGCGCCTGAAGACCGGGGATACCATGTTCGTACCGCGCAATGTGAAGCATGCCTTTGTTAAAACGAGCGAAGGGGATGCGCGCCTGATTGTGATGCACCAGCCAGCCGGCACTATGGAAGAGTATTTTCGTACTGCCAGCAAGATGCCCTACCAACGCCCGGAAGCCCGGAAAGAGTTGGCGGCGAAGAATGATACCATCTTCGTAGGCGGCCAGCTGAGCCCTGATTGAATCCGGGCTAGGTGTGCGGTAAGCGGTGC
The DNA here is from genome assembly GCF_029433095.1 of Hymenobacter sp. YC55. Taxonomy (GTDB): domain Bacteria; phylum Bacteroidota; class Bacteroidia; order Cytophagales; family Hymenobacteraceae; genus Hymenobacter. The sequence continues at coordinate 1,905,749 of NZ_JARNTX010000001.1, forward strand.
GTTTTAATGAACCCGGGGATACAATAGTAGGTTAGAACAGATACTAGGGCCGGCTGCGGGCTGGTCCTGAAAAACGACGCTGCTGCGGCAGCCCCTCGTTTTTTCGGTTATCTTTCTGCTGCTATGACCATGTATCGTTTTGCCGTCACTTTCCTGGCTGGGCTGCTGGCAGTGGCCCGCACCGCCGAGGCCCAACAGTCTGCTTTTGTTCAACAATTTGCGGGCAGCACCATCCTGCTCACCAACGGCGATACCCTCCGCGGCCCGGTTACGCTCCGCCGCGACCAGGACGTGCTCATGATGGCGCAGCCCGACGGCACCGTCACGACGCTCTCGGCGGTGGCTATCAATAGCTTCGCGGTGAAGGGTGAGAATCGGGATAGCCGCCGAGCTACCGGCTACTACGACAACTTCTACGATGCCCGCAACGGCTACTACTACGGCAATCCGTTCTATGGCTCCCGGCGCACCGAAGAGTCGGATCTGAACCGAGTGCGCGTGTTCCGGACCTACCGCTGGAACCACGGCAACGACTACAGCGACTTCAAGTCGCCGGCGTTTTTCGAGCAGCTTAGCAATGGGCCCCGCATGTTGCTCCGCCGCGAATCATTGATGCAGCGCACCGTGACCTCTTCCGGGCCCTATGGGTATGGGGGGTATGGCTATGGCAACCCCTACGGCGCTGGCCGCTACGCCGGTACCTATACCGAAATGAAAGACGACTTTTTTCTGGCCACTCCGGCGGGTGACGTTATTGCGCTGCGCAATCCTAAAAAGGATCTGCTGAACGTGTTTCGCGGCCAGTCCAAACAGCTAGAGCAGTATGCCAAGCAAAATCAGCTAAGCTTCACCGTAGCGCGCGAGTTAGCTTTCATTGTGAACTATGCTAACTCATTGGTGAAGGAAGAAGCTAAGTAGCCTAAGTGCCTCCCAGCAAAAAAGCCCTGCTATACAGCAGGGCTTTTTTGTGGTATGTACCCATGGCCCTTGTGCTTCCTGAATCTTGTTTGGGCGCAAGGGTGCGGTGGGTTTGTTGTTCTAACGGCCGAGTAAGCGTAGCGTGTTCGGATCTTGAGCGCCCTGGTAAAACTTGTCGAGCACGCGCTGAAAGACAGGGCTGGCACCGGGCAGGGACGCAAACAACGTCATCGACGATTTCAACTTAACATCGTCGGGGCTACCCATGATGGTGGTGGCATTCGAGCTGGAAAGTTCTAACAGCGCGTTGGAGATGTCGAGTAGCCGCTGGCCGAGTACCGGATGCTGGCTATACTGCTCGGCTTCCGCGGCATCTGCCAGCCCGTAGTATTGGGCGGTACTGCTTACCCCTAGGCCTTTTAGCTGAGGGAAGACGTACCACATCCAATGGGTTTGTTTTCTGCCCCGCTTAATCTCAGATAAGGCAGTGGCGTACGAAGTTTCCTGGGCTTCTACAAAGCGTTGTAAGCTGCTCTCGTTGCTCATTTGATGGTGGATAGTTCCGGAATAAAGTGGTTTGAAGTAGTCTACATAACTCGTGGGCTACCGATAACGCGCATGTTCAACGGGGCTACTATGCCTGTGTTGGCTTAATGTTCCACTTGTAGTCTGCTCCGCAATAGTTGGCCGTCAGTAGATGTTACTTCCACCACATATATGCCGTTGGGCAAGGCAGAAATATCCAGGCCGGAGTCAACTTGTTGGCGCTTCTGCGTTAGGCGTACCTGGCCGTAACTGTCGCGCACCACAGCTTGGCTCCAGTCGTTGGCATCAGTGTTTAAGAATACCTGCGTGGCACCAGGGTTGGGATGAATAGAAAGCTTGTCGGCGCTGCTAGTGGCCTGTGCGTCTTGCGAGGCATTGTTGGAATCTATGCGCCATACTTCCAGTCCCGAAAGGTTGGCGGCTCCACCGTGCGCTTCCAGGTTGAGTGCCCCGTCGGTAATAGTGGTCCGCCACGGGCCTAGTTTGTTCCACCGGCCTTGGCCTTCGCTATTGTAGTCGCTCAAAACCCTGTTGTTCTCCAACTCGATGTTGAAGGTTTCCGGGTGGTTGTCTTCCCAAACGTACAAGTAGACGTCGTAGGTGCCGCTGGGTACTGCGTTTAGCGTAAGCGAAACAGCGCCTCCCCAAATCATGGAGCGAATCATGTGCGCCCGGTCTGAGTCCGTTTCTGGAGTAAGCGTTACGTCTTGGTTTTCGTATGTGTGGCCCGAGAACGAAAAATTAGCTGTCGAGCTGCTTTCCCAGGCGTTGCCGTCGAGGTGCAGCGCCGGACCGTTGAGGTTGATGGCACGGTAGAAGCTGGCCGTGGGGTTTCCTATACTGCCTTCCCGGTACAAAGAAGAAGCAGGAATAGCTGATTTGCCAATGCCCGGACCTTCGTAGTTAACATCAAATTCCTGCCCCCCTGTGCTTTCAAAGAAGGTTACGGTCAGGGCGTGCTTGCCGCGCTGCAAGCCAATCGTGCCTGAGCGTTCGTGCAAGCTGTGCAGGCCGTTGTTGTCCACAACCAGATGCGAGTCGATGAAAAGCTGCGAACCGTCGTCGGAGGAAGTGAAGAAGGTGTATTCGCCGTCAGCGGGCACGTCGATGTAGCCCGTGTAGCGAAAAGCAAAATGTTCGTCGCGGTTGCGCGGTGCTAGCGTCGGCCAAGGGGTCTCGCCTTCCTTGGCGGGGGCTAACATGTCGAAATTCGGTAGTTCTCTCCAACTGCCTTCGTAGTACTGGTAGTTTAAACCTGCCGTCACATTTTCAGGGTTAACTGCCGGGAGCAGATAGGGCGACGGGGCCGGAGTAAGTAAGGGCTGGAGAGCTTGGTACCACTTCGACGCCATTTTTTCCTCGCCCTCTTCATTGGGGTGCACCCCATCGTAGGTGTCGGCGTAGGCGTTGAAATTGGCGTTCTGATCTACAATAGTCACGCTCGATTGCGCGGTGTTCTTTTGCCCGGCCAGCCCGCCCAACGCCTCATTCAGGGCGCTAATGGTGCCGTTTTCGCTGCGGGTAGTAGGTATTAGCTTGGCTAGTAGTAGCTTAACATTGGGGTTGACGGCCCGCAGCCGATCTATAATCTGGCCGACTTCGTTTACTGTACTGTTTACACTTTGTCCCTGAAGCACATCGTTGGTGCCTACGTGTAGCAGCACAATGTCAGGCCGGTTGGCGGCGGCCCAATCGTTGACCGAGTACAGCAACTCATCTGCTCGCCAGCCCCAGTGGCCTTCGTTGCTGAGGTCGAAGTCGGTGTTCTGGGGCGGCCCACCAAAGTTGGTGTCATGGCTGCCCACAAAATCGACGTAATAGCCGCCGTTTTGCAGCTTTATCCAGAGTGCGCGGCGGTAGCTGTTGTGTAGCGCGGCGCCCTGCGTAACCGAGTCGCCGAAAGGCATAATCTTTACTTGCGCCTGAAGCACTGCTGGTAAACTCAGCAGCAACAGGGTCAGGGCAAGCAGAGCCTTGTGAAATTGAAAAAAAGCGGGAGGTGAAGACAAATTCGTGGAAAAGTCTTGTTTCACAGCAACGGGTTTTGGTGGTAGAAAAGGAAAGAGCGGTCTGTATGGTTGACTAGGTTTGGCAGTGGAACAGCAGAATACCGCGTTTTGCCTTAGCCCCAACGGCTAAGGATATGCCAGTGATACAGAAAACCTTACAGAGAAAGTTTCAATTGCCGTAGCGCGGAGCTGACAATTGAATAATTATAAAAGTACGATATAAATATTTAAGGGTTATATGAATTGGCACTATAACGTTAAAAATTTATATTAAAAATATGTTAATTTAGTTATATTATATCTTGCTTTACCCTAATGGCATGCGTTTATAATTGACCGCTACAGTTTGATTTGTAGTGGCTTATAAATTATTTACCGGTAGATAGGGGTACTGCTAAGCCTTACGAGCTTATAAGTCTCGACTGCGCAATACAAAGTAGCTCAGGCCCCAAAAAACTGCTGTGTACACTAGTGCTAATGGTAAGGCTTGAGTAGGCAATAATGCTACTGAGGGCCCCGTCATTGTGTCGAGCACCTCCTGGCCGGGCATAGGTGTGAGGCTATTGAAGATTTTGGCAGGAAGGTAGCGGTCTAGCTCATCGGGGAGCGAAAAGCGTAACAGCGGCTCGACCACCCAGGCGTAAAGTAGAAACAGCAGAATAGATGGGCCGCTTCGGCGCACGAGCACAGCCAACAGGGCTGCTAAGGACAGCAAGCCTAGTACCTGCACCCCGTACAGTGCCACGGCCGTAATGCCTACTGTGGCTTGATTGGCGGTATCAGCGGCCCGGGTTAGGCCAAAATAGAAGCCGAGTCCCAGCACCGTTAGCATACCGAATGCCGCCAGCAGACCTGATACCAACAGTTTATTTTGGAGCAGTTCTGCCACAGATGCCCCATCAATAACTTGTTGGCGGAACGTGCGAAACTGAAATTCGTCGGTTATCAGAATAACCAGCAAAATGCCAAGCAGCAAATTGAAGTAGCTAGCCACATAGGCGAGTTTCTGCCACAGCCCGGGAAAGGTGTAAAGTGTAGCGCCCACCTGCTGCCCATTGAGTACCACGTTGCCCCCCGCCGATACAAACAGCGCTAAGAGTACTATGAACAGCGCTAGAATTATCCAGACAGTACGGTAGGGGAGAATTTTGCGAAGTTCAGCGCGGAACATATGCGGGGGAATTATAGAATAGTTGAGATGGTAAGAAGCTACATACTTGGTTGTTCCGCTGGCTTATTGAACTGCCAACTGTCGAACAACTCCATCATGTAGCCCTTCATTTTGTTAGTTCCAAGAACTGTGCTTCCAGACTGCGGTGGCGCACTTCCAGGCCGGCCAGCGCAATGCCCTGGGCAAACAACGCGCGGTTTAGATCGGCCGAACCTTGGCCCGCGCTTAAGGCGACACTGAAGGACCCGGCCGTTTCGGGCCGCACATCTGATACCCAAGGCAGCGTTGCCAAGGCTTGCTGGAGGGTAGTGGCGGAAGTATCCGAAGCGGGGCGCAGCACTACTCGATCGGCAGTGGCGAGAATGTTGTGCACGGGGCCGGCGGCGCGTAAGTCGCCGCGCTGGAGTACGGCCACGTGGGTGCACACTTTCTCGATTTCGTCGAGCAGGTGACTGGCAATGATGATGGTTTTGCCGTCGGCGGCCAGGCGCGTAACCAAGCCGCGCACTTCAGCAATGCCTTGCGGGTCGAGGCCGTTGGTGGGCTCATCGAGCACCAGCACTTCCGGGTTGCCAAGCAGGGTGGAGGCCAGCGCCAAACGCTGCTTCATGCCCAGCGAGAAACCTTTGAAGGCATCGTGCTGACGCGTGCCTAGACCAGTTACATCCAGTGCCCGATCGACGGTGCTTGGGTCAGCGTGCTTCACATCGGCGGCGAGCAGCAGATTTTGGCGGGCCGAGAGATAGGGAAAAAAGTTAGGCGTTTCGAGCAGTGCCCCCACGCGGCGGCGGTTGCTAGCAGAGGGTGCCTGCCCAAACCAACGGACGCTCCCCCCCGACGCCCGCAGCACGCCTAAGGCAATACCGAGGGTAGTGGTTTTGCCGCTGCCATTAGGTCCAAGCAGCCCGTATACACTGCCCGGTTCCACGCTCAGCGTAAGGTTGCGCAAGGCAGTGGTGCTGCCGTAGGCTTTGGAAAGATTGTTGAGTTCGAGGATAGCCATGGCGCGAAGCTATAAGGAAACAACGTCATTGTAATTGACGCAATGTAAAGCTCTATGCTTGTGCTGTATTTGCAGAAGGCTCCTTCGCTTCATTGCAATACTATTTCTTGCTGTAGTGAAATAGTAGCTTGAATAGCAGGAATGTTAAAGGCAAGCAGTCAGGTACTTGCGGGATATTATTCAGTAGCCAATTTTCCGCCTTGCCAGCGCGCAACTGGGTAGCGCATGTGGGTAGGTTCATAGTATTTGGAATGCCGGTATACCCACTCCAACTGGGACGCGCCGCTTTTTGCTAAGGCTGGATCTTGCTGCTTTTGCTTTTCCAGTTGCTCGCGCAGTGCCGGGTCGCGGCGTAGTAAGTCGGCTGCTACATCCTCGAATACATAGTCAGAGAAATGCTCTTTCTGCTGCAGGATACTATCGAAAAAACCCCAGGCGAAATAGGAGTCGGTGGCTTGGGGTTCCAGCATTTCGACCAGGAAACGGGCAGTGGTATTGTCGAGGCGGGCTACGTAGTCGCCGCGGTAGTAGCGGAGGGGCTGCTGGGTGGTGCGCACCGTAACGCCGCTGTGCAGGTAGTGTCCTTCGTAGGGGCGCGGGCTGGTTTTATAGTCCTCGATGTAGTACACCTCGGCCGTGAGGGTAGTGTCGTGGGCGAGGCGCTGCAAGGGGGCGCCGGCCACGCGCAGCCGGTCGAGCACCTCAGTCCAAGCTTGCGGAATCAGATACGCCTGCGGGCGCGAAACCGTGACCGTGGGCCGGAAGGTGTTGTAGTAATTGAGCTGGCGAGTGAATGGGGCTTTGCGGTCGTAGTAGAGGCGGGGTTGGCCGCTTACCTCGCTCGGCTTGGTCTTGCCGGTGTAGCCCCGAAAGTTGACTTTGTCTGCTGCCGTCGTATCGAGCTTCCAGGCCAGCGGGAAAGTAGTTTGAGCGCTAAGCTTTTGAGTTGCTTGGCTTCGGGCTTGCGTTAGGGCTAGTACATCGGTATGCACAAAGCGTAGCAACACGTCCAGGAAGTCATAGGTGGCTTGCACGCGGGGCGTGTAGGCTTTCAGCATGTGCGTCTCCGTCACGAAGCCAATGGTGTTGAAGAGCGTGGTGTAGCCAGTGGAGTAGCGCGGAGTTTCCAGAAAGCCGACCAGGCCACGGGCATCGGGCGTTTGGCCTTCAAAATCCACGTAGGGCGTGAGCGGCGACTTGTGCTTGTCCATGCCGGTGTTCAGGGCGGGGAGCAGGCGCTGCGTTAGGTAGTCGCTCAGAGCGGGTGCCAGCTTGTTTTTCTGCGTGGCAATCAGCGTCATGGTGTATTGGTAGTCTGCGCCGTTGGAAGTGTGGGTGTCCACAAAGATGTCGGGCTGCCAGCGGCGGAAAAGCTCGGCAAACGAGCGGGCATTGCGCGAGTCTTGCTTTACGTAGTCCCGATTCAGGTCGAGGTTGCGGGCGTTGCCGCGGAAGCCGTAGCTCTCGGGGCCGTTCTGGTTGGTACGAGTGGTGGAATTGCGGTTGAGCGCCCCGTCCACGTTGTAAATCGGGATGACTACCAGCGTCATGTTGTCTAGCTGGCGCCGCAACTCTTTCTTTTGCACGTAGTCGCGCACCAGCGCCATGCTGGCGTCAATGCCTTCGGGCTCGCCGGGGTGGATGCCGTTCTGGATTAAAACCACTGGCCGAGAACGTTCTTGGCTGTTGGCGGGCTCAAACTTACCATCGAGTGCCACTACTACCTCGTGCAGCGGTTGGCCGCTGTCGGTGGGACCCACTACGCGCATCTGAATTTCGGGGTAGGCAGCGTCCAGCTTCTGATAATAAGCAATGCACTCCGCGTAAGTGGCAGTGGTATTGCCGTTGCCCTTCTCGAAAGGCGTGCGCCAGTCTTCTTTAGGCGGTGAGGCAAGCAGCAATGTAGACAGTAGGAAAGAAAGCATAGACAGGAGCAAGGTTCAAGCCCCGAAACTAGCGTTTCCCTGCAGAATGTACACGTAAAGCAAGGAATAGTCCGATGCACTACCCTTGTCGCGCTTTAACTGCTAGATAGAAGGAGAAGAAAATCAATGCATATAACCAGAGTGGTCATGCTGAGCTTGTCGAAGCATCTCGCTCGAATCGTTGCAATAGCGTTCGAGTTTACTACACTAGCGAGATGCTTCGACTGCGCTCAGCATGACCACTCTGGTTATATGGCGACGTTTTGGTTATGGCAATGTGTCTGGATGGCCACGCCAAGCTTGCCAAAGCATGACCATCCGGAATAGTCTGGATGCAACCTAATCAACCAGCCCGCGGGTGATACCCATTTCCAGACCACGCAACTCGGCTAAACCACGGAGGCGGCCGATGGCCGAATAGCCGGGGTTGGTTTTCTTGTGCAAGTCGTCGAGCATTTGGTGGCCATGGTCGGGGCGCATGGGCAGGCGTACCTGGCGCTGCTGCATTACCTGCACCAGCTCGTACATCACGGCGTACATGTCTACGTCGCCTTCCAAGTGGTTGGCTTCGTAGAAATTGCCATCGGCGTCGCGCTGGGTGCTGCGCAGGTGAATGAAGTGGATACGGTCGGTGAACTGGCGTACCATGGCTGGCAAATCGTTGTCGGGCCGTACGCCAAACGAGCCGGTGCAGAAGCACAAGCCGTTGTGCTTGGAGGGCACGGCGTCGGCGAGGGCCTGCACATCGGCAGCGGTGCTCACCACGCGCGGCAACCCCAGAATGGGATAGGGCGGGTCGTCGGGGTGAATGGCGAGGTTGATGCCCACTTCCTCGGCCACCGGCACAATTTCCTGCAGAAACAAAATCAGGTGCTCGCGCAGTTTAGCCGCATCAATGCCTTGGTAGGCATCGAGTGCCGATTGAAACTGCCCCAGCGTGAAGCTCTCTTCACTGCCCGGTAGCCCGGCAATGATATTGCGCTGCAACAGTTGTTTTTCGGCGTCGCTCATACCAGCAAAGCGGGCTTCCGCCTGCGCCAGCTCCTGCGCCGTGTAGTCTTGCCGGGCATTGTGGCGCTGAAGCAGCAGCGTATCGAAGGCCACGAAAGCGGCTTTCTCGAAGCGAAGAGCTTTGGAGCCGTCTTCTACTTCGTAGGCCAAGTCGGTGCGGGTCCAGTCCAGCACCGGCATGAAATTGTAGGTAACCGTGTAGATACCGCAGGTCGCCAAGTTGCGCAACGACTCCTGGTAGTGCTGGATGTAGCGCTGAAAGTCACCGATGCGGGTTTTGATGTGCTCGTGTACCGGCACGCTTTCCACCACGCTCCATGTCAGGCCGGCGGCGGCTACTTCGGCTTGGCGCCGTTGGATTTCCTCTACCGGCCATACCTCGCCGTTCGGGATATGGTGCAGGGCCGTTACCACGTCGGTAGCGCCGGCTTGCCGGATGTCGGAGAGGCTAACAGGGTCGTTGGGGCCGTACCAGCGCCAGCTTTGCAAAAGGGGCATAGAAGTCGGGTTCTTATACTAAAAGTGGAAGGAACGCAAGTATACACGATAGGCGAGGCCAGACAACACCGCCAGCTCATAGGCAGCGCGTGTTTCCGCTAGGCGCTTACCCTTGCGCCGCCCTTACGTGGGGCCTTTATCCTAGTACAAGCGCCGCCGAGCGGGGAACAAGAGTTGATCAACGCTGTAGCGGCCGGGACCGGCAAAGGCCAAGCCCAAAAACAGAAACAAGGATTCGAGGGCGTGCGAGTAGGCGTTGAAGGCGTCGCCGCTCTTAAGGTGCATGACGGTGGCTACTAGCATCGTAACGGCTAGCAGCGCGCAGGCAATGCGGAAAAACAATCCTAGTGCGATAAGCTGTCCGCCCACTGCTTCGGCTATAGCGGCCAGAAAACCCCACGCGGCCGGCGCGAAATTCAGCCCCAGCATCTTCATCACTCCGCCTAGCTCAATCCATTTTTCCGGGCCCCCAATAAGCTTGGGGTAGCCATGGATGGTGAACATGATGCCTATGCCCACCCGTAGCAGCAGCAGGCCTAAGTCGTGGGTACGGTAGTGATTGTTGAATAACGCCATAGATGAGAAAAAGCGGCAAAGCCAGTCTTTGGTAGCACCATGCAGACGACCTGAACGGTATCTGGTGCGGCCAAAGTACACTATTTATCATCTAATGCTATTCTGCTATGTTTCCACCTACTGATAAAGCAGCACGCCCGTGATGCGCGAAGCTTGCGGAATATCGGCCGGTTTCATTTCATCGGGATGCTTGTCGGGCAGCGACTTAGGGTCGATAACCCATGCCATATTCACTAGCCCAGATACGCCTGCAAACCCTGCGGGCGTGTTGCGCACCCGGGTTAAGCCCAGGTTTTGGCTGGCTGCCCCGAAGGGAGAGCCAACCCCAATACCTTCGGCGGTACGGTATTGCGGGTCGTAGATGCGGATGCGACGGAGCCGACTGGTACCCGTCGAATCGGGACGCATGTGTAGGATGGTGGCCGGGGCATCGGGCTTTTGGGCATCCAGCATCTCGTAGGCCGGATACGTCTGGCCCTGGTCCTGATAGGTGGTGCGCTTCAATTGGGCGGCCGGTACGCGTCGGAGCAACTCCTGTTCGGTCATGTTGAGGCGCAAGCGGCCCGCCCGGCCCGGACTGATAAGATGCAGTGAGTCAGGCACGTTCGGATTGGCAGCTAGGCGCTCGGCCGCCGCGTTGGGGTCGCTGGCGCGCGAGTCGCCGGCGAAGGGAACGTCGCCGCTAGAGGAGCCGCTATTGCCGGAAGAGTTACAAGCGCTGAGTTGCAGGGCCAGTAGCGCCACGCCAGCAGGCCACAACAGAAGACGAAAACTGAACATGGAACAGAGCATTAAGTAACAGTGCCGATGCTTACGCGCCTAGCCGCTCTGGCGTTCAAGGAATGATGATTTAATGAAACCATAATGTGCGTTAAAGGGCCTGTTAGGGTTCAAGCTACATCAGCACTAAGTTGAAAGCTGCTCTCACTATTTCGCTTGATTTCTGTTACGCTAACTCAACCTCTTTCCGCACGTACCTTTACCGCGCTTGGCTGGCGTTGCGCTACCCAAGTTTTATTTGCTGTTTGTCTTTTCTAATCCCCCTGCCTGTGTCTGCTGAAGCTGAAAACCCCTTGATTCTAATTTCCAACGACGACGGTATTACGGCTCCGGGCATTGCCATGCTGGTGCGCGTGATGCGGCGCATCGGCGAAGTAGTAGTTGTGGCGCCCAACTCGCCGCAGTCGGGTATGGGGCATGCCATTACCATTGGGCACCCGCTGCGCCTCGATGCCAGTACCATCTTCGAAGACATTGAGGCCTACGAGTGCAGTGGCACCCCCGCCGACTGTGTGAAGCTGGCAAAAAACCACGTGCTAAAGGAGCGCAAGCCCGACCTGGTGGTGTCCGGCATCAACCACGGATCCAACTCTTCGGTGAACGTGTTGTATTCGGGTACGATGTCGGCCGCTATTGAAGCAGCCATTGAAGGGTTGCCAGCTATCGGCTTCTCACTCTGTGAGTACGGACACGATGCCGACTTCTCGCACACCGGCGAATGGATTGAAATGATTGCGCGTCAAGCCTTGGAAAATGGCATCCCACCGGGCACGGCGCTCAACGTAAACATTCCCGCAAACTCAGCTACACCTATTGCCGGTGTGCGGCTGTGCCGCCAAGCCAATGCCAAGTGGCAAGAAGAATTTGACCTCCGCCACGACCCCCACAAACGTCCTTACTTCTGGCTGATTGGGGAGTTCATCAACCTCGACCATGGCACTGATACCGACGAGTGGGCTTTGGCCAACAACTACATTTCCATCGTGCCCTGCCAGTACGACCTCACGGCCAACTACGCCCTGAAGCTCATGAATACCAACTGGCAGTTTCCCACCGCACCGGCAACAACCGAAGCAGCACCCGCCCCCTTAGTTGGCAGCGCCACGCCCGGCCCCGGCGAATCGGCCGAAGGCTTAGGATAAGCAAGCTCAACGGGGAGCCAGCTTACTAGTGCTCCTAATCTGTCCGCATAGAAAAGCCCCGCTGAAGCTATTCAGCGGGGCTTTTCTACGAACCGCAACCTTGTCAGGGACGTGGTGGGTGGTGCCGAACGTCGCTGACATGGCGCAGTACGGGGGCGGGGGCGTGGCGGACGACTAGCGGAGCGATGTGCGCTAGGGCTTGGGGCTTTTTTAGTTGAAGCGGGTTAGGTAAGAGTACCAGTACCAAGAGCAGAGTCAACAGCAGAAAAAGGGCGAGTAGCGGTACTCGCAGGTTGGAAAGAGAGGAAGTTTTCATGGATGGTGGGAGCCAAAGAACAAGTGCCCCAATTTCGCACTTCAACCATGAAGACTAGGTGAGGTTCAGCGGTAGTATACCGAGCCGGAAGCTCAAATTTAAGATGCTGGTTTACAGAAGTAAAGCGCTGTTCTAGCTTGCGGACGAGCCGCTTAGCACGGGCTTTGAAACCGGCTGAAATTCCAGCGTGAATGTTGTGCCTTTGCCTAATTCAGAAGTGGCCGTGAGCGTAGCGGCATGGAAGGTGGCAATAGTTTGCGCAATGGGTAGACCTAGCCCAAAGCCCTCCGGTGAAGCGGGCCCGCTGGCATGAAAGCGCCGGAACCGGTCGAAGAGGTGGGGAAGGTTTTCGGGCGCAATGCCAGGGCCGATGTCGGCCACGGCTAGGCGGTAGGCGCCGTTTGGTAGCAGTTGGCCCGTTACGGTAATGCTGCCGTTCCAACGGTTGTACTTGATGGCGTTGCTGAGCAAATTGAAAATCAAGGTAAAAAGCAGCGTCTGGTTGGCGCGGGGCAGCACAAAGTCGGGGTCGAGCAATACCCGCAGGTGCAGCTCCCGTTGCGCAAGGCGGTCTTCCAGCTCATTGGTTACGTCGGCTACCACGGCGGATAAACTCACGGGTTCTTCGCGCAAGTATTGGTCGTTTTCGATGTTGGCAATCAGCAGTAAGGTCTTCACCGTGTTGCGCAGCCGGTACAGCGTCTTCTGCGATTCCACTAGCTTCAGCGAATGAGCGTGACTCAGCTCCGGGTCCTGGAGCATGTTCTCGAAGCGCGTTTGCAGAATGCTAACCGGCGTCAGTAACTCGTGCGACACGTTGCTCATAAACTCCCGCTCTTTCTCGAACGCCGACTGCATCTGGTGCATCATTTCGTTGAGGCTGTCATCGAGCTGGCGAAAGTCGGTGGTAGTAGTCGGGATGGGCTCGAAAGAGAAAGCCGAAGGGTGACGCACATCACGCAACTTGCTCGAAACAAGCTGCCCGAGGGGCCGCAACAGAAACCGCGCAAACGCTGCGTCCGTCACGACGGTGACGGCTGCCCCAATCACCAGCACCCACAGCGCCAGCCGCCGCAGCGTATCTTCCAGAAGCTCCACCGTGGCCAACGACGAACCAATTTCCAGGCGGTACGGCCGCCCATTGGCCGTAAACCGGTAGCCCAGGATGCGGAAATCCTCTACCTCGTCGTCTACTTGCCGTTGCTCGTTGAAAATCAGCTCCTCGGGTTTCGGCAGCGCCGGCCCGCGTTCCGGGGTCAGGCTGATGTATTCTTGTTTGAGGATGTTGTAGTCGGCGTACGCCTCGTTCTTTTCCTGCCGTACAAATGCAACGAGTCCGTCGCGCTTAATCAGGTCGAGCACCTCCCGCTTTTTTTCGTGCAGCCGCTGGTCGGTGTGCGACACGGCCACCCGGCTTACAATGGCCGGAATCAACGCCACTCCCAGTAGCACCAGCAGCAGCTTCGACAAAGCATTAAACAGTGCAAGCTTAGCTTCTAAGCGCATCCTTGTGAAGAGTAACTGATTAGGGGAGTAACTGAGTAAAGAGAATGGTTCGGGAAAATAAGCTGTGTTAACTATCTTTTCGTGTATTGAGAAAAGGAAATTATATCTCGCGAATACTATAAAGTCGATGACTACCGAAGAGAAGATTGTGCAGAACGAACTATTCCGGGCTCGTACCAAAGCCGCAGCCTTACGGATCATTAAGCTATATCAGCAGCTGCCACGAAGCGGTGAAGCTGAGGTGCTAGGCAAGCAGCTGCTACGATCTGCTACGTCAGTTGCGGCAAACTATCGGGCTGCTTGTCGGGGTCGTTCTGCTGCCGAATTCTTCGCTAAACTAAGTATCTGCGTGGAAGAAGCCGACGAAACCCAACTTTGGCTGGAGTTGCTTGGCGATGCAAACATTGTATCAAAAGAGCGGTTAGCAGACCTCGAAAACGAATACGCCCAAATCACAGCCATCCTCACTAAAGCCCGAAAAACAGCCTCTTCAAAGAGTAACTGAGCAGCGGAGTACCTGATTAATGACGTATGAAATAGGTACTCAGTTATTCCGCTACTCCGTTACTCTATAGCCAATGCCGCGCACGGTTTCTAGAAAGTCGGTAGGGGCGAAAGCGCTGAGCTTTTTGCGGATGTTCTTGATGTGTACGTCGATGTAATTGGAGTCGGAATCATCTTCCAACACGTTGCCCCACAGGTGCTCTCCTAGCTGCAAGCGCGTAAGCACGCGGTTTTTGTGAAGCACGAGGTAATGCAGCAAGTCGAATTCCTTTTTGGTGAGGGCCACTTCTTGGTCGCCCTGGCGCAGCACCCTGCCCGATACGTCCATCGAAAAGCCTGAACCGAAGGTGATTTCCTGCCGCTTCAACCCAAACTTGCGGCGCATAATGGCCTGCATCCGGCTTTGCAGCTCTAGCAGCGAGAACGGTTTGGGGAGGTAGTCGTCGGCGCCGAGGTCGAGGCCTTTAATCCGGTCGTCGAGGGCGCCGCGGGCCGTCAGGATGATGAAGGAAGCTTCCTGCTGGTCGTTGCGGCGTGCTTCGCGCAGTAGGTCCAGACCGTCGCCGCCGGGCAGACCTAAGTCGAGCAGCACAAAGTCGTAGCTGTTAACAAATATCTTCTCGGAAGCTTCCCCATAGGTGTGGGCCGAGTCCACTAGATACTGCGATTCAAGCAGAAATTGCCGCACCTCGTCGTGCAGGCTTTTCTCGTCTTCTACAATCAGGACGTGCATAGAAATTCAGATTTAAGGCACAAGGTTCTTACGGCCGGAATGAACAGTAGATGAAGAATAGGCCAGTATAGATAAGCAAGTCACGCTACTGCCGCAAATACGCTCCTAAGTCGGAAATGGAGGCAATACCGAGCTGCGCGGCCTGTTGACGGCGCATGAGTAAGGCATACGTGTTGTTGAAGCCTAGCGGGGCAAGCCATTCCAAGTTGTAGCGGCGCTGAAATCCGGCTCGAACATAACGTAGCACCGCCCCCGCGTCGCCGCCCAATGAGTCCACTACGGAGGGGGCAGGTTGTAGTAGCACTAGTAGGCCAGTACCGGTATACTCGGGGTACATATCGATGGCGCCGCTGCGCAGAGCCTCGAAGCAGATGGTGGTGCCGCCCAGGCCGGTTTTGGTTTGCACGTCGAGGTCGGTGTAGCCGCGGATGAGGCCAGCGTACATCTCGGCCAAGATGTATTGTTCGGCGAAAATCTTTGATCCTAGCTTCACGGTAGCCGCCCCCGCGGGTAAGGGGCGGGGCTCGCGCCACAAACCCCGGCGGCGCAAAAAGTTTAGAGCCACGGTTTTCGGCTCTTCGTGCAGATAGTCAACGTGGTAGTTTAGTTCGGTCATCACCGAATCGGAAAGCTGCCCGGCTAGCTTGCCAAACACCGCCCGCAGTTCCGGGTGCGCGCTAAGTAAGCCAGGGCGCACCACGGGCGCCGCGTAGTAGGGCGGGAACACGCGCCGGTCGTCGTGCAGTACCTGCAGGTTGTACGCCTTGATCCGCCCGTCGGTGGAGTAGCCGTCGATAACATCGACGTTGGCATTGCGGGCCGCTTCGTAGACTAAGGCTGGCGCCAGCACTACACTGGGCAGGCGGCGCAAACCATAGGTATGCGTGAGGCCGGGTAGCCCATCGGCCCGCCCCACAAACTCGGGGCTGAAGCCGGCCTGTAACCGACCCGTAGCGCGCGGCAGCAGGTACAGCGTGGCCAGCAGAGGTAATACCAGGAGCAGCCCAAAGCCAACGCTGCGCCGCTTGCGCCCCGCCAAGCGTTGTACCCCGCCTAGTGCCGCATCAAATACAAGCGCCAAAGCGGCCGCCGGAATAGCGCCGGCCAAAATCATAACCGGATTGTTCAGCGCAATGCCTCCAAAGATGAACTCGCCGAGCCCACCCGCAGCCACGTAAGCTGCCAGCGTAGCCACGCCCACATTGATAACGGCGGCCGTACGGATACCTGCCAGCAGCACCGGCAACGCTAGCGGCAGCTCCACGCGCCGCAGCAGTTGCCCGTCGGTGAAGCCTAGGCCGCGGGCCGCCTCCACCACGCCCGCATCTACCCCCCGAATGCCGGTTACGGTGTTGCGCACAATGGGCAGCAGCGCGTACAGAAACAGCGCGAAAATGGCGGGCACTGGCCCAATGCCCATGGCTGGAATTAGGAAACCAAGCAGCGCAATACTCGGAATAGTTTGGAGCACACCGGCCGCGCCGAGCACCCAAGGCGCCAGCCGCGGCCGGCGCGTAAGCAGCAAACCAAGCGGAACCCCAACGGCCACACCAAGCAGCAAGGATGCCGCCGTCAGGCCAATGTGCTGCACCGTTTGCTGCCCTAGTTTACCGGCCTGCAATTGCCAAAAGGCAAGTAACTCTTGTAACGTATTCATGGGCGTTGGAGGCGTTGAACAGCTAACCCAAATGCCGCCATCAGCGCAGGCAGCGTTACCGGAATCAGGGCCTCTTCGATTATTATTTCAGAACCGTCTGTCGCACGGTTAGTAGCCTGCGCGGCCTCACTCGCCACTGGTTGAATCCATAACACCGATGATAGGTGAGGAGTAGCAGATGGGGTGCTTAGCAGCTTTAGTGCTTCTTGAACTGTAGCGTTAGATGTAATTATGCTTTCTTTTGATTGTGAATAAGGTATAGAAACATGACCTGGCGATTCAGCTAAATCCTTGAGCAAGTCATCGAGGGTGAGCGTACGCAGTTGTAGTGTCAGCCGCTCGGCTTCAAAGAAGCGCCGAACGAAGTCGTTGGCTGGTTGAAACAGCAACTCCCGCGGCGTGCCCAATTGCTGCACTTGGCCGCTGTCGAGCAGCATAATTCGGTCGGCTAGTTCGAAGGCTTCGGTCACGTCGTGGGTGACGAGGACGACGGTTTTCAGACGCAACTCATCTAACTCCCGAAACTCCCGCCGGATGTCGGCTCGGGTGATAGGGTCGAGGGCTCCAAAGGGCTCGTCGAGCAGCACGATGGGTGGGTCGGCGGCCAGGGCGCGGGCCAGCCCCACCCGTTGCTGCTGCCCCCCCGAAAGCTTCCTCGGATATTGATTGGCGTAGCGGGCCGGTGGCAAGTGCAGGCGCGTCAACAGGGCCTCGGTGCGGGCCGCTACTTTAGTGGCGGGGTGCCCCAATAGTTTCGGTACCACGGCCACATTCTCGGATACGGTGAGATGCGGCAGCAGCCCCACTTGCTGAATCACGTAGCCAATGCCGCGCCGCAGTTCCTCGGGCCGTTGGGCGCGCACATCTTGGCCCTGCACTTCCACCGTGCCCGAATCGGGCTCAACGAGCCGATTGAGCGTTTTGAGCAGCGTGGTTTTGCCGCAGCCGCTCGGGCCAAGCAGTACCAGGGTTTCGCCAGCCATCAGGTCGAACGATACGCCTTGCACTACCGCGTGCGGGCCATAGTGCTTGCCTAGGCCACGGACCCGAATGATAGGTTGAGAATCAGACATACAACGGAGTAGAGGCGGTAAGGTAAAAAATGTAGTTTAAGCACCAGCTTACATAGGATGCCAGCGTCGGTGGCACTTGGCCTATGCTTCGCGTATTGCGCTGCCTGCACGACATCATTACCACAATGTCTTCTCACGAGTGAAGTAGCACTTGGTACTGCCTAGCTCTCCAAGTAGATGAAGCAAAAGCTTGGTGCTACGCCCGAAAGCTGCCAGCGCGTATCTTGAGCCACTTTACTTTTCAAGCTCCTCATGAACCGCAAACTGCTACTACTGCTTTTTCTGCTCATCAATCTAGCCTCCGGCCTTAAGCACGGCGCTATGGCCCAGGTATACCGTGCTGCTGATCCACTGGCTCATACCTTCTCCATTGTTGCCCGCGACCCACAAACCGGCGACATGGCCGTGGCCGTGCAAAGCCACTGGTTTTCAGTGGGTACTTCCGTGAGTTGGGGCGAAGCGGGCGTGGGCGTGGTAGCCACCCAGTCGTTCACCAACAAGTCGTTTGGCCCGCGCGGACTGGCTTTGCTGAAGAGCGGCAAAACGGCCCAACAAGCCCTTGATGAGCTATTGCGCACCGACGAAGGCCGCGACGTGCGCCAAGTAGCCATCCTCGACGCGCAAGGCCGCGTAGCAACTCACACCGGTAGTAAATGCATCGACATGGCCGGGCAGCAGCAGGGCAATCAGTTTTCGGTGCAAGCCAACATGATGCTCAACAACACGGTGCCTGCGGCCATGGCCAAAGCCTACGAGCAGAACGCCAAACTGCCTTTTGCAGAACGTGTAGTAGCCGCCCTGGAAGCCGCCCAAGCCGCGGGTGGCGACAT
This sequence comes from Hymenobacter sp. YC55, assembly GCF_029433095.1. Taxonomy (GTDB): domain Bacteria; phylum Bacteroidota; class Bacteroidia; order Cytophagales; family Hymenobacteraceae; genus Hymenobacter. The sequence continues at coordinate 1,923,947 of NZ_JARNTX010000001.1, forward strand.
TCGAGGCCGGCAATCTGCCGCCATTCTCATCGTGCGCGGTAAAGCCACTGATGCCCCCTGGACCGACCGCCTGCTTGACCTACGGGTAGATGACAGCGCCGAGCCACTCAAAGAACTGGCCCGCTTACTGCGCTTGCACCGCGCCTACGAGCACATGAATGCCGGCGACTTAGCCGTGGAGAAAAACGATGTGCCAGGGGCTATCCGCGAGTATCAAGCTGCCGAGAAGCTGTTTCCCGACAATCTGGAAATGAAGTACTGGCACGCCATCAGCCTCGCCAACAAGCAGCAGGTGCCTGCAGCCCTCAAAATGCTCCAGCCCATCTTCAAGCAAGACCCCAATTGGCGCACTCTCACCCAGCGCCTGCCCAAGGTAGGGCTGCTGACCGTGAGCGACGCCGAATTGAAACAGATTCTGGCCTTGTAGTAGTCGCTATTTAAGTAGCTTTCAATCAAATCAAGATCCATGCCTCGCCTCGCCTTCCTACACTTGTTGCTGTGGCCATTGTTGGCCTTTACCACGCAATGCTCAACCAGCCATTCCGGTGCCAATCAGCCAACCACTATCTATATAGTGCGCCATGCCGAGAAAGACCTCACGCCCAACCTGCCCGATCCGCTCCTGACACCCGCAGGTCAGCAACGCGCCTTAGCCCTGCGCGACACCTTGGTGCGGCGTAAACCCTGGGCGGCTGTCTTCAGCACGGCTACCACCCGCACGCGCACTACTGCTGAGCCACTGGCGCAGGCCGTTAAGCTTCCGGTTCAAGAATATGACCCGAAACAGTTGCCGGCTTTGGCCAGCCGCATCCGCCGGAGCTATCCGGGGCAGACTGTACTCGTTATTGGTCATTCCAACACCATCCTCGAAACCGCCGAGGCATTTGGGGCGCGACGCCCAGTGCCCTCCATCGGCGACAATGAGTACGACTATTTGCTGGAAGTAACGCTTCCCCGCGACTCAACCCAGGCCGCTACAGCCGTGGCGCGGCGCTACGGAGTACCCAGCGCCAGCCGTTAATACCCGGCGATGCTGCAACTTGCCGCGGTCTTCCTACTACTTTAGCGCTGTTGGCAGTTGCTCTACAACTGTTGTTCTGTTTTCAACCTCTCCTTTTTCATGCTGATTTCTTTTCCTCGTTTACTGCTTGCTGGCGCTTTTGCGCTGGCCGTTAGCGCGCCAGCCGCGGCTCAAACCACTACCAAAATCGATTCGCTGGCCATCCGCAAAATCTACGACGAGGCGTTGCTGCGCGGGCAGAGCTACGAAAACCTGCGCGAGTTGTGCACCAAGGTAGGTGGGCGCCTCAGTGGCTCGCCCCAGGCCGAACAGGCAGTGCAATGGGGCAAGGTAGCCATGGAAAAGTTGGGGTTGGATCGGGTGTACCTGCAAGAAGTCATGGTGCCGCATTGGGTGCGGGGTGCCAAGGAAAAAGCTGAAATTAAGCCGGCCAAAGGCAAGGGCGTAGCTCTGTCGGTGTGCGCCCTTGGCGGCTCTGTCGGAACGAACGGCAAATTGAAGGCTCAAGTAGTGGAAGTGAAGAGCATGGCCGAGCTAGCGGCATTGCCCGCCGAAAAGGTGAAAGGCAAGTTCGTGTTCTTCAACCGGCCTATGAATGCCACCTACGTAGAAACCGGCCGCGCCTACGGCGAAGCCGGCGACCAGCGCCGCATAGGAGCTTCCGAAGCCGCGAAGCGGGGTGCCGTAGGTGCTCTTGTGCGCAGCCTCAGCCTAGCCCACGACGATTTTCCTCACACGGGTACCATGCGCTACGAAGACAACGTAGCCAAAGTGCCCGCCGCTGCCCTTAGCACCAACGGCGCCGATCAGCTCAGCCAACTTCTCAAGGTGGATTCCGACCTAATGGTGGAGCTGGAAATGGCCTGCCAAACCCTGCCCGACGTGAAAAGCTACAACGTGGTAGGCGAAATCAAAGGCTCGAAATATCCCAACGAAATAATCACCGTGGGCGGCCACCTCGATTCGTGGGACCTAGCCCAGGGAGCCCACGACGATGGTACCGGCTGCGTGCAAAGCATGGAAGTGTTGCGGTTGCTCAAGGCCACCGGCTTGCGCCCCGAGCGTACCATTCGGGCAGTACTGTTTATGAACGAGGAGAATGGCGCGCGTGGCGGCATTAAATATGCTGAGTTGGCTAAAGCCGCCAAAGAGCAGCACGTAATTGCCATGGAATCGGATGGGGGAGGCTTTACGCCCCGTGGTTTCAGCATCGAGGCTGACCCCACTACCATCAAGAAAATGCAGCAGTGGGAGCCTTTGTTTGCACCCTACAAAAGCAACGAATTTGCCCCCGGCCACGGCGGCACCGACATCGGCCCCCTGAAGGACCAAGTGAAAGCCCTGATTGGCTACAATTGTGACGACCAGCGCTATTTCGATATTCACCACACCGCCGCCGACACGTTCGACAAAGTGAACCGGCGTGAACTGGAATTGGGCGGTGCCAGCATGGCGGGACTTATTTATTTGATCAGTAAATACGGTCTGTAATAGTCCCAGCAGCAAGTGCACGAAGCCAATCGTAATTCGGCTTATTAGCTGGTGTCATTAGGTTGTGTTGAACTGTGATAAAGTAAAAAGCCGTCTGCAATTAATTGCGGACGGCTTTTTTACTTATTAGTAAGCAACTATTCAGCGGAAGTTGTTTCTTTCTTCGGACGGCCAGGACGCTTGCCAGTGCTGCTCACAGCGCGAGGCTTACGCTCTTTTTTCTCAACTGTATAGCCTGGCTCCAGCATCGTGCTGATTTCTGTAATCAATTCGGTCACTTTGGTCATATTTTTGCGAATCTGATTGAGCACCGCTTCGTTGTCTTCGGCGCTAGCCAGAATCTGCTGTAATTTGCTGAGGTCAGGAGTAGCCATGAGCTGGAATTTTTGGTTGAGTAAATACGAACTATCGCTCAAATTTGAACTAAAAACTATTTATATCAAATAGTTTTTATCTACAACGAGAAAATAGCAGCTAGGTTAGCTAATTGGCATTGTTTAATTTGGGTTGTTACAAAAACAAATTTTCATTCATCTATCCTTGTTTCTTTTGAATTACAACAGCAGATAGTAGCCTCTCAGTAACTGAACGACCTAGCGAGCCCTACTTCTCACGATGAGGCCTTGTATAAGCCTTTAACAGCGAAACGCAGCTGTGCAAAATATTTGCATTGGCTTTTGCACAACTTGCATGAGCGTTTCATGAAAGTTGCGTTTTTAATTACGCGGTAATTAGTAGAGAGGAGTTGTCAAAACTTGTCTAGTAGAAAGCGGAACTCAGCACGCTACTGAATAGTCTATTGCTTCGGATTTAAAACTGGCGAACTGTACATACGCTTGTCTTTGCAAGCGTATTTTGTGTAAATTACTTATTTTTGCTAAGATGAAGAGTTCATGACTGAGATATAACTAGCAATAATATTTTATTGGAAATCTAATTCTAATCTATAGCTCTTTAGTGTGCATATACAGCTCAGCCCTAACATCAATGTAGCAGGAGGTAGTAATGCAGTTGTGTTAAATTTTGTAATCAGTATCGTTTTGCAATAGTTTGTTAAGAAGTCAATAATTTACAATTGCTCTACTAAATAAGACAATTAAATTTCGCAGAAGACTGCACATGGTGAATTTAAGTTGAGCGCTTTTTCATCTTTAGGTGAGAGTAAGCTTATAAACAAGAATGACTTTCCCATGTGAGAAAGTCATTGTTGCTTATTGACGGAACTGCATGAGCAGTAATTAGTTGGCTTCCAAAATTTGGAATAACTCGTCGAGTTTAGGCGTCAGAATAATTTCGGTGCGCCGATTTAGGGCTTTGTTGGTAGGTGAATTATTTTCGGCAACTGGCACGTACTCGGCGCGACCTGAGGGGGTTACTTGACTAGCTGGTAGCCCGTTGGTAGTAAGCAAGCGCGTTATTTCAGTGGCCCGCAGTACGCTCAAATCCCAGTTGTCGCGCATGCCGGCAGTACCTCTGGCAATGGGTACGTTGTCGGTGTGGCCTTCCACTAGCACGTTCACGTCTTGGTTGCCCTGCAAGGCAGTAGCTAACTTTTTCAGCGCCTCTTGGCCTTTGGGGTCTACTCTGGTGGAGCCCGACTTGAAGAGCAGTTGTTCGGAAAGGGAAACGTATACCTTCCCGTTTTTAACGTTCACTTGCAAGTCTTGAGCGTTGAAACCTAACAGGGCATCCCCAACTTTCTGGCGCAGAGCTTTCACGGCGGCGTCCTTCTGGTCTAGAATGCGTTGCATCTCAGCTATGCGCTGCTCTTTCGAGCGTAAGTCAGCGGTGAGGGCACTATTGGCTTGCTCGGCCCCGGTAAGGTTGTCGTTGAGCTGGTTTAGTTGTTGGCTCCTGTTGAGTAAGCTAGTTCGTAAAGCTTCTTCGTTGCGGGTTTTCTCTTGTTCGAGGGCGGTTTTCTGCGCCTGCAATTGGTCGCGGGAAGAAGTAAGAGCGGCGTTTTGTTGTTGCAGTGCAGCAATTTCCTTGGCGTTGCAACCGCCTAATAGTAATGCACCAGAGCCGAGCGCAGAGAGCAAGGTTAAACGGGCAGACAACAGATTCATAGAACTAGAGAGAAGGGTGAAGAAGTAGTTGGGCTTGAAACGGCCCTGGCAAAGTTGAGTTGCTGAACCGATACGACCAAGACCAGTTGTTTTGCATTAGCTTTGAAATCTCAAAACCGAGTCTTTCTGTGGTGCTGTCGGATGCTGCTTTATTGATGCTAGCCCTGCTGCTCGGTTATCTTGATTGTATTCCACTACTTGTTATTTCCTTGCTGTATTTGCTGTCTCGCGTTCAGGTTGTAGTGCTGCTCCTGCTGTTAGGAACAACTAGCCAAGCTGCGGGCCCACCACCTACGCGCCGCTACTGGGTGGAACTGCGCGACAAAGTTGGAGTCGAGTTCGAGCCAGCGGCTTACTTTCACCCGGCTGCCCAAGCTCGCCGCCAGCGGCAACATCTGCCGCCCGCCGACGCTACCGATTTTCCAGTTAGCCCTTCGTATTTGCGCGCCGTACAAGCCCACGCCGATACGGTGCTTTTCGTGAGCCGATGGTTCAATGCCGTAGCCTGCCGGGCCACAGTCGCTCAAGCCGCCGTGCTTGCGACGCTACCAGGCGTGCGGCAGATAGTGGAACTGCCCGAAGTAGCGCTGCTTCCCGCTCGCCAACTAACGGAAGCAACTTTTGCTAGGGCAGGGGATAAGACCACCATTAGTGTCGCCGACCGCCAATTGGCCCGTCAGCAAACCCGCACCCTGGGGGCCGATGCTTTCCGGCGGGCCGGCCTTGACGGACGCGGCTTGCGCATTGCTATTTTCGATGTGGGCTTCAACGGAGCCGATCGGCACCCGGCCTTTCGCCAGCTTTTCGCTGAAAAGAAGGTGGTAGCTAGTTATGATTTCGTGCGTCAGACCACCAACGTCTTTCACGGCGGCACACACGGGTTGGAGGTGCTCTCGTGCTTGGCTGGCCGCCTGCCCGATGGTACGCTGCTCGGCATGGCGCCCGGGGCCGAGTATCTGCTGGCTCGTACGGAGCGCATGAACCGGGAAGTGTACACCGAGGAACTGGATTGGCTGGCCGCGGTGGAGTGGGCCGACCGCAACGGTGCAGATATCATCAACTCGTCGTTGGGCTACACTTCGCGCCGCTATTTCCCCGAAGATATGAATGGCCGCACCAGCCTAGTGGCCCGCGCCGCCGAGTTAGCCGTCCGCAAAGGCATACTAGTAGTAAATGCCGCCGGCAACGATGGCGACAACGACGAGTGGCGCACCATTGGTACACCCGCCGATGGCGACTCCGTGCTGGCGGTGGGCGGCGTAAACCCCGATACGGGCTTGCACCTCGACTTTAGTGCCTACGGGCCATCGGCTAGCCGCCGGCTAAAGCCCAACGTGGCCGCTTTCGGGACCGTATTGGCGGCTTCGCCCGGCGGCTACTCCCGCATCGACGGCACTTCGTTTGCGTCGCCGTTGGTAGCGGGGTTTGCTGCCTGCGCCTGGCAGTTGCAGCGTACACTGCCCGTCATGGCTTTGTTCACTGAAATCGAGCAATCGGCTAGTTTGTATCCTTATTATGATTACGCCCACGGCTACGGCATCCCTCAAGCGGCCGTGGTGCTGCGCAACTCATCTGGACAACGGGCACCGGAGCAAACACCAAAGGTTAGCTTCGTTCCTCAGGATAGCGCGCTGGCCGTAATTATTCGTCCGGAGGCGGATCGGCCGGTTGTGGTGCAGCGGCTTCCACTTTATGCAGACTCAGCGAACAACAAAGCCGATTCTGCTCCAGCGCGAGTAGCCCCGCTCGGCCGCGAGGACGCACGCCCAACGCAGGCCGAAGGCCAGAGCCCAGCAGCGACAAGCACACCTGCTGCACCGGGTTTCCCGCCGCTGCCAGCAGCCGGCTACCTATACTGGCACGTAGCGGACGCCAAAGGCGTATTGCGGCGCTACGAGGTGATGGAAGTCAGCCAGCGCGCCATCCTGCGCATCCCGCGCCGCACCTTACGTCCCGGCGACGTGGTCCGGGTATTCTACCAAGGCACCACGCATAGCTATCTTGTTCGATGAGTTTATTTAAGAATCTGACGGCGGCGCTTGTGCTGATGCTGGCGCTTCTGGTCGGGCTACCCACGCATGCGCAGCGGGTGCTACTGCACGCCGAGGTGGCCAACGATACAGTTTATACCTCTTTCGGACCGAACAGGGCATTCTTCAACCACCTGTATGTGGGCTACCTGCCGGTGGTAGGCCGGGCTGCGGCGGGCGCTAAACTGAACTACAGCAATTCTGCCGAATTGATGCTTGGAGTGCGCAATAAATTTCGGTTGAACGAGCCGCTTAGTGCGGGAGTGGACCTGCGGTTTGTGCGGCAGGTATACGGGCTCGACCAAACCAGTCAAAAACGGTTGCCTACGCCCGCTTTGCACTACCGCGAGTCGTTGGTGGCGTCGCAGTGGCAGCTCGAAGGGTTTGTGCGGGTGAACGTGGGGCACCGTGGCAACGTGATAGGCCGCTACCTCGACCTAACGGGCTGGGGTGGTTGGGTGATGAGTACGGCTCACCGCTACGAAGATCGGCCAGGCACAGGCGCAAAGCGGGTGAAAGTGGTGGAGCATGGGCTGCCTTACATTACCCGCTGGCCCTACGGCGTCGGGGCCAGGCTCGGCTCGGGACGTTTTGCGGCCGTGGGGCGCTACCGGCTTTCTGATACCTTCACTTCAACTTACCGAACCAGCTATCCGGAACTGCCCCGCTGGACGGTAGGAGTGGAGCTGGGCTGGCTCTAAAATTTCAATTTAAAGTGGCATTTTTCAAACCTTACGCTAAGTGGCAAACGTATAGAGCTCGTAATATAAGCTTAATATTAGGTGACACAAAAACCACAGCTAAAACCGACAAACAAGCCTTAAATTTTAATCCTGTCTAGTTTTTTGGTAGCTAAAGGGTTAGCCGTAGCTTTGATTTAAACTTAGTGAGTTCGGCTTTCGGACATCATCCCACTAATGGGTGACTTTGTACTTTGCCGACCTGCTCTAATGAAAGTTTTTCGCGTAATAATGAAAAAATTAGTACTAGTTGCCACTTGCTTGGGCGTTTTGCTCCAAGTTTCCTCGTGTATTACCACCGATAAGGAAGCGGGCACTGCCCGTAACGCCGATAAGCCCTATACGCCAGCTCCTGATCCGTCGCGCGGCCGCGTTACGAACCGTACTGTGCTACGCACTGTGAATGCCAGTCATTACTTCTCTAATACCAAAACCAAAGACAACTTCGTGCTGCAATTGCGGGGCACCAAGATCCTGAATGCGCAAGCGCGCTTCGTTATCTTGACAAGCACCGGCGATACACTGCGCAAAGAGTTGATGCCCGCCACCGCTTTGATTGACAAGCGCATGGCTGCGGATCCTACGGCTGCCACTGCCCGCGACAAAGAAATTGCTATTCTGCAAAGCATGAATGCTTTCTTCAAGGAAGACCGGTTCACTCAGCCGGCGGTACCTCGCACCCTGCGTCTGCCCTCCGACGTGGATGCCCAAGCTTGGCAAGCAGTTCGGGATGATACCAAAGCCGTAGGCTTCGACTACACGGCCGCCGGTGGCAAAGAGCGCCGTTTGGCTTATGCCAAAAAGCTGCGCAAAGCGGTTATTGTGGCGGAGTAGCCTATATCCACAATGTGCTGGCACTTCATCTGCCAGCTGATACAACGTTGGTATCTACCCGTAAAACGAAACAGCCCTTGTCGTATGACAGGGGCTGTTTCGTTTTACGGGTAGATAATCCTGCTGATGCGTTAGCAAACGCGGCGCAGCTCCACCAGGAAAGCTGCGCCGCGAATATCCAATCACCGGGTGAAAGGTAGAGGCAGCTACATGAATGGTTAGTGAAGCTAGCCCTGCAATTAAGAATCGAGGCCGGCTAGCCAGCCGATAGTACCGGTGGCGCTGCGGACCAGCCGAAAGCCCTGGAATTCGCCCAACACAGCTACCAAGCTGCGCGCCGGCAACGAGTCGAGGGTGGCGGCGCCGGTTTGTGGTTTAGCGTACAGATCGGTAGCAACCGGCAAAGCCGTCCGGCGCAGGGGTGCCGTGGCCGCTACCACGGCACGCGCCGGAATGTAGCCCAGTTGACCATCGGGGCGCTGCACCCGGTACCAGTCGGTTTGGCTGCCAACCACCAGCAGGGGCGTATTGCGCACAACGCCTGCAACGGCTGTGGCTTTGGCCAATGGGCCCCGGTGCAGCGTGGCTTGCTTGTCGCGCACCCGCACCCACTGGCCTAGCCGCTCGGGAGCAGTGCGCGGAGCAGGCGGCAAAGCATCGGCATGCCGTACAAACGGAAACGGATCGACGGCGCCCCGGCCGCCCCGGTAGATGCCGAAGTGCAAGTGTGGCGGCGTGGTGCGGGCGTTACCGGTGTTGCCGATTAAGCCGAGCGTGTCGCCGGGTTTCACTTGCTGGCCGGGCTGCACTAGTTGGCGGTCGAGGTGGGCGTAGTAAAGATGCTGGCTGTGCTCGGTGTCGGCCAGCCAAACCACCTTGCCCCCTCGTGGCGTCTCGTTTACGCGGGTGATGAAGCCTGCCACCGCCGCTACGGCCGGGGTGCCGCGCTTGGCAAAGATGTCGATGCCTTCGTGCCGACGGGCACCCCCGTCCCGGTCGACTCCCCAGAAGCTACCCACGGCCACGTCGTTCTTGCCGTGCACCGGAAAGCCCAGACTCGGGGCCCGCTGAATCCGCAACGTAAACTGGCCAGTACGCAGCAATTCGGGCTGCACCCGCAACAGGTGCTGACGGTCGTCTTCGGCGACGTAGCTGAAGGACAGGGCAGTGGTATCGGCGGAGGCAAGTGGACGCGGCGTGGCCCGTTCAGGGTCTAGCTCGAAGGCATCCAGAAATACCCGAGCGTCGGTACCGGCTCCTAAAGTCAGGCTAATACGAACGGTTTCTCCCTCCCGGACTTGGTAACGGTAGGAGGCCGCCGTAGCCCGCTCGGCAGAAAAGTAGCCGGTTTCCTGGAAGGGCAGCGTCACGACCAGCGAGTCGCGTAGGGCGTTAGCAGCGGCATTTAGCCAGTCGCGGCCCAAGGCCGTCTGGTCGAGGCCGGCTTGGCGTAGGCGCCGGGCGTAAGTTTCGTGGGGCGTTGATTTTTGAAAGAGCCCCTGTAAGGTTTGTTGCTGGCTACAGGCCGTAAGCAACAAAAAGAAAACGAGGTATAGCGGAGCGCGCAGGCGAAAGGGCATGAGTTGCTGGTTTCCTTTCAAACCCCTAAATGGGCAGGGTAGTTCGCCGCCCCCTGATACTGGCTTGACTTGCTGTTGCTGCTTGGTGCCAAGGGTGCTGATCGAACCTAGCTGCGACTAGTGCCGAGCTGTGTTAGGCTTGCGTCGCGGCTTATTAACTCGTCAAGCCCAAAGGCTGCCTTCTAAACTCAAGCAAGTAGTTGTGCAACTGTGCAACGAGAATATATGGAGGGAGAGAGGTATTATTGACGGAATTTATCTTTTCTCTACCGTCTATATGTTCTCTGCTGACCGTATTATCGCCGCTCGCAAAAGCAAAGGTTTTTCACAGGAGGTGTTGGCAGAGCGGTCGGGGGTAAGTTTGCGCACTATACAGCGGGTAGAGCAAGGCGACACCACCCCCCGCGGCCACACTGTGTTGGCGCTAGCGGTGGCGCTGGAAGTGCCGCTGGAAGTGCTGCAGAATGCGCCGGAAACTCTGCGTGAACCAGAGCTCCAACAAGCAGCGGAAGTCTCCGCTGTTGTACCAGCGTTCCGGTCAGACCCGCAGTTTTTGCAGTTGCTTAATCTAAGCGCGCTAAGCTTTCTGCTGCTTCCCCTTCTCAACATAGTAGTGCCGCTGCTGCTCTGGCGCGCGCGCCGCCACGACACCGAGCACGTGGCCGAAATAGGTCGCCGCGTGCTAGGCTTCCAGATCTTGTGGCAAGTAGGTTGCTTCTTCGTGTATATGCTGTTGTTGCTGGGCCAGATGGCAGCAGCCCGCTACTACCACCTCGTGCTACCGGGAGCCTTTTTAGGAGTATTCATCCTCTCGTATTCCCTCAACGTGCTAACGGTTGGCTACTATGCGCAGCAACTGCGCCGGGGAAACCTTGACCTATATCGTATCAGGCTGTAATAACAACTATTTGATAATCAGTTGACAATAGGGAGTGGCGGGTAAATGGCGGGTAAATGACGCACGGGCGGGTTAGGCTAGACCCTAGTTTTGGTTTCGTAATTCACCCCTAACTCTGTTCCTCGTGAAACCCCTCTTCAAAGTTCTGCTTGCGGTGCTGGTCGTGCTGGTTGTAAGTGCCATCGGCGGCTATTTCTACGTTCGGAAGCAGTTCCAGCCACCGGTCAATCAGCTCACCGTTACCCAGCTGCCTGCCACCAGCTCTTTCGTTTGGGACGCTGATACCACGGCTCGTCCGGCCATACCACACTCGGCCATGCTCGTCCCCGTAACACTACCCGGCTGTGCCCGCACCTGCTACTTGCAATTCGATACCGGTGCCCCTTACTCAGTTCTATACGATAATCCCCTGGCGGCGCTCCGGGTTCAGTACCCAGCTACTAGCACTACCCTTCTTCCACAGGCTGATGGGGTGCATAATTTCCGTTACACTATCGGTAAGGCGCAGGCGCAAGCGCGCACTATTCGGGTACTGCACGGCGGCGCTACCCAGCTGCCAGCCGACAGCACGGCGCCCTTCGTCATTGGGACGCTAGGGTCCGATGTACTGGCCGAGCAGGTGCTGGTTATCGATTACGCCAATCGGCAGTTCAATCTGTACGCCGCCGTCCCCGACAGCCTCGCGCGCCGGGCTACCTACGTGCCCATGAGTTTCGACAGCCGCCGTGTAATGCTGAACATGGGCCTGCAAGGGGAGTCCAAGCAGATGCTCTTCGACTCGGGCAGCAGTGCTTTTGCTTTAATTACCAACCAAAGCACCTGGAAAAGCTTAGCTCGCCCAGCCGCCCCAGTTCAAACGGCTGCGGTTAAGTCATGGAATAAAACGCTGACCTCTTACACGGTGCCTACCGCGGCGGCCTTGCAGGTTGGACCCTTAACCATGCCCCTGCGCACCGTCACGTATATCGAGGGGATGGACTGGTGGCAAATGATGCTGACGCGCTTTTCGGGGCTGGGCGGCATGCTCGGCAACGAGCCCTTTGTGGAGCACACGGTTATTTTGGATGTAGCCGGTGGGCGCTTTGGAGTGGTGCAAAAGTAAGCGGAATGGGACGGGGATAGGTTTGTCGGGCGGGGTTCTACCTTTGCTGCTCCACGCTACTTTCCTCGCCCCACCATGAAGCTCATCGACTGCCCCCGCGACGCTATGCAGGGCTGGCCCACTTTCATTCCCACTGCCCAGAAAATCAGCTACCTGAACACGCTGATGCAGGTAGGGTTCGACACGCTCGACTTCGGCAGCTTTGTTTCGCCCAAGGCCATTCCCCAGCTCGCCGACACCGCCGAGGTGCTCGACGGGCTGGAGCTGAGCGCCACTACCACCAAGCTGTTGGCCATCGTGGCGAACTTACGCGGGGCCGAAACCGCTGCTCAGTATTCCCAGATCCGCTACATCGGGTTTCCACTTTCGGTGTCGGAAACTTTCCAGCAGCGCAACACCAACAAGAGCATCGCCGAGGCCCTCGATGAGGTTGCGCGCATGCAGGAGCTATGCGCCCGCACCGGGCAGGAGCAGGTAGTGTACTTGAGCATGGGGTTTGGCAACCCGTATGGCGACCCTTGGAGCCCGGAAGTACTAGGCGAATTCACGCAAAAGCTTGATGCGCTTGGCGTGCGCATCGTTGCTTTGTCGGATACTATTGGGGCGTCGGTGCCGGAAACTATTGCGCCGCCTTTCCAGGAATTGACGGTGGCTTTCCCGCACATTGAATTTGGGGCGCATTTGCACACCACCCCCGACAGTTGGCACGAAAAAGTGCAGGCCGCCTACGAGGCTGGTTGCCGACGGTTCGATGGCGCCCTCGGGGGCTACGGAGGCTGCCCCATGGCCGCGGACCAGCTCACCGGCAACATGCCGACCGAGCGCCTACTTGATTTCAGTGGGGAAGTAGGAGAGAAATTGAAGCTAAACGAAGCGGCATTAGATGAGGCGAAAAAGTTAAATCAGGCAATATTTGCAGCGCATTAGTATTACTGCTAGCTTCTTCTCTTTTTCAAAGTTGATACCAGGGTAAATCCCTTTTCTTCAAGCCACATTTCCATGCCTACTGCCGTCGATATATTTATTCCTTGTTTCGTAGATCAGCTTTTTCCGGAAACGGCCATGAACATGGTGAAAGTGCTGGAATCGGTGGGCTGCGAGGTGCACTACAATAGCAACCAAACCTGCTGCGGGCAGCCCGCCTACAATGCCGGCTACAAAAAAGAGAGCCGCGAAGTAGCCTGCAAGTTTCTCGACGACTTCCCCAACGAGCCCGACCGGTACATCGTCAGCCCTTCGGCTTCGTGCGTGGGTATGGTACGCAATTCGTACGCTGAACTCTTTGACGGCAGCCCCGAGCAAGGCCGTTACCATGCCACGCAGCGCCGCATTTTCGAGCTAACCGAGTTTTTAGTTGATGTGCTAGGAGTGTCAGCTATTCCGCAGGCCCGCCTCCAAGGCCGCTACACTTACCACGATTCTTGCTCGGCCCTGCGCGAGTGCGGTATCAAAATAGCCCCGCGGCAGTTGCTCGATGCCATTCCCGGCCTCGAACGCCTGGAGATGGCCGAAAACGAAACCTGCTGCGGTTTTGGGGGCACTTTCGCCGTGAAGTTTGAAGCCATTTCCGTGGCCATGGCCGAGCAGAAAGTAGAGCACGCCTTGGCTACCGGCGCCGAATACATCATCAGTACCGACACCAGCTGCCTCATGCACCTCGACGCCTACATTCGCCGTGAGAAGAAGCCCATCAAAACGCTCCATGTGGCTGATGTACTAGCCAGCGGCTGGTAAGAGCTGCTGCTAGTAGAAAAATACAATAAACCCGTATTTGTTATACGAATAGTATATATTTATACTGTAGGGAGAGCTATGTTCTTTCTGCTCGTCTATTAGCTAACAATTCATTTAAAGATCCTATGCCTGCTGACGTGGCGCAACCTCAATCTTCTGACGCTTATACAGCTACAGTTGATAAGAGAAGTAATATTTCGCGCCGTGAATTGATTGCCGAGTATATCGAACCAGGTATTCCCGTTGTACTGACGGATGGAGCTAGTAAGTGGAGTGCCATGGGAAAATTCACGCCCGAGTTTTTCAAAACCAACTACGGACACCTCACCAAGGATATAAAGGGGAAGACCTATACGATGGCCGAAACCGTCGACCGGCTGCTTACTTCCACTCCCGACAATCCTGCGCCTTATCCGTTCTGCCTGAACTTAGAGAAGCTGCTACCCGAGTTGATGGCAGACATTACGCCCGAAGTAAGCGTTGGGGCCCCCGACAGAGTACGGCATCCGCTCTTATCGAAGATGATGTTGCTGCACACGGAAGTCTACGAGCTTTTTCTGGGTGGCAATGGATCCTGCTTTCCGTTTCTACACGTCGATGCTTTGTACCTGCACACCCAAATTACCCAAGTGTACGGTTCCAAAGACTTCATCTTATACCCTCCCGACCAAACAGCGTATCTCTATCCGGAAGAGGACAACGAAAAGATTGCGCGGGTGAACATTTTCAACCCGGATTACGAGAAGTACCCGCTGTTCAGGAACGCAAAGCCAGTGAAGGTTACGGTCAAGGAAGGCGAAACCATTTTGTTTCCCACTAAGTGGTGGCATACCACTCAGATTCACGAACCTTGCATATCAGTGGCTCGAAGCTACCTCAACACCTACAACTGGACCGACTTCGTGGAAGACAACTTCCAGCTGCGAAAAGAAACCTATCCCGCCCTGGCGCTGGCCATGTTGGGGTATAGCAAAGTGCTCGGCCGCCTTATGGATCTCCAGGAGAAACTAACAGCTCCTAAACACTAGAAACAGCTGCTTCTGGCAAGAACAAAATTCAGATTTCCTCTATAAGCAACAAGCCGCTTCCTTGGAGGCGGCTTGTTGCTTATAGAGGAAAGAGTAAAACCTTACAGTAGCTGCTTTACTCGCTCCTGCAAGCTCTCTGAAGCTGCCAGCAACGGTAGGCGCACGGCCCCGGAGCACACGCCTAGTGCTTCTAGAGCGGCTTTTACGCCTACTGGGTTGCTTTCTTCATACATCAGCGGGTTCAGGTCCACAAACCTGAAGAGAAGTTGGCTTGCCTGCGCAAACTCACCGGCCAGTGCGTGGCGCACCATATCAGTGAAAGGGCGCGGGAAGGCATTCGCCAGCACGGATATAACACCCACGGCCCCGAAGCTAACAAGTGAAGTTGTCATCATATCGTCGCCGGAGATGAGCAGGAAGTCTTCGGGTTTGTGAGCGGCTATTTGCTGGCACTGCTCTAAGTTGCCGCTGGCTTCCTTGATGCCGATAATGTTGGGGTGCTGAGCCAACCGAAGCGTAGTGGCGGCCGTGAGGTTGGAGGCGGTGCGACCCGGCACGTTATACAGAATGACGGGTACCGGCGAAGCATCGGCTAACCGCTCGTAGTGCGCAATGATGCCCGCTTGGGAAGGTTTGTTGTAGTAGGGGCTGGCCGAAAGTAGCGCCGCAATGCCTGATAGGTCGGTGTTGCGGATAGTGGCTTCGGTGCCGGCAGTATCATTGCCCCCAATGCCATACACGAGGGGCACGCGCCCTGCTACGTGTTCTTTCACGACACGAAGAATTTCCGCTTTTTCTTCGTGCGTGATAGTAGGAGATTCGGCGGTAGTGCCGTTGACCACCAAATATTCAACTCCCCCCTCGATAACGAAGTCGAGTAGACGGCGCAGCGCGGCATAATCGACTGACTGGTCGGAAGGGGAGAAAGGAGTGACGAGGGCGACACCCGTGCCTCGGAATTTGTCCATGCGGGGAATAAACTGTTGCTTTGTAGGATGCAAGAAGCCTAGAATCAGTCAAAGCGACTCTTTTTCAACTTCGTTGCGCGAAAATAAAGCATTTGCCTGCGGTCTGGTCACTTTTTATCTTTCATGAAGCTTTCTTACTCCTCATTAGTCGCTGCGGCCGTTTGTGCCACTGCTTTCACCTTTTCTTCCTGTAACGATTCCAAGTCAGCCCTGACGACCGAGGTTGGTACCGCAGCCGAGACGGCGACTAGTGCTTCCAACGCAGTTGCGACAACTGAAACCGCCTCAACAGGGCCCTCAACACCCGATCCAGCTAGCATTCCGGCCAGCCGTATTGCCGATGCAGCCACCATCACGGCCCGTCCGCAAGTGCCTATCCTGTGCTACCACCAAATCCGCGACTGGCGTCCGCGCGATTCGAAAGGAGCGAAAGACTACATAGTACCCGTCGAGCAGTTCAAAAAGCAAATTCAGATGCTGGCCGACAGCGGCTACCACACCATCCTGCCCGACCAGCTCTACGCTTACCTGGCTACCGGCGCCCCTCTGCCTCCCAAGCCCATCATGCTGACCTTCGATGACACCGACCTAGACCAGTTTACGGTGGCCCGGCCGGAGCTGGAAAAGCACGGTTTTAAAGCGGTATACTTTGTGATGACCGTGAGCTTAGGCCGGCCGCGCTACATGAGCAAGGCCCAAGTGAAGCAGCTTTCCGACGAAGGCAACGTTATCGGTTCGCACACTTGGGACCACCACAACGTGAAAAAGTATCAGGGCGAGGATTGGGTGACGCAGGTGGAAAAGCCTACGAAAACCCTTGAGGAAATCACCGGCAAAGACATCAAGTACTTTGCCTATCCGTTCGGCCTCTGGAATCCGGAGGCTATTCCGCAACTCAAGCAGCGGGGCATGGTAGCCGCCTTTGTGCTAGCTGAGAAACGCGACCCGCAAGATCCTCTTTACACCATTCGGCGCATCATCGCCAGCGGCTATTGGAGCCCGCGCACGCTGCACAACAGTATGGTTAATAGCTTTTAAAGTTGCTTACCAACACAAAGGGCGCCAACTTGATAAGTTGGTGCCCTTTGTGTTGGTAAAGTATGGTACTACTCTGCAAAGCTGAGTTGTTTGATCTTAGATAAACTAGTGTGTGCCTGATCGAAAATTACGGCTTTCACTTCAGGGAAACTTTCACTCAATTGCCGTGGAACCACTTTTGCTTTTTCGGCAGAAGCCATTAGGAGTAGTACGGGCTTGGAGTGTAGCTCAATAGCAGGAGCTAGTTGCGCGCGAACTGGATTGTACCACTCGGCCGGATCGGCTAAAGTATTGCGACCATCCACGGCCACCCAATCCACATAATTGATGCCCGGGAAATACGCCTTCAGTGAATCACTCTGGGGTGGGGTCCAGACCCATATCAGCCGTGGCCCCCCAACGGTACGCACCTGCCGCACAAGGTTTTGCCAGTCGTGGATGTACTCAGATGCCGAAGAAGTATGAAGCAGCGGCCGTAAGAGCACAGGAAACTTCAATTCATCTAGCTCTAGCTGCCTAAGCTGCTGCAAGTTGCCCCGATTGCCAGGCTTCAGTTCCCAATTCACTAAGGTGGCCCCACGCCGTGCCGCTAAGGTTTGCTTCAGCGTCTGCAGTTGCGCCAGGGTCGGGCTTGCGGGCATATCTAAAGCCACAAGAGACGTGGAGTCGGTAGGAGGAGGGGTGCTAGTGGTAGGCAACGCCACAAGTTGCCCAACATGCAAGGAGGCATCTGGCTGCGTAGGCCACCATTGCCGCTCTAAAGCAAGGTACTGGGTCCGGTAGCTATAAAGCCCCACCAAAGTAAGGCAATAGAGGCTGGCTAGCCCGATTGCAAAACGGCCAGCGGCGGGCCGCAACCCTTCCACCAGCTGGTGGCCGATTTGGCCGCGCCATTGGTCGGCCGTTAGCAACAGCCACCGCACAGGCCGTGTAGCTGCTGCCGTGCGCAGCAACGATTCCAGGATTCCGTGCTGCGCCATGGCCACAGCCGCCAGCAGAATAGCCGCGTTGAAAAGTACCAGCACCGACATAAACTGCGTGGCTGGCGTTAAGGAAAGCCCCCGGCCATATTTGGCGGCAGCTACCAGCACTACAGCGGTCAGGATATTGGGCAGGCTGATCAGCCACTCTGTCGCCGGGCGGCCTTCTTTAGGCGTTGGAATGTAGGGTACTTTGAAGTTGATCAGCGCATAGAAAAAGCCCAACGCATACACCCACCACGAACCTACCCGCAAAATACCTCCTGCCAAGTGCAAGCCTGCTTCGTGCGGCTCGCGTAGCCAGCGTTGCGCACACAAGCGAATAAGAAGTGTAAGGGCCGTGAAAGGGAAAATATGCAACGTGAATTCGCCGAGCCCCACTCGCCAAGGAAACGTAGTGGTTACTAGCGCTAGGGTGGGTACGGCTATGTCAATGAGCGTGACAACCCCCGACAAAAAGTACAAAGGCAAAAGCAAGTAATGTAGCCGCTGCCGCCAACTGAAGCGAGGAAACAAGCGCGGATACACTCGAAACAGTAAGTCGAAAGCGCCGCGTGACCATTTCAGCTGCTGCGAATAGAAGGCCCCGAGCGAAGCAGGTACCAGTCCCCGGCTCAGCACCTTGGGCAAATACACCGACTGCCACCCCTGGGCGTGCAAACGCATAGCGGTATGCATGTCTTCCGTTAGGCCCGATGCGTGGCCACCAATGGAGTCGAGTGCGATACGGCGGAAGGTGCAGTTGGCGCCAATAGCCTGGCCGGTGTTGTAGGCATTCATGCCCATGAGCAGCGGACCATAAAAATGATAGGTTTGCTCTGCTGCGCCGCGGGCTACCAAACTCTCGTGCTGGTTGCCGTAGGCCTGCACCACCTGCACAAAGCCCACGTGAGTATCTTGGAAATACGGTACCACCTGGTCGAGGAAGTCGGGGGTGGGCACGTGGTCAGGGTCGAGCACCACGCACAGCTCACCCGTGGCTTGGCGCAGCGCGTTGTTGATGTTGCCGGCTTTGGCGTGCACCTTTATTTTGCGCGTGACGTGTACTACACCGAGCTGCTCGCACACCCGACGTAGATACGGGTCGTCGGCTTCATCGCAGAGGTAGCTGGTGTGAGGGTAGCGAATAGCCTGCATAGCCTGCAATGTGCGCACGATCATATCGTAGGGCTCGCCGGCGCAAAAGGTCGTGAGTACATCTACGGTAGGGGCATAGCCAGGCTGCCAAGTAGGCGCTATGGGTTCCCGCACATTTACGTAGTGGTACCACTCGTGCAGCGTACGCAAAAATTTAAAGCCCAATGAGCCGGTTAGCAGCCAGAACAACAACGGGTTACCAATGTGGTCGGCGTCAGCAAACCACCAAACGAATTGCAGCAGCATCAAGCAACCTAAGGCGACTAATAGCCGCATCTGCTTTACGCCAGGGGCTGCTTTGTATTTGACAGTGGTAGGAGAAGGGGTTGTACTATTTCCTGCAAAATCACCTTCCCGCACTGTTTTTCGAGTATCGTCCATCCGAGCGCCTTTCGCGAATCTCAATCAAGCTATGCTCTAACAACTTATGTCGAGACATAGCTCTCTGTGACTGGAAAATAAATAGAAATTGTATAAAGATACTCTGACTTTCTAGTAGGCGCAAGCTCCTCTGTTTATGATTATATAAATATTGTAGAATTATTTATACAATAAATCATAGATTTGCGCTTTACAACCGGAACATTGATCTGCTTCGTATGTCGAGTTGCCAGACAAAAGTTTCAACAAATATTCATGCAGCAATTGTTTAAAATTCGCCATCAGGTTAACAGAGCGAGTCGTTTGCTGCTTGGGCTTTTCCTTGCTAGCCTGGCGGTTGCCTGCACTGAACAGAAAAGAGAAAGCCGCGCAGCTGAGCAGCAAAACCAGGCTCCTAACGCTACATCGCCTAATAAGGTTATCCCCGTGCGGGTAGTTCGTACAGGTACTAAGTACGAGTTGCTGCGTGGCGGAAAACCCTATTTTGTAAAAGGAGCCGGTGGACTTGAGAAATTTGCTTTGTTGAAAGCAGCCGGTGGTAACTCTATTCGGCTCTGGACCACCGACTATGCTCAGCCCCTGCTCGATTCGGCGCAGGCACATGGCCTAACCGTTCTGCTTGGGTTATGGCTGATACCCGAGCGTGATGGGTTTGATTATTACGACAAGAAGGCTGTAAAAAAGCAGGTGGAAGATCTGCGCAAGCAAGTGATACGCTACCGCAACCACCCGGCCCTGCTCGCCTGGGATGTTGGCAACGAAGTGGAACAGGGGTCCGGCAACCCAGATGTGTTTGATGCCATTGATGACGTGGCAAGAATGATCCATAAGGAAGATCCAAATCATCCGGTGATATCCACTTTCATTGACCCCACGGTATTGAAGTGGATGGGAAACCGAGGCCATGAACTGGACTTCATTGCGTTTAATAGCTACGGTAACTTAAGAGAACTTCGGAACTACCTGAAAAAGGTTAACTGGCAGCATCCGTACATTATCACTGAGTTTGGGACCCAAGGCTATTGGGAGACTTCTCAAACCAGCTGGGGGGCAGCGCTAGAGCCACGAAGCGCCCAAAAAGCTAGGGCAGTAGCCGAATTCTACCAGACGGGCATTCAGAAGGAAAGTAATCAGTGCTTGGGTTCCTACGTCTTCTATTGGGGCAACCGCCAAGAGGCGACTCCTACGTGGTTCAGCATGTTTACGCCTACCGGAGAGCGGACCGAACTCGTCGACCAGATGCAGTATTTGTGGAGCGGCACTTGGCCAGCTAATCGGGCACCCCAAGTAAGCGACATCCAGTTCAATCGGCACTTCGACAATCAAAGCTTACGGCTGCGGCCGAGCCAGACGTATCCGGCTTTCGTTACGGCCCAAGACCAGGAGCACGACAGCTTGCGCGTGGCATGGGAGGTCCGGCCCGAGTCGCGTTGGCGCGAAGACCGCAAGACGCTACAAGTCCGCGACGAACCGCTCCCCGGCTTGGTGCTGGCGCCCAATCAGTTTAATACCTCAGTGCGCACTCCTTCTAAGCCGGGAGCCTACCGCTTGTACGTTACGGTCACGGATGGGCACGGAGGAGCCTCCACAGCAAACTTCCCTTTTTACGTGCAAGGAGCCACTTCCAAGGGCAACGACCAAGGCTCGCTCGCTACTAAGCTGAAGTCCTCTCTTCAGGCAGCTAGCTTGCTGAAGTAAGGCTAAATAAGATTTTGATATACTTGTATATAATCACTTGTGAATGAGTGTGTAATGAGTTATTTGAAATATAGATAAGCTACTCGATTCCTGCTTATTAGAGGGCGTCAATCCATTGGAAATCCCCTTTCAACTTTAAGGTTAGTTGCCCTAAAGAAGCTTTAGTTGCTAGTGGATTCGCTAGCCCCAATAGCCCGCTTTTCACCGTGCGAAGGAATTGGATTGCCAAAGAAATCGTGCGGTCCAGGGTCACGATTGAATTCACTAAGTAGGTCTAAGCCAGTACCTAGTAAGCCTGAGCTGGCTTGCATTTGATACGCGGTAAGGGAAGTCAGCTGTCGGCTGGAATTTAGGGTTGCTAGGGTACCACCGGTGCCGGGCTGCTGCAGCTGCGGATCTGCTTCTATTCCTGTGGCGCGAGTGCCAAGTTGTTCTTGCCCGGTTGCTGCTCGCCATTCCCTAAGCGAATTGTACCGCTCAGCGCCCCAAGCTATTTGTAGGGCCTGTCCGCTGCTCCAATACGCGTTGCCTTGCAAGAGTACCCCACGAGTTGTGAGGCTCACTACCACTGGTAAGCCGGCCGTAGTTTGCAGCACATTGTTGTGTAGGCCCACGTCGGTGAAGCCTTCGCCGCTTATATGCACTGCCTTCGGTTGTGAGTTATCTGCTGGCGCACTCACATAGATGGTATTGTTGTGGACAAAGGCTCGTTGGATACCCCCGTTGGCACCCGACGACCAAAGCGTCAGCGCGCCCTGCCCATGCCGACGCCCGTCATTTTCACTGATGTTATAGCGAACCGTTACGTCGTGTAGGGGAGGCGCATTTGCATATTGAGCCACGAGGTAACCTGGGCCGTCGTTGTCGTGCGAGTAGTTGTACTGCAAAATGGAGTTGGTGCAGCCGCCGTCTAAGTCGAAGCCTCCGCCATCCTTTGTGGTCCCCGTCTGGTTGTGGTGCGATTCGCAGTATTGGATGATTAAGTTGTTGCAGTTCCAGCCCCAGATACCAACGGGGCCGCCGTTGGGGTTGGCATTAAGGGCACCATTATGATGAGCTTCGCAACGCTCAATCAGAACTCCATCGACGCCTGAAAGCACGATGCCGCTGCCAGTGTGCGTATCGGTTACGTCGGCCCGACCAGTGTTGTCAAAGGCTTGGCAGGACCCCACGTACCAGTTGTGGTGGGCAGCTAGCGTTTGGGCATACGAGCCCAAGCCAGCCTCGCCATTGGCCGACACAACGCAGCGCGTCACGCGCACGTGGTCGTAGCCGCTACTTCCGTTCGCACTACCGATGGAAATGCCCCGGTCGCGGTAGCCTTGCACGCTAAGGTTGTCGAGCACCACGTGTTGTAAATGGGTGTCGGCTAGGTCGAGGTGAAAGATGACGCCGGAATTGGTGTTGGTTAGTCGCCCCGAACCAACAAATTCCAGATTGTGCAGCTCAATACCACCGATGTTTTCGGCGTAGAAGCCATATGTAGTACCGCTGATGATGCGTGCCCGGCCTGCTCCGTACGAGCCAAAGAGGATGGGCCGAGCAACCGACCCTTGAACCGTACTGCGCACCCAAATAGCGCCTTCAAAATTGCTGCCGCCTTCAAACAGGATCTGGTCACCTGCTTTAAAGGGGGTGCTATTCACTTTCCCGATTGTCTTCCAAGCTTTCTTGATGGAAGTACCTGCGTCTGCATCATTGCCAGTTGCACTGACATAATAGGTCTTGGCTGATGCAGAGAAAGACAATAGAACAAACAGGATTACAGATACAGTACGAATAATTCTTTGGTGCAAGCAGTTGAATTACAAGGCTACACAAGTAAGCGCTCCAAGATTGTGCAGTAGCTACAAACGCAATCCAACTGCTACAGAAGTAGGTGTAACTTGAAGAGTGTATGCTGTTCGGCAACGTAGCTACTACTCAGATGGCAAACCAGCCGCTTTCAGGTCTTTGAAGCCGCCTGCATTCACAACATTCTTGAAGCCAGCTTCTTCCATCAGCTTCAACGTTTGGCCGCTCCGGTTGCCGGAAGCACAATACAGAACGTAGTTTTGCTCTTTGTCTAGTTTAGCGACCTGCTCGCGGAAGTCAGGGGCGCGAAAGTTTAGGTTCTCGGCTCCTTTCACATGGCCGGCAGCAAACTCCTCGGGGGTGCGCACATCGAGCAGGACCGTGCGAGGTTTTTTTAGCATGTCGGCCACCACAGCAGGCGGGGTAAAGGTTGTAGCGGTTTGGGCAAACGCTGCTGGCAGAAAGCTGAATACACCCAGGAAAGCCAGCACAAGGAGGCGATACATAACGAACAGTAAAAGCGAAAAAGAAAGAGGAGAGCGACGCGAAAAACAGACTGCGCCGGGGCCAGTTTTGGCCACCGGTGCTCCCGGACGCATACTCCCCGAGGGATCAGGGGGGAATTAAAGCGTGGCTACGCGGTAGCCAGGCTAACCCATTCGTGAAAGTATGCTGCCCGGGAGGCCGGTATTATGGGGGCCCTAAAATAGAGAACCCTGTTGACCTGTACCACTGCTTTTCGCTGGAAATGAGTCAGATTCAGAGGATTTCGAGGAAATGCCTAAATCTTGTACGTCTTCCAGCGGTCCGTCTAAGTCCTCGGCACCGTTAAAGGTAGCCTCTGTCTCAGTCGGAATCATGGCTAGCAGATCGGTCTCCGAAATGATGGGTACTTTCAGTTCCGTAGCCTTCTCACGCTTGGCAGGGCCCATTTTGTCGCCGGCTACCAGATAGCTGAGTTTCTTGCTGATGCTGCCCGTTATTTTGCCGCCGTGCGCCTGAATTAGGGCTTGCAGTTCATCCCGGCTGTGCAATTCGAACACCCCCGACAATACGAAGGTGAGGCCCTCTAGCCGGTTACTCACGGCTTGGGGTGCTTCGCCAGTTAGCGCCAGTTGCACGCCCGCTAGTCGTAGGCGCTCCACTAAGTCGCGGTTGGCAGCCTCTTGAAACCAAGCCGCCACCGACTCGGCAATAACGCCTCCTACTTCGGGCACGGCGGCAAGCTCAGTTACTGAGGCTTGCGCCATGGCATCTACGGTGCGGTAGTGCGCGGCCAGCTTCTCGGCCACGGTCTCGCCTACGTAGCGGATTCCTAGCCCAAAGAGTACCCGGTCGAAAGGTACTTGCTTGCTTTGCTCTAAGCCGGCTACCAGGCGCTGCACTGATTTCTCGCCCATGCGCTCCAATTGCGCCAGTTCCTGCGCCTTAGCGGGCAAATCGTACAAGCTGGCCGCATCCGTAACTAAGCCCAAATCGAAGAAGCGGCCGACGGTTTCGGCACCGAGCCCGTCGATGTCTAGGGCCTTGCGCGACACGTAGTGTTCGAGCTTGGCCTTGCGCTGCGGTGGGCAGCCCCGTTCGTTGGGGCAGCGGTAATGCGCCTCGCCTGCCGGACGAATAAGCGGCGTATCGCAGGCTGGGCACGTGGCGGGGTAAACGATGGCCTGGCTTTCGGGAAGGCGGGCCGTGAGGTCGACGCCCGTGATTTTCGGAATGATTTCCCCGCCTTTCTCCACAAATACCATGTCGCCGAGGCGCAGGTCGAGGGCGGCAATCTGGTTGGCGTTGTGCACGGATGCGCGCTTCACCACGGTGCCGGCCAGTGGCACAGGGTCGAGCAGCGCCACAGGCGTAACGGCGCCGGTACGGCCGACGTTGTACTGCACTTCCCGCAGGCGTGTGCGGGCAGCTTCGGCAGGATACTTATACGCAATGGCCCAGCGCGGACTTTTCGAGGTGTATCCTAGCTGTTCCTGCTGCCGGAAATCATCAACTTTGATAACAATGCCATCGGTGGCAACGGGTAGGGTAAAGCGCTTCTTGTCCCACTCGTGCACAAAGTCCAGCACCTCGTCCATGCTCCGGCATAGCCGCCACGTGTTCGATACGGGCAAGCCCCAATCGTTAAGCGCTTCTAGGGAAGCGCTGTGGGTGGGAAATATGCTCCGGCCCGGCATCAGGAAGGAGTAAGCGTAGAACCGCAACCGCCGTTCGGCCACCAGCGCCGAATCTTGGAGCTTGAGGGCCCCACTGGCGGCGTTGCGTGGGTTAGCCAGCAATGCTTCGCCATTGGCTTCGCGCTCGGCATTCAACTCAGCGAAAACCGGCAGGGGCATGAATACTTCGCCCCGTACTTCCATTTCGGCGGGTTGCTTGGCTGCCGTGTCGGGGCGCAGGTGCAGCGGCAGGTTCTTGATGGTGCGCACGTTGTTTGTTACCACGTCGCCGCGGGTACCGTCGCCGCGCGTGACGCCCTGGGTCAGCTGACCTTGCTCGTAGGTTAGGCTCATGGCTACCCCGTCGAACTTCAACTCGCAGACGTAGGCAAATTCGGCGCCCTCCAAGCCACGGCGTACCCGCTCGTCGAACTCGCGCAAGTCTGCTTCCGAGTAGGTGTTGCCCAAGCTAAGCATGGGGTAGCGGTGCAGGGCCGTAGGAAACTGCTTGGTGATGGTGCCGCCCACCCGTTGCGTGGGGGAGTTGGGCAGGGCATACTGCGGATACTCTTTTTCCAGGCGTTGCAAATCGGCCAGGAGCTGGTCGAATTCCTGGTCGGATACTTCAGAAGTATCCCTCTGATAATATTGGTAGTTGAGGTGGTGGAGGCGCTCAGTGAGGGCGGAAATTTGCTGCTGAATGTCGGTTGTCATAAAGAGGGGCGCAGAAGCTTCAACTAATGCCACTGGTGGTTGGGTTTAAAGCCGGTGGCTTTGCAAGCTACGGCTTTCGGCATACTCAGGATATAAAAAGCCCGTCCGTTTCGAAACGGACGGGCTTTTTATAAAGAGTTACGTTGTGTAATGGCTTTCTATGCAGTCAGAACCGAGCTTACATTTTGTCGGTAATGAGTACGCCGTCAGCCTCGAAATTCAGTTGCTCCTCGGGCTTGGTAATGGCGGCCACTTCTTGGTCGGATTTGCCGGCATCTTTAGCGTAGTGCTGCAAATCGGAAACGGGTACCTGCTCGCGGTGCGCCCACCCGTTTATCACCACGGTTTTGCCGGCTATGTCTTTGGGCACAAAGAACGCGTAGTCTTTGAAGCGGACCCGCATTTCCTGGCCTTCGGGCGTTTTCATGGTCAGCCAGCAGCCTTTGGCTTGACATACGGCATCGGCGGTGCCCACTAGCTTCACTTGTGCCGAGTCTTGCTTGCCTAGCACCTGCTTAAGCTCGGAGAGTGGCTTGGCACCTTCGGCGGTTACTGCCGCGCCATAGGTTTTGCCCTGCGGCATGGCTGCCGTTTCGGTGGCGGGCTTGCTGGCGCTGGCCGCATCGGTAGCCGGGGTCGACTGGCAGGCGCCCAAACAAGTTAGGGTAGCCGCCAGCACAAGAAGCTTGGTAGTCATAGGGTTGGTCTAGACAGTGAATTCAAGGAGTTAACACACCGGAAATTACAAAGTTCTAGTTAGACGCTACGCACCGCGCTATTCGGCGCTAATGTTGCGAGCCGCCAACTCGCGCACCTGCGCTACCTTGCCATTCTTGCCATAGATTTCGGTGCGCACGATGCCTACGCCGGGAGCGTAATAATCTACTTGTTTGACACTGGTACGCATGGCCATGTCGGGGCGGGGTACGGTGGCACTCTCACGCACGGCTTCTACTTTATAACAGTTAAACGTGCCCGCTGGCGTGGTCAACGACGAAGGTCCGCTCACGACGCGCCGCTTGCGGAGCACGGTGCTAACCGTAGCAATATCCACCACCGAGCTGCTAACCTGCACGTTGATGCCGCCATCGGGAAGGCTAGTGCCTACCGTAGGCTGGTTGGGCCAGGCAACTGGCATGGGCAAGTAGGCCAGTTTCCGGTCGCGGAAGCGGCGGAGGGCGTCGGCGTCCAAGTCGGCGAGGCCGTCGGTGAAGCAGGTGTCGCGGCGGCTGCGGAAGGTAAGATCCTGCAGCCGCACCAGCAGGTTTTTGTTGGTATAGAGGCCGCTTTTCAGCGTGGTAATGTTTTCCGGGACTATGGTTTTTTTACTTTCCTTTCGCTCCGTACTGCTTAGCGTCACCACCCGCTGCCGTAGCTCGCCAGCCGGCTTGCCGCTCGCATCCTTTATCTGATAAATAAGCTCGGTATTATCGGCCATCCCAAACGCCTGATTGGATTTGGGCGCGGCTACGGCCAACTCCGTTAGGTTGTTGACGGGCAGGGCGTGGTGAGTTAAAGTAGAGGTGTCTTGAGCCTGCGTACTTGATAAGGTAAGTGCTAGACCCTGAGTGAGTAACAACGAGAAACAAGAAGGGAATTGCATAGGAGTAGGAGCAGAGAAAAAGTGGCAGATGGCTCTCATACGTAGTCGAGCTTAATTGGATTAGCTGAACGGTATATTATACTCCATTAGATAAGTGACAGTGCTAATGGAAGAATGTTTTGGTAGCCCAGCCGTACGACAAGTAAGGATGCGTGTAACTTGCGCCGAGGCTGGTCGTTTGCCATAACCCTGCCAAGTCTTCTTGCCCTAACCCGCCGGAAGTATGTACCACTTTTTCTTCTCACGCTCTCATGCCTGATTCAAGCCAACAACCCACTTCCTGGGCCGATACGGCCGCTTCGCTGCTCTCCAAACTTTCGGGTGGGGTAGAATTAGCCCTGGCCTTCGACCAGATGGAACTGCAGGTTCCTAACCCCCAAAACCCCGCGGCTCCGGCAGCTACCTGGCGGCTAAACGGCTCGTTGCGCATCCGCACCCGCGGCGAAAACCCAGCGGCTGCCAACCGCCCTGCTTTGCCTCCTACTAACCCAGATTCCCTTGGCTAACGGTCTTGAACTGGAGGCGCAGTTGGTAGTGACCTGGGATGGCGACGCTATTCAGATAGCTGCGTCGGGTACTTACCTTATCGTCAACTTTCCTAGTCAGCGCGTGCTCGACAAGCTCACGAGCGGGCCTCCTAAAGACCCGAATGCGCCTCCTAAACCTAGAAACGCCCCTAAAATTGACCCTTTGCAGCAACTCAATGACTTGGCCTTGCGCTTAGGCCTCGTTATGGATCTGCGGGTGGCCGGCAAAACCCACGTAACTTTTGGCACCGGCCGCAGCCCCAAAATTACCATCAACGCTGTGCTAGGTAAAATAGGGTCTTTTTTTCGCGGCAACTGAAATTCTCGTGATACCCTGGCTGTTATGCTGATGCCGGCCGAAGGTGGATTTAACTAAGCGGTTATTTCGCCAATAGTCGGCATCAGCATAGCACGTTGTTTCTTCCTGATTTACCCAGAAAAGCCCGTAATTCTGGTTGTCGGCGAGAGAGGCTTTTACGTATCTTGCTTTGTGGCTTCCGGCCTAGTAGATATAGTTCTATCGGAACTAAAGCTTTCTGGATTGGTTTGCCAAGGACTTCGCTTTCTTCTCGCCACCACGCATGAATTCCGATAAAGAACGTAAAGATAAAGTAGGGGCCAACCGAACAGCCTCCGCCTTCCAGCGCATGGAGCGAGTACCGCCCATGTTGATGATGCTGTATTTGGCTATGGCCGGCATCGGCGTATTGTTTTTGTTTCTGGTGGTAGCGTATGCCCAAACCCGTTACATGGCCGATCTGCCCCGCGGGCTGCATCCTTTTCCCAAGTTTTTCTCTATCAGTACCATTGTGCTGCTCATTAGCAGCTACACGCTTGCCCAGGCACCGCGTATCTACCGCTCCGACGATGTAGTGAACTTAACGCGTTGCCTCGGGGCTACGCTACTGCTAGGCTGCATTTTCGCGGGCTTGCAAGTACTTGGCTGGCGCGAGTTGGTGGCGCAGGGCGTCACGTTCAAGGGAATAGAAAATCACACTTTCGCCACAGGCAGCTACATCTACCTGATTTCGGCCCTGCACGTAGCTCACTTGCTAGGTGGTATGCTGTTTCTGCTAGCCTTGCTGCTGCGCACCTTGCATGCCTCCCGCGACGCGGTTCGCACGCTGGTCTTCATCCGCAATCCGTATCGCCGTCTTCAGCTTCGCCTCCTCAGTTATTTCTGGCACTTCATTGATGCGCTGTGGGTGGTGTTGTTTGTGGTATTCGTGTTCTTGTACTAGAGTGCTTTAATTAAGAGCAACAAAAAAGCCCGGCCTAGACCGGGCTTTTTTGTTGCTCTTTGGTTTACTGCTGTGTTCACTAGGTGCACAGTAATTTACATTTAGCGCTCCAGTGTGATGGGACCTTTATACTTGCGGCCGTCGGTGTACTCGATTAGGTAATAATACACTCCCGGCACCTGCTTGCCTCCGTCCCAGCTGAAATTGCGGTTCTTGGATTCATAAACCAAGTTGCCCCAGCGGGAAAAGATTTTGATGGTAGCAAAGCGCGATTCGCAGAAGTCAGCCGGCAAATTGGGGATATTAAAAGTAGCGTTGAGATTGTCGCCGTTAGGGGTGAAGATATTGACTGGCTTGAACTCGACATTTTCTGGCTGCACCAGCTTGAAGCGCACAACGCGCGTCTGCGGGCCCGGCCGGCAAGTGGTTTCCTGCAGTTGAAAGGTAACTTCTAGCGTCTGGTCGGGGAGAGCAGCGGCGACGCAGTTGGCATCCCAGCGGAAGGTGGCCGCCGCTTGTCCGTTGCCATT
Source organism: Hymenobacter sp. YC55 (assembly GCF_029433095.1). Classification (GTDB taxonomy): domain Bacteria; phylum Bacteroidota; class Bacteroidia; order Cytophagales; family Hymenobacteraceae; genus Hymenobacter. The sequence goes on from NZ_JARNTX010000001.1 coordinate 1,953,241, forward strand.
GGTGGGGCGGAAGCTCATGCCGGCCGCCGCCAAATCGAACCCGTTGCCGGTAGCCGATAGCACCAGGGGATCCTGATCGGCGTCGGTACCGGTGAAAGTAGCTTCAAACACACCTCCTATTAGCCGCTCAATGACGATGGGTGGATCAGTGGCGCTGATCGGGGTCGGTAGCTCGGGCGAGGCAAGTACAGGCGGTGAGTTGTTGTACTCCACTTGAATAGGAACCGTCAGAACCACAGTCTTTGGTTCGTTGCAGGGTCCTGCTGAGGCTGTGAACCGGAATTCGTGCAATGGACGACCTGCGGCCCGGCAATCGACGCGCCACGAAAACCGTCCCCGGATTTGGTTACCATTGGGCCCCTGCGTGAAAGTGGCGCCCACCTCGGCTGGTTGGAAGCCCACACCGTTCATAGTCAACGTAATGGGGTCGTTATCGGGGTCGGCGCCTATCACGTCAAATGTTACCAGGTCACCTACGCGGACCTTCAGAGGCAAGGCAGGGCCAGCCGTGCTAGCCAAGGTAGGAGGACTGTTAGGGTCGGGCTGGGCCGTAAAAGCAACCCGCACCGTATCGCGCTTCGGGAGGCTGCAACCATTGTCCGACACAATTATATCCAGCAAATACACCTGCCCTTTGGAATCAAAGCAGCTTGGAAAGCACAGCCGCGAAACCAGCGTGTCGGGGAGGCCAGGGGTCCGGATGGTGCCTTGCGTGAGCGAAAAAGCCGGCAGCAAAGCAGCGGGGAAGTTGACAGCCCGCAAGCCCAAGGTTAGTTGCGAGGGGGAGTCCGGGTCCGTGAAGCGCAGATTCAAGCAACGTTCAGTACCAGGGCGCAGGCGCACCGTATCCACTCCTTCTCGATACATGTTGGCTCCCGACGCCCGCACCGTCATGCTAGGCGCTGAGTTGGGCGTGCAGAGGATTACTTTGAGTTGGAAGTCGCGCCGGGTCTCTCCGATCTTGATGCCGTCCCGGAATTCCGAGCATTTCAGCCCAAACACAAACAGCCCTACTTGGGAGGGCCGTACCTGCAACCGGCCAGTGAACCGGTTGATAGTCAGGGTAGGAGTGCCCGGAATCTGGTTGGTTTCGCTACGGCCCGGCCCCCAGCGAACTTCTCGATAAGGTTGTGGCGCTGCTGCAAACGGCTTCGGGTCGCCGGGGGTGGAGTTGCCGTTGAAAGGAGTGGCTAGCTCGTACACCAGCGAGTCGCCGTCGGCATCCTGGCCGCCAAAGTCGTAGTAAAACAATTCGCCGCGGCAGGCATAGTCGCTTAGAGGCGGGAAAATGCGGGGAGTGGAGTCGCGGAAGGTCAGACCGTTGCGCACCACAGCCGGGAACTCCAAGTAGAAGGTTTGGCCTGCGTCGCCCGGGTTAAGAATGTTGCTAATGCCGTTGTTGCGGCAACAGCGCTCTACGGCAGCATAGTAGCCAGCTGGACTGGTGTAGCGGTTGGCTGCCAAATCAACCCCGGCCGTGTAAATCAGCCTACGCGTAACCAACGACGACGTGGATGAGCAAGCCGGATTGGTATAATTGACAAACGAGTTGGTGCGGAGGCGCAACGTCAAATTTTGCATCCGCATATTGGTGGCTTTGTCGAAGATGCTGACCGTCAGAGCTGTATCTAGAGCACCGGCATTGCCGTTGAGTGCGTCGAAATACAGATTGAGCGTTAGCGTGTAGCTGGACCCCGACCGGTATTGCAGATCCATTTCGCCGCCTACTATGTGCGTAGCATGGGCTGAGCGACCTAGCCCAATAAGCAAGAGCAGGAGCACCAACAAACCCGGTGGCCGGCAACTACTACGAAATACTAGGAGAAAAGAAAGAATCATTTTTGCAGCTAGGGTGGAGCAGAGAAAAGAACTCTCGAAATATACAACCTGCAGGGCTAACCTATAGGATAAACCACCCAGTTTGTAGTAGGGCCTTTGTATCTTTCAGACCTTGCTCTCCCTACATTTTGTCGTCATCAAATTCCTGCTGCCTCCCACTCATGCAACGTGTTTACTTGTTGTTAATCAATATATTGTTTATGGCTCCTGGCCTGCGCGCGCAGGACGGAGCCAACCAACCTTCGGCTACCGACCTCAACAGTGCAGCAGCTAGCTGTGCCCGGTCGCATGTGCAGGCCGCCCTGCGTCAGCCGGCTACCACCGTGCGGCACCGCCAGAAGATGGACCGCTACGATGTGAAATACTACAAGCTCGATCTGGCCCTGGAAAACAACTCACGCAACGTGAGCGGAAACGTACGGATGCTTGCCCGCACGCTCGCGCAGCCTCTCGATTCGGTGGCTTTCGAACTCTACCCGGACTACACCATCGACTCGGTGGTAATAAATGGCCGCCGCTCGTCGGGTTGGCGCTGGACAAGTTCCGACGTTATGGCAGCTATTCCGCAGGGGGTAGCGGCCAATACGCTTTTCACCACCGTTGTCTACTACCGCGGCACTGCGCCGAGCGGGCAGTCGGCTGCCATTGGCAATGCCTTGAGCACCCGATTTGTAAACAACTATGGCGTTAATGTTACGTGGAGTTTGTCGGAGCCATTTTCGGCCCACGAGTGGTGGCCCTGCAAGCAAGTGCTGACCGATAAGGCCGATTCGTTGGACGTGTGGGTGACGACGAGCGGCAGCAATAAAGTAGGCTCGAATGGAGTATTGCAGCGAGTAACGCCCTTGGCCAACGGAAAGAGCCGCTACGAGTGGAAGCACCGAGTCAAGCCTATTGCCTACTATCTGGTGTCGGTGGCGGTAGCCCCTTACATCGAGTACACCAACTACGCCAATCCGGCGGGCGGCCCTCAAATTCCAATTGTCAACTACGTATACAGCCAAGCTGCCCTCACCAACTTCCGCACCGAAATCGACCGTACACCGGGCTTCATCGAAAACTACTCCAGCTTAGTAGGGCTCTACCCGTTTGCCAGCGAAAAATACGGCCACAGCATGGCGCCGCTTGGGGGCGGCATGGAGCACCAAACCATGACCACGCAGGATGGCTTCACGTTCACGCTGACGGCACACGAACTGTTTCACCAATGGTTTGGCGACAACGTAACGTGTGGCTCCTGGGAAGATATCTGGCTGAACGAAGGCTTCGCTTCCTATGGCGAGTACCTGTCGCTCGACCGTTTCTCGTCGGCCACTGCGGCCCGGCAATGGATGGACAACGCGCACAACAGTGTCATGCGCAGTCCCGATGGCAGCGTCCGCGTAGTTGATACTACCAACGTGGGCCGCATCTTCAGCGGGCGGCTTACTTATAATAAGGGAGCGGCCGTCGTGCACATGCTTCGTTACTTACTTAACGACGACCAGAAGTTTTTCCGCGCACTACGCACCTACCAAACCACCTACAGCGGCCGCACTGCCCGCACCATCGATTTGCAGCGCGTTTTCGAGGGAGAAGCTGGCCGGCCGCTGCAATACTTTTTCAACCAGTGGTTTGCGGGGGAAGGCTACCCCACGTTCAACGTACGCTGGAACCAGACCGGCCAGGCCTTCTTCCTCGAAAGCACAGAAACCGCGAGCATGCCAAGCGTGACGGCCTTCTTTGATACCGACGTAGACTATCTCCTCACGTTTACCGACAACACCACCCAAGTGCTGCGCCTGCGCCAAAGCCAACTAGTATCAACGTTTAGCGTGCCCGTCAGCAAAACAGTAGCTCGCATCGACGTCGACCCCGCTCAGTGGCTACTCAATGGTACGGGTACGATTACCCGCGACAATACTTTAATCCTGAGCAACAGTTCTGCGGCGCGCTTAGCCCGACTTGCCGTGTATCCTAATCCTTGCCACGAAGCCCTCATGCTTGCCGACCTAAGCTCGCGCGCCCTAGCCGAGGTTACGGACGCTACGGGCCGCGTGTGGCTGCGCCAAACAGTGGACCCGCTGAAACCACAACTCGACACGCGTCGTCTGGCGGCTGGCCTCTACCATTTGCGCCTTACTACGCCTAATGGCATGGTCTCGCTAGCACGCTTCGTGCGGCAATAGGGCTTTCGAATTGCTTGCTTGAACAATGACTACAGTAAAACGCAAAGGGCCGGCCTTCTTTCGAGGCCGGCCCTTTGTTGGTGAAGGCAAGAGGCTAAACAGTTGAAAGAACTTGACGCTTCTGCTTTACTCTTTATAGTATTTTTTAATAAGTGCTTGCACCTCAGGCGGAGCAGGAGGCATGTCCAGCACGGCGGACATTAGCTCGTCGAAGGAATGCGCCGGAGTGAAGATAGAATCCTGATAAGGATTGCTGGTGAAGCGAATAAAGCCAGGCTGATCATTCACGCTCACCAAATCTACCGTGACGGTACCAAAGCGCTGAAGGCAGCGGCCAGTAATGCTACAGTCGCGGGGTAGGGGCTTAAGAAAGTGCTTCTCGATGGTTTCGGTGTAGCGCTCGTGGTGCAGATTGCGCTGATCCGACGTGGACAGTCGATACCCAAGGGCAACCACCCGCTCGCAGATTAGGTCGAAGAAGTGGCGGAAGTTGCCGGGGCCGATGCTAGGGTCATAGAAAAAAACCGCGCCCTGGCGCCCGTGCTCGGCTAGCAACTGCACCCGCAGCCCTTGGCCCTGAATGCCGGTCTTAGTGAAATGGTAGGCTTTAAAATAAGGACCAGCCCAATTTAAATACACCTGCTCTTCCACCCACTGCGCGTGCTTCCGCTGCTCGGCGGGAGTGCGTTGCAGGGGCTGCCACTCGGCCTTGGCTGAGGCAGAGGGCGAAGAAAAAAGCCGTTTTAGGAAGGGATGCAAGGTGGAAATGCCGTATGGAGGGAGAACACCAGTCGAGACAAATGGTTTCGATTGACTTCTCAATGAAAGCTCTTCAAATCGTTGGAAAAAGGGCTAAAACAACGAAGGCAAGCTCCGTGCCGGGGCTTGCCTTCAATTAAAAATAAATTAAATAATTACAGGTCGCCTGCATACTAGCAAGCTTTACGCACTCATTTTACTCGCTGCCAATAGTGAGATTTACCGATCATCGAGAAACCGATGTAGCCCTTTACTTCCAGCCGGTCTTTACCAGCGGCACTCACATAACAGGAATACGTGCGGCCGTTTTCCGGGTCATAAATTTCACCACCTTCCCATCGGTCATTGCTCGGGTTGTGGCGCAGGTGCTGCAACACCGTTAGATTTTTCAAGGGCTGGGTGCGTCGCTCGGCTTTCGGGTTTTTTTCGTCGAGGCGCGGCTTCCCGTTGGGGTCAGTGGGCTGCCGAAGCCATACCACTCGGCCGCACAACTCTTCACCGCACCGATACAACTCGATATGCGAGTCGCCGGTGTCATCGGCCCACACCCCGAGCGGTGGGGTAGCGGTAGGCGTTTGCGCCGGGGCCGAAACCAGGCTAGCTAGAAAAAAGAAATAGCTAAGCAGAGTGTATTTCAAAGTGAAAGAGCAGGTTAGTGGGTAGCTGGCAAGAAGTATAGCGTAGTTACAAGCCGGTCGAATCACTCCTATAAAGGAGGTCTGCCGTAAGATGAACTACTCATAATCAGTAAGTTGGTTGGAAAAACCGATAAGGTAAAGTTGGGGAGATGGGTAAGTTAGTAAAAAAGCGACGCCCCTGCCGGGGCAGGAGCGTCGCTTGATATACGCCAGATAGCTAGGCAACGGTTATTTAACCCGGCTCCAAGTCTGTGATTTGCCGATCATCGAGAAGCCGATATAGCCTTTCACTTCCATGGAATTGGCACTGTTCATCTTCATGTAGCAAGAGTAGGTTTTGCCGCTCTCGGGGTCATATATTTTGCCGTCATCCCACTTATTGTCGTCGTCGTATTCAAAGCCCTGCATAAACACCAAACCCAACCGGGGGCGGTTGCGTAACTTCGGATCAGGGTTCATGGAGTCGGTTTTGGGCTTGCCGGTAGCAGGGTCGTTGGGCACGGTCAGCGTCACGATTTTGCCGCACAGCTTGTCGCCACACTTATAAATTTCGAAAGTGGCTTTCTTCTCAGCATTGGTCCAAACACCGAGAGGCGAAAGGGTTTGAGCGGAAGCCACGCCCACACAGCTTAGCAAGCAGGTCAGGCACAAGAGGAGAAACTTTTTCATGGAGAGGGAGAGTGGGAATGAGTATGTGGGGAAAAAGATAAAAGAAAACTCCAACAAAAGCACGGTGTGCTGTGCAGCTACTGCGAATTGTCAGTAGGCAACTTTGAGGCCAGGTTAAGCAGCGTGTAGCTACATAAAATAAAGTCGCTGAACCTCAATGGTCTGACACGGAATGGCCCTAGGTGGCTTAAAAAAAGGCCTTTTAATTTTGAACCATCCTACAGGCTTTTAACTTTACCATCCGTAGCGAGTGCTACAGCCCCGCCCAAGCAGCCCTAAGGTGCTGGGAAGCGCGGCCGGGGTTATGTCGAACGTAAAGAAAGGAGGTACAAAATGTCTAATAGTCCCAAACAAATCCTGCCAAGCCTGTCGAATGTAGTCCGCTTCACCGCCGGACGCGCTTAACAACAGCTTTCGCGCGGAAAAACGCTTCCATTTAGCTTTTTCCCGCATTCTGGCAAGGTCTTACACATAAGATGACGGGGCTGTACCCCAGACTCGTCGCTCGGTAAGATTTGAAGGATTAGATGCCCGGACCGCCCAGCAGCCTCTCAACTGAGGTTTTGCATAGGTAGTCCGGGCATCGCTCTTTTATAAGTGAAATGAGGACTTGGGGAAGGTTGCTGTTCTTGCTGCATACTGTGCGCAAACAGAACAGCAATTCCCCGGGTCCTCATTTTCGCATTTAAAGCACCCGCCTAACGTCCATAAAGCGGCGCTCGTAGTCGGTGCCTTCGACCTGGCTGATCTTCACGCCGGACTCGCGGCGGGCCGAGGAGGAGTGAATGAAGCGTAGCGGCTCACCGGGTTCCGATATTACTATGCCTGCGTGGCCGGGCGTAGAAGAAGTGGCCGCCGTACCGGTAAATACCACAATATCGCCAGGACGGGCTTGCGCGCGGGCTACCGGCTTGCCCACCGAAATCAGCAAACTCGTGGAGTGGGGCATTTCCACTTTGAAGCGTCCGAATACATATTGCACGAAGCCAGAACAATCGAAGCCGGTGGCCGGGGTATTGCCGGCATAGCAATAGTTGGTGCCAAGTTGCTGCATGGCGAAGCGCACTACACTGTCGGGACGGGGCGTAGTAGAGCGGTTGCTTGTCCAAGTGGCCGACGGCACGGGGGACTGCCCACGGTTGGGTTCGTTTTGGGGCTGGCCAGCAGGTTGTGGCTTTGACAACCCAAATACGCCAAGCATTAAAACAACTAGCGCAACGAATGTTATCCAGATGTAGCGCATAGGGGTGGTTCTGCTAAAGGCAATGAAGGGGATGCGAAATTCTGGCCCGATTCGGCTTTCCACGTAGCGGAATCCTGCCGCCAGATAGGGGAGAGAGTAGCTGCTGTAGCCAAAAGATGCTCTCCTAACGGTGGAGGCACGGACGAGGTTCGGGTATGAAAGCAGGGCAGTAGGAAATAAAGCCATGGGTGGCGGAGTCAGTGAATAATGCAGCCAGAGCGAGTTGCAGCTGCGTTGTAGAACGGCTAGCCAAATAAGGTGCCACTACGCTTTGCACCCGCTAATTTTCGGTGATTTGTGCAGCCCTGCGCGGTTTTCGCCGTTCTTTGCGGCAAACTACGAGGCCAGCGTTGCTACCTCATCCATTCCAAACCCTTCTAATTTTCTTTTTCGCATGATGTTTTCTCGTCTCCGACTGCTGGCCGCAGTGGGGTTGGTATTGCTGCTGAGTGACTTCCACCCGGCGCTGGCCGCTTCTACGTTGCGCTACACCCTGGCCATGCCTGCCCCGCAGACGCACTATTTCGAGGTTGATATGAGCCTGGGAGGTTTTGGTAAGCAATATACCGACCTGAAAATGCCGGTGTGGGCGCCGGGTTCCTACCTCGTGCGCGAGTTTGCGCGCCACGTCGAAGGCTTTCAAGCCAAAGCGGGCGGCCAAGAGCTGCGTACCGAGAAAATCAATAAGAACACTTGGCGGGTGTACCACCCCAAAGCCAAGGACTTCACCGTGCACTACAGCGTGTATGCTTACGAGCTAAGCGTGCGCACCAGCTTCTTGGACGCAGCCCACGGCTACGTCAACGGTACCAGCGTGTTTATGTACCCCGCCGATAGCAAGCAGCTCGCCAGCACGCTGGAGGTACGCCCCGCTACGGGCTGGACTCAGGTAAGCACCAGCCTGAAGCCCGTGGGTGGCCAGTTCACTTTTACATCCTCCAACTACGACGAACTGGCTGACTCACCCATCGAAATCGGCACGCACAAGGTGATGAGCTTCGAGGCCAATGGGACGCCCCATACTGTTGCTATGTTCGGCAATGCTAAGTACGACGAAGCCAAGCTGCTAGCCGATATGAAGCGAGTGTGCGAAGAAGCGCACCGCGTAGTAGGGCAGAATCCGCTGGACCGCTACGTGTTCATCGTACACAACATCGAGCGGGGAACTGGCGGCCTGGAGCATTTGTACTCCACCACACTTTCCACTTCGCGCAATGCCTACAGCACCGAGGCGGGCTACAAGGGTTTCCTGGGGTTGGTAGCACACGAGTATTTCCACCTCTGGAACGTGAAGCGCATCCGGCCTATAGCCCTCGGGCCTTTCGACTACGACAACGAGAACTACACGCACATGCTGTGGGTGAGCGAAGGAGGCACCAGCTACTTCGGCGACAAAATTGTGCAGCGGGCCGGCTTTGTGAGCCCCGAAGAATACCTCGGCAACACCAGCACCAGCATTACCCGCGTAGAAAATACGCCGGGCAACAAAGTGCAGTCGGCCGCCGAATCGAGCTTCGATGCTTGGATCAAAGGGTACCGGCCCAACGAGAATTCAGCTAACACCGGCATCAGCTACTACGACAAGGGCGAGCTAATCGGGGCCATGCTGGACCTGTTGATTATCAACGAAACCAAAGGCCAGAAGCAGCTCGACGACGTGATGCGCTACCTCTACGACCAGTACTACAAGAAGCAGGGCCGCGGCTTCACCGACGAAGAGTACCAGGCGGCCGTGGCGAAAATAGCTGGTCGCCGCTTCGATGACTTCTTCCGCCGCTACGTGTACGGCACTGAAATGCTGCCCTACGAAACCATGCTGGGCTATGCTGGCCTCAAACTAACCACCGCACCCCTCACCACCGATGCTGCCCTGGGCGCCACGTTCAGCACCACCGGCGGTAAATTCACCGTAACCAGCACCTTGCGCAATGGCAGTGCCTGGCAAGGTGGCCTCAATGTGAACGACGAGTTGCTGGCTATCGATGGCAACCGCCTCACCGACGACCCCAACAAGCTGCTAGCAAGCCGCCCCGCTGGTTCGCAAGTGAAGATGCTTGTTTCGCGTGATGGGCAGCTAAAAGAACTCACCTTCCCGCTGCTGGCTAGCACGGCTATTCGTTACCGCATCGAGCAGGCTGCCAGCCCAACCGCTGAGCAGCAAGCGGTGTTGCAAAAGTGGCTGACCTTCAAGCAATAACACTTGAATAGATAGCATAAAGGCCGGTCTGAGGAATCTCAGACCGGCCTTTATGCTTTTAGACCATTAAAGTAATCCAAGGCTTACAGCGCTGGTCCACCTACGGCAGCGGCTACGTTCACACGGCCCCAGCCGAAGCTGCTGCTACGGGCGTTGCGGTTGGAACTAGCGGCTACGAGGCGGCTCATGATTTGGGCGCGGGTTTCGGTGGGGTAGCGCGACCAAACCAGCGCCGTCATGCCGGCCATATAGCTAGTAGCTACCGAGGAGCCACCCACCGTGCTCGGCTCGTCGCCGCTCATGGCCAAAGTCAGGGTGCTTAGGGCGTTGCTACTGCGCTGCATCACCACCGAAAACTCTACGTCGGCGCCAACATGGCAATCGTCGCAGCGGGTGGTGAGGTTGTCTTTCACGCCCGTAACGGCTACCGCTTCGGGCAAGGATGCCGGGTAGATAACGCCCACCAGCCCCGAGGACCACTCGAAAGAAGTACCCGCGGCGCAGTAGAGCAGCTTCCCGCGGTTGTAGGCGTAGCGGATGGCATCAGTCATTTGCCCGGAACTGGTGAGACGACCCATGCTCATGCTGATGATGCGGACGTCGGGCCGGTTGCCAGCCAGTACGTACGCGTCGGATACGCCTTTCACCTCCCGGCTTCCATCCAGAAATACATCCTCGGCAGCGCGCACTACAACTAAGTTGGCATTGTAGGCCACACCCACTGAAGCTCCATCGGTGCCGCGGGGGGCGGCGCAGGCACCGGCCATGCTGGTGCCGTGCCCGCAGCCGTCGTTGGGCGTTTCAACGGGGCCAGTTGGGATGCCTAGAAAAGTGTAACGGGGCAGCGTAACTAGCCGCTCCACGGTGCGGCCAGAGCTAAAGCCTTGGTTGAAAGCAGTGCCAATATTTTCTTGGCTATCCGAGCAGCCTGTGTCAATGATAAGCACCTTGATGCCCTGGCCAGTGCTTTGGCTCCAGGCCGTCCGAATGCCGTGGTATTGGTCGGCCTGGCTCCACGATGATTTGCTGCCGCCCGGCAACACCGTAAAATCTTCGTCGGGGACCAAGCCAGGAGTGGGAATGTTGTTGCCGCAGCCGCTACTGCTGCCTTGGGAGGAGGCGCTTTTGCTGGCTACCTCGGCGGGGCGGTTGGGCTCGTAGCCCATCGGTTCGGCGTAGCGCACCAGCCGCGAGGCGCGCAACGCCTTGATAGTGCCAAGTTCCCGCACGATTACATCCACCGCAGGCAACACGTTTTCGTCGTAGGCAATTATATCAGTTAGGGTTAGCTCCGGGTGCGCTTTACGTTCTTCGGCTAATATCAAGTCCAGCACCTGCGCACGGGCTTCCTGCCAAGCGGGATTGTTGGCTGCGTCGGCAGGAGCGAGGCTTCTGTTGCCGGCGGGCTGATAGCCCACCGACAGCACGTAGTCGGAGCGGGTAAGGGCGCTCCACACAAAATGGGCCGAGGCCTTATTCCAATCGAACTGCCCGGTTTCGCGCAACGTGCTCATAATGTGCGCGTCGAGTTGCTGGCTGTTGAGGGCGGTGGAAGGGTCGGGGGTAGGCAGTGGGGCTTGCTGTTCGTCAACTTGGGACTGGCAGCCGGCTAAGAGCAGTGCCAGCAGCGCCACGGAGAGGGTAGAAGTTCGCATGAGGTTGTGGGAGTTAGGGTTGTAGAAGAAAGGCGAATTCCAAGGGACGCAAAAGTGAGGTCAAACGCAAGTCATGAGCGGCTTTCTTCTGGCGCAATACTTCACACCTAAAGTGTAGGCAACAAAAAAGCCCTGCTGGTTTTCAGCAGGGCTCTCGAAGTGACTACTAGTAACTTGTTACGAAACGCGTTTTAGGGCTACGTCGCGGACCGGGGTAATAACCAGTGGTACCTTCTCGACTTTCACCGAGCTAGTATCGAGGCCGAAGTATTTGTCTTCGGAAGCAATGAACTGCTTGATGTAGAAGTAGGCCTGCATAACCAGCTTCTCGATGGCTGGGAATTCGTTTTCCACCGAGAGGAACTTCTCGAGCACGACAAAGCGGAAGTCACCCGTTACGTGCTGCCGGCTCAGAGACTCATAGCGCGAGGTGATGTCCACTTCCTTGTTGCGCACGAGGTCTTCCACCACTTTGCGGAAATAGAGGTTGATGCGCTGTTCTACCCGGAACCCAAGCCGGAACGTGATACGGAAGGCGTCATCATGGGCTAGCTCCACCACTTTGTACTCCATGGTATACGGCTCGTCGGTGGTATCGACGTGCACAAACCAGTAGATGTCCGCACGCTTGGGGCGCTTCTGGAAGATGGAATAGATAATCTTGGACTCGATTTCCGAAGCCCGCTCCGCCGACGTCATGAACACGAGGTGCGTGGAGTACTTCGGCACCGATTCGTCGGCGGAAAGTTCCTTCAGCGCCTCCATATACGGGTCAATCTTCACGAACTCCGTGAGGCGGCGCTTGATGTAGAAGGCCCGCAACCATACATACATCACGGCTACCAGCGTAGCGCCAATAGCCAACGACACCCATCCGCCGTGCGGGAACTTCACTAGGTTAGCAATCAGAAACGAGCCTTCAATCAGGCCATATACCACCGCAAACAGCGCCACCGCAGCCAAGGGCACGCGCTTAGTCCGCAGCCATACGGTGAGTAGCAGCGTGGTCATGAGCATGGTCAGGGTAATGGCCAAGCCGTAAGCGGCTTCCATATTCTCCGACCGCCGGAAGTACAACACCACCCCAATGCAGCCGAAAAGCAGCAGCCGGTTCATACTCGGCACGTACAGCTGCCCTTTCACGTCGGTAGGGTAATTCAGCTTCACTTTCGGCCACATGTTAAGCCGGATAGCTTCAGCGACCAGCGTAAAGGAGCCAGTAATAAGCGCCTGCGAGGCAATGATGGCCGCAATGGTAGCAATACCAATGCCGATGAGCAGAAACCACTCTGGCATCAGTTCATAGAAGGGGTTACGCTTGTTGAGGTGCTCGCCTTGGTGGGTTAGCAGCCAAGCGCCTTGGCCCATGTAGTTGAGCAGCAGCGTGGTCTTAACAAAAACCCAACTAATTCGGATGTTGCCCTTGCCGCAGTGCCCCAGGTCAGAATACAGAGCCTCAGCTCCGGTAGTGCAAAGAAACACGGCCCCGAGCAGCCAGAACCCCCCTGGATAGTTCACCAACAAATCGTAGGCGTAGTAGGGGTTAAAGGCCTTCAGAATAGCCGGTTGCTGCACAATCCAGGTAACGCCCAACACGCCAAGCATCGAAAACCAAATCAGCATGATGGGCCCGAAAGCCTTGCCCACGATTTGAGTGCCGAAGCTCTGGAGCAGAAACAGCGCCAGGAGAATGCCAATAACGATGGGTACCGTCGGGATGCTGGGGTACACGGCTTCCAGTCCTTCGATGGCCGAGGAAACCGAAATAGGAGGAGTGATTACGCCGTCTGCTAGCAGGGCTGAACCGCCAATAATGGCTGGAATAGTAAGCCAGCCCGCCCGCCGCCGGACTAGGGCGTAAAGTGAGAAAATGCCACCCTCGCCGTTGTTGTCGGCATTAAGCGTGAGCATCACATACTTAATAGTGGTTTGGAGCGTAAGCGTCCAGATGACGCAGGAAATCCCCCCGTACACGAGGTGTGGGTTGATTTGCTCCGGCACAATAGCCTTCATTACGTAGAGCGGCGAGGTGCCGATATCCCCGTAAATGATGCCGAGGGCAATAAGCAAGCCCGCCGTTGAAATAGCGGTGTGCTGGTGTTTGGCGTCCATGTGTGGCGGAAAGAAAATAAATGCGCTACCTGCAAACTGTTTATAAAGCGCCCAAAGGTAGCGGGCGGCGCTTAAACCAAAACATTAGCTTTTTTACAATGAAACTGCCAAACACAAAGCAGCAGTTAAGTTGCCTCCGTACTGAGTGGCGAATCAGGAAATGCAGGAGTAGATGCTAACAGCACCGCGGTAGCAGCCTGGGCCGCTTCGTGGTGACGTTGGCGGATGCGGCGGTTGGCTTCGGCGGTTAGCTTCTGCCAGCTTGCTAGCTCGCCGGGCAGCGCAAAGTGCATAGCTTCTCGCCCTAGTCGGTGTAGGCGCACTCGGTTGGTGCCTCGTTGCCCCATGGCCAGCAACAACGTGCCCACCATAATGCCCAAAACGGCCGGCATAGTGCGCAGCCAGTTTTGTAGAAAACCCAATAGAAAGCCCGCCAGCGTGAATCCGCCAAGCAGCAGCCACAGCAACCACCGTACGCGTTGAACATCCACGCCCTCAAGCTCCCACCACCCAAACACCTGTCCGTTGATTTGCAGCTGGTCGTTGGTTAAGACCATACGCCCGTCGGCACTGCGTACTTCCGTGAACTGCAATGGGTCTGGTAGTACCAGAGGCATGGGGGCGCTGGCTATAGGGGCCAGGGGCATTGCCTCGCTATCGGCTGAATCGGCTGGTTCCGGTGGTTTCACTTCCGCAGCAGGCGCTGGCGGCTGCGGGGCATCTGCAGGACCAGGCGTAGAATCTGTCATACGTAAAAAAGCCCCGCCGGCCGTATTCGTTCCTACCCAACGCAGTGGGGTGGAAGAGGAAACGGTCGGCGGGGCTTTCAAATTAGCTTAGTTGTTTACTTTCAGCAACTCCACGTCGAAGATGAGCGCAGTGTCGGGGCCGATGTCGCGGCCAGCACCGCGCCGGCCGTAGGCCAACTCCGATGGGATGTAGAGGCGCCACTTCGAGCCTTCGGGCATCAGCTGCAACGCTTCTGTCCAGCCGGCAATAACGCCGTTGACAGGGAAGGTAGCCGGTTGACCGCGCTGGTAGCTGCTATCAAACACGTTGCCATTGATAAGAGTGCCATGATAGTGCGTGGTAACCGAGCTGTTGAGCGTAGGCTTCTTGCCGGTGCCCTCGTTGATTACTTCGTACTGCAGGCCGCTTGGCAGCGTGGTTACGCCCGCACGGTTCTTGTTTTCGCTTAGGAAGGCTTGACCTTCTTCTTTATTGTTGGCCATCGAACTGGAAGTTTGGTTGTCGTCATCGTCTTCAACACCGCCCATCTGCTGCTGGAGCTGCTGCATAGCAGACTGCATTTGCTCCTGGGTGAGGCGGCTCGGCTCGCCGTTCAGGCCTTCTTTCATGCTAGCGGCCAGTACGTCCACGTCCAGGCTCAGACCTTGCTGGGCGAAGTTGCGGGCTAAGTCGCGCCCAATGATGTAACTGATCTGGTCTTTGAGACTGCTCAGGTTCATAAATCACTATTTTTCGCTGATTGTTTGGCTGTTGCGCGTGTGTTGCGCAGCCTGCACGCACAGCAGGTGAGAGAATAGGTGCGGCTCCGAGTGAGCTGCCAAACTGTGAAGTACCGAAAACAGTGGAGAATGGATACGCTTTTTTTCAAACCGCTGCCATAAAGTGCTGATTAATAATCCGGCTTTCTTCTGGCCCTAAACAAAATAAACCCCACCAGAGGCGGGGTTTATGGCAAAACGGGAGTTCGGGCCGCTTAGCAAAAGTGCAGTTCTTCTTCGTCGTTAAGGTCAAAATGCAGGTTTAAATTCCGCACTTGGGCCGCGAGAAAACTCAGCGAGCCTAGGCCCCCTAATACCAAGAGAGAAGAAATGGCGGCAGTACTCTTTTTCATGGCGATGTATGTATATGGAAGGAAGTCAGTTTATTGTCTGCAAAGGTAATACGGATAGAAAGGAAAATTGTTATGCAAGCATAACTTATTTGTTAGGGATATGTGTACCAGACCCAAGGTGATGTTCCTGATTCTTCTGGCAAATGAGTGCTAAAATTGGAGTAGCCTATGCTTTCGTAGGGGTTTTGCTCTGCTGATTAGTCGTATTTCTCCCAGTCCAAAAGAAGAAGTTATGAAAAGCTAGGCAGCCCTGTTATTCACGCGGCTTGCTGGTGGTTGCTCCTGCTTGAGTTGTCTTGATCTTTTGAGCCACCTCTACCATAGGGGCCACCCAGATGTCTTTTTCGTGGGCTTTGAGGTAGCGAAGCAGTTGTCGGTGCTCTTTCAAGCCGACATTAAGCGAGTGGCCGCCCCCCACCCCGTGAAACAGGAACACCAGCAGCGTGTGCGACTGTTGGGCCTTTTTCACCAAATTAATCATGTAGTCCGCCGAGTGGCCGTTGATGAAATAAGCATCAATATTGGTTAGGTCTACTTGCGCGGGCGTTTGTAGACCTTCGCTTACGCCGCGGGCTGCTACGAAATCGTTTTTTAGCTGGTCGTAGAACTTAACACCGCCGATTTGCAAGTCGCCGCAGGGGTAAGCAAAAGTGCGGGCGGTTTTGCCGTCGATGGCGTTAAGTAGGGTATTGTTTGCCCGTATTTCGCTTACGGCCCGGCTGACGGTGTATTTGCTTAAATCGTTGTCGGGGGTAACGAAACCGCGGCCGGGTAGGCTACCGTCGCAAGGGTGCATGAGGGCATGGTTGCCTAGCTCGTGCCCGCGTTGGGCGGCGCGGCGCCACTCCGGTAGCCGCTTGGCGACCACTGGCGAGGAACCTATTAAGTAGAAGGTACCCCGTAGTTTCAGCGAGTCGAGGGCCGGTACTACGTTGTCCAGGTCCACATCGATGGCATCGTCGTATGTCAGCACCACGGCGCACTGCTTGTTGTTCCAGGTTCTACTAGTTTGGGCGTGGCTACCCGAATGTGCTGCCAGAAGTAAGGTAGTGGCTAGCGCAAGAATTTTGGTTGGGTTCATTCTAGATTTAAGGCTTAGGTAACGAGGTAGAGGGTGCCTTAAGAAGCGGGCACGAGCCCACAAGTTTAGTGTAATTCACCCCGACCTAATCTACCTCAAATCAATGTGAAGCAATCAAAAAATAGTTTTGCTTGCTCTATCGTCTGTTGGGCGGATTTATATATACCCGATGTGGAGTTGTGGCACTACACGTTGCATCGTATGAACGATTTGGTATTAGAGTAACCTTTCCAAAAACGTCAGCAACGACGAAACGCGAAGTGTCGCGTCTCTACATATCTCTGTAGACAACGTGTGCTAGATGCTACACGGAGTGAATGCCGGAAGCAAACTGGAATTGGTTTCAGAACGTGGCCTGACCTTACTCTTTCACTTCTTCCACTTCCACCCGCCGGTTGCGGGCGTCAGGAGAGGCGTAGAGGGGGCGCGTGTCGCCGTAGCCTGCGGTGCTGATGCGCTCGGCTGCAATGCCTGCCTTCACCAAATACGCCTTCACGGCCTCTGCCCGCTGCTCCGATAATGTCTGGTTTTTCTGAGGCTCCCCAATCTTATCCGTGTGGCCAGCCACGCGCACCTTCAATGCAGGCCTAGCCTTCAATTCACTGGCTAACTGATCGAGTGCCGGAAAGCCTTCGGGTAGCAACTCGGGGGTGCCCAACCGGAACAACACCTTGGGTAGCACCACGGGGGTAGCAGCCACAACGGGGGCCGGTGCTGGACGAACTGTATCGGCTGCCACGGGAGCAGCTGCAGGGCTAGGGGCCGGTGCGGGTCTTGGTGCCGCACCTGCTCCGGTTACCTGGATCGTGATGGGTACGGCAGTGCTTTGGCGAGTAGGGTAATAGCCTTGCGTGAGGTAGAAGGTGGTGGTTTTGGCAAGTTTGGTGCGGTAGGTGTTGCCAGTATTCAACGGTTGCTTCAAGTCTGCATCGGCATACCAAAGCACGTTGCGACCCGAAACGCGCAGAGTGCTTTCGGTGTTGGCTTTCACCGAGGCCGCCGATTTCAGCTTGATGCGGTAAAAAGTGAAAGCACCCACGTCGCAACTACCAACGGGGCGGTAGGCGGCCCGGCCAGTTAGCTTTTCCTGACTGGCATCGTAGGTGAAAACCATTGAGCCTTCACACCAATAAGTGTCGGGTGTGCGGCCGGTTTCGTTTAGCTTACGCACGTGGTCGAGGCGCATTCCGTCTGAGGTGCGCACACCCTGCACCTGGAACGTAGCCGACACATTAGGCTGCCCACCTACTTCCTGATAAAGCACCCCCATTAGGTTGGTGCCTTTGGTTTTCTGTAACCGAAGTACCGCCGGCCACACACCGTCGGGCTCGCCAGTATCTGTTTCCACTCCCTGCCACACGCCCGTCAGTGACTGGGCATGCACCGGCCCGGCCAGGAGCAGGACCATTACAACGTACCAAAAACTGCGTTTCATTTTACCAAGTAATTCTAGTTTTCTGCTTAGAGTCGAATGAAGCCCTTGGTGGTTGCTTCGGGCCCGCCGCAGTAACGTATTATCCGAGGTAAGCCATATCCTCGGCGCTCAAACGAATATCGGCCGCCTTCAGGTTTTCCTGCAAGTGCGCCAACGACGAAGTGCCAGGGATGGGCAGCAGCCACGGCGACTTATGCAGTAGCCAGGCAATGTTGATTTGGGCCGGGGTGGCATCATGACGGCGCGCTATTTCACCGATTTTATCTAGCTCCTTGGGCAGCGCGTGCAAGAGCGAGAAAAAGGGAATAAGCGGAATGCCGTGCTGCTCGCATAGGTCGAGCACTTCCTCGCCACCGGGGTTGGCGCCGTGTGGGAGCTTCACGGTAGTGCGCTGGGCGTAGCTGTACATGTTTTCCACGGTGGCAATGGGTCCTAGCTGCAGACCAGCTTCCAATTCCTCACGGGTTACATTGCTTAGGCCCACGTGCAGGATCTTGCCTTCGCGCTGCATCTCAAACATAGCCCCGAGCTGCTCGTCCAGCGGCACTTGGCCATGGCCCATCAGGCGTAGGTGCACTAATTGAACTTGCTCTTGCTTCAGAGTACGCAGGTTGTTGTCGATGCTGGCGCGCAGGTTCTCGGGCGTGTTGTAGGGCACCCAACTTTTATCGGGGCGGCGGGTGGCGCCTACCTTCGTGCAAATCACTAGGTCGGAAGAGTAGGGATGCAGCGCCTCGCGGATAAGCCGGTTCGTAACATCCTCGCCGTAGTAGTCGGCCGTGTCGATGAAGTTGACGCCCAACTCCACAGCGGTGCGCAGAATTTGCAGTGCCTCGGGGCGGTTGGCAGGCTCGCCCCATATTTCCGGACCGGTTAGGCGCATAGTGCCGTAGCCTAAGCGGTTGACGGTAAGAGGCTGGCTTGCGGTTTGGGCGATGGTGATGGTTGTGCTCAAGGGACTAGGTGGTAAGTCGGTTAGTAAAATAGGCAACAGACCAGTTAGGGTGCGTTGGCCAATAGATGCTGAAGGTCGATGAGGAAGCTAGCGGCGGAAGTAAACAGAGAAGGTCGAACCTTGCCCCAGCTCACTGGCTACTTCTATTCGGCCACCTGCGTTTTCCACGATGCGCTTCACCATGTACAAGCCGATACCGTTGCCTTCTACATGGTCGTGGAAGCGGCGGAACATGGTAAACAAATCTTGCTGCTGACTTGATTTGATGCCAAGCCCGTTGTCTTGTACCGTCAGTACAGTGAATGCCCCTTCCTGCCCGCAACGAATCTGCACGTGCGGTGTCCGGTCCGGCGAACGGTACTTCAGGGCATTGCTCAGTAGGTTGTACACTACGCTGCGCAAATTCTTGGCCGAGAACTTCACCGTAAAGCAGGAATCGACGGCAACATCGAGGTGCGCCGTGGTGGCCTGGATGAGCGGCAGTAGGTCTTGTCGTACATCCTCCACTACTGTTGCCAACTCCAGCGGGGTGGGGCTTTGCTCGTGCTCTTTCTGTAGCTTGATTACGTCGCTCAAGTAATCAATCGTGCGTTTGAATCGCTCGACCGATTCCTGCATCATGGCAAGTAGCGGGGCTATGGTTTGGGCGCACTCCAAATCATCCGGAAGAGCGGTATGGATGGCGTGTACCAGGCCTTCGATGTTGGTAATAGGAGCTCTTAAGTCGTGGGAGGCCGTGTAGATGAAATTGTCCAGATCAACGTTGATGCGCCGCAGCTGTTCGTTGGTGGCCAGCACTTGCTGCTCGGCCTGCTTGCGCGTGGTAATGTTGGCGGTAGTGGTAACTAAGCCGTCGCGCAGGCGCACCACCGACTGCTCAAACCAGCCGTTGAACTGTTCGAAGCGGTATTCTTGCTCGTAGCGCTGGGGTTCACCCGTTTTTACTACTTCCACAAACCGCTCGAAAATGCCGGCAGCCTGTACCCCCGGATTGTGTTCCAGCAGTTGCTTGCCGACCACGTCGGTACCGTAGTAAGTCTGAGTCACGGAGTTAACTAACGTCCAGCGAAAATCCACGATGGCGCCCTGTTCATTTCGGACTGCCTCGAACGCCTGAATCATGTCAGCGGAGCTGTCGAACGTGGCGCGTAGCAATTGCCAGGCTTCTACTTGCTGCGTCACCTCGAAAGCAAAGACAATAACACCGTCGATGCGGCCTTGCTCGTTGTAGCGGGCTTGTTGGATGTAGTTGAAATAGCGGTTTTCTAATACGCCGTCGGCGGAGCGCGCCAAGGGAACAAGGGTACCCAGTTCCTGGTGCGTTTCGCCTGTGTTGTAGACTTGGTAAATAGTCCGAAACACTGTATGCTCGGCAATTTCGGGCAGCGCCGTCAGAATAGGTTTGCCTAGTAACTCCCGACCCGGAAATAGCTGCTGATAAGTGGGATTGACTAGTTCAAACACAAAATCGTCGCCGCCAAGAATGCAAATAGCCGCTGGAGCCTGCATAAATAGTCGCTCCAACCGAGCCCGTTGCCGCTCGGCCTCAGCTTGCGCGATTTGAACTTCCCGCGTGCGTTCGACCACACGGGCTTCGAGTTCTTGGTTGGCAATTCGTAATCGAGCTTCGCTACGTTCCACTAGCTGCCGAGCAAGAATTTCGGCCTGGGCATCGGCGCGCGCAGTTCTCTCATTGGCTTGGCTGTCGCGCAGCAAGACATCCGTCTGATAACTCTGCGTGACGTTGACCACCTCGTGGATGATATGCCGCACCTGCCCTTGCGCGTCGAGGACGGGGGTGTTGCGCGGCAGCCAATAGCGTTCCGTAAACTTGCCGGCGTGTACGAGGTCGGGCACGTCGTAGTGTTGTAGCTCCATGACGTGGGGTTGCCCGGTGGCTCGTACCTGCTCTAGCGAAGCCCGCAGATTGCGGACGGCATTGGCCTGGGGTGCGTCGGGGTTGTCGGGAAACGCATCGAAGATGTTGCGTCCCAGCAAGTTTTCCCGCCGGGTCAGCGTCTCTATTAAATATGTTTCGGTAACCGCTTCAATGATAAGCTCGGGCGAGAGCAACAAGTAAGCGCCCGGCATGGCGTTAAATACCGCAAGAAAATCAAGGAAATCAGGCTTAGACAAAACCATGTACCCGAACAGCGTAGGAGAATAAGGTAGCAGCGCTTTCCAACGCAATAAGCTGCCTATACGTTCAGCTAAGGTCAGTGGTATACCCACCTAAGAAAGCCAGCCGTCGAGCTGCCAAGCCTCTTTGCGGGGAACTCCTACGGCTGCTTTTATTAATACCCGTTCTGTGCCCGTCGCTGGATGCGCTTTTCCCAGCGTTTGCGCTTGGGCGCAATGCTGCCGCGCAGGTATTTCTCCATCACCATAACGGCGCAGGGCGCGGCGGCCGTAGCCCCAAAGCCCGCATTTTCGATGTAAACTGCTACGGCTATCTTGGGATTATTGGCCGGCGCGAAGCCCACGAAGGCGGCATGGTCGTCGCCCTCGTCGTTTTGCACCGTGCCGGTTTTGCCGGCCACCGTGATGCCTACATCGGCCAGGCTAGAGGCATCGGCGGTGCCGCCGCGCTGCATAACGGCCACCATACCCGGCACCAGCGCGGCGAAGTGTACACTGTCGATAAGGGTGCGGTGCTTTTCGGTGAAGCGCGCCAACGGTCCACCATCCCCGACGCTGCGCACCAGATGGGGCGTGTAGTACCAGCCGCGGTTGGCAATAATGGCCGCCATGTTGGCCATTTGCAGGCCCGTAAGGTTGATTTCGCCTTGGCCAATGCTGAGCGAGTAAACGGAGCGGTACGTCCAGCGGGTAGTGCGGCGAGCCTTGTCGTAGTACGCCGCGGTGGGCAGAAAGCCGGGGGCTTCGCGCGGCACATCCACGCCCAGCACCGAGTCCAGCCCAAACGACCGGGTGTAGCGGCGCCAGAGGTCCAGGTTGGCGTGGCGGACGGCCACCGTATCCACGGCCAGGCTGTCGGGCATGCGGTTGATGAGGTTCTGCATCACCTGGTAGAAATACGGGTTGCAGCTGTACTTCAGTCCCTTAGTCAGGCTGCTGGCCTGCGGGTGGTCATGTACGCAGCTAACCAGCGACTGGTCGCAGCGGAAGGCAGTGCTGGGGCTAATGGCACCCAGCTGCAAGGCTACGGCGGCATTCACCAGCTTGAAAACCGAACCGGGCGGGTTGGCCAGCATGGCCGGCCGGTTGATGAGCGGCATATCTTCGCTTTCCAGCAGCTTGGCGCGCACACCAGCCTGATCGGGCGCGGTGATGGTGGCCGCCGGGTAAACAGGTGCCGACACAAAGCACAGGATTTCCCCAGTGCGCGGGTCCAGGGCCACAAGGTAGCCTTTGCGGTTGCCTATCAGTTTTTCGGCGTAGGCCTGCAGCTTCACGTCGATGGTCAGGTGCAGGTCCTGGCCTTGTTGGAAGGTGGTATCCTTGGCCCAGGTGCCGTGTTCTTTGCCCTTGGCGTCCACCAACGGGTGCAGGTAACCGTGGCGCCCGTTGAGCAAGCCGTTGTAGTAGGTTTCGACCCCACCGTTGCGGAGCCGATAGAAGCGGCCGCGCCGGTAGCGCTTGGCCTGGCGGTAGAACGCCTGCGCCTCCGCGCCCATATAGCCTAGCACGGGCGCACCCGCCCCGGTAGTGTACACCCGCTGGGTGCGCTCGGTCAGGATTAGGTTTGGCCAATCGGCGCTGTCGCGGCGTACCCGTTTGACTTCGGCCGCGGTGAGGCTGAGCTGAACGGGGTAGCCGGCGGGCGTATTTTCGTATGGCAGGGCATCGGCAATGCGCTGCCGGACGGTCGTCGAATCCCAGCCTAATAGCTCGCCCAGTGCCAGCGTGTCGAGGGGGGAGCGGCGCGGCAGCTTCAGTAGGTATTGCAGGCGGGTGTCCACCAGCACCGAGTCGTTCCGGTCGAGCACGCGGCCCCGTATGAGCGAGTCGTTCACTACCACGCGGCGCCGGGTATACACCTCGCCCGTAGTGGGGTCCTGCGTTGGTGCGCCTGTCTGCTGCTCAGGCGACGAGCAGGCAGCCAGCGCTAAAAACACTAATAATAGACCTTTCCCCCACCTATTGAAAGCCGTACACATGGAGTAAAGCTAGACAAATGTCGGGCGTCGATCCTGCGCTTTTCGATCAACTGGGCTTGTCACCAATTGAACTTAGCTTGAAACGCCACCACGTGTGTAGCCCAATTCAACTAGCTGCCATACCGTATCGGCAAGCACGTGTGCTACCAAGCGCATCAGTAGCGAGAGTAACGTGTCTTACGGCTGTGTGGAGTCGAGCAAGCGTCGGTGGTAATTGATCTGGCCCAAGTGGTACGTCAGGTGAGCAGCCAGGTGAACCAGAAAGTATTCGGTCGACGTCTTTTGCTCGAAAACTAGGAGGGGGTACTCCTGCGCCAGTACCTCGGGGCCTACGTTTCCCAATGACACATCTACTCGGCGGCTGGTTTCCTCCAGCTTCTCCAGCAACTCCGGGCGAGGAATGTTCTTTAGCGAAAACTCCAAGTCGCGGTGTCGGATGTACGCTATACCCCCAAGCTCAGCCCCTATATAAGTGTTCAGGTTACCGATTAAATGCAGGCACAGGTTGCCGGCCGAATTGGCAATGCCTTTTTCGATGTGCCAGATTAGTTGCTCATTGTTATACAACGCAAGTTCCTGTTTCACCCGATTCAAGTCGCGGCTGAAAAGTAGGCGTAGGGTATCAGTTAGCATATGAGTAAATGGTTCGCGCTCAAGTCGCCTGTATTAGGAATACGATTTGCCGAACCCAATCTACGATGCTCGCTACCAGCAACGTCCCGCTTACTACCCTTAAGGCCCGAACCAGCGTGACGGGAGCAGCAACCAGTGGCTTTTCTGGAATCTTTGTTGCTCAAGGTAGCCGGGTTTGCTACTAGGCAGCGCGGTGATGCATTGTCGTCTGCACTGCAAGAGAGACACAGATTCCATATCAGAGCTAGTCACGAGTTACGACCGTGCTTAAACTCGCGCTAGATAGAAGCTACTTAATCTGTTCATTCGTGATTTCACCATTATTAATTTCTACAAGCGTTACATATTCTTTACGTGATTCGTCTTTATAAGAAATCTTAATTTGCAAACCGTTCAAGTGTTTGGGTATACGCTCATGTATTAAGTTGTCAGCTCCTGTATTATCACCTTCAATAAAGAAGTGAGTACGGGCTTCTAGCTCTAAATTAGCAAAAGGTGCAAGATTGTTAATAGTGGGCAATCCATTTGAAAAAGAAAACAAAACATCGCTATTATGTTCGATTTTTATATTGTATGCAGGAAAGCTTGAGTTATTATGTAGAGTAAACTTGAAATACCAATCTAATTTCCAGAATACTATAAGAGGCGAACCAGCCATTATAGGTTCATCTCCAAATCGTTCACGATTTTTTTGGCTAAAACCCTGGTTAGAACGTCCACTTGATTCCCAGATTAAATCTGCCTCTAGGATAGGCCTTGATTCAGTTTGAAAACTTTTAACATCTTTAATTGCTTCTTCAGGAACCTGAGTCCCGAGAGTTTTTCCTGCGAAATCTAAGAATTGTGACGCATTATAGATGTGTATTTTCTTTCCGGTTAATATGTTAAATTCTTTTCTTAATTCAGGGAGTAGCCCTATTTTTTTGCCTTTGTGGCTTAGAATCCAGTCTTTTTTCTCATCGTCAGAAACAAAAACTATATTTTTACCTGATGCCAAAGAAATATCTATAATCTGTAGCCATAATATATAATCACCGTACTTTCTATTGCCTTCTTTTTTAATGTCTTCGAATCCTGGTGGAATTTTATCCTTATAGCGTTTGTCAGCTTCTTTGTAATGATCAATAAGCTTTGTATCTGAGAATGGCTCTCCTACTTTTTCTTCAAATAAATTGATGATTCGGCTGAGTATTTCATCGTCTGTTAAACGTTTAGAATACTTTTGGTTTCTATCAGTAAGCTCTGCTTTAACACTGGATACGGATTTTAGAAATTCATCTAAAAGTTCGTGGCTAATGTATGGGTGCCGCCTTGAATTAGTCAATGGCTGTTCAATAACATTCTGCAAATCAGAAATAAAATCTGAATAGGTTTTGCCTTGTTCGCTTATAACATCCAGTCTCCTGCCTAAATACTCTTCAATAGCTTGATGAGCCATACAGCTTTTTTCTTTGAGCTTCGCAAGAATTTCGAAGAAATTATTAGTTGTCTCGGTTTTGTATCTATAAAAATTAAGTAAAATATTTGTATCAAAAGTAAAAATACAGTCATCCCATAACTCTGCAAGTTCTTCGGTAGATGGCTGTATTAAGTAAAAAAATTGGCGGTGGTCTAATGTAAGGTGATGCCGTATACGTTGGTATGATAAGGACTTATCACACCTGTGGCCGGTGCGCCAGCCAGCAGATTCGCAAAAATGGCAGCAGTGGTGGGCGGGCCAAGTATCAGTGTACGAGTTGCGGCCACCAAGGATATTTTCAGCCGGCTGCACCGGTTCGCGCTGCCCGCTATGCCCAAGTCGAGAAACTGTTAGTAGAACGTGTTTCTCAGCGAGGCATCGTACGCCTGACTGGCGTGTCGCGCATGACGGTAGCGAAGTTGGCAAAAAAAAGCGCAGAACAAGCCGCCGAGTCGGCCACTACCGGCACGGCCGCGGGTACTAGAACTGGATGAGATGTGGACGTTTGTGGGCCGCAAGCGCCGAAAAGTCTGGCTGTGGCTGGCTGTGGAGCGGCACACCCGGCGCATTGTGGCCTGGGTGCTAGGCACGCGGGGCACGGCTACAGCCCGGCGGCTGTGGCGGGCACTGCCGGCGGATTATCACACGGGCACGTGGTATTTCACGGATGAGTGGGAGGCGTATCGAGGCGTGCTTCCGCTCCACGCCCACCGGCCCAGTGCCAAAGGCAGCGGCCAGGCCAGCATCGTCGAGGCGGTGAACTGTTCGTTGCGCCAGCGCTGTGCCGTGCTCGTACGCAAGACCTGCTCGTTCAGTCGCTCACTGGCCATGCACCGCATCCGCTTGCAACTCTGCATCGACGACCACAATCGACGATTCACCCACAATTAGACCAGCGCCAAAAAATTTTTCTTTCATTGTCCTAAAGCAAAAACGGGTGCTACCTTGCTGAGGTAGCACCCGTTTTCATTCAGCCAAAGCCGTCATTTACATATTCCGGCGGTACTGCCCGCCGACTTCAAATAGCGCATTCGTAATCTGCCCGAGCGAGCAGAATTTTACGGTTTCCATCAGCTCCTCGAAGAGGTTGCCGTTGGCAATGGCGACTTGTTGCAACTGTTTTAGGCGCTGCTCGGCAGTGCCTTCGTTGCGGGCGTGCAGGCTCTGGAGCATCGCTATTTGATACTGCTTTTCCTCTTCCGTGGCGCGGATTACCTCGGCCGGGATGACCGTGGGCGAGCCTTTCGAGGAGAGGAAGGTGTTTACACCGATGATGGGGTACTCGCCCGTGTGCTTCAGCATCTCGTAGTGCATGCTTTCCTCCTGAATCTTGCCGCGCTGGTACATGGTTTCCATGGCTCCGAGCACGCCGCCGCGCTCCGTAATGCGGTCGAATTCAGCCAATACGGCTTCTTCTGCCAAGTCCGTTAGCTCCTCGATGATGAAAGAGCCTTGCAGCGGGTTTTCGTTTTTGGCCAAGCCTAGCTCTCGGTTGATAATGAGCTGAATGGCCATGGCCCGGCGCACCGATTCCTCGGTAGGCGTGGTAATGGCCTCGTCGTAGGCGTTGGTGTGCAAGGAGTTGCAGTTGTCGTAGATGGCGTAGAGGGCCTGCAACGTGGTGCGGATGTCGTTGAAGTCGATTTCCTGCGCGTGCAGGCTCCGGCCGCTTGTCTGGATGTGGTACTTCAACATCTGCGAGCGGGCATTAGCGCCGTACTTCAACTTCATAGCCTTGGCCCAGATGCGGCGCGCCACGCGGCCAATTACGGCGTATTCCGGGTCGATGCCGTTGGAGAAGAAGAATGACAGGTTGGGCGCGAAGTCGTTCACGTCCATGCCGCGGCTCACGTAGTACTCCACGAAGGTGAAGCCGTTGGAGAGCGTCAGGGCCAGTTGCGTAATGGGGTTGGCGCCCGCCTCGGCAATGTGGTAGCCCGAAATCGACACCGAGTAGAAGTTGCGGACCTTTTCCTTGATGAAGTATTCTTGCACGTCGCCCATGAGGCGCAAGGCAAACTCGGTGCTGAAGATGCAGGTGTTCTGCGCCTGGTCTTCCTTCAGAATGTCGGCCTGCACGGTGCCGCGGACCTGGCTGAGCGTGCGCGCCTTGATGGTAGCGTACACGTCGGCGGGCAGCACTTGGTCGCCAGTTACACCCAGCAGCATGAGGCCTAGGCCATCGTTGCCGGCGGGCAGCTCGCCCTGGTAGCGGGGCCGCTCCAAGCCTTTCTCCTGGTAGATCTGATTGATTTTGGCGTCAACTTCCGCTTCCAGGCCTTGCTCCTTAATATACAGCTCGCACTGCTGGTCGATGGCCGCGTTCATGAAGAAAGCCGCCAGCGTGGCCGCTGGCCCGTTGATGGTCATCGACACCGAAGTGCTCGGGTTGGCCAGGTTGAAGCCGGAGTAGAGCTTCTTGGCATCGTCGAGGCAGCAGATGCTCACGCCGGCGTTACCGATTTTGCCGTAAATGTCGGGCCGGTGGTCAGGGTCTTCGCCGTAGAGCGTCACCGAGTCGAAAGCCGTACTCAGGCGCTTGGCGGGCAGCCCGGCCGATACGTAGTGGAAGCGGCGGTTGGTGCGTTCGGGGCCGCCTTCGCCGGCAAACATGCGGGTCGGGTCTTCACCTTCGCGTTTGAAGGGAAACACACCGGCCGTGTAGGGGAACTCGCCGGGCACGTTTTCCTGAAGCTGCCAGCGCAGCAAGTCACCCCACGCGGTGTAGCGCGGCAAACTCACCTTCGGAATCTGCTGCTGCGAAAGGCTGGTGGTGTGCGTCTGGATGCGGATTTCCTTGTCGCGCACCTTGAATACGAACTCGGGGGCTTTGTAAGCGGCTACCTTTTGCGGCCAGGTCTCCAGAAGTTTCCAGTTCTGTCCGTCCAGCCGAAGCTTGACCTCTTCGAAGGTGCTCTCCAGGCCGGCCACGAGTGCTGCTGGTGCGACTCCGTGGCTGCCGTTCCCAGCGCCAGTGCTTCCAGATTGCTGCTGTCCGCTGAGGCTTTCAACGGCTCCGATGGCTTCTCGGATTCCGAAGAGTTGTTGGGCCACTGCCGATTGTTTATCAACCCACTGGTCATATTGATGGATGGTTTCAGTGATTTCGGAAAGATACCGCGTGCGGTGCGGCGGAATGATGTAAATCTTCTCGGAGTCCGTGTTGGAAGTTTCCAACTGCGACGCGAAGGGCACACCAGTTTTCTGTTCTACGGTGGAAAGCAGCGCCCGGTACAGCCGGTTCATGCCGGGGTCGTTGAACTGCGAGGCGATGGTGCCGAACACCGGCATGCTGTCCAGCGGTTTGTCCCACAGGCCGTGGTTGCGCTGGTATTGCTTGCGCACGTCGCGCAGCGCATCCAGCGCCCCGCGCTTGTCGAATTTGTTGAGGGCAATAACGTCAGCAAAATCGAGCATGTCGATTTTTTCGAGCTGCGTGGCCGCGCCGTACTCAGGCGTCATCACGTAGAGGCTGGCGTCGGAGTGCTCGATAATTTCGGTGTCGGATTGGCCGATGCCGGAGGTTTCCAGAATAATCAGGTCGAAGTCGGCGGCGCGCACCACGTCCACGGCGTCCTGCACGTACTTGCTCAGCGCGAGGTTGCTCTGGCGCGTAGCGAGGCTGCGCATGTACACCCGCGGCGAGTTGATGGCGTTCATCCGGATACGGTCGCCGAGGAGGGCGCCGCCGGTTTTGCGCTTGCTCGGGTCCACAGATATAATAGCAATGGTCTTCTCGGGGAAGTCCAACAGAAAACGCCGCACCAGCTCATCTACCAACGACGACTTACCCGCGCCGCCCGTACCCGTGATGCCGAGGATAGGCGCTTTTTTGCTGTCGGTAGGAGTGGAGTTGATGCGCTGATCGGCCTCACCTTCCGATTTCTGAAACTCGGAAATCAGCTGGCCTTTCACCCGCTCAAATTCCTGCGGGAAGTTCTCAGCCGCCGAAATTAGGCGACCAATGCTGCGAGCGTCTTTCTCTTTCACGTGGCCGGCTTCGCCATTCAGGTTCTGCCCGGTTGGAAAGTCGGAGCGCTCCAGCAAGTCATTGATCATTCCCTGCAACCCCATAGCCCGGCCGTTGTCGGGGGAGTAGATGCGGGTGATGCCGTGCTGCTGCAATTCCTCGATTTCGGTGGGTAGAATCACGCCGCCGCCGCCGCCGAAGATCTTGATGTGACCCGCGCCGCGCTCCTGGAGCAGGTCGTACATGTACTTGAAGTACTCATTGTGGCCGCCTTGGTACGAGGTAATGGCAATGGCCTGCGCATCTTCCTGAATGGCACAGTCCACGATTTCCTGCACCGAGCGGTTGTGGCCAAGGTGAATAACTTCGGCGCCGCTGCTCTGGATGATGCGGCGCATGATGTTGATGGCGGCGTCGTGCCCATCAAAGAGGGCCGCCGCCGTCACGATACGAACGTGGTTCTGAGGCTTATACGGAGCTACGGGAGCTACTTGCATCGCAGGTGGGAATTGGGTGGAATTTGGGGCAGCAAAGGTACGAAAAAAGCCCCGGCGAGGGGATTTGCGTAAGTTAACCGGACCAACTGCCGGATCATCCATTCCCTTAGCGCTCTATGAAGCAACGCCTTGTCAAGTTCAATGAGATTGAGCAGATCATACAACTTATACAGGGTCAGCTTGCATGGCGAAGCCGAGCGGGAAGTGGTACAGGCTCAATTTTTACCCTGCAATTTGGGTCAGCATTATCCACCAACGAAACTCAGGGGAAATTTTCCTTGATGGTATACTGTGCTTGGCGGATTGTTGAACGAGATGCTATCATTTGCACAGGGCATAATGATGCTGATTCCGTTTTAGCACCCGCACTAAAAGCATTAGAAGATACTCAGGTTACTAAAGTTACACTTTCCGAATGGGGTGATTTAGCTATCTACTTCGACACAGGTCGTGCCCTACAAATCTGGAACGATGCGCCGTTCTTGGATTCCGAAAGCTGGTCGATTAATTATCAAGGAACTGCTTACTATTGGGTAGAAGCGGGCAATAGATTTATGTATGAGCTAATTGACTAATAATTCGCGTCAAGATAGTCTTAACGAATTACCTGTAGGCATATAAATGTTTTACCGCAGCTCCGCCAGCCGCAGCCGGAACTCCCGGCAGCACGTCCTCGCCAGATAGCTCGTTGTCGAAGCTCTGCACCACTTCTGGTTCCGGCTGGCCGGGGTGGTAGATGTAGACGTTTTATGTTTCAGGCGCAATGGGCCATGCCAGTTGCTCGCCCAAGAGGAATTAGCTATCCGGAGGATACGCAAAAAGGGTGCGGCCGACGAGTGAGCTACTCCGTCATAACGGTGAAGTACAGGCTCGGCTGCATGTCGTGGATAGTCCAGGCGGCTTGGCTGTTCTCGCGCTCTACCATGACTTGCCGCGACTGGCGCGTTACAGGAATCGAGAAGTATTTATCTTCCGGGTCGGTCTTTTCACTCTGCAGCCACTGAATGGTAGCCATCACCGGCTGCGCATCCAGCAGCACCTCATAAGGCCGCAGATCTGCCGTAATCCAGCCTTGTTGCTGTTTATTGCAAACCACTTGAATGTCCTGCGACAGCAGCGTCCGGCCCGGCCGACCCTGCTCTACGGTATAGAGGTTCAACCGGAAGCGGAGCAGTTCGTAATTGTTGGCCGATAAGAAGATGTGAAATTCTTCTAAGTAGGTGCGTCGAACAGGCTTGAGAAGCGCCCCAAATTCCCAGCCCCATTCCGTATCCACTGTTCTCTTACCGCTAGAGCCTCCCATCCAGAAAATGTCGCCCTTGGCTTTGGTGTTGCCTAGCAGCGCCGGGTGCATGCGACGGTGCTCTACCTTTATTTCACTCAGGAGATGCTCCTGCGGGGCAAGTTGGAAAACGCGTTTTCCGGCGGCTAGTGCGGCGGGCACTACCACCGCAGACGAAAAACCCACGCACGAAACAATCAGTGTATCATTCAGGCTAGGAGGGAGGCGCAGCAAGTAGTGCCCTTGTTCATCGGCTACGGTGCCAAGACCTCGACCCGGAACACCCAGGGTAGCAAACGGCACAGGTTCTCCGGTGCGAGAGTTAAGTACTTGTCCTTCAACTATTTTTGTTTGCGCGTGCGCCAGATGAGCTCCAGTGCTGAGCAGAAGAGCAATCAGCAACCGGCTACTGGACGTAAAGCGGGAGAAAAAATGCAGGTAGTCCAACGGTAAATAATTATATTAATATAAGCGCCGATTTGTAAAAAAATGTATAACAGCTTGGAAAGGTATAAAAATTAGTAAGAAGTTGTAGCAGGAAATGCGGTTGCATAAAGCAAAAACGCCGGACCTAAGCCCGGCGTGAAAGCAGTGTTAGGAAGCAGCTTGTTTTTCTAGCTGCTGCAACAACTCATCTGCCGCCTTTTCTATAGCTGTGTAGCCTTGCTGAGCCGCACGTTCCTTGGCGGCAATTAAACCGTCGCGGTGGACGGTCTGGAAGTCGCCGTAGGGGAAGTGGTAGCGGCCTTTGGTGTCTTCGCCCTTGCTCATGTCCAGGCCTAAGTGCCACTGTCCGTATTCGGCAATTTCGTGCTGATCTAAATAATCGTTTTCGGCCTTGGTGTTGGGGTTGTGCTCTCCCCAGTGGCCTTCGTCGTTTTTTAGCTTGCCTTCCTCGATAAGCCGTTGGGCAAATTTCACAGCAGCTGGATTCAGTTCGATACTCATAAGTGTGGGAGGTTAGGTACGTACGCAATAGGCCCCTTGGCCCGGCAATATGTACGCGTCGCTACTTGAGTAGTTAATGTTCAGCTTCCTGAATGCCTAGCAGAGTATTGGGGCAAAACGGCAGCTTTTGCTGCGTGTAATCTACCTCAGTGCGTAGTCTAAAGCCACGGAACTCTCTGGTATGCCTACGAGAAAAGCCAGTTCAACCCTGTGCTTACGCTAAGGGTTGAACTGGCTTTAAAACAACTGCCCTAAAACCGCTCTAGTAATGCGGCGAAACGTCTATTGTCCTTCCAGTACGCGTACACCTGCTTCGGCTACGGCGTGGTCGTCTTCTACGGTGCTGCCCGATACACCAATAGCGCCAAAAATTTCGCCTTCACTGTTCTTAATAGGAATACCACCAGGGAAGGTGATGAGGCCTCCATTGGAATGCTCGATGTTGTAGAGGGAACCACCTGGCTGCGAAAGAGCACCAATAGCACCGGTAGGCATGTCGAAGAACCGGGCCGTTTTAGCTTTCTTGATAGATATGTCGAGCGAACCTAGCCAGGCATCATCCATGCGAATGAAAGCCACAAGGTTAGCGCCGGAGTCGACCACGGCAATATTCATCTTGACGCCCATTTCGATGGCCTTTTCGTGTGCGGCCTGTACAGCGGTCTGTGCTTGTTTGAGAGTGATGCCCATGATGGTTGTGGAGTTAGTGGGAGAAAATTACCTCGTCAACAACGGTATTTCGTCAAGCTTGTTTAAGGCAGCACCTCAGGAAAGAAGTATACAGTCTCCTTTCTGAGGTGCTACAGTGGAGCTTAGAACAGTGCTTAACTTAATACCCAGGGTTATTAGCCGTAGCGCGAAGCCTGCGCCTCACGTAAAGGGGCACAGCCAAAGCGGTGCCGCAACACCAGCATCGTTTACCAATACGTCAAGCGTGGGCTGCATGCTCCGGTTGCTGAGCTGTGCACTCACTTAATAATAGGTGTCGAAACCAGAATAGAATAGAGCAACGGTACGGCCTAGCTAGCATTTCCAGCCCGCTTTGCGTACCTTCGCAGTTGGAAAAAACTGCCTCTAGTGAAGAACATCCGCAATTTCTGCATCATTGCTCATATCGACCACGGCAAAAGCACGCTGGCCGACCGTCTGTTGGAGTTTACCAGTACTGTGGCCAAGCGTGATATGCAGGCCCAGCTGCTCGACAACATGGACCTGGAGCGGGAGCGGGGCATTACCATCAAGAGCCACGCCATTCAGATGCAGTTTCCCTACAAAGGCGAAACCTACACGCTGAACCTGATTGATACGCCCGGCCACGTCGACTTCAGTTACGAAGTGTCGCGTAGCATTGCCGCCTGCGAAGGCGCTTTGCTGATCGTTGATGCTTCCCAAGGAATTGAGGCCCAGACGATTTCTAATTTGTACCTAGCTATCGGTGCCGACCTGGAAATCATTCCCGTCCTCAATAAGATTGACTTGCCCCACGCCATGCCCGAAGAAGTGTCCGACGAAATCGTGGACCTCATCGGCTGTGACATCGAAGACATCATTCATGCCTCCGGCAAAACCGGCATCGGCATCGAAAACATCCTGAACGCCATTGTCGAGCGGGTTCCAGCGCCGAAAGGCGACCCGGAAGCCCCGTTGCAAGCGCTGATCTTCGACTCGGTTTTCAATTCCTACCGAGGTATCGAAGTTCTGTTCCGTATCAAGAACGGCACCATGCGCAAAGGCGACAAGCTGCGCTTCATGGCTACCGGCAAGGAATACGGCGCCGATGAAATCGGCATCCTTGGCCTCAACCAGGAGCCCCGCCTCGAAATAGCAGCAGGCAACGTGGGCTACCTCATTTCGGGCATCAAGGAAGCGCGTGAAGTAAAGGTAGGTGACACTATCACGCACGTAGTAAATCCGACCAAGGAAGCCATTCACGGTTTTGCCGACGTGAAGCCGATGGTATTTGCCGGTATCTACCCCGTCGATACTACCGAGTATGAGGAGCTGCGCTCATGCATGGAAAAGCTTCAACTTAATGATGCCTCTCTGGTGTGGGAGCCTGAAACTTCCGTGGCGCTTGGGTTTGGATTCCGCTGTGGCTTCCTCGGGATGCTGCACATGGAAATCGTGCAGGAGCGCCTGGAGCGCGAATTTGACATGACGGTAATTACCACCGTGCCGTCGGTGCAGTTCCACGCCATTGGTACCAAAGACCAGCAACTGACCATCAACGCCCCGTCGGAAATGCCGGAGCCGAACATGATCAAGCTGATCGAAGAGCCCTACATCAAAGCCCAGATCATCACGGCCGCCGACTACGTAGGTCCGATCATCACGCTGTGCATGGAAAAGCGTGGTATCATCAAAGGCCAATCGTACCTGACCTCGGAGCGGGTGGAAATGAGTTTCGAGCTGCCGCTGTCGGAAATCGTGTTCGACTTCTTCGATAAGCTTAAAACCATTAGCCGCGGCTACGCCTCCCTCGACTACGAGCTAATTGGCTTCCGCGAGTCGGACATGGTGAAGCTCGACATCCAACTCAATGGTGAGAAGGTAGACGCCTTGTCGGCCATTGTGCACCGTTCCAAGAGCTACGATTGGGGCCGCCGCCTCTGCGAAAAGCTCCGCGAACTGCTGCCCCGCCAGATGTTCGAAATTGCCATCCAGGCCAGTATCGGGCAAAAGATTATTGCCCGCGAAACGGTGAAAGCCCTGCGCAAAAACGTAATTGCCAAGTGCTACGGAGGCGATATTAGCCGGAAGCGCAAACTGCTTGAAAAGCAGAAAGAAGGTAAGAAGCGGATGCGTCAGGTAGGGTCCGTGGAAATACCTCAAGAAGCCTTCTTGGCCGTACTGAAGATTGATTAATGCGTGAAACGCGGCTCCTCCAGGGCCGCGTTTTTTGTGCCCAATAAATTCCTCTTTTCTTTTTCACCTCATACACTTCTTGACACGGCGTGCTATGACTTACCTCCAATCCAATGTCTGCAAGCCTCACCAACAACTGTACGAGCGAAGCTCAATTAGAAAAGATTATCAAAGGCCAGGAGCGCAAGTTCCGGTGGCGGGATGATTGGCCCGCTATGGAAAAAGCTCTGATGGAAGCAGGCACTGCCGCCATTCTCCTGCATCAAGAAAAGAAGAATAACCCCCTGTAGTTGTACCCGAACAAACGATACCACTCATGACCACTGCACCCGAAGCCACTACCTACCGCCTCATCGACGGCAAGCAAACTGCCGAGGATATCAAAGTTGAAATTGCTGCTGAGGTAGCGGCGCTAAAAGCAGCCGGCAGCAAAGTACCTCACTTAGCTGCCATCCTCGTTGGCCACGACGGGGGCTCCGAAACCTACGTTCGCAATAAAGTACTAGCCTGCGAGCGGGTCGGTTTCGAGAGCACGCTGCTGCGCTACGAAGACAACATCACCGAAGCTGAACTGCTGGCCAAGGTGGAAGAGTTGAACCAGGATGCAGGCATCGACGGCTTCATTGTGCAGCTGCCATTGCCCCGTCACATCTCGTCGGAAAAGGTGATTGAGGCCATTCGCCCCGAGAAAGATGTGGATGGTTTTCACCCAATGAATATTGGTCGGATGGTGGCTGGGCTGCCGGCTTTATTGCCCGCTACCCCTTCGGGCATAGTGGAGCTACTCCGCCGCTATAAACTACCTACCGATGGCAAACACTGTGTGGTAATCGGGCGTAGTAATATTGTTGGCACGC
Source organism: Hymenobacter sp. YC55 (assembly GCF_029433095.1). Taxonomy (GTDB): domain Bacteria; phylum Bacteroidota; class Bacteroidia; order Cytophagales; family Hymenobacteraceae; genus Hymenobacter. The sequence continues at coordinate 1,988,485 of NZ_JARNTX010000001.1, forward strand.
CAGTTAGTATTCTGCTTGCTAAGAACTTAGCGCCAGGCAACTGCACCGTTACTTTATGCCACTCCCGTACCCAGAATCTGGCTAGCATCACCAAGACTGCTGATATCTTGGTAGCTGCTTTGGGCCGACCAGAATTCGTAACGGCCGACATGGTGAAGCCCGGTGCGGTGGTTATCGACGTAGGCACCACGCGCGTAGACGATGCTTCCCGTAAGTCGGGCTGGGCGCTGAAGGGAGACGTGGACTTTGCAGCAGTTGCACCCCTCACTTCCTACATCACACCAGTGCCGGGTGGGGTTGGTCCGATGACTATTGCCATGTTACTACTCAACACCTTAAAAGCTTGTAAAGGCGACGTTTATCCGCGTTAGAATCCAATAATTACTGGGCAGAGCTTTTGAAGTTCAAGGCGTTGTACTACTTTTAGAGTCGGGTTGAGGGAACGAACATCGGGCATTTTAACGTTCGGAGTAACGGCCAACAGCCTGGCTTTACTTGTTTGAATACCCTACTTTGCTGCACGAACTTCCTCTTGTGTTGGCGGCTTCAACTCCCCCTGAATCCCCAGCTCCTGCACTGCCCTTGATGGAGCAGTTTTATACGATTCAGGGGGAGGGCTACAACACAGGTCGCGCTGCTTACTTCATCCGCCTCGGCGGGTGCGACGTAGGATGCGTGTGGTGCGACGTGAAAGAGTCGTGGGATGCTGATGCCCATCCCCGTGTATCCATCTCCGATATTGTAGCTTCGGCCACGGCCCATGCTGGTCGTAACGTGGTTATTACGGGCGGTGAACCTCTGATGCACAATCTGGGCCCCTTAACGCAGGCATTACACGCGGCGGGTTGCCAGAACTGGATTGAAACCAGTGGCGCTTATCCGCTGAGCGGTGAGTGGGACTGGATCTGCGTTTCACCCAAGAAGTTTAAAGCACCGTTACCTTCCGTCCTGGCCCGTGCACACGAACTGAAAATCATCGTGTTCAATAAGTCGGATTTTCGGTGGGCTGAAGAACACGCGGCCTTAGTTGGGCCAGAATGTCGGCTGTACTTGCAGCCTGAATGGAGTAAGTCCGCGCAAATGATGCCGCTTATAGTAGACTATGTAAAGGCAAATCCGCGTTGGCAAGTATCCTTACAGACTCATAAGTTCCTCGATATTCCTTAGGCTTCTGCTCTATGCGCCGATTGATATCCGTGCCGCTGCTGTTGGCTTGCGCGTTGCTGCTGCCACTTAGTGCGGCAGCTCAGGCTACGTTGGCTAGTTCTAATACCAAGGCGCGTAGCCTGTGGGATAAAGCGCAGTCCCAGGTAAAGGAACGCAATTTCGATAAGGCTATCGAGACCCTAACGGTGCTCAATCAGAAGTTTCCTTCCTTAGGGGAGCCACACGTACTGCGTGGGTCGTTGCTGAAAGCCATGGGCGAGAACCGGCCAGCCTTTGAGGCGTACCGCGACGGACTGGCCAAACTCCCGATGGACCCTGCCCGAGCAACGGATTATTATACGCTCGGCGAACTGGCCATGACTTTCGGGGAGTACCCAATTGCTGCTGAAAGCTACAAGCGTGTGCTAAAAAGCGGCCCTAAAGGCCAACGTAACGCCGCCCGGGCGCAACGGCAACTCTTGAACTGTGAGTTTGCCACTAAAGCTATGGCGGCGCCCATTGGTGTGCAGCCCGAGCGAATGGGCGCGCCCCTGAATACGTTTCGTTTTCAGTACTTCCCCGCGCTTACTGCCGACAACCGCTTCCTGCTCTTTACGGGGCGTCCCGCAGCTGATAGTGGCGAGGATCTGTTTGTTTCCCGGATGAATAAAGATGGGAGTACCGGCGACCCGGCGTCTATATCTCCTTTCATCAACACGCCCTACAATGAGGGGGCGGGGGCTATTTCTGGCGACGGCAAAACTTTGGTCTTCGCTTCCTGCGACCGTCCTAATTCAGTGGGAAACTGCGATTTGTATATTTCGCGTCGCACCGGCAATAACTGGAGCAAGCCGCTGAATTTGGGACGTACCGTCAATTCGCCGGAATGGGATTCGCAGCCTACACTCTCAGCCGACGGTCGAACGCTGTATTTCACTTCCACCCGCCGGGGCGGACAAGGGCAGGAAGATATATACGTAACCACCCTTGATGCCGATGGCAACTGGACCCCAGCCCGCAACCTCGGACAACCTGTCAACACGGCCGGCAAGGACATGGCCCCCTTCATCCACGCAAGTGGCACAACGCTCTATTACGTAACTGATGGGCTGGTAGGTATGGGCGGGCTGGACGTCTTCCGGTGCGAACAACAAGCTGCCGGGCGCTGGAGCGAGCCCGTAAACCTCGGATACCCGCTGAACACGCACGAAAACGAAGCCTCGCTCTTTATTTCCTCCGATAACCGTCGGGGCTTCTGCTCTCGCTCCCGGGCCGCCGAATCAGGGGTGCGGAATGAGCGGGAACGGCCGGTGGAGTTGTTCAGCTTTGAGGTGCCTGAACAAATTCGTCCTCGCGAAACTAGCACTTATACCCAAGGCCGAGTTTTTGATGCCTTCACGAAGAAGCCCATCAAGGCGGACGTGCAACTCTACGACCTGAATACCGATGAGCTAACGCAATATGTTAGTTCCGATGCTGAAAACGGTGACTACACCGTGGTGTTAAACGAGGGCCGCCAGTACGCTATGTACGCTGCTGCCGATAAGTACCTCATGAAGAGTTTGAGCTTCGACTATACCGACAAGAAGAACTTTGACCCACTCACGCTCGATATCTATCTGGAGCCCGTACGAGCTGGCCGCAGCATAGTGCTAAACAACCTGTTTTTCGATACCAAGCAGTACGAGTTGAAGCCTAAGTCGCGCACTGAGCTTAACCGGCTGGTCGGATTCATGAAGCAATATCCAGACGTACAAGTCGAGGTTAGCGGCCACACCGACGATGTCGGCTCGGACGACGACAACCTTGCTTTGTCTCAGAACCGAGCTAAGTCAGTGTACAGCTACCTGGTTAGCCAAGGGGTGAAAGCCGACCGATTACGCTTTAAAGGTTATGGTGAAAGTAAGCCGCTAATGGCGAACGATTCGGAGAGCCACCGGCAACAAAACCGCCGAATAGAGCTGCGAATACTCTAGAAAGGCAGCGTAAAAGATAAATACAGTTTATGAAGCAGTCCGACAAAAGCCGTTGTCGGACTTTTTTATTTGGTAGTATTCCTTTATGATAAGACTATTAAAAGACTGATAATGAACTTTACAGTGCTATCTGATAAAAGCAATGGATTAGAATAGTTATAAATATTCCTTGCATGTTTAAATATTCCTCTATATTTGGGCCACTCAAAATTGTATTCAGCAGGTATCGGCTGTCTCAATTGAAAGCATCATTACATAGGCCCTTTCAGTATACTTTTTCACTTTCCCCAACTTATTACCCATGAAAAAAGCTTTTCTCTTTACCGGTATTATCCTAGCCTTGGGTGCTACCGTTTACGCAAGTGGCGATAAAGAATCTGCTATTGTTACACGTGCTACTGCGCTCACCCGCATTCAAGTGCAAAAGGCTCGTCTGGATGAAGGCCAGTACTTGAAAGTGAAAAACCTCAACATTCGGATGCTCACTGAAATGGAGGACATTAAGAACCGGTTTGCGTCTGATCCTGCTATTCTAGACGAGCGGCTTGCGGTGGCGCAGGCTCGCTACGAGTTGGAGCTTACCTCGATTATGCGTCCAGCTCAGTTGGCAATGTTCAATCAGTCCCGCAATAGCATGACGGCGCTTAGTGCCCCTCACTAGTACTGCAAGCGTGGTACCAGGCTCTTTAAAGGCTGATATAAAATAACACTTAACGAGGTAGTAGAAGCTTTAGCAGGATTTTGGAACAGCATTCTGCTAGAGTTCCTACAGCGCTTAGACTAAGTGCCTGACCCATTGGCAGCCGAAAGGTATTGCTAACCCACTGAAATAAGTTTGGCAAACCCTGTTATACGGTATATAAGTATTCAAATGTTACATAGAATAACATCAAAATAAATCTATAAAACATATTGACTTAATTTAATAATGTTGTATATTTAGTACAAGGCTTCGGTAGGTTATTGCTAGTCTCCTGAAGCTCACCAGTAGTCTGTTCCACTTCACATCTAACAAAACCATCATGAAAAAAATCTTTACTTTCCTGCTCCTGTCTGCAATGATTGGCACCAGCCAATTAGCTGAAGCCGGCTCTGGCGACCAAACCAGCCCCAATGCCCGCGCCACCCAGATGGTGAAACAACTAGCTAAGAAGATTCAACTCAGCGAAGGCCAGTACGTGAAAGTGCGCCAGTTGAATTTGCGTCTACTTAACGACGTGCAAGCCGTGAAAACCCAGTCGGCTGGCGATGCCGCTGCTATTGATCAGCAATTAGCTGAACTACAGTCTCACTACGAGTGGGATTTGACGGCCATCCTTGGCCCTCGTCAAATGGTAGCTTACAACCAGACCAAAGCCGATTTGATGGCAATGAGTGTTGCCAAGTAATATCAATCGAACACAAAAAAGCCTGCTTCAGTACTGAAGCAGGCTTTTTTGTGTTCGAGCAGGTCAATAAATCAGCTCCTAGCGATTCTCGATGCTCACGTAGTCGCGCTCTAGCTCACCGGTATAGATCTGGCGAGGACGGCCGATAGGCTCTTTATTTTCACGCATTTCTTTCCACTGAGCAATCCAGCCGGGGAGGCGGCCCAAGGCAAACATGACCGTGAACATCTCCGTCGGGATGCCAATGGCTTTGTAGATGATACCCGAATAGAAGTCTACGTTCGGGTACAGCTTGCGCTCTACGAAATACGGATCGGTGAGAGCAGCTTGCTCCAACTCCTGCGCAATCGTTAGGAGAGGGTCGTTGATGCCAAGAGCCGCTAGCACTTCGTCGGCAGCCTTTTTGATGATCTTGGCGCGTGGGTCGAAGTTCTTGTATACGCGGTGACCGAAGCCCATCAAACGGAATGGGTCGTTCTTGTCTTTGGCTTTCGCAATAAACTTGCTAGTGTCGCCACCGTCGCGCTGGATAGCTTCCAGCATTTCAACCACCTCTTGGTTGGCGCCGCCGTGTAACGGACCCCACAGGGCGTTGATACCGGCCGAAACCGAGCCGTATAGGCTGGCGTTGGCCGAACCTACAAGGCGAACCGTGGAGGTAGAGCAATTTTGCTCGTGGTCGGCGTGCAGAATAAGCAGCTTGTTGAGGGCGCTAACTACCACTGGGTTGATTTCATACTTCTCGGTAGGGAAGCTGAACATCATGTACAGGAAGTTCGACGTGTAGTCGAGGTCGTTGCGGGGGTAGTTGAGCGGATGACCCTGCGAGTTCTTGTAGGTCCAGGCGGCGATGGTCGAGATTTTGGCCATCAAGCGCAGAATATTCAGGTTGATTTCCTCGGCGCTCTGATCGGGGTCAATGCTCTTCGGATAGAAGGCCGTGAGTGAGCAAATGAGGCTGCTCAGAATGCCCATGGGGTGAGCTGCCGATGGGAAGCCGTCGAAAATCTTGCGGACATCCTCATGCACCAGCGTGTGCTTGGTGATTTGATGGCTGAACTCGTCTAACTCTGCCTTATTGGGCAGTGCCCCATAAATGAGTAGATAGGCTACTTCCAGAAAAGTCGATTTTTCGGCCAACTGCTCGATGGGGTAGCCCCGGTAGCGCAGAATACCTTCTTCGCCATCGAGGAAGGTGATGGCGCTTTTAGTTGCACCAGTGTTTTTGTAGCCCGAATCGAGGGTCACGTAGCCTGTCTGGTCACGTAGCTTACCGATATCGAATGCTTTTTCGTGCTCGGTGCCTTCGATGACGGGCAAGGTGTACGATTTCCCGTCGAGGATAATCTCAGCAGACTCTGCCATAGGAGAGGGATAGAGGGTGGTTCAGGGGCGAAGCTAAAGAATAACCAGCAAGCCAGAAAAGGCAAAACCAGTCGAGTTCTATACTGCTATGCGTCCTGGGATGTTGTGTTAGATGAGAAAGTACCTGCAAAGAAACACAGTCCAGTAAAATACGCAGTGTGTAGCGAGCTTTTTCGACAATAAATCGGCGAAAATTCGCGCTTGGGTTCTGCGCATTAACCTGGCTTTAACTTTCTGCCTTTCAAGCACACTGTTCGAGAGCATTGAAGCATTAGATAACAACCAATTCTTGGCAGGCAGTAGAGTTGAGAGCCGGGCTATGTAAACCGGTGGCCTCTCTAGATGCATAACAACCAAGGAACGACCTAGCTGGTTTTCAAGCATTGGAAGTGCTTGCAGTTGTAAGTGGCTTCGTTGCGTTTCAGATTTCACAATAGGCCGTTTCGGCATACGGTAATAACTCTGTACTTTCTAAGAGAGTATCAAGCTACTTGCCATCAACTGTAGTTTTCATGAAGTACAACTCACTCGGAAAAACCGGCCTGCAAGTCAGCGAAATTAGTTTCGGCTGTATGTCGCTTGGCACCGATCACGCGGCCAACCGTATTCTACTGCACCAAGCGTTGGATCAGGGTATTACGCTCTTTGATACTGCCGACTTATATCAAAAAGGGGAAAACGAGGTGACAGTCGGCAAAGCGTTTAAAGGCCGACGCAGCGAGGTGGTTATTGCCACGAAAGTGGGCAACGCATGGCGGCCAGATGGTAGCGGCTGGGATTGGGTGCCTACCAATGACTATCTGCTGCAAGCTGTGGAGCACAGCCTCCGTCGCCTCGAAACCGACTACATCGACCTGTACCAACTACACGGCGGCACTCTCGAAGACCCCATCGACGGCATCATTGAAGCGTTTGAGTTGCTGAAGCAGCAAGGCAAAATCCGGGCGTACGGTATTTCCTCTATCCGGCCCAACGTGATTCGCGAGTACGTACAACGCTCTCGTATTGGCAGCGTGATGATGCAGTATAGCCTGCTCGACCGGCGTCCCGAGGAAAGCTGCTTGGATTTACTGCAAGACCATAACGTAGCCGTATTAGCTCGGGGTAGTTTTGCGCAGGGGCTTCTGGTAAACAAAGCCGCAAAAAACTACCTGAACTATTCGGAGCAAGAAGTAGCCCAAGCCGCGGCAGCAGTGCAACAAGTAGATGCTACCACCCAACGCTCAGCGGCCGAAGTAGCTGCCCGCTTTGTGCTGCATCACCCGGCTGTGACCTCGGCGGTGCTAGGAATTCGTACGGAACAGCAACTCTCCGATGCAGTGCAGATAGCTGCCGCATCCCCCTTAACCAGTGGTGAAGTCGAAATGCTTCAGCAAGCTATAGCCCCCAATACCTACGAGCAGCATCGGTAAGAGAGGAAGACAAAGAGTAGTAAGGTACTTATGGATGCTCTTTCAACTTCTTGCCTTGCTGCTGCGCTACTTGCCAATGCAGAACTGGGTGAAAATGCTGGTCAACAAATCGTCGGAAGATATTTCGCCGGTTATCTCGCCTAGGGCAGCTAAGGCGTGGCGTAAGTCGGCGGCGAGCAACTCGGTACCGGTGCCGGCAGTTAGGCCAGCCAACACGGCGTCCAAGGCCTGGGCAGCGGCATCGAGGCTGCGAGCGTGACGCAGATTCGTGACGATGGTGCTGCTGCCGGTGCGGTCGAGGCCTTCGCTGCGCACCTGGGCTAGTAAGAGCTGACGAAGCTCATCGAGGCCGTCGCCGCGACTGGCAGCAATTAGTGCGGTATCGGGACGGGACCGGAAGACGGCCAGTTGTTGGTCGGAAGCTACATCGAGCTTGTTGCCAACAGCCAAGACGGGCGTGGCAGCAGGCAAGTTGAGTGCCTCAATCTCTGCTTGAAGTTCCGCAGGAGTAGTTTCCGTTAAATCAAACAGATATATAACCAATGCGGCCTGCTTAACCCGCTGCAAAGTGCGTTCTACCCCGATAGATTCTACTACGTCGGTGGTGTCGCGGAGGCCGGCCGTATCCACGAAGCGGAAGCGGATGCCGTCGAGGCTTACTTCATCTTCGATCATGTCGCGGGTGGTGCCGGCTACGCTGGAAACAATGGCACGTTCCTCGTTGAGCAGGGCATTGAGGAGGGTGCTTTTGCCGGCGTTGGGCCGCCCGGCAATTACCGTGGTGACGCCGTTCTTGATAACATTGCCGAGCTCAAAGGAGCGCAGCAACCGGCGTACCAGCGTCCGAACTTCTTCGAGTAGGGCTAGCAATCCGCTCCGGTCAGCAAACTCTACATCTTCCTCCCCGAAGTCGAGTTCCAACTCCAGCAAGGCAGCAAACTGTACTAGTCGGGCCCGGAGGTCTTTCAGTTCGCGCGAGAAGCCGCCACGCATTTGCTGCATGGCCACTTGGTGCGACAGTTGAGAATCAGCGGCAATCAGGTCGGCTACGGCTTCGGCCTGGGCTAGGTCGAAGGCGCCGTTGAGGAAAGCACGCTTGGTAAACTCGCCGGCTTCCGCTAGGCGGGCTCCGTGGCGCGTGAATAGCAACAGCAACTGCTGCACGATGTAATCGGAGCCGTGGCAGCTGATTTCCACCACGTCTTCGCGGGTATAGGAGTTCGGAGCCCGGAACAAGGACACTACTACCTCATCGAGGATGCGGCCTTCGTCGCGGATGGTGCCGAAATGGAGCGTATGGCTGGGTTGGTCGAGCAGGCGCTTGCCCGTGAAAACATCAGCCACCAAACGAATGGCATCCCGGCCCGAAAGGCGCACCAGGGCAATGGCGCCCGCGCCAGGAGGCGTGGAAAGGGCAACAATAGTATCGGAAAGTGCGGGGGGAAGAGCAGCCACAGACGGGGTAGTTGTATGGGCCGCAAAGGTACGCAAGGTGGGCGGGTCGGGCAGCGTTGAGATCTATCAGCATGACTTCGAGTGCTGCTTGCTGCACCTATTTCCTTGGTCTTTGTGCGAAAAAGATAGAGTTCAGATTAGTACAAACGAGTGAAAGCTATGCCTGATCAGCTACGAATAAATTACGCCCAACCTCAGGAGAAAGCATTAGAACGGCTGTACTGTTTATCCTGATTTCTAATGAATTATCGAACTCTATTTTATCTAGTACTTCAATATCAGAACCAAGCTTCAAACCTACCTTGTCGAGGTACTGCAGAAAGGCGGGTGAGGTGTTTTTCACGGCCATAAGGCAGCCATGGTCACCGGGGGCAAGGTCGGCGACGAGGCGGTTTTGGGGACGTAGTACGGCACCATCTTCGGTGGGGATAGGGTCACCGTGCGGGTCGAGGCGGGGGAAGCCAAGGAACTCGTCGAGGCGGCGAACAAGCAGCGGCGAGTGGATGTGTTCCATCTGCTCGGCTACGTCGTGTACCTCGTCCCAATTGAAGCCTAGCTTCTGCACCAGAAACACTTCCCATAACCGGTGTTTGCGGATAGTGAGCAAGGCCAACTGCCGGCCCTCGGGTGTAAGCGACACACCGCGGTAGCGCTGATAGTGCAGCAGCCCTTTCTCCCCAAGCCGGCGCAACATATCCGTCACGGAGGCAGCCCGCGTCTGTAGCGCCTCCGCAATACCATTGGTACTAACCTCGGAGCCAGGGGCGGCTTCGGCTAGCTTGTAAATGGCTTTCAGATAGTTTTCCTCGGTGAAGCTCGGCATGTGGTTATTCAACAATCAACTAGCGTCTGATAAGCCCCATGCACCCCATCGTATAGATGAGGTGCACAGGGAATCAACGACAAGCGGCTAATTGTAATTGCAAATATTAGGTGAAAGCTACCATTTGATTAGCGCCGAAGCCCAAGTGAAGCCGGAGCCAAAGGCGGCAAGGCAAACTAAGTCGCCACGTTGGATGCGGCCTTCCTGCAGAGCTTCGCTGAGAGCAATGGGCACGCTGGCGGCGGTGGTGTTGCCGTAGCGCTGGATGTTGCTGAACACCTTATCGTCGGAGAGGCCCATTTTCTGCTGCACAAACTGCGTGATGCGCAGGTTGGCTTGGTGGGGGATCAGCAAATCAATGTCCTGGGGTTGGTAGCCGTTCTGATCCAGAGCCTCTTTGATCACCTGAGGGAAGCGAACTACCGCATGCTTGAACACGTTCTGGCCGTTCATGTAGGGGTACATGTCGAGAGCATTGGCTACGGCGTAATCTACGCGGCCTTCGCGGTTGGAGCCGGGCTCTTTCACAATCAATTCCTCGGCAAACTCGCCCTGGGCGTGCAAATGGGTGCTCAAGATGCCGTGCCCTTCGCGCGTACTTGGCCGCAGCACCGCAGCACCGGCACCGTCGCCGAAAATAACTGATACGCCCCGGCCGCGGGTAGTTTTGTCGAGACCCGACGAGTGGATTTCCGAGCCTACAACCAACACCGTATCATACATACCGGTGCGCACAAACTGGTCGGCCATGCTCAGGGCATATACGAAGCCCGAACATTGGTTGCGGACGTCGAAAGCGGGGATAGGAGCCTGAATGCCTAGTTCGCGTTGCAGCAATACGCCCGAGCCTGGGAAGAAGTAGTCGGGGGAGAGCGTGGCAAACACAATCATCTGCACATCGTCGGGGGTGAGGCCCGCGGCTTCCAGTGCCTTACGGGACGCCGCAGCGCCCATGTTGGCCGTGGTATCCTTGCCTTCCTCGAACCATCGCCGCTCCTGAATACCAGTGCGCTCCTGGATCCACTCCTCGGTCGTTTCCATGAGTTGGGTGAGGTCGGCGTTGGTGACTACACGGCTAGGTACATAGTGGCCGACACCGGCAATTTCGGAATGGCGGAGAGTGGACATAGAAAGGGAAATTTTGGGAGAGTACAGAGAGAAGAGACGAAAAGGGTGCCGAAGGTAATAAAACCGCGCAGCCAAATTCTGTAAACGGGCGGCAAAGGTCGGCAGTTACCCAATTGAATCCACTAGACGCCCTAATTTTATGCCTTCCGAAGCCCAAAAAGCGTCATCTGGAATGCCTATTGGGTAGAAGACGGGCTTGGTGGTAGCGGGCAACTCTGTGACGGCAAGTAAGCTGGTAGCAGCTTCGGGTATCGAATGCAGATCAACCACCAAACCTGCCTCATAGCGCCGGATGTATGCCTCCCATAGTGGGTTAAAAGGAATAAGCATCGGCAGACCATGCGCTAGGTATTCAAACAGCTTGGTGGGCCGGCAACGCTCCGAGCTAGGATGTGGCTGGTACAACAAAAGACCCACGTGGCTCCGCTGGATTTCGGCCACAATGGCGCTGTGCGCTACGGGCGTAGCACCGTGTACGAGTAGCCGAAGCCAGGGCGGATTCGTCTGCTGCAACTGCTGTAAGGTCCGTAATAAATCGGGCTGTTGGCAAAAGCCGATAACTGTCAGCAAGGCACCGCCTGGCCGCTGATGATGCAGTTCTTCGGTTAGCTTCAAGGCTTGGTGGATACCGTTCAGCTCGGAAACGGTGCCTGAGTATAGTAGCCGCAAGGGTTCATGCACAGCAGGTAGAGGCCGCGGCTCGGTGCGGGGTACCTCGCCGGCAGCTGGCTGGTATTTGTTTTCCAGCGTTACGACGCGGGAGGGTGGCAGCGCCTTTAAAAACGGCAATTCCTGCGCATAGCTTTCTTCTGCCAAAATCAGTCCGGCGGCGTGGCGGGCGGCCCAGGCTTCCACCCACCGCAACCCGGCGGCCAGCCAGCGACGCGTGAAGCCACCATAAACACGCTGAGTGGATACGTTGAGGGCATAATTCTCGCGGATGTCGTACAGAAACCGGCGGTAGGGAGCTAGCCGCTGCCATAGTAGCGTAAGGGGTAGCAGCTCCGGGGCGTGCACTACCACAAGGTCGGGGCGAAGGCGCTGCAGTAGTTGCCAATATCGGCGCTGCGCCCCGAGACGGGCCCAGCTCATGCGTGTACCGGTCAGCAGCGTGTGCAGATGTACGTTGGCGGGCGTTGTGGGTACGGAGGAAGCCTGCCGACCAGCTACGTGCACAGTGGTGGCAGGCCGGCGAGCTAAAGTGCAAGCAAATTTGCCGTACATCCGGGTGTCGTCCAGGGGCTTGAGCACCGAAGCCAGCAGAATAATGCGAATCGGCGAACCGGAAGGATGAATTGGAGGCGGCATCTTGCCCGCGAAGATGGTAAGTTTGGGGTTGATTGTCGATTGTGGGCTGCTGATTGTTGAACTGTTGTCAGCTGGTCACGCTCCGCAACCCAACCAATCAGCAGCCAACAACCGAAGCCAAACAACCAACTATTCAACTTTCATGACCGATTTGCAACAAACCATTGAGGCGGCTTGGGCCGACCGCAGCTTGCTTTCACAAACTGCCACCACCGACGCCATTCACCACGTTATCGAAGAGCTGGACAAAGGGCGTCTGCGCGTAGCGCAGCCCGCCAACGACCAGGAAGGCGGCTGGACGGTGAATGACTGGGTGAAGAAGGCGGTTATCCTGTACTTCCCCATTCAGCAGATGGAAACGCTGGAGTTGCCGCCTTTCGAGTACCGCGACAAAATGCGCCTGAAGACCGACTATGCTGGTCAGGGGGTGCGGGTGGTGCCGCCCGCTACGGCCCGCTACGGCGCCTACCTCGCATCGGGCGTGATTCTGATGCCGAGCTACGTGAACATTGGCGCCTGGGTAGGCGAGGGAACCATGGTGGATACCTGGGCTACCGTTGGTTCGTGCGCTCAGATTGGCGCTGGCGTGCACTTGAGCGGGGGCGTAGGTATTGGCGGCGTATTGGAGCCGGTGCAGGCTGCGCCCGTAATTGTAGAAGACGGCGCTTTTGTGGGTTCGCGCAGCATTTTGGTGGAAGGCTGCTTCGTGGGTAAGGAAGCCGTTATTGGCGCTGGCGTGACCATCACGGGCAGCACCCGCATCATCGACGTGACGGGCGCCGAGCCCAAGGAATACCGTGGCCACGTACCGGCCCGCTCGGTGGTGATTCCGGGTTCGTTGCCCAAGCAGTTTCCGGCCGGCGAGTATCACGTGCCTTGCGCTCTCATCATTGGTCAGCGCAAGCCGAGCACCGACCTGAAAACCAGCCTCAACGACGCTTTGCGTGAGCACAACGTAGCCGTTTAACTAGTATCGAGCGGCCAGTAGTATGTACTTACGCAACAAGACAATATCTTGCGTGCTGCTGTCAACCTTACTGGCCGCTCAATACTTGATACTTATCTAATGAACTTTAAAGTCAGTCCCGCTTCCGCCGCGGAAGCCCGGGAAGAAATCCGGACCTACCTGGCAAACGAGCTGGAATCCGCCCCATCCGATATCCAGACCAAAGTAATCTACAACACGGAACTGCCGTGGGTGGATGGGCGCAAGCAAACCTGCTACCTCGTGGAGTGGTCGGTGGCCAACGGTCCCGATGGGGTAGCAATGGCTGGCCCTTATACCTATACGCTGCCCGATGTTTCGTTGGCAGAAGCCAAGCGCCTAGGCACCTTGCACGAGTGGCGCCAGCAGTTGATCAACTTATATGCCGGCGCCGAAATAGTAGCGCATGCTCGCCTCACGCAGCCCCTGGTAGATGTGCCCGACCCAACGCGGACCCGGATGCTGCTCGAGGCGCTGCAAAATCCGGACGCGCCACGTATTGCGGTTCGTTGCTCGGTGCGCGAATTTATTCGCATTGGCACCGATGAGTACTACATCTTCAACGGCGACTGGGTGCACAACCCGCACTTTTCATATTCGCCAACTTTCGGTTTCAAGCCGCGCAAACCCAACCCAACCTTGGAGCTGCCTGCTCAGGAGGATATCCGCATCGTGCCACATAAGTTTCTGACGCCCGTTCCAGCCGTCGGACCCGATGGGGCGTTGCCAGGCGAAGAAGTCGGCTTCATCATGGTCAAAAACGGCCAGGTGGTGGATGCTTCCTGCTCACCGCTGGCCCGCAGCGTGGTTGATAAAGTGGCTATGTTTTATTTCCTAGGCAAGGAAAACGGCCCTTTTGCCATCACACTTAGTTAGTGGTAGCTGCCATGTAGGGCAAGAAAAAGCCCGCTTCAGTTGACTGAAGCGGGCTTTTCAATTAAAAGCAACAGGTATTATACCGTTGCTTTTTTCAGTTTGTCGCCGAACACGGCTTGTACCTTCTGCACTTTGGGGCGAACCACAAATTGGCAATAAGGCTCGTGGCCGTTCTGCTTGTAGTAGTTCTGGTGATAGTTTTCAGCCGGATAGAAGCTTTTCAGCGGCTCAATTTCCGTGACAATCGGCTTGTCGAAAGCTTGGGCATCGTTGAGCTTCTGCTTGTATTCTTCAGCTAGTCGGCGCTGCTCGTCATTGTGGTAATACACGCCAGAGCGGTACTGCGTGCCGGTGTCATTGCCTTGCCGGTTAAGAGTTGTCGGATCGTGGGTTTTCCAGAACACCTCCAGCAACTCGGCATAGCTAATCACCTTGGGGTCATAGGTGATTTGAATTACTTCGGCGTGACCGGTTAGGCCGCTGCATACTTCTCGGTAGGTAGGGCTGGCAATGCGGCCATTGGAGTAGCCCGACACCACCTTTTGTACGCCCTGAAGGTCTTGAAAAACAGCCTCGACGCACCAAAAGCAGCCGGCTCCAAAAGTTGCGAGTTCCATATAGTTGAGATTCTTATTGACTTAGGCTTGTGTTTGCTTAAGCCCTCACCAGACAAACCAGCGTCTAGTTCAGCTTAAAAAGTAGCCTATACGAGTAAAAGAGAATATAGAGCAGAAAAGTTTAATGTTCTGGTTGCTGCGGTCAGCGCAAGGCAGTACGACCAAGCACTTCGACCTTTCACAAAAACTTACCTCTAAATAAGCAAGCCCCTGACGCTCGTATAGTCGTCAAGGGCTCGTTATATTCTAGGCTTAGCGCGAAGAAAAGAAAGATTCTTTACCCCGGACCCCAGGTGTTACCTGCTTACCCAGGTAGCGGCAGGTGCTTATTTCTGAAACCGATCTGCTACTACTAGCTCCTTGGAGCCTGCTGTGTACTTATAGAAGCCTTCACCAGATTTCACTCCCAATCTGCCGGCCATTACCATGTTAACCAGCAGTGGGCAGGGGGCGTATTTCGGGTTGCCAAGGCCTTCGTGCAACACCCGCAGAATAGCCAAGCATACATCCAAGCCAATGAAGTCGGCTAGTTGCAGGGGTCCCATGGGGTGCGCCATACCTAGTTTCATCACCGTGTCAATTTCCTCGACGCCAGCCACGCCCTCAAACAGGCTAATGATGGCTTCATTAATCATCGGCATCAGAATGCGGTTGGCCACGAAGCCAGGGTAGTCGTTTACTTCGGTGGGCGTTTTGCTGAGCTGGCGCGAAAGGTCCATTATCTGCTCCGTCACGGCATCCGAGGTGGCATAGCCCCGAATAACTTCCACCAGCTTCATGACAGGCACCGGGTTCATGAAGTGCATCCCAATCACCTGGGCCGGACGCTTGGTAACGGCCGCTATTTTGGTGATGGAGATTGACGAGGTGTTGGATGCCAAAATAGCCTCCTGCGGTGCGTGCTGATCAAGGTCGCGGAAGATTTGCAGTTTCAGGTCCACATTTTCGGTGGCTGCTTCCACTACCAGTTGCACGTCGCGTACGCCGTCGGCAATGCTGGTGTGGGTTTGGATGCGCTCAAGCGTGGCCGTTTTTTCGGTTTCAGCAAGGGTGCCCTTGGCTACCTGACGGTTCAGGTTTTTGCTGATGGTTTGGAGGGCTTTGTCGAGAGCCGACTGGTTGATGTCGATAAGGGCGACGGAAAATCCGTGCTGAGCAAAGACGTGGGCAATGCCATTGCCCATAGTACCTGAGCCAATAACGGCGACATGCATCATGCTACAAAACGTATGAGAGGGGTGGGAAGAGGTAACGAGCCGGGGCTAAACCGGCAACGACAAAGCTAATCTGAAAACACTGGCTACCACGTGCAAGGTCACGAAAACAGAAGCTAAGAGTAAATGTTTTGGGAAACGCAAGAAAATTTTTTGTCGAGCGAAAGTGCGTCAGGGTTGCGCTAACGCGGTTTTTTGGGAAACAAGCAACAAAAAGACAAGATTTTTTAAACCCGATATATCCTTTTCTCGACCCCCCGCGTACAAATCCGCAGTCCAGCTTGACAACATGCAATTTCTCCTTGCAAAGCCGGAGCCTACCTTTCCACCACTCTCCAATCAATTCCATCCACCATGGGCAATCTATTGTACATCATCGCCGTCGTTCTCATTCTCATCTGGGCATTGGGCTTTTTCGGCGTTTTAGGCGCTGGTATGGCCGGCAACAACCTAATTCACATTCTGCTGGTTATTGCTATCATCGCCATTTTGCTGCGTGTTATTCGCGGCGGCCGGGTAGTATAACTCCCGCAATGAGGTTGATGGCCTCTTGAACCATTGTCTGAAAAACACAAAAAAGCCTCCCGATACGTCGGGAGGCTTTTTTGTGTTTAAGCCAAGTCTATTGGCTATTTGATATCGTACAAGAAGCTGAAGCGAATAACCGGCTGGCCATAAGGTGAGAGAGGATATCCTTGCCCATCGTAGCCATTGTTGAAATTATAAAGCGCTACAATGTCGAAGGCTGCCCGCTGGCTAATCTGGCTGCGGTAGCCAGCTCCAAGCAAAGGCGTATTCATCGTCCGGTTGGTTTTCACTATTCGATATTGCAGAGTACTAGCATCTTCGTAGATATCGTAGCTCTGCGCTTTTGTTACCTCATATTCGGCGTGAATGAAAAACTCCTTGTAAACAATGTATTGCAAGAATCCTTTCAACCCTACACTATTCAAGCTTATGCTACCTGGTAGCCCAACTCTTTGATAGTCCTCAGGAAACGAAATATTGTTGTAAGCATAGCTGATACCAGGGCCTATGGCCAACTTCTCAGTGACTCGATAGCCTATGGCCGGACTCAAGCTAACGCTGAACTGACCGCCGCTATATGGGTTGCTGCTGTAGCCAAGCCCAAAATTGGTGTATAAGAAGTACTTACGCAAGGGTGGCGGTGGCGCAGCTACGCCAGGTCGGTTTGGCAGTTCCAACCCCGATGGGCTGTCGGTAGAAGGGCGGGCCGGAATTGGCTCGTTGGCGGGTGGTGGCACGGGTACCGGCACCTCCTGGCGCGGAGCCGGCGTGGTAGGAGCAGGAGTTGGACGCGGCGCAGCACCAGGAGGCGCCGTGTTCAGCTGGGGTTTTACTGTGGAGGTGCTGTCGGTGCGCTGGGCGAAGGCAGCGGGAGCCGCCAACAGCCCGGTACCAACCAGGAAAATTGCGAATAGGGGACGTTGCAGAGCGTTCATACCTTATGGTAACGCATTAGGAAACTAATTGGTATTTGCGCTGGCGGAGCGCTTTTACGTTTTCATCCGCCAGGTATTCCTCATAGCTCATGCGCCGGTCGATGATGCCATCGGGCGTAAGCTCTATGATGCGGTTGGCCACTGTTTGAATGAATTGTAAGTCGTGCGAAGCAAACAGCAGCGTGCCACCGAAGTCACCTAAGCTGTTATTCAAAGCAGTGATACTTTCCAGGTCCAAATGGTTGGTTGGATCATCCAAAACCAGCACGTTGCCCGACTCCATCATCATCTTGCTAAGCATGCAGCGCACTTTCTCGCCCCCGCTCAACACGTTCGACTTCTTCTGCGACTCTTCACCCGAGAACAGCATCCGGCCCAAGAAGCCCCGGATGAACGACTCGTCTTTTTCCGTCGAGTACTGACGCAGCCAGTCCACTAGGTTCAGGTCGGTGTCGAAGAACTCGGAGTTTTCTTTCGGGAAGTAAGAAGGCGTAATGGTGGTGCCCCACTTGAAGTCGCCGGTATCGGGCCGGATCTGCTGGAACAGAATATCGAAGAGGAGGGAAGCTGCCCGGTCGTCGCGCCCAACAATAGCTACTTTGTCTTTCTTGTCGAGCGAGAACGATACGTTGCTGAACACCACCTGGCCGTCTACCTTCTTGCTCAGGTTTTCTACGGTCAGCAGCTGGTTGCCGGCTTCGCGCTCAGGCTTGAAAGCAATGTAGGGGTACTTGCGCGAGCTAGGCTTGATTTCTTCGAGCGTAAGCTTCTGGAGCAGCTTCTGACGCGAAGTAGCCTGTTTGCTCTTGGAAGCGTTGGCTGAGAAGCGGCGCACAAACTCTTCCAGTTCTTTGCGCTTGTCTTCGGTTTTCTTGTTCACTTCCTGGCGCTGGCGCAAAGCCAACTGGCTGCTCTCGTACCAGAACGAGTAGTTGCCAGGATACATCGTGATTTTCGAGAAGTCGAGGTCGGCCATGTAGTTGCAGACGGCGTCGAGGAAGTGACGGTCGTGGCTCACTACAATTACAGTGTTCTGGAATGAGTCGAGGAAGTTCTCCAGCCAAAGCACGGTTTCGGCATCGAGGCCGTTGGTAGGTTCGTCGAGCAGCAGTACATCGGGGTTGCCAAACAAGGCTTGCGCTAGCAATACGCGTACTTTGTCGGAGCTGCCTAGGTCGCCCATCAGGGTGTAGTGCTTGTCTTCAGCAATGCCAAGACCCGACAACAATTCCGCGGCTTCGTACTCGGCGTTCCAGCCTTCGAGGTCGGCAAACTCACCTTCTAGCTCGGCGGCCCGCTCACCGTCGGCGTCCGAGAAATCAGCCTTGGCGTACAGCGCGTCTTTTTCCTCCATTACCTTCCACAGCCGCTCGTGCCCGCGAATAACGGTTTGCAGTACCGGGTGGGCGTCGTAAGCAAACTGGTCCTGACGCAGCACCGATAGGCGCGCGTTTGGTGGCATCGTTACGGAACCCGTGTTAGGCTCAATCTCGCCGGATAGAATCTTCAGGAAAGTTGATTTGCCAGCCCCGTTGGCCCCAATAAGGCCATACACGTTGCCAGGCATGAATTTGATAGTAACGTCTTCAAACAATACACGCTTGCCATAGCGCAAGCTGACGTTGGAGGTGCTGATCATATCTTAGGTGAAAGGCGGAGAAACGAAGGAAGAAACGAGTAGGACTTCGGCAGTAAAAAAAGTAATCGGGCGCAAAAATACGCAAAATGTAGGCTCGCTAGCTTAGACGCAAGATTGTATAACTAAAGACTTTACGATAATCGTTGGGTTGACGATGCGCGAATAAACTGGAGAGCAGCGGCTGCTTGCCTAGTCCACAGAAGAAGGTTCCAATCAGATGCATCAGCAATACCATCGGTTCTACGTCATGGCGCAGTGCGAAACTGGCTTGGCAGCGTATTCAGCCCGGTTTATTGCAACACGACAAGCAAGCTACATGTTCCAATTTGTTGTGGCGCCCGATATGTTATAGGGTATTATATAGGCAGGCTACAACGATAGGTGCCTTTCATGGGAGTATAGCGAAGGCTCCAATAGGCACTGCCAAAGGCTAGACGATGAATTTCTTAGTGCCCACCGACAAGCATACAAGCGCCACCTATGTGCTCACATGGGTTGATGCAGTTCGATAGTCGGGACTAATACTATGGTATAAAATCGCCTGGAATGAAAAAGGCAGAAGTGTTTAGCTGGGTAAAGCCTAACAAAAAAAACAGCATTTACCCCAACTATAGCTCCCTAAATGCGGTATTAAGAAGCAAGTAACCTTGTAAGTAAATGCCTGATCAAGAACAGGCATGGCTTGTATGGTCTTCTTTGATCTCCCTTCCAACTTCAACCTGAACCCGCTATGAATGACACCCGCATTACCCCCGAAACCAACGGAGTACGCTTCGGCTTACTCACGGCTGGCGCCCTGATTTTGTATACCCTGATTGCCATCTTCGCAGGATTTTTCGATAACCTGGGGGCCGGCGCCCTCAACCTAATAATTCTGGTGATAGGAATTTCCATGGCTATTGCCAATTTCAAACGCGTCAAAGAAGACAGAATGCCTTACCTAGCTGGCTTCGGTACCGGTATTGTTACGGCTATTGTGGCAAGCTTGGGATTGGGCTTTTTCTTTATTATAACAAGCGCCATCAAGCCTGATGTATTGGATCTAAGCCACGCCCGCGACTTGTTTGGCTATGACTTATCGGCGCTTATGGCTTTTCTCGCTATTATTCTGATGGGGAGCCTAGGTGGTGCCATCATCTCACTGGTAGCTATGCAGTACTTCAAAAGCCCTGATCATAAGCCAATAGAAGGAATTGAATAACTATTAGCAAAAGATTTAGAAGGCCTGATTTTCATTTGAAAGTCAGGCCTTTTTTGTGATGAGCCAGATTGTATGATGGTTCTAATAGTTAGTTGGAATATTAAAATAAAATAATTGTTTTATTTGTTGTTGCTGTAACTTTGGTAACATATATTTGTATAAAAGGTAGCAAATATGACTTTGCTTTAACCAAGCTTATCTAGCGGCCTCCTTTTCTACTCATCCCTGTACCTATTGCTTGCTCTTCACCATGAAATCATCACTTATCACCTTATTATTGTTTATAGGTTTGACTGGCGTTGCAAGCGCGCAAAAGCAAGACCGCCATGGGGAACTGCCCGGAAACAATGACCCTTCCATTGTGCGGGTGCGGGAAGTAACCCGCCAGCTGTGCAATAGCCTGCATTTAAACGAAGCACAATACATTCGACTGCGCGCCGTGAATCAAATCAGACTAACGCGCTTAGACGAAATAACCTGGCAGTACAAAGACGACATTGTAGAACAACGGGCGCGTATCAGCGAACTGGAGTCGCAGTACGAAGCCGAGTGCCGCCGCATTCTTACACCTAGCCAAATAAGTGCTTTGCGCACCGAAGAACAGCACGATGATATTCGTAGCACAATTGATGCTAACGAGGGCGGAGTAGGTTAAACAGCTACTCATCATTCCGTTGCAATTAGGATAACTGCTCGCCAGCTAAGTTTTGCTAAATAAAGAGGCACCTCCTGAAAAGGAGGTGCCTCTTTTGCTTTACTGGTTGAACAGGGTGAATATAGACAACACAGTTGCGCGGCGTGCCTGTACGCATGAATGCCGCTAAATGAATAGGGTAGTATAAAATAAATTATATTATTGATCTAAAGCGGTTGCGTGGTCAGTACTTCCGTTACGGTACCAATAGCCCCGAAATGAATGCTTAGCCTATTGACAGCAGAACGCTGGTGGTTGGGTGAACACTGTGGCCCAGGTACAAGGTAATAGTAGTAGGTTTTCTCGGTTTGCTCGGCTAATTCTTCCTCATCGGGGCGGCCTAGAAGCTCCTCAATAGTAGCTGTAGTACTCCCGTAAAGCTGCTCTTTTGCCTTTAAAAATGCCTTGGCCTGTGAGGCTCGTACGTTGCGGCAGCCATAAGGATCTTGGCGCCAGGTAGCACTGTCAAGGCCTGGTAAATTGGGGCGAGAACGGCCGCAGGCAGCAATTAAAAGCAGGCAAACACTCAACAAAGAGAAACGATACAGCAACATAAGGCAGGATGAAGGGAACTGGTTGGCTTTATAAATTGGTTGCTGCCAACATAAGAAGTTGCGCTAAAGTACTATTATTGTAATTCCGACGTTGCTATTTCGTAGCAAATGCCACCTTGTTTGCTCTTGTCCGACAGCTTAGCCGATGACCAAGATAACAACCGCCTTTACCACGCTACTGTTAACTGCGTGCTTTGTTTTTTCATCTGTTGATTCTCATTCCTCTGCTGCCGCTGGCTCGCGGACGGGGGGAGCCCCCAAGCCTACTATCGAGGTACGGCGGGCGCAGTATATGGCTGCTTTCGAGCAATATGTACTAACTAGTTACATGAAGGCGAAGCTGGTAAATTACAAAGTGCCAGTCAACGTTTACCGCGAGGCCCTGATGGGCTACTATAGCCTTAGCCAGCGCGGACAAATTTCGCCGAGCCGCCAAGTGCTAACCATCATTGATTTCGAGCGTCCTAGCCGGCAAAAGCGCCTGTGGGTAATTGATTTAAAGAAACAGACTGTGTTGTTTCATTCGTTGGTTGCCCACGGCAGAAATACGGGTGATGATCTGGCCCGTACTTTTTCGAACCGGGAAGGCTCCGAGATGAGCAGCTTGGGTTTCTACACTACCGGCAGCACCTACCAAGGTAAGCACGGGTTGTCGTTGAAACTGCACGGCCAAGACCCAGGTTATAACACCAACGCCGCAAACCGCGCAGTAGTGGTACACGGTGCCGACTATGTAAGCGAGGAATTTGTGCGCCAGCACGGCCGGCTAGGCCGGAGCCAGGGGTGCCCAGCACTACCAGCGCAGCAAAGCTCGGCCATTATCCGTGCCATACAGGGCGGAACCGTTATTTATGCGCACGGGCCAAGCCAAGTACGATACACGTCGGGGTGGCTACAACTCGATCCGGCCTTACTGGCTTTTGCCCAACGGCAAGGTTTAGCTCGTAGCTAGTATAATCTCACACAAACCAGAAGCCCTGGCTTCGGCACTCGCCTACTACGATAGTAGCTGAGTGCCGAAGCCAGGGCTTCTGGTTTGTAATCTGCTTAAGCTCGGTCGCCGGTGGCTTTTACCAGATTGATGCCAGCAAAGAAGAAAATCAGCCCAACGCCGAAGGGAACGAGTGAGTTGATTTTGCTTAGGCTTATGCCCGCTACATGCAGAAAACCAAGAGCGCCATAGATAATGCCAATAATACCTAGTATGGTAAGCAGAGAACCGAAGGTGCGTTTCTGATTCATAAGAAGGGAATGTTGAATAGATGTGAAACGGGAAAAGGGAGAATAAGCCTGATACGGTATATTCCGGATTTAGGTATATAAATTATAACGTATAACTATAAGAAGAAATGCCAGATGTAGCACAACAGTTTGCTGGTCAGTTTATTAGTTGAGCTCTATGTGCCAATTACTTGTGTTTCGTTACGTCGGTTCTCGGTAACTCTTCTAGAAAAGGCGCGTTACAAGCCCATCTGGCTTTCACTATCTGAAAAGCCAACTCTTGATCCTGCCTTTACCACCTACTGCCATGAGAGGAAACCTCCGCTATATCATTGCCCTGCTGATGGCAGGGTTTACCCTCGTCACGTACTACTGCAAACGCTCAGTGAATGAAGTAACGGGCGAAGTGCAACACGTAGACATGACTGCCGAACAGGAAATAGCCCTCGGCTTGCAAGCAGCCCCCCAAATGGCGCAGCAATACGGCGGTTTGCACCCTAACCGTGAAGCCGCTGCCCGGGTCGAGCAAATCGGTCAGCAGATAGTACGCAGTACCAAAGCCAGCCAAAGCCCTTACAAATTTCAGTTTCACCTACTGGCCGACGAAAATACCATCAATGCCTTTGCCTTGCCAGGCGGCCAGGTGTTCATTACGGCTGGTTTGCTTAAGCATCTTACTACTGAAGGCCAAGTAGCGGGGGTATTGGCCCACGAAATTGGCCACGTGGTAGGGCGCCATTCTGCCGAGCAAATAGCGAAATCAAAGTTGACGCAGGGACTGACGGGAGCCGCCGCTATTGGTATGTACGACCCAGACCGCCCCGGCACCATGGCTGCTTCGGCGGCCGCGGCTATGGTTGGCAAACTGCTCACTTTGCGTTATGGCCGCAACGACGAGCTAGAAGCCGATAGACTGGCCGTTGACTACACCCCGCAAGCTGGCTACGACCCACGCGCTATGATCCAGGTAATGCAGATACTAGAGCAGAATGGTGGCAGCGGACGGCAACCCGAGTTTTTGAGCACGCACCCAAACCCTGGAAACCGTATTGGGCATTTAGAGCAGGAAATTGCTGCTGAATTTCCCCAAGGTATGCCAAGCAACCTAAAGCCGTAGTCTGAAACCATCAGAAGCTACGAAAGCCCCAAAAGAACCCATATAAAGGTATCTTTCAGGCGTTCCACGAATTTCACTTCGATGACTGCCGCCACTGCCACCATGCTTCGCCACCTGTTGTTTGTGCTGAACCCAATCTCCGGCGACATCGACAAGGCTGACCTAGAGCAAACCATAACCACGTATTGCACCGAGCGAGGCCGCACGGCCAATTTCTACCACACAACCGGCACCGACGACCTTGCTAAACTGCAGGACTACCTGAGCAAGCACGCCTATGATGCCGTGTTTGCGGCCGGCGGTGATGGTACCGTTAGTTTAGTAGCAGAAGCCTTGGTAGATAAAGGAACCGCACTGGGTATTTTACCGCTTGGTTCGGGCAACGGGCTGTCCAAAGACTTAGGCATTCCACAAGACCCACAGGAGGCGCTAGATCTTATCTGGCGCCACCAGGTGCGCGTTATCGACACGCTACAGGTTGGAGGCCACTTCTCTGCGCACCTCGCCGACCTTGGGTTTAACGCCGTAGTGGTGGAGCGCTTCGACCAAGGCGACACACGTGGGCCCGGAGCGTACATCCGCATTGCCACCCAAGAGTTTTTGAACTACGAACCGGCTACCTACCACATTGAAACGGATGAGGAAACCTGGGACGGCGCGGCCTTTATGCTGACTATTGCCAATGCCAACACGTTCGGGAGCAACGTAGTTATCAACCCTAACAGTGACATGGACGATGGCAAATTTGAAATTTGCCTTATCGAGCCATTCCCTAACGCTGCCGCTCCCGGCATCCTCTATGATCTTTACACCAGCGGTTTCGATACATCGGTCTATACCCGGCGGTTGTGTTGCCGTCGGGCGAGTATATCGGTGCCAGGAGAAAGGGACATTCTAGTGCAGATTGATGGCGAGCCCAAAGTGCTGCCCAATCCAGTAGAGGTGAAAATAAACCACCATAGCCTGCGGGTGCTAGTGCCAGTACCCAACGAGTAAACTATGCTTGCATTGTTGGCAACAGAAGGCACTGTACACTCTTTGCAAGGCTAGTCCTGCACGGCAACTCAATCAACAACCGGCCACAGCCTTATACGCCAGCTATTGACTCATTGATAAGGCCGGTAGATACTACAGGCGAAGCTACTACCGGGCCGGGCAGCAGCCGTTGACGGAACACTTCCGACGTATTCTCGTCGGTGCTTGGCTCAAGGGTGCGTAGCCACGCCTCGCCGTTTTCGTAGAAGTCGATGCTGAAAAAGCCTTTGTGCTCGTGCACAAACGTGGCGTTTCCACCTTTCTGAACGAAGGCTGTTTTGCTGCCGGCCCCGCTTACCAAGTAGTGCCCGCCATACCGGTGAAAGTATTGCAGGTTATGGTCGTGGCCGGCGGCGTAGATGATGTTGGGAAACTCATGGAGCACCCGCAGCAAGCGCCGCCGCATCTTGCGGTAGCGGGGGTGGGCCATATCTTCGGCAGCGCCTACCACCTTGCGGTACAGTGGCAGCAATGACCCAACCAGCGGCAAGGGCAGATAAGCCCGCTTATAGACCGTAGTCAACGGAAAAACGTGCTGCTTGGCTGTGAACTTGCCGCCGTGCAACGCATTGGAATACAGGGGATGATGCCCAGCCACCAACACGCGCTGGTGTCGATTGGCATTCAAAAGTTGCTGCAACTGGCGAAACGGCTCTTTCGAGTCGGATGCCGGGCGGGCACCGTTCTGCACCCACCATTGGGTGTTGAGCACCACCAGCAGCACATCGTCACTCAGCTGCACCGTAACTGGGCCGGGCACCCCGCCAGGAGGCAAGTAGAGTGCCGATGGCAACTGCTCGGCAATGTAGGCTTCCTGCCTGAGCAGATAAGCGTAGCCATCAGCGCGGCCCTTGTTCCAGTCGTGGTTGCCACTCAAGAATACCACCCGGCCCGGAAAAGTACGCAGTACATCGAGTAGTGTATTTAGGCGCTTCTCGGCGGCGGGCCGGCCAGGGCTGTCAGAGGCGGGCAGGCCAACCGGATACACATTGTCGCCGAGGATGACGACGGTACCGGCGGGGCCAGTTTCCTGCTGCCAATCGGCTAAGAGTTGCAGTATGGGGTCGGTGCCATCGGTGGCCACGGCGCCAGGGTCGCCGAGCAGCGCCACGCGGTGTTGCGGCGCTTTCGTGGCGTCGGGCTGATGTAGCAACCAGTCGTTGCGGACAGGTGCCACGTAGGGCCGGCGACGATACTGCCGTTCCTGCCAGTAGCGCAACAGCAACCACAAAGCCGAAAGCAAAGCCGCTGCTACTATTGCATAAAGAAGGAGAGAGGGGATAACAGCCAACGCAAGGAGATAAACGGTATCTGCCTCTATACGTGAAAACCAGTGGCTTGCGTTTGCTTATTCCAGACGAGTTGCTTGTTGGGCTCTACTATTATTTTGCCTAGCAGTTAATACGCAGGTTCAATTCTTAGAAGTTGGGGGGAGTTAGGTTTTTGAAGTGGCCATTCAGGCGGACTCGCTCTTTCAGGCGCTCGGTTTCCAGCAGCACCGGCAGAATGTGCTCCAGATGCTCCAACACAATTTCTTGCCGTTCGGCCTCGGTCAGCGCTTCTAGTAACTGATATTCCTGCTCGGTGCTCAAACCCAAGTGATGCGCTACGTCATACACCCGGAAATTGGCGGGTAACTCCTGCATTAGCTTGCGCAGGCCAAGCACATCATAGAGTTGCTGTAGCTGCTCGGAAATGCGCCTTTGCAGCAGAATATCCGTGCGGTCGTCGTCGGCAAGGTCTTCCACTAACCCCCCGGCGTACAGCTTGCCCGGAACCTGCCGATAAAACTCTTCCACCCGAAACACACCTACTGCCTTGGTGCGGATATCCATTTCGCCGCTGGCGTAGTTTTTTTCTACGTCTACAAGCTTCATTTCAGTACCTAGCTGGCTTACCGCTTCATTCAGGAAAGGGGGAATGCCGAACGTAATGCCCTCGCTCAAACAGTCGCGCACCAACTGGCGGTAGCGGGGCTCGAAGATGTGCAGGTTCAATTTCTCGCCGGGGAATACAACGAGGTTCAAAGGAAATAAGGCAAGCTGGCGCATACGGGCAATTAAGGCAGTTTGGGTGCTTCGTGTGGCGGCGCTGACGAGGCAAGCGCGAGGTGAGAGTAGCAGCTTGCAGAAAGGTAGAAGACTACTTGTCAACAAGGCAAGCTACCAACAAAAACATCACCGGCACGGCGGTATATAATGACGACTCTATATCAAGTAATGCCACAGAGGCCGGTTTGTTTTGGGAGTTCAGTTACTAGCGGCCAAGTTGCAAGAGCTTACTCTACGGGAATCATGCTAGAGGATTCCCGGACAACTAGTTGCGTGGTTAACACTGATTGGCTGGGCGTAATAGCAACCTTCGCATCTACTTGCGCCAGAAAAAGCAAGGCCGCTTCTCGGCCCATCTCATAGGTAGGATGCATCACCGAAGTCAACGTGGGTTCTACTACGGTGGCGTGAAACTCGTCAGTGAAACCAACCAAACCGATGTCTTGCGGTATGCGAAGGTGTTGGCGCTTAATTTCTTTCATGGCCGCGAAGGCCGTCGTATCATTAACCCCAAAAATAGCATCGGGTGGGGAACTGAGGGCCAGCAGGCGCTGGGTGGCCGCCGTAGCGCTGGCTATGCTTAGGTCGCAGTGGACCAGCAGGTCTGTATCGAAGGGTAGGTTGCATTCTGCCAGGCCTTGCTTGTAGCCTTCTATTCGCTCGCGGGTGATATTAAGCTGGGCCGGGCCCGCAATGTGGGCTATGCGGCGGTAGCCGCTCTCAAAGAAATGGCGCGTAATGCGGCGCGCCGCCTCTTGGTTGTCGACTACCACGGTAGCTACTTCGTCGGGGCGGCACACTCGGTCGAAAAACACGAGGGGTGTTTCCGATTTCAGTACCGTATCGAAGTGCGCGTAGTCTTGGGTTTCCTGGGCCAGACACATGACAATGCCGTCGACACGCAACCGCAATAGGTCTTGCAGACACTCTTTTTCCTTTTCGTAGCTCTCGTAGCTGCACCGAATTACGATGTGGTAGCCGTGCTCGTTGGCCATGCTTTCGATGCCACTGATGATGGAGGAAAAGAAGTAGGTAACCAGATCGGGGACGATAACGCCGATGGTGCTACTCCTGTCTTTCAGCAAGCCAATAGCAAGCGGGTTGGGCGTGTACTGCAGCTCGCGCGCCAGTTCTTGCACTTTCCGCGTGACTTCGGGCCCAATGTCGGGGTGATTCCGCAAGGCTCGGGAAACCGTAGACATCGACACGTTCAAAGTCTGAGCTAGGGTTTTCAATGAAACGTGTCGTTTGCTCATGTAGAAGTTCTTTAGAAAATCAAACATAGCAAGATTTACTGTTCCTGCTTGAACGAGTGTTTGCCCAATTACCAAGGGGCATACCCATCTTAAAAAGCGCGTCAGTGGCTTGGCAGTATGGACTCAGCAAGAGCTTCGAAAACCAACTCTACACCCAAGCCGGGTTGCTCAGCTGTTGGTCGAGAAGCTAGGCAGGAGTGGTGCAAAGCTTTGTGCAAAGCCTTGCGGAAGTATTTACAATCAATCGGTTGTGCGGCTGGTTTAGGCGTCTACTTTTGCTCGGATAGACCACGGGTTTGGTGGCTATGAAATCTAGCTTCTTACACCTTTCATCCCCACGACCACCATGCAGTACCGGAAGTTAGGCAACACAGGAATGGAAGTTTCCTGCTTGAGCTTGGGCGCGTCGTCCTTGGGTGGCGTCTTTCACGACATCGACGAGACGCAGGGCATTGATACCGTGTGTGCAGCCGTTGAGAAGGGCATAAACTTCATCGACGTCTCGCCTTACTACGGCTTCTTGAAAGCCGAAAAGGTGCTCGGTAAGGCCTTGCAGCAGCTACCGCGCGAAAAGTATTACCTATCAACGAAAGTGGGCCGCTACGGTCAGGACGGCGTGAAGAGCTGGGACTACAGCGCCACTCGGGCCATCCGGAGCGTGGAGGAAAGCATGGCGCGGCTGCACGTTGAGTACATCGATTTGATTAATGTGCACGACATCGAGTTCAGCGACTTAAACCAGGTTATCGAGGAAACGTTGCCAGCGCTTACTTCTCTGAAAGCCATGGGCGTGGTAAAGCACGTTGGCATTACGGGGTTGCCGCTAGAGAAATTCCGACAAGTAATCGAGCAAGTGCCGGCGGGCACTGTGGAAACCGTGTTGTCTTTCTGCCACTATTGCCTCAACGACCAAACCTTGCTCGACTACGTGCCTTATTTCGAGGCGCAGGGGGTAGGGGTCATCAACGCTTCGCCGTTGGCCATGGGCATGCTTTCGGAGCGTGGCGCGCCCGACTGGCACCCGGCATCCGAGCAACTCAAGCATTATGCTGGGCTGGCAGCGGCCTTCTGCAAGCAAAATGGTTATCCTATCGAGAAGTTGGCCATTCAGTTTGCGGTTAGCAATCCGCAGATAGCCACTACGCTGGTAAGCACCGCACGCCCCGCCAATATTCTGCAAAACATTAGCTGGGCCGAAGAACCCCTCGACCCGGACATGCTGCAGCAGGTGATGCAGATTCTGGAACCCGTGCAAAGCGAGACCTGGGAGAATTCCTGAGCTCTTGGCGGCTTTGCTAGCACGCCGGCTCTAGCTGCTGTGCTGGCATCGGGGCAATAGCTTTCCAAGCTTAGCCAAAGGGTTAACTTGCTCGCATGGACTACCTGGAAAAACAGCCTTCCGCGCCCCGCAGGCGGTATTACAAAACGCTCCGCCTGCAGGATGATGCTCACCTAATCAGTGAATACAAAAAGCTGCACGCCGGCGGCGGCGTTTGGCCGGAAATCACGCAGGGCATGCGCGAAGTAGACATCCTCGACATGGAAATCTATCTGCTCGGTGACCAGCTTTTCATGATTATGGATACAGTGCCCGACTTCGACCACGACCACGCCATGCAACTCCTCGCTACCAAACCCCGGCAAACCGAATGGGAGGCCACCGTCGCCCGATTCCAACAGACCTCTGCCGGGGCTACCGCCAACGAAAAGTGGCAGCTTATGGAAAGAATCTACAAGCTAGGCGAGTAGGCTTAATTGTCAGGTGCATATGCCATGCGCTGCGGCGTACGGTTTGGGCCGCTTGTGTGGCCTTAGAATAAGATACCAGCGCTTCCTCCTAAACCCCACTCTATGACCGCCCGAAAAAGTACGTTTGCCGTTTTCCTGATTACGTCGCTGTTTTTTTTGTGGGGCTTCGCGCTCAATTTGAATCCTATTCTGATTCCGCACCTCAAGAAAGCTTGCCAACTGACGGATGCGCAGTCTGCTTTCATCGACTCGGCGTCGTACATAGCGTATTTTCTGCTGGCCTTGCCCGCGGGGCAGTTCATGAAGCGCTTCGGCTACAAGGGAGGCATCCTGCTGGGGCTGTCCTTGTTTTCGGTGGGCGCCTTCCTATTTTATCCGGCGGCAGCGGCACGTTCGTACGCCTTTTTCCTGACGGCCCTCTTCATTATTGCCTGCGGTCTGACTTTTCTTGAGACGGCGGCTAACCCGTACATCACGGTGCTCGGCGACCCGGAAGGGGCCACGCAGCGCCTCAATTTCGCACAGTCGTTTAATGGGCTAGCGGCTACGTTGGCACCGTTTCTGGGCGGTATGTTCATTTTGTCGGGCAAGACGCTGACGCAGGCCGAGGAAGCGGGCATGTCGGGGCCCCAACTCGATGCGTACCTCAACAACGAGGCCGCTTCGGTGCAAGTGCCGTTCCTGCTCATTGGCGGTATTGTGCTGCTGGTAGCCGTGCTGCTGTACTTCACCCGCCTACCCGAAATAGTGGAGGAAGAAAGCAGGGAAAGCGAGTCCCGGTCCATTTTCCAGGAAAAGAACCTGCTGCTGGGCGTGCTGGCGCAGTTTTTCTACGTGGGCGCACAAGTATGCGTGAGCAGTTTCTTTATCAGGTTTGCGCAGCAGGTAGCAGGCATTGGCGAGAAGTCGGCGTCGCGGTACTTGGCGGGGGCCTTACTGGGCTTCATGATTGGCCGCTTTATCGGCACCTTCCTGATGAGCTATATTCGTATTCCTGCGTCGCGGCTGTTGGCTATCTATAGCATCGTCAATTTCTTTTTGGTGCTGCTGGCGGTGTTGCTGAAGGGGATGTTTTCGATTTATGCGCTGATGGGAGTGGAGTTCTTTATGTCGATTATGTTCCCAACCATCTTCTCGCTCAGCATCCGCGGCTTAGGCGCCAAAACCAAAGTTGGGTCTTCCTTGGTGATTATGGCCATTGTGGGCGGCGCCATCTTCCCCGTCATCATGGGCCGCGTTTCCGACGCCAGTTCTATTCAAGTGGCCTACGTTGTACCCGCACTGTGCTTCCTGGTGGTGTTTTACTTCGCCCTCAAAAACCTTTGGGTAAAGAGAGTCAAACTGTCTACTGCGCACTGAGTTAGCCTGGTTGAAACCCGTATAGTCTAGATACAAGCAAGCATGAGAATCGATGCGCACCAGCATTTCTGGCAGTACGACCCCGTCCGTGATGCCTGGATTACCAGCGAGATGAGCGCTATTCAGCGCAGTTTTGGCCCCACTGATTTAAAGCCGCTGCTCGACCGCAATAATTTTGCGGGCTGCGTGTTGGTGCAGTCCGACCAATCGGAGACGGAAAATGAGTTTCAGCTAGCCAATGCCGCGCAGTATACCTTCATTAAAGGCATGGTAGGCTGGGTGGATTTGCAAGCCGACAACGTGGGGGAGCGGCTTGCTTACTACAGCCAGTTCGACAAGATGAAGGGTTTTCGCCATGTGTTGCAGGGCGAGGCGAACCGGGCGCTGATGCTGCTGCCCAATTTTCAGCGCGGCATAGCCGCGCTTCAGCAGCACAATTTCACCTACGACCTGCTGATCTTCCCCGACCAGCTCGGTTACGCCCGCGAATTAGTGGCCAACTTCCCCAACCAGCCCTTCGTGCTCGACCACATTGCCAAACCCAACATCAAGGCAAAGCACCTGGGCGATTGGGAAAAAGACCTGCGTGCCCTCGCTGCCCACGAAAACGTGTGGTGCAAAGTGTCAGGCATGGTAACGGAAGCCGATTGGCAAACGTGGCAGCCCCAAGATTTTCAACCCTACCTAGATGTGGTGTTCGAGGTGTTCGGGCCAACCCGGGTGCTATTCGGGTCCGATTGGCCGGTGTGCGAAGTAGCCGGTGGCTACGACGCGGTAGTGGGCTTGGTGCAACAGTACGTGGCAACCCTTTCCGCGCACGAACAAGCCCTTTTCTGGGGCGAAAATGCTGCGGCTTTTTACAAGCTGTAGTGGACGCTGCGGCCAATAAATAACGCTTCAGCGGCCACGTGCAGGCCTGCTTTAACTGAAGCCAAATGAGTAGCCACTTCTTTGAATCGAAACAAGAATTGCCATGAATACCTTGGTTTGTATTGAGCCCGGCCAGTTTAGCTACGAAGACCGGACCTTGCCCGCACCGCAAGAAGGGCAGGCCCTGCTGCGCATCCGGCGCATCGGCATCTGCGGCACCGACTTGCACGCCTACGAGGGCACGCAGCCGTTTTTCGCGTATCCGCGGGTGCTAGGGCACGAGCTAGCCGGTGAGTTGGTAAGCGCAGTACCTGGTTTTGAAATCGGAGAGGCCGTTACGTTTATTCCGTATTTCAACTGCGGCATTTGCATTGCCTGCCGTTCGGGCTTGCCTAACTGCTGCACCCACATCAACGTGTGCGGGGTGCACTCCGACGGCGGCATGGGCGAGTATCTGTCGGTGCCGGCGTACTCGCTGGTGCACGGCCAGGGCCTCAGCTACGACGAGCTGGCGTTGGTAGAGCCGCTGGCTATTGGGGCCCACGGCGTGCGGCGGGCCGGGGTGAAGCCCGGCGAATACGTGCTAGTGGTAGGAGCAGGGCCTATTGGCTTGGGCATCATGGAATTTGCCCGTATTGCCGGGGCGCACGTCATTGCCCTTGATATCAACGAGCAGCGCCTTGCTTTCTGCAAAGACAAATTGCAGGTAACCCACACCATCAATGCCCTATCGGCGGACGTAACCGAGCAACTGCGCGTTGTGACGAACGGCGACATGCCCACGGTGGTAATTGATGCTACCGGCAGTCTGAAGGCCATCAACAATGGTTTCGGTTACCTTGCCCACGGCGGCCGCTACGTGCTGGTTGGTTTGCAGAAAGGCGACATCAACTTCAGCCACCCCGAGTTTCACAAGCGCGAGGCTACGCTCATGAGCAGCCGCAACGCCACCCGCGAAGACTTCGAGCACGTCATTGCCTCGATGAAAGCGGGGCTGGTACAGCCAACTACGTATATCACCCACCGAGTGCCTTTCAACCAAGTACAAGCTGAATTTGCTAGTTGGCTCGACCCGGCCACCGGCGTAATAAAAGCTATGGTAGAGCTGTAGTAGCTGGCGCTGTTTTAATTGCCAGTCGTGCCTACTGCTTCGTCTCGCATGACGAAGCAGTAGGCACGGCAGCGGTGTGTTTGGGTAGGCGCAATAAAGCCACTTCGTAATCTCTTAACAGCTGCTAATGTGCGGTATTTGTTGCTTGTTGGGCTGCAGATGGTGCGTTGAAATTTGTCGTGCAGAGCAACAAATTCCGCTACTTTTGCCGCTGCTGTGGCCGTTTTGGCCGCGGGCGGATATAAGGGCAGTTAAGCTTGGCAACGGATTACAAAAAAGTGTGGCGACAGGTTCGGCAAGTGCTGTTGCAAGTGGTGGTGGCCTTGTTTCTGACTTCGGTGGCGTGGGTGCTGATGTACCGCTGGGTGTCGCCGCCGGCTACCTGGCTTATGCTCGACCGCCGCGCCTACGCGCCCATTGGCAAAGGATACTACGGTATTCAGGAAGACGACCGCCGTATTCGGTACTACTTCAAAGGCCTTGATGAAGTGTCGCCGCAGGTGCCATTGGCGCTGATTGCGGCCGAAGACCAACGCTTTCTGCTGCACCATGGCTTCGATGGCAATGCCCTTTTGAATGCGGCTAAATACAACCTTAGCAGCGGCAAGCGGCTGCGCGGTGGCAGCACTATCTCGCAGCAGGTAGCCAAAAACGTGTTTTTGTGGCAGGGGCGCAGCTATATCCGCAAGGCTGCCGAAGCCTATTTCACGGTGCTTATCGAGCTGTTTTGGAGCAAGCAGCGCATCATGGAAATGTATTTGAGCGTAGCTGAAATGGGCGACTGCACCTTTGGCG
The DNA here is from genome assembly GCF_029433095.1 of Hymenobacter sp. YC55. Classification (GTDB taxonomy): domain Bacteria; phylum Bacteroidota; class Bacteroidia; order Cytophagales; family Hymenobacteraceae; genus Hymenobacter. The sequence goes on from NZ_JARNTX010000001.1 coordinate 2,022,293, forward strand.
TGGAGGCCGCTTCGCAGCGTTACTTCCACAAGTCAGCCGACAAAATCACGGCCGGTGAAGCCGCGTTGCTCGCTGGCGTGCTTCCCAATCCCTTGCGTTTTCGGGCCAGCAACCCTGGGCCACAAGCGCGTGCCAAACAACAGCGGGTGCTACGCAACATGCGGCAGCTGGGCGGTAAGGCGTACGTACAGGAGCTGATTGAAGAATAGCAAAGCAGCGAGTATCGCCGCAGCGCAGGCAAGGTATTCTGTTATCTTGGGCCTCATGAAGCCTATTCTACTTTCTCTTTGTGTGGCTGCGCTGGCCGCTTGCACGTCTTCGCCCGCTGCCAAAACCACCGAAACGCCCGCTGAAACGCGCCGCGCTATCACCCAGCTGCTCGCCACCCAAACGGCCGCCTGGAACCGCGGCGACGTAACTACTTTCATGCAAGGCTACTGGCGCTCCGATTCGCTGGTGTTCATTGGCAAGAGTGGCCTCACCTACGGGTGGCAGCCAACGCTCGACAATTATCGGCGCAACTACCCCAACGCTGCCGCCATGGGCCAGCTGCGCTTCACCGACCTCCGCGTCACCCCCGATGGCGCCGATGCCGCCCACGTAGTAGGCCGCTGGCATCTTGCCCGCCCCGGCCTTGGCGATTTACAAGGCCAATACTTACTAGTACTGCGCCACCTCAACGGCCAGTGGGTTATCGTCGCGGACCATTCGAGTTAGAGAAGAAGCTAAAAGACACGAGCCAGTTCTCTCCCTTAAGAAGAGAACTGGCTCGTGTTTTTTAAAGCAGTTGAAAGCTATTTCATTACCGGCTTGCCAGTACCTTCCCCGTCCAAATCAGTTTCAGTGGTGGCGGTTTCGTCTTTGTGCTTTTCTTGCTGCACGGCCGAAATGGCTTCCTGGAAGATCAGGCCGGTTTTGGCCGCGTGTTCTGCGGCTTGAACAGTGTCTTGCACCAGTAGCATTTCCACCTTGTCGTTGCGCAGTTCTTCGCTGACACGCTCTACCATGGCGGCGCGGTCGGGCCGCTTCAGAATGTCGCGGATATAAATGGCCAAGATGCGGCCGGGGTGGCGGCGTACTACCTCGCGGTAGATATTGGCGTCTTCCTGCCCCGAGTCGCCGATAAGTACGAACTGTAGCTTGGGATAGGTGAGAAGCAGATTATCAATTTCCTTGAGCTTGTGGCCGTGGTGGGCCGTGGCGTCGCCAGCTTTCTTGCCACCAATAGCAAAATCGCGCAGCAGAAGCGGACCGGGTGGTATTTCGTTTAAGGCCAAGAAGTCCTCTAGTAAATCGTAGAGATTCCAGGGCGAGCTACTAACGTAGAAGAAGGGGTTGTTGCGCTTGCCATTGCGGCCTAGCTGCAGAGCCCGATAGAATTCGGCTACACCTTTGAAAGGCAACCTTGAATGGGCATTGCGCACAAGTACGGTGCGGGCCATGCGCAGCAGGTCCGTGGACGACGTTTGAATAACGGTATCGTCGAGGTCGGAGATGATGCCGTATTCCGCGTCGGCGGGCGGAATGAGTACCGGCGCTGCCGCCCGCAAGCCGGGTGCAGCGGTAAAGGGGTGGGGCGCCTGTTGCAGCAGTACTTCCACCGGGTACCACATAAAGTCCACCGGTTCGGGTAAGCTTTCGGGGGCTAAGTTTATCGTGAAATAACCTTCTTCATCGGTCACGACGGGGTGCGTGGTGCCGTCGGCGGGTTGCACGAGCAGTTGCGCGCCGCTGATTTCGTTGCTCTCGAAACGGCGGTACATATTGAGCAGATTGTGCCAGCGTGAGTCGCCTTCGCCTGGCTCGCCAATACCTTTATCGGTAAGCAGGCGCCCTTTTACGTAGAGGCGCGTGCTGGTGCCGTAGCTGCGGTACGGTACTATCTGGAGGGGATGCAGCAGTCCGAGCCGGGCGCGGGTGCGGGTTATGAGGTCGTCGGCGCGGTCAGCTAGGTCGCCAATCTTGTTGAGTATAGACATATTCGCAAGTACGCGGGTAAAGCGGAATTTGATACTTGCGCCTAATGCCTCTTTAGCGGAAGAGCTACACCCAAACAAAAAGACCAGTCGCAACGGCAACTGGTCTTTCTAAAGTCTTAGCGGCTCTGTACGTGCAAAGCCGTTGTTCTGAGTGCGCTAAAGGACAATTAAATGATTCGCCGCAGTTCCTCGAAGTTGCTGTTTGAAACAGTACGACTCTGGCACTTGAGTTCAGCCGCTTTGGCCTGAATGTCCTGAACGCGTGAGCCAGGGTTGGGGTGGGTACTCAAAAACTCTGGCGTGTTGGCACCGCCCTGCGCCTCCGACTTAATAAAGAAGCCTGCTGCGCCGTCGCAGGAATAGGTGGTTGGGTTGAGGTAGATAACCGAATACTGGTCGGCTTCCCGCTCGAAGTCGCGGCTGAATTTCAACTGGCCCAGCCCACTCGCAATTTGCACGAGCTGGCCAGGGTTTTCGCCCAGCACCAAACTTAGCAGGGTATTAATACCATATTCGTTCTGAAGCTGCCGCGAGGTGTGCCGCCGGTCGGCGTGGGCTATTTCGTGGCCGAGCACGCCTGCCAATTGGCTTTCATCTTCCAAAAACTTAATCAGGCCCGAAAACACATAAATGTGGCCGCCAGGCGTAGCAAAGGCATTTTGGGTAGCATCGTCCTTGATGATTTTTACATCCCAAGGAAACTCATTGCGGTATTGCAGCTGCCCCGAATTCAGCACCTTATTTACTACTCCATCGAGCAGCTGATACGCGCGGGGGTTACTTGAGCGCTCCAGCAACTGCCCTTTGGCCCGGTACGTGGAATCGGTTTGGGCTGCTACTTGCTCGCCAAGGGCTTTGTCGTCTTCAATAGAAAAGAGAATAGGATCGTCGGAGCAGGCAGTAGTGCCACCCAGAGTAGCAACTAAAGAAAGTAGGGCTAAGGACTTAAGTGAAAAAAGGCGCATTGAAAAGCGAATTGGTTGAATAGAAAAGAGCGTAAAACTCCTCAGTTGAAAGAAAAAACGGTGCCAAAAAGCTGGAATCGGTACGGGACAGCACGCTGTCAAGTTGTTTTGATGAGGTACAAGGAGGTAGAACCCGGATAATCAGAGAGAAAAAAGTGGTGGAATATTGGGCCAAATTCCGCCTGTGATGTCAATTGTGCAGGTGCGCAACGGGTAATGTACCTAAACAGTAGGGGCTAGCTGAACCACAGAAAGACCTTTCTCGGGTATCTGCCGTACACAACTTTCACCCACCACTCTGGCACTCCGCGTTTCGCTTTATTTAAAGTTCCTATGTCTACTGTTGCCCAGCCGCGGCCCAAAACCAAGAAGAAGCGCCTCGCGCCCCTAGAAGATTCGCACGAACTCTACAAAGACCCCGCCCGGCAGGCCGAGCTAGCCGGTTTGCGCTACCGCACCGACACCAAACCCGCCCTTACGCGCCAGCCCGGCCCTGACGGTACGTTCACCTATCACAAAGCCAATGGCGAGCTAATAACCGACGAGAAAATCCTGGAGCGTATCAAAAGCTTCGTGATTCCGCCAGCCTGGACCGACGTTTGGATTTCTGACACTGCCAATAGCCATTTGCAAGTAACCGGGCGCGATGCCAAGGGCCGCAAGCAGTACCGCTACCATCCTGCCTGGGACCAAGCCCGGAGCCTGACCAAGTTCAGCCGGTTGCGCGCTTTCGGCGAAAAGCTGGCCGACTTGCGGCGTCAGATGCAAAAGGATTTGGCCCGCCCCGAACTCGACAAAAGCAAAGTAATGGCGCTGGTCCTCACCCTCATGGACCGGTCGTATATCCGCATTGGCAACAAGGAGTACGCCAAGGAAAACAAAACCTACGGCCTCACTACCCTCCGCGACAAACATGTGCAGGTTAGTGGTTCCGATGTGCGGTTTGCGTTTGTAGGTAAGAAAGGCGTAGCCCACGACCTCACCATCCATGACCGGAAGCTGGCTAAGCTTGTACAGAAGTGCAAGGAAATACCGGGGCAGCACTTATTTCAGTACTACACCCCCGATGGTAAACGGGCCGAGCTGGAGTCCGGCGACGTGAACGAGTATCTGCAGCAGGTAACCGGCCTGGCGCTATCAGCCAAAGACTTCCGTACGTGGGGCGGCACCGTGAAGATGGTGGAGTGCCTGGAAACCGTCATCAATGAAGAACCCGATTTCCCGAAGCCCAAGAGCTTAAAACGGGCATTGCAAGACGTTGCCCACGAGCTTGGCAACACGCCCACCGTCTGCTCGAAATACTACATTCACCCCCAAGTGGTGGAGCTCTTCAATACCGACAAGCTCATCGACTACCTCCGCCGCCACGACGCCGACCCCTCCGAAAACGACTTGCTTACGCCCACTGAGCACATGGTGCTCGACATGCTGGCTGAGTTGGAAGGGGACATCGTGAAACAATAGGTCAACGATTTGCTCTGCCTATGTATTAACTTAATCATTCCCGTAGATAAAAGACAAGCCCCTAATGTCAATGGAGACACTAGGGGCTTGTCTTTTGGTATTGAAATCAAATAAAGGCATTAGGCCTCCATAGAACGTTACCTTCCCGAACCGTCTCGGTCAAAGGCATGGGAGGTGACACCGTGCGTGGTTTTGTCTTTCAGTTCGGGGGCGGGTTCGAAGGTGTTGTTGCGGGCTGTGTCGTAGAAACGGGTTTTGCGGCGCAAACCAGCTACGCGCGAATGGTCGAGCACCTCATCTTCGTGCGGGCCACCATAAATATTCACGAACGGGCTGCGCCGCACTTTGCCTCGTACCTCGAACACATCCTTGCCTTGCAAGCCATGCAGGTTAATGCTGTGCGTTTCCGTAGGGTTGAAGCGTCGCCGATAAAGCAGCGAATCCGGGCGCGACTTGCTGCTGTCCTTGAATTGCCGGTACACCGAAACCACTGTTGTTGTGTCGTTGAGGCGGTCCACCACGAACCGTTCGTCTTCGTCGGTGCCTGCTACCAGTACGTGGCGGGCCCGCAGTCGGTAAAACTCCTCGGCGACTTTGGGTAGTGCGTCGCGGCGGGAGCGTAGGTCGGCTATCATGCGGGCGCCTTCGTCTTGGTAGACCTCACGCGGCAAGCCTTGCCGAACGGCTTGCTCGATAACAGCGTCGGTGAGGCGCTTTTGCAGGTCAAGGGCTGTGGCTGCGTATGCAGGGTGCGGAAGCCGGGTCAGTACTTGCTCGTCGAGGTAGCCCGCGTTGCGGGTATATCCTTCTATGCTTTCGTAGTGGGCCCCAAACGTGCGAAACTTGCGCACCACCTTACTTGCCAGCCAGGGAATTAGGCCGTCGTCGAACCGAAAAAACACTTGGTCACGGTCTTGCGGTACGGGAGTCCAACGGGTGCCACCCCGGGGCTGAGTGTACGCCGCCCAGCTCCATTGGCCTTCGTGCCGGTCCCAATCACCGAGCCAAATATCCAGCAGGCGGGCGCGCAGGAAGGTAGCTTCGTCGATGGTGTGTTGGCCGGTCCGGTATCGCTCGGCCAGCATATCGGCGGTTTCTTCGAGTGCGGTAGCACCGGGCAGGCGCCCAGCAATATTCGCCTCGCCTTCTAGCTTCTCTTCCAGCATGACCACTCGCCCCTGGTATAGCTCCGAAGCTGAGCCCAAGCCATTCTCATCGGCCCGAACATAGAAAGGCCGTGGATTTGTATGCGGGATACCAGCCGCTTCGGCCAGTGGGGGCACCACAAAAGCGCCATAAGGATGTCCTGCCGACGTAGCATCGCGCACTAAGTTGAGCACAAAGCTGTGGCGAAGCACTTTGGGCAACGTACGATACGGGTTTTTGTCGATGGTCCGCAGCGCGTACCCTTGCCCGGCGGGGGTAAGCACGGTCATGCTGGTGGTTTGAAAGCCGCCGCCTATTTTGCCCGGTTTCAAGCCGCCCGGTACAATAGAAGCTAACTTCAGGACGGGCAGCGTGACGGGTTCCGTCCAGGCCGGGCGATGATGCGGGCCCAGCAGCATTCGCCCAATAGGGCCCCGTTGGTAGTGGCGGCCGGCTGTTACGCGGGCACTGTCGGCGGTGCCAGCAAGTGGAGTAGGATCGAGCCGGGCATCGGGTTGGAAAAACTTCTGGCGGGCGCAGCCAGCAGTGAGCAGCAATAGAAGGGCAAACGAGTAGCGAGGTGTCATGCGGGGCGGAAAGCGCGGCTTGACTCCTTGAACGGAGATAAAGATGAGTTGTTAGCTATGGTTAAGCTTAAAGCGTTTTTTCTTGGTTACCACTGTCCATGCTTGTTGTTTTAATATTTCTTAATGCCGCAAGATTCAACCTCACGCAGTGAGTTTGCGGTATAAGGCTGGCGACTGGCCTCAAAGGCGCCTCTATCTTGTTCCGTGTCACGTCCTTTTATTCCGCGCCGGGTTCAATTCACCGTTTGTTTGTGCGCCGCAGCGGTGTGTCAAGCTTGCTCGGCACCCGCGGCGCCACCCGGACCGCCCATTGCCGCCCACATCCGCCCCGATTCCACAGTACGGGTGGCAGCCGGTACGCAGTACCTTCGCTCCAAGCTGCACCAATTCTTTTGGGGTAAGCATTACCGCGAGCTTTGGGCCCTGCCGGTGGAAGTGCCGGTTTTCAACCTACGCACGGCCGTGCCCGGTGGGTTAGTGCCCGTGCAGGAAGGCGGCTCTTTTCAAACCAAGAATCTGCGTCTCGTCGCGCCCAACGGTCGGCAGTACGTGTTGCGCTCCGTGGATAAAGACGCCACCAAAGCATTGCCCGAGAGCTTGCAAAACGGTCCGATTGGACGCTTAATGAAAGACCAAACCAGCGTCATCAACCCCTATGGGGCGTACATCGTGCCGCGTTTAGCGGAGGCGGTCGGCGTTTATCACACCAATCCGCGCTTGGTGTATGTAGGCAATGACCCAGCGTTGGGGCAGTTTCAGAAGGACTTTGCCAATGCACTCTACTTATTCGAGGAACGCCCCGAAGGCGACCAAAGCACGGTAGCTAGTTTCGGCAATTCCAACCGGGTGGTAAGTTCGCGCCATGTGTTCACCAACCTGCTCGCCAACCCGCAGTATCGGGTGGCGGCGCGGCAATATTTGCGGGCTCGGCTTTTCGATATGTGGCTCGGCGACTGGAGCCGGCGCGAAGACCAGTGGCGCTGGGCCAGCTTCCCGACTGCCAACGGCGGGATTGAGTACCGACCCATCCCGCGCGACCGGGACCATGCCTTCTTCAAGTTTAACGATGGGCTTCTAACGCACATTATTGGGTGGGTGAAGTCCAATTACCAGACCTTCGAGAAGGATATTGGCTTAAACAACGTCGCGGGCCTGAACCGCGCCGCCGAACCCATGGACAAGTCATTGTTGGTGTATTTAAACCGGCAAGACTTCCAGCAAATTGCCGATTCCATGCGGCTACAGCTCTCCGACCCCGTAATTAAAGAAGCCTTGTCGGTGTGGCCTAAGGAAGTGTACGCCTTGGCTGGTGAGGAATTTGATGAGAAACTGCGCAGCCGCCGCAACCAGTTGCCCTTGGTGGCCGACAAGTTTTATGAACTGTTGGCCCGCAATGTAGAAATGCCAGGCACCAGCGCCCCCGAGCGGTTTGTAGTGGAGGTGCCCCGCCCACAGCAAGTGCAGGTAAGCGTGTATCAAATCGGGTACGCCTGCCCCGACAGCTTGGTAGGCCGCCGTACGTTTCAGGTGGGGGAAACCAGCACCCTGAAACTGTATGGGCTAGGTGGTTCTGATATTTTCGAGTTCAAAGCGTTACCTGCCACCGGCATCACGGTAGGTATTTATGATGGTGCCGGTCAAGATGCTGTGCGAGCCTCCGTCAACACGGCGCCCACCCGTACGCGCATCACAATTTTCGATAGCGGCGACGGCAACAACTTACTGGTGCCGCGGGCCGTGAAAGTGGAGCGGCATTTGCCCGCCGCCACCGAATTCGATGCCGCCGGCTGGTTGCTCCGGCACCGATTGTACTAAATCGTGGCTTAAATGGCCCCGCAAATTAACTGATTGTCTTATATTTGCACTTCTATATCGAGCGCATGCAGCAATTCTCTACTCCTGATTATATCACTATTACGTATCGCGCCGATCTACGCATGATAGTAGCCCGTTGGTTGCGGCCTACTTCATCGCCCGAGACCCGGGAGGGATATCACTTTATCTTGAAGGCAGGGGTGCACTTTAGCTGTCCTTACTGGCTTCTCGATGGTCGTCGTCGGCTGCCGGCTGACACTGAAACTACTAATTGGGCGCTGTTCGAGTTTTTTCCGCAAGCAAGTGCGCAACTGGGCCAGCGGGTATGCCTGAGCCAATTGCTGTCGCCAAGCTACCAGCAAGCAACGGACACCATACCTGCAATTCAGCAGTTGGAAGAAGCGCCTCAAACCTATCAAATGCGGCGCTTCAACGACGAAGCACAGGCCGTTGATTGGTTGCGCGTATGCCAGCAGTACGCCTTGCAGCCAAGCTAAGAACAGTGCTTGGCGCAGGCGACAACTCTATTAGTTAAGACGAGGAAGGTAGCTTGTTGCTTAGAGCAAGCGCTTTAGTTGGAGCGCGTGTAATGCAGGACGTGGGCTGCGGCGGCCAAGTATAGTGAGTAGTACCATCCGGTACCATTGACGGCCCCGTGGGCCCACCCAGCGGTAGCGGCGTTGGGCGTAGTCAACAAACGAAGTAGCGGGGGCGTGGAGTAGCTGGTTCATAGCGGTAGGGAAGAGGAAGGCTTATACTAGCAGTGTAAAGCTAACGCACTATCCAACCCGGCACATCACATATACATGTGATGCCAACTAGTACCAAAAAGCCCCGAATCGTAAGGAAACGGGGCTTGTATAAGGTCAACTACTCTTGTTAGGAGTTCGTGTTTTTAAAGAGTTTCACTTTATCTTTGTGCTTGGTACGCAAGTATTGCCTAATAATCTGCTGCACATCCTTGTTGTCGTTGTAGCGCGTGATGATGGCCTTGAAATCAGCGAGGTTACGGGCGGTAAAACTCTCGTCAACATACGCGAAACCCAGATACCGGCCGTTTTCTACTAGTACCACGGTTTTTTCCTGCTCGGTCCGGCCTTTGCCTACCACCACAAAGGAGCCATGCTCATACGTGAACGACTCTATGGCTTGCTCTACCCGCGCATTGTACTCGGCTGGCGGCTCTAGCCCTATGCAGGCGCCTTTGCAGCGGTGCACCTGATAATCAAAGCACGAGCCAGTGGTTTTGTACAAGTCGCAGAGCTTCTGGCAAAGATTGAACTTGGCCACCTTGTGGAACAGAAAGCCTTTGGCTTTGTACTGGTTGCCAAGCGCAATAAGCGGGTGCGATTCGGCGTGGTCGTCGGCCCGGCCATAATAGAGGTGCTTGTAGCCTTGCTCGTCGGTGCGCAGGAAGATGCCAGCCGGAAACACCGAACGGCGCTGCGCCCGGTTGTAAAGTGGTTTCAGCCGCTTGATTTCGTGCGACTCGTAGAGCAGGGCCACCAATTCCGAACCTGTTAGCTCCCAGGTAATGTCGGCAATCGAGTTCTTGAATTCTATGCTCTTGCGCGACTTATAGTCGATGGCGAAGTGTTGCTGAATGCGCTTGTAGATGTTGATGCTCTTGCCAACATAAATCACCTCGCCCTGCTCGTTGTGGAAGTAGTAAACGCCCGCCTCGTGCGGCAGTGTCGCCACCTTAGCCGGGGTGATGTTGGGCGGCAGCAAGGCCGTACGGATAGCATCCTGCACAGCTTTGATCTTGCGTGCCGAAGGCTGCTTGGTGGCGACAGCCGTGTCCCCGTCAGCTACAGCTGGGCGCCGGCCGCTCGGGGCGGTGGCATCTACGGCCGCCAGGGTATCGGCTGGGGAAACAGTTGGGTCGCGCAAGGCTTCGTCCTCCTGGCTGATTTTCAAGAGCCGGTCGAAGAGGATAGCGGTAGCGGCGGCGTCACCAGCGGCGCGGTGCCGGCCATTGAGCGGAATGCCAATATTCTGGCAGAGCTTGCCCAAACTGTAGCTTGGTTGGCCGGGCATCAGGGAGCGGCTCAGCCGAACGGTACACAGCGTTTTGCGCGAGTAGTTATAGCCTAAGTCGGCAAATTCCTTTTTCAGGAAGCTATAGTCGAAACGTACGTTGTGCGCCACAAATACGCAGCCCTCCGTCATTTCCACCACCTTACGCGCCACCTCATGAAACTTGGGCGCCTCGCGCACCATATCGTCGGTGATACCCGTGAGTTGGGTGATAAAAAAGGGGATTGACCGGCCTGGGTTCAGCAGTGTTTCGTACTGATCTACCACCTTTTGGCCATCGTGAATGAAAATGGCTATTTCGGTGATGCGGTCCTGCGTTGGCTGGCCCCCAGTGGTTTCAAGGTCGATGATGGCGTACAAATGCGGCGCGGTATCGGGTAATGGAATAAGCTAAATCAACAGGAACATAACAAAGATAACCCTACAGATGGTTGCATGACCAAGGAAACACGTCCTTGGCGCACCAGCCTGAATTAGTTAAGAGCAAACTACTCCTGCTAAATCAATAATAGGGCTTCTTTGCAAGCGTATTTGTTTAACCTTCAGAAAGCAAAAAAGGCCCGCATCAAGCGAGCCTTTTTTCAATTATAGCGAGATGTTAGCCTAACGGCTAACCGATTTTTGCTGCGTAATCCAGTTTTTAGCCGACAAAATTTCGCCGTGCTGCTGCTGAATAACCGAGCGCGCTTCAGCGGGCAATTCCGCCGATTTCAATGCAGTTTCGTAAGCCTGTAGGGCCGTGGCATCGCCAGTTTCGCACTCGCCCAAAATGGCAGCGTCGTCCTGGCCCGTAATGGCCGATTTGATGTTGATCCAGCCCCGGTGTACGGCGGCAGCGGCGTCGGCTGCTAGGCCTTCTATGGTGTTGCCTTCTTCAGGATTGATACCAAACTGCTGCGCATGCTGGGTTAGTTCGGAAGCAAATTGGGCCCGCTGCTGGCTGAACTTGCTCAGGTTAGCTTTCAGTTCGCCGCTGGAAGCACCTTCAGCAGCTTCCTGATAGCCTTTAGCAGCAGTTTTGTTGATTTCTACGAGGTCGTTGTAAGCGCGGGCGATATCGCCAGTAATAGCAGCCATGATCGAAAAGGTTAGTCTGTGGAAAAGAAGTAAAGCAAGCAGCTAGAGCTGCTCAACAGGTCTGTATACCCATCGGACACGCAGCAGGTTGCCGGCAGGCAAGTATAAAATTTAGTTTTACGGCTTAGCTTCCCAAGCTGGTGGGAGCAGACCTGCCAGAAGTGGGGCGGTTGCTGGTCCGCACGATTAGCTCTACTTTTGAAACCGATCTTTATCCCACTCAGCGCTCTGCGGGAGGTGCTGACAGGTTTGCTAGTATTATTGCCTATGAAGCTTTCTCAAGTTCCACTCTCCGATCCACGTGTGCTGGAGATGTTGCAAACTGGAGAAGTTCGTTCAGCCTATGCTGCATGGAACGTTGCTGATTTGTTGCCCGCACTATGAGAAGCCTCATGCTGCTTCCGCACACTCTTCGGGTTGAGGCGTATGCGCCGGCCCATGCTGCTGCCTGGGACGCCTTGGTTGCCCATTCTGCTAACGGGCCTTTCCTGTTTGCTCGCACGTTTATGGATTACCACCAAGACCGGTTCGTTGACCAGTCTTGGTTGATCTGGCAAGGCGCTAAACTGCGCGCCATCTTTGTTGCTGCCGTTGCCCACGACACCCCAGCGCCTACCACGCTGGTTTCCCACCCGGGGCTCACGTACGGGGGCCTCGTGACGGTTGCCGGGGTGAAGTATGCCGAGTTGGTGGTGATGCTCGACCTGTTGCGTTCAACTTGGCAGGCGGCCGGTTTTCAGCAGTTGCTTGTTAGGCCCGTGCCCCGCGTATTTTGCCGGCTGCCTTCCGAAAGCTTTGCTTTTTGGCTGCATCAGCAGGGAGCCGTACTTAGCAGCCGAGAGCTTGTTGCGGTAGTGGATTTAACCCAGCCGGTGCGCATCGGAACGTGGCGGCGAGGCAACCTACGCAAAGCCCGTCGGCATGGTGTGGTGGTACGGCAGGCCAGCATTCAGGAGTACGCGGGGTTTTGGGACTTGCTTACCGCTAATCTGCTGGCTACCTACAACTGTCGGCCCGTGCACACGCTTGCCGAAATAAGCGGCCTACGTGACCGGAATCCCGGCCACCTGGAATTATGGGTGGCCTATGTGGGTGAGGAAATGGTGGCGGGCGTGCTAGTGTTTCAGGATATTCGGCAAGGCTTCGCGCACACTCAATACATTGCGGGTAGCCCCCGAGGCAAACAAGTGGGGGCTGTTGACGCCGTGCTAACGCATCTTATCCAGGAGAAGCCAGCCAGCTACAAGCGCCTTTCGTTTGGTACCTCTACTAAGCAAGGAACGGGAACAGTAAATGCTGGCCTCCTTAATCAAAAGGAAGGCTTTGGCGCTACCACGGAAGTGCTAGACACTTACCTGCTCGACTTGGGAGTAACTGAATAGCTGCTTAACTAAGTGGAATAGCGGTATTGCGAATGCGCTATTAAAAGGCTGTTTAAAACAAACAAGCCCCTGACGTTTAAGCTAACATCAGGGGCTTGTTGAATGTACGAGCTTTGCGTAGCGAAGGTCAAAGAAGAAATTACTTCGCTATTCAGTAGTTTTCTAAGAAGGCGCTCCTCGAAGTTTGGCCCACATACGGCCAAAGAAATTAGGCGTCTGGTTGCCGGGTTTCGTGGAATCTTCTCCTTCGGCTGTGTCCCCGAGCAGAAAGCCCCAAGGCTCTGTGGTCTTATTGGAATCGAGTACTACTTTGATAACGGCCATCAGCGGAATGCTGAGAATCATGCCGGGCGTGCCCCACAGCGCGTTGCCCAGAATCAGGGCCAGAATGGCGGCCAATGGGTTGATGCTTACTTGTGAGCCCGTGATCATGGGGGTAATGAAGTTTCCTTCCAAAAACTGCACCGCCACAAATACGCCTACCACGCCCGCAGCTTTCAGAGGTGAACCAGTTTCCACCAGCGTGATAATAGCCGGCAGTGTGGCTCCAATCATGATGCCGATGTAGGGAATGATGGCCAGCACCGAGGCAAAAATGGCGAAGAAGACGGCAAATTTCACGCCCAGAGCTAACAGCCCAATAGCATTAAGGATAGCTACAATGGCAATAACCTTCAACAGGCCGGAAATGTAAGCCTGTACTACCGTCTGGATACTATCGAAGGTATGCAGCACCGATGTGCGTTTATCGGGTGTCACAAAGCGGAACATGAATTGCCGCAAATGGTCCCGATAAAGCAGCAAGCAGAAGATGTAGATAAACACCTGCGCCAGATTGCCTAGCACCGCTGAGGTGGTATTCAGGGTAGTGCCCAAATAAGAGCCACCTGATTTCTTGAGCGCCTTAATCGAGGAATCCTTTACTTCTTCCAAACTCATGGGCTGGTAGCCAAATTTCACGTGCGCCCATTGCTGCGCGTTATTGAAAAACTCCATCAACTTCACTTGCAGTTTGGGTATTTCGTCCTTGAACTGCGTGAGCTGAGAGCCAAAGCCGAGCACGACACCCACGAAAATTAATACTAGGAACAGCAAGCACAGAATGATTGCCCATACCCGCCCAACGCGGTGGTCTTCCAGCCAGCGGCAAAGTGGCAGCAGCAAGAGTGCAAACAGAGCCGAAAACACGAGCGGCAGCAGAATATCATCGAGGACGCGCAGGGCGTAAATCAGCAAAACACTCCCCAGCATGAAAAAGGCGAACTGAATAATAGGGGACTGCTTTACAGGAGCACTCACCTTTTGGCTAGGTGGAGGTAGATGGTGTTGAGTGGCAGGTGGCAGCATATGCTAAAATTATTGGTAAACGTCTGGGGTGAGAGAAATGCTTTTAAGGGAAGATTTTGGAAATAATCAGGGAACAAAGGGGCAGGAAGCGCGGTTGTGAACTACTATTTTGCTAACTTGGCTAGCGAAATAAAAGCGCGGAAACGGGTATTTTCTGCGTTATTTTACCTCGAATTCGATTACTGGTTATCTCGATGGCTGAACAAGAAGTACTCACCGCGCCCGTTGCCGTGCCCGACCACGGTTATACCGAAGACAGCATCCGGTCGCTGGACTGGCGCGAACACATCCGGCTCCGGCCCGGCATGTACATTGGCAAGCTCGGCGATGGGTCTGCTTACGACGATGGCATTTATGTGTTGGTAAAAGAAGTTATCGACAACTCAATTGACGAGCACGTCATGGGCCACGGCCGCACCATCGACATCAAAATATCCGACCAGCGGGTGCAAGTGCGCGACTACGGCCGCGGCATTCCGCTTGGCAAGGTGGTCGATGTGGTGAGCAAGATTAATACGGGCGGCAAATACGACAGCAAGGTCTTTCAGAAGTCTGTTGGATTAAACGGGGTCGGCACCAAGGCGGTTAATGCGCTCAGCAATTACTTTTTGGTGCAGTCAGTGCGCGAAGGGTTAATGAAGTCGGCGGAGTTTTCGCAGGGCAACCTCGTGCAAGACCCTAAGCCGGTGAAAACCAGCCAGCGCAACGGTACGCTCATCACCTTCCAGCCCGACGATACGATTTTCCGCAACTACCGTTTCATTCCGGAGTACCTCGAAAATCAGATCTGGAACTACGTTTACCTGAACGCTGGACTGACCATCAACTTCAACGGCCAGAAGTACTACTCCGAGAAAGGACTGTACGACCTGCTGGCCCGCAAAATCGATGAGGAAAGCCGCCGCTACGGCATCATCCATCTGAAAGGGGAGGACATTGAGCTGGCACTAACGCACGGCAACGACTACGGCGAAGAATACTACTCGTTTGTGAACGGCCAGTATACTACCCAGGGCGGTACGCACTTGGCCGCTTTTCGCGAAGCGGTAGTGAAAACCCTGCGCGAGTTCTACAAGAAAGAGTATGATGCTGCCGACATCCGGGGTTCTATTGTGGCCGCCATTTCGGTGCGAGTGCAGGAGCCAGTGTTTGAGAGCCAAACCAAAACCAAACTTGGTTCGATGAACATGGGTCCCGATGGCCCGACAGTACGAGGCTTTATCCTGGACTTCGTAAAGGAGCACCTCGATAATTACCTGCACAAAAATCCTCTTACCGCAGAGGCGCTCCGCAAGCGCATTGAGCAGAACGAGCGGGAGCGGAAGGACATGGCCGGCGTAAAAAAACTGGCTAATCAGCGCGCAAAAAAAGCCAACCTGCACAACCGCAAACTCCGCGACTGCCGCTTCCACCTTGGCGAAGGCAAGCAGGAGCAGGAAGCCCTAACCACACTCTTCATCACCGAAGGTGACTCAGCCTCGGGCTCCATCACCAAGAGCCGCAACGTGGAAACGGAAGCCGTATTTAGCTTGCGCGGTAAGCCACTGAACTGCTTTGGACTGAAAAAGAAGATTGTCTACGAGAACGAAGAACTGAATCTGCTTCAGCACGCTCTCAACATCGAGGAAGGCATTGAAGGGCTGCGCTACAACCGCGTAGTAGTAGCCACCGACGCCGACGTCGACGGTATGCACATCCGGTTGCTGCTGCTTACTTTCTTCCTGCAGTTCTTCCCTGACTTGGTGCGCAATGGCCACGTGTTCATTCTGGAAACGCCTCTTTTCCGCGTCCGCAACAAGAAAACCACTATTTACTGCTACAACGAGCAGGAAAAGCAAAACGCTATGCGCCAACTCGGCCGCAACCCCGAGGTAACCCGCTTCAAGGGCTTGGGTGAGATTTCGCCCGAGGAATTTGGCAAGTTCATTGGCGACAACATCAAACTAGAGCCCGTGATTTTGCAGTCGGACCGTAGCATTCAGCAGGTGCTGAACTATTACATGGGCAAGAACACGCCTGCTCGCCAGGAATTCATCATCGAAAACCTGCGTTTGGAGAAGGATCTAGTGACTTCTGATGTGCTGCCGGTAGCAGAAGTAGCAGAAGAAGATTTGGCTTAAACTAAATCGGCGAGCAACTGCCATGGTTGCGCACCCCTAGCCGCCCCGGCCGAACGATTTTACCCTTTGGTAAGGTTGTTTGGCCGGGGCGACTCAGTAAACAAGACTGCCTCTGGCTAAACCACCAACAGGTTTAGTACGCACTGAGTGAAGCTCAAGAGTTGAGGAGAATATATTAGCCGAAATGATTGCTAATATAATTGGTAATAAAATTAGCTAGACCTCCTTCATTTAAATGAAAATTGAAGCAAATACGGCTGTTTGTGATTTGTAATAACTAAAAAAATTAGGAACTTTGAGGAAGGCGCTGTTACTTATAGATAGTGGCACTCTGCCTAACTAGCGGTACTTTTGACGATTATTCGTATGTTTTCTTCTGCTGACCAATCCCTACTGTCTGTGGTCAACCCCGATTCTCCCGAACACGATGTACCCGCCGAGCTCTTCAGCCCCGGCGACACCATTGATTTCACTAGCGACGCTGCGACTGGCAGCACCGAGTCCGACGACGAACTCCAGCTTGAAATGGCGGCCGTTGAGACCGAGCCGGCAACGCAAGAAGCTCCGGTAACCGAAGAGGAACCGAAATTCGCGCCCGGCGAAACTATTCACGATGTTGCCACCGTGAATGGCATGTACCAGAACTGGTTTCTGGACTATGCCAGCTACGTGATTTTGGAGCGGGCCGTGCCCGCCATCGAAGACGGTTTGAAACCCGTGCAGCGCCGCATTCTGCACGCCATGAAGGAAATGGACGATGGCCGCTTCAACAAAGTAGCCAACGTCATTGGCCAGACCATGCAGTACCATCCCCACGGCGATGCCTCCATCGGCGACGCCATGGTGAATCTGGGTCAGAAGGATCTGCTGATTGAAACGCAGGGAAACTGGGGCGACATCCGCACCGGCGACGGTGCCGCCGCGCCGCGTTACATTGAAGCCCGCCTGAGCAAGTTTGCGCTTGATGTAGTTTTCAATCCCGACATTACGGAGTGGCAGATGAGCTACGACGGTCGGAAGCGCGAGCCGACCACGCTACCCGTGAAGTTTCCGCTGCTGCTCGCGCAGGGCGTAGAGGGTATTGCTGTGGGCTTGAGCACCAAGATCATGCCCCACAACTTCCGCGAGTTGTGCAAAGCCAGCATCGACGTGCTGCGGGGCCGTGACATTCAGCTCTTCCCCGACTTCCCAACCGGCGGCCTCTGCGACGTAACCAACTACAACGGTGGCTTGCGTGGGGCCAAAATCCGTCTGCGCGCCACTATCGAGAAGGTTGATAAGACCCTGCTCGTCATCCGCGACATTCCGTACGGCACCACTACTACGGCGCTGATGGAAAGCATCGTGAAGGCCTCGGAAGCCAACAAGATCAAGATCCGGAAGGTAGTAGACAACACGGCTGCGGCGGTGGAAATCCAGGTGCACTTGCCCACGGGCGTGTCGCCGGATTTGACCATGGACGCGCTGTACGCCTTCACTGATTGCGAAATCAGCATCTCGCCCAACACCTGCGTTATTATCGAGGAAAAGCCGCGCTTTGTGGCTGTGGAGGACATGTTGCGCCTCAGCACCGAGAAAACGGTGCGCCTGTTGGAGCGAGAGCTGGAAATCAGGCAGGAGGAGCTACAGGAAAAGTGGCATTCGGCTTCGCTGGAAAAGATTTTCATCGAGAATCGCATTTACCGCAAAATCGAGGAGTGCGAGACTTGGGAAGACATTCTGACCACCATTGACACCGGCCTGAAAAAGTTTGTGCGGGTGGAAGGGGATAAGGCGAAGGCCAACGACACACGCATTGTGCTGCGCCGTGCCATCGAGGAAGACGACCTCACCCGCCTTACCGAAATCCGCATCAAGCGCATTAGCAAGTACGACGGCTTCAAGGCCGAGGAATATATTCAGAAGCTGGAAACCGAGCTGGCTGAAGTAGCCGACCATTTGGCCAACATCACACGCTATGCCATCCATTACTTCGAGGGTCTGCTGAAAAAGTACGGCCAGAACCGGGAGCGAAAAACACAGCTGCGCACTTTCGACGTGGTAACGGCCCAAAAGGTAGCTGTGGCCAACCAGAAACTCTACGTAAACCGCCAAGACGGTTTTGTAGGGTACGGTCTCAAGAAAGACGAGCTTGTGTGTGACTGCTCGGACCTCGACGACATCATTGCCATCAAGCGCGACGGGACGTTTATGGTCACCCGCATTGCCGAGAAAACCTTTGTGGGCAAAGACATCCTGCACGTCGGCGTCTACAACAAGAACGACGACCGGTTGGTGTACAACATGGTGTACCAGGATGGTGCTTCCGGCATCAGCTTCGCCAAACGATTCTTGGTAACCGGCATCACCCGTGACAAAACCTACGACCTCACCAAAGGGACGAAGGGCACCAAAACGCTTTATCTAACCGCCAACCCTAATTCGGAGTCCGAAGTTGTAAGCATACAGCTGGCCGATAAGGCGCCGGCGCGGGTGAAACAGTTCGACTTCGATTTTGCTGAACTGGCCATCAAAGGCAAAGGGTCGATGGGCAACATCGTAACCAAGCAGCCCATCAAGAAAATCACCCGCACCAGCCTCGGTGACTCCACTCTTGGCGGGCGCGAAGTGTTCTTTGACGCAGTGGTTGGACGCCTCAATACCGCCGGCCACGGCCGCTACCTCGGCACCTTCGACACCGACGATATGATACTGGTAGTGCACAAGGATGGAAGCTATGAGTTGAAGTCACCCGATCCTACTCTCCACTTCGATGTGCCTACTATTGTGTTGCTACGCAAGTTCGAGCCCGAAACGGTTGTTAGCACACTGTATGTTGAAGGGGAGTCGAAAACGCACTATATAAAGCGGTTCCGAATCGAGACTAGTACGCCGAATAAAAGGTTTGTCTTCATTTCGGAAACCAAAGGCTCGAAACTGTTGTGCGCCACTTGTCACCCCGAGCCGCAACTGGAAGTAAAGCTGCAGCGTGACAAGAAGGCTGACAAGGAGAATGAAAAAATCCACCTGCACCAGTTCATTGATGTGAAGGGCTGGAAGGCCATGGGCAACAAGCTTAACTACTTCAAAATACACGCTGCCACACTGCTTACCGACGAAGGTCCCGAGCCGCAGCGCCGCGAAGTAGCCAAGAAGCGCGGCCCCGCTACCATTCCGCGTCCTAGCACTGCAGAAGGAAGCCGCGACGAGGCAAGCGCGCCATTGCCTGACCTGACTGGTCCTGTAGATATTTCGGCCGACGAAATAGCACAAGCACAAGCCATACTCAAAACGCCAAAGTCGCAGCTGAAGCTATTTTAACGTAATCGAAAACGCTCCACCAAATCTTGGTGGGGCGTTTTGCGTTTGTAGCTGGACTGTGGGCGTATTGTGCTTATTGCTCTACCACGAGAAGCAGCCTGAACTACTGCTGGGGTATCTGCGGTTAGAATAAAGTCCTTCTATGCACCAGAAACAGCCTGCGCCGGATTCAGCGCATGGTCTTTGTATCTGGCGTAAAAGCCGCAGTTTTGTGGGCTTGTCTGTTGTCATGAAGTTGCTAGGTCGTTTGTGTGTGCTGATGTTGCTGACGTGCCTATGGGTTGCGCCAGCAGATGCGCAGTTTCGTAGAGCGAAGGCCAAGCCAGTCCGTCAGGAAGAATCGCCTCTTTCTGCTGAAGTAACCAAGCTTCTGGCCGAAGCGAAATCGTTGCAGGCGCAGTACAAAGAATCGGAGGCGCTAGCTAGGTACGAGTTGGTCTTGGCCAAAGCGCCCGCCACCTACGAAGCCCTGTGGCGGGCCGCTGTTCTGAGCGTGCGCATAGGCTCGCGGTACACCGATGAGACCCGAAAAATTGCGTATTTCTCGGCGGCGCGGCTCTATTCCAGCCGCGCCCTAGTGGTACGCCCGGAAGGAGCCGAAAGCAACTATGCCGAAGCACTAGCACTAGCCAACCAGGCAACGCTGCTTACTGCTCGGGCCCGGCTTCTGGCCTACCGCGAAATGCGGCCCTACATTTTCAAAGCCGTAGCCGTTCGCCCCGACTATGCAGATGCGTTGCAGCTGTTAGGTCGTTGGCATTTTCGCGTCGACCATTACAACATACTCGAACGAATATTCAGCCGGCTTTTCTTAGGAGGAACTCCCAATGAAGCAAGTAGCAATGCGGCAATAGAAGCTCTTACGAAGGCTCATAAGCTTGAACCCCAACGAATTCAGTTTGCCTACGATTTGGCGCGGATTCACATTGCCGAAAAGCAGCGCACTAGCGCCGTTGCGGTCTTGCAAGATGCTATTGAAATTACGCCCGTCACGGCCGAGGAGCTGGAAATCAGCCGGCGCTGCCGCAAGCTACTAGTCCAACTCAACCGGAAAATGCTGAAGCAAGTCCATAGCCACCTGCGAGAAATAGAGTGAGCTTTTAGCTTAGCAGGCGTCCTGTAAAAATGCACTTAAAGGGTGGCAGATAGGAGCAAATCGGGTTTAAAATGCCACACTCGGTGCCTATCTTTTACCTTTGCAGACTACTTGTAGGTTGAAATCCGTGTTTGTAGCTCCTTTGCGTCATTTCTTACTTCTGTTGCCTGTTTTAGGGCTTCTGGCTACCGCCTCTTGCACTAGTGCGTCTAGTGAAGAGCAGCCGGAAACAATGGTTGATTTGACCACGGTGCAAAGCGGCCCCAAGATTCAGGCCGAGGAACTTGACGGAGCCATTAGCCGCCAGCCGCGCAACGCCTCACTCTACGCGCGCCGGGCCGCATTTCGACTTGATGCTGGCCAGATAGAACCCGCCATGCGTGACATCACCACGGCGCTCGACCTTGACGATACGCCCGGTGAGTTTCATTTCACCAAGGCCCGTGCCCTCCGGGCGCAAGGCAAGTATGAGGCCGCCCTCGACGCCGCCGACGTGGCCTCGCAACACGGCTATGCGTCGCCGGAACTGAACTTGCTGGTCGGCGAAACGCATCTTGCATCCCGTCACTACCAAACTGCCATCGACTACCTCGACCGCGCGCTGCAGCAGGAACCTGACCACACAGCCGCTTTGTTCTACAAGGGTGTTGCCTACATAGGGCTCCAGGATACCGTGCAGGCGCTTGACTATTTACGCGCGAGTTTGGCCCGTGACCCACGCCAACCAGAAACTTTACATCAACTGGCTTTTCTTTCAAACGCCTTTCGGCAGCCCGCCATTGCGGCCGTTTACGCCGCCCGGGGCTTGCGGCTGGCACCCAACTACGGCCCCCTCTGGTATGACTACGGCCGCCAGTTCGAGCTGCAGAACATGCCCGATAGCGCCACGCGCATCTATACCCGAGTCGTGCAACTCGACACTACGTTCTACCGCGCCGATTACCGCCTAGCGCTGGCGGCGTACGAAAAGCGGAAATATGCCGATGCTGTTCCGCACCTCCAACGGGCTCTACGCCGCGCCCCACGCTTGCAAGGCGCTCGGCAGATGCTGGGAGAGAGTCTAGAGAGCTTAGGTCGCTATGAGGAGGCTACTGAGCAATATCGGTTTCTAGTGGCCGAGAACCCCGGTAACCGCCACTGGACATATAAAGTGTGGAAAGTAGGCAACCGGGCCCGCGGCATCATTGTGGACGAAACACCCCGGCGGCCAGCCGCACCTGAAGAGCGCATAGAGCCTATTTCAGTTTTGCGGCCAAAGCTGTAATTGGCTTTATGAGTGAGTTGTTTGATGACCGAAGTTCCAACAGCGCCACTCAACAGCTAGCCATTACGCAATTCAACCTAACTTGCAGCCTCACGCTGTTTGTATAGCTAAATTTTTAATTCATGATTGACATCACGCTCCCCGACGGCTCGGTGCGCCAGTTTGTAGATGGCGCCACGGGCTTTGATGTAGCATCCAGTATCAGTGAGGGCTTGGCCCGCAATGCCTTAGGCGTCCGCGTCAATGGTGAGGTGCGCGACCTACACCGCCCCATTGGCCAAAATGCCAACCTGGAAATTCTCACCTGGAACGACCAAGACGGCAAAGCTACTTTCTGGCATTCTTCGGCGCACTTGCTGGCCGAAGCCCTCGAAGCGCTATATCCCGGCGTGAAGCTCGGTATCGGCCCGAGCATTGAAAACGGTTTCTACTACGACGTCGACCTCGGCGAAGGCCGCACTATTTCCAGCGAGGACTTCCCCGAAATCGAAAAGAAGATGCTGGAACTGGCCAAAAAGAAAAGCCAGTACGAGCGTAAGGAAGTAAGCAAGGCCGATGCTATTGCCTACTTCACTGAAAAGGCTGACCCTTATAAGCTGGATCTGCTGGAACGCCTCGAAGACGGTTCCATCACTTTCTATACGCAAGGGGACTTCACCGACCTGTGCCGCGGACCGCACATCCCCGATACGAGCCCTATCAAAGCCGTTAAGCTGCTCAACGTGGCCGGTGCCTACTGGCGCGGCGACGAAAAGAACAAGCAGCTCACGCGTATTTACGGCATCACTTTCCCAAAAGCGAAAGAGCTAACTGAATACCTAGAAAGGTTGGAGGAAGCCAAGCGCCGCGACCACCGCAAGCTGGGCAAAGAGCTGGAGCTATTTACCTTCAGTGAGAAAGTAGGAGCGGGGCTACCGCTTTGGCTGCCCAAAGGCACCTTGTTGCGCGAACGGCTCGAGCAGTTTTTGCGCCGGGCCCAGGTGAAAGCTGGCTATCAGCCCGTCGTGACGCCGCACATTGGAGCCAAGGAACTGTATGTGACCAGTGGCCACTACGAGAAGTACGGGGCCGATTCGTTCCAGCCCATCAAGACGCCAAATCCGGGCGAGGAGTTCTTCCTCAAGCCCATGAACTGCCCGCACCACTGCGAAATCTACAAGTCAAAGCCCCGCTCATACCGCGACCTTCCGGTGCGACTAGCAGAGTTTGGTACGGTGTATCGCTACGAGCAAAGTGGCGAGTTACATGGTCTAACGCGGGTGCGCGGCTTCACGCAGGATGATGCCCACATCTTCTGTCGGCCAGATCAAGTAAAGGAAGAGTTTACCAAGGTTATTGACATTGTCCTTTATGTACTTAAGGCGCTAGATTTTCCTGACTTCACCGCTCAGATCTCGCTCCGTGACCCGGAGAACAAGACCAAATACATTGGGTCGGATGAGAACTGGGCGCGGGCCGAAACGGCCATTCAGGAGGCTGCTGCCGAGAAAGGACTTAACACGGTAACTGAACTTGGCGAAGCCGCCTTCTACGGTCCTAAGCTCGACTTTATGGTGCGCGACGCCCTCGGCCGTAAGTGGCAGCTAGGCACCATTCAGGTTGACTACAACTTGCCCGAGCGTTTCGATTTAGAGTACGTAGCTTCCGACAACTCCCGTCAGCGTCCCGTCATGATTCACCGTGCGCCATTTGGCTCGCTCGAGCGTTTTGTGGCCGTACTCATCGAGCACTGTGGTGGTAACTTCCCACTGTGGCTGTCACCCGAGCAGTTTGCGGTGCTGCCTATTTCCGAGAAATACCACGACTATGCCCAGCAGATCCACGACACGTTGGTGCAAGCTGAACTACGCGGCACTGTGGACCACCGCGACGAGAAAATTGGCCGCAAAATTCGTGATGCGGAAGTGTCGAAAGTGCCTTACATGCTGATTGTAGGGGAGAAGGAGCAGGAAAACGGCATTGTTTCGGTGCGCAAGCATGGCGAAGGCGACATTGGCTCGATGCCCATTGCTGATTTTATCAAGAGCTTCCAGACCCAAGTAGCCGACATGATGGACGGCAAAACAGCCTAATCCAGAAGTAGCTGAGTTCTTAGCAGGACCTTACTGAGAGTTGGACTACCTGAACAAAGGTGCCCAATGCTCGTAAGGTCCTGCTAGCGACTTCGAACCGTTCCATTTTTTCTAATGCTTAATGGCAATTTTATATAGCCTTTTTTGAGCGTTTGGAAAAAATGGCGGATATTTGCCCGCTGATTGAACCCATTGAGCTAGTCTCATGTCATTTCAGTCCTAGAAAAGTATTTAGCTCACCCTTCAAGAGAACCAGCCATAGCTACCCCCAATCGCCGCTATATTCCTCGCGCTCAGGTCGAGGAGCCGTTTAAAATCAATCAGAAGATTACGGCTCGGGAAGTGCGCCTCGTCGGTGACAACATCGAACAAGGCATCTATTCAATTGATCAAGCCCGGCGCCTAGCGCAGGAGCAGAACCTCGACCTTGTTGAGATTTCGCCCACTGCGGTTCCGCCTGTTTGCCGCGTCATCGACTACTCTAAGTTTAAGTACGAGCAGAAGAAGAAGACCCGCGAACTGAAAGCCAAGCAAACCAAAGTTATCCTGAAGGAAATCCGTTTCGGTCCTAACACCGATGACCACGACTTCGCCTTTAAGCTGAAGCACGCGCAGGAATTCCTGAAGGAAGGTGCCAAGATCAAGGCGTATGTTCACTTCGTAGGACGGAGTATCGTCTTCAAGGAGCGTGGCGAGATTTTGCTGCTCAAGTTTGCACAGGCCTTGGAAGATCTGGCGAAAGTAGAGCAACTTCCCAAGCTGGAAGGCAAGCGCATGTTCCTCTACCTGGCTCCCAAAGCAGTAGCACCCGCTAAGCCCAAGCCAGCGGCAGCGCCTGCCGCTCCTAAGGAAGCTGGCAAGGACAAAGCCGGACAGCCCGCCTCATAAGCAGCTGCCGAATAAAGAGTTTTTTCGATGGCTTCGGCCATTTTGTACGCTGGCGCCCCGGCCCTAGGCAGCCGACCGCCGCAGTTTTTTCACTTTTTACCACCTCCACAATGCCGAAAATGAAGACCAAGTCCGGCGCCAAAAAGCGTTTTACGCTGACCGGCACGGGCAAAATCAAGCGTAAGCACGCTTTCAAGAGCCACATTCTGACAAAAAAGTCGACCAAGCAAAAGCGTAATCTTACGCACGTTACCTTGGTAAGCTCGGCGGACATGAACCGCGTGAAAGATATGCTTACGATGTAATTGCTGATAGTTGGTTGTTGATTGCTCTTTTTAAGAGCATTGTCAGCAAGCAGCAGATAGCCATTACCCATTTAAACATTTAAACCAGGCGTCCGGCTAAAAACAAAGACAAGGCAAACGCTCTGTCGCCGACCGCCAAAAAACAAACAGGTTATGCCAAGAAGTGTCAACCACGTGGCTTCGCGCCACCGTCGGAAAAAAGTAATGCGTTTGGCGAAAGGCTACTTCGGCCGTCGCAAGAACGTTTGGACCGTTGCCAAAAACGCCGTTGAAAAAGGTCTGCTCTACGCATACCGCGACCGTAAGACCAAAAAGCGCGAGTTCCGTGCCCTCTGGATTCAGCGTATTAACGCTGGTGCCCGTGAGCATGGTCTATCGTACTCGCAGCTGATGGGCGGTCTGAAGAAGGCTGGCATCGACCTCAACCGCAAAGTTCTGGCTGATTTGGCCCTGAACCACCCCGAGGCTTTCCGCGGCATCGTGGAGAAAGTTAAGTAGTCTGATTTCTGATTAAGCTCAACAAAAAGAGCCTGGCCACTTCGGTCAGGCTCTTTTTGTTGGTGGCTGCTAAAGCGTGTACTGAGAGTTTAAAACCACCCCAAATGGCATGCTTTAGCAAGCAGACTTAAATCAAGCAAATGCTTTAGGTAGGCAAGACACAGCAGGCACCATTCAACAGCCTTGCTTTATACTCTAGTTTAATCATGTAAGGGGCGTTTTTTAAGCATACCCCCGACGGCATCATCTACGCTCTGCTGAACCAAGAAGGCCTGAGAGTCGATGCGCTTCACCTCCTCACGCAGCTTCGGTAGCTCCAGCCGTGTGACTACCGTAAAGATGATATTAATTTCCTCGCGGTGCTCCCCACGCTTGCCAAAGCCGCTCTGGCCTTTGTACACGGTCACTCCCCGGCCCATACTGTTCGTGATAACTTGCCGAATCTCATCGCTGCGAGTGGAGATGATGGTTACGCCCGTATACTGCTCGATACCGTTGAGGAAGAAGTCTAATGTTTTGGAGGCGGCAGCATATGTCAGGATGGAATAGAGGGCTTGCGTGATTCCTAACACAAAAGCAGCAGCCCCAAAAATGAAAACGTTCATCAACAGAATGATGTCACTCACTTTCAGCAGAGGAGTGTGCCGGTTGATGAGCAAGGCTAGTATCTCTGTGCCATCGAGGACGGCCCCGCCGCGCATTGCCAAACCAATACCTGCCCCGAGGAATACTCCCCCAAATACAGCCGTTAGCAACAGGTCGGGGGTGATGTCGGGGTAGGGTACTACCGCGACGCACAGGGCTAAGCCACCAATAGCCGCAGCCCCTTTCAGGGCGAATGCTCCGCCCATCTGCCGGTAGCCAAGTAGCAGAAAAGGGATGTTGATGAGCAGCAGTCCGTAGGAGAGGGGGAGTTTGAGAGTAGCCGACAGCAACATGGAGATACCTGTGGCACCCCCGTCGATGAAGTGGTTGGGTAGCAAAAATGACTTCAAACCCATTCCGGCCGACAAGATGCCTGCCATCACCAAAGACGTACTTCCTAGTGCCGAGAAAAAGCGTTTCCAGGATTGTGTGGAGATGATGGCCGTAGAGGAACCGTAGGCAGTGGTTTGCGCGGGAACACGCTTCTTGAGGAGGAAAATTTGTTGGAACAGCATAGACAAAGCAATTACTGGACTACTACACTACCTGCCTACTGGCATTCCCCTCCAAAACCAGCCATTTTAATTGCTGCCAGCAGGCAGCTTCCCTCCATCAAATTGTGCTTCAGAAGGAATAGGGAAAAGCAATATAACTTTTTGCGACGGCCTTACCTACTTGACTTTGAGGTGCTTCCAGTTGCTCCTTTCATAGGACAAGCAACTAGTTTTTGTCTTATAGGAACTTGGCGCTTGCCTAGATTAGTCTGTCTGCAGACGCTATGTTTCTGCCTTGTGTCGTTTCGAGCGAAACCTGGTCATAGATGACCACTTGTGTTGAAGCAGTAGTCAGTGTATCTGGTGCGCCAACAACCTTCAGGGTAAGGTTCTGGGATACAAATCCTAAGCTTATTCCTTGTTGTCTTCTTCGTATAGCCAGGCCATCTGGCTTTGGCTAACGGCAGCAGGCAATAGGCGCATAATGGTGTTGCGTAAGCCGGTTAGCAACAGATTTTCCAACTGACCTACGCGGCCTAACTGCCAAGAAGTTCGCACGATGCGCGTCGTGCGAGGCAGGCGGCGCTTTTCGAAGCGGCGAAAAGCGTCGGTTATTAGGGGTGTATGACGTAGACAGGCTACTAACTCTGCCGCGTCTTCCATGGCCATACCAGCGCCCTGACCGAGGTTGGGAGTGGTAGCGTGACCGGCATCTCCGAGCAGCAGTACGCGCCCGAAAGCTAGCTGGCGAAGAGGCTTGAGGTCCAGAATATCGTTCCAGAGCAACTCCTCGTTGCGAGTGAGACCAAGCAGAGCGGGTACGGGTGCCGGAAACGAGTGAAACTCCCGCTGCAAATCGGCCACCCGATACGCGCGAAACTTGGGGTTCTGCGGTGCAGGGCTGTTGAGGCAGGCAAACCAGTACACTTGGCCGTTCCCCACGGGCACGTAGCCAAAACGCCGGCCATAGTTGCCCCATATCTCTCCTGATTGGCCCTCCGGCAACTCTAGTTGAGCCGCCTCCACCACGGCTCGCCAGCACGTATAGCCCGCATAACGCGGCTCTGTGGCCGGTAGCAACTGGCGGCGCACACGAGAACGAATACCATCGGCCCCAATCAGAAAATCAGCTTGCGCGGTGGTGCCGTCTGTGAAAAAAGCTTCTACGCCCGTAGGCGTTTGCTGAAAGCCTTCAAAAGGTTTGCCTAGAACTAGTGTGTCGGCAGGCAACCCCTGAAGCAGCGCTTGCTGGAGCGTGGCTCGGTGAATACCTACGTTATCAAACCCTAGGGCACGAGTAAATACAGAAGTATCCGCGTTCTGCAATAAGCGGCCGTTTTGGTCGAAGAGCTTAAGAGAAGTAACAGCCGAGCCGAGCGGATGCACTGACTCGTGGAGGCCTAGTTGCTGCAAGGCGCGCATGGCATTGGCGCCGAGCACGAGGCCAGCACCTACTTCGCGCAATATTGGGGCCGCTTCATACACCTGCACAGAGTGGCCAAGCCCGAGTAAGCCATGCGCCGTAGCTAGTCCACCTAAACCCGCGCCAATAACAATGAAATGTGCCATAAATTATCTGCTGGCTTAACGCTACTGATGTGGCGTGCCATCAGATAAAGAACGAAATAAGCGCTGGAAGTAGATGAAACGGCAAGTTGTATGAGCAACTCGTCAACCTGTAGGCAGCAGAGCGTGTGTTGTTTATCACGCCGCATAAGGTTAGTAGTTGTGCTTCAATGACGTTGAAGGGTGCTTGTCTGCCGCCGATAGAAGCGGTTAGCACCTAAGGCGATTGGCAGCCCAATGCACACGATGATAACAAGCAATTCCACTGCCGCATGCTCCAGGCGAAAGGGTGCAGCCGGTACGCGAGAGGTAGGTACTACCAGTAAGTTCATCACCAGCCACACGAAGGTACCATAGAGTACTCCAACCAGAACAGGATGCAGCGAAGGGCGCCAGCGCGGGTAGAGCCACAGGAAGAAGAAGGCGGTGAAGAGGAAGGCAATGCTGTAGTGCAGCAGCAAGCCCCACAGTGCCATGCCCGTGCCACCGGTTAGGGCCTGCGTGCCCCACACGCCGCTGGCCACATAGCGCAACACGTTCAGCGGTGAGCGGCCTGTAGTTAAGTAGTACTTGCTTAGGGCCGTGGTAATGTCCAGAGTGCCGGCGACCAGCGCCGTGCCAATCAATGCTCGGCCCAGACCGGGAGAAATGGAAGTAGCCATGAGGGTAGGGTGGGATAGGAGTTGGAATTGCGCTGTTACTCGCTTACGCTGAGCAAGATACGATTCTGCGCTGTCCGTTCTACCAAGGTTAATTAATTGCAGATTTCAGTAGTAAATACCTTCTAGATAAACTTGTACTGCTAATCAGGCATCACTTGGCCTGTATCGACATGCTGGTTGTTGAGCCTAAGTAAATCATAGAGATATAGTAGGCTGCTCCCTGGAAGGCTACGAAAGAGCAGTAGCCCGCACTGCATCTTGAAGCTAGAGCAAGCGTAGCGGCGCCCCTTCCTTTTCTAGCAGTATAAACCATGGATTAAGCGGTATTTTATGCGGATCAAGAGCTGGTGCATCTAGGCACTACACTATTTGCTCTTATCTAGCACTACTGTTTGTTTGCCCTTACCCCTTTATGAAGCGACTGTGCTTGTTGCTACTCTTGTTGATGGCTGGCTTTGCCAGCCCGGCGGAACCGTTGTATCCGTTGCTTAACACGACCTCCATTGACAGCCTGCGCCGGGTTCTATGGAGAAGCCCACCCAATGTCCGCCGTGCTAGGTTGTTGCTTGCACTAAGCAATAGCCTGATTAATAGCCACGAAGAGTTGGATACGCCGTTGGATAGCGCTTATGCTTACGGCAGGCAGGCAGAAGTATTAAGTAAGGCCCTACGGGCTACCGACGAGCAGATTGGCAGCCAGTACACTTTGGGGCGCATTATGCAGTATCTGCCTACGCCAGCCGATGGAAAAGGCCTGATTCGGCAGGCACTAGCTAGAAGCCATCAGCGGGGCAACAAGCGCCAGGAAGCCGAAGGCTGGTACTACTTAGGCGTTGCCTATCCCCGCTCCGCAACGGGCATTTCGCAGCGCATTACCTGTTTTCAACGAGCGGCAACCTTATACCAAGCACTCGGCGACAAAGAAAAGGAAGCTTTCATCTTGAAAGCCATTGCCGATATGTACCTAGTGCAAGGCAACTCGCTCCAAGCCCGTGACGAGTTGCTTCGAGTCGTTGCGCTGTACCGGTCCGTCGGCTATCGTCGGTTGCACTACACCTATGACTTGCTGAGGGCAGCAAGTAGGAACTCCGGCAACTTCAAAGAGGCATTGCGGTATGGCATTGCCGCTATTGAAAGTGCAGAAACTACCAAGGACACGGCGTCGCTAGCGTATTTCTATACGACGGTGGGCACGGTGTACACCAACCTAAATCAACCAGAGGAAGCATTCCGCTATTTCAAACAAGCGCTCAAACATGCGCACTACCAAAAAACCGTTCTGCCTATTCTCGATATAGCGGGGGGCATAGCGTATGTGCTCATTGCCCAGCAGCAGCCCAGGCAAGCTCTTGCGTTTTTTCAGCAAGAAATCCGGGCTTATCCCGCCACTGACAACTATCATCTCTACTACGTGTATCTGACCCTGGCCACCTGCTATACCGCAACCGAGCAGTTTGAGGTAGCGGAAAAGTATGAAGCTCGGCTAATTTCTTTATTGCGAGATAAAAAGGTGTATGCCGACGACTATAGTCAACAGCTTACTGCCTACTTCAGGCTTAGTCAATTGTGCGTATCAACTCAGCGGTATGAAAAAGCCCGGGGTTTTCTGCGTCAGGCAAAGACCTTGCAACCACGCGTTGGTAGTGCAGCCATTGCGGCCAAATTGGAGCTTCTGCTGTTTAAGGTAGACTCGGCGGAAACCAAATTCCCAGCGGCCATTGCGCACTACCAGCGCTATAAAGCCCTGAATGACTCGATATTCAACGAAACCAAGAACAAGCAACTCGCCAGTCTCGAAGTCCAGTACGACACTCGCAAAAAAGAGCAGAATATCGCTTTGCTTACCAAGCAAACGCAAGTGCAGCAAGCTAGCCTCCGGCAGCGGGAGTTTCAGCGTAATGCGTTTTTTGTGGGGGCGCTGCTGCTGGCACTGGTATTAGGCTTGGTGTACAACCGCTACCGCCTCAAACAGCGTAGCAACCACCTGTTAGAAGACAAGCAGGCCGAAATCAATCAGCAAAACCAGTCCTTGCACGACCTGCTGCAAGAAAAAGACTGGATGCTCCGGGAGATTCATCACCGCGTCAAAAACAATCTGGAAATTATCAGCAGCCTACTGGAAACGCAGTCCGATTACATCCAGGAGCCATCGGCGCTGGCCGCGCTGCGGGAAGGCCAAAACCGGGTCCACGCCATGGCTCTGATTCACCAGAAACTCTACCAATCCGAAAACCTGGCGGTGGTGAATATGCAAGCGTACATCGGCGAAATCACCGAGTATCTGTTGGAATCCTTTGATTGCCAGGATACTGTGCGGATGGAGCTTGCAGTGGTCCCCGTCGAGTTAGAAGTAACGCTAGCTACTCCGCTAGGACTCATCATCAACGAAGCCCTGACCAACGCCCTGAAGTACGCGTTTCAGCCGCAGCAGCCCGGCACAATTACCGTCGAGTTGGTGGAGGCCGGCCAGGGGCAGTACCACTTAACCATTGCCGACGACGGAGCAGGTTTCCCTCCCGGATTCAACCTAGAGGACAGTCATACCATGGGCCTCACCATCATGCGCGGGCTGAGCGGGCAGATTGACGGTACCCTGCGCATCACCCAAACGCCGGGCGTACGCATCAGCCTGGCGTTTGCGGCGGTGACCAGCCCTGTTCAGGCTACGTTTTTGCCGGTTTAGCGCCATTGTCAACCTTCCTTAGAGGGAACGATTTGCAGCTTTTTCATGCGCGACTCCAATGTGGTGGGTTTGAGGTTGAGCAATTCCGCGGCGCCGCCTTGCCCTCGAATTCGGTTGTTGGCTTGAGAGAGGGCCGCCAAGATGGTTTCGCGCATTGCTTCCTGCATTGGCTTCACGGCCCCATTTGCGTAAGCCGAAGGCAGTAGCGGACTGGCGACTAGCGGCTCGTTGAGCTCCAGAGTAGTGGAGCGGGTCATGATGGAGGCCCGCTCCAGCACGTGTTCCAGCTCCCGGACGTTGCCGGGCCAGGCGTACTGCTGCAACTGCTGCCGCATGGTGTTCGACAAACCGGTGAGGGGCTTGCCTAGCTTTTTGCTGATTTTTTGCAGGAAATAAGCGGTTAGCGGCAAAATGTCTTCCGGCCGTTCGCGTAGGGGCGGCACTAGTACCGGAAACACGTTGAGCCGGTAGTAAAGGTCGGCGCGGAAGCGGCCGGCGGCTACCTCCTCCTGCAAGTTGCGGTTGGTGGCCGCAATAAAGCGCACATCCACCACAATAGGACTAGGACCTTTGCCACCAATTCGCTCGATTTCCTTTTCCTGAATGACGCGCAGCAGCTTGGCTTGTAGTTCCAGGGGCAACTCCCCAATTTCATCCAGGAAAATGGTGCTGCCGTGGGCCAACTCGAACTTACCGATGCGCTTGTCGGTGGCGCCGGTGTAGCTGCCTTTCTCGTGGCCAAACAACTCGGATTCGATAAGCTGCGGCGGCAGGGCCGCACAATTCACCTTCACCATGGTGCGTCCCTTGCGCTTGGACAGGTTGTGCACGGCCCGCGCAATCAGTTCCTTGCCGGTGCCGGTTTCGCCCGTTATCAGCACCGTATAATCGGTGGGCGCTACTTGGGCAATGCTGTCAAACACGGCCAGCAGGGCCGGACTCGTCCCTACTATTTCCTCGAAGTTGTGACTGGTTTTGATTTCCTCGCTGAGGTAGGTTTTCTCTTGCTCCAGCTGCTCGCTCAGCAATTTGATGCGCTCAAAGGCCAGCAAATTTTCCAGGGCCAGCGCCAGCTCGTCGCTCAGACTTTGCAAGGTCTGGAGGTCTTTGGGCGTGAAAGCATAGGCGGCTTTGCTAGCTACCACCAAGGCCGCTACCGTCTGGTCTTTAATGCGGATGGGCACGTACATCGACGACTGCAGCCCCAGTTGCTCGCCGTATAGCTGGGTCACCAGGTTCCGGTCCCG
This sequence comes from Hymenobacter sp. YC55, assembly GCF_029433095.1. GTDB lineage: Bacteria > Bacteroidota > Bacteroidia > Cytophagales > Hymenobacteraceae > Hymenobacter. The sequence continues at coordinate 2,054,935 of NZ_JARNTX010000001.1, forward strand.
CACCTCAGTTGACTGCCGACCCACGTTTAGCGTTGGCTGCACCAGCCACGACTCCATTGCTGCTACTTGCTGTTGCCAGTCGAGTGGTGAAATGGTGGTAGGGGGCTTGATTTCGCTTTCGGGCATGGAGACGTACGAGCCGTCCTTTTTCTTAACGGTCACGTCGAACGGTGTGGCCCCGAGCAGCCGCCCCACGCGGTAGACACTCAGCAAATCAATGCCGGGGAGTACGTCGTTGATGGCAGCGGCCACTTTGGGGGCAATTTCCACCATGCTTTTGCCATTCTGAAACGCGCTGGCTAACGCCAGTTCGGCTGTTTTTAGTCGCCGCCGGGCGTCTATTTCCTCGCAAGCCAGCAGGTTGTCCAGCGCCAAGGCAATCTGCGCAATAACCAGGCTGATGGCTTCGTAATCGGCCGGCGAGAACCCATTAGGGTCGGTGCGGGCCAATTGCAGGTTGGTAAATGAGCGCCGTTTTAGCACCACCGGCAGCACCAGCAACGACTGCACGCCAAACGTGTCGTGAATGGCCCGAGCCGTGAGGTATTTGGCGCACAATTTCTCAAAGGCTGCGCCGGTGAAAATGCCGGGCTGCTCGCCTAGCTGGTCGGGGGTTTCCTGCGTGAGTTTCTCCAGCAGGTCATCGGAAGCGTTGGGCCCCAGCAGCACCGGCAAATGAATGCGCTCAAACGTTCCTAGAGCCGTTTTGCGCAGCATTACCCAGTAATACGACTGCTCCTCCGGCAAGGCGATGCGCAGGTTGAGAAAGGAAAAAGGCACTAGCTTATCAAGCTGCGCGGCAATAGCTAAGCTTAGCTGGTCACGGTCGTGCAGCGTGATAATGGCATTGTTGACGGCTACTTGTATTTGCTGCTGCTGGCGCAGTTTGGCTTCCTCGCTGTGCGCGTGACGGTACCGGGCAATTTCCAGCGTCGAGAGGACGTCTTTGGCGCGGAAGGGCTTATTGAGGAAGCCAAAGGGCTGAGTCACTTTCGCCGCTTCCAGCACGCTGTCGGATAAGTTGGCCGACAGGAAAACGAACGGAATCTGGTGCTTATTCAGCCACTGCGCGAGGTCGATGCCCGTTTTGTCGCCCTTTAGAAATACATCCAGCAGCACAACGTCGGGAGTAACTTGCGCTAGCAGGGCATGGGCCTCGGCCACGCTTTTGGCAAGGCCCGTGACCTGATAGCCAGCTTTGGTTAGGATGCGCTGTAAGTTATTGGCTATCAGAAACTCATCTTCTACAATAAGAATGCTGGCCGTGGGCGCGAGCTCAGTACCGGATACAAGCATAAAACAACAAAGTAGCAGGTGCGTGACTACGAAGGAGACTATGCGGCTAAGGTAAGGCACAGCAATCTAGGCTCCGAAGTTACCTCCGATATTTCGGAGGCTCCATTTATTCGGAGTGGATGAAGCAGCGCTGTAGCAGGCAATGTAGTGTTCAAATAGTTGATATTGAGCAGTATAATAATTAATAAATATTCCAAACAGGTGGTGGCATTCGGTTAGCTACAAGTTGGGTTCCGAACCGGAAGTCGTCTAACCCTTCACCACCTTGCTATGAAATGCTACCTACAACGTGAACCCTTGGAAGTCGAGGAGTTTGTGGCCAGTGCCTGGGCCGGCTCGCGGCAATTGCGCAACCACTTCGAACTTATCTGTATCCGGACGGGCAGCGGCGCTTACATCATCAATGGGCAGCGCCTGGGCTACCGAGCGGGCAGCGTGTTCTTGCTAGGCCCGGCAGATTGCTATTCCTTCGTTATCAATGAAACGACCGATTTTGGCCTCGTAAAATTTACGGAGGCTTACCTCACGGAGCTGACGGCCACCGGCATTCATACCAGTGCCTGGCACCTGCTCCGCGACTACACGTTGCATGCCTCCTTGGGAAGCATGGGCAGCATCGAGCTGGGTACCAACGAGCAGCGGCAGTTCGAGGCGCTGCTGGAGCTGCTGTTCTCTGAATACAGCAACCGGGGGCAGCCGTTCAACAACACCCTGGCCGAGTCGCTAATGGGGGCCATGCTCAGCTTTATCGGCCGGCAGCTCACGGGGCGTTCGGTAGGGGAGCGGGTAACTTCTTCGTATGCAGCAAGCTTTGTGCAGCGGCTGCTGGCTTATATCCGGCGGCATATTTCGCAGCCCGACCGCCTTAGAGTAGAGCGGCTGGCGGCGGAGTTTGCGTATTCGCCCAAGCACCTGAGCGCCTTATTCAAGCAGGAAACCGGTGAGTCGTTGCGCCAATACATTCTGCGCTACAAGCTTAAACTAGTGGAAACCCGACTGCAACTCAGCACGCTTACCGTGTCGCAAATTGCCGATGAGCTGGCCTTTACGGATGTGTGTCACTTAAACAAGCTGTTTAAAAAGCACTACGACACAACCCCCACCGACTACCGTCGGCATCTGCAGGCTATGTCCTCTGCGAGCGTATGAAAACGGCTTCCACTTTGCCCGACCCTAACGCGCCGCTTTACTTCGATATCAGTCCGCTGGCCCTGTGCCGACAAGAACCCGCGCCAGCCACCCGCTGGCCGCAGTATACGGTAGTGCTGGTAGGGGAGGACAGTCCGCAAACCGGCCCCGTCTTGGCCGACCAGCAAGTGCCGCGGGAAGTGTACTTCGGGCGGCCCGGTCAGCCCGCCTTAGAAGTAGTGCCAGCAAGGGCCACGGGGCTGGTGCTGCGCTTCACCGACGAGTTTGTGAGGCTAACCGGCAACGACCGGGAACTGCTGCTGTTCCAGTTGTTTCATCAGGCCACGGCCGGCCCGGTGCACGTGCCCGACGAGCACGTAGCCGACATATCCTTTTTGGTTGGTAGCCTGCAACGACAGGCCGCCAGCGCGGCCGTGTTGCGCGAAGACCTGTTGCGCTCCTACCTCAAGACGCTACTGCTGCACTGCACCCGCCTAAGTCAGCAGCAGCGCGGGGCTGCCACTCATTTGGTGCACGCTGGCTTGTTTGGGCGTTTTCAGCAGCTACTAGAGCAGCACTACACTCGGTGGAAATCAGTAGCCGAGTATGCCGATCAATTGCACGTAACGGCCAACCACCTCAGTGTTAGCATCCGCAAGGAAACCGGGCAGCCTGCCAGCGAGCATATTCGGCGACGCATCATGCTGGAAGCCAAACGCTTGGTGTCCCTGCGCGATGCATCCTTGAAGGAGGTGGCCTACCAACTAGGGTTCGAGGATGTGGCACACTTCAGTAAGCTGTTCAAGCGCTGCACCGGCGTCACATTTTCCCATTTCAAAAAGCAAACGCAAGCGCAGTACAGCTGTCCGCTACCCACCCTGATGATAGCCTAACACAGCAGGGCAGACCAGATCTAGCGAGTCCAAACTTTCTTTTTCCCGGTCAGAATTCCCGACGATGAGTTTGCCGTGGGCGAGCGGCGCTTAATGGCCGAAAACCGTCCATCGTCCATCATTGGCTGCCTGATTCGGCCCCAGGAAATTGCTGATTTAGCCGTCTTTGTTTGCAGTGGCCTAGCTGGCGCCATCAATGGCGCTGCTTTGCGGGTGGATGGCGGCATTTATCGTAGTGTCGTGTAGCAAGAGCGGCTTTCAAATGCGTACTTTCCGTCCAGCCGAATAGCCAGTAGTTCGCAACGGTCGTAGGTTCGGTGTCACTCAAGCAAGGCAGTCTTATGATGAATCACACCTTTGATGCACTGATTGTTGGGGCGGGCCAGGCGGGGCCTTCATTGGCGGGCCGTCTTACGGCCGCCGGGTGGAAAGTAGGCTTTGTGGAACGCAAAAATTTCGGCGGCACTTGCGTGAACACGGGCTGTACGCCCACCAAAGCCATGATTGCCAGTGCTAAAGCAGCGCACACCATGCGTCAAGCTGCGAACTACGGCCTTAAGCCAGCGCCAGAATTCACGGTGAATTTAGCGCAGGTGAAAGCCCGCAAAGACAACATTGTGGCGGCCTCGCGGGCTAGTCTGGAAAAGTGGCTTCAGCAAATGCCCGGCTGCACCATTTTCCGGGGTACTGCCCAATTTCTGTCGGCTATCAGCATGCAAGTAGGCGCCGATGTGTTGGAGGCCAAGCACATTTTTCTGAACGTAGGTGGCCGGCCAGCCAGCCCACCCTTGCCCGGCATCGGCGAGGTGCCCTACCTTACCAGCAGCACCATACTAGCGCTGGAAGAGCTGCCAACGCACTTGGTGATAGTGGGCGCGGGCGCAGTGGGGCTGGAATTTGCCCAGATGTTCCGGCGGCTTGGGTCAGAAGTAACCATTGTTGAGCGCAGTTCGCGCTTGCTTCCCCACGACGACGAGGACGTAGCGGCCGCCGTGGCCGATATTCTGGCCGCGGAAGGCATTACGCTCCGCCTCGGGGCCGAATGCATCAGCCTGGGGCAGGAGGATGGGCAGCCCGTGGTGCACGTTAGTTGCCAAGACGACCCAGCCCCGAGCCGCGGCTCTCACTTGCTGCTTGCCATGGGCCGCCAGCCCAATACCGATGATTTGGCGCTGGAAAAAGCGGGTCTAAATGCCGATGCCCGTGGCTACCTGCCCGTCGATGAGGAACTGCGCACTGCTGTGCCGGGCATCTGGGCGCTAGGCGACTGCAATGGCCGGGGCGCCTTTACACACACTTCCTACAACGACTTCGAGATAGTGGCCGCCAACCTGCTCGACCAAGGCCAGCGCCGGGTCAGCGACCGGCTGCCCGTGTACGCCGTGTACCTCGACCCGCCTTACGCCAGAGTCGGCCTGACGGAAGCGGAAGTGCGCGCTGCCGGTACCCCCGTCTTAATGGGCAAGCGGCCCATGACCAAAGTGGGCCGGGCCGTAGAAAAAGGCGAAACCAAGGGCTTCATAAAGGTGCTCGTGCACGCCGAAACCGACCAGATCCTGGGCGCCAGCATCGTAGGCACGGGCGGCGACGAGGCCATACACTGCATCATCACGGCTATGTACGCGCAGCAAACGGCCGCTTTCATGCGACGCAACGTGTTCATTCATCCCACGGTGTCGGAACTGATTCCGACGGTATTTGGGGAGTTGAAGCCGCTGGAAGAAATTGCCAAACCAGCCGGCAACTAGCCTGTACCAGCTGGGCTTGCGCAGCTAGGCATCAGATGCTGTCCAGTATGGCAGCCAGCTCGGCAGGCTTGGCCAAATGCGGGCTGTGGCCGCAGTCCAGAGCCGCAACGTCGGCTACGGTGCCGTTGATTAGCAGCATCTGCCGTTGCAGGTTGGTACTGATGCCTGCGTCGTGCAGCGTTTCGATGTAGCATTTCAGTACCTGCCCGAAGTTGGCCTCGGTTAGTGTCACCTTAGCCTGGAACGGGGCCAGCGCCTCGGGTTGGTGCCGGGCCACAACTAACTGCTGAATGGCCGGCGGGCAATCGGCCGCAAAAATGGGCACAATGGCGGCAGGCTCAATGGTGGCCGAGCGTTGGTCGGCGGACACTACAAGGTTGGGCGGCAGGAGGCTGTCGGGGTCGGCGAAGTCGAAGGCGCTTTGGCCGTTTTGGGGTAGGTAGGCGCACAGGTACACCAGCCGCGCTAGTTGGCTGGGAACGTACTCGGCCACCTGCGAAATAATCATGCCGGCCATGCTGTGACCCACCAACACTACCGGTCCCGCTTCGGCCGAAACATGCGCTATGGTGGCCGCTACGTAGCGTTCAAGCGTTAGCTCGGCCAGTGGCGTCGGTTCGCCTCCGTGCCCCGGCAAGTTGAACGTCACGACCCGGTGTCCCAGCTGCTCTAGCTGCGCGCGCAACAGGTCCCAAGCATACTCCCCCGACCAAGCCCCGTGCACGAGTACGAAGGTTCTTTTCATGCTGACTTCAAGGATATGTTAAGAAGGAATAAGCGTAAGTGAATTTCAAAGTGAATACAGGGAGCCTTCCTAAGCGCGCCATCTTATAGCCAGTTGGGACCAAGCAGGCCACTGCCTCGGTGAGCGTGTTGTAGGTGTTTCTAGACTAGGATTGTTGAAATAAGCCGGGGGCAGGCAAGAGGCTAGCTGGTTGTCTTGTCCAGCTCCGCTAGGTAGTTATGCATCAGCGCTATAGCCATAAGTTGTGGCTCTTAGCTTAAAAAGCGCGGGTATAGGGCACCGGCACGGGCGTTTTGATATGCAGCGCGGTAGCGGCCCGGAGCGGAAAGTATGGGTCGCGCAGCAGCTCTCGGGCCAGCACCACCAGGTCGGCTTGGCCACTAGTAATGATGGTGTTGGCTTGCTCGGGAGTGGTAATGAGCCCCACGGCGCCAGTAATTATGCCCGTATTGGCCTTGATATTTTCGGCATAAGGCACTTGGTAGAGCGGCACGACCTTCGTACGGTCGGGCGCCCCGAATCCGCCGGCCGAGGCCGTAACCACGTCTACGCCATGCTGCTGCAGCACGGCGGTCAGGCGTACCGAATCAGCTAGCTGCCAAGCCTGTGGCTCGTCGGAGAAATCAACGGCGGAGAGGCGTACGAGCAGGGGCATTCCGTCAGGAACAACGGTCCGGATGGCTTGCACCGTTTCCACGAGCAGGCGAATTCGGTTGTCGAAGCTGCTGCCGTACTCGTCTTGACGGTGATTGGTCAGCGCTGAATAAAACTGGTGAAACAAGTACCCGTGGCCCGCGTGCAGCTCGATGGCATCGAAGCCCGCCTGTACGGCGCGGGCGGCAGCCGCTTTAAAATTATGGATTAGCGCCTGAATTTCCGCTACAGTCAGGGCCTCGGAGGTCTGATGCTGGTCCAGGGAAACGGCGGACGCGCTTTTGGTGACCCAGCCACCTTCGGCCGGGGGCAGGTAGTGGAAGCCAGCGGCGGGGTGCGCGTGGCTGCCCTTACCGCCCGCGTGCCAGAGCTGCACCGCTATTTTGGCGCCCTGAGCCTGCACAAATTGCACAATGGGGCGCCAGGCAGCAACTTGCGCTTCATTCCATAAGCCAGTATCAAAGAGGGTATTGCGGCCCTCCGGGTTTACCGCGGTGGCCTCGGTAATCACCAAACCCACGCCGCCCACAGCCCGACTACCCAGGTGCACCAGGTGCCAGGCCCCCACCAGCCCGTCTGGGCTGACGTACTGTTGCATGGGTGACATTACTAACCGGTTTTTCAGCTGTAGACTACGGATTTCAAGGGGTGAAAACAAGTGAGAATCCATGCAATTAGTTATGTGGTGAAGAAGGCTTAGCTATTACACTTCGCGCCTCAGCTGCCATGGTTACCGCGGTTGGCACGTTGAAAATTGGTGAAGCTCCGGTCCTGATGGCAGGTTTGACGCGCAACTCCGTTATGCCGGTCCTTTGGGTAGCAAAGGCCATCTAGACCTCGGAGGTAATAAGCACGAGCGTGTGGTTGCTTGTGGTTGGCAGCTGAGGCAAAGGTTCCAGCGCGAAAAGAGGTAAATGCTTGTAGATGACTGTCAGTTGGTTGCTGCCACTGGCAAATACGGCTTGCTCTTGGCAGGCCAAAGGTCCTGAACCTGGCTGCGCCGCTCCATAGCCAAATCCTGCAATCCGAGGTATATATGCTGGATTCGTTGCCACGGCTGCCACCCTAGCGTACCCATGATATGTACCTCGGATTGCAGGATTTGACCCTGTGCCCGATCCGGCCTCGGTGCGTACTTTGTGGTTTCATTTACCGCGTTTCCTGTTTGGGCCTTTCTCGCTCAGTTTATATGCATCAAGAACCCCTTCGCACCGCTGGCGTGGCACTGGCTACCGCTAGCAAAGCTCTTATTCTGCTCCACGGTCGGGGAGGCAGCGCCGCCGATATTCTCTCGTTGGCCTCCCACCTGCACGTGCCCGATTTTGCCTTGCTGGCACCGCAAGCCACGCAGAATACCTGGTACCCGTATTCCTTTCTGGCCTCGCCCGCGCAAAACGAGCCCTGGCTCTCCGACGCACTAACTGCCGTGGGCCGGGCCGTAGCCACGGCAGAAGCACAGGGTATTACGAAAGAAAATATCTACTTCCTGGGCTTCTCACAAGGTGCCTGCCTCACGCTGGAATACGTGGCCCGCCACGCGGCTCGCTACGGCGGCGTAGCTGCTTTCACGGGCGGCCTGATTGGCGACCAGATTTACCAGGACAACTACACTGGCAATTTCAACGGCACGCCCATTTACATCGGCACGAGCGACCCAGACCCGCACGTGCCTGTGGAGCGGGTTCGGGCCTCCACGGTGCTACTGACCAACCTAAGCGCCGCCGTAACCGAAAAAATATACCCCAACATGGGCCACACCATTTCGCAACAAGAAATTGTCGCCGCCAACACACTGATTTTCAATAAGCCTTCCAGCTAAAGCGCAGCCTTGGTACTGCCCTTGCAGTCCAGGCTTCCTAGCCACTTCTGCCGCACGGCACGGCCGCCAAGCGTGGTTGCGCCCCATTTGTATTCTTGTTTTTAACCGACTTTTCACTTCTTCCATGGAACCACGCATTCTAGGCCTGCACCACGTAACGGCCATTGCTGGCAACGCCCAGCGCAACTACGATTTTTACACCAAGGTGCTCGGGCTGCGCATGGTGAAAAAGACTGTCAACTTCGATGACCCCGGTACCTACCACTTCTATTTCGGCGACGAAACCGGTTCGGCCGGCACCATCCTCACGTTCTTTCCGTGGACCAACATCACCGCGGGCCGGCGCGGCACTGGGCAGGCCACCGAAATCGGGTACTCGGTGCCCGAAGGCAGCTTCGATTTCTGGATGAAGCGCTTTGATGCGCACGGCGTGACCTATAACAAGCCAAGCACTAAGTTTGGGGAGCAGTACCTCACTTTCCTCGACCCCGATGGTCTGAAGCTGGAGCTGATAGTCTCGAAAACCGCCGATACCCGTACGCCCTGGACGACGCCCGAAGTAGGGGCCGATGTTGCCACCCGAGGCTTCCACACCGTGACCCTGACGCTGGCCAGCGTAGCCGCCACGGCCGACATTCTGACGGACGTATTTGGCTACAAACTGCTAGAGCAACACGTGAACCGCTACCGCTACACCACCGATGCGGTACAAACCGCCGCCTATATCGACTTGGTGGAAGTGCCAGGTGAAGGCCGCAGCCTCACGGCCGGGGGCTCGGTGCACCACATTGCCTTCCGGGTGAAAGACGACGAAGCTGAGCTGGCTATCCGTCAGAAGCTACTAGCGAAAGGCATGCAACCCACCCCGCAGATTGACCGCGACTATTTTCACTCGGTGTATTTCCGTGAGCCAGGCGGAGTCCTGTTCGAAATTGCCACCGACAACCCCGGTTTTACGGTGGATGAGCCGCTGGCCGAGTTAGGTACGCGCCTGATGCTGCCCAAACAGCACGAGCCCCGGCGGGCGCAACTAGAAGCCGTCCTGCCTCCAATTAGCTAGTTCTTTCAGATGGCCTTTCTCAGTAGCAGTAGGGCCTTTGATTATCTGAAACTTCTTGGCTCTTGCGGTTCGTACGACCAGCAATTCATCTTGGAATAATTCGTTGCTGCCCTGTCTCTGCTATGCTTTTAGAGACAGGGCAGCATAGTTAGAAACACCTAGCAAACTGCGTGCAGTTGACAACAGTCGGTGTTTCTGTAGAAGGGGCGCTGGGAATCTGTCGAGTCAGCAGTTGAATCTGTCGATTGTGGAGGGTAGGCCAGAATGAACAAGTGCAAGTTTGTGCCAAGCAATCAAGGTCTTGGTCTTCTACACTCTCATTCGATGGAACGTAAACACTTTCTGAAAAGCCTGTTCGTCGGCGCTATTTCAACGCCGGCCCTTCTCTCTGCATGCGGCAAGGAATCCGAGGAAGTAACGCCTACGACCGGCGCCACGGGCACTACCGGCACCGGTACGTCTGGTAGTTGCTCGGTTGCGCCCACCGAAACCGAAGGGCCATTCCCCACCAAGGTGCCCGCTTCGTATGTGCGCAGCGACATCACCGACGGTAAGGCCGGCCACAAAATGACGGCCAAGATTACCATCACCAACACCAACAACAATTGCGCGGCCCTGGCCGGGGCAGTAGTTGACATCTGGCACTGCGACGCCGAGGGCAACTACTCCGAATACGGCGGCTCGGGCATGCAGTCCACCAACTACCAGAGCGTGCATTTCTTGCGCGGCCGCCAGACCACCGACGCCAACGGGCAGGTCACGTTTACCACCATTTTTCCGGGTTGGTATTCCGGCCGGGCCACCCACATCCACGTGCACATCTACAGCGCCAGTGGCACATCGTTGAAGGTAACGCAGATTGCCTTCCCCGAGGGCACGGGTACGGCCGTGGCTGCGGTTAATGGTTACGCCAAGGGCATGAGCGGCTACACCACTAATGCTAAGGACAACGTGTTCAGCGACGGGGTGACGCAAGAACTGGCCACCGTAACGGGCAGCCCCACCGCCGGCTTTGAACTAGCTATTTCGTTCGGGGTAGCGGCTTAAGCGCCCTGAGTTACTGTTTATTTCCGTAGGTAAAGACGCTACAGATAAGTCTGTAGCGTCTTCTGTTCTTGGAGTTATGGCCGAGCGAATTATCATTGTCAGCTACCGCAAAATCATCGATGCCAGCGCCACCCGCCCGTGGGATAAGTTGGTTTTCAACGATACATACGCCGAGTTTCGGTTGCAGGCGCAGTACTTCAACCAGCAGCGGCAGTACCGCACGTTTGGCGAACTGTTGCAGCATGCGGCGGGAGCTGAAAAGCTGCACTTTCTGGTGAGTGCTGCCGTGCGCGGGTACTTGCAGCAGCTAGGTGGCCTGGTGCCCGATGTGCTTAACAACCAGGGCCGGCACTTTCTGCCTTTCACTAAATTTCAGTTCGAGATTATCAATTCCGACCTGCTCGACCAGGCCCGGCACCAGGTAGCCATCAACTTCTACTCCGAGCCGCTACTCTGGCACGACACTATTGCGCCCTACTTGTTGGTTTCGGAAGAAGCCGCCGTACCGGAGCCGACGGGTGAAATCTTAACCCACTTGTTTCAAGTGCCGCCGTTCGTTTCCATCCATTCCCTGCGTTCCGCCCCGCAAAACGTTTAGAGGAGTAGGGTAGAGCGGCAATGTGTACTCGCGCTGCTCTTGGCCCAGAAGCGTAACAGCTTCCGGCGGTTGATATTTGTGGGGTTGGCAAGCAACCCAACGGCTGATTCACAGTTCAAGGGCTACAGTGCCTTGAATAATTAGCATGAAATTACTTTTGGTTGAAGACGAACCGAAGCTGGCCTCCTTCATTCAGAAAGGCTTCCAAAACGAGGGCTACGACCTGGATGTAGCCTACGACGGGCAGATGGGATTGTCGCTGTTTCGGCAGCACGCCTACGACCTTATCATCCTAGATGTCAATCTACCCTACATCAACGGGTTTGCGCTCTGCGACTTGATCCGGGCCGATAATGCGCACGTGCCCGTGCTGTTTCTGACCGCCTTCGACAGCTTGGAAGATAAGGTGCTCGGCTTCGAGGCCGGTGCCGACGACTACTTGGTGAAGCCTTTCAAGTTTCAGGAGCTGTTGCTGCGCACCCGGGCCCTCACCAAGCGCAGCGCCGACCAGTCGGCGGTGAAGCGCGTTCTGCGGGTGGCAGATTTGGAACTGAATCTGGAAAGCAAAACCGTTACCCGCGGCGGCCAGCGCATCGGCCTGACGGCCAAGGAATACGCTCTGCTAGAATACTTGCTGCTAAACCGAGGCAAGATTATTTCCCGCGTCGATATCACCGAGAAAGTATGGGAACTGGATTTCGACACCAACACCAACGTCATCGACGTGTACATCAGCCACTTGCGGCGCAAGCTCGATAAAGGCTTCACGCCCAAGCTAATTCATACGGTGGTGGGCATGGGCTACGTGCTGCGGGAGGAATAAATGATGCTGATCCGGAACAAGCTGATTCTGCGGTTTATGGCCCTGGTGATAGCCATTCAGCTCTGTCTGACGGCTTTCATCTACTATTACAGCGCCCGAGCCCGCGAGTTACGCTTCTACCACCGGCTCGAAGCCAAGGCCGAGCAAACCGCCAGCTTGCTGATTCGCCGCCTCAACCTGCGGCCGCAGGTGCTGCGCAGCTTCCGCAAGAAAGACCTGCTGACCATGCACAACGAACGCATCAGCATCTATGATCCGCAGCGCCGGCTCGTGTTCCATATTGCCGAGGAAAAGGAAGACGAAGGCGTGCCCACGCAGGATACCACGTATTTCAGCCAGATTACGCGTAAGAAACCAGCCCGCTTCCAGAAGGGTAAAATAGAAACCCTAGGCATGCTGTACCGCGCCCACGGGCAGTCGTACCTGATTTTTGTGGCCGGCCGCGACCAGTTCGGCCGGCGAGAGTTCGACACGCTACGCTCCATTTTGCTCGGCGGCAATTTGGGGGCGCTGGTCTTGATTATTGGCGCCGCTTGGTATTTTGCCGACCGTTCGCTCAAGCCGCTTTCGCGCATGGTAGCCGAGGTGAAAGGCATAACGGCCACCAACCTGCGCCAACGAGTGAACGAAGGCAACCGCCGCGACGAAATTGCGCAGCTCGCCATGACATTCAACGAAATGCTAGGCGGCCTAGAGCAGGCATTTGAGGCACAGAAAAGCTTCCTCTCGCACGCCTCGCACGAATTGCGCACACCGCTGGCCAACGTACTTGGCACGCTGGAAACAGCTTCCGCCTACGATACCGAGCTACCCGCCGCCAAGCAAAGCATAGATTCGGCGGTGGAAGAAATTCAGAAAATCATCGACCTCACCAACGGCCTGCTGGCCCTAGCCAAAGCCGATGATACTTCTTTCCGTCGCGCCCAAGCTCCCCTCGACGACATTGTGCTGCAAGCGGTAGATGCCTGTTCGGCCCGTTATCCGGGGCGCACGGTGCAGGTGGAGTTTGGGGCTTGGCCCGAGGCAGTTGAAGTGGCCTTTGGGGTGCGCGGTAATGCTCAGCTTTTGCACACGGCCGTGCTCAACCTGCTCGACAACGCCTGCAAATACTCCGATCAGGCCGTGGGAGTGATGCTCGGCTATGAAACCCCGCAGGTGGTGCAGCTCACAGTAACCGATGCCGGTCCGGGCCTGCCCGCCCACGAGGTAGCGCGCGTGCTCGAACCCCTGTACCGCGGCGAGAACGGCCGCGACAAGCCCGGCTACGGCCTAGGGTTGGCCATTACTCAAAAGATAGTGCAGGTGCACGGCGGCCAGCTTTCTATTGATTCAGAAGAAGGAAAGGGCACGCGCGTGGTGGTCCGGCTGCCAGCGCTGTAAGGAGTGACTGAGATAAAACGGCCGGCGCGTTCATCCTTTTTTAATGTGGTAGTCAGACGGTGTTAATGCCGCGGGTGGTCCTTTGTGGTCTACCAATGCAATACCGCATGCACTCCACCTCCCGTTCTGCTAGCCCGTTGCCGCTGTGGCTACTCGTCCTGGCCTTGGTGCTCTCAGTGGGCATCAACTTGTATTGTCTTACGCCCCGCTATCAGTCTGCGAGTGTTCCGGCCTCCGGCCAAATGGTGCAAGAAAACGAGGACGATGAGGACGACAACGACAATGACCGGTCCTGGGCTGCTCTGACGGAAGAGCTACGCGAAACGCGCCAGCAACTAGCCGCCTGTCAGACTAACCACCTGGCCACCGACAGCCTCTCCACTTGCTTCTAACCACCCGCACGGCGGGCTTTACCACCTTCTTTTTGCTTTTCATACCATGAAAAACCTGCTGTTTTCCTTGCTGCTATTCACTAACTGGTGCAGCACGCCAACTACACACGTTGCTTCCTTGGCCACGGTGCCGGTAGTTCCCGCCCGCACGGTAGGCCAACTTCGGTCCGCGCCGGCGTCCGCGCTGGCTCGTATGGGGTACGACTTTTCCAGCCCCACTGCTACGTATTCCATGCCCTCCGAGCTGGCCGAGCTGTCGGGCATTGCCCTGAGCGGGGCCACTCACATTACGGGTGTAGAAGACGAAACCGGCAACCTCTACCAGTACAACCTAGCTGAAAAGCAAGTTGAGCAGGTGGTTTCCTTTGGCCAGAACGGCGACTACGAAGACCTGGCGCGGGTGGGCAACGACTGGTTTATCTTGCGCAGCGACGGTACGCTCTTTCGTTATACCACCACTGGCACTCAGGAATACAAAACAGGCCTAACCTTCGCCAACGAGCCCGAAGGCCTTGCCTACGATGCCGCCTCCAAAACCCTGCTCGTGGCTTGCAAAGGTGAACCGGGCGCCGACCTGCCGGACACCAAACGCGCCATCTACCGACTGCAAGCCGGTACCTTTCAAGCAGAGGCCGTTCCTGCTTACGTGCTTGATGTACCTGCTATTGTAGCCGCCGAGCCCGGCCAGTCAGAGCCCGCGAAAAAATCCGGCAAGAAGGGTAAGAAGAAAGACGAGCGCAAAGGATTTGCCCCGTCGGCGGTGGCCGTGCACCCGCTCACCCACCACGTGTTCGTGCTGTCGGCACACCAGAACGGCCTTGTGGAGCTAGACGAGGCAGGCAAATTGGTGGCCGTACAGTCTTTGCCGGCGGCCTTGTTTCCGCAACCCGAAGGCTTAGCCTTTGCGGCTAACGGAGACTTGTACATCGCCACCGAGGCCGGTAAGAAGTCCGGCCAGGCTACTATTTACCTGTTTCGTTCACAGTCCTAGTAAGCGTTTTCTACTTGAACTACCACGGCTACGTGCCAGCACATAGCCGCGCCGCTCTGGCCCAATGGCTGATGGCTTAAACCTCCCTGCTTATGTACGTTCGTAAAAGTATTCGCTGGTGCCTGATTTGGCGCTTTGCCTGGCGGCGCGTGTTGTTTTTTACGTTGGTTTCGTCGTTGGTGTGCTTGCTGTACGGGCCCTTGCATATGCGGTGGCTGGCGGTGCCCTGGCAGCCGCTGGCCACGCTTGGCATTGCCGTATCGTTCTATATCGGCTTCAAAAACAATGGCTCCTATGACCGATTCTGGGAAGGCCGACAGATCTGGGGCGGCATCATAAACTTCAGCCGCACCTGGTCGATGCAGGCACTGGAATACGTTACGTCGGTGGTGGACGCGCCCGATGTGGAGGCTCCCGCTGCCTCGGCCAGCGAGCTAAGCCAGCGGCACCAGCAACTGCTGTACCGGCACGTAGCTTGGGTGAATGCCCTGCGTCTGCAGCTTCGCCGCCAGCCTGATTTATGGAGCAGTGATGTTGCGCCGTTTCTGGAACCCACCGAATCAGCTCAGACCCAACGCCGGCAAAACCCGCCAGTGCACTTGCTGCGGCAGCAGGCGGCTGCTTTGCGCATGCTGCGCGAGGAGCGAGGCCTGCTCAACGACTTTCAGCATGTGAGCATGATGAATACTTTGCAGGAACTCTACAACCTGCAAGGCGCCTGCGAACGAATCAAAAACACGCCTTTCCCGCGCCAGTACGCTTTCTACAGCTTCCTGTTTGTCTGGCTGTTTGCTACCCTGTTGCCGCTGGGGCTAGTAGGCGAATTTGAAAAGCTCGGCGCCAACCATATGTGGCTCACGGTGCCGTTTTCGGTGCTGGTGTCGTGGGTATTCACCACTATCGAAATGGTCGGCCATACCAGCGAAAACCCGTTCGACAATGGCGTCAACGACGTGCCGATGACGGCGCTCTGCCGCACCATCGAAATTGATTTGCGGGAGATGCTCGGTGAGACGGTGCTTCCCGGCAAGCTAGAGCCCATCGAGGATGTGCTGTATTAAAGCCTCTCTGCTTTAGGTTCTGGTAAACGACCAACTGCAACCTCTTTTAGGCTGTCAGGCGCTTTCCTGCTCCGACAGCTCTCGAACGGGCGTGAGGATGAATTCGTGAATTCGCCAATCCAGCCGTTCAATTTGCCGGGCTGTATCTTCTAGTTGTTGGGCGAGTTGCTCGTTGTCTTCGGTGGGTACCACAAAGCCTTCGCCCAAGTAGATGTGCCCTTCCTCCCGCAGCCGGAAGGAAAAGTTTTTCACCCACGGTTGTGCCGCTAGTGTCCGCCGTACTTGGTCTAGCAGCGGATCGGGCTGCTGATCGTCCACGGTTTTAGGGGCCTGATTCATTAAGTCGAATACAGCCTGCCGCAGGTTGGTGTAGCCGTCGCGCACGATATCGAAAGCTATGAAAATGGCGGCGGCAGCATCGGCCCACCACCAGCCCATACCAATGCCCAAGATGCCTAGAATTGCGGCCGCCGCTGTCATCCAGTCGGCTTTGTTCATCTCGGCGTCGGCGTACAGGTTCTTTTCGTGTAGCTGTTTAGCCAGGGGTAACTTTTTCTTGCCTAAGTACAGTGCCGGAAAAGTGCCCCACAACAGAGCCGCAATCATGAGGTAGCCTAGCCAAATCTGGTGCCCGGCAATGACCACGGTGCCAATAGTAGGGTGTTCGGCCTTGAGCAGGGTAGTGGCCGAGTCAATCAGCAGAAAGCCTCCTACTGCAAACAACGCCACCGAGCTGCACAAGTAGGCAATACTTACGGCCCGGTGATACCCATAAGGAAAATCTTCGTTGGGCGACCGTAGAATAACGCGCGTTGCGATATGGAAGGAAACGGCCGGGGTTAAACTCAGCAGGTCCTCAAACCAAGCCGTTTTCATAGCCTGCGACTGGCCCATGGTCAGGTACATAAGGGCGGCCGTGCTGATCAGGTAGGCAATAGTGAGCCATTCCAAGCGCTTGGCTTGCCGAAACGCCGGGACTAGCTCGGGCGGGTATTCAAATTTGACTAGCTGTTTCACGGTTGCACCGATGGGGGCAGGGCTGCTTCCTGCTGATGAAGGAAACGTTCTAAGGCCACGATAAAGGCGTTTTCCCCTTGAATGGATGCCAGTACGTGCTTTTCCTTACCTACTTCCATGTAAGGCCGCGTGAAGGCCACTTTTTCCTTCCAGGGATTCTGGTCGGTAAGGCCAGCCACCACTACGTGCACTTGGCGGCGCTCTAGCGCTTCAAATAGGTTTTGTTCGGTGTCGTTGCGCCACTGCACCCGCGCCGATAAGGTCCGAGCAAAGGCTTCAACCAGTTCAGCTTCGGGGCCGGTTGGCGTGCCTGTCGTTTTCACCACCCAGGGCGGATTTTCGGAGTAGCCTACCACCAGCGTGCCGTTGCGCACTTGATCTAGCGTGTGTTCCGGGTCTTTGGGAAAACCGTCGCAGCCTAGCAGGGGCAGCAAAGCAACCCACAGCAGTTCTCGCAAAGCCCGCCACGCGGAAAACGGGTGGCTGCGCGGTGGCCGGCGAACAACGCTTTGTGGTAGTGAAGTTGGGGTAGGGTGGTAGTTACCTATTGGCAAGAGCATGTGCAATAAAACGAAGCCTGAACACGAGCAGAAGATTTTCGCTGTACTGTGGACCTTGGCCTTGGGTTGCCAGCCGGCCCAGCCTCGCGCGTAACAACTCGCGCTTCAAAAGGCGGGTACAAGCTCATCGTGTGAAGTGGATAGTTCTTATCAAGCTAGTAGCTACGCTGTACACCGTGAAGCACCTTGCCTGCATTCAGAAACTGCGTACCTAACTAGGGGAAGAACGTAGAGTAACAGCGGTGAATGGGCCGCATAGAGTTACAATAAGTGGTTACTGCATGAAAACTCTGGTACAACGCTATGTCCCGCGCACCCGACGGGCACTTGGGAGCTTACTCCAACTGCACCCAGCTCCTTGGCGCTGGAAAGTGGGTGTAGAAGCCGGGCTAGCGTTGGGCTTACCCCTGGCCCTGTTCACGGCACTAGGTCACCAGCCTTGGGGAATGCAAGCTGCGTTGGGCGCTTTCACGGCCCTTTATGGAGCCAGCTTAAACCGGCGCGACCGGATGCACCTGCTGCCGCTAGTGGCAGCGGGTTTGGTGCTGGCTGCTTCCGTGGGAGTGTTGTGCGCGGGCAATCATTGGCTGACGAGTGTGGCATTGATTGTAGTTAGTGCTTTGGCGAGTACCGGGGCGCTAGGGGTCCGGCTCGGGCCACCCGGCCCGCTGATGTTTGTGCTCGTGGCGGCCGTTAGTGGGCACCTGGCTACACCCCGGCAACTCGGCGGCGCGGGCTTGCCAGGCGGGTCCCTCATCGGGCTGGTAGCGCTGGGCTCGGCGCTGGCGTACCTGGTTGTCGTTATGCCCCTGGCGTGGCCGTCGGTTAGGCGCCGACACGGCTCACCATCCGGGTTGCGCACGCTGTTCCCCCGTTTCAGCTTCGACGCCGATACGGCCGCCATGGTGCTGCGGGTAGTCGTTGCGGTAGCGGTGGCAAGCCTGCTTGGGCGGCCGTTGGGAGCGTACCGGTCTTACTGGGTGGTGCTATCGACCGTGGCCGTGCTGCAATCCAGTCCCTCACGAAAACTGACTTCTATCCGGGCAGTGCACCGGGTGGTGGGTACGCTGCTCGGTATTGGCTTGTTTGAACTAGTGGCGTTTTTTCGCCCCATAGGTTTCGGAGTGGTGGCGCTGCTCATGCTGTTGCAGGCGGCTACGGAAGTGGTAGTGGCCCGCAACTATGCGCTGGCGCTGCTCTTCATCACCCCGCTGGCTTTAACCAACTCCACCATAGGTCATGCCGGCAGTACGCTGGTGACTGTGCAAGGCCGCCTGCTCGATACGCTTCTGGGCGCCGGCATTGCCCTAGCCATATTCTGGGCGGGCGAGTGGCTGCGGCGTCTGAGGGCGAAACGAAATGCTGATTCAGCAACACCAAATACTAGTTCGTAAGTACTCAGAGAGCCTGCCTACCTTCAACACATTAGGATAGAAGCCTGTGGACCGAAGCGGTGCGCTACCTGCAAGGCTACGAGAAAGTAGCGGAGTATGGCCCACGTCACGCTATGGCGCTGAAATACGCTTTTGCTTGCGCGAAGCCCTTTTGTAGCATGGCCTGCATAGCGGCGGGTTGGAACGTCAAGCCGCCGGGGCCGCCTTCATTCAGCTTGGTTTGCGGCCGTATCTCGTGGATCTTAGTTACCGCCATTCCTGCAAAAGGATTGGCAGGAGTTGCCAGGGCTTCATTGATTACCGTTTGAGACACGCCGCGGGCTAAAAGTGTGGCGCGAATGGCCTGTACGTACCGGTTTCCTCGCTCGTAAAGTTGAGCAACCCGGTAGTCGTTGGCTCCTACGTCTTCGCTAAACAAATCGATGGTGCGTTCCAGAACTTGAATAGCGCTTGTTTTCGTGGTATTATCGGCCGGTGTCTGCTCGGGATTAAGCGTAATGGCATAAATCGTTTCGGCCCCCTGATCAATAGCCGCTTGCAGAGGCGTGGCCTCTCGTACTCCTCCATCTACGTACTGGCGCACCGGTACGGCGCCTTTTCGCACTTCTACTGGCTGCATAAACACGGGTTGGCAGCACGAGGCCAACATAGCCCGTCGCAGATCGGTTGCGTTTTGGATCCGCTCTACATCATAGTGCGGAGTAGCGGCCGCCGCCCGGGTGCTCCAGTAGACCAGCCGCTCCGTCTGCAAGCACACGGTAGCCAGAAACAACTGGGTAGCCTTAGCTTGTAGTTGGTCGTAACGAGCCTGGGTAAGTACCGTGTCAATTTGGTTTTTCAGGGGCGTTGCGTCGTGCAGCGAGATACCCGTTACGAGGTTGCCAATGGCGCCAAGCTTAACCAGCTCATCTTGCCGGAGGGTGGTATACATCTGCTCTAGCAAGGCTATTTCGCCACAAGCAGCCAAGGGCACGATGAGGGAGCCCGTACTAGTACCGCAGTATAAGTCGAAGCTAGTGAGGGGCTGCACGTGCTGATTGATGTACTGCAACGCCCCAACGGCAAAGGCCCCCTTGGAACCGCCGCCACTCACTACTAAAGCAGTTTTTGCCATGCTGTTTTGCGCGCTTACAAATCGGGAGGCGACTTGTGTAACAAATTGTAGGTAAGTGCCAATTGCCCATACGTAGTAGGCGTGCGAACGTCACGATGAAGCTTGACGACCACGCCTAGCAGATTACTGGTTTCTACCCCGATGCCCCCGCCCACCCATTGCCGCCAGTGAGTGGAGGCTGTGTACACCGCCGGCAGATACTCCACCAGTACGTGCACATGGCCTGCTTTGCTCAGCAGCACCGACGGTAATTGGAAAACCTTGAGCGTGACGCGCCCACCTGCCAAGCCACCGATTTGGTAGCCTGGGTGAAAAATGCCGCCCACCAGACCAGCCCGTAATTGCTCCGGCACAATAGTTCTCTGCCAAGCGAGCTGCCCGGTAGCTAAGTACAGCTCTGGGCCGCCCCGCGGGCGCGCAAACCCTTGCCCAATTTCTACCGATAGCGCGGTAGCACCCTTCGGCATTTCCTGCGCTACAACGCTATGCGCAATAATAAAAGCCCATAAAACCCCCAGCACGTGCTTCGCCATCTTAATCTTACTCTCTATAAGTACTGGTGAGTTCCCACCGAAGGAAGCTAACAACTAATAGGCCGGGCCAGCCTGCTAAGCAAACCTATCAGAACTGCTAAACCGCTTATACGGGATTCAACGATTCCCGCCGGGCTGAAAATTGGCGAATGGTTTAGCGAACGTAATGGTCAGCTACTTCCTGGTAGGGCGTGTTCGGGACCTTGTTTACGTTTTTGAAGCGCAGGGTAAGGCTGTGGTCCGTCAGCTCAGTAATGGTCGCCTCGGCATTACCATACTTAATGGTGTTGCCCTGGCGGGTGTAGACGGCACTCCCCCAAGAACTGCCATCTCGAATGTCGCGGTAGCGGAGCGAATCTATGGTTACGAGCAAGTAAAAGCGTTTTTCTTCTATTGTTTGCTGATCAATAAACTGTCCGGTTGCCGAGTAGTTATAGCCCGTGGTGCTTTCCGCGTTCCAGCGGCCGAGTAGGGTGGGCTCGGGATCCTCCTTGTCACAAGCTGTCGTAAGCAAGGCACCGCTTAGCAAGAAGAGTGGGAAGAAGTATTTCATGACGAATCAAAGAAGTAGCGAGGATAGTGCTAAGTAGTTACTTGGACAGTTCACTCAGCAGTAACTGGGAAGAGGCAGATCTATAAAATTGGAATTACTCCTTGACGATTTTGATCGTGCGGCCGTTAGCCTCGTCGCGGAGCAGGTAGAGGCCTGCTGGCAGAGCCTGCACATCCAACGGCTGGGCGTTGACGCGGGCCTCGCGCAAGACCTTACCAAGCTGATTTAGCAGCTGGGTAAGGTCTTGCGCGAGGCCCGCTCAGAGTGAAGGAAGTGGTAGCCGGAATGGGAAAGCAGTTAGAGTTATTGCAGTAGCGGTTGGGGATGAGCTGGCTAAGGGAGCGGAGCCGAAACTGACTGGCCAATAGTCATAGCCATTCTAACCAAGCTGAGTTTTGTCGTCACTAATGCCCGAGTAGGATCAGCCCCAAAATGTAGCTATAGTTAAGAATAAGGTCATGTAAGCAGCGGCGAGCGTCACGGCGCATCGCTGACTTGTGTGTATAGCGTGGATTCAATTGAGGCAAGGATCGACTCGTGCAGATGCTGCCAGTTCAAGGCGGAAACGTCAGGCGAAGAAGCATACAAGGGTATTTCTTCTTCGAGTACGCTCAGATAATGAAGCACGCGGATGCGTTGAGTCGAGGAGACGGTATCGAAGTAGAGGGCCTGCAGCTCCAGAATGGTGGTGACCAACATTTCTCGCAGCGCGTGCTGATCTTCAATAGCATACGTGGTGGTATTCCGCAGCTTCAGCAGCCGCTGCTGTGTCTGCTGGAGTTGTGGAATAACAGGATTCATTAGGAGGGAGAAATACGGCATCGGGTGCTCAGCGCAGCTGGTGCTCTTCGGCCCGCAGCAACTCGCTTCTCTCGGCGTGAAAGTAACTTTCAGCGGCATCGCTTAAGGCGGCTTCAATTGTCTCTTTGAGGTAGGTGTGCAGCAGGTTCCACGTGCCTAGAGCCACTTTGCCGGGAGGGGCCAATGCCTGCGATTCTTGTTCTAGTAGGGTGACACGTCGCAGTCGCAGGGTGTCTTGCAATGACACCGGTGTATAAGCGTGCAGGGCGCGTAAATGACGAATAGTCGAGGCCAGCATCATACGTAGAGCGAGCTGGTCGGCAGCTTTGTCGATGGGAATAGGCTGCGCGTACAGGCGCTCTAGATTTTGCCGGAGCTGGAACAGTAGAGTTGCATGCATAGATAGGAGGTTAAAGTAAAAGCAAGCTAAATTTAGGGAATAAGATAGTAGACTATGAGTGTCGGGTAAGTCCCAGATTTTATCGATGGGAGACCCGTAACTGATTTAGCCTAGCTTAATTCAGCTGCAAGTGGTCCACTATTCGCGAAATCATAGTGAGACTACATTGTAAGATAAGTAGTGAAGAATAGTGGAACGTAATGCTCTGCAGACGATGTGTATGCATAGCTTGAGCAATAAGCAGAAGAGTTATAAGGATAGACGAGTGTTCAAGAGTTAGGCTGTTCAAAGCCACTGAAGCACTACAGTAAAGATAGAGTGTGGAGACTAAACGATTAGTATTGCAGCATCTATGTAATATGCTGACTCCTGATATGTCCTTAATAAAAACGAAAAATGCCTCCCTGGAATAGAGAGACATTTTCTTGTAGCGGGGACGAGAGTTGAATTAGTGACCACTCCGCAGCAGGCCTATTTCTGTGCAGTATAGGCATATTTTACTGCCGAAAGCAGGCAATTTTAGAGGAGATTTGTGATAAAATTGTGACAAAAAAGATTGGTTCTCTGGCCAGAAACAAATCCGGCCATCGGCTTACTCTTTGACGAGCTTGCTGGTGCGGCCGCTAGTGGCATCGCGCAGCAGGTAGAGGCCGGCGGGCAGGGCCTGCACGTCGAGCGGCTGGGCGGATATCTTTCCCGAGCGCACCACCTGGCCGAGCTGGTTGAGCAGCTGGTAGGGCGTGCCAGCAGGGCCGTGCAGGGTGAGTTGGCTGCTGGTCGGGTTGGGAGAGACCGTCAGGGGAGCAGCAGATTTAGCCGATGAACTGGCCAGAGGAGCCGCGCCGAGCTTGACCAGCCAGTAGTCAGAGAAGCCTTGGCTGGCTTGGCTTTTGTCGCCGTTGATGCCCGAGGTGGAATGGCCGCTTAGCAGAAAGCCTCCGTCGCTGGTAAAAGCTAAGGCGTCCACTAAATCAGTGCCGCTGCCCCCGATAGTGCGGTCCCAAAGCTTGGTGCCGTTGGCATCCACCTTAAAAAGCCAGTAGTCATAATCTCCCTGGCTAGGCTGGGTTTTGTCGCCGCTCATGGGAGAGTTAGAAAGAGCGCAAACGACGTAGCCGCCGTCACTAGCTTGCTTGACAGCATACGCATAATCTACTGTGGCGCCACCAAGGGTCTTATCCCAGACTTTGGTGCCATCAGCCGTTAGTTTAAGTAGCCAGCAATTAAGACCGCCTGGATTCGCTTGGGTCTTGTCGCCGCTTAAGGGGGAGTTTGAATAGCCCGCTAGTAAGTAGCCCCCGTCACTGGTTTGCTGCAGGGCGCGCAAGCGATCCGTATTGCTGCCGCCAAAGGTGCGGTCCCATTGTTTAACACCATTCGCGTCCACTTTCACGACCCAGTAGTCCGATACGCCTTGATTGGCTTGCGTTTTATCCCCGCTGCTAGGCGAAAATGAATCGCCGCCTAGGATATAGCCCCCATCACGGATTTGCTGTACGTCATACAGGGTTTCAATGAGTTGCCCCCCAAAGGTATGGTCCCATTGCTTGTTCCCACTGGCATCTACTTTGACTATCCAGTAGTCGGACAAAGTCTTGTCGCCAGCCGGAAACGAAAAGGACGTGCCTCCTAGAATACAGCCGCCATCCGGGGTGGCTCGTACACTAGAGAGCTGATCGTTCAAAAGGCCGCCAAAGGTGCGGTCCCATTGTTTTATGCCGTTGGCATCGAGCTTGACCACCCAATAGTCAGACTCCCTTTGATTGGCTTGCGTTTTATCCCCGCTGATGGGAGAATTGGACGAGCCGCCCAAGATATAGCCCCCATCGCTGGTTTGCTCTACCTCCAACAATACGTCGATGCTCCTACCGCCGAAGGTACGGTCCCATTGTTTGGTACCATTCACATCCACTTTCACGACCCAGTAATCTTCCAGGCCCTGGCTGGCTTGCGTTTTGTCACCGCTAACAGGGGAGTTGGAAAAACCGCCTAGAATATAGCCCCCATCACGGGTTTGCTGCAAGCTTTTAGCTTCGTCTCCGCCACTACCCCCAAACGTTTTATCCCATTGTTTAATAGGAGCCGTTTGAGCATTGGCAAAATGCGGCAGTTCCGTGAGTAGTAAGCCCGAGGCAAGTAATAAAGAAAGTACTTGTTTTGTCATATAGTAAAGGAAAAATCAAATATAGCAGATCGCCTGCACCAGCTTTGCTAGTGTCACACTAGATTATACGCAGAGCGGTTATTAGCAGGCCTGGCAAGTTTGTAACCACTGCTGGGCCGGGGCGAGGTGATGAAAAAGGCGCATGTGCAGACGGCCCTCCAGGTTGAGCTCCATGAACTCGGCGTAGAGGGCCGCCGTCGAATCGGGGTAGGCGACCGTGGCTACGTGCGTTAAGCCGGCCTCGATGACCCGCGGGGCCCAGTGCGCAACGAGCAGATCCGTCGCTTTAGCGCTCCAGATCCCGATGAGCTGGCGACTATCGTTGAGCAAACAGCTACAAGCGTGTAGCTGGAGCAGCGCAATGCAGGCGTTCGAGCCTTGCAACACGTTCATCTTGCTTTGGGCCCCTAGCCACGTGCAGGCCACCCACTTGTTCGCGGCATCGTATTCAAGCGTGGCATACACTCGACCCGTGAGGTCAGACAGTTCGGTGGTCATAGCGCAGGGTAGAAAAGATAGCCTGTTCGCCGCCACTTGGTTGCAGCGTCGGGCGCGCAAGAAACAAGAGCAAGCAACTGTTTAGCTTACGAGCGCGCGGTTGCTTCGTTGTTGAGGGTGGCGGCAATGGAGGCGAGCAGCGAATCGTGCAGGTGTGGCCACTTAGGCGAGGTTTGCTCGCGCTGGGCTTTGAATACTTCTTCCAGCAAACTCCGGTGGTGCAGCAACTGCACCCGGTGCGGATAGGGTAGCTCGTCGGGATAAATTGCCTGTAGTTCGGTGATGGTGCCGGCAAGAATCTTCCGCAGGGCGTGCTGGTCGGGACCAGGTGCTGTGCGGGGCACAAGCGGCTTTGCGCTTACGATTCCAGATCCAGCAGGTCGTTTAACGTAATGGGGTCGGCGTAGTCGTCGAAGGTCGGCGTGGTGGAAAAGGAGTGGGTGCGCAGCACGTACTCCATGGCGTGGTCGTAGCAGACCTCGCAGAAGAAGTCGTAGAGGCAGTAGAGGGCGACGACTTGATCGGGGAGGCGACGGGCGGCCATAAACGTGCCGTCGGTCCACACCAAGTGCATCTGCTGGCGCAGCGGCAACGCGCAGAACGTGTTATGGGAAGCGGGCATGGAACTGGAAAAAGCTCAGTGCTAGAAAGCAGCCACCAGGACGGGCTCCGGTAAGGCCGCCGTGACGTGCGCCTGGAGCGAGCGGTGCAGCGCTTGCCAGGTGGCCAGCTCGGCGTGCGCCTGCGGCGGCAACACGGCCAGTTGTTGCTCGAGCAAGGCCAGGTGGCACAGCAGGTCGTGCTCGCGGGGCGAGAGCTGGTCGGGATAGAACGGAAACAGCGCCGTGAGGGTCGCCGACACGGTTCTTAGTAGATACTGTTGATTGGCAGGAGAGTAGAAGGTGCTGCTTTGACCTTGCAAGCGCAAGGCCACGCGGCGAAGGGTAGCCGTAAGAACCATATAAAATAGCTAAGTGTGGTAATATTTAAGTTAATTCAAATACTTCAGATAGGCAATGTGCTTGTGTTAGTAGCCACTCTAGCACCTAGAATTGTCCCTACTTTATCACGGGTTAGCCTCGCAGCCGCACGCGCTGCTAGGAAGTGCGGTGTTTGAGCAAGTAGAAGCGTCTGTTTTCTTTCACACCTTGGCGCAGTACTTCCCAGTCCAGCGAGTGGAGATAGTTGAGGACGGCCGCTTCATCGGCAAAGCGCGTGCTTTGCCGTTTTCCTATACGTAGTCAATTCGGCCTACCAGCCACCCGGCTGCAGCGTCAGGCTAGGAGCAACAGGAATAGATAGTAGAGTAAAGGAGATATTATTGGCGGTGATAAGCCCGCCTTGACCGCGCAAGCCTAAGTAAATTAAGCCTGGGAAGCTTCATATCTAAGCTCTAGCAGATGCCAGCGCTTACTTCTTACTTAAAGCTTTTGGCAAAGCATTGATATAATTCGCTGCTAAGATTCAATGGCACCCACCGCTCAATTTCAATCCGTGCCTTGCCCTCATTCAACTCCAGCGTATAGCAGAAGTCAATCGGAAGGGCGTGCTCGTTGAGATACGCTTGGTGCCGATTCGCAACCACGCCGACAAGCGTTGTAAAAAGGTGGTAGCGGTTGGTAATAGCAGCATCGAGGGTAGGGGAAGCGAGCATATGCATAAGGATGGTATAAGCGATACAGATAGATAATAGGTCAGCAAAAATACGGCCATTCCTTACGCTCTATGGATAGATAATCTCGTTCTCGATGCCTAAAGCTTGTTTGCGAGCCCTATGTAGCATTAGAGCTTGACGTTCTCAAAGCACTCCCTATAGCAGTAGAAGTGGAGGAGGGAACTGGGCGCTAAGAGCAGGATAAAGAATGCGCTGTCCCCTAAAGTGTCCCCTGAGAAAACGAAAAATGCCTCCCTGGAATAGAGAGGCATTTTCTTGTAGCGGGGACGAGAGTTGAACTCGTGACCTCAGGGTTATGAATCCTGTGCTCTAACCAACTGAGCTACCCCGCCGGGTTTTTGGTGCCGCAAAGGTAGCAACTATATTTGTTTCTGTGCAAGCGCCACGTTGAAAAAAAAGCCGTGTATATTGCTCCTGTCCGACATTCCTCGGGGTGTCGGTAAAATTGGTTTTAGTTTGTTCTGTTATGCCCCTTTCCGCTACCCGTCGCAAACACCGCTTCACGGTGGAGTTTCCTATTAATGCGTCTCCGAAGATTCTGTATCCCTACTTGGCTTCCGCTTCTGGCTTGTCACAATGGTTTTGTCAGGACGTGAGAATTGATGAGGACCACCGCTTTAATTTCATTTGGGACAATCAGCCCCACTACGCTGAAATGAATTCGCATCGCACCAACCGCTCCGTACGGTTCGTATTTCTTGATGGGAACAAGCGCCCTACGCCCGATGCAAATTTTTTGGACTTTAGCTTAGAGGAATCGCAACTAACTCAGGAGGTGTACCTGCGGGTAATGGATTATTCAGAAGAAACCGACGAAGAGGAGCTTCAGGAAATGTGGGAAGGACTTGCCCAGAAACTTCGGGAACAGGTAGGGGGCTAATTGCGGTTTTCGCTTACGAACACTGAGCACACGCGAAACACGTAGTATCTTCGTTGTCCCGCGGCTCTTTCAAGGAATGATCCCACGTCGGGACCATTGGTAGCGTAAGCATGAAAAAACTCGATAAGTTGATCCTACGGGCTTTTGCCGGTCCATTTCTACTCACGTTTGCGGTAGTGGAATTTATTCTGCTTACCCAATACATGCTTAAGTACCTCGATGACCTAGTTGGCAAAGATTTAGGCTTCGATATTATCGGTCAGCTGCTGTTCTTCTTCAGTGTGCTGATGGTGCCGGTTGCGTTGCCGCTCGCCGTGTTGCTTTCGTCTCTGATGACATTTGGCACACTCGGCGAGCATCACGAGCTGACGGCTATCAAAACTTCTGGAATTTCGCTTACGCGCATTTTGCGGCCCGTCCTGCTGACGAGTTTGCTGCTGGCTGGATTTGCATTCTGGTTCAACAATGCCATTGTGCCCCGGGCCAACCTGAAGGCCTATAGCTTGCTTTGGGATTTGCGCCAGCAGAAGTTGGCGCTTGATATTCGGCCGGGCGTATTCTACAACGGTATTCCGGGTTATACCATCAAAGTCAACGACAAGCTCGGCGAAGATGGCGACATCCTGATGGGGGTCATGATTTATGACCATACGCAAGGCTCAGGCACAATGCGGGTAATTTTAGCTGATTCGGGCCGCATGTTTACCCGTTTCGGAGGGGAGTACCTAAGCCTGGAGTTGTTCCGGGGTCAAAGCTACGTAGAGCAGCCTGATGCTAATAACCGCGCGGGGGCTAGCTTTATTCGGCAGGCCTTTAGCCGCAATATGATTACGTTCCCGCTGGCTTCTTTCGACCTCAACCGTACCAAAGAAGAGCTCTTCTCTGACAACAAGATGATGAAGAACGTGAGCCAGCTCGAACACTTTATCGATTCTCTACAAAATCGGTTACGATCCGAGCAGCGCCTAGTACCACGCATGGTGTCGCCTTATTACACGTATTTGCGCTTCGATACTACTGGCCGAGCTGCCAACCGGCGGGTGGAGCAGTTGCAGGTGCCGGCTACTAAACTGCCTGTAGTAAGCGTAAGTACGCTCGAACAAGCTACCAACCGAGCCCGCAACGTGCGCGCCTTTGCTGGTAGCACCGGCGAGCGACTAGCGAATCTGGCTAAGGAATCTAGCAACTACCGCATCGAAGTATACCGCAAATACGTGCAGTCGTTTGCCATCCTGCTGATGTTTCTGATTGGGGCGCCATTAGGAGCCATCATCAAAAAAGGTGGTCTGGGCGTTCCTATTCTGGTGTCCATTCTCTTCTTCATCATCTATTATATCTTCTCGATTATCGGTGAGAAGTATGGCCGGGAAGGAGTAATGTCGGTAGGGTTTGGCATGTGGATGTCTACTATGATTCTATTGCCTTTTGGCCTTTTCTTCCTCTACCAAGCTCGCAACGATGCTGGCCTGTGGGAATGGAACCTGTGGGATAAGCTGCCCGCCAAGATTCGCTGGCCTTTCCGAGGCTATAAGCGGAGCATATAAACAAGCAAGTGGGGCAACTTTCTAATCACAGAAAGTTGTTCCACTTGCTTTCATGCAACTGCATACCTGTAACTTGTTGGTGAAAACGAGCAAGCAGTAACTATTTTTCGTACCTTTGCGGCCACCCCGAGGTGCGGGGTGATATTTTCTTTTCATTTTTATATCCAAGACGGGGAAACCTATCTGCCGATGAAACTCACTACCGAAGCAAAGCAGGCCATTTTCGAAAAAAATAGCCTGCAAAAAGTGGCCTCCGACACCGGTTCGGCCGAAGCTCAAATCGCGCTGTTCACGCACCGCATCACGCACCTCACGGAGCATTTGAAGGTTAACAAGAAGGACTTCTCGACCCGTTTGGGTCTGTTGAAACTTGTTGGTAAGCGCCGCCGGATGTTGGATTACCTCCAGCACCGCGACATCAACCGCTACCGTGCCATCATCAAGGAGCTGGGTATTCGTAAGTAACCCGCCCCGCTGGAGCAGGGAGCCTTTCCGCAACGAAAGGTTCCCTGCTCTTTTTTATATCGGTTGGGTACCTTTTCCTTGCCCTCGCTGTTATATTCCAAAGTATATTCCTTAGAGCAAAGTAGGGCCGTTGCAGGCCCTGTTTTTTCGGCTGCTCGCCCGCTGTCGCTTCCAAGCAAATAGATGATGCCCAACTACAACGCGGTTACCAAACACATTACTCTGCCGGATGGCCGGCAGATTTCCATTGAAACTGGCAAACTGGCCAAGTTTGCCGACGGCGCCGTTGTGGTGCGCCTCGGCGATGCCATGCTGCTGGCTACGGTGGTATCGCAGCCGAGTTCGCGCGGCGACGTGGATTTCCTGCCACTATCCGTTGATTACCAGGAAAAATTTGGTGGTGCTGGTAAGATCCCCGGTTCGTTTCAGCGCCGTGAGGGCCGCATTTCCGACTACGAGATTTTGGTGAG
This sequence comes from Hymenobacter sp. YC55, assembly GCF_029433095.1. Lineage (GTDB taxonomy): Bacteria > Bacteroidota > Bacteroidia > Cytophagales > Hymenobacteraceae > Hymenobacter. The sequence goes on from NZ_JARNTX010000001.1 coordinate 2,084,638, forward strand.
CCGCCTCGTAGACCGCATTCTGCGCCCCATGTTCCCTAAAGACTATCACTACGAAGTACAAGTACTCGTTACGTTGATTTCGGCCGACAAAGAAGTGCAACCCGATGCACTGGCCGCTTTGGCCGCTTCGGCTGCCCTGTCGGTTTCCGATATTCCTTTTGCCGGTCCTATTTCAGAAGTACGGGTTGCCCGTATCGACGGTAAGCTGCAAATCAATCCTAAGACGGCTGACATTGCCCGCGCTGATATCGACCTGATTGTAGGAGCTACCGCCGATTCGGTGGCCATGGTGGAAGGCGAAATGAACGAAGTGAGCGAAGAGGAAATGGTAGAAGCCATTGCCTACGCGCACGAAGCAATAAAGGAGCAGGTGCGCGTACAAAGCGAACTGGCTGCCGAAATTGAGAAGTCGCACGTAAAGCGCGAGTATCCGAAGTACGAAGAAAACGAGGAACTGAAGCAGCGTATCACTGAAGCTGTCTATCAGAAGGCTTACGAGGTTGCTAAGTCAGGCAACACCAGCAAAGCCGGCCGCAAAGAGTCTTTCGGGGCTATTAAGAAGCCATTGCTAGAGGAGTTGCTGGCTGAAAACCCGGAGCTTGACCAGAAAATGTTTGGCCGTTATTACGGCTCGGCTGAGAAGAAAGCAATCCGCGACATGATGATCAAGGAGCGCACGCGCCTCGATGGTCGTCAACTCACGGAAATCCGTCCAATTTGGTCGGAGGTCAACTACCTGCCCGGTGCTCACGGTTCGTCGTTGTTCACCCGTGGCGAAACCCAATCGTTGACTACGGTAGCGTTGGGTACCAAGCTGGACGAGCAGATCATTGACTCGGCTATGCAGTCAGGTTACAGCAAGTTTATGCTGCACTACAACTTCCCGGCCTTCTCGACCGGCGAAGTGAAACCAAACCGGGGCCCTGGCCGCCGCGAAGTTGGCCACGGCAACTTGGCTATGCGCTCGTTGAAGCGGGTATTGCCTGCTGAAGAAGAAAACCCCTACACTATCCGCATTGTGTCGGACATCCTAGAGTCGAACGGCTCTTCGTCGATGGCTACAGTATGCGCCGGCTCGCTGGCACTTATGGATGCTGGTGTTAAAGTTCGTGCGGCCGTTTCGGGCATTGCTATGGGCTTGGTGCAAGACAAGGAAACTGGCGACTACGCTGTATTGAGCGACATTCTAGGCGACGAGGACCACCTCGGCGACATGGACTTCAAAGTAACGGGCACCGAGAAAGGGATTGTTGCTTGCCAGATGGACATCAAAATCCAGGGCTTGAGCAACGAAATCATGACGGCTGCTTTGCATCAGGCCCGCGAAGGCCGGTTGCACATCCTCGGTGAGATGGCCAAAACCATCAACACCCCGGCGGCCGACTTGAAGCCTCATACGCCCCGCTCGCACAAGATGCTCATCGATAAAGAGTATATCGGGGCCGTTATCGGGCCTGGCGGCAAGGTTATCCAGCAGATTCAGAAGGATACCAATGCCACGGTTATCATCGAAGAGAAGGACGAGAAAGGCCACGTGAGCATCTACGCTTCCAACAAGGAAGACATGCAGGCTGCTATCAGCCGGATTCAGGCCATTGCGGCCACGCCAGAAGTGGGCGAAACCTACAAAGGCAAAGTGCGCAGCATTCAGCCCTATGGTGCTTTCGTGGAGATTATGCCAGGCAAAGATGGTCTGCTGCACATCTCGGAAGTATCGCACGAGCGTCTGTCGGCTCTTGAAGGCGTGCTGGAAGTAGGCCAGGAGATAGACGTGAAATTGCTCGACATCGACAAGAAAACGGGCAAGTACCGTTTGTCGCGCAAGGTGCTTCTCCCGAAGCCAGAACGGGCGACCGAACAGAACGGTACAGTTCAATAACAAACCGTCGAACTTTCGCGGGTATCAGTACGTTGCTAGCAATTAATTGATACCCGCAGAAAGGGTTTTCAGATGCTCATTTATTTCAGAAATACATACTTCTCGCGCCCGCAATGAGACAGTTAAAAATCAGCAAGCAGATTACCAATCGCGAAAGCCAGTCGCTGGATAAATATCTCCAGGAAATTGGTAAAGTGGATCTGCTCACTCCCGACGAGGAGGTGACGCTGGCGCAACGCATCAAGGAAGGTGACCAGCAAGCGCTGGAAAAGCTTACTAAAGCCAACCTGCGTTTCGTGGTATCGGTAGCTAAGCAATATCAGAATCAGGGTTTGTCGCTGGGCGACTTGATTAACGAGGGGAACCTTGGCTTGATCAAAGCTGCGAAGCGTTTCGACGAGACCCGCGGATTTAAATTTATTTCTTACGCCGTTTGGTGGATTCGTCAGTCGATCCTTCAGGCTTTGGCCGAGCAGTCGCGCATTGTGCGTCTGCCGTTGAACCGGGTAGGTTCGCTCAACAAGATCAGCAAGTCGTTTTCGGAGCTAGAGCAGAAATTCGAGCGGGAGCCCTCGCCCGAAGAAATTGCCGAAGTACTGGAACTGACTACTTCGGAAGTAGTGGACACCCTGAAAATTTCGGGTCGTCACGTATCCGTTGATGCTCCATTCGTGCAAGGCGAGGAAAACCGTCTGCTCGACGTACTCGAAAACGAGGACGAAGAGTCGCCGGACACGGGTCTAATGAACGACTCGCTTCGCAAGGAAGTGCAGCGCGCACTCAGCACGCTCACGAAGCGCGAAGCCGACGTAATTACGCTCTATTTCGGCCTTAACGGCGAGCATTCGCTCACGCTGGAAGAAATTGGCGAGAAGTTTAACCTCACCCGCGAGCGGGTTCGTCAGATCAAAGAAAAAGCAATCCGTCGTTTGCGTCATACTTCGCGTTCCAAAGCGCTGAAGCCATACCTGGGGTAAAAATTTTACCCCACCGACCAAAAACCCCGGCCCTAGAGTTGGGGTTTTTTGTTGCGAAACGAAGCGGATTATGCTTCGTGGTCGGCGTGAAATTTAGTGTTAGCTCGATGTGTTATAGGATGGAGCGGCAACTGCTCGACAGGGCAGAGTGCCACTTTCTTCTAGTCACTTACCTTTGCTAGCCAAACTCATCATCTTACGGCGCAAGCATAAGCGTGCGCCACTTCACTCTCATGGAGAATAACACCCCAGAACACATAAAGTGTCTGATTATCGGCTCGGGCCCGGCGGGCTATACAGCTGCTATATATGCTGCCCGCGCCAACCTAGCGCCCGTAATGTATCAGGGTTTGCAGCCTGGCGGCCAGCTTACTATTACCAACGACGTTGAAAACTTTCCTGGTTACCCGGACGGCGTGATGGGCCCCGAAATGATGGAAGACCTGAGAAAGCAGTCTACCCGTTTCGGCACCGATATTCGCTATGGCATTGCTACGGCTGTAGACTTCTCGGGTCATCCTCATAAAGTGACAATTGACGAGAAGGTGGAGCTTACGGCTGACACCGTGATTATTGCCACTGGTGCTTCCGCTAAGTGGCTGGGCTTGCCTTCCGAAATGCGCCTCAATGGAATGGGTGTTTCCGCCTGCGCCGTCTGCGACGGGTTCTTCTACCGGGGCAAGGATGTTGCCATTGTTGGTGCCGGCGACACTGCGGCTGAAGAAGCCACGTATCTGGCCAACTTGTGCAGCAAGGTGTACATGATTGTACGGAAAGGGGAGATGCGGGCCTCTAAGATCATGCAGAAGCGCGTCATCGACAATCCCAAGATTGAGGTGTTATGGAATACCGTTACCGAAGAAATCTTAGGGGAGCACGGCGTAGTAGGTGCCCGCGTAAAAAATACGCTAACGCATGAAACGCGCGACCTGAATGTAGAAGGATTCTTCGTGGCTATCGGCCACGAGCCTAATTCCAAAATATTTCAGCCCTATTTGCACCACGACGAGCAAGGCTACTTGAAAACGCTGCCTGGCACCGCTAAAACCAATGTGGATGGCGTGTTTGCCTGCGGCGACGTACAAGATTACACCTACCGCCAAGCCATTACGGCGGCCGGTTCGGGCTGCATGGCTGCCTTGGATGCGGAGCGTTATCTGGCCGCTCTCGGCGACCATTAAGTGAAGTAGGAAAATAGAGAAGTGGTGAGTGACGTTCTGTGCGCAACTAGAACTGCACACTCACCATTTCTCTGTTTCACCGACTCTCTATTTCACCATCTCATCTTTTTGCTCTTGCTGAATTTTTTGAAACACTGGTTGCTGCCACTGCTATTGATCGGGCTGTTTCTTGGCTTGCCCGGCCACTTGCAGGCCCAGCGTCGTCCGGTGCCCAACCCGAAAGCTAAAGCGGGTGCCCCTACCAAGCGGAGCGACTTTTTTCGCCTCAAGTCGCCTACCATCAAGTACGTACGCCCCGACACGACCATCCTGATTGAAACCGAGGAATTGCCCGACGATGCTTCCGACGCGGCCAAGTCCATCTTCTTTAACCCAGCCAAAAAGCTTTCCATTGTCAGCGAGGATACCTCATCGTTGAACGAGGGTGAGCAGCGCATCGTGGAAGTGAAAGAGGAAGTGAAAATAGACTCGTCCTGGATTCAGGTAGCCGGCTACTATGCTATTTGGGACACGCACAACATCAACCCCTATCGGGTGGATGGTCGCCGCATCCGCGACACCTTGAACCTAAAACTGACGGAGCCCGAAAAGCAGCGCTACGCCAAAATGCCGCTCGTAAAAACGCCTATGACGTCGGACTTTGGATTTCGCGGCTATAGGTGGCACTATGGTGTGGACCTGGACCTAGAAACAGGCGACTCGGTGAAAGCCGCTTTTGACGGCGTAGTGCGCATAAGCAAGTGGGACGGCTCTGGCTATGGTAACTACTTGCTGGTACGCCACTACAACGGAATCGAGACGCTGTATGGGCACCTACAGAAGGCACTTGTAGCCCCAGGCACGTTTGTGAAAGCCGGTCAGTTGATTGGTTACGGCGGTAGCACGGGCCGCAGCACTGGTTCGCACTTGCACTTCGAGGTTCGCTACGAAGGCAACCCGATTGATCCGGAGCGGATGTACGACTTTCCAGATTATCGGCTTATCAAAGACAATTTTCAAATTACGTCGGCGCTGTTCAGCTATTACAGCAAGTCCCTGAAATACCGCGGTGGTAGTGTACCGGGCGCCTCGTCGGGCAGTAGCAGCCGGGGCCGCCCCACAGCCGCGAGGCGAGTAGTTACGCACAAGGTCCGTAGCGGGGATACATTGTCTGAAATTGCCGATAAATATGGCGTGTCTCAGGCGCAGCTCCGGCGGCTAAACGGGGGCACAGCCGTTCTGCGTATCGGCCGCTCGTTGCGAGTTAAATAGTAGCTTTGTGGCGGAATAAGAGAATGGTTGGTCGTTCAAAACACGTTGTGTTGATGAGCCGCCAACCATTCTCTTATTCCGCCTTTTACTAATTCGAGCACATGAAACTAGATATCTTGGCCATTGGAGCGCATCCTGACGACGTGGAAATGTCGGCTTCGGGCACGCTGGCAACCGCCGTGGCGGCAGGTAAGAAGGTGGGAGTAGTCGATCTAACGCGTGGTGAGTTGGGCACGCGTGGTACCCCGGCCATTCGGGCGCAAGAAGCCGAGGCGGCCAGCCTCGTTTTAGGCTTGAGTAGCCGCGAAAACCTGGGCTTGGCCGATGGCTTTTTCCGCAACGACCGGGAACACCAACTGCCGGTCATTGCGGCCATCCGCCGGTACCAGCCTGACGTAGTGCTCTGCAACGCCATCCACGACCGGCACCCCGACCACGGCCGCAGTTCGCAATTGGTTTCGGAATCGTGCTTTCTAGCTGGCTTGCGCATGATAGAGACGCTAGACCACGACGGCCAGCCTCAGGCTCCTTGGCGGCCTAAGCATGTATACCACTACATCCAGGACCGGCAGATTCCAGCCGATTTCGTGGTGGATATCACAGCGCATTGGGACAAGAAGTGGGAGTCGATTCAGGCCTACCAAACACAGTTCTTTAACCCCAACAGCACTGAGCCGGCTACTTATCTATCAAGCCAAGAATTTGGCAGATTTATGGAGGCGCGTGCCCGCGAATTTGGCCACTTAATAGGGGTGGAGTTTGGCGAAGGATTTACCCGTGAGCGGACCTTGGGCGTGCGACAAGTCACCGATTTTATTTGATGATTTTGGTGTTAATAACACTAAAAACAAAAGAAAAGCCCGGCTAACGCAGCCGGGCTTTTCTTTTGTCGCAGGTTTCCCTACCGCACGCCTAACCGGTTCCGCTTCCACGCCGAGCCGGTAGCAGCCGGCGCATCCGGGGAAGCTACCACTGCCGGTTTCTTGTTGGTCATGAGCATCGCCCCGAGCACAGCGGCTACTTTCGCTATGTCTTCGTCTGGTTGGGCTGGCTTGAGGGCGTCAGCCGGGAAATGGTCGCGGATAAAGTTGGTGTCGAAGTTACCGCTTACGAAAGCTGGATGTTCGAGCACGTAGCGACCAAAAGCCAGGGTAGTTTCGATGCCGGTAATTTGATACTCGGCAATGGCGCGAAGCATGCGGGCTATAGCTTCCTCACGGTCTTTGCCAAACGTAACCAGCTTGGCAATCATGGGGTCATAGTAGATCGGAATTTCCATGCCTTGCTCGAAACCATCGTCGACGCGGACGCCGGGGCCTTGAGGGCGCACATAGGTGGTGAGCGTGCCGATATCGGGCAGGAAGTTGTTCTGCGGGTCCTCGGCGTACACGCGCAACTCTAGGGCGTGGCCGGTAATAGTGAGGTCATCTTGCGAGAAGCGCAGCGGCTCGCCCTGTGCCACTTTAATTTGCTCTTTCACCAAGTCGAGGCCCGTAATCTGTTCCGTAACGGGGTGCTCTACTTGGAGGCGGGTGTTCATCTCCAGGAAGTAGAAGTTCTTGTTCTCATCCAGCAAGAATTCTACCGTGCCGGCGCCGGTGTAGTCGCAGGCACGGGCCACATCGACGGCGCACTTGCCCATAGCGGCGCGCAATTCGGGCGTGAGCACCGAAGAAGGCGCTTCCTCAATAACTTTCTGGTGGCGGCGCTGAATGCTGCACTCCCGCTCGAATAGATGCACAATGTTGCCGTGCTCGTCGCCGAGTACTTGGATTTCAATATGGCGGGGACCGGTCACGAACTTCTCTATGAACACCGAACCGTCGCCAAACGCCGACGTCGCTTCTGATACCGCCAGCTGCATCTGCTCCTCAAATTCGGTGGCGCTGTTCACGATGCGCATGCCCTTGCCGCCGCCGCCAGCTGAGGCCTTAATCAAGATAGGGAAGCCAACTTCTGAAGCTATGCGTTTGGCTTCCTCCACGTCGCTAATGGCTTCGTCGGTGCCGGGCACCAGGGGGATGTTGTAGGCTTTCACCGCCTGTTTGGCCGACAGCTTGTCGCCCATAATGTTCATAGCCTCGGGCGAAGGCCCCACGAATATCAGACCGGCCTCGGTGACCATGCGAGCAAACTCCGCATTTTCGCTTAAGAAGCCATAGCCCGGGTGAATGGCGTCAACGCCTAGTTGCCGGCATACTTCCAGTATCTTGTCGCCGCGCAAATAGCTTTGGGCCGAAGCGGGAGGACCCACGCATACGGCTTCATCGGCGTAGCGTACGTGCAGAGCGTTGCGGTCGGCTTCAGAGTAAATGGCTACCGTTTGGATGCCCATTTCACGGGCTGAGCGCAACACGCGCAACGCTATTTCGCCCCGGTTGGCAACGAGCAGCTTGGTGATTTTTGTCATGAGAGAGGTGGGAGAGGCAGAAAAGAAAAAGCACGAAGTGCTTCAATAAGTAGACGCTATTGTAAGCAGAGCCGTTTATCGTTCAAAGAAACGCCTTTCCGGTGGCTCCGTAAAACGTCTAAGTTGATTAATAGAAGAGGAATACGGGTTGAAAGCCATTCTTCAGAGGGCTAGTTTTACCAGATTGCCATAACTTTGTACATTATCCGAGGGTTAAGTGCAATCTTAACTTTTCGTTTTCTTTTTCACTTTTAACCTGTTCCCTCGTGGATCTTTTCGAAAAGATTGCCGCGAACCGCGGCCCCCTGGGCAGCCACTCGCATTACGCGCACGGCTATTTTACTTTTCCCAAACTGGAAGGCGAAATCAAGCCCCGCATGATTTTTCGCGGCAAGGAGGTACTTACCTGGAGCCTGAACAACTACTTAGGGTTGGCTAACCACCCAGAAGTGCGCAAAGCTGATGCCGATGGGGCTGCCGATTACGGTATGGCCCTGCCGATGGGAGCCCGCATGATGTCTGGTAACTCCAACCTGCACGAGCAGTTGGAAAGCGAGTTGGCCGACTTCGTCCAGAAGCCCGACTGCATGCTCCTCAATTTTGGCTACCAGGGCGTAGTAAGCATCATCGACGCCATGGTGAACCGCCACGACGTGATTGTGTACGACGCCGAGTCGCACGCTTGCATCATTGATGGGGTACGCCTGCACCAAGGCAAGCGGTTTGTGTACCCACACAACGATATGGCCAGCTTGGAAAAGCAACTCCAGCGGGCCAAGCGCATCACCGACGAAACCGGTGGTGGCATTCTCGTTATTACGGAGGGGGTGTTTGGCATGTCGGGCAACCAGGGCGACCTGCGCGGTGTCATCGAGCTAAAGCAGAAATACGAGTTCCGTTTGTTTGTTGACGATGCCCACGGCTTCGGTACAATGGGCACTACAGGGGCCGGAACAGGCGAAGAACAGGGCGTGCAAGACGGCATAGACCTTTATTTTTCGACGTTTGCGAAGTCTATGGCAAGCATTGGAGCCTTCGTAGCAGGCCCTGAGAACGTAATTGAATATTTGCGCTATAATATGCGTAGCCAGATTTTCGCCAAAAGCTTGCCTATGCCGCTTGTAGTGGGCGCAATCAAGCGTTTGGAGCTACTACGGACTCGTCCGGAGTTGAAAGACAACCTCTGGACCGTAGTACGGGCCTTGCAAAGCGGTTTGCGCGAGAAAGGCTTCAATATCGGCACCACCCAGTCGCCGGTAACGCCAGTGTTGCTGCAAGGCCAAATCCCTGATGCTACCCAAATAACCTTCGATTTACGCGAGAATTACGGTATTTTCTGCTCTATCGTGGTTTATCCGGTGGTGCCAAAAGGCGTGATTATGCTGCGTCTGATCCCAACGGCAGTTCACACGCTCGATGATGTGGCGCAAACTATCAAGGCCTTCGAAATGGTGGCAGAAAAGCTCAACAAAGGTCTGTATTCCAAAGCAGAGGTGCCAGAAGGGCTTCAAGCATAGTAATTGCTAAAATCGTTAGAGGCCGGAAATCCGCAAGGGTTCCGGCCTCTTTTTATTGTACTATAGTGGTATGGTGAGAGGTGTAGGAGAAGTTAGAATATAACTAACGAGCGCAAAAATGTGCCTCTCAAGCGGCCTAGGCCGTTTTGAAAAAAAAGTTGAGCTGTTGCTTGTATTTGAAATCCCTGTATATTAGGCCCCAACAAACCCATTGTTTCATTCCTCTCAACCCCATCAAACATGAGCAATTTTAGCCAACTCAAGGACCTCGTACTGGGCCTGGAAAGCGACTTCGAGAAATTCTATGACAAGAAAAACTCTGCCGCTGGTACGCGCGTTCGGAAGGGCATGCAGGAACTAAAGAACCTAGCGCAGAGCATCCGTACGGAAGTACAGAACGCCAAGAACAGCGCTGCTGCCGCTCCGGCTGCTGATGCTAAGGCTGCTCCCGCTGCTAAGAAGGCTGCTGCTCCTGCTGCTGCCAAGAAAGCCGCTCCAGCTAAGAAGAAGTAAGTTTAAGCTAAACGAATGCTGCGTCCTGCGTAGCGTTTGTAACGCAAAAGGCCCTGCCGAATACCGGCAGGGCCTTTTTTATGACAGCTGCTGCTGTTGAGCTATACTAGCTTAATTAGGAAATAATTCCGCCTCCCTTTCTGAGCGACATAATACTTGTCTAGCAAAAGTGGAATATCGGAAGCTAGTTGGTCAACGGTAACCTTCACGCGGTTCAAGATCACGCCGCCGCCTTGAATCATTCTTTTTGCTTCACCTTTTGAAGGGAAGATAACAGAATTAGAGGTTTCACTGAGCAGCGTTACCACGTTTAGATTCGTAAGCGAAGTACGAGGTATTTCTGCCTGTGGTACACCAGCAAACACATCTAGCAAGGTCTGCTCGTCGAGGCTACTCAGATCGCCACCGCCAAACAATACTTGTGAAGCAGCCAGTGCCGCTTCGTAGGCTTCCTCGGAGTGCACCCGAATCGTCACGTCTTTGGCTAGCGCCTTCTGAAGCGTCCGTAAATGCGGAGCTTGTGCATGTTCGGCTTCCAAGGCCTCGATTTCTTGCTGCGAAAGCAGCGTGAATACTCGAATCAGGCGCGGAACGTCGGCGTCGGTGGCGTTAAGGAAAAACTGGTAGAACTGATACGGCGAGGTCATGGTAGGGTCGAGCCACACGTTGCCACCTTCTGTCTTACCAAATTTCGAGCCGTCGGCCTTGGTGATGAGCGGCGTCGTAAGGGCGTAGGCACGCGCTTCACTGCCAGCCAAGCGCCGAATCAGTTCGGTGCCGGTGGTGATGTTGCCCCACTGATCGGAGCCGCCCATTTGCAGCGTGCAGTTGAGGGTGCGGTAGAGGTGGAGGAAGTCGTAGCCCTGTAGCAGTTGGTAGCTAAACTCGGTGAACGAGAGGCCGTCGGCGCGCTGCTCGGTGCCATCGGCATCGGTACCTAAGCGCCGCTTCACCGAGTCTTTGGCCATCATATAGTTTACGGTGATATGCTTACCTACCTCGCGCAGAAACTCTAGGAAGTTGAACTTCTTGAACCAGTCGTAGTTGTTGACGACCACCGCCGCCGTGGGTCCGGGCGTGAAGTCCAGAAACTTCTCGAGTTGCGCCTTGATGCCCTCTTGATTGCGCCGCAGCGTATCCTCGTCCAGCAGATTCCGCTCGGCTGATTTGCCCGTTGGGTCGCCAATCATACCAGTAGCGCCACCTACCAGGGCTACCGGCCGATGCCCAGCCCGCTGCAAGTGCACCAGCAACATAATAGTAGCCAAGCTGCCAATGTGCAGCGACACGCCAGTGGGGTCGAAGCCGATATAGCCCGAAACGGGCTGTTGGGCCGTTAAGTGTTCGGCGGTGCCGGGCATGGCATCGTGGAGCATTCCACGCCAGCGGAGTTCGGAAAGTAAATCCAACGTCAGTTCGGTATTAAGAAGTAGGAACTAAGATGAAAGAAGAGGGTGGCAGCACCGACCAGACCAGGATTGTTCGGCGCGCCACTCAATTCTCGTTAAGCAGTCCGCAAAGGTAAGAGGCAGGCCGTACCTTTGTGGTCGAAGAATTAGTAGTAGCGCACACTCTAGTTCTTAATTGCTTCATCTTACTTCCTGCTTCAATTGACTCTTTCCGCCGACGAGGTCCTCAAGCAACTCCAGCAGCGGCAGTTTGCGCCCGTTTATTTCCTGCAAGGCGAGGAGCCTTATTTCATTGACTTGGTAGCCGACATGCTAGAAAAAAGCGTGTTGCAGGAGCACGAGAAAGGGTTCAACCAAGTGGTACTCTACGGCAAGGATGCCGATGTAGCCACCATCTTGGGGCAAGCCAAGCGCTTCCCCATGATGGCCGAACGGTCGGTGGTGCTAGTAAAAGAGGCGCAGGCTATAGTGGATTTGGAGGCCGAAAAATCGTGGCCGTTTTTGGAGGCATACCTGAAAAATCCTCTGCAAAGCACTGTGCTGGTGTTTTGCTACAAGCACAAAGTGCTGGACGCGCGCAAGAAGCTAGGCAAGTTGCTCACAGGCGACAAGAAGGAGCCTAGCCCGGCCGGCACGGTACTCATGACCAGCAAAAAGCTCTACGACAACCAAGTGGCGGGCTGGCTCACGGGCTACGTCCGTAGCAAGCAGCGCAACATCACGCCGCAGGCTACGGCTATGCTCTCCGAATATATAGGAGCGGAGCTTGGGCGCCTGACCAATGAGGTCGACAAGATGGTGCTTAACCTAGCGCCCAACCAGCCTATCGACGAGGACTTGGTGCAGCGTATGGTGGGCATTAGCAAGGAGTACAACATCTTCGAACTGCAAAGCGCCCTTATCCGCCGCGACGTGCTGAAGGCCAACCGCATCTTACTTTATTTCGAAGCTAACCCGAAGGCCAATCCGCTCATCCCGAATCTAACGCTGCTCTTCAACTATTTCTCGCGGCTACTAGCGTTGCACCAACTGCCTAATCCCACCGAAGCCGATTGGAACCGTTTGAATTTGCGTAGCGCCTTTGCCCGCAAGGATTACCAGACCGGCCTCAAGGTATTTCCCTTCGAGCGGACCCGTGCTATTGTGCACCTCATCCGCCGCGCCGACGCGCAAAGCAAAGGTATTGACAGTGGTTCGATGACGGACGGGGAGATTATGCGGGAGCTTGTATGGCTAATATTGCATCCTGTGCCGCTACAAGCTGTGATAGGAGGGTAAATTAACTATCAATACAAGGTGTTGACTAGTAGATTGTTGCAATTTATTGAGTGTCAGCGACGAAAAACGCGTGCAGTTGAAGCCTAAAAAATATCCGATTTATACTAGTCACAGCTAAAGCGAACATTACCTTTTTATAGGCTTTTATCGCATTTATGTTTGTGATGCCAAACTATAGCATCTACTATTATGCAGTTAATCCAACCTATTTCTAGCCTCGCTCCAGTTGCAATCCAAGCATCATCGCTTCCACTTGTAGCACTGGCCCTACTGCTTACCAAGACCGGGGTTTCTACTGTTGCGAGTCCGCAGATGCCCCAGTTGGGATTGGCAGCTTAAGCTGTAGGTTATGCTGTGTGCTTGTTGCTGAAATAGTACAGCTTCAGCTAGCACCTGCATACAGCGCTTTGATACGGCTATAGCGTATCAAACAAGCAAGGTTGGTTGCTCGCGATAAATGATCTGGTATGTTTATTGCAAAAGCCTCGGTAAAACCATATGATGACCGAGACCGAAGTAGCATTCCGTGCCGCCTTGCACGAAGAAAAATTCTCTACGGCTGCCGTTTTACTGTCGCAGCTAGTAGAAGCGCATTACGAGCAGAACTCTCATTTAACGCCTGTTCAGATTTTGCGCCTGCAAATAGGCTGTCAACAGCTTTTGGTGCAGCGTCCTGAAGTGGGAGCCGCAGCTTTGATTCAGGCTGCTTATAGCTACCTTCCCTCTAATTCAGCGGGAAATTTCTAGTACACTCTGTGTTGTAAGTAACTCATGGGTAATGGAAGCCAACTAACCATTTGTTGGCCTCTACTAGTGTGCTAAGATTTATCTTTCTTGGTATGCCGCTTTAGCTTTTGCTGTTTTAGTGCACGTTCGGGGATTTGCGCCGCCAAGAGCCACGTTACGGCTTCACCTTCTTGTTCGAAATACTCATAGATCGGTAGAGGCTGGCGTAGGCTGTATTCGTTGCCGACAGCAGTTGTATCCAGCCTAGTGAACATGTCGCGGGAGAGGATAATAGCTCCGTAGAAATAGCCAGCCTGCACAGCGCGCGGAAGCCAGTCTATTGACACCCATGCGGATATAGCGACGCTCAGGGTGCCCCGGCCGTTTTGGTGAAATAGTATCTTACGCCATTGCCGATGCTGCAAGGCTAGTAGCACCTCTTCCAACAGCCCCTTAATACTTTCATCGGATGGGTAACCGTCTTGCCAGTCAAGACGGAGGTAGTTACCTGTTTTGTTTTCGCTCAAACTGCCTGCTGCATTCTCGAAAATAATCATCCGTCACTGTTGGTTAACCTTCTCGCTTGGGCTACTAGTAATAGCGTTCTATGGTTGGTGTATTCTTCTATAAAGCCGTTATTTTATCCTTACGCCCTATTCCGACGTAGAGAAGAACTTAGGTAAATCATTGTTTGGCCGAACGTGTGCCCGCTTTGTGCAGCGGAACTCCTCAGTTGTAGTTCAGGTTTATAGCTGACGTAGGTAGTTCGACAAACAAGTAGTTGTCTAGTTTCTTCTTGATATGCATCACCTCATCTATAGCAGCACTGCCACTTATCCGTTTTCTGATACTGAACTACAGGATTTACTTGCCAAGGCTCGTTCGCGCAACGAACAGTATGGGGTTACAGGTGTGCTGCTTTATCATGAGGGGCAATTCATGCAACTCTTAGAAGGAGAAGTGGATGCCGTACATGCGCTGTACAGCAAAATTGAGCAAGATTCTCGTCACACAAGTATTTTCAAGTTAGCTGACAAGCCGATTAGTGCGCGCAGCTTTGCTGAATGGGCTATGGCGTTTCAGCCGGTTGAAGCCGATGCATTTGCAGAGGTTGAGGGGTATCAGCCGCCAGCCACCTTGAATCCGGCCCCGCAAGGCCTGAGCGCTGCCGATGTGATGCTGTTGAAGCTGATGCACCAGTATATGCTTCCACCAGAAAAGTAAGTGGACTTGCTAGGCCGGATTTCCCTTAATCACACAGGGTAGGCAGTTCTGGCTGACGGGCAAACTGAAACAGTGTAGTGAGCTGCGACGCCGTTACCCGATCAACAGATAAGGATAAGCCAGCAATTTCTTCTTCCCGAAACCAACTCCCGCCCGCAGTTTCGGGAGTTTCGGTGAGTAGTGTGCCACCCGTGATTTCGCAGAGCACAAATGCCTTGTACACGTACCAGGGCTGGGGCGGGTGTGGATGGTTCTTTTTGTCGAATAACGCCAGCAGGCGACGGGCCAGTACGTGGTAGCCCGTTTCTTCGTGGGCTTCCTTTACGGCTACTTCAAAGGGCGTATAGCCCACGTCGGCCCAGCCACCCGGCAACGACCAATTGTTGGCGTCCACCTTTTCCTGCACCAGCAAGATTTCCTCGGTGCCCCGAAACAGTACGGCCCGCACATCCACTTTAGGCGTCTGGTAACCGGTTTCGGAAGCAAACAGCCGCGTGAGCTTCTCTAGTGGCTCGTCATTGGCAGACAGTTCCTGCAGTAGCTGCACGCTGATAGCGCGAATCTCTTCGTACCGTTCGACGTCGTAGGCGTTTTGCGTGTAGGCGAGGCCCGCTTGCGCCAGGGCTTGCAGGCGTTGAGCATGGTGGAGAAGTGTTGTAGCAGTCATGGGCTGGCTAGTTAGGAGCAAGGCCGCAAGTTAGAAGCTGGCAGGTTTGGTAGGGGTAACTTTCTATCTTGGCGACGTACAGACAAAATACTGTCGTTTTTGAGTGTTCATCGAAAGCCAATCATCCACTACATGCAACTTCTCAATATTATTGCCATATCCCCGCAAGAAACCTTTCTTGTTGGCCACCTCGAAGGCCCTGTGAAGCCTGGCCCGTGGGAATTGCAAGTGAATGGCGAAACTATAGCTACGCTGGACGTAACGGGCGAAGCGCAGATTGAGGCGGGTCGCAAGGGCAAACTAGCGCCCCCGCGGGTGTTGGTGTGCCGCGGGCCCGTGGATAAGAGCCGCATCGATTTTACCCGTGACGAGGTAACTCTGATGCGTAAGGAATAAGGAGTCGAAGCATCGCTTTCATCTGCTTTTGCCATTCGTCTCGTACCAGTCGATAATAAGCTCATGCTCGCCGGCGAATTGTTAAACAATAAACTGTGGAGCTACATTAGATTTACACCAAACCGACCTATTATGGCGTTACGCTAGCGAAAAGGCCTTTCTGGCGGCAACCCGGCCGAACTTTTCGCTACTTTTGGCTATTCCGGCCCAACAGGCCGCTTCCCGTAACGCCGAGCAATGAAGTTTATACCCCGGATTGCGCTGGCCGCCACCCTCAGCGCCACTGCCCCGCTAGCCGCCCAGGCTCAGCAAACTCAGGTGTTCGCCAACGACGAGCGCCACTTTCAAGAAGGCCTCGAACTCTTCGACCGGGGCAAGTATGGCGCCGCTCAGCAGGCTTTTCAGCGCTACACCGAGCTTACCCAACGCCGCAGCGGCGAGTTAGCCGCTGGTCGTACTATCGACGCGGAATATTATTATGCCGTGGCTGGCCTGTACTTGTTTCATCCCGATGCCGAGGATAGAATTCTTGCTTTTGCTGCTCAGAACCCGGCCCATCCCAAGGCCGCTGTAGCTTTTTTCGAGCTAGGAAAATTCTACTTCGACAAGAAAGATTACGCCAATGCCACCGATTATCTGCAGCGAGTAGGCGCCGACAACCTCTCGGGCGAGCAGCGCGCCGAATCCGAGTTCAAGCTTGGCTACAGCTATTTCGCTCAGAAAGAGTTTGACAAGGCCAAACTGCAGTTCGACCGCAACAAGCAGGGGCAGCACGAGTTTCGCTACGCTAGTTCCTACTACGCTGGTTACCTGGCCTACCGTGCCGGCGACTTCGCGGGGGCCCGGAAGGATTTGGCTGTGGCCGAGCAAAACGATGCCTACCAACCAGTGGTGCCGGCCGTCATGAGCCAGATCTACTACAAGGAAGGCGACTTCGACGGCCTGATTGACTACGGCACCAAAGCCCTGGCCCAAACTCCGCCTCCGCAAAGCGCCGACGAAATTCAACTGCTGGTAGGCGATGCGTATTATCAGAAGAAAGATTTCAAAACCGCTGCCACGTATTTCAACAAGTATGCAGCTGGGCGCAAGAAGATAGAGCCGGCGGTGCAATACAAAATCGGGTACGCCAACTATAAGCAAGGCGACTTCAAGGGCGCTATTGGCAGCCTGAAGAACGTAGCTGCCCGCCGCGACTCGCTGGGGCAAAACGCGGCCTACCACTTGGGGTTGAGTTATCTGCAAACCAACCAGAAACAACTCGCCTCGAACTCGTTCGACGCGGCCCGTAAGCTCGGCTACGACCGCACCATCAGTGAAAATGCCGCGCTGAAGTACGCCCAGATTCAATACGAGCTAGGCAATACGCCCGAAGTAATAGCGGCCCTCAAAGACTTCAACAAGAAGTTTCCCCGCTCGAAAAACCAGGCAGTTGCCGATGATATCCTGAGCGAGAGTTTCCTTAATTCGTCGGACTACGCGCAGGCCCTCAATTACCTCGACAACCTCGACGACCGGAGCTCCAAGTTGAACGCCACTTACCAGCGCGTCGCGTACTTGCAAGCGGCTACGCTCTACAACAACGCCCGCTACTCCGATGCCCTGCCGTTGCTCGACAAGAGTCTGAAGTACCCCGAGGACGACGCGTTGCGCGCCGCCGCCCAGGTGTTGAAAGGCGAAATCTACAGCGTTGGGCAGCAGTACCAGCCTGCTATTACGGCCTACACTGCCGCCGCCCGCGCAGCCCGGCAGGGTGGCGTAACTGCCAGCGAAAAAGACTTCGAACAGAAAGCGCGGTACGGCCTTGGCTACGCCTACTACAACACTCAGCAGTACGACCGGGCCCGGCCGCAGTTTCAGGCTTGGCTCAACGACCCGGTTGCCAAGCCCGCCGACCCCAACTACTACGACGTAACGCTGCGCTTAGCCGATACCTACTACGTAGCTAAAAATTACCAGCAGGCCCTCGACCTCTACAACAAAGTAATTGCGGCCAACGCCTCCGATAAAGATTACGCCTACTACCAAAAAAGCGTGACCCTCGGGTTGATGGGCCGTCGCGACGAAGCTACTAGCACCCTGAGCACCCTGCTGAAAACTACACCCAACTCGCGCTACGCCGACGATGCCGTGTACCAGCAGGCCCAACTCGACTACGAGGCCGGTAACTTCCAGCAAGCCGCCGATGGCTTCAGCAAGCTGATTACCAACCGGCCCAACTCCACCCTGATGCCGCAGGCGTTGCAGAAGCGAGGTGTAGCCTATGCCAACCTGGAGCAGCACGAAAAGGCTGTGGCGGATTTCAAGCAAGTGCTAAGTGCTTACCCCCGCACCAAGGCGGCGAGTAGCGCCATCTACAACTTGCAGGAGAGTTTGTCGGCCCTTGGGCGTACCGAAGAGTTCGACCAGTATCTGGCCCAATTCAAGCAGCAGAACCCCGATAACAAGGCTACGGAGAGTGTGGAATTTGAAGCAGCCAAGTCCTTGTACCTAGCTGAGAAATACGCACAAGCAATTCCTCGTCTGGAGTCTTACTTGAAGCAGTACCCCGACAATACGCTGGCTGCTGATGGCCGTTATTTCCTAGCCGATGCGTTGTTGAAAACCGGCAAGAAAACCGAGGCGCTACCCAAGCTGAAAGCAGTAGTAGAAGAAGGAAAGTCTGAGTTTGTGAACCGCGCCGTGGGCCGGGTGGCGGAGCTGGAGTTTGAAAACAAGAACTATTCCGAAGCCATCAAGTACTACAGCCGCCTGCGCGAAGTGTCGCAAAACAAGCGCGAAGTGGCTAACGCAGGGTTGGGGTTGATGAAGAGCTACTACGAGAGTGCCGACTACGAAGGCACCCGCCGGGTAGCCACAGAGTTGCAAACGCAGGCTGCCTCGCCAGCTGCCACCAACGCCGCGCTCCTCTACCTAGGCAAAGCCAGCTTCAAAGCCGGCAACCTCGACCAAGCTATAACCGAGCTCAACACCGCGGCCACCACAGCCGCGGCCGACGAAAATGGAGCCGAGGCGCTCTACCTAGTGGCCGATATCTTGTATCAGCAGAAGAAGTACCCGGAGGCGCTAGATGCCGCCTACAAAACCAACGCCTCCAACTACGAACTGTGGCAAGGCCGGGGCTTCCTGCTGATTGCCGACATCTACGCTGCGCAGGGCGAAACTTTCCAGGCCCGGGCCACACTCAATTCCATCATCGACAACAAATTCCCGGTGGCGGAAATCATAGACGGTGCCAAGCAACGCCTTGCCGCATTGCCCACCGAAACCCCGGCTGCCGGTGGTACCAAGGCACCAGCCAAGACCACTCCAGCCAAGCCCGGTACCACCAAAACTTCGCCTGCTACCAAAGGCAAAGCTGCAAGTCGTAGTTCTCTAGTGCCCTCCACCGAAGTGCCCACCGACACAACAACTAATCGGACCGATGGGCCCGTTGGGCAAGAGGAATAGGAGTAGAGTGCTTGCTTTTTTTAAGAAAATAAACAGCTGAATACTACATGCTTGCTGCGGTTTGTTTGAACCGGTGCCTGCACTGAATTTAAAATTCCAACTATGACGTTTACCCCGTCGAAACTACTGGCGCTGGCCGGCTTGCTAACCACCGTACCGGTGGTGGTGCAGGCGCAAACCACGCGTCCTACTAACCGCGGCAAGATCGAAGAAGCTGAAATCGAGATTGTAAAGGAACGGGTGAACCAGCTGCCCGAAGCTGCTCGCAACTTCGAAAAAATCAAAGTGGAAGCACCTGGTAAAACGGGCACCAAGGTGAACTACACCTATCCAGATTTTCGGTTGCCTGCCGACCTGCTCAACCCTTCGGTGCGCGTGCTCACTATCCGGCAGGAAGAGCCAGCCCTGCAGACTGGCAACTACGTGAAGGCCGGGGTTGGCAACTACGCCACCTTTCTTGGTCGGGTGCACCTGCACAACACCCGTAGCAATTCGGCTTCGTATGGTCTCGACTTAAACCATCTGGCTTCGGGCCGCGGCCCGGTTGATAAAGACAATTCCGGCCAAAGCCGCACCAGCTTCGACCTGCATGGCGAGACATATAGCGGCACTACGGCCCTCGGGGGAAAGCTAGAGCTAGGGCGCGAGCGGTACAACTTCTACGGCTACAACCGCAACGTAGCCGTGCTGCCCGAAGCCGATAATCTAAAGCAAACGTTCACCCGGGTTGGCGCGAAAGTGTACGCCCGCAACCGCGCCGCCGATGCTCAGTTCCAGTACGATCTTGGGGTAGGCTACCGCCACTGGAACGACCGGTTCAAGGCCAAGGAAAACAACATCTACGCCGAGTTGCGCTCCGCCTACGTGCTCAGCGAAACCAGCCGCGTGACCGTTAATGGCGACTTTTCTTATATTTCGTTCGAGGATTCGCTGAAGTACAGTCGGCCTTACTTCCAGATAACACCGGCCTTTGAAGCCAACCTGAATCGGCTGGCGGTATCGGTGGGCGCTACGCTTGGCTACACCGGAGACACCATCCGGCAGGCCCAGCAGCTCAATGTGTATCCGGCCATTCGTTTGGCTTACACCGTCACGGAAGACAAGTTTGTGGCTTTCGCGGGCTTGGGAGGTGCTGTGCAGCGTGTAACAATGTATGACCTCACCACCGAAAATCCTTGGCTGGCCCCCAACCAGCGCGTATCGGACACCCGCCGCGGCCCCACGCTGTTCGTCGGCTTCAATGCCACCCCGGTCCGTTCCTTGGAAGTGAATGCCCGCGTAACGCTCAGCAACGACCGCACCTTGTATTTCTATGAAAACGCGGGGTATATAGTACCGGGCGTAATTGGTGGCCTGTATCGTGGTGATTCAACCAAATTCAATTTGGTGTATGACAAGAAAGCCACCCAGCTATTCAACGCGCATGGGGAAGTTATTTACAACGCCGCCGAAAAAACTCGGGTAGGCTTGAAGCTTGATTACAACGGCTACAACGTGAAAACGCTGGCTCAGCCGTACCACCGGCCGGCTTTCCAGTCGGTATTGTTTGCCACGCATAACTTGTACGACAAGTTGCTACTAGGAGCGGAGTTGTACACCTACAGTTCAAGCTACGGCACTAGCTACGACATGGGCACGGCCGCTGTCGGATACCGCAAAGTGCCACGCCGTACCGATTCGGTGGTGGACCTGAACCTGCGCGGTGATTACCGGATTATGGAAAAACTGTCCATCTTTGCTATGGGTAACAACCTGATTGGCGGTCAGTATGAACGGTTCTTGAACTATCCAGTGAAAGGAGCTAACGTGCTGCTCGGCGCGACATACGACTTCTAAGATTAATACACAGCTGACAGTGCCTGCTGCCTGAATACACAATTGGTAACCCGGTTTTATCTAGTCAAACAGCAAGCACACCAACTTCGTGTTAAGCCCCATTAACCAAACCCACTACACCTTGCCGCTATCCACTCATATCCGCACCCTGCTCCGGGACCATGACTGTGTCATTATTCCTGATTTTGGCGGCCTGATTGCCGACTACGCACCCGCCCGGATTCATCCGGTGCGGCATACGCTGGCCCCCCCAGCCAAACGCGTTGCATTCAACCAGTCGCTGACCCGCAACGATGGCTTGCTGGTGGATGCGCTAAGTGCAAAGCTCAACCTAAGCACGGCCCAGGCGCGCCAGATGGTGCGCGAAGCCGTAGCGCGGATGCAGCAAGAACTAGAAACCAGTCAGCGCACCGAATTGCCAGGTATTGGGGTATTCCGGCGGTCGGTAGGCCGAGGGCTGGAGTTCGAGTATAATGGTACAGATAATCTGCTCAATGCCAGCTTCGGTTTGCCCGAACTAGTAGCCCGTCCGGTGCGCGCTACCGACGCTATGCACTCACGTGAACGGCAGCCAGCCATGCCGCAACTATCGGTGGGTCGTTCTGTGCGTGTTACCCGCTTGCTCCAAGGGGCGCTGGCAGTTGTGATGGTGGGATTGGTGTTCTCGGCCAACTACATGTTCGCCGACCAGCAGGGCTATTTGCCGGATGCGTTGCGGATAGAAGAGCAAAAGCCACAACAGCAGATTCGTGCTCAGCAGCCCGTGGCGCAAGTGGCGCCCGCAGTTAGCCAGCAGCAAGCCGCCCTAGCTACCGCCGACAACTTTGCGGCGGCCCAACCGGTAGAAAAACCCGCTGCCAAACCCGCAGTAGTTGCCAACGTTAAGCCGGCAGTAGCACCCAAAGCAGTGGCACCTAAAACTGCTACGCCTGCAGTTGCCGCAAGTGGCTGGCAGAAGGCTACCCCCAAACCGGTAAAAGCAAATGCTCCTACCAAGCCTGCTACCAAAGCTCCTGGTTGGGAAAAAGCCGCTGCTGCCAATGCAACTGCCAGCACGACCGCCACGACTGTTAAAAGCCGCACGGGCCGTTACTATGTTATTGCTGGCTCTTATACCACTATGATTAATGCCGAAAAAGGCCGTCAGGCATTGGTTCGGTTAGGCCACCCGGCGCGCGTTATCACTCCGCCCGCTGGCAGTCGCCAGTATAAGCTTTCCGTTGCCGATTTCGCCGACCGCACCTCCGCTGATCGGCAAGCCTCTATTCTGCGCAAGCGGATGGGGAATACTCTTTGGGTTCTTAACTACTAGCATGACGCTTTTGCTTTCCCTGCTGCTTCAGATGCAAGTTGGCAGTGCTCCCGCAGCAGGTGCTGCCGCCGCTGATTCTTCCGCTACTGCGGCCAATGCCTCGGCCAATGCGGCCGCTTCCGACCTTTCCTTAATTGACTTGATTGTAAAGGGCGGCGGCATCATGATTCCGCTCTTTCTGTTGTCGTTTGTGTCGCTCTACATCATTATTGAGCGCTACATCACCATCCGAAAGGCCGCGGCAGTGCCCGAGTCGTTTATGCCGGGTATTCGCAACCTGATGGTGAAGGGCGACTTGCAAGGTGCCAAAATGCTTTGTGCCCAGACGGCCACTCCACTGGCCCGCATGATCGAAAAGGGTATCCGCCGCATTGGCTTGCCCCTAAAAGACATCGAGGCTAGCGTTGAGAACGTAGGCAAAGTGGAAATTGCCCGCCTCGAAAAAAATATTAGCATACTCGGTATTATTGCCGGTATCGCGCCCATGTTGGGTTTCGTGGGGACCATTATCGGGGTAATCAAAATATTCTACGCCATCAGCGCCACCGGTGATTTTGGTATTGCCCAAATCTCGGGTGGTTTGTACACCAAGATGGTGACTTCCGCTACTGGTCTTATCGTGGGTATAATTGCCCACATTGGGTATCACTGGCTTAGCATTATGGTGGAGCGCCTCGTGTTCCGCATGGAAAACTCGGCCATCGAGTTTATGGACATCCTTCAGGACAACTAACGTTGAGGTAACTGAGCAGCGGAGGAACTGAGTAATTGGTTGCTTCCGTTTACAAGCCTTCCTCAGTTACTCTGCTACCCCGCTACTCCAATGAATTTAAGCCGGCGCCGTAAGCTTTCCTCGCACGTCGAAACCAGCTCGATGAACGACATCATGTTCTTCCTGATGCTGTTCTTCCTGATTGTGTCGACGATGGTGAACCCCAACGTTATCAAGCTGCTGCTGCCCAACGCGAAAAGCAGCAAGCAGGTGATGAAGCAGCCCATAACCGTGTCGGTAGATGCGGCCGGGGCGGTATTTGTGAACAAGAAGCCTACTTCTGCCGAAGGCCTGGAGACTGAATTGAAAAGCTTGATTGCCGACCAGCAACTGGATCTGCCTACGGTGGTGCTGCGCGTCGATGCTTCGCAGAACGTGCAGAAGCTGGTGGATATTTTGGAAATCGGCAACCGCCTCAAGATTAAAATGGTGATGGCCACGCAAGCGCAGCAAGCGTCTGGTAAGTAAGTTTCTCTGTTTTTCGCTTGCCGATAGTGGTTGGTATCTCGTTTGTTGAATAGAGAATAGAAGCAGTATCTCGTCAGCAAGCGAAGAACAACTTGAAAAGCGAAAACAAGCAACGAAGTCAAGCATGGAATACCGCGAAGAACACCGAAAAGAAGCCATTATCGGGACGGTGCTGTTGCACGCGCTGCTAGCGGCCGTGTTCTTCTTCACCGTGTTCAAAGGGCCCGATCCGCCCCTCGACGCCTTGGGTGGCGACGGAGTAGAGTTGAACTACGGCATTGATGAGGCGGGTTCGGGCGACGTGCAAAGTATGGCCATTGCCAATAACTCTCGCAACCGCGAAGACAGTCGCCCGCCCGCATCCAGCCCCGACCCCAAGCCGACCCCGCCTCAGCCAACTACTCCAGCATCACCGCCCGCACCGCAACAGGCCGCACAGGAGCGCATTATCACCAGCGACGCCGAGGAAAGCCCCGTTACGGCGCCACCCGTGACCAAGCCCGCCCCCGTGAAAGTGGAGCGCACCGAGCCAACCCCGGTTAAAGAAGAGGTGCGCGAAGCGCCCAAGCCCGTTGAGCGTCCTCGCACGCTCTACACGCCCAAAGGCAGCGCTAATGGGGGTGGCAACGGTGTGAATGGCACCAGCAACGCGCCCACCGGCAACAACAACGGCGACCGGCCCGGCTCCGTCGGCGACCAAGGCGACCCGAATGGTTCGCTTGACGCCAAGGCACTGTATGGCCAACCCGGTAGCGGCGGCAGCGGCAGTAGCCCTGGTTCCGGCGGCCTTGAAATGAGCGGCTGGGCCTTCGTAAACCGCCCTAGCGCCCCAGCACTCGATAACAACTCGGGCTTCGTACGTTTTCGCATCAAGGTGAACGCCGACGGCGAAGTGGAAGCCGTGACGAAAGTATCTGGCAACGTGTCGGCAGCGCAAGAGAAAGTATGCCGCGACGCACTGGAAAACGCGGAGTTCCGCCGCACGAACTCGGCAGCAGGCGGTGGCTCCGGTTTCTATACCTTCAGGTTCACCGTACGCTAATCAGCGCATAGAATAGTTTAAGGCCGCCGGTCGGATTTCTCCGGCCGGCGGCTTTGCTTTGTAGGCTGGTAGCTAACCTTGTTATTTCTGGCCGCTATTAATCAGTTTCTTCGCTATGAATTACGCTGAAACCCTCGAATACCTCTACAGCCAACTACCCATCTTTCAGCGAGTTGGCGCGGCAGGCTACAAGCCCGGATTGGAGACCACCGAGAAGCTAGCCGAAGCCACCGGGCATCCCGACCGGAAGTTTCCTAGTGTACATGTAGCAGGTACCAACGGCAAAGGCAGCAGCTCTAATCTGCTGGCGGCGGTGTTGCAGGCGGCCGGCTATAAAGTGGGGCTGTACACGTCGCCCCATTTGCGTGAGTTCACGGAGCGAATCAAGGTGAACGGACAGGACCTGACACCTGAGTATCTGGTAGCTTGGGTAGCGCAATGGCGGCCTATGTTTGAGCAATTGCAGCCGTCTTTTTTCGAGATGTGCGTAGCCTTGGCGTTTTCGTATTTCGCCGAGCAGCAAGTGGACGTGGCAGTGGTGGAGGTAGGCTTGGGTGGGCGGCTGGATTCCACCAACATCATCACCCCGCTGGTTTCTCTTATCACCAATATCAGCTTCGACCACCAGAACCTGTTGGGCAACACGCTGCCGCTGATTGCCGCCGAAAAAGCCGGTATCATCAAGCCCAGCATTCCGGCTATCATCAGCCAAACGCAGCCGGAAGTGCAGGCGGTGTTCGAGCAGAAAGCTGCAACTGAGCACGCGCCGTTGCTTTTTGCCGACCAGCACTACACCACCACGCTGGAAGCGCAGCCCGCGCCCGACCAGGAGTTTCAGGTTTTGTCTGTTTCATACGACGGGCAACCGCTACTGCAGCACCTGGAGCTAGGCTTGGTAGGAGACTATCAGCAACTGAACCTGCCGGGGGTGCTGGCCGTGCTGGATGAGCTGCGCCGCCAAGGGTTTGTGGTGCCGGAAGCAGCAGTGCGCGAAGGCTTACGAAACGTGCGCCAGCTTACCGGCTTCCGCGGCCGGTGGACCATCCTGGGCCGCCGCCCGCTGGTGGTATGCGACACGGGCCACAATGAAGCCGGGTTGCGCTTGGTAATAGCCCAACTTGCACGGCTGCCTCGGCGGCAATTGCATTTCGTGTTGGGCGTGGTCAACGACAAGGATGTGTCGAAGATGCTCGAACTGCTGCCAACGGATGCTACCTATTACTTCTGTCAAGCGGCCATTCCGCGGGCAATGGCGGCAACGGAGCTAGCTACCTTAGCCGCCGCCGCAGGCCTGCATGGAGAAGTGTACGGACCGGTTGCCGCCGCTGTAGCCGCCGCCCGTGCCGCCGCTAGTCCCGAGGATGTGGTATTCATTGGCGGCAGTACCTTTGTAGTGGCTGAAATAGAAGGCCTGTAGCTCGGATTTCGTTGTTTGCTTTCATTGGCTTGTCTCGAACCAGACGAAAAGGCGGCCGCTTGAAAACGCAACGAAAACTGGATACACCATCAACCAACAACAAATTCAGTGAGTCGAATTAAGCTAAAGCGTTTCGCGGAAAACGCAGAACGAGCAGATATTGTAGAGCCCGGCAAACCTGCCTACGAACAACTAAGTGGCCGGTGGCACCAAGAGTTCTTTCGGAACAACCAGGCTATTACGCTGGAAGTAGGCTGCGGGAAGGGCGAGTATACCGTGGGACTCGCGTCCCGGTATCCGGAGCGTAATTTCTTGGGCCTCGATATTAAAGGGGACCGAATTTGGCGGGGTAGTACTCGCGCCGAAGCGTTAGGGCTAACCAACGTGGGTTTTATCCGCACCCGGGCCCTGGACTTGCCGAAGCACTTCGCGCCCGGTGAACTCAGTGAAATCTGGATAACCTTCCCCGACCCGCGCCCCCGCGACCGGGACATCAAGCGCCGGCTCACGGCGCCGCGCTACCTCGACCTGTATCAGCAGCTTCTGCAACCCGGAGGACTGGTACACCTCAAAACCGACAACGAAGGCTTGTTCGACTACACGCTCGAAATTCTGCAACAACGGCCCGGCGTCACGATTCTAGCCTTCACCAAGGATCTTTATGCCACCCCCGAGCTGCTGCCGCACGCCGAGGACATTGAAACCAACTTCGAGAGTAAGTACCGGTCGCAGGGGGTGCCTATTAAGTACGTGCAGTTTAAATTGACGTGAAGCTTTACGAATGGTGAGGTAGTAGACTTCTGCTCTTACCCGTGAAAATTCATAGCCGACGCATCATCTCTTCCATTCACTGACCAGGCGTATGCAGTCACTTTCCGTTCTAGAAACCGCCCATTTGCTACCGGTGCTCGACCAGCACCTGATTGCCTTGTTGCGCTCTTTGGCACCAGCTGATTGGGAGCGACAAACGGTGGCCCCGAAGTGGCGCGTGCGTGATGTAGCCCTGCACTTACTGGATGGCTCCCTGCGTACCTTGTCGATACTGCGGGACGGGCATTTTGGTGGACCGGGGCCAGCCAGCCCGGCCTATGCCGATGTTGTGCGCTATCTCAACCAGCTGAACGAGGAGTGGGTAGCCGTGGGGCAGCGGCTGAGCCCGCAGATTATTACGTGGCTACTAGAAGTTAGCGGACCGGCCTATAACACCTACATGGCTTCGTTGCCGCCGATGGAGCCGGCGGTATTTTCCGTGGCTTGGGCTGGGGAGGAACAATCGCCGAACTGGTTTCACGTGGCCCGTGATTATACCGAGAAGTGGCATCATCAGCAGCAAATCCGGCAGGCAGTAGGGCAGGAGGCCCCGCTTATGGCGCCGGAATTGTACCACCCGTTTCTAAGTACTTGCGTGCGGGCCTTGCCGCATCATTATCGGGCGGTTGCCGCTGAGCCCGGTACGGTGCTACAGTTTACTGTAACCGGCCCTAGCGGCGACACCTGGTATCTAAGGCGACAAGCCACTACCTGGGAGCTAGGCACTCACTACGTGGGGCAAGTAGCCGCCACCGTCGTGCTGGATGGCACCGTCGCCTGGCGACTGTTCACGAAGAGTTTGCCGCGTACCTTGGCGGAAGCCCACGTAGAGGTCAGCGCCGAGCAATATCTGATAGAGCCAATTTATAGTATGATTACCATAATGGGGTAGCCGAAGCCTCTAAAAGGACTTCGCGCTTCCAATTCTGAAGGTCGGCTTCTTTAGAAGCTAAGCTTCCAGTTCTTCAAACACCGCTTCCATCTCCGAAAAGTCGCGGAGGCCGGGTTTGATTTCGTCGCCACCTTCTAGCACAATGCCAGCGGGACGGACGGTTTCAACGAACTGGCGAATAGAGTTGCCGGTGCTGGTCGCGAAATCGGCGCCGAGCCACATAGGATAGGTGCGGGCCTGCTGAGTGAGGTGGGTGAGTTGCTTGGGCGAAAGCGGCTGTGGCGGGGCTTGAGCCAGCACGAAGCCCGACGTGTGGGCTTGCTGGTCGCGGAAGCGAGTGTCCACATCTTCGGGCAGCATGTCGGGAATCCAGCGGATAAGCTTGAGGACAGGCAAGCTAAACTTCGACAGCTCGTCGGGAGTGCGGCGGCGGTGAAGCAAAATGCCTTGCAGGTTGCAGCGCTGCGCCAACTCATTGATGGCAGCAGCAGGCAAAGTATCGAACTCGCCGAGCAAGTCCACGCCGGCTATCCAGCCACTGATTTCCTGTACGGCTTCGGGCGTGAGGTATCCTGGAAGGGAGGGGTCGAGGAGAAAGCTAAGTCGGTCGGCTCCCATGCCGGCGCAGTAGCGCGCATCGGAGAGGTTGTTGATGCCGCGCACCAGCACGGACGTAAGCAAGGACATACGCAGAAAAGTTGGGTCGGCGGCAACAAGTAGCTCCCGCTTGGCGAAGCGCAAAAGTAACTATTCCTACTCAGTCGCAACGTTGTGTTGGCGGTTTGTGGGAGCCAGAGGAAACCCCAAACGGGCGCCATGTGTTATCTTTGCCACGTGGCCGCGGACCTTGACTCCACGGGCGCTATTATTTATGACGCAATTTGCATCTCCCACGCCGCCCGTTACTAAGGGCCGCGTCCTCGTCGCGATGAGCGGCGGTATTGATTCATCGGTAGCGGCCGTGCTCCTGCACGAGCAAGGCTACGAAGTGGTCGGGATGACCATGAAAACCTGGGACTACGCTTCGGCAGGAGGCTCGAAAAAAGAAACCGGCTGCTGCTCGCTCGACAGCATCAACGATGCCCGCCAGATTGCCGTGGACCTAGGCTTTCCGCACTACATCATTGATATTCGGGACGAGTTCGGCGACTTTGTCATTTCCAACTTCACCGACGAATACTTGGCTGGCCGCACGCCTAATCCGTGCGTGCTCTGCAATACCCACATCAAATGGGACGCGTTGCTGCGCCGGGCCGACCAGCTGGGCTGCGAATTCATTGCCACTGGCCACTACGCCAACGTGCGCTTTGAAGACGGCCGCTACGTGGTTAGCAAAGGTCTCGACGAAAACAAAGACCAAAGCTATGCGCTCTGGGGCGTGAGCCAGGAGAGCTTGAGCCGCACGCTGTTCCCACTAGGGGGCATGCGCAAAACCGAAATCTACGATGAGGCGCGCCGCCGCGGCTTCACCGAACTCGTGAACAAGCCCGAGAGCTACGAAATCTGCTTTATCCCCGACAACGACTACCGCGGCTTCCTGCGGCGCCGGGTACCGGGATTGGAAGAGCGAGTGGCGGGCGGCCGGTTTGTGTTGCGCGACGGTACGTTTGTGGGCACGCACGAGGGCTATCCGTTCTACACCATCGGGCAGCGCAAAGGCCTGGGTGTGGCCCTAGGTTTCCCGGTTTACGTAACCGAAATCCGGCCTGATACCAACGAGGTAGTGCTCGGCAATTTCGACGATTTGGCTAGCAGCCGCACGGTGGTGGGGCAGTTGAACATGGGCAAATACGCCTCGTTGGAAGGCCGCGGGTTGGTACCAAGTACCACTAAAATCCGCTACAACCACGATGGCGCCCCGGCTTTCCTGGAGCAGATTGGCGACAAAATCTACGTCTACTTCGAGGAGCCCGTACACGCCGTGACTCCTGGGCAGGCAGCCGTGTTCTACGACGGCCAGGATGTGTTGGGCGGCGGCTGGATTGAGCGGCATACTATTGGCGAAACTCCCGTATCTTCGGCCGTTATTGCCACGCTATAATCCTAGTTTTTATGTTGCGCTATCAGTTGGTAGAAGGTTGGTATTCGTCGCGTAGCTGGTTTGCTGCGGCTTTGTTGGCAGTAGCCGTAGGGGGTTGCAAAAACGAATCGGTAACGATAGTGCCTGCCGATACCAACTACTACCCACTGGCGGTAGGCGACTTCCGGATCTACAACGTAACCGACACCATTTGGACGCGCAACGTGAAATCGTACAACCGGTTCCAGTTTCGGGAGCGGGTGGCCGAGGAATATGTGGACGCAACCGGCCGTCAGTCGTTCCGGGTGATTCGGTCGCGCCGCAGCGTGGCTACTGACCCATGGGTGGACGATAGTGTGTTGGTGGTAAGTCCGGCGGCGGGCAACGTACTGGTTACGCGCAACAACGTACGCCGGGTGGAGCTGATATTTCCGGTTCGGGAAGGTTTCTGGAATGCCAATGCCTTCAACAACATGAACGACATCAAACAGGAAAATCTGCGCTACACCAATATCGAGAAGCCTTTCACAGCTACTTCAGGCAGCAGCGTAGTTACCTATCCCAAAACGCTAACCACTTCCACGCCCGACGAAAAGGAAGACCCTACCTACATCAACGCCTTTTACTACCTCCGAGTACGGCAGGTGTATGCGCTAGGAGAGGGGCCGGTATTTCGTAGCCGCCGCCGGTTCATTTATACTGAGCCCGGCACAGCCGATCTGCCTGTGCCGGGTGTAATTTACAGAGGCATAACGCGCACTGAGGTGCTAGTGGAGAAAGGCCGATAGCAGCAGAAACAGCACAAAACCCCACCACCTAAATAGTAGGTGGTGGGGTTTGTGTTTTAGGGCAGGTGGGCGTGAGCAGTAGACCTAATTATGTTCAAGCCGGTTGGTAGGAGGTGGCCCCGCACCGTCCAAGCGGGTAGACTCAAGCAAGAAATAGTGCTGCGCTATCGTCGTCAGATTCAGGCGCGATACTACACCCGGCTTGGTACTAAATCCGTATCTTCCGGCAGGTCTTCAACCGGTCCATTGTATGCGGCTTCTTTCTTTTATTTCACTTGCCGGGCTGCTTATGGCCACGGCCTTACCGCCGGTTTTGGCGCAAAGCAATCCGAGTGGTACTACCGCCATAGTACGGAAGCATTTAGTGTATTTTCGGGACAAAGCAGGCACGCCTTTCTCCGTAAGCCAGCCCCAAGCGTTTCTTTCGGCGCGGGCTATTGCGCGCCGCACCCGGCAGAGCATCCCCGTGCTGCCCCGCGACTTGCCCGTGACTCCCAGCTACGTTACGCAAGTGAAGGCCGTGCCGGGCGCAACCGTCTGGTATACCTCGCGCTGGTTTAATGCCGTGGTGGTGAATTGCGATTCTGCCACGCTAGCCACAATCCAAGCCCTGCCTTTTGTGCGCAGCACCCAAACCGTGAACCGTACAACGGCCGCTGCTCCACCGCCCAAACACACTGAGGTGCCCGCCGAAACCAACCAGCAGCGGCCTTCGGCCAACCCAGTATATGGCACCGCGTATCAGCAGGCCAATATGATTGGGGCCGTGACCATGCACAATGCCGGTTTTCGGGGCGAAGGCATGCAAATTGCCGTGTTCGACGACGGGTTTCCGGGCGTGAATCAGTCGGCGCCGTTTGCTTCGTTGCGCACGGATGGCCGCATTGCCGACGCCTACAACTTCGTAGACCGTAACGCCAATGTGTACGTGCGCGACAGCCACGGTGCCCACACACTTTCCACGCTCGCGGCCAATCAAACGGGTGTTTTCATCGGCACTGCTCCCAAGGCCACCTACCGGCTTTACATAACGGAGGAGTATGAAAAAGAAAACCCAATTGAAGAAGTGAATTGGTTGGTGGCCGCTGAGCGAGCCGACTCCGCGGGTGTTGATATTATTAGTTCGTCGCTGGGGTACAACACCTTCGATATCCCGTATGCCAACTACTCGTACGCTAACTTGAACGGCCGTACGGCTATTTCCACGCGGGCTGCTACTGTTGCGGCTCGGGTGGGTATGATAGTCGTTAATTCAATAGGTAATGATGGTCAGCGTCCTGGCCCTAGCCTGTTGGCGCCATCGGATGCAGATTCTATTCTAACGGCTGGCGCTGTCGATTCCTTGCGCAACTATGCGGCCCTCAGTTCCAAAGGGCCAAGCGCCGATAACCGTATAAAGCCCAACCTAGCAACGCAGGGCTTGCAAGCGGCCATAGTAGGGGTAAATGGGCAACCGGGGCGCGGCAACGGTACTTCGTATTCCTGCCCTATTCTAGCGGGCATGGTGGCAGGCTTCTGGCAGGCGAATCCCACGCTTACGGCGCAACAGGTTATCAACTTTTTGCAGCGCTCTGGCTCGCAGTTTACTACCCCCGACAACTTGCGAGGCTACGGCATCCCCAATTTTGTGCTGGCTTACAACCTAGCCAACCCAGGCATGCCGTTAGCAACCAACAGCCGAGCTACATCCAACAACCACCTCAGCGTGTACCCTAATCCGACGAACGGTGACGAGTTGTACTTGCAGCTAACGCCGGCTTTCCGGGCGTTGCCGCTCCAAGTGCGTTTATATGATGCACGCGGCGCTTTGGTGGCTCAGCATCTGGTTCCTGCTACTGCTGCTTCGGAAGTACGCCTGCCTACTGCTTCCCTTGCCAAGGGCGTTTACAACTGCGACGTGCAAGCCGGCGCGAAAGTGCAGCGTAGTGTGCGGTTTGTGCGGCAATAGTTCTGTTTTCGTTGAAAGTCGCTTAGCAGATGCTAAACCTAAACGGATAACATTGATAACTATATTAGTATAAGGCGAAAAATATTAGTATCTTGTCCAGGAATTCAACGAGGTGAATTCTACTCTTTTTTAACTCGGGTTTTTAGCCCAAAACACTAGTAGCATGCTACAAATGATGATTTCGAAGCGCCTGGGGCGTCGCCAGTTTCACTTTACCGTTCAAGGGGCCAACCTCCACGAGGTGGTAACCGAATACGAGCGGCTTAGCTTTCCCGATGTAGCCAAGTGCGGCATCTGTGGTTCCGATAACCTCGACCTGACGGCCCGCGTGGCGCAGGATAAATTCAAATATACCTCGCTTCGCTGCTTGGATTGCCGCGCCGACGTTACGTTCGGTAAGCGCCAGGAAGACGACCAAACCTACTTCCTCCGCAAGACCGAGGATGGTAAACTCGATTGGAAAGCTTGGAGCAAAGAAGAAGTAAACAGCAAGTAGGCGTATAAATAACGCGCTGAATAAAAAAAAGGCAGGTGCTGACGGAAACGTACAGCACCTGCCTTTTTTCTGTGGGGCGTGTCCTGTCTTAGCTATTTCTGCATGCACACGCTATTCTCTACGTTGGCGTACTGCCCATAATTTGGGATACGCTTATAGCCGCTTTTTTCGTAAAGCCGGATGGCTTCGGGTTGTTTCTTACCGGTTTCCAGCACGTAGCCGGAGTAGTGCAGTTCTTGTGCCCAGCGTTCCAATTCGCCTAATACTGCCTGCGCAACTCCCTGGCCTCGATTGGCAGGCAGCACAAACATGCGTTTTATCTCCACTAGCTTCTCGCTGAATTCCTTGAACGCCCCGCACCCCACTGGCTCACCATTCCGATAAGCTACTACCGCGTGTTTTATCAAATCAATCTTGTTGAACTGAGCATAGAAGGTATGCTCGGCGCCATCGCGTATTCGCAAATCTGCATCGAGAAGCTGTACTAATCCTTTAAAGTCGAGGTCGTCAGAGGTGGTTCGAGTTAAGTGTAACATGGAAAAGGTGAAATGTAGGGTTGAGGCTGTGTTAAGCTTTGCAATGCGCACAGCAGGCTAGCTAAAGCCTGTTTCAATACCTTGAAGCTAAGAACAGAGCATAGTGAGGTGAGAGTAAGCTTGGAGTACCCGCAAAACTAGGCAGTGTATTGATGCACATCAATGTTATTTTTGGGACTTTTAATGCAATAGCTGCATCAATGAATCTAGATCAGGTCCGCTACTTTCTACGCTTAGCCGATAAGCTTCACTTCTGGCAAACGGCTGAACACCTCAACATCACGCAGTCGTCGCTGAGCCGCCACATTCAGAGTCTGGAAAGTGAGGTGGGTTTTCGCCTGTTCGAGCGGAACCAGCGCTCCGTGCGCCTGACGGCGGCCGGGCAATTGATGCAACAGGAGTGGCAGCGGTTGCTGCCCGAGGTGGAAGCGGTGCAACGACACGCGCAGCAGATTAGCGCGGGTGAAGTTGGTAGTTTGCGCATTGGGCACATTGGGGCGGTAGCTTACGCCTGGTTGCCCAAACTGCTCAAGGCCTTTACAGCGCGCTATCCACTGGTGCAGGTCGAGCTAATCGAAGTAATTGCCACCGAGTCGGAGCAGCGCCTGCTAACCTACCAAGTGGACTTGGGGGTGTGGCGGCATCCGGCGGAAAGCCCGGCTTTGGCCTCCGAGCAGCTTTTCCTGGAGCCATTGGCTCTAGTAGTACCCGAGCATCATTGGAGCAAAGAGGAAACGTTTACATCCCTGGCTGACCTGCGAGAAGAGCGGTTTGTGTTGCCGGCCCTCAACGGTGACTCGCCTTACGTGCGGGCTCTCGGGCAGTTGTTTGCCAAGTACGGTTTTCAGCCGCAGCTCACCATTGCCTCCGACTTCGGGGCCACCATTTTAAATTTAGTAGCGGCTGGCTTGGGTATATCGGTGCTGCCAATGTCCTACGCCGGGAGCCCAATGCAAGGGCTCCGATTTATAGAATTACCCCATCAAGCACCGGTATTTATGGTGTGGCGGCACGATGATCGGTCGGCAGTGCTTCAACATTTACTCACCGAGGCCCGGCAGTTGAAGGGTGTGCCGTACCGAGCTGCTTGAGCGTTAGGAAGATTGGAATTGCTATAACCTATTGTTATAGTCGATAACAATTTTTGGTTATCAAGCAAGTATACGCTGGCGTACATTTGAGCAGCTACTTCACTGCCTGCTCTCATGCCCGCCACCGATTCCAAGCTTCCCACCGCACCTACTGCGGAAGCTTTACCCTCCGGCTTTCTTCGCCGTTTTCACACACCTCATCTACTATTTGGGCACGAACTAACCCTGCGGCAAGGGGTGTTTGCCTTGTTCTTTGTCTTTTGCTTGACGCCGTGGGCTTCACCGCCAGTGGCGTTGGCGCTTGGGTTACTACTAGCCCAAACGTTGGGTAATCCTTTCCCAATTCACACGCGCCGCCTGACCCAAAAACTACTGCAGTTCTCGGTTGTTGGGCTTGGCTTTGGCATGAACGCGCAAGCAGCGGTAGAGGCCGGAAAAGAAGGTGTTCTGTTTACCGTGGTATCCATCTTCGGGACCTTGCTGCTAGGGTACTTTATTGGTAAGTGGCTAGGGCTCGGCCGACACGTGGTGCATTTGATTTCGTGTGGTACTGCTATTTGCGGGGGCTCCGCCATTGCGGCCGTGGGGCCGGTACTGCGGGCCAAAGACGCGGAAATGTCGGTGGCATTAGGTACTGTGTTCGTGCTCAACGCGTTGGCGCTATTCGCTTTCCCGCCCATCGGGCACGCTCTAGCCATGACGCAAAACCAGTTCGGCCTCTGGTGCGCCATTGCCATCCACGATACCAGTTCGGTGGTAGGGGCTGCGGCAGCCTACGGCGACCAAGCCCTGCAAGTAGCCACTACCGTGAAGCTAGCCCGCGCCCTCTGGATTATTCCGGTGTCAATAGGCACCGCCCTATTCTTCAAACAGCAAGGCGTAAAGGTTAAGATTCCTTACTTCATCCTCGGCTTCGTTGGCGCCATGCTCGTCAATACCTTCGTGCCCGTAGCCAAGCCGCTGGGGCCAGTGCTGGTACAGTTGGCCAAAATCGGCCTGACAGTGACGTTGTTCTTTATTGGGGCGGGTTTGTCGGTTAAGGTGGTACGCTCAGTGGGTGTGCGTCCCTACGTGCTGGGCCTGCTGCTCTGGCTGCTGATTTCCACAGCTTCGCTGTACGTGATTCTGCACGCGGTATAGCGGTTGCACTGCGGATTTTAGGTTAGCTAACACGCTACAAGAAGGCTACCTGATAGGGAGGATAGCTGTCATTCCGACGCAGGAGGAATCCGAACGAAGTTGTTCAACGGCTTTACTTGGATTCCTCTTGAGTCGGAATGACAATTATTTAACATTAGGGACAGACAAGTAATAGGGAAGTCGAACGTTTAGGTCCAGCTTACCGCACGTCAGTAGAGATACTCACTAATAGTTCTGTTGCGCCATTACGCCGTTACTCTCATACTCTGTACCTTCGCGGTATGACTTCTACTCGCCGCCGGGCGCCGTTGCTGGCTCCGTCTTTGCTTGCTGCCGACTTCGCTAATCTTCAATTTGAAACCGAGCGACTGGCTGGCAGTGCCGCCGATTGGTTGCACTGCGACATCATGGATGGCCGCTTCGTGCCCAATATCTCGTTCGGGATTCCGGTACTCCAAGCCATTCACCGCCACGCCAAGCAACCGCTCGACGTGCATTTGATGATCGAAGACCCGCAAAATTACCTCTCGGCCGTGCGCGACGCCGGGGCGCACACCATTACGGTGCACTACGAGGCCTGCACGCATTTGCACCGCGTAGTCGAGCAAATCAAGGCGCTGGGCTGCCAGGCCGGGGTGGCCCTGAATCCGCACACGCCGGTGTGGCTGCTCGAAGATATTGCTGCCGACCTCGACCTGGTCTTGGTGATGTCGGTAAATCCCGGCTTCGGAGGCCAATCATTTATTCCGAACACCCTGCGCAAAGTGGCGGCCCTGAAAGAGCTGCTGATTGACAGTGGTTCGGCGGCGCTCATTGAAATTGATGGCGGCGTCAACCAAGATAATGCGTTGGCCCTGGTGGAAGCGGGTGCCGACGTGCTGGTAGCGGGCTCTTTTGTGTTCAACTCGCCGGACCCCGTGGCTACCTTGGCCGATATGCGGGCGCAGCTTGCAGCAGGAGTTAATCTGGAAGAACAGGAGCCGAGCTAATGCCCCACTTTTCCGCTGCTATGGGCTGGTTGGTGCGGCCTCTGTGTTTGAACTTGTTGCGAGCGGTGCCGCTGGTTGGGCTGGCGCCCCTCGCGCTTGTAGTAGTGGCTCCGACCTCGGCGGTGGCCCAGCAAACGCGCATTACCATCAGCGGGATTGTGCGCGACGCCGATGGACAGCCCGTAGAATTAGTAGGAGTGGGCGTGGAAGGCCAACCCGGCGGTACCTCCACCGATAGCGAGGGCCGCTTTACCCTGAATGTGACCCGGACGGGCCGCCCGGCGGTGCTGGTGGTGCGTGGGTTGCGCTTCAAGCCGCTGCGCGTACCTCTGACGCTCACCGATGACCAGCGCGAACTACGCCTGACGCTGCAAAGTGACGCGCGGGCCCTGAGCAACGTCACGGTGCGGGGCCGCAACGACGAAGCCGATACCCGCGAGCAAGTCAGCATGATCAAGCTCGACCCGCGTACGGCCAAGGTGCTCCCGTCGCCGTTCGGCGACTTCAACGCCATTCTCAAAACCTTGCCCGGCGTTACGTCCACCAACGAGCTAACCAGCACGTACTCGGTGCGCGGTGGCAACTACGACGAAAACCTGGTGTACGTCAATGGTATCGAGATATACCGGCCGTTTCTGGTCACGGCGGCGCAGCAGGAGGGGTTGAGCTTTATCAACCCCGATTTGGTAAGCAAGGTGGAGTTTTCGACTGGCGGCTGGCAGCCGCAGTTCGGCGACAAGCTCTCGTCGGTGCTCAATATTGCCTACAAGCAGCCCGCCAAGTTCGGGGCTTCCGCTACGGCGAGTTTGGTGGGAGGCGCCCTGCACGTGGAAGCTACTTCGCCCAACAAGCGCCTGAGCTACTTGGCCGGGGTGCGCTACAAAAATGCCACCTACGTACTGCGTTCCCTCAAGCAGCAACAAGGCGGCTACAACCCCACGTTCTACGATGGGCAGGTCTACCTCAATGCGAACCTGGGTCCGAAAGACTATCCCGAGCGTACCTCGCTTGGGCTGCTAACTACTTTCGCGCACAACGATTACCGTTTCACGCCCGAAACCGGCCAGAGCACTTTCAGCACCGCCACCAACCAGTTTACGCGGTTATTCATCGTGTACGATGGGCGGGAGCGGATGCAGTACGATATGTACCAGGGCGGCCTCAACCTGAAGCACAACTTCAGCGACAAGTTCCAGACTGAATTGTTGGGGGGGCTGGTGTACTCGCGCGAACTAGAGTACCGCGACGTGGAAGCCAGCTACAGTTTGGCCGAAATCAACCGGGACCCCAACTCGCCGGACTTCAACAAAGCCGTACGCCAGCGCGACGTAGGTTCACGGTTCGACCACTCGCGCAACGCCCTCACCGCCCGCATTGCCACCGCCGAAGCCCGCGCCCGCTGGACGCCAAGTGCCGGCCACACGGTGCGCTTCGGAATTAAGACAGGACGGGAGCGGATTGAAGACGCACTCAACGAGTACAGCTTCGCCGATTCGGCCGATTATGTGCCCGATGGGCGCCGCAGCCGGCAGATTTCGGATCTGGATTTGAGCAGTTCCCGCACGCAGGGCTACGCGCAGCACACCCTGGAGCTGGATTCGTTGCGGACGCTCACGTATGGGGTGCGGGCGCACTACTGGTCAGTGAACAAGCAGCTAGTGGTGAGCCCGCGGGTGCAGTTTTCCTTTGTTCCGCGTCAGCACGCCAACCGCTCCTATAAAGTAGCGGCCGGCTTGTACTACCAGCCGCCTTTCTACCGTGAGCTGCGCGACCAGCAGGGCACGCGCGCCACGCCGGGCAGCCCGCTCCTGATTGAAGCCAGCCTGAACCCGGAGCTGCGGGCGCAACGTTCCATGCACTTTATTGTAGGCAACGAAATTCGGTTCGAGCAGTGGGGGCGGCCGTTTCGCTTCAATGGCGAGGCGTACGTGAAGTACCTCACCGACGTAGTGCCCTACGACATCGACAACGTGCGGCTGCGCTACTTTGCCAAAAACAACGCCACCGCCTACGTGGCCGGCGTTGATACGCGCATCGGGGGCGAG
The DNA here is from genome assembly GCF_029433095.1 of Hymenobacter sp. YC55. Lineage (GTDB taxonomy): Bacteria > Bacteroidota > Bacteroidia > Cytophagales > Hymenobacteraceae > Hymenobacter. The sequence continues at coordinate 2,123,118 of NZ_JARNTX010000001.1, forward strand.
TTTGTGAACGGAGCCGAATCGTGGTTTAGCTTGGGCGTGCTCACCACGCGCGAAAACATCGAAGGCGACTCCATAACGCGCTATGATGACGATGGCAACATCGTGGGGCGCGATGCCAAAGGCTACATCCGCCGGCCGCAGGATCAGCGCGTGAATTTGGGTGTTTTCTTTCAGGACCACTTGCCCAACAATCCCTCGGTGCGCGGTTACGTGAACATTGTATTTGGCACGGGCTTGCCGTTTAGCCCGCCCGGCCTGCCCGAACTGCGCGGCACGGATGCCCAAACCCGTTCTTACAAGCGCGCTGACTTAGGGTTCTCGAAAGTAGTAGCCTTAAGCAATAAGCGCGAACGGCGCATTGGCCAGTTGGAAAGCCTCTGGATTGGCTTGGAAATACTCAATGTACTTGGCGCCAACAACGTGGGTGGCTACAGCTACATCCAGGACCTGAATGGCCGCACATACTCGGTGCCCAACTACCTGTCGCAACGCGTGGTGAACTTGCGGGCTATTGCACGGTTCTGATTTGAAAACGCATTCTTAATCGAGGCATGTAGACAAGTACCTACGGGTAACTGCATGCCGTATTAGCTTGCCCTCTATGCAGCTGCTTACTGCTGCCAGCAACGTGTGCATTCCAGCAGAATCTGCGGCGCAGGCGTCGTTGCCTTGGATTCAGGTGGCGCCGGATGCACCTTACTTTGTCACCGATACGGGCGAGAGTTGGACCCCCATCGGGCAGAACGATGCTATTAACTGGCCGGAGTTTGCTGGCTTGTTTCGGCGCAAGAACATGGCCGCGGTAGAAGAACACCTAGTTTGGCTGGCGGCCCACGGCGTAACTTGTCTGCGCTTTATGCTGGAATACTGCCAAACCGAAAACCGCTATATAGAGCGGCCGGCCGGCAACTTTCAGCCCAACATGGTCCGGCTCTGGGACGACTTGTTTGCGCTCTGCGAAAAGCACGGTTTACGCATCCTGCTCACGCCCTACGACACGTTTTGGATGTGGAGCCGTTGGAAGGACCACCCATACAACAAGCAAAATGGCGGACCTTGTGCCCGCCGCTCGCAGTGGTTATTGTGCCCCCGTACGTTGGAGGCCATCAAGCAGCGGCTCACCTTTGCGGCCGAGCGGTGGGGCGGCAGTGGGGCTTTGTTTGCCTGGGACCTGTGGAACGAGATTCATCCCAGCCACGCCGGAAAAAGCACCCACGTTTTCCACGATTTCCTGCGCGAAGTAAGTTGCCACCTACGGGAAGTGGAAACCCGGCGCTACGGTCGCGCGCACCTTCAAACGGTATCGTTGTTTGGCCCCGTGCTTTATGATCATCCGACCGTGGCCGACGTTATTTTCCGGCACCCGATGCTGGATTTTGCCACCACCCATTTCTACGACGCCAAAACCATCGACCACCCCAAAAACACGGTTGATTCGGCTATTCGTACTGGCGCGCTTGTGCGGGAGGCGCTGGCGCATTTGCACCAGCCAAAGCCGTTTTTCGATAGTGAGCACGGACCGATTCACGCCTTCAAGGACCTGAAGCGCACCCTGCCAGTGCCGTTCGACGAGGAGTACTTCCGCCATATGCAGTGGGCGCATCTGGCTTCGGGCGGTGCAGGTGGCGGCATGCGCTGGCCCAACCGCTGCCCGCATGTCTTAACGCCCGGCATGCGGGGCGCGCAGCGCAGCCTAGCCGATTTCACCAGCCTCATCGACTGGTCGCGGTTTCGGCGCCGCAACCTCAACCACGAAATTCAGCTCTCAACGGCGGCATTCGTTGGGTTTGCCTGCGGCGACGCCGAGCAGGCGGTGGTGTGGCTGTTGCGGCAGGACAAGCGGGGCAAAGACAAACTACTGCTTAAAACCGCCGAGCCACTGAGGGTACAGCTGCAAGTTCCGGGGCTGGAAGCCGGCACGTACCGCGTGCATCTATGGGATACACTGGGTTGCTGCGAAGTAGGCCAACTGCACGAGCAGGTAGATTCGAGTGGCCTGTTGACAGTACAACTGCCCTCCCTGGTAACGGATATAGCGTTGGCCGTCCGGCGGGTGTGTTAAGCAGAACCCTACAACTTGAAGTGTGGAGCGGCCTCAACGAAGCTTGTCTATAGGGTTGAGCTTGAGTGCATAAGTGGCATAGATTGGTTGGTAGTTGCTATATATTCCATAATTTATATTTATGGAAAATCAACCACCTGCTGTGGGCCTCTCCCGTTTCTTTGGGGCCCTTATGGGCATAGCGCTTTTGCTGGCTACAACGCTCTTTCTGCCCTTCATCTATATAATTGGCCTGGTGGTCATATTTAGGGCAGAATATTTCTTAAGCGAGAGATTCGCACGGAGTAGGTGGGTCTATCAATTATGGATAGCCTTATTGGGAATGTGCGTATTCGTCGTCGTGCTGTCCCTGGTCATGGTGTTGCTGGGCGTTTATAGGAGGTGATAGGCGCCCTGCTGGTAGTAAACGCTGTTTTTTAAAGTTGGAAGCAGGCAGAGTTTTTCTAGGTGGCTTGAAATTAAAGCCAGTCTTATGTAAGGCTTTCTCTATATTGGGGCCATGCTTAATCATTCGATTCAACCAACTCCCGCACTAACCCAAGCTCCGGTTTTGGAAACCGAGCGCCTGGTACTGCGTGGCTACCGGCCCGACGATCTAGCTGAGTTTGCGGCCATGCACCGGGACCCGAAATTCTACCGTTACCTGGGCGGCCAACCTATCTCGCGCGAGGAGTCGTGGCGGCGGATATTGACGCAGCAGGGACACTGGACGCTGATGGGCTTTGGGTACTGGGCAGTGGAAGAAAAGAGTACTGGCAAGTTCATCGGCTCGGTGGGCTTCGCTGATTTCAACCGGGACATAAAGCCTTCCATTAGCGGTGTGCCCGAAATTGGGTGGGTACTGGCGCCGCGCGTGCATGGCATGGGCTACGCCACTGAGGCCGTCCGGGCCGTGTTGGCCTGGGGCAACCGCCATTTCCAGACCAAGGAAACGGTCTGCATCATCGACTCGGACAACGTGCCTTCTCTGCGGGTGGCTCAAAAATTCGGCTACCAGGAAGTAGCCCGCACCACGTACAAGGAACAACCCATTGTCATCCTGGCCCGGCCGCAGGAGGCAGATACGCTAGGCTAGTGCTTGGCTTGCGGCAGCCCACCGGTTATGGTTGCTGATATAGTCCCTCTAAACCCTCTATAAAGGAAGGAACTGCCGTTTCCATGTGGGTATAGCCGGGATAAATGGTCTGCTGCAGCTTTAGGGCAGGCAGTTGACTAGCGGACAGCACTCCAACAAACGAATTGAAAGCAACTTTGGTGGCGGCACTTTCTGCGTTGTTGCCGTCTAGCTCCTGGCTACCCATGGTCAGGTAAAGAGTTTGCACGTTTGGGTGGGCGGAAGCTTTGTGCGCGGCGGTAAATTCACGGCGTAAGTACTCGTTGCCGTAATACAAGGAGGGACTCGCCGCAACATAACGGGTGAAATAGCAGGTGTCGGTTTGAAGTGCCTCTGCTAGGGCATACAGCACAAAGTAGCCCCCAAACGAATGCCCCATCAGGGTGCGGTTGTTGGCATCGGTTCGATAGTTGTGGTCGAGGTAGGGAAGTAGCTCAGACTGGAAGAAGGACAAGAACTTCATGCCGCCCCCGGAAAGCGGCAGGCTGTCGGCGGGTGGGGCAGCCGGGTACAGGTAGTCCCGCTGACGCAAGGAATCCATTTGCAGCGCATCTTGGTAGCCAACGCCCACCAGGATTGGGGGCCTTGCGCTCTTGAGCTTTTTAGTTTCGCTGCGTACGATGTCGAAGTAGGCATTGGCATCGAGCACAAGCACGACGGGGTACCGGCGTTTCTTGTGAGCGGCGTAGCCTTTAGGGAGCTGCACATACACAGAAAACGAGTCTTGCACGGCCTTGGAAAAAAGGCGGGCGGAAGGCGCGGTTTCCTGGTTCTCGGAATCGTCGGGGCGGCTGGCGCGGGTACTGTTCGGAACCAGGGCCGTTACGTAGAGCCGGTAATGATGCGGTGGCACGCGCCAATCTGTTTCGCGGCTGTTTCGGGCAAAGCTCTTGGTGGTTCCCCCGAGTTTTATTTCATAAGGAATTGAATAACGACTGTTACTGCTTGGGCTGAATTCCAAGCCAACGACGACGTCACCCTGCACATGGATAGCCTGTTTGGGTAGAATAAGTTTGAGCCATCCTTCCTCAATGGCAACTCGCCGAACCACCGGCTTCGCTACTTCTGCCTTGGTAGGCTGGTCGCCATCGAAGGCATAGAAGCGTACCGTAACGGTAGCACTATCGGGTTGAGAAGCCGCCAGATACAGATTCACGGAAGTTAGGGTCGCCACCGCCGAACCGAGCCGGATTACTTGAGCTATTTCAAATGGCTTGCCCGGTGCCATTGTGCCATCGGTGAAATGAAGTAAGGCTTTGTGGTTGGTGATGCCGAATTTCTTTTCCACCAACTTTTTGGTCGTCACCATGACGGGGCTTAACGCCAGGGGTCTAGGTTTCAGGTAGAAATGCTGGGGCTTGCCAAAGGCGAGGCTGTTGGGGGCAACCTGCAAGTCGGAGTAGCCAATTCTAGAAAAAACGAGGGTGTCTAGATGAGGTGGCGGCGGCAATTGCAGCGAAAAAGAGCCATCGGCCAGCGAGCGAGTGCTTTTAGCGGAACGTTTCAGCCGGATGGTGACGTCGGGCAACGGCTTTTTGCTGTCCAAGTCAAGCGTTATGCCAGTCAACGGAGTTTGGGCCTGGCTTGTGAAACTTGGCGCTCCTGTTAGTAGAAGCAGCAGCAAAGTTTTCGGTTGCACGCGGACAAGGCATAAACGCACAAACCAATTCAGGAGGCGTAGGTTCGGTGTCATAAGCAAGGCGCAGATAGAGGCGAAACGGCCAGCCGGTTTGTAGCGCGGTGCGTTAGGCAACTCAAAAACCAGAGCTTCGGTGCGGCGACAAAAAAAGGAGCCCCAACAACCAGCCGATGGTTGCAAGGAACTCCCTGTAGCGGTAGACTGGCTGGTGTTTACGGCGCGGCTTGGTGCGCGCAATAAATGGGGTTGCTCTTCGAAAGCCAATAACGCTTCAATGAACAGATACAGGCAGGCTAAATGGCAGCTGTGTTCACGCTCTTTTTGCTTGTAATTGCTAGTATCCTAGCTTGCGCAAAGCCAGCAAGCACAGCGCAATAGAGCCCGACACGCGAATTTCACCGTTAAGAATCATGCCTTCCACTTGCGCCACGGGCACGCGGAGTACTTCTATATTTTCGGTTTCGTCGAGGTGCTGGGCGGCTACAAGCCGTGCGTTACGGGCCAGAAAGAAGTAGATGCGGTTGGTATCCTTGGTGGGGTTGTCGCTGACATCTATGAGCTGCTCCATCTCGTCGGAAACGTAGCCGGTTTCTTCCAGTAGTTCACGCTTGGCAGCGTCGAGGGGAGAGGTTTCGCCTTCGTCTATCACGCCGCCGGGCACTTCAATCAGGATTTCACCGATGCCGTGCTTGTACTGTCGTACCATGATAACGTGCTGATCGTCGGTGATGGGAAACACCAGGGCCACGTTGGCCCGCACGCTCACAAAGTAGTCGTCGAGCTCCTGGCCCGTGGGGAGTTGCACATGGTCGCGGCGGAGCTTGTACCAGGGGTGATTGAATACCAGCTCGGATTTGAGCGTGGTCCAGGGCTTTATTTCTTTGGACATGGAAAGGTCGAAATGAGGAAGCGGCAAGGTAGCAAGGGAATCGGCTTTGGATAGTGCACTCCGCCGGACGCTGTAGCCCGAAATTCCACTGCGCCGCGGCGAGTTGAAGGCAGCCTCTCAACAGCGGTTCCTGTTCAACTGAAACCCCGAGCATTTTTTGCGGACAGGCCGGCTGCTCCGAATTTCGATTAGTGCCGTATACATTCGCTCCACCGAAAGCGCCACATGGGGCGCAGCGGGATTCGCTTTTCACTCTTCTCCTTACTATATGCAGTATCGCAAACTTGGTAAAACTGGCTTTTCCGTTTCTGAAATCAGCTTAGGCACCTGGCAGGTGGGCGGCAAATGGGGCGAACCCTTTAGCCACCCTAACGCCGATAAAATTCTGAATGCAGCCGTCGATGGTGGCATCAACTTCATTGACACCGCCGACGTGTACGGCGACGGCGAAAGCGAAAAGGCCGTGGGCCGGCTGGTGCGCAGCCGTTCCGAGCAGATTTACGTGGCCACCAAATGCGGGCGCCAGCTCCAGCCCCACGTCAACGAAGCGTACACGCCGGAGGCCATGCGCAAGTTTGTGGAAGCCAGCTTACGCAACATGCAGCTCGAAACCTTGGATTTAATCCAGCTGCACTGCCCGCCCACCGAGGTATACTACCGCCCGGAAATCTTCGAGGTGTTCGACCGGCTCAAAGAGGAAGGCAAAATTCAGAACCTCGGCGTGAGCGTGGAGAAAGTAGAAGAAGGCCTCAAAGCCATTGAGTACCCCAACGTCACCACGCTGCAGCTCATCTTCAACATGTTCCGCCAGCGGCCCACAGAGTTGCTGTTCAAAGAAGCCCAGCGCCGCGACGTGGGCCTGATTGTGCGGGTGCCGCTGGCCAGCGGACTGCTGACCGGTAAGTTTTCGGCCGACACCAGCTTCGCCCCGGAAGACCACCGCAACTTCAACCGCCAGGGCGAAGCCTTCGACAAAGGCGAAACCTTCTCGGGCGTCGACTATAATACTGGCCTGGAAGCCGTGGAGGAAATCAAGCAGCTATTCCCCGACCAGCCCAACCTAGCGCCCGTGGCGTTGCGGTGGGTGCTGATGTTTAAGGAAGTGAGCTGCGTAATTCCCGGCGCCTCCAAGCCCGAGCAACTCACCTCTAACTTGCAAGCGGCCGAGCTGCCCGCCCTTTCCAACGAGCAAATGCAGCAAGTACAAGCCATCTACGACCGCAAAATCAAGCCGCAGGTGCACCAGATCTGGTAAGCCACGGCAATAGCTAAAAGAGCCAGCCCCGGTTTGATCTGAATCGTTACGGATTCAAATCAAACCGGGGCTGGCTCTTTTAGGTGTGTTAAAGATTAGGCCTCGCCGCGCAACACTTCCAAAGGCGGGCGCGTCAGCACGTCGCGGCTGTTGAAGAGGCCGATGAGGGCCGTTAGAGTGGTAGTGACAACGGCCAAGACGAGCAGCGGACCCATTGTGGGTAAGAACGGCACTTCAAACAAGAAGAAGGCCAGTACCCAGGCGGCGCCCACGGCCAGTACCAGGCCTGCCACCGCGGCCAGCAGTCCAAGCAAGGCATATTCTACCAGCGTGATGCGCAGAATCTGGCGCCGGCTGGCCCCGAGCGTGCGGAGCAGTACGCTTTCCTGCACCCGTTGGTAGCGGCTCACTATCACGGAGCTGACTACCACCACCAGCCCCGTGGCAATGCTGAAGAAGGCCATAAAGCGGATAACGAACGAGATTTTGCTGAGAATGTCGTCCAGCGTTTGCAAGACCAACCCGAGGTCGATGGCCGAGACGTTGGGAAACTTCAGTACCAGTTCTCGCTGCACCGCGGCCAGCACGTTGTTGTCGGGCACGCGCGTCATCAAAACCACAAACTGCGGGGCAGGTTCCAACACGCCGGCCGGGAAAACAATCTGGAAATTGGTTTGCACCCGGGTCCAGTCCACGGTGCGGGTGCCGCCGATGATGGTGTTGAGCGGCGCGCCCTGCACGTTGAAGGTAAGCGTATCGCCGAGCTTGACTTGCAGGCGGCGCAGAAAGTCGGAGTCCACCGAAATCCGGGGCGTGCCGTCGGGTGGCAGATAAGGCGCAAGGCCTTGGTCGAGCTTTTCCGAGCTAATAAGCTTGTTGCGGTACGTAACGCGGTATTCACGGGTGAGCCCACCGCGGCTGCGGCCGCTGGTCGTGTCCTTTTTGAGTTCGGCCGTGGATTGACCGTTGATGGCCGCGAGCCGCATCGTCACGACGGGCACTTGCTGCAGAATGGGCAAGCGGCGGCTGGTAAGCACTTGCGCGACGCCTGCCCGCTGTTCGGGCTGAATATCGAAGAGCACCATGTTGGGCTGCCCGTCGCTGGCCGATACCTGCACGCGGCTCAGCAGCAAGCCTTGCAGCAACGAGAGCGTGGCCATCAAGAACACCCCCAGCCCAATCGAGACGGTGAGCAGCAACGTTTGGTTGTTGGGCCGATACAAGTTGGCCAGGCCCTGCCGCCACACGTAGCTCCAGGAAGTAGGGTAGTAGCGCCTTACCAATAAGCGCAAGCCTTGGCCTAAGCCCGCCAACACGAAAAACGTGACCAGCAGCCCACCCGCAAAGCCGAGCGCCTGCTTCCATTCGCGGGTTTGCAGGTAGGCAAAGCCCGTAATAAAGACGATAATTAAGCCGTACACCACGATGCGCAGCGGGTCGGGTTTGGCGGTGTCTTCCTCGTAAGCCGCTCGTAGGGTGCGCAGCGGCGACACCCGCCGGATGCTGAGCAGCGGCAGCAGGGCAAACAGCACGGCCACGAGCACGCCCGTCAGAAGGCCCTGCGCCACAGCCGGCCACGACACGGCTACGTTCACCGTAACGGGCAGAAACCCTTCAAACAGCCGGGGCAGCAGTAGTTGCACGGCCGTACCCAACGCAGCACCTATTGAAGCGCCCACCAAGCCCATGGCGGCAATCTGCACCAGATAAATCAGCATGGCCTGGCTGCCGCTGGCTCCCAAACACCGTAATACGGCCACCGAGGCCACTTTCTCGCGCACATACAAGCTTACGGCGCTGGCTACGCCCACGCACCCCAACAGCAGCGCCACAAACGCTACCAAGTTCAGAAACCGGGTAAGGTCCGTGAACGAGCGGCCGGTCTGGCGCTTGCGCTCCGTCACGGTGTCGGAGTTGATATTCACCTTGTCAAGGCGCTTTTCCAGGGTCTTGACAATGGCATCAACATCGGTGCCGGGCGCAAACTGATAATAGGTACGGTACTGCACCCGGCTGCCCCGTTGTAGCAAACCGGTTTCGGGTAGATACTGGCCGGGAATAAACACCGTAGGCGCCACGGCCGCACTAAAGCCCGACTGGCCCGGCGTTTTGCGCACCCGCCCCGCAATCCGAAACGTGAGCTTCCCCACCCGAATAGAGTCGCCGGGCTTGGCCGCAAACTGCACCAGCAGCGCATCATCGACCAGCGCTACCCGCTCGCGCGAGGTCATAGATTGACGGAAGGTGGCCACCGCAGTAGTCGGCTCCGTAAGCCACTCCCCGTAGTAAGGAAAGCTGCCGGTTAGTCCTTTGATCTGCGCCAGGCGGACGCCTTGGCCTTTCGGAAACTGAATCAGCGAAGCAAACGCTACTTCGTCGCTTCGGTCGCGGCCGAGCTGGCGCAAGGTAGGGGCCAGTGTCGAATCGAAGGGCTGGCTGCCGGAAAGCACCAAGTCGGCCCCGACCAACTCGCGGGCTTGCTCGTCGATGCTGCGCGCGAGGTTGTCGCCGAAGCCCCGGATGCCCACCAGCGCGGCAATGCCAAGCACAATGGCCGACACAAACAGTACCAACCGTCCACGGCTGCGGCGGCTGTCGCGCCAGGCCATGCGCCACAGCCAGCCCAAGCCCGGCCGGGCAGAAGGAAGTGGGCTATTACTCATAGGGCCGAAGAAGAAACAGTAGCCGCGGCCGTGCGCGTATCCGAAAGCATGGCGCCGCCTTTGATGCGCACAATGCGCTGCGTACGCGCCGCTAGCTCCAGGTCGTGGGTGACGAGGACGAGCGTGGTGCCGGCTTCGCGGTTGAGTTCAAATAGCAGCTCAACCACCCGGGCACTGGTGTCGGCATCGAGGTTGCCGGTGGGTTCGTCGGCAAACAGAATCTTGGGGCGGTTCACAAACGCCCGCGCCAGCGAAATGCGCTGTTGTTCCCCACCCGACAACTGCGTGGGGTAGTGGTGGCCGCGCCCGCCCAAACCCACCCGCTCCAGAAGTTCCTGTGCGGTTTTGGTGCCGTTGCGCACGCCCCGAAGCTCCAGCGGTACCAGCACGTTTTCGAGGGCGGTGAGGGTGGGTAGGAGCTGGAAGTTTTGGAAGATGAAGCCGACGTGCTCGTTGCGCACGGCCGCCCGCTGGTCTTCATTCAGGTTGTCGAGTTGAATGTTGTTTAGCCACACGCTGCCCGAGCTAGCCCGGTCTAGCCCCGCGCACAAACCCAATAAGGTGGTTTTGCCGCTGCCTGAAGGCCCCACAATGGCGAAGGTGTCCTGCGCCTGCAGCTCGAAGCTCACGGATTCAAGCACGGTCAGCGTCCGGCCGCCGCTGGTATAGGATTTGGTTAGGTTTTCTACTTTAAGCACAAACAAGCAAGTTGCGCCCGCCGGTTTTCAGCGGGAATGAAGAATCAGGAATAGAAGGAATGTGGGAACAACTACTACTTTTTTAGTAAGACACTCCGTTCACAAGGCTATTGACGAATTAACTCGTGCAATACTTTCCCTTGTTACGTACAGACCAAACAAAGTAGCTTCGTCCCTCATGAAACCTGTCCTGTCCTTGTTTAGTTGCTGTCTGCTGTTGCTAGCCGGCTGCAACTCCGAGCCCAAAACTGCCGAAGCCCCTGCCAGCGCGGCCACGCCACCCACTACGGCCGCTGCGCCCGCACCAGCCGGCAAGCAAACCATCTTGTTTTTCGGCAACAGCCTCACCGCTGGCTACGGCGTAGACCCCGAAGAAGCCTTCCCCGCCCTGATTGGGCAGAAGATTGACTCGGCTGGCCTCGGCTATACGGTCGTCAATGCCGGCTTAAGCGGCGAAACCACCGCCGGGGGGCGCAGCCGCGTCGGGTGGGTGTTGCGCCAGCCCGTCTCGATATTCGTGCTGGAGTTAGGCGGCAACGACGGCCTGCGCGGCCTGCCCCTCACCGACACGCGCAAAAACCTGCAAGCCATAATCGACACGGTGCGCCGCCGTAGTCCGCAAACGCGCATTGTGTTGGCTGGCATGCAGATTCCGCCCAACCTCGGCGCCGACTATGCCACCCAGTTTAAAGCCCTCTACGGCGAGCTAGCCCGCAAAAACCAGTTGGTGTTGATTCCCTTCCTACTGGAAGGAGTCGGCGGCGTAGCCAAACTCAATCAGCAGGACGGCATTCACCCCACCGCAGCCGGCCACCGCCTCGTGGCCCGTACCATCTGGCCCATTTTGCAGCCGCTGCTTCAGCAGCCGACGCAGGCTAGTAGATAACAAGGCAAATACACACCAAGCGGCGCGAGTAACCTGAACGAAAGCCTTTGTTAGCTTAATCCAGATTGCTCGCGCCGCTTGGTGTGACTAGCCCAGTTGGAGCTTGTGAAGCTAGCCTTCGAAATGGTAGAGGAACGTAATTATTCCCGTGTAGGCGGGTTTTGGCTGGTCCTTGATTTCCAGCGTTACCTCTAAGCGGGCTTTGGCAATACCGCGCAGGTTTTTCACCGACAACAGCTTGGCCCGCAGCCGTACCTGACTGTTTACGGTTACGGCCTGGTTGAAGCGCAGCGCCTCGATTTCATAGTTCACCTGCATTTTCAGATTCTCAATAGTCAGAATCTGGTGCCACAAGTAGGGCAACAGCGAAACCGTAAGGTAGCCGTGAGCAATGGTAGCCTGGAAGGGCGACTCCGTGGCGGCTCTTTCGGCATCCACATGAATCCACTGGTAATCGAGCGTCGCGGCGGCGAAGCTGTTGATTTGGGCCTGCGTGATGGTGTGGTATTCAGAAACGCCTAGTTCCTGTCCTATGTGTACTTCTAGTTCCGACAGGCTGCCAATCGTTAGCTTATTCATCAAGGTGGTTGGTAAGTGAAGCAGAGCGTTGTTCGTATACGGCCCATTAGGCCGCGCGGCTGCGTAAGCAGCTACTAAGCTTAAGAGAAATACAAAGGGAGAGTATATCGGGCTTACGCACGAAATGCGCTGAAAAATAGCAGGAAAATTGTGTGTCAATTGAATAACGTGCTCAGCTACGAAGTGTACACGCAGGTGTTGAGCGCAGTTCGCCTTACTATGTGCCTCATCAAACCGAATAAAAAAGCCCTCTAGCTACAGCTAGAGGGCTTTTTTATTCGGTTAAACAACTTAGTACGCCTTCGACTGCCACTCTATCAGCGCCACGCGCATGTTGGGCAATTGGTTTTGGAAGGTAGTATCGTCTTTTTCGCCAAGCTTAATAGCCTTGCGGCCGAAGACGATGGCCGTGTCGTAGTCTTGCTTGGAAGCCAGCAGGCGGGCTTTAATCCAGTTGTTGAGGTAAACATCCTGCAGGCGAATGGACTCGTTGATATAATTGAGCGCCTGTTCTCCGTTTAGGTTGTTTTGCACCAGGTATTCAGCGGCCTGTGCCAGCAGCTGCCAATCGTTGGGGCGGGCGGCTACCGCTTTCTCAATGCCGGCTACTACCCGGGCCTGCACGTTGGTATCGATGAAGAAACTCACTGTCTTCTTTTCCCAACTCAGGTTCAGGTGGGCGCTGCCCGTGGTTAGTTCCGAAAACCAATACAGTAGCGTTTCGTGGTGGGCAGAAGCTTCCGGTACCACCGGAATGCGCAGCACGTCGTCTTTCTCGTTGTAACTTTCCGCGCCCCAGTGCGTGGTTACGCGGTTAAAGACCAAGTCCCAATCCTGGTCGGAGCGGGGCATTATATAGAACGAGTACTTGCCCCCGGGTAACTTTTTACCATTGATGCGGACCGTGTCGCTGAAGCTTATCACTGTGTTTTCGTTGGCACCCGCCCGCCAAATTTGGTTGTACGGCACCAACCCTTGCCAGATAACCCGGTTTTTCACGCTCGGCGCGTGATAATCCACTACCACATCGGTAAGGCCAATAGCATGCTGCAAAACCACGTGCGGACTAGGTTGTGGCAGCGGAATCAAGGATTCCGGGGGCGCGGAGGGAGCGGTTTTGGCGGTAGCCGGAGCGGCAGTTGGTGGGGTTTGGGTAGGAGGAGTTGTTTGGGCCAGCGCAGCCGAAGTTGGTGGCAGCAACGATAGGAGCAAACCGCAACCTACCGTAGAGACAACGTGGGAAAGAAAACAACGCATAACAAGCAACAGGCAGATAGAAGAGCAGAAAAGGAACTGTGGCAGCCGCAAACTACCCAGCAGAGTCTAAGCAACAGATGAAGCCTAGAAACAATAGTGCCAAGAGTAGGTTGAAACGCTACCGGTAGCTAAAGTTCAGGGTTTGAGAGAAGATTTCCTGGAAAATATTTTGTTCTGTCAACTCAGCTTGTACTTTTGCGCCATCTATCCTCGTTTATGCCCGCTACTGCCGCGCCTTCATTTTGCTCTATCAGCCCCGTGGCTGCTGTCGCCCTTGGCGAAGCAGTTGGGCTGCGCGCGGCGCATCATCACCAGCACGGGCACCATTCCTCTTTTTAGAGGAATAACGCACCATATTGTCCCGTTGGGCCGACCCGTCTTGGTCGCCCGGCCACCCCAGAAAGGTGGCCCCGGTCGTCGTTGCTTGTTAGCCCGCGGCTCGTTCCCGATTTCTTACGTCTCGGAAGTGCAACTTCAACCGCTGGGTTGTTACTCTTCACTTCCTCCTTTGTTTCCCCAACCCTTATGATTCGTCTTGCCATCCAGAAGTCGGGCCGCCTAAGTGAAGACTCGCTGAATTTGATTCGGGAGTGCGGTATTAACTTCGTTGCCAGCTCGTACAAGCTTAAAACCGAAGCCACCAACTTCCCCCTCGAAATCCTCTACCTGCGCGACGACGATATTCCTGGCTACGTGCAAGATGGGGTGGCCGACCTCGGCATTGTGGGGCAAAACGTGTTGGTGGAAGCCGGCTACCCCGGCCTGGAAATCGAGCCCCTGGGGTTCAGCAAGTGCCGCCTGAGTTTGGCCGTGCCCCGCGCCGCCGGCTACGACTCGGTAGCCGACTTGCAGGGCAAAAATATTGCTACCTCGTACCCCGCTATTCTGGGCAAATACCTCGCCGGGCATGGCGTCCAAGCCAACCTGCATACCATCAGCGGCTCGGTGGAAATTGCGCCGAGTATCGGTTTGGCCGAGGCTATCTGCGACATCGTGAGCAGCGGCTCTACGCTACTCGGGAATGGCCTGCGGGAAGTGGAAACCGTATTTCGGTCGGAGGCGGTGCTTATTGCCAACCAGAACCTCACCGAGGAAAAACGGGAAATCCTGGAGCAGCTGCAGTTCCGAATGCAGGCCGTGCGCCGCGCCCGCCGCAACAAATACATATTGCTGAACGCGCCCACCGCTTCGCTAGCCGCCGTGAAGGCGCTGTTGCCCGGCATTAAGTCTCCCACCGTTACGGCGCTGGCCGAGGAAGGCTGGGTGTCGGTGCAGTCGGTAGTGAACGAAGACGACTTTTGGCATATCACCGGCCAGCTCAAAGCCGTGGGCGCCGAGGGTATTCTGGTGCTGCCCATCGAGAAGATGATTAGTTGATTGCTGGTTGTTCAGATACTGACTGAATGTTGAAGGGTATGCGCTCTTTGTTAGTAAGGAGCAACCGGCAGCTATTATCTATCTCTATCTCAACCAACTCCTTAGTCAACTAACAACTACCCATCAACAACCCAACCATGCAGATCTTTCAATACCCGGCCCAGCCCGATTGGGCCGCGTTGCAGCAGCGGGCCGCCGCGCAGCAGGCCCAGGATATCGAGTTGCGGGTGCAGCAGATTTTCGAGGATGTGCGCCAACGCGGCGACGCGGCTTTGCTAGATTACGCGCAGCGCTTCGACGGGGCCGACGTTAGTGCCGGCTTGCGCGTAACGGCCGATGAAATCCTGGCGGGCGTTGCGCAGGTGCCGTCGGAGTTGCAAACGGCTATTCGGCAAGCCCACGCCAACATCTGGAAATTCCACGCCACGCAGCGCGAAGAAGAAAAGCGGGTGGAAACCATGCCGGGCGTGAGCTGCTGGCGGCGGGCCGTGCCCGTGCAGCGGGTGGGACTGTATATTCCGGGCGGGACGGCACCGTTGTTTAGTACCTTATTAATGCTGGGCGTACCCGCCCGCCTAGCTGGTTGCCCGGAAGTAGTCTTGTGCACTCCGCCCCAGAAAGATGGTTCTATTAACCCCGTGATTCTGTTCACGGCTCAATTGCTTGGTATTGCTACCATCATCAAGGCCGGTGGGGCGCAAGCTGTGGCCGCCCTCAGTGGCGGTACCGAAAGCGTGCCGGGCGTCGATAAGATTTTCGGGCCTGGAAATCGGTACGTAACGGCCGCTAAGCAACTGGCTACCCGCTACGGAGTGGCCATTGACATGCCGGCTGGTCCGTCCGAAGTGCTGGTTATTGCCGATGCCTCCGCCAACCCCGCCTTCGTGGCGGCCGACTTGCTTAGTCAAGCCGAGCACGGCCCCGACTCGCAAGTGATTTTGCTTTCGGACTCGATGGAGCTTATCGAGGCAACCCAAGCGGAAGTAGCCCGGCAGTTGGCCGAGCTACCGCGGGCCGCGGTGGCTGCCCAGGCGCTGGAAGAAAGCCGGGCTATTTTGCTGCGCACGCCTGAGGAGATGCTATACTTCTCCAACCAATACGCCCCCGAGCACTTGATACTGGCCGTGCGCAATCCTGAGCAACTGGCCGAAGGCGTTACCAGCGCCGGGTCCGTGTTCCTGGGCCACCTCACGCCCGAAGCGGCCGGCGACTATGCGTCCGGTACCAACCACACGCTGCCCACCAACGGCTACGCCCGCAATTACAGTGGCGTGTCGCTGGATTCGTTTCTCAAGAAAATTACCTTCCAGCGCATTACTACCGAAGGCTTGTTGCAGGTAGGACCGGTAGTGGAAACTATGGCCGAAGCGGAAGGCCTGCACGCCCACGCCCGCGCCGTGACGCTGCGCCTGGATTCCATCCATAACGAGCAATCCGCAATGAATCAGCAGCATTGAGGGGGCACCCGGCCAGCGCTCCGCTCATGTAGGGCCTAGCCGGTTGCCCGCCGTCTGTTTGCTTGCTACTATTCATTGAAAACTCAACAAGATGTTTGCACTAGATAACCTGGTTCGGCCCAATATCCGGGCCATGAAACCTTACTCTTCCGCCCGCGACGAATTTCAGGGAGAAGCGCGGGTGATGCTCGACGCCAACGAGAACAGCCTCGGTAGCGCCGGCCCCGACCTGTTCAACCGCTACCCCGACCCTCAGCAGCGCGCCGTGAAGGCCCCCTTGGCGAAGCTGAAAGGAGTGGACCCAAGCCAGATTTTCCTCGGCAACGGTTCCGACGAAGCTATTGACCTGCTGGTGCGCCTCACTTGCACCCCAGGCCAAGACAGCATCCTGCTCTTGCCGCCAACCTACGGCATGTACGAAGTGGCCGCCAACCTCAACGACGTGCGCATCGAGCGGGTACCGCTCACGGCCGACTTCCAACTCTCGCCCGAAATTGTCTCGCAAGTTCTCGCCTCGCCGGCGAAGTTGGTGTTCCTCTGCTCACCCAATAACCCTACCGGCAACTTGCTGCACGCCGAGTATATCGAAGAAATCCTGCGTGGTTTCGGGGGGCTGGTCGTGGTCGATGAGGCCTACGCTGATTTTGCCGAGGCGCCTAGCTGGACTACGCGCTTAGCTGAGTTTCCCAACTTGGTGGTGCTCCAGACTTTCTCGAAAGCGTGGGGACTGGCTGGTTTGCGTTTGGGGATGGCCTTCGCCTCGCCGGAAGTCATCAACTACCTCAACAAAATCAAGCCTCCTTATAATATATCGGAAGCCACGCAGCAGCATGCCCTGGCCGCGCTGCAGGACGCCCCGCACTTCGGGCAGATGCGCGAGCAGCTCTTAACCGGCCGCGACTGGCTAAACCAGCAACTGCCTGCCCTCGCTATTGTGGAGGAGGTATTCCCTTCCGATGCCAACTTCCTGCTGGTTCGTTTCCGGCCCGACGCCACCGCCGTCTATGACTACCTGCTTGGCAAAGGCATTGTGGTGCGCAACCGCACCACCCAGCCCGGCTGCGCCGGCACGCTCCGCCTGACGGTAGGCACCACCGAAGAAAACGAGCAACTGGTGCAGGCCCTGCAAAACTTCTCGTCCTCGCGCTAGCTAGCCTATGCAGCTCGTTTTGTTTTGCGGGATTCAGGCGACGGGCAAGTCGACTTTCTACATGCAGCGGTTCTTCCATTCGCACGTGCGCATCAGCCTCGACCTGCTGCGCACGCGCAACCGGGAGCGGCGGCTGTTGCAGCTGTGCCTGGAAACCCAAATGCGCTGCGTGATTGACAACACCAACCCAACCCGCGCCGAACGAGCTGCCTATATAGAGTCGGCCCGCGCAGCAAGCTTCGAGGTAGTCGGTTACTTTTTCCATTCAGTGGCCGCCGAAGCCCTCGAGCGGAACCGGCAGCGTCCGGCGGAGCGCCAAGTTCCCGACCGAGGAATCCGGGGTACCCGCAACCGCTTGCAGCGCCCAACCCGCACCGAAGGCTTCGATCAACTCTATTTCGTGCGAGCCCTGGGCAATCAGGAATTTGAAATCAACGACTGGCAAGATGAAGTTCAATGAGCTAGATGCGCGGCTGCGGGTATTCGAAACCGCCCACGACCATTGCGCCTTGCCCGGCCTCTACTTGGTGACTCGCCTGGATGGACGCGGCTTCACCCGTCTGACCAAAGAAGTCCACCCCTTCGAGGCGCCCTTCGACGAGCGGATGCGGGACTATATGGTGCAGACCACGCGCCACTTATTGGACTGCGGTTTTCGGATGGTGTACGGGTATACCCAAAGCGACGAAATTTCGCTGTTGCTGCACCCTGCCGAGGATACCTTCGGCCGCAAGCTGCGCAAATACATCTCGGTATTGGCGGGTGAGGCCTCAGCCCAATTTTCTTTGCAGCTAGGCTCCGTAGGCGTTTTCGACTGTCGAATTTCCCAGTTGCCCCGCCAACAAGACGTGCTTGATTATTTCCGATGGCGCCAAGAAGATGCTGGCCGTAACTCGTTGAACGCTCATAGCTACTGGTTACTGCGCAAGCAGGGCCGGACGGTGGGGGAGGCGACCAGCCAAGTCAAAGGGTTGAGCACCGCGGCCAAGCACGACTTGCTGTTTGGAGCGGGCGTTAATTACGATACGCTTCCAGCTTGGCAAAAGCGCGGAGTGGGGCTGCATTGGGAAGAGTACGCCAAGCCCGGACTAAACCCACTCAGCCAGCAGCCTATTGAAACTACCCGGCGGCGGTTGGCTGCTAACCTAGAGCTTCCGTTGGGCGATGCCTACGCGCAGTGGGTTGGTGCTTTCCTGGCCGCGGCCGAGTAGGCCGTCAGCTTTTACCATATTATATACTATCCGTCGGGGTAACCATTGAACTCGGCGGTATCTTTCACTCCATGAAAAAAGTTCTCTTCATTGACCGGGACGGGACCATCCTGATTGAGCCGCCCACCGATTTTCAAGTTGATTCTCTGAGCAGAGAGAAGTTTCAGTTTGTACCAGGTGCCATCACCGGTCTCTCGCGCATTGCCCGCGAACTAGACTACGAGTTGGTCTTGGTGAGCAACCAGGATGGGCTCGGTACTGCCAGCTTTCCCGAAGAAACGTTCTGGCCGGCCCACAACATGATGCTCGATATCTTGCGCTCGGAAGGAGTGGAGTTTGCGCGGGAGCACATTGACCGGAGTTTCCCCCACGAAAACTTGGATACCCGCAAACCCGGTGTCGGCATGTTACAACATTACTTGGAACAGGCGAATGGGTATGATCTTTCGAATTCTTTCGTTTTGGGTGACCGTTTAACCGACGTCGAGCTAGCGCAGAACCTGGGGTGCCAGGCTATTCTACTAAAGCCCGAGGCGGAGAGTGATGAGCGGGCCGCACTTACTACTATGAGTTGGGAAAGTATATACCAATTCCTCCGTTTGCCTGCTCGTACTGCCGTAGTACAAAGAGATACCAACGAGACCAAGATTTTTATTGAGCTAAATCTTGATGGCAACGGTCGGCCGCAGATGCATACTGGTTTAGGCTTCTTCGACCATATGCTCGATCAGTTGAGTAAGCATTCTGGCGTCGACATGAAGATTCAGGTGCAAGGCGACTTGCACATCGATGAGCACCACACGATAGAGGACACCGCCATTGCCTTGGGCGAAGCCTTCACCCAAGCTCTCGGCGATAAGCGGGGATTGGCCCGTTACGGATTCTTGCTCCCCATGGACGACGTGCTGGCCCAAGCTGCGGTCGACTTTTCGGGGCGTCCATGGTTGGTGTGGGAGGCAGAGTTTAAGCGGGAGAAGATAGGGGACATGCCTACCGAAATGTTCTACCATTTCTTTAAAAGCTTCTCCGACGCGGCCCGTTGCAACCTCAACATTAAAGCGGAAGGCGCCAACGAACACCATAAGATTGAAGCCATTTTCAAGGCGGTAGCCAAAGCTATAAAGATGGCTCTGGTGCGCGATGCCAGCAAGATGGAAATTCCTAGTACGAAGGGCATTCTGTAGGCTTACCCATATGTATAAACAAATGGGTAAGCCCGTAGAGTAGCTGAATACAAGCGTTATACCTTGAAGTTAAGGGCATCAAAAAGCGGCAAAGCGAGTTTATTCATTTGTTTATGCATATGGATAAACCTTGTTCAGAGTCACAAGTAAGTCATGGAAATAGCAGTAATTGATTACAAAGGGGGCAACGTCCAGTCGGTGCTGTTTGCGCTCGATCGGCTAGGGGTAGAAGCCACGCTGACAGCCAACCACGATGCCATTCGCCGGGCTGATAAGATCCTGTTTCCGGGGGAAGGCGAGGCAGCTTCCGCTATGGAGGAACTACGGGCCCAGGGGCTCGATCAGCTGCTACCCACCCTTACGCAGCCTTTCCTCGGTATTTGCCTGGGCATGCAATTGCTTGGGCAACACAGCGAGGAAAACAACGCCGACCTGCTTGGTATCCTCCCTTTCGACGTAGTGCGTTTCCCGGCTAGCGTCGACTACAAAGTACCCCACATGGGGTGGAACACGCTGCAGGAGCTACGGTCGCCGCTTTTTGCCGGCTTGCGCGAGGAAGACTACGTCTACTTCGTGCACAGCTACTACGCCCCGGTAGGTGATTATACGATTGCGCAGGCTGCATACCCTATGCCTTTCAGTGCCGCTGTTCAGCACAAGAACTTCTATGCCGTCCAGTTTCACACCGAAAAGAGTGGCCCGGTGGGTACCCGTATCCTAGAAAACTTTATCCGAATGTAATGCAAGACTGCTGCTTTCTATGGTACCCGGGGATGGGTCCTGCAGCAGCCTGTCGTGACAACTGCATCCACAAAGCACATCGTACCCCATGGAGATAATTCCTGCCATAGACCTCATCAACGGGCAGTGCGTGCGCCTCACCGAAGGCGACTTCACGCAACAAACAACGTATGATTCCGACCCCGTAGCGGTGGCCCAGCGCTTCGAGCAGCAGGGAGTGAAACGCCTGCACCTGGTAGACCTGGATGGAGCCCGGGCCAAGCGCCCGGTGAATCTGCCCGTGCTAGAGCGCATTGCGGCCAACACTTCGCTGGTGATTGACTATGGCGGGGGGCTCCAAAGTGAGGAAGCCGTGCGGCAGGCTTTTGACGCCGGGGCTGTACAAGTCACGGCGGGCAGCATTGCTGTGCGGGAACCGGCGTTGGTAGGAGGGTGGCTCCAGTCTTTCGGGGCCGAAAAGATTATTGTGGGGGCTGACTTCCGCGACAACTACATTTCCATCAATGCGTGGGCCGAGCAAAGTGAACGGACGCTGCAGGAGTTTCTGCAGCAATACCTAGCAGCTGGGGCTACCACCTTTATCTGTACGGATGTAAGCAAGGATGGGAAGTTGCAAGGCCCGGCGCTGGCCACCTATCGCACGCTGCGTCAGGCCCTGCCCGAAGCCCAACTTATTGCCAGTGGCGGCGTCACGACCATTGCGGATGTGGCGGCCTTAGCCGAAATCGGCATGTATGGTGCCATTATCGGCAAGGCCATCTACGAAGGGACCATTACGTTGCCCGAGCTACAGCCGTGGCTTTAGCTCTCGTGTCAAAGACTCGTTTTCCTGCGGCCTCCTGCTTCTTAAAAGCTCAAGCATAAGACCAAACAAAAGACGAGTCTCCCAACAATGAAAAACGAATTTTATGCTGACGAAACGTATTATTCCTTGCCTCGACGTGAAAGATGGCCGCACCGTAAAGGGGGTGCGCTTTGAAGGACTGCGCGATGCCGGCGACCCAGTGGCCTTGGCTTCCCGCTATGCCCGGGAAGGCGCCGATGAACTAGTGTTTCTTGACATTACGGCCACCAACCAGAAACGGGCCACGCTGGTGGCTTTGGTGCGGGATGTGGCGCGGGAACTCGATATTCCTTTCACGGTGGGTGGTGGTATCGGGACGGTGCGCGATGTGGAGGCTTTGCTGCTGAACGGTGCCGATAAGGTGAGCATCAATTCAGCCGCCCTGGCGCGCCCGGAGCTAATTGATGAGCTGGCGCGTCGGTTCGGGTCGCAATGCATCGTAGTGGCGGCCGATGCCCGCTACCACGAGCCTGATGGCTGGCAGATCTACACGAGGGCCGGAACGCACAACACGGGCCTCGATGCCGTAGCATGGTGCCGGGAGGCGGCCGACCGCGGAGCCGGCGAAATCTTGCTTACCAGCATGAGCAACGACGGCACCAAGGATGGCTTTGCGCTCGATATCACGGGGGCTGTTAGCCGGGCGGTGTCAGTGCCGGTGGTGGCTTCGGGTGGGGCGGGGTCCAAGCAGGACTTCACCCACGTCTTTCAGCAAGCCCACGCCGATGCTGGTTTGGCTGCCAGTATCTTTCACTTCGGTGAAATAGGTATCCGCGAGTTAAAGGAACATCTTCGCCAGGACGGTATCCCGGTACGCCTATAGCTCCATTTCCTGGTTGCTAGATACGGGTTGTTTCAACCCAATGAGCAGCTTGAGAAACGAACAACAAATCAACGAAAACGAAATATGGATTTCGCCAAAATGCCCGACGGCCTCGTGCCGGTCATCGTTCAAGACGCGCAGACCGGGCAAGTATTGATGCTCGGCTATCAGAACGAGGAAGCCTTAGCTAAAACGCGGCAGGAGGGTCGGGTTACGTTCTTTTCCCGCTCCAAGCAGCGTCTTTGGACCAAGGGCGAAACCAGCGGCCACTTCCTCACGGTGGTCAGCATCCACCCCGATTGCGACCAGGACGCCCTGCTGATTTTGGCCACCCCCGATGGTCCCACCTGCCACCGGGGTACCACCAGCTGTTTCGAGCAGCCCGAGCAGCAGGCGTATCCTGCGCCGGCAGTGAGTTTCGTTGCGGAACTCGAGCAGCTGGTGCAGCGTCGGCATCAATTTCCCGACGAAGACCCCAAATCCTATACGGCTTCGCTTTTTCGGAAAGGCATCCCCAAAATGGCGCAGAAAGTAGGAGAGGAGGCCGTAGAAACGGTTATCGATGCCGTGGCCGGTAACCGCGACGGACTGCAAGGGGAAGCCGCCGATCTGCTTTACCATTTGTTGGTACTGCTTACGGCCTCCGGCCTTTCTTTAGAAAATGTGGTAGACGTGCTGCGGCAACGGCACAGCACCATTTCGCAGGGGGTGCGCCGGGAGGAATAAACAAGACTCAGTATCGAAAATAAAAAGGCCCACCGTATGGTGGGCCTTTTTATTTTATGTATGTACATTAATTAACTCAGTTGTTTGCGAATCTTATCTAGGAGGATCCGAACAATTTCAAGGTCATCGGTATCCTGAATATGAAGTTGGGTATCCAGGCCCGGGCCGCTGATATGAATCATGAAGCTTGGCGCCCCCGACGAGTTGATCATCGACACGGGTGGCGAGGCCGCCACGGTGGGTGCTGGTTTCACGGGCGAAGGTGGCGTAGCCCTAGGCGGCGGAGTCGAAAGAGTATTAGAAGATGATTTATTATATACCTCTGGTGCCGTCTCAGCTGACTTGGTAGGTGCTGGGCTAGCCGAAGGCGTTTGAGGCGACTGGTGTAGGCCAAATAGCGCGGATATGGGGTCTGAGTCGTCGGTCTCCGGTTCAGTGGCTCTGTTTATTGGGGCGCCTGGCACAAAAGGCCTGACGGAAGATTTACTAGGGCTTGCGTTAGTATCAAATTCAGAGTCTAAATCCTCATCTGCAGGTTGTGCTATATCCGGGGAGTCGGCATTAACAACAGGAGTAGAGGTAGAATCGGCAGTTGTTTTCGTGTTATCCGAGCCTTTAAACAAGTTCAAAGGCATTTCACCACTGGCCAGTTCACGCCGGGGGCCTTGTTGAGCCGCTAGCTGATCTATATCGGCAATAACGTTTCGCTCGTCCATAATGCCGGTCATGCGGGCGCCTTCTACAAAGGCTTTGGCTACATTCTGCGCATTAATCTCCTCTACACCGAACTCGCGGATGAGCATGATGTCGAACATATGTACCGGAAGCTCTCGGTTACGAAACTTTCGGCATATCTGAGTGAACAGTGGAGGATGTAGGAAGGCCTCTCGGTGATAAAGCGTTTCTTCCTGCTTGTCATACGCATGCTTTATCCGACGAAAGAGATTAGTCGTAGTGAGCAGCTCTCGTTTACTAGTTAATAAACCAAACTTAACTGCTGACCCAAGTATGGCTTTGAAAGAGCCACTGACTTTACGATTTAGCTTACGGGCACAAGTCTCCAGGGAGCACTTACCGCCAGTATCATCAACTACCTCTGATACCTCCCATGCACTCTGGTAGCTAGTCCGGGGGTAGTCTATGGTCTTAGGCATAAAAAGATAAGGTTAAGGTGAGTGGCAAGTATAAGAATAAAAAGTATGTAAAAGTAGCATAAAGCATAAAATAGCCTATAAAAGTTGTACTTTATTATACTTTTTATGCTATTTTATGCTTGAATGAGTCATACTATTATTTTTTTTCTCTAATAGAATAGTGCCAATTCACCTCACCAAACAGTAATAAATTATATACCAAACTAATGCCGGGGCGGCGGGCTAGGGGAGACTAATTTATATGTTCTTCAGATCTCTAAACTTAAGCTTGGTCAGACCTTTAGGTTTTATTGGAATGAACTACCCTTATTTAACTAGCACAGCCTAATAAGTCGAGAGAAGCGTTTATAGGGTTGTAATAGGAGCGGAGTTGATTTTCTAGTTTACCTTACCGCATTCTTATTTATTAAGACTAAGTGTAGAAAATATCGTTGCGGCCAATTTCAACAAACTGGTTTATCTAATTTGCCTGCTATTCATAGTCCGCTCATCTAATAGTACGCGTTATTCCAACTGCTCAAGCATACGAGATTACACAATAACACCTATAGCAATTGGTGCACCTTCAGTGACTCACACGCAAGTCATTCTGCAGATTTTATTCTGGTTGCACTTCGACCAGAATTTGACAAGCATGTAGCTATGACCTTTGCGCGTTTGCAGAAATGAATACGGATGGATGTGGCGCTTGTAGATTTAAGCTTGGCTACTTGCAGTAATTCCCGTGCATCTGATCTAATTTGTCTACAGACACAGAAGCTAGTTCTTTATTCATTACTTATGATTAAGATGGTCTTAAGTCAGTTTATGAGCAATAACAAACAGTAGTGTAGCTCATGCTGACCTGCGCTTAAAGCACCTAGCCGTTTGTCTTATAATTTATATTATGTTAAGTAGACTTTTCAAAAACTAGCCCGAAGCTTTTTTATTAACCTCGGGCTAGTTTTATGTTTCTCCCCTTTTGAGAGGAAACTACTTTTTCAATCCGTCAAGCTTGGCGTTCATTTTCTCAGCATCCGCTGTGCGACCTAGCTTGGCATATACTTTACCCAAGGATGTGATGGTTGCACGATCATCGGGCTGGATGGCAAGAGCCTTCTCGAAATACGGTACTGAATCCGAGAAAAACTTTTTACCGTCGGTCTCGAACTTCTTGCCGCTCTTCTGATACGTAGCCAAGTCCATTTTACTAGCCTTGGTATATAAGTCAGCCGCTTTGTTGTAGTTGTAAACGCCGAGGTTAAAGTTGGCGTCGAAGTTGTTTGGGTCAACCTCTACGGCTTTACGGTAAGCAGCCAGCGCTTTCTCAGGCTGCTTATCTTGGTCGTAAATAGAACCAAGAACTGCGTACAAGTTGGAGTTCTTCGGATCGGCAGCAATAGCATTTTCAATTTTGCTAATTGCTTCCTTACCGCGGCCAGCGCTCAAGTACATATTCAACTCCTCGAGCATGAAGCTCTTGTTGTTGGGATATGCTTTTAACGCTTGCTCAACCACCTTCATGGCTTCCTGCTCATTTTTCTCCTGACGCGCAATCTGCAACATCCGCCCGTACATCTGGGGCGACTTGTAGTTCATGCTCTGCAATTGAGCATAGGTCTGTTTTGCGCTAGCAAAGTCTTCTTTTGCTTCCGCTGCAAAAGCCGCATACAAATAGGCCGTGGTGTCTTGCGGACGAATTTGCTGCGCCATTTTGTAAGAAGCCAACGCTTCATCGTACTTCTTGCCATTGTAGTTCTCTACACCAGCATTCAGGGCTAACCCATACAGATTGTCGAGCTTAGCAGTGGCTTGCTTGCCGAACTCACCGTCTTTGCCATCGAGCTCTATGGCTTTCTTATACGATTCGTACGCCACCTTAGTACCTTCGCCGGGCTGCAATGCCTTGCCGTAGATGGGGTTGGTGGTCATGGCGTCGTAGATTTCGCCGCGCGTAAACCAGGTTTTAGCCTTGGTCGAGGTTTTCTCGTTCACAATGGCTTTGTCAATTTCGGTGCGGGCTTTGTCGAGAAGACCGCTCTTCTGGTTTAGAATGGCATTGGTAACCGCCGAATTCTGGGCCGAAGCGGAAGTGAGAGCTGCCGCAGCAACAAGCGTCAGAATAATCTTCTTCATGGGGTTTTTTCGTGAAGAAAGTGGATGTGGAAAGGAATTGCTGAACAAACCACAAGAACCGGCACGAAGTTCAGCTTGCCGGTACGGTAGCTTTTAGAAGTGGCAGAAGAAACGCCGACGCGCTACTTTCAGGTCAGCCTCGCTCCTGCCACAGTTCTAGAAAAACAACGCTTAGTTATCGCTGAGCGTGTCGGTATCAGTGAGAGATTCTAAATCATCGGAATCAGGCACAACCTCCGCAGAAGTTGCAACATCTCCGTTCTCGCTAATGGCAAGGGTCGTGCCATCAGCTAGTAATTCGCCGTCTAACTCTTTCTCGTCTTCGGCTGCAACTTTAGCCACCGATGAAATAGCGTCGCCATTGCTCAAACGAATCAAGCGTACGCCCTGCGTAGCACGGCCGATGGAACGCAGTTCCTTGGCAACACTCATGCGAAGCGTGATACCCGACCGGTTGATGATCATCAAGTCGTCGGAATCCGAAACGGCTTTGATAGCAACTAAGGCACCGGTTTTGTCGGTGATTTTCATGGCCCGAACACCTTTGCCGCCCCGGTTGGTGATGCGGTACTCCTCGAGCGGGCTGCGCTTACCGTAGCCGTTTTCGGAAACTACCAGCAACTCTTCCTGGCTGTCATTGGCGATACACACCATACCTACTACCCGGTCGCTTTCGTCGGAGAGCGTGATACCGCGTACCCCAGCGGCCGTGCGGCCCATGGAGCGCACTTTCTCTTCGGGGAAACGTACGGCCCGACCCGAGCGCAACGCTACCACCACTTCCGACTTACCGCTGGTCAACTGCACATCGAGCAGACGGTCGCCTTCGTTGATGGTAATAGCGTTGATACCGGCGGTGCGGGGACGCGAGTACGCCTCGAGCGGCGTTTTCTTCACGGTACCCTGTTCGGTGCAGAACATCAGATAGGTGTTCTCCAGATAATCCGGGTCGCGGAGGCCACGTACGTTCAGTACCGACCGGACACTGTCTTCGCGTGGAATCTCGATCAGATTCTGAATCGGCCGGCCTTTGGCGGCTTTACCAGCTTCTGGCACCTCGTACACTTTCAGCCAGAACACCCGGCCAAGCTCGGTGAAGAACAGCAGGTATTCGTGGGTGGTAGCCACAAACAAGTGCTCGGTGAAGTCGTCTTGCTTGGAAGCCGCGCCCCGAGCGCCTACTCCTCCCCGGCCCTGCGTCCGGTACTCTGCCAACGCGGTGCGCTTAATGTAGCCGTCGTTGGAGATGGTAATCACCATGCTCTCGTCGGCTATCATATCTTCCATGCTGAAGTCGCCACCGGCGTACTCGATCATGGTGCGCCGCTTGTCGCCGTACCGCTCCCGGATGTCGATCATCTCGTCGCGGATGATCTGACGCTGCAGATCTTCCGAGGCCAGTACCGACTTCAGGTAGTCGATCAGCTTCATCAGCTCGTCGTACTCTTGCACAATCTTGTCGCGCTCCAGGCCAGTGAGGCGCTGCAGACGCATATCCAGAATAGCGCGAGCTTGTACCTCACTTAACGAGAACCGCTCGATGAGTTGCGCACGGGCCACTTCGCCGTCGCGCGAACCCCGAATCAGGGCAATCACCTCGTCTAAGTGGTCGAGCGCAATAAGCAAGCCTTCCAGAATGTGGGCCCGCTTTTGGGCTTCGGCCAAATCGTAGCGGGTACGACGCACCACCACGTCGGCGCGGTGCTCAACGAAGTAATGAATGAGCTCCTTAAGATTGAGCGTCATCGGGCGCCCTTTCACCAAGCACACGTTGTTGACGCCGAAAGACGACTGCAACTGCGTGTAGCGGTAGAGCTGGTTGAGCACCACGTTAGGCATGGCGTCGCGCTTGAGCACGTACACAATGCGCATACCGTCCCGGTCAGACTCGTCGCGCAAGTCGGCTATGCCTTCAATGCGCTTCTCGTTGATTAGGGCCGCGGTTTTCTCGATCATCGACGCCTTATTCACCATGTAGGGAATTTCGGTGATGACGATCTGCTCCTTGCCGCTGTCCAGCGTTTCAACGTGGGCCTTTGCCCGCACAACTACCCGGCCCCGGCCGGTTTCGAAAGCTTGCTTTACGCCCTCGTAGCCGTAGATGGTACCACCCGTCGGAAAGTCCGGCGCGGTGATATGCTCCATAAGCTCGGCAATCGTTACATCAGAGTTGTCGAGGTAGGCAACAATACCGTTCACCACTTCCGTCAGGTTGTGGGGCGGCATGTTGGTAGCCATACCCACGGCAATACCCGTCGTACCGTTCACCAACAGATTTGGAAACTTCGAGGGCATTACGCTAGGCTCTTCCAGCGAGTCGTCGAAGTTGGGCTGGAAGTCAACGGTTTCCTTGTCCAGGTCGCCCAGCATCTCGTCAGCCAGCCGCTTCAGGCGGGCTTCGGTGTAACGCATAGCGGCTGGGGAGTCGCCATCAACAGAGCCGAAGTTGCCTTGGCCGTCGACGAGCGGATAGCGCAGGCTCCAGTCCTGAGCCATGCGCACCATGGTATCATACACGGACGAGTCGCCGTGCGGGTGATACTTACCCAATACTTCGCCCACAATACGGGCGCTCTTTTTATAGGCCTTGTTGTACGAGACGCCTAGCTCGCTCATGCCATAAAGCACGCGGCGGTGCACGGGTTTGAGACCGTCGCGCACGTCGGGCAAAGCCCGGGAGATGATAACCGACATCGAGTAATCGATGTAGGCGCCGCGCATCTCGTCTTCAATGTTAATCGGAATGATTTTTTCGCCTTCCGCCATAGGGAGAACTTAGTCGGCCGACCACTGCTTTAAAAGGCAATTTCGGCACCGTGAATGATGGTTGCGTTTAGTCCGCAAGATACGCAAAAAACCCCGTTTTTCCCAGCTTCCGCCCCGATTTAGGTAGGCTAATTGCTGCGCTTAAACTTAGTGGATAGACTTGCTTTTATCGGACTTGTGTTTGCCTGCTTTGGGGTTATACGTTTTGATTTTTTCGCCAATAGCGGGGTTTTGTTTTTTGAAGATGGGCTGCCCCCGATACTTGACGCCATCATGGAAATGCACCTTACGAGTATGGCAGGATACAATTGGGCAGGAACGGCAAGAGGCAAAAACAACCAGTAGGAGCAGCACCCAATATCGCCGAGTGAAGAGTAAAAATAATTTCATGGGGTAAAGATATTCAGTTGCCGGTAGTCAGCTACCCCTTCCCAAAATCCAGCAGACCCACCCGCTCAAAAGATTGTTTTAACCCTATCCATTCTCTCTAAAGCACCAGATCATAAACACTCTTCAGCCTACCGCGTACTAGGGCTGGCAAGTATGGTCATCTGCTGGCACCGGAGTAAAGCCTGCCCAATCTTGGTAGCACTTCGTAAGCCTAGCAGCAATTTCAGCTGGCGCGGAGACTTGTTAGTATCTGGTACGATTTTAGGGTCGTTCTGTAAATAATTAATGCATTACATAGCTACAGTGACACTCGATTAAGAAGGCTATGGACATCAAGCAAGACGCGACGCTGGTTGAAGTGGTTAACGGCTACCTGGCCCCGGAGCATATCGATCAGCTGAGCACCATAGTCGGCAAGAGCACCTCTGTCGTTGAAAAGGCATTGACCCAGGTAATTCCGTGGGTGATTCGCTTGCTTACCGAGCGAATGGCGCGGCCACAGGGAGCCGAAGCAGTGTGGCACCTTGCAAAGCAGGCGCAGGAACCTCAAGTACTAGCTCAGTTCAACAAGCTCGACATTGCCAGCTGGGGAGGCCGGGGTGTGGCTCTTATGCAAGACCTACTCAAGGACACCTATGATTCCACTACGTTCCGCATGTCAATCAAGGTGGGCCTGCCGCCGGCATCATTCAATCTGCTACTTGAAGTAGCTGTAGCCGCTGTAGTAGGTGGCCTCGGCCGTTACGCTGCCGAGCACAAGCTTGATGCCATGGGCTTACGCACTCGGCTACAGCAACAACCTCTCTCCGAATCCGAGTCTCAACCAACGCCAACCGAGCAGGTAACGCCAACTCCCAATCCAACAACTCGCCGCTCTATTCCGCCCCGTTCTCGGCAGCCGGCTCCTACATTTGAAGCGGGAGCAGGAGACTGGGCTAGCGTAGGCGGGGGCAGCATCTTTATACCAAAGCGACGCACCCTGGTTGGTTCGTATCTAAGCCAGTTGCCCTTCTGGAAATGGCCTCTTTTGCTGTTACCGGTTCTAGCGGTTGGCTATAGCTTGTTGAAATGGCTTCCCGCGGCCGACGAGTCTGCTTTGGCCGGACCGAATACGCCCGTGTCCTATACCACGGGCACCTCTTCCTCAACTAACTACGGCACCACCGAAACTGACCCTACGGCAGCCAGCCTCGGCGCGCAGACACCCCCTGGCCACTATGACGCCGCTACCGATACCTACATCTATAACACAGGACAACCGCTCATTATTACGCTGGCTGATGGCAGCACGCAACGGGTAGGCATGAACTCGACCGAGTATCAGCTCTACCGCTTTCTGGCCGATGCTCACCGCCGCGCCGACTCCCTGAACCCGGCCACGGGCTGGATCAACGTCGACCGAGTGTATTTTAAATCGGGCGAGGCAACGCTTACCCCTGAGTCGCAGCAGCAGCTCACAAATCTGGCGGCCATACTGAAAACCTTTCCCCGTGCTAAAATTCTGTTTGGCGGCTACAGCGACAGCATCGGGGATGCGGCAAAGAACTTGCGCCTTAGCGATGCGCGGGCGCAGACCGCTATGCGCGCCCTTGCCGCGAAAGGGATTTCGCAAGCCCGCCTGCAAGCTACCGGCTATGGGGAAGCCTACGCCGTTGCGTCCAATACCGCCCCAATAGGCCGCGCCCTCAATCGCCGCCTCAGCATCAAGGTGATTTCCAAGTCAGGCCCTCTCCTACCAGAGCCGCTGAAAGCCAATACAGCTCTTGCGGCCGGCGCCGCTGCCCAAGGCGCAAAATCAACTCGTTCCACTGCTTCGCAGCAGTTCCGGCAGAAAAAGCCCCGGCAGCGCACTAAAGTAGGGCGTTGGATCAACAACGTCCGCCAGAAGTTTCGCTCGAAACGTAACCGCCAACAGGGATGACCTAGCCCATAAAAAACGCGCTGTTCTGTGGAACAGCGCGTTTTTTATGGGCTAGATTCGCTAGGCTTGTTGCTCGGCATTCACGTCCTTGCCATCCCACTCGCGTAGAAATTGCGCCAAAAACTGCTCCATAAAAGCGTGGCGCTCCTCGGCTACTTTGCGAGCAGCGGGCGTATGCAGCCGTTCGCGCAGGTGCAGCAGTTTCTCATAGAAATGATTGACCGTAGGCGCAGTGTTTTTCTTGTAGCTCTCGAACGAGTCGTGTACCACGGGCAGTACGGCCGGATCGTGCAGCGGCCGGCCTTTGTGTCCCCCGTAGGCAAAGGCTCGTGCCACCCCGATAGCGCCAATGGCATCGAGCCGGTCGGCATCCTGTACCAGTTCACCTTCCACAGAGCTCATAGGAGTTGCTACGCCAAGACCCTTGAAACTGATTTCACGGATAATACGCTCCACGGCCTCGATAACGCTTTCCTCGGCTTGCTGGCTTTCCAGCCAGGCTCGCGAAGCCCGTGGCCCGGCTTCTTCATCCCCATCGTGAAACTTCCAATCGGCTACGTCGTGAAGCAGAGCCCCAAGCTCGGTAACGAGCGGATTGGCATGTGGCGTGTCGCGGGCGAGGGCACGAGCAACCTGCCATACCCGCCGAATGTGTTCCCAATCATGGCCTGATCCTTCGTGCAGAAATTTTTCGCGGACGAAATCGGCGGTACAGGTAATTAGAGCTTGATCGTTCAAGAGCAGCAAAGAAAAATACGGCCACCCCACCGTGGGGCGGCCCTGCAAAGCAACAGCTTTGCAGCGAAAAAACGGTCGTTCTTCCTATCCTCGTTTAGGGTGCTCCAGCTCGCGTAAGTACTGCGGAGGCACATGGTCGATAAGCCAAACCCCATTGCCAGACACATAGAATACATGGCCAGCAGCCTGCAGACGCGCTGCATCAACGGCCAATATAACCGCGGGGCCCCGCCGGTTGCCTACTCGCCGGGCTGTTTCTTGGTCGGGTGAGAGGTGCACGTGGTGGCGCTTCATCTTTTGAAGACCGTCGCGGAGAATAGCGGGCAAGGCTGCCGGCACCGTACCATGGTAGAGTATGGCTGGTGGCGTTACGGGTACCAGTCCGAGGTCGACGGGCACGCTGTGGCCTTGTTGGGCACGAATACGGGTTCCATCGGCATCAAAAGCAAAGCGCTGTTTGTCACTATTGGTCACCAGCTCGTCTAGTTCGGAGCGGCTGATGGGTTGACCGTGACGAGCGGCGGCAGCTAGCAGTTCCTCTACCCCTACCCAACCGCCCTCCGCCAAGGTCAAATGAAGCGCTTCGGGGCGATGGCGCAGATGCAGACTCAAAAACTTACTAAGGCGCGTAGCGCGGGCAGAATCCATAAACTATTGGTTGAGTTAAAGCTCGGCATAACTATTCCAGGGTGGCTGAAGTACTGAAAGCTAACCTGTTTTCTTTTTTCAGATCTTATTTCCGCACTACATGGCTACCTATAATCAACCTAACAACGGCTTAGACCCACTGGAAGACGACCTTAATGGCATGCCCAACGGAGGCAATATTACGGGCAACAATCAGTTTGGGGGCGAGAACCTCCCTCCCGACCACGACGACGCACTGCAGGGTGATACAGATTTCCAAGACCAAGGCACGGACTATAATCAGCAGCGACGCCACAGTGCCGCCAGCCCCAATGAGCCCTACGGCTCGGTTGGCCAAAGCTACGGTACAGGCCGCGCCGATTTCAACGGCGACGAAGACCGCGCCTACGACGAAAGCGGCACCCGCGGTGGCCTTGGTACCAGTGGTGGCCGCGAGGACCTCTCTGACCGCCAAGTAAACCCCGATACCAATGCCTTTCGCGGCGGCTACGGCGGCGGAGATTATAGCCAGCCCCGCCCAGATGAAGTTCAGAACATCGGCATGAACAGCCACAATCCAACGGCCTCCCCCAACCAAACTCAACTCGACGCTGACTCCGAGCAAAGTCAGGCGTAACTTATCGTACTACACTGAAAAGAGAGAAGAGGAATTTGCGCTAGCCAGAGCAGCTGCCAGCGCGAATTCCTCTTCTCTCTTTTCAACTTTGTCACTAACGAGGCTCTAGATGGGGACTAACTAGGTATATCCAAGGCTTTTTGCACGCAACCAGCCACCAATCCTCGTCCTACACGCTCCTCCTCCTCGGGGTGTTCCAGCAAGTAGCGGTCCACTACGTAGCCAATGGCCTGCGACGGATTTAGCGCGTGCCATCCCAACCGACTGATGCACACATGCGCTGGGGCGTCTTGGAAGTAGCCCCGACGAAACTCAAACACAAGAGGGTCTGCGTTGGCGTTTACTAGTTTAACCGCCAGCGGGGATTGGGTATTAGACTGTATTTCCATTCCTGTTGCATCGTCAAAATCAGAGCTTTTTCAGAAGCTTGTTGCGTTTTACGCACCGGATAGGCTAGTGACTATTCAAATGTGAACAGTTAAAAAGCATGTTGCAAGGGCTGAAGTACGGATTAACAATCGGTGCAACTACTGAATTTACTTGGTAGCTCGGCACGGTGCCGCCTACATTGCAGGATTGCTAAGCCTCTCTTACTTCTCGTGCATTACTAGAATAGGTGGCCTCCAGCATCATAGATACCGCACCTTTAGAGAACCAGGAGACGGCAACTAGAATTCTCTGTATTTCTGTCACTCCCCAACTAGCCCCTCGCGATGAAACGCAACCGCACTAAACGCCGTCAACTCCGACAATGGCGGCGCCTGCTTCAACGCATAGCCTTACTCCTATTGCTGATTTTTGGCTTGCTTCTCTACTTCTACCTGCACAGGTAGTGGTATTACTTGTACTTTATTTATGTTTTTGCACTTATTGAATTTACATAATTTATCTTGGACACACTAACACTACCGTGTACTTATGCCCCTAATTGGTCTTCTATGAAGCTTTTTTCTACCTTGCTCTGCCTCCTTGCTCTACCCGCCGCCAACCTGTACGCACAAGATCAAGCCTCCAGCATTCAAAAATTAGACGAAACCTACGGATTTCGAGGCGCCCGATTCGAGACGGATACGTCTGCTTATCGCGACTTAGCTTTGGCCGAGAAAGCGGGTCAGACTCGTTATTATCGCCGCACCGGAGAGTCTAAACAACTGGGTAGTGGCCAAATTGCTGATATTACCTATGGCTTCTACAAAGGCAAACTCGCTGTGGTTATGCTGCAGACCAATGGTGCCAGCAATAGCCGTGCTGTATTGGCCGAACTCCAGCAACAGGCTGGTCCTGGCATTCGGCGGAGCCCTTACATGCAACGCTACGCTTGGAATGGCAAGCGCGTACACATGAGCTACGATGAAAATGCCATGAGCTCTGATGCTCTTATTTTAATAACTTGTAAGAAACTCAAAGAACAAGAGTTGAAACAAGCACTACGTACGCCACGCCCCTTTCCAGCGGGCACCTAAGCGGGTACATCAGCAGCTAAACCAATAAACCAAGGTATAATTTTCAAGGCCGCATACTCCCCAAATGCTTACTTTATCGTTACGCCTGTACTTTGAAAATCCCGTAGGTCGTATTCTCGAGCACCCTGATGGGTACGCCGTGGTCCAGTACAAAGCCGGTCCTCGTCAGCTAGATCATCTGCAGGCTTTTCTTACGCATGCTGGGCGCCTGTTGCAATTACGCGGTTGGCATAAGCTTTTAGGTGATCAACGTCTGATGGCACCTTTCAATGATACTGAGCGCTCTTGGATTATGGAGTACTGGCTTGATCGTAAGGACAAGGAAGCGCACCCACTCTACGGAGCAGTTCTCTTGCCTGATGATGTATTTGCCCGATTATCCGTTAGCCAGATTATGCTAGAGGCTAAAGCTGCATCCATGACGTATCGATTATTCCAGGAATTAGAAGAGGCGGAAGCTTGGCTACGCCAACTAGACTAGCTGATGCTAGTCTAGTTCTAGTAAAAAGCTACAAGCTGGAACCCTGAGAGGCCTAATCCTCTCGGACGTTGCCTTGAAGACCACAATTTTTAAGTCTGAACCTTAGGCACTTTCAGGTTTGCGGCTAGAAAAGTTTGCAAATCGATTTGAAAAACCCATTTGCCCGCGTAGTTTTGCACCACTTCAACGCCTCCTTAGCTCAGCTGGTAGAGCAACTGACTTGTAATCAGTAGGTCGCTGGTTCGATCCCGGCAGGAGGCTCTTGAATTTGCAAACGCCCTGTAAGTCTTTGATTTACAGGGCGTTTTTTGTTGGTGTAACTCAAAGCTTAAACTAGGTTGTACTACATACTAGTTACTTTTAAAGGCTTGACACACAAGAAAATTTGATCCGCGAATCAAATTGCTCGTCTTCTGGTAAAATAACTGCCAGGCTCTAATTTGTCTCGCATGAAACACTCTCCCTCTCTTGCCATCTGGCTCAGCTTGGGCGCGGTCTTCTTGGGCCTGCTGACCACCTTTATTTCTTTGTGGGCCAGCCAGCGCAAAAAAGAAGCGGACCGCCGGAAGCAACCAGGCCCACTATGCCGGGACAAGACCAATTGCCGAAGTAAGAGAAACCGGCTTGAGCAGGACAGCTTATCGATATATCTTCAATGGAACCTTGCTCAACGGCCTACACTGCAAAGGCTGGCACAACGACCCTATTGATGGGTACAGGCCGCGGCCTCGCCTACGCGCAGCCTGAAGATGCCTTGCTACAAAACCGTGCTAGCTCCCTCATAGCCAAGGTTACTTGCTACTAGCGTGTACTTATTAGGTCAAACATTAACACCAGAAGAACCACATAACTATGCAGAAAGAGTTGTGGGCAATGCTTTCTGAGTTGCTGGCAGGATGGTAAATACGCTTGTTTGAGCGGTAAGATTGGTTGACTACGCTCTTTCCAGTAGCTTAACGGCTATGAAACGACTTATAATTCTATCAGGGCTGGCCGTAGCGGCTTGTGGTCAGGCTGAAAAGTTCCGCTACCCAGTGGTGGTAACAGCCGACAAAGCTGCAATTTATGCGCAACCCGATACCTCTGCAGACACCAGAATTATGTTTGCAAAGCGCGGCGACACTCTGGACCTGAAAGCTGGCGCCGTCAATGGCCTCTACACCGTCGCTCCTAAGCCGGGGGGCGAACTGTTCCCCAAGCACAGCTCTAAAGGCTTTATTGACACAAAGTATCTGCAAGTCCCAGATACCACTCTTCGCGCTGCCGAAGACCCGGGTTTCCCTCGAGGCTCCCGAGCAGCCCAGAAGAACTAAGCAGCCTCGACAACAGGGTTAGGCTAAAGCGCAGTACGATGGAGCCGACACGTGCTTTCGTGCCGCGTTAATATTCATGCGAAACGTTTATTGGACCTTCTATTAGGTAGCTAGTTCGAAGAGACTTCGGGCTAGCTATTATTTATTTTACTCGAACGTACTTCTCAATGATAATGCGGTTCACTCCGGCCTGCTCAACTTGCTCTTGGCCTTGCTGGATGAGCGTGTCACCCTTGATGGTTACAGTAAAAGAAAACGAATTTCCTTCCCACTCACGGGCACTGCAATAGTCTAGTTGTTCGGTATACTTATCGTTGCGCAAGGAATACCGACCGCCGCCCGCCACGAATACAGCTGAATCCTTACCTTTTTGCAGGTCGTGCTGCAAAAAGGCAAAATGCGTATCGTTGATAATCTTGATAAACGACTGCTTACGCGTCTGATCAACAACTGCTGTATCTCCCTTTGCAATTGTCGTGGCTCTTACTAGCTGCCAGGTACCAACGAGCGGATTGTTGGCCGGTTTTAATTCTTTGTGTTCACTACATGCAACTAAGAAAACGCAAATTGCTAAGAGGCTGCCGTTTAATCTCAGGCGCTTAGGCCTACGTTTCTGAATCTGCTGCTCGCTTTTTGCTGGTTGCATACCTGTTCTGGCAACAAAGTAACTGATGCCGAAAGGTAACAATCAGCTTGTTTCATTTGCTAAAGCTGCGCAATATTCTCCTTCAAATACTTCAAGCGAAGTAAGTGCGCAGCACCCATGCCATACGCTCATGATTGGCCCGCAACTCGGCACGCTGTGTATCTGAAAGGGGCTGGGTTACGTCCGCGCTCAGTATAGCCAAGCAGCGGGCGTGGTCATCGAGTAGGGACGACGCTAGGATGGGAATACTCTCAAGGGGTTGAATTGTTAGAGGACGGGGCTCACTCAACAATTCGCGCAAAGACGCTACCGGGTGCAGTAATAAGTCCAGCCAGGCAGCAATTTCTGATAACTCCCTCCCTACCGCGTCAAGTATAGCAGTTGTCCACCGCCGGTTAGCCAACGGAGTGGCCTTGGCTGCGCTGGGTTCGGCAACGCTGGCTACTATCCGAAATACGTTGCTTGAAACGCAGCCGCTCCACGGCGAATAGTTCTGTGTTGGCGCCGTATGTTCTTTTTGCAAAGAAATAGGGTTTTCTATCGAAACACATGGCGGCCGATCTAAGCCGGGATTGGAAGTAGTGCGTGCGATGTGCATAAACCAAATGATAAGCTCAACGGCAGGTGCTAGGAAAATTAAAGCTCTTCGTTACAGAAGTTTAAGATCATACAACAATTTCAAACATTTGTTTGAATATAGACCAAAATTAGAACTCATATTTTCTGCTCTGCCCCAAATAGGTACCCGATAATCATGTCTTTTACCACCTGCTGATGCTGGCTGACCACGTCCATCAATTCCGCGTTTGTCATGCGCAAGGCATGGGTGATGGCCGCCTTACCTACGAATGGATAATGCACATTGCTCACTATCATCATGATGATTTGTAGCGCACTTACAGGCTTAATTTCTTTGCTGGCCACGGCCTCTGCTACTTGACGGGCAAACACCGACTCTTGGAGCGACGGATAAGGAGAGGACACAGGTGTCTGCTCGACGAACAAGTCGGGATGGCGGCGCATTTCGTGCATGATGAACAACGGCAGATCCGGGTTCTCCACCACCAACTCGTATTCGGCCTCAATCAGCTGCAGGATCTTTTCGCGTAGGGGCAGGTCTTGGTTAACCAGGCTGTTGAGCTTGGCAAACTGAATCCGATGCAAATCCTGAAAAGTGAGTTGAAACAGCTTCTCCTTGCTCCGGAAGTAATAATTGGTCATTGACACATTCAGCCCGGAAGCCTCCGCCAGGTCCCGCGAGGTGGTGCCGTCGTAGCCTTTCTCCAGGAACAGCCGACGAGCCGCTTGACGAATACGTTCTTCCGTTGACTGAGCGGAGGCAGCTGGCTCTTTCATGTAATGTGGTATTGCAACTTAAAAGTAGACAGATGGGACAGGCTAAACAAGTGCTTTAAATACTTGTTTGGCCCATCCCGGCTGTTGTATTAGTTATATGAATCAATAGTGCCTAATTTATGCCTCCATAGTGGTCCACCAGGGGGTACTGCTTTTGGGTGTGGCAACCGTTAAGGCTGAATCATTACCTTTTGATTAAGGCGTTTGCCATCCGAGAGTTGCAGGCTGAGCTGATAAAGCCCTTGGCTTACATTCTGCGCTTCAACGGGCACCAGATTCAAACCAGTATGCAGCGAGACGAGTCGTTGCTGCACCACCCGACCGAGCCGGTCGGTTAAGAGCAGTGTAGCTGTCTGCGCACGATCGGCGGCGCAACGCAACGTGAAGTGCCCAACCGTAGGATTCGGGTATACGCTTAACTCTCGAACAGAGCTCAGACCGGACTTTGCCGCTAAAGCCTGCTTGCTGGCACTTGCACGGTTACCCGTGTTCGGTATGATTTCCAAAGCCGATAGTTTAGCCTGGTCGACACCGCCGTCCTCGGCTAGCGCACTCAGGTCTAGGTTGAGCACACCATCCGTGACGGTGACTAGAAAGGTTTCGCTCGTCGCCGTGCGCGGCCCCACCTTGCGCACAATATCGTAGTTATCGAGCACCTTCAGGCCTTCTAAGCTCACGTCAAACACGCGCTGCCCCACCTGCTCCCAGAAGATTTCGGCGAAGTGCAGCACCACCGAGTATTGTCCGTTGCTGAGCGGCAGGGCATAGCGCAACTGTCCGTTGGTGCTGTAGCGCTCGGATTGGTAGAGGCTCGCGTCCGTCGTGCCCGCAATTGGCACAGCGGCTGAGTAGTTGTAACTGTCGTGGCCGTAGTACTGATCAGCTGCAAAAATCCCTAGCGCAGTAGCCAAGGTACTCCCACCGGCATTCAGACGGAAAGCGGGAGCAGGCACGACTTCGATAGCGGAGATTTTAGCCTGGTCGACACCGCCGTCCTCGGTTAGCGCACTCAGGTCTAGGTTGAGCACACCATCCGTGACGGTGACTAGAAAGGTTTCGCTCGTCGCCGTGCGCGGCCCCACCTTGCGCACAATATCGTAGTTATCGAGCACCTTCAGGCCTTCTAAGCTCACGTCAAACACGCGCTGCCCCACCTGCTCCCAGAAGATTTCGGCGAAGTGCAGCACCACCGAGTATTGTCCGTTGCTGAGCGGCAGGGCATAGCGCAACTGTCCGTTGGTGCTGTAGCGCTCGGATTGGTAGAGGCTTGCATCCGTCGTGCCCGCAATTGGCACAGCGGCTGAGTAGTTGTAGCTGTCATGACTGTAGTACTGATCAGCTGCAAAAGAGCCACGGGCGGTGGTTAGGGCATTGCCCCCCGCGTTTACCAAGTACGTGGCCGCCGGACAGTCAGGATACAGCGTAACTTCCTGGGTAGTTGACAACCCACCAGCATCCGTTACTGTGAGGCTAACGGTGTAGTAGTATACTTCGGTACCACAGCCCAAGGGCGAAATGGTGGTCGTCGCGCGGGGCGACGTACTGATCGGCTCGGGATGCTGATGGTCATCGTGGTGCAGAACGGTCTGCCACTGATACGAGAGCTGACCACTGCTGTGTTCTTGGTCGGTGACGGCGGCCTCCAGAGTATAGGTGGTCTGCCCAGTGAGCGGATACTTAGTGCCGGCTGCTGGACTAAGGATATTAACTTGCGGAGGCGTATTGTTGGCAGATATGGCAAGCGAAGTTTGCCCGGTGTTGACATCGTCGCTGACGGTCAGTGTGACCTTGTAGTTGGTGGGGGCTCCGGCCGGGAAAGCATGGGTAGGATTGACCGCCGTGCTGGTGGTACCGTCGCCAAAATCCCATAAGTAAGTTATGCTATGCCCGTCGGCGTCGTGCGAATCACTCCCGACGAACTGTACCGTCAAGGGGCTCGCGCCGCTGGTCTTATCAGCGCTGGCTACCGCGACCGGAGCCGTGCCCCCACCCGAAGCATTGTAAGACACCTTCCTGATTTCGGACGGATAAAAATTCACGTAGTAGAGGCCGCCCTGAGTTGGATGCGTGGCCATGGCCACAACAATGGCTCCTTTGTCGATGAAATTGCGCACGGCCACCGGCTTATCGGCATTATCCACGCTCAGACTGCGAATCCAGCCCCCAGGATAGTCTCCAAAAAAGCAGGTGTTGCGGTATTCCGGGGGGAAGTCGGTATGCGGGTAAAAGACGCCCCCCATGGCGGAGCTTCCCCCAAACTGAGGCCCTGAAATGGGCGAACCCGGCGCCCCAATGTTGATTTCACTAGCTACTCCCCCCTCGAATATGCCCGTTCGGGAAGGACCATTACCCACGTGATTCCAGTCGAATAAAGGGCGACTATGCACAAATGTGGGTATAGCAGTGGCGGTGGCTTGCCCAGTACAAGGGTTCGTAAACGATGCTGTTCCGCTAGGCGTATCCTGCGTGATTAAATCCTGAAAGTTATAGAACGCTTGGGCGCAGCCATCTGCACCGGTTGGCGCATAAGGATTAGCTGTTTTTTTGTTCCAGTAGCCCGGATTAGGGGTTAGTCCTTCAAATAAGGGCCAGCCGAAGTTCATGCCCGGCCGGACGGCCGCATTAATTTCTTCCCAGGTATCAAAGCCTACATCCCCAATGTAAAGCACACCGGGCTCTGTGGCGTTTCCTGAGCCGGGTTTGAGTGTCATTCGAAACGGATTTCGCAGCCCCAACGCCCACACCTTGGATTGCACCGAGCCTGGGGCCGACGCTTGGTAGAACGGGTTATTGGCTACACCTTCACCGGTCATAGGGTTTAAGCGCAGAACCTTGCCGTTGTAGCTTTGCACCTGCTGTGCTCGGAGGGCGCCCACGTTCTGTTCCGGCGTAATAATGCCGTCGGCCAAGGCCTGGACGTAGTACGAACCACTAGAGCTACCAACGTCTTCGCGGTCGTAACTGGCCCCGTCGCCGACTGAAACCAGCAGGGAATTATCAGTGCCGAACACTAAGCTGCCAGGGCCGTGGCTCAAATGTGTCACCGGCACGCCTGTTTGCGGAGTAGCGCCAAGCAAGATGGTACGGCTGGCGGGATCCACGCTATAGCCGGTTGCCGTCTTTGTGGCCTGGTAACGCGTTAGCCGGTTGATAGTGGCGTTGAAATATTCGTTGGCCGTAGGGTTGTAGTTGGGCGTACCGTAGTAGAGCAGATGATGGCGGTCAACGGTATAAAACAGGTAGAAATATCCGTTGGTGTCGAAATCGGGATGCAAGGCAAAGCCAAGCAATCCGAAATCACGCCACGCGCCCACTTCCTCGCTGAGGTCGAGCAGCAAGCTTTTCTGGCCGTTCTGCAAGGTCCATACTCTACCGGGCCTTTCCCAAACGAATAAGTGGCTGCCGGCCTTGTTGAATGTGAGGCCCACAGCCTCATCCCAACCCGATGAAACCGTTACGGAAGTGAATCCGGGGGGCGGGGACTGGGCAAGTGCTTTTTGCTTTAAAGTCAGAGTAAATAAAAGGAGTACAAGTAAAAGTTTGTGTTTCATGCGGAGAGAAAAGAGTGGGTACTAGGTATTGGGCAATATTTTTTCACTTAGCAGGCATAGGGCTTCGAGCTACCTGCTAGTACAAGCAAAGAGCAACAAGCACAAGCGGGCCCTTACCTAGCATCCATTAAGGTGCTAAGACAAGGGTCCGCTTTTTAGCGATTTCAAGAAGGATGGGATTTGGCTACAAGTATGACCTTGTAGGTAGTAGAAGCCGGTTAGGCAGGCCGCCGGTTACGACTTGCTAGTAGACGCTTATTCGATTTTCCCAAATAAACCGCCTTATCACACTAGCATGGTAAGAGACGCTTAAACTGGATTACAACAAGAACGAACTCGACGCGCAGGCTTGCTATACGAGCACAATGGCTACCTGTTTCGTTAAAACAAAAATTTATAGCAATGAGCTTGGAATATAATCTAACAATAAATGGTTTAAATTATTCTAGTAAAGTATTAAATAGATATGATGATTGTAATTAGTTTTTGCATAAAAAATCCGCTTAGGGTGCTTATAAAAAAGTTATCAAAAAATAGAACGGATGCAACTTACTAAATTGTATCAAATATAATTATTTTTATAAGGCCACTCGGTAAAATGCATCTATAAACCAGCCCCTCTTGCCGTAATTAGGTAGTATACTATACTAGGTAGCACAAGCCGATTAAGCTGCTCTGTAAGTATTGCAGATTGCTGTGGGTAAACTAGTTGGCTAGTGGCAACGGTAGTTATACCAACTTAACCCAAGTTGCAACCTAATCACTAGCTCGGCGAGGGTGCAGGTGAAGACAGAAAGCAGGAGTTTAGGGGCAGCACCTGGACAGTAACGGCAGGCACAGAACACTGATTTTGTAGTGCCTTTGGCAGCTCATTAGCCCAGTAAATCCGTATTGCTCTAGACTCTTGCCTAACCAATCAATAGCACCCTTTATTTTCGTTGGTAAGAGGAGCCGAACCCATCGTAGTAATTGTCGCTCAGGTGCAGGTGCTTGCCGTCTTCGTCGACCTGATAGATAAGGGTCTTCGGCTGCACAGTAGTTGCCCCGCTCGAATGGTAGTTGATGGTGACGGCCGGCTCCGACTGACCACTATGAATGCTACGCAAGGTGCCAAGCGAATAAGTGGTAGTCTCGACGAGTGAAGTCTGGCCTTGCTGCGTCTGGTATCGCTCAAACGTATTGTCTTGCTTGAAGACCAAGGTGGTGCGCACGCCCGTGGAGGCTGGCGTGCTTTTCCCACCCGCAAGCCCACCGCTGGTTTGCTCCCATTCCCATTCGCCTACTAGCCCAGAGTCAGTTGGCTCTGCTGTTTCTTTGGTGCACGATTCGGTGGTGAAGGCAAATAAGGCTATTGCGGCAGAGAATAGAAGCTTTTTCATGGGAAGATGAGAGACGACAAGAGCTAGAATACAACCGGAAGAGCAATTGGCGTAGCAGAAAGTTGCATGTGCAGCAGAAAGGCTCACAGCAAGTCTTTTACAGCAGGTGTGCCCTAGATTTCCGCAAGCTGGCAAGACAGCGCAGCTGCTGATAGCAAGATCCTAAGAACCAACTATTACAAATCTAATTTTGGGTTCGTGGTTGCTAAAGTGAAATGTCGTGGCCAACCGTAAACCTATCCGGTAACGATTGTGATACTTTCATTCATGTATTCGTCGTCTTGGGTCATCCGTTAGCCCAAAGTATTTCCTTACTTGGAATTGCCTTCCAGCGAAAAGAGAGCCTTGCTTTACCAAGCTCCATCGGAATGGATAGGCTTGCACCGTTAGGCACAACGACATGAACCGGTTCACTTGCTGGCTGCTTTTGCTGGCTGCTGTAGGAAGCACGAAGGGCTATGCGCAA
This sequence comes from Hymenobacter sp. YC55, assembly GCF_029433095.1. GTDB lineage: Bacteria > Bacteroidota > Bacteroidia > Cytophagales > Hymenobacteraceae > Hymenobacter. The sequence goes on from NZ_JARNTX010000001.1 coordinate 2,166,676, forward strand.
ACGATTGCCACTCTACAAGTGGTGGTCCCTCCTACTACTAGCAGCTTAGAGACGCCCATCAAAACCAGCCTGGACGCCCTTACATTTCTCCCCGATTCTGTGCTGACGCTGGTAGAAGTGCAAGGCACCAAGCGCACCAGCGTACCCTTCCAGATCGAGCACGGATCGGAGCGCACCCTCCATTGGATACTCGACCCGGCCGCTAGCAAAACCAGCAAGCGCGCCTATGAACTGGTGAAAGGCAAAGCCAACAAGACTAGTGTACCGATGCGCGTACAAGATGGGCAAGGCTCCTTCACCCTCACAAGCAAAGGCACCAACCTGCTGCGCTACAACTACAAAACGGTATACCCGCCCACCGGCATAGACACGGCCTACAAGCGGAGCGGCTTTATTCACCCGTTGTGGTCGCCGCACGGCCAGGAGCTAACCCGGATTCAAGCGCCCGACCACTACCACCACTACGGCATCTGGAATCCGTGGACGCATGTGCTGTTTGAGAAAGACACCGTTGATTTCTGGAACATCCGGGACCGGAAAGGCACCGTGCGCTTTGCCAAGGCAGTTTCCACCACCGAAGGCCCCGTGTACAGCGAGTACCAGGTGCTGCAGGAGCACATAGCATTCAAAAAAGGAGGCAAGGAAAAAGTGGCTTTGAACGAGCTGCAAGCGGTACGAGTATATCAGCCCCAGGGAAAAGACTACTACATAGCCGACGTCACCATCAACATGAATTGCGCCAGCGCCAGCCCAGTACTGCTGCTGGCGTACCGGTACGGTGGGTTTGGCTGGCGCACCACCGAAAAATGGAACAAGGATAACAGCGAGGTGCTGACCTCGGAAGGCAAAACCCGCAAGGAGGCCGACGGCTCTACGGCGCGCTGGTGCATCGTGCAGGGCCAGATCGACAACGACTACGCCGGCGTGGTGATGATGTCGTTTCCAACCAACTACAACCACCCCGAGCCGCTACGCATCTGGCCCGAAACGCAGAATGGCCGCGGCGACATGTTTGCCAATTTTTCGCCCACCAAGAACAAGAACTGGCAGCTTGATCCTGGTCAGACCTATACGCTCAAATACCGCCTGATCGTGTACAACGGGCATTTCACGAAAGAAAAAGCGGAGAGTGGTTGGCAGGCCTTCAGCGCCGAACCCAAGGTTACGGTGCAGCGCAAGTGATACTTTCTTCTGATCTGTGTAAAAAATCCTTCCCATGAGTGAAGAAAAAAACTCCGGCGTTTGTAGAAGAAGCTTTCTGGAAACGTCAACCAAAGTAGCGGCGGCCACCTTGGTGTTCGGCGGTTTCCCAACCATTGTGCCGGCCAGCGTTTTCGGCAAAAACGCGCCCAGCAACCGCATCAACATCGGGGCCATAGGCACGGGGCGCATCTCCCGCATTCACGATATGCCCGGTGTGTGGCAGTACGACCAAGCCCAGATCATGGCCGTTTGCGACGTGGACACCCGGCGTGCCGAAGAGGGGAAACAGCTGGTCAACGAGTACTACACCAAGAAAAACGGCAAGCCCTTCGACGGTGTGAAGGTGTACCACGACTACCAGGCGCTACTCCAAAACAAAGACATCGACGGGGTCTTGATTAGCACGCCCGACCACTGGCACGCGCTGATTGGGATGGCAGCCGTAAGGGCCGGCAAGGATGTGTACTGCCAAAAGCCCACGTCCTTGACCATTGCCGAAGGCAGGGCCCTGAGCGACGCGGTGAAAAGCACGGGGCGCATTTTCCAGATTGGCAGCCAGCAACGGAGTTCCACCCAGTTTCGCTACGCGGCCGAACTGGTGCGCAACGGCCGCATTGGCACCTTAAAAACCGTGTCTATTGGGTTGCCGGGCGACCCGTCGGGCGAAGAAGAGGTGGCCATGCCGGTGCCTACCAACTTAAACTACGACCGGTGGCTGGGCTCGACGCCCGAAGTGTATTACACCGAAAAACGCGTGCACCCCCAGCAGGGCTACGACCGGCCCGGCTGGTTGCGCTGCGAGCAGTTTGGGGCGGGCATGATTACGGGTTGGGGCTCGCACCACGTCGATTGCGCCCACTGGGCCATGAACACCGAGCACACGGGCCCGGTGGAAGTATGGGGCAGTGCCGAATTTCCTAAAAAAGGCTTGTGGGACGTGCACGGCCCGTTCAAGACGGAGGGGCGCTACGCCAACGGGGTGCACATGATTATCAGCGACAGTTTGCCCAACGGTATCAAGTTTGAGGGCACCGAGGGCTGGATCTTCGTGTCGCGCGGCGATGCCAAGGCTACCTCCAGTGACCCGGTTAGCTTGCAAGCCGCCAAAGCACTAGACGCCAGCGACCCCAAGATCATCCAATCGGTAATCGGGCCCAACGAAATCCACCTCTACGAAAGCAAAGAGCACCACGGCAACTGGCTGGAGTGCATCAAGTCGCGCAAGCAACCCATTGCGCCCGTTGAAGTGGGCCACCGCTCCTGCTCTACCTGTTTAATTCATCATATTGTGATGAAATTGAATCGGAAAGTGTACTGGGACTCCGCCAAGGAGCAGTTTGTGAACGATGCCGAGGCGAACCGCCTGCTTTCCCGGCCCCAGCGCAAACCCTACACGCTGCCCGGCTAATGTAGTTTAACAGCGCTACCGCGTAGTGGGGAGGCGTTTTGTTGTACTGTTCGTTGAAGAAGATGAAGAACCTGTTCGTTGCTAGCCCCTTCTTTTTCTTGCCCCTGCTGCCCTGTTTCGCACAAACCGCCGCCGCTCCCAAACTCAGCGCCCCGGTTCAACTCATCACCCTCGACCCTGGGCATTTCCACGCGGCACTGGTGCAGAAGTCGATGTACAAGAATGTCGACCCGACGGTGCACGTGTACGCGCCCGGGGGCAGCGATCTGCAGCAGCACTTGGCCAGAGTAACGGCCTACAACACCCGCGCCGAGGCGCCCACGCACTGGCAGCAGCAGGTGTATACCGGCCCGGATTTCTTTGCCAAGATGCTGGCCGAAAAGGCTGGCAACGTGGTAGTGGTAGCCGGCAACAATCAAAAGAAGACGGAATACATTGCGCAGTCCTTGCAGGCTGGCTTCAACGTGCTAGCCGACAAGCCCATGTGCATCAACAGCAAGGAGTTCAAGACCCTGGAAAGCGCCTTTGCGACAGCCAAGAAAAAGGATTTGCTGCTGTATGATATCATGACCGAGCGGTTTGAGATACCCACGATTCTGCAAAAAGAGCTGACCCTAATGCCGACGGTATTTGGGACCTTGGAGAAAGGAACTCCACAGAATCCGGCGGTAATTAAAGAAAGCACCCACTGCTTTTACAAGAACGTTTCGGGCAGCGTGCTTACCCGGCCCGCCTGGTTTATGGACGTAACGCAGGAGGGCGAGGGCTTGGTGGACGTAACCACCCACTTGGTGGATTTGGTGCAGTGGGAATGCTTTCCGGGGCGGGCCCTGGACTACAAAAAAGACATTCAGGTGCTTTCCGCCAAGCGCTGGGCCACGCCCATGAGTCTTAGCCAATTCAAGGCCATTACCAAACAAAGCAGCTTTCCCGACTACCTAAAGAAAGACCTCGTCAACGACAGCCTGCTGAAGGTGTACAGCAACGGCACTATTTCCTATAAGCTGCTCGGGGTGCATGCCCAGGTATCGGTGACGTGGGCGTACAAAGCCCCGGATGGTGCCGGCGACACGCATTATTCGCTGATGCGGGGCACCAAAGCCAACCTTATTATTCGCCAAGGAGCAACTCAGCAGTACAAGCCAACGCTCTATATCGAGCCCCGGGCCGGTGATGCCGCCTACGAAAAAGGATTGCAGCAAGACATCAAGAAACTCCAGGCGAAATACCCCGGCGTGGCACTCAAGAAGGTTGACAACGGCTGGGAAGTACTGATTCCCGACAGCTACCGCGAAGGACACGAGGCTCACTTTGCCCGCGTAACCGAGCATTATCTGGAGTACCTCGAAAAGCGCAACATGCCCTCCTGGGAGGTACCGAACATGCTAGCCAAATACTACACCACCACCAAGGCGCTGGAAATAGCTACAGAAAGCCCCAAGCAGTAGCGGCCTGAACTCCGCTCGTCCTTTGGTGCTATTGCGCCCCTTTCATTTTCCCGCTTTTACTTTAAGTTCAATTCCCTTCCTGATGAAAACCACCCTGCTAGCCGTTGGCGTCCTGCTGACTTCCAGTCTCCAGACCCAAATGGCGCCCTTGCCTTCCGCTGTGTATAGCAAGCCCAAGCAAGCACCCAAACAGGATGGGGGAAGGCAAAGCAGCGAATTTGCCAAGGGCAGCACCCTTGATCTGGCGGAGCTGTCCATCCATACTTCTACGCTTAAGCCTGGGCAAACCAACCATCCGCTGCAAGCTTACAACGATTCGGAAGAGCTGGTAATCGTGCAGGATGGCCGCCTTACGGCCACGGTACAAGACTCCACCAAAACCCTGGGGCCCGGTGGTCTGCTGCTGATAGTAGCAGGCGACAAGCAAAGCTTCCGCAATGCGTCCGATGCGCCGGCCACGTACTACGTGTTAAAGTTCAAAGCCAAAGACCCGGTGGATAGGCAGCGGGCACTAACCGGCGGAGGCTCTTTCATGAAGGATTGGAGCCAGTTTAAGGTGGTGAAAACCGATAAAGGCGAAACCCGCCCCGTGTTCGACCGGCCGTCTTCGGTGTTTAAGCGCTTTGATGTGCACGCTACGGTACTCAAGCCGGGCATTTCCAGCCATGCGCCGCACACGCACCGCGCCGAAGAAATCATCTTGATGACGAAAGGCAGCGGCGAAATCCTGATCGACAAGCAAGCACACAAAGCCGCTGCGGGCGACGTGGTATTGCTTCGGGCGAATGTACCCCATGCGTTTACCAACACGGGCAGCGCTGAGTGCGGCTACTTCGCCATTCAATGGCACAGCAATGCGGAATAAACAGTAGCTCCTTTTCTTCTACGACTAGTGAAATGCGCCTGCGTAGCTTAATCCTTAGCCAATTTAGTACGCACCCTCGAAATGGCAACAGGCAGGGCAATTCTTGTCTGCTAGTTAGTGGCTGCGGCATGCAGCTTACTGCGCGGGCAGCACCAGCACGGGCAATTGGCTGTGCAACAACACCTGCGCCGTAACGCTACGGTGGAAGAGTTGCCCAAGCACGCTGCGCTGGCGCCCAATCAGTGCAACCATATCGAACTCTGGGGCTTGTGCAGCGGCCAGAATGCCGTCAACGGGGTTCTGGCCGGTCACGACGCGGGTGCGCACCACGCCCGGCAGGTCGGTGGTGAGGCCAGTGCGCGTCACAGAGTCCAGAATGGTTGCGTCATCGACAGTGGCTGCCTCGTTGGCGGTGACGTGCAACACGGTTAGCTCCGCCCCTAGCACCGTGAACAGGTCGCGGATGGCGCTGCTATGCTCGCCCAAAGTAAATTCCTCTCCATCTACGGCCAGTAGCACGCGCCGGGGCGGGGCCGTGGTAGCCACTTGGTGCGGCACTACCAGCATGGGGTACGGAGAGGTGCGCAGCACATCGAGCGAGGTGGTCTGCACCAGCTCGTCGGGAATAGCTGAGTGGTCGGGGCGGCCTAACACGACCAGTGTGGGATGGTGACGGCTCACAGCATCAGCCACCGCGAAGGCCACCCGGCCATGCCCGACCTCGGCCACCACCGGTACGCTTAGCTGCCGCGTCATGCTGTTGAGGGCTAAGGCAACGGCTTCCCGGCTTAGGTTGGAGAGTTCCCCGGTAAACATTTCCGGGTCCAGCACGGAGTCGCGGCGCACGTGCAGCAGCACCAGCCGGGCGCCGAGCGGCTCGGCCAGGTTGGTGGCGTAGTCGAGCGCCTGATTGGCGGCCTCGAAGAAGTCGGTAAGGATAAGCAGTGAGTGGGCCATGACGGATGGATTGAGGAGCCGAAGTGAAGTTGTCGGCAAGTAAGCGGGCCGCCGGCCGCCTCCCCATGCCCGATATCAGGTTCAGACCTGATAAAAATCAGGTAATAAGCTAACTTCTATCAGTGCCTGCCTACCCTGAATGCCAGATGTTTGCATGGTCTTTTCCAAGTCACGGACTATACCAAGTATTCCACTATTCTGTCGCCATGCTACCCCTTTCCCTTTTCTTCCCGGTTCTGCTGCTTGCCGCGCTAGCCCTGACCAGCGTTTACCGGCGCGGTACAAGCTCAAGGCGTAAAGCCGCTCTCTAAAACTTCCTGCCGCCCTCAATACGTCTGCGACAAGAGGCCTGAAGTCAATTGTAAGTAAGAACCACGCATCCATGAAATCCGCAGCTCGCCACATTCCTTCCAGCGCAGCCCGCCACAGCAAGCCTGGCTTGGCCCGCGCAGCAGTCAGCCAGCATACGCTACAGGCGGCCCAGCAAGCAGACGCCCGCGTTTCGCCCAACTTCTGGGGCTGCGATTATCTACTTCATCCAGTTCCTGTGCAGCACGTAGCGCCACCTCACTTACTGGCCTCCGAACCTGCCCACTAATGGCTCAGCTCCATTAAGCTCAACTATGCCCGATTATCCGTGAAGAATCCTTATATGCTAATGCGTTAGCACTTATAAAAAGTAGTAGGACCATCCGTTATGAGATGGTCCTACTACTTTTTATGACAATTGCATCTTGCTCTTTCGCTTGGCGCCAAAGTCGAGGCAGCTAGCGCAACACCCCATCACGAAGACCCGCTTTATGTAGAATAGTGGGTACTAGTTGCCGGGTGCTGGCTATTTGCTCTTGGCGCCACAGCTCCACGCCCTGCCGCAAGAGCACGCAGGCGGGTAGTTGCAGCGGCAGGAAGCTGCGTACTACCATCGGGTACGTGCCCTCGTCTACCCGAATTACCTGCACGGCGGGCCCCAAACGACGTTGCAGCTGGGTTACCTCAGCTACCGACAAGACGTCGGAATGACGGGCCAGCGAAGGCAGGAGCACCAAAAGCACCGCGGCTTCCGGCACCGGCTTCGTATCTACGGGCTTGATGACAGGCATACGAGTAGGCAAGTAAAGTAGTATGGCAAATCTACCTTGCCCAACTTCCGTCCACCATGACAGCAGTCAAGTAAAAACCTGACCTTGGTCATCCTCTTTACTTTTGCAGAAGATGCCGCTGCTTTTCTATTTGCAACACTCCCCCTATGCCTGCCAACCTCCCTCATAATCCCCTCACCGACATCCTGTTCGAACAGGCCAAGGACTTCGTGGGCCTGTATGACGTGGCGTTGGGCTGGTTTACCCACGTCAACCCGGCCGGTTATCAGCTGTTGGGGTACCCTTCCGCGCAGGCCCTCTACAACGACCCCGTGCGCAGCTTACGCTCGCAACAACTGACGCCCGACGAATGGGTACAGCTGCGCGACCGAGTGCTGCAAACCGGGCACTACGAGATGGAAGCCGAGCTGCGCCGGCAAGATGGCACCACTTTCTGGGCCACCCTGGATATAAACACCCTCACCCTCGAAGACCACCTTTATTTCTTGGTCCGCGTGACCGATGCCGAACGCCTGCGGGTGGCCGAGCGCAGCCTAACCCAGAGCGTGGGGCGCTTCGAGGCCGTATTTGCGCACGCTACCATTGGCATCATCGTTTGCAACCGGCAAGGCGACATTGTGCTGGCCAACGAGAAGGCGCAGCAGCTCTTTCATTACCCGGCGGGCACCCTCACTGGGCAGCGCATCGAGGTATTGGTACCCGAGGCCGTTAGCCACCGGCACGAGCACCTGCGCGCCTCCTTTAATGCTAACCCGCAGGTACGCGCTATGGGCCACAACCGCGACTTGCTGGCCCGCCGCCACGATGGGTCGGTGTTTCCGGTGGAAATTAGCTTGAGTTATTTTCACCTTGAGGAAGAGTTGTTTGTAGTGGCGTATATCATCGACATCACCTTCAAGAAAGAAACCGAGCGGGAGCTGATCGACCAGCGCCAGCGCGTAGAAAAGCTCAATGCCGAACTCGAACAGAAAGTGACGGACCGCACCCACGCGCTAACCACCACCCTGGCCCAACTGGAAAAGCGCAGCGAGGAACTCGGCAAAGCACTAGCGGCCGAGCAAGAGCTGGGCGAGTTGAAATCCCGCTTTGTGAGCATGGCCTCGCACGAATTCCGCACACCCCTGACGGCGGTGCTCACCTCCACCGCTCTAATCGAGAAATACCCCGGGGCCGATCAGCAAGACAAACGCGTCAAGCACTTGCAGCGCATTCGCACCTCAGTCAACCACCTCAACGACATTCTCGAAGAGTTTTTGTCGGTGGGCCGGATCGAGGAAGGGCGGGTGGTGGCGCACCCGGTGGCACTTGATGTAGTAACTCTTTTCAACGACACCGTGGCCGACGTGCAAGGTTTGCTGAAAACCGGCCAGACCATCAGCCAGCAGGTACAGTGCAACACGTTGGTGTGGCTGGACCCCTCGTTGCTGCGCAAAATCGTAGTCAATCTGCTTTCCAACGCCCTCAAGTATTCCGGCGAAAACTCGGTGGTTACGCTGCACGCGCACTGCCAAGCCAACCAGCTCACGGTGCAGGTGCAGGATCAGGGCGTGGGCATTTCCAAGGAAGACCAGGAGCACCTGTTCGAACGGTTTTTCCGGGCCCGCAACGTCACCAACGTGCCCGGCACCGGCCTCGGCCTCTATATTATTGCCAGCTACCTCGAGCTCATGGGCGGCAGCATTGCCTTGCACAGCGAGTTAGGCGTGGGCACCACCGTCACCCTCACCATTCCCTATGAAAACCATTCTGCTAATTGAAGACAACGAGCTGATTCGGGAAAACACCGCCGAGATTCTGGAACTGGCCGGTTACGCCGTGCTGACGGCCGAGAACGGCAAAATTGGGGTGGAGCAGGCTCTGACCACCAAGCCCGACCTCGTGGTGTGCGACATTATGATGCCCGTGCTCGACGGCTACGGCGTGTTGCAGATTTTCAACCAGAATCCCCAACTCTCGGGGGTGCCCTTCATCTTCCTGACCGCCAAAACCGAGCGCACCGACATGCGCCGCGGCATGGAGCTGGGCGCCGACGACTACCTCACCAAGCCATTTGACGAAGCCGAGTTGCTCAGCGCCATCACCGGGCGCCTGAACCGCTTCCGCCACCTCAAGCCGGACTATGACCTGCAAGCGCCCGACGGGCTGCACGAGTTTCTGGACGATGCCCGCGCCGTAGCCAATCTGGAAACCTTGTCCGCCGACCGCAAAGTGTACGCGGTGCGCAAGAAGCAGGATATTTACCGGGAAGGCGACGAGCCAACGCGGCTGTACTTTGTGAAAGCGGGCCGGGTGAAAACCGTGCAAGCCACCGCCGGCGGCAAGGAACTGATTACGGGCCTCTACGGTGCTAGCGAGTTTTTCGGCTACCTGCCCCTGCTCGAGCAAACCCCGCACCCCGACTCGGCCGTAGCCGTCGATGACTGCGAGCTAGTTTACATTCCGAAAGACGATTTTTCGCAGCTGCTGCGCAATCCGGTGGTGGGCGAGCAGTTTATTCGGCTGTTGGCGGGCCGGGTGAGTGAGCGGGAAAAGCAGCTGCTCGGCATGGCCTACAACTCGATCCGCCGCCGGGTGGCCGACACGCTGCTACACTTGCACGAGCAAGCCGGGGCCACCGCCGAAGCCACCATCCAACTCTCCCGCGACGATATGGCCGCCCTGGTTGGCACGGCCTCCGAGTCGCTGATTCGGACGCTGAGTGAGTTTCGGCAGGAAGGGCTGATTGAAATCAGCCCGAAAAACATTCGGGTGCTGCAGCCCGAGAAGCTACGCCGGGCGCACTGGTAACGCGGTAGCGCCAACGCGTAGTGGGCCGTACTGGCGGAGTTGGCCGCGAGAGTAACGTTCTGTTTCTAGAGCAGCGAAAGTGGGTCGCGCTTGCGCAGCCGGTATTCGAAGACGGTAGCAATATTGAGGGCCCGCATTTTCGCTTCGTTCGCCTTGGGGCCGGCAAATAGCTCGTCCACTGTGGCGTAAAACAACTGCAGCCAGCGCTGAAAATGCGTAGCATCAATTGGCAGGGGCAGGTGCTTGGGAAACGGGCGGCCGCGGTAGCGCGAGGTACCAAGCACAATGCTGCTCCAGAAGTCGTACATGATGGGCAAGTGCCGGCTCCAGTCCACACTGGCAAAGCCGTTAAACACGGGGTCGAGCAGGGCGTCCTGGTTAACTTTCGAGTAGAAGGTATCCACGAGGAGCTTGATATCGGCTTCGGATTGAATATCGGGGGTGGAAACAGTCATAACAGGAAATCAAGTAGTAGAAAGGCCCTTACGCCACGGGCTGAGCTTGGCGAGCCGCTACCTCGGGGCCACGCGCCACTTGCAGCGCCCACCGATGCGCCCAGCTGCCGGTTAGCAGCAAGGCCAGTAGCTTCACCACTTCCAGCCCAATATACACGGTGTGCAGGGAGTTAGGCGGGGCCGGGTGCCCGGCCAGCAAAGCCAAAGCCCGCACATCTAGAGCGGGCAGTAGCCAGAAAGTTTGCAGCAGCAAGATGCCCGCAAGCAGCCCTAGCGCCACACCCATGCGGGCCGGAACCCGCAGGTAAACGGCGCTAGCTACTGCCACTGTAGCTAGCAGCAACTCCGCTTTGTTGAGCACCGCAAACACAATGCGGCCAATACCCAAGCCCAGCGGTACCGTGATATGAGGCGCCGTGAACTTGAGTGGGGCTTCCAGAAAAGAAATGCCCGCCACCAGGCCCGCCCAGACGAACAGGGCCAGTACCAGCAGCAGCGAACCAAGGGCAAGAGAACGAGACATAAAGCAGCAGACAGCGGGCCACGTGTTTGTTCAACAAAAGTAGGCTGCAAAAGTGCGGCGCGCCGGGCAGGGCTTTGTTGAAATAAATCAGACAGGCACCTGACGTTCGTCAGCTTTTAAGTTAGCCGCGCAGGGGAGCTTTGGGTTGTCATTCGTTTCTCTGCCCGTGCCTACTGCGCCTGCTTCCACCCTGCCCCTCACCCACCTTGCCTGCTCCCACTGCGGCGACGACTGCCCCGAGCAGCCGTTTCGGCTAGCCGACCAGCCCGAACTGCACTTTTGCTGCGCGGGTTGCCAAACCGTGTACGAGTTGCTGGCCGCCAGCAACCTGTGCACGTACTATCGGCTCGACGCGCACCCCGGCCAAAAGCTGAAGCCCGTCGAGTTGCCCGGCCGCTTCGACTACCTAGACCTGGAATCAGTGCAAAGCCAGCTGCTGGCGTTTCAATCCTCTACCCTCGCCCAGCTCACATTTACTATTCCGCAGATGCACTGCGCATCCTGCATTTGGCTGCTGGAAAACCTGTTTAAGTTGAATCCGGGCATCTCGTCCTCAAGGGTCAACTTCCTGCGCAAAGAGCTAACGGTACGCTACAACCCCGGCGCCACCTCCCTGAAGGATGTGGTAACGCTGCTGGCCTCCGTGGGCTACGAACCCCAGATTACGCTGGCCGAGCTTGGTGCCCAGCCCCACCACGCCAACCGCACGCTATACTACCAATTGGGCATGGCGGCTTTCGCTTTCGGCAACGTGATGCTGCTCGCTTTTCCCGACTATTTTTCCTTTACCGAGCAGCTGCAGACCACGTTTGGGCGCTTCTTTGGCTGGTTGAGCTTGCTGCTGTCGGTGCCGGTGCTGCTGGTGAGTGCGCGGGGCTTCTACCGCTCGGCCTGGCAGGGGCTGCGCCAGCGCTACATCAACCTCGACTTTCCTATTAGCCTCGGTCTCACGGCTCTATTTGTAACCAGTGTGGTTGAGGTGGCCACTCACCGCGGGCCGGGCTATTTCGACTCGTTTACGGGGCTGGTATTCTTCATGCTGATCGGCAAATGGGTGCAGCAGCGCTCCTATGATGCCCTGCGCTTCGACCGGGACTTCACTTCGTACTTTCCCGTGGCCGTGACGCTGCTCACGGAAACCGGTGAGGTGTCGGTGCCAGTGCGCGAGCTGCGGGCCGGCCAGCGCATACGGGTGCGCCACCAGGAAGTGGTGCCCGCCGATGCGGTGCTGCTGCGCGGCACCGGCCAAATCGACTACAGCTTTGTGTCGGGGGAGAGCGTGCCGGTGGCCCGCACGGCGGGCGAGATAGTGTACGCTGGCGGGCGGCAGGTGGGCGAAGCCGTGGAACTGGAAGTGGTCCGCGAAGTATCGCAGGGCTACCTCACCCAACTCTGGAACAGCCCGGCTTTCGAGAAAGCAGAGAAACAGACCCTGGAAACCTATGCCAACAAGGTGGGCCGCTACTTTGTGGCCGTGACGCTGCTGCTGGCGCTAGGCTCCGTAGCATACTGGTACGCCCAAGGCAACCCCGCTATGGCTTTGCGCGCCTTCACGTCGGTGCTGGTGATTGCCTGCCCCTGCGCCCTGTCGCTGGCCACGCCCTTTGCTTTGGGCGCCGCCTTGCGAATAGTGGGCCGCCACCAGCTCTACCTGAAAAATTCCGGCGTGGTGGAAACGCTCGGCCGCGCCGACACCATTGTGTTCGACAAAACCGGCACCCTTACCGACGTCAAACGCTCGGCGGTGGACTACTGCGGGCAACCCCTCAGCCCGGCGCAGCAGCAAGCCGTGGCGGCCGTGGTGCAGCAGTCCACGCATCCGCTGAGCTGGCGGCTGGCCGCGGAGCTACCGCCAAGCGCATTGGCGGTCACAACATTCACGGAAGTGCCGGGCCAGGGCCTATGCGGCGTGGTGGCGGGCGTGGAAGTGAAGGTGGGCTCGGCAACAATGGTGGGCCAAAGCCCCACAACAGAAGTTACCGAAACCACCGACAACCTGCAATCCAGGGTATATGTCAGCTTCGACGGGGCCGTGCGGGGGTGTTATGTCTTCCGCAACGTGTACCGCGACGAGCTGCGCGAGGTGCTGAGCGCACTCGGTCAGCACTACCGCCTGGCGGTGCTCAGCGGCGACAACGATACCGAGAAAGACCGATTGCGGGAGCTGTTTGGCTCGCAGGCCGAGTTGCGCTTCCGCCAAACCCCTCACGACAAGCTAACCTACATTGCCGAGCTAAAGCAGCAGGGCCGCACCGTTATCATGGTCGGCGACGGGCTCAACGATGCTGGGGCCTTGCAGCAAGCCAATGCCGGCGTGGCCCTCACCGATACGCTCACCAACTTCTCCCCGGCCTGCGACGCCATTCTCGAAGCGCGCAGCTTCGGTCAGCTGCCGCGCATCCTGCACTTTGCGCAAGACTGCCTGCAAGTGGTGCTCGGCACGTTTGTACTATCCTTCTGCTACAACGGTATCGGGCTCGGTTTGGCGGTGCAAGGCAAGTTCACGCCCATCGTGTCAGCTATTCTCATGCCCATCAGTTCCTTGAGCGTGATGGTATTTGCCACACTGCTAGTTCGTTACGCCGCCCACCGCCGCGGGCTCTAACCCTATTTCCTTGTCGCTATGACGATTATCTTTCTGCTTATCGGCATCAGCTTGCTGGTGGCCCTCACCTTTCTCGGCGCTTTTTTGTGGGCCGTACGCTCCGGCCAGTACGAAGACGACTACACCCCCTCCGTGCGGATGTTGTTCGAGGATGAGCCGGAACAGCCTTTGTAGCGCGGAAATATTCCTTTCAGTGCAGCACCGCCCTTCAAGCTAACTGCGCGGAGCAGCGGCGAGCTTTTCCAGGGCGGCTTTGAATTCGGGCGTATCGTAGTCGGCCATGCCCTCGTGGCGGGCAGCTACTTGGCCATCGGGCGTCAGGATGACGGTAGAGGGAATGGAATTGGAATCGAAGGGTGGCGCCAGCGGGCCAGTGGGGAAGTACACGGGAAACGTGTAGCCTTTGCGCTCCAGCATTTTTCTGGCTTTCGCAGGATTCTGGTCGAGGGAAATCATAACAAAAGCGACTTTGGCGGGGTCCAGCTTTTGGTACAGCGCTTGGATGCCAGGCATTTCCGCCACGCAAGGCGGGCACCAGCTCGCCCACAGGTTGACGAATACCACTTTGCCTTTCAACGCACTCAAATTCACCTGCCGACCATCCAGGCCCAGCAGCGGCAGATTATGCGGATAAGCTGCCGCCCCCGTCGTAACCACCGGCGCAGGAGCGGGTACCTGCGGCGCATCGGCCTGCCACAGGCCCGTGGCCAGCAGGCCACGCTGCAAGCCCCCGAGTACCACGGGGCGCAGGTCGGTGAACATAACTACGGCCAAAACAGCCCAAGGCAGCCACTGCAACAGGTTCTTACGATTCATAGGAAGGGGATGATGCCAGCCGGCAACAAAAGAATTGCTTAGCTAACAGCGGCGAAGGTACAGCCGTTTCAATTTCCTGCTTCATACATAGGCCGCTATCCTTACCTTCGAAGCTCATCTGATTTACATCGGTCTTCACCAAACCTATGGAAGGCTTCACCTGCTCCCGTTGCGGCGAGTTTCATGCGCTATTACCGCTGTGCTTCGGCGCGGAGTACCCCGACTATTACTTCGGCGTGCCACCTCAGGATAGGGAAAGCCGAATCGAATATAACAGAGATTGGTGCGTGGTGGACGAAGCGCATTTCTTTGTCCGGGCACGCATTGAAATTCCGATTATTGATTCGGAAGAAGTGTTTTGCTGGAACATTTGGACCAGCTTAAGCGAGAAGAATTTCCTGCGCGCCCACGAGGTCTGGACTAATCCAGAACGGGTAAACGAGCCACCTTATTTCGGCTGGCTGCAGACCGTCGTGCCGGGCTATCCTGCCACTCTCAATATTAAGACAACGGTGCATACCCAACAGATTGGGACGATTCCGAGGGTTAAAGTCTTTGAGGAAAAGCACCCGCTGACCCTTGAGCAGCAAGAAGGAATTACGTGGCAACGCGTAAAGGAGTTGGTCGAAGCTGCTATGCATAGCTAAGGCCACTCTTAGCCTCAGAGCCCGAAACAAGTGCCGAATAGCGGCCAAATGCGCCTACAGTACCATGCGGATGGGTCGAAGACTAGACCGCATAGTACTGTAGGCCATTTTTCTAGGACAGATGAGCAAGCCGCCGGCCTGACATCAATCAGACGCCTACCTGATTTTCGTCAGCTTTTCGGAAAGTAGCGGCCTAGACCTTTGGGGAAGTAAATCACTCACTTCTCCGGCTATGCAAGTCGAACCTTTCTTACCAACTGCTGCCCCTCACGCCCCTTTGGGGCCGCGTACTCCCGCCCAGTCAGTTGACACTTTTTTCTACGACAACAAGATCGTCCGCGACTTTGGGGTTGCTACCATCGTGTGGGGTATCATCGGGATGCTGGTGGGGGTGCTGGCGGCTTTCCAGCTGGCCCGGCCCGAGCTGAACATGAACACGGCCGCCACCACCTTCGGCCGCATCCGGCCGCTGCACACCAACGCCGTTATTTTCGCCTTCGTCGGCAACGGCATTTTCACGGGCGTGTACTACTCGCTGCAGCGGCTGTGCAAAGCCCGGATGTTCTCGAACGTGCTAAGCAAAGTGCACTTCTGGGGCTGGCAGCTCATTATTCTTTCGGCAGTGGCGACGCTGCCGCTCGGCATCACCACCTCCAAAGAATACGCCGAGCTGGAATGGCCGATTGATATTGCCATTACACTGGTGTGGGTGGTGTTCGGCTGGAACATGTTCGGCACCATTGCTAGGCGGCGCGAACGGCACCTGTACGTGGGCATCTGGTTTTACATTGCCACCTTCCTCACGGTAGCCGTGCTGCACATCGTCAACTCGATGGCTATGCCGGTGAGCTTTCTGAAAAGCTACTCCATGTACGCCGGGGTGCAGGATGCGCTGGTGCAGTGGTGGTACGGCCACAACGCGGTGGCGTTCTTCTTGACCACCCCCTACCTGGGCATGATGTACTACTTCCTGCCCAAAGCCGCCGAACGGCCCGTGTACTCGTACCGCCTCAGCATCATCCACTTCTGGTCCCTGATTTTCATTTATATCTGGGCCGGTCCGCACCACTTGCTCTACACCGCCCTGCCCGACTGGGCTCAGAGCCTAGGCGTGGCTTTCTCGGTGATGCTGATTGCCCCGAGCTGGGGCGGCATGATCAACGGTTTGCTCACCTTGCGCGGCGCCTGGGACAAAGTGCGCGAGGAGCCGGTGCTCAAGTTTATGGTGGTGGCCGTGACGGCCTACGGCATGGCCACCTTCGAGGGGCCGATGCTGAGCCTCAAGAACGTGAATGCCATTGCCCACTTCACCGACTGGATTGTGGCCCACGTGCACGTGGGGGCGCTTGGCTGGAACGGCTTCCTCACGTTTGCCATCCTGTACTGGCTGTGGCCCCGCCTCTACCGCACGGCGCTTTACTCCCGCAAACTCGCGAATACGCACTTCTGGCTGGGCACGCTCGGTATCCTGTTCTACGCCATTCCTATGTACTGGGCGGGTTTCACGCAAGGTTTGATGTGGAAGCAGTTCAACGCCGAGGGCATGCTGCAATACCCCAACTTCCTGGAAACGGTGATGCAGCTAGTGCCCATGTACTACCTGCGCGGCATCGGTGGGGTGCTGTATTTGAGCGGCGTGTTCTGCATGGTATATAACCTCTACCAAACTGCGAAAGCCGGCTCACTACTCGCCAACGAGAAAGCGCAGGCCCCGGCCCTGCTGCCCGCCGATCTGGTGGAAGAGCACCAGGGCGGCCACTGGCACCGCTGGATCGAGCGGCGCCCCGTGCAGCTGAGTGTCTTTGCCACCATCGCCATCCTGATTGGGGGCGCCATCGAGATGGTTCCTACGTTCCTGGTAAAAAGCAATGTGCCCACTATTGCCGCCGTGAAGCCATACACGGCGCTGGAGCTGCAAGGCCGCGACTTGTACATCCGGGAAGGCTGCTCGAACTGCCACACCCAAATGGTGCGCCCGTTCCGCTCCGAAACCGAGCGCTACGGCGAGTACTCCAAAGCTGGCGAATTCGTGTACGACCGGCCCTTCCTGTGGGGCTCCAAGCGCACCGGCCCCGACCTGCACCGCCTAGGCGGCAAGTACCCGCACTCCTGGCACTACAACCACATGCTGGACCCCACTAGCATGTCGCCGGGCTCGATTATGCCATCTTATCCCTGGCTGTTCGAGCAGAACATCGACTACCGCATTCTGCCCGCCAAAGTCAAGGTGTTGCGCAACCTCGGCACGCCCTACCCCGCCGACTACGACCAGGTGGCCGTGGAGGATGCCCGCCGCCAAGCTCAGGGCATTGCGCAGGAACTACGGAAAGAGGAAATCGAGGTGATGCCCGACAAGGAAATTGTGGCCCTGATTGCCTACCTCCAGCGCCTGGGCACCGACATCAAAGTGAAGCCCGAACAAGCGGCCGTCGCCGCCCATTAGCCGCCTCTATTGCCTTAGTATCATGGAAAAGAAAGTCTTGCAATCTATTGCCGGGATAGAAATCTACCCGCTCGTCTCCTTGGCCATCTTCCTGCTTTTCTTCCTCGGGCTGCTGGTGTACGTGGTGCTTACCAAGCGCCACCACCTCGACGCCATGAGCCAACTACCCTTGCGCAACGACGAAGAAAGCACTAACGAAACCATTCAGTACCACCTTAACCACGACGTGATATGCTAACCACACGCACTTCTCTGCTAACCGCTATGAGCCTGCTAACTGGCTTTGTTGCCAATGCCCAATCCACTGCTGCTACTGGACCCGGACCAATCGATATCCTAGGCTGGCTGGCGGGTTTCGTGGCCGTGGCCGTGCTACTGATGGGCGTGATAAGCGGCATTTCATTGGCCGAGGCGGCCGCTGTCAGCATCCAGACCGAGGAAACTACCCCCCCAACCGAAGCGCAGGCCCCGCAGGCCGCAGCTGCCATAACTCCCGAGCCTCAGGTTTCCACTCCGGCTCCGGCAGCTCTTACCGCGGCCCCGGTTCTCACCACCGAACCCGTAGCCGCATGATACGCTTTCGTTCTGTTCTGGCTGGAACTGTGGCGGTGCTATTTCCCGCCGCCGTTCTGGCCCAAGCCACGGCAACAGCAGAACCAGCCTCTGCCGCCTTTGCTACTCGGCAGGTCTTGTTCTGGTTGCTGCTCGGCACACTGGCCGTTGTAGTATTGCTGTTTCTAGTGCTGCTGGTAGCAGTGATAGTGCAACTGCGGCCCCGCCTGCGCAAAGTGTACAACCTGCCCACCGTGCGCTCTAGTTGGAGCGGCAAGGTACTAGGGCTGCTGGTCGGCGACCCGGTGCTGGTGCGGGGCGAAGTGCGCGACGAAATCCTGGACCACGACTACGACGGCATCCACGAGTTCGACAACGACTTGCCGCCTTGGTGGAAGTACGGATTCTACCTCACCATCGTGTTTGCGGTGGGCTACCTGAGCTACTACCACGTGGCGCAGGCCGGCAAGCTCAGCCAAGCCGAGTACGAAACCGAGATGCAACAGGCGGCCCTGCTCGTTTCGGCCGATGCCGACGACCCCAACAAGCTCACCACCTACCAGCCCCTGACCACGCCCGCCGACCTAAGCAGCGGCAAAGCCCTGTTCGCCACCAACTGCGCCCCCTGCCACGGCGCCAGCGCGGAAGGCAAAGTCGGCCCCAACCTCACCGACGAGTACTGGCTGCACGGTGGCGAAGTGAACCACGTCTACAAGACCATCAAGTTTGGGGTGCAGGGCAAGGGCATGGTTGCCTGGAAAGGCAAGCTTTCCGGCAAGCAAATCCTGCAAGTCAGCTCCTACATCCTGAGTCTGCAGGGCACGAAACCCGCCAACGCCAAAGAGCCGCAGGGAGAAAAAGAAACCCTCGCCCGCCCCCTGGCAAGTCGGTAGTTGTTCTGGCGAAGCTTATTAGACGAGCAAGTGACTGCCATACTGGTCGGAGTCTCTAGTACCCAAGGAAAAGCACGTCCTGCTGAGCATGTAGCGCATCAAGCAAGAGACCGAAGCAGCTCGTGTGCTGAGGTTGTACAGATGACGTTGCAATGTTACTTGTCATGCTGAGCGTAGTGCAACGAAGCCGAAGCATCTCGCTCGAATCGTTGCAACACGAACTAAGGTTACCACACTAGCGAGATGCTTCGACTCCGCTCAGCATGACCGATATAGTTTGGCAACGTCAGCACGTGAGCTGCATCAACAAGCGGACTCCAGATCAAGCATGACAAGTACTGTGGTAACGCCAGCCAGCACACTAAGTGCTCTGGCTATGCTTAACAGACCAGACCGTCTCAACAGGTTTAACCGCCTTTTCTATTCGCTTTTCAGAATATCCATGGCTACCCAATTCAAGCCTAACGACGCTTACCGCGACTCCATTGCCACAGTGGATGCTGCCGGCAAGCGGGTGTGGCTGTATCCGAAGAAGCCGCTGGGCTGGCTGTACCAACGCCGCAAGTGGCTGAGCTACGGGTTGCTGACATTGTTGTTTGCCGGGCCTTGGCTGCGTATTAACGGGCTGCCGGTGCTGCTACTGAACTTGCCAGAACGCCGCTTCATTATTTTCGGGCAGATTTTCTGGCCTCAGGATTTCTTTATCCTGCTATTGGCTACGCTCACGTTTCTGCTGTTCATTATTCTGTTCACGGTGGTGTATGGCCGAGTTTTCTGCGGGTGGGTGTGCCCCCAGACCATCTTTCTGGAAATGGTGTTTCGCCGCATCGAGTACTGGCTGGAAGGCGACGCTCCGCAGCAGAAGGCCCTCGACCGGCGCGAGCTGGATTGGGACAAGCTCTGGCGCAAAACCACCAAGCACGCCCTGTTTCTGGTCGTTTCTTTTCTGATTGCTAACACCTTCCTGGCCTATAGTATCGGGTCCGATGCGCTGGTGAAACTCGTGACGGATTCGCCGGCCGACCACCTCGGCGGCCTCACGGCTATGGTGCTGTTTACGGGCGTGTTCTACGCCGTATTTGCTCAGTTTCGGGAGCAGGTGTGCACCATTGCCTGCCCCTACGGCCGCTTGCAGGGCGTATTGCTCGACAAAGACAGCCTGACCGTGGCCTACGACTATCAGCGGGGCGAGCCGCGGGCGAAGCTGCGCAAAAACCAGCAGCGCACCGCCGGCGACTGTATCGACTGCCACCAGTGCGTGCAGGTGTGCCCCACCGGCATCGACATCCGCAACGGCGCCACCCAGCTGGAATGCGTCAACTGCACGGCCTGCATAGATGCCTGCAACTCCATCATGGACTTGGTAAACAAACCCCAAGGCCTGATTCGGTACGCATCGGTCAACAACATTGCCGAGGGCACCAAATTCCAGCTAACGGGCCGGGTGAAAGCCTACTCGGCGGTGCTGCTGGTGTTGGTAGCCGTACTAACGGGCTTGCTGGTGTCGCGGGCCAACGTGCAGGCTACGGTGCTGCGCACGCCGGGGCAGCTGTTTCAGAAAACCGCTCACGGCACCATCACCAACCTCTACAATATCTCGGTCATCAACAAAACCAACCAGCCCTACCCTATCACGCTGCGGGTGCTGGAACCAACTCAGGGCCAGATTTCGCTGGTTGGCTCCCACCAGTTGACCTTGCCGGCCCAGGGCATTGCCGAGGGGGTGTTTTTCGCCGAGTTGCCCCGCACTGCGCTGCACCACACCAACCAGAAAATCCGCATCGGGCTGTTCAGCAATGGCCAGCAGATTGCTGAAACCAGCACCAAGTTCCTGGGCCCGGTGTACTAAGCCATCAACGGCTTGGTAAGGTATCTCGAAACCCTGCCTGTAATGCGCACCCTATTCACCAGGCGTACCTGCCCGTCGCCAAGCACAAAACTTCCCTTTTCCGATGGTTACGTCCCCTCCTCAAAAGCGCACTATCTGGCCTTATGCCATCATTGCCGTGTTCGTGCTGTTTGCTGCCTACATCGGCTACATGGTGCAGCAGGCCATGCACTCCAGCGTAGACCTAGTAAGTGCCGACTACTACCAGCAGGAACTAGCGTACCAGCAGCGTATGGAAACCGTGGCCCGCACGGCAGCGCTGCCCGTATCCGTGGTTGTAACGCACGAAGCGGCGGTTTCGCAGCTTTACTTGCAGTTGCCGCCGTCGTTTGCCGGCAAGCGCATCGAAGGGCAGCTCCACTTCTTCCGCCCTTCCGATTTGAAGCTCGATTTCACCTTGCCGCTGCAACCTAGCTCGGCCCTCACCCAACGCATCAGCACCCAGAAAATGGCACGCGGCTTCTGGCGCATCCGCGTGGATTTCACCGCGGATGGGCAGGCGTATTTTGTGGAGAAGGATTTGACGATTTAGGGCGTCGTGGTAGTTGCTGTGCATCTGTAAGCAAGTGAAATAAGCTAAGCGTCGAATGCATGCCGTACGTGGTAGGCCACTCCTACCTGATGCTGGTGCCTATCCTCAAGCAGCTAGCAGACAGACGCCTCTTGTATCTGGCTCAGGAATAAAATAGTTTGCGCTCAGCCTCAACGCCGAGGCCAGGTTAACGAAATCAGGCAAATGACATTCCGCTGGTTGTTGGTACTCCTGCTGTTCACCACCGCATGCTTCGGGCAGGAACAAGTCTCGAAAAAGACCTTTCCCGAAATAGCCCTGACCAACCAGATTGCCTTTGCGGACCCGCAATATGATCAGCCCCGCTTTTCGTGTGGCTTTCTGCTCAAGCACCAGAACGACACGTTGGCAGTTACCGCCAAACACCTTCTGAAGGTGATTAAGCCCAAAGGCATGAAGGCGCTTTCGTTCGGGAATAGTGTTAAATCCTGGTTGTTGTTTCCGCTGCCGGATAAGGCGCGCAGGGTGGTTACCAACCGCTTATTGAACGAGAACAAAGCCGAGTCATTAGAAGACAAGGCCACCTACGACCAAGATTGGCTGGTGTTCTCAATTCAGTCGAACCACTCCCGCATCAAGCCGCTAGAGGCTCGCACCACGCCGTTGCAGCCGGGCGAGAAGCTGTACGTAGTGGGCTGGACCCGCCACATGGACAGCGGCCCGCAACGCGTATATGAGTTCGAGTACTACAAAACGATAGATAATCGGATTCTCGTAAAAGACGTGGTGGTACCCGAGCAATTCGGCGGGCTGAGCGGTGCCCCACTGGTCGACGAACAAGGCCAGGTGGTAGGCATTGTCTCCAACGGCACCGTCGACCCGACGTCGGGTAAAAAGTACTTCTCCCCTTGCGCCATCACGGGGCTGCTATCCTTTCTCGACACGTACCAGAAGAAGTAGAGAAGCCCCGCGCAAGCGTGCCTTTCTCGAAAGCCATTGCTGCTAACGCAACAGCGCCCCGCTGGCGCCTTCTGGTTGAGAAGGCGCCAGCGGGGCGGCTCTTTGTATTTGCTTACTACAGGTTGCGGCAGCTTCTGGTGGATAGGTTACGCGCGCCTCGTCTGTTCCTAATGGCGCGAGCACGCAGACCCTCCTAGCTGATGGGCAACCGACACACTAGCTTCCTTAGTCGCGGTGCAGGTGCTTGATGATGGCAATAACGTCTTCGTCGCCTAGGGCGGGTTCGGCTTGCTGGAAGGTGTCGTGGACTACCGCGCCTAAGGGCGTGTTCAGCCCTTCGGCTTTCGCCAGGCGCAGGTCTTTGGCTAGGTGCTTTAGGGCAAAGGCGGCCTGGAAATTTTCGCCCATAATGGCTTCGCCCTTGATCTTGGAGTACACATTGCCCATGGCGCCGTTGGCAATAATGGTCTGCATATCCTCGAGTTTTAGGCCGTGCTGCTGGGCAAAGAGCAAGGTTTCGGCCAGGCCCTGCGTGTAGAAGCCCAACAAGGTGTTGATGGCAAGTTTGGCGCGGTTGCCGCTGCCGATGGGGCCGAGGAGCAGCGCCAGCTTCCCAAGGTGCTCAAAGAGCGGCTGGGCTTGTTGAAACGCTGGCTCGTCGCCGCCCACCATCACGACCAACTGGCCAGTTTCCGCCTGCTTGACGCTGCCCGAAACCGGTGCATCGAGGTAGGTGTGGCCCTTCTCTTGGCTGAGTTTCGCCATTTCCTCGCTGATGCCCGGCGACACCGTGCTCATGTTGACCAGCAGCTTGCCGCTCGCTTGGGCCTCCAGCAGTCCTTGCGGACCCGTGAACAAGTCGCGCACGGCTTGGTCGTCGGATACCATCAGGAACACCACGTCGGCTTGCTGCACTAAGGCAGCCGGCGAATCGGCGGTGGTGGCCCCGCTGGCGCGCAGGGCTTCTTCTTTGTCTTTGCTGCGGTTGTAAACGGCAACCGGGTAGCCCGCCTCGATCAGTCGGCGCGACATCGGATTGCCCATATTGCCGAGGCCTATCCAGCCTACTTGGGGTTGTGAGCTCATGTGCAGTGGTTGAGTGAAGTAGATATGAACGCGGTATGCTATACCACCAAGGCCGAAATTGGTTGGCCGGTGCGGCCGGAATGCAGCAAGAAGACTTGCTTTTTGCCACTATGCCGCTGGTGTAAGGTCCTACCTCAGGATGCGTATAGCAGCGCCGCCTACCTTTTCCTGGGTGAAAGTCATGCGGGCCACCTGATTTTTGTCATGTGGGCTTTTTAGATGGTGGCCGTATTTGCTTCCCAATTCAAGCAGCTTCTCACCGATGCTTTGGGCAGGTTTTCTTTTTGGTCTTCTGGGTAGTTTCCACTGCGTGGGCATGTGTGGCGCTATTGCGCTGGCGCTGCCCGGCCAGCGGGCGGCCACTGGTTTGGCCGGAAGCTACGGGATCGGCCGGCTGCTCTACAACCTGGGCCGCACCACCAGCTACACCACGCTGGGAGCCGGGGCCGGACTGATAGGTCAGGGCCTGCGGCTGGCCGGAGTACAACAGAGCTTGTCGGTGGCCTCGGGCGTGCTGATTCTGCTGCTGGTGGTCGTGCCAGAACGCTACACGGCGGGGCTGGCCAACGTGCTAGGGCTGAGTACCCCGCTGGGGTGGGTGAAAACCACGCTGGCCCGCTTGTTTCAGCAACCTACTGGGTGGGCGTTGTACGCTACGGGCGTGCTCAACGGGCTGCTGCCCTGCGGATTGGTGTACCTAGCGTTGGCCGGGGCGCTAAGCGCGCCGGGCGTAGCAGGCGCGGCCGCCTACATGGCGTGCTTCGGCCTCGGCACCCTGCCGCTGATGCTGGCCTTGTCGCTCTCGGGCCAGATGGTGCCCTGGCCTTGGCGTACTCGCCTGCGGCGGGTGGTGCCCTACGCGGCCTCACTGCTGGCGCTGCTCTTTATCGTGCGAGGGCTCGGGCTCGGCATTCCTTATCTGAGTCCTCAGCTCAACCACGCGCCAAGCGCCGCCACTACCCTGCCGCGCACCGTGCATTACTGCCACTAATCTTCTTGCCTTCAACCGCTTTTCGTTTTTCATGAAAACCATTCTCGTTCCGCTCGACCACACGGCTGCTGCCGAATACACCCTAGCCTACGCCAACAAGCTGGCCGTGCGCTGGCCGGCAGAAGTGGTGGTGCTCTATTGCCACCCCGAACCCCTTGCTGGCGCGCCCGATATCAATTTAATTGGGCAGGAACAGCGACTCCGCAGCCTGGTCGAGCGCCTACGCTACCAGCAGCTCACCCGCCAAGATGGGCGCCGCATCCAGTACCAGTACCGGGTGCTGGCCGGCTGCCTGCACGACCATGTGCAGGCCGAAGCGGTTCGCTGCGCCGCCGACCTGATGGTTATGGGGCTCGAACACATAGACTGTGGCCGCCAAATGGCTCCCGGCAACCATGCCGCCGCCATTGCCGAGCTCGTCACGTGTCCGGTGTTGGTAGTGCCGCCCGGCCGCCGGTCGCTGCCTTCCCGCTTAACTTTCTTCGCTGATTTCCCGACCCTAAACCTGAACACGCTGCCTCGGCTGTCGGCCCTACAAGACGCTTTTCCGGGCACGCTGGACATTGTGCAGTTCTACTCGCCCGCCGACCGGCCGCAACGGCGGCGCCTCAAGCAAGTATTGCAGCAAGCTGCCGTGCAGCTCACCTGGCCTACCATCAAACAGCACTTGCTGGAAGACGATGCGCCCCTGGAAGGCATTGGTGAGTTTTGCGCCCGCACGCAAACCCAACTGCTGTTGGTAGCCCCTACTACATCGGCGCAATTGCTGCGCTACTTCGACCAGTGCTATGCTACCACCCATGCCTACCACACCCAGATTCCGATGCTGGTGCTCCGTTCGACGGAGCGCCAACCCCGCGTGATGTGCTGCGAGCAATGCGCCAAACGGGAGGAATTAGGGCGGAGTCACCAACCAACGGTTCGTTTGGCCTCTTTGCCCCGCGCTTAATTATTGAGTTTGCTTTACGCTTCTACATTATGGATACCTTGACTTCTTCTCCGCGCACTACTTCCCGCGCCTTGGTGCAAGAATGGATGCACCATTTTCAGGACTGGCTTTGCTACCAACTGGAAACGGCCGACGGCAGCGGCACTCGCTTCCGCCGCGACAATTGGCAGCACGCTGGCGGCGGGGGTGGCTGCACCCGGGTCATACAGCAAGGGCAGGTACTGGAAAAAGGAGGCGTCGCCTTCTCGGCCGTGTGGGGCGAGATGAGCGACAAAGCAGCCCAGCAGCTACTCATGCCCGACCAGGCGTACTTTGCCACGGGCGTCTCGGTAGTGCAACACCCGCGCAGCCCGCTCGTGCCCATCTCCCACATGAATGTGCGTTACTTCGAGGCTGGCAACGGCGAAGCCTGGTTTGGCGGCGGCCTGGACCTGACCCCTATCTACGTGGACGAGGCACAGGCCCGCTGGTTTCACCAACAAATTGCCCACGTTTGTGAGCAGCACGATGCCAGCTACTACCCCCGCTTCAAGCAGTGGGCCGATGAGTACTTCTATATTCCTCATCGCCAGGAAACGCGCGGCATCGGTGGTATCTTCTTCGACCGCCTCACCGTCGGTAAAGATGGTTCGTTCGAGGAGCTGTTCGCCTTCATTCAGGATGTAGGTCAAGTGTACGGCCGCGCCTACAGCACCATCATGCGCCAAAACCGTGACCTGCCCTACACCGACCGGCAAAAGCAGTGGCAGTTGGTGCGCCGGGGCCGCTACGCCGAATTCAACTTGGCTCTGGACCGAGGCACGCGCTTTGGCCTCGAAACCGGGGGCCGCACCGAGAGTATTCTCATGAGTTTGCCGCCCCAGGTGGAATGGCACTATAATTTCGCCATTGAACCAAACTCGCCAGAAGACGCCACCCAGCAGTGGCTGCGCAAAGGCGTGGATTGGGTAGCTGCCCCCGGCAAGTAGCTAACTGAACTACAAGTACTTGTTGAAAAATACACCAAGGCCGGTGCTACAACCTCCCGATTGAAGTTGTAGCACCGGCCACGGTGTTGTAGGGCTGGCGCTTAGCGAACAGCCGACGTTGTGCGCCGAGCTGAGGCTTGCGAGCCGGTACTAGTAGGCTGCGGCTGGGCCGGCAGCACCAACACCGGCACGGCGCTCTGCAATACTAACTGCGCCGTTACCGTCTGCCGGAAGAGCGACCACAAGAGCGTGTGCGGGCGCGCCACTACGGCCAGCAGTTCGGCGCGCTGCTCCGCCACCGCCTGTAGGATGCCCGCCGTGGGCTCGGCGTGGCAGACGTGCGTGGTTGTTACGGCGGGCAAATCGAGTGTAAGCCCCGTCCGTACCACCGATGCCAGCGCCTGCTGCGCCGTATGCTGCGTGGCAGACTCCGTTACGTGCCCCACAATCAGTTGCGCCCGCATGGCCAACAGCATGGCCCGGATAGATTCTACGCAAGGTCCCAGCGTGAACTTGCCGCCGTCGGCGGCCAGCAGCACGCGCTGTGGCAGCTTGGCTTGGGGCGCTTCTGCCGGTACTACCAGTAAGCCGCAGGCATGGCTGCGCAGCACATTCAGGGCCGTGGTCGTTACCAGCACGTCGGCGGCGGTGGCGGCCGATGGCCGGCTTAGCACAATTAGGGCGGGGCGGTGGCGGCTGATGGCAGCCGGCAGCGCATCTTCCATCTGGCCCGCTTCTACTTCGGCTACGGCGGGCACGGGCAGCGTCCGGGCTAGGTCTTGGAGAGCTTGCGGGGCCGAGGTGGCAGCCGGCAGTTGCGCGGAGGACGGTTCTGCCTTTAGGGCATCTTCGTCTTGCACGTGCAAAAGCACGAGCTTGGCGCCGAGAGCTTGCGCCAGGAGCGTAGCAAAGTCCAGAGCTGGGTCGGCACCCGCAACGAAATCAGAGACGATCAGCAGAGTAGTCATAGTCATGGTGGAGTAACTAGTTAGCAGACAAGCAAATGTGGTCGTTCCTTCTCTTAGGTCTCCTGCGCCAGATCATCTCGAATCCTGATTTAAATCACTTCTTCCCCCGTTGCACAACGGTTGTTGCCATCCAAGCATCCATCTCGCCGCATCCGCTCGCAAAAAGCCAAGTTGCGTGCACAGATCTGCAGCACGCCAAGCCTACCTAATGTACACAAAAGTTTGGGTTCGAGTTGTAAGCAAAAGTTGCGTTTAAGCTCAACCAGAGGCATAAATAGCCATCAGAAAGGTGTCTTCCCGCATCGCCAACCGGCAAGCAACGACGTATGAGCCTGCATCAACGGCAAACGAATGGAAGCGACAAACGACATAGATAGTGGGTATTCACAGGTGCTCGGTGCACCTGGTTCTTCGCCTACCTACTGGCTCACCCGCTTTGTACTACTGCGCCTGCTAGGGGTGCTTTACGCCATTGCCTTTCTGGTCGCTATCAATCAGCTGGTGCCGCTGATTGGTTCGCATGGGTTGCTACCGGTTGGCAGCTACCTTCGGCAGATCAGTGCAGCCTTGGGGTCCGAGGGAGCTGGTTTTCTGCGTTTGCCGTCGGTTTTCTGGCTCGGGCATTCCGACGCGGCCCTGCTCACGGTGGCCTGGCTGGGGTTTGCGCTTTCCTGCGTGGTGGTGGCGGGTTATGCCAACGCGCTGCTGCTGGCGGTGCTTTGGTTTTTGTATATGTCCATCGTGCACGTTGGGCAAGAGTGGTACGGGTACGGGTGGGAGATTCAGCTTACAGAAACTGGCTTTCTGGCCGTTTTCCTTTGCCCCCTGCTCGACTGGCGGCCGTTTCCTAAGTATGCGCCCCCGATGCCCATCATCGTGCTGTTTCGGTGGCTGACTTTCCGCATTATGCTCGGGGCCGGCCTGATCAAGGTCCGCGGGGACGAGGTATGGCGCAATAGCACCGCCCTCTACTATCACTTCGAAACGCAGCCTATTCCCGGGCCTTTGAGCCGGTGGTTTCATTTTCTACCGCGCACCGTTCTGCAAGTGGGCGTCTGGTTCAACTGGCTGGCCGAGCTGGCAGCGCCCTTCTTTGTGTTTGGGCCCCGGTTTGCCCGCCACCTGGCCGGGGTGATAATCGTGTTGTTTCAACTCAACATTATTCTCAGTGGCAATCTTTCCTTTTTGAACTGGCTGACCATCGTGCCGGCGCTGGCTTGTTTTGATGACAACTTCTGGGTGAGGCTCCTCCCCCGCCAACTCGTGCGGAAGGCGCAGGCGGCCGCCGACCGCGCCGAAACCTCTAAACCCATGCAGACCACGGCCTGGGTTGTCACTGCCATCATCGGCCTGCTCAGCGTTCAGCCTACCCTCAACATGGTGTCGCCGGGGCAAATCATGAATACCTCATTCGACCCGCTGGACTTGGTAAATACCTACGGCGCCTTCGGGAGCGTGGGCAAAGAGCGGTGGAACGTAGTTTTCGAGGGCACCGCGGACGAAGATTCCACCGATCAAGCCAACTGGCAGCCGTATATCTACAAGGGCTTGCCGGTCTTGCTTAACCAGCGGCCGCCCCAAGTAGCGCCCTACCAGCTGCGCCTGGACTGGCAAATGTGGTTTGCCGCCATGGCGACACCAGCTGAATATCCTTGGACGATAAACTTGGTTTCAAAGCTTTTGCACAACGACCCCGCGGCGGTGAGTTTGTTTGCCCGCAACCCCTTCCCCAACCAGCCGCCGCGCTACGTCCGGGCCGTGCGGTACCGATACATGTTTGCCCCGCCCGGTACTCCGCAAGGTCTGTATTGGCAGCGCCAGCGGGTGGACCTTTGGCTACCGCCCCTGTCGGCCAACGACCCGCGCCTGATAGAGTTTCTGAAAAGCGCCGGCTGGGCTCCGTAAGTTGACTGCTGCTACGTGCTACCGCGAAACAAGCACCCGCACTGTCTCGCGCTGGCCGCCCACGAGCAACGAGCAGGTATATAAACCC
Organism: Hymenobacter sp. YC55; assembly: GCF_029433095.1. Lineage (GTDB taxonomy): Bacteria > Bacteroidota > Bacteroidia > Cytophagales > Hymenobacteraceae > Hymenobacter. The sequence continues at coordinate 2,195,692 of NZ_JARNTX010000001.1, forward strand.
GCGGGTAGGTTGTGGCCGTGAAGCGATAATGCGTAGTGCTGGCCTTTGCGCACGGTGCCGTCGTACAGGATGGCCACCTGTTGGCCCAATTGATTGTAGACCTGCACCTGGGCGGCTCCGTCAAGCGCGGGCCGGAAGCTTACTGTGGCTGTGGCTGCCGCCGGGTTCGGGTAGACCGTCAATTTCTGCCGACTACTTGCTTCGCTCACGGCCACCCGCGTTGCAGTGTCCAGTGGGCGCAGGAAGGCGTTGCTGGTTTGAGCGTATTTGATGGTGGCGAAGTCGAAAACTGGGGCGTGGCCAGTTGAGTTGCCGCTTACGTGGACGTTGCCGGCCGCATCTAGCTTAAGGTGGAGCGCCTGATCCATGCCGTTACCGGGGCCGTTGTAACGCGCCTCCCACAGTTGCGCACCAGTGGCGGCGTACTTGAGCGTAGCGTAGTCGGTGTTGCTACCGCTGCCGGTCGAGGCGCCCGTCACGTACACGTTGCCGGTGGCATCCGTGGCTAAGGCGGTAGCATAGTCGTCGCGGTTGGCGGGGCCGTTGTAGCGGGCTGCCCACTCCTGCTGGCCGCTGCTGCCGGTGTATTTCACCGTGGCATAGTCCCGGGTGTTATCGGCGTTGTACGATGCACCGGTCACGTACACGCTGCCGGCGGCGTCCACGGCTACTCCCGACGGTTCATCACGGCGGCTGTCAACGCCGTTGTAGCGCGCCGTCCACTGCGGCTGGCCGCTGGCGCCGTCGTACTTAATGGTTACATAGTCGTAGCCGTTGGTATCGGTCAGGGAGCGGCCCGTCACGTACACGTGATTGGCAGCGTCCACGGTTAGGGCCGTAAGTCGGTCGTCGGAGGAAGTGGCCATTCCGGTATAGCTGGTTTTCCAGAGTTGCCCGCCGTTGCGGCCCGCGTACTTAACGGTGGCATAGCCGAAGCTGGAGTTGCTACTGCTGGCAGAAGAACCACCCACCAGCACGTCGCCGGCCGCATCCAGAGTCATGCTTAGTGCTATGTTTACGCTGCTTGGGGGGCCATTAAAAGATGCTACCCACAGCAGCGTTCCGTCGGCTGCGTATTTTCCAGTATCGAAGTCGGCGCCGGAAACATACACGTTGCCCGCCGCGTCCGCCGCAATATCAACTACGGGAACGGCCATTAGTGGATCGGTAGGCACTTGCCAGAGCTGCTGCCCATTGGGTGAGTACTTGACGATAAAAGAGCTACCGAAGTCGGAGCCGCAGATATAAACGTTGCCCGCCGCGTCCACAGCCAGGCTGGACCGCTCAACCCGAAACACGTTGGGACGGAAACGACGGCGCGCCTCCCAAAGCAGCTGCCCGCTAGGCGAATATTTGACGGTGAGGTAGGCCGTTTGCACTTGAAAGGCACCTCCTAGAAATAGGCTGTTATTGCTGGTTCCCGTCACATACACGTTGCCTGCCGCATCTACGGCAAAGTCGGTTAGCAAATACGAGCCCATGCGAATACCGGAGTAAGTAGCCTGCCAAAGTACCTGGCCCGTAGCAGCGGCGTACTTGCCCACGGCATAGTCGAAATCGTTGGGGCTACGGCCCGCTGCATCACCAACCACGACTACGTTGCCGAGGCCATCTAGCGTCAGGTGGGTGGGCGCTTCGTCGCCGGGGGCGGGTCCGTGGTAACGGCTGGTCCAGCGCACCTGCCCCGCGGTGGAGTAGAGCACGGTAGCATACTCGCTCTGGCCGCGGCCCGTAAACGAGCGGCCCGTTACGGCCACGTTGCCTTCCCCATCAATGGCCACATCCCGCGCTTCCTCGTAGCCACCGTCCGGGCCGTTGTACTGGGCTTGCCAGAGCGGTTGCCCACTGCCAGCAGCGTATTTGTACGTGACATAATCCCAGTTGCCGCGGGTGGTTTCAGCATAGCCGGTCACCACCACGTTGCCTGCCGCGTCCAGAGTTAGGGCAGTGGCTTCGTCGTAGCCGCCGGCGGCTCCCTCGAAATGCTGCACCCACTCCTGCTGCCCACTGGAGGCGTAGCGCACGGTGGCGTAGTCGTAGCTGCGGCCGTTGTCGGAGGTGCCTGTCACGGTCACGTGGCCGGTGGCATCCACGGCCAAGTCGCGCACCAGGTCGTAGCTGTTGGCGGGGGCGTTGTAGAAAGCAGCCCACTGCAACTGACCGGTTGTGGCGTCGTATTTGAGCGTGGCATAGTCGCTTTGGGTGCTGGTGTAGGTTGTGCCGGTCACGTACACGTGGCCGGTGGCATCTACGGCTACACTGGTGGGCAAATCATCCCCGCTAGTCGCGCCGTTGTACTGCGCTTGCCAGAGCAATTGGCCGCTGGCCGAGTAGCGGACCGTGGCGTAATCGTAGCGGTTGCTGCCTTGGTAGGAAGTACCGGTCACAACTACGTTGCCTGCCGCATCTACGGCCACGCTACTAGCCAAATCATCCTGATTATCAGGCCCGTTGTAGCGCGCTTCCCACAGCTGCTGGCCGCGGGCCGAGTATTTCACGGTCAGGTAATCATAAAGTGTGCTGCCGTACGATGAACCCGTCACCACCACGTTACCGTCTCGGTCCACGGCCAAGCTCGTCGGCACCCTATCGTTGAAACCACTGTAGACAGCTTCCCACAGCTGGCGGCCGCTACCACCGTCGTACTTAATGGTGACGTAAGTATAGCTGGTAGAGCGGAAAGCATAGCCTGTTACGTACACATTGCCCGCCGAATCGGTTGCCGTTGCCGTTACTTTATCGTAGCTGTTTTCTGCCCAATTATAGCGCGCTAGCCACGCTTCACTGACGAGGCCGGAACTCAGGGCGCGGCCATTGGCTTCGGCTGGCGTGCTGGAAAGTCGTTTGCCCGTTTGTGTTCGGCTGGTTCTCGGGTCCGCGGCGGTCTGGTCGGGCAGGCTGTGGTGCAATGCGTGAGCTCCGGCGGGCAAGCGAAGATCTGGCAGTAGAGAAGTTTGTGGGGGCCGAGTTTTATCCTTAGCCTGAAGGGGGAAATTCTGCGCCTGGGTGGAGGGCAGACAAAGAAGTACGCTGGCTACCAAAGGCAGCAAACGCATGCAAGCTGGTTTCATGGCCTAATAGCTTAGAAAAAAGCGGCAACAGATGGCAGGCAGGACCTGCAAACAACGAGGAAGTAAACTCCGCGTGGGAGTGCTGCCGGCCAGCGCTTCGCGCTAGGCACCTGATTTCACTGGCAGGGCTGAGCAGCTGAGTAGAATATAGAAAGTAGTGAATAAACATGGTACCAAGCAAGACCTAGGCCACACAAAACTTGCGTTGCATCAGGTCAAGAGCATTACACCCAACCATACGCCTGATTATTCGGTTAGCAGACCATGGAATCACCGCAGTTGCCCACCTTCGGCTTCAATGCCTACCCCCAAACAACGGAGCCCGCTGTCCGCGAGCTGCCCACGGAAGCCCTGGAACAACTTGTATTGTATCGGCGCGAGGAGCGGTTTGCCACTTGTCGGCAGCACATCGAGTTGCACCGCCGGGCGTTCTACAAGCTCTCCTTGTTCGGGGAAGGCGGGGGCACGTTCACCCTCGACGACGATGTCATTACGGTCGCGCCACGGTCCATTCTGCTCGTGAAGCCGAACACCGCCTTGAGCTGGCGCTTGCACGGAGGCCCGCAGACGGGCCTGTACGGCTTTTTCTCTCCCGATTTCTACAATGCCGGCCTACTACCAGCCTACCAGATTGAGGCGGTGCTGGCGGGTGGCGCGCCCTACGTATACCACGCCTGCACCCCCACCGAGTACGCTGCGCTTCAGCTCAGCGGCGAGCAGCTCTACACCCAGCAACAGCACCTCGAAAAAGCCCGCCTCTACCTGCGCCTGCTGCTCACCGATATTCGCAACTGGGAAAAACCCACTGCTGCCGCTTCACACACAGCGCCGGTTGTGCAGCAATTTTTGCAGCTCATCGAAGTGCGCCTAGCAACCCACGAGCCCGCGCTAGCCCTGGATGCCTACGCCGATGCGCTCTGCGTCGATGCCAAGTACCTGAGTGCGCTGTGCCGCAAAGCCACCGGCAAAAGTGCGGCTCGCCTGCTCAAGGAAAAGGTAACCACGGAAGCCAAAGTGCTGCTGACCGGCACGCAGCTCCCCATCAGCGACATTGCCTATCAGCTGGCATTTTATGATGTGGCCCACTTCTCGCGCTGGTTCAAGCAGGAAGTCAACCAAACGCCCTCGGCGTACCGGGCGCAGTTTACGGGGTACAAATAGTTCGGCGATTTGTACAAAGCGCAGCGTGGGCGGGTACCTAGCTTTGCCCCTAGGCTCCCCACAAGGGGAGTCACTGGGAAGTAGCGGCTAAATGCTACCCCTGGTTTTGCTTTCCCGTACACCTCCTCATGGATAAAATTGCTTTAATTGTTGGTGCCAGCGGTATTGTTGGCAGCAACTTGGCCAAAGAACTGCTGGCCACTGGCTGGACCACGTACGGTCTGGCCCGCAACCCCAAAACCGATATAGCCGGCTTGCACCCCGTAGCTGCCGACCTGCTTCACCCCGAAACCCTGGCTGCCGCCCTAGCCGACGTGGCGCCCACCCACATCTTCCTGACCAGCTGGATGCGCCAAGAAACCGAAGCCGAAAACATTCGCGTGAACGGTGCCATGGTGCGCAACCTGCTCGCGGCCCTGTCGCCCAAGCACTCGGTGCAGCACGTAGCCCTGGTCACGGGCCTCAAGCACTACCTCGGGCCGTTTGATTCCTACGCCCGGGGTGGCTCCTTGCCGGCTACTCCATTGCGGGAAGAGCAGCCCCGCCTCGACCTCGAAAACTTCTATTACGCCCAGGAAGACGAAGTTTTTGCCGCGGCCGCGCGCGACGGCTTCAGCTGGAGCATTCACCGCCCGCATACCATTATCGGCCAGGCCGTGGGCAACCTCATGAACATGGGCACCACGCTGGCCGTGTACGCCAGCCTTTGCAAGGAAACCGGCCAACCTTTCCGCTGGCCGGGCTCGGAAGCGCAGTGGAACGGCCTTTCCGACGTAACCGATGCCCGCGTGCTTGCCAAGCAACTGGCCTGGGCCGCCACGACGGAAGCAGCCCGTAATCAGGCGTTCAACATCACCAACGGCGACTATTTCCGCTGGAGCTGGCTGTGGCCGCGGCTAGCCGACTGGTTTGGTGTTGAGTGGGAAGGCTACGACGGCACGGTGCACCCGCTGGAAGCAGAGCTAGCCGACGCTGCCGACCGCTGGCGCGACCTAGCCACCCGGCACCAACTAGCCGTAACTGACCTAAACAAGTTGGCTTCGCCCTGGCACACCGACCTGGACCTGGGCCGCCCAATTGAAGTAATGACCGATATGTCGAAAAGCCGCCAGTTGGGCTTCATGGTATATCAGCGCACCGAAGATTCGTTTTTCGACCTGTTTGCGCAGCTGCGGGCGGATCGGCTGATTCCGTAAGCGGCTCCCGCGGGGCTGCCAACTGACCTACAGGCGGCCCCGCAAGACCTATTCTTTTCTAACGCAACTTCTCTTTCAGCAAAGGCCCTTACTGTTACCGGTTAGGGCCTTTGCATTTTTCTTGTTTGTTTCTTATGTCTACGCAGCCGGGCAATCTTAGCAACAACGATTCACGGGCCGATAACCGCCACCGCCCGCCGGAGCGCACGTCCTACCGCACTACCACGGAGCCGCTTATCGTCACGCCAACTTTTCTTACGCGCGCCGATGCCACGCCGCGCTCCCTGCGCCCCCTCGACCAGGGCTTCACCACCAGCCGTACCGGCGAGGCGCTGGAAAACCCCGATACCGAGCCAGCTGAAATTGCTCTGGAAGTCAACCCCAATCTAGCCTTCGAGCATTGGGATGAATACTGGCGCAAGGTGCACGGCCCCAAGTTTGCCTACGAAGAGCCGGGCAGCACCTCGGAGCCCGTGCTGCGCTACGACCAAGTGCACCGCATTGCAGGCGGGCCCTCGTCTTACTTCCACCCTCCCTACCAGGCCATGACACAGGCAAACGGCAAGCTCGTAGCCGATCCTCATGCCCACGTGCCGGCTTATGAGCGCCCGCGCTGGGATGGGTTTGCGTATATCGCCTACGCCGCGCAGGCCGACATCGAGCGGGTGCTTAAGCAAGAGCAGTACGATAAGCGCATTGCCGCCGACGAGCAAGTAGCGTTTCGGATGGTTACGCGCTCCATCACTCGCGAGTACATTTTGCTGCCCAGCGCCCAGCACCGCGACCCAATCAGCTTGGTTAAGATTCATTACCGGCGCCCCGAGCTTACCCGCGAGGCGTTCCAGGAGCAACTGCTCCGGCAGCATGCGCCGCTGGTGCTCGCCCAGCCGGCCACCCACCAGTACGTGCGCCGCTACGCCCAGCTACACAACATCGGCTCGACCCAACACGACCCGGAAGGCAGCCTGATGGATGCCATTTCGGTGCTGGCCTTTGCTTCCCTCAACGACGTGGAAGACTACTTGGTGAGCGACGATTACCGCGCCATTGCCGCCCACGAAGCCACTTTCACGGACGTGGCGCAGTCAGAGTACTGGACTGGCCTCAACTACAGTGTTATCAATCGGCTCTTGCCCGAACTGGCCACCAAGTACTAGAGCAAGCATGCGAAACGGCCAAGCAGTCTTGCCTATGTAGCAGAACCTAGCGAGCACCCAGTACAGCCGGCACCAGCTATTAAACTAGCAGCCGGTAAGCAACTAAGCGAGGCGGTAGCTAGCGGGAAGGCAGAGCATTTTAAGTAAGTTGAAGCTTCTTTTGCTCTTCAACTGCCCATGATAAAGCTTCTTTTTTCCAGCGGCCTGTGGCTGTTAGCTACCGCCGCGGCTGCCCAGACCCGGCCGGCCCCCGTCACGTTTCTTAATCCGGCAACGGTGGCTCCGGCCAAAGGCTACTCGCACGCGGCGCAGGTGGATTTGGGGCCCTCTACCATGCTGATCATCTCCGGCCAAGTAGCTCTTGATGCGCAGGATGTCGTGGTCGGGCCGGGCAACATGGGGAAGCAGGCCGAGCAGGCTTTTGCCAACCTGAAAGCCATTGTGGAAGCCGCCGGCGGCACCATGCGCGATGTTGTGAAACTCTCGTATTTTTTGCTTGATGTTTCGCAGTTGCCCGCCGTACGAACCGCCCGGGACCGGTATATCAACACGGCCACTCCACCGGCCAGCACGGCCGTGCAGGTCAGCAAGCTTTTCCGCGAAGATCTATTGATCGAGATTGAAGCCACAGCCATTATACCCAAAAAGCCAGGCAGCCGTTAACTGCTCCACAAGCTATACGCGGCCTGTTTTGCAAAGTAGTTTGGGTGGCTCGCACTAAAGCAGGCGTGTAGTATCTTCAGCTTTCCGGCTGCAATTCACTTCTCTAGCTACCTGAGCGTTGGCAGCGCGGCTTCTACTCATGTAAGGCCAAGGCGCGCAGGTGCGTTCGATAGACTTGTGTATGGATACGTTCAAAGCTCTTTACTCCAACTCTATCACCCTGCACCTCATCAACGAGGACAACCTGGCGCAAGTCGATTCCTTGTTTCAGGGATTTGCCGACTCAGCGGACATGCTGGCTGAGCTCCACGAAAATTATTTGCCTGAATACCGCCGCGGCCGCCGCATAAACTATGGCTTCTATTCGATGCTAGGTTCCGAGTTGGCCGGTATGACCTTACTAAGCATCGACAGCTGGGAAGAGCGTGCCGGCTCGACCGGAGCCGACATCTTCGAGCACATGCGCGGCCGGGGCATAACGCCGGGCAGCAAGCCGCACCTGTTCTACCTGGCGTTCGAACTGCTAGGCCTCAACCGCGTGGCCACCGGCCACCGAGTGTCTAACCTGTCGTCGAAGCGTTCCATTGCCAAAACGCCGGGGTTTCAATTCGAGGGCATTATGCGCGAGTCGGGCGTAAACGAGCAAGGCGAGTTCGAGGACGAAATGCTGTACGCCATCCTGCGCCGCGATTGGCTGGAGCTCTACGACAAGTCGCAGGTGCAGATAATTTACTAATCGTAGAAAGAGTTTTTCTACTGACTTGAGCTGTCAGGATGCTACTCCTTTGCTCTTACTACCACGTGGTCAATGTTGGGTTGTAAATGAAAAACGCTAGACGTTTAACACAAACGTTTGCGAATTACTGCTTGGTTTTCCTTTTCAGCTTCCAGCATACTACCAATCATGTAATATGCTTCTACGGGCCTTTCAGCGGCATAGAACGGTTGGATTAGCCTGTTCTACATCCTTTAATAATTCTCTTACGACATTAAATATGCCGTTGAACTAGCCCTCCAAGAACTCGCTTGGCGCGCTTTCAGCTAAACATTAATCTAAATTTTCTAGAAGTCTTTTTACTAAACAATATTTGAATAAGACAAAAACCTATCTAAATATTGAATTTAACTTATAAACGCTATACATTTTATGAGTAACACATGAAGATTGTTCAATATTTTCTATATGTTACGCAAACGATTGCGAGAGGCCTTCTTTTTTACACAATCCATTGTGTAATCAGACCTCCATTGGCTTTGTAACACCCTACCCTTTCTTACAATGAGCCCATAACTCATACAGCAAGCTCCTAACTGGTCTGCATGCCCCCACACCCGTCCGGGTTCGGGCTCGGAGTCTGTTCCGCCCACTGCTTTTGCAGTACTGTCCATTCATCAAATACCCACATGCGTATGAAAAACAGAGTACAAACTAAGTCAGTACATGGCATCATTCGGGGGTCGTTGGCGTCAGCTGTCCTGTGCGCTTCCGTCGAGGTAGCCATGGGCGCCACCGACGAGAGCACACCGCGGAGCATAGCTTCGCTGCCTCCCGTCTCGCCAGCTATCGACCTGAGTACGCCCGACGTTCCAGTCCGCGGCACTGTCACCGACACGAAAGGCGACCCCCTGCCGGGGGTGAACGTGGTGGTCAAGGGCACTACCAACGGAACGCAAACCGATGCCCAAGGCAGTTTCAGCATCACCGCGCCCGAAGGGGCTAAGCTGGTTTTCTCGTTTATCGGCTACAAGCCACAGGAAGTGGCTGCTAGTTCGGCCTCGCGCCTAACCATCCAACTCGCCTCCGACGATAAGGCGCTCGACGAAGTAGTGGTGGTAGGCTACGGCACGCAGTCGCGCGCTACGGTAACGGGGGCGGTGAGCAGCGTCAAATCCGAGGAAATTCTGCGCACGCCCGCTGTTGCGGCCACTAGTGCCCTGGTAGGTCGGGTGCCTGGTATTACGGCTCGCCAGGCCGATGCTCGGCCCGGCAACGGCTCCACAATTCAGATTCGCAATCTGGGCGACCCACTGTATGTTATTGACGGTGTGGTATCGGACGTAACCCAATTCAACAACATAGGCATCAGCGACATCGAGAATATCTCGATCCTGAAGGATGCTTCGGCGGCCATTTATGGTTTGCGGGCGGCCAACGGCGTTGTGCTGGTAACCACCAAACGAGGCCGAGCCAACCAGAAGCCAACAATCAGCATCTCGGGGTACTATGGCTTGCAGAATTTTACGAAGTATCCGCATCCGGCTAATGCCTACCAGCATCAGCGGGCCCTCGTCGAATCAGAGCAAAATCTAGCCCAGCAACAACGCCGCGCCCCAAACGCCGTCAACGACCCGGTAACTGGTATTCCGTTGACTGCTACTGAGCTTGAAAAATGGCGCCAAGGTACCGAGCCGGGCTACAAAAGCTACGACTACTACAAGATGGTGATGCGGCCCAACGTGCCGCAGTACTTTGTAAACGGGAGCCTCTCGGGCGGCAGCGACAACGTGACGTACTACCTCTCGGGCACCCACTTAAGCCAAGAGGCGCTCATCAAGGACTACCACTTCAAGCGCACCAACTTGCAGGCCAACATCGAAGCGCGAGTAACGCCTAAGCTCAAGATTGGCTCGCAGCTCAGTGCCCGCTACGAAGACCGGTTCCAGGCCGGCGTACCCGGTCTGGATGACTATTTCAACCCCTTCCTGAGCATTTTTAGCATGTGGCCCACCGAGCGGCCGTATGCCAACGACAACCCCAACTACATCAACCAGACGCACAACGTCAACGTCAACCCCGCTACCTACGACACCGATATTACGGGCACTATTCAGGAAGACACGCGGGCGGCCAAAGCCAACCTGTTTGCCGAGTACAGCTTCGACTTTGGCTTGACGGCACGCGCCACGGGTTCGTACAACTTCACCAACTTCAATTTCGACGGCTTCGAGTACACGTATAACGCATACCAGTACAACCCGACTACCGATACGTACTTCACTCAGCCAGGCTGGGGCAACCAAAACCCCTGGCGCGAAACGCGCCGCCGCAATATCATCGACCGTTTCGGGCAGCTACAGCTTAGCTACAACAAGCAGCTCGGCGACCATGGCATTGCCGCTGTAGCCGCTTACGAGCGGTACGACACCGACAACCGCTACAGCGTTATCCATACCGTACCGCCTAACAATACCATTCCTATTCAGCTGTTTGCCAGCCAGGACTTCTTGGCCGACGAGCGCAACGAGCGGGCTAGAGCGGGCTACATTGGCCGGGTAAACTACAACTACAAGCAGAAATACTTGGTTGAATTGCTCGGACGCTACGACGGCTCCTGGCTGTTTGCGCCGGGTCGCCGGTATGGCTTCTTTCCCGCGGCCACGGTTGGCTGGCGCCTGACCGAAGAGCCTTTCCTCAAGGACCGCGGCACCGACGTGCTGAGTGAGCTGAAGCTGCGTGGCAGCTACGGGCGCACCGGCGCCGACGACTTAGATGACCCCGACAACAACAACTACGTAGTTCCTCCTTACAGCTACGTACCGGGCTACAACTTCCCGGCGGGCAGCGCCATCTTCAATGGCAACTACACCTTTGGCGTACAGCCCCGTGGGTTGCCCATCACTACCCTCTCGTGGGTAACCAACATCACCTCGAACATCGGGGTGGATGTTGGCTTCCTGAATGGCAAGCTAACAGGCCAGTTCGACCTGTTTGAGCGGCGCCGCAAAGGGTTGCCGGCCGCGCAGTACGACATTTTGCTACCAAGCGAAGTAGGCTACTCGCTGCCACTAGCCAACCTCAACTCGGAGGCCACGCGCGGCGTGGAAGGGGCGCTAACCTACGCCAGCCAAGCCGGTGATTTCACTTACTCGGTGGGCGTAAACGCCACCCTATCTCGGCGCCGCGACCTGCAGCAGTACAAGCCGCGCTTTGGCAACTCCATCAACGAGTACCGCAACTCCTTTATCGACAGATGGGGCAGCATCGGCTGGGGCTACGAAGTAGTAGGGCAATTTCAGTCGGAGCAGGAAATTGCGGACTACACCGTTAATAATGACGGCCAGGGCAACCGCACGCAACTACCGGGCGACTTCATCTACAAGGATGTCAACAACGACGGTCTGATCACCGACCTGGATGAGCGGCCGATTGGCTACGTGGAGGGGGCGCCACCCTTGATCAACTACGCGCTGAACACCTCGTTCGGCTACAAAGGCTTCACGCTGAGCTTTGACATTGTGGGGGCCGGCATGCAAACTTTCCGCCGCGAGGTGGAGCTGCGCATTCCGTTCCAGAACAATGGCACCTCGCCCAACTACATTTTCGAGGACCGCTGGCATCACGAAGACCCCTACAACGCAGACAGCCCCTGGATACCGGGCAAGTACCCCGCCATTCGCCGCGACAATGCGGGTCACTCCAACTACAATCGTCGCAATGATTTCTGGGTTACCAACGTCCGTTACCTCCGCCTGCGCAACCTGGAGGTCGGCTACAACCTGCCCAAACCTTTCCTGAGCAAAGTCGGCATTTCGGCCTGTCGGGTGTACGTGAACGGAACCAACCTGTACCTGCTCACCAACATCAAAGACCTCGACATCGACCCCGAAATCTCTTCCAACGGCGGCTTGGTGTACCCACCCCAGCGCCTGTTCAACGCCGGTTTCGCGCTCAGCTTCTAATCCTGCCTCCCTATGAAGTTCTCTTATAAAACCTTTGCCCTAAGCCTAGGGCTTGTACTGGGCTTGTCGGCTTGCGAGAAAGATTTCCTGGACCGCCAATCGCCCAGTATTGTTCTGGAAGACCAGATCTGGAACGACCCGAACCTGATTAGCAGTTTGCTGGCCAACTACTACGACCGTCTGCCGGTCCACACGCAGATTGACGCCGGCTGGGAACAGTATGCCGCCTATGATGAGGCCCTGTGGTCGGGCAACGGCAACGGTCCGAATGACTTGTTCACGTTCGGTACCAACCGGTGGACCTATTGGGATTATGGCCTAATCAGAGACGTCAACTTGGCGCTCGATAATATCGACAAATTCAGCACGGCGCTGTCGGATGAGCAGAAAACGCAGTTCAAATCGGAATTGCGCTTCCTACGGGCCTACGTGTACTTCGAAATGGTAAAGCGGGTGGGTGGCGTGCCTATCGTCACCAGCCAGCTTATCTACGACTTCAGCGGCGATGCTTCTCCCCTGCAAAGCCCACGCAATAAAGAGTCGGAAGTATACGACTTCATTGCCAGTGAACTAGACGAGATAAAAGGCACGCTCGGCAATGCTGGCAGCAATACCCGCGCCAACCGCTACACGGCCATGGCGCTCAAGAGCCGCGCCATGCTCTACGCAGGCTCTATTGCCAAATACAATGCCTTGTCGGGCCTCAACATTCAGACCGCGGGCGGCGAAGTTGGCATTCCGGCATCGCGCGCCGCGGAGTATTACCAGAAGTCGCTGGATGCTTCCAAAGAGGTTATTGCCGGTCCGTATGCCTTGTACCGGACCAACCCCAACTTAGGAGAAAACTTCTATGATGCGATTACCAAAAAGTCGCCCAACTCGGAAGTTATTCTAGCGAAAGACTTCCTTACGGCCAAGAACCGGCGTCACGGCTTCACGTACGACAACATCCCGCGTGGTATCCGCGAAGACAACCTTTCGTCGTCTATTATCACGCCGATCTTGAACTTGGTGGAAGCGTACGAATACCTGGACGGCACACCGGGCGAAATAGCAACCCGCAACGCAGCCAATACCGACTACATCTACTACGACAACCTGAGCGCTCCGTTTGCTAATAAGGATGTTCGCCTGTACGGCACGGTCATTTATCCGGGTACTACGTTCCGCGGCCAGGAAGTGCAGATTCAGGCGGGCGTTAAAGTCTGGAACGCAGCCAATAACTCCTACCAAACCGTTGAAGGCGGCCTGTCGAGCGTGTACGGCGGCTCTACCTTCCCCGCCGGCGACAACAAGCTGCTCACGGGTAGCTCGGGCCCGCAGGCCACGCAAGTGGAAGTTTCCAACACGGGCTTCTACCTCCGCAAGTACATTGACCCGGTGCCAAAGACCAGTACCCGCGGTATTCTGAGCGACGTATGGTGGGTGCGTTTCCGCTTGGGCGAAGTGCTCCTGAATGCCGCCGAAGCTGCCTTCGAGCTCGGCCAGACGAACGATGCGCTTACCTACGTGAACCGCGTGCGGGAGCGGGCCGGCTTCCCGGCTAACAGCCTCACCGCAAGCACGCTGACGCTGGCTCGCCTCCAGAACGAGCGCCGAGTGGAGCTAGCCTTCGAAGACCACCGGGTGTGGGACCTGAAACGGTGGCGCATCGCGCACCAGGTGTGGAACGGCAATGCCAACAACTACAGCGCCGTAGCCTACGTGCTGTTTCCTTACCGCGTTGTGCGCCCCGGTAGCCCGCTCGATGGCAAGTACGTGTACGACCGCAAAGTTGCCCCCCGTTTCCGCACGCCGCGCAACTTCCAGGTGCTCAACTACTACTCCTTCATCGACCAGAACGTCATCAACAACAACCCCAAGATTGTTCGCAATCCTTTCCAATAAGGTCTCCTCATGAAAGCATTATTCAACCTTTTGCTGGTCGGCGCCTTCTTGTTGACCGGTTGTGAACTCGACAATGTGGACCCACCTAGCTCGACCCTGAGCGGACGCGTGGTTTATCAGGACCAGCCGGTGGGCGTGCGCAGCAACGGCGTACAGTTGGAGCTGTGGCAGCGGGGGTATCAGCTCTTCACCAAGATTCCGGTGTACGTAGGCCAGGACGGCACTTTTTCAGCTACCCTGTTCGACGGCAACTACAAGCTGGTGCGCCTGCGCGACAGTGGCCCCTGGGTGAACAGCACCGACAGCATCGACGTGCAAGTAAAGGGCAATACAATAGTTGATGTGCCGGTGCAGCCCTACTTTGTGGTGCGCAATGCCAGCTTCACTAAGTCGGGAAGTGTTGTCAACGCCACGTGTCAGGTAAGCCAGGCCATAGCCGGCCGCAACATTGAATCGGTGACGCTTTTTCTGAACTCCACACAGTTTGTCGATACCAACAACAACCTGATTGGTCAGTCAGTTAAGAACGGCACGGCCCTGGCCAACCTCTCGCAGCCGCTTGCTTTCTCGTTCACCTTGCCCTCCACGGTGCGCAACTTTTGCTACGCCCGCATCGGGGTTAAGACCCAGGGAGTAGTGGAGCTGTTTTACTCGCCGGTGCAGAAAATAGAGCTGTAACGCGCGTCAACAGCTGCTTTAACTAAAACCGCTTCTCTACATAAACGAAGCCTGCTCTATCTCCTATAGGCAGGCTTCGTTTGTAAAGAAGCGGTTTTAGCTTTTGGGAATGGTGCTAGTCTTGAGCCGTTGGGCGGATAATTATTTCGCCTACGTCTACGTCGGCGGGCTGTTCGAGTGCGAAGGCAATAGACCGGGCAATAGCTGCTGCCGAAATACCGATTTTGTCGCGCGCACTGAGTATCTGGGCCTTCACCTCCAGGTTGGTCATGGATTCTGCGAAATCCGTGTGCACAAAGCCCGGCGTAATCAGGGTTACGCGCAGCTTGTCGCCGGCTTCTTGGCGCAAGCCCTCCACTACGGCCCGCACCGCGAACTTGGTACCGGCGTACACGGCCATCGTGGGTACAACGCGTAGGCCGGCCGTAGACGCCACCGCCACAAAATGCCCGAATTCTTGCTGGCGAAATACGGGCAGCGCGGCCGCAATGCCATACAGCACCCCTTTGAGGTTAACGTCAACCATCTGCTCCCAATCCTCTACGCGCAGCTCGTCGAGCAAGGAAATCGGCCCAATGCCCGCATTATTGATTAGTACATCCAGCCGGCCGAACCGCTCCTTGGCTAGCTGCACCAGGTTGGCCACATCGGCGCGGCGCGTAACGTCGGTACTGATATAGGCAACCTCCCCGCCCGTGGCCGCAATGCGGTCGGCCAGCGCCGCCAGGCGGTCGAGGCGGCGCGCGCCCAGAACCACCTTGGCTCCGCGCTCGGCAAGTAGCAGCGCCGTTGCCTCGCCAATGCCGCTGCTCGCGCCCGTGATGGCCACAACCTTATTTTTCAATCCGTTTTCCATCGTGTTAGCGTTTACTGGTGATAACACAAAGGTCGCGGCAGCAGGTCGGCCAAAAGTATGCCGATCAATCCATAACTTATGAAAGCACCAGCAGTTGCCGCCGGTACTGCTGTGGGGGCTGGGTGGTGTGTTTTTTAAAGAAAGCGTTGAAATTGGAAGCATGCCCGAAGCCCAGGCAATACCCTATTTCGGCGATGCTCCAGTTGCTATGTTGTAGCAGCGCTTTGGCTTCGTCAATCAACTTCTCGGTGATATGCTCGGTCGTGGTTTTGCCCGTTGTTTCCCTTAAGGCCTTGTTTAAGTGATTGGTGTGCACGGCTAACTGCTCGGCAAACTCGTTTGCATTTTTGAGGGCCAGGGGCTGCTGCGGCGAGGCTACGGGAAATTGCCTATCCAGCAGATCCAAAAACAGCGAACAGAGCCGGGCCGCGGAAGTAACCGGCGGGTAGACGGGGGCAGAAGGCGCTAGTTTAAGCGCCTCATGAATAAGGAGCTGCACATAATTGCGAAGCACGTCATACTTGTTGGCGTACGAGGTCTGCATCTCCTTCATCAGTTGTTCGAAGAAAACTTTTAGCTGCTGCACCGACTCTGGTGGTGGAAACAGCACGGGCGTACCCCCTACGCGAAACAACGGCGAGTGGGCTATGCTTGCGGTTTTGAGCTGCTGCGTAACGAAATCCTCTGTGAACAAGCACGCAAAGCCGGTTTCTTGGCCCGAGGTTCGCTCCCAGGAATACGGTATCAGTGGATTAACAAACACTAAAGCGCACTGCTCCACCGCTACTTGGCGGTCGGCGTAAGACAGAATGCCTTGCGCGTTGCACAGCAGCTTTATCTTAAAGAAATCCCGCCGTACGTGCGGAAACGCAACGGGTGTGGCTACGTCCTCAATCCGATAAACAGTAAACTGATTGGTATGCGGCCGCCCCCTTTCGTAGCGCTGGTAATATTCCGCAAGGCTTTCGTTTGCTAGCATAGCACAAGATATGAAAATCAAATAACGCCTTGTTGCTAAGCCTATGGAAATGGAAGCCGCTCAGGAGGCACAGCCTTGGCGCGCAGGATAACTATTGCGGCGCTGATTGCGCACGAAAAGGGTTGTCAAAAATCCATACTGCATATGACTACCGTTTATGCTTGTGCGAAATCACAATCATGGCGCTTCTGTTAATCGCACGTTTACGGCGAAACCTTGAGCATCTGCAAACTATGCGCTTCGACTCGCCATCCGTGTCGGGCAAATTTCACCTTGCCGATATTTTAGTGGCCACGTTAGAAGATTTGCACAGCCTCTACCCCGACCACATACCCGATGGCTACCGGTATAGCTTCTTGCAGCATCTCGCCGTGCTAGACTTGCAGCAACAATCACTGCTGGACTATCCGCGCCACTTGAAAGTGCCCGCCAATTGGGAGTTTTTACACAGCGCCCTCATCGCAGCCATCAACTTTGCCGTTACCTACACCGTACCACCGCTTCTTTAGTTAATTGCCGGGCTGGTTGCCTGAGCAAGTACAAGTTCCTGCAGAGGCTTCCTTCTCCGGCTCTGCTACCCTCTTCATTCTATGTCCTCTTCTTTACTCAACGGCTTCGGCAAGGTGTATTTGACCATCGAGTACGATGCCGCTAATCATTGGGTCCACAATCAGTGGATCGGCTCGCAGACGTACGTAGGTATTATTGCCGGCGCGGATGCCTGCCTGCACCACTTAGCGGAGCATGCCTGCCCCTACCTGCTCAACGATAACCGCCAAGTGATTGGCGGCTGGAGCCACGCCGTGCAGTGGATTGCGTCTGACTGGGCGCCGCGGGCCGCCGCGCAAGGTCTTACCCACTTTGCCCAGGTAGTCAGTCCCGAGTCGTTGGCTGCTCTTTCTGCCGAGGCCATGCATACCAGTATTGGGGACCGTCTGCAAATACGCATGTTCAGCGACATCGAGGCCGCGCAGGCTTGGCTGCACAACGTACGCCTCAAAACGGCAAACCCAGCTGCTTAAAGCGCTCGGCCTCGCTCGTAGTACACTTCCAAAACAACGCTTTGGGAAAACCAGCCCCGCGACTTAGGCAAAAGGTGCTCGTGTGAGTTTGCCACGGCAGCCGCGCCTTGTGCGTTATACCACGCGCTTTTTTACTACCGATGCGCGTGGGCTCTCTGCGTTTCTGGTTGATTGAACTAAGCGAGAAAATCACTTCTGTAACTCAGCTATCATTTTCTGGGCCGAACCAAGGCCGGGGGACAATTTAAGGGCCTGCGTGTATTTCTCCAGGGCTTTTTCTTTGTTGCCTTGCTTGTAGTAGGCTTCCCCGAGGCTATCGAAGACGTTGCCTGAAGCTGGAAAAAGCTTGGCATTGTATTCGAATAGCATGACGGCATCGGCGGGGCGGTTTTGCCCTAGCAAATAGTACCCCGTTTCGTTGAGTAGCTCTTCTTTGTCGAACCCGTACAGAGTGGGGGTTTCGGTTTTCACTTTCTCGTACAGCGCTAGTACTTGCTGGCCGTCCATTTTCCCGAAGTCGCGCTGAAAAGTAGCGAGAAACGACTTGGTGATGGGCCGGTATGGTTTGCCTTCCAGTAGCGCCTGAATTGATTCGCTAATAGGATACAGGTTGTTTTGCTTGTTGTTGGTTTGCAGTAGAATAGTGGTGCCGGAAGGCGGCGTGCTGACCAGCAAGGCCTGGTAATTACTCGATGTTCCGTCGTGGACGTGCTTTGTGATTCGCTCTCCTTCCATCTTTCCGCCGCCGAGCCCAGTCTGCGAACCTACGGCAAAAGGCTGCAACAACTCCCGCGTGGAAGCCGGGCTGATCAGCTTAAATGAATTGATGCCCTCCGACCAGCGGTAAAAATCTTGGATGTTGAGCGCCGTCCAGCCACTGAAGGGATAAAACAATTCATCAACCACCCCTTGGTTGTTGTAAGCCCTGGCAACTAGCTTGTCTTGGGCGGTTGGGTCTACAATGCCGCTCTTTATTCCGCAGGGCTTCAGCATTTTCTTCTGCACGAAGTCATTGAAAGACATGCCGGTGATTTTCTCGATGATTTGCCGTTGCAGAAATACGTCGTTGAGGTTGTAGGCGTATTTGGTACCCGGGGCGAAGTCAAGGGTAGTCACCTTTTTCAGCTGCTCCATATTGTCGGCGTCCCCTTTCAATTCTCGCCATTTGCTTTGCGGCACGCCGCTGGTGTAGCGCAGCAAGTGCCTAATCTGGACCTGGCCGGCCCAGGCTGGCAGTTCGGGCAAAAAGCGGGAAATAGGGTCTTCGAGGCGCAGCTTACCTTGTTCTTTGAGCATCATAATGCCAATGGCATTAAACTCTTTGGCTATGGACCCAATATGAAAGCGGTAGGCCTCGGTCAGGCGGTTTTCTGCGCGGGCATCGGCCTGTCCAAACGCTTGCCGATAAATGATTTTCCCTCGCTCAGCAACCAGCACATTTCCATTAAAAACCCCTATCCGGTGTGCTTTCCGCAGTAGGCTATCTAGTTCCGTTGCTTTAGAGCTAGTTTGCCCATAACTGAAGTTCACACTGAAAATTCCGCACAAACAGAGCAATAGAAGTCGGAAAGCTTTGAGCATAAGGAAAATATGAGGTAATGCAATGGGTTAGATGCAGGAACTTGCCGTGTGTTACTTGCAAACCCTTTAACTCACGCAAAGGGCTAGAATTGGCACCGTATGGCGACTGCAACACTCAAGTAGCACAGCGGCGCAGCAGGCTTAACTAGCTGCAACAGGTGGCTACTTCAAGAGGTACAAGCAGGTGCAGAAAGGTAAGAGGAATACCGGAAATTCCACCGAAACTACAATACCTAAAGCACTCGGATAGAAGGCAGTAAAAGCCGCTTTGCAGCTACTGATGGCCTTTTGCTGTTAGCTAACAATTGGTTTGTATTGCAACTACTAGGGCCTTGATATACAGAAACAGCTTTTTCAGCGGCCTCATAAAGCGGCAGCTTAGCACATTATCCGGCGCTGTAGATTGAAATGCAAATAATATAACCAGCAAAACAGTCTCTCAGGCGTGCAAAGACTGTTTTGCTGGTTATTATGGCTTGCTAAATGATTAGCATGTGGGTGTATAGCAGGACTCTATAAAGTAGTGGCGCTACAAGGCGGCTTTGATGGTGCCACCCAGATTGCTGGCGGCGGCGGTGTCGCCTTTGGCAATAGCCATAGCTAGCTTGGGCGCATACTGCACTGCTACTTTGGCATTGAAAACGAGGATATTGGGGTCTACCAGGGCATCAACTATCACTGGTCGGTCGGCTTGAAAAGCGTAGTCCAAGGCGGCGTCTACCTGGTCGGGGGCTTCGATGCGGATACCGGCCAGCCCTAGCATTTCGGCGTAGCGGGCGTAGTTGAATTCGGGCACGTCCTGCGACTCGGCATAGCGCGCATTGCCCTGCATAAGGCGCTGCTCCCAGGTCACAAAGTTCAGGTCGCGGTTGTTGAGCACCAGGATAATAAGCTGCGGGTTGCTCCACTGCCGCCAGTAGCGCTGAATGGTGAGCAGTTCCTCGTTGCCGTTCATCTGCATGGCCCCATCGCCCACGCAGGCAATAACGGGCCGCTCGGGGTGGGCAAATTTGGCAGCAATAGCGTACGGCACTGCGCAGCCCATCGTGGCCAGCGTGCCCGAAACCGAGAACTGCATTCCTGCGCGCAAGCGCAGATGCTGCGCCACCCAGCTCGACGCCGACCCCGAGTCGGCGGCCAGAATAAGATTGTCGGGCAGGCGGGGCGAAAGTTTTTCAAATACCAGCCGCGGGTTTACGGGCTCGGCTTCCTGAGTTGCCAACTCGGCTACTTGCTGCCACCAGTCCTGCACACTTTGCTCGATCTGGGTGCGCCAGCTCCGGTCGGTTTTGCGCTCAAGCAGCGGCAGCAGGGCCCGCAGGGTTTCGGCGCTGTCGCCGGTGAGGGGCACTTCCATGGGGTAGCGCAAGCTGAGCATACTGGCTTCCAGGTCTATCTGCACGCCGCGGGCCTTCCCTTCCTTGGGCAAAAACTCGGCGTAGGGAAAGCCCGAGCCCACCATCAGCAGCGTGTCGCACTCACTCATCATCTGGTGTGAGGCATCGGTGCCAAACAAGCCAATGGCGCCGGTTACGTATGGCAAGTCGTCGGGCAGCACGGCTTTGCCCAAAAAGGCCTTAGCCACGCCTGCACCCAACACATCGGCTATTTGCTGCACTTCCTCGGCCGCAAACCGGGCGCCCGCCCCGATGAGCATGGCCACCTTCTGGCCGGCATTCAGCACAGCGGCGGCGCGTTGCAGCTCGGCATCCTGCGGGAGCACGCGCGGGGCCACGTAGCCGATACCAGAGTGAATGGTTTGGTGCTCGTGCTTGGGGTCTTGGTAGGTTTCCTCCTGCAAATCGTTGGGCACGATAACGCAAGTGACGGTGCGCTCGGCTTTGGCAATGCGGACGGCGCGGTCGATGAGGTGGCGCACCTGGCTGGCATCGGCGGCTTGTTGCACGTACGCGCTGGCTACGTCCTTGAACAAAGACAGTAAGTCCACTTCCTGCTGGTCGCTGCCGCCGAGCGAAGTGCGCGCCTTCTGCCCGATAATGGCTACTACGGGCTGGTGGTCGAGCTTGGCGTCGTAGAGTCCGTTGAGCAAGTGGATGGCACCGGGCCCGGAAGTAGCCAGGCAGACCCCTACTTCGCCGGTGAACTTGGCGTGGGCACAGGCCATAAGCGCGGCCATTTCCTCGTGGCGCACCTGCACAAAGGAGACCTTATCTTCGGCCTTGCTGAGGGCCCCCATAATGGCGTTGATACCATCGCCGGGGTAGCCAAAAATGCGCTTGATGCCCCAATCAGACAGACGCTGGATTATAAATTCGCTTACGAGCTGCGACATAAAAGTGAATCAGGTAGTGGAAAGCAACTGCTGGTAGTGTTTTACCCACCCGCCGCTCCACAGGCTTAGCCCGGTGCGCCTAGGTGAAATAGCCGCTGAACACGCCTAGGAATGCCGAGCAGTATGCAGAAGCTACTTGTGTATGACGTAGCCGGTGCACGCTTCGTTGTGCATCATCTTGACACGGGCGCAGCTACTGTTTAGCTTCCTGATGAGCTGCTTTCAAGGCAGAATACGCCACCATGCGCAGTATTTACAAACTTCTAGGAACACCAGAATAAACGGTTTTTGTGCGGAAGATGGGCAACAGCCGTAGCCCACTGGTATTCTCCCGCGCTGCCTCTGGCCCACGTAGCTAAACCAGGAGGTGACGGTAATGCCGTGGATGTTAGTATATTACATTTACTATACCTGATCTTCCTTCCAACTCCTATGAAACAAGCTCTCCGCCCTTGGCGCTGGCTGCTGCTGGCGCTGTTTGTGTGTTGCCTCAACAGCTGCCACGACGATGACGACTCGAATCCCGGCCCCGTAATCTACACCGGCCAGCAGCTTTTTGTCTCCGCCAACCAGGTTTCCACCTTAACCAAGGTCCAGCTTCAAGCGTTGGCAACGTTGGCGGGCTACGGTGCCTTCGTCCCGCAACTGAAGTACGACGTCACGTTCTACAAATTCCTGTACAAGACCACCTACCAGGGGCAGTTGCTGCAAGTTTCGGGCATGTTGGCTGTTCCGCTCAACACGCCTGCTCCACCGGCCCTGCTTAGCGCCCAGCACGGCACCATGTTTCGGTACGCCGATGCGCCCTCCAACTTTCCGGCCACCTTCACCGGCTTCGAGCTGTTTGCCTCGGCTGGTTTCGTCACGGTCATTCCCGACTACATCGGCCTGGGCGCGTCGCAGCAGGTGGTGCAATCTTTCTACGACAAGTCCACTTCGGCAGCAACGGTGGTGGATATGATTAAGGCGGCGCAATACTACCTGCAGCAACAGCAAGTGGCCCTAAATCCGCGGCTGTTTCTGGTAGGCTATTCCGAAGGCGGCTACGTGACCATGGCGGCCCAGCAGGAAATCGAAACCCACCCCGAACACAACCTCACCCTGACGGCCGCCGCCGAAGGCGCCGGGGGCTACGACCTGACGGGCATGCTCACGGGTATTGCCACGGTACCCAATTATGCCAACCCCTCTTTTCTTGGGCTGTTTCTTAATTCCTACAACATCACCTACGCTTGGAACCGGCCGTTAGGAGATTTTTTTCAAGCTCCGTACGCCGCCAAGCTACCGGCCTTGCTCAACGGCTCCAAGACCCGCGAGGAAATCAACGCGGAACTCACCACCAGCCCCGCCGCGCTGTTTACCCCTACTTTCTACGCCAACCTAAGCAACCCAAGCGGCGAACCAGTGCTCAAGCAGCAACTAACCGCCAACAGTTTCCTGGATTGGGTGCCCAAGAGCCCCACGCGCCTTTACCACGGCACCGACGACGAAAGTGTATTCTTCCAAACCTCGGAAACCACTTTTGCTCGCTTTAAGGCCGCTGGCGCAACCAACGTCGAGTTTTTCCCGATTCCGGGTGGCATGCACCAAACGAGCATCGCCCCCATGATGGCTAACGCACTGCCTTGGCTACAGTCGCTGGATAAGTAAGATGTTCCTGAATGTGCTAGCTGCCGATTAAGGCTACTAACCACCTGCCGCTTGCTCGATGATTTTAGCTGCCTTGACGAGCTGCCTCGGTGCGCTTCGCGCAATTGCTTTTTGTTTTCAGGAGGGTGACTTGTGACTACTGCAGGCCGGCTAGATTGATGATCATTCTGCTAAGCGTGCTACCAGCGCGCAATCCAAGCGTTACTCGCTGCCCACGGCGGGCTGCGGACGAGGGCTAGTGGCCGTGGCCCCCGCACTCGCCACCACAATAAAGACTACCGCCAACCACTGCCCAAACGTTAGCTGCTCACCCAGCAGCATCCAGCCCGACAACGCGGCGGCTACTGGCTCTAGGCTCATCAAAATGCTGAAGGTGCGCGTGGGCATGGTTCTGAGTGCCTGCATCTCCAGCGAGAAAGGCAAAATACTCGAGAACAGCGCCAGCAATGCCCCCAGTAGCAGCAGATGAGGAGTCAGAACTGATAAGCTGCCGCTGGCCACGCCGAAAGGCAGTACCGGCAAGGTAGCGAACAGCATACCCACCGTAACGGCCACCGGGCCCGGCAACAGGGCTGCCGTGCGCTGGCTCAGCACAATGTACCCGGCCCAGCAGCCCCCGGCGGCCAAGGCAAAGCCAAGCCCGAGCAGATCGTTGTTGTGGCCACTCCAGGGCACCAGCAGCGCGATACCCGCTCCGGCCAGGGCCACCCACACCACGTCGATCAGGCGGCGCGAACCGACCAGCGCCAGTCCCAACGGCCCCACAAATTCCAGCGTCACGGCTACGCCGAGCGGTATGCGGGCCAGGGAGCAGTAGAACAGGAAGTTCATGGCGCCCAGCGCCAAACCGTAGGGCACCACCGCCCGCCATTGCGCGGGTTGCAGTTGCCCAAGCCGGGGTCGTACCACCGCCAGCAGCACCAGCGCCGACAAGCCGATGCGGAGGCTGGTGGTACCCGCAGCCCCGAGTACGGGAAACAAGCCTTTGGCAATGGCGGCCCCACCTTGTACGCTAAGTATGGCGAGGAGCACGGCGGGCACCGCGGGCAGAGAAAAGCGCGAAGAATTTACCATAGCGAGTAGACAACCAGCGTGCATTTGACGCTAGCGGCCGCAAACTTCGGCAAGTATCAAGTAGCATCACTAGTGCCAGCCAACTTATTCGCCCACACGGCTACGGGCCAGCCTAGACCTATTGTACAACATGGAAGTTACACCTCATTCTGGTACACCCGAGGTTGTTGCCTGCACTACCAGTAGTATAATTAGAATAGTATATTTTAAAATACCAGCATTCAGGGCAGGTTCTTATCTTGCCAAACGATGTCGCTACCTGATTCCCTTATACCGTCGAATGATACGCAACGCCAAGAAGCGCTGGCGCCCTATTTGGTGCTAGGCAATGCGCCGGATGCGGTGTTCGATGAACTGGTACGGCTGACGGCCAAGCTCTTCAACGTGCCCATTGCCCTGGTCTCGTTGGTGGAGGAAGGTAGCGTCTGGTTCAAGGCCAATTTCGGTTTGGCTGGCGCCGAGCGGGTCGCCCGCAACGAAAGTATGTGTTCGGTCGCCATCTTACAGCACGAAACCACCGTCTACGCCGACCTACAGCGCGAGCCTTGCCAACTAACCGAGCCGGGCGTGGTGGAAGCCCTGGATTTGCGCTTCTACGCGGGGCATCCGTTACGCACTTCCTCGGGGCAAGCCATTGGCTCGCTGTGCGTAATCGACCGACAGCCGCGCATGCTGTCGGCCGCGGAAATAGCCCGTTTGCAATCCCTGGCAGGCGTAGTGATGCGCCTGCTCGACCTGCGCTTAGCTTTGCGACAGCAGGCACTGCCTAGTAGCGGCCTGTGGTTGCAGCTCTATCACCACTTAGATTTGTCGCTTACTCGGCTCGATACGCTGGCCGAGCTGGCCCGGTGGGAAGAATCTCCTGACACTCCGGCCGCAATACAGTATCAGCAGTCGCTGGACGAGGAGGCGGAAATCGTGACAAAGGCGCTGGACCGCCAAATCAACGTAGCCTTAGCCACGCTGGGCCAATAGCACCAACTAGTATCCTGCACGCATAGCGCCGCTACCAATCCCCCTACCTCACGGCGCAGCCCTGCAGTAACGGCCTGTACGACGCCAATGCCCCGGCGCACGCCCCAACCGCCAAGATGGCTCGTGTTTTAAGTGGCAAGCTATAGTAGCAAAATAAGCTGTCTGGTTATCTTGCGCTGCCTACCCTTTAGTAACTGAACAGTAACACACCACGGAATAAGGATAGATCATGATGGCATTGGACATTTTTGGTAAACCCAACCTCAGATAGAGTACTATTCCGTAAAAACACAGAAATTCTTCACTGAATTGAGTTAGAAAAGCCGCTTGGTGCTACAGAGTTTTTTATATTTCACCGCAAACTTTCATCCTTCACCACAATGCTAGCAGCCAAACAATCAAAAGTAGACGACGAGCCACGCGACAAGCAACAGCTAGACGACTCCGATGACTTCGATGAGGACGTTGAAGATGATGCTACAGATGATATCGACGACGAGGACGATATTGATGATATCGATGACATCGATGACGACGAAGACATCAAAGGTTTAGGAGATGATCCGCTTTACCTGGATGACGACGATGACGATGATGATCTTTAATAAGCACTAACAAAAGAGGCCCTGGCTACGCCAGGGCCTCTTTTGTTTTCGACCAGTTTTTCATCTGCTCACGCCTGCGGCGGACATAGGTATTCCAGAATGGATTCCAGCTGTTGGCTTTGCTGCGCTGGGTTGTAGAACTGGCGCAGGTGGGCGACTGCTCGCTCGGCTAAGAGAAATTAGTTGGCTAGAAACTCCTTGATTTCCTCGACTGTAGCACGGGCCGAACGTCCGACGCCAATGAGGGTTGAGGAGGCAAACCCAGTCCAGTTGCCGTAGCCTACCAGCCACAGCCCTGGCTGCGCGGTGGCCCGTGTGCCGACGGTAGCCACTCGCCCATCAGGTTGCAGCACACCCAATTCCGCCAGAAACGACAGCGCCGGCCGAAAACCCGTGCACCAAATCACCGCATCTACTACTTCTTCCCGCCCATCGGGCCAGCGTACGCCTGAAGCTGTAAACCGCGCAAAAGGCCGCACGCTGCCCAGCACGCCCCGGTTCCGGGCGTTCTTCACGGAATCGACCATTACGATGTCGCCTAAAGCTGGCGGAGGCGCGGGCACCGCGCCGTTTTGAGCGTGGTAGCGCTGGGTGGCCTGAACAAACAGGACCCGGCCATCTACGTCATCGGGCAGGAACCGGGGTTCTTTTTCCGTCACCCAAAGCGTATGGGCCACCCGCGAGACTTCCGCCAGCACCTGCGCCCCGGAGTTGCCGCCGCCTACCACCAACACCCGCTTTCCGGCAAAGGGCAACGCATTGCGGAAGTAAGCGGAGTGCAGCTGCACCCCTTCAAAGGTGGCTTGCCCCGGGTATTCTGGCACGTAGGGGTTGCGCCAACTGCCGGTAGCGCACACCACGGCCCGGGCTTGCCACGTTCCCTGATCGGTATGTATGACAAACCCGGCCCCGCCTGGCTGCACTTGGGTTACACGCACCGGGCGCTGCACCGACAACGCGTAGCGCTGCTCGTACTGCGAGAGGTAGGTTACCACCGTATACCGGGTCGGCAACCCATTGCCTTCTGGGTGGGGCATCAGCCAGCCGGGTAAGGAGCTAGCCGTTGCGGGTGAAAACAATTGCAGCGAATCCCAACCCTGAAGCCATGCCCCGCCCGGCGCCGCTTGGTCGTCGAGTAGTACAAAGGATAGGCTGGTCCGCCGTAGGTAGTAGCCTACAGCCAACCCGCTTTGCCCGGC
Organism: Hymenobacter sp. YC55; assembly: GCF_029433095.1. GTDB lineage: Bacteria > Bacteroidota > Bacteroidia > Cytophagales > Hymenobacteraceae > Hymenobacter. The sequence continues at coordinate 2,222,419 of NZ_JARNTX010000001.1, forward strand.
CCCAATAACTAGCACGTCGATAGTTTGGTCTGCCACTTTCTAATGTTAAGTGCGCTGAAACTGCGCCCGTACGAAGTCGTGGGCGTAGGTTTTGACTTGGTCGCGCACGGCCCGGAATTGCTCTATGATGTGCTCTTCGGTACCGGTGGCCTTGGCTGGATCCGGAAAATTATGATGCAGTTTCTGGGCCGATGCCGGAAACACGGGGCACACTTCCTGGGCATGGTCGCACACGGTCAGCACATAGGCGAAAGGCACCGCGGCGTACTCGTCTACGTGGTTGCTGGTGTGGTGCGCAATGTCCACGCCGTCTTCGGCCATCACCTGCACAGCCCGCGGGTTGAGGCCGTGCGTTTCCACGCCCGCACTGTAGACGGTGGCCTGCCCGTCGAGTAGTTGATGGAGGTAGCCGTGGAGCAGCTGACTCCGGCAGGAATTGCCGGTGCACAGCACCAGGATGTTGGGTTTTGCAGCGTCCATGAAAAAAAGTAAGCTAGGTTCAGTTAACAGCATCCGCCGCCGGGGGTGCAGGCAGGGCCTTCAGCCAAGGTAAAGGCCATTGGCGCCGTTTCCAGCTGCTCGGTTGGTACGGCTACCTGCTGGGCGGCAGGGGCAATGCAGCACTGGCTGTTGCTGCCGGTGGCTTGGTCGTACTCAGCTTGGTAGCGCGGGTCGTTGAACTCGGCGTCTTCGTGAAAGTAATACACTTCCCACTCCACTCCGTCCGGGTCGTTCACCCAGAACTTGTCTTGCTTGGCATAGCAGCAGTTGGTACCCATTTCTTCGCGAGCAACCAACCCAGCTTTTTGGGCCACCGCCAAGCGTTGCTCCATTTCTTCCACAGTCTCCACCTGAAAGCCGAGGTGACCAAAGTTGGAAGCTACCCGCTCGGGGTTCTCCACAAAAGAGATAATCAACGAAGGGTTGTCGAGCACATACTTGGCGTAGCCGCGCCGAATTTTAGTTGCTGGCTGCCCAAAGAAGGCGGTATAGAAATTAACGGTGGCCGCAAGGTCGGACACGTACAGCGAGACGTGCATCCGCGGGAAAACAGGGGTATTCATGATGCTAGCGGGTAAAAGGTGGAGAAGTAGTTAGCAGGCGCAAGTAGTATCCGGGCCACAGGCAGGGTTTGCGGTGGCTTCGAGAAAGAAAGCGGTGAATTGCTGCTGCACTTGGCGGAGCAGGTCCGTGTTCAGGCAGTAGCACACGGTGAGCCCGTCAATCTCACCGCGAATCAGGTCGAGGGCCTTTAGCTCTTGTAGATGCTGGAAAACCGTGGTGCGAGACAAGGGCAACTCGGCCGCAATGTCGCCGGAGATACAGGTTTGTTTGCTGGCTAAAAGCTGAATAATGGCCACTCGGGCCGGATGAGCCAGCGCCTTGGCGATCCGGGCAAGTTGCTGCTGCTCGTCGGTAAAGGCTGCGGTCTTAGCGTAGGTCATAGAGAAAGCAAGGAGTATGTCGTAAATATACGACATACTATGACGCATGTTTACGACATAGCAAAGAATTTATTCGTACTTCCTTCTATTCTAATAGGCAATTCTATTCGATGCCAACAGGCAATTGACGCAGCGCAAAAAGTGTATTTGCTGGCTTATTACCCGCTACCTACTGCCCTGCTTGATAAGAGGGGCCTTTGCTTCACAGCACTACACAAGAAGCACAATAAGTTGGAGTGCTAGCAACGACAAGCCAACGTGGACCAAAGGTGTGCGTATGCAACAGGGCGCCGTGGAGTGCGGCGCCTGTCATCTGCCTCTTCGTTTTGCATGCATAGAACCCTAGAAGTCACCGTCCCCGCGGCCGCAACCGACGCGCTGTGCCACGAATTGACTGATCTTGACGCCGTGATTGGGTTGAGTGTGCAGCGGGGTGCTTCGCGAAAGCCGCCCGGCGACGTATTGATCATTCATGTACTGAACCGGGGCGCAGACGAGGTATTGCGCCGGGTCGGCGCGGCCGTACCAGACAAGAAAGCGCTGAGTGTCGTCACGAGCGAAGTAGCCAGTATTATTTCGCCGCAGTCCTACAAAACCGTTGATAACGACCGGGACGAGGCCATTTGGGAAGAAATGGAAAGCGGGTTGCGCCACCAAGGACGCATCACCCCCAACTACTTGGTGCTAATGGCCCTGGGCGGCATCATTGCGACGGTGGGACTGGTATCGGAGCCAGTGCCGCAGGCGGTGGCTTTCGTGGCCTCGGCTATCATCGCGCCCGGCTTCGACCCCATGACCAAGGTTCCGCTGGGGCTGGTGTTGCAACGGTGGCGGCTGGTTGGTCGGGGGTTGGTTTCGGCTTTGGCTGGCTATGCCATCTTGGTTGTCATGGCGGCCCTAACGATGGGGCTACTGGTGGCAGTGGGCGAAACCAGCGCGAGCACCTTGGCCACCAACCCGGAAGTAGAACACCTGCAACACCCCAAATGGACGGAGCTGCTGGTGGCCGGTGCTGGCGCACTGGCTGGCGTGGTGATGCTGGCTGCTTTCCGACGCAGCTTCCAAGCCGGGCCGCTCATTGCCATGGCCTTTATTCCGGCTGCCGCTTTAATAGGTGCCGCACTGGCCGTGGGACGAATGGATCTGGCGCGGGAGGGACTAGAGCGGTTTCTGGCGGATTGGGGCTTTATCGTAGCGCTCGGCGTACCTTTCTTATGGCTGAAACAACACTTTCTGCACAAGCGCGAACCCCTGGTTTAGTGCTGCAAGCAGGTTGACTTCGATGGTGGCCCTAGCCGCCACCTTATTTCACGAAAAAAGCCTCGTCGAAAGACGAGGCTTTTTTGGAGATACTTATTTGTTGTACACGGCAGTCATGTGGTTCTGACTGCACAGAGTATAGTTGCGGTACAGGATTGCCTACCCTTTATTGCTGCTGCGACTCCAGCCGCTTCAGCTCTTGATAGGTTTTCTGCGACTTTTTGTACTGGTTGTTGATGATCGAGCGAATAGAACCGGTCAACGACTCGTCTTCTAGGGCTTCCTCGTAAGCGGCTATAGCCCACTGCTCGCCGTGGATATTGGTAGCCAGGATGGCTTTCTCGTCGTGCCCCGTAACGGCGGCCGTAGCTTCCATTAGGCGGCGGTAGAGTTTGCCTTTGAGCGTAGTGCTCGATTCCCGCTGGCCATCAATGCGCACCAAGATGTTGTTGAGTTCGTCGGCAAACCGCTGGCTTTGGCTGACTAGCTGCTGATAGTAGTTACGCAACTGCTGATCCTGGCTTTCTTCGACGGCCTTGTGGTATCCTTCCACTCGGTCGTTGACGAAGTGCAGCAGTTCGTGCAGGGTATCGGCCTGCTTGTTGCGGCTTTTGCCGGCCCGGGCCACATACCCTACGCCCAGCAACAGCAGGGCGCCGCCGAGTACCTTCTCGGTGGTGCTCAGCTTGTTGAAACCAGTAGCGACTTTGGTACCGGTTTGTTTTACGGGTTGCGGCAGCTTATCGAGCAAGCCAGTAACGCCCTCTTTGCTAAGCGCTTGCTTGGCTTGGTCTACTAGGGGTTGTACTTTGTCTACGAGTGGCTGCACTTTGTCAACTAGAGGCTGTACCTGGTCGGCCAGGGAGGTGCTGCCGGTTTGGTCGTTGGCGGTTGAATCAGAACCTGTAGTATCAGGTGCGTCGGGCGAATTGGGTTGCTGAGGTTGCTTCATAGCAGAAGAAGGAATAAAAGGAACAATACGAGGCTTACGGCCACAGGCGGCTGGGGTTAGGTTGAGCTTGCCAATAACTCATGTTGGCGGCTACCTGCAAAGGTGGCGCAACTTAGCTTCCGGCATCCTGTATCCGGGCAGTACATAGTTAAGGCAATTCCCTTCTCCCTTGCCTATCACAACCGATACCGATATACTACCGCAAACGGTTGCATATCTTATCATTTAACCCGATGCTTGTCAGGCTATTATAGCCGAGCTGGAAGAAATATCTTGGGCGCAGGGCAGCCAGTTTGTCGGCTGCTTGTTCACTGTCCTTTTCCTTCCCACCACAACCCATTCCACTATGCTTCGACATAGACTTCGCTTTTTATTTCTTCCTTTTTCCTTGCTTGCCTTCACGGTGCAGGCGCAGAACGCGCCCGTGCTTCAGCAAGCGGAAACCGGCATGCTCGGCGCCGATTGGACTACTCCGGCCGCTCAAGCCGGGGTGCAGTACGTGACCGTAGTACCCACTGCCACCATCAACCCCCAAAATCCCGGCACGGCTGCCCGCATCATTACGTACACCGTCACGTTTCCTGGCCCAGGCAGCTACGACTTGTATGCCCGGGTTCGGGTAGGCACCGCCGGAGCCAACGACGACAGTTTTTACTACGGCAACGGCTTCGGCACCAAATCCGCCACCGACGACACCAACTGGATTACCGTCAACCAGCTGAATGGCGTGGGCTATACCGGCCCCACCGAAGTGGTGGGCAATGCCGGCGGCGGGCAGCAGCAGGTGTGGAAGTGGCTTAATCTTTCGACCTTCAACGGCGGGGAGGCACCCGTAGCTTTCACCGTGACGGCCGGCAACCTCACGCAAACGTTCCAGATTGGGGCCCGCGAAGACGGCCTCGACATCGACAAGTTTGTGTTTGGCACTACCGGGCTGTACTTCACCGTGGCCAATCTGGATGCGGGCGCGCAAGGTTCTACCACGCCGCCTACCGTATTCACGCCCTCCGGTCCGCCCATGGCCACGGGCAAAGCCAAGTTTCTGGGTGGGGTGTACAGCACGCCGCAGAAGCCTTTCTTCAACAACTATTTCAACCAAGTCACGCCCGAAAATGCCGGGAAGTGGGGCAGTGTGGAAAGCACCCGCAACGTGATGAACTGGACCGAATTGGATTCAGCGTACGCCCTGGCGCGTACCAAAGGGTATCCGTTCAAGATGCACACCCTTATCTGGGGACAGCAGCAGCCGCTTTGGATAGAAGACCTTCCGCCGGCCGAACAACTCATGGAAATCAACGAGTGGTTTGCAGCCGTAGCCGCCCGCTACCCCAATATCACGCAGATTGAGGTGGTAAACGAGGCAACCAACGACCTGCCCCTCAATGGCTCGACCGGTCCCAACGGGCCCAACACCCCGGGCAGCGGCGCCGGCAACTACTATAATGCGCTTGGAGGTGCTGGCACTACGGGTTGGGATTGGGTAATTAAGTCGTTTGAGCTGGCCCGCCAGTACTTCCCGAATACGCAGTTGATGATCAACGACTACAGCGTAATAAACACCACCTCCAACGCCCAGCGCTACCTAGGTATCATCAACTTACTGGTGGCCCGCAACTTGGTTGATGGCGTTGGTATTCAGGGTCACGCTTTTTCTACGCGCAACACGCCCGCCACTACATTGGCTACCAATCTGACCCTGCTGGCAACAGCCGGCAAGCCCCTCTACATCACGGAACTGGACATCGATGGGGTAAACTCCGCCACCCCGCCTCAACTCGACGACGCTATTCAGTTAGCGGAATACCAGCGCATCTTCCCAACCTTGTGGGAACACCCGGCGGTGAGAGGCATCACGCTTTGGGGCTACCGGCCTGGTCACTGGCGCAGTGCGCAGGGTGCCTACCTTGTCAACACCGACAATACCGAGCGTTCGGCGCTGGTGTGGCTGAAAAACTACGTGCGCACCACCGTGCTCAGCACCAAAGCCAACCAGAATGCCGCGCTTACCCTCTCCCCTAACCCCGCTGCCAATGGCCGCTTCGTGCTGCAAGGCATGGAAAAAGCGCAAACCATTCGGGTGCTCGATTTGAATGGCCGCCTAGTAAAAGAGGTGAAAGCAGTTAACCAAGCCACAACCGAAGTAGCCCTCCAAGTCTCGCCCGGTTTGTACGTGGTACAAGTCATCGACGGGTATGGCGTGACGTCCCGCAAACTGTTAGTGGAGTAGTCAAACTCACGTAGCTGTAAGTAAGACAAGAAGGGCCGCGTCAACTGACGCGGCCCTTCTTGTCTTATCTGCTTTCCTGTGGCGGCTGAACGACAATACAACCACCTCCTTTGCTTTACAGACGCAGTTATAGAAATACCGCATTCTTGTCGCGCAGCTCTAATTTCTTACTCTAGTCAGCTAGGCTAATCGTCTCCTGGTTTCATAAGATGAGAAATTTGCCTCAGCGGTTTACAGCGCTACTTGAACCAACACCGCCTGTCATCCTGAGCTTGCGAAGGACCTTCTCGCCGTTGAACAATAATCGTTCTGCAGGCATAAGGTCCTTCGCAAGCTCAGGATGACAGGCGGTGCGATGGGGTTGGAAGTTGCAGTTGGTGCTAGCGCTGGCCCACGCTGCCTTTCACTTCCTTGGAGGCTTTCGAGGTGCCCGAGGCGCTTTCCGGGGGCCCCAGGTAGCTGGGTTTCACGCCGCCCAAGTCAACCACCAGCTTTTCGAGTACCACGCCCGGATCTACGCGCCAGAACTTAAGCACATGCTCGCCGGGCTTGGCCACGGTATGCTTCGACTCCTTGATGATGATACTCTCGGCCACAGCTTTTTCCCAAGGCCTGTTGCCGTTATCAGCCACCATGCCTGTGTGCAGGTTGATGATTTGCGGGGCTTCATCATCAATCGACACGGCGTAGCGCAAGCCCTGACTGCCCACGAAATCCAGCGTGGGGGCCAGATAGGCCTGAACGGTCACGGGGCCGGTGCTGGTGAGTTGCACGCGGTATTCCAGGTGTGGCGTAGTAGCAGTGGGTAGCTGGCTGGGCGCAGTGGTCGGCAGCGTCGTGACGGCCGAAAGCGTGCGGCCCAGGTCTGGAATGGTCTGCCATTTTACCGCACTGCCGTTCACGGCCTTGGTGTAATGCTCGGCTTCAATGCTTACGTAGCCATCAGCCTCCACAAAACCGGCGCCAGCAGCTGCTTTCGGCTGCGTTTTTTGGTCTGGCGTCGCCGGGGTAGTTGGAGCAGCGGTAGCAGTGGGTTGAGTTATCGTCTGCACGGCGGGCATGGCGTTTTTCTCGGGTTGCTGCCAGTAGGTGTAACCGATGTGGGTTTGATCCATCATATGGTTCCACTTGCCATTGGCCACGGCATGGTAGCGGCTCGTAATTTCAGCGTCTTTGGCGTACAGCGCCTTCGCTTTCTCGGCCAGTTCGTTAGTAGTAGCCAGCCCATTTTTGGCGGCTTCCTGATTCTGCGCCACGGTGTAGTACAGCTCGTTGAGGTTGGCGCAGGCTTGCACCGGGTGCAGCACCAGCTCGTAGTAGGCGTCGCGGTACTCGGTGGGTAGCTGCTGATTGATGACTTCGGCTTGGGTTAGGAGCCGGTTGTAGTCGGCTACCACGGTTTCCCATTCGCGGTAGTTGGTTAGGTTGTAGGTATTCTGGTTGAGCAGCTCGGGCTTGCGGCGGGCGTTGTACTTGGCGTATTTGGCCAGGATGTCGGCAATGCCGGTGGCGTGCTTGGATCCGAATTGCTTGGCGGCCCATTCGCGGCTGTAGTCGTCGACTTGGTCGGCACCTATTTTATCGGGGTTCCAGGCGTAGTCTAGGAAGAAGCTGATCGGGAATTCCATGGGTTTCAGGTCGCCCACGTTTACTATCCAGATTTGGTTGGCGCCGTACTCGTGGGCTAGGTGCATTTGCTCCCATATGCGCGGCAGCGGGTTGGTGTTGAGCCACTTATAGTTGCGCGGGCCACCCACGTAGTCGAAGTGATAGTAGATGCCGTAGCCCCCTTTGCGCGGCTTTTCGCTCAGCTTGGGCAGCTTGCGGATGTTGCCCCAGTTATCGTCGCAGAGCAGCAACGTTACGTCGTCGGGCACGCGCATACCTTTATCATAGTAGTCCTGCACCTCCTTGTAGAGCGCCCAGAGCTGGGGCGTCTGCTCGGCGGGCTTGCCGGTTTCCTCGGCTATGATTTTGCGCTGGTCGGCCACAATGCGCTCCAGCAATGCAATGTTGCTTTCCTGGCTCATCGGCTCGTCGCCGTCACCCCGCATCCCGATGCTCACGATATTCTCCCGCGTGCCCATGCGCTTCATGCCCCCGCGCCAGAACTCCTGCAAAGTAGCGGCGTTGGTTTGGTAGTTCCAGGCGCCTTTGCCCGCGTGCTTCCACTCTTCGTGGGCCCGCGTGAGCGGCTCGTGGTGCGAGGTGCCCATTACAATGCCGTACTCATCGGCCAGCACCGGGTTTTGCGGGTCGTCCACGTTGAACATGTTGCCCCACATGGCCGGCCACAGGTAGTTACCTTTCAAGCGCAAAATCAACTCGAACATGTGCGCGTACATCTTGGAGTTGACGCCGCCAAATTTCTCTTTCGACCAGTTTTGCAGCGCCGGGGCTTCGTCGTTGATGAAAATGCCACGGTATTTCACCTTCGGCGTGCCCTGCGAATGGCGGCCTGGCGTTACGTACAGCGCCGTTTGCGGCTTGGTCGGCACATCGGCCCACCAATACCACGGCGACACGCCAATCTGCTGCGACAGGTCGTAGATGCCATAAATGGTGCCGCGCTTGTCGCTGCCGGCTATCACCAGGGCGCGCTCCACGCCGGCCATGGGCCTCTCTACCACTTGCAGCACAAAGGTTTCCCACTTGCCCGCTACCTGCGACACATCCAGTTTCTTGCGTTCAATCAGCCCGTCAATGAGGGGGCTTTTGCCGATGGTGCCAATCAGCACGACTTCGTTGCCGGCGGGTGCTTTATCGGTAGTGAAAGTGGGGGTGAGCTTGGTAACGCGGTTGATATCGGCCTGCAAGTCTTTGGCGGCGCGCAGCACGCCCGGCCAGTCGGTTTGGCTGGCATACAGTGCGGCCGTTTTGCCCGAAGCAGCCAGCGTAAAGCCGTTTTTACCTTTCTCGCTTGACACGTAGGTGTCAGTGAGTTTAGCGGCGGGTGTTTGGGCCTGCGCTGCGAATGTAGCTAGCAGCAATGTGAGTAGCACCACCCAGGAACGGCGGACGCTAATAGTAGAAAAAGGTGGAGTTTTCATCGGCATTAGGTAAAAAGCGCGGCAATGCGAAAACGTCGGGTTGCAAGAGATTTAGAGACTAATTTCTCCTTGAAGGTTAGAGGCGATGGGCTCATCAATGTTTATGTAGCCGTCATGCTGAGCGCAGCCGAAGCATCTGGCGTGCTGACGTTGTGAGGCTATTGTCATGCTGAGCGCAGCCGAAGCATCTCGCTCGAATCGTTGCGGTAGAAGGCATTTACCACACTAGCGAGATGCTTCGGCTCCGCTCAGCATGACGTGCTAGGTGTGTTGCAGCAGGAAGTCAGACAGTTTGGCGACATAAGTAACGGGAACCAGCTACTCCTCGCCCCTCCTTGTCAGATGCGCAACATCAACTGAGGGAAACTAGTGACTAGGTTTAGCATCTAAAACTTCACCACTTCCCAATAAGCTTTTTTGGGCTTCTGGTTTTGGTCGAAAAGCAGCGGGTAATTTTTGCGGCCGGCTACGGGGTACGTGTCGAGCCAGGTGTACTTGTCGGAGATGTTCCAGAAGGTGACGCCGGTCAGCACATTCTTGTAGTCGCGGAACACCTTGAAGAACATCTTGTACTGCTCGGTCTGCTTCTGCTCTAGCTCGGGCGTGTAGGCATCCGACTCGCCGGGCCGCTTTTCGCGGCGGTCTTTCTCCCACGGATAAATGGACACGTCTAGCTCGGTGATTTGCACCTTCAACCCCAGCGAGGAATACTGCTCGATGGCCTTGCGCAGTTCGGCCTCCGTGGGCTCCTGCAACGACCAGTGCCCCTGCAGCCCCACGGCATCAATCGGCACCTTGGCGTCTTTCAGCTTCTTAAGCAGCTTATACACCCGCTCGCGCTTTTCAGGCCGCTCGGTGTTGTAGTCGTTGTAGAAAAGTACCGCTTTCGGGTCGGCGGCGTGGGCGTACTCGAAGGCTTTGGCAATGAAGTCCTCGCCGCAGATCTGGTACCATTCCGAATTGCGCAGATACTCCTGCGGATTATCGGAAATAGCCTCGTTGACTACGTCCCAGGCGTAGATCTTGCCTTTGTAGCGCTTCACCACGGTATCGATGTGGTCTTTGAGGCGCTTGAGCAACACTTCTTTGGATACTTGCTTGCCGGCCGCGTCCTTGAACAGCCACTTGGGAGTCTGCTCGTGCCAAAGCAGGTTGTGGCCCCGCACGCGCAGTTTGTTGTCTTGCGCGAACTGCACAATCTCGTCGGCGTCCTTCCAGAAGTAGCGGTTTTCATCGGGATGGATAGGACCCATTTTCATGGCATTCTCCGGCGTAATGCTGTTGAATTGCTGCTTGATCAACTCCGCTTCCGCCCCCTTCAGTGCTTGCGGCGACACGGCCACGCCCACCAGGAAATAGTCCTTGTAGTAGTCTTTTAAGCCCTTTTCGGGGGCCAGTCGGTCACTGCTGAACACAGTGAGCCCCGCCAGCAGCACACCAGTAGTGGCGAGCTGGCGCAAAAAAACAGTCGTTTTCATTTCTTGCTTTAAGGTTAATTCTGCTCTCTCATGCACCTGTCATGCTCGCGCCTCCTCTTTCCGCATGCGGGGAATTTCACGCTTGACAGCTTCACCTGTGACACTTGGCAGTGGGCATATAACGCCCTAGTTCTTTGTGTTCGGTGCTGCCACCGCTCACACACTTGCCCACCCGATCGGTATTTCCTGGTGGCACTTTTCTATAGCTGAGGCATCAAAAAAATGGGCCAGCATCTACTGCAGGTGCTGGCCCATTTCGTGACTCATACATTTTCTACCAGTAAACCGTGTAGAGTACGGTGAGCAATACAGCAATAACCATAGAACCAACTGCAAAGCTGCGGTTGGTCCGGAACATGCTGCTGTCCACTTCCAAGCCATTAGTTTTAACGCCACGGCTGGTTTCGATGACACTGATAAGTATCATTCCGATGATGCAGAAGATGAACACGATACCCATACGGTCGAGGAAGGGAATTTCGTAAACGCCGTTCACTGGCACGGCAAAACCGATGGGTGCGAGGAAGGACAAATCCATCATGCCGGGGAGGAACTTAAGCAAGCACGAGAGCAGGAAGCCGCCAATGGTTGCGAACAGCGCTGCGCTAGAGGTAGCCCTTTTCCAGAAGAAGCCCAACAGGAACATGGCGAAGATACCCGGCGACACAAAGCCGGTATACTCCTGAATGTACTGGAAGCCACCCTTCTCGATACCCAAGTGGGGCGAAATAAGCACGCCAATGAACATGGCTACGACCACCGCCGTCTTACCTACGTTCACCATCTTTTTCTCCGAGGCTTCAGGGTTAAGCACCTTCTTGTAAATGTCGAGGGTGAAGATGGTGGCGATACTGTTGGCCTTGCCAGCGAGCGAAGCTACTACTGCCGCAACCAGCGCCGCAAACGACAACCCTTTCAAACCAACCGGCAGGATGTTGAGCAGTACCGGATAAGCACGGTCGGGCGTCACGACGCCGTTCACGGTCATTTCTGTGCTGAATACGTTCTGCTTGAACAGGACGTAAGCGGCAATACCGGGCAACACCACAATGATGGGCATCATGAGTTTGAGGAAAGCAGCGAACAACAAACCACCCCGCGCCGTTGGTAGGTCGGCACCGAGAGCACGCTGCGTGATGTACTGGTTACAGCCCCAGTAGTTCAGGTTCACGATCCACATACCGCCGAGCAATACCGTCAGGCCGGGTAGGTCCAGGTAGTTAGGATTGTCGCGGTTGAAGATCATGTGGAAGTGGTCGTTGGCTTGCGTCGTTAGCAGGCGGAAGCCGTTCACGACACCCGTCGTACCGTAGTGCTCCGACACCAGATTCAGCGCGAGGTAGGTAGTAGCCAAACCGCCCAGGATGAGGAAGAATACCTGAATAACGTCGGTGAAGCCGATAACCTTCATACCACCCAAGGTGATAATGACGGCGAAGATGGCGAGGGCATACAAACAGAAAGTCAGGTTAAGACCCGCCACGCTGCTCATTGCAACAGCCCCCAGGTACAGGATCGAGGTGAGGTTCACCACCACGTACAGCATCAGCCAGAAGATAGCCATAATCATGGCCACGGTGCCGTTGTAGCGCTGGTGCAAGAACTGCGGCATGGTGAAGATCTTGTTCTTCAGGTATACCGGAATGAAGAACACCCCCACAATAACCAAGGTCAGGGCCGCCATCCATTCATAGGTAGCAATAGCCAAGCCAAGCTTGAAGCCCGAACCGGCCATTGCAACCATCTGCTCGGCCGAGATGTTGGAGGCAATCAACGACGAGCCAATGGCCCACCACGTGAGCGAGCCTTCCGCCAGAAAGTAATCTTTGGAGTCGCCTTCCATCGTGCCATCGTGGCCCGTTTTGCGGCGATAAATCCAGATACCGTAGCCGGATACAATCAGGAAGTAAAAGAAAAATACGATGTAGTCGAGGGTGGCAAGTTGATGTTGCATGAGAAATAATCAAGCCACCCCTAGGAGCGGCTAATACGACAAAAAGCTGAAGCACCGCCCACGGGTGCTCCAGCAACTAGCTGCTTTTCGCTGGCTTTGCGCCAGCAACAAAACCGCCCCAACTGGCCTCTCTCCAAGTTCCCACTCCCTTCAAAAAGCCAGTCAGGTTGGTTTTTAGGTGCTAGATATACTGGTTGATAATTGCTTCAAGCCACTCTTGCTTGCCGCTTTTCAGCGTTGGCTCGCCCGACTTGTGGGCAATGGTGCGTAGATCTTCCAGCGTGAGTTGGCCTTTCTCGAAGGCGGCTCCGTCGCCGGAGTCGAACGAGGCGTAGCGCTCGGTGCGGAACCGGCGGTAGGGCGACTTCTCCAGGATGTCGTTGGCTACTACCAGGGCCCGGGCAAAGGTGTCCATGCCGCTGATGTGGGCAATGAAGATGTCCTCCAGATCGGTGGAGTTGCGGCGGGTTTTGGCGTCGAAGTTGATGCCGCCCGGCGTGATGCCCCCGTGCTCGAGGATGATGAGCATGGACTCGGTCAACTCGTTGAGGTTGTTGGGGAACTGGTCGGTGTCCCAGCCGTTCTGGTAGTCGCCGCGGTTGGCGTCCATCGAGCCCAGCATGTTGGCGTCGGCGGCTACTTGGAGTTCGTGCTGGAAGGTATGGCCCGCCAACGTAGCGTGGTTGACTTCCAGGTTGAGCATGAAGTCGTCTTGCAGGCCGTACTCTTTCAGGAAGCCAATAACGGTGGCCGCGTCGAAGTCGTACTGGTGCTTGGTGGGCTCGGCCGGCTTGGGCTCGATAAAGAACTTGCCGGTGAAGCCTTGCTTGCGAGCATAGTCGCGGGCCATGGTCAGGAAGCGGCCCATGTGCTCGAGTTCCCGCTTCATGTTGGTGTTGAGCAAGGTCATGTAGCCTTCGCGGCCACCCCAGAACACGTAGTTCTCACCGCCCAGCGCGATAGTGGCATCCAGGGCGTTGAGTACCTGCGTGCCAGCGTGCGCCAACACCTGAAAGTCGGGGTTGGTGCTGGCCCCGTTCATGTAGCGCGGGTTGGAGAAGACGTTGGCCGTGCCCCAGAGCAGCTTCACGCCGCTTTGCTGCTGGTGCTGCTTGGCATAGTCAACGATGGCACTCAGGTTGCGCTCGTACTCGCTCAACGAGCTGCCTTCGTCCACCAAGTCGATGTCATGGAAGCAGTAGTAAGGCGTACCGAGCTTGGTGAAGAACTCGAAGGCTGCGTCCATCTTGTCGTGGGCCCGGCCTAGAGCCTCGTGGTGCGCGTCCCAGGCAAACTGCTTGGTGCCTGGGCCGAACGGGTCGCCGCCGGTGCCGGTGAAGGTGTGCCAGTAGGAGACGGCAAAGCGCAGATGCTCCTTCATGGTCTTACCCGCTACTACGCGGTTCTCGTCGTACCACTTAAAGGCAAGCGGGTTGTCGGACTCACGCCCTTCGTATTTGATGGGCTCTATGCCCGTGAAAAATTCAGTTTTCGACAGGGTGTTGGTTGACATGGAAAAAGAACTGAAAGTGAAGTATTAGTGGAAGGGATTCGAAAATGGATGACTTGTGAGAGGTGGTTTTTAGTGGCTGCTAAGTGAGAAAGGTAGACAAAATAGCTAGCCAAAGTGTGAAGGGGAGCTGAAAGAAAGTAGTAGAGAAGGGTGACTCAAGCACTTAGCACTACTGTTTCGTTGTTCGTATGCTGCTTAGGGCACCACCGGCGCAGTAGCGGCCTCGAAAGGCGAAGCAGGCAGCCCTTCTTTGTTGTAGAGGTTAGCCCCTTCGGGGTTGTCGGCCCAGGCGTAGCGCACCGTCACGGGTGCTGTCACTTGGTCGTTCCACACCACCACCGTATTGCCCTCAATCTTGGCTTGGGCCCACACAAATTTCTTGTCGGCGCCCGCCACTGCGAAGCCTTTTAGCGGACCACCGCCTTTGGCTACCAGCCCACTGCCCACGTCGGTAAATTTCAGAGTGATGCGGTTGCCAGCGGGTTGAGCCGCTTGATAGAGCGGGCCCGAAGCGACCACCTTCTTGTTGCCATACGCTACCTTTTCGGCGGCCAGAGCTAAGCGGTGGCCCACTGTCTGTTTGTCGAGGGGGTGAATGTCGTTCCACTCGCCGGCATCCGTAATGACGGCCATGGCGGTGTGCGGCACTGCCAGTGTGCGGCGCTGCGCATCACGCACCGCTGCCCAGCCACTTTCGCTAGGCTCGGGTTTGACCGCCATGAAGTTGGCCAGCTGCACGTACAGGAAAGGCAGCTCAGGCCGCTGATAGTGCTGACGCCAGTCGTTGATCAGGCTGGTCATCAAGGCCTGATAGTCTTGCGGACGGCCCGCGTTGCTTTCGCCCTGGTACCAGAGCACTCCCTTAATGGCATAGGGCAGCACCGGCGCAATCATGCCATTGTAGAGCCCGCCGGGCTGAAACTGAAACGGAGTTGTGCCTGGCGTGGGCGGCAGCGTAGCCCCTAGCTGGTACTGCCAAGGTCCGCGCAGGTCGAGCGTCTGGCCGCCTGCTCGGAGCTGGTAGTTTTTGTCGGGCGTAAAGCCGCCGCGGCCGCCGTTGCTAATCAGGCGCACCACCACCACGTTTTTGCCCGCCTTGAGCACGCCCGGCTTCACCTCGTACTTGCGGGGCGGATACTGATACCCCGTCGTGCCTACCAACTGGCCGTTGATGTACGTCGAGTCGGCATCCACCAGGGTGCCGAGTTCGAGGCGTGCGGCTTGGCCAACCATGCTGGCGGGCACGTCCACTTCCTTGCGGAACCACACCACCCCGTTCACTGGTCCGAGTGGCGTCTGGTTGGCCCAGTAGCCGGGCACTTGCATGGTGGCCCAGCTGCTGGCATTGTAGTCCGGCGCCGACCACTTCTGTTGGCCCCGGGCCTCGCCCAGATCCGCTTGGTGCAAGCGCTGGTACCATTCGGCCACAGCGGCGCTTTCGCGCTGCCGGATGCCAGCTACCATGGTGCTATCTTGGTACTTGGCGGCCTGCTGCTCGTAGGTCGGAAACTGCCGGAGCGCGTCGGGGCTTAACCACGCCTCGGCAGGTGAACCACCCACGGCGTCTTTGATAATGCCCACCGGCACCTGGTACTTGGCGTTGATCTCCTTAGCGAAAAAGTAAGCCACCCCCGAGAACTGAAGTACAGTCTGCGGGTCGGCCGCAATCCATTTGCCGCCGGCCACGTCGGTGCGGGGGCGTTGCAAGGTGGAGCTCATGGGCACCTCAAACTGCCGGATGCGCGGGTTAGCGGCCTGCGCAATCACCTCGGGAAACTTGTCGCGCAAACGGCTCATGGGCGTTTCCATGTTCGACTGCCCTGAACATAGCCACACATCACCCACCAGCACGTCCTTCACGCTGAGCTCGTTGCTGGCCTTGATGCTCATGTCATAGGGACCACCAGCTTTCATGGCGGGAAGCGTCACCTGCCAGTGACTATCGGCCCCAGTGGTAGCGCGGTACGTCTTGCCTTGAAACGCCACACTGACGCTCTCCCCCGGCTTGGCCCATCCCCAGATGCGCACCGGTTGCGCACGCTGTAGTACCATGCCGTCGCTCACCAAGCGCGGCAACCGCACTTGCGCAGTGGCGTGGTGAACGGCAGGCAAGCCCAGCAGCAAGCCCAATGCTATATGTTTGATTTTCATATAAATGGAACACATTTTGTAGCCACGAAGCCCAAAAGCAGTAGCCTCTCATAAATAAGCCCCAGTTTCAAAACGAAACTGGGGCTTATTTATGAGAGGCCAAAAACGGAGTGCTTAGGTTTAGCAGGACCCCTTACATGAAGTTATAAAAGGGCCTGGTTTAGAGCAGCCATTTCTACTTCTAGCTGCTCCCCTACTTACTGCGGATAGCCAGGATTTTGCGTGATCTTGCCATTCGTACGGTCGATTTCCTGCTGTGGAATTGGGCGCAGTACGTGGTAAGGCTGAATGTTCTTGGCTGCGTCCGAGCCATAGTTGTCGGTGGCACCGGGGATGGGCGATGGCTTCGAGGCTACGTATGGGGGCACATATTTCTTCACGCGCTCCAGCAGCTTGCCGGTACGCACCAAGTCAAACCAGCGCGTGAACTCGCCGCACAACTCACGGGTACGCTCATCGAGGATGAAATCGATGTTGAGCTGGGCCGTGGTAATCTCCATTTGGGCAGTTCTACCAGGTGCTGCGGCCCGGCGGCGAATTACGTTGATGTAGTCGCGGGCTTGGGTGAGGTTACCGAGGTACATGTTGGCTTCCGCCGCAATCAGATACGTCTCCGCCAACCGATACAGGATCAGGGGCCGGTCGGAACTGGTGTTTGTGGCCGAACGCGTAACGTCATCGAACTTGTTGATGTAGGGCGAGTACTTGGTGGTGTAGGTGCTAGGGGTACCTACCACGTACCGACCGTTAGGACGAGCATTGATGCGGGCCTGCTCTGCCGCCGTGATTTCGCGGCCAGCATACCACGCAGCAGTATCTCCTATTACTGCCTTAGGGTTGAAGGCCACGCCCCCGTTGGCGGCGCCCGTACCAGTCGAGTTTACGAGCCATAATCTCGTGAACCACTTGTTGTAGCGGGTATCGGTAGTGCGCCACTGCCGGTCGGTGGTTTCGGTGGGCAGTATGTACGAGTTCAGCAAGTACGGCGTCGAGGCGAGACGACCGAACGGACGGCCGTACACAATGCTACGCGCTACGTTGGGCAGTTCGTCGTAGCGGCCACGGAACAAGAAGTTGGTTTGGTTTTGACCAGCGCCGCCTGCCCCGTTGTCGGAGATGCCGGTGAAGGTGGGGTCGGTGTTGAACTGCACGTTGAAGAGCACTTCCTTGCCATTCTCGTTGCCTTCTCTGAATACGTCGGCTGGGTCAGCCTCCAGCCCTTTGCCATACTTGTTGGCGTCGGTAATGAGTTCGCCGGCGTACTGAGCAGCTTTAGCATAGTCGTCGCCCTGTTTGGCTACGGACGTAGCTCGGGTCAGGTGCACTTTAGCCAGCATGTGCAGCGCCGTAGCGCGCGTCACGCGGCCAGGCTGCGCCGCCGTGTTGGCAATATCCTTCAGCGCGTCGTTTAGGTCCGTAACAATGGCGTTGTACACCTCGGCCGTAGGAGTACGCGTAAAGTCTTTGGAGGGCGCATCCACAAAGGCGAGCGTCAACGGCACATCACCGTAGGCCTGCACCAACTGGAAGTAATACCAGGCCCGCAACACCTTAGCTTCTGCTACAATCTGGGCGAGAACAGGAGCCGTCAGCCCTTGCACCGTACCAGCGTACTGGATAACACCGTTGGCGTCATTGATGTAGCGGTAGTAGGTGCTCCACTGGTTGGTAGCCGTTCCGTTGTTGTTGTTGAGCAGGCCGCCGTTGTAATCTTCTAGTCCGTCACTCGCCCCAAAACCGCGCATAAATTCGTCGGTTCCCTGCGAGGTGAAGTTGGAACCTCCCTGATCAGAAGTAGCATTGCGCAAACCCGAGTAGACGCCTGTCAGGCCGGCTTGTATACCATCGGGCGTGCCTAGGAAGCTTGGCACTAAGATGGAGCGAGGGTTTTCGTCCAGAATGTCTTTATCGCAACTGCTGGCGGCTAGAAGCAGAGCAAGAGCCGAGCCAGTAAGAAATATCTTTTTCATATATGGGAAGAGACGCACGAGTGCGCTAAGAAAAGTTGAGAAGAGATTAGAAGCCGACGTTCACGCCGATAATAAATGCCCGGGTAGCGGGGTAGTTCACGCCGCGGCCAGCCGTGCTGCTGTTGACGCCGCTGTTCAGGTCGCCTTCGGCAAAGGCAATACCGTTGTTGTTGGAGGAGCTACCGCTGAACCGGGTCGAGTACGACAGCGCATCCGGGTCAATGGCTTTGTTTTTCTTGTAGAAATCCTCCGGCGACCAGATGAGCGGGTTTTGTACCTGCAAGTAAATGCGGGCCGTGCTCATCTTAGCTTTTTGAACGAGGCTAGCTGGCAATGCATACCCCAAGTCGATGCTGCGCACTTTGATAAACGTACCACTCAAGTACGACAGCGTCGAAGAGTTGAGCACGAAATCGTTGAAGTAGGTCTGGTTGGGCTGTGGATACGGGTTGTTAGGCGTATCGGGCGTCCAGTACGGCAGGTTCACTTGGTTACGACGACCGCCGAACGTGGTGAAATAAGAAGTGGGGTACAGCAATGGGTCTACAACCGTAGCGCCTACGCGGGTAAGGGCCACCGCAGTCAGGTCGAAGCCCTTGAAGCGGAAACGCTGCGTAGTGCCCGCTTCAAACTTCGGCTGGCGCGAACCAATGATTTGCCGGTCAGCGGGGTCTACGGTACCGCTGTTGTTGAGGTCCTCGATTCTGATCTGTCCGATCCGGCTGGCGGCTTTCGCAATAGCGGCTTCTTCACCGGGCTGCCAGATTCCCGCTTTCTTGTAGTCATAGAAAACGTAGAGCGGCTGGCCAATAAAGCGCTGGTTGCTGATGTCGCTGCGGGGGTTGCCGTTTTCGTCGTCGCCCAAGCCGAGGTCGAGCACCTTTTCGCGGTTCAAAGTGAAGTTCCAGTCAGAGCTCCACTCAAAGCCGCTGGCGGTGCGTACGTTCACCGTCGACAGGCCGATTTCCAAGCCGCGGTTTTGCGTTTTGCCGATGTTACGCGTGAAAGAGCCGTAGCCGCTTACCGTAGGTAGTGCATCGGGCAGCAGCAGGTCGCTGGTACGCTGCTCGTACACCTCTATCGAACCGCTGATGCGGTTTTGCAGGAAGCCAAAGTCAAGGCCGAAGTTGGTGGTAGCGGTATACTCCCAGCCCAGGTTGGGGTTAGGAATAGAGGCCGGAACTACCCCAATGGCACCCGTACCCCCGAAGTTGTAGTAGCCGTTGCCTAGGCCCGACTGCAAGGAACCAAGCGTTTGGTAAGGGTTTACGGCGGTGCTACCCGTGCGGCCGTAGCTGGCGCGCAGCTTCAGGTTGTTCACCCAAGCCTGGCTCTGCATGAACTGCTCATTAACGATGTTCCAAGCCAGAGCGCCCGAGGGGAAGCCTTTGTACTTGTTGCCGGGCGCCAAGCGCGACGAACCGTCCGCCCGAACTGTTACGGTAGCCGAGTAGCGATTATCGTAAGCGTAGTTCACGCGGCCCATATAGGAGATAATATCCCACTGGTTCTCGAAGCTACCCGGTGCCGTAGGCGTGCCCGCGCCTAGGTTAGAAGAGAGCTGGTAGTTGGTAGGCAGGTTTTGCGAACCGGCGTTGAACCCATCGGTACGGAACTCCTGGGCGCTGTAGAGGCCAGTGAAGTTTACATCGTGCTTACCGAACGTGCGGTTGTAGGTCAGGATGTTTTCAGCCAGGAGGTTGAAGGCGAGGTTCTGCGAGCGAGAAGCCGCATTTTGTCCACCGTTACGGGCTGGTGTGTTCGAGGCGTTAAACGACTCGCTGTTTTCCGAGCGGCCGTCCAAGCCAACATTGAGGCGGTAATCCAGGCCGGGCAGGATGTTCACCTGCGCATAGAGGCTGTTGAAGGTGCGGATGCGCCGGCGTCTGTCCAAGTGCGCGTCCGGAACATAATACGTCAACGCGTTGGCCGTGGCCTGGTCGTTGTTTGGGAAGAGGATCGGGTTACCGTTGGCATCAAATGGCGAAGCCAGCGGGCTGGTCGTCAAGATGTTGTACAGGATGTTGATGTTCGGGTCGTTTTGCTGGGTGAAGCTATTAAGCGTATTCAATCCCACTTTGACCCGCTTGCCGATCTGCTGATCCAGCGTTCCGCGCAACGAATACCGCTTGATGCCTTGAACGGGAACGATTCCGGTCTCATCGTAATAACCGAGCGAGGCCGAATATTGCGTCTGCTCGGTGCCGCCGCTCACGCCTAGCGCGTGGTTCTGAATGCGGCCATTCTTGAAAAGCAGATCCTGGTAATCGAAGCTTTTTCCGGCAGCGTAGTTAGCTTTTTCGTCGTCGGTCAAGAAGCCGGCGGCGGTGTTGGGGTTCTGCCCGGCAGCGCGATACGCCTCTGAGCGGAAGTTGTAGTACTCTTCGCCGTTTTGCAGATCGAAGAGGCCATAGGCTCTCTTGGTACCGTAGTACGCGTTGTACGTGGCCTTTGGAGCGCCGTTTTTACCACGCTTGGTAGTAATCAGAATAACCCCATTAGCACCACGCGCACCGTAAATGGCCGTAGAGGAAGCATCCTTCAGTACTTCCAACGAAGTGATATCGTCGGGGTTCAGGTCGTTCAGGCTACCGTCATAGGGCACGCCGTCTACTACCAGCAGCGGGTCGTTGCTGCCCGCAAACGAGCGGTTACCGCGGATACGGATAACCGGGTTCTGGCCGGGCGAGCTGCTGGCGCTCGAAATGTTAACACCCGCAGCACGGCCTTGCAAGGCCTGGCCAATGTTGGCTACCGGCACATCACGGAGCTGCTGCTCCGACACCGACGTAATGGCGCCCGTTACTTGACTTTTTTGCTGAGTTCCGTAACCAACAACCACTACTTCATCCAGTGCCTTGGTGTTGGTAGCCAACTTAATGTTGACCGTAGTGCCGGAAACGTTTGCCTCCTGACTAACGAAACCGATAGCACTAAAGACCAACGTGCTACCAATAGGAGCCGACAGCGTAAATCCCCCGTCACTGTTGGTTGAGACGCCGTTGGTGGTGCCTTTCTGCAACACCGTTACACCGGGCAAGCCCTCACCGCCTTCTGCGCTGGTAACCTTACCGGAAATCGTTTGCGCAGCTTGTGCGAAAACCTGGGAAGTGGGTAATAGTAGGCTGGCTATGGGCAGTCCTACGGCCGCAAAAAGCGGTAAGCTCAGGCCTAAGGCCGTCTTGCGTAATGGGAAATACATAGTTTGTGGGAGTTTATGGTAAAATTTCAATCTTAAAATCCAATAGAATTGCCGCCGTCAACGGGCAGCGAGGCGCCGGTGATGTAGCGCGCTGCTTCCGAGGCCAAGAACACGGCCGCCTGCCCAATGTCCTCGGGTTGGCCGAACTTGCCCATCGGCGTGCGCCGCATGGCCCGGTCGCGCCGCTCGGGGTCCGAGTTCATGGCCGTGCGGCTCATTTCGGTTTCGATGAAGCCCGGAGCAATGGCATTAACGCGCACATTGTCTTTCGAGAACTCCGAGGCCAGCACCTTCACCATGCCTTCCACCGCCGACTTGGAGGCGGCATAAGCTACTACCCGGTCGATGCCGTAGTAGGCAGCCATCGAGGAGATCATCAAAATTACCCCGCTGCGGCGGGCCACCATGCGCTGGGCGCAGGCCCGGGTCAAAGCAAACACGGCGTTGAGGTTGGTGTGGATGATGCGGCTAAATTCCTCATCCGTCACCTCCAGGGCCGGCTTCTTCATGTTTACCCCCGCGTTGTTAACCAAAATATCGAGGGGGCCATAGGTGGCTTCAATGTGGGCTACCAAACCGTCTAGCTTGTCAAGCTCGCAGACGTCGTTGGTGAGGTAATGAACTGATTCGCCAAGGTCGGCTACTGCCTCTTGCAGTACCGATTCGCGGCGACCCGTGATGATAACCGTAGCGCCGGCCACGGCCATGCAGCGGGCTATTTCCAGGCCAATACCGCTGCCACCACCGGTGACAAGGGCCAGCTTGCCTTCCAGGGAAAACGGGTTGAGTTGGTGTTGCCCACTGGACTGGGTGTGGGTAGAGAGAAGAGGCTCGATACGTTGCATAAATGTAGGGAGGGCTAAGGCGCGGGAGGGAGATTAGCGCAGTTGGTAGATATCTACTAGCTCTTTGATTTCAGCTAAAGGGCGAGTAGGTTGTGGGAACGCAGGCGGAATAGGTTGCCGCGAAAAGGTTTGGAAGTAAAGCACGCAGGCATCGCGCCACCACAGCGCCTCGCGGTGCTGAATGCGCAGGCGGGCGGCTACATCGGTGTATAGTTCGGCATCGACGGCAGGCTTGGCTTGCTCCCACTGCCGCTGCATCCATAGTACCGAGTCGGCGCCGGTGTAGTAGCGG
This sequence comes from Hymenobacter sp. YC55, assembly GCF_029433095.1. Lineage (GTDB taxonomy): Bacteria > Bacteroidota > Bacteroidia > Cytophagales > Hymenobacteraceae > Hymenobacter. The sequence goes on from NZ_JARNTX010000001.1 coordinate 2,244,758, forward strand.
GTGCAGAGTTCGTTCCAGAGAGTGCGGCCAGTGCTTAGTTGCTGCTTCCAGCCCACATGATGGAACCAGAGCAGGTAGTCGGGTGGGCAGGTAGCGGGATTGCCCCAAAGCTTGCGCACACCGGGCGCGTACAAAGCCAGTGCATTAGAGCCGCGCTCGGTGCGGTCGAAACCCAGGCCCACCGAATCAGCTTTGTGGTAGTACACCGACGTCCAGTCCGGGCGGGCACTCTGCGAAAGCCAAGGCTCGGGGCCGTAATGGATGCTCTGCCCCATGATGTGGTGCAGCCCTAGAGGTGTCGTGAAGCGCACATAGATGTTGCGCGACTGGTTGAGCATCTGCGTGATAGAAGCCACAGCGGCTGGTTGCCGGGTCAGGGTCATGCGAGTCCACTCTTCACCGATAGCAGCCGAACTCAGGGTATGGTCCCAAGCCAAGCGCCCGAAAGCGTACCAGTTGGCTTGCCCTACCGGGTGGCCGGTCCAGTTGCGGTCCGAGCCGATGTTGGCTACGCCGGCGATACCGCTTATGGTGTGCTTTTCCAGGCTGCCATCTACTACCTTCGCTACCGTCGAGCCGGGGCCCTGCGTGTGCGTATCCGCTTCCAGACACTCCTTGATGAGCGGGCCTAGATACACGAGGTGGGTTGCAAAGCCTAAATACTCCTGGGTGAGTTGCACTTCCAGCACCAATGGGGTGCGCGGCATGGCGCCAAACAGCGGGTGAAACGGCTCTCGCGACTGAAAGTCAATCGGTCCGTTTTTCACTTGCACCAGCACTTTGGGAGCGAATTTGCCGTCGAGAGGCTGAAACTCTTGGTAGGCTTCCTTGAACCTGTCGCCCTTGGAATTGGCCTTGTACACGAAAGCGCGCCACATCACAATGCCGTCGTGCTGCCCCAACGCCTCGGCCAGCATGTTGGCTCCATCGGCGTGGTTGCGGCCGTAGTCCTGCGGGCCCGGCTCGCCCTCCGAGTTGGCCTTTACTAGGAAGCCTCCGAAGTCGGGAATGGTCTTGTAGATTTCATTGGTGCGGGCGGTCCACCACTGCTTCACCTTAGGGTCGAGCGGATCGGACGTCGGCAAGCCGCCTATCACCTTGGGAGCGGCCCACAGCACCGACAGGTACACCCGGATACCGTAGGGTCGAAATACGTCCGCTAGCGCCTTCACCTTTTGCAAGTACTCGGGAGTGAGGTAGCGGGCACTGGCATTCACGTTGTTGATGGCCACGCCATTGATGCCAATCGAGGCGTTGGCGCGGGCGTAGTCCTGGTAGCGCGGGTCGATGCGCTCGGGTAGCTCGTACCACTTCCAGATAGAAGAGCCGGCATAGCCCCGCTCCACGGTGCCATTCGGGTTGTCCCAGTGGTTGAGCAACCGATATTGAATACGAGGCTGGCTGCTTAGTTTCAGTTGGTTGGGCTGCTGCCCGGTTTGCACGTGGCGAAGCAAGGCAAAGCAACCGTAGAGCACAGCTGCATCGGAAGAACCAGTGATTTCCAACCCATTTTTCTGCGTACTTATTCGGTAGCCTTCCCGGCCCAGCGCCGGATCGGGCGCCACGCGCAAATGAATTTCACCCTTGCCACTCCCCTTTCCTACGGCCACTGTTTGCCCGAGCAAGCCTTGCAACCCGAGCTGCAGCTCGCTGGCGGCGGTTTGCAAGATGGGTGTAGTAGGAGACTCCAAGACGATGCTCCGCGCCTGCGCCTGCCAGGCTTTGCGTAGGCCAGCCTCGGGCAGCTGGTCATACTTCAGCCACAAACGGTAGCCATCGTCGGCCCACCCTAAGCAGGGAGAACCAATACAAAACATCAGAAGCAGCAGGAAGCGAAGGCGCATAGGTGGGAAGACAGGGCGGGGTAGTTAAACGAAGCGGGGTACTGATGATTCAGCGCGAACTGGCTCGGCTGGGCGTTTCTTCTCGGTTTGCAGCGTGCGGCGAATTCCTAGTTCAAGGCCACGCAGCTCAGCGAGGCCGCGCAACCGTCCAATGGCTGAGTAACCGGGATAGGTTCTTTTGCCGCTGGTCAAGTCGTCGAGCATCTGGTGGCCATGGTCGGGGCGCATGGGGATAGCAGGGTTCCCCTCCCCCGTAGTGGACCGGCGCAGTTCCTCTACTACCAGAGCCCGCACCACGGCGTACATGTCCACGTCGCCCGTTAGGTGGTCGGCTTCGTGGAAGTTGCGCGGGTTTTCTTCGCGCTTGGTGGCGCGTAGGTGCACAAAGTGAATGCGGTGTCCGAGGCGCTGCACTATGCCGGCCAGGTCGTTGTCGGGGCGTACGCCCAACGAGCCAGTGCAGAACGTCAACCCATTAACGGGTGAGTTGTAGGCTTGAAATAGGCCGTTCAGGTCGGCTTCGGTGCTTACTACGCGGGGCAACCCAAGCAGTGGGTACGGTGGGTCGTCGGGGTGAATGCACAGGTTGACACCCATTTCCTCGGCCACCGGCCCTATTTCCCGCAAGAAGTAGTAGAGGTTTTCGCGGAGCGCAGCCGCATCAATGGCGGCATACTCATCAAGCAGGTTTTGGAAGTTGCTTAGCTCGAAAGCTTCTTCGGATCCGGGCAAACCCAGCAGCACCGTGTTGGTTAGCTCTGCCCGCTCGGTGGCCGACATAGCGTCGAACTGCTCGTGCGCGGCTTTTACTACGGCCGGCTCATAATCAGCTTCGGCCTGCGGCCGGCGCAAAATACACAAGTCGAACACCGCGAAATCCTGCCACACAAAGCGCAAGGCCCGTGAGCCATCGGGCATCTCGTAGCTTAGGTTGGTGCGCGACCAGTCCAGTACGGGCATAAAGTTGTAGCACACCGTCTTGATTCCGCAAGCGGCTAGGTTGCGCAACGACTCCTTATAGTTATTGATGTACTGCGTGCGGGTGGGCAAGCCCTTCTTGATGTCTTCGTGCACCGGCAAGCTCTCTACTACGGCCCAGTGCAGAGGCGTGTAGCGCTGGTTATCGGCTTCAATGAGCTGCTGCCGCTCCTGGATTGCAGCCACTGGCCATACAGTGCCTACTGGTAGTTGGTGCAGGGCAGTTACCACGCCATCGCAACCCGCCTGGCGGAGTGTAAACAAGGATGTAGGGTCTTGCGGCCCGAACCAGCGCATCGTATGCAGCATGGGAAACGTATAGAAAAATTACAATTGTATTTTTGTTGTTTCAGTAAGTGATAGCTACCTACCGAATAACCGGTGAAGTACCCCAACCGGCTACTTACTCTCGAATATAAAACAACTACCTATATCTTCACCTATCTAAAAACCGCTTATACAGCTTGTTTTACGAATAAAAAGGCCGAAACCGTTACCGGAAACGGTTTCGATAGCTATTCTTTCATTACGCGCATGCAGAAAAATTTTCGTAGATTATCTTCAAATAATTAAACGCACTTTTAGCTACCTCAATCCTACCCTTGGTCTGGTATTCCATAAAAATACCATTTGTTCTATGATGAAATGTATTAAGTGTAGCTCGGCTGATGAGGTGAAGCGAGCGGGCTTTATTCGGGGCCGCCAACGGTTCTTCTGCAAAGCCTGTAACTGCCACTTCACCGATCCACGCGCCCTACCTGCTCCCGAGCGTAAACGTCACCAAACTACTATCAGCGACGTAGCCAAAGTACTTGGGGTAGCGGCTTCCACCGTGTCGCGGGCTCTGAATGGACATTCCGATATCAACTCCAACACCCGGCAGGCCATTGTAGACATGGCCCGGCAGCTAGACTACCAACCTAACTTACTGGCCCAAAGCCTGAAAAGCAGCGCCACTCATACCATTGGCGTGGTCATTCCCGATATTGAGCGGCCATTCTTTGCTACGGCTGTTAGCGGCATTCAGCAGGTGGCGGCCGAAGCCGGCTACCGCGTTATGATTTGCCAATCCAAGGAGTCGTACGACATGGAGGTGAGCAACGTGCAGGCCCTGATTGCCAGCCGGGTCGATGGCCTACTGATTTGTCACTCCCGCGACACCGAAAATTTCGAGCACGTGCAGCAGCACGCGAGCCGGGGCACGCCCATCGTGCATTTCGACCGGGTGTGCAACGAAGTGAACAGCGCCCAGGTGGTACTCGACGACTGGGGCGGCGCCTACGCCGTAACTGAGCACCTCATTCAGGAAGGCTGCCAACGCATTGCCATTCTAGCCGGCCCCGAGTCGTTGCTTATTAGTCGGCAGCGGATTAGTGGGTATCAGAATGCACTAAAGCGGTACCGCTTGCCCATCCGGCCGGAGTACGAAGTACATTCCGACTTCCAATCTGATTCGGCCCTCGCGGCGCTCGATACCTGGTTAGCCTTGCCCGAGCCCCCCGATGCCATATTCGCCATCAACTACCGCAACGCCTTCGACCTTATACTGGAGTTGAAGCGGCGAGGCCTGCGCATTCCGCAAGACATAGCCGTAGTAGGCTTCGGCGACGAGTTTCTGGCGGCTCTGGTTGAACCGGGCCTCACGACCGTTAACCTGCACCCCTACCGCTTAGGACAGCATGCAGCCCGCTTGTTTCTGGAACAGGTGCGCCAGAAAGATCAATTCAAGCCCCGGACCTTTGTTGTTACCGGGGATTTGGTTATCCGCCAATCATCGTTGAAAGGAACTGGCGGGTATTTCAACCTCGAGATTTAATTCCAAAGGGGAGGGCGAGTAGCAGATGACAAGTATCTGTCGTCTTGCTACTCGCCCTCCCCTTTCTAGGTTGAAAAGCTTACTTGCCTGCTATAGCGGCGAGCTACTTAGGGATTGATAAGTTCGATGCTACCATCGGCTTTGCGCTTCAGCTCGGTAACTTTCACGTTGCGGAGCCACGTTTTGCCCGATAGCTCGGTGTCGTGGTAGAAGATGTACCATTTGCCGTTTACTTCCACAATGGAGTGGTGCGTGGTCCAGCCTTCCACGGGGTTCATAATAACGCCCTGGTAAGTGAACGGGCCGTAGGGCGAATCACCGGTGGCATAGGCCAGCAAGTGCGTGTCGCCGGTGGAATACGAGAAGTAGTATTTGCCGTTGTACTTGTGCATCCAGCCGCCTTCAAAGAAGCGGTGCTTGTTGTCGCCAGACAAAAACGGCTTACCGTCCTGCCCAACAATCTTCACTTCCTTTACGGGCTCGTCGAAGCGCAACATATCCGAGCTCAGGCGCGCCATTTTAGGACCAAGCGCCTCCTCTTTGGGGCCGGGCTCCTGCTCTTTCGGCTTGCTGGCGTCATATTTTCCGGTGCGCCACCGCTGGAGCTGTCCGCCCCAAATACCGCCCATATACATATAAGTCTTGCCATCGGTGTCGGTAAACACGGCCGGGTCGATGCTTAGGCTGCCGGGAATAGGCTGCGGCTGCGCTTTGAACGGCCCCGTTGGGGAAGCACTCGTGGCTACGCCAATCCGAAACACGTCCTGCTTGTCCTTCACGGGGAAGTACAGATAGTAGGTGCCGTTTTTGAAGGCGGCATCCGGAGCCCAGAGTTGGCGGCCAGCCCACGGAATATCCTTCACGTCCAGCGCGACGCCGTGGTCGGTTACTTTCCCTCCAATGCTGTCCATGGACAGGATGTGGTAGTCGCGCATGGCGAAATGGTCGCCGTTGTCGTTTTCCGGCATCCCCGTTTCAATGTCGTGCGACGGGTAGATGTAGATTTTGCCGTTGAAGACGTGCGCGGAGGGGTCAGCGGTGTAAATGTCCTTTACCAGGGGCTCTGACAAGTACTTGCGGCTGCTGGCAGTGGTAGCTGGGGCAGCGGCTTGGTCTGCTGCGGTTTTGGTTTCCTCACTCTTGCTTTGGCAGGCGGTTAACAAAGCCAGCGGCATCAAGACAGTTAGTGCCGACAAAGTGGGCGACAGGAAGGTGGGGTGGTTTTTCAACAACAACGGGCGAGAAGTTAGATAACTGCTACTACCTGCTGACGACGTGTGCAGCGGCGTAACAAGGAAACAGTAAATTGATGCAAGCGGGCAGCAAGGCCGGTATTCAACCACTATAAAGTTGCACCTAGCCTGACAAAAGGCAAACGAAACCGCCCTGCCTCTACCGCCAAATATAGCTTTCCTCCTGACGAGCAAACTAACATCCCGACTACAATCAAGCTACATAAAGTATCTAATCGATTCCGATAGGACCGCGGGTTGGTATGCAATGCACTACAAGCCAAACCGTCTTGCTGCAACTAAGCAAAGCTGGCTAGTAGCAGCACATGCCCCCAGATACCCGGTGTAGACAGAGTACCACCTTGGTTGCATTACGGACATTATGCCGCCACCTTCAAAGTGTGCTTCAAGTGAGTTGACTTGGCCTCTCCTGCCCTACCGCTCAAACTTCTTGATTTCAGTTTTGCGCTCTAGTCCTGGGATGTAAAAAGAAGCAATGGCCCGCGCGAAATCCGGTAGTAATTCGCCGTCGTTGGAAAGCACAATCACGGTGTAGCCCTCTTCGGGAAACCGCCACACATCCCCTAAGCCAGGTCCGCCGCTGTGTCCCGCATATAGCAGGCTTTTTTCTTCTCCTAGTGCCCAGCCGGCCCTCGTGAATTCGGAAAGGTGGTTGCCCACGGAGTCTTGCCCATACTGGAGGGGGCGGGCAAAGGCATCGGGGAACAGCACTTCCTTGTCGAGCCCAATTGCCCAGTTGACCATATCGTCGAGAGAAGCAAAGTAGCCTCCGGCGGTATAGGTGTATTGCGGGTAGATAAACTTGTAGGCGCGCAGTCGGCCATCGAGTTCGTAGTAGGTTGTGGCTTTTTGCGGCACCAGGTCGGTGCGCATAAAGGAGCCCACGCGCTGTTCCATATCGAAGGCGCCATCCTTCATGTTCAGCGGGGTGGTTACTTCGTCTTTCAGAAGTTGAGGGAAAGGCTTGCCGTATATTTTCTCCAGGATGTAGCCGGCTATCATAAAGTCGGCTTGTGCGTAGTGCTGCTTGGTGCCCGGCGTGTATTCCAGCGTGGAATCCATCAGGGCTCTTACGACTGTGGCGGTAGAGGCATACGCATCGCCCCGGAATTCGCGGATGCCGCTCGAATGGTTGAGAAGGTGTCTGACTTTGATGGGTTTCCAACTGGCCGGAATCGAGTCGAGGTACTTCCCAATTGGGTCATTAAGGTTCAGTTTGCCGGCGTACACTGTTTTCAAAACCAGCGTGGAGGTAAGCAGCTTGGTGCAAGACGCTATTTGAAAGTTGGTGTGCTCGGTTACGTCGCGCTTCCATTCGGTATTAGCCAACCCGTACGAAGCCACCTTGACCTTCTCTCCCTTCTTAACAACCGCCACTGCCAGCCCCGGAATACCAAGTGCTTTCATCTTGCTGACAACAAATTCATCCACTGAGCGACTAACGGCTTCGGGCGTTTGGGCAGCGCAAGGTTGGGCAAGAAAAGCAAGCAATACCAGACGCACGAGGTACTTGATCATATGGAAACAGCTGATTTGGAAAGGATAGTGTACCGGAACTTCCACCTACCCGTAAGCGGCGGGGTGATTGACGGCGAGAGTACCGGACAGATAGGCTATCCGTTACAAGAGGCAACTAAAATTCAGCACTAAGGGCGCAGCTACGAGGGCTCGTCGCTCTTCACGAGTCTTCATGCCGACGCCGTAGCTACCTGGCCCATTAGCCGGGGGAGTTTATACCGTTATGCTTTCCTCCACTGCTTCCGCAATGTCAATTTCTTCTAATGGCGGCACGGGAGCAAACCGAGACTCATGAAAGTTGGCTTCGGGAAAGCCTGGCGCTACGTCGGCATTGTTGATTTCTACCAGCGTGATGCCGTAGCCGCGGTGCGTGTCGTAAATGCCGCGCACCGTATAAATAGGGCCGCGCTTAGGCGTCTGGATATTGGGGTTCTGCACGAGCAAGAGCGTGAAGTCATCGTTGGTGCAGATAACTTCTTGTCCGGGGTGGAAAAGCGGCGGCTTCATAGCGGCAAAGGTAGCCGGTAAGTGCTAGGGAAAGTAGCTTTTCGTTGGGAAGAAAAATGCAATATCTCTTGAATTAGCAACCTATTGAGGGTGCAAAAGAACCACCTCGGCCATGCTAACTACTGATACTTTTCTTATAGCACAACTTACTCCATACGGCTGGGCTACAACACCCCTGCCCCACTAATCGGCAGGTGAGAGAAGAGTTACTTTTCACTGGAAAGCTGAACAAAAGCCCGCCTACTAACAGTCCTGCTACAAATCTTTCCGGAGCGTCGCTCTCTAAACAGTAAGCTGCCGTTGTAATTCGCAGTCCTATTCGTAAGCGGATAAAAGGGAGGTATTTATAATAATATTAATATACCTATCATTAGGGGGCGCACGTAAAAAAGCTATGCAAAACCCTCACTCTGATGGCCTTGCTCAGCGTCGGCGAGCAGTAGCAATGGCTGTAGCCCTAACCACCGACACTGCATTAGCCCCCCAACGTTACGAGCGTCACCTGCTGTCCCTTTACCAACAAGGCTTCCTCACGATTGAGGAAGTTGTGGAGCTACTCGACTTAAGCGTGTACCAAGTACTTTATCACAGCCGGGCCACATCGCTACCAAGCGAAGCAGATTTGGTGGACTTGCTGGAAAGTTCGCGCCGCTTCAACGCCGAACACCAGATTACGGGCTTGTTGCTGTATAGTGAGGGCCGGTACGTGCAAGTGCTAGAAGGACCCGAGGCCGATGTGCGCGCTTTGTACGGCCGAATCAAAGCGGATACGCGCCACGAGCACGTGGTAACGGTGCTAGAAGGCCCAGAGCCCCAACGCCGCTTCGCCGACTGGCGCATGGGTTTCGGACAGCTAGCCGTATCGCAGGCAGATCAAGTACTAGACACCATCAGGGACCAAGCGCCTTCCAATGGACTGCTAGTAAATGACCCGCACCTGCAAGCCCTGCTCGAAGCATTTGGGAGCCATGCCGTCCCGGAACAAGCATCTAGACTACCGGACGGCATCCCCTCCAGCTAGTTCATATGCATTTACACCCCCTTGATACCAGCCGCTAGCGCTACCGGCCAAGTATATGGTGCCCCCGACGGCCAACCCTACCAGCGTCAACGGGGCGCAACCACCGCAAACAGGACGAGCGTGAGGACAGTAACTACTACTACTTTCACGCTCGTCCTGTTTGTAGTTATGCTGAGCCTCAGATTTTTCAGCGGCCATACTCCAAGTAAGCAAGCATCAGGTGCAAGTGTTACCTACTCACGCAAGGGCTGCTGGCCGCTGACCTTGTCCCGTTTCGCGCAGGAAAAAGGCAACTACAACAGCCAGCGCAATGCCGATAATTCAGAACATGCCGCCTTCCCGGAAGTGCGCCTCGTGTTGGCTTGTGGTAGTCACGGTCTGGCCGAAAAGGCGGCTGAACAACGGACTCAGCAAGGTTGACGCCCTGAAAGTAAGCCTAACGCCTACGCAGCCACAGAATATTTTTTTTAATTATGGTTTTGCGCGGGCTCCAACCCTCTCTTCACTCTCTTCCGCTTGGTGTACCATTCGCATGGTGCGGGTTAAAGCACCTCCCGCAGGTGTTTGTAATTGGCTTTCACGGTGTCAAGCACATCGTCCATGCGGCCGCTGAGCATGAGCTTGCTCATCGACACGGCAAAGCCGGCCATCTGCTCGATTTCCACTTTGGGCGGCATGGCCAGTGCGTTGGGGTCGGTTAGCACGTTCACCAGCATTGGTCCATCGAAGGTCATGGCATGCTCTAGCACTTGGCGCACTTGCCCCGGCTCGTGCACTGTCACGCCAGGAATACCCATGGCCTGGGCAATGGCGGCAAAGTCGGTGTTGGGCATGTCGGTTTGCCAGTCGGGCAGGCCGGCTACTTCCATTTCCAGCTTCACCATACCCAAAGCCCGGTTGTTGAACACGATAATCTTGATGGGCAGTTTATACTGCACGATGGTCGACAAATCGCCGAGCAGCATGGTGAGCCCCCCGTCGCCGCACATGGCAATTACTTGCTGACCGGGCCGGGCCAGCGCCGCCCCAATGGCTTGCGGCATGGCGTTGGCCATCGAGCCGTGGTTCCAGGAACCCATCATCACGCGCCGGCCGGTGGCCCGAATATAGCGGGCGCCCCACACGCAGCTCATGCCCGTATCGACGGTGAAAATGGCATCATCGGCGGCCAGCTCATCGATAACGGTGCTTACGTATTCGGGGTGAATGGCATCGTGCTTGCCCGTGTCCTCCACGTAAGCGCGCATGTTTTTCTGAACGTGCTGGTATAGCTCCAACTGCGCCTTCAGGAAGCTGTCGTCGGTTTTCTGACGCACCCGCGGCAGCAGCGCCTGTAGTGTGTCTTTAATGGAACCACACAGCCCCAAGTCTACCTTGGCGCGGCGGCCCAGGCGCTCGGCTTTGATGTCGATTTGCACGATTTTAGGCTTCACCGGCATAAAGGCCGTGTACGGGAAGTCAGTACCAAGCAGCACCAGCAAATCCGACTCGTGCATGCTGTGGTAGGCCGAGGGCATACCGAGCAGGCCGGTCATGCCCACTTCGTAGGGGTTGGCGTACTGAATTTCTAGCTTGCCGCGAAACGTGTAGCCGATGGGCGAGTGCAATAGACTCGCCAGCTGAATCAGCTCGTCGTGCGCCTCGGCCGCCCCAATACCGCAGTAGAGCGTGATTTTCTGATGATTGTTGAGCATGTCCGCCAGTAGCAGCAGTTCGTGGTCGGAGGGCCGGACAACGGCTTTCGTTTGAAACACCTGCATAGCCGTCATGCTTTCTTCGGCTGGAGCAGCGGCTACGTCGCCGGGCAAACCTACCACGGCCACACCTTTGCGGCTAATAGCGTGCTGAATACCTGCCTGAAACATGCGCGCAAACTGCTGCGGCGTACTGGCTATCTGGTTGTAGCAGCTACAATCGTCGAAGAGCTTGATGGTATTGGTTTCCTGGAAGTGCTCGGTGCCGAACTCGAAACTAGCCTCGGTAGACGCAATGGCAATAACCGGGGCTCCGGAGCGGTGGGCATCGTAGAGGCCATTGATGAGGTGTACGTGGCCGGGTCCGCTGCTGCCGGCGCAACACGCCAAGCCATTGAGCTGCGCCTCGGCTCCGGCGGCAAAGGCTCCCGCCTCCTCGTGCCGCACATGGATCCACTCGATCTGCCCGTTGCGCCGCACCGCATCGTTGACTTCGTTGAGACTGTCGCCGGTCACGGCATAAATTCTTTTTACGCCGGCCTCGACCAGCATCTCCACGAGTTGTTCTGCTACTTTTTTAGCCATGCCTACATGAGAGTATATCTCTCGGGGAAGGGTCCCCAAGTGCCTGAGTATACGCTTTGGCTTGCTGATAAGCGGTAAAATAAAGACTGATTTTTAAGAGCTTACTACGTACAGCGCGCTTCCATTTGCTGTCGGCAATCTCGCCTATGCCGCAGTGCTTCCCTGCTACTAACGCAGAACGCCGGGCATTCAAGCTGAGCGGTTTCTGCTCTGTTAGGGCTATTACCTCGATTTTGCCCGAATGCTATAGCTGAGGAGGTACACCACCACTTACTTCTCTGCGTAGACTACCGAGGGCAAATACTCTCTGCCAACACTTTACTTTCCACTCAACTAGTGCTTTTATGTGGCATAAACGTTCTTGGCTGCTGCCCGTGCTCGGGTTGATGGCGTCTTGCAGTGACTCAACACAACAAAAACAAGCTTCCCAACAGGAAACTCAAGGTGCGGCAGCCGCTACCGACACCTCCTTAGCCTCGGCGCAGCTCCAGCACCTACCGGCCCCAGATACCACGCACGATGTAAAAAACTTCAGTCAGGTAGTGGGTTGGCCAGCAGGCAAATCCCCCACGGCCCCACAAGGCTTCGAGGTAGCCACTTACGCCAGCAATTTCCAGAACCCAAGGTGGATCTACCAGGCTCCTAATGGCGACATCTTCGTGTCGGAATCCAACACAGTCCCACAAACCTCCACGGCCAAAGGCGAGAAGAAACAGGGCCTCAAGCAGTCGAAAGCCATGCGCGAGACCAGTGCCAACCGTATTACGCTGCTGCGCGACGCTAACCGCGACGGTCAACCGGAAGTGCGCGAGGTGTTTTTAACCGGGCTCAACCAGCCGTTCGGTATGCTTGTAATGGGCAATTACTTCTATGTTGCCAATACCGATGGAGTGCTGCGGTTTCCTTACCAAACAGGCCAAACCAAGATGACGGCAGCCGGCCAGAAAATTCTGGATTTGCCGAAAGGCGGCTACAACAACCACTGGACCCGCAATCTACTACCAAGCCTCGACGGCAAAACCATTTTTGTGTCGGTAGGCTCGGGGTCGAACGTCATGGAGCACGGGGCAGACAACGAAGTTCGCCGCGCCGATATTCTGCAAATCAACCCTGATGGGTCGGGCGAGAAAGTTTACGCTGCTGGCCTGCGCAACCCGGTAGGCCTGGCCTGGCAGCCCGGCACCAACCAACTCTGGACCGCCGTAAATGAGCGCGACGGGCTCGGCGACGACCTGGTGCCCGACTACATGACCAGCGTTAAACCGGGTGGTTTCTACGGCTGGCCCTACGCCTACCTCGGTCCGCACGAAGACCCACGCCGTAAAGGAGAGCGGCCCGACTTAGTGGAGAAAACGTTGGTACCTGACGTGCTGCTCGACCCACATTCTGCCTCTCTAGGTCTGGCGTTTTACGACAAGGAGGCATTCCCGGCCCGCTACCAAGGCGGCGCCTTTGTTGGGCAGCACGGCTCCTGGAACCGAGCGTCATTCACAGGCTACAAGGTGGTGTACGTGCCTTTCAAAAACGGGCGCCCTGCTGGTCCGCCAGAAGATTTCCTGACTGGTTTCCTGGTCGGGGACGGCACTAAAAATGCCTACGGTCGCCCCGTAGGTGTTACCACCCTCGCTGACGGCTCGCTGCTGGTCGCCGACGATGCAGGTAATAGAATCTGGCGAGTTAGCGCCTCGCCAAGCGCACAGAAAGGCGTCGCAAGCCGCTAAGTGTTGTGCTAAAAATTCGCTGCCTGGAGCCGAAAAACACGGCTTCAGGCTTCTTTGTGGTCGTTACTAATTTTTAACTCGCTTGAAACAGCCTGGGCAAGACGGCGTGTGAGAATTGGGGTCAGTGTGGAGTGCTAAGATTTGCTTGCATTTAGTTTATAGTTAAGCAAAAGACACTTTACGAACCGTAGTTATTAAGCTATTAATGGTGAAATAATATCTTGGTTAATTACCAAGTCACATTCTTGCTTTTTAGTAAGCCTGCAAAAATCTGTAACTACACACAACAAGCCTTTCCCAATTATAGACTTGTTTTTCAAATAGAGAATATCGGCATAATACTAGTCCCAAAATTGGGAACATTTACCTTTTGCTTTACTTACAATTCCGTAAAATTTGATGGTATAATGCACTACACGCCTACTCCTGCAAATACTTTCTTTGCGCCATGCACTACGCTCCTTTTGCTGCAGAACCTGCTCTAGACGCGCCGAATCTAGACATACCGCTTTACTTTGAAACCATTGACGGCCTGCCCGTCGCTCACGAAGAAGCTGAAGCCGCCTTGCGTAGTGGGCAGGCTGTGCTGGTAGGCACTTTGCTAGTGGGCGTATTTACGTCGTTTTAAAACGGCGCAAGTCTGTAATTAGGCTTACTAATTCTATAGAAAGGTAGCTTTAGCATATGGCTTACCTACTACAGTAATTGTTGCATTAGAAAGCACCTGAGGTTAATTCCGGTTTTCGGCTACCTGCGCGTGGATGGTTTGAATTTGCAAATCGTCCAGAGGCTTATGGATCAAGCCAGCTACTAGCGGAAACTCGTGCACCCGATCGGTGTCGGAAGGAGAAAGCGAGGAAGTAAGAACGTAGATAAAGCAACGGCCTACCAATTGTGCTTCGTATGGCCGTAGGGCCATCAGAAAATCCCACCCGCTAATAACCGGCATATTGAGGTCCAACAAAATTACGTCGGGCACCTCGTTTGGAATGCTTTGCTGAACGTGGCGTAAAGCCTCCTCAGGCGATTGAAACGAACATAAACCTTCTGACAGGCCCTCTCTCTTCAATATTTTCTCGGTAAGAAACACGCTGATATAATCGTCGTCTACAAGTACGGTTCGCATATATTCTTTTAATGTAGGAGCAATTGAAATTCGGTTCCGGCATCTGGCGTACTGTGCACTTCAATGCGGCCGCCCATCACTTCGACGTGCGCATTGACCAAATACAAGCCTAGGCCGCGGCCAGCGGGTACCGAATGAAACCGTTTGTAGAGTTTGAACACGTCTTCACCCGCCTTTTCTCGATCAAAACCCGAGCCATTATCTACTATGTTGAGGCGCACCTCCCCATTTAGATCCAGATTTCCGGTTATAGTTACCCGAAGTGGGCGCTCCTCCGCCCGGTATTTGATTGAATTGGAGAGCAAGTTAAAAAAGATACTGAACAGGTAGGCACGTTTGCCGTGTACGTGCAAATCTTTGGGCACAGCCAGTACAATTTCGCCGCCACATTGCTGGAGTGGCTCCTGCAGGCTGTCTACTACCTGCCGCAACACATCAAGCAGCAACACCGGTTCCGCGGCTTCGGCTACGTCCTGCTTGTCTCGAACAGCCAGTATGGTGTTCAGGTCTTGCAATATAGAGTCGAGTTGCTCGAGACTTGTATGCAAGTGGTTTAAGAGCGGGGCTTGCTCGAGGTCGTCGGTTTGCAGGAGTTGAGTCAGGCCTAAGGCATTAGCCAAAGGCGCCCGCAAGTTATGCGACACGATGTAGGTGAACTGCTGCAAATCCTGGTTGTGGCGGTACAGGTCCGCTGTTAGCCTTTCCTGCTTGGCCTCCGCATCCTTACGATACGTTATGTCAGAGAAATACACCGACAACCCCTCTTCTGACGGATAACATTTGGCTTCGAGCCATAGCCCACCCGTAGTGTAGTACGCCTCGAAACGAACGGTCTGGCCCGTAGCCATTGCTTCGTGGTATTCCTGATAAAAAACGCTGCCTACTTCGGCGGGAAACATTTGCCAGAAGTTTCGGCCAACCGCGAGCTGGCTTTCCACCTTCAAAAGTTGCTGCGCTTCCTGGTTGAGGAAAGTTATATTCCATTCCCGATCCAGCAGAATGAGTGCATCCGTAATACTTTCAAAAAGAGTGTTGAGCCTGCGAGCTTGCTGCTCGATCAGCTGATTGGAGGCAGTCAGCTCCGTTATATCACGGCCAACCATGTGCACGCCTACCACTGCATTATCGACGAGTAGTGGCACCTTGGTGATGCTAAGCACTTTCGGCTCGGCTCCCTTGAATTGCACAGCTACGGTAAACTGAACGGGTATTCCCTGAAAGGCTTCGTTTAGCCTTTGCCTAAAAAATGAAACAAGATTCTCTGGCAGGAAATCATCAAGCGGATGCCCTAATACCTCGGCCTTCTCAAGGTGTAACAAAGTAAGAAAAGGCGCATTTGCATCAAGAATGATGCTGTCTTCATCTTGAAAAAGCAATAGGTCTGAGTTATTCTCAAACAAAGATCGAAAGCGTTGCTCGCTATCAACGAATTGCTCACTCGCACTCATGTAGGTGGTACTTATGTATAGAGAAACCGCATTCCGCCACACCAGAGCGAGGTGTGGAAATCGACTTTCGTTGTTCTATTTTGTAGTACGCCAGCTTGTAGATCGGCGTTACACGCTAAATACAGGGTATTTCATTGAAGTTTAACAACGGGCATTTAATATGATTTGGATTATTAGCCCAACTATTTTAGGAGCAAGCCGGCCAGTAATTACCACGTGCGGCCGAAACAGGCAACAGTACTCTTTTATATCCAAGTAGTTAGCCACAAAAAAGCCGGCCCTTGCATGCAAGGGCCGGCTTTACACTTAACTGACTACATCAATTAGTCGGCTTTCTTTTCGTCTTTGCCGTCGAATACACCTTTCACGGCGCCGCCTACTTTTTTACCAACTTTCACGGCGCCTTGTCCTATTTCCTTACCGGCCTCTTTCACATCGCTACCGGTGTTTTTGGCAGAGCGTTCTACTTGCACGCCTTTGCCTTTGGCTTGGGCCTCGGCCTTGTCGCCGGTTACAATATCAGCACCTTGCGACACGCGAGACTCGGTTTTATCGAAAGATTTAAAGGCAGCGTATTTCAGTTTCTCTTTGGCAATTTCTGTTTTGTCTTTGCCGCTTACATCGCCTTTGATTTGATCATACTTCTGATCCAGGGCCCGCCATTCGGCGTTGATGACGCGCCAGTCGCCAATCTCATACTTGTCTTCATTGGCTTTCACCCGCTGCACAAATGCCTCGTAAGTAGCGCGGGCATTGGCGGCCGTCATAGCAGCAGCGGGGCTAGTGGCTTTGTAGAGCTTAGCGGGAGCTTCCCCGGCGGGAGCGGGTGCAGGCGTGGCTACAGTGGTAGCTACTGGGGCTATAGCGCCAGTGGTATCGGTGCTGGCCGTGGCGGTGCTGGTAGCAGTCGTGCTTTGGGCAGCCATGTAACGCTGTTGCAGCCGCCGTATTTCAGCTTGCTGAGCCGTATCGTATTCCGCCGAATAACGCTGTGTTGCAGCCAGACGGGCGGCAAAAGTATCAGCCACCGTAGTGGAGGGCGTGGTCTCGGCTTCGGTTACGTAGGTCTGCAAGTTGTCGTAGGCTCGCTGGCCTTCTTGCGAAACCTCTTTTTTATCATTCGAAGAACAGCTGGATAAAGCCAGGGTGCTGCCACCGGCTAATAAGGAGGTGGCTAGCAATAAGGTGTTGAAGCGAAGTTGGAACATGACCTTGAAAAATAACACAAGTGAGAACTGGACAGCGTTGACTGTCTGGCTTTTAAACGAGGCAATGCGTCCCAAGGTTGGAAAACAAGTGCGACAATAGCCCTACGCGCCCCTAGGTTAAATGTTGATTTTTAATGCGATTGTCCAAATTTCAACCACATCCTTTAGTGAATTCATCCGCTGAGCAAGCGTATGCTTGTCAATGATAGACAGCGTCTTACAAACACCCCGAGTTTCCACGGTTTATGGAGCAAAACACAGCAGAACCCACAAAAGCCTAGTTACCTGAATCGAGAGTTTCCGAGCGTAATACAGAATAGGCACTAGCAGTGTGATGGGGTTGCTAGCACATGTACTGATGCTTTTGCAACGTGCTTAGAAGGGCTGTAAAAACTTGCTCCGCTTCGTTGGCTGCCTATATTTGCCAACCCACAGCCATGTTGTGGGGCGGTGCTGAAGCCGATATTGTCTTTGTTTTGCTTAGTATGCTGCTCGAAAAGTTAGTTGGAAACTGCCCCTGTTGTTGTTGCCCCGCAACTATCTGACCCGGCATTAGAGAGGCCTCAGCCGCTCTGTCTCCACTTCTTTCGCTACTTCGCATGATTCCTTCCTCGGCTGCTCCACAGCCTGATTTGGTACGCGGCATCCGCCGCTGGGACTTTGTGGCCCTTATTGTCAACATCACCATCGGCGCTGGTATTTTGGGTTTGCCCGCCAAGATTTACGCCTTAGTCGGCGCTTATAGTCTGGTTGCCTACGCGGTTAGCGCGGGGGTAGTCACGCTTATTATTCTGTGCTTCGCAGAAGTCAGCAGCCGGTTTAGCGGGGCGGGTGGGCCTTACTTATACGCCCGCGAGGCTTTCGGACCGCTGGTGGGGTTCGAAGTAGGCTGGCTGCTATGGATTTCGCGCCTAGCCAGCTTTGCGGCGCTTTGCAACCTATTCGTTGATTACGCCGCCTACTTCTGGCCGACGGTAGGCACAGGTACGGGGCGCGCTGTTCTGATGGCCGCTCTCATTGCCGGTCTTACTTTGCTCAACCTAGTGGGAGTGCGCACGGCTTCCCTGGTCAACAACCTGTTTACGGTGAGCAAGCTGCTGGTGCTGGTATTGTTTACGGCTGTGGGCTTGTTTTTCGTGGATTGGCAGGCGTTTTCGTTTGCCGTTGCGCCCACGTACACCAATTTTTCTGGTGCCGTGCTGCTGCTCATCTTCACTTTTTCCGGGTTCGATGTGGCGGCTATTCCGGCCGGCGAGATTCAGCAGCCGCAGCGCAACGTGCCCTTTGCACTCTTTACGGCCATTGCCACGGTAGCCGTTTTGTTCTTGCTCGTGCAGGTGGTGTGCATTGGCACGCTGCCCGATTTGGCTACTGCCGAGCGGCCACTGGCCAGCGCCACCCAACGCTTTTTAGGTCCGGCTGGCGCAGCATTCGTGGCCGGCGCCGCTATGGTCACGGCTCTCGGCACCCTCAATGCTCTCATGCTGACGGGGCCACGCTTGCTGTTTGCCTTGGCCGAGCAGGGCCAGATTCCGGCGTTTTTCAAGGCTACGCACCCCCGGTTCCGCACGCCTCACGTGGCTCTGCTCGTGTCGGCGGTGCTGAAGCTGGTGCTGGCAGTGTCGGGCACCTTCATTTACGCTCTCACGCTTAGCACCATTATCCGGCTTACGTATTTCGCGCTTACCTGCGCCGCCCTCCCGGTGCTGCGCCGCCGCTACCCCGAACGGCCAGCACCCTTTCGGGTTTGGGGTGGAGCGGTGGTGGCTGCTTTGTGCGTAGCGCTATGCCTATGGCTGCTCTCTAGCAGCAAAGGCAATGAAGCCCGTGACGTGGCTCTGTTCGCCGCCGCGGGGCTGGTGCTTTATTTTGTCTCGAACCGCTGGCCAGCAACTCAGTTGAAATAACTGTGTTTCAGTAATGCTCTTGCAAAGCTTCACTCCTACCTTATTCAACCCAGCGCTGCTTAATTCTTGGTTTCCGGTCTACTCCTAGTTCATGTCTCTTTCCACCCCCATTACCTCCGTTGCCATTCGTACGCCCCAGCGCGTGGCCGAAATATCCTGGTTTGATGACCTGTGCGGGGGCGACACGCAGTATCTGAGTGTACTCGACGGCGCCTACCGCAGCTCCTGGGCCCATTGCCGCGACATTGTGCTTGCCTCCGAGCAGCTGGGCTACTCCAATATTCTGCTTCCTACGTCTTACACCGTGGGCCAAGATGTGATGACCTTTGCCGCCGGCATGGCCCCGCAAACCTCGCGCATCAACCTCCTGACTGCCATCCGGACCGGCGAAATTCACCCGCCCATGCTGGCGCGCGCCCTAGCCTCGCTCGACCACATGCTGGCCGGCCGCCTCACCATCAACATTATCAATTCCGATCTGCCGGGTCTGCGCGAGGTGCCGGAACTGCGCTACCAACGCTGCGCCGAAACCATCGAAATTCTACAGCAGGCCTGGACCCAGGAGCGCATCGTGCACAAAGGCGAGCTGTATCAGTTTGATATGCCTGCCGATCCGGCCAAGCCCTACCAGCAAAATGGCGGCCCCCTGCTCTACTTCGGTGGCACGTCGGAGGGTGCGCGCGCGGTGTGCGCCAAATACTGCGACATGTTTCTGATGTGGCCCGAAACCGAGGAAATGCTCTACGAAACCATGCAGGACATGAGTGCCCGCGCCGCCGCTCACGGCCGGGAAATCGACTTTGGACTGCGCATCCACGTGATTGTGCGCGAAACCGAGGACGAGGCGCGGGCTTATGCCCGCAAGCTTATGTCGAAGTTTGACCCAGTGAAAGGTGCCGAAATCAAGAGCCGGGCTCAGGATTCGTGGTCGTTGGGCGTGCACCGCCAAAACCAGCTCCGCGAGTACGCCGACATGGAAGGCTTTGTGGAGCCCCTGCTCTGGACCGACATCGGCAAGGCCCGCTCTGGAGCCGGCGGGGCGCTAGTCGGTACCCCCGACCAGATAGTAGACAAGATTAACCGCTACATGGACATGGGTTTCCGGGCTTTCATCTTCTCCGGCTACCCCCTACTCAACGAAGCCGATTATTTCGCCCGCTACGTGCTGCCGCGCCTGCCCAACGTTTCCATGCCGCATGTGCAAGGCCGCATTCCGCTCGAAACGCCGGTTACGCCCCTCACGACAGCACCACTGCGCTAAGGAGTTGGGCAGCATGAAGTAGAGACGCACGCGCTTTTATGAGGTAGTGAAAAGATTAGCGGACAGGTTTATAGCATGAAACCTGAAGTTGGGGCTGGCGAAGGGAGTTGCGAGGCAAGCCGGGCGTATGCAACTTAGGGGCTGACTTCGCCGCTCCCGCTTACTTTTTTCGCTGCATGGACTTCTCTACTTCTCCCATCCCACCCGTTGCGCAAGCGGCCGAACTGCTTGACGGCAGCAGCCTCGACGTAGCAACAGAGAAGCTGGCGCAGCTTCGTGCCCTGCTGCCCGATGCCTTCAGCGAAGGCAAACTCGACGTAGACAAACTGCGGCTGGTGCTCGGCGAGGCAGTGCACACCGGGGAAGAGCGGTACGGCCTAAACTGGCCCGGTAAAGCCGAAGCCTACAAGGAAATCCAGAAGCGCACCACCGCCACCCTGGCCCCTGACCGGGCCGGCAGCGTGGAATTCGACACGTCGGAAAACGTGTTCATCGAAGGCGAAAACCTGGAAGTGCTGCGGGTGCTGCAGAAATCGTATTTCGGGCAGGTGAAAATGATTTTCATCGACCCGCCTTACAACACCGGCAACGACTCGTTTGTGTACCCCGACGACTACAGTGAGCGGCAGGCGGCCTACAAAAAGCGGGCGGGCATCACCGACAACGCAGGCAACCTCAACAAAAGCGACTTGTGGCGCACCAACACGCGCGAAAACGGCCAGTACCACTCGGTTTGGCTTGGCATGATGATGCCGCGGCTGTACTTGTCGCGCAATCTACTGCGCGAAGACGGTGTCATTTTCGTTTCCATCGACGACAACGAAGTCACTAACCTTCGTCACTTGCTAGATGAAATTTACGGGGAGGAAAATTTTGTAGCCAGCATCATCTGGCAGAAGAAATACAGCCCCCAAAACGACGCAAAGTGGTTTTCGGCCATGCACGACTACGTGCTGGTGTATGCTAAAAACAAAGAACTGTGGCGCCCTTATCTGCTGGAACGCACCGAGGAGATGAACGCCCGCTACACCAACCCCGACAACGACCCACGCGGCCCCTGGAAGTCGGGCGACTTTCTGGTGAAAACCTACTCGGCCGACTACGACTACCCTATCACCACGCCCTCGGGCCGGGTAGTGAGTCCGCCGAGCGGCAGTTGCTGGCGCACCTCCCGTACCAACTTCCAAAAGCTAGTCGACGACAACCGAATTTCTTTCGGCAAAGACGGCAGCAACATCCCTTCCGTCAAACGCTTCTTAAGTGAAGTGAAGCAGGGCGTTACGCCTTCTACGCTCTGGTTGCGGACGGAAGTAGGCGACAACCAGGAAGCCACCAAAGAAGTGCGCGACCTATTCAATGGCCTGCCCTTCGACACGCCCAAGCCCACCCGCCTGCTAAAGCGCATGCTCGACCTAGGCACCCGCCCCGACGAGCAGCACCTAGTCCTCGACTTTTTTGCGGGCAGCGCCACTACCGCGCACGCCGTTATGGCTAAAAATCTGGAAGATGGCGGCAACCGCAAATTCATCTGCATTCAGCTACCCGAAGCCGTGGATGAAATCAGTGGCGCGGCCAAGCTCGGCTACACCAATATTGCGGACGTAAGCAAAGCGCGCATCCAAAAAGCCGCCGCCGCTTTGCAAAGCGCCGCGGCGAAGTCGGTATTGCATCCGGCGGGTGCCGGGAAAGGCCTGGGGTTCCGCTCGTATCGGTTGGTTGACACAAATTTTAAAGTTTGGCAGCCGCGTTACGAAAGCAAGGAGGCCCTACTCAAGCAGCTAGAGCTATTTACCGACTCTCTGCAACACGAGCACCCCGATGAAGAAGCGCTGCTAACTGAGCTTTACTTGAAAGCTGGCAAGCCGCTCACTAGCAAGCCCAGCATCATTCATTCCCGGCCAAACGTTTATCAACTAGACGCTAGCTTGTGTTTGGCCTTTGGGCCATTGACCTCCGAAGCACTTGAACTGCTTACCAAAGCGAAGCCCAAAGAACTACTGGTGCTAAGCCGCGACTACAACACCCCTTCCGGCGATGCTGCCCTCAGCAATATCCGCCTTGACTTGCGCGAAGCGGGAATTGCCTTGTCTATTCTGTAGCTTTTCTGCTTTCGCGCAATGCACACTACAAAGCAGGATTGGCTGAACGATGCCCTTGCCGCGAATGGCTGTTTTGTATCGGGCCATGCGAGTACCGAAAGATTTCTAGGCTTGAAAGGCAAAGCAGAAGTTCGTTTTGCGATGCTGAAGGATGGTACTGCGCTTTATTTCCTGACTATCCGGTCGCCCGAGCCCGACTATCGGGAAGTGTACTGGAAAGCCTTTGAAACGAACATGCTTGGCTGGTTACGGTCGGTGTATCAACCTCTCATCCAGCTTTTCTATCACGATGATCAGGAAGAGTTCGACGTGTTTTTTCCGGGTAGAGGAAGTTTCAGGCAGCTTTCTTTTCAAGGCCTAGCCGAATTAGTGGGCAAATACAACAGCAGTTTCGTTGCCAAACCAGGCACCAGAAAAGACATCAATAGCACCACCAACGATGTTTTTCATTTCTGGACCCGCACGTATTTGTCGTCGTCTTGCGTAGTAGCCGACCTTGATGCCTTCACCTTCAATATGCACCAGGCGGTATTTTATGAGTTGAAGCGTGTAAAGGAATCGTTGCAAACCTGGCGCCCCTACGTCGACGACAGCCGCAATTATGGGGCATTAAACAAGATTGCCCGGGCCCACGGCGGTGTAGCCATAACCTTGGCGTACCAGTCTGCCAGCGACCCGGTGGTGGCCATGCACCGCAACCTAGATGTGCAGGCTCAAGAATGCATCAGAGGCCAAGTGCAACTGCTCGACAAAGAAGTGGTGGTCAGGCACCCGCTCTCCGTCGATTTCTCCGGCCTTAGCTACTACACCAGCACCAACAAACGCCAGAAATGAAACTACAGTTTGATAGCTCGCAAGACTACCAACTCGACGCCGTGCGGGCGGTGGTGGATGTATTTCGGGGGCAGCCGCTCCAGGCGGCTGGGGCAGAAACGCTGTTTCAGCAGGAAGGGAGTTCCCTGGACTTCAACGACCACAGCGTGGGCAACCAACTGGTGCTTACGGAGGAACAACTTCTTGCCAACGTGCGAGAAGTACAAGCCCGGCAGCAACTAGATCAGTCGGCAGCCTTAGCGCGCACCAGTTTCGGAAAGGACAGCCAGCAGGGCTTGATTCCGCTGAACCTGACAGTGGAAATGGAAACAGGCACCGGCAAAACGTACACCTACCTGCGCACCCTGTATGAACTGCACCAGCACTATGGGTTTCGCAAGTTTGTGGTGGTAGTACCCAGCGTAGCAATCCGGGAAGGCGTACTCAAAAACCTGGAAATCACCCACGAGCACTTCCAAACGCTGTACGGCGAAGTACCCATCAATTTTAGCTCCTACGATAGCAGCCGCCTCGGATCCTTGCGCAACTACGCTGCCAGCGACGCGCTGCAGGTACTGGTTATAAATATCGATGCCTTCACCAAGGACAGCAACATCATCAACACCAAGCGCGAAACGGGTGTCCGGCCAATAGAATATCTCCAGCGGGTGCGGCCCGTGGTGATAGTTGATGAGCCGCAAAACATGGAAACCGACGTGCGGCGGGCGGCCCTGGCCAACCTGAATCCGCTGTGTTTGCTGCGCTACTCAGCTACGCACAAGCACCTCTACAACCTAGTGTACAGCCTGAACCCCGTGCAAGCCTACGACCGTGGCCTCGTGAAGCAGATTGTGGTGGATGGCATTACGGGTGGCGCCAACTACAATGCAGCCTTCGTGGAGCTTCGGGCCATTGCGCCCGGCAAGCAGACCCTAGCTGCCAAGCTGCAGTTTTTTGCAAACGGCAAAAGCGGCGTCACGCAGGTGGAAAAGCGCCTCAAGCCTGGCGACGACCTGTTTGCGCTTTCCAATGGGCGAGATACGTATCGGGAGGGGTTTGTGCTCAACGAAATAGATGCTGCCGCCGGGCTTGTGCGCTTTAGCGGCGGCTTGGTGGTGCATCTTGGAACCTCGCAAGGTGGCCCAACCGAGGACGTGATGAAATTTCAGGTAATGCAAACGGTGCTGCATCACTTTCGGCGCGTCAAGCAATTGCAGCCGCGCGGCATCAAGGTGCTGTCGTTGTTTTTCATTGACCGCGTAGCCAATTACCGGGGTACCAACGAAGCTGGCTTACCCATGCTGGGCAAGCTGGGCGTATGGTTTGAAGAAGCTTTTCAACAGTACGCCAGCCAACCCGAATACCAAGGCCTGGTTCCGTACACGGCCGAGCAGGTGCACGCCGGCTATTTTTCACAAGACAAAAAGGGCTTGAAGGACACCAACGGCACCACTAAAGCCGATGATGACACTTACAACCTGATTATGAAAGACAAGGAGCGGCTGCTCAACCAAGCCGAGCCGGTGCAATTCATTTTCTCGCACTCGGCCCTTCGCGAAGGTTGGGACAATCCCAATGTGTTTCAAATATGCACGCTCAGCGAAGCAAAAACCACCCTGCGTAAGCGCCAGGAAATTGGGCGCGGCCTACGCCTACCTGTGGATGCCGCTGGCCAACGCGTACAAGACCAAAGCGTGAACCTGCTGACGGTGGTTGCCAATGAAAGCTACGAAAGCTTTGCCCGAGCGCTGCAGGCCGAACTGGAGGAAGAAACGGGCGTCAAATTCGAAGGTCGCATCAAGAACGCCCGCGAAATAGCTTCTATCCAACTTACAAAAGAGCTGACACCAGCAGGCTGCCCCTCTTTCTTTAGCCTCTGGTCACGAATCCAACACAAAACTCGCTACCGGGTGCAATACAGTTCAGCGGATTTGATACGGGAGGCGGTTGCGGAATTGCGGGACTTTGCGCGGGTTCCGCTGACGGTACCACCAAAGCTGACAAGCGAAACGGCTCACCTAACTATGGGCGCGAAAGCCGGGGTGCAGGCCACACGACAAGTTGCCACGGCAAGCCAAACGACTGCCACCAACTTTGCCATACCGGATGTGTACGCCTACATTCAGCAGCGCGTAGACGTGACCCGGCAGACTATTTTCGAAGTCTTGAAACAGTCGGAACGGTACGGCGAGTTGGAAATTAATCCTCAGCTCTTCCTCGATCAGGTAGTCCGCGTGTTACAGCGCAAACTCAACGAGCTGCTGGTAGCGGGCGTGCAGTACGAGTGGCTACCCGCTCAGGAGCACGATCTGCTAGTCTTCGCCAACGAAGAGCGGGAAACCTTCCGAAGCAATTTATTTGCCGTGGACGTTCACCCGGAAAAGACACTTTATAACTACGTCCCCGTGGAAAGTGACGCGGAGCGTGCCTTTGCCCGCCACCTGGAAGCCAACGAAGCGGTAAAGTTCTTTTTCAAGCTTCCTCGCGGCTTCAAAGTCCCTACTCCCGTTGGCTACTACGTGCCCGACTGGGCCGTGCTACTCGAAGCAGATGGCCCGGTGTATTTCGTAGCCGAAACCAAGTCAACTCTAGACAAGCAACCGCGGCGAGAGGTCGAAAATCTGAAGATTCAATGCGGCCAAAAGCACTTTGCCCTATTTGCCACTGAAGCAGTGTATTACGATGTAGTAACCACTGTACCAGAGATGCTTGCTATAGCTAAGTCCCGTAGCCGCACAGCGCTAGGTAGCTAAGCCAATTGCACAACACCTTCTGTTGCTTTTACTGCGCTCTTTGCGGATTCAAGGCTGAGCGAGCAGCCAGGCCAAGGCGGTTTCCTCTTCGTCGAAATGCCGGTACACAACTGGAAATTGCGCTTGAGCCTGCTGCGCTAAGGAGTGAAGGTCTAAGCGGCCAAATACATTTCTCGCGGACAAAATAGCTACGTACCGGTACAGATTTAACTTAGTAGCGCGGGGCAACCAATCCAAGATAAGCCAAGCAGAATCTTCCTCGGATAAAGGCATTAACACTCGTTGATCGGAAAGCGTCTTGTTCCAACGCGACTTGCCTAATTCAATCAACAAGTGCTCCAGGGTAGCACGGTTTTCAGGACTTGATTCTGCACCTGCCAACCACGTCACGCGTAGATAGCTCTCTTCTTGGACTTTAGAGATGCAGCTAACCTCGTTCTTAAAACAGACAGAGCCAGTGTTCAAAAGTATAGCTTGTAAAAGGAGTACAAGAAAACCTAATGAAACAGGATCAATAGGATTGAAAACTAAAATGTTAGCGCAAAGCTAGACTAAATAAAGTCGTATGAATAATAATATTTATAATCCTACTAGCGTACAAGCACTTAGCTACACACAACAGGCCGATTTCCTTCTATTTAATTACCCTATTCGTTTTCAACCAGGAATAAGCAGACTCCACTTCCTCGAAGGTGTCGACGAGGGGGCGGGTCGCATAGCTTAGCACTCGCTCAATGTCAATACGAGCCGGCCAATTTTGGGAAGCCACCCAGGCAATTGCCTGAATACCATTGTCGGCAAGGGCTTGGAAAAACTCTTGTCCTATCCACCGTACTACTTCGCTCCATCCGTCAAGCACTTGGCTGCTGTCGTTCAGAATTGCCGTGCTTTTTGTTTGACGCACTTTATTTAGAATCATAGCGCAGCCTGCCATTGATGATTCTTCGCTGTGCTCCCCACGCCACGTTACATACAGCCATTTATTGATTGGGTCGTGCGCAATGGTTAAGCCAGGAATATCGAACAAGGTTTGCATATCCCTATCAAGTTTCGAGTTCTACTAATACAGCATTAAGCACAGATCAACGCTGAGCGCCCAATAATGCCACCAACTTCCCTTTCCCTTACCCCTCTTCTAACAACAATAGATACAAGAATATACGGTCTTATATAGTGAATCGGCTTTATTAACTAGTAAAATATCGTTGCCATCGTTACTGATTAGCTTGGCTCCAGCTCTCGGCTACTAGGAGTTACTGCATTTCTTAAAACAAAGAACCCCTGGCAACTGGCCAAGGGTTCCTTGTCTTTCATGCTGAGTTACAGCTTAGCTTCGAATTACGCGTAACTGCTTTTTCAACGCTTCAATCCGGTTTTGTGCCTCATCAATGCGGCCTTGGTACTCTTGGCGGAGCTGGGCCGCATTCTTAGAACGCGCAAAGAATTCGAGGTTGGTTTGCAGAGTGGAGATGTCGTTTTCAAGCTCGTTGATTTCGCGGCGCAGGGCCTGCTCTTTTTTGTAGAGCTGCTGCTGCGAATCGGGGCTGGACTTAAGACGTTCCACTTGCAAGTTGAAGAGCAATTCGGCACGCTCGGCGTAGCTCAGGTTCGGTACCATGTCGAGGTACTTGCCCATCAAGCTCTGGAACCGCTCGTCGGCCCGCTCGTTGTTGCCGCGCGGGTTGCTTTCGGCACTGCCAAAGTCACGCCATTCTTGCACGTGCTGGCGGAAGCCTTCGAGGGTACCGGGCGTGTCCGCCGACAGAGCGGCCACGCTAGCGGCCAGCTGGTCGAGGTAGCTGGTTTGCGCTTGGCTAGCCTGCTGTACCTTCTCCTGGCGCTGCTTCACTTCCTGGTTTTTGCGGTCGAAAAACGCGTCGCAAGCGGTCCGGAAGCGGTTCCAAACTTTGTCGGACTGCTTCTCAGGCACGCGGCCAATGGTTTTCCAATCTTTCTGGAGGCGAATTACAATTTCGCGCCCTTGCTCCCAGTCAGGATTGGCTAAAGCGGCTTCGGCTTGGTCAATCAACTCGAGCTTGCGCTTGAGGTTGCTGTTTTTCTCTTCGTCGAGGGCCTTGAAGAACTGGTTCTTGTGCTGGAAAAAGCCTTTGTAAGCGCCCCAGAACTGCTTGTTCATGGCGTCGGCCTTGTCGCGGGGCACCAAGCCAGCAGCATCCCACTCCTCTTTCAGCTTTTGCAGCTCGTCGGTTTTGGAACGCCACTCGTTTACACGCTCGGTGTGGAATTCGCCGAAGGGCAATAGCTGCTCCAACAAAGCTGTCTTGCGAGCCAAATTGGCGTTTTCCTGCGTGGAGCGCACATCCAAGAATTCCTTCTTCCGGTTGTGCACCTGCTCAGAAGCCTGCAAGAACCGCTGCCAAAGCGCCTCGCGCTGCTCATTGGGCACTGGCCCGATGTGTTTCCACTCCTCGTGCAGCTGCCGCAAATCATTCAGCGCCTTATTAATGCTCGACTGCTGAGTTAAAGCTTCGGCCCGTGCAATAAGCGCCTCTTTCGCTTCGAGGTTGCGGCGACGGTCCAGCTCTTTCATTTCGAAGAACAGGCCGCGGTTGTTGTAGAAAATGTCGAGCAGGGCGTGGTAGCTGTTCCACAGCTCCTGCGTGTCTTTCTGCGGTACCGGGCCGGTAGCCTTCCAATCGTTTTGTAGGGCCTTGATGCGGGCCGAGCTATCCTTAGTTTCGGCCGACTCGACAAGTACCCGCAACTGGGAAAGCAAGTGTTGCTTGTGCAGCAGGTTGCGGGCGCGCTGGTCGTCTTCGGCTTTGGCATCCCGAACCCGGCTGTCGCGGAACTCCTGCATCAGCTTGCTTAGGTCGGCGTAGCCGTCTGGGCCCGTGTACTGGAAGTCATCGCCTTCACTGCCGGCTTCGGTGAACCGCTGACGGGCCGCGGTGCGGTCGGCATTAATGGCTGTTTCGTACTGGCGATAAAGGTCGGAGATTTGCTTGCGGTTCTGGCGCGCGTCGGGGCGACGGAGCAACGCTAGCAACAGGGCGGTTTGCGCAGACAGGTCGAGTGTAGCGAAATCTGGGATGGCCGTTTCCGGCACAAACTCGTCTTCTTCTGCATGCGCTTCTGCCTCCGAAGCCGTGTTTTCGGGAGTTGCAGGCGTTGGCGAGGAAGTGGTAAGATGGGCAATGCCTTCGGGGAAATCCTCGATTTCAGGGGCGGCGTGCAGCTCTTCCACTGGCAATTCAGTATCGGGGGTTGCAGCAACCAGAGTTTCCGTACTCGAAACGGATTCTTCGCTGGCTGTTACTTCCTGCTCGGGCGCCACAGTCAGCGCGTCGGCTTCAGCAGCCACTCCCGACGGAGAAACAACGGAAAACTCGGCATTTGTAGCATCTGAATCAGCTGCGGTTGGGGCCGCTACCGATGCACCAACCGTTGCATTGGTGACGGGCGCAGCAGAATCGGTGGCTACTCCAGCATCGGTGGTGCTTTCGTCGGTGGCTTGGTGAGCACTTTGCACTCCCGGGTTCTGGTCGCCATAATGATCCTCGGCGCGGGCCTGCGGGTCAGAAACGGCTGGGTCGTGCGTAGGCACTTGCGTAGCGGCCGGGCTGGCTGTCACGTCGGCGGGAAGTTCAGCAGTGCCAGCCCCGGCTGGTTCCCCAGCACTTGAATTCACTTCCGTGGCGGGACGTTCAGTGATGTCATCGGCAGAAGCAGAATCCTGCTTGGAGCGGATTTCCGCCAGACGGCGCTCTAAGATGCTTAGCGGCGACTCCGAATTATTGTCGGAATTGGCGGGGGCGGCTTGGTCGTTTTCGGGTAGCATGAGTTCAGCAGAAAAGGCCCGTTAGGTACCTAGGTGGGCGTAGGTGGTGGGCAACGAGGAAGAATCTAATTTAGGCGCGGATCAACAGGGTAGTTGGACAAGGCACGGTAGCGCCCGCCTTTTTCCCTTAAAATAGCCTGCCAAAAAGCATCATTGTCCAAAGTAAAGACTTTCCCGGCAGCATCCGGATGCACAATCCAAACATTGTCCCCGATTTCGTCGGCTAGTTGCCCGGCCGTCCAGCCCGAATAGCCAGCATAGAAGCGGACCGCATCGGGCGAAAGGTCGCCGCTGAGCAGCAAACCCATCAAGACGCCGAAGTCGCCGCCCCAATAAACATCTTGGCCCAAAGCAATGGATTCGGGCACGTCGGGGCGCTGGTGGAGATAATGGAGGGTATCGGGCTGCACGGGGCCGCCCAGATACAGCGGCATTTGCGCTACTTCTGAATCGGTGGGAATAGGAAGTTGCAGTACGTCGGCTAACTGGAGGTTGGAAGAACGGTTGAGCACGAGCCCAAACGAGCCTTCGGTTTCGTCGTGGCGGCACAAGAGCACCACGGAACGTTCAAAATTAGGATCACCAAGAAAAGGCTGTGAAATCAACAGGCTGCTGGAACGAAGACGAGGCATAGCGTTGAAGTTAAGCTTTAGCAATTAAGCACTGGATAACAAGCATGTGGGGAAAACGGGGCCAGCGCTTTTTGTCACTTACCACACAGCATCCCTAGTTTAGTACGTGAGACGGGCCGCTGGAGGTTCCCAGCCTGCCCGCATTGTGCTACCTTGCGCCCAGTTGACTGGTTGAAATACGAATGGGCGGCTTATCAAAAGTCCACTCTTAGGGTTGTTCAACCACTACCCTTCAGCACTTATCTTATGCTCGACCCGCACTTGGCCGACCTGCGCAAAACCTACGCTCAGCGCACCCTTTCGGAAGCGGACGTATTGCCCACCGCTGTTCCTCAATTTCGGGTTTGGTTGGAAGAGGCCCTGCAAGCCCAACTCGACGAACCCACAGCCATGACCCTATCGACGGTGGCCGCCAACGGCCAACCCTCGGCCCGGGTGGTACTGCTCAAAGGCTTGCCCGACGACGCGGCTTTTCTCTTCTATACCAACTACGACTCGCGCAAAGGCCGCGACCTAGTTGAACGGCCGCTGGCAGCCCTGACTTTTTTCTGGCCAGGCCTAGAACGGCAAGTACGGGTGGAAGGCCGGGTGGAAAAAGCGCCCGAAGCCTTATCGACCGAGTACTTCCAGAGCCGCCCCCGTGGCAGCCAGATCGGGGCCTGGGCCTCGCCTCAGAGCCAAGTGATAACCAGCCGGGAAGAGCTGGAAGAGCGCGAGAGAAGCATAGCCGCCGACTTTGATGGGCAGGAGTTGCTGCCTCGCCCCCCACACTGGGGAGGCTATTTGCTACGCCCGCACCGCATCGAATTCTGGCAAGGCCGCCCAAGCCGCCTCCACGACCGAATTGTGTACGAGCTGGAAGGCGACACTTGGCGCCTAAGTCGCCTAGCCCCTTGATTATTGAACAACTAACATTCAGAAGGCATCAATCAACAACTGAAATGCTGGCATCATCCGCGAGGGACGCCAACTATGCGGTTGCGGCCTGTTGAATGTTGGCTGTTAAATGCTTCCTGTTACTCGCTAAATAACTGATTTTGGCTGAAATACAACCCTTACGCGGCTGGCGGTATAACCCGGTGTTAAGCCAGCACATCGACGACTACGTTTCGCCCCTCTTTGATGTCGTGTCGCAAAAGCAGCGGGAGGCACTTTATCGGAATCAGTTCAACAGCATTCATCTTTCGGTGCCACGTGGCCAAGATGCCGCGGGGGAGGCGCTGGCGCGGCTGCATGAATGGCAGCAAACGGGTGTATTGCGCCAAGACGAATTGCCGGGTATCTACGTGTATTATCAGTATTTCCGGCTGCCGGGCAGTACCCGCGAGTTCTGCCGCAAAGGCTTTATGTGCCACATCCGGGCCTACGCCTGGACCGACAACGTGGTACTGCGCCACGAAAATACGCTGCCTTCGTCGGTCAACGACCGAGCTGAGTTATTGGCCCGCACCGAATTTCAATCCAGCGCTACCCACGGCCTCTACCGCGACGACGCGTTTGAGTTGGAACGCTGGATGGACGAGGCTATGCAAGACCCGCTCTACCAAACCGAAGAAGACTACCAAGGCGCCCGCGACGTGCTGGCCGTCATTCAGGATGCTCATATCATCGACCGGTTTCAGGCGGTGCTAGCCCAGCGCCAAGTAATTCTGGCCGACGGGCACCACCGCTACGAAGGCTCCTTGGCGTACCGGCAAGCCCGGCTGGCTGCCGACCCCGCTGCTACCGGCAACGAGGGCTGGAACTACCATCTGATGTACCTCACCAATTCGGCAGCCGACGACTTGCGCATTCTGCCCACGCACCGCCTGCTTTTGGATCTACCTGGCAACCTAACCGATGCCGAGCTACTGGCCCGGCTAGAACCCTATTTTGTGGTAATGCCCAAGGAAGACGCCTACGACTTGCCCGAGTTGATTGCCGGCAAGCAGTGGGCATTTGGGTTGTATCTGCAAGATGGGCAGGCATACAAGCTGCGGTTGCGGCCAGAAGTACACGCCCAACTCAGTTGGGACACCACGCAGGAAGTTAAAAACCTGGATCTGACTGTGCTACACTTTTTCGTGCTGGAAAAAGTGCTGGGTATTGTTGGCCCGGATGCGCAGCGGCAGTGGCCGGGCGTGGCGTATGTGCGCAGCTTTTCAGAATGCCTCAAGCGTGTAGACGCCGGAGAAGCACGCGCCGCCCTTTTCACCAACGAAGTCACGATGGATGAGGTGGAGCGAGTGTGTCATTCGGGTGCTGTCATGCCACCTAAATCCACGTTTTTCTACCCCAAAACCATCGGCGGTTTTCTCTTCAGCAGCATTCAGGCCGAAGAAACTGCGCATCCATTTTTGGTTGGTTGACGATTGTTCAATTAGCTAATCTAGTAGTTGAAACCCTTATAGTCAATAAGCAACAAATCAGCTTGTACTGATCTACAATGAAATTAGTTTTAGCTTCTAATTCGCCGCGGCGTCGGCAGTTGCTCACCGACTTGGGAGTGCCCTATACTGTGCGCCTCCAGGAAGTAGACGAGTCTTTTCCTGAGCACCTGCACCGCGCCGAAGTAGCCGAGTATCTGGCTGCTCACAAAGCCGCTGCCTACCGCACCAGCCTAGCCCCCGACGAGGTAGTCTTGACGGCCGATACGATAGTCTGCCTCGACGATGACGTGCTCAACAAGCCCGCCGACGACGCCGAAGCCATCCAGATGCTTACCCGCCTGCAAGGCCGCGCCCACGACGTATTCACGGGTGTGTGCCTACTCAGCGGCGACGGTCGGCAGGTGGTATTTTCCGACCAAACCCGAGTGGTATTCCGCACCCTCTCGGCCGCCGAAATCGAGTACTACGTGCGCAAGTACCAACCCCTCGACAAAGCTGGCGCTTACGGCGCACAAGACTGGATTGGCATGGTGGCCGTCACTCGGCTCGAAGGCTCCTACTTCAATGTAATGGGGTTACCCGTGCACCGGGTCTGGAACGAGTTGATGAAGCTAGGCTTCCCGTTCAACGTTTAGGTCTTCCTTCACTGGCTCCGTGTTTCGCACTGCCCATTCTGCTCCCGTCTCTACCCGATTTATTGTAACTCTGGGACTGTTTTGCTTTTTAGTAAGCAGTGGGTTTCTCTTGTTGGTTTTCGGGTTTACCCCTTTCGAGCAGGTGCATAGCCTGAGCAAGGTTACTTACCACGAAGGGGGCTACAAGCACCTAATCTTAGCGGTAACGCCCGCTACTTACCAGCTACTCCAAATAGGGCTAGCTGTAGTGGCAGGCGTGAGTGCCAGCTTACTGCTTGGCCTGTACTATCTTCGAAAAACTGCACTACGGACAGACCTGCACCAGCTGCGAACCGAGTTACGAAGGGCTATGACAGTTCTTGCCCGTACTGCCCTCGGCTTGTCGAAACTAGAGCGCGGGATATTTATAGGGCTATTGGCCCTAATTCTGGCGGTGCGGGTGTGGTATCTGGTGGCCTACGTACTCAATACCGACGAGGTGGCATCCTACGACTACTTCGTGCGGCAGGGACCAGTGGGTATTAGTAGCTTCTACCCTATTCCCAACAACCATCTGCTGTTCAATTTCGTCTGCTGGCCTCTGTCACTAGTATCCGACAATGTGCGAGTAGTAATGCGAATACCCACCTTTGTAGCTGCTGCTTTAGGCACTTTTCTGGGCTACTTGTTGCTGATGCGTAGCGGTGGTTTCTGGGCTGCCACATTGGCTACGGGCTTGTTTAGCTTGTCGCCGCTAGGCTTATACTACGCGGTAGCTGGTCGGGGCTATTTCCTGCAAATCACACTGTTGCTATTTGCTTTTTCAGCGACAGTAGCCCTGTTGCAGCTACCGTCGTATCGAAGGCTAGGGTGGCTGTTCTTCGTTGGTGCCAGTATTTTGGGGTTCTATACTATTCCCACGTTTCTGTACCCGTTCGCGTCGTTGAGCCTAAGTCTGCTAGTGGGCTTTGCGTGGCAGCGGCGTTGGCTCGAGCTGGGGCAACTTGTGCTGGCGGGGAGCATGGTGGGGACTGTAAGCGCGTTGCTTTACTGGCCTGTAATATGCGTATCTGGCTTCACGCAACTGGTGGGCAATCATTATGTAGCCAAAATGGCGGCCACTGTTTTCTGGCGCAATTACCTCGGCTATTTGCGTCACTTAGCCGACATGCTGGCTGGCAACGGACACTTGGGAATGGCGGCAGGCGGTGGCCTCATGGTACT
This sequence comes from Hymenobacter sp. YC55, assembly GCF_029433095.1. GTDB lineage: Bacteria > Bacteroidota > Bacteroidia > Cytophagales > Hymenobacteraceae > Hymenobacter. The sequence goes on from NZ_JARNTX010000001.1 coordinate 2,278,951, forward strand.
AGGACCGTTTCTAGTGCGTTTGTTGCCCCGTTTAGCTAAGGTAGTGGGCGCGCTGGCATGGGTGCTACTCGTAGTGCCGCTAATTATAATGGCAGTGCAACAGGTGCTCGTGCCGGCTCGAGTGTTGCTCTATCTCAGCTACGTAGGATGCGTGCTTGGCAGTTTACTAGGCATCTGGTTTCTTACCCGCCTACGAGTACCAACCGCGTACCAAGCGCTTTTAAGCTTGCTGATAGTAGCTGGCTATGGTGGCTATCAGTTCAATCGGCAATTAGCTCCGCATCAGGTGGAGGTGCGCGAGGAAAAACAGATGGAAGCTGCTTACACTTGGCTGACAAGCTGGGGAGGCCAGCGGATATTGTTGGCAGCTCCCTCCTATGAATTGTTCTTTCACCATTACGCGCAACAGGAGCATCGGCCCCTACTCCTACACTCTACCCCAGTAGCCAACCAAACCTACGACTACGTTGTGCAAGCCCGCGGCTCCGACCCGTTGCCTACCTGGGTCAAGCCCCCCCTCTACACCTCTGTCTACGAAAACGAATCCGTAATCATCTACGGGCGCACGCTGAAGCAGTGAGTACGTGGTCAGTTGGATGCTCTACCGAACCTACCAACAGCTAAATTATTACCTCCATTAGTGGCCACGAGCAAGTAACACAATACCACCTACCACTAGCAGCAACCCCAGGGCCTGAGACCAAGCAAGGGTTTCACGCAGTACTAGCACACCAAGCAAAGCGGTGAGCAGTACCGAGCCGCCTACAATCAGCGGGGTACCCACGGAAGCCGGGGCGCCTTTGCCATACACTACAAACGTTAGGATTTCGGCTATCCCTATGCTCACACCAGCCAGCGCGGCCAGGGTAATACCCCGGGCGCTGAGCAAATGCATTGGCAACCCTCCCCGTAGGTACAGCGCTAGCAGCAAGCCTGCGCCAATCAGAGCGGCCACCACCTGTAGCACTACAGCTCCCACCATTTGATGGATGTGCCCAGCTGCTGCCTTAATAAACAGGTTGTAAAGGGCCATTCCCAGGGCAGCGCAAGCCGCTAACTGCAACCAATTCATTCTTCTTCGCTGTCTTGGAGGCGCGTCAGCAGGTTTTGTTGCAACTGCTGCCAAGCGGCGTAATCGTCGCCTTTGGCCCGCACTTCTTGGAGCTGCGAGTTTTCCAACACCACTTTTACGGCCTGTTCGGCTAGCTCACGTAGGTCGTCTCCGTCCGCGTCGAGGTGCGTAATAGCTTGTACTAAGCCGGGAGGCAGATCCTGAGCGGGCTTACCCAAGATGCCCGCTACAATTTCGGCAGCCGCTAAGGCAACACTAGCATCGGCAAGCTCTAGTTGGCCTTCCTCCTCAGCCGCCGTGGCTAGGGCCTCATAAAGCACGGCCTCATTGGGCTGTTCTAGGAAACTTTCGGCAAAATCAGCTGCCGCGTCGTTGTCGAATGTGTAGTAGCCCCAAGTGCTCATATAGGTCAGAAATCAACTGAATGACAGTGAATATTAAGTAGCAGACGTGAGAATGACCAATTTGTTCTAATCACGACAGTTAAACCCGTAATTACTCCTTGTATTCTGAAGATTTGTTCGAGGAATTCTTTTACAAATTTTCATTCAAGCTTTGCGGCGACTGGTCTAAATAATATTGGTATAAATCTTCACTGGCTCTATGCTCCAGATAATACATATAGACAGTGCCGCCAATATGAATACCTAATGGAAATATCAGGAACAAAGACAGCCAGAACAAAAGCCGAGCACCCTTGTCTTTTTGACGGCGACGCTGTAACAAGGCAATCAACCAGAACCCAAAAAATACTACTCCGCATACTGTAGCACTTATTAGATGCTCACTCGCCTCTCGCCTTCCCGGAATAGCTTGAGGTAAAGCCGAAAATGGCGGGTATAAAGTAAATCCTGAACTCCCATCTACTATTTCAAGCCACAATGGTTTACCTAAGAATAGATGAGATGTTACAAGTATGAGAACTCCTGACCAACCCGCTCCCAACGCAAAAAACCAAGTGGTGCGTCATTTCTTTTCCATGATTCTGGATATGTTACCTGAACTTCTCGCGCAGTAGCTCAATCTCCACAGCCGGCGAAATCTTTTCGTAGAGAATATGATAGGCAGCCGACGTAATGGGCATGGGCACCATCAGCTTACGGTTCAATTCGTAGATGCTTTTAACAGCATAATACCCTTCGGCTATCATGTTCATTTCCAACTGCGCCGACTTCACGGAGTAGCCGCGGCCCACCATGTTGCCAAAAGATCGGTTGCGCGAAAACTGTGAATACGCCGTTACCAATAAGTCGCCGAGGTAGGCGGAGCCAGATAAGTCGCGGGGCTGGGGGTTGAGGGCGTGCACAAAGCGGCGCATTTCCTGGATGGCATTGCTTACGAGTACTGCTTGAAAGTTGTCGCCGTAGCCAAGCCCGTGCGCGATGCCCGCAGTTAAGGCAATGATATTCTTCATCACCGAGAAATACTCGATGCCATCAAGGTCCTGAGCGGGGTTGGCTTTCACGTAGCGGTTACGTAGGAGGCGGCAGAAATCCTCGGCCAGTACCGAATCGGGCGAGCCAATGGTAAGATAGCTCTGCTTTTCCAAGGCCACTTCCTCGGCGTGGCACGGGCCCGCTACCACGCCTACCTGCGCGTGCGGTAAACGAAACCGGTCGGCTACGTAATCGGTTACCAGCACGTTCTTGCCCGGTATCATCCCTTTGATAGCCGAAATGACGCGCTTGTTGCGCAGCGCATCGCGGTCCAGCTTGTCAAGCACGGCTTGCACAAATGCCGCGGGCACGGCTAGCACCAACCAGTCAGCTTCGCGCACTACTTCTTCTAGATCGGTGGAAGGGAACACGCGAGTCAGGTCGTGGGCCACCGACGAGAGGTAACGGGGATTGTGGCGCGTGCTGCGCAGGTGCTGCACGTCGTCCTTGGAACGCAACCACCAACCCACCCGGGCTCCATTCTCTGCTAATATTTTGGTGAGAGCAGTGGCCCAGGAGCCGCCGCCAAGCATGGCTATTTTTTCCAATCTAGGTACTAGATGATAGGTGACACGTGGCCGGCCTGGGAAACCAAGCCGATAGGAAGTTCAAATGTGCGAAGTTTCTTTAACAGACAAGCCCTTGCTGCGCTGGTTCGCGCAACAAGGGCTTGTCTGTTTTCAGGTTTACGACACCAGGGAAGTTATTGCCTCGTGCCGACAGTATATTATTGGTCGTCGCCGGGGCCTTCCTTCAACGCTTCTTTGTTGAGGCTCTTGGCATCCTTCACCACTACCAGTGCCCCATCTTTCAGGGTTTTGGCTACAGCCCGGAACGGCCCACTCACTACTTGAGTGCCTGCCTGCAAACCGCTCAGAATTTCAATGTTCTGGAAGTCGCTGATGCCGGTCTTAACCGGTGTCATCACAGCTTTGCCGTCACGAATCACGAAAACTACCTCCTGCACATCAGTGGCTTTGGCAGTTTGTGCGTCCTCATCCGAGCCGCCACTTCTGCGGTTTACTTGCACGGCGGGTGCTTGCCCAGTGGCAGTGGCACTGTCGGTGCGGGTGGTAACGGCGGCTAGCGGCACGCTTAGTACGCCCGTTTTGCGGTTGGTGATGATGTCGACAGAGGCAGTCATGCCGGGGCGGAAAGGCACAACCGTGCGGCCGTTGGTGCTGCGCAGCAAGTGACGGTACGATTCGGGCAATAGCCGGATACGCACCTCAAACTCGGTTACCGCTTCGGCCGTCAAGGCGTCCTTGGCGGTGTTGGCAATGCTGGTCACGAGGCCGCGAAACTTCTCGTCTTTGCTGGCATACGAATCCACTTCCACTGTGGCAGAGTCACCGAGCTGGACGTTGATAATGTCGTTTTCGTTGACGTTCACGCGCACTTCCATGGAGTTGAGGTTGGCAATGCGCATGATTTCCGTACCTGCCATCTGCGAAGTACCTACCACCCGCTCACCTTTCTCCACGTTTAACTTGCTCACGGTGCCGCTCACGGGAGCGTAGATGGTCGTTTTGTTGAGGTTTTTACGCGCTTCTTCTAATCCCGCCTGTGCACTGGCCACGTTGCTTTGCGCGGCTCGGATGCTCTGACGGGCGCTGTTCAGTTCTTCCTGCGAGGCATCATACGCGGCTTTGGCAGCCTCATAATCGGCCTGCGAAATCACTTTCTGCTTGTAGAGCGAAGCATTGCGCCGATACGTCAGTTCGGTTTGCTTGGCATTGGCAATGAGTTGCTGCAACCGAGCCTGCGTCTGGCCCACGTTAGCCCGCTGCGAATTCACGGCCGCCGACTGCTGATTAACCATAGCCTGGTAGTTGTCGGGACGGATGCGCAGCAGCAGCTGGCCCTTTTTCACCGAGTCGCCTTCGTGCACATACAGCTCGATTATCTCCCCCGATACGTCGGGCGAGATTTTCACTTCCGTCTCTGGCTGCACCTTGCCCGAAGCACTTACCTGCTCTACTATATTGACCGTGGCCGCCTTAGCAGCCGTTACCTCTGTGCCGGCCGGTTTGCCTACCCACCCCTGCTTCTTAGCTATCACAAAGCCAATTGTCAGCAACACAATTATGGCCAGCAGACTGTATAATAAGCGGTTGTTCTTCATGAAAAGGTAACTGAGTGTCTGGGTAGCGAAGTAAGCTGTAAAGAAAGGCAGCCAAGGCCTATTGTGGCAAAAGTACTCAGCTGCTTAATTACTCGGCTACTTTATAAGGCAATAGGTTTGCCCTGATAAAAATCCAGCACTTTACGACGGAAGATAAACTGGTATTTGGCCTGAATCATACTCGACTCGGCAGCCGTCAGGTTGTTCTTGGCAATATTGAACTCGGTACCATTGAGCAGCCCGTTGTTGAAGCGAATCTCGGCATTGCGATAAGCAGCACTCAGCGCCTGCACCTGCTGCCGCGAGGAAATATACTGCCGTTGCGAGGCTAATGCGTCGGCGTAAGCCTGCTGAATATTTTGGCGCAGCGTGAGCCGGGCTTGATCGAGCCGCAACTCGGCCTGCTTTACCGCAATCTGAGAACGTTGCACATTGGTGCGCACCTGCAATCCATTGAGAATGGGTATTTGCAAAGCAAATTGCACCGACCGCCCTAAATTGTTTTTGATTTGGTCGGGGAAGTCGCTGGATGTAGAACTGCGCACTGGTTGCTTCGGCGACAGCGCCACAAAGGAAGTGGGTAGCGGTTGGCCCGTTGCGGGGTCAAACTGGAAGACTGGCAGCGGCACTTGCACCGAATCACCCGTGATAATAGGCCGCGTGTAGAGCGAAGAGTAGCCGGTAAATATACTTGCGTTCAAAAACAAGCGAGGATAATAGCCCCCACGAGCTACGTCTACGTTGCGTAGGGCCGAACGCACCCGCAGGTCGGCCGCTTTAATATCGGGCTGCTGCGCCTGTGCCGTTTGATAGGTTGCTTCCGGGTCGGTATCATCCAACGACCGTTCATCTGGATCCGCCAGTTGGGGCGTCGATATTTGCAAAGCGCGGGTAGCAGCCGCATCCAAGTTCATAAGCTGAGCTAATTGCAAGCGCGCAATAGTCAATTGGTTTTGAGCCGTAACCACGTTGTACTGATCGGTAGCAAGCTGCGCCTCGCTATCAAGCAAATTGCTTTCCGCTACACTTCCGGCTTTTAACAGAAGCTTTGTGCGGTCTACTTGCTGCTGCGAGCTATTTACGCGCGCCTCGTTGGAACGTAGTAGCTCTGCAGCCAACACCGTTTGTAGAAACGCCGACGCTACGTTAAGGGCCAGATCGTTGCGTGCTTTGTCGGCGTCGTACACTCCCGCTTCAAACTCCAAGGCATTGCGCTTCACCGTGTTGCGCAGCTGAAACCCTGAAAACAACGTTATCTGCGTGTTGCCGGAGAAGTTGTTGGTGCGCGTGGTCTGGTCCTGAAACACGTTGGTCAGCGGGTTCACCGTCGTGCCATAGTTCCACGCCTGCGTACCCGACAAGTTAGCGGTGGGCAGAAGCGCAGCTTTACTCTGGCGGAGTGTTGCCCCGTTCAAATCCGATGACAACTGACTTTGGCGCACCGTCAGGTTGTTTTGCAACGCGTAGTCGATTGCGCTTTGCAGCGTCCAGGGCGCCGTGGGCGACGCCGCGGGAGCTGTTACCGTACCCGCCGGTGGCTGCGCGGGCGTGGTGGTTTGAGCCGTAGCTACATTACTCAGCAGCAGCGCGCCGCAGCCGGCCGCCCATAGAGGGTGTAACCGAGAAGTAAAGCGTGGTTTCATAAGCACCAGACAGGCAAAAGATTAGGTGATATTGGGAATATAAGTAACGCGGTGTACCCAGCGCAACTGGCGTAGGTATTCCAGCGTAATGTCTTTCAAATCAGAGTCCATCTCGATGAAATGCCGTGCGAGGTCGTTTTTGCCTTTTCGCGAAACCGACATAGTGGCAATATTGCAGTCGTCGTGGGCAATGACGGAGGCAATAAAGGCAATGGAGCCCTTGGCATCATCGGCATCAACAATAAGCGTGTGCAAGTTGCCCGAGAAGTCGGCCGGAAAGCCATCTACTTCTACAATGCGAATTACCCCCCCGCCCCGGCTCTGGCCAATAACTTCCACGGCTTGGCCGGTCCGCTCGTCGCGCAACTGCAGCCGGATGGTGTTGGGATGCATGGTGGAGGCATTGCCAACGCTCTGAAACGTATACTGCAGGCCTGCTTCCTTTGCATGGCTGAGGGCTTCACGGATGCGTACGTCGTCGGTAGTCATGCCGAGCAGGCCGCCAATAATGGCGCGGTCGGAACCGTGCCCTTCGTAGGTGCGGGCAAACGAGTTGTAGAACGTAATAATAGCGTGGGTGGGAATACCACCGAGGATACGGATAGCCGCTCGGGCAATACGCACCACACCCGCCGTGTGCGAGGAGCTAGGCCCAATCATAACGGGCCCAATCATGTCGAAAATACTGCTTTTCTCAGCCATAAGACGGGGTAAAGGTATCAGATTCGACGGGGATACCAAGTGTTAGAAAGCGAGTGATTTTTCGACTGTTTCGCACTCCTTAGGTGCGACTAAACGTATAGATGCAGTCCATTCGCTAGGGGTTGCCCGGCGGGTGCCAATTCGTTGCTTTTTCGTTCTTTGTGCTGGATTCACACTCTGCCACCCCCTCTTATGCCTATTCCCGAGGACGAGTTTTCGCCCGCCGTATGGAACCAGTTGCGTCTGCTCCAGAAAAAGTATGCTGCTGATGGTCAAGATTTAGCTGCTTACTTAGAAGGGCTGTATTACGCCGATTACGTCAACTATTGGGACTATATCAACCTCGATACGCTCCTGAGTTTGCAACGCCCGCTCACCAAGATTCCCGACGAGCGAATCTTTATCATGTACCACCAGATTACGGAGCTCTACTTCAAGCTTTGCCTCTGCGAATACGAGCAACTTGGCGAGTTGCAGCAGCCAACGCTTCAGGAGCTAGTCTTGCGCGTAGGCCGCATCAACCGCTACTTCGAAAACCTAATCGACTCGTTCGATGTGATGGTCGACGGCATGGACAAGCAGCAGTTCCTTCAGTTCCGCATGTCCCTGATGCCAGCGTCGGGCTTTCAATCGGTGCAGTACCGCATGATAGAAATTGCCAGCACCTCCCTCGACAACTTGGTAGATAAAGAGAAACGCCGCCTGCTAGGCGAAGCTGCCGCCCACGATGAATTGCTAGGCTGCATCTATTGGAAGGCTGGAGCAACAATTGAGGAGAGCGGCGCCAAAGCTTTAACACTCATCCAATTCGAAGAAAAATATACGCAGCAGTTAGCTGCACACGCCGCCCACTACCGCGACCGAAATGTATGGAGCGTGGTGCAGCGCCTCCCCGAAGCCGATCAGCAACACCCGCGCCTGTTACGCCAACTTAGGCAACTCGATGTGAATGTGAATGTGAATTGGCCACTGATGCACTTCAAGTCGGCCGTGCGCTACCTGGAACGAGACCCGACGGCTATTGCAGCTACAGGCGGCACCAACTGGAAGAAGTATTTGCCTCCCAAGTTTCAGCGTCGCATCTTCTATCCTCAGCTCTGGAGCGCGCAGGAGCTAGAAGATTGGGGAAAAGGGTGGGTGGAAAGCGTACTCGGCAATGAAGTAGGAACTTAAGGTATTATTGATCTTACCTTATGTCTTCCGTTCCTCATGCTCTACCTGCATCAACAAAATATTTTCCTGCGTTAACTGGAATTCGGGCAGTAGCTGCTTTTATGGTAGTACTGTTCCACTTCAATCCTTTGGTATATGTAAACCAACAGAATATAGCGGTTCGTTGGCTTAATTACTTTATTCAGCAACTCCACGTAGGTGTACCTATTTTCTTTGTTTTAAGTGGCTTCTTAATTACGTATCGTTATATAAATACTGTTGAATTATCTGAACGGTGGATAAAGCAATACTTATGGAATAGATTTACAAGAATTTATCCTATGTATTTTATTTTAACCGCCATTACATTTTTGCTGCTAGAATATATGCCGGCAGGTAACGCTGGCGCATGGCAAACCACTGATTTTTCATGGAAGGATAAGGCGGTTACTATTTTACTGAACATCACCTTACTGAAAGCCTTCTTCAAAACCCTGCTTACCTCAGGCATTCCTACAGCTTGGTCTTTAACGGTAGAAGAAAGTTTCTATATTCTAGCTCCACTCTTATTAAATAGGGTGCGCCAGAATATGATATATATAATTATCTTCCCAGTTGTCTTCTTACTTGCAGGGACACTCCTAGTTTTTCTTGCCTCTCTAAGCCCTTACTTCCTTTATGGCTTTATGAAATCAATGAATCTCATGCTACGCTTCACTTTTTTTGGTAGGTGTGTGGAGTTTATGTGTGGCATGGGACTGGCTGTTTATATAGTAAGAAATCAGCCAATATTAACTAACAGGTTACAATTCACTATAATTGGGGTAGCCGGTGTAATTTGCTGTATTGTTGCTTTAGCGATAATAAAATCTACTCATATTCCCACTACTTCATGGCCAACATCAGAATGGTCTATTTTAGTGCAGAACTTCGTTCTACCATTATTTGTGGCTCTACTATTTTACGGAATCTTAACAGAGAAATCCTCGGTTGCAAACATATTAAAAACCAATATATTTATTTTATTAGGCAAAAGCTCATACGTTTTATACTTACTCCATATAGGCCCTATTGATAATTTCTTTGCATACGCTGTATCCCAAAGCTCAATTATAAGAATAGCTTTTTATTATGCAGCATCAATATTTATTTTCAAATTTATTGAAGAACCAATATTAATAAAGCTGAGAAATCAACTGAATTGGAATGCAATTACGCTAATGCAACTGCAGGATAATTAATCCATGTAGTAAGTTAAAGAGAATTGAAATTACACGGAAACAAAAAGGCCGGCTCACAAAGTGAGCCGGCCTTTTTGTTGTTAGCAGTAGCTTACTTCACTGCAAAGGCAGCTTGTGTGTTTTCCCAAGCCAGAGTAACAGTGCCAGCTTTGTCGGCTGTGATAGTGAACTGCTCAACTAGTTGAGGCGTCTTGCTAGGTTTCACTTTCACGCGCAAGGCATCCTGCTTTTCGTCGTATTTGAAAGCGCCCCACTGCTTGGCGGTCTTATTGAAAATAATGGTCCACTCCTGCTCGCCAGGAATGGCAAACAGTGCATATGTACCAGCAGGCAGTGCCTGTCCATTAATTTTGAGATCTTTCTTAGCTTCAAAAGTGGTAGCCTCGTTGGCTCCAGCGCGCCACACTTTGCCATAGGGCTCTAACTCCCCGAATATCTTTCGGCCCTTTACGGAAGGCCTGCTGTACTCGATAGTAAAGTTGGGAGCCGTAACAGTAGCCGGGGGGCTGGGCCGCTTTGACTTGTCTTCCGGCATTTTGGCTTGGGCAAAAGCCCCACCAGAAAGAAGCACAGCCCACATAAAGAGCAGCAGGAATTTTAGAGACTGGTTACGCATGGTTGTAATGTAAAAGGATTGGTTAGGAGTTGGCAAATACAGTGTGTTCAAGGCATAGACGCGGTTTTTACAACAAAGACGTATGCTTGCTCCTAGTTAGACAAATAACCTGCCACGCTTCGACGGTTCATCTAACTACTTAGAAAGGGCAGCCGCAGATTATTGTGCAAAACAATCGCACTGCCCTAAACAGCTGCTCCTTGGAGTATAGCTCAACAACGCACAAATAGCTAGCAAAGTTGAGCCTACACCCTAGTCTACGTTGCTGCCTCTGTTCTTTCTTGACTCAATCCGGACAGTGAAAGGGTTTCGAGTAAGACCGAAATCTACCAAGAAGCAGCTGTGTTTATTACGGTTGCCTACTTTATCTGCCACAAAGAGTTACCGTGCTTTAGACAGGATAAGTATCGCTCATCTTGCTTCTTGATGGCAGCCTGCAAGTACGCGTTGATCTGGTAGTGAAGCGCAATGTCCTTCTAGGATTGCTATAAAGCCGTTTTGGCTCAGCCGGAGTATACTACTGCATGGATATGTGAAATGCGGTGGATAATGCATTTATCTAGCAGCCTCGTGTCCCTACTGCGTGTATCGTCAGCTAGTTACATAGAGTATTTCTATATACTGAACCTTTTCAGCTTCTCGTATGGTTTGTTTTGCCAACCAGCAACTCCATTACTTGTCATTGCCTGTTGAGAAATGAACCAGCCGTACCATCCTGATTTAAGCGCACGTTTGGAAAAATCATTTGAAGAAGCCGACAAGGCTCGGGAAATGCTGACGGAATCCATGGCCAATGCGGTGGCTACTAATTGCGACCTATTGCATCACGGTCTCGTTAGTGCCAAAGGTCTTGAAGTTACCACTGAGATGTACCGCCACATGCTGGGCAAACTGCTGCGCAGTAGCTCTGGCGAAGTCCGGGCTCAAGTGCTGGATTCATTCAACCAATCCATGGAGAAGTTTTGGCCCCGCAAGCGAGTTGATGGTTCTAGCTTTACCGAACCGACGGAATAACGTGGGCGTAGCTGCATTACTCCAGTAAATAGCACGTATACTAATAGGAGCAGCTGCAGGTAGCCTTTCAAAGTCGTTTGAGCCGTATCTTTGCGGCCCCCTTATCAATACTGGTCAAAAGGATAACCACCTTTCACCATTTTCATGTCTGACAACAAACAAGAAATCGAGGTACTGCTGCCGCCAGCCGTAGCCTACGATGAATTCAAGCGCTATAGCGCTATCCTTTCGGCTGCAGGCTTAACTCCCGGCGAAGCCAATTTCGTGCACCTTCGCAAACGTTCTATTGATGCTCGCGGCCGACAGCCGCTGGTGCGTTTGCGCGCCGATATCTACCACACCCCCCCTCCTGCTGGGCTATTCGGACCCTGGTATCAGTATCCTGATGTACGCGAGGCCAAGCGCTCCGTCATCATTGTGGGGGCCGGACCGGCCGGCTTGTTCGCTGCCTTACGGGCAATTGAGCTAGGCGTTCGGCCAATAGTACTCGAGCGGGGCAAAGACGTACGCACCCGCCGCCGCGATTTGGCAGCTCTCAACAAAGACCATATTGTTAACCCCGACTCCAATTATTGCTTTGGAGAAGGCGGCGCCGGCACCTATTCCGATGGCAAGCTGTACACCCGCGCTACCAAGCGCGGCGACGTAGGCCGTATTTTGCGCTTGCTGGTACAGCACGGCGCCACCCCCGATATCTTGGTGGACGCGCATCCTCATATTGGTACCAACAAGTTGCCTTTGGTGGTAGCAGCTCTACGCGAAAGCATTCGTCAGGCTGGCGGGGAAGTACGTTTTGATACCAGGGTCACGGACTTGGTACTGGATAAAAGTCGTTTACGCGGCGTAGTTACGGCTAATGGCGAGGCCTTGGAAGCCGATGCCGTTATTCTGGCTACTGGCCATTCCGCTCGGGACATTTACGAGTTGCTGGACCGCCGTGGTGTGCTTATCGAAGCAAAGCCATTTGCACTAGGCGTGCGCGTAGAGCATCAGCAGCAATTGATCGACCAAGCGCAGTACCGCTTGCCAGACCGAGGCCAATTACCCGCAGCCTCTTATTCACTGGTACACCAGACGCAATGGCAAGGTCGGCAACGGGGCGTATTTTCCTTCTGTATGTGCCCAGGCGGCTTCATTGTGCCTGCTGCCACGGCGCCGGGCGAAGTGGTAGTGAACGGTATGAGCCCTAGCCGTCGCGATTCGCGATTCGCAAATTCGGGTATAGTGGCTGCTATCGAGCTCGAAGATATGGACCTACGCCAACACGGAGCATTAGCCGGCTTGCGTCTTCAGGAGCAAATAGAGCAACGCGCCTGCCACTTGGCTGGCAATACCCAATTGGCTCCAGCTCAGCGGCTAGGCGATTTTCTAAAGAAAAAGACGTCTTCGGAGCTGTTAGAAACCAGCTACCAGCCAGGCTTGGTAGCTTTATCTATGGACGAAGTACTAGGGGCCGGCTTAGCCGAACGGCTGCGTCAAGGCTTCCGCAACTTCGGCCAGAAGATTCCGGGCTACGCCACCAACGCGGCCCAGATTGTAGGGGTGGAAAGTCGTACCTCCTCGCCCGTGCGCATTCCTCGCGACCGAGACACCTTAGAGCACCCACAGGTTCAGGGCTTGTTTCCTTGTGGCGAAGGCGCGGGCTATGCAGGTGGCATTGTATCGGCGGCCATGGATGGGGAACGCTGCGCCGAAGCTGCTTTTAACAGCTTCTAAGCTCTTTTCTTGATTGTTACAAGCGGTATTTCGTATACCGCTAACTCCTTACTTAGTTTGCTTACAATCACGTTGCTGCTTACTAAACTCAGCAACAAGAAACTTGAATTGCCATGAAAAAGACTTTGGTACTCGGCGCAAGCGACAATCCTGCCCGTTATTCGTTCCGAGCAGTGCATCAACTCAAGAAGTACGGGCACGAAGTGGTGCCTGTTGGTATTCGGAAAGGCCAGGTAGCTGGTTACGACATCCACACAGACCGTCCCACCGCCACTGCTGTTGATACCGTTACCTTATATGTAGGCCCACAGAATCAGCCCACTTGGTACGACTACATTCTTGACCTGCAACCCAAGCGCATCATCTTCAACCCTGGTACAGAGAACCCAGAGTTGGAGCGTATGGCGCAAGAGCGAGGCATCCAAACAGAGGAAGCTTGTACGTTAGTGATGTTGTCGGTAGGACAATATTAAGTTAAACCTATATTATATAACTGCCTCAAATCTATAACTTAAGATTTGAGGCAGTTTTTTATTGGGCTAAGTGAGCGAGCAATTATAGGTTAACAGATAGGCGAACCTAGGCAGCTATACCCCTCAGGGAGAAAAATTTTTATTGATTATTCTAAATTTTTTTGGACTATGAATAATGCTATGAAATCGATTTACATCTACGCGCAGTGCAATAATCACCTAACTCGTGCTATTTAGCCCAATTTGTTAGGTAGTTTTTTTTCATACTTTTGAAACCATTAGAGGGTGCCGACGTTTAGGGTGCTGATTCATCACACAGCCCTCAACATTTACTTAATATAATAATAACTTTGACTTTTCCAATAAAGGTCTGGTTATAATTATAATAAATCGAAGGACAATGTATTCCGCTTTTTATAGCATTCATTTTCTTCGTACTTTTATGCCACCATTTAGTCATAGTCTCTGCTCATGATTACCTCAGAGATTTCCGAACGCCGCTCCTCATCTGAACCCGCCCAAATGTCCAGCATCTATGAACACAAAAGGCGAAAAGGTATGTCACACCACACTACGTCCTATCAAGTGAAGAGCAGCGTCAATGACGTTGTCAAGCGCGCTTTCGATCTGTGTTTTGCTACCCTCGTTGTTATTCTACTGCTCAGCTGGTTAGTGCCGCTGATTGCGCTGCTAATAAAGCTTGATTCTCAAGGCCCAGTTTTCTTTAAACAGCTTCGCACTGGAAAGGGCGGTAAGCCGTTCTATTGCCTGAAGTTCCGGAGCATGCGGATCAATGCGGATGCTGACTCTCGTCAGGCAAGCCGCGACGATAACCGCATCACCAAGCTAGGTGCCTTCATGCGCAAGACTAGCATCGATGAGCTTCCACAGTTCATTAATGTATTGCGGGGCGAAATGTCAGTAGTAGGTCCGCGTCCTCACATGCTGCGTCATACCGAAGACTACTCTCGTGTGATTGCCAACTTTATGGAGCGTCATCTAGTAACTCCTGGCATCACAGGTTGGGCGCAGGTAGAAGGCCACCGGGGCGAAACCAAAGAAACTGAAGCAATGGAGAAGCGTGTAAATGCCGACATCCATTACATCAGAAACTGGTCTTTCCTGCTAGACTTGAAGATTGTCGCCCTTACGGTTCGCCAAGCTATCAGAGGCAACGAAAACGCTTTCTAAAAAAGGAAGCATAACAAACTTAATACGAGGAAGAATAGCAAGCTGCTACTCTTCCTCGTATTGCCTTTTTAGGGCCTTTAGCTCCGAAGTTAGGCTATCTAGTTTCAGCAACAATGCTGCTGCTGCCTGACCATATGGCCCACTACTATTAGTCCAGGCAAGAAATTGCTGAATCTCCTGCCTAGCAAAGGAGGTCATCGTTACGGCATTGTCTAAAAACTCTTCCTCGGGTTCCATATCAAATCGAACTCAGTTTCCAGCGCCAGAGGGTTGGCCTGCTGAAACTAGGGTTATAGATCAACACAGGCCTACTTTAACAAGTTCTACAGTTATAGAAGGCCACATGATAATCATTAATCTATAAACGTGAATAAGTAAAGTGCGCTAAACTGTCATTTTCAGCGCTTTCATAGTATAGTACAACGCCGTTTATCTTTTCTTGCACAACTACGGCCCTAAGACACTACCCTAGTTCCTCGGTGTTATTGAGTTGTGCCACTTAGCCAACCATTTACTTTTCCTGTTCTTTAAAAGGCAGCATTATCAAGCAAATGGCTGATAATGCTGCCTTTGCGGTTTTTATTATGTACTAGCACTAAATCAATCCGTGTGACTCATTGTGAGGATACACCCCGCATTACTAACGTTGAAGATGCTAAAGCTTATGCTTTACAGTTACAAGATTCGCGTTGCTTGATTACATCCGCTTTAGATTAAAACATAGCTTGTAAATAGTCACTAAATTTTTCACAATGCAGGCAACTGTTGCCTGCACACAGCCATCTACCCTCCCAAACGCTCTGCTTTTGTTCTGAACTCTACTCAACCAACTGTGACTGATGCTGACCTCATTGCCGCCTGCTGCCAAGGCAGTGGCCGCGCCCAGAAGCTGCTCTACGAGCGGTTTGCGGGTATGATGCTGGGGGTATGTCTGCGTTATCTGCGTCGCCGCGAAGATGCCGAGGAAGCATTGCTAAGCGGGTTTACCAAGATGTTTCGGGCCTTAAGCCAATATCGGCACGAGGGTAGCTTCGAGGGCTGGATTCGTCGTATTATGGTAAACGAGGCTCTCGGGATGCTTCGCCGTAAAGAGCCTTTGCATATGGCCATCGACGACCTTACGTACGACGTACCCGCAACCGCCGCCGAAGCGGAAAGCCAGCTCAATGCTGCCGACCTCATGGGCTTGCTGGCAGAATTGCCCGCCGGCTACCGTACTGTGTTCAACCTCTATGCCCTGGAAGGCTATACCCACCCCGAAATCGGCGAGCTGCTCGGTATTTCGGAGGGCACCAGCAAGTCGCAGCTCAGCAAGGCGCGGGCTATGCTTCAGCGCCGCCTGATAGCCGCTAACCAAACGGCTACTCCTTCTTCTAACGCTTCACCGAAAGAACTATATGCAACCGGAAGATATTGATAAGCTGTTCCGGGACCGGCTTGAAGGGCACGCTCCCGTCCCGCCGGCCTACCTCTGGGACCAACTCGAAGAAGAGTTGCAGCCCACCAAGAAGCGCCCCGTTCTGTGGTTATGGGCTGCGGCCGCCGCTGTATTGCTTTGCTTTGTGAGTGGCCTGTTATGGCTGCAGCTTACTCCCACAGCGGGAGTGGGCTCCGCTCCGCTGGCTACTAATACCAAGCCAACGCGCTCCGCCAATCAAGAACTACAGCCTGCTGCGCAACCCGAAAAAAAATCAGCGGAAGCTGTTGTATCTCGGGCAACCCCCTCCCCGGCTCTTGCATCTACCCTCCCGAAAGCGACCGCTGCTGCAGCCCCGACCGCTCCGCTTCGCCAGCCTGAGGGTGCGCGCCCCGAAGCTCGGCAGCAACTCACCGCTTCAACTTCTCGCCCTGCCCGCAGCACTAAAACCCTTCGTCCTGCTCCAATTCCTGAAATCGTGAAACCACAACCGGCCCCTGAAGCTATAGCTGCTACCACTTCAAAGACGCAACCGGAGCGCTCTTTGCCTTCAGTGGAAACGTTGGTGCCAGCTCAGACTCCAACGGCTGTGGCTTTAGCAGCCACCCCGTCGGCTCCTACCGGACCCATCGAGGTGGAAGTACACCGCAGCAACGATGCGGTAGCCACTGCAGATGCAGCTGGTAATTCGCGCCGCAGCCTAGGTGGTATTCTGCTTCGCCAAGCCCGTAATGCTGTTAAGGGCGAACGAGTTAGCCTAGCTGAAACCGGCCTGCCCGAAACCGTGACGGTACAAGCCCGCGTGGGCAACCGCACACTTACCAAAGTGATTCAACTCTAATTATCCCTTGTCATGAAACGCCTCTCCGCTCTGCTGGCTGCCTTCGTGCTGCTAGCCCTGGCCTCGCCTTGCTTTGCCCGTACTACCTTCCCTGCCCACCTCGACGACACCATTGTGGTGAAACTGCCGAACCAAGCGACCATGACGCTGTTCGTGAAAAACAAACAGCAACTACGGGAACTGCGAGCCTACAAACTCGACTCTTTAATGCTGCTGCTGGACACCTATATCAGTCAGGCGGAAGCTGCTGGTAAAAACTCGAAATCCGAGCAGGTAACCATGGAGTTCTACCCAGCCAAAGACCGCCCCGGCAAACAAGTACCTGAGCAAATCCGCATCACGATGCGCAACGACGCAAGCACCCGTAGTAACGGCGACAAGGTGGAAGTAAACATGGGCCGTGTATTCGGGGTGAAGGTGGAAGAAAATGCGGATGGCAAAGGCGGCGACCGTGTGGATATCCACCTAGGCAGCACCGCCAAAGATGATTCCGTTGCCGCCGCCAAGCGCAAAGCCAAGAAGGAAGCTTATAAAAACCGCGCCGTGCACAACAACTTCACTATTGACCTGGGCTTGAACACGCTGGTTGGAGCAAAGGCGCCACAAAATCAGCTCGAGCCTGACCTGAAGCCCATCGGCTCTCGCTACCTCAGTCTCAATTGGCACTATGACATCCGCGTTGGAAAGCCAGGTTCGCCTTTTCACCTGCTAACTGGACCTGAGCTGGCGTTCAACAACTACATGCTCGATGATAACTCCCGGTTTATCAATACCAACGGCGTTACGACGCTAGTTTCAGAAACTGATTTGAGCTTAGATAAGAGCAAGCTAGCGGTTACTATGCTCAACCTGCCACTGATGGCAACGCTTCAGTTCAAGGGCAACAACGACAAAGACGGTTTCCGCATTGGAGCGGGCGGATTTATTGGCTACCGGTTGGGCTCACACACCAAAATCAAGTACAGCGAGGACGGCCGCACCCGCAAAGACAAAGACCGGGGCAGCTACAACCTCACCGACTTCCAATATGGCGTGCAAGGCCTGATTGGGATTCGTAGTCTGGAACTGTTCGGCAAATACAACTTGAACGACCTGTTCAAGAACGACCTCGGCATTCAAGCCCAAGCGCTAAGCTTCGGTATCACGCTGCTGCACTAGAGATAACCCAATGAGGTAAGTAGCGCGAAGTAGCGTTTCCCTTCGAACAGTCACTCTCTTACCAAACAAGCCCTTGACGCTCACACAGTCGTCAAGGGCTTGCTTCGTTTTAGGGCTTAGAAGGAGAATTCTACTTCGCATGGAAAGCAATGTTGACTACCTCGTTTAGTTGCTTCACCCAAGCTCATTTCGGTAAAAATTATCCAGCAGAATGGCCGCCGAAATAGCCACGTTTAGGCTTTCGGCCTGGCCTCGGCCAGGGATGTGCAGACGTTGCGTGAGGCGCGCTTCCACTTCCGGCGTAAGCCCGTGCGATTCGCTGCCCATTACGAGTACGCCGGTTGGTTTGAGCGTGAGCTGGTGCACATTATCTCCGTGTAAATCGGCTCCGAATACGGGCAGCTCAGTTGGTAACGTGGCGAGCCAAGTGGGCAAGTCGCGCTGCCAGACGGGCACGCGGGTGAAGGAGCCCATGGTGGCCGCCACAGTTTTGGGCGCCCAGGGGTCGGCGCAGGTTTCACTAAGCACTACGCCTGCTAAGCCGTACCAGTCGGCGAGGCGAATGAGCGTGCCTAAGTTGCCGGGGTCGCGCACTTGGTCGAGGGCGAGGAGCAGTCCGGAGGTAGCAGGCTGCAAGGGCGGCTCTTCGGGCAGCCGGGCAATGGCAATAGCCGTATTATTGGTGGCGAGGGTGCCCAGGCCCGTCAATTCCTGTTCGGTGAGTAACTCAACGGGAATATTGGGTAATGCGCCAGGTAATTTTGGCTTAAATTCTGCCGTTACCAGCACACGTTCCGTTTGAAGTCCGGACCTTAGCAGTTCCAGCACACTCTTGCCCCCTTCTACCAAGAAGGCGCCGTGCCGGAGCCGGTACTTTTTCAGGTGCAGCGCGTGTACGTATTTTGCTACTGCTTTTGAGACCATACGCTTCACTAAACAGACGCCCAATCGGGCCTCGGATGATAGATAAGAAAAGTGGCCCAGCTCGGCCTATATGCCTAACGCTCCTGCTGTTCGCCTTGCTAGCCGTGGGCTGTTCGCCTCTACGCCTGCTAGGACCCAACCAGTTGTTGCTTAGCCATATCGAGCTAGAAGGCGTAAAGCAAGCCGATACCGAGCGCTTGCAGGCTTTGTACCGGCAGAAGCCTAACAGCCGCTTTCCACTGCCAAAACTAGCAATCTATCAGCTAGGTCACAGCTTCTATAATTCTGGCCGTATAGAACGCAAGCTCGATTCGACGCGGGCCGAGTACAGCCGCCGCATCCTGGCGGCCCGGCCCGACTCTGCAAAGGTAGGTAGGCTTCTTACCCGCCGCGAGCGACAAACGCGCCGCTTGCAGCTAGTGCTAGATAAAGGCAACGCCATTATGCGCTTGGGCGAGCCACCCGTAGTCTACGATACGGCGCTTACCCGCCAGACCGCTGGGCAGTTGGCTACGTTTCTGAGGTCGAAAGGCTTTTTCCGCAGCCGGGTTAGCTATTCCGACACCCTCGCCGACCGGCGCTTTTCACTAGGTCGCCTCTTTGGCGGCCCCGACAGCCTGCACCGCCGCCGCGTGGTGGTAACCTACCGCATCACCGAAAACGCCCCTTTCCGCTACTCTCAGCTTGATTACGACATTGCTGATTCGGTGGTGGCCCAGCGGGTGCTGGCTTCACAGTCTGCCTCGTTGCTGCACGTGGGAGAGCAATACGATGAAGAACTGATTGGGCAAGAGCGCGCCCGGATTGAAACGCTTCTCAAAAACGAGGGCTACTTCGATTTCCGTCAGCAATACATCACCCTGGAAGCCGATACCAGCTTTGCCCCTACTACCGTCCGCCTGCGCACTATAGTAGCCAGTCCTGGGCCAGGTTTACTGCACCCGCGCTACACCATTCGGCGGGTGCGTTTCGTCACGGATGCGGGCACAATCCGTTTCGGACAGAAGCGCGACACGCTGATACAGGACTCGACTTTGTTTCTGGCTTTCAAGCATCAAATCAGCCCCCGCCTGCTCAATCGTAAAGTGGCCATTGACGCGGGCGACTACTACAGCCTCACGGCTACGCAGACCACTCAGCGTCAACTGAGCCAGCTCGACGTGTTCCGCTTTGCCAACGTAAACTACCAGAAAGTGCGCCCGGTTACGCTGGAAGACAGTCTGCACCGCCAGCTTGATGCCAACATTGCCGCCTCACCCGCTAAACGCTACCAAGAAACCGTTGAATTTGGCGGGACTTACGTGGCGGGGCTGCCAGGGCCGTTCGGCAACTTGCGCATCAAAGCTCGTAATCCGTTTGGGGGTGCCGAAGTACTGGAACTAGGGTTGCGGGCAGGCTTAGAAGGGCAATACAACCGAGCTAGCAATTCTGACAACAACCTGGATCCTATTCTCACTACGCAACTTGGTGTTAACGTAAACCTTATTCTGCCGCAATTTTTAGTGCTGTGGCGCACTAATCGTTTTCTAACGAAATATAATCCTCGTACCCGCTTCAATGTTGGTTACAATTATGTGTACCGCCCCGAGTATACACGCACTAATCTTGAAGGCACTTTCGATTATATCTGGCAACGAAATCCGTACCATCAATACGTCTTCACCCCTGTCGATCTAAGTCTTGTGAGCGTACCTAAAAGGCAACAGTCTTTTATAGATGCTCTCAGAAAGCAATTTCCTGACAACCCATCTATACTGGTTGCCTTCAGAAGTCAATTTATCCCTAGCTTATCTTTTACCTCACTCTATAATTCCAACGACTTCAATGAAACGAAAAATGCCATCTATTTTCGCTGGTTTGTAGAAGTAGGTGGCATCACGCGGCCTCTATATCAGAACGTCTTTGATAAGCCTAATAAACCCGATTCAACAGAAATTCAAGTCTTTGACTTTTATAAGCTGAACGCGGATTTTCGGCGCTATTACAAGCTTGGGGCACGATCATTCTTTGTATATCGTCTTAATGGCGGCGTTATCCAGCCATTACGCAAGAGCAAAGACACTGATGCTAGTGCCATTCCTTACGATAAATACTTCTTTGCGGGAGGCAGTAATAGTGTGCGAGCATGGGGTCCGCGTCGGCTTGGTACTGGCTCGGCTCCCGTCTTTAATACTGTTGCCGGTGAGCAAGTACGCAACTACAATATTGAACAACCTGGCGAGCTATTGCTGGAAGGAAATATAGAATACCGCTTTCCCTTGTTCAGCTTCATAAACGGGGCGCTGTTCACGGACTTTGGTAATGTGTGGACGCTGCAACGAGTAGGGCAACCCGAAGCCCGATTTGATGTAAACCGTTTCTACCGCGAATTTGCGGTAGGCTCAGGATTCGGCCTTCGCTTCGACTTCACATTTCTGATTCTGCGCCTAGATATAGCGACGAAGGTGTACGATCCTGCCGCGCCTGGCAGTAAATGGGCTATTCGCAACATCGAATCCTTCAACCGCAATCAAACAGCGTTGAACCTCGGTATCGGGTATCCCTTCTAACGGCAAGGTATGCTTTACTAAAATGGGCCCTTTGACGTTCTAACTACACGTCAAAGGGCCCATTTTAGTAAACCAACATTTCATTGTTTACCAGCCTAACAGCTCTGTTAAGGCTGTTGCCACCTTGTCAGAATTGGGAAGCATCTGGCGTTCTAGATCTACGTTGAGTGCGATGGCGGGCAGATTGGCCGCGCCGAGCGTGAAAACTGGGGCGTCGAGTTGTTGGAAGCAGGTGCGTTGAATGCGGCCAGCCAAGCTTTCGGCGAAGGAATTGAGTAGTGGCTCCTCCGTGAGAACCAATGCCTTCCCGTGGCGACGAACGGCGGCTTCTACTGCCTCGTAGTCGAGGGGATTTAGGGTGCGCAAATCCAGGATTTCCACCTGCCCAGGGAATTGGCGGCTGGCGGTTTTCGCCCAATATACACCCATGCCATAGGTGATAACCACGCACGTTTCGCCCCTCTGCAGCTTCTGTGGGTCGGCAGCCTGGGCTACAGAGGCTTTCCCAAGCGGAATAACATAGCCCGCGGCCGGCTCCACGGTTTTCGCGTCTTCAGTACCCGGTACCTTGCTCCAGTACAAGCCTTTGTGCTCCAGCATCACCACCGGGTTTGGGTCGAGGAATGCGGCGCGCATCAAGCCTTTCATGTCGGCGGCGTTGCTAGGATATACTACTTTGATACCGCGGATGGTAAGCAGGGTGCTTTCGATAGAGCCCGAGTGGTAGGGTCCGCCACCACCATAGGCCCCGATGGGCACCCGAATTAAGCTTTGCACCGGAAACTGCCCGTTGGATAGGTAGCACGACTTGCTTAGTTCTTCTACCAACTGGTTGAGACCCGGCCAGATATAATCAGCAAACTGAATTTCAACGATGGCCTTGGCTCCTACCGCACTCATGCCGGCAGTACTGCCCACGATGTAAGCTTCCTGGATAGGTGTATTAAACACGCGGGCATCGCCGTATTTCTTGGCCAGCAACGCCGCTTCCCGAAACACACCCCCTAGCTCACCACCCACATCCTGGCCGTAGAACAAGGCCTCGGGAAACTCGCGCAGAATGTCGTCGATGGTGTGCAGTGCAGCATCAACCATTAGGGCTTTTTCGGCGCCGGTGGGGCTACGTTCTCCGGCTTCCTCGGTCACAGCGGGCGGCGCAAACTCGTGGTTGGCAAAGGTGGCGGGGTCAGGCGCAGGTGCGGCTAAGGCACGCTGGTAATCGGCTGCCACGGTGGTACGAGCTTCGGTGGCTAGCTGCGCCAGAGCCGTTTCAGTGAAGCCAAGCGTCAGTAAGTGCTGGTGCAGCCGCGGCAACGGGTCGAGTAGGTTATGCTCGGCTAGGTTGTCGCCGCGGTACCACTCGCGCCGCACCCCGCTGGTGTGGTGGCCCAAGAGCGGGCATTTGGCATGTACCAATACCGGGCCGCGCCGGGCCCGCGCATACTCAAAAGCTGCAGCTAAACCGGCGTAGCTAGCCTGAAAATCGGCGCCGTCGACCTGCAACCGGTGCAAGCCTTTAAAGCCCGCCGCAAACTCGTAGGCATCCATGGTGCGCATTTCGCGGCTCGTAGCCGAAATACCCCACTCGTTGTCTTGCACCAAGTAGATGATGGGCAACTGGTGCAGCACGGCCATTTGCAGCGCTTCGCTCACCTCGCCTTCCGTCATGGCGCCATCCCCAATCGAGCAAAGGACCACGCTGGAGCTCTGATTTGCGGCTTCCGCATTGTTTTCTAAGTACTTGATGCCATGTGCCATGCCGGTAGCAGGAATGGCCTGCATGCCGGTAGCCGAGCTTTGGTGCGGAATGGTAGGAAATCCGGTCCGCCGCAACGAAGGGTGGCTGTAATAGGTCCGTCCGCCGCTGAAGGGGTCGTCGCGCTTGGCCATGAGCTGCAACATCAGCTCGTATGGTTGCAAGCCAAGGCCAATCAAAAATGCATCGTCGCGGTAATACGGAGCGGCGTAATCGACGGGGCGAAGGTGAAAAGCAGCTGCCAGTTGCACGGCTTCGTGGCCACGGGCAGTGGCGTGTACATATTTGGCCGTTACGGCTTTGTTTTCTTCGAACAGCCGAGCCATTTCGGCAGCTGTGTGCATCAAACGGTAAGCACGCTGCCAGGTGGCGCGGTCGGGTTGGGTGGTAAAGGCGGGTTCCAGGGGTGGGGCAGATTCGGTGTACATGCAAAAGAATGGGTGGGGAAGCGAAATTACAGGTTCGTGGGAGACTTCGCAGAGTTGCGCGGCATCCGACCCAGGCGGCAAGTTGTTCTATTGTCTCCTACCGTTTAACAGCGTACGCTAGTACTCCGTTATTCATTGTAGTTACTCTCCTACCTTCGTGCTATGCTTGAGGAACTTCAGATAAAGCGCGCCTCTACCGCCGATGTTCTGGCGCTGGAGGCGTTGGTAAATAGCGCCTATCGAGGCGAACAATCGATGCAAGGCTGGACCACCGAAGCGCACCTGCTCGGTGGCCAGCGTACCGACGCAGCCGCCCTACTCGACCTGCTAGCACCCAGCGAGGCGACCATGCTCCTGTGCATTACCCCCGACGGGCAGCTTTGCGGAAGTGTCTACCTGCAGCTGCAAGGCGAAACGCTGTACATGGGCATGCTTTCTGTGGCCCCCAACCGGCAGGCGCAGGGCATAGGCAAACGGCTGCTTGAAGCGGCCGAAACCCACGCCCGCCAGCACGCTTGTTTGCGCATGCGCATTACCGTCATTTCGGTACGAACCGAGCTGATTGCCTGGTATGAGCGGCACGGCTACCGCCAAACCGGCGGAACCGAGCCCTTCCCCACCGATATACGCTTCGGTATACCGCGCCAGCCGCTGGAGTTGTTGGTGATGGAAAAGGAGCTAGAGTAGAATTTCCGCTACGAGAGGCGTTTGCGTTGCCGTAGCTGCACCGCATGATAGAGAGATGGAATATCAGTGGCCCAAGCAGGCAGCGTACATAGGATTGCTATGATTTCCAGCCGGCTCAGAATGCCTGCGTATACACACGCCCAAAACAACAAACCCGCTTTTCCATTTAAAAACAGTTGCACTAGGGTAGCGGCCAGCAACAGCGTCCACCCTTTGGCAAAAAAGGTGTGCAACGCTATTTCCTTCCGAAACCGCACGTAGCTTACCGCATAGGTCAGCGCCTCTAGGCCCACTACTACCCCAATTGGCCATGCATTCGCCGCGAGGAAGGCTGGTCGTAAAGAGATTATCCCGAGTAACAGGCAAAGCCAAAATATCAAGTCCACGGTTGAATCCAGACGACGTAGTTTGGGCGTAGCTACTCCCCAGCGTCGGGCGAGGATGCCATCGAATATGTCTGTAATCAAACCGGACAGCAGCAATGCAACCAGTACAAAGCAAAGGACCGGTGTCGGCTGTAGTTGACAAATTCCTAGCGCGCCCAAGCCCATGACAAGACGTGCATAAACAAGAATAACAGGAATCTTACAGTGCATGGAATAACTAAAAGCGGGAAATGAGTGCTCCTCATACAAGTATAGCCTCTCTTATCAGCCGCAGGCTTCCATGTTTTGCTTGCGTTAGACTTTACAACACGAACATTTTCAAGCATACCCTTATGATTATTAGGTTTTTATCCCTCGGCGCGTAGCACACCTTGCAAGCACGCATCTAAGCTGCTGGTTATACACTTGTTGACGCTAGCAGACTTTGAATCTTACAAACGCTTACCTTCGCAGCCTGAAAAATTTGTGGTGGCTATCTTGTACTTGCTTTCAAGTCGCTGAAAATCCGCCGTATCACACTTCATGTCGAACTCCTTCCCTTCGGTTAGCCCCGCTCCTACTTTCCGCGCCAGCGTGGAAGCCTGGCTACGTGCGTTTCAGGATTGGCTTTGCCAACAGTTAGAAGCTACCGACGGCGCAGGCCGCTTTCAGGAAGACGCCTGGCAACACCATAGCGGTGGCGGGGGCCGCTCGCGCATCCTAACTGGCGGGAGCATCATCGAGAAAGGTGGCGTGAATTTTTCGGCCGTCTCGGGTACCATGAGCGAGCAAGCGGCACGCGTGCTACTCATGCCTAATCCCGAATATTTCGCCACGGGCGTCTCGGTGGTGCAGCACCCACGCAGCCCCTTGGTGCCCATCTCGCACATGAACGTGCGCTACTTCGAAGCCGGCAACGGCGAAGCCTGGTTTGGCGGTGGCCTGGACCTGACGCCTATTTACGTAGATGAAGCCCAAGCTCGTTGGTTTCACCAGCAGATCGAGCAGGTCTGCCAGCAGCACGATGCCACCTACTATCCCCGCTTCAAGCAGTGGGCCGATGACTACTTCTATCTGCCCCACCGCCAGGAAACGCGCGGCATCGGCGGTATCTTCTTCGACCGCCTTACCGTCGGTAAAGACGGTGACGCAGACAAGCTATTCGCTTTTATTCGGGCCGTGGGCGAGGTTTTTGGTCGTGCTTACACTGAGTTGATGCGCTTGAATGCCGACCGGCCTTATACCGAGCAGCAGAAGCAGTGGCAACTAGTACGCCGGGGCCGCTACGCCGAATTTAACTTAGCCATCGACCGGGGCACGCGCTTCGGGCTGGAAACCGGGGGCCGCACTGAAAGCATCCTGATGAGTTTGCCGCCCCAGGCCGAGTGGCACTATAATTTCGCCATTGAACCAAACTCGCCGGAAGCCGCTACCCAGCAGTGGCTGCGCAAAGGCGTAGATTGGCTCACTGAAACTCCCCTTTCCGCTTGATCGAGCAGTTACAAGCCCTGGACCGCTGGCTAGTAGTGGCCGCCAACAGCCACCGTACGCCCAAGTTGGACGCGCTGATGATATTCTTCACGGAGCGTGAGGTATGGTTTCCTGCTTATTTCGTGCTGTTAGTGCTGTTGATCTATATCTACAAGCGCCGCGCGTTTCTGCTGGTGCCACTGCTAGGCGCCAGCGTTGGCTTAGCCGACCTAATATCCAGCCGCTTCTTCAAACCTTATTTCGCTCGCTTACGCCCCTGCCACGACCCTAAGCTCTC
This sequence comes from Hymenobacter sp. YC55, assembly GCF_029433095.1. Classification (GTDB taxonomy): domain Bacteria; phylum Bacteroidota; class Bacteroidia; order Cytophagales; family Hymenobacteraceae; genus Hymenobacter. The sequence continues at coordinate 2,305,225 of NZ_JARNTX010000001.1, forward strand.
GGCTACGCTCAACCTGATACATGGTTGTGGAGGGCAATTTGGCTTTATGTCTTCGCACGCCGCCAATGCTTTTGCTTTTGCTGTATTTGTAAGCTTGGTATTACCGCGGCAATACCGAGCAGCAAAATGGCTGCTTTTCCTATGGGCCGTGCTGGTAAGCTACAGCCGCATTTACCTGGCAGCTCACTTCGCCTCCGACGTGCTGGCTGGGGCTACATTAGGCAGTTTGTTGGCTTGGCTGAGTGCCACCATTTATAAGCGCCTGACCACTCCTACGTCGCTGGCTGCCATTTCCGAAACCAAGCAGTTCAATCACCGCTAAGCTTAATTCCTCGAAACTAGAAAGCCCCTGCTAATCAATTGGCAGGGGCTTTCTAGTTTCGAGGAAGTTGTTATTTCGCTGGTTTCCGGTTGCCGGTATGGCCATCACCCCGGTCGCCCTGGCCGGGCTTGCTCGTGATTTTGGAATTATGCCGGTCGTCCTGCGACAAAGAGCGATGCAATTCTACTTCGCTAGTGAATTGACCTTTAGCGTTGCGACGCACATAGCGCTTGTCGCCGGGAGTGGGTTCGATTAGTTCGCGCTTGGACTTCGGCATGGCTACGATTGATAACAAGTTGATGATCTACTTGATACGCAACCATTAAAAGTGAGTTCAGCTAGTTGCCTATCTGGCTGTCAATCCGATGATAACACCAAAATCGCCATCGGTCTGCAACCACTCTTTTTCCGGCGCATAAGCTCGAGAGACAAAACCATCTAAGTACAGCGCGTTACGGCAACCCTGCGCTCGGAAGTATGCTGCAAACTCATAGAAGTTTACTTTCTCCCTCGACATGACCAGCAGCAAGCTGCCATCCGGTAGAATACCGATGCCATTGCGAATATTCAGGTTTTGGGAAGCTGAGTTGAAGGCAGGGTGAATACGCCCATCTATCACCAAGAGTGGCCCTGATTGCGTGGCAAATCGTATTTTTTCTGTACCAGGAAATGCCTCTGTTCTACAAATGGCCACTTTGTTATCGATGGTAACATAAAAAATGCCATTCGGCGTTAGATAAAAATTGCCAGTACCAGTAGCCGTATTTAGAGGCGCCAGCACTCGCTGCTCCTGTATAAACAGACCTACGGGTATGTTACCGGCTTTATACATGCCGCCATTCATAGCAAACTTCAATTGCTTCCCTTTGGCACTAAGCCAGCTTTCTAAGCTGCCTAAACTCCTGAACAATTGGCCATGCTCATCCTTCCAATATAGCTTCAAATCATCTTTCCTCAGGTCGGCACGGTAGCTCACGTATTTCGAATCCGCAGACTGGTGCCTTACAAACGGTAAGAAACCCACTAATAAGGCACCAGCTAAGAGGAGCAAGAATACCAGTCGCTTGGCCACACTACTAGATTTATTTTCCTAGCAGTTTTGCCACGTATTTACCCACAATATCAAACTCCAGATTTACTTGGTGACCTGGCTGGAGGTCTTGGAAAGTGGTGTGCTCGTAAGTGTATGGAATGATAGCCACGGAGAAGCCGTCATCAGTGGAGTTGAAGCAGGTGAGGCTAGTGCCATTAATGCAGATCGAGCCTTTTTCTACGGTTACACGGCCGGGGCCGGGCGCATGGCGGAAACGATAAACCCAAGAGCCGTTCTGATCTTCCACCGATTCGCATTCGGCTGTGAGGTCGACGTGGCCCTGCACGATGTGGCCGTCGAAGCGGCCGTTAGCGGCTAGGCAGCGTTCCAGATTCACCCGGCGACCGGGCTGCCAGTGCGCCAGGTTGGTTTTTTGCAACGTCTCGTCAATAGCGGTTACTACGTGCGTGCCAGTAGCGCCGTCTACGGCCACCACCGTTAAGCAGACACCGTCGTGGGCAACGCTTTGGTCGATGCGCAATTCGGCCGCGAAAGGCGAGTGCACGGTGAAATGGATATTAGTACCTGCGCGGCGCACATCTTGAATGGTACCAAGCGCTTCGATGATGCCAGTGAACATACTTTCAATTAACAGTTGACACTAATCAGTTAACAATCACAAATACTATTAACAATAAATCGACCAGTACGCTTTATTCCGGCGCAGCCTGTCAACTAGTCTACTTGGTAAGCGACTTTATTTTCCGCGTCCCTCAATAATGATCTTGAGGGTGTAGAGCAGAACGCGGAAGTCCATAGCGAGGCTCATGTTTTCGATGTAGAGAATATCGAATTTGAGGCGCTCAACCATTTGAGAAACGGTTTCGGCATAGCCGTATTTCACTTGGCCTAAACTAGTCAGGCCCGGCCGAACGCGGTGCAAATGGCGGTAGTGAGGCGCAATCTTGACAATCTGGTCGATAAAGTACTGCCGCTCGGGGCGTGGCCCGACAATGCTCATATCGCCGCGGATGACGTTCCAGAATTGGGGCAATTCGTCGAGGCGTACTTTGCGCATGAAGCGGCCCCAAGGCGTAATGCGGGGGTCGTGGTCGGAGCTAAGCAGCGGGCCCTGTTGCTCGGCATTGGTGTACATCGAGCGAAACTTGTAGATGCGGAACGGGTGCCCGTGCCGACCAATACGCTCCTGCGAATAAAATACTGGCCCCGGCGACGACAGCTTCACCATGGCAGCCGTGAAAGCATACACCGGCCAGGCCAGCAGCAGAAACAACGCGGAAGCTACCACGTCAATCATCCGCTTCAGCACCCGCTGCCAGAGCGGCAGCAAGTCCTGCTTGATTTCGATGAGTGGGGTGCCAAAAATGTGGCTCACTTTCACTGAGCCGAGCAACATCTGGTAGAGGTCAGGCAGCACACTTACGCGGGCAGGTGTGCCTTCGAGCAACGTCAGAATCTCCTCGACCAAGCGGTGCTCCGAAGGCTCGATAGCAATAACAATCTGCTCGATTTTCAGCGCCCGCACCAAGGCCGGCAGCCGCCGATACGACCCGCGAGCAGGCAATTCGGCAGCCAAGCCTGCGTCCACGGTTTCGCCGACGGGCGCAAAGCCAACTAGCTTGAGCCCGAGGTGGCGGCTGTTGCGGCGCAACTCGTGATAGGTGTCGAGCGCCAGGGCGTTGGAGCCTACCAGCAAGGTGTTGAAGAAGATAGTACCATTGCGGACCAGGTGCTGCACGCTGCTTACGGCCATCGTCCGGAACACAGCCGATATAGTGAAGTGCAGCAGGAAGTAAGCCGTAATGGTTTTGTAGTACAGCTGGTACTTGCTTACGCCTTGGTCATCAAGCAAAAAAGCAAAGAAGATGATAAGCGCGCCCAGCACTGATACGCGCCCTAGCCGGATGATTTCGCCAAGGCGTGACTTGCGGAAAATGTCGCGGTACTCGCCAATCAGCGCGTAGAGGGCCGTCCAGAAGAAGGCAATCATGAACGCGGAGCCAGACAAGTAGAACAACGCATCCTCGGTGAAACGGTAGCCTTCGTTGATTTCGCTTAGCAGATACTTGCGCAGCAGAAAGAAGCACACCCAGGCCAGAAGTGCCGCGCTAAAATCGGCGGCAATCAGCTTTAGTCGTTGCAAGGTGCGAATCAAGGGCCGTACTGTCGGGCCGGCGGCAAGAGCCGGCAGGTGGTTTTATGAGGGCGAATGGGTAGCTTCGCACCGAAACAAATGCCTGAACGGACACTGAAGGCCCGTTTTGAGCGGGCCAAAGGTAGGGCAATAAACCGAAAACCGGGAAAACCGTGCCAATCCATAGCTCGTCCTCACGCACTTCTTAGGACTGCTTCTCTTCCATGCACGCCGACACCTACCGACACCGCGGCCAACGCCGTACCCTCGTAGACGAGTTGCGCCGCAAAGGCATCCGCGACGAACGGGTCCTGACGGCCATACTGGCCGTGCCGCGCCACGCGTTTTTTGAAACAGCTTTTCAGGCACACGCTTACCAAGACAAAGCCTTTCCGATTGGGGAAGGCCAAACGATTTCGCAGCCTTATACAGTAGCCTACCAAACAGAACTTTTGCACCCCGAGCCGCATCATCGGGTACTGGAAGTGGGTACTGGCTCGGGCTATCAGTGCTGCGTGCTGCTCGAGCTTACACCTCATGTTTTTAGCATCGAATACCAGCCAGTGCTTTTCGAGCGCACCCGCCGCCGACTAGCTCATCTGCATCGAACGGCCCACCTCTTCTGCGGCGACGGCTCGGTGGGCTTGCCCGACCACGCGCCCTTCGACCGGATTCTGGTAACGGCCGGGTCGCCAACCTTGCCCCGGCCCCTGCTCCGGCAGTTGCGGGTAGGTGGCTGTTTGGTTATTCCGGTCGGCGATGCGCAGACGCAACGCATGGTGCGCGTCACGCGGGTAAGCGAGGAAGAGTTCACGCGCGAAGAGTTCGAGCAGTTTCGTTTTGTGCCTTTGCTTGGAAAGGCGGGCTGGCAAGGATAACTACCGCTACTAGTTGGTTTCTAGCCGAACGCTGCTTTGAAACTATATTGTCTTGACGATGCGTGAAGCAGAAGCTTCGTGCTACAACCCGACAGCCTATCTTTGCACATTCATTTCTCTGAGAATTACACTGCATGATGCGCAAACAAAGGCCCGTAAAGGACTCGTTCGTTATAATGACTGAGCTGGTGCTACCGAACGACACCAATACCCTCAACAATTTGATGGGTGGGCACATGATGCACCTCATGGACATTGCTGCCGCTATTGCCGCTCAGAAACACTCCAACCGCATTGTAGTCACCGCATCCGTTGATAACGTGTCATTTCGTGATGCTATCCGGTTGGGCAGCGTGGTTACGTTGCAGGCCCAAGTGACGCGGGCTTTCAGCTCGAGCATGGAAGTGCACATTGATGTGTGGGCCGAGGATATTCCGAGCGGGACCAAGATGAAAACCAACGAAGCCTTTTTCACCTTCGTAGCCGTCGACCAGTCGGGCCGCCCGATTGACGTGCCGGAGGCCGTGCCCGAAACGCCAGAGGAAATTCAGCTGTACGAAGGTGCCTTGCGTCGGCGCCAGCTACGCCTGGTACTTGGCGGCCGCATGAAGCCCGCCGAAGCCACCGAACTGCGGGCCTTATTTGAGTTGGAATAACTGCGGCACTACAGCCGCCTAACATGCTGGTAGACCAACGGGGCCGTTACAAACACGAATAGGCCAAACAAGGCCTGGTCAAACAAGCTTAGTGGAACCATATTCGGAACGGGTGAGCCAAAGTATCCACTTAAATACACGTAGGTGTTGATGCTAATGTCGGAGGCCATAACACCCACGGCTAACCAGAGGCCCACTTTCGGTCGCCACCACAGTAATGCAGCCGTAACCGGATCAATCAGCGTGAGGGCGTCCCAATACAGCCCAACCAGCAAGGGAACCGGAAATGCCAGAAAGCCTTTGCGCAGCAACCCCGCGGCATGGGTAGAGGTGCCCACCAAAAAGCACACCGTATAAATGATTAAGACCATCTTTATCTGCCAAGGGTAGCTTGTAATGAGCAGTCGTTTCATAAGTTGCCACGGGTTGAGACGACAAATTACATTCTTCGTCTATCGATTCGGCTTGGTATTTTAGCTGAGTTCATTTCCTTGAGTAGCTGAACAAGTAGTGGGCTACTTACTTTGATGCCACAACAGAATGAATTGTACCACCCACCTGTTCTAGTTCATTTAGCCGCTCCCACCCGATTCCATGACAAGCGCTGATTCACTAGCCTTTTTTCAGAACTTTTACACTGATGTGTCGCTGTATGTAGTGGCCGAACCGGCAGCTACTCCAGTGGCCTCGCCCACGGCGGCTCCGGCGGTACCAGTTGTCGCCCCAATAGCGGCTCCCGTGGCCGCTGCTGCCCCGCCTCCGCAACCTGTTCTTCCCTCGCCTGCTCCAGTGGTAGCGCCTCACGTGGAGCCGAAGCCCGTGGCTGCGCCTACGGTAGCGGCCGTACCACCCACAAAGACCGCCATACCGCCTATTGGTCCTACGCCAGGCAAGCTGCCTTCTTTGGCCAGCCTTGCCCTGACTCCGCCACCAACTGCGCCAGTGCCGCCGCCTGCACCCGCAGCACCGGCCGCTCCAGACCCTGGCCCATTGTTCTCGGTGCCAACGCTGGCGGAGCTTCCGGCTGCCCCTACTGCGCCAGCTTCGCAGCCAGGCCGGATTCAGCCGACGCCCACCCAGTCGCCGGTGGCGCACATTCCGTTTGCTACGCTAGGCAGCAACCCCAACGGCCTGCTGATCTTGGTGCGCGTGTCGCCCGACGAGTTCCGGAAGCTGCCCCGGAACGTATTCCTCAACAACATCCTGAAAGCCATCCGGCTCGTGATGGAAGACGTGGTGCTGGTGAATGTAGAGCACGAAAAGTTTCCGGTGGCATTATGCTCGCTCCGCAAAAGCTTAGCGGCTAAGCAGTTTCTGGCTTTCGGCAAAAACTTGCTTGATGTGGCCGTCTACACCACCCAACCCTACGAGCCGGTATTGCTCTACGGCGACACAGCCTTCCTCGGAGCCAGTGAAATCAAAATGCTGGAATACGACGCGGGGCGCAAAAAGCAGCTCTGGCACGCTATGCAGCGAATGTTTCTTTAAATAGTTGCGTGTTCAACCTGTCACTTATCAAACGCAAAAGGCCCGCTTCCTTGGAAACGGGCCTTTTGCGTTATAAAGCTTAATCTACAGTGTAGTTAAGCTACTCAACTACGGAGCTTTCACTACTTCAGCACCGAAGCCAGCTTTGCTTCCAGTGCTTCACCGCGCAAGTTTTTGCCGATGATGCGGCCCTGCGGATCGAGCAGAATAGAGGCAGGAATTGATTTGATGCTATACGTTTGACCGGCAGCACTTTCCCAACCTTTCAGGTCGGAAACGTGCTTCCAGATGAGCCCATCCGCCTGAATTGCTTTCAGCCACTTCTCCCGGTCCTGATCGAAGCTCACGCCGTAGATTTCAAAGCCCTTGCCTTTGTACTTGTTGTAGGCCTTCACCACATTGGGGTTTTCGCGGCGGCAGGGTCCGCACCAAGAGGCCCAGAAGTCGATCAGCACGTATTTGCCACGCAAGCTGCTTAGCGCTACCGGCTTGCCATCGGGAGCCGCCAGATTGATTTCCGGAGCTTGCACACCCACGGCGGTAGAGCGCATCGGCTCCAACTTGGCCACCAGGGCCTTGGTATAGCGCGACTCCGGCTGAGAGGTTTTAAATACCGTTGTCATCGAATCCGCGAAAGCAAACTGCTCGTCGGGATTGATGAGGTTGGCCACCACAAAGCCCGAAACCACCGAAGCAGGATTCTCGCGCACCAACTTTTTGATGCTTTCGGTGCCGCGAGCTTGCAAGGCGTAGAATTGCTTTTCTATGCGCTGCATCGAATCGGAGCGGCCGGCTTGAGCATTTACGTTGTAGCGCTGCTCTAGCTGGCCCATTTGCGTCTTCGACTGCAACATGGTGCGGCTGAGTTGCTGCAGCACCTCTGAGTCCTTTGAGCCTTGCACAGTGTACGTGTCGCTGAGCTTCTGGGCGTCGCCACTTAAAGACAGGCTACTGCCGTTGGCCAGGGCTACCAGCACCTGGTTTTGGTCGTTTACTTTCACTTGGTACAGACCGGCTTCCGGTACTGTACCCGTGAATTTAAACTGCCCTTTGTCGTCGACGGCAGCGGTGTCGCGCGAAATAAACTGGGTGTCGCCGAGTTCGGCGAGGTATACTTTGGCTCCGGCCGGAGCATTGGTAAGTTGGCCGGTAATCTGGTAGCCGGTGCCATTGGCAGCCGTGCCGGTGGTAGGCGGCGTGGCTTTGTTGCAGGCGTTGGCCATGCCCAGCACAGCCCCGATCAACAGAATGCTTTTCATATTGTGTTTCATCTCAGACGAAAGCGCCGGTACCAAGCCGGCGGACTAGTTAGCAAGTATCAGGCGTAGGGGCCGCAAGTTGCCGATTTAAGCGTGAATGCAAAAATACTAGCCGCACGTCCTACTTAGTACTTGCTACTGAAAACCGAAAAGTTGCGCCTTAGTTCCTAGGTGAGCTGCAACGGCCTCCGCGACAGTGTCAAATAAGCTGTGGTTGCCTCCCTTTCTGATCGGCAGGATTTTGATTACCCACATACTTATAAAGCATAAAAGCACAGACTACCTTGGTAATCTGTGCTTTTCAATCGAGGCAGGCTTGCTAGTTAAGCGTCGAGCTTCTGGCGTAGCAGTTGGTTAGCGAGCTTCGGATCGGCTTTGCCACCGGTCAGCTTCATCAGTTCACCCATGAACATGCCGGTCAACGACTTCTTACCAGCGCGGTACTCGGCTACTTTTGCCGGATTGGCGTCCAGCACCTGCTGAATCATAGCTTCCAGCGCCCCGCTGTCTGACTGCTGTAATAGCCCCTGGGCTTCGGCCGCGGCGGCCGCAGTTTGCGTGGGATTGTCGAGCAGGTAGGGGAAAAGCTGCTTGGAGGCTACCGAGTGGCTGACCTTGTTGGCGTCAATCAGTTCGATGATGTCAGCCAGGTGCTGCGTGGTGAGCGGGAACTCCGCCATGGTGAGGGCCCGCTCGTTCAGGAATGACTTCACGGGGCCTTGCACCCAGTTGGCCGCCGCTTTGGCGTTTGGGGTCAGGCGGGTCAGTTCGTCAAAAAACAACGCCACGTCTTTCTCCACTGTCAGTACTGAGGCGTCATAATCCGATAGGCCTAGTTCACCGGTGAAACGGGTGTAGAGCTGCTGCGGCAAGGCCGGCAGTTCGGCCTGCACGCGGTGCAGCCACTCATCATCAATGACTACCGGGGGCAAATCGGGCTCCGGGAAGTAGCGGTAGTCGTTCATGGTTTCCTTGCTGCGCTGCCCGCCGGTGGTGCCGGTGGCCGCATCGAAGCCGCGGGTTTCGCTGTCGATAACCTCGCCCCGCTCCAGCATCTCGATTTGCCGCTCGATTTCGTAGTCGATGGCGCGCTGCACGTTGCGGAACGAGTTCATGTTCTTCACCTCCACCTTGGTCCCGAACTTGTCGGCCCCCTTAAGCATCACGGAAATGTTGGCGTCGCAGCGCAGCGAGCCTTCTTCCATGTTGCCGTCGCAGATTTCGAGGTATTCGACCAGCTTTTTGATTTCGGTGAGGTAGGCATACGCTTCCTCGGCATTCCGAATGTCCGGCTCCGACACGATTTCAATCAGCGGCACGCCCGCGCGGTTCAAATCCACAAGGGTTTCCACCTCGCCGGCCAAGTGCATGCTCTTGCCAGCGTCTTCCTCCATGTGAATGCGCGTCACGCCAATTTGCTTGGTGGAGCCGTCGGAAAGGCGCACTTCCACGTGCCCTTCATAGCAGATGGGCGTTTTGTCCTGGGTGATTTGGTAGCCCTTGGGAAGGTCGGGGTAGAAGTAGTTTTTGCGCGCAAACAGATTGTCGCGGCGGATGTGGCAGTTGGTAGCCAAGCCCATTTTCATGGCGTATTCCACGGCCGTGTAGTTCACGCGGGGCAGCGTGCCAGGGTGGCCCAGGGTAATAACGCTCAAGTTGTTGTTGGGCAGCGCGCCGTACTCATTCTCGTCCGAAGAATACATTTTGCTGTGCGTGAGCAGCTGCGCGTGCACTTCGAGGCCGATGACGGGCTGGTATTTCGCTTTGATGCTTTCGTCCATACGTAGTAATGTGGGCGGGTAGGCCGCCGGGCTGCAAGTTAAAACTATCTATCCGAGAAAAAGTATCCCGATTACAACAGCAAAAAGACCTTTTCACATCGGAACCGGCTGTGGCTTCACCCTTAGTTCCAACCTGAAAAAGTCTTTTCCTACGCTTAACAGCTAAGCCCGATCAGCAACCAATGGCCCGATACCTAGTCGTTGAACACGGGAATGTAGGTAGCCTGGAAGTTGTTGCCGGCTTGGTTGTAAGCCGTAGATAGCTTCTGATTTTGCGAGTTATAGAGGCTGATGAAGCCGTTGAACTTGTCGGCGTCGGCTTTGGTGAAGCTGTCTTTGCGCTCCATTAGCACTTTCATCTGGGCGGCTTGATTGGCCGCGAAGGCCGCGTAGAATTTCACCAAGTTGCGGGCCGCGTCGCGGTATTGGGCGTCTTTGCCGCGGAAAGGCGTAATGGCTGTCAGTCCGGCCGTTGCGGCTTTGGTGTCTTCTATCAACTGCAAGCGCGCCTGCTCGAAGGCTTCCGCGTTCTGCGAGTTAAGGGCATCCGTGAGGCGGGCATTGGCCTTTTCCACCCGAAACTGCGCCAAATACACTTTGTGCTGATAAGTATTCACCTCCGAAACCTGCCGCATATAGTTGGCGAGGCGCTTGCCTTCCGGGTCTTCAGAAAAGGTCATTTTATGACGCTTAGCAAACCGGCGCTGGGCGGCATCCACGCTGTCGTTGACCACCTGAAGCTTGGCTTCGGCAATTTCCTGAAGCCGGAAGTACTGCTCCATATTTTCGATGGTTGCTGTCCGGGTAGCGGCCAGCATATCCACGGCTTTATAGTCCTCGGAGTAAATTTTCAGCAGTTGGTAAAAGGCTTCGGTGGCTTGCTCTTTGAACCCTTTATCGTCCTCGAAAGCGGGCATCTTGGCCACTTTGTTCAGCGAGGCCTCGGTTTGCTTGATCAGGTCGAGGCGCTTGGCATCAATCTTCTTCTCGTTGTCGGAGTGGGCTGATTTGCTGATGTAGCGCAGGTTTTTCTTGAGCATGGCCCGCTGCTCGGCTATAATAGCATTGTTGTAAGCGCCGGGGTCGGTGAACACCTGGGCGGAAGCGGTGAAAGATAAACCGGCCGCCAACACGGCCGTGGCAAGGGTAAAAAAACGCATACAAAAAGGTGAGTAAACGGAATTAGTTGATTGTAAAAGTGACTGGCAACGTGAATAATACATTCGTTAGCTCCCCATCAAGCCGAGCGGGTTTCCAGCCTCTAAGGCTGTTCACCACGCGCAACGCCTCCTGGTCGAGTATGGGACTGACGCTTTTCCTGATGCGGGCATCCTGCACCACTCCCCTACTGCTCACCACAAAATCAACTAGCACTTTTCCTTCCTCCTCATTGCGTAGCGCCTCGTCGGGATACTTCGTGTTGCTCTGGATGGCTCCGAGCAGTTTCAGCAGTCCGCCGGGGTATTCAGGGAATTGTAGATAATCAAAATAGGGAACGGGTTTGCCATCGGCGGCAAAACACTCGGCTTTCACTTGCTTGCCCTGTTGGTACTCTTCCCGGCGCCGTAGCGTGCCGTTAGGGTAATAGGTCAGCAACTGGCCGTGCCGCTGGTTGTTGGCATACTGTTCCGTGGCCTGCACTCGCCCATTTTCAAACCAGCGGGTTTGGGTGCCGTGCAGCTCGTTTTTGCGCGAAAGCAGATACGGTATTTCCTCTTGTTTCTGCCCACTGGCGTAATACCGAATAATTGCCGCTGCCCCATTCGTACCGCGCACCGTATCAGTGCGCGACTTCAACCCATTGCCAAAATCAACATCACTGTGGCTGCCTGGCTGGGCCTTGAAATACGCATTAATAGATTGAGCGGCAGTTTTAGTGTTAACTGTCAGCAGACAGCCCACTATTAGAAGACTATAGTAATTCATGTAAAACCTAATACCTGATAATCTACAGCAAGCTGTTTAGCGTCTAGCTATGGTTACTATCTCTTCGATCATAATAATAGAATTGCCCGGCAATATTTCCTGGCAAGATAGGCAGCGCTTCGGTTGCCAAGCAACACTTCTATATACCTATACTAGAGGTAGTATCTAATACTGAAGGTGATGGGTACAGTTTAGGTAACAGATACTTCTTGGCGTCAACTACATGCGCCGCATTACCGGCATGGCCTTATCAGACGTAGAGGCCGAAGTGGAGCGCTACATAGTTATGTCCAGCCAAGCCTGCTGTTCAAAATTTTGGAGTTGCAAGTGCGGGCTAAGCAAACCCTGGAATTAGAATTCGACCTGCTTGATTTTCACAATGTCGTGTTGAAGAACGGCTCCTACTCGACGTGCTGGAACAGATATTGAACGACTACATCAAAACCAAGAAAACAACCGCCTGACACTAGCAAGCACAGCCCTAGACCGGTTTTAGCTGCGCTAGGCCAACTCTACCCTATGGTACTCAAGAGGTAACAACAAAGGGCCCGGCCGCACCAAAGTACAACCGGGCCCTTTCTATTTGCTTTACTCTAAAGTATACACAATATAGCAAGAACGTCATGCTGAGCTTGCCGAAGCATCTGGCGTGCTGACGCTGGATTACTAATCCTGCGTCAGCACGCCAGATGCTTCGGCAAGCTCAGCATGACAATACTTTAAACCAATCTAAAATTCACTTACAACGACTTAGCAACCAATTCCTCGGCTTTGCTGATGGCCGCGCCCAAACCGGCCACGTTCTTGCCGCCGGCCGTGGCGAAAAACGGCTGTCCGCCGCCGCCGCCCTGGATTTCCTTGGCCAGTTCCCGCACCAGCGTTGCTGCATTCAGCTTCCCGCCTTTGGCTAGCTCATCATCCAGCATCACAGCCAGTTGGGGCTTGCCGTCGATTTCGGCACCGAGCACGGCCACCAGGTTAGGAACAGCTTGGCGCAGGTTAAAGGCAAGCGTTTTCAAGCCATCGGCCGACGTTACCTGCACCTGAGCCGCCAGGAAGTTGACTTCGCCGAGGGGTTTCACCTGACCTACTAGCTGTTCTTTCTGCTGGTTGATGCTTTGCTGAGCGAACTGCTCGATTTGCTTACGCAAGCTGGCCGTTTCCTCGCTCAGCTTCTCGATGCTGGTTAGCAGCTGCTGCGGGTTACCAAGGGCTTCGCGCACCTGGGCCAGCAGGTCGAGTTGCTGGTTCACGTAGCTTTCGGCAGCCTCCGCGGTTACGGCCTCGATGCGGCGCACGCCAGCGCCCACGGCGCTTTCCGCCGTGATTTTGAAGTAGCCGATGTCGCCGGTGGTGCGCACGTGGGTGCCGCCGCAAAGCTCCACCGAGAAGTCCTTGTCGAAGGTGATGACGCGCACGAAGTCGCCGTATTTCTCGCCGAACAGCGCCGTAGCGCCGAGGTTTTTGGCATCGGCAATGGGCACGTTGCGGCGCTCATCGAGCGGGATTTGCTGGCGGATTTTCTCATTGACGATGGTTTCCACCTGCCGTAGCTGGTCGTCGGTGACTTTGGTGAAGTGCGAGAAGTCGAAGCGGAGCAGCTTCTCGTTCACGAGTGAGCCTTTCTGCGCTACGTGGGTGCCTACTACGTCGCGCAGGGCGGCTTGCAGCAGGTGCGTAGCAGTGTGGTTGCGCTGGATCTGGGCGCGGCGGGCGTGGTCGTAGCGGGCCGTGAACTCGGCGTCCAGGTCCTGCGGCAGATCCAACACCGTGTGCACGATGAGGTCGTTTTCCTTTTTGGTGTCCAGCACGCGCACCTTGCTCAGCGCCGACTCCAAGTAGCCGGTGTCGCCAATCTGACCGCCCTGCTCGGCGTAAAACGGCGTTTGGTCGAGCACCACCTGGTATTCGGTTTTGCCTTTGCGGTCGGTGCGGCGGTAGCGCAGGATGCGGGCCGGAGCCTCGTCCTGGTCGTAGCCGACGAAAGCCGGCTGCTCGTCCGATGGCGTCACAATGGTCCAGTCACTCTGCTCGGCTTCCTGCGCATTGCGGGAGCGGTTTTTCTGCGCTTCTAGCTCCACCTTGAAGCCTTCCTCGTCCACTGTCAAGCCTTTTTCACGAGCTATAAGAGCAGTGAGGTCGAGCGGGAAACCGAAGGTATCAGAGAGTTCGAAGGCCGTTTTGCCGTCGATGCGGTTGCCGTTGGCTTTGGCGGTTTCCTCTAGGGCATCGAGGCGACGCAAACCAGTTTCCAGCGTTTTGAGGAAGGCAATTTCTTCTTCCTCGATTACGCGCTGCACGAATTGCTGCTGTGCTTTCAGCTCGGGGAAGATGTTAGCCATCTGGTCGGCCAGCACCGGCACCAACTTATATAGGAAGGGCTGCTTCTGGTTCAGCGACGAGAAGGCATAGCGCACCGCCCGGCGCAGGATGCGGCGGATTACATAGCCAGCCTTAACGTTGCTCGGCAGCTGCCCATCGGCAATCGTGAAGCTGATCGTCCGGATGTGGTCGGCAATGACGCGGATAGCAATATCGGTCTTTTCGTTCTCGGTAGCGGGCTGGTCGTTGACCGTGGCTGGCGAGGTGCCGTGATATTCCAGGCCGACTTCTTTGGCAATGAACTGAATGAGCGGCTGGAAAACGTCGGTGTCGTAATTGGACTTCACGCCCGACACAGCCATCATCAACCGCTCGAAGCCCATGCCGGTATCCACGTTCTGTTGCGGCAGCTTTAACAGCGACTTGTCGGCACGGCGCTCAAACTCCATGAACACATTGTTCCAGATTTCCACCACTTGGGGGTGGTCGGCGTTTACTAGTTCCCGGCCCGACTTGGCGGCTACCTCGGCTTCGTCGCGCAGGTCGATGTGGATTTCGGTGCAGGGGCCGCACGGGCCGGTGTCGCCCATCTCCCAGAAGTTGTCCTTTTTGTTGCCGGGCAGGATGCGCTCCTCGGCCACGTACTGGCGCCACAGGTCCTGGGTTTCGGTATCAGGGCCGAGGCCGTCGCCTTTGTCGCCCTCGAAATAGGTGACGTAGAGGCGGTCTTTGGGCAGCTTGAACACGTCGGTAAGCAATTCCCAGGCCCAGGCAATAGCGTCCTTCTTAAAGTAGTCACCGAACGACCAGTTGCCGAGCATCTCGAACATGGTGTGGTGGTAGGTGTCGTAGCCGACCTCTTCCAAGTCGTTGTGCTTGCCCGACACGCGCAGGCACTTTTGCGTATCAGCAATGCGCTTGAAGGGCGCGGGCTTGTTGCCGAGGAAGAAATCCTTGAACGGGGCCATGCCCGAGTTGATGAAGAGCAGCGTCGGGTCGTCCTTCACCACAATAGGGGCCGAGGGCACGATGTGGTGGCCTTTGGAAGCAAAGAAATCGAGGAATTGCTGGCGAACGTGACTGGCGGTGGGCAGTGACATGAGAAAGAAGGTAGGGCGCGCCGCAACTACGGCAGCGGCAATTTTAGCTACTTTGCCGCATCAGAAACCCATATGATGGGGCTGAAAGGCAATTCCTGCAAATGTAGCCACTTCGCTCGGAAGTCGAAGCAGTGCGTATTGCGGAGTATTCACGCTCCTTTTTTGCGTTTGATTATGAAAATCTCCCCGTTACCTCTCCCCTCTTTTCACCAAACAGCTACCTTCCTGCGGCAACTAGTGGGCGCGCTCTTGCTGCTACATGTTGTTTTTACAGCTGATGCACAATCAATTAAGCCACAGACGCCTTCCAAATCAGCCACCAGCCTGGGTGGGCCCAGGAAGAAAATTGGCAAGATGCTCGGGGCTGATATTTCGTTTTTGCCGCAGCTGGAAGCAAGGGGCGTGAAGTTCTCTGACAAAGGCCAGCAGAAAGACGCCATTCAGATTCTAAAAGACCACGGCTTCAATTACATCCGGCTGCGCCTGTTCAACAACCCAGCGGCCGATAGCGGTTACTCGCCCCAAAAAGGCTTCTGCGACTTGGCCCACACCTTGGAAATGGCCTACCGCACCAAGAAGGCCGGGCTGAAGCTCCTGCTCGACTTTCACTACAGCGACACCTGGGCCGACCCGCAAAAGCAGTTCAAGCCCGAAGCCTGGAAGAACTTGCACGGCGCCCAGCTCACTCAAGCCATGCACGACTACACCCGCGACGTGCTGCTGGCCCTCAACGCCCAAGGCACCCCGCCCGACATGGTGCAGGTAGGCAACGAAATAAACCACGGCCTGCTCTGGCCCGATGGCGACGTGCACAGCGCCGACAGCGTGGCGAAGCTCGACAACCTAGCCGGACTTTTAAAGGCTGGTGTTTCAGCGGTGCGCGAAGTGGCGCCAAAGAGTGTTATCATGCTACACATTGCCCTGGGCGGCCAGAACGAGCAATCGGTGTACTGGCTGGATCAGATGTTTGCCCGCGGCGTGACCTGCGACGTTATTGGCCAATCGTACTACCCCAAGTGGCACCGCACCCTTCCCGAGTTGCAGCAAAACCTGACCGACCTGACTCGGCGCTACCCGCAGGACGTGGTAGTAGTGGAGTACTCGGAGCTCAAGCGCGAAGTGAATGAAATCGCCTTTAACCTGCCTAATAACAAAGGCAAAGGCACGTTTATCTGGGAGCCGCTGAACACGTGGGAGCAAATCTTCGACAAGCAAGGCCAAGCCAACGACCTATTGCTGATTTATGACGAAGTAAGTAAAAAGTATAAGCTGAAGTAATTTAGCTTGCGCCGTAGTGGAGGAGGTATTTTCTTCCGCTTTATCTTCGGGCAGTCTTTCCAGCGCCATTACTTAACCCTAGCGCTCCGCCTACCTTTTATGCCATACAAAGAGCGCGACATCGAAAAACAATATTTCACCATCGGTGAGGTGGCAGCCCAATTCAATGTGGCCCCGTCGCTGATTCGTTTCTGGGAAACCGAATTCGAGGAACTGCGCCCGCGCAAAAGCAAGAAGGGCAACCGCCTCTACACGCCCCAGGACATCGATATTTTCCGCACCATCTACCACCTCGTGAAGGAGCGCGGCTACACCATTCCCGGCGCCCGCGACATGATCAAGCAGAAAGGCCCCCAGCTCAAAGAGAAAATCGACGTGATTCAGAGCCTGGAAAAAGTGCGCAAGTTCTTAATCACAATGAAGAAAGAACTGGATGCCATCGGAAAGGCGCAGGGGTAATGGAATCAGTAATGGTGATTGCAGGCACAGATGCTTTGCTACCTCACTTTCAGAGCCTAATACGTCATTATTTTCCTAATGCTGCACTTCAGCTCATGTCAGACACCGAAGACTTTAGTGCAGAATTGGCAAATGGGAACCGAATATATTTTGAATACGCTGGCGCTGTAGAAGATATAGGTTGGGAAGAGGTGGACCTGCAACGCGTCAAAGCGTACTTCCATCGAACACCCTATGTGTATAGCTTAACCTATCGGGGAATTGAGTTCATCAAGAAAGCTTTGGTACATATTGCTAACTCTCCTGACTATTTGATAGACAATGATTTTGGCACATTAGTATCCGGGCATGAGTTTGCGAAAAAAGTGCAAGAAGCTCCGGATTGGTGCTGGTACAATAATTTAGAATAAGTCACTATTTCAATTTATGCCTATTTCTACTCCCGACGATACCCTACTATACGAAGTCGCTCTTACTCTTTTCCCTAACATCGGGCCGCAGATGACCCGGCAGCTAATGAGCTACGGCGGTTCGGCCAAGAATGTGCTGCATCTGCCACCCGGCAAGCTGCGCAAGATTCCGGGCGTGGGGCCGGCTACGGTGGCGATCCTGACGGGAGCCGACCGCACGGCGGCCCTGAATCAAGCTGAGAGCATTCTGCGCAAAGCGGAGAAAGAGGGCACACAGTTGCTTTTTTACACCTCCAAGCAGTTTCCAGGGCGGCTAAAGCAAATTCCTGACGCTCCTGCGCTGCTCTACTACCAAGGTACTGCCGACCTCAACCAACCAAAGATTATTGCCCTCGTTGGCACCCGCAAGGCTACTGACTATGGCCGCGAACAAACCGAGCGGCTGGTGCAAGGCCTAGTACAGCACCGCCCCCTGGTGGTAAGTGGCCTGGCCTATGGCATCGACATTGCGGCCCACCGTGCCGCCTTGCAGGAAGGCTTGGAGACCGTAGGTGTCATGGCTACGGGATTGGACATTATCTACCCGCCGGCTCATCGCAAAACTGCCGAAAAGATGCGTACCCAGGGCGGTTTGCTTACCGAATTTCCGTTTGGCACCCAGCCCGACAAATACAATTTTCCGTCGAGAAATCGAATTATTGCCGGACTGTCGGATGGCACGGTGGTAGTGGAAGCGGCCAAGAAAGGAGGCGCGCTTATCACCGCCGATTTGGCAATGGGCTACAACCGGGACGTGCTGGCCGTGCCTGGCCCGCTCGGCTCGGTGGCTTCGGAGGGCTGCCACGAGCTCATCAAGGCAAACAAAGCCGCTCTTTACTCTGAGCCCCAGGACCTAGAGCAGCAGCTTAATTGGGATTCGGCTTTGCAGTTTCATGGCAAGCACAAAGGTCCGGCAATTCATAATTCAGCGGATTTCACGCCAGCCGAGTTTAGCGTAATCGAGGTGCTGCAAGCCACAAAGGAGGAGCATATCGATAACCTAGCATGGAAAACGCAGTTACCTATGCACCAAGTAGCCTCTCTTCTCCTTGGCCTCGAATTTCAAAATGTTGTGAAGGCGTTGCCTGGTAAGCGATTCACCTTGCTGTAAGGTGCTGCGGTTGCTGGTTGGCTCTATTAATGGTTAAGCACGCTTTCTAGTGGAAAATAGCAACGAGCAACCGCTGACGGGCACCTGCACTCATACCTGATAGATCCAAGAAATGCTCCTCTACAACGGCCAGCTACTACTTGATGAAGATTTTGCGCTGACCCTGCCAAACCGGGGATTGTTTTTTAATGACGGGTTCTTTGAAACCCTCGTGTGGGCAGACGGGGGTATTCGGTACCTACCGTACCACCTGGCCCGGATGCAACGTGCCGCCGCTGCATTAGACCTTACATTACCGTCTGAGCTAGCCATGGCCGAAAGCCTGACGCACACCTTAAGCAGATTGGCAACCGGCAGTGTGCACCGTCTTCGGTTGCAAATGTGGCGCAGCGGCGGCGGCTTATACGCTCCCGAAACCACTGAGTGTAGCTGGCTAGCCACAGTGCGGCCATTTCAGCCCAACGATGCGCCGCTAGCTACGGCTGGCTTTGCCGAAACGGTCCAAACCCGGCTTTCGCTGGTTTCTTTCTGCAAAGGCCCCGAAAGCTTGACGTACGTGCTAGCCGCTCGGGAAAGAACCCAACGCAGCCTCAACGAACTGATATTACTGGATACCGCCGGCCACGTGGCCGAAACCGTGTCGGCAGCCATTTTCTGGATATCCGACAACTGCCTGTTTACTCCCACCTTGACTACGGGATGCGTAGCGGGAGTACGACGTGCACACTTGCTGCAAGTAGCGGAAAAGCATGGATTGGAGTACCGCGAAGGACTATTTCAGCCCGCGGCCCTATTGCGAGCGGAAACTGTGTTTACCGCTAACGTGGCCGGCATACGGGTGCTAAGCAGCATAGGTGAGGTTCAGTGGGATACGGTGTCCCCACTCCTAGTCTCTATCCGCGGTTGGGAGGCGGGGCAATAGGTAGTTGGGGTGCAGCGGACGCCCACACAGCACCCGCCAACTCTCCTCGAATTCGTTTAGATCTTCCTCGGTTACTTCATTAAGGCGCAAGATTTCAAGTCGATCTTGCGCATTACTAGCTAATGAATAAAGAGCAATCAAAGCCCGGTGCCGACGGGAAAGCGGACTTGGGTTTGTGCAAGATAGAGCTTTTGAGTTCATGACCCGTAAGGTACAGACCCAAATCATATTTTGCACTATTACGCTTTGATTGAATTTTTCTAATAAGGCAAGAATCGAGTTATTAGCTGTACAATTGACTGATTGACTGCATTTTATAAAAACAGTCTACTGCGTGAGTAAAAGTCAAAGCAATACCCTGCCTGCTGCTACCCACAAGCAACACACCAACAAGTGAAAATATCCATCTTGCTTTAATGCAACTAAACTGCTACTGGTGCTTTAATAGCTGGCCACGACTCGTAGTTTTCTAGTTGAAAATCTTCAAACTGAAACGAGAAGATGTCCCTCACCTCGGGGTTGAGGCGCATTTGGGGTAACGGATGCGGCTCCCGGGTGAGTTGAAGGCGGGCTTGTTCGAGGTGGTTGCTGTAAAGGTGCGTGTCGCCGCCGGTCCAGATAAACTCGCCGGGTTGCAGATCGGTTACCTGCGCCATCATCAGCGTAAGCAAGGCGTAGGAAGCAATATTGAAGGGCACACCCAGGAACACGTCGGCGGAACGCTGGTAGAGCTGGCACGAAAGCCGCCCCTCAGCCACGTAGAACTGGAACAGCGCATGGCAGGGCGTGAGGCGCATTTGCGGGAGGTCGGCCACGTTCCAGGCCGATACCACCATGCGCCGAGAATCAGGCTGCGTACGGAGCAGACGCACCATTTCGGCTATTTGGTCGATGCTCCGGCCGTCGGGGGCTTGCCAGCTGCGCCACTGCTGGCCGTAAATGGGACCTAGGCTTCCATCGGCATCGGCCCATTCGCGCCAAATCTTCACGCCTACTTCCTCCAACGAATTGTTGTTGGTGTCGCCGCGCAGAAACCACAGCAACTCGTGGATGATGCTCTTGAGGTGCACCTTTTTGGTGGTGACCAACGGGAAGCCCTGCGCCAGATCAAACCGCATCTGCGGGCCAAATACCGAGAGCGTGCCCGTACCCGTACGGTCGGTTTTCGGGGTGCCGTGGTCGAGGATGTGGCGGACGAGGTCGAGATATTGGCGCATGAGCAGGGAGCTGATTGGGATACGGCTCAAAAGTAAAGAAACCTGTTTAAGCGACAGTATAATTCAACTGGTTGTCTTTTTGCCTACTACCGAGCCTGAATGTTGGTCAGTTCCAAATAATAATATCCTTGGCCACCAAATAGTGGTTTGACTAGACCTGTGTAGGTCCGATAGTTGCCGCTAAAGGTTACCAACTGGCCATGTCGTTGCAAATGTGATGGTAGGGTACACACAATACCCTCATCTATACCATCGATAGAACCTGGGTGAAAGTAGCTAACCACATAAGTTTTGAGCGCAGAACTGAAAACTACTCGTCCCTTCCAATCTATAGCTCGCATCACTATAGCCGATTTTGCTTCACATGCTGCCCGTGCTGCTGCATTATCCATCACATTTATAATACTTATCAGGAAATACCCCGACGACAGTATTATAATAATAACTAACAGCTTATACACGAGACTACGCTTAAAATTTATCATAAACTAACTATAAAGGCTTACTCAGTGCACTCTCAGAAACTGCTATGTATAGATGAAAGCAATGCTAGCAAAACTTCCCTCAGATCCGTTGGATTCACTGCATGTATTCTAAAAGTAACTGGCCGCACCTCCAATGTTGATTATACTAGGGTCTATAGGCAGCACCTTTCGAATAGTACTATTTATCTATTTCAGCATGACGTTTTATTTACTTACACTTGTCTTCTACCGTCCCTCGCTCGGCAATATCTACTTGCCAGCTATTGCACCTAGTTTCTTGAGGTGCTCCACCGCGCCAACATTCTTTGGATTCAGGGCCAACGACTGCTTGTAGTTGGTGACAGCCAGCGTGCTGTTGCCATTCATTTCGTAGGCTTCTGCTAAGCTGTCATAGGTATTCCAGCTGTTGGGGTGCAGGCTAACATTCAATTTGAATAGCTCGATAGCCTGTTTGGATTTGCCATCGCGGGCCAGCCTATAACCCCACTCATTTACGTACTCTTCGGATAGGTGCAGCTCCGGATGCTTTTTCTTAACGGCTTTGTATGCGTCGAGGGCATGGGTGTAGTCGTTTGTGGCCAAGCTGCTTTGGAAAGCTTGAAGGCCGGGTGGCACGCCGTAGATACCGGCTACTATCTGGTCGGCTACTTCATAAAGCCGACCTTGTGTGCCCCTGTCCGATTCGTTGGACAGTACTACAATGCCAAAGCCGAGTTCCGGATAGAAGCTGCAGTAGCTGGCAAACCCAAAAGTGCCGCCCGTGTGCAAAAGCTGACGCTTGTTGTCTGTGGTCTTGCGTATGCTCCAGTTCAAGCCAAGGGCCTCTTCGTCTAGGCTTCCCCACGTAGGCTGATGACTCAGAGCTACAGCTTTATCGGTTTCTGCGAGCTGGTAAGCCAGATACTTCACCATGTCAGCCGTGCTGTACCGCAAACCACCCGAGGGCTCCAAGTTGTCTAGGAAGTGGTAAGGCATGCGGCTGCCCTTTTCGTTGTGGCCAACCGCCAGCAAGTTGCCGGCTTTCACACTGGTGGTGCTCCGCATTTGCAGCGGCTTTTCAATGTAGTTTTCCACCAGCTTCTCGTACGGCGTCTGATAGACGCTTTCGAGGATGTACGCCAGCAGTTGCGCTCCCGCATTGGAATGCCGCGGAATCAGGCCGGGCACAGTATCGAGTTTAACGGCATGTAAGTCGGCGTAGAAATCCTGCTTGGTGTAGGTGCTAGAAGCTTTAAGAATAAGGGCCGGTATTGAATCGGGGTTGGCTTGTTGCAGAATGGTGGTTCTGTCGGGTATGTTGTCGGGCAAGGCGGAAGTGGTGTTGGCCAAATGCACCAGCCTGATTGGCTTGCCGGCGTAGGCCAGGTTAGGATAAGCCTCTTTCAGATACTTTCGCACGTCATCGTCCAGGCTTACCCGCTTTTCCGTCACCGCATGCGCCAGCAACAGGCTAGCAAACGTTTTGCTAACCGAGCCGATTTCGTAGATGGTGTTTTGGGTTGGTGCCTTACTCGTTCCCTTTTCGGTGGTGCCAAAATTGTAGAAATAGGTTTGCTTGTCTTTGATAATACCTATCGAAAGTCCTACTCGGGTTGGTTCTTTGATAAAGGCCTCTCCCTCCCGCTGCACAACTAAGTCTAGCTGCTTTTTGGAGTAGCTATTTGCTGCCGGGACCGTGGATTGCCCAATGGCGAAGTGAAAAGTCAAGGCAAGTACACACGAGAGAATAGCGCAGCGGTTTGCAGTCATAGCGGTTTAATTTTCGCGGGACACCTTTCGATTACTAAAAGGTTACAACATGCTGCACTACTATTTACTTGTCAGCATAGCCTATTGCTGTACTCTAATAGCTTGGCTACCCCGAACGCAGTAGAGACACGACACTTCGCGTCTCGGCGTTGAACGACCCGTCCCAAACATATCAGGCTGAACAACCTCAGCAACGCCGAGACGCGAAGTGTCGCGTCTCTACTGCGTCGTCAGGGCCTACTGACGTGGACTACCATTAAAAGGACAAAGCCGCTATCCCATTAAGGACAGCGGCTTTGCTGTTTAAAGCAATAATAGTTCGCTACAGCGCCTTGGCAGCGGGAGTTGCCGATGGAGCCGGCGTAACAGCGGCGGTTTTGGTGCCTTTCTTCATGCAGCAGGAACCACCCATGGCAGTTTTCTGGGCTTCCGAGCACTCGGTTTTGGCGGCGCTTTTTTTGCCTTTCTTGGCGTCTTTGTCGCCGTGGGCAGAGGCGGTGCCAACGAAGGCGAACAGAGCAAGGGCGAGAAGGGCGTTTTTCATACGGATATTACGATAAGAGTGGAAACAAAACGAGGAAAATGACGGTTGGCTTCTCTGTGCCTTAAACTCGGCAGCCACCGAACCCAAGGTAGCAAATAAGGTCTTACCAAGGTGCGTTTAGCTCCAGCTTCGCGCGTCGCCGAACGTTGTTTGTTGCAAAGGCGTGCTTTCCGCCGTTCATTGATTCACCGAGCTGGAGCTTGGTGGTACTCTCTATGCCGCTTCGTAAACTCAGTTATAGTGTTTTGTTTGCCTTGGCGCTGGTGTCGGGGCTGGCGTTGTTTTTCGTGGCGCAGCTGCGGTTCAACTACAACTTCAACGACTTCTACCCCGCCGGCGACCCGGACCTGGACTACTACCAGCAGTACTCGGCCCGCTTCGGCAACGACAATGACTACGTACTGCTCGGTCTGGAAGCCCCGGCCGGCCAGACCGTATTCGAGCCCAAGTTTCTTACCCGGGTTGATTCGCTGACGCGCTTTATTGGGCAACGGCGGCACGTGACGCAGGTTTCGTCTCCTACCACGGCCAGCAACCCGGTAGTGGAAGGCTTGGGCGTGTTCAACATTCCGTACCTGAACCCCACCGACCCGAGCCGCCGGGCGCAGGACTCCACGCTCGTATACCGCACGCCGGGGCTAGTGGGCAACCTAATTTCGCGTGATGCGCGGGCCGTCACAATCCTGTTTCAAACCTCGCCTAACCTCAGCAAACCGCCCGGCGACTCGCTCTTGGCGGCGGTGCGCACCGAGCTGAAGCGCCAAGGCTTCCAGGAAAGCGAGTACCACATGGCCGGCAAGATGGTGGCCCAATCGGTGTTCGTGGACCGGCTGCAAATGGAGCTGATGGTGTTTATGAGCCTCTCGGTGGTGCTCGTGACGGGTCTGCTCTGGCTCACGTTCCGGACGTGGTGGGGCGTGGTGCTGCCCTTGGTGGTGGTACTAGGCGCCATCTTGTGGGGTTTGGGGCTGATGAGTGCCTGCGGCGTTAGTATTGATTTGATGACGGCCTTGCTGCCGGTGATGCTGTTCGTGGTGGGCATGTCGGATACCATTCACATTATCACGCGCTACGTCACGGAGCTCGGCTACGGTGCCTCCAAGAAAGATTCGCTGTGGATTGCGCTCAAGGAATCGGGGTTTGGATCGGGGCTTTCGGCCCTGACGACCAGCATCGGCTTTTTCACGCTGATGACCAGCACCATCCGGCCGATTTATAACTTTGGGCTGTTTACGGGCATTGCCGTGCTGCTCACGTTTGCGCTCAGCTTCACGCTGCTACCGGCCATGCTGCTGCTCTTGCGCAAGCCGCAACTGCGCATACCCCGCGCGGAAGGCCACAGCTGGGACGGCGTGCTAGGCAAGCTGTTTCGGCGGGTGCTGGCGCGGCGGCAATGGGTAGTGGGCATTAGCGCACTACTGCTGATCGGCTCAGTGGCCTCGGCCTCCCGTATCCGCATCAACTCGGCCCTGCTCGACGACCTTTCCAAGAACGACCCGGTGAAGCTGGATTTCCAGTTTTTCGAGCGGCAGTTTGCGGGCGTGCGGCCCTTCGAGCTGGATTTAAAGCCGGCACCTGGCCGCAACATCTACGACCTGGCAGTGCTGCGCGAAACCGAAGAAATAGAAACCTACCTGACCGAAAAGTTTGGGCTGAACTTCGTGGCCTCGCCGGTTACGCTGGTAAAGTCGGTGCGCAAAGCGCTAAATGGCGGCTTACTGAGCGAGTACCGCCTGCCCGAATCGGAAGCGGCGCTGCGGCGCATCACCAGCAAGATCAAGCTGTTTCGGAAGAAGCCCGAGTTTCGGGCGCTGGTGCTGCCCGATGGCACCGAAGGCCGCCTGACCGGCCGTATGCCGGATGTGGGCAGCATTCGGGCCGATAAGCTTAATGCCGATCTGCGCACGTTTCTGCGCCAGAACACTGATGCTAGCATCCTGCAAACCCGCCTCACGGGTTCGGCTAACCTCATCGACAAAAACAACGAGAATCTGACGCTGAACATGATAACTGGCATGACCATCGACATTGTGATGGTGACGCTGATTGTGCTGGCCTTGTTCCGGAGCTTGCGCATGACGCTGGTGGTGCTGATTCCGAACCTGGTGCCCATTCTCATTGTGGCGGGCGTTATGGGCTTGGCCGGCGTCAGCATGAAGGTGAGCACCAGCATCATTTTCACCATTGCCTTCGGCATTGCAGTGGATGATACTATTCACTTCATCAGCAAGCTCAAGCTGACCTTGCTCAAGGAACCCAACCTGTTTAAGGCAGTGCGACACACGTACCTGCTGGCTGGCAAGGCCGTCATTGTCACGTCGTTGATATTGGTGGGTGGCTTTTCCACCCTAATCTTCTCGTCGTTTGACGGCACGTTCTACGTGGGTCTGCTGATTGGGCTCACGCTGCTGTTTGGGGTAGTAGCCGAGCTGACGTTGCTCCCAATTCTGATTCTGGCTTTCTACCGGCACCGGCCCAAAGAAATTCGGCAGCCCGTCCCGGCACTAGGCGGGTGAGTAACTAGAGGCTTCCTGGCAGAGCACAGCGTATTGTGCTGACGCACGCATAGAGTGGTTTTGTGCGTTAGCCTGCAAAAAAAGCCACATGCTAGGCGGGAAATAACGTCCGCGCATATTTGCAGGTATGAAACGTCTCCTCCCCTTCCTTTTCCTGATTTCTTTCGCCGCTCACGCCCAAACGCCCACCGACACCCTGGCTACTGACCCGCTGACGCCGCTAATTAAAGAGCGGGAGCAGATGGTGCGGCAATACGAAGAAGCCAACGCCCAACGCAACAGCCTGTTCGGCAACAAGCCAAGCAAGAAAGACCTTGAAGAAGTGGTAGCCGCCCTGAAAGGCATTATCCGCAAAGACACCGAAATAGTGCGCGCCGTGCAGGCCGCTACTCTGCGCCGCACCGCCAACATCCTGGCCGAAAACCAGCAGGTGAAGCAGCAGGTAACCGTAGCCCGCAGCGACCAAAGCAGCACCCGACAACGCTTCTACGAACTGGAAAACCAGATTGCCAACCTCCAGCTCCGCGACAAACAGCGCCAGAAGAAACTAGTAGAGCTACAAGCCGCCGCCGAAGAAGCCATTGAAGAACGCACCAGCCGCGACCTGCTAGCCGCCGGCTTAGCAGTAGTAAGCTTAGGCTTGCTAGGGTACGTAGTGAAGCTGCGCGGCCAACAGTTGGCTCCCAAACGCCGCCGGAAGTAGCCAAACGCCTCTGCTGATCAACGTAACCTGGCCAGAGGTGC
The DNA here is from genome assembly GCF_029433095.1 of Hymenobacter sp. YC55. Classification (GTDB taxonomy): domain Bacteria; phylum Bacteroidota; class Bacteroidia; order Cytophagales; family Hymenobacteraceae; genus Hymenobacter. Next base: position 2,331,619 of record NZ_JARNTX010000001.1, read on the forward strand.
TACACCTCTAGAGCTAAAAGTCTAGAAAAGCTAAGGAGCTAGTTCCCCTCAGATGAGGAGAGGTTAGGGACGGTTGACCATTCGTTCAACAACTCACGCCTGTCATCCTGAGCTTGCGAAGGACCTTATGCCTACAAAACGACTGTCGAAACAACAACTTGTTCACGCGTGAGAAGGTCCTTCGCAAGCTCAGGATGACAGAGAAGTAATTTGGCAACCTCAGCACGCGCGATGCTTCGAAAAGCTTGTTAAGTATACCTAGCACCACGCAAACCACAACCCATGCTCGTCCCCGCTGCCGACTACCTAACCTACGCCGAGGCGGTGGCGCTCTACAACGACCTGCGGGAGGTGGACATCATAGCGTTGGTGAAATCAGCCGGGCCGCCTACGTTTCCTTATGGTGAGGGCATGTATTACCAGCTTTGGATAGAGGAAACGGAAGCCGAGGCGGCGCGGGAAACGGTGGAAGCATTTGAGGCTGAGCGCCTCAGCTTACGGGCCTTGCGCTGCCCGAAGTGTGGCACTCCTGATCCGCCCATCAGCGAGCATCCGGCGTGGTGGAAACGGCTGTTTTATGCGGGCACCGTCCTGCACAAATGCCCGAACTGCGGCGCGGAATTTCCGGTCTGAACCACTACTTTGCCGGGGTCTACCGCTCCGCTTCGGCGGGCATAACTCCTGCCTCCTTGACCTGGACCGAAGAACAGGCCCGCGCCCTGATAACCGACTCTGGCACCCTGAAACGGGGCCTCGAACTAGCCGGCCCCGCCAAATGGAGCAACCTAGGCCAAACTGCTACCGCCGCCTGGGGCGAATGCAAAGGCAGTGGCTCCAAGCCCTACCAAACCAGCATCGACCTGACCGAACCGGCCTTTAAGTGCTCCTGCCCGAGCCGGGTGTTTCCGTGCAAACATGGCGCTGGCCTGCTGCTATTGCTAGCCCGCCAGCCACAGCTTTTCGGTAGTACGGTTCCCCCTCCATGGCTGGAAGAATGGCTGGAAAAGCGCCAGCAAACCCAAGAAAAGAAAACCACCAAAGCCGCCCCAAAGCCAACTGAGGCCGCTGAAGAATCTATGCCCTCTCTGCTGGCTACGGAAGAAAGCGAAGCAGCAGAAGGCCCCGCCAGTGCTAAAACCAACCAGGCGCTGCAAAAGCGGCTAGCCCGCATGGCCCAAGGTGCCAGCGAGCTAGAAGACTGGCTGCTCGACCTGGTGCGGGCGGGCACCGCCGTTGCGAAAAGCCAGCCCCACAGCTATTGGGAAGCTCCCGCGGCCCGCCTCGTCGACAATCAGCTGCCCGGGTTGGCCAGCATCGTGCGGGAGTTGCCGGGCCTCTGCCACAGTGGCCCTGATTGGCCTGAGCGGCTGCTATCCCGCCTCGGCGAGCTGTATTTGCTGCTGCGCGCTTTCCAGCGCCTCGACCACCAAACGCCGGACGCCCGCGAGGAAATTCTGCAGCAGGTCGGTGTCAACACCAAGAAAGAAGACCTGCTGACTCGCCAACCCGCCGTGGCGGACGAGTGGCAGGTAGTGGGTTTGCACATCGAAGAGGAAGAACGCCTAACGGTACGGCGCGCCTGGCTGTGGGGCCGCCACACGCGCCGCTACGCCCTGGTATTGGAATACGCATTTGGCGGCCAGCGTTTTGCTACCTCTCTGGCCCCCAATGTCGTGTATGCTGGCGAATTGGTATTCTACCCCGGGCTGCTTGCGTTGCGCGCTATTCCCGTTGCCCTTACGGTGGTGAACCCCGCCCCGCCCGACGTTGATCCGCCCGGCCAGAGCCTAACGCAGCTCCTCGACGAGTACGCCACGGCGTTGGCCCGGCATCCGTGGCTGCGGCAGTGGCCCACCACTTTACAAGAAGTGCTGCCCACCTACCTCCCCGCCGCCGACGCGTGGGTGCTGCACCACGCCACCGAACCAACAACGCTCCCGCTGCGGCTGGAAGCAGAAACCGGCTGGCAACTGCTAGCGCACAGCGGCGGCCAGCCTATGAAGGTGTTTGGCGAATGGAATGGCCGCACCTTTCACTTGTTAACTTATTTCGTTAGCGAGGAGACGGGCCAGCCGCTAGGAGCTTGAATTTGAAGCAGAAATAATCACCGCTCTATGACCACTTCTCACCCGCAGGCTTCGTGGCCTCAACTGCTCCGGGTAGCGCTGCTAGGCACTCGCCAGAGTGGTGAACCAGTGCCCGCCGTGCTAGCCACTGCCGACACCGTCACCAGCGAGGACCGCGAACAGCAGGTGCTGCTGGCCGCCGGGGCATTGGCCCTGATGCGCCGCGCGGGCCACCAGCTGCCCACAGCAACTGTAGCCGCCCCCGTACCGGCCCCGCCCGACCCGCTGCCACCACTTGGCCCACTCGGTACGGCTTGCCTGCAACGCCTAGTGGTGGATGAGCTGTTTGTGGAGTTGCTGCCCGACTACCTACGTCAAGTAGCGGCTGTTGGGCGCCGGGTACCCGATTCGTTTCTGGCGCACCTGTTGCGCCACGCCAAGCAGTCAGTTGAAACGGCGGCTGTGCTGGAACCAGTGGCCGGCACCCGGGGCCGTTGGTTGGCGAGTCTCAATCCGGAGTGGAAGAGCCTGCTGGCCCCGCCTGATGCCGACGCCCCTGACTTGCAGCGCTGGGAAACCGGTACCTTATCGGAGCGGCGCGCCTGGCTGCGGTCCCGCTTCCGTCAAGACGCCGACACGACCCGCGCTTTATTGCTCGCTGCCCTGCCTACTGAGCCTGCCAAAGCGCAGGAAGCGTTTCTGGAAATCCTGGCCGACTACCTGCACCCCGACTCCGAACCCGTGCTGGAAACCCTGCTCCGCGCCCGAGGCCAGGAAGTGCGCCGCCAAGCCGCTGGGCTGCTGGTGCGGCTGCCCAACTCGGCGCTGGTGGAGCGGCTGTGGGCGCGGTCCGCGCCGCTGCTTGCGGTGAAGCGCGGCCTGTTGGGCCTAGGCAAAACCACACTGGAAGTTACGCTGCCGCCTACCTGGGACAAAAGCTGGCTGGCCGATGGCATCGAAGAGAAAAACGATCAATACGCCTACTATTCGGGCACCGGCAACCGGGCCACTCCGCTTGGTCCGAGCGCCATCCGGCTGGGCAATATGCTGGCACTGCTCCCCCCTAGCCGCTGGACAGCTCATTTAGGCGTTTCGGCCGAGGAGTTGTTGGCCGCTGCCTTGGCCTCGGAATGGGCGGTGCCGCTGTTGCCGTGCTGGGCCATCAGCACCCTCACTCACCACGACCTCGATTTTGCGGCCGCCTTCCTGAAACTGTGGCTGCACCATCGGCCCACGCTCCAAAAAGCCCACGCCGACCGCAACATCGATTGGGCGGCCCTCACCGAGTTGCTACCCGTGGCCACTCGGCAAGAACTGCTACTCAAGCCCATATTGCTGCGCGTCCGGCGCCAGGAGCCCAACTGGACCGACGACCTGCTCCAACTCCCCACGCCCTGGCCCCGTGAGCTAACCACCGAGGTCCTGCACAGTCTGAGTGCCAAACTAGCAAACTCGGCCACCCTCGAACGGTTCCACACCGACCTCTACCAACTCAGCTACTTCATCAGTCAGCACCTCGCCCCGGCCCTCAACCCCACCGACGCGCCCCTAGTGGAAACCACCCTGCTCGCCCTGCCCGAAGTGCACAGCACCTTCCAAAACAGCGTCCATAACATGCTCGAAATCCTACGCTTCCGCGCCGAACTGGCCGCTTCGCTAGAAGAGGAAGCTACACATTTCAAATGAGCGGGATGTAGTGGCGGTTGAGTTGTGGTAGCTGATGTTGTAAAAGCAACCGTCATGCTGAGCGCAGCCAAAGCATCTCGCGTGCTGACATTGCCAAAGTAACTGTCATGCTGAGCGGAGGCGCAGCCGAAGTCGAAGCATCTCGCTAGTGTGGTAAAATCATTTAGCATGGCAACGTCAGCACGCGAGATGCTTTGGCTGCGCTCAGCATGACGTGCTAGATAAATAAGGTCTATCAACCACCCTTATCCCGCTCCTCTTCTGAGGGAAATTAACTTTTGGCTTTCTTGACTTTGATTCCCATCCTCCTCTCACCTTCTCTCCTTTCATTACCTCAACTTATCCTATATGTCCGCCACGTCAACTGAAAACCTGCTCCGTCCGCATGCCGAAGTCCTATATGCCGAAGAACTAGCCGCGCTGGCCGCTGTTGATGACCGGCCCAAACCCACCAACTGGAAACTCTCACCGTGGGCTGTGGTCACGTACTTGTTGGGCGGCAAGCTCGACAACGGGTTTGAAATCGAGCCGAAGTACATCGGGCAGCGGCGGCTAATGGAAATTGCGGTAGCCACCCTCGCCACCGACCGTGCCTTGCTGCTGCTTGGGGTGCCGGGCACAGCCAAAAGTTGGGTTTCCGAGCATCTGGTGGCGGCCATCAGCGGGCACTCCAACCTGTTGGTGCAGGGCACGGCGGGCACCTCCGAAGACGCCATCCGCTACTCCTGGAACTACGCCCGCCTCATTGCCGAAGGGCCTTCATTGGGCGCGCTGGTGCCTTCGCCGCTGTTCAAGGGCATGCAGGAAGGCAGCCTCGTGCGCCTCGAAGAACTTACCCGCATCCCCTCCGACGTGCAAGACACGCTCATTACCATGCTCTCGGAAAAGGTGCTGCCCATCCCCGAACTCGCCACCGAGGTGCAGGCCGCGCGCGGCTTCAACGTCATTGCCACCGCCAACGACCGGGACAAGGGCGTGAATGAGCTCAGCAGCGCCCTGCGTCGCCGCTTCAACACCGTGGTACTTCCCCTACCCACCGACCTGACCGAGGAAGTACGCATTGTGCAGACTCGGGTAGCCAAACAAGGCAAGGCACTCCAACTACCCGTAGAAGCGCCCGCCGTCGAGCAAATCAACCGCCTCGTGACCATCTTCCGGGAACTGCGCAGCGGCGTGACCGAGAACGGCAAAACCAAGCTCAAAAGCCCGAGCGGCACCTTGAGCACCGGCGAAGCCATATCCGTGATGAACAGCGGCCTGGCCCTAGCCGCCTACTTCGGCGACGGCAGCCTCCGCGCCCACGACTTGGCCGCCGGCCTTACCGGCGCCGTGGTGAAAGACCCCGTGCAGGACCGCACCGTCTGGCTGGAATACCTGGAAACCGTAGTGAAAGAGCGCGACGGCTGGAAAGACCTGTACCGCGCCTGCCGAGAGGTGGTGGAGTAGACTGAATATATTTAAGTAAATAAATTAAAAAAAGAAGAACATGAATCTAGCAATCGTCATTGGTGTTAGCGAATATGCAGACGCAGCTAACAATCTTCCTGGATGTAAGAGAGACACTGATGTAATATATAATATCATATCTAGATCAGAAAAGTACGATCATATAATTTTGCTTAATAACAATGAAATTAGCAGCGAAGCTAAAAATGTTTTAATAAATTTTATTGACGAACATAAAGATCATCAAATTAATGAAGTTTTTTTCTATTATACTGGACACGGCGAATTTATAAATAATGACTTTCACTATTTATTAAGTGACTACAATCCATTAAAAAGAAAACAAACAAGTTTACAAAATATTGAAATTGACAATCTCTTAAAAACGTTAAATCCCGAATTGGTTATCAAGGTAATAGATGCATGTCAATCAGGAACAGCATACATAAAAGAGAGAGATGTTGTAACAAAGTATTTTGAAGAAGCTAAAAATAAATTCAATAAGTGTTATTTCTTAAATTCTTCTTTAAGTACTCAATCTTCATTCCAGAATGAGGAAATGAGTTATTTTACAAAAAGCTTTGCAGAGTCACTTAGAGACTCAAAGACAGACGACATTAGATACAAGGCTATTATAGATTATATATCTGATGAATTCGAAAACATTGGAAACCAAACTCCTTTTTTTGTAATACAGGCTGATTACACTGAAAAATTCTGTACAAAAACTCAGGATTTAAAAAACTATTTGGAGGGAATGAATCATGCAAGTGGTGAAGAAACAGCTAAGGACAAAACATTATCCATACATGACTTAGTAGTAAATGAAGCAAAAGATTATTTATCTAGAGATGAAGCGATTCAGCTAATTGAAATACTTGTTGAAGAGTCAAAGAAATTTAAACTTGATCGAAGTACAGAAAAATTATATAATTTAAACATAGGAATTATTGATGACTATAATAAAATACCATGCCGCATAGAAGTCGGCAAATGGCTTGATAATAATCCTAATTTATTCTTTGCTAAATCAACTCGCAGACGTGTAAGAACGACACCATTAACTGTTGCACAAACAATAAGAAGAACAATTGAAATTGAAGACGACAGTAAATTCACATTCATATTAGATGGATACGAAATCACAGTAGACACTCCATTGAAAGGAATATCTATTGATGCCAATGCAAAATACCCCAATATAACCAGTTATAATCTAGCTATATGTTTTCTTTTATCAAAAAAATCAATTAAATTATTTTTCTTTATCTATCATTATACTGAACAAGGATGGGACAACAGAAGCTTATCATTTAAAGAGGTAGTTGGAAGAACAATAGAACATAATGGTCCAAACACCGAAAAATTTAAGAAAAATATTAAAATAATTTTCGACACATTCAACAATAAGATTGTAAACGACTTACAAGAAAAATTCAAGCAATCAATTGAAACAAACCAGGTCTTAGAACCAACTCAGAGTACTCAGGCGTCAGCTCCAAAGAAGATAACTCAAAAAAAGCCAAGCGACACTTCTTCTGATAAATAGTTGATTTACTTAACTTAATAGTGACAATTCCCCGCCTTTTCGGTATCCGCCACCACGGGCCCGGCAGTGCCGCCAGCCTCCGCCAAGCCCTCGACGAGTTCCGGCCCGACATTGTGCTGCTGGAATGCCCCGCCGATGGCGAAGCGGCCGTGCAAACCATCATCCAGCGCCCCGACCTGCGGATGCCGGTGGCGCTGCTACTCTATAACCCCAAGCAGTATCAGCAGGCCTCGTTTCTGCCCTTTGCCGCCTTCTCGCCCGAAACGCAGGTGCTCCGCTACTGCCACGAACACGGCGCCCACCTACGCTGCATGGACTTGCCGGCCGCGTTGCGGTTTGCCCTGCCCGATGCCGTGGAGCAGGTGCCCGCTGAAGCCTTACCTCCAAACGCTACGTCAGCAGAGCGAGAACCAACAGGCACCGAAAACCAGCAACAAGCACCACTAGCAGCAGCAGGACCAGAAGATGAATCTGCTGCTTCAATGGAACAGGAGCCAGCCACAGAGGCTACGGAAGCAACTATAGTCCGCCGCGACCCTATCTCCTACCTCGCCGAGCTGGATGGCTACTCCGACGGGGAACGGTGGTGGGAGTTGCGCTTCGAGCACAGCGCCGGCCACGCCGATACGTTTGCCGTGGTGCTCAACATGATGACCGCCTTGCGGGAAGAGCTGGCCTTGCCGGAAAGCCGGGAAACCTTGCTCCGCGAAGCCTTCATGCGCGAAACCTTGCGCAACACCCTCAAGCAGGGCTACCAGCGCGTGGCGGTGGTGTGCGGGGCCTGGCACGCGCCGGTGCTCCACCCCGACCTACTTAAAAAGGAAGACAAAGCTTTGCTCAAGGGCCTGAAGAAAGTGCCCATCGAAGCCACCTGGATTCCATGGACCTATGAGCGGCTGTCGTACAGTTCGGGTTACGGGGCGGGTGTGTTGTCACCGGCTTGGTACGAGTTGCTGTTCACTGAGCCGCATACCGAGGTAGTAACGCACTGGATGGTGCGGGCGGCGCGGCTGTTGCGCGGGCAGGACCTGGATGCTTCATCGGCGCATGCCATTGAGGGGGTGCGGCTGGCCGAAACGCTAGCTGCTGTGCGGGGCCGGGAGTTGCCGGGCATCGAGGAACTGCAAGAGGCGGCTGTGGCTATTTTGGGCGGCGGCTACGAGGAAGCCTTGAGTTTAGTGCACCGGGAGCTGGTGATTGGAGTGTGCATGGGCGAGGTACCCGCCGAGCTGCCCGCCACACCCTTGCAGCAGGACCTCACGCAGCAGCAGCGCCTCACCCGCCTCAAGCCCGAAGCCGCCGCCCGTACCCTCGACCTGGATTTGCGCAAAGAGCTGGATCTGAGCCGCAGTCACTTGCTGCACCGCCTGCGTCTGCTCGACGTGCCGTGGGGCCAGCCGCGCCGCGCCCAGGGCAAAGCCGGCACCTTCCACGAGCTGTGGGACCTGCAATGGCAACCCGATTACGCCCTGCACGTGCTCGACGCCGGCCGGTGGGGCAATACCATTCTCGATGCCGCCGTGGGCCGCGCCCGCCAGCGCGCCACCGAAGCTCCCGACCTGGAAACCGTAAGCAAGCTACTCGAAGAAGCCCTGCAAGCCGACCTCGGCCCCGCCATAAGCACCCTAGTAGCCCGCCTGGAAACCCTCTCGGCCGGCACCCGCGACGTAACGCACCTGCTGGCCGCTCTGCCGCCCCTGGTAAATGTGCTGCGCTACGGCAACGTGCGCCGCACCGAAACCGCGCAAGTGGCCCAGGTAGTGCACCACCTGGTGCCACGCCTCTGCATTGGACTGCCCCAAGCCTGCACCGGCCTCGACTACGATGCCGCCCGCCAGCTCTTGCCCCGCATCGAAGGCACGCACCAAGCCATCCGGCTGCTTCAAAATACTGCGCAGGAAGCGGATTGGTACGCAGCGCTGGCTGTGGTATTACGCAATCCTGCCAGTTCGGGCTTGCTGGCCGGGGCTGCCGGGCGCCTGCTTTTCGATGCACAGCAGCTTTCTTCGGAAGACGCCGGCACCGCCCTTGGCCTGGCTTTGGCTCCCGCGCAGCCTACCGCTTACGCCACTGCCTGGATTGAAGGCTTCCTGAGTGGCAGCGGCCAACTTTTGCTGCATCACCGCCCCCTCTTCGCCCTGCTCGATCAGTGGCTAGGGGAGCTGAACGAAGACACCTTCCGCGAAATCGTGCCCCTGTTGCGCCGCGCCTTCACCGACTTCAGCACCCCGGAGCGCCGCCAGTTGCTGGAGTTGGCCGTGCAAGGTGGCCAGCCGGCTGCGGTGCTGGCTGTAGCGGAAGATTTCGACTTGGAACGGGGGCAACGGGTGTTGCCGATGCTGCGGGAGTTGCTAGGGTTTTAGACCCCTGGCTACGCTTATGCTCTATAACTTCACTTACGAGGTGTACTTGACCGGCTCAACTTTCTACTGCTCTTTCACTCCTTCTTGCTTGTTGCCCTCCCCGAAAAAATCTATATGAGCCGCAATATTTAGGCACTTGAATAGTTAGATACCTGCTACCCGGCACGCTCCGGCTACTATCGGCTTCCTCCTATTCTGCATACTATTTATTGAGAGCTATGACTTACTCGCAACTGACCAATTCGGCCCTGTTGGTTGGCATGTTGGGCGCATCCTCGTTGGCCGTCGCTCAACAAGCACCTCACACTATCACTACGGCTGTTCCAATTCTGACCCTCAGCCCCGATGCGCGCTCGGCCGCGCTTGGCGAAGCTGGAGTGGCTTCGTCTCCCGATGCCAATGCCGCCTACTTCAACGCTGGTAAGCTTGGGTTCGCGCCAAACCGCTTCAGTATCTCGCCCTCCTATTCGCCGTGGCTAAATTCTGCCACGAATAAAGGAGGCCTGTGGTATCTGTCGGGCTATGGCCGGCTAGGGCAGCGCTCCACTTTGGGCGCTAGCGTGATGTACTTCAGTCTGGGATATACCGGCGCTATTCCGGTACGCGGCAACGAATCGGCTTACAGTGTTTCCTACGGCCATACATTCGGTGAGCACTTTGGGGTTGGCGCCTCGGTGCGCTACATCCGTTCTACCCTCTCCACCTATTTTTTGGGAGCTGGCGGCGCAGCGGCTGACGCGGCAGCTATGGATGTGGGCGTCTATTACACCAAAGACATACCGGCGGGTGCCGATGCCTATACCCTAGCACTTGGCGCTTCTATTGCCAACATTGGCAACAAAATATCCTATTCTAATCCCTCGCAAGCTGACTTTTTACCCACTAACCTGAAGATTGGCACGGCCCTCACGCGGACATTTGGCCCCTCTCACAAGCTGACGCTCGTGGTGGATGCCAACAAGCTCTTGGTACCCAGCCCTTATTACGAAGAGGGCACCGATACTACTCCTGCTGCACTAGCCGCCAGAGCCGCCCGCACTAAAGAGGAAAACGATAAACGCCACGCCAAAGGCACTATTGCGGGCGCATTTAGCTCGTTTAGTGATGCTCCCGGTGGCTTCCGGGAAGAGCTGCGCGAAATCCGTTTGTCTACCGGACTGGAATACGCCTACCAAAACACTGTTTTTGCCCGCGCCGGCTACTTTTACGAAAGTCCAGTAAAAGGCGACCGGAATTATTTGAGCTTCGGGGTTGGAGGACGGTACCGAGCCCTAGGGCTCGATGGAGCTTACCTGGTTCCCAATTCAAGGAATAATCCGTTGGCGCAAACCGTGCGGGTGTCGTTACACGTTTCCCTTAGCAAGCGAGACGTAGCCTCAAGTACTTAGAAGAACACTTCAGCTATATAAGTCTGTCGAGGCCAGGCAGTGTCAATCGGGAGTGTAGCCTACCCTTTCTGACACTGCGCAACCAGGAACACAAGAAGCGTACGTTGCAACGCCACGGTGATAAAGCTTCGTGGGCAGGCTTAGCGGCGGAAATAAATGCGGAACGTGGACCCTACGCCGGGCTGGCTCTCTACCTCGATCTTGCCGCCGGCATTTTCCACCATTTTCTTGACCATATAGAGGCCAATACCCGAGCCTTCTACGTGGTCGTGGAAGCGCTTGAACATGGTGAAGAGTTGCTTTTGGCGCTGAGGCTCGATGCCTAAGCCATTGTCTTGCACGGTCAGGACGAGGTATTGCGGCGTGCTTTCGCAGCTGATCAGCACCTGCGGCGTTCGGTCCGGAGCCCGATACTTGAGGGCGTTGGAGAACAGGTTGTAAACGACGGAGCGCATGTTCTTTTCCGAGAACCGCACAGCCGGGCAAGCCGCCACGTCCACTTTTACCACGGCTCCCGTACCCTTGATCATCGACTCCAGATCGAGGCGCACCGCCTCCACTATCCCGGCCAAGTCCACCAGAACCGCTTCCCCGTTGTACTCCTTCTGCAGCTTCACTACGTCGGTGAGGTTGGCGATGGTCTTCGAGAAACGATCCGCCGATTCCTGCATCATGCCTATTAGAATCTGCACTTGGTCCATTTGTAGTGTCTCGGGGGGCAGCGTGTGCAGCAGGGCATCGAGCAGCCCTTCGATGTTGGAAATGGGCGCTTTTAAGTCGTGAGAAGCCGTGTAAATAAAGTTGTCCAGATCAATGTTGAGGCGGGTTAGCTGCTCGTTGGCTTCTTTGAGTTCGGTGATGTCGATGGCCGAACCCACGTAGCCGTACAGCTCACCGCTGGCATAATAGCTCGGCGCCCCCTGCGACAACAACCAGCGATACTCGCCATCCTGCCGGAGCATTCGGTGCTCGAGCGAGAATATAGCACGGTCCTGGACGGCCCCCATCAGCGTGCGCCGCGTGAGCTGCAAATCTTCGGGATGCACATGGGGCAACCAGTTGGAGGCAATAAAGTGCTCTAGCGTAACGCCAAGAAACTCCAGGAACGCCTTGTTTACATATTTCACCGATACGTCTGGGTTCACGGCCCACACAATGTTGGGGGCCGCATCGGCCATGGTGCGGAAGCGTTGCTCGCTTTCGCGCAGAGCGTCGGTGAATTGCTTTTGCTCGGTTATGTCGCGAGGGATGGCGAACAGATAGGGCTGACCTTCCAACACGAGCCCGCTCATGCTCACATTTACGGGGTACACGTGCCCGTCCTTGCGTTTGTGCAGGGTATCGAACCGGGGGTATGGGCCTTGCTGAGCCTGGGCGAAGATCTGGGCATACGCTTCCTGCTGGTACAGCGGGTCGATATCGAATATGCGCAGATGCCGGGCTTCTTCTTGGGTGTAGCCCCAGGCCTCCAGGGCTTGCTTATTTAGATAGGCAAAGGAGCCGTCTTGGCGCAGGAGAAGGAATGGGTCGAGGGCTTGGCCGGCCATGAACTCGAACCACTTCAGTTCCTGCTCGCTTTCTTCTAGCTTCTGGCGGGCCTGCACCTGCTCGGTCACGTCGAAAGCCACATGAATGACGCCCGTAATCTGGCCCCGCTCCCGCAGCGGCGTATAGGAAAGATTGTAGTACCCTGGTTTCGGCTCGTTGTTGATTTGCAGCAGTACCGGTACTTCGTGGCCGTGGAAAGGCTCTCCGGTTTTCTGCACTTGGTCGAGTAAGGCGATGACGGCTTGGCTTCCAAGTTCCGGCAGTACTTCCAGCAGAGGTTTGCCCAAGACCATGCTACCGCTTTTGCCCAGCATCTGCAGCATGGGGTCGTTGATGCTGTCGAACACCATTTCCTGTCCGCGGGTAAGGCCAATAGGTACCGGCATTTGCTCTACCAAACTGCGGAAGCGCGATTCACTTTCCGCTGCCTGTTGCCGGGCCAGCACTTGTTGCGTTACGTTGTGGGCCACGCTGAATACGCCGGCCGCAAGGGTATCGGTGGGGTTGGCGTAGTAGGGGTGGCACACAAAGTTGTAGTAGCGAAGCTTCTTCTGGCCGTTGAGGTGGAGCGTAACTGGGTACTCGGTGCCACAATACGGCTCAGCGGTGGTCCGCACTTGCTCGAGCAGTTCGGGAAAGCCTTGGGTTTTGGCTTCGGGCAGCACGTCAAACAAGGGCTGGCCGATGATAGCCGGGGTGGTACCCAAAAACTGGTGAAGCTCCTCGTTGGCCAGCTCCACAATGTTGTCCGGCCCCGTGACTATGCACACTGCTACCGGCGCCTGCATGAACAGACTGTACGTTTTCTCGATCTGGCGCAAGGCCCGCGTGCTTTTCTCGGCTTGTTGTTGCGCCGTTATATCGGTCGTGGTGTGAACGATGTAGAGCACCTCCCCAGCCGAGCTCAACACGGGCTTGCTACTTGCCGACCAATACCGCTCTTCGAATACGCCGTCGGGATTGGGCACATCGTAGCGCACAACGGGCAGTTCATACAGCTCTTTCTCTTGTCGGACGTGGTTTAAGGACTTTCGCAGCTCGGAGGCCCCGGTGGCGGCAAGGGCTTCCGGATTTTCGGGAAAAGCGACAAATACACTGCTGCCTACCACTTGCTGCCTTTCTTTATGCACCGAGCGCAGTAGCTCCTCACTTACAGCCAGCACCGTATAGTCGGGCGCGTTCGGCTGTAAGAGCAGAAAGTTGCCGGGCAAGGCCTCGAAAGTTGCTTGAAAATCCACGAAGAGAGTGGTTTGCACAGAAGGTAGCGTAGATGCCTTTAGTTGCTCTTAGTACTAGTCCTGTTGAGGAAAGTTCCTGTTGAGATTAGCTGAGCAACGAGCAATGCTCTACTACTAAGCATGTTCCAGCAGCTGCAGGCTGGGGGCGTCATTGTTGAGGTAAGCGCCTTATCCTCATAGTTTTTCTCTCAAAGCGCGGCTAAGTGAACAGCAGCCGTACACCGGCTGCGCACTGTAGCGCGAAACCACGGGAAGCCTGTTCCACGCTCCGCTTGCTACCTCGTTCACATCACCAACTTTTCGGCTCGGAATACGTCATCGGCGGCTTGCAGGAGCTTGGCGCGCAGCTTGGGGTTGTACTGCGGGTGCGCGGCCAAGAACTCGCGGACGGTGCGGGCGGCGGTGGGCGTCTGGTAGGAACCGAGCGTGGCTTGCAGCCAGGAATACGGGAAGAAAATGTCGCCGGTCTGCTGAATTTCTTCGAGCAGCGCCAGGCTTTGGGGCAGGTACTTTTCGGAGGTAGCAGCGCGCAACGGGTGGTGCAGATACCCAAGCGCCGAAACCACCCACGCTTCCTTTTCGCGGTTCTTTTCGTCTTTCAGAGAAGCAAAGAAGGCGTCGCGCGTGGCCGCCTCGGGGGCCAGAGATGGCATCAGGAACTGCATGCGTTTTTGGCGGTCGGGGTTTTGGATGCGGGCGAGCTGCGTGGGCAGAATGGGCGTGGCGGCCGGGTAGTCGCGCACGGCCAGGGCTAAGGCCAGGGCGGTGTAGTCGTCCTCGGTGAGTTTGATGCCGGTGGGCGCCTGCTGCTTGTTCCAGATGTCGTAGAGCCGGGTTTGGGCCTCCTTGGTTAAGGCTACGGACTGGTAGGCTTTGAAAAGCAGCTTCTTGGAATTGGGGGCCGGGTTTTGCTGCATGGTTTGCCACAGCTCTTTTTCCAGCACCGGGGCCAGCGTTACGCGCTCCTCGGGCTTGAGCAGCCGCCAGAAGATGTCGGTGGCCTGGCCCGTGAGCAGTTTGATGTTCAGTTCTTCTTTCTCTTTCGGCAACACCTGGCGGTACACTTCCAGCAGCTGCCGCGGCGCAATGGCGCGGCCGTTGAGCATGTTCTCGTAGAAGTTGACGTAGGCCGTGGCGCGGCCCACCGGGTTTTGCAGCTTGGCTAGGTTAGCGGTGAGTTGCTTGTCGATGGGGAAGACGCCGTAGCCCAAGCCGGTGGAGTTGAACAAGATGAACGTGGGCGCTGCCTCGCCTACGGCCTCCGGCAACAGCACCTGGCGCTGGCTCATGTTCACGGTCAGTTCCTTCACCCGGTTGGGGTATACCAGCAGCACCTCAAACAGCTGCGGCCATAGCCGGTCGGACTTATCCTCAGCTTGCTGCGTAAGCTGCAACGCCGTGATTTTGCCGTTCGCAGTTTGCAGGTTGTAATCGAAAATGGGACGGCCGGGCAGGTTCACCCACACCTGGTTCCAAGCTTGCAGGTCGGCGGGGGTGCGGGCGTCGAGGATCTGGATAAGGTCGGGCCAGGTGGCGTTGCTGAAGGCGTACTTCTTAAGGTATTCTTGCAGGCCCTGGCGGAACGGCTCCTCCCCCATCAGCCGCTCCAACTGCCGCATCATAATGGGCGCTTTGTGGTAGATGATGTTGCCGTAGAGCGAGCCGGCGTCCTTCAGATTTTCCAGGTCCTGGCGGATGGGGTTGGCGCCGGTGGTGCGGTCTACGCCGTAGGCCGCCGGATAGTGGTCGATGACGAACTTAAGGTCGTAGTTGGAGTTGGCAACAGCTATTTGGGTGATTTTGTCGGCCATGAAGTTGGCAAACACCTCCTTCATCCACACGTCGTTGAACCACTGCATGGTCACCAGGTCGCCGAACCACATGTGGGCGGTTTCGTGGCTGATGAGACTAGAGCGGCTGATTTTCTGGTCTTGCGTAGCGCCTTCGTCCAGGAACAGCGTGCTGGCTTTGTAGTCAATGGTGCCCACATGCTCCATGCCACCGTACTGGAAATCGGGCAGCGCCACAAAATCGAACTTGCGGAACGGATACGGAATGCCGGTGTATTCTTCCAAGAACTTCAACGCGTCGGCGTGAATCTGGAAAATGGGGTCTAGGCTGAGCTTCAGCTTGTCTTTATCGGTTTCGCGGTGCAGAAACTGCATTTCGCGGCCCGCCAGGGTGCGGGAAATACGTGTGAACTTGCCCGCCGCAAAAGAGAACAGGTAGGTGCTGATGGTGTCGGAAGGTGCGAAGCGGAACGTCTTGCTGTCGGCCATTACGGTGGAATCCTGCAACGGGCCGTTGGCCATGGCCTGCCAGGTTTTCGGCACCGTTAGGGCCAGCGTGAACGAGGCCTTGAGGTTGGGCTGGTCGAAAACCGGAAACACCGTGCGGGCGCGGTCGGGCACGAGCAGCGTGTACAGGAAATCCTCGTTGCGGTTGAGGCTCTGGTTGCCGGCAACAAATTCTATACGCACCTCATTCAAACCGGTTTTGAGGCTGGCCGCCGGGACAATCAGGTGCTCGTCGTGGTGGTCGATAGCCACGGGCTTGCCGTTGACGGCTACTGATTGCAGCTTCTCTTTCTGCTCTTTGAAATCGAGCTGCACCGGCTGAGTAGCGTCGGCGAGGTGGAACGTAACGGTTTCCGAGGCGGCAATCGGTTCGTCTTTCGAGGCCGGAATAGTAAGAGCCAGGTTGTAGCCGAGCCGGGAGATGCGGCGGGCGCGGTCCTGCGCCAATTCCAGGCTTACGCCCGGCACCACCGCCATAGCGGGCGTAGCCGACACGGGCTTAACGTCGGAAACAGTTGGTTTTTTCACGCAGCTTGTAATGCAAAAGGCCAGCGCAAAGGCCGCGCCGTGTATAGTGGTGCTATGCTGAAGCTTCATCAGTGGAATCCATCAAGTCGAAAACCCAAGATAGAGCAGTTTCCGTGTCCGCCACTCTGTAGAGCTACAGAGAAGTACCTTCATCCTTGCCGTTATTTACTTGTCGTTCTAAAACCACTATCAGCAGAATCGTCTGTGCTACCGTATCAGCTATCACTCCTCGCGCCTGTCATCCTGAGCGGAGCGAAGGACCTAATGCCTGTCGAACGACTGTCGAAACAACAACTTGTTCTCGCGGGAAAAGGTCCTTCGCAAGCTCAGGATGACAGACGAATTCGTGCTCTTACCCTTTCTTAGCGAATCCAACTCCAGTCTACTTGATGCCTCTTCCGCCTAGACACCCTCTTACGGAAAATCCGGTGCAGCTCTACGCGCTAGGCGATTCGGCCATTGTGTTGCAGTTCGGCGACGCCATCAGCCAAGAAATTCACCGTGCTATTCAGGCTGTGGCGGCATACTTAGAGGAACATCCGTTTCCCGGTTTCGTGGAGCACGTGCCAGCCTTCACGACGCTCACGGTGTATTATAATCCCTGGCTAGCCAGCCAGGCCGGGCGCCTCGACCCATACGCGGAGGTAGCCCGCCAGCTACAAGAGCTGCTGAGCCAGGTGCAAGTACCAGTTGATTCCACTGCTTCGCCCGTGGTAGAAATTCCGGTGTGCTACGGCGGGAGCTTCGGGCCCGATCTGGATGTGGTGGCCCGCCATACGGGACTGACGCCGGAGCAGGTGGTTGCCTTGCATACCGCGCCAGAGTATCTGGTGTACATGATAGGGTTTGCACCGGGATTTCCGTATTTGGGGGGCATGAACGAGCAACTAGCCGCCCCGCGCAAAGACCAGCCCCGCGCCGAGGTGCCGGCTGGCTCAGTGGGCATTGCCGGCAAGCAAACCGGTATCTACTCGCTGCCTACGCCGGGCGGCTGGCAGCTGATTGGCCGCACACCGCGGCGCCTATTCACGCCCGAAGCCGCGTCGCCGAGCTTGTTGCGGGCGGGGCAGCGGCTGCGGTTTGTGCCCATCAGCGCAGAGGAGTTCCACCAATTGCAGGAAAATGAGCTTTAGCATCATTCGGCCGGGGATGCTGACCACCGTTCAGGATGCGGGGCGCCTCGGCTACCGGCAGGCCGGCGTCATCGTGAGCGGACCCATGGATGGGCTAGCGCTGTGGCAAGCCAACGTGTTGGTCGGCAACCCGGAAGAGGCGGCAGGTCTGGAAATTACGCTCCGTGGGCCCACTATACAGTTTGAAGCCGACCACCTGATTGCGCTAACTGGCGCCGACCTTTCACCTACCCTGAACGGCCAGCCGGTGCTCCAGCGGCGGCCCGTTGCCGTGACCCGCGGCTGCGAATTAGCTTTTGGCGCGGCCCGGAGCGGATGCCGGGCCTATCTGGCAATAGCAGGCGGATTAGCAGTTCCGGAAGTGCTTGGCAGCCGGGCCACGTATCTGCGGGCAGGCATCGGCGGTTTCCAAGGCCGTGCCTTACAGGCTGGCGACGTAGTACCAGTGGCCGGGCCTACGGAACTCGGTAGCCACTTGCACCGGCGTTTAACAAGCCACCACCCCGACCAGCCGTGGGCGGCCACACGCTGGAGTATTGCGCCATCGTTGCAGGCCTCACCTACCAGCGTGGCGACCGTACGTGCCCTTCGGGGGCCGGAGTACGACCGGTTCACTCAAACAAGCCAGCAGGCTTTTTGGACGCAGGAATTCACCGTCACGCCGAGTTCCGACCGGATGGGCTACGGGCTCCAAGGACCCGAGTTGCGGCGCCACAACCACCAGGAAATTCTGTCCACGGCCGTTACTTTCGGCACGGTGCAGGTACCAGCTGGTGGTCTTCCCATTATCTTGATGGCCGACCACCAAACCACCGGCGGCTACCCACGCATCGTGCAGGTAATTTCAACTGACTTTTCACTGCTCGCCCAACTGCCGATGGGTGGCAAGTTGCGCTTTCAGGAAGTGACGCTGGCTGAAGCGCACCACGCCTACTTGCACCAAGAACGCACCCTTCATCAACTCGCCCGAGCTATCCAGCTCACTGCCCGCCACCAATGACCCAACCGTACTCCGTCGATTTGAACTGCGACATGGGGGAAAGCTTCGGCGCCTATTCCCTGGGCCACGACGAAGCCATTCTCCCCTTCGTCACGTCTGCCAACATTGCCTGCGGCTTCCACGCCGCTGACCCCGCTATCATGAAACGCACCGTCCGCTTGGCTTTGCAGCACCACGTCGCCATCGGCGCCCACCCCGGCCTCCCCGACTTGGTAGGCTTTGGGCGGCGCGAAATGGCCGTTTCGTCGGAAGAGGCCTACAATATGACGGTCTACCAGATTGGTGCCTTACAGGCCTTTGTACGGGCCGAGGGGGGCACGCTGCACCACGTAAAGCCGCACGGCGCGCTCTACAACATGGCCGCCGTGAACCCCGCCCTGGCCGAAGCTATTGCCGAAGCCGTGTACCGGGTGCAGCCCGACGCCTGCCTCTACGGCCTGGCTGGCAGCGCCCTGATTAGCGCCGGCCAGAAGCTCGGCCTGACCACTGCCCACGAGGTTTTCGCCGACCGTACCTACCAGCCCAACGGCACCCTCACCCCCCGCCGCCAGCCCGATGCCCTGATTACCGATGCCACCGCGGCCATCAACCAAGTGGTGCGCATGGTAAAAGAAGGCCGGGTGCGGGCATTGTCGGGCGACGACGTAGCCATTCAGGCCGATACGGTGTGCATCCACGGCGACGGAGCGCACGCCCTAGAGTTTGCCCAACAGATTCGGGCCCGGCTGCAAGAAGAAAACATTAGCGTGCAGGCCGGCCTGCGGAACGCCACCGCATGAGGCCGCCGCGCAAGTGGGGGGTGCTGATAGGCGCCGCTTTCCTAATGGCTACTTCGGCGGTCGGCCCCGGCTTCCTTACCCAAACCACGGTCTTCACCGAATCGTTGGGCGCCAGCTTCGGCTTCGTGATTCTGACTTCTATTATCATCGATATCGGTGTGCAGCTCACCATTTGGCGGGTTATTGCGGTATCAGAAATGCGGGCACCGGACATTGCCAATCGAGTGCTGCCGGGCCTTGGCGGCTTTATTTCCGCCCTCACTGTGCTCGGCGGTCTGGCCTTCAACATCGGCAACGTGGGCGGCGCAGGCCTTGGCTTGCAGGTACTGACGGGCCTTCCGGTCACGACCTGCGCGCTGCTGGCGGCGGCTATGGCCTTGGCGGTATTTCTGGTGCGCGAGGCGGGGCCGGTTATGGACCGGTTTGCCCAACTCATGGGGCTGGTGATGATTCTCATTATCATTTACGTAGCCGTAACCACCAGCCCGCCGGTGGCCGAAGCTGCCCTGCGTACGGTGGCTCCTTCCCGCATCGACCTTACTTCTATCGTCACCTTGGTTGGGGGCACGGTGGGCGGCTATATCACCTTTTCCGGCGGCCACCGCCTCCTCGACGCGGGCATCAAAGGCCCGGCAGCCCTACCGCACGTAACGCAAAGTGCCATCATGGGTGTGTCGGTGGCTTCCTTGATTCGGGTATTCCTGTTTCTGGCCACGCTCGGGGTAGTGAGCCGCGGGCTGGCTATTGATGCCAGCAATCCGCCGGCGTCGGTGTTTCAGCTGGCGGCCGGACAGGTGGGCTACAAGCTCTTTGGCGTGGTGATGTTTGCGGCGGCCATTACGTCCATCATCGGCTCGGCCTACACCTCGATTTCTTTCCTAAAGTCCTTACTGCCAAGCGTGGCCACCCACGAAAACCGCTTCATTATCGCCTTCATCGTCTTATCGACGCTAGTTTTCGTAACCATCGGCAAGCCCGTTGCCCTGCTAGTGTGGGCCGGAGCCCTAAACGGCTTTATTCTGCCAATAACCCTTGCCACCCTGCTCGTAGCCGCTTACCGCCGCGACGTAATTGGCACCTACCGGCATCCGCTATGGCTGGCCGTGTTTGGTCTGGCAGTCGTTTTGGTGATGACAGGCATGAGCGGCACCGTACTGGTGGAGCAGGTCTCGGGGCTATTTAAGTAGAAGTACGACGCACTTTGTCATCTCACGCTCCGCTGCTCAAGCCATTGTCTGCTAGTCGAAACTTTGCTCTCAATTCGTTGTCAAAGTAACTGTCATGCTGCGCTTGTCGAAGCATCTCGCGTGCTCACATTGTGATACTATTGTCATGCTGAGCTTGCCGAAGCATCTCGCTCGATTCATTGCAATGGCAAAAGGATGTACCAAACACTAGTGAGATGCTTCGACTGCGCTCAGCATGACTGCCTTTATCGGCTCATTTAGTCAAATTCTTTCTGCCTTTCCCCTTCTGCTATGAAACTTGTTTACCGCCTGCTTGCCGCCACATTACCCCTCGTTGCCGCAGGTTACGCCAGCCGACAGCCCGCGCAAGCTCCGTACGACCTCGTCATCACCCATGCCAATGTGGTGGACGTGGAAACCGGCCGGGTGCTGCCCGACCAAACGCTTGGTGTAAGCGGTGGTTTGATTCAACAGCTAGGCAAGTCGACTGCCGCCCCGCTGGTCGCCAAGAAAACGCTGGATGCCCGCGGCAAGTACTTGATTCCGGGTTTGTGGGACATGCACGTGCACTTCCGGGGCGGCGACTCGCTGATTACGGCCAACCGCAACCTGCTGCCCCTTTACCTGGCCCACGGCATAACCACGGTGCGCGACGCTGGCGGCGACCTGACACCGGCGGTTTTCTCCTGGCGTCAACAAATCCGGGCCGGGCAACTGGCCGGACCTACCATCTACACCTCCGGCCCCAAGATAGATGGTCCCAAAGCATTTTGGGCCGGTTCGCTGGAGGTCGAGACGCCCGCGCAAATCGAGAAGGCACTGGATTCCTTGCAGGCCCTGAAGGTAGATTACGTGAAGCTCTACGAAAGCACCATCTCCCGCGAGGCCTTCCTCAACACGATTACCGCCGCCGAAAAACGAGGCCTGACCACCACCGGCCACATGCCCTACACTGCTACGTTGCGCGAAGCTTCCGAACGGGGCCTCGACGCCTCGGAGCACCTTTATTACGTATTTAAAGGCTGTTCCGCCAAAGAAGACAGCATCACCAAGGCCGTGCAAACGAGCCTAAGCACGCCCAAGCCACTCGGCCTGTTTGCCGTGCTACCCGCCATCTACCGCACCTACGACCCCGTTACGGCCACCCGCCTCTACCGCACCTTGGTAGCCAACAAAACGGCCGTCGTCCCCACGCTCTACATCCAGAAGCTGCTGGCCGAACTCCCCGAAACCGACCACGCCCGCGACACATTGCTCGCTTACATCGACCCCAAGATTCAGGCCACCTACGCCCGCCGCTTGGCTGGCGCCCGGGCGCAATCCGCCGCCACCCGCGCCTTCAATAAGCAGCTCGGGGCTAAGTTCACAACCCTAGTGCCCGCCATGCAAAAAGCCGGCGTAACGCTGCTAGCTGGCTCCGACAGCGGCGCGTCCAACTCCTATGTGTATCCCGGCACCTCCTTGCTCGGCGAGTTGGAATTGATGGTACAAGCTGGCCTCACGCCGGTGCAGGCGCTACAAGCCGCCACCATCAACGGCGCCCGGTTCATGAAAGCCGACAAACGCTCCGGCACCATTCAGAAAGGCAAAGACGCCGACCTGGTGCTACTAGATCAAAATCCCTTAACAAACATCACCAACCTACGCAAGGTTAACGCAGTCATCACGCAAGGCAAAGTGTACACCGCCACCGAACTCCGGCAGATGCTGCAAGCCGTAAAACACTAGGCAAAAAAGATAAGAGCTAAACGGCTAGTTCCCCTCAGCTGCTGTTGCACATCTAGCAAGGGCGGTCTAGGGGTCGTTGACCTAGCAGTGAACGACATCTCCAGCCCGTCATGCTGAGCGGAGTCGAAGCATCTCGCTAGTGTGGTAAAACCCTCTTATGAGTTCAACGATTCGAGCGAGATGCTTCGGCTCCGCTCAGCATGACAGTTACTTTGGCAATGTCAGCACGCCAGATGCTTCTACCAGTGGACGCCAAATCAAGTAGGAAACCAACTTCTAGTCATTAACTCTACTTTTAGAAGAAAGAAGCGCCTATGCCTGTTCGTGACATCCTGCAACTCGGCCACCCTACTCTGCGCCAAATAGCCCAACCTGTGCCGGACCCTACGACACCGGCCGTGGCTGCCCTCGTAACGGACCTGACCGATACCGTGGCGCACTGGCGCGAAACTACTGGCTACGGCCGCGCTATTGCGGCTCCGCAGATTGGCGAGTTGCAGCGCGTGATTCTGCTGCGTCTGCCGGGCCGGCCGGTGTGGCCGTTCATCAACCCGAGCATCGTGGCCCATAGCCCCGAGAAGATGGTGGTGTGGGATGCCTGCTTGTCGTTCCTGTCCATCTTTATGCAAGTGGAGCGCTACGAGTGGATTACGGTACGCTACCAGGACCTAGCCGGCCAGTGGCACGAAACTTACGCCGGCCGCGAAGACGACCTCGCCGAACTACTCCAACACGAAATCGACCACCTCGACGGCATCCTCTCCCTCGACCGAATGGTAGACGTCAAAACCCTCTGCTCCCGCGAAGAATTCGAGCGCCAATACCGCGCCGACAGCCCCTATGGCAGGGCGTAAGCGAGGCACTTTTTTACACTGAACTACTCACTCATCTATTCATCACAGTCATACATCTGTCATCCTGAGGCGGCAGCCGAAGGACCTTCTGGCAGCTGAACGAGTCATGGGCACGTTTGTCGTTTAATCGTGAGAAGGTCCTTCGGCTACTGCCTCAGGATGACAGACTTCATTTATAAGCGCATCTATTAGTACCAGAAAAGACTAATCCGGCTCCGGCTAGTACCTTTCGGATAATGGCAAATATGTATTCCCCCTTCGTTGTCTACGATTTACAGCAAAACGCAACCCCCGAGCGCAAGTACCGGATTGTGGTGGATTTGTCGGAGATGGACGACTACTACAACGTGTTTGAGAAGCATGGGTACAGCGGCAGCGGCGCCTCATGGGCCGAGCACATCGAAACCATCTTGGAAGAACACGCGCCTGAACTGCTGGATCATGTGGAACTGGCCGGCGAAGGCGAAATCTTTCGCGCGTATGCGGATAGCCGCGCCACGGCCGAGCAATTCCTGCGCTTAGTGCACCCCATTTTTGGCGACCTTGGCAGTTTAAATAAGTATCTCAGCCAAACTGACCCTGGCGACTTTTTTGAGTGAGAATCTTTCAGTTGATTGCGCCACTCTCTTCTACGTTATGCCTGAATCTGCTGCTGCCCGCTGGAAACTGGTGCTCGGCTCTGCCGCCGATGCCGACAACCAAACGCCTCTCTCGCCCGACTACCAGGGCATGGACCAGGTGCTAACCGCCCTCTACGACGAGCAGGAAGGCAAAGAGCGCAAAGCCGGCCTCGGCGGCTCAGCGCCGCGCGTCAGCCGCTGGCTCGGTGACATCCGCACCTACTTCCCCTCCGACGTGGTAGCCGTCATGCAGCGCGACGCCATGGACCGCCTCGGCTTGCAGCAGCTCCTGATGGAACCCGAAATCCTGCGCACCGTGCAGGCCGACGTACAATTGGTGGGCACACTTCTATCGTTGAGCCGCGTGATGCCGCAGAAAGTGAAGCACACGGCCCGCGAAGTGGTGCGCAAAGTGGTGCAAGAGCTAGAACAGAAACTCTCGAACCCGCTGCGGCAGGCGGTGCAGGGCGCCCTGAGCCGGGCCGTGCGCAACCCGCGCCCCCGCTACCGCGAAATAGATTGGGGCGCTACTATTCGGGTTAACCTAAAGCATTACCAGCCCGAGCAGCGCACTATCATTCCCGAACGGTTGGTGGGCTTTGGGCGGCGCGGGCAGGCCCTCAAGGAAATCGTGCTGTGCGTAGACCAAAGCGGCTCGATGGCCTCATCGGTGGTGTATACGGGCGTGTTTGGAGCGGTGCTGGCGTCCATCAAGGCGGTGAAAACGCACATGGTGGTGTTCGACACCGCAGTGGTCAACCTCACTGAAAACCTCCAGGACCCAGTGGATTTGCTGTTTGGCGTGCAGCTGGGCGGCGGCACCGACATCAACCTGGCCCTCACCTACTGCCAGCAGCTCATCACCCGCCCCACCGATACCATTCTGGTCCTCGTCAGCGACCTGTACGAAGGCGGCAACGAAGCCGCAATGATCAAGCGTGCCGCCGCCCTCAAAGCCGCGGGTGTCACGGTAGTGGCCCTGCTTGCCCTTTCCGACGAAGGCGCCCCCAGCTTCGACCGTCGCGTAGCCGAAAAGCTAGCCACTCTCGATATTCCGAGCTTTGCCTGCACCCCGGCACAGTTTCCAGAGCTAATGGCCGCCGCTATCCAAGGCCGGGAGCTGAAAGTTACCGCTTAATAGAGCCTGTAACGCGAAGCCTGCGCTTCGTGCCGCATTGCTAGGGTTGAACTAGTTAACGCCAAGCTCACGCCTAATGAGCCATTGAGCGACTGAACTGCACTGTTGCAACGACATCGTTCAACGACACGCGAAGCGCAGGTTTCGTGCTCCATCTTAGGCCGCTATAAAGTACTGCCGCATGGCAGTATGGCCGGAGGCTGTACATTCGCCATTCAGCCGCACTGCTGCTACCTTCTTATGAAACCTACTGCTCTGCTCCTCTTTTTGCTGCTCTTTTCCCTAGCCATGCAAGCGCAAAACCCTCCTGGCAAAACAACTCTCTTCGACGCTGGCTGGCGCTTCCACCGCGGCGGAGCGCAGGGCGCGGAAAAAGCCGGGTTCGATGATGCCAAGTGGCAACCCGTTGATCTGCCCCACGACTGGAGCATTGAGGACCTGCCGGGTACTTCCTCGCCTTTCCACCCCGATGCCATCAGCCAAACCAGCGGCGGCTTCACCACGGGCGGCACCGGCTGGTACCGCAAAACCTTTGTGGTGCCCGCCGCCCAAAAAGGCCAGCGCGTGCAGTTGCAGTTCGACGGCATCTACATGAACGCCGAAGTGTGGCTGAACGGACAATCCATGGGCCGGCACCCGTATGGCTACACCAGCTTCTGGTACGATGTAACCGACAAAGTGAAGTTTGGGGAGAGCAACGTGGTGGCCGTGGAAGTGAAAAACGAAGGCGCCAACAGCCGCTGGTACTCGGGTTCGGGCATCTACCGCCACGTCTGGCTCACGGTGCAGGGCCCCGTGCACATCGAGCAATGGGGCACCTACCTGACCACACCGGACATCACCGCTACTTCGGCGCAGGTGAAAGCGGAAACTCGGGTGCTTAACCAAAGTGCGCAACCCGCCCAGCTCACGCTCGTTACCCGCCTCCGCAACCCCAAAGGCAAGGAAGTAGCGCGCACCGAATCCAAGCAAACCATAGCGGCTGGCGCTGCAGCCACCGTAGCGCAAACGCTGGCGGTGAAGTCGCCGGAACGGTGGTCGGTCGACAAGCCCGCGCTGTATACTGCCCTGACGGAAGTGTACCAGGGCCAGCAGTTGCTCGATCAGCAGGAAACACCGTTCGGCATCCGCACCATTTCGTTTGACGCGCAGAACGGTTTCCGGCTGAATGGCCAGGCAATGAAGCTGAAAGGCGGCTGCTTCCACCACGACAACGGCCCCTTAGGCGCTAAAGCCTACGACCGTGCCGAGGAGCGCAAAATCGAGTTGCTGAAAGCTAGCGGTTACAACGCCATCCGCTGCTCCCACAATCCGCCTTCCCCAGCCCTGCTCGCCGCCTGCGACCGACTTGGCATGCTGGTTATCGACGAGGCCTTCGACCAGTGGCGGGAAGCCAAAAACCCCTTCGACTACCACCTCTACTTCGATCGGTGGTGGCAGCAAGACGTGGCCAGCATGGTACTCCGCGACCGTAACCACCCGAGCATCATTCTCTGGAGCCTCGGCAATGAAATACCGGAACGAGGCAAGCCGGAAGGCGCCAAAACCGCTCGCGAGCTGGCCGACTTCATTCGCACCCTCGACACGAGCCGGCCCATCACCGCCGCCGTTAACGGCCTCGCCCCCGACAAGGACCCCTACTTTGCCGAACTCGACGTGGCTGGCTACAACTACGCCGCCGGCGGCGACCATCACCAGAAAGACATCTACGCCCAAGACCACGCCCGCTTGCCCAATCGGGTGATGTACGGCTCGGAAACCTACCCGCTCGAAGCGTTTGACAGCTGGATGAAAACCCTGGACCATCCGTACGTAATCGGCGACTTCGTGTGGACGGCCTTCGACTATATCGGCGAAGCTAGCATTGGCTGGCTTGGCTACTGGCAGTACCAGAACTTCTACCCCTGGAACCTAGCCTTCTGCGGCGACATCGACATTTGCGGCTGGAAACGCCCCCAATCCTACTACCGCGACGCGCTTTGGCAACCAAACCAAGTTTCGCTTTTCGTTAAGCCGCCCACCCCCTCATTTCCCTTGAACCTTACCAAAGAAGAATGGAGCAAGTGGGAATGGCGCGACGTGCTAGCCGACTGGAATTGGCCGGGTCAGGAAAACAAGCCTCTGACCGTAGAAGTGTATTCGTCGTGCGAGCAAGTGGAGCTACAACTAAACGGCAAAAGCCTCGGCACCAAGCCCACCAACCGCTCCACCCAATACACCGCCACCTGGACCGTGCCCTACCAGCCCGGCGAGTTAAAAGCCATTGGCCGCAACGGCAACAAGCAAGTTGGCACCGCCGAACTGCGCACCGCCGCCCAACCCACCCGCCTCGCCCTCACCGCCGACCGTGCAAGCATTAAAGCCAACAGCCAAGACCTGAGCTATATCACCGTGGAACTACTTGACAGCAAGGGCGTCCGCCACCCCAAAGCAGAAAGCGCTCTGAAGTTCGAGTTAAGCGGCCCCGGCACCATCGTTGGGGTCGGCAACGCCAATCCTACCAGCACC
This sequence comes from Hymenobacter sp. YC55, assembly GCF_029433095.1. Taxonomy (GTDB): domain Bacteria; phylum Bacteroidota; class Bacteroidia; order Cytophagales; family Hymenobacteraceae; genus Hymenobacter. The sequence goes on from NZ_JARNTX010000001.1 coordinate 2,358,675, forward strand.
GAAAGCTACCAACGCCCCCAACGCAATGCTTGGCAGGGCCGCGCGCTGGTTGTGGTGAAGTCCGGCGAGAAAGCCGGCAAGATGACGCTCCGAGCTACTGCGGAGGGCCTGCCAGCAGCAGAAGTGACAATTGTGGCACGGTAAATACCTTTTTCCAGAGCAAAAAGAGGAGCTTGGCAAAAGTGCCAAGCTCCTCTTTTTGCTCTGGAAGGAATCAGAGAATTTATACTACGTGTCAGCTAGAGAAGGCTAGATAGTTAGTTTTCCTCAGCTGCGGTTACGCATTTAGCAAGGAGGGACTAGGGATGGTTGAATAATCGTTGTTTACCTCGACCGTCATGCTGAGCGCAGCCGAAGCATCTCGCGTGCTGATGTTGCAGTGCTAAATGAGTTTACCACACTAGCGAGATGCTTCGACTTCGCCTCCGGCTGCGCTCAGCATGACAGACGGGGGCGTTCAATTGGGAATTAACTGCCCCTTGCTCCTCCTTGCTAGATGCGCAGCCGCTGAGTGAACTAGCGCTTTAGCTTTTAGCTCTGGATTACGAGAATGTGAGGCTTACTACTGACTATCCAACTGAAAACGCTCGAAGGTGGCAGTGGCGGCGACGGGTCCACGGGCTAGCACGCCGACGCGCACACCCCGGTCCCAAGGCGGCAGGTAAGTGCCATTGATGGCCGCGGCCCCGGCGGCGGGCATAGCCTGCCAGGTTTTGCCGTTGTCGGCGCTGTAGTCGAAGCGGAACTGGTTGCCGTTTTCGGCTTTTAAGCGGAAGGTTAGGGCCGAACCGGTGGGCAATTTGGTTTCACTAATGGTTTTCTGCTTGCCTTTCTCTAGTTGCCAAAGTTGCAACTTTCCGCCGCCGGCCGTGAGGGCCAACGTGTTTTCCGGGTCGCCGTGGGCGGCTATGCCGGCTACAGTGCCAGCGGGCAAGGTGGCGGGGTTTAGGAGCGTAGTAGTAGCGGTGTAATCGGCGGTAGTAGTATGCTGGCCCAGAACCGCGCCGCTGTGTTGTGGGCGGGCAGTGAGTTGCAGCTTACCATCGCGCACGGCTACAGTGGGCCGCTCTTCCACCGGCCACTGCCACGACGGCAACAGCGTGGGCTGATCGAATTCGTCGTTTAGGTCGCGGGCAGCGGCTGCGGGAGCGGGGTTGGTGGGTACGGAGCCACCACGGAACTCAGGCCAACCGTCGGCGGTCCAGGTGAATTCGCTGAGTACACCTTGGCGGCCCACAAACTCGAAGCTGCGGGTATCGTAGGCGTGGTGCAGCATGTACCACCGGTCGCCACGGTTGAACACGGTACCATGACCGGGGCAGGCCCACTTGTCGTTTTTGGTGAGAATCGGGTTCTTCTCGTACTTCTCCCAGGGCCCAAGTAGGCTTTTGGCCCGCGCAATACCGGTGCCATAGGTGCAAGTATGCCCGCAACAGCCGTTGGCAGCGTAAAAAGCGTAGAAATAGTCGTTGCGCTTGATCATGGATACGCCTTCCACAAGGTTACCTTCCCAGGGTGCCGTGTTGCGAAACAGCTCTTTTTTCTCGCCGAGCAGCGCGGTATGCTCTTCGTTGAGGCGTTGCGCCCAGATGGGTGTGGGCAGGTTGCGGCTGTTGCCGTCTTCCTTCCAAATCAGATACAACTCGTCCTTCTCATCGCGCATCGGGAAGCCGTCAATCGAGCCGACCTCCTGCCCGACCAGCGGGCCCAAGTCGCGGTACGGACCGGCAGGGTTATCGGCCACAGCCACGCCTACCGCTAGGTTGCCGCCTTTTTTGTGGGCGGTGTAGTAGATGTAGGTTTTGTCGCCTTCCTGGCTGATTTCGGGTGCCCAGAAATAGTAGTCGGCCCAAGTGGGCAGCTCATTGGGGAATACGTGGCCCGCCAGTTCCCAATCGGTGAGGTTGGTTGACTTCAGCAGCGGAAACACCGGCCCCCAGTTCGAGGAAGTGGCCGTGGCCCAGTAGGTGTGGCCTACTTTGGTGATGGAGGGATCAGGAAAGTCGCCGGCCAAGACCGGATTGACAATGTTTATGGCCGGCACATTGGCTTCTGCCTTGGCTTCGGCGGTGTTGGAAGTGGGCGTACTAACGGCGGTGGTTCTGGTTTCCTGGCAGGCGCTCAGCAGGCACCAGGCAAAGCCAAGCGTTAGATTGATCTTCGTTTTTAATGCCATGAAGAGGCTATGATTTTGTGGGTGACGTAAGTCTACTCTTGTATATTCTGGCAGTTTCCCTCTTTCAAGAAGGGGAATCACCAACTTCTATTTCTAGCTGTACCCTAAGCGGCTACATGCTACTCACCGGCTGGCTCGGGTAGGACGACCCCAAGGGGAACGGGGGTGCCAAAGTTAGGCGTACCGTCGGGGTTCCAGGTGAACTTCTGCATGCGCGGGCTACGGGCATCGCCGCAACCTTTGCCGGGCGCGGCGTTAGCGTGGTACAGTATCCAGTCTTCCTGCCCGTTCTTCGACTTGAAAAAAGTGTTGTGCCCCGGCCCGTACACATTATCGGTGGTGCTCTTGGTGAAGACTGGCGTGCTCGATTTGGTCCAGGCCGTGGGGTTCATGGGGTCGGCGGTGCTGGAGGCGGAAAGCAAGCCGAGGGCGTAATCGTCGGTGCTGCAGTGGCTGGCCGAGTACACAATAAACGTTTTGTCGTTGTGCTTGAGCACTTCGGGTCCTTCGTTCACCTTCGGGTCGCCGAGGGTTTCCCAATTGAATTCGGGGCGGCTGAGCTGCGCGCGGGGCCCGGTTAGGGTCCAGGGGCTGCTCATCTGGCAGATATAGAGGCGCTGCTCCACCGAACCGGCCTCCTGCCCCGACCACACCATATACCGTTTGCCGTTCTGCTCTAGGATGGTAGCATCAATGGCCCACAAATCCTGACCCGGCACCGCAATCTGGCCCTTCTCCACCCAAGTACCGGTGGTGGGGTCGGCAGCCGAATTTTCCAGCACCCACAGGCGCTGGCCGCCGCAGCAGTTGCCCGGCCCGGCCGTGAAATACACGTACCACTTACCGTCGAGGAAATGAATTTCCGGCGCCCAAATATCCCGCGAAGCCGCGCCCGTCGCCTGCGGCGTCCAGATGACTTTGCTCGGCGCCGAACCTAGTTCCGACATCTTTGCCGTTTTCCACAGCGTCAGATTCCGGCCGGTGGTGTGCATGTAGTAGTAGAAACCGTCTTTTTCAATCACCCACGGGTCGGGGCCGGAAGGAAGCACTGGGTTGCGGTACGTGGTTGTTTCCGTAACGGGGCCGGTTGGCGTCGTGGCGGAGGGGGTGGATTCTTTGGTGCAAGACAGCAGTGCAACAAGCAGCGCCGCGGGCAGGAATCGGTGAAGCGAGATGGGAAGCATGGCAGAAGGAAGAGGCGAGCAGGCAATTTCAACAAAGTAAGCTTAACAACGAGCCGAACCGGTTACGACCGAAACAAACAGCCGCCCCGACCAGGGCCGGAGCGGCTGCTACCAACGGTCAGCTGCAAGCAGCTTACCAATTATCGTTTTGCGTGAGCTTGTTCAAATCCACTTCCGACTGTGGCAGCGGCAGCAAGCGCGAGCGGCCCACCCGGAAATTATTGAAGTCGGGGTCGCGGGCTTTCAGTTGGTCCACAGTCGCTTGGTTGTCGAGCAAGCCCCAGCGCTGCAAGTCAAACCAGCGTACTCCCTCACCCGTCAGTTCGGTCACGCGCTCATGCATGATCTGCATCCGCAGGCTTTCGCGGGTGAAGCTGGCCGTCAGAGGGGCTAAGCCGGCACGCTGGCGCACCCGGTTGATGAGCGGAATGGCTGCAGCCGTCTGGCCTTGTTCGTTGAGGGCTTCGGCTTGCTGCAACAGCACATCGGCAAAGCGCAGCACACGCTGGTTGATAGGCGAATCAAAGTCCTCGAACGTGCGGTAGTAGTCGGTTTGATACTTGCGCCAGTACACGCGGGCCCGGTTGCGGGCATCTTTGCCGTAGCGGGTCAGAAAGCCGGTGCCGTAGACCAAGGTGTCGGCATCGGCGGGTAGGGCGCTCGGGAACTGAGTTTGGTCGAGGCGGTTGTAGAACACGGTAGCGGCCAGGCGCGGGTCGCGCTGACCGTTGGCCGCGGGCTCCTGCAAAAACTCGCGCACCACCCAAGGCCGTACTTCGCCATCGTTGAAGCCGTAGCCCGGCACGCCCCAAAACTGAGAGCGTTGCCCACCCTGCGAAGAAGTGGCATCGGGGCCGCCACCAGCGTCGTTACCGCCCTTTCTCTCGTCTGAAAACTGTACCTCGAAAATGGATTCCGGGTTGTTCTCGGTGGTATGGCGGAAGTTGCTGGTGTACGGGACATCCTCTACTTTATAAAGCCCCGAATTTATCACCTGCGCAAACTGTGCCTGCGCGTCGGCCCAGCGCTTGTTTTGCATGTAGGCTTTGCCAAGCAGCGTAGTGGCCGCGCCTTTGGTGGCCCGCCCAGCATCGGTTGCCGGATACGTAGCGGGCAGGTCGGTTTGGGCGGCTTGCAGGTCGCTGATGATTTGGTCCCACACTTGCGCTTCGGTGCCCTGCGGAAACGACTGATTCAGTCCGGTGGAATATTGCAGCGCCAGCGGCACTTTGCCGTAGAGTGACACCAGGTTGAAGTACGACAATGCCCGCAGGAACTTGGCCTCCGCAACAATCCGCTTCTGCAGCCCCGCATCCATACCTTGAATGGTAGGCACCCGGTCGATTACCTGGTTGCAACGGAAAATAGTGCGGTAGTGGTCGCGCCAGATGTTGTTCGACACCTCGAAGTCGTAGTTCACCTGAATGAAGTGGGTGAAATCGGCTAGTTCGCCCCAGGGGCTTTGGCTGAAGCCGGTATCATCGCGTAAATCGAAGGCAAAATTGAGCCAGCGGCGGTACATGCCCAAGCCTTGCAGGCCCGCGTAGCAAGCTACAGAGCCTTTCACGGCATCATCGGAAGTGTTCCACGACAGTTCGGTGAGGGGCAAATTAGGGTTGGACTGATCGAGCAGGTCTTTCTCGCAGGCCGTAGCGCTCAGCAGCAAAGCACCCGCCATGCTTAGCCGCGTCAGAAAAGTATTTTTCATGTCAATGACTGATTAAAAAGTATGAGTGTAGCGCTTGGATTGCAGCGCCTACCTTTTAGTTGGCTTAGAAGCCCGCCTGAATGCCCAGCGTAAACGAGCGCAGGTTGGGGTAAGAGCCCTCATCTACACCGCGGGCCAAGTTGTTGCCGATGGTGTTGAAAGCGCCGCTGCCCACAGTTTCGGGGTCGTAGCCCGTGTAATCGGTTATCGTGAACAAGTTTTGAGCGGTAGCTACAAGGCGCAGCGAGGCCAGGTATTTGGTGCGCTCCAGTGCTGCCTTGGGCACCGAGAAGCTCAGTTGCAGGTTTTTCAGGCGCAGGTACGAACCGTCTTCCAGCCAGCGCGTAGAGTTGAAGCGGGCGTTGCTACCGGCGGCATCACCGTTCTGCGGCCCTCCCGACTTGATGGCCCGCGGCGTGGTGGTGGAGGGGTTGGTAGGCGTCCAGGGACTGAAGTCTGCGCGGTAGTTGCTGTTGTCGGCGGTGTTGTCGGTCAGGAAGCGCGACAGGTTCATTACGTCGTTGCCCTGCACGCCCTGAAAGAAGGCCGTCAGGTCGAAGGCGCCGTAGCCCACATTCAGGTTCAGGCCGTACTGCAATTTGGGGAACACCCGGCCCACGTGGGCTCGGTCCTTGTCGGTGATGGCGCCGTCGCCGTCGAGGTCCTTGTAGCGCACGTCGCCTGGGGCCCGGCCAGCCGGGATGTTGGTTTCGCCGGTCTGATAAATACCGTCGAACTGGTAGAGGTAGAACGAACCGATTTCGTAGCCCACTTCGGTGCGGGTGATGTCACGAGGGCCGCCATTGAAGAAGTTGGGCGCGCCACTTCCTTCCGCACCGGTGGTGCCCAGGTCGAGCACTGTATTTTTCAGCGTGGTCAGGTTAGCCGTGGCGCCGTAGCGGAAGGGTTGGCGGTTGTCGCTGTAGCCCAGCACAGCTTCCAAACCCTTGTTTTCGAGCTTGCCCAGATTGCGGTAGGGGTTGTCGCCGGCATTGCCCAGCAGCAGTGGCACGGGCGGGTTAATCAGCGCATTATTGGTTTGCGACACATAGTAGTCGGCCGATAATGTAAGTCGATTTTCCAGGAACCCAATGTCGAAGCCCACGTTGGTGGTGCGGCGGTCTTCCCACCGGATACCTGTACTGGCGTAGTTGGTTTGGATGGCTCCGTTTTGAATAACACCGCCCAACACGTAGTTGGCGTTGTTATTCAGAAAGCCCTGCGAAACATAAGATCCTCCGTAGGCGCCACTAAGCAAATCGTTGCCAAGGCGGCCGTAGGAAGCCCGGAGTTTGAGGTCGGAAATAGCCGTAACGCCCTCAAAGAAGCTTTCATTCGACACCCGCCAACCCACGGAAGCCGCGCCGAAGTTGCCCCAGCGCCTACCTTCCTCGAAGCGCGACGAGCCGTCGCGGCGGAAGGCGGCCGTTACTAGATAGCGCTGTTTGTAGTCGTAGGTAGCTTGCGCGAAAAACGACTGCTTGCCCCACACGTACGACGAACCAATGGCCTGTGGCGTGGTGGTACCGGCACTTAGCTCCCAGAAATAGTTTGGCCCGGTGCCGTAGCCGAAGTTCACGCCCCGCGTAAAATCCTGCTGAAAGCGCTGCTGGCTATAGCCGCCTACCACCGTCAGGTTGTGGTCGCCGAAGCTCTTATCAAAGGTCAGCGTGTGTTCGGCCATGCCGAAGAACTCGTTGCCTTGGTTTTCGCCGAAGTTCGACAGCTGGGTGATGTCGTTTTGCCGCCAGATGCCGTACTTCCGCTTCTGCTGGTCGTGGAAAGCGTGAAATTCCGTGGCCAGGTTGAGGCGGTAGCGCAGGAAACTGAAAATATCCACTTCGCCGTACACGTTGCCCTGTAAGCGGTTGGAGGTGCCCGTATCGTTTAGCAGGTTTTGGGAGGCAATGGGGTTGAGTCCGAACGTGCTAGCGTTGCCATTGCCGATGCCGAAGCCGCCGGCTACCGTGGGGTCGTACACGGGGTTGACGGGCAGCATCTGCACCACGTTGTAGAAAGGCGAGCCGTAATTCGGAATTACGTTGAGGCGCGTTTGGTTGGTGCGCGAGAGCATGGCGTTTTCGCCAAACCGGAACCGCCCGCGGGTGAAACCCGTGTTCACCCGGAAGCTGTAGCGCTCAAACTTCGGCCCCTGCACCGTACCCTTCTGGTTGAAGTAGCCCCCCGATACGTTGAAGTTCGAGTTCGGCCCCCCGCCCGAAAAGCCCAGGTTGTAATCCTGAATCGCGCCCTGCTTGAAAAACTCCTCTTGCCAGTCGGTGTCGATGCCGGGCAGGGTGGCGGCGTAGGGCTGGCGCGTCAGGCCGGCATTTTCATACGCTTGGTTGTTGATGGTTGCCCACTCGGCAGCGTTCATCAAGTCGAGGCGCTTAACCAGGTTTTGCACCCCGGCCGTGGCATTGAAGTTGACGGCCGTAGTTCCGGATTTGCCTTTTTTGGTGGTGATGATAATCACGCCGTTGGCGCCCGAGGCTCCGTAGGGTGCCAACGCGGCGGCATCTTTCAGCACCTGCACCGACTCTACATCGGCGGGGTTGAAGTCGCGCTGGCCGCCTTGGTTTTGTACCCACAGCCCGTCTATCACATAGAGCGGACCGCTGCCGCTGGCAATAGTGCCTAAGCCCCGGATGTTGATGTTAGGCGCCTGCCCTGGCTGCCCGGAATTGGTTACCGTCACGCCCGGCATACGGCCCTGAATGGCCTCACCTACCGAGGCAACTGGGGCCCGACGCACGTCCTGGGCGCTTACAGTGGCTACAGAGCCGGTTACATTTTGGCGCTCCTGAGTGAGGTAGCCCACTACCACTACCTCGTTGAGGGCTTTGGCGTCGGGGGCCAACGGCGTGTCGATGGTGGTACGGCCACTCACTGGCACTTCCTTGGCCGTATAGCCTACGTACGAAAACACCAGCGTGGCATTGTCGGCTACGCCGGAGAGGGTATAGCGGCCTTCTACGTCGGTTTGGGTGCCGTTGGAGGTGCCTTTAACCAGCACGTTTACGCCGGGTATGCCCTCCCCTTTCTCGTCGGTTACCCGGCCCGTTACGGTTATATCGGGGTTGGGAGCAGTGTTAGAGCGAAGAACTGGCAGTTCGGCGCCAAGGGCTACAGGTGTTCCGGCTACCATAGGCAGACAAAGCAGCAAGGCCGGAAAAGCATAGCGTCCAGGTTTAGGTACAGGGTACTTCATGGGAATTTGGGTATTGGGTTTAGGAAAGAAATCAGCATTTAACCACAAACGTTTGCGAATCACACGCTTAGAAGGCTATTGTTTATGACGAGGCTGGAAAAAGACAATTCGTGTTTATCTACTTAGCTCCGCACACTACTTAACGCCTCTACTGATGAGCTTGCTTGCGATTACCGGCCGATACGGGCCCAAGGTAGTGGTATTCTAATTAAAACTTGTGTTCAGGCAACGTATTGCCCTTATTAATCATTGATCAACAATACTCCTTCCCCGGAGAAATTTGAGTTGGCATTCTCCTTCCAAGATTTCCAACTACTAAATTTTTTGCGCCATCCTTAAACAGTATTTATTAAATATCTCCTATTAATGAAAATTTATTCGGATGCAAACCTTTGCATTTAAACATTTATTATTTCTCCATGTTATAGGCAGCTTTTATAATTGCTATTGGTCTTGTCATATTAGTGCGCACCTTTGCCTGTGGTATCACTCCTGTAGCTACTATGCCCTCTGCTGTATCTCCCTCCCGCCGGTCGTTTCTACGAACCACGGCCTTAGGCTTAGCCTCCTTGCCCCTGGTTTTAGAAGCCTGCACCACCGAATCTACCAAACAAGGCACCTACACCAACCCGGTGTACCCGCACTCCTTCCCCGATCCTTTTGTGCTGCAACACGAGGGCATGTACTACGCCTTCGGCACCACCGGCCAAGGCCGCACCAGCCCCGACAACCGGATTTTCACGGTCCTCAGCTCGCCTAACCTAGTGGACTGGAAACCAGCCGGCGGGGCCTTGGTGCCACCGCCTGGCGCCGAAGGTGCCGACTTTTGGGCCCCGGAAGTCGTTTTTCATGAGGGTACGTTCTACATGTATTACTCCATGGGCGGCGGGGCCATTGCCGCCACCGTAGGCCACCGCCTGCACGTGGCTACCAGCAAAAGCCCGGCGGGCCCTTATGAAATGGCCGCGTTGCTCGATGTGCCCGAAAGCAAGTTCACCATCGACGCCCATCCCTTCCGTGACACCGACGGCCAGTGGTACCTGTTCTACGCCCGCGACTTCATCGACACCGACAACGGCTACCTCCCCGGCACTGGCCTTGCCGTAGACAAGCTCGTTGGTATGACGCGCTTGGCCGGCGAGAGCCGCACCGTTATGCGGGCCCGCCACCCCTGGACGGTGTTCGAGAAGAACCGCACCATGCCGCTTTATGATAACCGCACCTTTGCGGAGTGGCATACCCTGGAAGGGCCCTTTCTGCGCCGCCACGAAGGCAAATATTACTGTTTCTATAGCGGCGCCAATTTCCTCACCGACCGGTACGGCGTCGATTACTGCGTGGCCGATTCTATCCTCGGCCCTTACTCCGATGCTGGCGCCGAAAACGGTGCCCGGGTGCTGCACCAAGTGCCTGGCAAAGTGCGCGGCCCCGGCCACCACTCCCACACCATGGGCCCCGACGGCAAAACCGAGTTCTTGGTTTACCACGCCTGGGACAAGGGCATGAAAGAGCGGCAACTCTGCATCGACCGGCTGGATTGGACGGCGCAAGGCCCCCGCGCCGTGGGCCCCACCTACACGCCGCAACCGCGCCCGTAGCGGGACTCGGTAAGCACGGTCCTCCCCGTATTTAGTGTCGAAGCAGTTTTTGTCTTAGAAACTACTGTCTGCTTCTAGCTTAGAAACTCAATGGCTCCCATCAAGCCGGCATAGTAGCCAGCTCGATGGGAGCCATTAAGGTCTTAGGCCCGGAGGTTGCAGCAACTGGCGTAATCTAGCTCACGGGCAAGGTTACCGCCGTAAGTAGCTACATGATGCTGATAGCATAGCCGCCACCGGGGGCACAGAGTTGCGAGAGTTTGGTCTTGTTGGTGACGGATACTTTGCGGATCTGGTAGGCCTGCGGGTTCTTTTCGTAGTGGGCGTTTTTCGCGTCGGCGTAGATGGTGGCCGTGTATTTCTTGCCCGCGGGCAGGAAGCTCAGGTTGATTTTAGAAGTGCGGCCCTGCTCGTCGCAGGTGCTGCCCACAAACCACTTGTCTTGGCCTTTGGCTTTGCGGGCGTAGGTGATGTAGTCGCCGGGCTCGGCTTCCAGCACCTTGGTGTCGTCCCAATCCACGGCCACGTCCTTGATGAACTGAAAGGCGTCGAGGAATTTGTTGTAGGTCTCGGGCAGGTCGGCGGCCATTTGCAGGGGGCTGTACATGGTCACGTACAAGGCCAGTTGCCGGGCCAGGGTGCTGTGCACAAACGACGTATTCTGCGGATTATAGGCGCTAACCTTGGTTTGGAAAATGCCCGGCGTGTAGTCCATCGGGCCGCCGATGAGGCGCGTGAAGGGCAGAATGGTGGTGTGGTCGGCGTTGTTGCCACCAAACGATTCGTACTCGGTGCCGCGGGCGGCTTCGTTGCCAATCAGGTTGGGGTAGGTGCGCGCCAGGCCGGTTGGGCGCACGGCTTCGTGCGCATTCACCATGATTTTGTAGTCGGCGGCTTTAGTGATGGTGTAGAGGTAGTGGTTGTTGAGCCACTGCCCGTAGTGGTGCTCGCCGCGCGGAATAATGTCGCCCACGTAGCCGCTTTTCACGGCATTGTAGCCATTATCAACCATGAACTTGTAGGCCTGATCGAGGTGCCGCTCGTAGTTGCGCACCGAACCCGACGTTTCGTGGTGCATGATGATCTTCACGTTTTTGCTGGCAGCGTAGCGGTGCAGTTCCTGCACGTCGAAATCCGGGTAGGGCGTCACGAAATCGAAAACGTAGTCTTTGCTTTTGCCGAACCAGTCTTCCCAACCCGTGTTCCAGCCTTCCACCAGCACAGCATCGAACCCGTGTTTGGCGGCAAAGTCGATATACTCCTTCACGTGCGCCGTATTGGCGCCGTGCGTGCCGTTGGGCTTCACCTTAGCGTAGTCGATAGAGTCAAGCTTGATGTTTTCCTGGTTGGTGTACGACCAGGTGCTCTTGCCCGTAATCATCTCCCACCACACGCCCACGTACTTAACGGGCTTGATCCAAGACGTGTCTTTGTACTTAGTGGGCTCGTTGAGGTTGAGCACCAGCTTGGATTCGAGAATGTCGCCGGCCCGGTCGCTGACGATAACCGTGCGCCAGGGCGATAAGGCGGGCGTTTGCAGGTAGCCTTTGTCGCCGCGGGCGTCGGGCGTCAGGTGCGAGGCCAGCACGAAGTTCTTGTCGTCGAGCTCCAACGACATGGTGGAGTAGTCGATCAGGGCCGCCTCGTGGATGTTAATGTAGAGGCCGTCTTTGCTTTTCAGCATCAGCGGCGTCTGGAGGCCGGTTTCCGAGAACGTGGTCTGCGAGGCATTCGGCGTGACGGCCGCTTTCATCTTGCCGCGGACCTCCGACAAATTGGAGGTGACGGTGCTGTACTCCTGCGTGTCGTAGTCGCCGGGCAGCCAGAAGGCTTTGTGGTCTCCAGCCAGGGCAAACTGCGTTTTCTCTTCCTTGATGACGAAGTAATCGAGCTTAGGCTGGCGGGGAAATTCGTAGCGGAAACCCAAACCGTCATCGAACACCCGGAAGCGCACCAGCATGGTGCGGCTGCTGGCGGCCTGCGTCAGAGTCACGGCCAGCTCGTTGTAGTGGTTGCGAATGGTTTTGACCTCGCCCCACACCGGCTGCCAGGTTTCGTTGAAGGTGGCAGTTTTGGTGCCAGCTACGGCAAAGCCGTTGGTGAGAGAAGGCGAGGTTTTCAGTTCCAAGCCTAGCGTGCTGGTCTTCAGCACCGGGCGGCCTTTGTAGGTAAGCTGGTAGGTGGGCACGCCGTCGGCCTGCAAGGCGAACGTCAGCGTCAGCTGGCCGTTAGGCGACTTAACGCTTTGGGCTTGGCTGGTTTGCCAGAGCAAACACAAGCTCAGAAACAGCAGCGTACGGCTGGCCTGGCTAAATGAAAAAGCAAGCAGAGAAAAGGAAGAGTGCTTCATGTGGGAAAAGAAATGAAGTAATAGAGTGACGACAGGCAAACGGCGCGCAACGTACTAGGCGTCTGGTAGCTGAGGATGAAATAGCGGCTCTTGGCGTTGCTGCACCAGTACAGAAACTTACCGCTTCTTTCACACAAAGAACAGCAGTTGCGCCTATCTGCTTTCCACCACAACTCTTGCGTTACCTAAAGACTGAAACAGGAGGGCCACGCCGGCCAAAAAGCGCCTTTCAGCACATTCTCAAGCACAGTAGCCGCCGGACACTACGTGTTCTGTAGCGTCCAGCGGCTATGCTGTTCGGGCTGGCTTTAGTAGCCAGTGTTCTGCTTCAGATTGGGGTTGGCAACCAAGTCGGTATTGGGCAGAGGGAACACCGTGCGGAATGGTTCGATGTCTTTGCCGGCGGCTACGCCCCCTTTGAAGGGCCAGTTGTAGCCAGTTGCGAACTTGCCGAAGCGGATAAGGTCGGTGCGGCGGTGGCCTTCCCAATACAGCTCGCGGCCCCGCTCATCCAAAATATCTTGCAAGCTTACGGCGACCAGGGGCGTTGCATTCGCGCGGGCGCGCACTGCATTTACCTGCGAGAGGGCCGTGCCGGCGGTGCCGCCCGTACCACCGCGCAGTACGGCTTCAGCGTACATCAGCTGCACATCGGCCAAACGGAACAGCGGGTAATCGGTATCCACGAAGTCGCCGTTGCCAGCGGGTGGGAAGCCGGAACCGGGCAGCCCGGTCGAGGTGACGTTGCGCCACTTGGTGGAGGCGTACCCATCGTTGAACGACGAGATGCTGTTGATTTGCTTGGTTTGGCCAGCCGTGTAGAACAAAGCCCGCGCGTCGGTGCTGGTGCCGCCAGCGGGGAACAGGTCCACGAGGTTGCTTTTGGCCCGGATGCCGAACCAGCCGCCGTTCACGCCAGCCTCCGTGGCCGACATGCTCCCGCCCACCGAAGCGTGCACCAGGAACGTGGTGTTGCCGAAGCTCTGCGTGCGCAATCCGTCGTTGACGACGGGCAAAATGATTTCATTGCGCGCAGCCGACGTGTTGTTGTCGGCCAAGAACAGGAACCGGTAGGTAGACGACAATTGGTAGCCCGACGAGGGCGCCAGCACTTTGTTGGCGTACGTTACGGCTTCGGTGTTGCGGGCGGTGCCGGTGTACACTTGGGCGTTCAGATACAGCTTGGTGAGCAGCGTCCAGCAGCATGCCTGGTCGGCGCGGGCATAACCGGGCTGGCGCGGGGCACCAAGTGAGCCTTCAATGGCTTTCAGCTCGGATTCAATGAAAGCAAACAAGTCGGCGCGGGATATTTGCGTGGGCAGCGCCCCGCTACCCACTTGGAACGTTTCGTCGGCGAAGGGCACGCTGCCAAACAGGTCGAGGGCGTGGTAGTAGCTCAGGGCCCGCAGAAACCGCACCTCGGCCCGATACTGGCGCACTTGGTCGGCGCTGGCCCCGGTGATGCCGCGGCTGGCTAGCTGCTCGTCGGTGGTGTTGCGCAGGAAATCGTTGCAGCCCGACACCTGGAAGAAAATCTTCTCATACATGCCCCGGATAAACTGGTTGTCGGCATTCCAGGTGTTGGTATTGAGTTCGGGCAAGCCCGCGTCGCCCCAGGCAATGATGGCTTCGTCGCTGGTTAGCTCCTGCATTTTCCAGTAAGCACGCAGGTAGTTGGCGTAATCGGCCGGAATAAACGACAGGTCACTGCGGTCGATGCCGCCATTTTGCCCGCTCACCGAGAGCGTGCCGTAGAGGCGGGCCAGCACCTGCTGAATCTGCTCGGGGTCGCGGTATACTACCTCGGGGCTAGCCAGGTAGCTCGGCGACTGATCGAGGTCTTTGGAGCAGGAAAACGCAACCGGGGCCAGCACGGCGGCCAAAGCCAGCACGCGCAGACGACTATTTATATACGTAGGTAACATGGAGATACGAAAAGAAGGTGGGAATTAGAAGCCCAGGTTCAGACCGACCGTGATGGTGCGGGCCCGGGGGTAGATGGTGTTGTCGACACCGGTATTGATTTCCGGATCCAGCCCTTTGTAATCGGTAATCAGGAACAGGTTCTGCGCCGCCATCGACACGTTGAAGGTGGTGCCTTTGCGCACCAGCTCGCCGAAATCGTAGCCCACGGTTACGTTTTGCAGGCGCAAGAACGAAGCGCTTTCCACGTAGTAGTCGGACAGGAATTGGTTGCTGGCGTTCTGCGTGAAGCCGGAGTACAGCAGCTCCTCGCCCGAGTTGCGGATAAAGCCGTTGGAGTTCTGCGAGAACAGCGAGCGGGAACGCAGGTTGTTGTAGAGGTAACCCCCTAAGTTCGAGCGGAACGTGAAGGCCAAGCTAGCTTTTTTATACGTCAGGTTGCCCCCGAAACCGAGGATGGCCTTCGGGCGCGGCGACTTATAGCGGTACAGGTCGCGGCTGTCCACGGTACCGTCGTTGTTGCGGTCAACAAACTCGTTGATCAGCGGCTTGCCGTCGGCGCCGTATTTCTGTTCATACACGTAGAAGGCACCTTCCTGGTAGCCCACCGTGTTGATTTGGGCATTCTGGTTGGGCTCGCCATCGAAGTTATAGATGGCGCTGTTGCTGACTACCACCCCTACCGCGTTCGGCGAGTCGGAGTTGGTAAGCTTGGTGAGTTCATTGCGGTTGAAGGTGGCGTTGGCGTTCAAGCTCAAATTCAGCTGGTCGCCTTTCACCGCGTCCACGTTCACAGCCACTTCCACGCCTTTGTTGGTCAACGAGCCCACGTTGATGGTGCCGGCGTTGGTTTGGTTGGTCAGGGCCGCCAGGAACACGGTGTTGAGCAGGTCCTTGGTGTCGCGCTTGTACACGTCCACCGAGCCGTAGACGCGGCCTCCGAAGAAGCCGTAGTCGATACCCGCGTTGTAGGTGGTGGTGGTTTCCCACTTGCGGTTCAAATCGTAGAACTCGGCCCGCAAGGTGCGGTAGTAGTTGCCGCCCTGCGGGTACTGCGAGAGGTTGGAACTGAGCGAGTAGAAAGGCAGGTAGCCGTAGAGGTTGCCGCTGCCGGTTCCAATGTCCTGCTGGCCGGTCTGTCCCACGCCAAAGCGGATTTTCAGGTCAGAAATGGCATTCGACTCTTTCAGGAAATCTTCACCCTTGATGCGCCAAGCCACGGCACCGGACGGGAAATAGCCCCAACGGTTGTCGGGCGAGAAGCGCGACGAACCGTCGGCCCTCAGTGTACCCGTCACCAAGTACCGGTCGTTGATGTTCAGGTTGGCGCGACCGTAGTACGAAAGCAGGTTGTACTGGTCGGTGAAGCTGAGCTGGTTGTCGTAGGTGCGCTCGGCGGCTACGTACACGGTGCCATCGGCCCGGTTGTCGTCGAAGCGGTATTGCTCGTTTTGGAATTGCTGCCACGAGTAGCCTCCTAGCACTTCCAGCTTGGTTTTGCCGAAGTCGCGGTTGTACTTGGCATAGGTTTCCAGCAGCGTGTTATTGAGTCCCTGCTTGTACTCGCGGTTGATGCCCCCGCGCAGGAAATCGGAACCAGCCGTGGCGGGCACAAACAAGGTTCCGTCGCTGCGCTGCACATCATAGCCCAGATTGACGTTGGCCGACAGCCCCGCCACAAACGGCAGCTTATAATCCAGCTGAATGTTGCCGACGCTGCGCTTCACGGTGCTCAAATCGTCCCGCTGCTTGATGAGGCCCACGGGGTTGCGCGGAGCCAGCGTGCGGATGTTGCCGTTGTCGGTGAATTCGAAAAAGCCGCCAAACTTGGAATCGGCTGCGTACACCGGCTGCGTTGGGTCGAAGTACACGGCCCGGTTCACGGCATCCTGCGCCGAGAAGTTGTTTTTGATGAGCGAGCCTTTGATGTTGATGTCAATGCGCAAGTTGTCATCGAGCAGCAACGGCGTCACGCCCACCGACCCGGAATAGCGCTTCAGGCTGTTGTCGAGCAACAGGCCCTGCTGGTTGAGGTAGCCCCCCGATACGCGGAACGGCACCTTGCCCGCCGAGCCAATCAAACTCACGGTGTTGTCGGTGGTGTAGGCAGTGCGGAAAATCTCTTTCTGCCAATCGGTGCTGGCTGTGCCGAGCGTAGCTTTCTGCTGATCGTTGCCGTATTGGGCTACCGTCGAACGGAACTCACTGGCCGACAGCACGGGTACAAAATCAGCTGCCTTCGCCAACGAGTGCTGCGTGGATACGTTCACCCGCAGCGCCTCGCCCTGCAAGCCGCGCTTGGTGGTCACGATAATCACGCCGTTGGAAGCCCGCGAACCATAAATGGCGGTCGAAGAAGCGTCTTTCAGCACCGTAATGCTCTCGATGTCGTTGGGGTTGATCAACGACAACGGGTTGCTGTTGCCAGCCAGGCTGGTGTTGTCCACGGGCACGCCGTCAATCACAATCAGCGGCGAGTTGGAAGCATTCAACGACGAGCCCCCCCGAATGCGGATGTCGGTGGTTGCGCCGGGCGCACCACTGGCCGTCGTGATTTGCACCCCGGCCACTTTGCCCTGAATCAGCTGCTCGGGGGTGGTTACCTGCCCTTTCACAAACTGCTTTTCGTCGATCTGCTCAACGGAACCCGTTACGTCTTGCCGGCGCTGCGAGCCGTAGCCAATTACCACAGCTTCGTTGAGCAGTGTGGTATTTTCGGCCAGGGTAGCCACGGGTACCGTGGTGGTGCCTCCTTCCGTAACCGTGATGGGCGTGCGGTTGGCCTTGAAGCCCACGTAGGAAGTTACGAGGGTATAAGAACCGGCCGGCACGTTGGAAATCGAATAGGCCCCGATAGCGTCGGTGCTGGCGCCGAGGGAAGTGCCTTCCAGCACCACCGTCACGCCCGGCAGCCCTTCGCCGTTGGCATCAACCACGCGGCCCGTAATGGTGCCACCTGCAAGTGGCTCCACTGTAAGAAGTGACACGTTGGTTGCCAAGCCAGCTGGATTCGCGGCCGCTAGGCCAGGCAGAAATACGATGCCAAGCGTAGGCAGCAGCGCCCACTGGAACGGCCTAGGCCGCCGGGGTACTAGTAAGGAAAAAGGCATGCACTGAGGGAATTAGGTGAGTGATTTGAAAAGTGACTTTCACTTGAAGCCCATGAAACCAAGCCCAAGTGCTGGACGGGTATGCATCGAGCTAAGACGAGCAGTGAGCCTTGCAACCAGTTATATCAGGCCTATCAAGCCATTGTAAGCCAAGCAGTAAGCCTTGCAACCAGAGGCATAGAACCGACCAGATCAAGCGAGAACTGCCTTCGGTAGAGCTTGTGCAAAGGATTGCGACGGTGCTGCTTACAAGCAGTGGCTTAACTGAATCAGTAGGTTTGAGGCCGCCTGTGTGGTGCAGAGCACGAACTTGGCTTGCTGGCGTGAAGTGGATTGCGGAAGCGCGCCGCCAAGGGAAGCTAAGCTGTGAAGCTCGGCCTACGTGGTAGAGTCTTCATTACCAGGCGTTGACGGCAAGACATTAGTCAGGCCAGCAATACTGGTACAGTTGCATTCGGGGCATTCATGATTCTAGAGGTGAGTGGGGATACAAATAAAGCCCACCCGGTCACCCGACAGTTAGAACATAAATTGCCGTTTTTAGCACTAAATTGTTGTCGCGTTAGCCTAAAACGATTTATCAGCTTACAGTTTCACCAAAAAGTGCCGATGAAGATTGTCCGTGAACACATTGAGCCTGACGCAGAAAGCTCGTTTCGCCTCCTGTTTACTCCCTGCATAACTGACATTTTCTTCTGGCACTACCACCCCGAATACGAGCTGGTATACATCGAGGGCGCCAATGGCACGCGCCACGTCGGGGACCATATTTCGCGCTATGAGGGCAGCGACTTGGTCTTTATCGGCCCGAATATTCCTCACCTGAACTTCGACTACGGCGTCGCGACGGAGCCTAAAAAAGTGGTGGTTCAGCTCAAGGACCATTTCCTCGGTGATGCGTTCAAACAAACTCCTGAGTTTGCGGCCATCACGCAACTGTTCGAGCGGGCCCGATTCGGCGTTTCTTTCCACGGCCACACCAAAGACCTGATTGGCCGACAATTGGCGCAATTGCCCGACCTCCCTCCTTTCGAGCGGCTACTCACCCTGTTGCGCATATTCCAACAGCTGGCCACCAGCACCGACCACACGCTGCTGCACGGCTCTGCCGTCACGAGTTCCTACAACTTACAGGAGCAGCAGCGCATCCAACGCGTGAGTGAAGTAGTAGCAGAGCACTACCCCCGCAAGATTGAAATTCGGGAAGTAGCCGCCCTCACCAACCTGACGGAAGCTGCATTTTGCCGCTATTTCAAGCGTATTACCCGGCTAACTTTCACGCAGTTTCTAAATCAATACCGGGTGCACCAGGCCCAAAAGCTCCTTCTGCAAGACACCACCGTTTCGGAAGCCTGTTTTGCCTGCGGCTTCGAGAATCTGTCGTACTTCA
Organism: Hymenobacter sp. YC55; assembly: GCF_029433095.1. GTDB lineage: Bacteria > Bacteroidota > Bacteroidia > Cytophagales > Hymenobacteraceae > Hymenobacter. The sequence continues at coordinate 2,377,325 of NZ_JARNTX010000001.1, forward strand.
CCAAAACCTTTAAACGGGTAACTGGCGAGAATCCCTTGCAATTTAAAAAGCGCCTACAAGCCTGAGGCAAACAGACAGATTACCTGAAGGCTCATTAGCAATTTATCTAAGTTTCAACTACCAATTTGCTATTCCAGCGGACATGTTGTCGAGCAGCACCAACATCCTTACACAATAAGCTCTCTTCAGACTTTTACGAAATTATTGCTGTAGCAAACTACTTATGTTGCAAAAGCTTATCTACTTGCCATTTGTTTTACTCCTCCTATACTGTAATCACAATCAAAGGAGCAACTTAACACATAAGGAGCCCTTAAAGCCTGCTGCAAGTAGCCACTACACCTTAAAGAAATTGTTTCCTTTCCAAGTTACCCCCACTTTATCTAGCCACTTAGCCAATCCTAATCGGCGTTTTAGCATTCAAGTCCCAGTGGGGGAAGTAGAAGGCTATTATAATCTTTTCGCCAAACACGGATACGGTGGCAATGGCCCCTCATGGGTAGAACACATTCATTTCATATTAGAGGAAAAAGACGCGGCTCTTCTCGATCATCTCGAGTTTGACGAAGAGGCCGATACCTTTTTGGTATATGCCGATAGTGAAGAAACAGTTTCTCGTTTTATGACTAGTGTCCTGCCTATTTTTGGTTCACTGAAATCATTGGAGCACTATTTCGAGCACGTTGACTCCGACAAGTTCACGGAGTAGTTCTGCACCTTGGCCTCTTTGTCTGTTGCTTTAGCTCTATACACAGGTAAAAGCAACGTTTTTTCTTTCCGACCTTCGGCCACCAATTTCCCGTTTTCGTTGTTATCAACGAATGCACAAGACCACTCTGTTGACTGAACAACCTACTTATACCGACCCTTACGCCATCGAGAAAGAACTGCGTAAGGTGCAGGCCCTCATGAAGCTGGAACAGCAGGAGGACCTAGAGCAATTCAAAATTAAAAATGCCAAGGCCAGCATTGCCGAACGCCAACAGCGCGGCCTGACCTGGTACCCGGTCAAGATCACCAAGGAAGATATCGGCTTCGGCGGTAAGCTGGTGATTGAACTGGAACGGCCGGCTTCGCAAAACGGCTTGCACCTGTTTCAGGTGGGCAAGAACGCGGCCTTGTTTGGCAACATTCCCGGCCGCTCCGGCTCCGACCGTCCCACGCTCAACGGCGTGATTACGGCCGTGAAGCGCAATAAAATCGTCCTTGCCACCACCAAAGAAGACCTCCCCGATTGGGTGGACGAAGGCAAACTCGGCGTGGATTTGACCTTCGACGAGGTCAGCTACCGTGAGATGGAATACGCTTTGGGCAAGGTGATGGGCGCCTTCGATGGCCGTTTGGCCGAGTTGCGCGACGTGCTGCTAGGCGCCAAACCTGCGCAGTTCCGCCCCGAAAATGAAGCCACGCTCTACTACCCGAGCCCGCTCAACGAGTCGCAGCTAGCGGCGGTGCGGCACGTACTGGCGGCCAAGGACGTGGCCATTATTCACGGCCCGCCCGGCACCGGCAAAACCACTACGCTGGTACAGGCCATTCTGGAAACCATCCGGCGGGAGCGGCGGGTGCTGGTGTGTGCACCAAGCAACACAGCCGTGGATTTGCTGACGGAAAAGCTGGCCGAGCGAGGCGTGAACGTGATTCGGATGGGTAACCCGTCCAGGGTCTCGGATTTGCTGCTGCACCACACGCTGGAGGCGCAGATTATGGAGCACAAGAGCTACCCCGAGCTGAAAAGCATGCGCCAGACGGCCGAGCAGTACCGCGAAGCGGCTGGTAAGTTCAAGCGCCATTTCGGTTGGGAAGAGCGGGAAGAGCGCCGCGCCCTCAAAGAGCAAGCTCACCTGCTGCTCCAGGATTCCGACAACCTGGAGCGCTACATCACCGAAGACTTGCTGGACAAGGTGCAAGTTATTACCTGCACGCTGGTAGGTGCCAGCAACCGCGCCATTCGCCACCTCACCTATGAAACCATCTTTATCGACGAAGCTGCGCAAGCACTAGAGCCGGGCTGCTGGATTCCGATAACCAAAGGCAACCGCGTAGTATTAGCCGGCGACCACCAGCAGCTGCCGCCCACTGTTAAGAGCGAGAAAGCCGCCAAGGATGGGTTGCGCGAAACCTTGTTCGAGAAGTGCATTCTGCGCCAGCCCGAAACGGCCCGCATGCTGCAGGTGCAGTACCGGATGCACGAGCAAATCATGGAGTTCAGCTCCGAGCAGTTCTACGAGGGCAAGCTGCAAGCTGCACCCACCGTGGCCCATGCCGACCTGCCCGACTACGACATTCGCTTTGCCCCCGACCAAGCCGTGGAGTTTTTGGACACTGCCGGCTTTGGCTTCCAGGAGCTAGGCATTGCCGAAAGCCGCTCTATTGCCAACCCCGAAGAAGCCGACTTGCTGCTCAAGCGCCTGGCGCAGCTCCTAGAACCCTACGATGCCGCCGACCATACCGAGGACCTGTTGACCATCGGTGTCATAGCCCCCTACCGCGCCCAAATCAACTACCTCAAGGATGCCATCGAAGAAAACAACGAGCTAGCCGGCCTCATGGAGCACCGCATGCTGAGCGTCGGCACTGTCGATTCGTTTCAAGGCCAGGAGCGCGACATCATTGCCATCAGCCTCACCCGCAGTAATACCCAAGGTGACATCGGCTTCCTGAGCGACATTCGCCGCATGAACGTGGGTATGACCCGCGCCCGCAAGAAGCTTCTTATCGTTGGTGACTCGTCTACACTTGGCTCACACCCGTTCTACAAAGCCTTCTTGGACTATACAGAAAGCATTGGAGCCTATAGAACCGCTTGGGAATTGCAGTAGACTAAGTCAAGTTTTTACTTCTTTTCATAGTACCAGCAAGAAGGCCTGCTCGATATCGAGCAGGCCTTCTTGTTGGTACTCCTAGCAGCTACTTGAGAGTGCTACGCACTGTCTAACGCGGTTGTAGCAGCAGCACCGTTGCGCAGGTGCTTTCGGGTTCCGTCACGAGAATGGACGTATGAAATCTTTTGTTGACGGCGCTGCTGTCCTCTTTTCCGCAAAGCACCACCACATCCCCTGTTTTCAACTCTGCGAGCTGCTGATTCCATTTCAAGGCCACCGTATGCTTGTATTTAGCCTGAGCCGCCATACGGTAATACATCATGGAAGCATTATAGCCGGTATTCGAATACAGGGTGTAGGTTGTGAGGTCGGGTTTTTGGGTGGCCATGGCCTTGATTTGAAAACCATAGCTGAGCGTAGGATCCTCACGCCGTCCTTCAAATAATTCGGTAACCCGCTGATACATTCGCACAACGGGCACAGTAAACAAACCCATTGTAAAAAAAACAGCTACAAACGCTGCTGCTTGTACATCGCCCTGCTTGTACTGCCAGGCGAGAATAGCCTCAAGCAAGATTCCCAAGCTCAGCCCGATAACCATAGCCGCCAGCGGATACATCGGCATGTCGTACCATTCTAGTTTGGTGCTGGAGCTAGATATAATCAGCATGTGCAGAACCACAATCAGCCCTGCAAACATGGTGAAATGCCGCTGGACAGAAAGAGTGGAAAAGCGCCAGACAAGAAGCAAGCTAACCGGAAACAGTACCACCCACGGCATAAACTCTCCGTCATACATGCTCTCGAGATACCAATGCCACGGGTGCAGATGGTCCTCGAGCGTGGCCAGCATCCGACCACCTAGTTCATTTTCCGACACGGCTGCGATATAGCCCGGATTGTACTGTTCGCGGGCAAAGTAATACCCTAATACAGCTGCTAGAAACGCTACAACGCCCCCGTAGACCTCTGGCCGCCGCAACAGCCACAGCAAGCGCCGCCGGTAAATAGCATATAGCAAAAAAGCCGGTGCCCAAAACAAGCCCGCCACACCTTTGGTCAGGGTCGCTAGCGCGAGTGCCGTTGCGGTCCAAATGAAATCAACTGGCCGTTGGCGCTCCAGGTAGCGAAAAAAGGCGAGAGCCGCTATGGTCACCCAAAACGTAAGCATCGTATCATAGTCGCCGGTGCGGGCGGTATGCAGGTCGTTGTAGCCGGTTGCGGTAACCAGTATTAGCACAGCAAAAACTGCTCCCCATAGGTTTTTCAACTGCCGATACGAAAAGAAGTATACCAGACCAGTAGTAACAACGGAGGCTATCATAGTAGGTAGCCGAAACGCAGTTTCAGAATAGCCAAGCAAGCGCAACGACAACACCTCCAGCCAAATCAGCAAGGGCGGTTTGGTGTTCCACATGTCGGGCTTGCCGTCGAAATAGGTTACCAACCAGTTGCCGTTCTGTTCCATTTCGGCTGCATTGACGGCTAGCCGTCCCTCGTCCCAAATTAAAATAGGCGAGGAACCTACTTTGTGCACGAGCATCATGTACAACAAAGGCAACAGCCCTATGCCAATCAGGTAAGGCAACCATCGGCCCTGCTGTCTTTCAGTTGAAGGCAGCGCGCGCTGCTGAGTATCGGTAGACAACATCTGGCTAATTCTATAAGTAAACTACATCACACCTCGCTTTACAAGGTCAGCAAACGGAACAAGTGCTCGAGCAATTTGCATAGCCCCGTCGTTCACGTGGTGCAAATGTTACGCAATAGGATGTACAGTCCTAGTATATCACACAGGATACCCAGTTTGGGCTTATCAACTTCTACTTCTTAATCTACCCACACAGAGGCATAGCAGTAACCTGTAAATCAAAACGCCTGCTTTCCAACCACCATGTAGCAGGTGATTGAAAAGCAAGCGTTTCAGTTAAAGAACAATCAGAACACCACCGAACTGGTCTGCTACTTATTGCAGATCAATCACCGACATGGTGTGTGGGGCATCGGACTTCTTGTTGACGAAGTTCTTTTCGGGCTTGTCGAAGTCGGAGATGTAGAGGCGGTTGCCTTTGAGGAGCACTTCGGCGGGTTGGTCGAGGAGGCCGTTGGTGCCGTTGGTGTCGCCGTTTTGGGCAAGGGTCGTGACGGAATTGTCTTTGAGGTTGACAACTTCAATTGAATTTTCGCGGGAGTTGCAGAGGTAGGCTTTGTCGGTTTTGCGGTCGATGATGAGGCCGTCGATGCAAGGAATTTTCTTGCCGGTGAGGGTGAGAACTTCTTTTTTGTCGAGGGTGCCGTCGGGCTTCATCGTCATCTTGTAGAAGGTACCGTCGCCGAACGAGCCGGTGTAGAAGTTGCCCTTGCTGTCGTAGTCGAGGCCGTCGGCGCCATTGTCGACGCCAGTTTCGTTGACTTGGGTGGTAAAGGTGGTCAGCACGTGCGGGTCCATGGTTTTGGGCTTCAGGTGCACGATGCCTTTGTTGAGTTCGGCTAACGTGAAAGCCAGCACAGCGCTGCCTTTGTCGTTGTCGGGCAAGTCCCACTGGCTGTCGGTCACGTAGATTTTGTCGCCTTTCCAAACCACCGCGTTGGCTAGCGCAAAGTTGTCGACTACCGTTTCTACGGCGCCCGGCTTACCGTTCGTTACGCGTACCCGCATCAGCCGGGATTTGAAATCCTTGCTGTTTTCGTACTGGTTTTCGGCGTAGTAGAGGTTACCATCGGGGCCAAATGCCAAGTCCATGGGCGCCGCTTTCTTGGTGGTAGGTTCAACGGGCAGGTTGCTCAGGTAAGGCTTGAGGCCGGAATCAGTCATTTCCATCAGCACCGCCGGCTTGGAATTATCGGCGAGGTTGGGTACCGATAGGATAAGGCTGCCATTAGGGGCTAGCGCCAGACCGTCGGGCGTGTTGTGGGCGTCGTCGAGGGTGTGCAGCAGCTTGGGGCTACCGATTTTGGCGATGGTATCGGTGGCGGTGGGCGCGGTGGTAGAGTCGACGGGCATGGCGGGCAATTCGGGCGTGGTTGGCGTTTCGGTGTTGGTGTTGGACTGGCAGGCAGCCAGCAGAGCGCCACTTAGGAGCAGCGGGAAGAAGTTGGTTTTCATAAGAAGCGAGGCAGACTACAGACTAGAACGATTTCAATACTAAGCCTAACGGGCTACTGATAAGCTTGATAGTGGATGCCAAAATTTTACATCTCACAACCCATGCCTTCAGGTTCGAGTATCACTCTCTTAAGGCTAGAATTACCGTTCATTTCCGTAACTAGCCGTCTGAACCCCATTTTCCAACCACACCAGGACTCACCCGTCCCCTGCAGTATGGCTCAAATCAGCGAAAACAAAGTCGTTACGATCACCTACGATCTGAGCGTGACCGACGACAACCAGCAAAAAGTGCTCGTAGAATCAGCCGAAGCCGATGCGCCCATGGTGTTCCTATTCGGCCAGAGCGGCTTACCGGAAGAGTTCGAGCGCCAACTCGATGGCAAGCAGGCCGGCGACTCGTTTGCCTTCTCCCTGACTCCCGAGCAAGCCTACGGCGAATACGACGAGCAAGCCGTAGTCGACATCCCGAAAAACGTATTTGAAATCGACGGCCAAGTGGACCAGGAAATGCTGCAAGTCGGCAACTTCTTGCCTATGGCCGACAACCAAGGCCACCACATGCAAGGCAAGGTGGTAGACATCGGCCCCGACAGCGTGAAAATGGACTTCAACCACCCGCTAGCCGGTATGGTAATGCACTTCGACGGCAAAGTAGCCGAGGTGCGCGAAGCCACCCAAGAAGAGCTAGACCACGGCCACGTGCACGGCGAAGGCGGGCACGCGCATTAGGCTAGTGCTTCTTATTGATAATGAAAACGGGGCTGTATGGCCCCGTTTTTTTGTTACTGCATTGTACTTTTTAGCCTACTGTCGCTACTCTCTGCTTGGACTGCTTCCTGCAACTCCGGCCAGAACTCCCGAAAATCAGCCTCATAAGCGGGCAGTTCGGCCAGAAACGCAGCGGCGCCCGTAGCCAGCACAGCACCCGAGGGCGCACGGCGGCTCAGCCCTAACAGTGCACGCTCCAGACCATAGGGGTGCGCGTAGGCGCTAAGCCAATTGTCGCGGCGCATGTAGTGGAGGGTTTGCTGCAGGCGCTCCGGTAGCTCCTGCCGGCGGGCATGGAGCAAGGAGTAGTGGCGTTCGGCAAAGGCTGCCAGCGGCTCGGTGGGGTCGTGGTGGTAACGCGAGAAGTCGCGGGCCAGCAGGTGGTCAAAACCGACATCGGAGACGACGCCGGCCCATTTGCCGAGGCCAGCGGCACGCAGGCGGGCCGTGGTGCGGCGCACGAGTGGGTGGGCATCGGTAAACGAGTCGATGAACCGGTGCAGGCGGATGCCGCGCTGCACCGCCGCCGGATATGCTTCCAGAGCAGCGCGGCCCCGCACGGCTTCGGCCGCGAAATTACCGACTACTATGTCGGCGTAGTCAGGTGTAGTGGCGGGCGAACCGGAGAGCAGCAAGTGGGCCAGGAAGTTCATAGGAAGTTTCTCTGATTGGTGGTTGAAGGTGAACGGCTTGCTTACCCGCTGCCATTAACAAGCAACAGCCAACAATCGGCTACCAAAATAACCTTCGCGGAGCAGAGCCGTATCCCTAAGCTCCAACCTACACTACCAAAACCCTGAAATTATGGCCGAGCAAGTTGCCGTTAGTCACGATGTAACTGAGCTGATCAAGCGCATCAAGGACATCAAGATTGCCATGCTGACTACTGCCGAGCAAGATGGCACCCTCCACAGCCGTCCTATGTACACCCAAGAGCCGGAAAACGACGGCACGCTGTGGTTTTACACCGAAAAGGACTCCGCTAAGATTTACGAGGTCAAAGAAGACCAGCACGTAAGCTTAAACTACTCCAAGCCCAATGATAACCTGTACGTGTCGGTTTCCGGCACCGCAACAGTTACCACCAACTCCGAGCTTATCAAGAAATACTGGTCGGAAGGCTTGCGGGCTTGGTTCCCAAAAGGCCCCGAAGATCCTAACATTGCCTTATTGCGCATCAACATCGTGCGGGGCGAGTATTGGGACCAGCCAAGCAACGTACTGGTACGGGCCTTTGGCTACGTGAAAGCCGTAACCACTGGCGAGCGTTACCAACCCACCGGCGACGAGCACGCACAAGTAAAACCCTAGTAAACCTACCCTTACCGCGAAGCGCTGCTGAGCTAGCCCCTGCACGATTTACGTTCGACAGTCGGGCCGATGCTAGCTAAGCAGCGTTTCGTTTAGCTACCCAAACAACCAATACCCTAATGTCTTTCTGAGCTATCTACGAAGGGGCGGAAGCAATTCCGCCCCTTTATTGTTGATTAGTGACATGCATAGTGCAGGCTAAACTATACTGTTGCGCCCCATGCTACCTTGCCTTGATTGTTTAGAACAGGCTTTTACCTCTAGGCTTACGTTACCTTAACGCTGCTTTACTTGCTTACCACTGTTACTCTATTTACGCTCCGCCCCAATCAGAAGCGGTGGGGACTGGCCCAAATGGGCACCTCGCCGCCGCAGTTGCAGCGGGTGACGGGTCTGCTATTTTTTAAGCTAGCGGGCAGTGGGGCGGACAACGGTTTCGGGTTGTGGCCCAATCTGCACCGCTACGGCTTCTTGGCCGTTTGGGAATCCGCAGAGGCCGCAGCCGCCTTCTTTGCCTCACACCCGCTCTGGCAAGAGTATCGCCAGCGAAGCACCGAAATGTGGGCAGTGGATTTATTGCCTTTGAAGTCGCACGGCTTTTGGGACGGAGTCAACCCGTTCAACTATCCTACCTCGGAAACTACCGTGCCCGACGATGCCCCCGTGGCCGTGCTAACCCGCGCCTCTATCCGGTGGCAGAAAACCTGGCGCTTTTGGCAATACGTAGCCCCCACCAGCGCCGCCGTAGCCCACGCCGATGGGGTGCGCGCAGCCATCGGCCTCGGCGAGTTGCCCATCATCCGGCAAGCCACGTTCAGCGTGTGGGAATCCGCCCGAAAGATGCAGCAATACGCCTACCGCGACGCTACCCACCGCGAAGTCATCAAGCTAACCCGCCAGGAAAACTGGTACGGCGAAGAACTCTTCGCCCGCTTCCAGGTCCTGCGCAGCGAAGGAACATTGGACGGCATTAACCCGCTGGAAGTTCTGGAAGCAACGCCACCAGTTTAAACAGACCATCCTTCTTATTGATTACCAACTATTTCGCCTTACCATGAGGCACTTTAGAGCTAGAAAGTTAGAGAACTAGTTTCCCTTCTCAGCCGAGGATGGGTTTGGGGGGGTGACTGACGCCAGAGCAGCCCTAGCGGAACGTCATGCTGAGCGGAGTCGAAGCATCTCGCCCGAATCGTTGAGCTAGCACCACAACGTCAGCACGCGAGATGCTTCGACTCCGCTCAGCATGACAATACTATTACAATGTCAGCAACGAATATCAACCACCCCTGGCCCCTCCTCGGCTGAGGAGGGAACTAGCTTTTTTAGCCACAAAAGGTGGGGTATGGTGTACTGAGAAATACTTCTGTATTCCTCTTCTACCCCTCCGTTCTGGAAAACCACCCTACCGTTTTGGTAGGGTTTACTGAGCCTTCGAATGTTAGATTCGAAGGCTAATTTATTTTATAACACTTGTTATCAAATATTTAACTAAATAAAATCAGAGAAAATGGGACGCGGCATTGGTCTTGGATTCTGGCATCCATCACCAATTCACCAACACTCCCATGAACACTCTACTACCTACCGACCAACCCACCGACTTGCCGAAGTGGCAGCAGCCCGAAAAAGTGGCGGGGTGGGTCTTTCTGGCTGGCCTTGTAGGGGCCGGCGTGTACAGTTGGGGCGTCATCGTGCCCTATCTCGTCGACATTGTGTTCGACACCGTGAAGCTCGGGATTGGGCTTGGGGTGCTGTTTGCCCTGTTTCTGCTGGTTACCAACAAGCGGATTAAGGCGGGTCTCTGGTACGCCGGGCAGCGCATCTTCCGTACGGCGGCGGGCATCTTCGTCAATACCGACCCTATCGGTATCATGGAAGACTACATCCGGAACACCGAGAAGGAAGCCCGCAACATGGAGGGTGAGGTCGGCCACATCGAAGGCGCTCATGAACTGGTGAAGCGCAAGCTGACCGACAATCAGAACCAGATGCAGGAGTACCTGGCCTTGGCTGCCTCGGCTACCCGCCAGGGCGAAAAAGACGCCGCCGACAGCTACGCCTCCCGCGCCGCCCAACTCCAGGACTACAACCAGCGCCTCACGCCCATGCTCACCACCACGGCCAACGTGAGTTTGGTGATGCGCCAGATCCTGAAAGCCGCCCTGCGCCAAATCGACAACAGCAAGTTCAAGGTCGGGTTGCTGAAAGACGAATACGCCCTGGTGAAGCGCACCAGCTCCGGTATGCGGGCCGCCATGAACATCCTGCGCGGCGACCCCGACAAGAAGTACTTCTTCGACCTCGCCACCGACCGAGTGGCGCAGGACATGGCCGCGCAGCTCGGCCAGATCAAGCAAGCCATGCGCTACTCGCAGGAGTTCGTCAAGGAAATGGACATCCAGAACGGCGTCATGAGCGAGAAAGGCCAGCGCCTGCTCGGCATGTACCAGAAAGGCGAGTTCAGCGCCATCATGGACGAAAAGCCCCAAGCCCCACAGTCACCCAACCAAATCCGCAAAGCCTCCAATGATGCCTATTCTAGCCTGCTTGACTAGCTTTTTGCTAATGACCCTGGTGCTAGCGGGCCTGAATACCTTCTTCCCCGTAGCGCCCCTCAGCCAGCTTCGCTCCGCGCCCACGGTGGCGCCTCACACGCAGCTTGTCTTCGCCACAGCATCTAAAGCAGCCCCCGTAGCAGCGTGGCGTCCCACTTTTCCCCAATTCTAATAAAGTTAAAAAGGAACGGTCATGCTGAGCTTGCCGAAGCATCTCGCGTGCTGATGCCGGAGCACTAAATGAGGTTACCACACCAGCGAGATGCTTCGACTTTGCCTGCAGCTCCGCTCAGCATGACGACCTAATTAAAAAGGTGCTACACCCGCTTACCTCCTAACTCCTGACTTCTAGCTTCTTCCATATCATGACTACTCGCGGTAAAATTGTAATTGGCCTGCTCATCGTAGTGGCCCTCTATTTCGGCATCAACAAGGTGGTTTCCAGTGGTGCTGTGTTCAAGAAAGCCGACACGCAGTCGGTGCTGCTCAACTCCATTGAGCTGCCCACCGCCGCCAGCAACGGCAACCGGGCCAACATTGCGGTGCCGCTGGCGGCCTTGCCCGGCACCACGCCCGCCGAAAAGGGCACGCCCATCACGTGGGAAGTAATGGCCTGGAACTCGCAAATGGCCGGTATGCTGGCCAACGGCGGCCCCCGCACCACCCAAGGCTCGGCCATGGCCGCCAACGGTCTCGACCTGCAGATTGTACGCCAGGACGACGTAGCCAAAATGCAAGCCGACCTGGTGAAGAACGCCGCTGACCTCGACGCCAACCCCAACACGCCGGGCCTGATTGTGAGCATCATGGGCGACGGATTGCCCGGCTTCTCGGCGGTGCAGGAACAACTTAAAAAAGCCGGTACGCAGCTCCAAATCATCCCTTACTCGGTAGGTAAATCGTTCGGCGAAGACAAGCTGATGGGCCCGAAAGAGTGGCTCGACAACCCCAAGCTGGCCGTGGGCAAAACCATTGCCTGCTACCTGCGCGACGGTGACCAAAACATTGCCCTGAAATGGTGCGCCGACAACGGCCTCAAAGTCAACCCCGACGAAACCACCTACGACCCCGAAGCCGTGAACTTTATGTCGGCCTCTGACTTCCTGGTAGCCGCCGAAAAGTACATCGTCGGCAAGCCTGAGCAGCGCACCAAAGTGGTAAACGGCAAAAACACCGGCGTGAAAATCGACGTGGTAGCCGACGCCGTAGCCACCTGGACGCCCGGCGACGTGAACATTGCCAAGCAAAAAGGCGGCCTGGTTAGCATCGTGTCCACCAAAGACTACTCCAACCAGATGCCCAACATCATGGTGACCACCAAGCGCTGGTACGATGCCCACCAGAAGGAAGTAGCTGGCCTGATGACTGCCTTCGCTGTGGCCGGCGACCAAGTGAAAAGCCACCCCGAAGCGCTGAAGCGGGCCGCTGATATTTCGGCCGACGTGTACGCCGACAAAGACAAAAACGGCGCGTACTGGCTGAAGTACTACAAAGGCGTGAGCGAAGCCGACCGCACCGGTGAAGTGGTGGAGCTTGGCGGTAGCAAGGCCTCCAACTTCGCCGACAACCTGGCCTTGTTCGGCCTCGAAGAAGGTGGCACCAACATCTACGCCTCCGTCTACAAAACCTTCGGCGACGTGCAAAGCCGCCTTTACCCCAAGGAGCTGCCAAGCTACGTCCCCCTCGACCAGATGCTGGACCTCAGCTTGCTGAAGAACATGCAGGCGCAGTACAAAGGCAAAGCCGTAGCCCCCGCCGACCAGCAGAAGTTTGCCGACGACGAAATCCGCCGCAACGTAAGCAAGCGGGCCTGGAACATCGAGTTCAATACCGGCCAAAGCTCCTTCACCCCCGCCGCCGAGCGTGAGCTCAACCAGCTCTTCGACGACCTGGTAGTGGCCGGTAACCTGAAAGTAGCCGTGCACGGCCACACCGACAACGTCGGCGACCCGCAAAAAAACCAGCAACTCTCCGAAGACCGCGCCATGGCCGTGCGCGAGTGGCTGCAACAAAAAAGCAGCAGTACTTTCCCCGAAGGCCGCGTGCAAGTCTACGCCCACGGCGCCACCGAACCCGTGGTGAGCAACGCCACCCCCACCGGCAAAGCCAAAAACCGCCGCGTGGAAGTGGTCCTCGGCAACTAAAAGGAAGGCACAAGAACGTCATGCTGAGCTTGTCGAAGCATCTCGCGTGCTGACGTTGCCAAACTCCCCGTCATGCTGAGCGCAGCCGAAGCATCTCGCTAGTGTGGTATAATCAGTTAGCCTCACAACGTCAGCACGCGAGATACTTCGACAAGCTCAGCATGACGTTCTTCTTTCCTTGTTTATTCTCTGCTCATGAAAAATCTATTTATCCCGAATGCCCAACCGCGCCAGTCGGTTTTCCTGACCATGGTGGCTTGCCAGGTACTGGTGCTGCTGATGCTGTGGCTACTGTATCCGCTCAAGCTGTTCCCAACGCTCGGCGAAGTACTGACTGCCTTCCAGGACCTGGTGAGCACGCAGGGCTTGATTCAGGAGCTGTGGGCCAGCTTGACAACAGCCATTCAGGCGGTGGCTATGGCAACGGTGCTGGCCCTATTCATCTCCTACCTCACGGCGCTGCCGTTCTTCCGGCCCCTGGCCTACGCCGCCACCAAGCTACGCTACCTTACCTTAACGGGCCTCACCTTCTTTATGGCCCTCATGCTTAGCTCGGGCCACCAAGTGAAGCTCTCGGTGCTGGTGTTCGGGGCCACAGTGTACTTCGTGACGGGCATGACCAGCGTGATTCTGACCACCACGCAAGAGGAAATGGACCACGCCCGCACTCTTGGCATGAGCGAATGGCGCAGCTTTTTCGAGGTGATTGTACTCGGAAAGCTCGACGACATGCTGGAAGTAGTCCGCCAGAACTTCGCTATCATCTGGACCATGATTACGCTGGTCGAGACGCTCTACCAGTCGGAAGGCGGTATTGGCCTACTACTCTACAAGCAAAACCGCTACCTGCATCTAGCCGGCGTGGTGTCCATCCAACTGGTTATCCTGGCCGTCGGCGCCCTGCAAGACTACCTCTTCGTGCTCCTGCGCCGCGTGTTCTTCCCCTATTCAAGTCTTAGCACTGCGCGCTAAAACGGTAACAGAGCCCCCACCTCTATCCTCTCTCCATCTGTCATCCTGAGCTTGCGAAGGACCTTTTCTCGGTAAAACGGCAGGTGCTACTACGGCTTGTTCTGCGGGTATAAGGTCCTTCGCAAGCTCAGGATGACAGATGGGAAGGATTAATAGCAGCTGCAAAGAAGCTCAGTACGATTATCCTCTCCTCACAATTTCACCACTTCACAAATTCACCATCCGTGACTCCTCTCCCGCACAACTACAAAGAACCAGTCCTCACGCTGCAAAACGTATCCATGACGTTCAACGGGGAAGTCGTGCTGCGCGACATCAATGCGCAGGTGCTCGACGTAGTGCGGCCGGGCATGAACCAGGGGCAGGTCGTCGGGTTCTACGGTCGCTCCGGCATCGGTAAATCGGTGCTGTGCCGCATCATGGCCGGACTGCTGGCCCCGAGTAGCGGCACGGTGCAAGTGGGCGTCGAGCAGTTGCCGGTGAAACCGGGCATGGTGGGCCTCGTGCAGCAGCGCTACCCCCTCTTCGACCACCGCACCCTGCACGACAACCTGCTGGTGGCCGCCCTCCGCAAGTACGACCCCGACGAAGCCCAACGCCAGGTAGCGTCGTATCTGGACCGATTTTGCCTCACGCCGCACCGCAAAAAGTACCCCGCCCACCTCTCCGGTGGCCAGCGCCAGCGCGCCGCCATTGCCCAACAGCTGCTCTGCTCCGAGCACCTCATCCTCCTCGACGAGCCCTTCTCCGGCCTCGACGTAGCTATGATCGACGAGGTCAAGAAAATCATCCTCGAAGTCACGACCATGAACGAGCTTAACACTGTCGTCATCGTCTCCCACGACATTGCCACCACCACCGCCCTCGCCGACCGGCTGTGGCTGCTCGGCTACGAGCGGGACGCCGCCGGCCAGCTCATCCCCGGCGCCACCATCACTCAACAACACCAGTATAACCTAGCTGAAATGGGATTGGCCTGGCACCCCAACGTAGAAGCCGAACCCGAATTCGCGCAGTTCGTGGAGGAGATTAAAAGCGAGATTCGAGGAAGGGCTTAAGCAGATTATTTACCGTGAGTTAGTTCAACTATCTGACTATTTCTAGAATCTAAAATAATACGAAATGTACCGCCGTCTACATTCTCAGACAACGTTCCTATGATTACCCAATATTGATTAACAAGATAAACCTCGTACGGCTTTTGTTCAAGAACCTGCTGCTTCCCATAGGCATGAAATAAAATCGGCTCAGCTGCACGCAGAGCAGATATACTATCGGGCAGCGGCTTGCTCTTGCTCTGTTCAGCAACAGGCTTTAATGGATTTTTTAATGCTTCTTGTAGCGCTTGAACCGCCAACTGACGTCCGAGCATCACATGGGTTTCTTTTCTTTGGGCGCAGGCTATTGTACTCGATACAATTAAGCACATCCCACAAATCAATTCTGTTGTAACCCGCATTTACAGCTTAATATAATTAGTATCGATACAAAATAGGTATTGATTCAACATTTGAATACTAGTAATACCCCCTTATACTAATCAGCCCTATAGCCTAGATTCAGTTGCTTTATTTCGAAATAACATGAATCACAGACTAGCTTAATTTTTGCAAAAGCTTCAGACTCTTCATTCCATTCACCTACTCGAATTAAGACTTCGTCGCAAGCGTCGCACCAAGCGTTGAGCTCATCGTTGGTATAAACTAAGCTTGGGTCAGAATCGAACGGTTCCCAGAAGCCGACTGGATTGTGTGTATTCAAGTGCTGGCAAACATAAGCAGGGTATCTGTTGCCATGTGTGCAGCATTCTACTATGTTGCTCTCTCCGCTCATCAGGTTGACTTTGTAAAAATTGGTGTTAGCAGATAATCTTGCTTAAAAATAGATACCCAAGCTCATCATTCTTCAACTCAGCAATTCCTTTTTTCTTAATAATGCCTTCCGGAACACTCTTACTCATTGACGACGAACCGCGCTTGCGCCAGCTTTTGGCGCGGGTACTGGAGCTGGAAGGCTACACGATTCTGCAAGCGCCCGATGCGCGGCGCGGGTTGGAATTGCTGGAGCAGCACGCCGCCGACGTGCTGGTAGTGGTGTCCGACGTGAAGCTGCCGGATGCCAACGGCGTCGAGCTGCTGCCGCGCCTCAAGGCCAAAGCGCCGGATATGGAAGTCATCCTGCTCACTGCCTTCGGCACCATCCCCGACGGCGTGAAGGCCATGAAGCAAGGCGCTTTCGACTACCTCACCAAAGGCGACTTCGAGCAGCAACTGGTGGTGGTAGTAGACCGCGCCGCTGAAAAGTCCCGCCTGCGCCGCCGCGTGGCTGAGCTGGAGCGCAAGATGGGCCAGCGACACAGCTTCAGCTCCATGATTGGCTCATCGGGGGCGCTGCGGCGGGCGCAAATCATGGGCGAGCAGGTGGCCGTGACGGATAGCACCGTGCTGCTGGAAGGCCCCACGGGGTCGGGCAAGGAGTTGTTTGCGCAGGCCATCCACGAGGCGAGTCCGCGCCGGGCGAAGGCCTTTGTGGCGGTGAATTGCAGCGCGTTTCCGCGGGAATTGCTGGAATCGGAGCTGTTTGGCTACAAGAAAGGTGCGTTTACGGGGGCACTGGCCGATAAGAAAGGCTTGCTGGAAGAAGCCAACGGCGGCACCTTGTTTCTGGATGAAATCGGGGAGTTGGAGCTGAACGTGCAAGCCAAGTTCCTGCGGGTGCTGGAGTTGCAGCAGTTCACCAAGCTCGGCGACACCAAGCCCACCAACGTGAACGTGCGCCTGGTAGCGGCCACCAACCGCAACCTCAAGCAGGAAGCCGCCGAAGGCCGTTTCCGCCCCGATTTGTACTACCGGCTGTCGGTGTTTACCATCAACGTGCCGCCGCTCAAAGACCGGCCCGCCGACGTGCCCGCCCTGGCCGACTACTTCCTGCAATACTTTGCCGCCAAGCTCTGTAAGCGCCTCCCCGGCCTCGATACGGAGTGTTTGCGCCTGCTGCAGCAATACCCCTGGCCCGGCAATGTGCGCGAACTGAAAAACGTGCTGGAACGCGCCGCCATCCTCGCCCCCGCCGACCAGCCTCTGGCCGCCGCCTACCTCCCCGACGAGTTCCACGCCCCCGCCGCCCCGCTCAGCCTCACCGACGCCAACCCCGACGACAACAGCCTCCGCACCCTAGAAGCCCGCCACATTCAACTGCTGCTGCACCGCACCCAAGGCAATAAAACCGAAGCCGCCCGCCAGCTCGGCATCGGCCTCACTACCCTCTACCGCAAAGTGCAGGAGTACGGGTTGTAATGCACAGTCAACGCCCGACATAGCTCTATCTACGTGTGTCATGCTGAGCGCAGTCGAAGCATCTCGCGTGCTGACGTTGTGGTGCTAACTCAACGATTCGGGCGAGATGCTTCGGCTGCGCTCAGCATGACGTTCCATTAACGTGTTAGGTAAAGTCACTTAACGTACACTTGTTCGGCCGAACGCCACTTTAAAGCTAGGGTTACTTTCATTCCATGACCTTAAAAACCAAAATCCGCCTTAGCATCCTAACCATGTTGGTGTTGCTGCTAGCCTTGGGCGGGTACGCATTTCAAGCGATTCAGCGGCTGGAAGGCGGAGCGCGCGGGGTGCAGCAGGCCAACTTCAGCTCGGTGGAATATGGCCTCCAAATGCTGCAAGCTGTGGAACAGCTAGAGCAACAACCCGCGGCTGCCGCGCCGCTAGAGTTGTTTCGGCGGGCCCTGACTCGCGAGGCGGCCAACATCACCGAGTCGGGCGAGCTGGAGCTGGTTGACACACTCACACAGCACCTGGCCGACTACCAAACCCTAGTGGACGAGCAGGCCCCGTTGGCGCAACAGCAACGCAAGCTGCGCCAATTGCAGGCCGAAATTCACCGCGCCATTGACCTCAACACTCGCTCTTTCAACGCGGATACGCACCGGGTAACCGCCGACGCCGCGCGTGCCCGGCAGCTGGTGCTAATCTTTATCAGCCTGAGTGCCGCCGTTGGCTTGGCGCTAATTGTGCGGCTACCGCGGGAAGTGCTGCGGCCTCTGCGCCGCCTCACCGCCGATGTGGAAGACGTAGCTAGCCCCGGCCCTACCAACCTTGTGCCCATTGCCAAAAACGACGAAGTAGGCGCCGTGGCCCTGGCCCTAAACCGCGCCTTTGGCTACATGCAAGACCAGCGCAGCGCCACCCGTGTAGCCCTGGCCACCGAGCGCAACCGCCTGGAAAGCCTGGTCGAGCACCTCGATGAAGGGTTGCTGCTGCTCGATGAAAGCGGGTGCGTACTACTAGCCAATCCTACCGCCCGCCGCCTGCTCGACCGGTCCGCTGCCGACCTGGTGGGCCGCAAGGCCGAAGACCTCAGCCGCGAATCGGAGTTGCTGCACACGCTGTTCCGGCCGCTGCTGGAGCCAGCTGCTAAGTCCGATGATGGTGGGGCGCAACCACCGTTGCTCACGTTTCGGCAGCAGGGCGAGGACGTGTACTACCGACTCACGGCCAGCCATATCGTGTCGTTCAACAAGGAATTGCGGCAGACCGAGTTTGCGGGGCACATTTTATCGTTGCGCAACGTATCGGAGTTCAAGAAGCTGGATGAAATAAAGTCCAACTTCCTAGCTACCGTATCGCACGAGCTGAAAACACCGCTGGCCAGCATCAACCTGAGCCTGATGCTGCTGCAAGACGAGCGTACCGACCCCGAAGAACGCCTGCGCATCGCCGACGGCATCCGGGAGGAAACCACCCGCCTGCTCGGCATGGTGGGCCAACTCATCGACGTTTCGCGGCTCGATGCCGGAGCGGGTATCAAGCTTGATGTACGCTCCGTAGCCCTAGCCGACGTGGTGGAATATGCCGTGGACACCGTGCAGCCGCAGCTTCAGGATAAAGAGCTATGCCTGGAAACCAACCTGCCGCCCACCCTGCCTGCCGCCCGCGCCGACCTCGAAAAAACCACTTGGGTACTTATCAACCTGCTCGCCAACGCCATCCGCTACTCGCCGCGCGGCGCCCGCCTCACGGTGCAAGCCACTCAGCTTCCCGGCCACGAACTGCAAGTGAGCGTGCAGGACTACGGCCCTGGCATCCCACCCGAATACCACGAGCGAATTTTTCAACGCTTCGCTGAAGTGCCCAACCCCGCCGGCCACAAAGGCGGTTCCGGCCTCGGCCTAAGCATTTCCCGCGAGTTTATCAGCACCCAAGGCGGCCGCCTTTGGGTGGAAAGCGCCCCCGGCACCGGCAGCCGTTTCCTGTTCACGCTCCCTTCGGGAGAGTAACTGAGTAGCGGAGTAAGGGAGTAACTCAAGAACGCCAGATGCCTTGTCCTGCTTCATCTGCCGTCCACTTGTCAGAGTATCCGGCCCGGCGTGCTGACATTGTCTACGTACCCGTAAAACTATCCGTCATGCTGAGCGCAGGCGTAGCCGGAGTCGAAGCATCTCGCGTGCTGACATTGTGTTGCCATTGGTTTACCACACTAGCGAGATGCTTCGGCAAGCTCAGCATGACTGTTCATTATACACAGTCGTTATTTTTACTCAGTTACTCCACTGCTCAGTTACTCTTTTCTTACTCTAACTGCCGCTGGAAGTGCATTTGCAGAATAGTATCGACCTTTTCTTTGGTGAGAGGCTTGTTGACTAAACCGGCAATGGGCAGTTGCTGTACGCGTTCCAGGTCGCGGGAATGCAGGGAAGTTGTGAGCATTACTACCACAATGGCCTGCCGCTGCGCCTGGGGCAGCTGAACGTATGCCTCCAGGAATTCGATGCCGTTCATGACGGGCATGTTCACGTCGAGCAGAATCAGGGAGGGGCAGGCAGAGCCGATGTTTTCGCAGAATTGATCGAGGGCAGTTAGCGCTTCCCGGCCGTTCTGGGCAATGAGCAACTGGTCGGCAACGCCTAAACTTTTCAGCAATAGCTCGTTAAGAAAGTTGGTTGTTGAATCGTCATCAACTAAAAGAATACTAGGAAGCTTATTCATATAAAAGCAACTGCACCGAAAGTAGAAATCATCAGCTCACTACAAACCGAGCCGAGCGGCACACGGAACGATATACGTGCTTAACGGGGAAAAGAGACAGTGAAGGTTGAACCAACGCCCGGCTGACTTTCCACTTGGATATGCCCGCCGGCATTCTCGACCATGCGCTTGACCATGTAGAGGCCGATACCGGTGCCTTCTACGTGGTCGTGGAGGCGCTGAAACATGCCAAAAAGCCGCACTTGCTGGGTGGCCTCAAGCCCGAGGCCATTGTCTTGCACTTCCAGCACAGCAAAATGTTCGGTTTGCTGGCAGCGTATGCGCACCTTAGGCTGGCGGCCGGGGTGCCGATACTTGAGGGCGTTACTAAGCAGGTTGTAGACTACGCTACGCAGGTTTTTCTGCGAAAACGAAATGGTGGGGCATTGTTCTAAATCCACTTCGAGTTGCGCATTGGTTGATTCCAGCAACGGGGCCAGGTCCAAACGCACTTCCTCCACTATAGATGCCAGATCCACGGTTTGGCGGGGCTGCACGTGCTCTTTTTGCAGCTTCGTGACGTCGGTTAGGTGGTCGATGGTTTTCTGGAAACGCTCCACCGATCCTTGCATCATTTGTAGGATGGGCAGCACCTGCGTATCGGTGGCGCTGGACTCGGGCAATTGCTGCGTGAGGGCGTGCAACAACCCTTCGATGTTGGCAATGGGGGCCCGCAGGTCGTGCGAAGCGGTGTAGATGAAGTTGTCGAGGTCGACGTTGGTGCGGGTGAGTTGCTGGTTGGTATCCAACAGCTCTTCGTTGGCGGCGTGCAGTTCCTCGTTGATGGCAGCCAGCTCCTCGTTTAGCTCCTGCACCTGCTGCCGCCCAAGCACTTGGTCGGTGATGTCGGCCACCATAGAATAGAACCCTACTACCTGCCCGTCCTCGATTTCGGGCACGTAGCTGGTGCGGATGTAGCGAATAAAATCGTCGCGGTAGGGCATCCGCGCTTCGAAATCGAGCCGCTCTCCGGCCAGGGCCCGGGCAACGTATGGTTGAACGCCTCGGTAGGCTTTCTCGCCGAGCACCTCGCGGGCCGACCGGCCTAGAAACTCCTCTAGCTCCCGCTTAAACCAGACCTTATATCCCTGGTTTACAAACTGATATTTCTCTTCCTGGTCGATGTACCCAATCAGTACGGGTAAAGCATCGGTAATGAGTTGGAGCCGCCGCTGATTCTGCTCGCGTTGCTGGCGCGCACGCACTTGCTCTCCTACTTCGTAGGCAAACACGGAGATGCCCACTATCTGCCCGTTTTCGCGGTAGGCTTGGTACGTGAAGTTGAAGTAGTTGACCTTAGGAGGAAGCCCGCCCGGCTGGTCGATGACGAGCCGTAGCTCGTTGCCATAAAAGGTTTCGCCGGTGTCATACACCTTGTCGAGCAACGCCACAAACCCCTGGGCAAGCGCATCAGGCTGAATTTCGGCAATGGTACGGCCCCGCATCTGGCGGCCCGGAAACAGCTGCTGGTAGGCTTCGTTGTAGTATTCGACGCGGTGGTGCGGGCCGCGCAGCAACACGATACAGGCTGGCGTCTGCTCGAATACTTGGTAGAACGTTTCGCGCTCCTCGGCCATGCGTTGCGCCGAGGCTAGCACTTCGGCTTGCAAGGCATCGGCCCGATGGCGGTCCAGCACCTGCTCCGTTACTTCAAAGGCAAACACCAGAATCCCATCAATTTGGCCCTGCTCGTTGTAGCGGGCCTGCTGAATGTAGTTGAAATACCGGTCTTCCAGAACCCCATCCGTGGAGCGCTGCATGGGAACAAGCAGCGCCGGCTCTTGGTGCGTTTCGCCGGTTTGGTATACCTGCTGGAGTGTTTGGTACGCCGCATGGTCCCGGATTTCCGGCATGGCCTCCAATATGGGCCTGCCCATCAGTTTTCGCCCCGGAAATAGCTGCTGATACTCCGTATTAACTAATTCAAAGACCAGGTCGGGCCCGTCCAACACGCAGATAGCAGCGGGCGCTTGCATAAAGAAGCGCTCTAGGCGGGCACGCTGCCGCTCCGCTTCTTCCTGCGCCTGTCGCACTTCCTGGGTCCGCCTTGCCACGCGGTTCTCCAGATCGGAGTTGAGTTCAAGCAAGGCCTGCTCGGTAAGCTGCAATTCGGTTACAGTGGCTCTGATTTCTTCATTGGCCGCAGACAACTCTTCGTTGGCACTGGCCAACTCGGTGTTTAGCTGTTCCACCTGCTGGCGGCTCTGCTCGACCTGCCGCCGGGCCTGCACCTGTTCGGTCACGTCGTAGGCAAAGTTGAGGAGGCCATTGACACCACCTTCGGTATTGCGCAAAGCTTGCAGAAACACGTTGAAGTAGCGCTGCTCGAGCTGGCCGGTATTGGTGGTGTCCACCCACGTTTCGACCTCAAAACCGGTAAACGGCTCCCCCGTCTGGTATACATGATCAAACAATTCGAAGAACTGTTGCCCTTCCAGCTCGGGCATGGCTTCACGGAAAGTCCGGCCCTGAAGAGTACGCTCCGGGAACAGCTGCTGGTAACGCGGATTGACCAACTGATACGTATGGTCGGGCCCCTGAAAGATGGCAATACTGGCGGGCAGCTCATCCAAAATATGGTAGAGGCGCTGGCGCTGCGCTTCAGCTTCGGCTTGCGCAGCTTCTGCGCTGTCGGCCGCAGTTATCAGCGCTCGGTTGGCGGCTTCTAGCTGCTGGTTTAGCCGCTGAAGCTGCGCCTCGTTGTGCTCGATACTGCGCCGAGCTCGTACCTGCGCCGTTACTTCGTAGGCAAGCACCAAGATTCCATTAATAGCCCCATCTAGGCTGCGGGTGGCCTGATAGATGAAGTTGTAGTAGTTCTCGCCCAGGCCGCCAGAGTTGTCGTGGTCGAGCTGCACCAGCATTTCGTGGGCATAGAATGTTTCGCCCGTGCGGTACACGTTGTCGAGCAGGTCGAAAATGGGCTGTCCAGCTAGTTCGGGCATGGCTTCCGCAATGGGCATGCCCAGCAACGGCCGCTCCCCCACCAGTTGCTGATAAAGCGGATTCACCAGCTTGAAGACGTGCTCCGGCCCTTCGAAAATGCAAATCATGGCCGGGGCCTGCATCAAAATGCTGTACAGCTGCTGGCGCTGCAATTCAGCGTCGGCGCGGGCCATTTGCTCACGAGCCTGGCTTTCGCGAAGCGCCTGCTCTACGGCCGACCGGTCTTGGTCGGCCGTGTCGGAAAAGCTGACCACTAGCAGGGAACCGCTGCGCTGGGCCGCCAGATGAAAATAATTATCGAGTTTATCGTGCTGGTAGTTGACGTTGTATCGGCCCGCTTTGCCGGTTTCAAAGCTGGACCGGTAGAAATCGAAAATACCAGCGTCCTTCGCGTTTGGATACAAGGTCAGAAACGTCTGCTCGGGTTGCTCGGGCAGCTGCAGCATCCGCTGGGCGGCCGGGTTGAGGCGCACGTAAGTTAAGTCCGTAATGGTCTGGCCATCGGGTGCGTACACGGGCCGGAACAAGATAAACCCCGTCAAAGACACCTCCATTAGAACGTGTAGCAACTCGTCGGGCGCAGATAATTCGGAGGACAGCGGGGTACTAGAATCGGGCATAGCGGGAACACAGAAAGCCAGCTAACAGGCTCGGCAGACGACGTACGGGCGAGAAAGATACCGGTGTAAATGCAATATCGAGATGAAGATATACAACCGAGCAGTGGGCTTCAGTGTTTGGAATTAGCCCTTCCCGGCATTTCGCTGTAATTTCGCCGCCTGTTGATTGTTGCCGGTTGCTTGTTATTTGTTGATGGAGGCTTGATAGCCACATGCGGACATCAACATCTGGCAATCAACTACCAATCAACGACCAGCAAATAACAACCAACAACTCATGCCCGGTTACAGTCCCCAGGAAATCGAGAAGAAGTGGCAGGCCCACTGGCAAGCGCACCATACGTTTAAGGCGGATAACAGTTCCGACAAGCCGAAATTCTACGCGCTGGACATGTTTCCGTACCCCAGCGGCGCGGGTCTGCACGTTGGGCACCCGCTCGGCTACATTGCCTCCGACATCGTGTCGCGCTACAAGCGGCTGCGCGGCTACAACGTGCTGCACCCCATGGGCTTCGACTCGTTTGGCTTGCCCGCCGAGCAGTACGCCATCCAGACTGGGCAGCACCCGGCCGTTACCACCGAAAAGAACATCGATACCTACATCCGGCAGCTTAGCTCCTTGGGGTTCAGCTACGATTGGAGCCGCGAAATCCGCACCTCCGACCCGGCCTACTACAAGTGGACGCAATGGATTTTCCTGAAGCTGTTCAATAGCTGGTACAACCTCGACACCAACCGCGCCGAGCCCCTCAAAACCTTGCTCGACAAGTTTGCCGAGAACGGCAGCGAAGGTATCTGGGCGGCCGGCGACGACGAGGAGCGCCATAGCTTCACGGCCGGTCAGTGGCAGATGATGAGCGAAAAACAGCGCCTCACGGCCGTGCATCCCTACCGCCTCGCCTACCAGCAAGACACCTTCGTGAACTGGTGCGCCGGCCTGGGCACGGTGCTTTCCAACGACGAAGTGAAAGATGGCCTGTCGGAGCGCGGCGGCTTCCCGGTGGAGCGCCGCCTGATGCCCCAGTGGAACCTGCGCATCACCGCCTACGCCGACCGTTTGCTCCAGGGCCTCGACACGCTCGACTGGCCCGATGCCGTGAAGGAAATGCAGCGCAACTGGATCGGCCGCAGCATCGGGGCCGAAGTGACGTTCCCGGTGCAAAACCACGCCAGTGCCCAAATCAAGGTATACACTACCCGTGTAGATACCATTTACGGGGCCACCTTCCTGGTGCTGGCGCCCGAGCATGAGCTGGTAAAGGAGCTGACCACCCCCGAGCAGCAGCAGACCATTACCGACTACATCGACGCCACCAAGCGCCGCTCGGAGCGCGACCGGATGGCCGACGTGAAGGCCGTATCGGGTGCTTTCACCGGGGCGTACGCCGTTAATCCCGTGTCGGGTGAGCCCGTGCCGATTTGGATTGCCGACTACGTATTGGCCGGTTATGGTACCGGTGCCGTCATGGCCGTGCCTTCCGGCGACCAGCGCGACTACCTGTTTGCCAAGCACTTCGACCTGCCCATTGTGCAGGTAACCGACGCGCAGCAAGGCCTCGACGAGCAAGCCGACCCCACCAAGGAAGGCCGCTACATCAACTCCGGCATCATCGACGGGCTCGGCTACAAAGAAGCCACCGCCAAGCTCATTGCCTTCCTCGAAGAAAAAGGCCTCGGCAAAGGCAAAACCAACTTCCGCATCCGCGACGCCATTTTCGGTCGTCAGCGCTATTGGGGCGAACCAATTCCGATTTACTACAAAGACGGCGTAGCCTACGGCGTAGCGGAAGCCGATTTGCCGCTGGTGCTGCCCGAAATCGACGAGTACAAGCCCACCGAAACCGGTGAGCCGCCGCTTGGCCGCGCCAAAGACTGGAAGTACAAAGGCCAGTACGACTACGAGCTGAGCACCATGCCCGGCTGGGCCGGCTCTAGCTGGTACTACCTCCGCTACATGGACCCGCACAACGCCGACCGTTTCGTGGGCGAAGAAGCCGAGAAGTACTGGCAGAACGTGGACCTTTATCTCGGCGGCGCCGAACACGCCACCGGCCACTTGCTCTACTCCCGTTTCTGGCACCTCTTCCTCAAGGACTTGGGCCTCGTATCGGCTCCCGAGCCGTTTCAGAAGCTCATCAACCAAGGCATGATCCTGGGCCGCTCGAACTTCGTGTACCGCATCAACGGCACCAACACGTTCGTGACGCTTGGCAAGAAAGACCAGCACCAAACCACTGCCCTGCACGTGGACGTGAACATCGTGCACAACGATGTGCTGGATACCGAAGCCTTCAAAAAGTCGCGCCCTGACTACAATAGTGCTGAATTCATTCTCGAAGATGATGGCCGCTACGTGAGTGGTTGGGAAGTCGAGAAGATGTCGAAAGCCAAGTTCAACGTGGTCAACCCTGACGTGCTGGTAAGCCAGTACGGTGCTGATGCGTTGCGGGTCTATGAGATGTTCCTCGGGCCGCTGGAGCAGTTCAAGCCGTGGAATACCAACGGCATGAGCGGTGTAGGCGGCTTCCTCAAGAAGTTCTGGCGCCTCTACCACCCTGCCGACGGTGCCTTTGCCGTAACCGATGAAGCTCCAACACCAGCCGAGTTGAAGGCGCTGCACAAGGCCATCAAGAAGGTGGAAGAAGACATCGAGCGGTTCAGCTTCAACACCACGGTCAGTGCCCTAATGATTACGGTGAACGAGCTAACGGCCCTCGAATGCCACAAGCGCGCCATTCTGGAGCCGTTGGTGGTCATCCTTTCGCCTTACGCGCCGCACTTGGCGGAGGAGCTATGGCAGCTGCTCGGCCACGAGGCTGGTAGCATCAGCTCGGCTACGTACCCGGAGTTCAAGGAAGAATTCCTGGTGGAAGACACCGTGAACTACCCGGTAGCCATCAACGGCAAGGTGCGCGAGCAGCTCCAGTTTGCTGCCACCGCCACCGCCGCCGACATCGAAGCCGCCGTATTAGGCTCCGACTTCCTGGCCCGCTTCGGCGATGGCAAAACCGCCAAGAAGGTCATCGTCGTGCCCGGCCGCATGGTGAACGTGGTGGTATAAGCGCTACAAAAGACCGTCATGCTGAGCGCAGCCGAAGCATCTCGCTCGAATCGTTGCGGTCGTAAGGCATTTACCACACTAGCGAGATGCTTCGGCTCCGCTCAGCATGACGGTCTTTTTTAAATAATCAAGCAAGGAAAAGCCCGCTGGAATATCCAGCGGGCTTTTTTCGTATAACGCTACCCAAAAATTAATGGAATGTGCTTTCAATCTGTAGAGACGCAATACACTGCGTCTCGATGTTGAACGACTAGTATCCTGATCGGTTATGCTCAATAGGAAAGCTGGTCCCAGAAAATCACCTTTCTGGCCTCCTGATGCACGAACTGCACACCCCCGTCCTGCGACACCACAATAGCCAAGCATTCCGGCTCGGCCAAACACAGCCGGTACGCCGCGCGGTGGCGGGTACCCCCATGGTCGGCGGCAACGGTTTGCAGGCTGCTGCCTTCCACATCTAGGGCCCGGTACACGTTGTTAACGGTTGTTTGCGAAGCTTTTATTTCGACGCCAAACCCCACGATTTGCAATTGCTTGGTTAGCACCAGCGCACCATCTACTGCCGATAAGTCGGCGAGCAGATCGGCGAAATGAGTTATTTCGGCATCGAGGGCTAGCAACGTGGCATCGTGCGAACGGCAGTAATGCGCCCAGCTCACCTCGCCTAGCTCGCCAAGGCGGCGCACTATGGCCAATAGCAACTTCTGGAACTGGGGCCCGGCGCTCCCGGACTCCACTTTGTACTTGGGTTGCAAAATGCTGCCGGGCGCTACTAGCGGCTCCACTTTGTGGGTGGGCACCAGTACCACCATGCCCCCGTGAGCACGGGCCCGCACCCGCCCCAGCGCCTGGCGCTGTAGGTGTTGCGAAAGCATCACAACTAGTTCTTCTTCCTTGGGCGTAACCACTGATGGACCTTGCGCTTGCTGCAACAGCTGGCCGTTCTCATTGAAACGCCCCTGGCCCCAGGCGTTGGGAAACTGCAGGAAGCCGTGGCCGTCGATGCGGCCGTGCTGCAGGGTCAGCACCCGGGTGTTGCCGCAATAAAAAACCAGGTTGCCAGGTCCCCGAACGTGCACCATCAGCGCCAATGGCGGACTAGCCGACGACAAGCGCGGGGTTTCCTCTAATCGGTCCCACTCGTGGTGAGTGAACAGCATGCCCCACAATTGCAAATTACCATCGGCTGCTAGGCTCACAGCCAGCAAGCTCGACTGCCGCTGCACCGCCGGACTCAGTCGCCGAATTTCCTGCTCGTTGCAGGCGCGCGGCGGGTCGAACGTCATCAGATGAAAACCCGTCACGGCTGCGGGGTGGGCTTCTAGTTGGTGGGCCGGGGCAAAAACTACGTGGCACTCCACCGGACGCCCCTCCTCTTGCAGCATACTCGCTTGGTAGAGCGTGGAAATCAGCTGCGTTAGCACCTGTTGCTCGGGCAGCGGCGCGCTGATGGCCACGGTTTCGGGCCAGCGTTGCTGCAGCGCTGCCGCTAAATCACTTGGATAATAATGAGTAGCCATCGAGCGGAAATCAAAAATGCCGTGAAATACAACTCAACACTTAATTGGCGTGACAGCCCATCCGACGCCTCAGGCAAACGCCGGCGCATAGTCGTGCGCGAAAGTTGCGAAGGGCCGGGGCGCACGGCCCGTGGCTTCTTGCACGCCGTTGGTCACGGTGGCGGCTTCCTCGCGGGAATAATGGGCGTAGTCTTCCAGTAACCCATCGGCTTGCCAGACCGGAAACCCTACCCCCAATAGGGCAGCGTGCATCACCTCCGGTGGCACATCCTGAAACCGGACAGGCTTACCCAGGGCCGTGGAGAGTTTGGCGGCTATTTGGGCGTGAGTTAAGGCTTCGGGGCCGGTCAGGTTGTAGATTTTGTTTTCGTGACCGGGTTCTGTGAGGGCAGCAGCGGCGGCTGCGGCTATGTCGCGGACATCCACAGCGCTTACTTTGGCCTCGCCGATAGCTGCAAAAAACTGGCCTTGGGTTTTGATAGAATCCCGGAAGGCCAGCAGGCCCTGCATAAACAGGTTGGGCCTTAGGAAAGTGTACGTCATGCCGCTCGCCCGAACAGCCTCCTCAACCACAGCGTGATAGCGCAGAAACCGCACCGGCAAATTCCGGTCGGCGGCCCACTGCGAAAGCTTCACCAGATGGCGCACACCTGCTTGCCGGGCCAAATCCACGAAAGCCAGTTGCTGCGTTTCCGCTTGCTCGGAAGAGTTGGTTAGCAGGAAGGCCCGCTCGACCCCAATCAGAGCCGACGCCACTGTTTCCGGCTTATTTAAGTCGCCGACTATCAGCTCCGCGCCGGGCAGAGCCTGTAGTTGCTGTGCTTTGGGGTCTTGTAGGGAACGAACCAAGGCGCGGAACGGGACACCTGCGGCTGACAGCAGTTTGCTTACTTCAGTGCCAATAGTACCTGTAGCACCGGTTAGCAGAATAGTTGGCACGGAACGACCAGCAGAGGTAGTGGAGGCGGAAGAAGGAAGGTTTTCCATGGAAAGAAGTAATGTAAGGTGGCGTAGCTACGGCAGGCCCCACACGCTGCTTCTGGCAAATTCTCGCCCTTAAGAAGCATCCGAATACCAGCGCGTTGGTCCGCCTGCCTGGTAGAACTGATGCAAACCTACCGGCCTTCTTCTCTGGAAAATTGTAAGAAAACGAAACAGCTTTGCCGTAGCCTTTCCTGTTTGCTTTATAAGCCGTTCAACTTCGTTGCTCGCAACAGAGCTTGTCCTTCCCTGTTTATTGCTAAGCGTCTGCCTCATGGGCACAAAGTCACGCTGAGTGTTTTGCCTCGCTAGGCACAGGCTAGCAACTGCGTAAGCTGCTTCTGGTTTGTGTGAATATCGAATAGCTTAGCACCTGCTATCTTTTGTTGACCTTAAAGATGCTAATGCCGATGAGTGTGTTACAAGAGCAATTCATTGTGCCCCCTCGCGCTTTGCAGCAGGTGCTCCAGTATTTTGTGCTCTTGACGGTGGAAGAAGGTGCCGCGCCCGTCGTGCGCACGCTGCTGCCTACGTTCCAGATTGTGATGCTAATCAACCTCGGTCCCACGGCCGAAATATGGCACGAGGGCGGCGCCCTCGTGCAGGTGCATCGGGTAGATGGCATAGTAGTGACGGCTCCGCTCAAAAAAGCCTTTCAGTACCGCTTGCCGGAAAATGGCCGCGTGCTGGCCGTAAACTTCACGCTCGAAGGGTTCTTCCGCCTGTTCCAAGTTCCGGTAGAACACCTCACCGACGATTTTACCGACCCCGACGACCTACTACCCCACCGCCCATTCGCGCAGCTCTGGCAGCAGCTCCGCTTGCTTCACAACCCCACCGACCTGGTACAGGCCATTGTTGATTTCAGTCTGCCTTACCTGCGGGCCTTGGAAAAACCACAAGCTGAACTCATGGCTCAGTTGCCGCTTCTTGCCGAGAGCCGGCACCTGAACCCCTTGAAAGTCATGGCAGCTGCCACCAAAGTATCGGAAAGGACTTGGCAGCTGCGGTTCCAGAAATACTTAGGGTTCTCGGTGAAAGAAGCGTCCCGGTTTATGCGCTTTCGCCGGCTGCTCGGCAAACTGGAACAGCGCGCAGTAAGTGAGAAAGAAGATTGGCTGGCTCTGCTAGAACAGCACGGCTACTACGACCAAAGTCATCTAATTCACGATTTCACGCACTTCCTTCAGCAGTCGCCCACCAAAGTATCAATGCAGCTGCTGCAAGGCGACGCCATCTGCTTCACACGCACCGAGCTAGTGGAGTAAACTCCGTTTCAAGGACTGTTATTCAGAGGACAGCAAATCAGCTTGCATGCAGACCAGACGTTGAGAGTACAACTTAGTCCGTCATGCTGAGCGCAGCCGAAGCATCTCGCTAGTGTGGTAAACCCTAACGCTTGCCCAACGAGTCGAGCGAGATGCTTCGGCTGCGCTCAGCATGACAATAGTATTACAATGCCAGCACGCGAGATGCCTCGGCAAGCTCAGCATGACACCACCAATTTGATGTACAGGAAGAGACGCTGATGAGCCTTCTTGTGCTGCACCCTTTTTATGGAAGCAGAACACCAACGGATTCTAGCGCTCTAGCTGCTCGCTTTGGGCTAATTCTTCGCGCAGCTTTTTCGGCAGCGAGGCGCGCACTAAGTCATAGGAATGGTCGATCAACTCACTGAACTGTCCGTTCGAAATGCCGGTGCCCATCAGCACTGTGTTCCAGTGCTTCTTGTTCATGTGATAGCCGGGCAGCACGTAGTCGTATTGCTCGCGCAACTCTACGGCGCGCTCCGGGTCACACTTTAGGTTGACGCTACCGAACGTATCGATATCGGTAAGGGCGAAAACTTTGCCACCGACTTTAAAAACCAAGGTAGTGGGGCCAAAGGGGGTTTCTTCGGTTACCCCGGCCTTCAGCAGGCAATAGTCGCGGAAGTCTTCGATGTTCATGCAGCGCTACAGCTAGAAATAATAGCAAAAAAGGCAACGCCAACCGGCAGCTAGCAGCTTCCAGAACTAGGCCCTGCGGCCCTGCTCTAAAAAGCTACCAACTCCTCAGTTGGCGTTGCAAAAGAAGGGATTATCTAGCGAAGAAACCAGCGGTAGAGTAGCACGATAAACCCCACCAGGAACATGGCCATGGAGAGTTTATTAATGAAGTGCATCGTCCGCAAGTTGAAATTAGAAGTGCGGTTCGGATCGTTTTTGCGGAAGAAATAACCGAAAACAGGACCCAGGTTAAACAAGCCTTTCATGCGCATAATACAAGTCTTCTAGTGTGCCTATATAACACTCCGACCCCCGGAATGATTTACTTTTCTGCCTATATTCTTATTTATTTATCACCGATACAATCCCTCAATCAGCTGCTGATAATTGTGGCTGACAACCTTGCGCTTCACCTTCAAAGTGGGGGTTAGCTCCCCCGATTCCACGCT
Source organism: Hymenobacter sp. YC55 (assembly GCF_029433095.1). Taxonomy (GTDB): domain Bacteria; phylum Bacteroidota; class Bacteroidia; order Cytophagales; family Hymenobacteraceae; genus Hymenobacter. The sequence goes on from NZ_JARNTX010000001.1 coordinate 2,408,612, forward strand.
CCAAAGCGCTGGTACTAAGGCCACTTTCTTGATTTGCTCCCACTGCGCGAAGGCAGCAGTGGCTTGGTGCACCAACTGGTCGTAGAGGTGCTGCACCTGTGCGTGGGCAGCCAATGCCGCATCTGAGAGGTCGGCGGGCAGGTTGTGGTTTCGCGCCCAGGCGCGCAGTTCCGCAAAGGCCGGTACCAGCAAGCACGCCGCATATTTCTGCCCTTCGCCCACCACCATCACCTGCTCTACCAGCGGCGATTCCGCCAGCCGCGACTCTAGTGGCTGCGGGGCAATGTACTTGCCGTTGGACGTCTTGAACATCTCTTTTTTGCGGTCCGTAATTTTCAGGAACTTCCCCTGCACCAGTTCCCCGATGTCGCCGGTGTGCAGCCAGCCGTCGGCATCGATGGTGTCGGTTGTGAGGTCGGGGCGGTTGTAGTAACCTTGCATCACGGAAGGCGAACGAGTCAGGATTTCGCCATCGGGGGCCAGCTTCACTTCTACTCCCGGTATCACGGGCCCTACGGCCCCTATGAGATTGCCGCTGGCTTCGGGCCGACTGGCAGCAATGACGGGCGAAGTTTCTGTCATGCCGTAGCCTTCCATCACCCGGATACCGGCTGCCCAGAACACGCGCGCCAGCCGCGGCTGCAAAGCCCCGCCCCCGCTCACGATGTAGCGCACCTGCCCGCCCAAGGCTTCGCGCCACTTACTGAATATGAGCTTATTGGCCAAGGCCAACTGCGTGTTGTACCAGATTCCCTGATCCTTTTGCGTGTCATAGCGCAAGCCCAAGTTCAGGGCCCAGAAGAACAGATTTTTCTTTGCGCCCGTCAACTCCTGGCCTTTGGCCACAATCTTGTCGTAGATTTTTTCCAGCAGACGCGGCACCGTTGTGAACACCTGTGGCTGCACTTCCCGCAGGTTGTCGGAGATGCGCTCCACGCCCTCGGCGTACCAAATGCTGAAGCCTAGCAGCAAGTACAGGTAGGTGGCAGTACGCTCGAAAATATGGCTTAGGGGCAGAAAGCTGAGCGCCTTTTGGCCGGCGGGCAGCGGAAGGTAGCTGGTCAGGTTTTCGCAGTTATACAGGATATTGCGGTGGCTGAGCATCACGCCCTTGGGCTGCCCGGTGGTGCCCGAGGTATAAATAAGCGTCAGCAAATCATCGGGCTGTACGGCTGCTTTTAGTGCCGCTAGGCCTGTGGCATCGGCGGCTTCTCCTAGCGCCAGCAGGTCAGCGAAAGAGCGTACACCTTCCAGTTTATCGAACGTGAAGATATGCTCGGGGCCGTTGGGCATTACTGCTACTGCTTCCTGTACCCGGCTCAGCAGCTTTCTATTTTCCACCAGCACCACCCGTACGCCCGCATCCTGAAAGATGTGGCGATAATCCTGCACGGTGATGGTGGGATACATGGGCACGCTCACGGCCCCGAGCTGCGCAATGCCAAAATCGGCTATGATCCACTCGGGACGGTTGGCGGAAATGATGGCCACTTTGTCGCCGTGCCCGATGCCTAGTTGCAGCAGCCCTAAGCTAACGCGGTTGCTTTGCTCTTGCACCTGTGCGGCACTTAGCGGCTGCCAAGTGCCCGCTTTTTTTTCCACCAAGCAATCAGCTTGGGGCGTGGTAGTGGCCAGGCGAGTTAGTAAATCAAAGGTGCGACGAATTTCCATGGATGGGTAGAGGCAGCAATCAGATCAGTTGCAACAACAAAAATAGCTTGACCGTGCGCTACTACCGGAGCCAAGCCACAATCTTACTGTAGGAGCTAGGTACGTACCAGCACACATTTTCATACGAGAGTACTGGGGCTAATGCTACAGTTTGCAATAAGAGCGCAGGAACTCGGCCGATAGCCTTTCAAGCAAGCGGGACAGTTTTTTACCCAAACGCCTAAAAGCGGCCGCAACGGCGCGGGTCTGTTGGTGTCCTTGCTTCCGCTTAACTTCCTGCCCATGAAATACCTGCTACTCTCTGCCCTGCTGCTGCCTGCTACCTACGCCTCGGCGCAAACTGCGACCACCGAAACCGAAGCCGTCAAGAAAACCATCCAGACATTTTTTGAAGGCATGCGCAAGGGCGACAGCACGCTGGTGCGCTCCACTTTCGCCCCCGGCGCCGTTTTTCATACCATTGCCAACCGCAACGGCACCACCCAGCTCCTGCCCGAAAATCCATCGGACTTCGTGAAGGCCGTTGGCAAGCCGCACAAGGAGGTGTGGGATGAGCGCATCACCTTCGACAAAGTCCTGATTGACGCCAACCTGGCCAGCGTCTGGACGCCCTACGAGTTTTACCTCGGCAGTACCTTCAGCCACTGCGGCTACAACTCGTTTCAGTTGGTGAAGCTGGCGGGCGGCTGGAAGATTGCGCATGTAATTGACACCCGACGCAAGGAAAAGTGTAAGTAAGAGCTGAATACCAACGTATTCGGTGAGTTTCTCTTTGCTTCTCACGAGACCTTGCGGCGCATCCCGGCTTACTACCTAGAAAGCAGGAATGCGCCTGAGCGGACTGTCGTCTGTTTTCCAATAATCCAGCTCATATAGCTCGCCTTCCTGGTCTAGGTAGAGCGAGGCAAACACCAGCACGCCATCCTCGTCCAGGAATTGGGTGTTGGCAATTCGCTCGCCTAGGCGCCGATGTGGCTGGCCGCTGGTGAACCGCAAGCCACCTATTTCCCCAGGTTTTATCTCTGCTACTTCCACCGTGTGCAGCAACGCCAGCAAGCGTTCGGCACCGGGTTTACCGCGGAGCAGGAAGACAAGCAAGCCGAGTTCCGGCAGTTTAAGTGAACGAGTGGTCATAGTGCAGGAGCCTCCGCAGCTAGGTCACCCGCGGAAGCGCCGAACTCGTTATACGGCCCTGGCAAGATCAGTAGGCCCTGGAAACGCCAGAATTGTGGCCGCATCCAGTTCTTCCAGCTTGGCCACAATACGGTCGGCCTGGTGCAAATCCTGGCCTTGTGAATGCTCGCTCAGGAAGCCGATGCAGTACATTCCCGCGGCTTTGGCCGCGGCCACGCCGTTGGCGGCATCTTCTATTACCAGGCATTCCGCTGGCGGCGTGTTGGTTAGCTCGGCCGCGCGCAAGAAGATGGCCGGATCCGGTTTTGACTTCTTGAAGTCCTCGCCGCTAACGATATGCGCGAAGAACGGGTACAGCCCAAAACGAGTAAACACCCGGTCGATAGTACCCCTGGAGGCCGACGACGCCACCACCAACGGCACACCCTGCCCGTGTAGGTCTTCCACCAGTTGGCGGGCACCGGGCAGCAAGTCCAGCTCCTTGGATTCGTCGAAGGCCTTAGCAAACAACTCCCGCTTCCGGTCCATCAACTCGTCTAGGTCCTGCGGCAAATTGAAATGCTGCTTGACCTGCTGGTATACGTTGCGGGTAGAAGCGCCCAGAAACGTGCCATATAGCTCGTCGGATACTGTAAGGCCTAGCTCGGCGAAGTGCCGAAAAAAGGCGTCGTGGTGCAGCGGCTCGGTGTCAACCAAGACCCCGTCCATATCGAAAATGACAGTGCGAATCATGCTGAAGCGGATGTGAAGAACGCGGTAAAGGTAAGGAACCTAGTTGCGCGGTTTTCACGCCTCATCCTTTGAATTCCAGTAGCCGGTGAATTGCACGCCTGTATAAGCTTCGATTGACTAAGCTCGCACACCTACCACGCTATTAGGTATGAAGTCCGTCCGTCTAATCACCAAATCCCATAAGTCCGCATTTTGTGTCTACGGCTTTCCGCAGTATCTCTGTGAAGGCCATCCGTTCTTTCTGCAAAGCTGTTGCGTGTGGTTGCCGTTGTAGCTTCAGATGCATTCGAGCCACCACCTCGCTACCCCAGCGGAATTTGCTATAGTAGTCGAACCACGGCTCTAGTATACCCTCGTGCTGGAGCTGGAAAAACAGATCATCCTCAGCGCCTCCTACTCGCTCCTGGACCAGCCCTTTGCTTGATGGGTTTTGACTATCGTGAATCAGAAAGAAATCCAGCATGCTCTGTACATAAAACGGGCAGGCTTATATGGCCTGCCCGTTTCGCTTTACTGTTACGCCCCTACCGGCTCTTCCAGTACCTCTTTCTCGATCCAGCGGCCGTCTTCGCGCATGAGTTCGATGAGTTCGTCTACGGCTTGAGCTTCGGGTACGGCCTTCTTAATGACTTCCTGGCCGCGGTAGAGGGCAATTTTGCCTTTGCCAACGCCTACATAGCCATAATCGGCGTCGGCCATTTCGCCGGGACCGTTCACGATGCAGCCCATAATGCCGATTTTCACGCCCTTGAGGTGGTCGGTGCGCTTGCGGATCATGGCCGTGGTTTCCTGGAGGTCGAACAGGGTCCGGCCGCAGCTTGGGCAGCTGATGTACTCGGTCTTGGACATGCGCGTGCGAGCCGCTTGCAGGATGCCGAAGCTAAGCTGGTTGAACTGGTCGATGTCGTGTAGCCAGGCGTCCTGCTCTTGCTCGGGCAGCAGGTCGGTGCAGAGGGCAATACCGTCGCCGAGGCCATCAATCAGCAGGCCCCCCACGTCGGTAGCCGCATCAAGCTGCGTTTGGGGCATGTTGTGCGCCGTGTACATGCGCCGAACCACTACCGGGCACGTGACGCCGTAGTCGAGCAAGTCGAAGAAGGCCCGCCGCAACTCGGGCATGGCGTGGGTGTTGGTGGTACTCAAGGTGAGTACCACGCGGGTTTCGGTGCGCAGGCGCTCTAGCAGCCCGGCATCCAGCGTATCCAATTCAACTACCAGGAAGTTGAGCTGTGGGTGGAGCTTCGTGAAATCTGCCAAGTAGGTATCGGCCGTGAGCAGAGGGTAATGGTCGAGGCGCTGGCCGCCGTCCACCCACGCACTGTGCGTCACGATTTCCTTGAGGCCGTTGGGCAGCATAAACGGCACGGGCCGCTCACCGGTGTAGATGTAGTCGGCCCCCAAGTCGCTCATCTGAAACTTGTCCAGAAACGACGAGTACAGGTGGCCCGCCGCGCGCAGATCGGCGTATTCGAGGCGCGGCAGGCGCGAGAGGTCCGCCACCACGCGAGGCACGTTCAGGCCCCCGAAGTTCATTACTTCGTGCGTAACGCGCCGGTGATACTGAAACGGGTCGAGCGGCTCCTCTTCCAGCAGCGGCCGAATGGGGTCGGCGGTGGCAGCGCGGTTGGTGTACCGATCAATCAGGGCTTTGGCAACGGGGGCTTCCGCTTCGGGTGCCTCGGTGAGGCTTACGCGCACGGTGTCGCCGAGGCCATCTTCAAGCAGCGTACCAATACCCACGGCCGACTTGATGCGTCCGTCTTCGGCTTCGCCGGCTTCCGTTACGCCAAGGTGCAGTGGGTAGGGTTGCAGGCCTTCTTCATCGAGCTTCTGTACCAGCAAGCGGTAGGCTTGCACCATCACCTGCGTGTTGGAAGCCTTCATGCTCAGCACCACATCATAGTAGTTTTCTTCCTCGCAGAGGCGCAAGAACTCCAGCGCCGATTCCACCATGCCAAGGGGCGTGTCGCCGTAGCGGCTCAGGATTCGGTCGGACAAGGAGCCGTGGTTGGTGCCAATGCGCATGGCCGTGCCGTACTGCTTGCAGATTTGTACCAGCGGCCGGAACCGCTCCCGAATACGGTCTACTTCGGCCTGGTAGGTGGCATCGGTGTACTCGATGAAGTCGAACTTCTTTTTGTCGGCGTAGTTGCCGGGGTTTACGCGCACTTTCTCCACGATGCGGGCAGCCAACTCGGCGGCGTTGGGCGTGAAGTGAATATCAGCAATGAGGGGCACGTTGCAACCCCGCTTGCGTAGCTCCTTCTTGATTTCGAGCAGGTTTTGCGCCTCTTTCACGCTCGGTGCCGTGATGCGCACGTACTCGCAGCCCGCTTCTACCATGCGCAGCGTTTGCTCCACCGATCCCAAGGTGTCCATGGTATCAACGGTGGTCATGCTCTGCACCCGAATGGGGTTGAGCCCGCCCATGGGCAGGTCTCCAATCTTCACTTCGCGGGAGAGGCGGCGCTTGTATTCGGTGAGGCTAGGGCAATAGGTCTTGTTCATAACCCGAAGGGGAGCTGTTTCTTGTAATAACAAAGGTACGGAAGGTTCGTTGTTGACTGCGTATTTGAAAAGCCTTCCTGGCTGCTCACTCACTACTATTGCCTGCCAATTCGGTAGCCGCAACTTCTGCCTAGTAGTGACTGTCTATAGAAAACTCACGCTTCTTTTCTTCTACATGAATCCTGTGAAATACCTTCTTCTGGCCGCGGCCATGCTTCTGGTGCTCCCTAGCCAAGCCCAGCAAGTGGCCCTGATTAAGCTACCAGAACTGCAAAAGCGCCTCAACCGCAAAACCGACACCACCTACGTCATCAATTTTTGGGCCACCTGGTGCGCGCCCTGCATCAAGGAGCTGCCGTATTTCGAGCAGGTAAATGCCACCTACGCCAAGCAGAAAGTGAAAGTGCTGCTGGTAAGCATGGACTACGCCTCGCAGCTCGACAAGAAAGTAAAGCCGTTTGTGCTCAAGCGCGGCTTGAAATCGGAAGTGGTGCTGCTCAACGAAACCGACCCCAACACCTGGATGGACAAGGTGGACGGCAAATGGACGGGCGCCCTGCCGTTTACGCTCATCATCAACAACGGCAAGCAGAAACGCGCCGCCTACGAAAAGGAATTCACGCAGCCCGAGCTAACAGCTGCTTTACAGCAATTTCTTAAGTAACTTCAGCTAGCAACAAGTTGCTGTTATTCAAACTCTAACCTTTCACTGCTATGAAAAAGCTTGTTCCTTTTCTGGCTGCCTGCTTCCTGCTGGTGCTGAGCAGCTACATCCGTCCGCTGGCAGGCTACCAGGTGGGCGACAAAGCCGCTGATTTCAAGCTCAAGAACGTGGACGGCAAGATGGTTTCGTTGGCCGACAATAAGTCCACCAAAGGCTACATCGTGGTGTTTACCTGCAACACCTGTCCTTACGCCCAGGCCTACGAAAGCCGCATTATTGCACTGCACCAGAAGTATGCTAGCCAGGGCTACCCTGTCGTGGCCATCAACCCCAACGACGCCGGTATTGCCCCCGGCGAATCTTTCGCTGCCATGCAGGCGCGGGCCAAAAGCAAAAACTACCCCTTCCCCTACCTCGTCGATGAAACCCAGCAGGTAGCTCAAACCTACGGTGCCACCCGCACGCCCCACCTCTACGTACTCACGCGCCAAGGCACCGGCAACGAGTTCAAGATCAGCTACATCGGCGCCATCGACGACAACTCCGAGGATGCCAAGCAAGTGAAAACCAAATACCTGGAAAACGCCATGACTGAAATCTTGGCCGGCAAACCCGCCTCCACTAGTTCCACGAAAGCTGTAGGCTGCGGCATCAAGTGGAGAAAGGCGTAAACTAGACTCCTGAGTGCCAAAGAAGTGCCTGCTGGCAGCGCGTTGCCAGCGGGCACTTCTTTTTTTGACGCTGCCAACTTACTGGTTGCCGGCGCGCTTGAATACCCCCTCTAGGGAATCGATTTGAATGCCCGGCTTTTCGTCCAGGGCGGCGTTGATCATGGCTTGCGCTACTTCCCGGCCGTGGATGGGGCGGTAGGGAGCCAGGCCGGGCACGTGCGCTACCAACGCGGCCAGCGGCAGCGCAATTCGCTCGGCTAGCCGGGGCTCCCGGCGGTTTCCGGTCAGCATGCCGGGCTGAATGATGCGGATACGCTGAAACGGCAGCCGCTTGATTGACCGCTCCAACTCGCCTTTCATGCGAGTATAAAACACAAACGCGTCAGGATCGGCCGAGGCGGCGGATACCAGCACGTAGGTTACCACGCCGTTTTGGGCAGCAGCTTCGGCCGTCCGAAATTGGTAGGTGTAGTCTACTTTATATTGGGCGCTTTGGCTGCCTGCTTGATGGAGCGTAGTACCTAAGGCCGAAAACAAAACGTCTCCCACCAACAAGTGCTGCCATTTCTCTGGCTCATCGAAATCTATCAAATGCTCTTCCAGCTTGCTAGGATTCTGATAGCCCGTAGGCCGGCGAGTGAATACCTTGATGGTAGCAAAACGGGCGTCGGAGAGCAATTGGCGGAGTAAGTAGTCGCCTACGAGGCCAGTAGCCCCAATGAGTAATGCAGTTTTCATTAAGCGCAAAGAGGTGTGAAGCGGGAAGGGCGAGCTTATTTCAAATAAAACAAAGAAAATCTTGTTCCTGTTGAGCTTCTACGCAGATGGGCTATTGGTGGCTGTTATTCAATAACTTATCTATAATCTCTTTTTCTTACTAACCCCCATTCAGGACCACCTGTGCGCGGCCACTCGCTTCGCCCTGATGCTACTCGGCCACAGTCAGCACAATCTTGCCAATGTGCTCACTGCTTTCCAGAAGTTGGTGGGCAGCCGCCGCTTCTTCCAAAGGGAACGTGCGAAAGAGTACCGGCCGAAACTTGCCTGCGTAAAGCAGCGGCCACACATGGCGCTCCACTTCCGTTGCCAAGGCGGCTTTGAAATCGGCGGACCGGGGGCGCAACGTGCTGCCCGTGATGGTGAGGCGGCGGCGCATTACCTCCAGCGCGTTGAAGTCGGCGGTGCCGCCCCGCATGGCGTTGATGAACACCAGGCGACCGTCGTCGCGTAGCAGCCGCAGGTTTTTGGGAGTGTAGTCGCCGCCTATCATATCCAGCACCACATCGGCCCCGCCCATGGCTTGCACCGCTTCTTCGAAGTCTTGCTCTTTGTAGTTGACCACTACATCGGCCCCCAATGCCCGCACGGCTTCGGCTTTGGCGGCACTCCCTACCGTAGCCACCACGCGGCTACCAAGCGCGTGGGCTAACTGCACGGCCGTGACGCCAATACCGCTGCTCCCCCCGTGCACCAGCAGCGTTTCGCCGGGTTGCAACTGCCCCCGCTGAAATACGTTGTGCCACACCGTAAACACAGTTTCCGGTAAACTGGCAGCTTCCACAAAGCTCCAGCCGGTTGGTACGGGCAGGCAGTGCCGAGCATCTACCACGGCGTATTCGGCGTAGCCACCAGCGGCTAGCAAGGCACATACCTGGTCGCCGGGCTGCCAGTGCGTGACGCTGGCACCGCATAGCTCCACAGTGCCCGCTATTTCCAGGCCCGGTATGCTGCCACTGACATCGCCGGAACCGGCGTATTTGCCTTGCCGAAGCAGCACGTCGGGGCGGTTGACCCCGGCGGCGTGCACGCGCACCAGCACTTCGTGGGCTGATGGCTTTGGTGTGGGTTGAGCTTCCAGACGGAGTACTTCCGGGCCACCGGCTTTGCTGATGATAATAGAATTCATAAGGAAGGAGTGGCGAATAGATAGGTGACCAGGCCTTATGGCAACTGCAGGATGACCTACTACTACGCGAACCAAAAGCTCCGCGCTGCTTTCCTGCGGCATTTTCCGTTTCTTGTCTTCGATGAAGAAGCTGACCCTACTCCCCCAACTCTTTCGCACCGCCGGCCAACTAACCGGTATGGCGGCCTGGCAGACCGGCCGGCTGTTTCGCAAAGCGGCTGCCTCGGCCCTGGAATCCATCCAGGAAGTGCTGCGGGCAGAAGTTAAGAAGGGCAACGCCAAACTCGTCGCCGACTTCCTCACCGACAAGGCCCTGCCCGCCGCCCGCGCTCTGCTGCTGGAACGCATGACGGCCCGGCTGCTGGTACGCTTAGGCTTGCGGGGCGCCTTGGCTTCCAACGTTATCGGCTGGATCTTGCCCTTCGTGCTCGAACAAATGGTGAAAGTTGGGCAGCGCACCGGCCTCTTCGACAAGCTCCGCGCCAACCCTACCGTACAGGACAGCCTGCTTCGCCTTGAAGAGTTAAAGGAAGCCGTCTGGAAACGCCTTGTACCCGACCATGGCACGGGTGCCCAGGTTCTGGAAGATGACGACGTCGAGCCACCCCGTCAGCTACCAGTTTGAGGATGGGAAACCTACGGCTAGCGCAACAAGACGGGCTACAGCCTACTACTGCTCGTCTTGCCGCGCCTACTGTATGCTACTTACTGCCCTGCGTGAAATCGGCCGTAACAAACAAGAACATCGGCGAGGGAATCTCGATAGACTGGCCAGTGGGGCGCAGTTTGCCTGATTTCTGGTCGACGTGGTACGTGAAGACGTTGTTGGAGTTCTGGTTGCCTACCAGCAGCAAGCGGCCGGCCGGGTCGAGCGTGAAATTGCGGGGCGTCTTGCCCTGCGTGCTTTCATGCTGAATCAGGGTTAGGTTGCTGCTGTTGTCGATGGCGAAGACGGCAATGCTGTTGTGCCCCCGGTTGGAAGCATACAGAAATTTACCATCAGGCGAAACGTGAATGTCGGCGCAAGAATTGTCGCCCACAAAGCCAGTCGGCAACGTCGAGACGGTCTGTATTTCAGTGAAGGTGCCTTTCCCTGCGTCGTAAGCCAGGGAAGTTACCGTAGAATTAAGCTCGTTGATGAGGTAGGCATTGCGGCCGTTGGGGTGAAACGTGAGGTGGCGAGGTCCCGCACCGGGTTTAGTAGTAAAAGCGGGTTCCGCGTTGCTCGTGAGCTTGCCCGTCGCGGGGTCTAGTTGGTAGCCGTATACCTTGTCGGTGCCGAGGTCCACAGCAAAGCTGTACTTATTGGCCGGGTCAGGGAGAATGCAGTGAGCGTGCGGCGCGGTCTGGTTTTTATGCGGCCCAGTGCCTTGGTGCTGGTCCATAGCAGTAGGCGCTCCTACTCGGCCATCGGCCTGCACGGGCAGCACGCTCACGTTGCCGCCCATATAGTTGGCCACCAGCACCGCTTTTTCGCTACGGTCGAGGCTGATGTAGCACGGCGAGCCTCCTTGCGAAGGCTCCTGACTTAGCAGCGTGAGGTTGCCGGTCTTAGGGTCAATAGCAAAGGCACTGACGGCCCCGCTCGGTGCTCCCCGAAACGTACTAGTTTCGTTAACAGCATACAGATGCTGCCGCTTGGCGTCCAGGGTCAGATACGTTGGGCTTGCGCCCCCTTTCAGGCCGCTTACTGGCGTTAAGGCGCCGGTAGTGGGGTTGAGCCGGTACAGGAAAATCGTATTCTCGGTTTCTGAATTTACGTTGGTACCGATATAAACCAGGTACCCCGACGCGTCGGTAGTAGGCGCAACCCGGGCGCAACCAAAAACGGAGAAAGAAGCCACCACCAGGCCCAGCCCGGTGTTTCTAAGAAAACTGCGGCGCGAGTACGATTGTCGAGTCATTAGAGCAAATGAAGTGAATGGGACGTTGGCTTGCCACCAAAGCGCAAAAGCAATAGCCGGGCTTTCGTGACACGGAAGCAAACTACAAAAATCTCCAACCTACCCACCTATCACCTGAAATCACCATTGAAATCCAGCTAGGATTCCAAGAAACGCTCTTGCTCACATTACCGCACTACCTGTCCGAATAACGAAACGTAGCCTAGATTGGTCGGGCTAATTTTACGCACGTTGCAGCTTACCAATTCTCACTTTGCTGGTTAGTGACGGAGTTAAGAATACATTACTGAAGTATTCATTTACAAACTCCCATTATTGCTTAATACAGCAAATAGCTGATGTGCCGCGCCACAAAAACTAGGTTCCAACGGCATTTGTGCTGGTTGAATGGTAGGTTTGCGCGCATCTTTTCCTTCTTACTCCAGCTATGAAAGGCTTTATTTTCGATTTGAATGGTACCATGATCCATGACATGGAATACCATACCAGAGCTTGGCAACACATCCTCAACCACGACTTAGGCGGCAATTTCACTTGGGAAGAAGTTAAGCCCCAGATGTATGGCAAAAACCAGGAAGTTCTAGTAAGAATGTTTGGGCCCGATAGATTCACTGAGCAGGAAATGCAGGACTTATCCGTGGCCAAAGAACAGCGCTACCAAGAAGAGTTTCTTCCGCATTTGCAGCTTCTGCCTGGCCTCCACACTTTTCTGGAAGAAGCCCATCAGCAGCGTATTCCCATGGCAATTGGCTCGGCTGCTATTCCATTCAATATCGATTTCGTACTCGACAACTTGAACATTCGGCACTACTTCAAAGCCATTGTAAGTGCCGATGATGTGGTATTAAGCAAACCCCACCCCGAAACCTTCCTAAAAGCCGCCGAGTTGCTAGGCGTATCACCCGCTGACTGCGTGGTTTTTGAAGATGTGCCGAAAGGGGCCGAGGCCGCTCAAAACGCCAGTATGAAGGCAGTTGTGCTAACTACCACGCACCAACCCTCCGAATTCATTCATCTGCAAAACGTGTTGCACTTCGCCACCGATTTCCACGACGAGTTTATGAAAAGCCTTTTATAGAGAATAATAACTGCTCGAGTGTTAAAAGCCTCTTCCTGGTTGTGAAGAGGCTTTTTTATTTCGCTAGCTTTAAATGTGCGATGCTAGAGTATGCTATATTCCTACCGTACTCAAGCCAAGCTTTTTAAAAAGCTGAAGCTCATTTATAGTAGGCTAAGTATGAATTAAATAACAATTGCTTGCACCTATTTGGAATTGTTCGTATATACCTTTGTGTTTCGCGATATATTTGTTTGCTTTTAAATTAATACCCTACTCATGGAAAATGCAGTTGCAGTAGCTAATTACTTCGTCAGGAAGTCGTTGGACTCGGGCATTCCTGTCACGCCCATGAAGCTGGTGAAGCTCGTGTACGTGGCGCACGGCTGGTATTTGGGCTTGACCGGCGAGCCCCTTATTGCCGAGGCTGTACAGGCCTGGAAGTATGGGCCGGTTGTACCCTCCGTTTACGACAGCTTCAAGATGTACGGGGGTGCTCCTATTACGGAGCCGGCCGGCATGCTTAGTCCTAATGGTCAGAGCGTCTACTACAACATCAGCAAGCCTGAGCTAGCCGCTTTCCTCGACAAAGTATGGGAAGAGTACAAAGACTACTCAGCTGTTGAATTATCGGCCCTGACGCATCAGGAACGCACTCCTTGGTTTGACACATGGCACAACAAGGGCGGCAAAGCTAACCGGGCCGTTCCCATTGCCAACGATGCCATTCAGTCGCACTACCATATGCTAGCGAGTGCCAACGTCGCCTAATCCCAAACCCACTCCCGACCTCAGCGCCATCCAGGCTGAAAAGCGTCCGACCCGACGCGGGGCTCTGCAAGCTGCCGAGCAGGAAAAAGACTGGTTTGAAGAAGACAAGCGCAAAGGTAAGCACCGCCGCGACCAGCAAGCCCGCAATCTACTGCACTGGGTTTTGCTGGTTTTGTTGGTTGTAGCCGGCATTATTCTACTGGTGGCCCTAGTAATTCGGGCCTGCCACGTCTTCCTGCCACCCGACCAGTTCTGGCTCACCAAAGAGCAATTAGACTTTATCGACCACCTGTTTCAGTTGGCTGGCTCTGGCTTTCTAGGTGGCCTAATGACGCGGTATCTAACGCGCAACATCGAGGAATAAGAGTTCTTCATTAGAGCAACTTCTAAAAGCTAGAGAGTTGCTAATAAGTCTGCTTCTGAGAATACTAAATAGCTGAAGCGCAGTTTATAGGGAAGCTGGTGTAAACCACTGAATAATTAATCTATATTTTTTTCTAATCAGACAGTATTATACAAATCCCTAAGCTCATCTCTATACGTATATTAACAGCTATTATTAGAACTATCTAATTCTTGAGAACAAGTATTGTTAAAGGTTCCTCAACAAAAGCTGAGGTGCTCTTGGTTGATCTAGTATTCTGAATACTCATACAGTTTACAGTACGCTCTTTTCTACTTGCTTGGCAGACATCTGGCTATCTACAGCATGAGGACAGAAATACGTAATGCATTCGGTGAAGTCTATCTCACCATTGAGTACTTAAAGGCAATGAATGTGGTTTACAATAACTGGATTGGTTACCAGACCTACGCTGGCATAGTAGGTGGGGCTAATACCTGTCTGCAGATTATTGAAGAGAATCACTGCCCGTATATGCTTAATGATAATAGCAAAGTAGTTGGCCCATGGGATCATGCCCTAGAATGGCTTACCACCGATTGGGCCCCACGAGCTATCCAAAGTGGCCTTACGCATTTTGCTCACGTAGTAAGTTCCGAATCCTTTGCCGCTTTCTCGGCTCACAACATGCACACTGGTATTACCGAGAAGCTGCAGATGCACATCTTCGACAGTACTGTTGAGGCGTTGGAATGGCTTCGAGTTGTCCAGCAAACGTAACTCGCACCTTAGCTAAGCAGACGGCAAGGCAATGCTGATTACTTAGCTTAAAGATAGGCCCTCCTAATTCTGGACCATTACAGTAGGCACACAAAAAAAGCCGCCCCCACCCGGAAACGGCTTTTTTGAAATCGATGCGCGGAGAAAATTCCCACCCAACTCCGGCCCGATTCTGTACCCTGTGCTTAGTGCCGGAACAAAAGTTCGCGGTACTTCACGAGGGGCCAGTCCTCATCGGATACCATTAGCTCAAGTTTATCAACCGAGCGGCGAATGGTATCGAAATGTGCTTTGACGGTATCGCAGTAGGCTATTGCCCGCTCACGGGTATCGTCAATTTTGTTGGCTACTTTGCGGGCATTAACCATCTCATCCACAGTGGTTTTGATGATGGTAATATGGCGCGAAATAGCTTTGATGGTGTCTACAGTTACTTGTGTATCGGCATCGTCGAGGCCTAACTCGCGCAGGCCGCGTACGTTGGTAATCAGTTTGGTTTGATAGGCTACTGCGGTTGGAATGATGTGGTTGATGGCCAAATCACCCATCACGCGGCTTTCTATTTGAATCTTTTTGATGTACTCTTCGAGCAGAATCTCGTGCCGGGCGTGCAGCTCGACGTGAGAGAAGATCTTGTGGCGCTCAAACAAAGATAATGCTTCTCCCGTTACCATCGCATCTAAAGCTTGCGGTGTAGTAGGCACATTAGCAAGACCCCGCTTGGCGGCTTCCTCTTTCCACTCGTCAGAGTAGCCATTGCCCTCGAAACGGATGTTCTTCGAGCTGATAACATACTCGCGCAGCACCTCCACAATCGCCACTTCTTTCTTCTTGCCCTGATCGATGAGCTTGTCTACCGACGTTTTGAAGTCGATAAGCTGCTCTGCTACAATGGCATTCAGCGTAGTCATGGCCGACGAGCAGTTCGCTGATGAACCTACGGCGCGCAATTCAAATTTGTTGCCTGTGAAGGCGAACGGTGACGTCCGGTTACGGTCGGTATTGTCGAGCAGAATAGCAGGAATCTTGTCGATACCCAGCTTCAGGTAGATGTTGTCGCCTTTATCGAGCGGCAGCTTGGCCGTGCGCTCCAGCTCATCTAGTACCGAGTCCAGCATCGAGCCTACGAATACCGACATGATAGCCGGCGGAGCTTCGTTGGCACCAAGGCGGTGGTCGTTAGAAGCCGAAGCAATGCTAGAGCGCAGCAGCTCACCGTAGGTATGCACTGCCTTGATCGTGCTGATGAAGAATGCCAGGAACTGTAGATTCTCTTTCGGACGACGGCCGGGAGCCAACAGATTTACCCCGGTGTCGGTGCTCATAGCCCAGTTGTTGTGCTTACCCGAGCCGTTTACACCCGCAAAAGGCTTCTCGTGTAGCAGCGCCCGGAAGTTGTGCTTATCAGCTGTGCGTTCCATCAGATCCATCAGGAGCTGGTTGTGGTCGACAGCCAAGTTGGCATCTTCAAAAGTAGGCGCGCACTCGAACTGGTGCGGTGCTACTTCGTTGTGGCGAGTGCGCAGTGGAATACCCAGCTTGGTGGCTTCTTCCTCGAAATCGAGCATGAAGGCGTGCACCCGAGCCGGAATCGAGCCAAAGTAATGGTCTTCAAGCTGCTGGCCTTTGGCTGGCGAATGACCGAACAACGTACGGCCAGTCATTACAAGGTCAGGGCGAGCGGCGTGCAGTGCCTTATCAACCAGGAAGTACTCCTGCTCGATACCCAATGTCGTGTGTACGCGGCTTACGTCCTTATCGAAGTAGTGGCATACGTCTACGGCTGCTTTTTCCAGCGCGGCCAACGACTTCAGTAGGGGCGCCTTGTAGTCCAGTGCTTCACCGGTGTAGGCCACGAAGATTGTGGGAATACACAAGGTTTTAGCACCGGCCGTTTCGATGATGAAGGCAGGAGAAGTTGGGTCCCAAGCCGTGTAGCCACGAGCTTCGAACGTGTTGCGGATACCGCCGTTGGGGAACGACGAAGCATCGGGCTCCTGCTGAACCAGCGCCGAGCCTTTGAAATTTTCTATTGGACGACCGTCCGAGTTTAAATCAAAGAACGAGTCATGCTTCTCGGCCGTCGCACCGGTCAGCGGCTGAAACCAGTGCGTGTAGTGCGTAGCACCCTTCGACATGGCCCAAGTTTTCATGGCCGAGGCCACTGCGTCGGCTACGCTATGCTCTACTGGAGAGCTTTGTTTGATAGCGGCCTGCAGCTTCTTGAAGTATTCGCCGGGCATTGTTGCCCGCATCGCTTCCAGATTGAAGACATTTTTGCCGAATGTGTCGGAGCGACGCTCACCATTGCCCTCTATTATCAGCGGTTTACGCTGGTCAACTAACTCGAGTGCTTTGAAGCGAAGAATTGCCATGTAAGGGTGAGAAGGTTAGAATGAGCCGTTTTTGATGATGGCAAATGTGAAGCGCATTTTTTGCTTTTCCAAACGCACCCTTCCAAAAACGGAAGTTATTTTTCAATTCTTAGCCTTTTTTCTCCGTTACCCCCTCTAAAATCGGTGCTTCGTTAAAAAAACTGATAAAAATATTGAGAAGAGGGGTATTTCGGAATCGATTGCGCAAATCGAGTGAAGATGATTTTGCTGGCTGCTCTGGCAAGCGCCACAGTTGACAACCGCAAATCCGGGTTGAAACCCACCGTTCCGGGGCCATGACCATTACCTTTGCCCCGTGAAAAACCGATTTCAGTTTCAGTGGCGCTACTTTTTATTTTGGCTGGCTTATTTCATAGTAGCCAAGGCGCTGTTTCTGCTTTATCACTTCTCTAAAACTGCACCTCTACCGGCCAGTACTCTAGCAGGCATCTTCGGTTATGGCCTGCGGTTAGATGCTTCCACAACGGCATATCTGAGCCTTGTTCCCTTTACGCTTTTCATTTTAGGCTCCTTGCTTGGGCCACGCTTCCCATTTGGGGCACTTGTCAGAAGCTACACGGCAGTGGCTGGGCTACTGGTAGCCTTGCTGAGCGTGGCTGACCTGGAGCTGTACCGGGTGTGGGGCTTCCGGATGGATGCTACTCCGCTGCAGTATATAAGCTCCCCCACTGAGATGGCCGCATCGGCGGGCAGTGCGCCTCTGCTGATACTTGGGCTGGCGCTGCTGGCGCTCTTAGGAGCAGGCGTACTCCTATATAATAAGGTAGTAGGCAAAACACCGCCGCTACCCGTTGGTTTTGGGCGCGGACGGGCGGCGCTGGCTGGGCTGCTATACACGGCTTTGTTGGTGGTACCGCTGCGGGGTGGCCTGCAGCAGATTCCCGTCAACCAAAGCGACGTGTACTTCTCGGCCGTTCCGTTTGCCAACCACGCCGCAGTGAACCTACCCTGGAATGTCGCCAACTCTGTTCGGCTGCGCGACAAAAACACCGACCGTTACCGCTTCCTGCCCGACTCAACTGCCACCCGGCTTGTGCAGCCCCTTTACACCTATACACAGGCAGCTCCCGATTCCACAACCCACACGCTGTTGCGCAGTAAGCACCCGAATGTAGTATTCATCATTTTGGAGAGCTTCACGTCCAAGCTAGTAGGCAGCGTGGGCGGCGAGGTGGGCATTACACCGAATTTGGACAGCTTAGCTCGCACGGGAGTTTTATTCAATAACATATACGCTGCCGGCGACCGGAGCCAAAAAGGATTGGTGGCCCTATTATCCGGCTTTCCCAATCAGCCCAACAACAGTATTATTAAGTATCCGCGCAAAACCCAACAGTTAGCCCACCTGTGTCAGTCGCTGAAACAAGTAGGCTACAGTTCCCACTATTATTATGGCGGAGAATTGGCTTTCGCCAACATGAAAAGCTACCTCGTAACGGCTGGCTACGAGAAGCTGACCGAGCGCGACGACTTTCCTAAAAGCCAGCAAAACTCGAAGTGGGGCGCCCACGACCACATCGTATTCGACCGGGTGCTGCAAGACCTCCGGTCACAGCCCCAGCCTTTCTTTAGCACCATCTTCACACTGAGCAGCCACGAGCCATTCGAGATTCCGATTGCGCGCAAATTCAAAGGCACCGACGAAACGGCGCTCTTCCGCAACTCCGTGTATTATACCGATTGGGCGCTGGGGCGCTTTCTGCAGGAAGCCCGCCGGCAGCCCTGGTACGATAACACGTTGCTGGTGCTGGCGGCAGACCACGGCCACCAGCTACCGGGCGACAATTCCGTGGAAGACCCGGCTAAGTTTCGGATTCCGCTGGTGCTGGCTGGTGGAGCGCTACGCCCCGAGGTGCGAGGCCGCGTAGTATCGGACCTAGGCTCCCAGACCGATGTGGCCGCTACCCTGCTGGCACAATTGCGTCTGCCCACGGCTTCCTACCGCTGGAGCCGCGACCTGCTGCGCCCCGTGCGTCAGCCGTCGGCGTTTTACTGCTACACCGATGGATTCGGCTTCGTGACGCCTGCGGGCCTGGTGCTTTTCGATAATGTCTCGCGCCAAGAAATTCGCCGCGACGCGGGAGTATCAGCCGCGCAGTTACAGCAAGGGCAAGCCTACGAGCAACTAACCTACGCAGATTATCTGGCGAAATAAGTTGATGGTCGAGACCGAGTTGCGCGGGCTTAGGAAAGATCAACGGCTTTCTGATAAAGCAGATTAGCTCAGCTAGGCGCTTCTTTGGTTGAAACCTCGCCGCAGGAGAGCACAGGATAGTCGTGCTGCTTGGAAGCTAGTAATTCGTAACCGCAAAAGGAGTGCCTTGCTGTCTTTTCCCGTGTTACCCTTACTCCTGTCTAGGATGCCTCTTCTCCTACGCTGCCTGATTTTGCTGTTGCTCCTGGCTCCCTCTACTATGCTAGCGCAGCAGAAGTTGGTGGGCAAGCTAGCACCCAAGCCATTGTATCGGGACCCGATTTATGATGGTGCGGCCGATCCAGTGATTATCTGGAATAAGAAGGAAAAGAAATGGTTTATGTTTTACACCAACCGCCGTGCTACTGATACCACGGCTGCGGGTGTCACGTGGGTGCATGGCACCCGCATCGGTATTGCCGAATCAGCGGATGGCGGCGCTACTTGGCGCTACCGCGACACGGCCAACATCAACTACCGTCCCACCCCGCAGTACACGCACTGGGCGCCCGATGTAATAGAAGACAACGGCGGCGTGTACCACATGTTTCTGACTTACGTGCCGGGCATTTTCACCGACTGGAACCACCCGCGCAGCATTCTACACTTAACTAGTTCGGACTTGCTGAACTGGAAGTACGAATCGAGTTTGGTGCTAGCTACCGATAAAGTGATTGACGCGTGCGTGTACCAGTTGCCCGATGGCACGTGGCGTATGTGGTACAACAACGAGCGGGATGGCAAAAGCATTTACTATGCCGACAGTCCCGACCTCTACCACTGGCAAGACAAAGGCAAGGCCCTAACGGAACGCGGCGAAGGCCCCAAAGTGTTTCAGTGGCAGGGGCACTACTGGATGATAATTGACAAATGGAAAGGCCTGGGCGTTTACAGTTCCTCGGACCTGAAGCAATGGCAGGGCCAGCCCGAACGCCTACTCGAACTCCCTGGCAAAGGCCCATTTGACCAGGCTATTGGCGGCCACCCCGACGTGCTAGTACAAGGCGACCGGGCCTTTCTGTTCTACTTCACCCATCCTGGTCGCAACCCGGGCACCTCTTCTGCTAGTGCTGGCCTCGACAGCAAGCGCAGCCTGATTCAGGTGGTAGAACTGCATTACCAAGCGGGCCAGCTCACCGCCGACCGTGACCAGCCTGCGTACATAAAGCTAACTCCGGCCGCCGCTAGTAAGCGTCTGAAGCGGTAATACCCTCATTGCCGTTCTCTTGGTAAGGAACCTAAAGCATGCGTAATTCGGGCACGCTTAGCTTTCCTATGCATGACTGACTTACTCTTTGTTTATAATGCTGACAGCGGCTTTCTCAACGGAGCACTGGATGCATTCCACAAGATTCTGTCGCCCCGTACGTACCCCTGCTCGTTGTGCGCGGTTACGTACGGCAACACCAGCATGCGCAGTGAATGGAAAGACTATATCCAGTCTTTGCCCGTGAAAACCCGTTTTCTGCACCGGGACGAGTTTTTGGCAGAATTCCCTCAACTACAAGAATATCCGTTGCCTGCTGCCTTCAGGGCAACTGGCAAGGAGTGGCAGCTCTTTTTATCGAAAACGGAGCTTGACAGCCTGGATTTGCCGCGTTTGATGGAAACAATAACTGCGCGCCTTGCTTGACGATTGGCGCAGAGACGCTACCAGTAAAGCGCACACGACAGGAGCCCAACAGCTTAAATCCAGTTATTTTCGTAGTAATAGTCCACCTGCGTAGCTGCGCCTGCTACTTACCGCCTGCCTGTTGCCTTGCAAAGTATTGATTTCACGCAGGCATGAGGGCTGTTAAGCGGGCCCAAAGTAGCACGCCAAGCTTACTGATCTGCTATGCCCACTATCCCCGCCCGCCTCACCTGCGTTATCATCGACGACAACGAAATGAATCGTCTGACGCTCGAGCATTTCGTGGAACTCACAGATTCTCTCACGCTACTGGCCTCGCTTTCCGACAGTATAGAAGCCTTAACCTTTCTCAAATCCAATCCTTCGGTGGATGTGCTGCTGCTCGACATTGAAATGCCACATCTCTCGGGCCTGGACTTGGTAAAAATTCTGCCTCAACCGCAGCCAGAAGTCATCCTCGTTACCTCCCACCGCGACTTTGCTGTCGAAGCCTTCGCCCTGCGCGTGGCCGATTATCTAGTGAAACCAGTGGAGTACGCACGCTTTGTTCAAGCCATGAACATAGCCGCCGACCGGCGTGCTGCATCCAAAACAGCCCCCTCTGAACCCACCAGCGCCGAAGTGCAGGTTCCCGCGCAGGGCTCGGTGCTGTTTGTGAAGGTAAACAACAAGCTGGTGCGTCTCAATTTCGACGAAGTGCTCTACATAGAAGCTATGTCGACATACTCCGTGATTGTAACGCCCACTCAAAAGCACATTGTATATGCTTCGCTCAAGGCCTTGGAGCAGCGCCTGCCGTTTGCTCATTTTCGGCGGGTTCACCGCTCGTATGTCGTCAACACCCACCGGATTTCGTTTATCGAAGACAACATGCTGGTGTTAGGTCCTTACGAAGTACCCGTGGGCAAATCGTATCAGGAAGAGTTCTTCCGAAGTCTGCCCAATTTGTAAAGCTAAAACAGCTTTAAACAGCAACGGGCCCCAAACTCTACTTTGAGTTTGGGGCCCGTTTCTTACTCTATTTCCCGAACAGATTATAAAAAGGCAATCTGCTCTAGTGCTTGTGCTTTATACTACTTATGGTTGACTAGTAAAGTGTTCCGGCGCTGGCTGATGCGTTGCTCAACAGCAGCAATACCGTTAGTAGTATGGTGAGAAAACCTGCTAAGTAGAAGCGAGAGTACCGGTGAATGTTATCGATCAGTCTCGAAGAGAAAGAAGAAGTGGTAATCATAGCAGTGAGGTGCTCTTGAACTTAGAACTGTAGTTGTGTTTATGAATACAAACCTACATACTGCCACCCCGCTTATGTGAATATTTCGCTAAACAATAGGCTATGCTACACGAACGGTCCTTTTATCTATGCGAACGTGTAGCACAAAGACAGGATTGATTTGCGTCTTCTGTTCGAGCGCAAAAGCTGATTACAGCAAAGTACAATACCACTGATTTTATTCAACTACATTATACCCTGTTGTGAGGTGCATGAACAAGTTTTTCCACCTCGCGCACTTATAGTATAATTCAGTATTAAGACGCATCTAACTCCCTACTGCAGACAGCTCGGAGGGTAGTTCTTGCAATGCTTGTTCTACCGCTTTTAATAAGTCGTTTAGCGCCTGTTTCAAGATGTCTGACTGGGGATGGTCTGCTTCAGGGGCCGTGTGGTGTACGCGCTCCAGTACCGCCACCGGCTCATCGGTGCCCGCAACCGATAAGGCTATCAAGTTTGGTTTGATATGATGGATGAGGCGAGCTACTTCCTGCCAATTGTCGGCAGCAGCGGCAGCTCGTAGCTCCTGCACGTTGACAGGGATATTGGCCAGGAAAGACCGGATAAAGCGCTCTACAAACACAGTACGGCCCTGCGCTAACTCGCGCAGATGAGTTAGATCATACGTTGGAGTAGCCGCGCGGCCTAATAGCACTTCAATTTTATGATACAGCTCTTCTTCGTCGAAAGGCTTGGCTAGATAGTCGTTGAAGCCACCGGCAAGATAGCGCTCTACATCCGCCCGGAAGGCGTTGGCCGTGACGGCAATAACCGGAGTAGCAGCCCGTTTGGGGTCGGGCATTTCACGCAGGCGTTGCGTTACCTCCACCCCACTCATACCGGGCATTTGAATGTCCATCAGCACTACGTCGTAGGCATATTGCTCCAGCAAGGCCAAGGCTGCTGGGCCGCTCGTGGCTTCCTCGAGTACTACTCCCCAGGGCTCTAGCATCATGCGGGCCACCGTACGGTTGATGTGGTTATCTTCAACCAGCAGTATCCGGACGCCAGTTAAGTTGCCCGTATCAACGGTTTCTTCGGTTAGGGCCGGCAGGGCTTCGGCGGGTGCTTTAGGCAAGGTCAGTGTAAAGGCGAAGGTGCTTCCTTTGCCTACTTCACTTTCCAGGGTCAATTGGCCTCCCATTTGCTCCACCAACCCCCGCGAAATAGTGAGCCCTAAACCAGTGCCGCCGTGCTGCCGGGCGGTGTCGGCGTATGCCTGAGCAAAGCTTTCGAAAATGTAGGCCTGCTTCTCGGGCGCAATACCGGGGCCGGTGTCTTGCACGCTGAAGCGCACAGTGAGCGTATCCTTGGTTTCGCTGAGCATTTCCCCCTTGATAGTGATACGCCCCCGGGATGTGAATTTCACGGCGTTGCCAACTAGGTTTATTAAGATTTGGTTGAGCCGGTGCGCATCGCCTACTATCCAAGGCACCGGGCACGAATTGCGCAGCGGCACGCCTACCACCTCCAGGCCTTTCTCCTGCGCTTGCAAAACCAGAGGTTGCACGGCTGCTTCCATCGATTGGCACAGATTGAAGGGCAATTGCTCTAGTTCCAGCTTTCCCGCCGTGATTTTAGCCATTTCCAGCACATCGTTCAGCACGGCCAGCAAGTGCTGACCCGACGAACGGATAATGCGCACCAGTTCCTGCTGACGGGCGTCGAGGCGGGTTTTGGCCAGTTGGGCCGTCATGCCCAGCACCCCGTTCATGGGAGTGCGGATTTCGTGGCTCATGTTGGCCAGAAAGTTTTCGCGGGCCCGTGCGGTAGCTTCAGCTTCCTGCCGGGCCCGCTTCATTTCCTGCTCGGCCCGCACCCGGTCGGTTATGTCGTGCGAGTGCGAAATTACGTAGGGAGCTTGGCCCGGCTGGCGCACCACAAAATTGCGCGACAAAAGGTAGCGCAGTTCCTTGCTACTCTCTGGTTGTATCCGCAACACACCTTCCGCTTCCCCTTCATGTGCCATACGTGCTAGCTGAGCATCGAAAGCTTCGCGGTCGTCGGCCAGCAGGTACGCGGCAACATGCTGACCCAACAGTTCAGCAATTGGCCGGCCGATCAGCGCCGCCAAGGCAGGGTTCACGGAAAGAACTACACCGTTGAGGTCGTACGTGCAAATCAGCGCTTGCGCATAGTAAACTAGGTCGCGGTACTTTTTTTCACTTTGCGTTAGCGTGTGCTGCGCCTGTTTGAGGGCTGTAATATCTGTGCTCACCCCCAAAATATCTATGGTGCCATCGGGGCGCCGGAGTGGGCGTTTCACGCTTTGAAACCAGCGCTTCTCTCCTGTAGGCAGCGTGATAGGGTCTTCGGTTATCACCTCTTCGCCGGTGGCTAGCACGTAGGCATCGGCGCGAGCATAGTGGGCCCGTTCGCGGGCTTCTTGGCCCTCGGGGTCGGCAGCCACGCGGTCTTCCCGATTGCCCAAGGTTTGTTGGAAGTCGCGCATAGCTCGGTTCGCAAACGTAACGCGAGCATGCGAATCGCGCACGTAGATGAGGTTAGGCGAAGTATCGAGCACAAGCTGAGTGAACTCCTGCTGTTCCCGCAAGCGTGCTTCGCTGGCTCGTAGGCTCTCCTCCGCTTGCACCCGCGTGGTAATGTCGGCGAGGTAGATATTCACACAATCTTCCTCCTCGAATGGCACTACATACGCCTGCAAGTAATATTGCTGGGTTCGCACTTCGGCTTGCTGAGGCTGCTTCAGCCGCAAACTGCGCCTTGCTAAACTTCCAAGTCGCATGTGCAACCCGTGGAGCTCGGTTTCGGAAAGCTGACCGCGAAGCTGCTGAGCGGCCGGATTGGTATACACCTGCTCGCCCATTAGGTTCAGGCGCAGCAGCGGATTAGGGTTCAATTCAGGAATGCGGGCTAGCAAGCGCAGCTGCAATTCATCGGGCTCGTCTGTGGCTTGCGTAGATGCAGCGGCGGCAGCTTGCTCTAGCTCTCGAACGCGCTGCCAGGCCTGAGCTAATTCATGCTGTAGTTGTTCGAGAGAGGCAGGGTGGGACGATAGGGGAGCATTCATGGGAAAGAAAATAATTTTCGATGTAACACCTGACGCAACCTGACGCAAGGCCTGCAAACCGAAAACGCTTGTTGGGTGGGTTTGGAAGGTAGAATATAAAGCAAAAACTCGCCCTTCACGCTTCCATTTGGATTATCGTGAGGGGCGAGCTTTCAGTTGCTCACGTAGAATGTAAAAGAGCGGCCATTCTGGAAGCCTTACTAGCGCAAAGCCAGGGCGGCAGGCGCAACGGCCTCGCCTTGCCAGGCCTGGGTCAGTGCTTGGTCGCGGCCGTAGATATCGGGTAGCACCCGGAGCCGGTCGCCATCGGCTTCGCAAGTGAGGTAACGCACCAGCAGCGGCACAGGCGCCTGCAAGCCGAATCCTTTGGTTTCGCTGCGGTTGAGGCTGGTTTGCAGGTCTTGGGCTCGGTCATCGGCGCGGGCCGGGTTGTCGCGCTGCAAAAGAAAACGGGCCAGCTCTAGCGGCTTCTCAACCCGAATGCAGCCGTGACTCAACGCGCGGTTGGTGGCCCGAAATGCCGCTTTAGTAGGGGTATCGTGCAAGTAGATGGAGTACGGATTAGCAAACCGAAACACCACATTACCCAACGCATTATCAGCCGACGGCAGCTGACGGATCTGATAGGCGAACGTCTCGGGCTGTACTTGTTTCCAATTCACCCGGTACGGGTTCACGCGCTTACCGGCCGCCGTAAACAGCTCAAACCCTCTTTCCGTCAGGCTGCTTGGGTCGCGCCGGAGCTTGGGCAGCATTTCGTTGGCGCTAATGCTTTGCGGCACGCGCCACTCCGGGGCCGCTTGGAAAAACGTTAGCCGACTGAAAAGCTCTGGCGTCGGCGTTGCCGTTTTGCCCACCACCACGCGGTGAGTAGCCACCACTTTAGCCCCCCGCACTACTTGCAGGCTATACGCTGGAATATTAACTGCTAAGTAGAGCGAGTCAGCACGGGGCTCCCAGCGCAGACGCTCCAGATTCAGCGCCACGGATAACGCCATGCGCTCGGCGGCCACACTGTCGGTTTGCAGCAGGCGCTGCCAAGCCCACACCAGACGCACGTAGCTACGCGAAGTAGGCTGAGCCGTCAGCATATACTCAGTGAAGTTCCCGCTGCGCACGGCCTGCTGTAAATGGGCCACGGCGTCGAAAATCGGCTCGCCCGCAAGCTGGGCCGGACGAAGGTTAGGGTCGGTTATGCGGCCATCGTGCAAGTGATATGCGAAGCGCAACAGGGCAGCAGTAATCTGATGCTCGGTGCGCACGCGCAGCTGCATCGACTGCGCCCCACCCTGGGTTAACGAGTCCAGCATGGTTTGCAAGAGCACTACATTGTACTCGGCCGGCTTGAGGCCAAAGCGTTGCGCCTGGGTCAGCAACTGCAAGGCAGCTTGGGCTTCTGGTGTGGGGCCATCCAGCTGTGTCCAAACCGGAGCGTACTCCAAGCGGGAATAGAATGCGCTAATCAGACCTGCACTAGCCTTCGTTGCCTGCATGCGCAGCGCAGCCGCCACGCTAGCATCTAGGGGCTCCGCGGTCCGGCTCATGCCTAATGCGCCCACATTCGCTGCAACCATCACTAAGAATAGTGCCCCGGTGCGGCGCAATGGTGCCCAGGCTGACTTAGAAACCACTGGCAACGCCTGTGGTTGGCGTTGAAACCGAGGAAAAAGTAGTTGAAGCAGCGTGTATAAAGAAGTTTTCATAGCAGGAAAGCAGAGCAGCAATCAGAGGTCTTTATCAACCCTTGATCAAAGCTACCTCGGCGACTTTCCCTATTCTGAATTACTACTCCAACGTAGTATAATCCTCTGCGAACTAATATAATTTGTCGCCGAACGTTAGCGTGTATTTCCGTGGTTAACCCCAGAAATGCAGACCGCACAGCCCTGCCCGATTTAGCTGGATTGTGCTGCGAACCTACTAGGTCTTCCGAGCGGCTAAGCCACGAGAAGCTTGGTCGACTCCAGGAAAGCGTGGGCGCATGAAACTTTCAAAGCCTAGTAAGCTGTATCTTTGCAACCTTATTATGGAAACCAAGAAAGTTGCCTTTTACACGCTGGGCTGCAAGCTCAATTTCTCGGAAACGTCAGCTATTGGGCGGCAATTCGAGGAACATGGCTTCGAGAAAGTAGCCTTTGAAGACGCGGCCGACATCTACGTCATCAATACCTGCTCCGTCACGGACCACGCCGACCGTAAGTGCCGGAAAGTGGTAAAGGAAGCCCTGAAGCACAACCCCGAGGCGTTTGTGACGGTGGTAGGCTGCTACGCGCAGCTTAAGCCACAGGAAATTGCCGAGATTCCCGGGGTGCATGCCGTTTTGGGCGCAGCCGAGAAATTTCAGTTAGTTGAAACACTGGCCGGCTTTCGTAAGCCGACACCCGGCCAGCCAGGCCAGGTGTACGCCTCTCCAATTTCGGCGGCTACCGAGTTTCATGCAGCTCAGTCTTATGGCGAGCGGACGCGCACTTTCTTGAAAGTGCAGGATGGCTGCGACTACTCCTGCTCGTTCTGCACCATTCCACTGGCCCGCGGCCATAGCCGCTCCAACTCCGTGCAGAGTGTAGTAGACCGGGTGCAGGCGCTAGCCGGAACCGGTGTTAAGGAAGTTGTGCTAACTGGCGTCAACCTAGGCGACTTTGGGTTGCAAGGGCCGGAGCGCGAGCGGAAAGAAAATTTTTATGACTTGGTGCGGGCCTTAGATGAAGTGGAAGGCATCGAGCGGTTTCGCATTAGCAGCTGCGAGCCGAACTTGCTGTCCGACGAGATTATTCGGTTTGTGGCGCGCTCTAAGCGGTTTATGCCCCATTTCCACATCCCGTTGCAGTCGGGTTCCAACAAGATTCTGGGGTTGATGCGCCGCCGTTACCGCCGCGAGTTGTACGTGGAGCGGGTACGGCTTATAAAGGAAGTAATGCCCCACGCCTGTATTGGCGTTGACGTAATAGTGGGTTTCCCGGGCGAAACTGAAGCTGATTTTCTGGAAACGTACCAGTTCCTCAACGAGTTAGACGTAAGCTACTTGCACGTCTTTCCGTATTCAGAGCGCGAAAACACGCTAGCCCCCACCTTGCCTGGCCGCGTGCAGGACCGCCACCGCCACGAACGCACCACGCAGTTGCGTAGCCTCTCGGAAAAGAAAAAGCGGCATTTCTACGAACAGCACGTGGGGACCGAAACCGCCGTGCTGTTTGAGGACGACGTAACCAACGGTCATATGGAGGGCTTTACACCCAACTACATCCGCGTTACGGCCAAATACGACCCTTTATTAGTTGGAGAGTTGAAGCGCCTGCGCCTGACAGCCGTGAATCCACAAAACATAATGGAAGCGGAAGAGCTAGGCATAGAAGTTTTTCAGCACTAGCTGAAGTCAATAAACATTGCGGATAGGAAAAAGGCCTGGCACCGTTAAGTGGAAACCAGGCCTTTTTCTTATCCGCACTCTTTATTACCGTGCTAATTGCCGCTGCATCAACTCCATCATCTGTTGCATGAGGCGCTGCTGTTCCTGTAAGTGTTGGTTACGCAACTCTGCCATAGCTAATTGGTGCGCCATCTGCTGCGTGTAAAGTGCCGTTTGCCAACTTGCATCGTTAGTCGTCGCAGGTGCAGTAGGTATAGGTGTAGCCGCTGCGGCCGGACTGGCTACCGCAGGTTGCGGTACTGGCTGCGCGGGCACGGGCGGAATTGGCTCATTTGCGAAAGGAGTTGGTTCGGCCGCCGGCTTTGTTGCTGGGAGCGCCGCTTCAGCTTCTACTGGTTGAGAAACTGTTTTCGGCTTCGAGTCCTGGGGTTCAACTGGCGGGGATTGCGCCGTTGCTACCGATGTAGCCGGAGCTACTTTTGCTGCTGGGGCTGATTTGGCCTCCTGAACTGGAGCAAAATTTCCGTCAACTAGCATAGGGCCTTCACCCTGCAACAACCAATCTTTGGATACATCTGGATATACCTCAAACACCTTACACAAAAGGTCAAAACCAGGCTTGTTCCTTTCATCCACCAAATGCTGAATAACGGTTGCTGTCTTGTCTAGTGATGCAGCAAAGGCATTTTTGCTTATCCCCAAATGAGCAATAAGTTGAGTAAAGCGTTGACCTACAGTTTCTGACTCTGCCATAATATGATACCTTTGCAACAAATGTATAAAATATATCCATACATTGGCAGTAGTATTAATAGCTACTCACTCTAGTTGATTTCCACAGGTTAGATGCTACATACAGCAGCTTATCCTTGTGACTCGGCTGATATACTGAGCCAGATCCTCCAGAATTGCACGCCTTGATTGTAGCCTTTAAATCGGCTCTATGCCATTGGCTTCGATCCGCGCGTAAGAAGAGCTGTTTCCTTGTCTGCATTCCTGATACTGCATACTTGCGAAGTATAGGTTTCTAAAACAGAGCTAGCTAGTAAGTAGGTAGTGGTTCGGGCATGCCAGGAGCAAAACATTCATCTATAGTCCTTGTGGAATGACTATGGGTGCTCCAGTAAATGTCTTATTGCGGTTTGTGCAGCGACCTTACACGGACACGCTACACGTGTATAGGCGGCACTCGCTTTGCTTTGGTCAGGGCAAAACCGGGTTAGCTCTACTCCTACTAGCGCAAATCCTTTCTACGCGAGTAGCTCAACTCAGTAGTAGTAAGTGAAGGTTGCTAGCATAGCAATAGGCGTTGTCTTATCGACAATGAAAAACGTAGCGTCAATTAAAAACAGACGAAACGTCTTTGGCACTACAGCAATAGCTACAGTTCGGTAGAGCATATACAATTCGCAGCACAGAGTACATTTCAATTCCTTTGTTGGTAGCTATAGAGGTTTCCGTATGGGAAACGACAGAACAGCCAAGGCTAAGTGTTAATACCAGGAGAGCTACCAGTCAGCCGATAGAGAAACTGGAATGACTAAAGTGTTAACTGTTCTCTCTGCACCTGTTATTGATAGTGCTTCCTACTACTTATGCTTTGGAGTCGAAGCACTAGTGCAGCATTGGAGAGCTGAACTGAAAAAGTTTCTTCAAGATGCTCTGCCCTCTACTCGTAGCGCAGGCTTTCAATGGGGTCGAGGCCGGCGGCTTTGCTGGCGGGATAATACCCGGAGGCCAGTCCAACCGTAACGCAGATTACGAGCCCTAGGATCATCCAGAACCAGGGCACCAGGAAAGTGCCTTCGCCCACAAACAGCGACACGGCATTGCCCATGGAAACGCCCAAGATGATGCCGAGCATCCCCCCCATAAGGCAAATGACAATGGCTTCAATCAGGAATTGCTGGCGAATCTGAAAGGCAGTTGCGCCTAACGCTTTGCGAATACCAATCTCGCGGGTGCGCTCCGTAACCGACACCATCATGATATTCATCAACGCAATGCTGGCGCCAAGCAACGTAATAAATCCTACCAAGAAGCCCCCCATTTTGAGTCCCCCTGACAACTCGTCGAGTTTGGCGGCCATGGAGTCAGAGCGCTCTACATCGAAGCTGTCTTCCTGGCTCAACGGGTCGTGGCGTACGGCGCGCATGATACCGGTGGCTTGACCAGTCAAGTAGTTGAGTTCTTCGGGCTTAGGGGTGGCTGTTTTTACGTCGAAAGTGAGGGCGCGCTGCCGTGGTAATTGGTTGCCGGTTTCCAGCGGAATCAGCACGAGACGGTCGGCGCCACCGCCCTGACCGGTACTGCCGCTTTTTTCGAGCATGCCAACTACCAAAAAGCGGCGGCCTAGCAAATACACATACTTACCGAGCGGACTTTCTGTAGGATAGAGTTTTTCTTTAACCTCCGAGCCAATTATGGCCACGTTCGTACCGTTTTCTAGCTCCAGCGGCGAGAAGGCACGCCCCATTCCGAGGTTGTAGCTTTGAATTTGCAGGTAGTTTTCGTCGCCGGCAACTACTTGCACGTTCGGATTGGTTTTCTGACCATTGGCTTTTACTTCGGTAGCGCCCGAGATAAAAGCAGAAATACCCACCTTGGCCTCGTCGCCGAGTGCCTGCTTGTACTTTTTAGCTTGCAGCAAACTAATTGGCGGGTAAATCCGCCCCTGCACCCCGCCCCGCCGGAACCGGTTGGTGTAGCCTTTCGCCTTCATTTCAAAGGAGTTGGCTCCCAAGCTGGCGAAGGTTTGATTCAGGGAATACTTCATGGCGTCGATAGCCGTTAGAATTCCAACCAAAGCCATGATGCCGATGCTCACAATGAGGGCCGTTAGAACGGTGCGCAGCAGATTACTTTGAATGGAACGGAAAGCCTCCTTGATGTTTTCTAGCAGATGCATAACGACCGAACAAAAAGGCGCGAGCGGCGCAGATTCCAGCTTAACTTAACAACCAAAATAGCCGTTCTAGGAGCTGGATGGGGCACGCAATGTAGTGGGTTTCCGGCAGATTTAAGACGCCCTTAGCCGACGTTAGCAGAGGCCAATGATATTTGATTATTTTAATTTTATAGTTTCTCCAATAGGTCCAACTTTCGAACATTATTCCTTAAATTAGGCTTCACTGAAAACGTAGCTATACTTTCTACCTTACTTTGTTTTCAGCTTGTCAAGCGCTTCTAGTAGCGTTTCTGCGTTTCGCACTCAACTTCTGCTTATGTCTTTTTCTCGTTTGCTGCTGCTGCTACTGCTTGCTACGGGCTTAGCTGCTCCCATGACGGCTCGCGCCAATCATGTACTTATTCCGATGGACGATACGCAGAAAGAGCACCTGAAAGCGTATGGCATTGCCTACTGGCTGCTTACCAAGCAGGTGGAGGTAGACTGGCTGCTCAACTACCGTGGCGGCTCTTTTGCCTGTGAGGTAGCGGCGGGCGTGGAAAATGAAATGGCGGTGCGCAACGTCAGCTACCAAGTCATCAGCGAAGCGCAATACACCAGTATTCTTTCGGAAATAGCCGACCCTAATGCCAACATGGACGTGATGAAGTTGGAGAAGGTGCCCAAAATTGCGGTGTACACGCCCAAAGGCAAGCAGCCCTGGGACGACGCCGTAACGATGGTACTAGGCTACGCCGAAATTCCTTACGACCAGATTTATGATGACGAGGTGCTGGATGGTAAGCTGCCTAAATACGACTGGCTGCACTTGCACCACGAGGATTTTACTGGCCAAAACGGTAAGTTTTACTCTATGTACCGCAACCGGCCCTGGTACCAGCAGCAAATCCGGGATGCCGAAGCCGCCGCCAAGCGCCACGGTTTCTCCAAAACCTCGCAGATGAAGGCCGCTGTGGTGACTAAGATGCAAGAGTTTATTGCGGGTGGAGGCTTCCAGTTTGCCATGTGCTCGGCCACCGACACCTACGATATTGCTTTGGCTGGCTTAGGCGTAGATATGGCCGAAAGCATGTACGACGGTGACCCCGCCGATCCGGCCGCGCAAAGCAAGCTTAACTTTAACCGCACGCTGGCTTTCAAAGACTTCCAGATTGTGCGCGACCCTTATGTGTACGAGTTCAGCAATATCGACATGGACCCGCGCGAACGGGGCGTGTACGAAGACAACGACTACTTCCAGCTCTTCACTTTCTCGGCCAAGTACGACCCGGTGCCGACCATGCTCACGCAGGACCACGAGAAAACCATTAAGGGCTTTATGGGTCAGACCACCGCATTCCGCAAAAGCCTGATTAAGTCGGATGTGGTGGTGATGGGTGACAACAAGGCCTCGGGTGAGGTGCGCTACATGCACGGCACGCTAGGTAAAGGCACCTGGACCTTTTACGGAGGCCACGACCCCGAAGACTATCAGCACTTGGTAGAAGAAGAACCTACCGATTTAGCGCTACACCCTAATTCGCCCGGCTACCGCCTGATTCTGAACAACGTACTGTTCCCAGCGGCCAAGAAAAAGAAGCAAAAGACTTGATTTGTAGTACTAATAAAAGCGAGTCCTTCCGCTGAAGAAGAAATCTGAGAAGCCTCTCGATGGCTCACTTAGTTTTCTTCTTCAGCGGAAGGACTCGCTTTTGTGGTTTCTATTGTTCGGTTTCTAACTGGATTACGAGCCGGTCAGGTCCTAGCTGAGAATCAGTGTAATGACAGGTCCATTTATCGGCTGGCGTGATGCCTTGGATGGTATGGCCATCTTCGATAACGGCTCCGTTTTCGAAGGTATAGTAACTGTAATTCAGTAGCACGCCTACCACTTCATTTGGGTCAAGGTTAGCGAAGCGGATTTGAAAATCCGGCAGGCCCAGCGCGTGCATCCCCAGCGTATCAAGAAACATTTCCTGGGTGTTGCTGTCGGCAATATTGAAAAAACGTACGTTCAGCAAGCCTTCCAGCACGGCTGGTCCTCGTTCTAGATAAGCGGCCGGCTCTACCACTTTGTCGCTGGTTGTAAAGTAGATGGCCTGCGGATTAAGGATTCGCACAAAAGCATCCAGTGCCTTCTGAAACAACTCCACCCGAACGGTGTAGTCGAGGGTGCGCGTTAGAAAGTCGGTTACAATGACTTCGTGCTCACAGGCGTTTACCACGGTGGCGGCTTCAGGCCAATGCCAACTTTGCTGCAAGGCTGCCGCCAGATAATCGGCTCCGGAGGGTTTTTCCGCGGCGGCTACCATCAATTGTGCGGGCACCTGCTTGCCATCGTTGAAGGTGACAGGATAGTCCGGGAAAAAGTACAGAAGAGAGTCGGTGGGGTTATCGACCTGGTCGAAATCTTTTCGTAGCGCAGCCGCCAAAACAGCTGCGTCTAAGGCAGGCTTATCAGTAAAAAGCAGCCGAGCCGTTAACAATTCCGGAACATTACTGTCTTCCATGGCACAACGTTTTGGATAGTAAAAAGAAGGCTGATTTGTTTAGAGGGCAGCATAAAAGGCTTTTCTCACGTACTTTCCTAAGCCCAGCCATTGTCATCCGGTTAACGGCATTCGGCCTTTGGCCGCAAAAACGGCTCATATTCTTCTAAACCAACCCTTTATGAATTCCGAGCAAACCAACTACGGCTTATCTATTAGTCAGGAAGAGCTGAACGCCCCGGAACCATTTCTTAACCCCCTACCCCGCGCCGTCCTACGCTTCAACACCCACATATTGCTTGATGGCGACTGGCGCTTTGCCTTAGATACCGAGGATACTGGCCTGCGTGATGGTTGGCACCTAGGTCATTACTACGAACACCGGGCCCAGTGGCCGGGCTCGGTTGAAGAGCACATAGCCCAGGCGCATGGCCAGCAAGAGCCCGCCACCTGGCAGGACAGCGTAGTAGCCTGGTATGAGCGTGAGTTTCCGATGCCCGAAATGGGTGAGTCGCTGAACCGCTCTATGCTGCAGCTCACTTTCGGAGCCTGTGGCTACGAAACCCGTGTCTGGCTCAACGGCCGCCTGTTGCGCACCATTGAAGGCGAAGAAATTCATTACGGGGAGTACACGTCGTTTTCCTACGAGTTGCAGGCCGAATACCTGCGCCCTGTGAATCGACTAACGGTACGCGTAGCCGATACGCTGGACGCCGAAACGCCGCGGGGCAAGCAAGAGTCGCACGTTTACAAGCGCGGGGGCATTTGGTACCAGACGTCCACTGGCGCCGTGCGCAGCATCTGGCTGGAAATGGTAGAGCGTAACCGCCTCCGCTCTCGGGTGGGCGTAGTAAGCGTGGTGGAAGACCAATTAGTCCGCTTCACCCTCACGCCCCGCATTCACGACCCAGGCGACTACACACTACGCTTGCAAGTGTTCGAGCGAAACGCCCAGCCAGAGGCAGCCCCTCTGGCTGCTTCCGATTTTCCGTTGCGCCTCGAAGCCGGACAACGGCAGCAGCGCGTGGTGATGGAATTACCGGACGCTCGTCTTTGGTCGCCTGAGTCACCAAATCTTTACCGACTCGTAGCTCAGCTTGTCGATAAAGATGGCTATGTGGCTCAAATTGAAACGTATTTCGGTTTGCGCAAAATCGAGGCGCGAGGCCGCTACGTGTACCTCAACAATCAGCCGATCTATTTGGATGGCATTCTGTACCAGCCCGGCACGGCTACTTATGCCGAAATCAGGCGGCATATGTACGCCATGAAAGAGCTGGGCTGCAACTTGGTGCGCGTGCACATTGCCGGCGTCGACCCGCGCATCTACAACCTAGCCGACGAGCTGGGGCTGCTGCTGTGGGTGGAAGTACCGAGCCCGCACAGTTCCACCGCTCGTAGCCGTGAAAACCACAAGGCCGAATTGCTGCGCATGCTCACGTTGATTGGCACGCACCCTGCCGTCGTTATCTGGAGCCTCTACAACGAAGACTGGGGGGCCCAGGACATTGCCACTAACCCCGAAACCCAGCGCTACATTGTGGAAATGTACCACTTCATGCAGATAGCGCACCCCCAATTTCTGGTGGTCGATAACGACGGCTGGCACCACATTTCCTACGAAGGCCGTCTGAAATCCGACCTCCTCACGGCCCACCTCTACACCCCCGACCTGCGCCGCTGGCAAGAATTGCTCGACCGGTTGGTACAAGGCGAGTTGGAAGGCACTGCCGCATTTCCTCTCGTTGTTGGCGACCCGTTTTTCTACCGCAAGCAAGTGCCCCTGCTGGTTAGCGAGTGGGGCGGTTTTGGCTTCCCCGACTACGGCGGTCCGAAAGACGCCGAGAGCCGCACCGAAGACATTCGCTTGTTCAAGCAAGAGCTACGCGCCCGCCCCATTGCCGGCGACGTTTATACCCAGGCCACGAACATAGAAGACGAGCGCAACGGACTTATTGACCCTCATACCGGTGCCTTGTCGGTACCGCCGGGACTGCTGAACTCACGTCGTTCCAATAGCCCTGAAGCACCGAAACTAGAGCAATAACCTGTTTTTTTCAGCAAGTTTTGCGCATCTAGCACAGCAAATGGCCACTTCCTATCTACTTAGGAAGTGGCCATTTAGCTTACTTGTAGTAAAGTAGTAGTCAAACTACACCTGGGGTACGCTCAAGGATTGGCATTGTTTAACGGGCACCTGCTGTTTGCCTGTTGCTCCTAATGCATCCGGTCGTCGCGGACGGGTAGGTTTGTTACGATTTCACCTTCCAGCTTGAGTAGCTCCTGCAGGCGAATTTCCACCTCTTTTGGGTCGCAGTATTCTTTGGCCAAATCGACATAGCTCACAAAATGCCCTGCTTCCGACACCATCAGTTCGTAGTAAAATTTGCTGAGGTCGGGGTCGGGAATGTGCTTCCAGAGCAGCTTGAACCGCTCGCAGCTGCGGGCTTCGATGAGGGCCGATACTAGGAGCTGGTCCATGAGTTGTCGCTCGCGAGGACCACCTTTGCGCACGTGGGCCAACAGTTGCACTACATACTCGTCGCGGCGAGGACGCCCGAGTTGGTAGCCGCGCTTGCGCAGTTCCAGTAGTACCCGCTCGAAATGGCTCCACTCCTCGGCTACCAAATCAGTTAGCTCATCTACTAACCGGGTTTTCTCGGGATAGTGGATAATCATGCTGATGCCCGTACTTGCCGCTTTCTGTTCACACCAGGCATGATCGACAAGAATGTCCTCGATGTTTTTGCTGGCAATATCCACCCACCGAGGGTCGGTATTGAGCTTGAGTTTGAGGATAGTTTTTTCTCTTTCCTGAGGTTCCATATAAGCTATGCGTAAATCCTATTAAAGCAGCTAGTGCTTTGCTGACCTAGATGGTTCCGTTTGCTTCCTCTTTGGGCAGTTACAGCAGGCCGTTCGCTTACTTGCTTCTTACCACTAAGATACTCGGCAGTGTCTCGGCTTAGTCGAAGAACTGCCAGCGGATGCCAAACTCAAACCGCCGGGGTAGGCTAGTATAGTAGGGCGTCACAAAATACCCGTCGCGCAACAACCCCTGATTGATATAGGCCATTTTCAGGAAGACGGCTACTGTACGAATGTCGCCACTTACGAATACATCGGCCACTGCGAAATTGGCAGCCGTGAAGTGGTTTTGCAGGAAGAACTGTTGGGTGCTAGGGCTGTAGTCGTAAGGCTTCCAGCTCGATTGATAATACACTTCCGCTCCTATTTGCCCAAACAGCGCTTTCTTGAACACGTAGCCCTGATAATATACCTTGCTGTTGGTAATCAGGTCGGGAATACGAATTTCATCTACCTGACCACCCCTCGTTACGTGAACTTGGTTGTCGAAAAACAAGTTGCCAACGCTAAACCGGTGGCGCACCGAAGCAGTAAGCAATTGCCGGGGTGTACTTGACTGTGCAGGCTCAGCAAATTCGTCGTAATACACAAGATTACTGACGTTTATGACAGATGCCGACGCTTCCAAGCGCTGCCGCCCCAACGTCTGGTCAAGGCGTGCTGTGAGTTGATTGACTTGCGTAAATTGAAGGTCTAAGTCCTCCTTATAAGCTGATTTGCTGGCATCAAAGTCTTTGCCCCAACGGTAGTGGTTGCCACTAAATCGCACCTGCGTGAGCGTAGGAGAGTAACTAGTGCTCAGCAATTCTCCGCTAAGCGGTCCGAGCCGAGCCACAGCACGTGCCCAATATTCCTTCGGAAAGGCATACTCTCCGGCAGTTTCGACAGCAAATATTTTATAGCGGAAATCAGCCGTACCACCAACAAAAAGATTAGTGTAAGGGTCGACTTGAGCCGGAACGGTAATACCCGGCTCGCCAACGCGCCGGCGCGTAGTCAGCGAGGCATTGCGAATGCGGCTATAGAGACGATACGTTACCGTTTCGGAGCGGCCTAATACGCCTACTGTATTTTCCACTTGATGCAACTCGGCTCGGTCGTCGGTAGCTGTTCGGCTCAGGAACTTCACCGCAAAAAAGTTTATATCATCAGTGCTACCTGGAGTATTTGTAATATTTCCAAAAGCATCTTGAAAGCGGTTCATCTGCCGACGCCAGTCAACGATATGGTATGCGGTAAGACCACGGCCGAGAAGACGATAACTTTGGACAAAGCGGAGGCCGTCGCGGTGCTCTACATTAGTGGCCAGAAATAAACGAGGAATTTCATCCCCATAACCAAATAAGTCTCCTGGTACCCTGTCTGCACGACGGGTTGTGTCTCCGTTTACTACTAAATTGTCTTTTTGAGGCTGAATTCCCCCTTGCTCTACAGATCGATGGCGCACGTTGCTGTAGTTGAACAGCGCGTGGTAGCGTTCGTCGGTGCTTTGAAAGCGGGCAAAGAGCAGGAAGTTGGTGTGTTCTACTAAGCCTGAACGCGAAACTGTGGAGTACAACTTATTGGCAGCAAAACGCTCGTAAGCCAAACCTACACTGGCGTTCTTGTTGATGCTACGCGTGTACGACAGCTCGAATACCTGCTCGCCGTAGCTGCCTTGAATGAAGCGAAAGAACGTATAGGGCGACTTGGTATCGTAGTAGGGAATGGTAGACGGGTCGCGGACGTACCGGTCGAAAACATTACGACCCAAGCGAGTGCCTAGCTGCGTATTAGTACGCCACAGCAGTGGCCGGGCGGCCGTACCAACGTGCCCCAAGTCCTGATAGAAAGTGCTGTCGTGGTACCAGTTGCGGGCCGAGGGAAAATTGGTAAGCGTGGTGTCAATGATGCGCCCCTCGGTTCGGTCGCGCAGCACGTCTTCCTCCCGAATAATCCGAGTGGTGCGGGCACCGTAGAGGTTTCTGGTGGAATCGTCGAGGATCTGGGCCCGTACGGTGGTATTGCTGGCTAGCAAGAGCAGCACGGGCACCAACACCAGCAGGCAGCACCGAAACTGGTTCAGAAAAACCATGGGCTGGCGCAGCGGGCTACAAGTTGAAAACGCGGAGAACAAGGGGTCAGACAACAGCTTGGGGCTGAATAGGGGCCGGAAGCAGCTGGCGTAGGCGGTTTGCCCCGTCGGCCAGAAACTCTACAGCAATTGGAATGTAGAAAACGGATAGACCAACCATTTCCGTATGCAGAGCGGGGTCGAGCAAACGGGTGGCATCTTTCTGAGTTGTAAAAATACGGCGTCCTGGCGCGTAATACGCTTTCATTGCCGCAATTTCCTGGACAGTGAAGGCGTGATGGTCGCTGAATTGGGCGTGGTGTACGATGTGGTAGCCAGCTGCTCGCAAGTATTCTTGTAGCGGCCCTGGCTGCGCAATACCCGTCAGCAACACAATTTCCGAGGTATAGGATGCGCCAACGAGCTGCTCCTGGCCAGTTAACGGTACCGGCTCCCCGTACACATACGTGCTGAACAATACGGGTACGCCCGGCCGGCTGTAACGGCGGACGCGCTGCTCTATTGCAAGTTGCTGCGCGGTCGTTAGAGTTGGCTCGCACTTGGTTACTATCACCACGTCAGCCCGAACTGCTCCGGCGCGGCTTTCGCGCAGGCGACCGGCGGGCAATACTTCATCCTCGTAGAAGGGTCGTTGCTGCTCGGTAAGCAACACGCTAAAGTCGGGGCGCACCCGGCGGTGCTGGTAGGCGTCATCGAGAACCACGGTACTAACCGTCGGCTGCTGTTGCAGCAATGCGCGAAGGCCAGCCTGCCGGTCTTCGCAAACTGCCACGGGCACTTGCCCCCAAAAGTGCTGGAATTGCTGCAAGGGCTCGTCGCCGAGCGTGGCTGCCGTTTCGGTGGGGCTAGCCAGGCGGAAGCCGCGGGTGCGGCGGCCGTAACCACGGCTCAGAATAGCGGGCTGCTGGCCTTGGTGGCGCAGTTCCTGCACCAGCCAAGCAACATGCGGCGTTTTGCCGGTGCCGCCCACCCGTAAATTGCCTACGCTCACGACGGGCACCACGCCGAACTGCGCCGAGGCTTTCCAGCCTTTGTCGTACAGCCAGTTGCGCACGGCCATGATGCCGGCGTACAGCCAGGCAAAAGGCAACAGCAACCAGGATAGTAGGCGAGGCATGTGGGCAAAGTTAGCGGACCAAACCCATCGGGTACTCGTACCAAGCAGGTCGCCCGTTAAATTTCACTGTATGCTCTCCTTCGCCGACCGGCTGCTGCACTTCCTCTCCACCTTCCCCGCCCCGCCTACTCTCCCCGACGAGGTGGAGGCTTATAATCCGTACAAGGACGCTACTGCGGCTGATCTGATGACGCAGTTCGGCCAGAAATACTACGCCGACCAGCACCCCCGAGTCGCTTTACTCGGTATCAATCCGGGACGTTTTGGTGCGGGCCGTACGGGCGTTGCCTTCACCGATCCGGCTACGCTTGCTGGCATTTGCGGCATTCCCAATAAGCTGCCGCAGCACCCAGAACTAAGCAGCCAGTTTGTGTATAAGGTAGTAACAGAATTAGGCGGACCAACGACATTTTATCAGCATTTCTACGTCGGTTCCCTCTACCCACTGGTATTGCTGCGCCATGGCAAAAACTACAACTACTACGATTCAAAGGCATTGACAACTGCGCTAGAACCCGATATTCGAGCCTCGTTGCAGCGGCAAGTAGACGAGCTAGGACTGGTGCGCAAGGCGGCCATCTGCTTGGGCCGCCGCAATGGGCTGCTGTTTGAACAGTTGAACAAGGAACTCGGCTTGTTCAACGAGATTCACGTACTCGACCACCCGCGCTACCTTATGCAGTATAAGCGTCGCGAACTGTCAACGCACGTGGCGCGCTATGTGGAAGTGCTAGGATCTGTTATCAATACC
The DNA here is from genome assembly GCF_029433095.1 of Hymenobacter sp. YC55. Classification (GTDB taxonomy): domain Bacteria; phylum Bacteroidota; class Bacteroidia; order Cytophagales; family Hymenobacteraceae; genus Hymenobacter. The sequence continues at coordinate 2,448,833 of NZ_JARNTX010000001.1, forward strand.
TAATACCTATGCCACCCCACTCGACACTTTCGATTAAAGATTTAGCATAATGCCTACTGTCCAAGACTTAGCCCGCGCGCTCGAAGCTGCCGCTCCCCTCGCCTACCAGGAATCGTATGACAATGCGGGCCTGCAGTGCGGCGACCCTCACATGGAGGTACGAGGCGTTCTTATTGCTCTCGACTGCACCCCAGCTGTTGTAGACGAAGCCATCGAGCGGGGCTGCAATGTGGTAGTGGCGCATCACCCCCTCATATTCCGTCCTCTCAAGCGCCTCACCGGTGCCAACGAAGTCGAACAGACGCTGCTGAAAGCCATCAAAAACGATGTTGCGCTCTATGCTGCGCACACCAACCTCGACAACGTGCACCACGGGGTGAACCGCAAGCTAGCCGAGAAGCTAGGCCTCGTCAACCTTCGCATCCTCGACCCCAAGCCCGGCTTGCTCGCCAAACTCGTCACGTATGTGCCAGCCACGCACACCGAAACCGTTTTGGCGGCCCTCTACGCAGCTGGTGCTGGCCAGGTCGGCGACTATTCGGCTTGTAGCTTTCGGATGGAAGGCATCGGCACCTTCACCCCCGGCGCGGGCACCAACCCGTTTCAAGGAACAGTGGGCGAGCCGGAAACCACACCCGAAGAACGTGTAGAGGTGATAGTACCCTTACACTTACAAAGCGCCGCCCTACGTGCTTTGCGACAGGCACATCCATATGAAGAAGTGGCCTACGAAATCATCAAATTAGAAAACACCAACCAGGAGGTAGGGTCCGGCATGGTGGGTGAGCTGCCGACGGCGCTGAGTCCGCAGGAATTTCGGGCCCAACTGAAAAAGGCGTTGTTGGTACCAGTTGTCAAGCACACATCGTTCGATAAACCCATAAAAAAAGTGGCGTTGTGTGGCGGCGCGGGCAGCTTTCTTATTGGGAAGGCCCGCGCGGCTGGTGCCGATGCCTACGTAACCGGCGACTTGAAGTACCACGAGTACTTCCAAGCCGAAAAACAATTGATGCTCTGTGACGTAGGCCATTTCGAGAGCGAACAATTTACCGGCGAAATATTCCAGGATTTGCTTGCGTCAACCTTTGGTAGTACTTTTGCGCTCTTCATTGCCGAGACCCATACCAACCCCGTCCATTATGACTTCTAATAACGTCGCTACTGCCCCGGCCGATGTACCCGTTGCCAGCAAGCTAGAAGCCCTGCTCAACCTGCAACGCATTGACTCGCAGCTCGACGAAATCCGGCGCGTGCGCGGCGACTTGCCCGAAGAAGTGCGCGACCTGGAAGACGAAATTGCTGGCTACGAGGTGCGCGTAAGCAAGTTCGATGAGGAAATTGCCTCCCTCAACGACCAGATCAAGCAGCGCAAGCAAAACGCTAAAGATGCTGAAGGCCTTATTAAACGCTACGAGGATCAGCAGCAGAACGTCCGCAACAACCGTGAGTACGAGGCAATTGCCAAGGAAATCGAATTGCAGAAGCTGGAAATTCAGATTTCCGACAAGAAAATCAAGGAAGCGCAGTACCAGATCGAACTAAAGAACTCCGACATAGCTGGCACTAAGCAGCGGTTGGATGAGCGTAAGAAAGACCTGGCCAACAAAAAAACTGAGTTGGATGTCATCGTAAGCGAAAGCGAAGCCGATGAGAAAAAACTCATGGAAGAGCGTTCCACGGCTACGCAGCCAGTAGAAGAGCGTCTGCTAACTGCCTACACCCGTATCCGCGGCAACGTACGCAACGGCTTAGCCGTGGTAACGGTGAAGCGTGATGCTTGCGGTGGCTGCTTCAACACGGTTCCCCCACAGCGTCAGGCTGACATTATTTCGCACAAGAAAATCATCGTGTGTGAGCACTGTGGCCGAGTTCTGGCTGACGTGGAAGCTCGCATTTCTTAAGCTCCACCTTTTCGACTTTAAAAAAGAACGGCCTCAGTGCCGTTCTTTTTTTGCCTATGAAATTTCCCGCCGAGGTGCGCAGAGGGTTTGTCTGTAGGATGCTAAGGATAGCTGTCTTGCTGGCACTTTTCTCGGCGTTCCTTGGCGAAACGCTCTGCGCGCCTTTGCGGGAATTCCGCCAACCCGAAGCAGCTGCCCCTAATGCCCTCACCCCGCGGCAAGCCCGCGCCTACGCCGAGGTGCTGAAAATGCGCCCCGAGGCCGCACGCACCTTGCTGCAAGAAACGGTTGCCAACTCGGTCGGTACGCTCTTGGTCGAGGACTGCCTTAGCATCACAGAACTAATGGTTAGCCAGGACGCTAGCCACTACGCTGCTACTATTGAGGCGCAGGACCAGCGGCTAGAAGCGCTGGAAAAGTCAAGAGAAACCGGAGCACTGCTACACTATACCCGAGCTGAAATTCAGCTGCATCAAGCGGCGGCGCAGGTAGCATTTGGGCACGAGGTGCAGGGTGCCTGGAACTTGCGGCAAGCCTACCAGCAGATGCAGGCCACGGTTAAACGCTACCCCGCTTATCTGCCAGCACGCAAGACGCTAGGCATGATGCAGTTCTTTATTGGCTCGCTGCCGGAAGGGTACCGCTGGTTTCTAAAGCTGCTCGGGTTGCCTGGCAGCATCACAAGCGGACTCAGCAACCTGCGCGCCGCCGCCCATCAGCCCAACGATTTCCAAACGGAAGCTCAGATTATTCTGGCCTTGGTGGAGGAAACCTATTATAAAAAGCCCATTGAAGCGCTACAACTCGTTTCCCGCCTGAGTGGGCAACAACCCGACAACCTGCTATTCAACTACTTGCTGATCAGCCTCAACAAAAAACAGCACCGTACCGATGCGGCGCTGGCTGCTTACCGGGCCCACCCCGGGGGAGCCGGCTACGTACCGCTCCCTTATCTGCGCCACATGGCCGCCGACCTGCTGCTCTACCAAGGCCAGTACGCGGCATCGCGCCGCGAAAACGAGCTTTTCTTAAAGGAATTCCGAGGCGCACATTACCGCAAAGACGCCTATTTTAAACTTTACCTCGCCGCTTGGCTCTCCAATGACGGCCGCGCCGCCGACCAGTACCGTCGGCAGATTGATGCCGGGGGCCGCACGATAGTGGAAGAGGATACTTATGCCCAACGCTTCTACGACGACCAACAACCCTTAAACCGCCAACTTACGCGCGCCCGGCTACAAATCGATGGAGGTTATTATCGGGAGGCGCTGCTCACGCTGGCTGGGTTCCATACTACCACCGCTACTCCCCTGCGAGACCAGCTAGAAGCACCTTACCGCCGCGCCCGTGCCTGGCAGGGCCTTGGCCGCCTTGACTCGGCCCGCGTGTTTTTCAGCCGCACTATTGCGTTGGCGGGCAATGCCCCTTATTACTTCGCGCCACAATCCGCCTTGCAGCTTGGCTATTTGTATCAAGCAGAAGGACAAACCAACACGGCCAAAACTTACTTTCAAAAAGCGCTGAGCTACCCCAAGCACGAATACAAAAACAGCACCGACACCAAAGCCAAGTTGGCGTTGGCTGAATTGAAGTAATCTGTCGTTTGTTCTTGCTTAGCCGCTGATTGTAATTCGTAGAAAGGTACCTGTATAGGTCAGCTTCCGAGTTGGCTTTCTAGACGTTGTTGCCTAAGGTCATTTGGCAACGCGCTAACCGCACGGGCTGCCTCACCTAGTATCTTCGCCCTGTGTTATCTGTTCCGCTTACCGACCTTCCCTCCGACTTCCGCACGCGTGCCTTGCATTGGGGCAGTGGCTTCACGCACTGCGCCTACTTCGAGCCCAACGACTTAGCTTATCCCGCCGGTGCCTTCGACCGACTGTTGGCAGTAGCCACGGAAGCCACCGCTACGCCTAGCACTCTGACGGAACTCCGAGAATGGCTGCGTCTTACTCCCGTTGCCGCGCCAGTTTGCGGCTTCGTTACCTACGACGTAAAAAACGAAGTGGAAGCCCTGACTAGCAATAACTTCGCGGGCTTGGACTGGCCCCATCTGCATTTCTTTCAACCCGAAACCTGGTTGCACTGGCGCGCAGACTACGTAGAGATTCATGGGAATGCTACAGGGGTACTAGAAGCTATTTTAGCTACGCCAATTCCGTCTCCAGCGCCTGCCCAGGTACCTGCTCTGCGCCCACGGATGCCGAAACAGGAGTATTTGAAGGCTGTGGCGGCCATCCGGGAAGATATTTTGAATGGCGAGGTATACGAGTTGAATCTGTGCCAGGAGTTTTACGCCGAGCAAGTGCTATTGCATCCGGTTACCGTATTTCTCCAACTCAACGAGGCGTCACCCACGCCTTTTGCTGGCTTCTACCGTTGGCACGACCATTACCTGCTCTGCGCCTCGCCCGAGCGGTTTCTGGCTCATCATCCCCCGGCCCTTATTTCCCAACCCATCAAAGGCACCATTCGGCGCGGCGCCACGCCCATCGAAGACGAACAACAACGCCTAACCCTGCTGCACGACGAAAAAGAGCGCGCCGAAAACCTGATGATAGTGGACTTGGTGCGCAACGACCTCGCCCGCGTTGCTAAAACGGGCACGGTACACGTACCCGAATTGTTTGGGCTTTACTCCTTCCGCCACGTGTGGCAAATGATATCGACGGTGCAAGCCGAGCTACAGACCGGTGCAGACCTGGTCGATGTACTGCTCGCCACCTTCCCGATGGGTTCCATGACTGGCGCACCAAAAATCCGGGCCATGCAACTTATCGAGCACTACGAATACAGCCGACGCGGCCTCTACAGCGGCAGCATTGGCTATGTGTGGCCCACCGGTGAGTTCGAGTTCAACGTGGTTATTCGCAGCCTGCAATACCGCGCCGATACGGGCTATTTAAGCTTCCAGGTCGGCTCCGCCATCACCTACGATTCTGTGCCGGAGCGCGAATACGAAGAGTGTCTTTTGAAAGCCCAGGCCATGCTAGAAGTGCTAGGAGTAACGAAAGTGTAGGACAAGAGCTAGTGGTTTAAACGTTTTAGACACACATTCAGAGCCTTAAGTGCTTGCCTCTCTACTCCGTAATTTCAGTAGCTCCTCCGTCTGCCATTCTGTCATTTTCATCCCAAAACAGCTACCTTTGCCGTTCTCCCGAACGTGAAGACGACGCCGCGACGAATATTATGTCTCAACCGCTGATTACTTTAGATTTCCTCGATACCCTGCCTACTCCCACCCCGGACGCTACCACGCACGAGGATAGCCCATCGGGTGCCGTACGCGTGAGCCCGGCCACCGAAACGGGCCGCAAACGCAAGCTCTATATCGAGAGCTACGGTTGCCAAATGAATTTTTCCGACTCTGAAATCGTGTCCAGCATCTTGTTTGAAGAGGGCTTCGATACGACCGAGCAACTGGAAGGTGCTGATTTGGTACTACTTAATACCTGCTCGATTCGTGAGAAGGCCGAACAGACCGTACGCATGCGCCTCTCCCAAATCAATGGGCACAAGAAGCGCAACCCCGGCTTGCTGGTAGGCGTGCTTGGTTGCATGGCCGAGCGCCTAAAAAGCAAGTTCCTGGAAGAGGAGAAGCTGGTAGACCTAGTAGTCGGCCCCGACGCCTACCGCGACTTGCCGCAGCTTATTCAGCAAGTAGACGGTGGCCAAAAAGCTGTGAACGTGCTGCTGAGCCGTGAAGAAACGTACGCGGACATCACGCCGGTACGTCTCAATTCCAACGGCATCACGGCCTTCATCAGCATCATGCGCGGCTGCGACAACATGTGTTCGTTCTGCGTGGTACCCTTCACGCGGGGCCGCGAGCGAAGCCGTGACGCGCACAGCATCATCCGGGAAGCGCAGGACTTAGTGTCCGCTGGCTATAAAGAAGTTACGCTCTTAGGTCAGAACGTAGATTCCTATAAGTGGGACTCGGAAGATGGTACCGAGCACGTCAACTTCGCGCAGTTGCTGGAGCGTGTGGCGTTGGTTAGCCCTGAGTTGCGGGTGCGCTTCTCCACCTCGCACCCCAAAGACATCACCGACGAGGTGCTGCACACCATGGCGCGCCACGACAACATCTGCAAATACATTCACCTGCCCGCTCAAAGCGGCAACTCCCGGGTGCTGGCTCTCATGAACCGCACCTACGACCGGCCTTGGTACGAGGACCGGGTACGTGCCATCCGCCGCATCTTGGGTGAAGACTGCGCTATTTCCACCGACATGATTTCGGGCTTCTGCTCGGAAACCGAGGAGGAGCACCAGGACACCCTGAGTCTCATGGAGTTCGTGCACTACGACATGGCCTATATGTTCTTCTACTCCGAGCGACCCGGCACGCTAGCCGCCCGTAAGTTGGAAGACGATGTGCCGCTGCCAGTCAAAAAGCGCCGCCTCCAAGAAGTAATCGACTTGCAGCAGCAGCACAGCCGCCTGCGCAACCAACTGGCAGTAGGCAAGGTGCATCGGGTGCTGGTGGAGAACTTCTCGAAACGCAGCCAGGAGCACCTAAGCGGCCGCAACAGCCAGAACCAAGTGGTCATCTTCCCTAAGAAGCACTACCAAAAAGGCGACTACGTGGATGTGCTTGTGCATAGCTGCTCGGCCAGTACGCTCTTAGGCGAAGCCGTGTAACTTGATTCTCTATACGCTCGGTACCAGCCTTCTACAACAGCTGCTATTGAGGTCTCACCATTAAGAACAGGGGTTTGCTTCTATGAGCTATCAGCTTCTTACTATTGAAGCTGAGTTGCGCACAACGCTTGATCAGCTACAGAGCTTTCTAGGTGTCGCTTTTAGTTATCGTGAAATCGAGCGGGTGTTTACCGATGCTGCGCACAACCAAGTCTCTGAGAAAGCTTACTTGTTCTATTCCAGCCGTAGCATATTCCTGCAAAATTGGTCTGTAGAAGGACTTGTAGAAGAATATGAGCCAGAAATCTTATTGTTGACGTGCCGAGGAAGACGTTGTAAATCAGTGAAATTTGGCAACTTCTTTATTGATCGTTGGTAGTTGTAAAAAGCCCAATGGGCTACCTACTATAAAATAAACTACCCTAGTTTTTCGTCTTCCTCACGAAAACCAACTTCCGACTTTGACACCTTCAGAAATACAAAGCATAAAGCAGCGTTTCGGCATTATTGGCAACGCACCTACGCTGAACTACGCCATCCAAGTGGCAGTTCAGGTGGCGCCTACCGATATGACGGTGCTGATTACCGGTGAGAGTGGCTCTGGTAAGGAGTCGTTTTCCAAGATCATTCATGCCTTGTCGCCGCGCAAGCACGGGCAGTTTATTGCTATCAACTGCGGCGCCATTCCCGAGGGAACAATCGACTCCGAGTTGTTTGGCCACGAGAAAGGTTCGTTTACGGGCGCCCAAGAAGCGCGCAAAGGCTACTTCGAGGTAACCAACGGCGGTACCATCTTCCTCGACGAAATTGGGGAGATGCCGCTTGGCACGCAGGCGCGCTTGCTCCGCGTACTCGAGAACGGCGAATTTATTCGCGTTGGCTCCAGCAAAGTGCAGAAAACCGACGTGCGCGTAGTGGCAGCCACCAACGTGAATTTGCTGGACGCTGTGCGCGAAGGGCGCTTTCGCGAAGACCTATACTACCGTCTGAACACGGTACCAATCATTGTTCCACCGTTGCGTGAACGAGGCGATGACATCTACTTACTGTTCAGAAAGTTCGCTACGGATTTTGCCGACCGTTACCGGGTAAAGCCAGTGTCGTTGACGCCGGATGCTGTGCAGGATTTGCAGCGGTTTCGGTTCCCCGGCAATATTCGCCAGCTCAAGAATGTGGCCGAGCAAATGTCGGTGCTGGAGACGGACCGGGAGGTGGACGCCCGGCGCTTACGTCAGTACCTGCCCGCCGACCAAAGCAGCCGCCTACCCATGCTGCTGCACGCCGCTGGCGCGGCAACCGATGGAGCGGGTAATACTTATTCGGAGCGGGACTTGCTCTACAAGGTGCTCTTCGATATGCGGCGCGATATGACCGACCTCAAAAAGTTGGTGCTAGATATGGCCGCCGGCCAGCGTCCGCAGGAAGCGCAGGAAATGCTGCGTCAGAACAGCCACCTGTTCACCAACCTCGCTCCCGCTCCTTACGACGCCGGCCCGCGTCCGCTCCGGCAGCCCTCACCCGATGGTGCACCAACCGAATACATTCTGGCGCCCAACAATGTAGACGACGCCACCGACTATGAGGAAGAAGCCCATCGGGTTGAAGATATTCCGCACGAAACCGAGGAGGAAACCCTTTCGCTGGAAGCCAAGGAGAAGGAAATGATTATGAAGGCGCTGAAAAAGCACCACAACAAACGCAAGTACGCCGCCCACGACCTCGGCATTTCCGAACGCACACTTTACCGCAAACTCAAGCAATATGACCTGGAACAAGCGTAATTGGCTGGCATCCCCATTGATTTGGATGCTAAGTTGCTCGCTGATTCTCACCCTGGCCCTGGCTGGCTGTTCCGTTTACTCGTTTAGTGGCACCAACATTGATCCGGCCGTAAAGACCATTTCTATTGCCACTTTTCAGAACACATCGAATAACGGTCCTTCCTATCTACCCCAACGATTTACGGAGGACTTCAAAGACTACTTCCAGCGCAATACTACCATCAAGCAGGTACCTCGTGACGGGGACTTACAGTTTGAAGGCGAGATAATTGCTTTTGATTATGCGCCTGCAGCAATTCAACAGCAGAACGGCCAGGATCAAGCGGGTGTGAACCGTCTCACGATGCAGGTGCGCATCAAATTCACGAACACCAAAGACCCTACGCAGGACTTCGAGCAAACTTTCCAGAGCAACCGCGACTTTCCGGCCACGCAGGATATTGCGCGCATCAACAATGACCCAACTGCAGTGCGTACTATTACGCAAAACATCATCACAGACGCCTTCAATAAGTCGGTGGCCAACTGGTAAGGCAACGGCCGAGTGACTTAAATGCCGTATTCTTGCCAATTGAAACCTTCGCGCTATGCGCGTTTAAATTCATGAATTACTAACTACAATCTGGTAGTCAGTAATTTATCTATTAACCCATTCAGCCCTCTATTCTATGACCCGCGCGTCGCTGTTGCACATTCTCAACCACGTGGGGAGCATTTCAGAAGCTGAAATACGAGAACTGGAGCAACTGGCGACTGCTTTTCCTTACTGCCAAACAGCTCATGTGCTGCTAGCCAAAGCTGCCCACGATCAAGGCAGTATGTTAGCCAGCCAACGCCTACGCCGAGCGGCCACCTATGCTGCCGACCGGCAACTGCTGCGGCAGTTGCTCGAACAGCCCGCTCCCGAAACCACTACCATCGAGTTTTCCGCACCGAAAGAGCTACCGGCATCGCCTGAAGCTAGTTTGCCAGCCTCAACTGCTAGTGCAAGCAGTTCCACTGCCTTTATTCAATCTCTAGTTACGGAAGACGTTCAGCCGCTGGAACTTCAGGAGGAAGAAGCCACTACGGCAGTGGAAGAAATTGTGGCTGAAACTCCAGAAGCTTCAGAGCCGGAGCCCCTACCTGCATTCGATTCAGTTACTACCGACTCGGAAACAGACAGCCAAGAGCCAATAGCTTCAGAACAAGCCCCCAATGAGCAGGCGGAGGAAAAGTTAGAAGAACCCCATAGCCCAGACACGACCGAATCGCTGGCTTCAGTTGAAACACCGGAGGAAGTTGCCGAAGCTCCTGAAGAAAGCATCGAAGCTCTGCCTGTTTCGTCACTAGACCCAGAAACCGAAGCAACTGACTCAGAACCTACTGAGCCTCCGCTTCCGACCCTTGAAGAAGGTCCGGACAGCCTGTCCATTGACCCAGATACTTCCCTCATTGGGGACGTTGCAACTATTTCCGACGCAGAGTCGGATGAGGTACTGCCAGCGGTGGCTCCGCCTATTCGGCCGCCAGTTGAAGTGGGCAGTTCTCGCTTCGAGTTCGGGCTGAGTGAGCCCAACAAGCTGCCTGTTCCGATTTTGTATCAACTGCCAGGCCTTGATGACGAGGAAGAGGCCACCGAAGAAACAGAAGATTATGCTCTGTTTCCGCCGGCGGCAACTACGGCTCTCGCTCCTCCTTTCCGAGCTGATACTGATTTAGCCTATAGCATGCTTGAGGGCGGCAGCCGTTTTGGCTATGCAATACAACTGCGAGACGACGAGTTGACGCAGCCGCTGCCAGCTACCGAATTTTTTCCGCCTGACGTCCTGCTACACGCGCATGCTGCCAGCACTAGCCAACCCGGCTCTATACCTGCACCCTCGTCCTTCGATTTGATTAATCGATTTTTGAAGGTGCAGCCCCGCCTGAAAGTACCGGGAGTACTACCCACCATCAATGAGCAGACGGATTTAGCAGCACGCAGCACGCATGCGCCGCCCGCTTTAGCATCTGAAAGCCTCGCCAAAATCCTGATCAAACAAGGTAAAACAGAGCGGGCTATCGAAATATATGAACAGCTTATGGTGCGTCAGCCGGAAAAAAGCGCGTACTTTGCCGACCAAATTCAACAACTGAAATCTTCCGAGTAGATGTACGCTGCACTCATTGTTATTATTCTTATCGTCTGCTTCTTTCTGGCCATTGTAGTGCTGGCTCAGAATCCGAAAGGCGGTGGCCTGTCAAGCCAGTTCGGCTCGGGCGGCGCTGCCAACCTAATGGGCGTAAAACGTACCGGCGATTTGCTGGAGCGCTTGACCTGGGGCTTCGCTATTGGCCTTATGGTCCTGACGCTCGGCACGCACGTACTTAGCGGCACTTCCGCTGGTGCAGGCCCAGTACGGAGCGTTAACCAACGCAAGGCGCTTGAAACTCGTTTGCCCGCAACTCCTGCACCTGCAGTTCCGGGTGCCGCAGCTCCTGGTGGCGCGGCAGCTCCAGGCGGCGCTACTGCTCCTGCCACAACGCCGCCTTCTTCGGCACCTGCTACTACGCCAGCGCAGTAGTACTTCTATAGCTACCTATTTAAAAAGGGAGCTTTCCATACGGAGAGCTCCCTTTTTTGTGGCCTTCAAGGAGAGTAATGACTCACCTACGTCAGTTCTGCCAAGTAAATTTTGGCGGAGCTGCGCTGTCAGGTGTGGCAGGCTTTGCAGCGAATGCTGACGCATTGCGCCTTTTTAGTGTTCATTCTGTCAGGTTTCGGTGGGCTGGCATAAGAAGTGAGGGGAGGCGGGCACCACCTTGTTTCAAGTAAACCTTTCAACCAAAACGTACAATATGTCGCTTAGCATGAAACCGCTGGCTGACCGCGTTATTATCGCGCCTGCCGCCGCCGAGGAGAAAACCAAGTCGGGCATCATCATCCCCGATACGGCCAAGGAAAAGCCACAGCGCGGCGAAGTAGTAGCCGTAGGCGAAGGCAAAGTGGCCGATAGCGGCACCACTATCCAGCCTCAAGTAAAAGTGGGCGACCAAGTGCTCTACGGCAAGTATGCCGGCACCGAAATCACCATCGATGGCCAAGACTACCTCATCATGCGGGAGTCGGATATCTTCGCCGTAATCTAGTTCCTATTCCTTTCTCCCTGATTCTAAACATCCTAAATTAAAGATGGCTAAGAACATCCAATTCGATACCGACGGCCGCGACAAGCTGAAGCGTGGCGTAGACAAACTGGCTAACGCCGTGAAAGTGACCCTCGGCCCTAAAGGCCGCAACGTGGTTATCGACAAGAAATTCGGTGCACCAAGCATCACCAAAGACGGTGTGACAGTGGCCAAAGAAATTGAACTGAGCGACGCCATCGAAAACATGGGTGCTCAGTTGGTAAAAGAAGTGGCTTCTAAAACTGCCGACCAGGCAGGTGACGGCACCACAACGGCTACCGTATTGGCACAGGCTATCTATGCGGCTGGTTCCAAGAACGTAGCGGCTGGCGCTAACCCCATGGACCTGAAGCGTGGCATCGACAAGGCAGTACAAGCTGTAGTTGCCAACTTGAAGACGCAGTCGAAGAAGATTGAAAACTCTTCGGAAATTGCTCAGGTAGGTGCTATTTCGGCCAATAACGACATGGAAATCGGTCAGATGATTGCCGACGCCATGGACAAAGTAGGCAAGGAAGGCGTTATCACGGTAGAAGAAGCGCGTGGCACCGAAACCGAAGTAAAAACGGTAGAAGGCATGCAATTCGACCGTGGTTACCTCTCCCCTTACTTCGTAACCAACCCCGAGAAGATGGAAGTTGAGCTCGACTCGCCTTACATCCTTATCTACGACAAGAAGGTGAGCACTATGAAGGAGTTGCTGCCCGTGCTCGAGCAAGTTGTTCAGACCGGCAAGCCCTTGGTTATCATCTCCGAAGACGTTGACGGTGAAGCTCTTGCTACGCTGGTAGTAAACAAGCTCCGTGGCTCGCTGAAAATTGCTGCGGTAAAAGCTCCTGGCTTCGGCGACCGTCGCAAGGCTATGCTGGAAGACATTGCTGTCCTGACAGGCGGTACGGTTATTTCCGAAGAGCGTGGCTACAAACTCGACAGCGCTACCCTCGACTACTTGGGTACAGCCGAGAAAATCATCATTGACAAAGACAACACGACGATTGTCAATGGCAAGGGTGAGAAAGACGGCATCACTAGCCGCATCAACCAGATCAAAGCCCAAATCGAAACCACTACTTCCGACTACGACAAGGAGAAGCTGCAAGAGCGCCTTGCCAAACTGTCGGGCGGTGTGGCCATCCTCTACATCGGTGCTTCTACCGAGGTGGAAATGAAGGAGAAGAAAGACCGGGTTGACGATGCTCTGCACGCTACTCGCGCCGCCGTTGAGGAAGGCGTAGTACCAGGTGGTGGTGTAGCCCTCGTGCGCGCCCTCGACGCTCTTGAAGGTGTGAACACCATCAACCTCGACGAGCGTACCGGTGTGAACATCATCCGCACGGCTCTCGAGTCGCCCCTGCGCACTATCGTTGCCAACGCTGGCGGCGAAGGCTCGGTAGTAGTACAGAAAGTGCGCGAAGGCAAAGGTGACTACGGTTACAACGCTCGCGAAGACAAGTACGAAAACCTGATGGCGGCCGGTATCCTCGACCCCACCAAGGTAACGCGCTTGGCTCTGGAGAATGCCGCTTCTATTGCTGGCCTGCTCCTGACCACGGAGTGTGTAATCTCTGACGAGCCAGAAGCCGAGAAAGAGCACAGCCACGCTGGCGCTCCCGGCGGAATGGGTGGCATGGGCGGCATGATGTAAGTCGAGCCGCTAGCTACTAGCTCACAAAAAAGCCCCGCTGGATTTGTCCGGCGGGGCTTTTTTGTGCAGTTATAGTGCCCTACTTTCCTGTTGTGGCGTCCCTATCGTAGCATCTCACCTACACCGGCCTAGCTTGCTATAGAAAAGGCAGCACTCACGCCAACAACGCTTGTCTTTTGTCCTGACAAAACAATGCCCGATCTGCAACAGACCGGGCATTGACAATGAAGCTATCGGGCTTGACTTAGCTAGTTACGGGCATTCATCACCCGGACCAACCGGCCGCTGATAAGAAATAGTAGCAACGACGCTACAGCTGCCGACACGACAAAGACCATGAAGAAGTCGTAGAGGCCCGTAATTTCAAAGCCGAGTAAGTGCGGATTAGCTTTGCCGGTTTCGGGATAGAGGCTGCTCATGAAACCGGCCAAGTAGTTGGCAGTAGCATTAGCCAAAAACCATACGGCCATCAACAGTGAGCTAAACTTGAGCGGAGCCAGCTTATTTACCAACGACAATCCGATAGGCGACAAGCACAGCTCGCCCATGGAGTGCAGGAAGTAGAGCGCCACCAAAAAAAACATACTCACTTTCACGCCGGGCACCATGGTGTGTACACCAAAGCACATCACCACGTAGCCCAAGGCCAACAAACCTAGGCCGATAGCCATCTTATAGGGAGAAGGCGGCTCGGCATTGCGGCGGCCTAGTGCAGTCCACAACAGAGCCATTAGCGGAGCGCCTAGCACCACAAAAATGGCATTTAGATTCTGGAAGATACTGGCGGGCAGCTCTATACCGAAAATAGTACGGTCCATCTGCTCATCAGCAAAAAACGTGAGCGAGGCAGGTGCCTGTTCGAACGCAGCCCAAAAGAAGACTACAAAAAACGACACGGCAAAAATCACCCATACCCGCTGCCGGTCACCGCTGGTGAGTGACTTGTCGGACAGAATCATAGTGGCAATACCTAGCGCAGAAACCACCAGCAGCGGCATAATGGTGGGGAACTTAGTGGAGTCAAGCCACAAAAAACCAAGTACAACAACCAGCAGCACCGGTAGTAAAGCAAAAACGCCCTTTACACCAGGCGAGTTAACTGGAGTTTCACCTACCTGCTCGCCCTCGGGAGTGTGCAGGTATTTGGTTTTTCCCCACTGGAAAATCACGGTTCCTAATAGCATTGCAACACCACAGGAAAAGAACGCCCACCGGAACATTTCAGGATGCCCCTCTCTGTCGCCGATGAGGCTCGTGACCGTGTTACCGATGAAGGAGCCGAGGTTGATACCCATGTAGAAAATGGTGTAAGCCGCGTCTTTTCGCGAATCGGTAGCCGAGTACAGCGACCCCACCATTGACGAGATGTTGGGCTTAAAGAAGCCATTGCCGATAATCATAGTGCCTAAGCCTAGATACAGCAATTGATGACTAAAGCCATGGGTATCGGCCGGGCCGTAGAAAGAGGCCGACGTGAACAGAATGAATTGCCCTACGGCCATCAGCAAGCCGCCGGTAATGATGGACCGCCGGTTGCCCCAGTAACGATCTGATATATAGCCTCCAATAAGCGGAGTTAGATAAACAAGACTTGTGTAGCCACCATAAAATTTGGAGGCAAAAGCCTTGTCCATCATCATGGCTTTGGTGAGAAACAACACCAGCACAGCGCGCATGCCATAGTAACTGAACCGCTCCCACATCTCGGTGGCAAAGAGGAGGTACAAGCCTTTAGGATGGCTGGTTTGGGCGGCTGGCGGTGCCTGTTCCCGCACAGCGGAGGTAGTCTGCATGAAGAAATTTGAGAGAGGTGAAAAGGGAAAGTGGCCGCTGGCTGCAACCAAATGCGGTTTAGTAAAGCTACAAAACTTTGTTTACTGACAGCTGTTAGTTTTTTGCAACTTTTTCAGCGAATTTTCGCTAAATAAGTCTCCGGAAACGATTGCGGATCGTCGATTTCCTATATTTTTGCCTCCATATTCCCCATCCACCCATATTCCCACCCTGTTCTCGGACTTTATGACAAAATCCGCCACCACTGTTTTAGCTTGCTTAGAGCCGTTAGGTTTCACTGAAGCAAGCCATGTTCATCTCAATCTTTCCCCCGAAGAACTAGTCCAAGAAGCGCTTCGCCGGAACGAAGGGGTCTTAACTGACACAGGTGCCTTGATGGCCGACACCGGCACCTTCACCGGCCGCTCTCCCAAAGACCGGTTTATCGTACGAGATGCCGGCACGGCTAACAGCGTGTGGTGGGGCGACATCAACATTCCGTTTGATGCTGCCAAGTTTGATCAGCTGCACCAAAAGATGGTGGCTTACTTAGCTGACAAGGAAATCTACGTGCGCGACGCGTATGCGGGCGCCAACCCTGATTACACGCTCAAGCTGCGCGTAGTAAACGAGTTGGCTTGGCACAACTTGTTCTGCTACAATATGTTCTTGCGCCCAGCACCCGGTGCGGACACCAGCTGGACGCCGGATTTTTCTATCATCTGTGCTCCTGGCTTTGAGGCCGATCCGGCGGTTGATGGCACGCGGCAGAAGAACTTCGCCATCATCAACTTCTCGAAGAAGATGATTTTGCTGGGCGGCACGGGCTATGCTGGCGAAATGAAAAAAGGCATTTTCGGGGTACTAAACTATCTGCTTCCGCACCAGAAACACACGCTGCCCATGCACTGCTCGGCCAATGTGGGTAAGGACGGCGACACCGCTATTTTCTTCGGCCTTTCGGGCACCGGCAAAACCACACTTTCCGCCGACCCCAACCGGGGCCTCATCGGCGACGACGAGCACGGCTGGACACCGGATGCTGGCATTTTCAACTTCGAAGGCGGTTGCTACGCCAAGGTTATCGACCTGAGCGCCGAGAAAGAGCCAGAAATTTGGAATGCCATTCGTACCGGGGCCATCGTTGAAAACACCCGCTTTATCCCCGGTACCACTACCGTAGACTACGCCAACAAGTCGGTGACGGAAAATACTCGCACGGCTTATCCCATCCATTTTATTCCGAATGCCATTGAGCCTTCGGTAGCCGATGCGCCCAAGAACATTTTCTTCCTGACGGCCGACGCGTTTGGGGTGCTTCCTCCCATCAGCAAGCTAGACAAGAGCCACGCCATGTACCATTTCATGTCGGGCTACACTGCGAAGGTTGCCGGCACGGAGATGGGCATAACTGAACCACAAACCACGTTTTCAGCGTGTTTTGGCGCTGTATTCCTGCCCCTGCACCCCACCAAGTACGCCGAGATGCTCGGCCAAAAGATGGATGAAAATCCGGATGTGAATGTCTGGCTGGTAAACACCGGCTGGACGGGCGGTTCCTACGGCGTCGGTTCCCGCATGAAGCTGAGCTACACCCGCGCCATGATTACGGCGGCCCTCAACGGAGAGCTAAACGACGTCGAATTTAGTAAGCATCCTGTTTTCGGCGTGGAGGTGCCAGCCTTCGTACCCAACGTTCCCGACCACATTCTCGACCCGCGTGACACCTGGTCCGACAAGGAAGCTTATGACAGAACTGCCGCTGACTTGGCTTATAAGTTTGTCGAAAACTTCAAGAAATACGCAGATTTCGCTAATGCCGAAATCTTAGCTGGTGCTCCCAAAGCAGAAGTAGCAGCAAGCGTATAGCGTTACTGCAAATCGTAACAAAGCCCCGTTGGCCTCTGCCGGCGGGGCTTTTATTTTAATAATTATCATCAATCTTATGCCCAAGCGCAGAGAACCATTGATGCAGGGCAGGGTACACGGTGGTATCTGCTTGAATTTCCACTCCGCTTTCATTCTGCATTTGCTCGCATCCAAAGCAAACATTCAGCACGGCTACCAATTGATGCTTTTCATTGTAGAAAGCAAGGGCGTCGCGGAAAGTCGGACCACACATCCAGTAACTACGGCTCTCGAAAGGCACCTTTAGAATAGTCAGCAGCTTGTCGACTTCCGGCGTCTGGCGTTGCAACGTGGCAATTGGGGTTGCGGTAATATGGTATGCTTCTTTGCCTTCAGTAAGCCGAGCATGATCCAGGTTATTTTTCTGCTGCAACAATGCAAGCCGCTGCCTTATTTCCAGAAGTTGCTTTGCTTTTGCTGTGAGTAGCAGCTTGCGGCTCTCGGCAATTTCTTTGCGAATAGCCACCTGTGCCCGCTCCCATTTGACACCTCGAAGCAGAGAAAATGTGGTTACGTAATCGAATTGTAAGCTAGCCCCGTAATCTGCAGTTGTCATTGTGATAGGCACTGTTGATTGCCTTTGAGTGTACGAAGCAAGAGTACGGCATTGCACCTAAAGTTGTCTTTTATAGGCTAGTTTTGCGGCTTCAATACACTTTTCTTTTGTTTCATGCGCAAACGCTTCCTGCCAGTCCTATTGCTGCTCCTCACTCCTCTCCACCTGTGGGCTTGGGGAGCAGACGGGCACCGTGCCATTGGTAAAATTGCCGAAAATTACCTCTCTCGTCACGCCAAAAAAGAAGTTCAGAAGTTACTAGGTACCGAGACGCTGCCGCTGGTTAGCACCTGGCCAGACGAAATCCGCTACTACCCGGAGTTTAAAGACACGGCACCTTGGCACTACGTGAATACGGCTTCAGGCTTAAATCACGACCAATACGTGCAGCAGCTCAAAGCTCAAGCCGAGCCTAATGCCTACAATGTGCTGTTGAAGCAGCTTGACATTCTAAAGGATACTAAGAAGGCGCAGGCTGAGCGCCTAGCGGCGCTCAAGTTTGTAGTCCACATTGTGGGCGACGTGCATCAGCCCCTACACGCGGGCCACGCCGAGGATAAGGGTGGCAACGACATCAAGCTGAAGTACCGCGGCAAGGATACCAACTTGCACAGCCTCTGGGACAGTGGCTTGCTTGACTACCAAGGCCTTACCTACAGCGAAATAGCCGGACAGTATGAGCACCAGTTGCGCGGCCGTCAAGTAAAGGCATGGCAGAAAGCAACTCCGGAGCAGTGGCTTTGGGAATCATACCAGGCTAGTGAGCAGATATATGGAGATACTCCCGCCAACGGCGACGTCGACTACAAGTATTACCCCGCTCACTCCGAACTGATGAAACAGCGCATCGAGCAGGCCGGCGTGCGGCTAGCCGCTATTCTAAACGAAACGCTCAAGTAACCGAGTCGGCCACCACACTGCCGGCTGGCAGTAATGCCCCTCTTTCTCACAAACCCTGCTGGCTCGGGTGGCTGGCAGGGTTTTCTGTTTGGGTGTTGTATCCCTTTATCTTTGCTTTATGCCGCACACTTTCTACGCTCCCGACCTAACCGGCCCCACTTACACCCTGCCCGAAGACGAAAGCAAGCATGCGGTGCGTGTGCTGCGCCTAACAGCGGGTGAAGCCGTGGAATTGGTGAATGGCCGCGGCGGTGTATTCCAAGCCGAAGTGGAGGCCGCCGATGCCAAGCGCTGCCGGCTGCGCGTGGTGCAGGAGCAACAAGTGCCGCGCCGCCCCTACTTCGTGCACGTAGCCGTGGCTCCCACCAAAAACCTCGACCGCATGGAATGGCTAGTGGAAAAGGCCACCGAAATTG
This sequence comes from Hymenobacter sp. YC55, assembly GCF_029433095.1. Lineage (GTDB taxonomy): Bacteria > Bacteroidota > Bacteroidia > Cytophagales > Hymenobacteraceae > Hymenobacter. Next base: position 2,467,507 of record NZ_JARNTX010000001.1, read on the forward strand.
GAGTCGACCGATTGTCGTTTTTGCGCTGTGCCCGCTCTGAACGGCGCGAGCTAAAGCTGGACCGCCTGCACAAAATTGCGGTTAGTGCCCTCAAACAATCGGGGCAGGCGTGGCTGCCGGAAATGGATGAGCTGGTAGACTTCGCGACCTTTTTGCCCACCGTGACCAGCGACACTACGTTTATTGCGCATCTGGAAGAAGGGGAACGGACGCCTCTGGCCCGGGTAGCGGCGCAGGGTGCCGGCTGCTGCGTCCTCATCGGTCCCGAGGGCGACTTCACTCCGCAGGAAATAGAGGCTGCCTTTGCCCGAGGTATCCGCCCCGTTACGCTCGGGGCTTCACGGCTACGCACCGAAACCGCCGCGTTAGCCGCTGTGCATACCGTGCATGTCGTGCGGGAATAGGCTGGCTGCCTCTATCCTGCCGTTATTGTGCCTGTAATGCCGAGCCGTCGGCCTGGGAGTCGGTGGCGGCTAGCCGGGCAGCTTCCTTGGCCAGCTTCTTTTTGCGCCAGGGCGCGTCCTGCTCCCAGTCGCCGGCCATAATGCAGCCGTAGGGTTGGATTTCGTCGAGAGTGGTAGCTAGGTTGAAATCCGTTATTTGCTGCTTGACGTCGTTGGCATCCTTGTAGGCGCTGGGCAACTCGGAAATATCAATCTGGTTGAAGAAAAAACGGGCATCGATGCCGCGGGTTTCCTCGGCAAATACGTCCTCCTTGGTCTGGCCGACTTTGCTGTACTTGTGGCGGGTACGGCTTAGGTTCCGGCCGGCCCCGTGGGGCGCGAAACCCAGGTTGGTTTCGGTGGTAGTGCCTTCCACAATCAAGATGGGTTGGGCCATATTCAGCGGAATAATGCGCGGCCCGGTGATGTCGGGCATGAACTTCGGGTCTAGCGGCGTAGCTCCCTTGGCATGGTAGTACAAGTCCCCGTCGCGAAACACGAAGTTGTGCTCGTTCCAGAACTGCTGCTGCACGGTTGCCCCAAGTTGCTTACTGATAGCCTCATGCAGGCACAGATGGTTTTGCTTGGTCCACTTTCGGATGGTTTGCAACGCCGCCCAATACTGTTTGCCTTCCTCTGATTGGCTAGGAATCCAGGCGTTGTGCGGGTTGGTCTCGGGCGAAATAGCTTGGCGGAATCGTTCGGCCACTTTCATGCCCTGCGTATAGAGCGCGGCACCCACTCCCCGGGAGCCGTGATGGGTGACCAACACCGTGTCACCGGTATTGCGCGAAATCCCAACGTAAAGAAAGTGGTTGCCATCACCCTGAGTGCCTAGATGCTCGCGGGCAAAATTGAGGCTGCGCAAAGAGTTAAGGAACGGGTTGGCTTGAAACTCCGCCTCAATTTCGGTGGGCAACGCAAACTGCCGCTCGGGCGAGCGGCCGCCGGGACCGAAATGCGTAATCTGCTGCGCAGCGTCGAGCACACTTTTGGGATTCACTTTGCCCAGATTGGTTAGCATCACCGAGCAACAAATATCGGCGCTGTGCATGCCCGGGTGAATGGCATTGCGCGTAACCACAATACCCCCAACTGGAATAGTGCCTAGGGGGCCCGCCGGGCAAGCGTCGGGCATGATGGCGCCGGCCACCACCGTGGGCGTACGCATCAGTTGCTGCATCGACAGCCTTACATAGTCGATATTGTCTTGCTCTACCGGCGTGTTGGCGCGGATGTTCTCGTAAAAAGGCACCGGCTCTTTCAACAACGGAATTTCCGGTGCGGGCTTCACCGTATCAAGGTAGGCTTGTAGTGCTTCGCCTTCCAGGCTGTGAGCGTTGATGTGCTCAAGGGCCTCTTTGAACCACTTGCCAGGTTTCAACCCCAGGGCTATTAAATCATTCCCGGAAAGCATAGATAGGTAGTGTATAGTGATTGGGTACGTGCTTTATCAATCAGCAAGAAGTGAATCAAATGCCAGTAACTCATCGGGCGCTAACACCGATATGTTCCCCGGCACAATCCAAGTTCAACAATAATAGACAAACAACTCGAACTGACACGACCGGCCTGAACTTTCTCGGTTATCTGTTACTTTGTTTGATGATACGCCTGCTTTGCGTTGAATACCCCATGCTGAAAAACCTGCTGACCGTTCTGCTTCTGTTTTCGCTCACGGCCGCCGCGCCGCTGGCTCCTAGCTTCCGCATAGCCAAGCTGCACTACGGCGGCGGCGGCGACTGGTATGCCAACAAAACCTCGTTGCCCAACCTGATCCGGTATTGCAACCAGACGTTGCGCACCAACATCGCGCCCGACGAGGCCACCGTAGAGCTGGATTCGCCGGAGTTGCTGACGTATCCGTTTGTGCACATGACTGGCCATGGCAACGTGGCTTTCACGGAAAGCGAAGCCAAAAACCTGCGCCGCTACCTAACAGGCGGCGGCTTCCTGCACATCGACGACAACTACGGCCTCGACAAGTTTATCCGGCCCGAGATGAAGAAGGTGTTTCCAGAGCTGGACTTTGTGGAGTTGCCTTTCTCTCACCCCATTTATCATCAAAAGTTTCAGTTTCCGAAGGGTTTGCCCAAAGTGCACGAGCACGACGGCAAGCGGCCCCAAGGCTTTGGGCTGCTCTACAAAGGCCGGCTGGTGTGCTTCTACAGCTATGAGTGCGACCTAGGCAACGGCTGGGAAGACATCGGCACCTATCCCGAAGACACGCCCGCCACGCATGATGCGGCCCTGCGCATGGGCGCTAACCTCGTAACCTACGCGCTGACGCAGGATTAACGACCGAGTTACTTTAGAACTTCCGCTGTAGAATTTCGCTTAGCACAAACGCGGCCCGCAAGTCGGCGGGATTTCGCAGGCGGTCGGCGAGGCTGCTTTGGGCTTGTAGCCGGGCTTCTTCACGGCGGCGTACCTGATTCTGGCTCCAGTAGTCTTCTTGGCCGTGCTGCGTGTTGGCGCGGGGCAATGCCGCGGCCCGGCGCGCCTCATGCCTTGGTACCTCCAACGAACGAGCTTCTCTGCTTCTCTCCAATGACTTTGGTTCCGCAGTGGTTTGCTCTAAGCTACGCGGGGTGGGCGCAGTTTCTCGCGGCAGTGGCCGACCGGCTGGCGTGGTTTGCGTGGGTACAGCAGACGGACGCGTAGAAGCAGGAGTTGGATTGCCGGTACGGTTCTGCTCTTGCATCTGCCTCAGCATTTCCTCGAAGGAGGTAGTCGGTAGCGTAGCTACTGGCCGGGGCTTTCCCGTATTATCGGGCCGGGAAAACTTACGCTCCCGCCGCTCGCGCTCCGTCATGGCGCGGGCCTTCTGCGCCATGCGCCACACAAAGATTCCGAGGCCAAGCACAATCCAAAGTAGTGTTTGCAGCTTTTCCATCTTGAGTACGCCGGGCTGAATTAATAGATATACCGGTTGATAAATTTTCGAAAAGTCAACCGCTCAACGTTTTGCTTTTTACTCCTTTAGCGGACCCCCTTTTCCGGAAACCGGCCCGGCTTAGTACGGTAAAAGGCTTTTATTTTTTCCAGGTCAGCCTCATAGTCACCGGTGGGGTAAATAGCTGGGCCCACACCTGCTTCTTTTTTCTTGTAATCAAGGAAGCCGAGCAGTATAGGTACGCCCGCTCCAAGCGCCGCAAAGTAAAAGCCTTTGCGCCAGCGAGGTTGGTAGGCACGAGTGCCTTCGGGCGTAATTAGAATCACGAGTTCGTCGCGCTCATTGAAGAGCTGCACCATGCCATCGACGAGGCTATTGTTTTTGCTGCGATCAACGGCCAGTCCTCCTAGCGACCTTACTAAGCCGCCGAGCACGGGCATGCTCGTCCACTCTTTCTTGATGGTTAGCTTAACGTCTACATCCATGAGGAAGAAGGCAGCGCGGGCCATGATGAAGTCCCAGTTACTGGTGTGCGGCGCAGCAATCATCATGCTCTTCTTGATGTTGGGCGGCACTACGCCGTTGAGTTTCCAACCGGCTACCCGGAAAATTGCTTTTGAAATGTAGTACCAGAAGGTAGAGGTTTTGCGGGCCATGCAGAGAATACGGGCTCGTGTGGGTGAGAGCCGTGGGTAAAGCTAGAAGTAAAAGAATGAAATACGAAAGTGGGCCCACCTGCTGCAGCGCGAAGTACGCGCTTCGCCTACTGTTGCTGTAAGGACACTACGCCAGTGCAACGGCCGTCGTCTGATACAGGTTGCTTCACTGAGCGTGGCACAAAGGCTTTTCGGTAGATACCAATGCCTCCGTCTATGCGTTTAGCAATGCCGTCAGCGCCGCCGCTTGGCTTATCGTATGCTGATAGCCGATATCAAACAGCTCCTGCGCGAGCCGGTAGTCTAGCGTACGGTATAGGCGCAATTCCGGCGGCTCGATCAGCAAGTCGCATTTCATCTTGTTGAGCGTGGTATTGGCATTGATAGCCAAGTTGAGCGTCCGCTCCACCAGCGTCCGGAATGTTGTGACGCGCGCCGCACGGTTGATGGGGTTGCAATTGACGCCTACTACCCGCAGGCCTTTGTCAAGAAGTGGCTCTACGGGTAAGTTGTTCAGCAACCCGCCATCCACGAGTTGCCGCCCCTCAAATTCTACGGGCCGGTACAGAATGGGCACGGCCGATGAAGCCAGAAGAGGCGGAATTAGTAGCCCCTCCGAGAAATAGATGGATATGCCTTCGGTTAGGTCAGTGGCAACGAGCGTAAGTGGCCGCTGCAAATCAGCAAACGTGCACTCGGCCCCTAGGTGCTGGGCCAACAGCACCTGCACCGCATCAAGGCGCAATAAGCCGTAGCGACTAAGCGAGATACGGGTTAAGCGCGTGAAATTGACGCTCGTGAAGAGCCGCAAAATCTCGCGGGGTGCAAAGCCTGCGGCGTAAAATGTTGCTGCAATAGCTCCCGACGAAACTCCTGCCAGTCGGGCCAGCGGCAGGGCTAGCTCATCGAGGGCGGCCAGTACCCCCAAATGGGCAATACCCCGGGCCCCTCCCCCCGACAAAGCCAGCCCAAGGGAATGGCTGCTTGCTGATGGCTCGTTTCTGGTGGAGTCAAACAAAATATTTAGGCCGTTAGAAAACCGAGATGAAAGCTAAGACTACTTGCTAGCCTTATAATTCGTCTAGACGGAAGGTCTCGGCCAAACGAATTCCTTTTTCGGTGTGCTGCACGGTGCAGCATTCCACGCGCGGGTCATGTTCTAGTACCAACACCCAGTTTTCATCGGCAGCGCGGCGCAGCACTTGCTCTTTCTCGCTCATGGTTACAAGCGGGCGCATATCGTAGGCCATCACGTAGGGCAAGGGGACGTGCCCAGTGCTAGGGAGCAAGTCAGCCATAAATACCACCGTGCGACCTTTGTAATTGAGCATGGGCAGCATCATTTTCTCGGTGTGCCCATCCGCGAAAATGATTTCCTGAAAACTAGGCAAGCCAGCGGGCACGCCGGTACTAGGCACGACGAACTGCAAATGCCCACTTTCCTGAATCGGCAGGATGTTTTCTTTCAAGAAGCTGGCCTTTTCGCGCGGGTTGGGCGTTACGGCCCATTCCCAGTGCGCTTGGTTGCTCCAATACGTGGCATTCGGGAAAGCGAGTTGCAGCTTGTCGTCAGGGGTGCGCACTACCGAGCCGCCGCAATGGTCGAAGTGCAAGTGGGTCAGAAACACGTCGGTAATGTCGGCGGCGGTAAAGCCTCGTGCCCGCAACGATTTTTCCAGCGTGTCGTCGCCGTGCAAGTAGAAGTGGCCGCGAAACTTTTGGTCTTGCTTGTCGCCGATACCATTGTCAATGAGCACCAGGCGGTTGCCATCTTCTACCAGCAGGCAGCGCATAGCCCAGGTGCACATGTTGTTGTCATCGGCGGGATTGAGCTTTTGCCACATGCTCTTGGGCACCACCCCAAACATGGCCCCCCCATCCAATTTAAACAGACCCGTATCGAGCGTATGAATTTGCATTGCTGAATGAATTGTTTGACGGTTCGTTGCGCCTGCAATTGTTGAACAACCAACTATTCAACAACCCACCGATTCAAGCTACTCCATCACCACGCCCATGGCCGAGAACTTGTCGATGCGCTGGCTGATGCGTTCCTCGTGGGGCAGCGCGTCTAGTTCGTCAAGAGTCTTAATAATGGTTTTCTTGAGCGCCTGAATCATCTTGGGCACGTTGGTATGCGCACCGCCAAGAGGCTCTTTCACAATTCCATCAACGAGTTTGGCCGCCAGCATGTCGGTAGCCGTGAGTTTAAGCGCCTCGGCAGCTTGCTCTTTGTAGTCCCAGGAGCGCCACAAAATGCTAGAGCACGACTCCGGCGAAATAACTGAGTACCAAGTATTTTCCAGCATGAGCACCCGGTCGCCGATAGCAATGCCCAGCGCGCCGCCCGAAGCTCCTTCGCCAATAATGACGCAGATAACCGGCACCTTCAGCAGAAACATTTCCTTGAGGTTGCGGGCAATGGCTTCGCCCTGCCCTCGCTCCTCGGCTTCCAGCCCCGGAAACGCACCAGGCGTGTCAATCAGGGTCACAATCGGCTTCCCGAACTTTTCGGCTAGCTTCATCAGGCGCAGCGCTTTGCGGTAGCCTTCGGGGTTGGGCATCCCGAAGTTGCGAAACTGCCGCTGCTTGGTATTGCGGCCTTTTTGCTGCCCAATAAACATAACGGAGCGCCCGTCTAGCTCGGCAAACCCGCCGACCATGGCTTTGTCGTCGGCCACGGTCCGGTCGCCGTGCAACTCCACGAACTTATCGGTCATGCCCTCGATATAGTCCAGCGTGTAGGGCCGCTCGGGGTGGCGCGAAAGTTGGACGCGTTGCCAGCGGGTCAGGTTGGCGTAGGTTTCCTTTTTAAGGGTTTTAATTTTGGCCTCAAGAGCAGCTACAGCGGCCGAAACGTCTACCTGGCTGTCGAGAGCCAATTGTTGCATTTCGCGGAGCTTGCCTTCGAGGGCAGCAATGGGTTGTTCGAAATCAAGGAGCATTGGCCGGGAAGGAATGCGTCGAGTTGGTGGTGAGAAGAGGAAGGTGGCAAAGGTAAGCGAAGCGCTTCACTCGTCACACGCTTGATTGTGGTAGGAGCGGAAGAAAGTTTTCTAGCTGTTTCTCAGCTACAAAACGCTGAAACACCATTAAAGACCGGATTTTATCGGGGCTGGGTTGGGAAATGTCGTAGCGCACGCTACCTTTGCAGCACCTTATCGAAAAGCAGGTAGCTTTTTGGTAACATGAACTGGTTCGGTAGTTCAGTCGGTTAGAATGCCGCCCTGTCACGGCGGAGGTCGCGGGTTCGAGTCCCGTCCGGACCGCAGAAATGCAAAAGCAGAAGCCCCGATGCGTGAATCACGCATCGGGGCTTCTGCTTTTGCGCCATCCCTACTACTAGCAGTTGCCCCTTCAGAGAGAATTCTAACAAAGGCACAGCCGTTCTTAGTTTGCTTTCAACTAGTGTGTTGACTAGTTGACCAACCGAGCGGCTACTCGAGCTGCAAGATCTTCAATGTCGGGGCGGCGGGCCAGCACCGTGAGCCATTCGGCCGGAATGGCAGCTTCGCCGTAGCAAATTCCGGCCAAGCCACCGACTACGGCGCCGGTTGTATCGGTGTCGTCGCCGAGGTTGACGGCGGCCAGCACGGTTTCGGCGAAGGTATCGTGGCGGAGCAGGCACCAGAAAGCAGCCTCTAGGGTATGCATGACGTAGCCGCCACTACGAATCACTTGCACTGGGAAATCAGCTAGTCGGCCAGTAAGCAAGTACTCGAACTGTTCAATCTCAGCAGTCGGCAGGTTCAATTCCTGAAGCTGCGTCGGAACCGTTTGGCATAGTTGGCTGTAAGCGGCAGTTGGTGTCAGGCCCGCGAGCAGATAACGCGCCATTTCCAGGTATAAAAAGCAAGCAATAGCCGAGCGCACATGCCCATGCGTGACAGCCGACACATCGGAAATAAGGGCGAAGCGTTCGGTTAACGGAGCATCTGTTCGATAGAAAGCTAGCGGCAGAATGCGCATGAGGGCGCCATTGCCGTTGCTGTACTCATCCGTGCCGCCGGCTAGTATCAGGTCATCGTCAGCTTTCAGGCGGTTGATAGCTTCACGGGTGGTGATACCAATGTCGAATACCACACCGTGGGGCGTCCAAAAGTTTATATAGTACCACCGGCAACAGTTCTTGGCTACCTTACCTATTGTAAAACCGTCGGCTATAGCTTCGGCCAGGCAGAACGTGAGTGATGCATCATCGGACCACGTGCCGGCGGGTTGGTTATGGGTGCCGTACGCGCGCATGTGCACCACAGGGTCCAAGCGGCGGGCCGCGCGGCTTTGGAACTCCACGGGCACCCCTAGCGCATCGCCAACGGCAAGCCCGAGTAACGCTGCCCGAAGTTGCGCTTCTAACGTTGCAGGCATTTAACTATCAATTATATGTGCAGCAGCAATTGGTTATACAAGCCAGTAAGGACAGTGCCTTATTGAAGTAGCGGAAGTAGCTCTGGCAAGGAATTGATGCGGTAGGTGGGCTGAAGGGAGATAGTATCATTTTCCTGCCCGAAGCCGTAGCTGGCCCAACAGGAGGAAATACCGCAGTTGTGGGCAAAGCGCAGGTCGGGCACCGTGTCGCCTATCATGAGCGTGGCACCGGGGCCAATGGCCGAGAATCGGGGCTGAATCACTTGGGTGAACATGGCCGGGTCGGGTTTGAGGGGCAATTGCCGGTCTGGAGTGTCGCCGAGCACGAGGCTGAAATAGTGGCGCAAGCCAAACCGGCTGAGTGAGTTTTCCAGCAGCGGCAGCCCCTTGTTGCTGATTACCACCGACTCCTTGCCGTTGGCGACGGCATCGCCTAACACCTGCTCGACGCCCGGAAACAGCGTAACTAGCGCTTCTGACTCGGTGTTATAGATGGCGCGGTAGGTATCCACCCAAACGGCGGGCAATGGCGGCGTACCGGGCGGATGAAGCCAGAGCAGCATCTCGGGCAGCAATAGCCCCCGCCCCACCGCTTCATCCATCAAAGCTTCGTCGGGAGTCGGGTACCCCATTATTTCAAATGTGCGACGCATGGAATGCTTGATAGCCCGACGCGTATCGCAAAGGGTACCGTCGTAGTCGAAGAGCAGCAAAGAGTAAGGCAAAAGGTGAAATTGTGAGATAGTGAAATGATGAGTTTACGTTCTGCTTGCGCAACTGGCGCAATATGCGCCGCCAGAACATAAACTCATCATTTCACTATCTCACAATTTCACCTTTTACTCCACCACCGCCTGCTTGCTGGCTGAGCGGCCGAAGCGGGTGGGGAAGTACATCAGTTCGGCTTTGGCTGGATTGACGGTGTAGCGGCCCCGGTAGCGCGGCTGCAGCGCAATGCGGAACGTATGGCGGCCAACGGGCAGCACATCCATGAAAATGCCCGTTTGGTGGCGCAGGTACTCGCGGTGCACTTCAAAGGAATTGCCGCGCTCCTTCTCGCCGTAGGAGCAGCCGGCCGGAATTGGCACTTCGAGTAGCACGTAGCGGGCCTCGGCCTTCACGTCCACGGTTACCAGCAGCTCGGTGGGCTGACCAGCGCGCAGCTTCACCCGGCTTCCCTCCTGCCCGGCCAGCTTGGTGCTGACGATGAACGGGGCCACTTTGGCCTCGGGCGTGGCATTCCAAAACGACTGATACGCCGTGGCATACACGGGCAGCCCACCCTCCTTGTGCAGCGTCAGCGGCCCCGCCGACGCCGGCACCTTCACTTCAAATGGAAACTCGCGCACCTCCTGCTGGAGCGCGCCGCTGAGCTGTGCCCGTGCTGCCAGGCCCCCACCGCCCGGTACCAGCAAGTCGGGAACTATGGTTTCCAGGATCTGCGCGGCCTCGTAGGTGCTGCTCCAGTGGCTAGCGGTGCGTCGCTGATTGAGCAGATACGTGCGAATGCGCGTCAGCTCCACTTCCTGGCCACCCTTGGCACGCAGCAGCCGGTAGGCCAGCAGCGTGTTGCCGATACGGTCGGGCAGTAGAAAGCGGTAGTACGAACCGGTGCGCAGGGTGTCGGCATAGAATACGCCGCCTAGCTCGGTACGCAGCCGGTAGCGCCGGAGCGTATCGAGCTGATAAGGCAGGCCCAGCTGCTGACGCAGATTGGTAAGGGCCAGGTACCGGTCGAGGGGCTGGCGGCCTTTATGCTCGCGCTCCAGGCGTAGCACATAGCTTTGAAAATCCGGCTGTGCACCAAGGCGGTGCAGGGCTTGAAGCAGCCGGATACGGTCGTCGTCGGAACGGAAGTATAGCTCGTTGAACCCAAGGCGCTGCCCGGCTTGGGACGAGGCTAGTGACAGCCGGACGGCGGCATCGGCAAAGGCGTTATCAAGCTGCTTAAGCAAATAAAGTCGCAGGGCGTCTCGGTCGAGCTTCACGGCGTAGCCTTGCTTTTCGGCGTCGAGCAGGGCCTCTAGTACGTGCAGCGTAGCCCATGGACTTACGTCAGCGTTCGGCCAGGTGCCCCACAAGCCCTCGGGCTGGTGTCGGCCCCGCAGCAGATGCCGAATGAGCCGGTTTACGTCCTTCTCCCCGGTGAAAGGCTGCTTGGTGATTTCCCGAATGCGCTGTTCGAGCAGCAGGGTTTTGAGTTTGGAGGCGGCTTGCTCGTTGCAAAGGTAGGCGTAGCGCTGGACGTGACGAATTTCTTCGAGCAAGGCGGGCAGCGGGTCGCTTTCTAGGCGCACCGTCACTTCACCGAGCTCCGGCCGCACGGGCAGCGTGAGCGTGGTGTCGCGGGCGGTGAGTACGGCGAAGGTGCCAACCCGCTCCCGCGTACCGGCCGGTAGCACCGGAATATAACGCAGCTCGCCGTCTTGGTAGCCGTTGGGCTGCGCTAGGGCAAAGCTAACCTGCACGGAATCAACACCAGTGGGCGCGGTGAAGGTCAGGGTATCGAGCACGGCAGTGGCTACCTGGTGGCGCTGCGTGCGGGCCGGACCATCGCCTACCCGAAAGGTGGTGGTGACTTGGGCGGTGTCGGGGAGATAGTTCAGGGTTTTGCCGATAAGCTGCGCCCGGTCGCCCTGCACAAGGAAGCGCGGAGCAGCCAGTTCCCCCATCACGGCTTTAAAGGAGCGCATGAGCGCAGTGAAACTACCGGTACGAGCGTGGTCGTCGGAAGCCAGCACGAAGGTGTCCCACCCGGTGATGTCGTCGGGCACCACTACCTCGGTGCTGGCGCGGCCCTGCTGGTCGGTGACGAGGGTGGGGCGCCACCAGCCGGAATCGGAGAAGCGGCGGCGCAGCGCCAGGCGCGGGTCGCGGCCAGCGAGCGGCAAACCATCCGCGCCAGTAGCTTCGGCGGAGGCAAGGCCCGCTGCCGTACGGCCCCCGATACCGGATTTGGTGCTGATGATAATGACGCCATTGGCGGCCCGCGAACCGAAAGTCGCCGCGGCCTCCGCTCCTTTCAACACGTTGACGCTGCTAATATCGTCGGGGTTGAGGTCGGACTGCTTGCCATTAAACGGCAGCCCGTCTACAATCAGGAGCGGCTCGCCGTTGCCGCTGACGGAACTAGCACCCCGGATTCTTACGGCCAGTGAACCACTTGACTGCCCATTGATGGCAACGCCCGCCACCCGGCCTTGCAGAGCGCTGCTTGTTACGGTGGAAACTGCGCCGACAAGGTAGCTACGGCGTTGCGCTCCATAGCCCACCACGACCACCTCGCTCAGCTCTTTGATATCGCCGGCCATTCCTACCACTATGTCGCGGCCATCGAGTTGATGATCTTGTGGCACGTATCCAACAAAGGAAAACGTAAGTATGCCCGCCGGCGGTACGCTCAGTTCGAAGCTGCCATCCTCCTGCGTGGAAACGCCGATGGTGGTGCCCTTTAGCAACACCGTGACGCCGGGCAATCCTTCACCGGTTTCCTTGTCTTCCACCCGGCCGCGCTGAACCCGCCAGCCAGCCTGCGGCACTACGGGCACCGTTACCTTGATTTCGCGGCGTTCCTCTCGAAGTTCCCGCCTGAAAGACAGCCCGTACTTGGGAAGCCGCTCGCGCACTAACCGCGCAAATCGACGGCGCAACGCTTGGCTGCCAGCACCTTTGGGCAGCAAATCAGCGCGTTCCAGTTGCACGTAGGTGGTGCCGTTGGGCTGAATACGCACGTCAGCATTAGGAGCCAGCACCGTGCTGTCAGCCAGCAGCAGAGCCACCCGGTAGCGACCCGTAGGCAGGGCGTGAATGGTTTGAGGCAGATACCGTTCCAGCCGCACGAACTTGGTGTTGCCGGGCTGCGAAATCAGCGTGTAAAGCACCGGCGGCAGGGTTTCGCGCCCATCCGCCTTAGGCAAGGGCAACCGCAGCACCAACCGACCCTGCCCGGTGGGCGTGCTGAACGGATTGTTGAGTACCGGCTCGGGGCTTGGGGCCTCATAGAAATTAGTGGCGGGGCGCGGCATCATATCAGCCTCGGTGTAAGCGAAGTCGGTGAATGGCAACGGATTGAAGGAAGTAGCTGCTGTCAATCCTCCGAACTCACTGCCCTGCACACAACGCATTTTCAGCAGCCCCGCTTCGAAAGTATAGCGGTACATGGGCTCTAGCAGAAACCGACGGCGCAGGCCGTCGGTGCGACGCAGCAACACCGAATCGGGCCGGAAAGGGCCGGCGAGGTACGTCTGGTTGCTGTTGTGGCCGTAGGACGCGTAATCGTAGCGCTGGTTGGCGTCCCTGTTGCTTGCAATGGGGCGGCCGGCGCCGAGGGGTTGCAGCCGGTTGCCCTGGCGCAGCAGTACCCGCTCGTTTATAGCACTACGGTCTATCAGAAGCAGGTACCGTTGTAGCTCCTGCACTTCCGCCGGCGTCAGGAGGCCGCGCTTTTCTACAGTCAGCTCGTGGCAGGGCCGGTTGGGGTCGATGCTGAGGGTAAGCTTGTGTAGATGCCGCAGGTACACGCCGCGCAGGGTAACCAGGCTAGTGGGCGTGCGAATGGCCACGGTATGCTGCCCACTGTCGGCTACCAGGGCGAAGGGCTCTTCGTGGTTGACGGCCGCCACGTACACCGGCACGCCATCCACATATACGGCCACCGTGGGCTGCACCCGCCCCGAATCGACCACGAACGGCGAAAGCTGCGTGATGCCGCCCGGCGCGGGTTGGTACTCGTGGAATGTGCCGTAGTCGGGGTACAGAAACTGGTAGAACCGCAACGAATCGAGGCCGAGGCGCTTGCGCCAGGCACCCCATTCCAAGGGTTTCCGGCCGGGATTATCCACCTTATTCTCGAAGGTAGTCCCCAACTGAAACCTCCGCAACGACAACCGACCGGCCACTGGCAACTCGAAATCCGGCAACGTCGGTGCGCTGGCTACCTCGAACTTGCTGGTGTGAGCGTAGGCCGTAAGGTCGGCGTTGGGCACGGGTTGCCCACCCCCATCCGTGACAGTGTAGCGCAGTTGCACCCGCTGCCCCGGATACACCACGTCGGGCTGCTCGGCCTGCACCAGCAGGCGGTGCTGCGGCAGTGGCACATTGTATTCAACACTGCGCAGCGCACCCGCCCAAAAGTAGTGCAGCGACATATACCACGGTTCCGGCCCCGGCGCAGGCAACGCCAAGGCCAGGTCGGTGCTGTAGCCGCGCCGCATCAGTTCGTTGCCCCGGTAGAGGTAATACCAGAAAGACAACCGCCGCGGGTTTTCAACGGCCAGCACCACAGAATCGGTCGACCGGTCGGAGCGCAGCAGCAGGTCCGCGTTGCTTTCATCGAGGCGCAATGTAGCTTGGTGGCCCACGGCATCGGTGAGGCGGTAGCTGGTAGCGCGCGGGTCTACAGGGCGGGTAAATGGCAGCGTTACGGAGCTGCTTGCCTGCGAGGTAATGCCATTGAAGTTGACGGTTTGCACGTCCAGCGTGGCCGTATGTGGGCTTTCCTTGCCGCGCACCAGGTAGCAGGCCACCACCGTATCGTGTTGCAGCGTCAGCATGATTTCGCCGGGGTCGAGTTCGTAAGGCACCGACGTTGACTCGATGCGCCGCTCGTTGTCACCGTTGAGGAACGTGGCCTGCACCTGGTAGGTCAGGCTGGCGGGTGGCAAACTGGTTTCGGGGAGGTTGAGGCGGGTTTCGCCGGTGGCATCTAGAGTTTGAGCGCGGGTCCACAGCGTATCGGGCACAAACACCTGCCGGCCGGGAAAGCTGCCCACAGTGGCGGGCGTCACGCTCAGGCGCACCCGCGCATCGAGCAGATTCAGTTCGTTGGCATCCTGGCCACGCAGAAACAGCGCCTGCGTAGTGCCGCGCCGGTGCGGGGTTTCGGCGGCACGCAGGGTGTAGCGGGTGTTGTTGAGCTCATAATCTTCCAGTCGAAAGCTGCCGTCAACCAGTGTCTTACCCCGGTTGCCGGGCTGCACCAGCTGCACGCTCACCGATTTGTCGGAGCGCAGGCCGAGGGTGTCGGTTAGCGGCAGTTCGTATTCGTAGGAACCGGGCCGCACGGGTTGGAGCACGGCAATGGTACGGGGCTTGGAGGGGTAGCCATCGGATAGGCGCAACTCCAGCGGCTTCCGGTAGGGCCGGCCGTCGCGTGAGCGCAAGATGCGGGCCTTTAGGCGCAGGGTGTCGCCAGAAGGTCGGTAGCGGGGTTTGCTCAGCGCCAAATAGCTTGCCCACTCCCCGTCCCGCTTGTCTTGCCGGCGGGCTTGCCGCTCGTCGCGCACGTCTTCGTTGAACACCGAGCGCAGCAAGCCCACCAGCCCGGTGGTTGCGTAGGAAGGATGTAGCAGGCTGTATACCAAATTGCGCGTTGGCCGCGTGAGGTAGCCCAAGGGGAAACCGTACACTACGCGCCCTACCACCCGGCGCCAAGTTAGCGCCGAGCGGCGGGTTCCTCGCTGCGAAGGAAATGTTTGGTTTAGAGCATGGTAAGTAGTGCGCCCGCAGTGCGTTACGGCCAGCAGCCCCGGCCGGCTGGCCTTACCGGGCAGGCGGTAGGTGTGGGTAGCGGCATCGTAGGGCACCAGTCGGTTTTTGGGCAGCGTCACGCGGGCATCTTCCAGCACGTGCCCAAGCGAATCGCGCACCAGCACCGTCAGGTCCACTTGGTTGTCGATAATAGTAAGCTGACGGTCGGTGACGGAACGCAGCCAGTACACCAGCTGCGGCCCTTCGGTATGCGCCACTAGATAGTAGCCAGCCGGCAACGGACGCCGGAAAGCCATCTGCACACTATCGGTCGGGAAAGAATCGACGGGCTGCGTGAAGAACTCGGGCCGGACGGCGCCTAAGTTTTGCTCGTACAGTTGCCGGGTTTGCGCCTCAGTAAGCTGAAATACTTTGGTGAGGTAGCTGCGCTGGCGGGCGCGGGCCAGCTTTTGCTGCGCGGGCAGCGTCAGAGGAAACAGCCAAAACAGGAGTAGCAAGGTGAGTAAGAATCGGGACATAGGCGGGAAAGGATAGAGCGTTTCTCTACCGATGCCACTTCCTATTGAATTCCATACAGACGAGGTACTTTTTTTAGGGCACTCCTTTCTATACGCTTCGCCACTACCTAGTGCGCCTTTCTAAGTGCCTGTAGCGCTTTATGGTAGCAGACAGACTATGTAAAACCACAGCAACAACTTCTGTCCTTGCTTGAATCGATTAAAATTTTTCCAGAATAAATTTAACTTAACATGCTCATAACAAAATTTTTACGCGCAGCATAATGAAACTATTTCAAGTTTTCTGGATGAAGCACAATTTCTGGCCCCACTCTTGAGTTTATAGAAGTGTAAGTAAACTCTGACCCCTACTCCCTATGATCCGGACTCTGCTGCTGTTTTTTGCCCTGCTACTCGTAAGTGGTGTTGAATCTACCCCGGCCGAAGCGGGCCGCCCTACTGCCTATGCTCGCGCCAAGATGAAAGCCAAGCGGTACACGCACCGCCCCAGCTATAAAATTTACAAAGGCCACCGCAAACGCGGCCACCGTAGCTTATTCAACTTCAAAGGCAGCCGCGCTAAAGTGAAGCGCACTCAGACTCGCTCCAGCCGCATCTGAGCAAGCCTTCACTTAAGTAGCTTCCATAGAAAGGCCCTTCTCCTGCACTTGGCGAAGGGCCTTTGCTATTTAGCAGCTCCGTACCACGCCCGCCGTGTTTGAACCAGCAGTAGCTCAGTGGCGGCTTTGTCGGGGGCCTCGGGTAGGCTGGATGCGGCAAAGGCTGCCTCCACCCGCTTCACTAGGGTTTCTGCTTGCTGCACTAGTTCCTCGTACTCGAACTCGCCCCGGCGGATGGCTAGCAGAAACTCCCGGTCGGGGCGGCGCACCTGGAGCTGGCTGTTCAGGGCAATTTCCTCGGCCATGCGCAACAGCCGAAACACATGCAGCATATTTTTGGCGTCGTAGTTTTTGCCATGTTGCACCGTGTTTTCGTACCGCTCGGCATTGCGCTTGGCGACCCACTCGTGGTACTCCCGAAACACCCGACAGTAGGTGCTGTAACCGTTGCGGTTGAAACTTAAATACGCCACCGGCTCCTCTCCTTTTGGCACCGCCGACAGCAGCACATCCTGCGAAGTTGCCGGGTCGCGCACGAGGCCCCGGTAGCCGTAGCCGCCGTCAGGGTCTTCGTCGATGAAAACGGCGTAGAGGTCGGTGAGATGGGGCACGTTGGCTAAGCCGCACTGCGCGGCGCTGAGGCCCTGCCGGGTTAGCCACTGCTGCACCGGCTGCGCGCCCGCGCCTACGGTCACGTAACAAAAATCAAGCACCGATTTACGGCTTGGGGGCTCGGGATGGTTGATTTTCTTGTTCAAGCCTTTGGCTTTGCGAATCTGCGCTATGGCATACTCTGCAAAACTTTGGCGGCAAAGCTTGGAGAGAAAATCTTCGGCTCGAAACGCCTCGAACAGCGGGTGGCGGTATACCACGCAGTCGGGCGGGGTGCCGAGCAGTTCCAGCACGGTGGGGTTGTTTTTGAGCAAGAGCTCTACGAAGCGGCGCAGCTCGTAAAACACCTCGTCGTTGGTGGCATTGGCCACCTGCGGCACGTATTCGAGCCCGTAAAACTCTTCTTCCGGCAGAATAAATACGCCTTTCAAATCGGTATCGGAATGAGGCAAATTGGTACCGTAGGCGCGGCTGCCGCTGATGGCTTCAAAGAGAATAAGGCCGCGCTGGCGCAGGTCGGAAATGGTCATGGGCTGTGCTTTCGGCGCGGATGCTGATTCGTGCAACGGAGGCAAGGGGTTCGTAGAAGTCCGCGAAAGATTTAGGAAGAAGCTACAAGCAAGGTTCGGAACAAGGCGTCTAGCGCGGGCGTAGGATCGGCTACTCTTGTAATGGGCAGCGTGGCGCGTGCTGCCAGCGCGGCCTCGTATTCCGCTTGCAGAAAATCGACCAGTAGCGCCGGACGAGGTACCGTGGTTTTCTCGTCTGCCGTGGCCTTTCGAGCCAGCAACTCGTCTACGGTATCGTTCAGCTCTTGCGGCAGCACTTGGCGCAACAACCGAAACTCCATGGGCGGCACCTCGGTGGGGTGCAGCTGAATCCAGCGGGCCGCCAGCGAGGAGCGCAGGGCGTAAAAAAGCCGCTTCAACCGCACGTCTGCCGCAACCAAATCGTCTTCTACCCCGCGTCGCATCAGTCCGGTGTAGTGATTCAGCCCCGCCCGCGCGTTCCAGCAGCTTGTCAGGTGCGGCGTCAGTTTCGCTTGAAAGTCGGTCGTTTCCGCATACACCACCGGCGACTGTAGCCATTCGAAAAGCGCCGCATTGGAGCCGCGTAGCAGCTTTAGCGCTTTGCGCAGCTCCCAACCGGCCAGGTCCAGTTCGTCGTCTACTGGAAAGTTGAGCGTGTCAGCGCCCTCATCAAGAGTCAAGTACCAGTCGGTGGGGTGGGCGTAGATGAACCGCACGTCGTAGTCGGAATCCGCGGAGGGAAAGCCCCAGGCCCGGCTACCCGACTCGCACGCATAGAGAATTTGGATACCGTGGGCGGCTTCGAGTTGGCTAAGAGCAGTTTGGATGCGGGCGAGCATAGGAGAATTATAAATTACCAAAGGCATAACCTTGACAATATTCTGCAAGATAATCTCCGCCGTATGTTTGGGCATAATGCAAACATAAGGTCCGCACTAGGCTAATTTGGTCGATATAATATTTCAACTGATAACCGCTTGCCAGCAGTTGACATATTGTTCTGTGCACTATTATCGGTGTATTTATGCCGGTGAAATAACTAAATCTAGGCCGCCGTATCACTTGTTACTCCATTAAGAACCAGCAACCTAGAAAATGAAACGATCCCCCTTTTTGCTTCTATGCGCCTGCTACTTACAAGTCTAGGAACGCTGTTGCTATTCAACCTCACCCAATGCTCGAGCATTCAGCGTGTGGAGGATATTAAGCTGGTTACGAAAGACATCGATAATTTCTGGAAGGCCTACCCTGTTGCCATGCGTGATACCGCTCGGGCTTATCAGGTTTTTCAAGATCAATATTTCAGCAGGGCCTCTGAGGGTCTTCAAGAGTATTATGCGCGCAAATACAAGTCCGACCCAGTAATTTTTGCCCGCCGTATCACCCAACGGCCGCGCTACTACGCCTCGGTGCGGCAAACCACGCTAGCCATAGCCGAGCAAAAACCGCAGATACTAGCAGCCTTCCGGCGGTTGCAGGAACTGTATCCGCCGGTGCGCTTCAATCACATCTATTTCGTAATCGGCGGTTTTGCCGGTAGCACCGCCCAGCCGCCTGGGTTACTTATCGGTGCCGACCAAACGGCCAACGGTCCCGGCGTAGACACCTCGGAACTGTCGTTGGTGCAGCGCAATCGTTGCGGCCACGTCACCAACATGCCTAATCTGGTAACGCATGAAATGATTCACAACGTCCAGCAGCGCAATGACGGCACCTTACTTAGCGCTGCTATTCGGGAAGGCATGGCCGACTTCGTAGCAGAATTAGTAACTGGCTCGCTCGGCAATAATGCTCGCCTACATCTGTACGGCAATGCCCACGAACAGCAATTGTGGCTCGCCTTTCAGCAAGAAATGCACGGCACTAACACCAAAAACTGGCTGGCCAACTCCGAACAAGAAACCCCTGAAAAGCCCTGTGATTTAGGCTATTATGTAGGCTATAAAATCTGTCAGTCTTATTACGCCCGGGTTACCGACAAGAAGCAAGCTCTAGCTGATATGCTTACCACCAAAGACTTTGAATTCTTTCTAAAGCAAAGCGGCTACGAGGAAAAATCCAGCAAGCAGTGACGGGGAAGGCCGCAGTTTGCCTTACATTTCCAAAATTCAAGCGCGGCTTGGCTCTACACGCTGGCAGCCAAACTAGCAACCTACATGCCTTTATGACTCTTTCCTTCCTGCTTTCCTGTACTCGTCCGCTAACGGCCTCCGTATTACTTGGCTTGGCTTTGAGCGGCTGTCAATCCAAGTCCAACGCTACTGCTGACGCAGCTACCACTGCTGATTCCGCTGCCGCACCTGATGCTACCCCAGCCGGCGTTATTTCAACGGCCAGCATCAGCAAGTACCTGCAAGCCGTTTCTTCCGATGAAATGCAAGGCCGCAAGCCGTTCACGGTGGGTGAAGAGCGCAGTACCAAGTACCTAGCCGACCAGTTCAAACAGCTCGGTCTCCAGACCGGCCCCGATGGCAGCTACTTCCAGGCTGTGCCTATGGTGGAAATTACCGGCACCCCCTCTGCCACTATGCAAATAAAGGGCAGCGGCCAGAACCTGAGCTTCAACTACAAAACTGATTTCGTAGCCTTTACGCAGCGCGAGCAACCACAGGTGCCCGTCACGAACTCGCCGCTGGTGTTTGCCGGCTACGGCGTGGTGGCGCCCGAATACAAGTGGGATGACTACGCGGGCCTCGACGTGAAAGGCAAAACGGTGGTGGTGCTCGTCAACGACCCCGGCAATGCCGGCAATGACACCACGTTCTTCAACGGTAAGGCCATGACCTACTACGGCCGCTGGACCTATAAATACGAGGAAGCCGCCCGCCACGGCGCGGCCGGTGTGCTGATTGTGCACGACACCAAGCCGGCTGCCTACCCCTGGTCGGTGGTGTTGAGTGGGGCCACCAGCCCGAAGCTGCGCGCCCAAACGCCTAATAAAGGCGCCGATAAGTGCGCCCTGGAAGGCTGGCTGACCATGGACGCCGCCAAGAAGCTGTTCCAGGCCGCCGGCCAGAACTACGACCAACTCTACGCCGCGGCCAACAAGCCCGGCTTCCGCCCCCGCCCCCTCGGCGACCTTACGCTTACGGCCAGCATAGCCAACAAGCTCCGCCGCCAGACCAGCCGCAACGTGCTGGCCGTGCTGCCCGGCACTACCCGCGCCAACGAATACATTGTCTACTCGGCGCATTGGGACCATTTTGGGGTGGGCAAAGCCATTGCCGGCGACTCCATCTACAACGGCGCCGTGGACGATGGTACCGGCCTGGCTGCCTTGCTGAGCATCGCCGAAGCGTTCCAAAAAGCACCGCAGAAGCCAGCCCGCAGCATTGTATTCCTGGCCGTAACCGGCGAAGAGCAGGGCTTGCTCGGCTCGGCCTACTACGCCCAGCACCCGCCCTACCCCCTCAACAAAACCGTAGCCGACCTGAACATGGACATGCTCTGGCCCTACGGTGAGATGAAAGACCTGACCGTCATCGGCTACGGTCAATCAGAGCTGGAGGACTATGCCCGCGCGGCAGCCAAAGAGCAAGACCGCTACGTGCTGCCCGACCAAACTCCCGAAACCGGCATGTTCTACCGCTCCGACCACTTCAACTTCGCCCACGTGGGCGTGCCGTCCCTCTACGCCAGCGGCGGCTTCGAGAGCCGCACCCGAGGCAAGGAGTACATTGCCCAGCAGCGCCAGAACTATACCACCAACATGTACCACAAGCCCGCCGACCAGTTCGACCCGAGTTGGGACCTGTCGGGAATAGCCCAGGATGCCCAGCTCTACTTCCGCGTCGGCCAGCGCTTGGCTGGCGAAACCACGTTCCCGCAGTGGCGCGCCGGCTCGGAGTTCAAAGGCGCGCGGGACAAGAGTATGGCCGGGAAGTAGTCCATCTACTGGTGAAGAGTAGGCAGCGGATTTAAAATCATTCATGATGGCAGAGACAGTACCCTATTAATGGGTGCCGAGACTCTCTGATTGCTGCTACAGTCAACAGAGGCAATGCATGTCCCCAAGCATCTCGTCCGCGTTGTTGTTTTGTAATGGAAGTTAACTGCATTCGTCGTTTACTGCTGCCCGCAAAGCACAGTCTATAAGCATCATACTCTACATAGCAGCTATACCACATTGTATCCCGCAGTATGCTCCTATTAGAATCAACAACACTGCAATAGGTTTCCTCATATGAATTGGTCTTCTGGATATGCAATGATGCGCAGGCTTTTTGCAGGTTTGTCCTTCCCACAAGCAAACTATCTTCGTCCACGAGCATCCCAAGGGGCGCTATTTCCTGGACCTCGGGCTTTCCTGTACAGGAAATAAAAAGCGTGCTACCAACGCATAAAAACAGCATATAGGTAGTCGTAGTCAGCATGATCGTGCAGTCATTAATTCTTAAAAATAGTGAACAGACATGGCACTTGTTAAGCATCTCGGCGGAAGCTGCATCTTCCCGATATGAAAAAATTATTGGTACTGACCATATGCGTGGCGGCTACCTCCACATCTAGTGCCCAAACTCCCCTCGCTCCACTTCCCGATTCTGTTAAGACCTTTCTGGATAAGAGTCTGACGCTGCTGGAGACGTACTCGCTGGAACGTGGCACTGTAAATTGGCCCCAGCTGCGCCAGACAGTGTATCAGAAGGTTCAAGGCGCGCAGTCGGTGCGGGAGTTGCTGCCGATTTACCCGTTTGTGTTCGAGCAGTTGAAGGATGACCATGGCTGGCTGACATACCAAGGCAAAACCTACAAGTGGCACAACGCCGCTCGCCCCGCCTACGCCAACACTGCCGTGAAAGAGGCCATTGCCAAGAAACCGGGCGTACTAGTGAAAATGCTACCCGGCAACGTGGGCTACGTGCAGTTGCCGGGCATCAACGCTGGCGGCAGCTTACAAGCCATGCGCAACGCGGCCAAAGTGGTGCAGGATTCCCTTTGCCGCCTCAACCCCGATAAAGCCAAAGCCTGGATTATCGATCTGCGCCTGAACACCGGCGGCGCCATGGCGCCCATGCTCGCCGGCATTGCTCCCCTCATCGGCGACGGCTACCTGGGCGGCTTCGTGGATAAGGACGGCAAGCCTGATGAGCAGTGGTACCTCAAGCAAGGCAACTTCTACATGGATACCCTACAGGTGACCACCTTGCAAAACCGCTGCCCCGTTCGGAAAACCGATAAGCCCGTGGCCGTACTCGTGAGCGGCATGACTGCCAGCTCCGGCGAAATTGTTGCCATTAGCCTGAAAGGTCGCCCCGCGACCCGCTTTTTCGGGGAGCCTACCTACGGCGCCATGACCGCCAATAATAGCTACCGCATCAGCGGCAATTCCTACCTCACCATTGCTGTCATGCAGGAAACCGACCGCAACAAAGCTGTATACCGCTCCAATGTCACACCCGACGAGCTTATTACCGGCGGTGACAACTTCACGGACCTGACCAAAGACACGAAAGTAGCAGCGGCCCTAAAGTGGCTGAAAACGGCAAGCAAAACTAAATAACACGCTTTTCGCTACGGGATGATTTTCTCGGCTTTCAGCTGCTCGAACTGATTGCGGAAGGACGTGAAGCTGTCGAGGTGCATGTCGTGGAAACCCGCGCGGCGCAGCTTGTTGACGTCGAAAAAGGCATCTGCTTCCACGTTGAAAATAAAGTCGCCGAAGGGCCACTGCGCTAGCTCGTCCAAGGTATGAGGTTTAAGGTTGTACTTCTGCACCATTTGCTGCCACAGCTCCGCTTTATCGGCCATGTACTCTTGCAGCGGAAACGTGATGGGCTCGGCGTATTCCACCCCGAAATACTCGGCGAACTTCGGCCACAGCTGGCTCCAGCGGAAGACGTCCCCGTTGGTGACGTTGTAGATTTCTTCGCGGCATTCGTCGTGCGTCGCCACCCACTCCATGCCTTTGGCCAGCAGCGTGGCATCGGTCACGTTCACCAGTACCTGATAGGCCTGCAAGCTGCCCGGAAAGCGGAACGGCACCTTAAGTTCTTTGCACAAGCTGGCGTACACGGCTATCAGATTAGCCAAGTTCATGGGGTTGCCCACGGCAAATCCTACCACAATATCGGGGCGTACGGCCGTCCAGCTCCACGATTTGCCGGCGGACTGCTCGCGCAGAAAGTCCTCCTGGCTGTAGTAGAAGTTCGGCGGGAAATGACGCGGGTCGGCTTCCAAGGCCGGCGTTTTGTAGCGGCCAAGGTGAGCACCGTAGGCCTTACCACCCTGAATGAAAGTGACATGCCGGAAGTTGGGAGCCACTTGTTCCAGGCCGGTCACGAGGTTGCGCAGCAAGGCCAGGTTCACGTCCGTTTGGGCGGCGAGGGTTTTGCCTTCGATGTACGCCGCGTAGAGCACGTGCGTAACCTCGCGCAACTCCTCGGCCTGCTTGGCTACCGCTTCCGGGTCCAACAAATCCAGCTGCACATAGTGCGCCGAGGTTTCATAATCCAGTGCCGAGGCCGACGTGACCAGGGTGTTCCAGTTGCCGGTAGAAAGCAGGTAGCTGACAGCATTGCGGCCAATAATGCCGTTGCCGCCGACTACAAGAATGGTGTTAGTAGGCATACAGAAGTGGTTTAAATGTCAAGGTCCTATCCCCTAGCCCGTCATGCAGAGGTGCTGCCGAAGCACCTCGCGTGCTGAGGTTACCAATACGATATGACCGTCATGCTGAGCGCAGTCGAAGCATCTCGCTAGTGTGGTAAACCCTTTTAGCAGTGCAACGAGTCGAGCGAGATGCTTCGACTCCGCTCAGCATGACGGTTACTACTCATGTGTCAGCACGCGGAGTGCTTCGGCAAGCTCAGCATGACCGTTCTTTTGTTTGGGCTAGATTGGCTTTTAGGAGTGTGGTAGTACGACGTTTGATGCCATTGCAGTTACCGTATCCGCGGATGTTTCGGCTACTATGTTGGGTTGAACGGCTTCGTGAAGGGCCTGTTTCAGGGAAGTAGCCATCAGATTCCAGGCGCGTTGGGCGGGCTCTTGGGGGCCGAAGTGAGTGAAAGCATGGTCCACGCCTTCAAACTCTTGATGCGTGACGGCCACGCCCTGCTCGCGCAATTTCTGCGCATATTCGTTGCCGTCGTCGCGCAATAGGTCGTACTCAGCCGTGATGATGAGGGCGGGCGCCAGGCCGGTTAGGTCTTCGGCCAGCAACGGTGACGCCAGCGGATTGAGGCGGTCGGCGGGACAAGGCACGTACATGTGCTTAAAAAACGACGCCAACTCAACAGAAAGTACCTGCTTCTTGCGGCGCACGACGTGCTTGTGGCTGGTGCGTTCGGCTAGGTTGAGCGAAGGATAATCCAGAATCTGCAACGCCAGCGCAAACTCCTGCCGCTCTTTCACCAGCAGCGCCACCCCTGCCGCAATGCTGCCGCCCGCGCTGTGGCCGCCAATGGCCAAGCGGCTGGCATCGTAGCCAAGCGTAGCCGCTTGCTCGTGTACCCACTTCACCACCTCGTAGCACTGGTAGATGGCCGCCGGAAAGGGGTGCTCGGGGGCCAGCGTGTAATCAACGTTCACGACCAAGCACTTCGCATGGTGCGCCAAGTACTGGCACAGCAAGTCGTCCTGCCCCGGGAAGCCAAGCACGAAGCCACCGCCGTGAAAGTTGACGTACACCGGCAGCGGCCCATTAGTGGCCTCGGGCCAATAAAACGTGACAGGAGCCGCGCCGTGCGCCGTAGCCACCTCCCGCTGCTCGATAGCACGCATGGTTACTTTCGGGAAGTGTACCTTGCGGCGAGAAGCCCCGCCCTTGATGAGCTGACGCAGCAAGGCCAACCGGATACGGCCTGCTGTCGTGATACGCGCACAATTATCTACCTGAATAGTATAGGGTTTGCTCCGCCAAACCCACGTGAGAAACCCCGCCGTCAGGACTGGAGCCAGTAAAAGAGCCGCTGTTTTCTTTTGCATGAATTGGTTGCTGTTAGAAACATCTTGGGCGGATCTTACTAAAGGACACAAGGGCTACGCATCTGCGTCCTTTATCCTATCCACCGCCCAAGCTACGTTCATACGCAATTCACTTAAAAAGAGAAGTCGACTATAAGCACACTTTATTGTAGTCTACAGGCGCAGCTACATATGATGAGAGAATTTTGTAATAGAATGATAAGCCGTTAGTGCTAGCCATATGAATATCATCGCAATTGAAAATTTCAGCAGTAAAAGCAATTAGCACCTATAATGAAGGCAAAGCATCTGCAGAATCTTTTATTAAGAGAAGCATGTCAGCTTCCGTCAATGTTCCTAGATAAGGCGATGGCTTTGATATAGTTTCCTTGGTCCAGTTAACCTTAACTAAGTCTTTTCCTGAAACAAGAATACATGAAGACTCCGTGGGACTCTCACTATTCAAGCCTATATTCATTAATATAAGGTTTGATCCGTAAGTGGTTGTTACCGGATCAAATGCATACAATCCATCATCAAACAACGGATCAACAATACTAAATATATTGTTAGCCCAAGTAGCTAAAAAGGTACTACCATTCCAATTGACTATAAATACTTGCTCGGCATTTAGTGTAAACGCAGATAACACCTCTATACTTAAATAATCAAACAGTTTTCTACCACGACTTATTTTAGCCCGCCGGCGACTTTCAAAATCCCTATCCTGTGGCATTCGTTTTCCGCTCCAGCGCGTTAAATCAGCGGGGTCGTTAATCTGCTGAAAGTCAGCAAATCCTAACATATGGCTATGGGATGCTAGAACGAAATATTTCCCATCTTTCTTAATAATAGAATTTGCACATGTAGCCTCTGCTAAATAGTAAACTTGCTTTTGTTTATCGTAAAAATAAATTTGGCCACCCCACTCTCCATCACACGTCATGCAGGATATATAACGTTCATCTTCGAATATCTTAGGCTGCTTTTTGAGAGGAACTGGTTTTTTATATAACTCCCATTGACCTGCTTTGGAGAAAACATAATAGTTTTTACCAGACAGACCTACTAGCTGGTTATCTAATAACCAGTGATACTGAAATTCTTTAGTATTGAGCTGTTGCTCCAGTTGCTTATTTCTTTCTAGTCCTTTTATTTGATAGCAGGCAAAATAGCCTGGCTCAAATAAGGCGATTAAGTTGCCTTGGTAGAGCACCGAGAACGATAAAGGAAAAGAGACAGCAGAGAATGGATTATGCAGTACTACCTGGCTTTTTCGTAACCCAAGCGCTTTAGCCCCAAACTGAATTCTATAGTCATGCTTACCACCACTTTGTTTTTCCTCATACACTATTGGTAAAATAGGCGCGTCTTCAGCAGTAATAACTTGATCAATAGCGTTAAGCTGCTGAAAACGCTTCAGCAGCCTCCGGAAATCCGATGGTGGCGTGTAATACCTGTTGCGCAAATCAGTAAGTGCTTTTGAGTGATACACATACGGACTTACTACAAGCGCAAGAAGCAGGATTAGTGTAGTAAAGGGCAGCAGAAAGCTTTTCATTTTCCTAGAACCATTAGCTGATTCTGGCTTTACAACCGTGGGTCCACGGCCTCGCTTTCCAGCGCCAGCACTCCGAACACACATTGGTGTACCTCGCGGAGCGGAGCACCTGCTACGAATCGTTCCAGGCTTTCCACGCCGAGAGCAAACTCGCGCAGGGCCAGGTTGCGCTTGGCCTTTACGGTGCGCTCCTTCAGGCGCTCCAGGTTACCGGGCAGCAGGTAGTCGGGGCCGTAGATGATACGCAGGTACTCGCGGCCCCGGCACTTGAGGGCGGGCTGCACCAGGGTTTTCGAGCCTTTCGGGATGAAGTCGTAGGGCTTTACCACCATGCCTTCGCCCCCGGCGGCCGTGAGGTCGGTCCACCACTGGATGGCCGCTTCCACTTCCGCCGGGTCTTGGGTGGCGACTACGCGGTAGGGCGTGGCGCGTAGCAAACCATGGTCTTGCAGGCTGAGGGCGCGCAGGGTTTCCATGTGCCAGGCGTGGTCTTTGTCGAAGTAAGTGCGGCCCTCGGTGGCGAGCAGGTGGAAGGGCGCCAACCGCAAATCGGCGAGGCTCTCCACCGGCCAGCTGTAGCGGCGGTAGGCCTCGGCGTAGTGGTCGGCGGCGGTGCGGCGGGCGGTGGTGCGAGCCAGCAGCGCTTCGAGGCCGTCGATGCTGCGGGCGGTGGCTTGCTCTAGCGCAGCTTCGGCCAGGGGCAGCGCGGCGCTGGCCGCGGCAGCTACAGCGGCATACTGGTTTTTAATTAGGTCCTGCGCTTTGGCCGACCACGGCAGCAGCTCGGCATCGAGGCAGAGCCAGTCGGTTTGGTGCTTTTCCCAAAAGCCAGCGCCGGTTAGCGCCTCTTGCAACCGGGCTAGGAAGGCACTTTCCAGGTCGGGGTCGGTGAAAAAGTTGCGGCCGGTGCGGGTGTAGCACTTGCCGGGCCCCTCGCCAATCACCCCGAACCGGCGGCGCGCCACATCCTCGTCGCGAGCCAGCACTACCAC
This sequence comes from Hymenobacter sp. YC55, assembly GCF_029433095.1. Classification (GTDB taxonomy): domain Bacteria; phylum Bacteroidota; class Bacteroidia; order Cytophagales; family Hymenobacteraceae; genus Hymenobacter. The sequence continues at coordinate 2,495,076 of NZ_JARNTX010000001.1, forward strand.
CACGCGGCTACCCATGTGCTTTTCCTCGCACACCACGCGCTCCACCCCCATCTTGCGGTAGTAGTCGAACGCTTCGGTGGGGTGCTCCAGCAAATCGGGCAGCGGGCTGGTTTCCGTCGGCGACATGGTAGGCGGCAGGTAAAGCAGCCACTTGGGGTTGAGGGCGAAGCGGCTCATCACCTCCAAGGCCGCAATGGCGTTTTCCTCCCGAATCGTGACAGAAGGCAACAGGCGCGGCCGAATGATTTGCTTGCCTATCACGTCACGGATGTCGAGCAAGGCATCGTGCTGTTGCTGCGCGGTGAGGTCGGGGGTGGTTTGCGCGTTGGCGGCCGCTTGCTCTTGTTGGAGGCGCAGGTAGTTGAGCGGACGCGTCGGCTCGCAGTAAACGCGGGCGGCGGGCACAGCTACCAGTTCCCGCTCGGGGTAACGCAAAGCGGTGAGCTGGCCGCCAAACACGCAACCGGTATCAATATCAATGGTATTGTTGAGCCATTCCGATTCGGGCACGGGCGTGTGGCCGTACACCACCATGGCCCGGCCGCGGTACTTTAAGGCCCAATTGTAGCGGACCGGCAAGCCAAACTCGTCTATCTCGCCGGTGGTTTCGCCGAACAGCGCGAAAGACCGCACGGCGCCTGAGCCCCGCCCCTGCATGTCTTCACGCAAGCCGGCGTGGGCCACCACCAGCTTGCCCCCATCGAGCACATAGTGGCTCACGAGGCTATCCAGAAACTGCCGCACCTGGCTCTTAAACGTATCCGACTCCGTGGCCAGTTGCGCCAGCGTCTCGGCGAAACCGTGCTGGTCGTTTACCTTCTTGCCGTTGAGGTGGCGTAGCAGCTTGATATCGTGGTTGCCGGGCACGCAGAGCGCCACCCCGTCTTGCACCATGCGCATCACCAGCCGCAGCACCGCCGGCGAAGCAGGTCCTCGGTCCACCAAGTCGCCAAGGAAGATAGCCCGGCGGCCAGCGGGCGCCGTCACGCGCACACCTAGATCACGCGCATCCTGCGTCGGCTCGGCTTCGATGGTATAACCAAGGTTGGTGAGCAATTGCACCAGTTCGTCGTAGCAACCGTGTACGTCGCCGATGATGTCGAAGGGGCCGGTTTCCTGCTTGCGGTTGTTGTAGAGCGGGTCGCGCACTACGGTCGTCACGGCGTCGATTTCCTCGGGGCCGTTCAGGTGGTAGATGTGGCGGAACCCTTCGTGCTTGAGGCTTTTGAGGCTGCGGCGCAACTGCATGCGCTGCTGCGGTACCACGTGGCGGCCGAGGTGGCGGCGCTCGGCGCGGGCGCGGTTGCGGCTCTCGGCCAAATGGTCGGGCACGTCGAGGACGATGGCGGTGGGCAGCATGTGGTAGTCGCGGGCCAGTTGCACCAGCGTCTTGCGGGCTTCGGGCTGCACGTTGGTAGCGTCCACTACCGTGAGCAGGCCGCGCTTGAGGCGCACGCCCACTAGGTAATGCAGCAACGCAAACGCGTCGGGCGTGGCGGCTTGGTCGTTCTCATCATCGGCCACCAGCGCCCGGCACTGGTCCGACGACACGATTTCGGTGGGCTTAAACAGACGCCGGGCAAACGTGGATTTGCCCGCTCCCGAGGTGCCGATGAGCAAGACGAGGGATAGTTCAGGAAGCTTGAGGGTTGCTAGGGATTGAGGCATTATAGCAATTGATAATTTTGCCGAATGACAAAGCTTTACTTAGATATCGACGGTGTTTTATTGACAACTAAACACACGCAGGCGGCGCCAGAAGTTGAGGTGTTCATTGATTTTGTAACCTCACATTTTGAATGTTATTGGCTGACCACTCATTGCAAAGGTGACAGCGCATCCGTACTTGGTTACCTGTCACACTTTTTACCATCATCAACGATAGAAAAGCTCAAACATACAGTTCTGCCAACTAATTGGGATGCACTTAAGACAGAAGCCATCGATACAAGTTCAGATTTTTATTGGCTCGATGATCAGCCTTTTCAGGCAGAAAGGGCCTATCTACAGGCTAATGGCGTAGCTAATAGGCTGATTGTTGTCAACCTTGGTCGTGCTGATGAGTTAAGAGCGGTTCAGTTGAACTTGCAACAACTCATAAATACCACGCTGCTTTAGTGAACGGGTACCTGTTCCATGGTCTCCTTACCGTTTCTGGCACCGCTACGCGGCGCTAACCGTTCTTACGGCTTTTTCTACAAACCTATGGGCCGCTACGCGCCCAACCATTTTCAGATTTAGCAACCAACTTCATGCATCTGCCTACCGCGTAGCGGTGACAGGTTTGTAGATTCAGGTTATTATGTTGTTGCGCCGCGTAGCGGTGCCAGAATACTCTAGCATTATATGGCCAATACATATACCCAATTATATATCCACCTCATTTTTGCCGTGCATGGGCGCGAGCGACTAATCAACGAATCTGTTCGGGAACGGGTGCAGCAATATATCTGCGGTATTGTCCGTGACCATCGTCACAAAGTCTTGGCTATCTATTGCATGCCGGACCATCTGCACTTACTTGTTGGACTTCACCCCGATCAAGCCATTGCAGATTTAGTACGTGAGATCAAAGGCAGTTCTAGCACCTGGATTAATACCAATCAACTGCTACCAAAGCATTTTGCATGGCAGCGAGGCTATGGGGCTTTTTCCTACGCAAAATCGCAGCTGGATGCAGTTGTGCAATACATTCAGCGTCAGCCGGAGCATCATGCCCGCACTAGTTTCCGAAACGAATACATATCCTTGCTGCAAAAATTTGCCATCGAATACGATGAGAAGTACCTATTTGAGTGGATTGAATAAACTGGTATTGAATTACTAGCTTATGTAACGGTTCTGGCACCGCTACGCGGCGCAGGACGTTGTGTTGTTTGTTGCTTTTGCTACAAACCTATGACCGCTATGCGGCCTAGAAGCCACAACGTCGGTCTTATTGCTCTGCCTTATCAGAGGTAGCACGGCACCTCTTTTCACTCTTTGTCGTCTACCGCCCGCCCGTCACGCGAAATTCGACGCGGCGGTTGAGCTGGCGGGTGGACTCGCGGGCGTTGCTGGCGCGGGGCTGGGTACCGCCAAAGCCCACACTCGTGATGCGCTGTTCGGAAATGCCTAGCCCAATGAGGTAGATTCTTACGGCGGCGGCGCGCTGCTCACTGAGGATTTGGTTTTTCTCCGGGGGCCCCACGTTGTCGGTGTGGCCGCGTATTTCGATCAGCAGGCTCGGGTCTTCCTTCATAACGGCTATCAGCTGGTCGAGGGTGGCGTAGGAAGCGGCGAGCATCCGGGTGGTGCCTTGGTCGAACTGCACGTTTTTCAGGCGGAGCGTGGTGCCGACGGTGAGGGGCTGGAGCAGAATATCCTGCACGTAGGGACCCGCCAGGGTGGTATAGATGCTGTCGGTGGGCAGGTAGCTAACGAGCTGGGCGTGTGCCCTATACGCCCGGTCGGGGGTGACGGGCACAGCAAACGTGCCTTCGGCGGTGAGTTGCACCTTGGTTTCCGCTTTGCCATTATTTAGGCGGAACTGGGCCTGGGGCAAAGGCTGTAAGGTAACTGCATCGAGCACCCGCCCCCGCCACGTGGTAGCTGTAGGGGCCGTCGGCGGTGCTCCGGCGGCAGGCTTCGGCGGGGGTGGAGGAACGGCACGAAACAAGTTGCAGCCCGCCAGATCGGTATAAACGCCCCGACGGACCCGGTAGGCTTGACCGGTTTCCATGTTTACCCGATACAAGGATTTAGGACCCGCCATATAGAGCCGACGGCGACCGGCTTTGTCTAGTTGCAGCAGCAAGTCGCTGTAGCCGCCCCGCTCGGGTAGGCCGCTGAGCGTAACCATTTCGGGGGCAGCCTGACGAGTGCTCATGTTTACTTTCAGCAAAGAGCCATCGGTGCTGTACACCTCGTAGAGGGTGCTGGCGTCATCGATGCAGAAATTGCCGTGGGAACCTGCCCCCGCAAACCCAATGATTGGGAAATAAGGCGTCTGCCGGGCGGGGTCCTTGGTCCAGAGCACCGTTACCGAGTTATCGGCGGGACTGACTTTTACGAGCTTGTTGGCATCGGCCGTCATGAAATATAAGTCGCCGTGCTCATCGGTGGCAGCTGAAATCCAGACGGTTTCCGAGCCCTGGGCCGGCAACCGCCACGTGGTGTACTCGCCCTGGCGCGAGGTAGGGTTGTAGCGGTACACCAATTCGGGCCGGTTGGTGGGCGCTTTGGTCACCGAATACAAGCAATTATCGAAGCCCTTGGCTAAGGCGTAAGACTGAAAAGGCAGCACCTCCCGATGAATTTTCGGGGACTCGGTGGGGTCAGTGACAGAAAACTCGTGAATGGTGCGGCAGTCGTCTTCCCACATGTCGTTGACGATGCGCAGGGCCGCAATGCCATACATCTTGTCGTCGCACTGTTGGATGGGAACGGGCGGAGTAGGTGCGCTGCCCGTGAAGCGGAACGACTCCACTGCTTGCGCGCCCTCGGTCCGGTAACGGCCGTCTTGGGCAGTTGCGGCCCGGTACTCCAGGTTGAATTCCACGCCGCCGCGCCATATTCGGCGGCCTACCACGCGGGTGCGGGCCGCCGGGGCGGGCTGCGCAGCGAAGGTGTACTCATAGCGCAGTTCTTCGTAGCTGCTCGCCGTCCGCTGCTCGAGGTGTAGCACTTGGGCCCGAGGCAGGCGCAGGATGCTGCGCCACAAGGTATCCTGCTGGCCCCTAGCCAGTAGGCTGGCCAGCACTTTCTGCTCGGCAGGAAGCGGGCGGGTAGTAAGCGTGACGACGGCCGGCCGCTCGGTGCCACCGGCCACAAAGCTTACTTGCGTTTTGTCTTCGTTTTGGTGCCGCTGCCAAGCACTCGGATACGAAAACTGGTAACGCACCTTGGTGTCGGTATACAGGCTGGTGGCCACGGGCTCCTGCGCATACAGCTTCAGCCAGCATACCGTTAGTACCAGCATCAGCAAAAACTTCATACGCAACGCAAACAGAGAGAATAGAAAACCAAAGAAAAACCAGCAGCATAGCGCCCCACTTCAGGCAGGATGCAACGGCTGCTGTGCCCTTTCCAATTGCAGCTTGCTCGGGCGGCGCCTGCAAATTACTTAGGCGAATGGGGCCTGGCGGATGCAAGGTGAAAGCTGCTACAAACTTGCGCCTCTGAACCTGCCAGTTTGCCGTAATATTGGGACCAATACCACAGGCAACCTACAAAAACGCCGAAAAAATATGGTCCCGGTCATCAAGTCAACAGAATTATTGCCCTTACTCGCCGCCAACCAAGTGGTTCTGGTTGATGCCCGCAGTGGCCCCGAGGCGCGGCAGCAGTATCAGCAGCTTCATTTGGCCGGCGCCCGGCACGTTGACTTAGACCAGGACTTGGCGGCGAAAGTGGTGGATGCCGCCAATGGCGGCCGGCATCCCCTGCCCCCGATAGAGCAGTTCGCCAAGCTGTTAGGCAGCCTCGGCATCCAACCGAACACGCACGTAGTGGTCTACGACGATAAAAATGGGGCTAATGCCGCCGCGCGCTTCTGGTGGATGCTGCGGGCAGCAGGCCATACTCAGGTACAGGTGCTCGACGGCGGCCTACCCGCCGCACTGTCCGCCGGACTACCCACCGCCTCGGGTCTGGAAGCCGCAGGCAGCAGCGCCCCCTACCCCACGTCGGGTTGGCAGTGGCCTACCGCTACCGCCGCTGATGTGCAACAAGCCACCCAAACCGGCCAAGGCCTAGTTATCGACGTGCGCGAAGCTCGCCGCTTCCGCGGTGAAATCGAGCCTATTGATTTAGTGGCCGGGCATATTCCGGGGGCCGTAAACGTGCCATTCACCGACAACCTCGATGCGGAAGGCAACTTCTTGTCGCCCCAAGCTTTGAAAGAGAAGTACTCCACTTTGATTGACCAATACCCGGCGGGGGTGATTGTGCACTGCGGCTCCGGTGTAACGGCTTGCCACACGCTCTTGGCCATCGACTATGCCGGGCTCGAAGTACCCAAGCTCTATGTGGGTTCCTGGAGTGAATGGTCGCGCAACGAACACCCTATTGCAACGGGAGACTAAGGGATTTACAGGAGCGCATCCAAGGTTAGGGCGGGGAAAACTACCAGCCTTCGGCCGGTAACTAGCATATCGCCTGCTCCTGAATTATACTCGGCTCGAAAGCCGTTGACTAGCAGCACATTCAGGCCCGTTTTGAACCGCTCGCTGAACCGAAAGTTGGTGCCGAATCCACCGCCCACATTCCAATCGGTAACTGTGCCGCTCTGGCCCGCAAGCGCCCAATGATAGGAAGAGCGGACGGTGCCCAAGCCGAGCAGCGGCTCTACCACTTTCGAATTTGTAGGCAGATAATAGGTTAAGAGACCAATACCCGCCAAGCCATATTCGCTTTCCCGGTCGTAGTCGAACTGCCGGGCACCCGCTACTTTAACGCCCCACCGGCTGGCAAAGCGGTAGTCGGCTTGCAGGCCAACCGTTTTGTAGGTACCAAACACCCCCACTGAGAGTTTGCGTTCTGAGTAAGAGGCCGGGCTAGTGCTTGTTTGTTGCCCAAAGGCAGGCACAACAGCCAGTAAAAGAATAACGAGTAAATAATTTTTCATCGTCTGAATAAGCTAGCTGCTTGAAATAGCGCCTTCAAATCTACTTCCTAAAATGCTATGAATAGGCATACTGTCCTATTGGAAAGCACTGCCTTTGTAATCGGCCATTTCAGCTGCCTCATGCCTTGCACAAGCTGCTGCCCATTGCTCGCACGCTAACGAATTCAACCTGTCCCAAAATGTCCGGTGAATGACCAACATGGGTGTCCAGCAACTGGTACTTTTGACCTTGTAATCAGTTGTCTATGAAAGCCCTGCCCCACGTTGTCTTTGTCGTGCCGCCGCATGTGCACCTGCTGGACCTAACCGGGCCGGTGCAGGTTTTCTACGAAGCCGCTACTTACGATAAGCCCTACCCGCTGACGTACTGCTCTTATCAGAGCACAGCGAGCAGTTCGGCAGGCTTGGGCTTGGGGCCGCTGCTACCGTTTGCTGATGTGCACCTGCAAGCAGATGACTTTCTATTCGTGCCGGGCTTGGAAATGGACTACCTACGGTCGGCGGAGTTTCGGCGGGAAGCGGCAACGTTTTTCACTTGGTTGCGCGAACAGCAAGTGCGCGGGGTGCGCATCTGCTCTATCTGCACCGGAGCATTTGTTTTGGCCGAAGCCGGCTTGCTCGACGGCCGAAAGTGCACCACGCACTGGCGGCGACTGGCAGAATTGCAAGCCCGCTACCCGCGCCTGATTACGCAGCCCAACACGCTCTTCGTGCACGACGGCGGCCTCTACACCAGCGCGGGCGTCACGGCCGGTATCGACCTGGCGCTGTACCTGTTGGAAGAATTGCACGGGCCATTGTTTGCCACCAAAGTAGCCCGCGAGTTGGTCGTGTATACCCGCCGCGGCGCCGGGCACAGCCAACAAAGCATTTACCTCGATTACCGTAATCACCTCAACTCGGCTGTGCATCAGGTGCAAGACTGGCTGGCGGAGAATCTGGCCGCTGGTGCTACCCTGGCCACGCTGGCCGAGCTGGTGCACATGACGCCCCGCACACTCACGCGCACTTTTCGCAAAGCCACCGGCATCAGCGTCAACGAGTACACCACGGCCCTGCGCCGAGAACTGGCCGAAACCCTACGCCACGACCCCGCACTCACGCTGGAGGCCATAGCAGCCCGGTGTGGTTTTCAAAGCGTGCGGCAATTACAACGCATTTCGCCGAAGCCCACCCGCTCCACTCCTGTTCTCCTTTCTACCTCATCCGTTCTATGAAAGCGCCTTCCCTCCTACTCGTCTTGTTTCTGGTAGCTCTATGGCCCGCAGTAAGCCTCTCTCAGCCGTTGACTGATGCAAGCGCCGTAGCCTTGTACTGTCCGCCCTGCGGCGCCGACTGTGACCTGGAGGCCTACGCTGTTCCGGGCAATTGCCGCCACTGCGGCATGGCGCTGGCGCAACGGTCAGTGGCCTCCATTGATTCGCTACGAGCCCAAAAAGCCCAAGCAAAGCAGGAAGCCCCACGAAAAAACGTGGCCGTTCTGGTGTTCAGCGGCATGGAAATTCTGGACTTTGCTGGTCCGAGCGAGGTATTTGCCGTGGCGCCGGGCTTCAACGTGTACACGGTGGCCGTTTCGGCGGAGCCAGTCAACAGCCAGGGCTTTGTGAAGATTACGCCCAACTACACCCTCGCCAACTGCCCGCCGCCCGACATTGTGGTGGTGCCCGGCGGCTCCACCGACCCGCTGCTGCACAACGAGCCCCTAGTGCGTTGGATTCAAACCTGCGCCACTAGCGCGGAGGTGATGCTTTCGGTTTGCACAGGCGCGGCCTTGTTCGGTAAAGCAGGCCTGCTCGATGGCAAGCAGGCCACCACCTTCCACAACTACATCAACGCGCTGCAACGCGCCAACCCCAAAGCCAACGTTCTGCGCGACACTCGCTTCGTCGACAACGGCCAGATTATTACTACCGCCGGTATTTCCGCGGGTATCGACGGGGCACTACACGTAGTCGCCAGGTTACGAGGCGAGGCCGTGGCCCAACAGACAGCGCAACACATGGAATACGATAAGTGGCAGCCACAGCAGGGCGTAGTGGTGAAGGCGACTACCACCGCAACCAAAAAGGCTATTCGCTAGCTAGAATTTAACTATGCAACTGCACGAAAGAGGCGGATGCTACTCAACAGCAACGCCTAGGCTACCGGTTAGTACCTATCAATTAGGCCGCCACTGGTGCCGAAACTTCCGTTTTTGCGGCCACTGGCTCTTGGGGATGCATGATGTTCATCCGATGCTGGCTGCCCCAATGGTGGAGCGCATCAATGACGGGTAGCAGGGTCTCCCCGTAAGGAGCCAGGGTATAGGTAACCGCCACAGGTGCAACATCCGCCTGTACGCTACGGGATAGGAGGCCATTCACTTCCAGCTCCTTCAGCTCTTTACTCAGCATTTTGGCCGTGATGCCCGACACATCACGTTGCAATTGCTTGAAACGCTTCGGACCATCCAACAACGACACAATGATGGCCAATTTCCACTTGCCCCCGAGCAGGTCAAGCGCGTCGCGGACGGAACGCATGGCGGAGTTGCATTCTTTGGTATTCAAGTGCGGAGACGAACCGGGAAGTGGCATAAACCAAAGATCGTTAGAAATCAGGCGAGTATCTCATAACGCACCGGTATACTTTAGTAAACCAGTATCCAAGTTAAACTACGAATAGGTAGTACGGCCCTAGCCAATCATTTCAAACACAGCCATCTGTGAGGGCGCTCCTACCTGTGCATCTTCCGGCCCAAGTGGCTCTACCCGTACCTGGTAGCCATGGCGAGCGGCTACCTCCGCGGCCCAGGCGCTGAACTGTGCTTCCGTCCACTCGAAGCGGTGGTCGGAATGGCGGAACTGGCCGGCCGAGAGCTTTTCAAACTTCTGGTTGTAAGTGGCATTGGGCGTGGTCAGGAACACGACACCGGGCCGGGCGCGGGCAAAAAGCACCTGCTCAAACGCCGCCAACCGGCCCTCGTCTAAGTGTTCAATGACTTCCACCACGGCCGCGGCATCGTAGCCGGCCAGGCGCGGATCGTGGTAGAGCAGCGAGCCTTGCACCAAGGTTAGCCGCTCGCGCTGCCGCGGGGGCATCTCGGCAACGTGCAGCCGCTCCTGCGCCCGTACCAGCTCCTGATACGATACGTCCATGCCCAGGACGTGCTCGATTTGTGGCTGCTGAAGCAGGCGGCGCACTAGCTTGCCTTCTCCGCACCCAAGGTCCAGCACCCGCTTGGCCCCCACCCGCCGGATTTCTTCGGCGACGCGCGCCAGGCGCAGGTCGTGGAGCTTCTGCTTCTCTGCAGTTGGCTCCTTGTCGCTACCCGTCAGGGCCTGCTCTGCTCCTGTAGTTTGATCGTCAGCAGCGGCTGTTTCCGCCGCTAATGGCACAGCTCCTTGCATATCGTCTGTGGCTGCTTCATCGGCAGTTAGCAGACGTTTTAGCGTCGGGTTTACGTACTCGGCAAACCGCAGGTAGCGGCGCGTGATAAACTCCCGGTCGGGGTGCTGGGGCAGCCACTCCGCACCGCGGTGCAACAGCTTCTCGGCTTCGGCAGGGCCTATCCAGTAGTGCTTATCGTTGTCGAGGACGGGAACAAGAACGTAGAGGTGCGTAAGCAGGTCGCGCAGGCGGCAGGCGACGTGCCGGAGGCGTAACGTATAGTAGCGGCTGTCGCCCCAGGCTGGCACGGTTGGGTCGAGCGGGTGGGCGTCGGTTTCCACTTCGTAGCCGAGGGGCGCGAAAAGGCGGCGCAGTTGCTCGGCGCTGGCGGCGGGCAGAGCGGCCACGGTGGCTTCGAGTGGTAGTAGCGTTTCGGGCAGGTCGGGGCGGTCCTTGCAAGTGCCGTTCATGGCCGTGTTGAACGCCTTCACCAAGGCCGTGCTCAAAAACGACGAAGCCACGTAGGGCCGGTCGTTGACGTACTGCTCTAGCGCAAAGCCTTCGCCGGCCGGGCCCCGGTGGTTGCGCACCAGCGCCACCGTATCGATGTCGAGCAGCAGCGCGGCGGTGCAGCGGGTAGCGCTGGCTTCGGGATAGAAGACGTGCGCTTGTCCGTAGGCAATATCCACGGCTTGCAGCCGCGCCGGGTTTTTGTGCAGCAGATAGCCTAAGTCGGTGGCGGGCTGGTGCGTGGTGGAAATAGTAAGGAGCATTTTCTTGGAATAGCAACGATAGACACAGCGCCGCGGCAGGCTAAGATACAGCAACCCCGGTGAATTGATGACCGGATTTTAGCCCATTGAAAGCGCCGAGCTACGCGGCAATATCAGCAAGCAAAAGCCCCTACTACTAACTAGTAGGGGCTTTGCAGCTTGCGTAACAATAAACCTCGAATAACTGATAAGGGAGGTAACGTAGCGGGATAAAACACTGGGGCAAGATCTAGGGCACTACCAGCTTCGAGCTGGCGCCATCTTCGGCGCGGAGCACGTACACGCCCGCAGCAAGGTCCGCGGTTTCAAACTGCTGGGCTCTGCGCAATGTGCGTACCGGCCGGCCGAGCACATCTTGGAGTGTACCGCTTACGGGCCGGCTTAACTGCACCTTGCCGCCCTGGCTCGGGTTTGGATAGAGGTGCAATGGCTCGGCATTGCGGGCCGCCTTATTGCTAAGCACGCCGCCCTGCATGCTGTAGACCGATACCGTGCTACTCACTTCGTTGGCAAGCAGCAGCAGCGGCTGGCCGGTGGGACTGTTGGCGGCCGCAATAAACACGATGCCTTCGGGGCCTTGGTCACCGGCGCCGGTAGTGGTGCTGCGGTTGTTGACGTACTGCACCAGTTTGGGTTGGGCGGGGTCGTTGACGTTGAATACCGCGACGCCCCCAATGCGCTCCAACGACACAAAGGCGTACACCGTGTCCCGAATCATACCCGTCGTGACGCCCTCGGGCTCTGGCCCTTTGTCGTCGGAGCGGTTCTTACGGGCAGGGTTGCCGGTGGTGTTGCTAGCGTTGAAGATGGCGCCATAAGTGGGGTCGGTGCTGGTGACGCGCTCCAGCAGGTCGCCGCTGTCGTGGACCAGCGCGCCGGTGCTGGCGTTGTACACGCTAAATGAGCGGCCCCCAAGCGCATAAATTTCGTCGAAGTCCCCGTCGCCATCGGTGTCCCCGAGTTTGTTTGTGACGTTGAGCCGGCCGAGGACCTGTGCGTTTTTCAGCAGAGCGGCATTCGGGAACACCGTCGGGTCGAGCACGTAGGCGGCTTCGCTGATACGGTTGATTTCGTTGAGGGCGTTGTACTCGCGGGCGTCGCCTTCATTGGCCGTGAGTAAGTAGCGCTGGCCAGCCACTTCAAAGGCTGCTATGGCATCGGGCTGCCGCATCCCCCGAATAGGCCAGTTAGCCATCAGGATTTCCGGTGTTTGGTCGGAGGCATCGAGGCTAAACCCGGCCTTGCTGTGGTCCTGGTAGCCGACGGTGCGCAAGCTTGTAAACTGCCGCGTGCTTAGGTCGAGCGTAGCAATGGCGTTGTTTTCCTGGAGTGTGATATAGGCCGTCCGCGAATCGGCCGACACGGCCACGTATTCCGGCTCTAAATCCTGCGCCACCGAACTAGGGGCGGCTGCGGTGCCGCCATAAAGCCGGATACCCGCCGCCCGCAAGGTGGCAGCCTGGCTGTTGTAGCCCCCAAAGCCGACCGTCGTGACGCTGGCCTGCGTAACCCCCGCTACGCCGCCCGAAAAGTCGATAACGGATACGGAGCCTTCGGGGTCCACGCTGTAGTCGGACTTAGGCTCTCCTTCATTGGCTGTGACGAGCAACTGGCCGTTGGGCGAGAAGGTAATCATGTCGGGCAGCGCGCCCACCGTTACCTGCTTGAGGAACGCGCCATTCTGGTCGAAAAATACCACGCTGCCGTTTTGCTGCGGGTCGGCATTTTCAATGGCGCAGGCCACCACTCCGTTGCGCACGGCCACCGAGTTGATACCGCCATACGGCTGGATGTTGATGGAAGCAACCGGCGTAATGGCAGCCGGATTGGCTAAGCTTAGAATATCGAGTTTCCCTCCAACTGAGTTGGCCACGTACAGGCGTTGGGTGCTCGGATCGTGGGCCACAATCTCGGCGGAGTTGGTACCTGAAGCGCCGTTTTGATACGAGCCGAGCCGGTTGAGCGTGAGGTTGCGCGTCTGGACTGGCGCCTGCGTATCGTTGTCGCGGATGTAGACCAGCACTTCCGTAGCTCCCGCCGTAAGCGTAGCGTTGGTGGGGTTTTGCAAGCGCAACGTGAAATACTCGGTTCCCTCAGCCAGCACGTCATCCGTCAGCGGAATCGTCAGGATTTGGTTGATGGTCGTCTCGGCAGGGAAGGACAGCGTTTGCGTAGCCGGATAAGTAAAATCGGTACCGGCTGTGGCCGTGCCTAGGCTGGTTACCAAGGCTACCTGCACGGTGCTAGCCGCCCCAGAATTGGTAATAGCCACCGGAACGCTAATGGTACCCGCGGTTTCATTGGCTATGGCCGTAGCCGCCGTAAAGCGAACACTCTGCGCAGCTGCTGGAGCCATTTGCAACGCCCACAACACCAATCCTAATCTACCGCCTGCAAGTAAAGTTCGATGCATCCCAATGAAGTTGAAAGGTGATGTACCAAAGCTACCGGGACCGTATTACGGCATAGTTATCAGCTAATTATTTAATTGTGAAGCCAATAGGCACATCCACAAGTAGCACCATTTGCTATATGTTCATTTGTATAAAGACACAACCGATGGTTTATCATTTGCATATAACAATAATTAAATGGCTCCGTCCTGAATTAAGTTGCCTTGCTAGGCTACATGCTGGAGGCAGAAGAACCGGGTGCTAAATACACCGACTGGTTGGAAGAAGTAGAGGCGGCCCTAGCGGCTTGCGCTTGACGTCGGTCTTCCCCCGCTACAAACTCACTATACCACTTCCCTGAGTCCTTGACGGTGCGCCGTTGGGTTTCGTATTCGACATGCACCAAGCCAAAGCGCGGGTTGTAGCCTTCGGCCCATTCGAAGTTATCGGTAAACGACCAGGCAAAGTACCCGTCGACGGGGATTCCTTCCTGCCGTGCGCGCAACACTTGCCCGATGCAGGCTTGCAGGTAAGCTTGGCGGCTTGCGTCGTGCACGCGGCCGTCGGAAGTTAGCGTGTCAGGAAAAGCCGCCCCATTCTCGGTCACCAGCAGACGTGGAGCATTTGGATAAGCGCTAAACTTCTTTAACATATGGTAAATACTTTCCGGGTACACTTCCCAGCCCATGGTTGTGTGCGGAACTCCACGGCGCGCTGCGCCCACCAGTGATGCCCATAGCAACGGTACCAAGGGCGAGTGCCGCACCACTTCACGCGTATAGTTCTGCACCCCCAAAAAGTCGAAGTTGAATGGCATCTTCTTCTCGTCGCCGGGCTTGATGTAGCGTTCCAGCCAACCGAGCAGCGGCACGTCCGCTACTGGGTAGCCTAAGCCAAGAGCCGGCTCTACAAAAAGGCGGTTGAGCAAGGCATCGGCGCGCCGGGTAGCTCGAGCATCACGGGCGTGGTCGGCGCGCCAGGGCGTGACGTAGGAGCAGGAAAAGGTGGTGCCAATCTGAGCATCGGTAGGCAGCATGGCACGCAGGGCCCGCCCCCCTTCAGCCTGCGCCAACGTGGCGTGATGCGTGGCCGCCAGGAAAGCGCCCAAACTACGCTTGCCCGGCGCGTGAATACCGAGCAAGTGCCCGGCCCCGGTAAACACCATCGGCTCGTTGAGCACCATCCAGTTTTGCACCCGGTCGCCGAGGCGGGCAGCTACGCGTTGGGTATAGTCGGTGAACCAGCCCACAATGTCGCGGTTAACCCAGCCGCCTAGCTCCTGCAACACCGATGGCAAGTCCCAGTGGTAGAGCGTTGGCCACGGGGTTATCCCCCGTTCCAAACAGCCATCTATCAGCCGGTCATAAAAATCCATGCCTTTGGGATTCACCAACCCCATGCCATGGGGCACTACCCGCGACCAAGCAATGGAAAACCGGAAATTTCGGATTCCCATTTGTTGCAACAAGTCCAGGTCCTGTGGCCAGCGGTGGTAGAAGTCAGTGGCTACTTGCGCCGTCTCGCCACGCTTGATGCGGCCCTTTCGGCGCACGAAGTCGTCCCAGATGCTTGGACCCTTGCCGTCCAGGTTCCACGCTCCTTCTGTCTGATACGCCGCCGCCGACACGCCCCAGTGAAAGTCCGGCCCGAAGTCGGCCCGGGAAAAGCTGGCGGGTGTGGTAGGTGGGAAAAAGGCAGTAGGTAGAGCGGTAGAGGACATAAGACAGACAAGCCGAGGGGAAGGTGGGGCCCCAGACTTTGGTAGGACAAACAGCAGACGAAATTGGCTGCCCGAGCTCTGGAAAAAGAGCAGTATGTAGCAACCAAAAAGGCGAATACGTCAACCGCTTGAAAAAGTAGGCCCGCTTTAAAATGGGTGAGTAATAATTTTTTGCGTGCTTACTTCCGCCAAAAGCCTATCCAACACCATGCCTGTTTCGTCGGGGTACTCTACAGGCACCACAGGGCCATTTTGCAGCCACTGGTCGATGACGTCCAGGCTTTTGTCTTTAAGATTCTTCACCACGGGCACGCCCATGCCAGCCAGCGCGGCGCCGTTGCAGCTCTGCTCGTACTGGTTGCGCATGGGCACCACCAACAACTTCTTGCCGAGGTACAGCGCCTCGGCTGGCGTCTCGAACCCGGCTCCGCACAGTACCCCAGCGCTACGGGCGAGGCTATTGGTGAAGGCGGCTCCGCTCACCGGCCGCACCCGCACCTTGCCGTGTTCCGACTCTTGCTGACTGTGCTTGCTGAACACTTCCCAACGCACGTCGCGGCTGAGGTAGCGCAGCCGCTGTACTAGCGTCTCTTCGTCGAAAGCCGGTAGATATACGGTATAGTGCCCATCGTTTTGGGGCGTTAGCTGCCGAACCTGCTGCCGAATAACGGGCGTGTAGATGTGGGGCTCGTAGCGCTCGAAATGAAAGCCGAACTGCTGCGTGGTGGGCGCGTAGTAGCGCAATACAGCCCGGCCCACGGCATCATCATTCTTGGGCCGCGGGGCAGCTGCACTCAGCACGGCACTCTGATGGCTCAACGCCACGCATGGCACCTCACGCAGTCGGCACGCCCACGCCGACACCGGCTCGAAGTCACTGATGACAACGTCGTAGTCCTCGACTAGCAGCAGCCGCATTTCGCGCAGAAAGGCCGCCGAATTCAGTTGCCAAAAGGTCTTGACGAAGTTGATGCCTCCTTTCTTGCCGAAGATAAAGCCCATGCCGTGGCAGCGGTAACGCACTTTGAAGGGCAGCTGCACGTCGGCAGGCGGGCCGCTTACCAGCAAGTCAACCCGGGAAGCGCGCTCCTGCAACAACGGCACAATATCGTGCGCACGACTCAGGTGGCCATTGCCAGTGCCTTGAATGGCGTAAAGGATGCGGGGCATTCGAAAAGTGAAGCTTGATAAGTAAGAGTGAGGACTTGGAATAGCTGCTTCATGATCTGCGCAGTTGAAACTCGGCCAGCAGCCCATCGAGCAGCGTGGCCACGGGCATGTCGGCCGCCGAATCTTCCTCGTCCACTTCCTCCGGGTCTTGATTGGTATCGGGCAGCATGTTGGGGTCGTCGGCGTAGCGGTAGAGTTGCCAGCCGGTCTTGGCCGTGTACTCCAGAGCCGTTAGGTTTTCCACCCAGTCGCCGGAGTTCAGGTACACCACCTCCCCTTTCGAGGTGCTGACCGTTCGGATTTCCGGACAATGAATGTGCCCGCAGGCCACGTAGCTATAGCCTTGATCCGCCGCAATAGTGGCAGCTGTTTTCTCGAAGTCGCTCACCAAGCTCACGGCGCTTTTCACCCGGTCCTTCACTGCTTTCGAAAGAGCTACCCGGGGCCGGCCCAGCCGGTACAGGCCCCAGTTCACCATTCGGTTAATTAAAATCAGTAAGTCGTAGCCCTTGGCCCCAAGCTTAGCCAGCCAGCGGGAATGCTGCATCGTTACGTCGAACACGTCGCCGTGAAAGAGCCAGGTTTTGCCGTGGGGCAAGTCCAGCACCAACTTGTTGTCGATGCTGAAGGCCCCGAGGCGAGTGCCAGCAAACTTGCGCAGCAGCTCGTCGTGGTTGCCGGTGAGGTAGTGGATGCGGGTACCCTTAGCAGCCAGGCCAGCCAGGTGGCGTACGACCCGCATATGCGTGCCCGGCCAGTAGCTTTTGCTGAACTGCCAGATATCCACGATGTCGCCGTTAAGCACCAGCACTTTGGGCTTTATTTTTTTCAGATAACGCAGCAGCTCGGTGGCGTGGCAGCCATAGGTGCCCAGATGGACATCCGAAATCACGGCCACTTCCACCCGGCGGCGCTTCTTGCTAGCCAAGACAGGAGCACTCAAAGGGCCGGGCGCGGATTGAGGCGGGCACTAGGCAGTGTGCGCCGGGTGAGAGATGCTTCCTGCGAATCTTCGTCGGCATTGTGAAACCGAAAAGGCATCCGCAACGCCCCTATAGAGCGAAGCAAAAAGGCTGACCCGAGAGCCAGTTGAAACAACACGTAAGCCAGCCCGCGCACCGTCCGGCGCAACAAGGTGAAGGTGAGGGGAGCGTGCATAAGGAAAGCCGTTTATACCCGTCCCAAAATTCGGTTTCACCTATGAAGTAGGCGTTACGAGGCTATTACCGTTACGTCATGTTTCGCCAAACCCGGTTGTATCCGTCATCCAACCAGTAAACCAACCTCACCGACCGGGTGAAACCCGTTTTTGGACGAAATCTAGCAAGTCTGCTTTTGCCACTTACCTACCTTTGAGAGCCTGAAACCTTTATTTCAGTTGTAAATCTCGATTTTTCTATGAAGAGAATAATTCTCCTGGCGGCTCTCCTGACTTGCACCCTAGCGGCTTCGGCCCAATACATGCCGGGCAAGCCCCGCAAGAAATACATGGTGGCTAAAAAGGATGAGGAGTGTCAGTATGTATTAAACGTTACTAAAAACACCGACGAAGATGCCGAGGTGGATGCCTGCGTGACGCGTGTAGCCTACCGCCCTTATGCTGATCTGCTCACCGAAATCGACGCCCTCAAGAAAATCAAGAACTGGGCTGATACCACCTACCAGCGGCGCTTCAGCCAGTTGCCTCCCGGCGGCGAGCTGAGCGTAACGATGTACCGCCGCGGCTCGGCCAATGCCGATCCAGCCCTTCTGAGTGTAGTTGCCAAAGACAAGGAAGGCAAGGAAGTATTTAACCTTCCCGCCCTAGAAGCTGGCAATGGCCGCTTCTGGAATCGGGACTTATATATGAGCAAACGCACTATACCATTTGTTAAAACCGAGACTCCGCAAGATTTAATAGTGCTTATCAACGACGCAAAAACCAAGCAAACATTTGAGTATATCGTGAAGACCCAATAAGTTTATTTGCTTTATTGTTACGTTATATATTCGTTATAAAGCCCTGGCTACCAATTTGGTGACCAGGGCTTTTTATTTATACATATGGTTGCACAGCCCTTACGCTCTGTTTGCTGCCACCGCTATGTTCACCAGTGTACTGTGGTAGAGGTTAATAGCTAAGTGCCATTAAAATTTTCTAGGCAGGCATTGTAAATCAACTTTCTCTAGCAGCAAGCGCCGCACAACAATCCTAATCTACCAGGTGCTTTCACGCCTTATTTCCGTAGCTGCGCCCATTGCGCGGCTATCAGTGTCTTGGCGTCCTCGAACTGTTCGGCAATCAGTTGCTCGTGCGTGAAGATCACCGGCTCGATCTTCTCGTTTTCTTCCTCTAGCCCTCCCCCTTTGCCGCTCTTGTTGCTGACCTCGGCAAAAAAGATGGTGATAATCTCGGCGTTGGCACCCGGCGAAGGGTAGATGCGGGCAATTTTCTCTAAGTGGTCTACGTCGTAGCCTAACTCTTCTTGAATTTCGCGGCGAATAGCTGCTTCCGGAGCTTCGTCGCCATCGACCATGCCGGCAGCTATTTCCACCATCTCGGCTTCTGCCCCTATCCGGTACTGCCGGGTTAGCAAGTAGCGCTCCTGCTTGGTATCCCACACCAGGGCCCCTACGGCGGTTCCTGGCTCGAACCGTTCCCGCTTCAGCTGCTCGTCGCCGTCTTGTAGGGTGAGCACCCTTAGTTTGTAATGACCATCGTAAGCGGTTTCTCGGTTGATTATTTCCATGGATCAGACAAATCGTGAAGAATTTTCAGAAAAGTAAACGGAAAATGTAGTGGGAGGTGTTGACGAAGTTCTATTCCTGGAAAGTCTACCGTTGGTTGGCAGACGTTCCAGCAACTTATCTTCCTCTACACCAGCGCTGCGTCAAATTTTATACGACTTTCTTTGCCTTCCAGGATGCAGTCCAGTTTGTGGGCAATTGCTACAGTTGAGCCGTTTTTACTTGATCTATATGCGGCCAAGCGGTGGCATTTTCCTTCACTGGTACCGGTAATAGAACGTAGTGGCACCTTTTTCGCCGCAAAACCACCGACCTTTGCATTCTTGCCCAGTACCCACAGCCCATCTGGCCACCATTAGGGCTCGGCCTCGCTTTTCTTCTTTTTGATGTCTTTCGACGAACTAAACCTGATTGATCCTATCCTGCGTGCCTTGCACGAGGAAGGCTACACGAACCCTACCCCTATCCAGCAGCAGGCTATCCCGCAGGTGCTGGAAGGCCACGACCTACTAGGCGTAGCCCAGACCGGCACCGGCAAAACCGCCGCCTTTACCGTTCCCATTCTCCAAATCCTGCACCAAACGGCGCAGGTACAGCGTCACGCCCCGGGCCGCATCCGTTGCTTGGTGCTCACGCCCACCCGGGAACTCGCTATTCAAATCAACGAGAGCTTTGGGGCCTATGGCCGCCATTTGCCTAAGTTGCGCTCCACTGTCATCTTCGGCGGCGTAAGCCAGCACGCGCAGGTTCAAACCCTGAAGCGCGGCGTAGAAGTGCTGATTGCCACGCCTGGTCGCCTACTCGACCTCATAAGCCAAGGCTTTATTGACTTGCGCACCGTGGAAGTGTTTGTGCTCGACGAAGCCGACCGAATGCTCGACATGGGCTTCATCAACGACATCAAGCGCATTCTGCCGAAGCTGCCCACTTCTCGGCAGACGCTGTTTTTCTCGGCTACCATGCCCGCCCAGATTCAGGAACTGGCCAACACCATCCTGAAGCCGAACCCGGTGAAAGTAGCCGTCACGCCCGTTTCGAGCACGGCTGACACCGTCACGCAGGGCGTGTACTTGGTTGAGAAAAACGACAAGGCCGACTTGCTGGAGCATGTGCTCAAAGATGCTGCTATCAAGCGGGTGCTGGTATTTACGCGCACCAAGCACGGCGCCGACAAAGTGGTTAAGACGCTGGCCAAGGCCAATATTCCTGCCGAAGCCATTCACGGCAACAAGTCGCAGAACCACCGCCAGCGGGCCCTCAACAACTTCAAGGCGGGTACCACCCGCGTGTTGGTAGCCACCGATATTGCCGCTCGCGGCATCGACGTCGACGACCTGACGCACGTTATTAACTACGAAGTGCCCAACGAACCGGAAACCTACGTGCACCGCATTGGCCGTACGGGCCGGGCTGGTGCCTTCGGTACTGCCCTTACGTTTGTGGAAGACGAGGAGCGCGCCTACTTACAGGACATTCAAAAGCTAATCCGGCGTCAGATTGACCTTATCACCAATCATCCTTACACCACCCGCTCGGTAGCGCCGGTGTTGCTGCATGGTGGCGAGTCTATTAAGCGGCCTAAAGGCCCCTCAGGTCGGCCCCCACGGCCGGGTCGGGAAGGAAATGCCCCCCGTGCTTCCCGTCCTAGCCACGAGGCCGGCGCCCAGCGTGGCGGATCTGACCGCAACCGGGCCACTGGCAACCGCCCAGCGGCTTCTTCTCGCCCAGCAGGCGAGCGGACGGCAGGTGGAGCCAACTCTAACGCAGGCCAAGGCCGTAGGTCTTACCGCGGCGGCAACAGCAGCAACGGACGCTAGAGCGAACTGACTGCCCTGCTTTATCTATTACCCAAACAGCCTCGGCATTTGCCGGGGCTGTTTGGGTTTACTGCTTTGGCAATTGAACTCAATGAAATCTGACTACGGACTGCTCTACAAGACGACTACAACGGTATTTCGAAGCTGGTAAACAACCAGTTTAGCAAACAAAAGAGCGGTTATCTGTATTTTACAAACGGCGGTTACACAGCCGTTGCTATTTATTCCTCTGACGACGTTTGTTTTATGGCTCACAGCACTCTTCCCGTCATTCAGGCACTCCGCGACACGGCTCAGCGCCTAGCTACTCAGGCTCCGTACCAATGGGGCCATATGGGCAGCTGCAATTGTGGCCACCTGGCCCAGACTATCACGCACTTAAGCAAAGGTGAAATTCATGCTCGCGCCATGCAGCGCTACGGCGATTGGGAGCGGCAACTGATTGACTACTGCCCTACCAGCGGTCTGCCAATTGATGCCACTATTGATGAAATGCTGGCCCTCGGGTTTACCCGTTCCGACCTCACGCACTTGGAGCGCCTCTCCGATCCAACTATCCGGGCCGCCATTCCTTTCGAGCGTCGTGATGCTCTGCGCCACAACCAGCGCGACGACGTGGTGCTTTACCTACGCACGTGGGCCTCGCTGCTCGAAAATCAGTTGCTCGCCGGTATTCAACTTCCTGAACTGCTACCTATCACTGCTGCCACTGGCACCCCAGTCTTAGCGAGCTAACGAGCTTCGGCCTAAATTCAGATATAATCAAAAGCCCCACCAGACGCGCGTCTGGTGGGGCTTTGTTTTACGGTAAAAAGCTGCTGCTATATCAAAAGGAAAAGACTCTATAGTCAAGCCTAGGCATAGGCTGAGCTTAGAGCAGTTGCCGAACTGCTACTAGTTAGGGTTGCTGCGCTGCGCCTCGCGGTAGCCTTCTTGACGGTGCTCACGCTTGTAAGCGGCATCGGCATCAGGATCTTTTTCGGCATCGGGAGCCTGCGAGCAGGACGAGAGGAAAAGCGGGGCGCTGACAGCGAGAAGGAAAAGCAGACGGAAATTTTTCATATCCCAAAGGTAAGCACCGGTCCGAAAACGGCCAAGTGTACTTCCGGCTTCTGCCGGTTAAACGTAAGTCCAGTGATTTATCTACTCAACACAAGGTAGAATCCACTACTGTTTACAAATATACATCTGTAAACAACCCGGCGAATTGGCCACTGCAATCTGTCTAGAATACGTCACCTACTCGAGTAAGTTTTGCTTAAGTCTTGCTATTCCTCTAACCTATTTGCCTAGCGCTTTGTGGGGGACACCTGCGCTAAGCAAACTGCTCTATTAGCTGGCAGAGACGTATCAATATTTTAGCACCGCTAAATGGGTTAGCGACGTTAGCAAAAAGCTTTTTATAAATTTTTCACTCTATAGCTCGTGTCAATTGCCTTAGCATCGAAACAGGTTAGATACAGACATTTTAGCAACGTCCATTTTTGCCTATATCCCACAGGGCCACAATCTTTAGACTACCTACATCTTGACTTAAGCAAATGAAAATTTTTAACTGATATACAACAACTTATGCCTGCAAAGTTTTGCGTATCAAGTACACGTGTTACACCACTGTAAATTCTAAACTTTACTAATATGACTTGTATGAACACACTCGACATGGAGCAGAGAATAGCACCTGCATTTTTACGTGTTCAGCATTAGAGATAACAGGACTGCCAAATTGCACTACACGCAATAGCTCGAAGTAGTTAGCATGTTGCAGAGACACCTATCACCGGCCATAGTTGCAAGCAGCTATCAAGTAGCAGTTGCTCTACTTTTCTTACTTGTTATCGGGCTGGTAATCAGTAAACGTGCCGTCCTGATAGAAGATGACGATACGACGAATGGCCTTTCCGGGCTCAACGAAAGGTTGGGCAGCAGAAGGTGCTGAAGTAGTGGTGGCGGCAGTAGCAGGAACGGCAGCAACAGCCACTGGTTTAGTGGCTACTACCTGATTGTGAACGTCACTTTCTTGCTGCACAGGGGGTACCTGCGCTGTGACAGAAGGCGTTGCAGCACTTTGACTGTTCTCTGATGCGACTGCCGTAGGAGTTGGAAACAGAGGCAGAGATGGTGTTTCGCTAGCAGAGGCGTTGGCATAGATCGGGGGAGTTCCCCTTTCATTTAACGCCCCAGGAGTGCTTACTGTAAACTCAACCTTATCTGGTTGCGCTTTTGCTTTATTAGAAGCAGGACGGGCAGTTTCTGATGCTTTGGTGCTCACACGGCGAGAAGGCTGCTCCTCGGAGGAAGCGTCTACAGCTCCGGTTGCCAGGTTGCTGGCCTCCATAGGGCCATTACCGCTTAACAACCAAGACAACGACAGATCTGGAAAAGCGGCTATTATCTTCTGCACCACTTCCAGACTCGGCTTGTTACGGCCACTCAGTATATGGCTGACAATAGGCCGTGCGACACCTATTGTGTCAGCAAACTGCGTTGGTGTCAGCTGACGGACGCTTAGAATTTCTCGAATTCGTTCAACCATAGCTTATAAAAGCATTGATTAACAAATGTACGGCAAATAATACATCGAAAGCAGTCCTGATATGCAGTTAAACAATGTTAACAAAAGAGCCCTCTATTAATTTACTTATGACAATTGTAAACGCTGAACTGTACTGATTACAATTGTATTACATATGTAATCTATTATGGCTTTTTAATCGCACAGCCGCTGTTCAATTTCTAATCTAAGTTCACGTATCCTCTGCTGTTCCTCACGCCAATTTTTCAGCGGCTAGGACTACCGAAACGCTGCTATGAGCTATCAGCAAAGCTACCTCGAGAGTGCAATTATGCATTGGTTATCCTGCTTATAAGCGAAAAGCCCCACGTATTGCCAGCAGCAATACGTGGGGCTTTACTTTCGACTTCTGCTATGTGCCGCCTACCTTCTGCGGAGGAGCATAAGCGATACGAGCAACTCTAATGGTTAGTTGAAATACTCTTTCGCCAGCGACTTGTCGTGACCATAGATATCGTCGCGGAAGTTCACATTGCCGCCTTCATCAACCCAAGCAGTGAAATATACCAGATACACCGGTAGCTGTTTGGGGAGGCTAACGTACTGCTCTTGGCCGCCAGCAATCGTCTCTTCTATCTTGGTCAGGTCCCAGCCTGGCTTGTCGCGCAGCAGGTATTCGGCTAGCTTCAATGGCTCTTCTACCCGCACACAGCCGTGGCTAAATCCCCGCTTGGCTTGGCTGAACAACTCGTCGTGGGGGGTGTCGTGGAGGTAAATATCCTGAGAGTTCGGGAAGATAAACTTCACATCTCCGAGGTCATTTTTAGGACCCGGACGACGGCGCAACGTGTACTTCCAAGTGGCTTGGGTCACGTTGGCCCAGTCGATAGTAGTGGGGTCGATAGGGGTGGCTTTGGCACCCCAACCTTTCACAACTTCCATGTCGAGCCGGTCTAAAACAGCATGCGGATCGGCGGCTAACTTGGGGCGCAGCTCCTTGTCGATAATGCTAAAAGGCACGTTCCAATAGGGGGCCAGTACCACCGATTCCATCTTGTCGCTAAACACCGGAGTGGCATTAAGCGTCTTGCCCACGATGACTTTCATGTTGAAAGCCTCCTTGTTGTTTTCGACAACGTGGAGCTTGTAATCGGGAATATTTACCAGCAGATAGTTGGGCTCGAACTTTTTCGGAATCCAACGCCAGCGCTCCATGTTGATGATGATTTGGTCGATGCGCTGAGCTACCGAAACGTTAAGCAAACGCAGTGTTTCACCCGCTACTACCCCATCTGGTTTGAGGCCATTTTGGGCTTGAAATTCCTTCACGGCGGCTACCAATTCACCTTCATATTTCTCGGTAGGCGAAGTACCAGCCGGCGCCGTAGTGGACTTATTAGCCACCGTTTGAACCGGAGTTTCGGATGTGTTAGCGGCTACGGGAGGCGCGCTTTCAGCACTTGGCTTTGCTCCTAGCAAGCGCTGACGCAGCACCGAAACGGCGGGGGATGCTTGCCCAGGTTTGAGCTTGGTAGTGGCCGGAATGGTTGGCCATCCACCGTTGCGTTGGATGTCGCGGTAGCTGGCTAAGGCCTTCTTCAGCTGGTCGTATTCTGGGTGCAGCGGCTCGAATTCGTAGTATGGATACGTACTTTCCCGCTCCTTCAGAATCGTCATGAGGGCCTTGTGCAACTTGATCTTGTTGCGCTTCACATCCCAGGCTACCGTCTTCACCTTGCGTGGGTCTACGATGCCCCGATAGAAGTCGGAAGCCCAGTTGAAATACGTGCCGGAAAGAGCCACGTCAATCTCTTTCTCCAGGGCATTGCGCTTGGTAGAATCGCCTTGAACAGCCTTTAAATCGGCAAAAAGCTTATCGAAGTCCTTGGTTTTGTATTCTTTAGGATCAAGACCCTCGTCGGCAGCCTTATCGATGACGCCGAGCATAGTCTTAGCCTGAGGAACTATTTCATGGTCGCGAAACCAGCCAAGCCGGAAGCCTCGCTCCCGGTAAAATTTCTTGCCCCATTCAATCTGGTCCTTGAACTTAGGCTCGGCACTCATGTACTTTACAATGTACACGCTGTCGAGTTTGGGCTGCGCGCCGCCTGCCTTAGATGAGAGACCAGGTAGCGACTCCTTGATTTGCGCTTTCTGTTCCTGGCTGCACGAGGCAGTTGCAAACCCTGTTAGGCTAAGTAGCCAAAACAGCAGCGTGGATAAGAAAGCAGGTCGAAATAATGAATTCATGCAGAGGTGTGGGAATAAGCAAGAACGAACAATACCTGCTGCAGGGCTTGGTGCAAAAAGCTATCCAAGTTAACCGAACAGTCAGTTGCGCGTTCTACTGGTTTCCGAGTCGATAAGTTGCTCGGTTTACCGTATTCTCCACTGCCCGCAAGTTAACGGGTTTTGCCGATACACTTGTTATTCATCCTAGCCATTGCAAAGGCCCCGCCACTTAGCGCCTTCGTTTTTTCTTTTCGTCACTCGTCGCCTCCAGGCGCTGCCTTCTCAGCGCCGCCCTCTCAATGGGCACGGGTGGGTGGTCTATTTTTGAGGCTGCCTTGCGCTCTTCTCGTGTTGCTACTTTTCCTTGTATCTCTTGCTCTTTCTTCTTGACCTATGTCCACCACTCCTGCTCCTACCACGCCACACTTCATGCCCGACCCACACAGCTACTCCCGCCCAGCCGAGGTGAGTGTACAGCATCTTAGTCTCCACCTAGCCGTCGACTTCGAGGCCCGTACTCTGGCCGGGTACGCTACCTGGCAACTTGTCAATCATAGCCGCGCAACCGAGTTGGTGCTCGATACCCGCAACCTCGACATCGAAGCCGTACTGCTCGGCGACCTAAGCGGAACGCAAACCAACTTCTCGCTAGGCGAGGCCGACCCGGTATTAGGGCAGCGTCTACATATTGCTATTCTACTCGAGACCGAGCAGGTAACCATTCGATACCGTACCACCCCCGGCGCGGCCGCACTACAGTGGCTAACGCCCGAGCAGACAGCCGGTCGGCAGCACCCGTTTCTGTTCACACAGTCGCAAGCCATTTTGGCTCGCACCTGGATACCGTGCCAAGACTCGCCGGGGGTCCGGTTCACCTACGACGCCCACGTGCGAGTGCCCGTCGAGTTGCTAGCCCTGATGAGCGCCGAGAACCCGCAGGCACGCAATGCCAGTGGTGAGTATAGCTTCCGCATGGCGCAGCCGATACCGGCATACCTGATGGCGCTAGCCGTGGGGGATGTGGCATTCGAGCCGCTAAGCACCCGCACCGGAATTTACGCTGAACCTGTTACGCTCCCTGTTGCTACCAGCGAATTTCAAGACTTGGAAAATATGGTGGCTGCCGCCGAAGCTTTGTACGGCCACTACCGCTGGGACCAGTACGATTTGCTGGTGCTGCCTCCCTCCTTTCCATTCGGAGGAATGGAAAACCCACGTTTAACATTTGTAACACCAACTATTCTAGCCGGCGACCGAAGTTTAACCAGTTTAGTAGCGCACGAACTTGCGCACTCCTGGAGCGGCAACCTGGTTACAAATGCAACATGGAATGATTTCTGGCTAAACGAAGGCTTTACCGTCTATTTCGAGCGGCGCATTATGGAGAACTTGTATGGCCGCTCTTATTCCGACATGTTACAAGTGCTCGGCCACACCGGCTTGCAACATACCATTGAGGAGCTTGGGCCCGAGAGCAAAGACACCCACTTGCACCTCGACTTAGCGGGCCGTGACCCCGACGAAGGCC
This sequence comes from Hymenobacter sp. YC55, assembly GCF_029433095.1. Taxonomy (GTDB): domain Bacteria; phylum Bacteroidota; class Bacteroidia; order Cytophagales; family Hymenobacteraceae; genus Hymenobacter. The sequence continues at coordinate 2,521,927 of NZ_JARNTX010000001.1, forward strand.
TCAACGACATTGCCTATGAAAAGGGCGACTACCTCCTGCTCACGCTCGAATACCTAGTGGGCCGGCCTGCTCTCGACACCTTTATTAAGGAGTACTTCGCTCGGCATAGCTTCCAGAGCATGGACACCAACTCGTTTGTGGCATATCTGCGGCGCGAGCTACTAGACAAGCAGCCCGGCTTGGAAGAGAAGCTTCAACTTGATGCATGGGTGAACGGCCCGGGTATTCCGGCTGTAGCCCCACCCGTAAGCTCGACCCGCTTCGAAGCAGTGGACGCGGCCCTGCAACATTGGCAACAGGGTACCCCGGCCGCCGACCTTCGCACTACCAGTTGGAGCAGCCACGAATGGGTGCACTTCCTGCATGGGTTACCGTCGGGCCTACCTTCGGAAAAGCTGGCGGAGCTAGATGCAGCTTTCAACTTCACGCAGTCTGGCAACGCCGAAATTTTGGCGGCCTGGTTCCCGCGTACTATTGCGGCCGGCTACTCCCCCGCCGACGAGGCCCTGTACCAATTCTTGACGCACGTGGGACGGCGCAAATTTCTGACGCCACTCTATAAGGCTATGCTCGCTACCCCCGGCGGCTTGGAACGAGCTCGGCAACTATATGCTGCGGCCCGCCCCAACTACCACTCCGTGGCAACCAGCACCTTCGATACGCTGGTCGGGCAAGTTTAATACAACTGAATGCTACTTACTCTGTTAAACACAAGGGCACTATAGCCAGCTGAAAAATGTAGTAATCTTTTGCTGCTGGCTAGGAATCTGGCTCTATGTGTTGTTTTTTGTAGGTACCGTTGAGTTGCCTGGCCTGAAGCTTGCTCCTAAGCAGCGATGGTCTCTTGTATTGTGTTGTACTAGTTTGATTTTTTGCGTTGAATAATTCAAAACCTTTGGGTAAGCTCATTGCCATTGGGGGCAATGAAGACAAGGGTACTTACCCTAATCCCCGGACGAAGAAGAAATATTACCTAAACTTTTTCGAGCTTGGAATCCTAAAACGGGTAGTTCTCGAATCAGGTAAAGAAGATCCGCGCATCGAGGTTATTACCACGGCCTCTATGATACCGGAGGAGGTAGCCAAAATCTATGTTACTTCCTTCGCGATGCTCACTTGCCACCAAGTAGGTATTATGGACATTCGCACACCCGAAGACGCCTTGCTACCCGAGTACGTGGAGCGCCTGCGCCTCGCCGACGTGGTTATGATAAGTGGGGGCAACCAGTCGCGCCTCACCCAAATGTTTGGCGGTACTGAGTTTCTACAAGTGTTGAAACAACGCTATTACGAGTCGCCCAACTTCATCATTGCGGGTACCTCAGCCGGAGCCATGGCCATGTCGCAAGCCATGATTGCGGGGGGTAGCGTACCGGATGCCTTAATGAAAGGAGCCGTGAAGATGGGCACCGGTCTTGGCCTGCTCAACAACGTAGTTATCGATTCGCATTTTGTGAAGCGCGGTCGGTTCGGTCGTCTTATCGAGGCAGTGGCTTTGCACCCCAAGCTTATTGGCATCGGGTTGGGCGAAGACACAGGGGTACTCATCACAGGCGGCCACCAGTTCGAAGCCATCGGCTCCAACCTGGTCGTGATTATGGACGGGCATAAGCTGGAGCACAACAATGCTCACGCTGCTCGTAAAGGGGAAGCTATTTCCATTGAAAACATGCTGCTGCACGTGCTGGTGAAAGGCAACGTGTACGATGTCACGCAGCGCGAATTCTACCCCGACCTGAAGTTGCTTCTTCAAGCGGCCGAGTCAGACCGCCTAACGGTTGAGGAACCTAAAATTTCCTCTTCTTCCGTCTCTACCGACGCTTCGTAGAAAGCATAGCTACATTATAACAAAAAACCGCGTTTCCTGCCTGGAAACGCGGTTTTTTGTCTTTTGGCTAGCGGCTAATTATTTCAGCGCCTACTCCTTATATATATAGGTACAAAAACCAGACTGTTTTCCTAGTCTTTGTAAATCCCGATGTAGAGGTTGGAAGGCGTGATGCTCCCACGGTACATACCTTCGGAATTGAAGGGCAATGCTACGTTGCCGGCCGCGTCTACGGCCACGAGGCCGCCCTCCCCACCTACGGGCGCAAGCTTGTCGTGCACCACAATGCGACAGGCTTCGGCCAAACTTAGGCCGCAGTATTCTATCAGGCAGCTGATATCGTGCGCCACCATGGCGCGCAGAAAAAATTCGCCGTGCCCGGTACAGCTGATAGCGCAGGTGTGGTTATCGGCGAAGGTGCCCGCCCCGATGATGGGCGAGTCGCCGATGCGGGAGTAGCGCTTGTTGGTCATGCCGCCGGTACTGGTAGCGGCGGCCAAGTTGCCGGACTGGTCGCAGGCCACGGCGCCGACTGTGCCCATTTTCTTTTTCGGGTCTTCGTTGGGAAAGGCAGCGGGTTCTTCGAGCGGCGTGGCTGTTTGTAAAGCTTGGCTGTGGTCGAGGCGCATCCGCCCTTCCTGCAAAGCTTCCTGTAGCTGCGTGTAGCGGTGTTCAGTGAAAAAATATTCGGCGGGTTGGGTGGGCAGGCCATACTCCAATGCCAGTTCGTCGGCACCAGGGTAAGCGAGCAGCACGTGGTCGGTTTTTTCCATCACGAGCCGCGCGGCCCGAATGGGGTTCTGCACTGCCCGCACCCCAGCCACAGCGCCGGCGGCCCGATTGCGCCCGTCCATAATAGCCGCGTCCATTTCCTGATGGCCCTCGTGGGTAAAGACGGCCCCGCGCCCGGCATTGAAGAGCGGATTGTCTTCGAGGCTGCGCACGGCCATTTCAACAGCATCAAGGGCCGGACCACCTTGGCGTAGAATTTCATAGCCCGCTTCGAGACTTTCGCGCAAGGCCGCCTGATAGGCAAATTCCTTTTCCGGCGTCATGAGAGCGGGAGAAATAGTACCGGCACCACCGTGAATGGCCAGGGCGAGAGGATGATTCATGCGCGACAAAAAACAAGGATAAAAAGAAAAGATAAGCCAAAGATACGCAGGTCGCTGACCTCACTCCGTGCTCGATCGAATGGCCGAACCCCGTTTTTTTTCGTACGTTTGAATTACTGTTTTCACTCCCCAAAATATTTACCTTATGGCTTACGATGCTACCGGCCGCCTGCACGAAATCTTCGATGAACAGCAGGTGAGCGAGAAATTCCGCAAGCGCGAGTTCGTGCTGGAAGTTGTAGATGGCCAGTACCCTGAGCATATCAAGTTCCAATTGGTGCAGGATAAAACCGCCCTCATCGACCCATTCAAAGTGGGCGACGAGGTAAAAATTGCCTTCAACCTCCGGGGCCGCGGCTTCAACAAAAATGGTCAGATGCTGTATTTCACCAACTTGGAAGCGTGGCGCATTGAGCCCGCAGCAGGCGGTGGAGCTTCGGCTCCGCAAGGTGGCAGCTACGGCCAGCAGGCTGCTGCGCCTCGCGCTGCTGCTCCCGCAGCCAACCAGAACCCCAATCTGCGTGCTTCGGCCGCCCCGATTGCTTCCGATGATGACAACGACCTGCCTTTCTAAGCAGCGTTCTTGGCACTCTCCACTCTAGAAAATACCGCTTCTCTTTCGGGAAGCGGTATTTTTTTGGCAGCTAGACAGCTAAGGCTTCTACCACTAGTTGAAATAGGTGCTACATATTTATGTTTCAAGCTCAGCCTGACCGATTTATACTTATCAAGTCGGCTTTGCAGAAATTTCCATAAACTTTCCGTCAGCTTTTTCTCGTTTATAGCCGCAGACCGACGCACCGGTTGTGCTTGTTTTTGCTTACACCGTATTTGCCGCGCATGGCTGTTTCTATAAGTACTTCTCTTAGTGGTAAAACGGCGTTAGTTACCGGCGCTAGCAGTGGTATTGGGCTGGTAACGGCACGCGAATTGGCCCGGCGGGGGGCTAAAGTGATTTTAGTGGCTCGCAACCCCGAAAAAACGGAACGTGCCCGCACGGCTATTCAGTTTGCCGTTCCAAATGCGCAGCTTGATATTCGCCTTTGCGACTTATCGTTGCTAGCCAATGTGCGGCAATTGGCGGAAGAGGTAAATCGGGACTATAGCAAGCTAGATATCCTGGTTAACAACGCTGGCATTATGCCCGGCCCGCACACCCTTACCTCGGAAGGGCACGAGTTGAGCTGGGTCACCAATCACTTGTCGGTTTTTGTGCTTACGCAGTTGCTGCTTCCTTTGCTGTCGGCGGCCGAAACCGGGCGGATTGTTACGGTGGCCTCGGAGGCGCACTGGCTGGGCGAGATTGAGTTTTCGCAGGAAGTACGCAACGCCCCCGAAAAGTATAGTTGGCTTACAGCCTACGCCGACTCGAAGCTGGCCAACATCTTGTTCACAAACGAGCTTGCTTACCGCCTGGAGCTAACCAACGTAACAGCTAACTGCTTGCATCCCGGGCTAGTGAATACGGGCTTAGTTCATGCCGGCAGCTCCTGGGCCATGAAGCTGCTGTGGTGGCCAGCCAAGCCTTTCATGATTAGTCCGGAACGAGGAGCCCAAACCACTCTGTATCTTGCAACTGCTCCGGAAGTAGCCAAGGTCAGTGGCAGCTACTTCAAAAACTCCCGGCCCGGGCGGAGTTCTTCCCGCTCGCAAAATCGGTCTGATGCGGCGCGGCTTTGGCGGATTTCAGAAGAAGAAACCGGATTATCGCTGTAGCAAGTTCTGCCAGGCCTTCTTACTCCGATTCAAGATAAAATACGTAAGTGAAAAACAGCCACGCTTCGTACGGGAGCGGTGCCTGATTTCAAGCTGTAGTTAGTTTTCCTACTAGTTATAGTTGCTTACTGTCTTCACCGAACACATCAGCTGAAGTTCACGCAATTTTATGTCTGACCTGACTGATTTAATCCGCCGGGGCGAGGGGGAACGACTGGAGTTCAAAAAGAAAACCACCCATCCCACCCGCATTTCACGCACCTTGGTGTCATTGGCCAACACCCACGGCGGCCAGGTACTAGTAGGCGTCGATGACGACGGCCGCATTGTGGGCGTGCGCGACGCCGAAGAGGAAATGTATCTGCTGCGCCAAGCCGCCGAACAGTACGCCGACCCTCCCCTGAAGCTTAGAATCAAAGAAATCGAGGAAGAAGGCCGTACTATTTTAGTTGTGACGGTACCCGAGAGCCTGCACAAGCCGCACCGCGCCCAAGTAGCCGACGGCGACTGGCGCGGCTATGTGCGCGTACGCGACGAAAGCGTGCAAACTAGCCAACTCACCGAGCGGGTACTAGAACGCACCGAGCCAGCATTTCCGCGCCTAGAAAAACTGCCGCTCAACAAAGAAGAACTAGCAGTATTAAATTATTTGCGCCAAAACCCACGTATCACGCTGCCGCAATATATGAAGCTGCTCAATATTGGGCAGCGCCGCGCCTACCGAACATTAATTAAACTGACGCTTCACGGCTATATAAAGCACCACGATAAAGAGAAAGAAGTGTATTACACTTTATAAAAATCTATACTATTCTATCTATACTAAATTGTGTATCCACCAGCGCAAAGTGGCTAATTTTTCTCTTTCTATTTTCAATAACTCGTTGGTCTCAATAGTAGCTAGAGCGGCTTGGGTCTTTTCTTTGCCATAAACTTCGATTAGCCAAAAAGGAAACTGTTCGACGCTTTTATTCCAACCCGCCAAACATTTTTTTATAAGCTTCTCGGGGTGAATGCTCGTGAACGGTTTTCTTTCCTCTAGAATTCGCCCAACAACTTCTTGGTCTAAGAAATGGAGCTCTACCCTATTTGTTTCTTCAAATACTTGAATGACAGCTTCTACCAGTATATCGTCCGCTACAGCATTTACCATACGAATTAATTGTCTGCTTCTTAAGTCACCATAAATTTTATACTTATCAGAAGCAATGTGAATTGCACTCACAATATCTTCAGGCGTTTCAGGAAACTTCATGCCCTGCTATGCCTATGCTATTTTTGCTACCTTATTCCATTAATTAAATAAATAAAAAAGGCCTAAACTGAATGTAGCGTTTAGGCCTTTTAATAATTATTCTTGCTTGCGGGCGCGGGCTTGTTTCTTTTCTTCTTTAGCGGCCTTTTTTTCTTTGGTCGTTTTGGTAGGCTCCTTCTTTTTTTCTTTGCGGGCGTCTTGCGCTTTAGCCATGGTGTGAGGATTTTTAGGAGTGTGAGGTAGAAGAAATAACGCAGCCTACTGGCGGCATGTTGCTGGTTAAGCAGGCAATTGAGGCAGGTATCGTTCCTGCAATATATGCAGATGATGCGCCTCGTGGCCAGGTAAAATATAGGCCAACGCCCGAACACTTACAGGAAACCCGCTTGCGACGCCCATCCGGTCGTAAGCCGCGGGCTGAAACGACTCAAACAAGCTCAATGTGGCGGCCCGTACGGCGTCATATTCCTTCAGAATGCTTTCCAGGGAACGGTCGTTGGCCCCTGAGGTAGGCACGTACTCGTCTTGGTTGAAGCCAGTCAGAGGTTGCTGGTCGCCGCGGGCAATGCGCAAAGCGCGGTAGGCAAAAATGCGCTCCGTATCAATTATATGCACTAATGCCTCCTTGATGGTCCACTTCCCCGGAGCATAAGCGAAGTGGGCTTGCTCATTAGTGAGAGAGCCGACGAGGCGGTGTAACTCTTGGGGTTGCTGCTGGAGTTGCAGTAGCGGGTCGGAGCCCTCGGGCACGAGGCGAATGTACGTGTCGTAGTAGGCGTTGTACTGGCCGGCAGCGGGGCGGTGCGAAGAGGACATAGACGAAACAGGTAGAACTGAGGCCGCTAAGTACTGCGAAAAAAACTTACTGCCGAGGTGCCGCCGCCGATTTAGTCGCTGCCGTATGTTCCAGGGGCTTGTTAGCTGCGTTTTGTCGACTTGCAGAACGGGTAGTGGCGGCCGGGTACCGGGCGTACCGAACGCCCAGTGCAGGAAATCGGGCATCAGGTGGCCCCAGGTATTCTGGTTGTGGCGGCCGCCCACCGCCTCCACGTAGCGGATGCGCGCATCGGGCAGGCCTTGACGGACCAGCACGGCCATCAGGTCGAGGGTATCTTCAATGGAGTCGATGATGCCGTTGTGGTTTCGGTCGTTGGTTTCGTCGAGGGTGCCGGTTTGCAGCCAGAAACGGTGGTCGGGGTGCGCGGTGCGGGCCCGCACAAGGCGGTGCATAATCCGGTCGGCATCGGTGTAGCCGTCATCAATGGCCCGGCGGCGCCACCAAAACGAGCCGGAAAAAGCACCCGCCCGCGTGGCTACATCGGGGTGGTGCCACACAAAATCAAACGCGGTGAGGCCGCCGAGCGAAAAACCGCCAACTACGGTTTGGTTGGGGTCGGCGGTGACGTGGTAGTGCTGCCGAACGTATGCCAGAAGCTCGTGCAATACAAACTCGGTGTACTGACCGGCCCGGCTGCCCCGGCCTAGGTAGTCGGGCTGCGCGGCGGTACCGTACTCCTGAATGCGCTGGTGAGCATGAATGGCTACGAGCACAAATGGCTCCAATTGGCGCTGCCGGTATAGTTGGCGGAGGGTGGCGGGCAGACGCAAACGCCGCAAATCCTGACCATCGTTCAGGCAAAGTACGGGGTAGCGCGAGGGCGCGGCAGGGTCGTAGCCGGGCGGCAACACCACATCGAGCACGACGGGCCGCTCCAGAAAATTGGAATGCAGCCCAGTGTCGCGCACCACTTGCAAGGCGCTAGTGCGCTCGGAATCAGTTGGCAAATACATCCACAAAAGTAAAATTGTTGGCCGTTACAATTACCTCTCCTTCGCAATAGCCGTTTAGGCGAAAAAAGAATAGCGCAGAGATTTTCAATAAGTTTCAACTTATTCTTTTCTTATTGTCATTGTTCACCTCTAGCTAACTCCGTTTTGCAGGAAGCCTACCGTCCATTTTACTCGCACAATCTCGGCCACGATGTGGAAATGCTGGTCTTCGGGGACCTAGGCTACCCCATCGTTATTTTCCCCACTTCTATGGGGCGCTACTACGAGGCCAAAGATTTCAAACTGATAGAAGCCGTACAGTGGTTTGCCGACACGCATAAATTCAAGTTCTACTGCATTGATGGCGTAGACAAACACACCTGGTACGGCAAACACCTGCATCCGGCCGAGCGGGTGCAAAACCACATCCGCTACGACCGCATGGTGAGCCAGGAATTGGTGCCCATGTTGCAGCGCGAGTGCCACGTCGATAAGATTGGGGTGGCCGGCTGTAGCTTCGGCGGATTTCACGCTATGAACTTTGCCTTTCGCCACCCCGAGCAGGTAGCCCACCTCATTACCATGGGCGCCGCTTTCAATATTCGGCGGTTTCTCGATGGCTACTACGACGAGAACGTCTACTACAACAACCCGCCGGATTTTATGCCGGACGCGCAGAGCGAGCATTTCCATCTGATGAATATTGTGCTTGGCACGGCCGAACACGACTTCTGTAAGGACTCTAATTATCAGATGTCCGATATTTTGCACCGCAAAGGCATTCGGCACTGGCTGGATGTGGATCCGTTCGGAACCCACGACTGGCCGGTGTGGCGCGCAATGTTTCCCCGTTATTTGTCGCAGATTTAAGAGTTCATTTGGCGGATTTCCGCTTGTACTTCTCACCTTAACCCTGCCCGGACTCTTCCCTCCGGGCTCAGCTTATGAAAAAAATCGGCATCCTTTTCGGACAGGAGAACACCTTCCCTCAGGCCTTCGTGGACCGCGTAAACCAGAAAGCGGGCGGCAGCTTCGCGGCTGAATTCGTTAGCATCAACCAGGTTGAGCAGGCGGTACCCACCGATTACGCCGTCATCATCGACCGGATTTCGCAGGACGTGCCCTTCTACCGGGCCTACCTCAAAAACGCGGCCCTGACGGGAACAGCTGTTATCAACAACCCGTTTTGGTGGAGCGCCGACGAGAAGTTTTTCAACAACGCCTTGGCCGTGCAGCTTGGCGTACCGGTGCCACGCACGCTGCTTCTGCCCTCGAAAGAGCGCCCCGCCGACACCAGCCACAATTCGTTCCGCAACCTGGAATGGACCAACTGGGACGAGGCCTTTGCCAAAATCGGCTTCCCGGCCTTCATGAAGCCTCATTCGGGCGGTGGCTGGAAAAACGTGTACAAGCTCGATAACCCACACGAGTTTTTCCGGGCCTACGACGAAACCGGTCAGCTGGTGATGCTGCTGCAAGAAGCCGTGGAGTTCACGGACTATTTCCGCTGCTACTGCATCGGCGGCAAAGACGTGCTCATCATGCCCTACGAGCCCCGCAACGAGCCCCACCTGCGCTACGCCACCGAAATGAAGACCACCGGCCAAGCCGGTAAAAAGCTTCTGGCGACCATGAAAGACTACGTGCTCAAGCTAAACCAAGGCCTGGGCTACGATTTTAACACCGTGGAATTTGCGGTGCGCGACGGTATTCCGCTGGCTATCGACTTCGGCAACCCCGCTCCCGATGCCGATGTGAACTCTGTAGGTCAGCAGAATTTCGAGTGGGTGGTAGAAGCCGCCGCCAACCTGGCCATCAGCCGCGCCAAGGCCCACAAAGCCGGCCGCGATAACCTGACGTGGGGCACGTTCGTACGAAACTCAGCGGGCGGGGCCGTTGCTCCAAGCAAGAAAGCCGCGTCGAAAAAAGACGATGAGGCCAAGCCCAAAGCGAAAAAGAAAGACAAAGAATAGCTTGTAACATAGCGAACAGTACAAAAACGTCATGCTGAGCGCAGCCGAAGCATCTGGCGTGCTGACGCTGGATTACTAATCTGACATCAGCGCGCGAGATGCTCGGCAAGCTCGGCATGACGTTTTTGTAGTTCATAATACACTGACCTTATTCTACACTTATACCACCTTAACCATGACCTTGCCCCAATTCACGCTCGGAATAGAAGAGGAATTTCAGACGATAGATCCCGAAACCCGTGACTTACGCTCCCATATGTCGGAGATTGTGGAGGGCGGCAAGGTGGTGTTGCAGGAACAGGTGAAAGCCGAAATGCACCAGTCGGTGGTCGAAGTCGGCACCACAATCTGCCACAACATTGGGGAGGCGCGCGAGCAGGTAACGCACCTGCGCCGCATGGTAATTGACTTGGCCGACAAAGTCGGGCTCAAGATAGCCGCGGCCGGGACGCACCCGTTTTCCCGCTGGCAAGACCAACCCATTACGGCCGATGCCCGCTACGACAAGATTGTAGAGGAACTGCAGGAAGCCGCCCGCTCCAACCTTGTTTTTGGGATGCACGTGCACATCGGGCTCGAAAACCGGGACCTGGGCGTGTATGTGATGAACACGCTGCGCTACTTTCTGCCGCACATTTTTGCTTTGTCCACGAACTCGCCGTTCTGGGAAGGCCGCGAAACAGGCTATAAATCGTTTAGAACCAAAGTGTTTGAGCGGTTTCCGCGTACTGGCATTCCTGATTACTTCAGCAGCGCCAGCGAGTACGACGAGTACATTGCGCTGCTAGTAAAAACGGGCTGCATCGACAACGGCAAGAAGATTTGGTGGGACCTGCGCCTGCATCCGTTCTTCGACACCATCGAATACCGCATCTGCGACATGCCGTTGCGGGTAGACGAAACTGTGGCGCTGGCCGCCGTTATGCAGGCGTTGGTGGCTAAGATCTACAAGCTCAAGAGCCAAAACCTCAATTTCCGGCTCTACCGCAAAGCCCTCATCAACGAAAACAAATGGCGGGCCGCGCGGTATGGCATCGACAGCAAAATGATTGACTTCGGCAAGGAATCGGAGGTACCAACCCGGGAGTTAATTATGGAATTACTGGATTTCGTCGACGACGTGCTAGACGAGCTTGGCAGCCGCCACGAAGTGGAATATGTGCTCAAAATGTTGGAAATGGGCACCGGCGCCGACCGGCAGCTCAAGGTGTTCAAGGAAACCAACGACCTGAAAAAGGTGGTCGATTTCATTGTAAACGAAACCACCCACGGTTTATAATCACAGATTTAGGAAACGCTAGGCGTCCGGATGTCGTTTCCCTCCTTTCCGATTCGGTTTTGAGGCAGTGTAGCTGGTTGTAGCAGAAAGTTTTCTGTCGTCAACTAAGCTGGCACTGGCTCAAAGCTGATCAATATTCATTTTTGTACTTTTGCTTTTTGCTGCCACTCCCCTGCTACTTATATAGGCAGCCAATTCACTGTTCTAAAATACCCTAGCCACCGGGCGGGTTCTACTATATGAAGTCTCTGAAAATTGCCATTCTGGATATGTACAACAATGCTCCCAATGAGGGCATGCGCTGTATTCTCCAACTCGTGCGGCGGGCGCAAGAAACCAGCCCCGTTAGCCTTTCTTTCGATGTATTCAATGTGCGGGCCAACGTAGAAGTGCCCGATCTGAGCTACGATATCTTCATTTCCAGCGGCGGCCCGGGCAGTCCTCTCCCAACCGATGAAGCCTGGGAAAAACCTTATTTCGAGCTCATCGATAGCTTGTTTGCCTGGAACCGGGAACACGACCAGAAGAAGCACGTTTTTCTGATCTGCCACTCGTTTCAGCTGGTCAGCCGGCATTTAAAGGTAGGCTTGTTGAGTAAGCGCAAATCCACTTCGTTTGGCATCTTCCCTATGCACAAAACCGAAGACGGACAAGCTGATTCTTTGCTGCACATTCTTCCTGAGCCCTTCTTCTCCGTCGATTCGCGCGATTATCAGGTTACTGAGCCCAACGAGGGTCATTTGGCAGAATTGGGTATCAAAATTCTGGCCATGGAAAAAGAGCGCCCGCACGTGCCCCTCGACCGGGCCATCATGGCCATCCGCTTTACGCCCGAAATCATCGGCACGCAGTTTCACCCTGAAGCCGATGGCGAAGGCATGCTGCGTCACTTCCAAACCACCGAGAAGCGCGAGCAGATCATTGCCAACCACGGCGAAGCGAAATACGACGAAATGGTGCGCCTGCTCCAAGACCCCGAAACCATTGAGCTGACGGAGTCTCTCGTGATTCCAACTTTCCTACGACAGGCCATAACGGTATTGGCTCCAACTGCCACTGAGCAGCAACCCGCCGGCGTCACGTATTAGGCCTTCCATAAAGAACTTACGTGCTGACGTTGTGATACTATTGTCATGCTGAGCACAGCCGAAGCATCTCGCTAGTGTGGTAAACCCTAACGCTTGCCCTACGATTCGAGCGAGATGCTTCGGCTTCGTTGCACTACGCTCAGCATGACAGTTACTTTGGCAACGTCAGCACGCGAGATGCTTCGACTGCGCTCAGTATGACGAATTAGTCAAAGGCGTTTATATCCTTCCAATAAACCTCTCCACAACCAAGTTATGATTCCCGAACTCCGCGCCCGCTACAACCAAGCCTTTAGCCCCGAGCGCTACCAGGAAATGTTGCGCACGATAGAACAGGAGTTGCCGGGTCAGTTGGAGTTCCGCTTGGCCGAAACGCCGATTTTTGTACCGGCAACGCTGCGGAATAAGCTGGTAGAGGCCGGTGAAAGCATTATTGATGTCCTGACGGCACCCGACTTTAAGGCCCGTACCGAACAAGCGGTGCCGCCCGCACTTCGCGTGCCGAACGAGAATGCGCACACTTCATTTCTGGCCATTGACTACGCGGTTTGCCGGAATGCAAGCGGGGAGCTTGAGCCGCAACTTATTGAGCTACAAGGATTTCCCTCGCTGTATGCCTTTCAGGACTATTTGCAGGGCGTTTACCGCCGGTTCTTTCCCGTGCCCGATTCGGTTTCGCACCTTTTTCAGGGCCCTAGCTCCGATGACTACATAGAGAAGCTTCGGGAGCTGATTGTTGGCGACGAGAACCCGGAGAATGTTATTCTGCTGGAGCTGTTTCCGGAAAAACAGAAGACACGGATTGATTTCGAACTGACCAAGCGCGCCTTGGGCGTGGCGCCCGTGTGTTTAACCAAGGTACGCAAGGAAGGCCGGCAGCTGTACTACGAGCAAGCTAGCCGCCGTATTCCTATCAAGCGCATCTACAACCGGGTCATCTTCGATGAGTTAGCGCATTATCCGGGCCTCGAAACCGAGTTTGAGCTGACCGACGACGTGGACGTGGAATGGGTAGGGCACCCCAACTGGTTTTTCCGCATCAGCAAGTACACGTTGCCGCTGCTCCAAAGCCCCTACATTCCTCCAAGCTACCGCCTCGACGAACTGCCCGCCTACCCTACCGACCTGGAAAACTACGTGCTCAAGCCCCTGTTTTCCTTCGCGGGCAGCGGCGTAAAACTCGACGTCACGGCCGCCGACCTGGAAGTCATACCCGACAAGCACAATTTCCTATTGCAGCGTAAAGTACAGTACGAGCCCGTTATTCAGTCGCCTGACGGGTTAGTGAAGTGCGAAATCCGCATGCTCTACGGCTGGCCCGACGGCGACGCCCGCCCCACTCTGCTCACCAACTTAGGCCGCCTCAGCCGAGGCGCCATGATAGGCGTGGACTTCAATAAGAACAAGGACTGGGTTGGTGGCTCGGTGTGCTTTTTCGAGTAGAAAAAGTTGCAACTGATTGGCGCTTTAATACTTTGAAATACTTCAAACGATATTGGAACGAGACAACTGGGAATGACCTGACAGATAGTTGGGGAGCATCTTATTATTATTTTGAGACTAATGACCAATTAAATGTTGTACGACAACTACAGCTATTTGAAAAAGGACAGGTATTAAAATATAATACTGAATACTTAGAAGATAATCTTGGCGGACTTGCGGAGGTACCGCTTGAGGAAGAATTTGAGCTTTTTCAGATTAAGAAGGAAGAATTCGAACAGCTTTGGCTTTTATCTAACCATAATCAATTTCCTGAAATAGTTCTCACTGAGAAGATTTTGTGGGGACAACCAAGATTAGATGGTAGAAGGCTTGCTGTTGGTGACATTGTTAGCCAAGTTGACATGAATGATAGTATTCATGTAGCAGCAGAGGATTATGGCATTACGCTTCAGCAAATCAAACAGGCGCTACATTATTGCCGGACTTTGCAGTGCGTAAAAGATAGCCCAATAAAGTTTTACCACAATTGTACATTAAGGGTGCAGCAAGAAGGTGAGGCGGATGGTGAAGAACAAGACAACTGGAAACGAGCAGACCGACTTTACAAGGAACATTTCACGCACTAGAAGTGACAAGAGTCAGCAGGTAATAGTTAACTAATTGGCTTGTGTTAACCGAACCTTGAATCCTCCTACAGTAACGAGCCGCCAACGTTACTCCCAACCCCTTCTTCTACCCACCTAATAACCTCCCCTGCCTTCCCCGCGTAAGCCCGGAGAAAACTTCATCATATGTCTTCTCTCGTCGAAAAAGGGCTTTCTATTTCCAAAAACGCACTATTTAGCGTATTTCTCAACCGTGCTGGCAAACTCCTGGGCCGCCCCTTCCGGGCCGTGCTAGTACTCAATGAGGTAGCCAACAAGCTCGCCAGCAAGGAAAGCGGCGACAACAAATTCAAGCAAGTGTTCGATGTAGCTCGCACGCTAGTGCGGCTGGTGCGCAACTACATCAGCGGCAGCTACCGGCAAATCGATACTACCACCATCATCGCTGGGCTGGCCGTGCTACTCTACACTCTCTCGCCCATCGACCTCGTGCCCGACTTTATACCCGTTGTGGGCTTTTTAGATGATTTGGCACTGATTAGCTGGTTTGTCGAGAAATTCCAGGACGAAATCCGCCGCTTCCGTGAGTGGGAAGCCGCTAACCCCACCGACGAAACCGATGATGTTCCGGCCGCAAGTGTTGCGCCAGTGTACGCCGCTTCCAATACCAACGCGGAAAATCTACCAGCCGTAGCGGAAATGGGTCACTCCTAAACAGCTAGCTTCTTCCGTTTCAAGTGGATAGTTTCCACAACCTAAAAACGCCCAATCTTTTAAGGTTGGGCGTTTTAGTTTGATTTAGTGTTGCGCAACTCCCATCGGAACCATACCGGCTAGCCGCTTGTCCGCTATTTTTGTGTTCTTCCTCTACGCATCCACTTACTTATGATTTTACGTTTGCGGCTGGCATTGCTGGCTCTGGTGCTTGTTTCTTTTCTGCTAGATGCTCGCGCCGACGAGGGCCTGTGGTTGCCGCTGCTACTCAAGCAACTCAACGAGGCCGACATGCAGAAAAAGGGCCTCAAGCTCACCGCCGACCAAATTTACAGCATCAACCAAGGTAGCTTGAAGGATGCCGTGGTTCAGTTTGGGGGTGGCTGCACCGGCGAAATCGTAAGTAACGAAGGCTTGCTGCTTACTAATCACCACTGCGGCTACAGCCAGATTCAGCAGCACTCTTCTTTGGAGCACGACTACCTCACCAAGGGGTACTGGGCTATGAACCGGGAGCAAGAACTACCTAATCCGGGCCTTACGGCTACATTCATTATCAGGATGGAAGACGTGACCAGCCAGGTACTGGCCGGCGTTCCAACCACCAACATTCAGGAAGCCGACCGGGAGAAGATGGCGCAGGCCAATATCCAGCGCGTGGGGCAGGCTGCAGTGCAAGGCACGCATTACGAAGCATTTATCCGGCCCTTCTACAACGGCAACGAGTACTACCTGTTCGTAACGGAGGTGTTTGAGGACATTCGACTGGTGGGTGCGCCGCCGAGCAGCATCGGCAAGTTTGGCGGCGACACCGACAACTGGGCCTGGCCCCGCCACACCGGCGACTTCAGCGTGTTCCGCATTTACGCCGGCCCCGATAACAAGCCCGCGCCCTATTCCAAAGACAACGTCCCTTTCAAGCCCCGTCACCACTTGCCCATCTCGCTGGCTGGCGTGCAGCCCGGCGACTTCACGCTGGTTTTCGGTTTTCCGGGCCGCACCAACGAATACCTCACCAGTTGGGGCGTAGAAGAAACTTACTCGGTATCGAACCCCGCCAAAATCAAGGTGCGCGACGCGAAGCTGAAGATATTGGCCGCCGACATGCAGGCCTCCGACAAGGTACGAATCCAGTATGCGGCCAAGTATGCTAGTATTGCCAACTATTGGAAAAAGTGGATGGGCGAGAACCGGGGGCTGAAAAAGCTGGACGCCGTATCCCGCAAGCAGCAGCAGGAAGTAGCCTTCCAGCAGTGGGCCAACAGCGGCGACGAAGCCCGCAAAGCCGCCTACGGCACCCTACTGCCCCAAATGCAGCGTAGCTACACCGCCGCGCGCGACTACACCCTGGCCCGCGACTACGTGACGGAGGCCGCGCTAGGTATCGAGCTGATAGCCTACGCCAATAGCCTGCTTTCCCTGGCTGACTTGGCCGAGAAAAAAGTACCGGCTGCTGAACTTGCTACGGCCGCCGCCAAAGCCCGGACCGGTACCACCAACTTCTTTCGCAACTACAGCGCCTCGACTGACCAGAAAGTAGCTACCGCGCTGCTGCCCCTCTACGCCAACGGTACGCCCGCGGCCCTGCTGCCAGCCTACGTCAAAAACCTATCCAAGCAGCATCCCGGCACCAACGGCTGGAGCGCCTACGTGGCGCAGCTTTACACCAAGTCGCGCCTGACTTCCAATGAAAATGCCCAAGCTGTAGTCAACGAAGTAGCCAAAGGCGACGCGCGTGCCCTGCTCGACGACCCGGCCGCGCAACTGGCGGCGGCCATCGTCGGCAACTACCGCACGGCCATCCTGCCCACCTATACCGCCGCCACCGACAACATTGCGCTGCTCCAGCGCACCTACATGGCCGGCTTGCGCCAGCAGCAGCCCGAGCGTAAGTTCTACCCTGATGCCAACTCCACCCTGCGCGTCGCCTACGGGCAAGTGCAGCCCTACACCCCCGCCGACGGCACTCAGTACGACTTCTACACCACGCTCGACGGCATCATAGAAAAAGCCGACCCGACCAACCCGGAGTTCGAGGTACCTGCCCGCCTCGCCGAGCTGTACCAAACTAAAAATTATGGCCCCTATGCCTACAAAGGCAGCGTGCCCGTTGCTTTCATTGCCACCAACCACACCACGGGCGGCAATTCCGGCTCACCAGTCATCAACGGCCGCGGCGAGCTAATCGGCATCAACTTCGACCGTAATTGGGAAGGCACCATGTCCGACATCATGTTCGACCCCGATCGGGTCCGTAACATCACGCTCGACGTGCGCTACCTGCTGTTCGTGATAGATAAGTTTGCCGGCGCCAAGCACTTAGTAAACGAAATGACCTTGGTAAACAACCCGACCGACGCCAAGCCAGAACCGGATAAGAAAATAAAGAAGGTGAAAGTAAAGCGCCAGCCAAGCACGGCCAAAGCTGGGTAACTACTCAGCATCTGCTTGCAATAGCTTCGTCTGCATAAAGGACCACGCTTTTTGTGTAGGTTAAAGTATGACATTTAACCGCACCTTATTTTATCAACTCCGCGACCTAGCCACTTTAGCAAATCACGATGATACTCAGCTACGGTACTCATACTCTGCTTTGGAGTTGAAGTATCCTTATCACGCTGAACAATTAACCTCAGTGGGCTTTATCTATCGTTGGGGGCCGTTTGCAGCCTCAGTCGTTTTGCTTCCTCAGTTATGGCCGCTTTCTTCTTTATTGATTAAAGCTCTGTGCATAGCTTTTGCGCTTGCAGCCGTGCTCCAACTGTTCCGTAAACATATTATTCGATTGGAGCATGGAGGAAGTGCTGTACTGACGTATGCAGCTGGCGATAATTATTTTCATTTCGATTATCCAAATGGCAGTGCGTTACAAGTTGGCAGTGAATTGTTGCTAGCCGATATTCGAGCTATAAGAACGCGCACTGTCTCAAATGGCGGAGAAGATGATCCGGTGTACGGTTTAGTGGAAGTTCAACTTACTCCAGCCGATACTTGGCTGCTTCTCGCTCAACTTCCAAATCACGCTGCTGCTCGACAGCTGGTCACCGTGTTACACCACTTAACTGGTGTGCGCGATACAACAGAGGCTACTACAACCATCAGGTTCAAGAAAGCTGGTCGCCAACTGGCTCATTTTTACCACAGACTACTGCATGA
The DNA here is from genome assembly GCF_029433095.1 of Hymenobacter sp. YC55. Lineage (GTDB taxonomy): Bacteria > Bacteroidota > Bacteroidia > Cytophagales > Hymenobacteraceae > Hymenobacter. Next base: position 2,539,872 of record NZ_JARNTX010000001.1, read on the forward strand.
TAAGATTCGCTGATACCATACGATTGAACTGCACGGCGGTGCTATTCCTGCTATTGGTCACTTTACCCCTGGCAGCCCATCCCCCCACTGCGGCTACCGTGCTACTCCTGCTCCGCCCTGCTGCCGTTTTCGATGGGGAAACGCTGCATGCGGGTTGGGCGGTACTGGTAGAGAATGACCGAATCCGGGCTGTAGGGCCTGCCGCGCAAGTAACTGCGCCAGCGGGTGCTCGCACCCTTGACCTGCCCGGCCTCACCTTGCTGCCCGGGCTAATTGAAGGCCACTCTCACCTGCTGCTACACCCCTACAACGAAACGCCTTGGAACGACCAAGTGCTGCTCGAATCGGAAGCGCTGCGGGTGGCGCGCGCCACGGCTCACGCACGCGCCACGCTGGCTGCCGGCATCACGACGGCCCGTGACCTGGGAACGGAAGGTGCTGGCTACGCCGATGTAGGCCTCAAGCAAGCCATTGAGCAAGGTATTGTTCCTGGCCCGCGCCTGCTAGTAGCTACGCGTGCCTTAGTGGCCACGGGTAGCTACGGCCCCAAGCTTTCCGTGGATGTGGAAGTGCCGCAAGGTGCTCAAGAAGCCGACGGAGTTGATGGTATCATTCGGGCAGTGCGCGAGCAAATCGGCAAAGGTGCCGACATCATCAAAGTATACGCCGACTACCGGTGGGGTGCCAACGAGCCGAGCCGTCCCACATTCACGCAGGACGAGCTCAACCTTATCGTGAAAACCGCCAATAGCGCTGGTCGGCCCGTGGTAGCTCACGCCAGTACGCCCGAAGGCATGCGCCGCGCCACCTTAGCCGGCGTACAAACCATCGAGCACGGCGATGGCGGCACCGCCGAAGTATTCAAGCTAATGAAGCAGCGCGGCGTCGCCCTCTGCCCCACCGTAGCTGCCGGCGATGCTATTTCGCAGTATCGGGGCTACCGCAAAGGCCAAGACCCGGAGCCCGAACGCATCCGTCAGAAGAAAGAGAGCGTGAAGCTGGCCCGCCAGAGCGGCGTAGCCCTAGCCGTTGGTGGCGACGTAGGCGTGTTCACCCACGGTGATAATGTGCGCGAGGCCGAACTGCTTGCTCGCGAATACGGCTTCACGCCGCTGGAAGTGCTACGTGGCTTCACCAGCGGCAATGCCCGCATCTTCCAACTCCCCGACCGGGGCCGCATCCAAACCGGCCTGCTCGCCGACCTGGTAGCCGTAGCCGGCGACCCAACGCAGGACGTAGGAGCCCTCCGGCAAGTGAAGCTAGTGCTGAAAGGCGGCGTGGAAGTCAAATAATTAATTCGCGCTATGCAACAGGAAGAAACCAAAAATTTAATTGAGGCAACGCTTCCATATTTCGTGGAAGCAGAAGCAACAGAGGAAACTATTTACAATCAGTTAACTAGCACTGGAGTCGATGCTCACTTAGCAAATCAGATAATTTCCTTCGTGCCTTTAGCCTTTGGTCGTGTGCTGATGCAAAACCTTCCAGTGAGTTTTTCGAAGCATTATACACTGCACACTAATAACAAAAGGCCCCATGATTATTTATTAAGCGAGGAGCCGGTATATCAAGCAGCCCTACTTTGCGCTGAGCAAGCCGTTACCAATCAGACTTGGACGGAACATTTACATGTTGCCATAGCACTTTGGAGTGCCGAAACACAAGCCGTAAATTCTGCACTCATTTCAGGTAGTCAACCAGAGGATCTAGAGATTAGCAATCCACAGATACTTGCAGATATTGGTCCCAAACAGGCTAAAGTTAATGCTAGACCTTGGTGGAAAATCTGGTAGTTCCTACCCCGGCCGCTCTACTCCTAGCGCCTTGAGTTGGTCGGCGTACTTGTCGTAAATCACGCGTAGGTCGGCGCCGTGTTTGTCGGCATCAACTCCGATGCTGACGTTGCTGGTGTGAAAGCGGTGCAGGTGGCTGATGTGGGGCGACAAGACAGGCAGGTGCCCCGCCAGTAGGAAACGCACGTACAGGTCGAGGTCTTCGGCCATTTCGATTTCTTCGTCGTACCCACCTACTTCATCAAACAAGCTGCGGGCGTAGCAGACGTTGCCCTGGATGAAGTGCTCGGCTTTGAAAATAGCCTTGAGCATGTCCGGAGCCGAGTCGAAGCGCCAGGCGTAATAGTCTTCGTTCGGTAAGTAGCGGCGTTCTTCGTCTACGCGCAGGAAGTCGGCCACAAACCACGGCTGGCCAGGATGGCGCTCAATTAGGTCACCGTAGTGAAAGAGGCAGCGCTGAAGGAGAATATCGTCGTCGTCGAGGGGAACAAGCCAGGATTCAGCAGGTGTTTCGCGGATGAGGATGTTACGCGCTGGCCCAGGCTGGAGCTTCTTGGCTTGGCTGATAACCCGGAGCGGTCCGCCGTCTTGCTCGGCAGTGCGCAGCCAGTCGGCAGTATCATCGGTACTGGCATTTTCCAGGATGAAGTGCTCGAATTGAATATCGAGCGGGGCGGTAACGGTGGCGTTGACGCTGGCCACGGCTTCGGGCAGAAATTGGCGGCGGTTATGAGTCGGCGTGATGACCGTGAAGTGCATAGTACGAGAACAAGAAGTAAATAGCAGCCTACGTGCTGGTTTGTGAAGTACTTCACTGCGGAGCTGCCCCTCTTATTCTGTTAGATAATGGAAAAAGTTGCCCTGCTGTGTGGCCACCGGTCAACTTTGTGTGTCCGACGGGCGTTAGTTGGCTCTTAAGCCCTTCTATATGGCCAAGTTCATGGTTACGCTCCAGTTGCCCGTGGTTTTCACTGATGACTTTGTAGCCCTTATTCCTCGGCACCGCATGGTCATCAACCGGCTCATCGAGGAAAACGTTGTGGAAGCCTACGCCATCAGTGCCGACCGCACCCAAGGCTGGATAACAATGAACGGCCAAGACACCGAGGCCATTCGGCAGGTAGTGCAGAAGTTTCCGCTTTATCCTTTCTTCACCGATGTGCAAATCAATGAGTTATTCATCTTCGATAGTGTCAGCTCGCGCTTTCCGCCTATCAGCTTGAATTAAGTGAACCTGTGAGACAGTGGATTACCATTCAACGGCGCCAACACCTTGTTGAACCCAGCGTTTCATACGTTCACTACCTCATCACTCCTTTTTCTCCGGCCCGGTTTGTGCATAAGGCGGGCCATTGCCATCGGGCTAGCTTTGTTTACGATCATCTTTCTATGACGCGTTTTTTGGGGCTTTTGCTCTTTTTTCCTTTGGCAACGGTGACTCTAGGAGCTGCTTTGGTGCAGACCGCAGCTCCCGATGCCGACCGCATAACCACCGAGCAATTGATGACTCGCCTTACCACTTCCATCACCAATTTGAAGACGCTACGCTGCAACGTGCGTGCCCAGGAGCGCCTTAGCAACGGCAAATACCAGCCGGCCCGCACGAATATGAAGATGGCCTTCAATCCGCAGCGCGTGTACCTCAAGAATACGATTAAGGGCGTGGAAGTGCTGTGGGTGGAAGGCCAGAACGACGGCGACGCCTGGGTGTATCCCAATAGCTTCCCCTACGTGACACTCAGCCTCGACCCCAACGGCACGATTATGCGCCGCAACCAGCACCACAGCGTCCTCGACGCCGGTTTCGGTACCATTGCTGGCCTTATTCATGGTTCCAATCAGCGCCGCGACCATAGCTATGAGCGCAGCTTCCGCTACGTTGGCGACTCCACCATCGCTGGGCGGCCGTGCTATGTACTGCGGTCCGAGTATCCGCAGTTCCGCTATGTATCCTACACAGCCGTAGCCGGCGACACGCCCGCCCGCATTGCCGACAAATTCGGCTGCGGCGAATACCGCGTCATGGAGCGCAACGGCATCAGCCCGGGCTCTGCCATACCCGTTGGCAAAACGCTGCAAGTACCCAATAGCTACGGCCGCCGAACCCTGGTCTGCGTCGACCAGAAACTGATCCTACCCGTTCTGGTGCGGGTTCACGACGAAAAAGGCTTGTTCGAACAGTTCGAGTTCAGCAATATCGTTGCCAACGAACCCATTCCAGCGGCAGAATTCACCAAGGACTTTTCGGAGTATAAGTTTTAGGGCATTAACAGACCGCATAATAAAGAACGTCCTGCTTCGACTAGCGCAGCAGGACGTTCTTTTGTTTTGACCGTGTTACTATCTCCTCATTGTCTTCTCAATTTCATCCCACATCGGGGCCGGAATGGCTTCGAGCTTGTTGAACTCGCCAGCACCGTTGAGCCACTCGCCCCCATCCAGGGTCACGACTTCGCCATTCATATAGGCCGCAAAATCCGACACCATGTAGGCCGCTAGGTTCGCGAGTTCCTGGTGGTCGCCGACGCGCTTGAGGGGTACACTGGCCGCGGGGTCCAGCTTTTTGGCGAGGGGATCAGGAAACAGCCGGCTCCAGGCGCCTTCGGTTGGGAAAGGGCCGGGGGCAATGGCGTTCGAGCGGATGCCATACTTGGCCCACTCCACGGCCAACGACCGGGTCATGGCCAGCACGCCCGCTTTGGCCGCCGCCGAAGGCACCACGTACGCCGAGCCGACGGAGGCATACGTCGTCACAATGTTGAGGATGGTACCCGGCTTCTGGTCTGCTATCCAGCGCTTCCCGAAGGCCAGTGTGCAGTTATAAGAACCCCGCAGCACAATGTCGACAATCACATCAAACGCTTTGTGCGAAAGCCGCTCCGTGGGGCTGATGAAGTTGCCGGCTGCGTTGTTAAGCAGCACATCCACCCCCCCAAAGGTATCGATGGTTTTCTGCAGCAAGGCTTCTACTTCGTCGTACTTGCGCACGTCGCATTGCACGGCCAGGATGCTCCCGCCGGTTTGCTGGCGTAGTTCTTCGGCGGTTTTTTCCAGTACATCGAGCTTGCGGCTGCTGATGACCACATTGGCACCGAGCTGCATAAAATAAGTGGTCATGGCGCGCCCAAGGCCAGTGCCGCCGCCCGTTACGACGATGGTTTTACCTTGGAGTGCGTTGTCGCGGAGCATGGGTTGGGCGTAGGGAGCAGCCATAAAGCAGGGGTGGGAATAGAAAGTGAAAGTCTAGGACCGAATAGTCTTGGCCTTTAAAAGTTGGGACTGATACGGTAGCTCAAATAAACTGCTTATTCCAGTAATAGCGGTTTCTGTTGTAGCTATGCGCTAGTCTTTGCAGCAACCATGTCTGCGCTTCTCCTTGGATCTGCAAGGCCGCTTTTCAACTCAGGGCTGAGCTACAGCTGGTTGTAGCAAAGAAAATGCACTTTACTTACGGCCTTCTTTCTATAATTTGGTTTTCAGGATATTAGAGGCCGGGCAAGTTCAAAAAAACTCCTATCATAGCCGTTCGTGACGGTGCGGCTTGGTGGTTGGCAATGCTGGCTTTTAGGACGCGAAAGAAATTTCCTCACCTTTACCTCGCATGACGACAAACTCTTCCGCCTCTTCTTCTCCGACTTCAACCATTGCCATCCTGGGCTGTGGCTGGCTAGGCCTGCCCTTGGCGCAAGCCCTCGTAGCCGATGGGTACACCGTAAATGGTTCTACTACTACGCCCGCACAACTGCTCACGCTCCGTGATGCTGGTATCCGGCCATACCTGCTGCGCTTGGGTTCCGAGTTCAGTCAAACCGACGCCGACTCTTTGCACGCTATGCTGCATGATGCCGACGTACTGGTGCTGAACGTGCCACCCCGCACCGCCGCCGCTGGCGCCTATCCGGCGTTGCTGCGGCCTGTAGGAGCCGCCGTAGCGGCAGCTGGGGTGCGCCACGTGCTATTCGTAAGTTCTACGGGCGTGTATCCCAACGAGCCCCGAACCATGCGCGAAGCCGACGCCCTTTCCTCGCCCGACGCCTCTTCTGACTTACTCCGCGCCGAAGGTCAATTCACGCCCCGGCGTGGGCAGTGGCTCACCACAGTCGTGCGCCTCGGCGGGCTGATTGGCCCCGAACGGCCACCCGGCCGCTTCCTGGCCGGCCGGCACGAGCTGAAGCAAGGCAGCGCCCCCGTCAATCTGATTCACCTCGACGACTGCGTGGGCTTGTTGCGGCACATCATCCAAGAGAAGGTATGGGGGTACACCTTCAATGCCTGCGCCGCTCATCACCCCACCCGCCGCGACTTTTACCCTGCTGCCGCTGCCCATTTGGGCCTCGAAGCGCCTACCTTCTGCGACGAAGCCGCCAGCGGCAAAACTATCGATACCAGCCTGTTGCGCAACACCACCGACTACCGTTTCCGCCACGACGACTTGGTGGCCGCATTAGCTTACTGCTAACCACGCTGCACCCGTTTCGGCCTGTACCCAACAGTTCGTGCTTTCCAAGTCACAAACCAACGAAGCGCATTGCCATTGGCACAAAGCGTAGCAGAATAGTGTTCTATGCTTATGTGAGGCGGGTATGCACCCGTGTAAGCTGTGTTATTGCATCTGGCCTAATGAAGACGCTTTGTGAGCTAGCAGAAGCTTGCGCTGCATCGGTCGTATCTTTGTGTTTGTGAAAGAAATGAATTCTTCGGTAGCCGTACTTGGCGGTGGAGCGGCGGGCTTTTTCGGGGCCATTACCTGTGCCGAGGCCAATCCGCATCAAACTGTTTACTTAATCGAGAAAACCAACAAGCTGCTCAGCAAAGTGCGAATTTCGGGCGGCGGACGTTGCAACGTGACCCACGCCGCCGATACGCCTGCGCAGCTCGTGCTGCATTATCCGCGCGGCGCCAAGCAACTCAAAGAGCCGTTTCGGCAGTTCGATGCGCAAGCTACTGTCCGCTGGTTTGAAAGCCGTGGCGTGCGCCTCAAGACCGAGCCCGACGGCCGCATGTTTCCCGTCACGGATTCGTCGGAAACCGTGGCGCAGTGCCTGCTTGATGCGGCCCGCAAAGCTGGCGTGCGCATCCTCACTCAAACGTCTCCCTCCACAATTGAGCCGCTGCCAGAAGGCAGATTTCGGCTGCACCTGACCGGAGCCCATGCCGGCAAAATGATTGTCGACAAGCTGTTGATTGCCACTGGTGGCGCGCCCAAGTCGGAGCAGTATGCGTGGTTACGAGCCTTAGGGCACAGCATTCAAGAGCCGGTACCTAGTTTGTTTACATTCAACGTACCGGAGTCGCCGCTGCGGGAGCTACCAGGAGTGAGCGTGCCCCATGTGCGGGTGCGGGTAGCCGGCGAAAAGCTGGAATATGAAGGCCCGGTGCTGGTGACGCACTGGGGAGTGAGCGGGCCTGCAGTACTTAAACTGTCGGCTTGGGGAGCCCGCCGCTTGCACGAGCTTGGCTACCAAAGCACTGCCCTTATTAATTGGATACCAGAGCACAACGAAGATTCGTTGCGGCACTATTTGCGGGAGTTCCGGGAGCAGCACGGCAAGAAAGTAGTAGCTTCTAATCCCCTGTTTGGCTTGCCCCAACGCCTGTGGCGCACTCTCACCGAACAAGCCGGAGTCACCGACGAAGTACGGTGGAACGAGTTGCCCGCCAAGCCGCAAAATCGACTCATTGAGGCTCTTCTTAATACGGCACTTCCGGTACGCGGCAAAACCACCTACAAAGACGAGTTTGTAACGTGTGGCGGCGTGATACTCGGCGAAATCAACATGAAAACGATGGAAAGCCGGCGCGTACCCGGCCTCTACTTCGCCGGCGAAGTGCTCGATATTGATGGTATCACCGGTGGCTTCAACTTCCAAGCTGCCTGGACTACCGGATTCCTAGCCGGTCGAGCTATGGCCGAAGTGAAAAGTGAGGCTGTAAGTTGAGGAACTGCCATAAGGCGCTACAGGGCTCACTAGTGGTTTAGAACAGAAGCTCTCGTAACCCTACATTGGCTTTCGCAGTAAAGTAAGGCACAACCACCTTACCTAACACTACTTCTCATGGAAGCTAAAGCAACTCAAGCCGTCCTCAACGAACTACTCGAAACCCTGAAAGATGGCGAAAAAGGCTATTCTGAAGCCCTCACCGATGTAGAGGACCAAGATTTGAAAGAGGTGTTCAAGAGATACGCCGTGCAGCGCGACGGTTACCTCACAGAACTAGAAGACCAAATGCACCAGCTTAACCTAAAGGCTGAAGAAGACAGCTCTATCACGGGTACTATTCACCGCGCTTTCATCAACCTGAAAGCTGCTGTGACCAGCAAGAGCCGTGAAAGCATTCTTAACGAGTGCGAGCGTGGCGAAGACTACGCTGTAAAAGCCTACCAGACGGCTTTGAAAGCCGAACTGCCAGGTCAGCTCAAGTCTATCATTGAAAAGCAATACCAAGGCATTCAGCAAGGCCACGACGAAATCAAAGCCCTGCGCAACGCATCCAAGTAACCTTCGATTCTCCGGATTTTTGGGTTAATAAAAAAGCCACCTCAATGAGGTAGCTTTTTTACTTTCCAGTCGGTCCTACAATACACTGACTACCCTTCTAATCCTTAAGACATTGCACGACAGTTGTTACACTCTGCGCCAAGCATAATGAGACTAATTACTCTGCTCAAGACAAAGTCTATAATCGTGCTAAGCACTGCTAAAACACAAAAGCCCCCTCAATGAGGGGGCTTTTGTGTTTGATCTAAAATGAGTTAGCTGAAGACAGAAAACTAGTCACCCTGGTTGTCGCGCTTGCCTTTGTAGCCACCGCCGTATGTGCTGCTGCCACCGCGGCTACCGCCACCATAGCTACCACCACCGCGGTTGCCGCCATAGCTGCCACCGCCCCGGTTGCCCCCAAAGCCACCTTCGCGGCTACCGTAGCCGCTTCCGCCTTCGCGGTTGCCGCCTTTGTAGCCACCACCGTAGCTACCGCCGCGGTTGCCGCCGAAGCCACCCTCGCGCCGCTCGCCGCCACCGAATCCGCCGGGGCCACGACGAGGACGGTCGCCGAAGCTACCACCCTGCTGCTGCGCGTCGCCTTCCTGGCGTGGCGTGGCCACGTTGAAGGATACTGGCCGGCCGTTGATGCTGGTGCGGCCGAGTTGCGTAACGACTTCATCCGTAAACTCCGAGGGGACTTCTACAAAACTGAATTTGTCGTAGAGCGAAATGTCACCCACTTTGGCGGCCGTCAGACTAGTGTTCTCGGCAATCAGATCCACGATGTCGCGGGGATGAATCTGGTCTTTCTTGCCCATCGTAACGAAGAGACGAGTGTAGCCGGGGCGGGCAGCGCCCTGCGTGCGGCTAGCGTCCAGGCTTTCCTGAGCGCGCTTGTCTTCCTTCATTGTCATTTTCAGCAGCGCAGCAGCCACATCCAACGACGTGATGCCATCTTCCTGGTCTTGGTCGAGCAGGCGTTGCACGCGAGCTACATATTTATCGAGGTTGCCTTTGGTGATGACGTCCTTGATAGAGTTGAGCATGAGCGTGGTTTTCACCTCCGACACATCCTCGAACGACGGCACCCGCTCCTGCTTGATAGTAGCCTTGGTGAAGCGCATGATGTCGCGCAACTTATAGATGTCGCGGCCACTCACGAAGGTGAAGGCTTTACCGGTTTTACCGGCCCGGCCCGTACGGCCGATGCGGTGCACGTAGTATTCCTCGTCGGCAGGCAAGTCGTAGTTCACTACTACTTCCACGTTCTCCACGTCGATGCCGCGGGCGGCTACGTCGGTGGCTACCAGGATTTCTAGGGTGCCTTTGCGGAATTTGTCGAGCGTATTCTGGCGCTGCTGCTGGCCCATGTCGCCGTGCAAGCCTTCGGCGAAGTAGCCTTTGGCCTGCAAATCACCTACAATCTCGTCGACCATGCGCTTCGTGTTGGCAAAGACGATGCCCGACTTGATGTTGTACATGTCGATGAGGCGGGTCAGCACGTCTTTTTTCTGCGGACCGCGCACTTCGAAGTAGCTCTGCTCGATGTTGGTAACCGTCATTTCCTGATGGTTCACCTTCACGATTTGCGGGTCCGTCTGGTAGCGCTTGGTCAAGTCCATGATGGGCTTGCTCATGGTAGCCGAGAAGAACACTGTTTGGCGCTGCTCAGGCATCTGCTTCAACACCGTCTCGATGTCGTCGCGGAAGCCCATGTCCAGCATTTCGTCAGCCTCGTCGAGGATGATCATCTTGCAATGCTCAAGCTTCAAGGTACCACGCTCGATGTGGTCCATTACGCGGCCAGGCGTGCCAATTACGATCTGTACGCCGCGCTCCAAGGCGCGGAACTGCCGGTCGTAGGAGCTACCACCGTAGATGGGCACCACGGCCAAGCCACGCTTGTATTTGCCTAGCTTCTGGATTTCACCGGAAACCTGAACTGCTAGTTCGCGAGTAGGGCATAATACCAATACCTGCACCTCGCGGGAGTTGGTATCAATGTTTTCAATAGCGGGGATACTGAAGGCGGCAGTTTTGCCGGTACCCGTCTGCGCTTGGCCGATTACATCGCGGCCTTCGAGCAGCACGGGAATGGCAGCAGACTGAATCGGGGAGGCTTCTTCATAGCCTACTTCCGAAATAGCACGCTGCATTTCTTCTGAGAGCGAAAGCTCTTCAAATCTTACTTTTTCCATTTTTGTGTTTGATGGAGTGGAGACACTACGCTCTGAAAACAGCAAATTCAGCGACGCTCTTCTCCCACTCTCTCACAACGACAAGTGACGGAAGCAACGGACGGAAGACAAAGCCGGCCAACAAATTTTACTTAGGCAGCTACAAGCTGCGCGGAACGAGGCCGTTCTCAAATGCGGCTGCAAAGGTAGCGATAATTCTACGCAATAGCTATACTACAGTTATTGTTTTAGTGGAAAAAGGCTTTTTGAACTCCACAGTACTATTTCAAAAACTAAGGTTAGTACGCTAGCAAGCTAGTCTTTCATTGTAGCTCTGGTACAGCATGCTACTCTGAGAAGGCACAAAAAAAGCAGGCTCTTTGGAGCCTGCTTTTCAATCGTATCCGAAAAGGAGATGGACTAAGCCAACTTTACTTTTACGGCGTTCAGACCCTTACGGCCTTGAGCAATTTCGAACTGAACCTTGTCGTTGTCGCGGATTTCGTCGATCAACTCGGTAACGTGAACGAAGATATCTTCGCCGGTCTCGTCCACTTTGATGAAACCAAAACCTTTGGTCTCATTGAAAAATTTTACAGTTCCTGTCTGCATGGTACTTTTGTGATGGATGATTTTTAAGAAAGCAGCACTCAACTCCGCTTTCCCCTCCTTACGAAAGTACTCAACTGGACTGCGTAAACCACTTTTTCTTAAACTGCCTCAAAGATAGAAGAAGTTTCCAACTTCGTGCTTTAATCTCACAATATTATATCGTGAATAGAGCGTAAGGCTAAACTGTACCAGACGGGCGTTTCTGTGTTCCTTTGCCCTATCTGTTGCCGCCTATCCCCTCTTGTATGGAAACTCCTGCCTTCCGCTTCTCGCGCCTCATCACGGTACAGCCACAGGACATTGACGAGCTAAACCACGCCAACAATGTACAGTACGTGCAGTGGGTGCAAGACACGGCCGCAGCGCACTGGCGCACGGCCTATCCACCGAGCGAAGGCCACACCTATATATGGGTGGTGCTGGAGCACCGCATCCGCTACCATCATCCCGCCCTGCTCGGCGACGAGTTGCGTTGTACCACGTGGATAGGTGAAGTGCGCGGCGCGCAAAGTCAGCGCTTCGTGCGCATCGAGCGCGCCGCCGACAACAAGCTGCTCTGCGAAGCCGAAACGCAGTGGGCATTTCTGGACCCGCAAACCAAACGCCCGGTGCGGGTGACACCAGACTTAGTGGAGCGGTTGTGGGGGCCAGTGTAGTATATCTACTTCTTTATGAAACCCAAAGCTGAACTGCGTTAATAATTTTCCATCTATTATTAATTTTTAAAATTTCAATAATTTCTCCTTTTGCACATTTATTACCACAGAAAAAATCGTAGTACAACAGCCCCTTGTCTTTTTCCTTATTAAACACGATTTTAGACATAGAAACAACTCCAACTATACAATCATCGTTTCTATTAGTTGATTCACCATATTTATCGTATATTTTATTAACACCATAAACAGCAGAAACTTTAGCTATTTGAACATGAAAATCGCTCGGCTTATAGCGTTGCTCTCTGGCAGACAATTTATCTAACACCTTGGATATGTCATTATCATATTTAGCAATTATATTCTTCAATATTGATGCGAACCTTTCATCGCCATCCAATTTTATAGTAAAGTTTTTATTAAGCGTATCTTTATTTAAATAAATCACACAAAGCCTAGCTTTATTTTTTAATAAATCTTGGGTCATATTTCGCTGCCTTCTATGCATTATAGCTGTATCAAATTTGCTTGGAGACATTCCCTCATATACTTTACGAGCTGAGCTACCAAGGAAACGGCTATAGAAATGATTATATATTAAATCATTTAACACATCATTATAAGTATTTACATCATTTGATATATTAGTTACAGAGTTAATTATATGGCTATTAACAACAAAATTAGTCAGGCATTTTTCACTACTTCTTCCAATATTAATTTTATCTGTGTTATGAACAGTGTTCACTAACTTATTTTCACGGAAAGACACTGTGAGGCAAAGCACACAAAAGAAGAATATGTATTTCATGTTTATATTTCCTAGATAGATTCACAGATCTTCTTATATACTAATAGTATAGCTTTCAAAAGCAATAAACAACTTTCAATGCCCGCCACTTTTCGCATTTACTCTTCTTCTGCCGGCTCCGGCAAAACCTACCAGCTGACCAAGGAATACCTGAAGCTGGCCTTGGGCGACGAGGACCCGGGGTATTTCAAGCGGATACTGGCCATTACTTTTACCAACGATGCGGCGGGGGAGATGAAGGCGCGCATTATTGGGGCGCTCCGGCAGTTTGCGTATCCGCAGGAGGGTGAGAAGGATACGCTGCTAGCAGAAGTGGCGGCGGAGCTAGCCGAGGAAGGCAAGATGCCGCGCTTTGCCACTACCAACGAGGAGCAGCAACAGGAAGTGCGGCGGCGGGCGCAGGCAACGTTTCGGTTGGTGCTGTACCACTACGCCGATTTTGCGGTGAGCACTATTGACTCGTTTGTGCAGCGCATCGTGACGGCATTCACACGGGAATTGGGCTTGCCGGCCACATTTGAGGTGGAACTAGATACCGAGGCCGTGCTGCAAACAGCGGTGGCGGCCTTGTTGGAGAAAGTGAACCGTGACCCGAATTCCAAGCTGCTGGCGCGTACTCTGAGCGAATATGCACTGAGCCGGGCCGAGGAAGGCAAAAGCTGGAACAACTTGGCGGGCGAGCTAGTGGAATTCGGTGGCTTCCTTTTCAACGAAACCGTGCACGAAGCGGTGGCGCAGCTCCAAACACTGACGCTACAAGATTTTCGGCGGCTGCACGAAACGCTCCGCAAGCGGCAGGAACAGATTGAAGGCGAATTTCGGGCGATAGGCGAGCAAGCTACAGGGGCCCTGGCCGCGGCCGGCGTCACGGAAACCGACTTGTACCAGGGCCGCAGCGGTATTTTCGGCTACGTTACGAAATGGGAAGAGCGCCTGCTGCCCGAAAAGGAAGCCAATAGCTACGTGCGGGCCACCGTGGAACAAGACAAGTGGTACAGCGGTAAAGTGAAAACCGAAGCCGACCGCCAACGAGTGGACAGTGCAAAAGCGGCCCTGCTTACGGCGTACGAGCAGTTTGAGCGGCTACGCGCCAGCGTACTATCCGACTATCTGCTGCTAGCAGCCATGCAGCCTTATTTGTTTCACGCCTCGCTACTCAGCGAGATGAACAAGATTGTGGATCAGGTGAGCCGGGAGCGGAATATTGTGCTAATCAGCGAGTTCAACCGCCGCATTGCCAGCATAGTACTCACCGAGCCCGTGCCGTTCTTGTACGAGCGTCTCGGCGAGCGGTACAACCACCTGCTGATCGACGAGTTTCAAGATACGTCGGTGCTGCAATGGAACAACCTCTTGCCGCTAGTGGAAAACGCCGTGGCTACCGACAACCTGAGCTTGGCTGTGGGCGACGCTAAACAGGCTATATACCGGTGGCGGGGTGGCGAGATGGAGCAGATTCTGCGCCTGCACCAGGGTCAGACCGAAGCGCTGGTGAACCGCGCCACCAACCCCGAAATGCAGGACCTGTTGCGCGAGCGGTACGTCACCCTCGATCAAACGCTGGAACCTGCTTCGTTGAACGTGAACTACCGGTCGGCGCCCGAAATCGTAGGGTTCAACAACGACTTCTTCAGCCACATTCGGCAGATGCACGCAGCCTTCCCGTTGGTGCAGGACTTGTTTGGCGAAGAGTTTCAACAGACCGTACCTCAGTCGGCAAGCCAGGAACTGGTTCACCTGCAGACAACTACAACTGCCGCTACCGAGGAAGAGCAGGAAGAATTCGACTTCAGTGCACCGGGTTCTAGCCTCGACTATATTCTTTCAACGCCCTCTGATCTGGAATCGACGCAGGCTCCTCTTCCTTTTCCTCCTAAGCAGCGTAAACCAAGCGCAGAGGCCGCTGGCCATGTGGAAATCCTTTTCACGCAAGACGACGCGCCGGCCCGGCTTTACGACGCCGACCACCGCGCGTACAAAGACGACCTATTACCCGGATACCCTGCCAGCACCAGCCTCGACTACGACGAAAGCACGCTTTATCTGACGCTGGCGCTAGTGGAACAAGCCCTGCGCGACGGATTTCAGCTGCGCGATATTGCCGTGCTTAGCCGGCGGCGGCGGGGTAGCCGGTTGGTGGCGAAATTTCTGAAGGAGCGTGGCTACGATATTATCTCCGCCGATTCGCTGTCGTTGGAGTTTGCGGAGGTGGTGAACCTGCTGGTGGCAATTTTTCGGGTGTTCAACCAACCAGCCGACACGCTGGCGCGCGCCGAGGCGTTGCTGCTGCTCGACAAAGTGGTGCTGCGAGTAGCCCCTACCCCCGACCGGGCCCGGCATATTGCCACGCTGGCCAATGCCGAGCACGCCGCTGATTTTTACGAGGAATTTCGGACGCTTGGCTACGACCTGCATGAGCACGAAACCGGCAATTTGGGCCTCTATGAGCTAACAGAGCGGCTTATTGGGCTCTTCGGATTGCTGGGCCGCAATGGCGAAGGTGAGTATCTGTTCCGCTTTCTGGATTTGACCCTCGAATACAGCTTACGCTTCGGCAACAACCTCAACAACTTCTTAGCTTACTGGGACCAGCGCAAGAGCGCCCTCAGTATCAATGCCCCCGCCGGCCGCGACGCAATTACCATCACGACGGTGCACAAGGCCAAAGGCTTGGCCTACGGTGTGGTGATTGTACCCTTTGCCGATTGGAGCCTGGAGCCGTTCCGGGCCACGTTGCTATGGGGTCGTTTGTCGGACGAGACGAAGCCGGTGGCTGAAATGCCGGCAGTGGCCGTAGTGCCGCTTACCAAGGCACTTACGCGCACAGCTCTTTCCGATCAGTACACCGAGGAGCGAGAAAAGACATTCCTGGAGAGCCTGAACATGCTGTACGTGGCCTTTACCCGGCCCCGGCACCGCCTCTACATTATCAGTAAACGCACGGAAACGGGCCGCAAAGCCAGCACTGACTCCGATTCTGCTTCAGAAGCGGCCAGCAGCCCCGCCCGCAATGTGGCCGAGTTGCTTTACAGTTACTTACGAAAGCAAAATCGTTGGCAGGACGAGCAAGTGTCGTTTGTGCTTTCAGAAGGCAGCTTTGCTCCGCCGGCAAGAAACGACCGGCAAGAAACCACCAACAACTTCCTTTTGTCGAACCTGGAAACGGCGCCTTGGGAAGAGCGGCTGCAGCTACGGCGGCACGCCAATACAGTCTTCGACTTCGACGAGCAGGAGCGGCTTGGTGAGTGGAACCGCAAGCTGCACTATGGACTACGGCGCTTGGTACTTGCTACCGATGTGGAGCGCGTAGCCCGGCAGTTGGTAGCAGAAGGCCTGATCAGCAGCCGAGAGCGGCCCGCCTTGGAAGACCGCCTCCACAAAGTAGTGGAGCATCCGCAACTGGCGCATTACTTCAGCACGCAGGTATCGGTGGAAACCGAGCGTGAAATTTTGGTGGGTGGTGTGAAGCGGCGCGACTACAAGCCCGACCGGGTAGTTTTCGGCGTAGCGGCCTTGAGCTCCGGCCGGGCTGGCACCCGCGTAACGCTAGTAGATTTCAAGGTACCGCCGCCGCAACCTTACCACCGGCGGCCATTGCAACAGTATGCACAGCTGTTTCGGCAGCTTGGCTATGAGCAAGTAGAATGCGTGTTGTATTACTTTGGCACTGAGGAGGTGATGGTGTTTTGAGTGCCATCAATGCAGCCAAAAGACAATCGTGTTAGCAATAATAGTAAATAGACTATTTTTTTTAGCATATCAGGTATAACCCTAGCCGAAAACTCATTACTTTCGCCCGGCCCACTTATACTGATGATATGTTTGCTACTTCCCCCCGTAAGCCTGCATTAGCTTTCATCTTTATTACGCTGTTGCTCGACGTTATAGGCTTCGGCATCATCATTCCGGTGCTGCCCAAGCTGATAACCCACCTAACTGGCGAACCACTCAGTACAGCGGCGCGCTACGGGGGCTGGATGGGGTTTGCATTTGCGGGCATGCAGTTTCTGTTTTCGCCGGTGCTCGGCAACCTCTCCGATAAGTACGGACGGCGACCGGTGCTACTAGTGGCCCTATTCGGTTTTGGCCTCGACTACCTATTTCTGGCCTTTGCGCCCAGCGTTGAGTGGCTGTTTGTGGGCCGCATGATTGCCGGCATCACGGGGGCTAGCTTCACCACGGCCGGTGCCTACATTGCCGATATCAGCACGCCCGAAAACCGGGCCAAGAACTTCGGCTTGATTGGCGCTGCGTTTGGTTTGGGCTTCATTATTGGGCCGGTAATCGGCGGAACGCTGGGGCAGTTTGGGCCGAATGTGCCGTTTCTGGTTGCCGCTGGCCTGACGTTGCTTAACTGGTTGTACGGCTTCTTTGTGTTGCCGGAGTCCTTGGCCAAGGAAAACCGGCGGCCATTTGAATTGCGGCGCGCCAACCCTATTGGCTCGCTGAAGCTACTGCGTCGCTACCCAGTGATTTTGGGGTTGGTGGGCTCCCTAACGCTAGTGTACGTGGCAGCGCACGCTACGCAGAGCACTTGGTCGTATTACACGATGTACAAATTCCATTGGAATGAGGCGTGGGTAGGCTACTCGCTAGGCGTGATTGGAACCCTGACGGCACTGGTGCAGGGCGTCTTGATACGCTACCTCAACCCGAAGCTAGGCGCAACTCGTTCCGTGTTTTTTGGGCTAGGCTTTTATGCGCTAGGCTTCCTGTTGTTTGCGTTTGCGCCCTCAGGCTGGTTTATGTTTGCCTTTCTAGTGCCGTACTGTCTGGGGGGTATTGCCGGGCCTGCGTTGCAAGGCATTATGTCGGGGCAAGTACCGCCCAACGAGCAAGGCGAGTTGCAAGGAGCCCTTACCAGCCTGGTTAGCCTCACGGCTATCGTGGGGCCACCGCTGATGACCAACTTATTTTCTTATTTCTCTGGTTCACAGGCGCCTGTTCACTTCCCCGGTGCCCCTTTCCTGACCGGCGCGGTGCTTACGGTGGGTAGCCTGCTACTGGCCATGCGCTCATTGAGCACCTACGAGGCACCAACAACTGCCGCAACAACTGAGCAGGTAAGCTCGGGCGAGGTTTCGGTCAGCGAATAAACCTTGTGTTGTAAGTTGAAGCGTAGGCACCGATTTTTTGTCGCGTAATGCTATGCTAAAGCAAAGTCAAGGCGTTGCCTAACAGCCACGTAGCTAAGTATTACTGCGGCTGCATTGCATCCTTTTATCTCGACTGGTAGTATTGCCTGTATGGATGCCAACCTGACTTTACTGGTAAACGGGAAACAGCACACGTTGCGCGTTGACCCAGCCACACCACTGCTGTATGTATTGCGCAACGACTTGGCGCTCAATGGCCCTAAGTTTGGCTGTGGCCTGCAACAGTGTGGCGCCTGCATGGTACTACTCAATGATATTGCGTGGCCTAGCTGCCAACTGCCCGTTCATCAGGTGACGGGCGGCGTGGCCATCACCACCCTCGAAGGCTTAACCAAACCCGATGGCACGCTGCACCCGGTGCAAGCCGCCTTCGTGCAAGAGCAGGCCGCGCAGTGTGGCTACTGCCTCAACGGCATGGTGATTTCGGCAGTGTCGTTGTTGAAGCAATACCCAAAGCCCGATGAGGCCGCCATTCGCAACGGCTTGTTTCGGGTGCTGTGTCGGTGCAGCGTGCAGGCCCGCGCCATTCGGGCTGTGCAACGGGCCGCCGGGGTGTGACGCTACATGCTATAACTCTTTTAAGGGTGGCATAAACATCTCTGCAACCATCTATTTGTTAGCTATTTACTTTTATAACGGCAGCTAGTAACCAAGCCAGCATTTAGCAGTTTATCGTCTATGCCTCACTTCACTCCTTCTACTTCACGGCGTAACTTTCTGAAAGGGGCGGGCTGCTTAACTATTGGGTTCGTCTTGTTTGGGGTTGGTGCAGCGGCAGCCGAAACGCCGAAAGGCCCCGAGCTTCCTGGTAGCTTACAAGACAATCCGCGCATTAATGCGTGGCTGGAAGTGTTGGCCGATGGCCGGGTGCGGGTGCTAACGGGCAAAATCGAAATTGGGCAGGGCATCCGAACGGCCGTGGCACAAATAGCAGCCGAGGAGCTTGATATGCCACTGGAGCGCGTGGAAGTGGTGCTGGCCGAAACAAACCGCACCCCCGATGAGCGCTATACTGCTGGCAGCGCCTCCATCGAGCAAAGTGCCATGTCGGTGCGCTACGCGGCGGCGGCAGCCCGGCAGAAGCTACTGATACTCGCCGCCGCGCAGTTTAAAGCCATGCCCAGCCAGTTGGAGCTACGCAACGGTAGCGTGCGCACTACCGATGGCCGCCAACTCGGCTTCGCGCAACTCCTAGGCGGGCAGCAACTCCAAGACGAAGTGCGCCTGCCCATTCGCCTTAAGCCCAAAGCCGACTACCGCTATGTAGGCCGCTCCATCCCCCGCGACGACATCGAGCGGATGGTACGGGCCGAGGAGTACTATGTGCAGGACCTGCGCTTCCCGGGTATGGTACACGCCCGCATCTTGCGCCCTCCTACTTACGAAGCAAAGCTCGAAAGCTTCGATAGTAAAGCGTTGAAAAAAGCTGTGCCTGGTGTGCTGCAAGTGGTGGTAGACGGGAGCTTTGTGGGGCTGCTGGCCGAGCGGGAATACGACGCCAAGCTTGCCCAGGACTTCGGGCGGCTGCATGCGCGTTGGTCGGGCGGCCGAGCCTTACCGGCGGGGCAGCCCCTGGCAGACCACTTGCGCCAACTACCAGCCATCGACAAGCGCACCACCGACAAAGGCAACTTCAACGGTGCGCCCACCACGCCTACGTTGCGCGCCAGCTACTTCAAGCCCTACCTCATGCACGGCTCCATCGGGCCGAGCTGTGCCGTAGCGCTGTTCGAGCAAAATACCTTGCACGTCTGGACCCACAGCCAAGGCGTATACCCGCTGCGCGACGCATTGGCCAAGCTTTTGAAAATCAACCCAGAGAACGTTCACGTGAAAGGCGTACCGGGCTCGGGCTGCTACGGCCACAACGGCGCCGACGACGTAGCCGCCGATGCCGCCCTGCTAGCCCGCGCTGTACCCGGCCGCCACGTACGGGTGCAGTGGAGCCGGGAAGACGAACACGCCTGGGAGCCCTACGGCAGCGCCATGCTACTGGACCTGGAAGCGCACCTCGACCCCAAAACTGGACGCGTCACGCATTGGAAGCACGAGTTGTGGTCGGATACGCACAGTTCCCGGCCCGGTGGTTCGCCCGAGAAGCTACTAGCCGCGCAGTACCTCGCCCAGCCACTTTTACCCAAGCCCGAAGACGATGTGAGTGGCGGCATCTACCGCAACTCCGAACCCTACTACGATTTCCCGGCCGTACGCGTAGACACGCATTACGTGCAGGGGCCGTTGCGGGTGTCGGCACTGCGGAGCTTAGGCGCTTTCGGTAATGTGTTTGCTCTTGAATCTTTCATGGAGGAGCTAGCTGTAAAAGCCGGGCAAGACCCGTATGCGTTTCGCCTGCGCCACCTAAAAGACGAGCGGGCCAAAGCCGTGCTCCGTAAAGTGCAGGACATGGTTCAAAACCAGAAGTTGGCTTCACGCGAAGGACTCGGCGTAGCCTTCGCCCGCTATAAAAACCAAGCGGCCTATTGTGCTGTGGTAGCCAAAGTAACAGTAGCTCCCGAAGCCGACGGCTCCACTATACGCGTGGCTAAGATGTGGGCAGCTATCGATGCAGGCGAAGTAATCAACCCCGATGGATTGAAAAATCAGACGGAAGGCGGCCTTATCCAAGCAGCCAGCTGGACGCTCAACGAGGAAGTTTACTTCAACGCATACCAAGTCACAACCCGACAGTGGGAGCAATACCCCATCTACCGCTTCGATGAAGTGCCGCTCGTGGAAGTGGCCGTGCTGGACCGCCCCACCGAGCCGCCCCTAGGTGCTGGCGAAGCCGCGCAAGGCCCCGCCGCCGCCGCTATTGCCAACGCTGTATTTCACGCCTGCGGCAAACGCATCCGCCAGCTACCCATCCGGCCGGAGAAGCTATTGGCGTGATTAAACTTAGCTAGTGTCTAAAGCTGAAAAGCCAGTTTCCCTGCTCATCTAAGCAGGGAAACTGGCTTTCATTTCTAAGGAACATTCTCGTTACTCTTTGCCTAGCAGCTTCTTAAAGCCTTTCACCGCTTCCGGCACTGCCAAGGCAAGAGAGGTTACGGAGGCTACTGTAGCTACTTGGCAGTAGAAACACAATGCCTTGTTTTCCTGCCACTCTTCCTGACCAAGTTTCACGGTGGTGAGGGTATCGAACAGCGTTTTGAGGCCCATAGCCACCGGTATGGCTGGCTGCTGAGTAGCGCGGTGCAAGCCACCCGCGCCAGCCAGGCAGGCCGTGAGGCCATACGTAACCATCATGGGCAATGCATCGGGTGTGTCGGCGCGCTTGTAGGCGTAGTCGGAGGCGTCTACTTTGTCGGAGTCGAAGGGGCCGATGGGCGGGTCAGGCAGGTGCTTGATGATGCCGGTTTGGTAGAGGCTTACTATCTGGCCGGCGGCCACTCCAAGGATGGAAAGGCCGATTATCCAGCGGCGGCGAGTAAGGTCGGCGCTTTGGCCGTTGCGGAGTTCGTAGCTAAGTTCGGTAGGATTCATCGAGGCCGGTTTTGCGGTGGAGGACTACAAAAGGGTACGGCAACGGCTGGGGTTGAGTTCAGGAGGAGCTTGAGAATAGGAACCGGCTAGCGATTCAGAAATTCCTTCACTTTTGGGTGTTGTATTAGCTTGTAACTGAACAGCACTATACCCCCAACCTCTAGTAGGCTGCCGGTAATCCATAGGGCATCAGCACCGGACCAGTGCTGAATCTTGAACAAGGCACCGACCAGATTAATACAGACTCCTAGTACAAAGAGTATGAGTGCATGCTTGGCTTTCATTGAACCTGTGCTTTTAACTGTATTGCTATTGACTTAGTATTCGGGACTAGCTGGATACTAGTAACAGTCCCAATAGAAATAGGCTTCTTCGAATCGACCTTCTTTCAGTGCTTGCTCGGCAATGAAGAAGTGCGCTACCCCCGAGTCTCCAAACATAATTTTTTCATCGGCGTCGATTTGTAGTAGCTGCACGTCTTGGTTGGAAGTAGAATCGTTCTCACGGGGGTCGCCTTGTGTGAAGGCCGCGTAGCCACCAAGTTTGTGTCCGTCGCCATCTAGGAACTGCTGAAATATCTTTTGCTCAGCTTCGGGCAATGTTTCGGCATACTCATAGCTATCCAACCCATTGAATTCTAGCCCAAATCGGTGGTCATGAGCTGAGCCGTATTCAACAGCACGCGCAAAGGTTAATTGGTGTTCACAATCGATTGGGCTATCGTCATAGTGGTCTGCGGGTAAGAAACTATAGTCTTGCCGAGCTTCCTCCTGAAGTTGCTCGGGGCTGAGGTACAGCACAGCGCTTTGGTCCATATCGTACCAGTCGTGAGTGGCTACGTAGAACTGGAGCAGCCCTGCCGCCGGCAAGAATGTATTGCTTGGCAGCTCCTGCAAGTTGATCTGCGCCAGTAGCAGCATGGGCTTCCTAGCATTATCAAGCGGATAGGGTACGGATGCTGGCAGGTGCGGGAGCCCCCGAAATTTGCTAGCGGCGGAAGCGGGTTGGTCGGCGTCTAGCGGCGTAGCCTTTATTTTAATACTCTCTAGCTTATAATGTTCTAATTGATCGGCAAAGGGCTGCAGGAATTCTGGAATCATGGTGCAGATTGAATGGTTAGCGTAAAGTCGGCCATAAGATAAGCCTACCGCCGCCAGGAGCGTATCTTTCGCCGCTCACATCTTTTGCTATGAATCAGCCCGCCGTATCTCTCCTGCCCACCCCTACCACCGCTACCGACTCTTTCCTCTCGCAAGCCGCGCACGACTTGGTGGGCCGTTATGCGCCCGAGGAGCTGTCGGATTTGGTGGTGGTGGTGCCGACGCGGCGGGCGGTGGTGTATTTGAAGAACGAGTTGGCCATGGCTACCAGCGCGGGCGAGGCGCTGTGGAGCCCCCGCGTGGCGGCCATGGAAGACTACATGGTGGAGCTGGCCGGCGTGCAGGTGGAAGAGCCCATTGCGCTGCAACTGCTGCTCTTCGACATCTTAAAGGACATTGACGCCGACCTGGATTTCGACCGGTTTGTGGGCTGGTCGGGGCTGCTGCTGCAGGACTTCTCTAACCTCGACCAGAATCTGGCGCCCGCCAACAAGGTGTTCGAGTACCTTTCGCAGGCCAAGGCGCTAGAGCGTTGGGAACTAAGCGAAGCGCCCTCGCCACAGTCGATAACGGGGGCGTACTTCAAGTTCTGGGACGACCTCACGAAGGTATACCACCGCCTGCGCCGCCGGATGCTGGAGCAACGCGTTGCCTACCCCGGCCTAGCTTACCGCTTGGCCACCGAGCGGGTAACCGACCAGGTCAAGAGCGGTGCTATGCCCGCTAAACACGTCTTTTTAGGTTTAGGCTACCTCTCGAAAGCGGAGTTTACGCTGATTGACGTGCTGCACCGCGCTGGCCGCGCTGAAGTGCGCTTCGACGCCGACCTGTTCTACCTCGACTTCGACTCCCCCAACCGTGCCGGGCAGCACCTCAAAAACTACCTGAAGCGCTGGGCCCCACCAGAATTCGGCGACTTTGGTGCCCCTACCGATTTGCTGCGCACCTTACCCCGGCACGTCCGCTTCGTGGGCGTGGCCAATGCCAGTATGCAAGGCAAAGTGGCTGGCCAGCTGCTGGCGGAAGCGCGCCTACAGTTCCCCAACAGCACGGTAGCCGTAGTGCTGCCCGACGAAACCCTGCTGCTGCCCGTGCTGCACGGCCTCCCACCCGATGCGGTGCCCGACTACAACGTGACCATGGGCTTGAGCTTCCAGAGCACGCCCCTGTTCAACCTCGTGGATTTGCTGTTTGAGGTGCACCTAACCGGCATCAGGGAGGGCACTGCCGAAACCGGCTATGGCGTGCCCCGCTACCACCACTTGGCCGTAAACAAGCTGCTGAGCCACCCGTTTTTGCGCCGCTACCAGCAGTGGCTCGACCGGCAGCCCAACAAGAAATACCACGGCCTGCTCGATGGCGTGTGCCGCGAAATAGTGAAGCGCAACGCGGTGCTGCTGCCTGCCGCCGAGCTGCTGGAAATCGGCAAGAGCCATCCGATTATCGAGGCCCTATTTAAGACCTGGGACACCTGCGACGATATTATTGCGGCTTGTTACACGCTCATCGACTTGCTGAAACAAGTCTACACCGAGCAGCACTCGGCCATTGAGGCCGAATACTTGTACCTGTTTTATACGCTGATCAAGCGCCTCGATTCGGTGTTCGACTGCCGGGAGCAGCGGTTGTCGGTGCGCTCGTTCCGGCGGTTTCTCTACGAGCAGATGACTCGCACCCGCTTGCCTTTCTCGGGCGAGCCCATTGCCGATGTGCAAGTCATGGGCTTGCTGGAAACCCGCGCCCTCGATTTCGATCATATTATCCTGCTGAGCTGCAACGAAAACGTACTGCCAGCCCCTAAGCGTCACACCTCGCTATTTCCCTACGACGTGCTGACCGAGTTCCGCATGCCCACCTACGCCGACCACGAAGCCGCCACCTCCTACCAGTTTTGGCGCTTGCTCCAGCGCACCCGCCGCGTCGATTTGGTGCACGTGCTACCCGGCGCCGAAGGCACTCGCACCGGCGAGCGGAGCCGGTTTTTGCTGCAACTAGCCAACGACTTGCTACCGCAAAACCTCGGAATGGTGTTGGAGGACCTGACGGCGGTTACCTCTCCCCCTATTCCGGCTGCCACACCGAAGCAGGGAATAGCCGCTAATCGAGCGCCGGAATTTGATTTCGGGTCCAGAGTGAACCCTCCTTCCCTGGAAAACGAGCCAGACAATATACTGACCTCGGGGCATGAAGTCATGAACGACTTGGTCTTGCAAAAAGACCTTGGGATGCTAGACGCACTGCGGGAGGTCTTGATAAAAGGCCTTTCGCCGACTGGCTTAAACGAGTACCTGAACTGCTCGCTGAAATTCTATTTCAACCGCATTGCCCGTTTCCGGGAGGCCGACGAAGTGGAGGAAGCCTTGGGCGTGGATGGGTTCGGAACAATAGTGCACGAGGTGCTAGAAGAGTTGCTTGCCCCGTTCCAACGCAGCGGCAAACCCCTGACTGCTGCTGCCATTCCAGACCTGATAAAGTCGGCTCCAACGTTGGTGGCCAAGGCGTTGCGCAAGGAAGAAGAAGACCGCCACGCCCGCGCCGATGAGGGCCTTAACCACGTGCTGGGCCAAGTTGCTACCCAACTTGTGCGGCGCTATTTCGAGAGCCTGCTCACGCAACCCAACGCTCTGCCCCTCCAGATTCAAAGCATTGAAGAGGGCTTACAGGCCACCATCTACGTGGCGCTGCCGAGTGGCGAGAAGTTGCCCGTCAGCCTTATCGGTTTTGCCGACCGGGTCGACCAACTACCCGACGGTCGCCTGCGGGTAGTTGATTACAAAACCGGCCTGGTGCACGCCCACGAGCTGAAGCTGCAAAAGCGCAACGAGACACCCGCCGAGGCTGCCGAGCGCCTGATCCGGGAAGACACGTCGGCGGCGGATAAAGTGCGGCAGCTCTGGCTCTACCGGTTTATGCTGGAGCAAGGCGGTCGGCCCGCGGCCGATGCGGCTATCATCTCGTTGCGCAACATACCCGCCGGCCCCATGTCGGCGGATATGTCGTTTCTGACGGCTGATGGCCAGTCGTTTATGGCACGGAGCGAGGAGTTGCTGAGCCAGCTGGTCAACCGCATCCTTGACCCCGCCGAGGCTATTCGCAAAACCGACGACCTAGAAAAGTGTCAATATTGCCCGTATCAGGGCATATGTGCCAGATGATGGCTGATTGCTAATCATACAACCACTTACCAATCAGCAACTAACAATCAACCATTCAACAATCAACAAGCAATTCATGGACGAATTCATGCAGGCCGCCATCGATGAGGCGCGGCAAGGACGTAAAGAAGGCGGTATTCCGATTGGCTCGGTGCTGATGCGTAACGGCGAAATTGTGAGCCGGGGGCACAACAAGCGGGTGCAGGAACTCGACCCCATTGCCCACGGCGAAATGGACGCCCTCCGCAACGCCGGCCGGCAGCGCACCTACCGCGACACGGTGCTTTACACCACGCTCATGCCTTGCTTTATGTGCGCCGGCACCATCGTGCAGTTCAAAATCCCGAAGGTGGTAGTTGGTGAGGCCCGCACCTTCGGCGAATCCAAAGAGTTTCTGGAAAGCCACGGCGTCGAAGTCGTTATTCTTGACCTAGACGAGTGCGTGGACATGATGCAGGAATTCATCGACGCCGAGCCCACGCTTTGGAACGAGGATATTATGGAGTTGTAGCACCCGCTTCCGCTGGCGCCGGGATTTGGTTGGCCCAAGCAGGCTGCAAACCCGGCGCCAACGGAAGCCTCCGCTACACCCAAAGCCGGTAAGCGTGATTGTCTCTTCAACAAGCAACTCAGGAAACAGCCACGCCGGGCTTACGCAATGACGATTCGCGAATCAGCAGCTTGGGCTTGAGCACGATGTTGTGCGGGGAGGCGGGCCGCTCCGGGTTGTCGGTTACCATATCGAGCAGCATCTGCACGGCCGTGCGCCCCATCAGTTCGCAATTTTGGTCGACGCTCGTGATGCTAGGGTCGGTGAAGGCGGTGAATTGCTCGTTGCTGAAACCAGCTAGGGCAATATCCTGCGGTATTCGAATACCGGCTTTCTTGAGAACCTGCATGGCGCCTACCGCGGCCACATCAATAGAAAAAAACACGGCGTCCGGCCGCTGGGGCAGCGCCAGCAGTTGCCGCATGCCCTCGGTGCCACCCGCCAAACTCATTTCCCCGAACACAGTTAGCTCTTCTCGAACAGGTAATCCATGCGCCTGCAACGCATCGAGGTAGCCTTGGTGGCGGTTGCGGTAGATATTCAAGTGCAACGGCCCGGTGAAGTGCGCGATGCGGGTGCACCCCTGCGACACTAGGTGCGTGACCACCTCGTAGGCGCCCTGGTAATCGTCAATGACCACCGCACCTACGCTGGCCCCTGCAATGCCTTCCACTATCCGGTCGAAAAAAACCAGGGGCAGGGTGTTGTCTTGCACCATTTCGAAGTGCTCGAAGTTATGGGTACTGTTGGCCAACGACACCAGTATCCCCTCCACCTGCGCATTCATCAACAACTCAATGTTCTTTCTTTCCTGCTGCTCGTCTTCGTTTGATTGAAAGATCATCACGTTGTAGCCCGACAGATTAGCCTCGGTAGCAATGCCGTGGACCACCTGCGGGAAAAAGTTGCCGGTGATGTGCGGCACCAGCACGCCGAGCATCTTGCTGCGGCCTTTGCGCAAGCCCGCCGCTAGTTGGTTGGGCTGGTAGTTGAGGGCAGTAGCTAGTTGTCGCACCCGGTCTTTGGTTGCTTGGCTAACGTCTTCATGATCGGAGAGGGCGCGGGAAATAGTGGAGGGGGATAAGTTTAGCTGTTTGGCCAAATCCGTGATAGATGCCCGACGAGTTCCCATAATTTATTTGTTGCTATAACGACTGTTGCGGCGAAACGACCTGAGTAAGAAGTGGTTTTGCGACATGACTTCTAAACATCCGGCGGCCTGCCGAATTCCAAGCTGGTAGCAAATTAGCACCATCTGCGGGGAAGTTGCATCCTGAACTCTCTGGCAACTACTCAACCATAACTTTTCCGCCTGGCACACCGCCGTACGCCTTATTTTTGCTTTATGGAACAACAGCCGCTTACTGCCTCCAAAAAATGCCCGCATTGTGGGTTCTGGAGTCGTTGGCAGCAGCGGGCCGATGACCGATGCGAGCGGTGCGGACTGTATCTGGATGCCCCCCGCATGCGGAGTGAAAAGGAGCGCGAGGAATTGGCCAATGAGCCATTGCCGTCCTTTATGCGCATCGCAATCAAGCCCGACGATGGCCCAACGTTGCGCTTTTTCAAGCACATTATTCGGGGTGGGCAGTTGGCTTTCGGAGCCATGGTTTCTTTCCTGCTGTGGCTGATTGCGCTCCTAGCCGGATGAGACGAGGCCCTTATGAGTTGCGCCAGCCCCTGTTCTTGCTTGGGGCCGTGTTGTACTTTTTGGCCATTCTACACAAGCGGGGCGTGGGTCCTCTGCCCTACTGGCCCCCTGTACTTGGCTCCTACTTGGCCGATGTGCTAACCCTTCCGCTGGAACTCACTTTGCTGCGCTGGATTATGCGCCGCTTCTACTTCCAGACGCCAGTTTTTGTGCTACCCACTTCCTGGGTGGTAGCTACGTGGCTGACGATTTCCGTTTGGTTTGAAGGCATCCTGCCTTACTTTTCTCGCACTGCCACCGGCGACCCGCTCGATGTGGTGGCTTACGCGGTGGGAGGTCTCATCTTCTGGCGCTGGCTGAACCAGCCCGCCTAAGCTCGGCACCTCTCACGTTGTCTTTTGGGGGCACCCCGGTGAGCGTGGCAGTCAGTCAACCTGAACCTATTGACTTGTTTTCAGCGTAAAACGCATTCCTGCCCCGCTGGCTACCTGCCGCGGGGCTCTTGGTTTTACCGTACTCTGTTTTCATGCTTCACGATTTGCACCGCGTACTGACCACGTATTGGCAGCAGTTTTTATTTATTCTTCCCAAACTGTTGCTGGCACTGGTTTTACTTGTTGTTGCCATTACCATTGCCAACCGTCTCAGCCGCGTACTGGGCACCCGCCTGCGCAGCCGCGCCCACGACCCACTCCTCGCCGATTTCCTTACTGGCATCAGCCGCTGGGCCCTGTGGTTGCTCGGGTTGCTGCTGGCTATGCAGGTTATTGGGCTTTCGGGGGTGGTAACCGGCATGCTAAGCGCCGCCGGACTATCGGCCTTTGTGGTGGGCTTTGCTTTTAAAGACATTGCCGAGAACTTCCTGGCTGGGATGATCCTGGCCTTCAACCGCCCCTTCCACCTCAACGACACGGTGCAGATCCGCGACCAAACCGGCCACGTGGAAGCGCTTAACCTGCGCACCACCGTTATTCGCACCTTCGATGGCAAGCACGTATTCCTGCCCAACTCCATCGTGCTCAAGGAGCCCCTCATCAACTTCACCCGCAATGGCGACCTGCGGCAGGACTTCCTTATCACCGTTAATTACGGCCCGGAGGGTACCTACGAGCAGGTGCGGGACCTGATACTGAGTTTCCTGAACACCCTCCCCGATCTGCACCACGACAGTCCGCGGGCACCTTATCTGGTACTCGAAAAATCGACCGATACCACGGCCGATGTGCGCTTATACTTCTGGTCGTCTTCCGAGGAATACCGCCGCGGTGCCCTCGAAACAAAGAGCGAGGTAATGCAAAAGGTAAAAAACCTATTGCTCGACAAAGGCTACGCCCCGCCCACCCTAGCGCAGTAAGCAGGCAAGATTTTTGCGCCCTGAACCCGTCACTTCAGGGCGTTTTTTAGTAACATGCAGTAAGAGAGCTTAGACTCGCCCTACGGCTTTGCCCGGCCGTCTTCATTATTGCCTCGCGGCTATGCGCAAAAATCTCGTTCACCGGCTTCTCAGTCCGTTGCTACTCTGGCGCTTACGCCACATCAACAACCGGGTATACCTAATCCTGGTGAGCGTACTGGTAGGATTAATGGCCGGCCTGACGGCAGTTATTCTAAAGGGCTCGGTCCACCGCTCCCAAGAACTTCTGTACTCGTGGGTGCCCGAAGAAAAGCGAGTATTCGCGTTTTTCTTGTATCCCATCATCGGGATTTCGCTGTCGGTTTTGTTTACGCGCTATTTTCTTGGCGGCAACCTGAGCCGGGGCCTAGGCCCCATTATTTACAATATTGCCCGGCAAGGCAGTATTGTGCCGCGCAGCAAGCTGTATTCGCAGGTCGTTACTTCATTTATCACCGTTTCATTTGGAGGTTCGGCAGGTTTGGAGGCTCCTATTTCCGTTACGGGCGCAGCGCAGGGTTCTAACCTGGCCCGGCTGCTGCGGGTTGGACCCCGGGAACGACGCCTGCTCGTGGGCTGCGGCGCGGCGGCTGGCGTGGCGGCCATTTTCAACTCGCCTATTGCGGGGGTGCTTTTTGCCGTAGAAGTGGTACTCGGCGAGTTGTCGGCCCCGTTCTTTATTCCCCTGCTGATTTCGGCGGCCACTGCTACGGTGGTGTCCAAGGCCTTGTTTGCCGGGCAGCCGTTCGTGCTTATCACCACGAGTTGGCCCGTCGATGCCATCCCGTTTTACATCATGATGGGACTGTGCACGGCCATGCTTTCGGTGTATATGATTCGGGTCTACTTTGCGGCCGACAGGTTTTTCGAGCGGTGGCCTGGCGCTTTCCGCAAGGTGCTGCTTGGTGGCCTTGCCCTTGGAATTCTGGTTTTTTTGTTTCCGCCGCTTTATGGCGAGGGGTACAACATTGTACAGCAGTTGTTGGCCGGGCGGGGGCAAGAATTGGTTAACGGCTCCATTTTCGCGGTGTACCGTGATGAAAACGTGTGGATACTGCTGGCCGTAGCCACTGCGAGCATGCTGCTCAAAGTATTTGCCACCACCATTACGGTGGGAGCTGGCGGCAACGGGGGCATGTTCGGTTCCTCTCTGTTTGCGGGGGCGTTGCTTGGGTTTGTGTTTTCCCGCATCATCAATATGAGCGGCCTGACGACGGTGTCGGAAGTGCACTTCATTGTGTTGGGCATGGCAGGGGTGCTAGCCGGCGTGGTGCACGCCCCCCTAACTGCCATCTTCCTCATTGCGGAAATCACGGGGGGATACGCGCTGTTTGTGCCGCTGATGGTGGTTACGAGCAGTTCGTATGTCATTACTCGCTACTTCGAGCCCTACTCAGTGTACACGCGCAAGCTGGTGCAGCGCGGCGTATACGTTCATAAAGACCGTGACCGGGGGCTGCTAGCGCAAATGGACGTGCCGCACCTCACGCAAACCGACTTTGTAGCCGTACACCCCGAAGACACGCTGGGTGACCTGGTGAAAACCTTCCGCCACGCCAGCCGCAATATCTTTCCGGTGGTTGACCAAGACAACCAGCTCGTAGGTGTTGTCACGCTCGACACGGTGCGCGATGCCCTTTTCGACGACGCTCATTACAGCACCACCCGCGTGCGCGACCTGATGACCGATCCGCCCGCCACCGTCAACCCCGACGATTCGCTGCTCGATACACTGCGGTGCATGGAGCAGCTCGGCGTTCCGGCGCTGCCCGTCGTCGACCATGGGCATTACGTGGGCTTCCTGCTAAAATCCACCATCCTGGCTGGCTACCGCAAGCAGCTGTTAAAGGAAACAGAATAGTGCAAAGGGGTCAGCAAAGCCAAAAGCTGTCATGCTGAACCTATAGTTAGGTTAAGAGCACTAAATGCAGTGGCTCATCTAGAATTCTCCTATTTCTGGTTCCCGCTTCGTGAGTTGCAGGCCGATCATCATGAGCAGACCAGTGAGTAGAATCACAACGAAGAGAATGTTCTCGCCTACTTCGCCGATGTGGTGCTTGGTAGGAATGCTGTAATAAAGCAGCACCGTAATAAGCCCTTTGGGCGCAATAAACAGTTCCGGCACTAAGTCAGTACGGGCGATATAGCGCAGGTACACATAGCGAATGGCCGTGAGTACGGCCACTATGAGGATGCCCTGCAATAGCAAGGCGCCACTTAGTAGGCTGCTTAGGGTGATGCTGAATCCGAACAGCAGAAAGAAAAACGTCCGAATCAGAAAGGCCGACTCGGCGGTGATGCTTTTGAGAGGATGCAGTTCGGCGGCCAGCTGCTCGGGATGCAGCCAGCGGTGCAGACGCGGGCCGCGCAAAATCAAATCGGCGTTGTTGACGGCTAACCCAAATACCAGCACCAGCACTAACGACGAAAGGTGCAGCTGCTTAGCCAAGCTATAGAGCAGAATCAGGAAGGCCAGAATCAGGAAGAACTTGACGTGTAGCCGAATGCGCCCTAGCAGAAACGCCAGGGCCGCGGTGCTCAGAATAGCCACTACCACTACCGCCACCACATCAAGTGAAAACGTGACGATGGATATGCCCTGGGCAAAATTCTCTTGCAAAGCAAAGTTGAAGAGCATGATGCCCAGAATGTCCGAGAACGTGCTTTCGTACACAATAAACTCCTGCTTTTCGCCCATCAGATTGGCTACGCTCGGAATGGCGATGGCCGAGCTAATGACAGACAGCGGCACAGCATTAACGAGGCAGCTCTGAAAAGAAGCCCCTATATACGCCTGCAGTAGCAGCGCAATGGCCACTGCCTGCACCACTAAAATAAAAGCCGCAGCCAGAAAGGATCGCCGAATAAGGGGCGCTTTGTCTCGGCTGAGCTTCAGATCGAGGGCTCCTTCCAGCACGATCATAATCAAGCCGATGATGCCAAAGATTTCCAGCACCACCGTCGGGATATTGGGCGTGAAGTTGAAGTAGTCGGCGGCTTGGCGCAGGGCAATACCGGTGAGCAGCAACATCAGCACCGAGGGCACCCGCGTAGCGCGTGCTACCACATCAAACAAGTAGGAAAGAATGACGGCTATACTTAGGCCAATTAGGATAGAGTAGGAACCCATACTGCAGAGCAACCAGCATTTTGCCGGCTTGATGAACAGTCCTTTGTACGGCTATAACCCCAGCTGCGCCGTATTATCGCAGCAACTAGCAAGGCGTCTGTGCTTTAGCAATTCATATAGCGAGCTTTCTAGCTGAAGGTTATTCTGTTTGCAGGCAAGCAACAGCATTGAAATATCGAAGCAACCAGTTGCTTTACCGTATTTTGCACCCTTTCTAGACCGGGGGTTGAGTAATTGAATTGATGGCGTTGTCTTCTGTTGTTGCGGTTATTGGTGGCGGTCCGGCGGGACTCTTGGCAGCGCAGCGCTTGGCAGAAGCTGGCCATCGGGTGGCCGTGTATGAGGCGCAGGCCACCGTAGGGCGCAAGTTTCTGGTGGCCGGTCACGGTGGTTTCAATCTTACCAATGCCGAGGACACGGCTACCTTCGAAAGCCGTTACGGCCAAAAACAGTTGGAATTTGGTGGTTTCCTTCGCCACTTCTCCCCTACCGATTTGCGCCAGTGGGCCAGCAGCCTCGGCATCGACACGTTTGTTGGTACCAGCGGCCGCATATTTCCCCTCAAAGTTCATAAGCCCGCCGACGTGCTGCGGGCCTGGGTTAGCCACCTGCACGACCTCGGCGTTACTATGCATACACGCCATCGGTGGTTGGGCTTTGTAGGCAGCAAGGGCCTGCGCCTGCGCGACGAAACCACTGGCCACGAATTCGACTTATTTCCCGATGCCACTGTGCTAGCCTTAGGCGGCGCAAGCTGGAGCAAAACCGGTTCAGACGGTCGTTGGGTTGCTGCATTCGAGCAAATTGGGGTGCAGTGCGTGCCGTTTGCGCCGAGCAATTGCGGAGCGGAAGTGGCTTGGTCGCCTTTTTTCCAAACCAAAGTCGGGCGGGCGCCGCTCAAGAATATTGCCTTGCGCTGCGGCCCGCAACGAGTCCGAGGGGAACTGCTACTCACCGAGTACGGCTTGGAGGGCACGCCCGTGTACGCTCTTTCGGCCTGCTTGCGCGCCGCCCTGGTAAGTGGTGCGCCCGCCCTGCTCCACCTCGACCTAAAACCGGACCTTAGCGACGAGCAATTAACAGCAAAACTGCAAAAGCTGACCTCTAGCCGCTCCCTTCCTGACTTTCTGCGCCAGACGCTACGCCTGGGGCCGCCAGTCTATACGTTGCTACGCGAGGTAGCCCCCCATGCGCTTACTACCACGCCCGAGGCCTTAGCAGGTTTGCTCCGCAATGTACCCTTGCCGGTGCAAGCTCTGCGCCCCCTCGATGAGGCCATTAGCAGTGCGGGGGGCGTGGCCTGGACGGAACTAACCGATGAGCTAATGCTACGCGGCCGGCCGGGCACTTTTCTGGCGGGCGAAATGCTGGACTGGGAAGCTCCCACCGGCGGCTATCTGTTGCAGGGATGCTTTAGCACCGGAGCCTGGGCTGCTCACGGCGTCGTACGTTGGTTAAGCTAAGTAGGCAGCAAAGTAGATACGCACCAAGCCTGTGCAATCACCCCACTTCGTTCATCAAAAAGTCTCCTACTGCCTCCGAAAAACAGGGTTTTTCTGTTCTGCCGCGTTGATAGTAGCTTATTGATGTTGCTACCTCAGCATCCTTTTTACCCCATTATTCAAGGCAGCTAAGCAAAGCGCGTGTGTATAGTAAATTATAGATTATAATAATTCCTATAACACTCAACTGTCGCAAGAAATAATCAAGCCGAACACACCAACAAAAACAAGCACCTATCTAGTATAATGCAATTAATTATTATTATTTTTCTAAACCATTTTTTGTACTAGTTAGCCCAACCCTGCCTATGCCCACAACTACGTGCTCCTTCTTCCCCCGAAGTGCTTCTCGTTTGTGCCTTTATGCCGCTGTGGGCTTTAGTCACCAACCGCTATCTACTGCTGACTGTTGCGCTGCTGCTGCAACGGCTTGGATCAGCTAAGTCAACTGCACCAGTCAAAAGCCCGCCCCAAAGTTTAAAACTTTCGAGTAATGAAAACTAATGTTGTAGAAGCAGTAAAATTTTGTTTTACCAGTAAAGTCATCAATCATATAAGCCTGGCGGTTGACGAAAGCGAGAAAGGGGTGGAAAAGGCTTTGGAAAAAGCTATTCCTCTGGTACTAGAAAGCCTCATGCTGCGGGCCGAGAGAACAGGTGGCCCGGAAATGTTGCTCGATCTGGCCCGTGAAGCCTATACTGCCAACCTGTTTCCTCACTTGCCTCACCTGGAAACCACGGCTTGGTACGCCAAAGGCGCCAGCTTGATGCAGAATTTAGCGGGTGATGGGTAC
Source organism: Hymenobacter sp. YC55 (assembly GCF_029433095.1). GTDB lineage: Bacteria > Bacteroidota > Bacteroidia > Cytophagales > Hymenobacteraceae > Hymenobacter. Next base: position 2,574,319 of record NZ_JARNTX010000001.1, read on the forward strand.
GAAGGCTTAATCAACCGAATTTCCATTGTATCCAGCATTCGGCCGTCGGCAGGCCAGTCGTTGCTGCTTATTGCAGCAGCAGCCGTGCTGAGCGTGCTCGGAAAGTATGCGGCCGAGAACGAACTCTCGCAAGCCGAGCTTATGAACTGGTTTAGAACCCAAAAGGCAGAAATTGCCATGGCGTTGTTCCCGGACATGAACCGCCGGCCAGTGGACTTCAACGACCGTCCGGACACGCAGCTCAATGCCTCCATTACTTCCCGGCCAGCAGCTATGGCCCGGCGGGTTGGTCCTGCTGAACAAGGAATCTGGAACCCTATTGGCGGGGGCGCCACGTACACTCCCCACCCCGAAACGCCTGCCCCGGCCCCTAGCCCCGCTGCTGGCTTTCGTTGGCAATGGGCGGTGCTGCTCTTGATGGCCGTGTGCTTGGGCTATTACTTTGGCCACGACCAGCTAACCACTATTCCCGGCACCGCGGCTGCTTTCGCCACCGCGCCTACTGCCCCTACCGCGCCGGAAGCAACGCCCGCTGTTGCGGCTTCTGCCAAAGGAGTTTACGACAAAGACCGGGACACGTATATCTACGATACAGGTCAGCCCATCATTTTGACCTTGGCCAATGGCACTACGCAAAAAGTAGGAGCCAACTCCACCGAGAACCGCTTGTACACTTTCTTATCGGATCCTGCCTTCCAGGTTGATTCCGTTAATCGGACCAAAGGCTGGATCAATTTCGACCGAGTGTATTTCGAAGCAGGCAAAGCCACGCTCACGCCCGAGTCGCAGCTGCAATTGCACAACGTAGCACAAATGCTGAAGTCGTTCCCGAACGCCACGGTGAAACTCGGCGGCTACACTGACAACACCGGCGACGCCGCTAATAACTTACAAATCAGCGAGCAGCGGGCTAAAACCGCCGCGTTGGCGCTGGTTAAGGAAGGCATATCCTTTAGCCGGCTGCAATACAAGGGATATGGCTCCAAGTATTTCGTTGCTGACAATACGACGCTGGAAGGCCGCGCTTTAAATCGGCGCATCAGCATCCGGGTTATCAACAAATAGTCTGCTTCATCAGATAACGAGACACGAAGACCCACTCTCCCGTTTTCCTGGCTACTACATGTTGTCCTCCTTGATCTGGCCGCGGCCAGATCAAGGAGGATATTTTTTAACTCACAGTTTTCCCTGCAAAGCCTCCATAGCGCCAGCCAGGTACACCAACGGCGCATTCCAGTTGATGGCTATTTCGTTGGAAGCGTACGAGCAAACATCGTCGGCGTACGCCATATCCGCCGTGGTGAACGGGTACTGGCACTTGTCCTGCTGGCCGGGGTTGGGGCCCCCAACCAAGAAGCCCGGCAAGGGCGCCTGCACTTTGTCGCCCTCGGAGAGTCGATGATGCGGATGCTGCGGAGTCTTGGCGCCGTAACCCGTCACGAAAGAAATGCCCAAGGCATTGCGGCCCAGCATGTAGTCCAGGTTGGTGAGGGCATAGTGCAAGTACTTGGGGTTGCCGCTGATTTGATACGCCTGAATCAGCGCGATGCCTTGATTGCCCGCATTGGAATTGCTGCCCCACGAAAAGTCGCGGGCGGTTTTGCCCATCACCGTTTGGTAGGCGCGGGTATCAGTGCCCGCCGCTAAGGCGTCGGCCAGGGTTTGGATTTCCTTTTTCGCTTTCACTACGTCCTTCTCGGCTTTAGCAGGGAGCTTGGCACCAAGCCGCACCAGGGTGTAGTAGCCGAGCGCCCGCACTTGGTTCCAGCTCGGTAAGGGCAGCTGACCCTCGGGCAGCAGCTTGATGGCTTGATAGTACTTGTCTTGCTTGGTGGTAGCGTACAACTCGGTAGCAGCCCAGCTCCACTCATCTTGCACGTCACGGTCGCCGTAGGTGCCGGTGGCTATGGCGGGCTGGAACTGCTTGTTTAGCGCGTCTTGCTCGTAATACACCGCCGGATGCGCGCTGGCCCACTCCCAAGCGCGCGTGGAAGCCCGCAAACACGAATCGGCCAGGCCCGGCAGCTGGCGCTCAAACTGGCGGAAGACGCGGCTGGACTGCGCCAACACCGCGGCAAAATCGAGGGCGGCCGCGGTGCTTTTCTGTACCACGTAGCGGGGCGTCTGGCATTCGGTGGGCATCACCATACCATCGAATTTAGCATTGGTGAGCTTGTGGTACACCCCGCCGTCGTGGGGGTCCTGCATCGAGAGCATCCACCGCAGGTTCCACAACGACTCGTCGAGAATATCGGGAATGGCGTTGCTGCTTTCCGGAATCTGCGCTTTTAGCTGCGCGCCGTACGCTGGAAAGTCTTCGTAGAGCGAAAGCAGCGTGCTGAGCGTGATGCCGGAGTTGACGATGTATTTGTTGTAGTCGCCGGCATCGTACCACCCGCGGGACGAGGAAATAACGGTACCGGCCGGGCGCTCCTTGCTGGCCGCCGAGGCGTGTACGAGCACCTGGTTGTCGGGGTGGCCCATGGGGCGGTTCCACACCCCCGCGTACGTAACGGGCAGAGCCGTAGAAGCCCGCTGATAATAGTAGCTCTTCAGGGCCGCTGCGGCCAATGGCGCGTGAACCCGCGGCTGAATTTGGAAAGTGTAAGAATAGCCAAGCGTTGGCACAGCTAGCACATACGTTCCCGGGGTTGTGAAACTGGAAAAGTCGGCCGTCCGCACGTCCTGATTGGAAAACTCGTTGTGCCGCTGCGCGCCTAGCTCGCCAGTGAAAACCGTGGTGGTTCGGTCGGGGGTGGTAATGGAAAACTTACCGGCGGGCGCCCCCACTATCATAGCTACCTTGGGTGCAGCCGGGTAAAAGCCTATCTGATTGAGTTTGATGCTCTCCGTCAACTGTTGAGCACTCAAGGACAAACTTAGGGTCGCTAAAAAGCTTGAAAATAGGATAGGTTTCAGCAAAGGAGGTGGGAATTGAAGTTGCTAATTGTGTTCAGAAAAACGTATTTGCTGATATTACGAGAAGTGCAGTAGGCAATTTGTCCACTTTTCAATCACCTTAACTTCTTGTGCTGTTGTTGGAGTTGTTTACATTCTTCGGCGTGCTACATAGCACTGATTGCAATAGAAATGCTGGTTTGGTTGGCGCTTTGGGTGTAGTTTAGAAAGTCTTTGGATAGCATGTGCTGCACTTCTCCGAAAAGTTGAAACTTCCATTAGCTTGTACAGTTGCAAGCGGAACGGATGACCTCTACACCTAAGCTCCGGATACTACCCCCATGAAAATTCAAAAAGCTGAGTTAAAAGGACGCACATTTTAGCCAAGGAGTTGAACTTCGCTGCTCAATAAAGCTGCTAAGCCGGAAATAACGCTCCTTCGGGGCAACCCAAGCACCCCACGTACTGATTCATTTGTCTGCCACATGGCCAATTCAAAACGAACTTCTATTGCCGACTTGGCTCGGCAATTAAATATATCTCCTTCCACCGTATCGCGGGCTCTTGCCGATCATGAGGGCATCAGCGAAGCAACCAAAGACCGGGTCCGCAAACTTGCTCAGGAGCTGCACTACCGACCCAATCAATTAGCGGCGGCCCTACGCAAAGGCCACAGCAAAACGCTCGGCGTGATTGTACCTCACATTCGGGGCTACTTCTTCCCCGCCGTCATGAACGGCATCGAGAAAATTGCGAGCCGGGCCGGCTTCAACGTGATGATGTGCCAGTCCAACGAAGAGTTGCGGCGCGAACAGCAGAACGTCGACACCTTGTTGGCCGCGCAGGTAGAGGGCATTTTGGTTTCTCTTTCCGCTACCACCCACGACGAAGTGCAGCACTTCGAGCAGGTCCGGCAACAAGGCACGCCGCTGGTGTTTTTTGACCGCATGGCCGACTTGCCCGGCAGCTCCGCCGTTATCCTCGACGATTTTCAGGGCGCCTACCGCGCCGTAACTCACTTGATTGAGCAAGGCTGCACACGTATTGCCCACTTGGCCGGGCCGCAGCACCTCAACACCAGCCGCAACCGCTACTTGGGCTACGCCGAGGCCTTGCGTGCGCATGGTCTTCCGCTTAAGGAAGAGTGGGTGTACGACCTGCCGGCCCTCACGCACGACGCCGGCCGGCTAGCCATCGAGCATTTGCTGGCGATGGATAACTCCATCGATGCCTTTTTCGCGGCTTATGCCATTCCTACGGTTGGTGCGCTCGAATTGCTCCAGGAGCGCGGCGTGCGCGTGCCGCAAGACTTGGCGGTGGCCTGCTTCAGCAATGAGCCGTTCACCAACATGACGCAGCCCCGCCTAACGGTAGTAGACCAGCGGGCCGAGCAGATGGGCGAAACGGCGGTTCAGCTGCTGTTGCAGTTGCTTAAGCGCGGACCAAGCTATTCCCCGCCGCCATTGGTGCTCAAGCCCGAGTTGATTGTTCGGGCTTCGTCGCTGCACAAGGCGTAATAAGCCAGCGGCTATTGCACTTTACTTTTCCCGTACCAGCTTGAACAGCTTAATTGCCGCTATTCGCGCGGAAATTCTGTTCGGCTGGTATGCGGTGCTGATTTGCGGCGCTACGGCATCTAGTGCCAAGGTGTGCTGCCTTGCTTAACTCAGCGTTTGACTTCAGCAGCTTCGGCAGCGGCCAAAATTTCTTTGGCTTCTGCCAGCAGCCGCTCACCCCGGTCGAGGTGCTGGCGCGCAATCAAGGCGAAGAGCACCAGAAACGAAAGGATAGGCAACACCCAGCTCAAGGCAAACCAAAACCAATACGAGCGGCCGTAGCTAGCTGCGCAGTAGCCCGTAAGCAAGGGTAGCACCGAATAGGCGCACAGAAAACCAAATCCGGATACGAGTAGGTAGACAGGCATGGCAGCAGCAACTATACGTTCTAAGGTAGGTTTTCTGGCTGCCTATTGCAAGCTGAGCCAAGATTATATGTCTATTGTAAACCTGAAAAAGCGAGGAAAGTTGACGGGAACGGCTGGAATCTTACTAGCCTAAAAAGTTAATCTTCGTGCGCATTTTTTCGTACTTGTCGGCATAGTCTCTCGCATCGACTCTTTCCGCCCCGCCCTTGCCTGTTTTCCAGCTCCCCTCTATGTGGGACCACCAAAGTTTATTCCGCGTATCGGCCCAGTTGTTTGCCGATGGTATTTTCAATCTGCTCGACCGTAATCTGAAGCCCGAGGTGTTCTTGCTAGGGCTAGCCTCTGCCCGCGAAACCGACGAGCCGCAGGCCGTGGTAGTGGAACCCGCCACCTTGCGCTACTCTCCCGCCGACTTTGCGGGCGTCAAGTCCCTGGCCGCTGCGCTGGAGCCCGATGGCCCGCGCGACGTAGTGTATCACCTGCACCCCGACGACCACGACCGGTACGAGAAACTGCGCTGGTATGCTTTGTTGCAACAGGCTACGGAGCAGACGCTAACGGAGCTATGCGCGGCGCAGGGCGAAAACCGGATTAGTTTCTGTTCGGTGCCCATCAGCCTCTATGGGTATCTGGTAGTGATTGTGCTGCAACTATCGCGCGAAACCTACGAGGCGTATTACACCCTGCCAGTACTCAGCACCAGCAACCGCCCTACCTCGCTGGTCAATGCCACCGTGCAGGAATTTCTGCAAGATTGCAGCCGCGCCCTTCGCGAATCGGATACCGACGACGACCGGCCCGTGCTTGACCGCGACTACAACGAGGTGCTGCGCGCCGCGGGCCGCAGCTTTATGCTGCGTGTGGCCGCCGGCACGCATGGTTTGTACGATGCCTGCAACGGGGTGGCGGCCCTCCGCCATGAGGGCGACGAAGGAGTGGGCACTATGCTGGTGGCCCGGCGGCATCACCCGGCTATCGTGTCGGTGCTCACGCTGGAAAGCCCAATTCCGCTGCGCGACCACCGCCGCGTGCGGAAGCTGTTGGAACTCAGCGAAGACCGAACCGCCCTTGTTTCCGACGCCACCGACGTGTTCGGGCTTGGCTACCTCGTGGCCCCCGACGACCAAGCCTACGAGCCGATTTTCACGGTGCATTTCACTCGCCACTACAGTTGGGAACTCACCCACGACGCGCAGCTCATGATGAAGGTGGTTTCGAACACGCCCCGCCTCCCGCAGGGCCGCGTTGATGCCAGCAATTTTGCGCAGGCCGTACAGCGCGTATTTCCCTACCTCGATGAGCCTGCTATTGGTTACCTCTGGGAGCTTACCCAACGGGCTACTTCGCAGCCCAACGGCACTATTTTGGTGGTGTCTGAGGGGGCAGCCCAGGAAGCGGCCCGACTCACCCGCCAGTGCTTTCGGGTGGTTCCCCGCCTGATGACGCCTTCGGTTTTGCGGCTGGTTACCAACATCGACGGTGCCGTGCTCATAGAGCCTCACGGCGACTGTTACGCCATCGGCGCCATTCTCGACGGTCTCGCCACGGAAAAAGGCGACTCCTCTCGTGGTTCGCGTTACAATTCTGCCCTGCGCTACGTGGAAAGCAGCCGCTATGCTTGCTTAGCCGTGGTGGTGAGCGAGGATGGCCTAATCGATTTACTCCCCCCAATAAGGAGGTAAGTTACTGATTTCAAAACCTTAGCTAGAGTAGCCTAAGACATGCATTTATAGTTGTAATAAGTACTAGTCTGCTAACTAGACAGCACAAGGACCTTTCCTCTTTGAGACAAACCGTGGGAACGGTCGTTGTCTCAAAGGGAAAAGGTCCTTGTGCTGTCGTATAGTATTCTTCTTACTTCACAACCCCTTAACCATTTACGCTGCCCATCATCTGTTCGGGGTAGCGTTGGCCGGCGGCTATATTCTTAGGGGCTATTTCATCTAGCTGCTGGAGTTCATCGGCACTTAGTTGCACGTCGAGGGCGCCTAGGTTTTCTTCGAGGTAAGACACGCGCTTGGTGCCGGGAATAGGCACGATGTCATTGCCCTGGGCTAGCACCCACGCCAAGGCTAGCTGGCCGGGAGTACAGTTCTTTTGGGCGGCCAGTTCCTTGATGCGGGCCACGAGGTCAAGGTTCTTTTGGAAGTTTTCACCCTGGAAGCGGGGCGTGTGGCGGCGGTAGTCGTCGGGGGCTAGGTCTTCGAATCGCTGGATCTGCCCGGTAAGAAAGCCACGACCTAGCGGCGAATACGGCACAAAGCCAATACCTAGTTCGCGGCAAGTTTGCAGCACGCCATCTTCGGGGTCACGGCTCCAAAGCGAATACTCGCTTTGCAAGGCGGCAATAGGATGCACGGCAGCAGCGCGACGCAATGTGCCCGCGGCTGCTTCGGAGAGGCCCAGATACCGCACTTTGCCTTCCTTCACTAACTCCGCCATAGCCCCTACCGTTTCCTCGATGGGCGTATTGGGGTCGACACGGTGCTGGTAGTACAGGTCGATGTGGTCGGTGCCGAGGCGCTTGAGGCTCGCCTCGCAGGCCTGCCGCACGTAGGCGGGCGTGCCGTTGATGCCGCGTACCGACGGGTTAGCTGGGTCGCGAACGATGCCGAATTTGGTGGCAATAATTACTTGGTTGCGCCGGTCACGGAAGGCTTTGCCTACTAGTTCCTCGTTTTTGAAGGGACCGTACATATCGGCCGTGTCGAAGAAGGTAACGCCTAAGTCGGTGGCCCGGTGCAGGGTGCGGATGCTTTCTGTGTCGTCGGGCTGCCCGTAGAAGTCCGACATACCCATACAGCCGAGGCCGAGGGCAGAAACCGTAAGGCCAGAACGGCCAAGCGTGCGGGTTTGCATTGGTTACATGAGTTAGAGTTTCCCGTTCAGAAACGTAGCGCCGGCGCAGAGGTTGGCTAGCGCTCCGGTTACGTTTATAGTTATAGAACATGCACCGCGAACCTCCACGCCAGCGCTACGTTTCTGTGCGTGAAGCCATAGGAAGCCACCGTATGCTACCCGAAACCCACTCCCGCACCATGTCAACGCCCAAGCCCACTTCTTTCGATACCGATGCCCGCCTGCGCTGGGTGGAAAGCATTTCCCGCCTCCTCGACAGCCAATTTCGGGTGCCCGGCACTACCTGGCGTTTCGGCCTCGACCCCATCATGAGTTTGATACCCGTGGTGGGCGGCATTCCTTCCTTGGCCGTCTCAGGCGTTCTGATTCTGACCATGATGCGCCACGGCGCCAGCGGCAACTTGGTGGTGCGCATGGCCCTCAACGTGCTGCTCGACACCATCTTCGGCGCCATTCCCATCATCGGCAACATCTTCGATTTCGCCTATAAAGCCAACGACAAAAATGTGCGCCTGCTACGTGCCCACTATGCCGAGGGCAAGTACCAGGGCAGCGGCAAAGGGCTGTTTGCGGTGGTGGCTATCGTGTTTCTGCTGTTGGCAGGCGGCGTCGTATGGGGTGGCGTTGAGTTAGTTACATGGCTGTACCACCAAGCACAGCACCTGTTTTAAGCGCTTCTATTGGTTTGCTTTGGGGCTTGAATATGGCGGCACAGTGCTGATTTCCTGTACTCCTACCAAAGGCTTTTGTACTTGCGGAAGGGTAACAATAAACTCGGTGAATTGCCCTTCTTGCGAGAGAACGGCTAGAGAGCCGCGGTGGCCTTTGGTCACGATGTCGTAGCTCAACGACAGCCCCAAGCCGGTGCCCTCCCCAGTGGGTTTCGTGGTGAAGAAGGGTTGAAATATTTTCTCTTGAATTGCGGCCGGAATGCCCATCCCGTTGTCGCGCACCCGCACTTCCACCTGCTTTTTGCAGCGGCGCGTACTCACTTGCACATCAGGTCTGTAGTCGGGGCCTTGGGTGGCGGCTTTCTTCCGCACGGCGTAAAAGGCGTTGGTCAACAAGTTGAGGAACACCCGGTCTATGTCCTGAGGTACAACCTCCACCAACCCCAACGCGGGGTCTAGTTGCGCCGACATTGTGGCGTTGAAGTTCGGGTCTTTGGCCCGCAGACTGTGGTACGCCAATCGAAGACTTTCCTCGGCTAGCGCATTCAAATCGGTGGGGGTGGGTTCCTCCTTGCTGGTACGGGCATGGGCAAGCATATCCCGCACAATGGTAGCGGCCCGCCGGCCGTGCTGCTTGATCCGCTCTTGGTTTTGGCGCAAGTCGTCGGCGGTGCTGAGCAGAAGGGCCCGGTCTGGTTCCGGCCGGTTCACTTCCGCTTGCAGTTCGGTGGCTAGCTCGGCGCTTACTTCCGCAAAGTTGTTCACGAAATTCAACGGGTTTTGAATTTCGTGCGCAATGCCCGCCGTCAATTCTCCCAGGGAGGCCATCTTTTCTCGTTGCACGAGTTGCGCCTGGGTTGTTTCCAGAGAGCTTATCACTTGTGCTAATTGCTCGGCTTGCTGTTCAAGCACCTCCCGTTGCGTGTTCGAGGTATTTTTCTCGGCTTCAATGGTTTTGCGCTGCAGAAAATCAATCCGGCTGTTCACCTCAAAGAAATAGCAGGTGGCGGAAGCCACAAAGTGCGCCGACAACAGAAATACGTGGTTGTTGAGTATCAAGAGCCTGTCTTGCACCATATCCTGGTCGAACAGCGCCACTACAAGGTGCACCAGAAAGATCATGGTATTGGCCGTTAGGCCGTACCAAAACCGAAGCCTTGCCCACGACCCCGTAAACATCATAATGATGATCAGGCCGACATAGTAATGATTGTAGGCAAGCTCGGTAGGCTGGCTCTTATGAATAACCCGAATAACGGTAGCGGCCACTATAATGCAGGCACAGCTTATTACCAGTTGCAAATACGCCTTCAGCTTAACGGAATACGAGGATATAAGGGCCGCCAGGATGGCAGGACAGCCTAGCAAAAACCGATAAAACCACGCCGTATGAGTGGCGCTAGGAATTGCAATCCTATCGAGCAGCCCAAACGAGGCATACAGAAACAAGCCGGCCGTCAAGGATATCTTGATGGTATTTAGGTTGGCGACGTAGTAGTATTTGGCATACTCTTTTTCGACTTCTTTAGGAAAACGAAGGCGCCAAGCAGCGGGCTCTAGCTGTAAGTAATCCATAGTCGGTCGGTGGGGCTGTAGCTGAGAACAGGCGCGGCACCCTTCCGTGGTGCGCGCTTATGGAAGTCAACCAACTTACCACAAGCCAACAGAATAGGCAACTTCTTTGTAAGGGAGGGGTGATAATTGGTGCCATCAGCTCTGCCTGCCAGGAAGCCGCCTAGCCGTGAAGATAGCCGACTACCTGACAGGCAGTTACACACCTTAAAACTGGAATCCTAGGCGAACTACGGTCATGTTCTCGTTGCGCGAGACGCCATACGTGCCCACCAATACAACCCGGCGGAATGGCTCGACCCACAAACCCCCACCATAACCGTTGTGCCAGGTGTCGGAATTCTCGTTGTCGATCCACACGCGGCCTACGTCGTGGAAGCCGAGCACGCCAATTTTGGCCGTTACCAGTATCGTGTTCAGTGTCCCTAAGTAGGCCCTGAATTCCACGTTGTTGTAGAAGCTGTTCTCGCCGGCAAAACGCGTACGGCGGTAGCCGCGCAGGTTGGAAAGACCACCGAGCGTGGCGGCTTGGTAGAACTCGTAGTCGCTGAAGTTGAGGGTGCCGCCCACGCGAGCTGCCAAGGTGATGCCAGGCGTAATGGAGGGCGTCCAGAACCCAGATGCCTCCGACGTGAGCTGCGACACGTTGGGCGCTTGGCTGTTCATGCCCCGCATGCTGGTGTAGTCGGTGCTCCACAACAAGCCTTTGGTGGGGCGCCAATCGTTGTTGCGCGTATCTACAATGTAGCCGGCCTTCAAGCCAGCGTAGTGCTTGGCCTCGAACATAGTGTTCAGGAGCCCGTTGGCCTCGGCCATTTGTTCAATAAACCGCCCCGGCGTCCGCTCCACCCGCACCCGCTGATAAATTGGGCCGGCATAGAACTGCTGCGGCCCTACCCGACGGCGCAACAAGGCCTGCAACGCCACATTGTTATAGCGCACCCGGTAGTAGCGGATGCCAGCGCCCTTGTTGAAGCTGGTTTCGTTGCCGAAGCCGAAGAAGTTGCGCACGTAGTTTGGGGCCTGCAAATCGGCCCGCACCAACAAATCGAGCTTTCCGGTTATGTGGTTGAAGTCGCCGGCGTAGCGGAAACTGTAGGCACCCGTACCGAGCGCCACGTTGGCTTGCAGGCGGTGTATCATCGCCCACGGCGCTTTGCGGAAGCCCGGCTGGCGTATTTCCACCCCGGCGCCGAGAAATAGGCCGTCGTCGGGGTTGTAAGCCCATGGCAAAAGCGGCCCCACGTACTTGTAGCGGAAGGCTTCGCGGTTGTAGTGGTTGACCAGCGAATCCGGGGACGTTCTGTTGCGGCTTTCGGCGCCAAGCTGCAAGTCGTTGCCGGTGGGCGTGTCGTACAACACGGTGCGCCGGCCAAGGCCGGAAACGCGGGAATGGTCGATGAGCACGTCTTCGCCTTCGCCCCCCACCAAGCGGATGAGAGGGCTTTTGTCTACCTCCCCGCTTACTTCCATTTTGTCGCGGCCGCCGTATCCATACAACCGGATTTCTTGAGTTTCGTCGGTCAGAAAAGTACGCTCATACACCGGCTCGCCCGTTGGTGCGCCCCCGTTTGCCAGGGCATAGATCTTGACGCGCGTATGCTCGTTGTCTAGCCGCTCGACTTGAAAGTATTCGGGTTGGTTGCTGCCAGCCACATCCACCTCGCGAGCCAGAAAGCGGTAGTATTTCTCGGCGTAGTTCGGCAAGGCATCCCGATTGGTTTTCAAGTTGGCCACGATAGTCGGGCCGGATAGCTGGTAGATGGAATCGGGTAGCTGGCGGAGAGCTTTTTCAATCACGTCATCGGTCAGGCGGGTTTGCAGCTCCTGCGCTACGGCTACCCACTCTTCTCGCGTGGCTTTGGTTAGGAAGGAACGGTCGAAATACCGGGCGCTGAACATGAAGGTGTTCACGTTGCGCATGGTCCCATCGAAGCCTTGCACCGCGGGCACGGCCCAATCCCGGCTTGCAAGGTTGGGCAGCAAACCCTGGTTGACAAAGAAGGCCTGGTCCCGGTCGCGGGGCACGGCGCGCAACAGCATGCCGCCGGTAGGCTGCGCGTAGGCCAGCCACCGCCACTGGTCTTCGTGCCGGTCGAAATCAGCCACCATCACATCGAATAGCCGGGCCCGTACCAGTTCGCGCTGATCAACTTGATTTTTCGAGTCGGTGCGCAGGAGTTCCAGCACTTTGTCGGTGCTGTAGTTTTTTTCCAGCGCACTCCCCGTAAACGAGGCAGGCACCTGCGGGTCGCGCTCCTCTAAGATGGCCAGCGTATTGGCGAATATGGAGCGAAACTCGCCCAGTCGTTCGTCATCGGGCACATACACTAGTTCGGGGTTGGTGTGTCCAACTCCGGCAGCTTCGGCTAAGGTGGGGATGGTAAGCGCCGCATAGGGGTGCGCCGCTGACACTTGGTCCTGCACCACTTTGGCCGCCAGCGTATTGCGAAGCTCTTCGCTTAATACCTGCTCGGTGTTTTTCTCGATAGAGCGCAACACGTACTCGCGGCCATTTGCCGCCCGCATGCGCAACGACTTGGTTTGCTTGCCTCCCCCCTGCTTGAGCGGCTGCAATCCTCCCTGCGAAGTGCTAAGGTTGAGCACTGGCACCCGAACTTGCTTCTGCCACTCCTGCCGATAATTGCGGCCCAGGAGCATGGTTTTAAACTTACCCGCCTGATACTGCTGACTGGCTTTTACCATCACGCTCCCCTGCTCTTTGAACGGCGGCGGGCTCGGCTTGGCAGCTGGCGCCGGTAAGGCAGTGGTGGCAATGGGAGAAGAGCTGGCGGGAGTTTGGGCGTGGGCAGCGAAGATGGTTTCAACGCCGAGAACAGTGATAAGTAAAAGTGTCCGCATCAGTTGCAGGGTTTACAATGGAAGCATGATTCTCTCTAGCAGATTCGCTACATAAAATAGCTAGCGTAGTGGTCGCCGCTTCACCGTTTGGCCACGGACGCCGGCAGGTGGCGGGCACTCCACGAAACGCTGGCGTGCATCAGGGGCCTGATTAAGGGAGCAACAGCGTTTCGCACGGTGACTATCACCACCGTTTTCGGTTGCGGATGCAGCTGCCGGTCGATGCGCTCCACTAGGCCGGTGAAGGTGCGCCCGGGCATTTCCGCCACGCGAACCACTACCGGGTCGCAGACCTTGATGGAACGCCCGACCTGCGACGACACCACCAGGGGTACTTTCACGTGCGACACGTCCTGCAGCATGGCCACGTGCATGCCTGCCCGCACCCGATTGCCAACCGCCACGTTTCTTTTTACCAAGAACCCGGCGTGAGGAGCCAATAGGTAATTGCGGTTGAACTCAGTGGAATACGAGTTGCTTTCCAGGAATTTCAGCAGAATTTGCCTGCCCCGCACGTAGTCGCCGTCGGCAAAGAACACTTCCCTCACCCAGCCGTGCCCCGGCGCCACCAAAGGCGAGGTTGCAATGGCTTCCACGGTACCCTTGGCAGTTACAGAATTGCTGGTTGTCTTGTAGCCAGCTACTTGCTGAAGCGGTAAGCGGGGCGTAACAGAGGTAGTGCGGTGCTGAGCCCTCAACGAATACGCCAAGGTATTACTGAACAAAACACCCGTAATAAATAAGGGAGAGAGGAAAAGTAGACCCATAAGATCCTCGATTAGGTATGCAGAAAACCATCATCACAGCCAGCAACAGCTTTTTCGCGCACTTTCCCGGCGCATTCTCTAGAGATGCGCTGCTAGTGGTTGGCAGGAATAGTGCAGGCACCGCAGCTACAGTTGCGCTTGAGTGCACAGGAGAATATCTTTAAATGAAGATACTTATTATCTAATTTTATATCAAATAATTACCACATAAAAAGTCAACCTTTCTTCGTGGAACACGTAACAGCGCAGCTTGCTAGAAAAGCAAGCGCTGCAACTACATAGCATTGTACCGTGCAAGCTGCAACTACGCAAGCAGTTCAACTATAGCATGTTACTTATTGATGGGCATGGTACCAGAGTGCCACAATTAACCCAACGCCAGCTACAACTGCCATTAGCACATACATAACCCGGTTCTGGCGAGGTTCTATTTCGTTCTGTTTCATAACTGCTAGGCAACCAAGCTTATCGTGGGCATAACGCGGTTTCAGCTTTTGGGGTTAATTGAAACGTGTAACGAAATTGATTTCTTTTTGCCCTGCATTCTATAGCAAGTTTCCAAACTAGCAGGCCTGTTTGCTTTACTAACTAGGCCGCCAACACTGTGCCCGTCGATAGAGCGTACATGTGGCCTGTCGTGACGAAGCGAAGAGGCTTGACTAGCAGGCAGAGGGTAAAGCAACTACGCGCTACCTTTGCGGCGTGAAAAAGCTTTGTTTGTTACTCCTATTGCCGTTGCTTGCCGGATTGCCCGCCTGCCTTTCGTTGCAGAGCGACGAGCAAAAAGCCGAGGCTGCCGAAAAAGCCATGCTGGCCAAGCACGACGAGTTAATGGCCCAAATGGACCAGTTGACCATCCTGCGGCAGCAACTCCAAAAAACGCCCGGCCCCGATACAGTAGCCGCCGGCCGCCAGCGCCGCGCCCTCCTCGCCGCCGATGCTGCCATGATGGACTGGATGCACCGCTACCGCAAACCCGCCGACACCGTAGCCCTAACTCGGCGCCTCGATTACTTTGCATCCCAACAGAAAAAAATCGATTCGGTGGCGGGCCTGTTTCGCACTAGTATCGACTCGGCGCGGTTATTAGTACAGACCGCGGGAACCCCCACATCTTCCGCTCAATAACGCAATGCTGTTTTCTTTTTCGCGCACGCAGGCTGCCTTACTAACTCTGCTGACGGCTTTTAGCCTTGGCTTGTTTAGCTGCTCCAACACCCCTACCACAGCCAACGAGGAGCGCCTGCCCGTGCTGGGCATCAAGCACTCCGCTCCTACCAGCCCCTCCGATACGCTGCCCGATCTGGTGCCCAATTTCACGCTCACCAACCAAGAGGGGCAAACGATTACCAACCAAACCTTTGCCGGCAAGGTCTACATCACCGACTTCTTCTTTGCCACTTGCCCGAGCATCTGCCCCAAGATGCAAAGTGAGTTGCTGCGCGTATACGAGGCCAACAAGAACAACCCCAACGTGCTGTTCCTGAGCCACACCATCGACCCTGCCCACGACTCGATTCCAGTGCTGCGCGACTATGCCGAGCGCCTAGGCATCAAGGACGCCTCGCGCTGGCACTTCGCCACCGCGGCGCACGACACCATTTTTGCGCTGGCCCGCGCCTACATGACCGGGGCGGAAGTAGATAAAGGCGTAGCCGGTGGCTATGCGCACAGCGGCACGTTTGCCCTGGTCGATTCCAAGCGCCGGGTGCGTGGCGTGTACGACGGCATGGAAAAAACGCAGGTTGATCAGCTCATCCACGACTTGCCGATCCTACTGAAGGAAGAAGCCGAAAACCGGCAAACGGCGGCCAAATGAGCAAGCCATTGCCCTTGTTGCTTCGTCTGAGTGCCGTGCTGGCAACCGGACTACTGTTTGCGGTGGGCACCACGGGCTGCTTTTCCAACAAGCAAAACGAGGGCGCTCAGCTCTACCAAACACACTGCTCTAGCTGCCACGGCGAGCAAGGCCAGGGCCTGCGCCGGCTCATCCCGCCCGTAGCCGCCTCCGACTACGTAGCCAACTACCGCTCCTACCTGCCCTGCCTGCTTCGCAACGGCATGCGGGGGCCGGTGGTAGTCAATGGCATCGAATACAACCAAGTGATGCCGGGCCACAAAAATGACCTGACCGACGCGGAAATCACCAACCTGCTCAACTTCGTGCAGCAGAGCTGGGGCAATGAAAACGAACCCTATACCATCCGGGAAGTAACGGAACTGTTGGGCCCCTGCCATGGCAGCATTATCCGCTAGCAACTAACCCTCTAAAAAACTGCTAGTCAAAGAGGTAAGCTTATCCATAACGTGAACTGCCGCCGCTCGTTACTAGGTGATGGGGCGGCAATTTCGCTGGTTGGTGTGTGCGTTCTGGTTCGGCAGCAGCCGATTGGTAGTCAGAAGTTTACTACTCCATCTTGTTTTCAGCACACTTTGGGCCTGCTGCGGCTATGCATCTTCCCACAATCTTAAGTAGCTTGCACCTTCACTTTTCGAATTTATATGGGTCTGTTTGATTTCCTGAAAAAGAAGCCTGAAACGCCAACTACTCCCCCGGCCGCGGCTCCTGATGCTACTACTCCTGCCCCCGCTCCTACCGGTCCTCGCTATAAGGGAGCCAACTATACGCTACCTACCCCCGAGCAGCAGGCCCCACCTATACCCCCTATGCCGCTCATTCCGGAGCCGGCTTACGGGCAGCCGCCCCAACCCAATTTCCCCTACCCGCCAACCAACGTGCTTGAGGAACTGTTGATGCGCGCCGCCAACGAGCCCAACATTCGCCCGGCCTTCTATCAGGCGCTGCTCCACGAAGATGTGCTGGCCGTGACCCTGCCCAAAGAAGGCGATGCGGGTGGCGAGGTGCCCCTCACGCCCGGCATGGAAATTCAGCTGCAAGTACTAAATGACGGTAAGATTCCGCTGTTCACGTCGGTGGAGCGCATATTTGAAGGCGGTCTAGCTCCCGAGGGCATCTCCTACATCCGGGTACGGGGCCAAGACCTACTCCAGATGGTACAGGCCACCGACTGCGTGCTAAACCCATTCTCGGCGTCTGGCAAGCTGCTTACCACTCAGGAAATGCAAGACCTACTCGCCAGCGACTTGATGGCGCCGCCTGCCGATGGTCCGGGTCAGGTACCCGTGCAGATAGGTCCACCCGCTGAGCCGCCAACCGCCCTACTCGATGCCCTGCGTGAGTACTGCGCTACGCGCCCATTCATCGAGCAAGCCTACCTAGCCGAACTCCGCATTGAAAATAGCGAGGAGCCACCCCGCGTCCTGCTTGCCTTCCTCACCGACGACCAGCAAGCTGATTTCTTGCAGGAACTAGGCCCCGTGATGGAAGGCCGCATCGAAGGCTATCAGTTTGTGGACATGATGGTGCTGAACCCAGCTGCCGACGAGCCCCTCAACCAGTACTTCAATCAGCAAGAGCCCTTCTATCAAAGATAAAGTGGCGTAGTAAGGCAACGCATTGTTGGTGCGTAGGTACCCGGCGCTCAACCCACTGAAAGCAACCAGCCCTTGACGCACGTGCGTCAAGGGCTGGTTGCTTTTCAAACTGTGGGTGGACTGCACAACTTGCTTTTAGTGAAATAGCTTACAGCTCCACAGCTTCCGTCTTTTTGGCCTGCCTCGCTAGCAGCCACCGAAACAGTGGCCTCAGGCCAAAATTCAATAAGAGCCCAACCGGTACGGCGGCCACCGCCCAGATAATCATGGCACCGGCGCACGCATGCCAGAGCAAGTGCACCGCCTCGCGCCAGTTGTTGGCAATCAGGTGCTCTAACTGCGTTAAACTTAAATCAGGGCTCGTACTGTCGCCGAGTAACTGAGCACCGAGGCGCATCAGGGGGATGATCAGCAGCAGTTGCACTGGACTGAGCAAGTGGCTGACCAGTAGCAGCGCCGCTACGTTCAGGCGGAGACGCACGGCAGTTGCAGTGCACATGAGAGTCGTGATACCCATCACGGGCACTAACCCAAAAACAACGCCAAGCGCCACCGTCAGCGACAACTGCTTGGGTGTAAGACCCTGCTTGAGAATGTTAAGTACGGGCTCGACCACGCGCCGACGCCACCAGCTAGGCTGAGCAGGCGGCCGCGGGGGCAACGAAACGGGCGGAGTGGAAGAAGACACAGACAAGCAGAAAACTAAGATGCGAAGGAAACAGAGCAACGGCGTTATCTTCGCACATTGCGCTGTCGGCCGTTACGCCGCAACTAGTACGCAAGGCTGATGACAAAAGTACACGGGCCGCACCCTACCCGGGGCCAGAATCTTACAACTATCCTAATTTTGCTCCGGCGTGCTGCCCGCGAGCTAGTTGCAAATGACCCGTTACGCCTGGGTGCTGCCACGGCCTTTTTCACCACGTTCGCTCTGCCGCCCATCGTACTTATTCTGGTACAGGTACTAGGCTCGGTCTATTCCACTTCGGCGGTGCGGGCAATGCTGCTTTCCAAGCTCTCCAACTTGCTCGGCTCTTCTGCCGCCGAGCTCGTGGACCAGATTCTGCAGAACGTAACCAACGTGCAGCGCAGCCGCCTCGTCACCTGGCTCGGCTTTATCTTTCTAATCTTTATTGCTACCACGCTCTTCGTCGTGATTCAGCACTCGCTCAACCAGCTCTGGCAGATTCGGCCGCGGCGCGGGGGCGGCCGCTTCGACAAAGCGTTGCACGAGCGGGCCCGCTCTTTGGGAGTGCTCGTAGCTACTGGCCTGCTCTCGTTGCTCACCTTCCTGACCGACGCCGTTATTGCTTTCGTAACCGACTACATCCGCGACTTCGACACCAACGTGGGTTACTACCTGTTCATCGGTATCAGTCAGCTCACGTCCCTCTTGATTCTGGCGGCTTGGTTTGGCGTAACGTTCCGCAACCTGAGCAGCGCCAAGGTACCGTGGCGAGCCGTAATCCGAGGTGCGGCTCTTACCGCCATCCTCATCGACTTAGGCGAATTTGTGTTGGGCAGGTTGCTAGTACAAAGCAATTTAGGCCCGATCTATGGCGCTGCCTCCAGCATCGTGCTGGTGTTGCTGTTCGTGTTCTACTCGGCTATGATTTTCTACTTCGGCGCTTGTTTCACCAAAGCCTATGCGCACTACGCTGGCATCGATATCAAGCCCAAGAAATCCGCTGTGCGGTATCGGCTGGTTGATATCGAAGAGTAACTGAGTAGCAGAGCAACTGAACAAGTGTTCTATATATAAAGCATTACAGATCATTCAGTTATTCCGCAGCTCAGTTGCTCCAAGCTTTGCAAGCCTCTATGCACGCTTTGCAAGCAGCGGCGCACTGCTGGCAGTGAGTGTCGTTATGCTTAGCGCACTCGTTGTAGCAGAGTTGGCATAGTTCGATGCACTCGCGCATTAGGTACTTGGCATGCGCCGAGCCGCGGGCTACAAAGCGGGCCATGAGGGCACAAATATCGGCACAATCTCGGTCGAGGACAATGCAGCCCACCATGTGCTGGACATGTTCCTCGTGCAAACAAGAGGTAGCACAAAATTCGCAGGCCGCTACGCAGCGGTTCAAGGCATCGAGAACGGTTTGATTCTTGGCGACGGATGGCATGGGCTATTGCATCAGTTGGAAAGGCTAAGGTGGACTCGCTAAGCTAATCTGTTGTGCGTGCGCCTGATGACGATGCCCATGCGGGATTTAACTCGAAAAAGGCACGATTTCCGTCTGGTTGTGGTTACATTCAGCTTTCATGTCCTACTCTACCATCGTATTTTTACCGGATGTTATTTGCTGCCGAACCCCTCGCTCCCACGCTCGATTCTGCTCGTCGCGTCCTAAAGAAATACTATGGCTATGACAGCTTCCGGCCCATGCAGGAAGACATCATCCAGAGTATTCTGAGCGGCCGTGATACAGTAGTACTCATGCCAACGGGCGGCGGCAAATCGGTATGCTTTCAGGTGCCGGCGGTAGTTAGTGAGGGCGTGTGCGTAGTGGTTTCGCCGCTGATTGCTTTGATGAAGGATCAGGTGGAAGCGTTGAAGGCCAACGGTATTTCGGCGGCGTACATCAACAGCAGCATTGGGCAGAGCGAGCAAAATGCTATTTGTTCGGATTGCGCCAACGGCTACCTAAAGCTGCTTTACGTTTCGCCGGAAAAGCTATTGTCGCCGGGCTTTCTGCAGTTTTTGCAGCGGCTACGCGTAAGCATGTTTGCCATTGATGAAGCGCACTGCATCTCGTCGTGGGGGCACGACTTCCGGCCGGAGTACACGCAGCTGCGCGTGCTGCGCGACCAGTTTCCGAACACGCCCATCATTGCCCTCACCGCCACTGCCGACCGTCTCACGCAGCGCGACATTCAGAAGCAGTTGCGCCTGCACGAACCGCAGGTGTTTCTCTCCAGCTTCGATAGGCCCAACCTCAACCTCATTGTGCGCCCCGGCCAAGACCGTGTAGGCGGCATCCTCGACTTCATTGAGCGCCACCCCGGCGAGTCGGGCATTGTGTATTGCCTTTCGCGCAAGCAGTGCGAAACGCTGACGCAGAAGCTACAGGCGAAGAAAATCAAGGCGGGCTTTTACCACGCCGGCATGACGCCCAACCAGCGCGCAGCCGTGCAAGAAGGATTCCTAAAAGACGACTTGCAAGTAATTGTGGCCACCATCGCCTTCGGCATGGGCATCGACAAGAGCAACGTGCGGTGGGTGATGCACTACAACCTGCCCAAAAACATCGAGGGCTACTACCAGGAAATCGGGCGCGGCGGCCGCGACGGGGCGCCGGCTACGGCGGTGCTGTTCTACAGCTTCGCCGACGTGCTGCAGCTGCGCGAGATGCTTACCAAAGAGAACCCGCAGCTTACGCAGCTCAATCTCACCAAGCTAGAGCGCATGCAGCAGTTTGCGGAAGCCGCCAGTTGCCGCCGTAAAATCCTGCTTCACTACTTCGGCGAAACCCTGGCTAAAGACTGCGGCAACTGCGACATCTGCCGCAACCCGCCCACCACGTTCGACGGCTCCCTGATTGCCCAAAAGGCGCTGTCAGCCGTGGTTCGTATGCGCGAAAGAGCCGGCATCGGCCTGCTCATCGACGTGCTGCGCGGCATGCGCAACCAAGCCGTGCTCAGCGGTGGCTACGACCAGATTAAAACCTACGGCGCCGGCTCCGACCTTCCTTACCTCGACTGGTACAGCTACATCCACCAGATGCTGAATGATGGGCTGATCTACATTGCCTATGAGGAAGGATACGCTCTGAAAATCACGGAGCTAGGTCGCGAGGTGCTGCAAGGCCAGCGGCCTTTGGCGCTCAAGAAATTCCAGCCCGCCGAGAAAGCCGAGAAGCCCAAACGGGGCCGCAAAGCAGCCACCGAAACAACTGCGCCTGTCTCGCGCGAAGCGCAGCTTTACGAAGCTCTACGCGCCCTGCGCAAGCGCATTGCCGACGAGCAGAACGTGCCGCCGTACGTCATCTTCACCGATGCTACCCTGCAGGAAATGGCCAACGAACGGCCGGTTTCGCGCATGGCTATGCTCGGCGTTTCGGGTGTGGGCATGAAGAAATTCGAGAACTACGGCGAAGTGTTCATCAAGGAAATCTTGGCCCACGGCGGCAACCCCGCTGAACTCGACGATTCCGACGATGACCTGCCCACTAACCTCGACCCCGACGATTTCAGTGTTCCTGCCCCAACCCGCAAGCGCGAGGCGAAAGCTGAAGCCGGCAGCACGATGGACACCTCGTTTCAGTTGCACCGCATGGGCCTGAGTCTGGAAGCCATTGCCGAACGCCGGGGCCTGACGGTATCGACGGTGCAAACGCACCTTACCAATGCGTATGCGAAGGGCAGCGAGCTGCGCATTGCCGATTTCCTAACGCCCACCGATCTGGCCGAAATCCAAACTGCTCAAGCTCAACTCGGCGGCAGCCCCATGCTCCGCGACCTGTACGACCACCTGCGCGAGAAGTACGACTACTTCAAGCTCCGGCTAGCTTCCTTGTATTTCAAGAAGCTACGCGGTGAATAAATGGAGGCTCCTCAACAGTTGACAATGAGCCCACGGAGGTTATTTAACTGATTGTTCTGTTGAGCTTGCTGAAGCATCTCGCTTAAATCATTGTATTGTGAGATAAGCACACCTGTCGAGGTGCTTCGGTAGATGCAACATGACCGTTACGTTGTCGCTGTATAGCTCGAATAGCTCTTGGGAAACTAGTAACCAAGAACTCAACCAAGCGCTGTAATGGCTCAATTTAAGTCTGTAGATAGTTTGCAGTGTTCCAAAAAAAATTAGCAAAAATTTTCAGCTAATTGAATTAGTATTCTCGTAACAGGGTTCGTACTTTCACGAGCCGGTAACTATCTACCGATGAAGCCTTTTTCCGGCTCCCCTGCGCTATGATCAATACCAATCTTAAATTCTGGCGGCGTGAACTGGCCCTTACACAGGCTCAGATGGCCGAAAAGCTAGGTATCAAACGCTCCTTAGTGGGCGCTTACGAAGAAGGGCGTGCCGAGCCCAAGTTGACTACTCTCGTTAACATGGCTCGCCTGTTCGGCATCACGCTGGACGCCCTTGTGACCACTGACTTTAGCAAAAAGAAGAATGCTAAAGCCGCGCTGCTGCAGCTTCAGCCCGCTACCACCGAACCGACGCGTCCGGGCGGTGGCAACGGCTTGCGCATCCTGGCGCTTACGGTAGACAAAGAGCAAAACGAAAACATCGAACTGGTGCCCCAAAAGGCGGCCGCTGGCTACCTCAATGGCTACGCCGACCCCGAGTACCTGGAGGAGCTGCCGAAGTTCCGGTTGCCTATGCTCGGTACGGGCGGCACCTACCGCGCCTTCGAAATCAGCGGCGACTCTATGCTGCCCATTGCCAGCGGCACCGTTATCGTGGGCCGCTACGTGGACGACTGGATGACGCTCAAGGACGGCACGCCCTGCATCGTGGTTAGCTCCAAGGAAGGCATTGTGTTCAAGCGCGTGTTCAACCGCCTCAAGGAAGGCGCCATGCTGGCCCTGCACTCCGACAATCCGCTGTACTCGCCCTACGAAATCGACGTGGAGGATGTAGTGGAAATCTGGGAAGCCAAAGCCTATATCAGCAGCACCTTCCCTATAGCCGACCTCTCGCTGAACCGTCTTGCCAGCATCGTACTAGACTTGCAGCAGCAGGTGTCTACCATGCGGAAGGCGTAGCAGAAGTTGTAGCCTATTTGTTGGCTTGTGCCGTTTCGCGCAAGTTTTACGAAAGCCCACCGAGCCTCTTGTTCGGTGGGCTTTTTGTTTTTGTTTGAAAGAACAAGCCCACTTGCAGGGCAGCTAGTTAGGTGCTTGTGTTGCTAACGACCGGAACCAGCCAGTGGTAAACAGACGCGTGCGCCTCCTAGATGGCATAAGCTAAAGCTTATGCCGTCTTCAACTTCCAGTGGTTGGGCTGCGTAAGGGAGCACACAACCCAATCTCCTCCCGCTATGATTAAGCTCGTTTCTGCTGCCGACCGTCACCACGCTGCCCCTGTAGCGTGGCTCAATAGTTTCTTCCTCTTCAGCTTTGCCGATTACCACGACCCGCAGAACGTGCAGTTTGGCCCGTTGCGCGTCTTCAACGACGACACGGTGCAGGCCCAATCCGGCTTCCCACAGCATCCGCATTCGGAAATGGAAATCGTGACGCTGGTGCTGGATGGCGAACTGTACCACGAGGATACGCTGGGCAACAAAGCTACTATCAAGAAAGGCGACGTGCAGCGCATGACGGCTGGCACTGGCTTAGCCCACTCCGAGTACAACCGCACCGATAAGGTGTTGCACTTGTATCAGCTCTGGTTTATATCCAACCAAAAAGGCTTGGCGCCTAGCTACGAACAGAAGGACGTAAACTTCCTGGATACTAAAAACGAGTTGGTGCCGCTGGTGTCAGGCCAGAAAGTGTTGGAGGACGTGGTGTACATGAATTCTAACACGAGTATCTACTGGTGCAATTTGCGCGAAGACAAAACGGTTATCTTTAAAACCTTCCCCATCCGCAACACCTTCATTTACGTGAAAGAAGGCTCCCTCTTCATCAACGGCATCGACATTGGGCCCAACGACCAAGTACGTTCCACCGATGAACACGTGCTGGAAATTCGGGCTTCCAAGGATGCGCAGTTCATACTAATCGATTTGCCAGCTGACGAGGCGAATTACTAACTCCATAGTATCAACGCCGCTCGGCACACTATGCGCATTGCGCATGTTTATGAGACTTCAAACAAAGAAGGCCGAACCACTTGGTTCGGCCTTCTTTGTTTGAAGTCTGGTGGTCTGCATCACAAGAAATCAGGATACTGCCCTCCTGTTCAGCTGCATAGACTTGCTACCTACTTCGCAGAACCTTGCACCGGCGGCTTAAACACATATCGGAATGCTTTCAGAGCGGCCGGGTGGTAGATAGTTGCATGTGTTTCTTCAGGCATCGGCTCGAAACGCCAGCTGATAATAGGCTTTGCAGTGGCTTGTAGTACCTCGGCGAATTGGCGGCCGTCGGTGGCAATTTCAGGCTCACTGCTTGTAGCCATATACAGCGTTTTCTTTTTACCAGTATAGGTCTGTAAGAAGCTGCTGGCCTGTTTTACCTGCTGCTTGTTGTTCCACCACAGGCTCGGGTCGAAGGCCAGGTAGGTATCAAACAGGTCGGGCTCTTGCAATAGCGTTTCAACAACAAACAAGCCGGCCAACGATTCGCCAACAATGGCGGTTTCGGTTGTAGTGCGGTAGCGCTGCCGAATCTGGGGCATTAGCTCCTGACGAATAAACCGACGGAATGCGGCCGAGCCACCTACGTGGGGCGCAATCTTCTTGTCTTTCTCGTTGGTTGTGGGGCCCGTTAGGTCGCGCCGCCGTTCGGTGTTTTCAATTCCGACTAAAATGAACGGGCGCATGGTGCCATTGCCAACCAGCACTTGCACAAGCCCGGCCACGTGCAGGAAGTCTTCCGCCATGCCTCCATCGGGCATATAGAGCACAGGAAGCTGCACCGTGGCAGATTCGGTGTACGCGGGCGGGTAATAAACGTTAATCCGCCGGACTTCGCCCAATACCTTGGACTCGAGCGTGAAGGTGTTGCCTATGGCAATGGATGCGTCTTTACTCTGCGCTTGCACAAAGCCTACCGGAGTGCCAACCAACAAAAACAGAAGAACGAGCAGCTGTTTAAGTGAATTATACCTGATGCTCATTCCTCTGTTTTTAAAACTGGTGATTTATCTGGTTTACGCGCCCTCTGACAAGGCCTATCCACCTAGGGTTTGTCATTCCGATGCAAGAGGAATCCGATTTAAGTCCTTTCAATAATTTCATCCAGATTCCACTCTCCGCTTGATGCGTGGAATGTCGGAATGACATACGCTAGGTGGATAGGCATTTTGCTACATCGTGTACTTGCGGCCTTTGTTCTGCTGCTTTAGGTAGGCCATCAGCGGCTGAAAGTACTCTACCATGGCGCGAGCCGAGAGGTCTTCGCCGGTTTTCTCTTTGAGTACCGCTTGCCAGTCTTTGCTGGCGCCGGGGCGCATGATGTCGGCTAGGAAGGCTCCTACTTCTTTGCTGCCGTAGTAGTTGGTGGCGTGCGGGTCCTGCTTGAGAATCTTCTTGGCAATATGGTCGTGGAGTTGGAACAGGATGACGTACGACAGGGCGTAGTCGTAGTACTGCGCGGGGTCGTCGTTGATGTGGGTTTTGGTGGCGGGGTCGAGGTACTGCTCGCCGCGCGTGGTGGGTGGCACAATGCCCTGGTACTTCTTGGCTAGCTCCCACCACTTCGCATTGAGTTGGTCGGCGGGCAGTTTTTCGGCGTAGAAGCTGTTTTCCCACTCACTCATCACGCCCGAAGCAAAGGGAATGAAAGCAGCGTAGTTGAGCGCTTCTTTGAGCAGGGTTTGGGTTTGGTCGGTCTGCGTTTTGGCATCGACCAGGTTAAGGCCAGTCAAGAATGGCTTTTGGGTGGCTGCCAGACCCATCAGGCTGCCCATGGCTTCGTGATAGGCGCGGTTGGCACCGCCGCGCAGCAGCACCGGCACTTCGGGGTTGGTGTAGGTGAGGTAGTAGTAGATGTGGCCGAGCTCGTGGTGGGTGGTTTCGTACCACTCGGTGTTGCCTTCCACGCTCATCAGGCTGCGCACGTCCTGATCGAGGTTCATGTGCCAGGCCGAGGCGTGGTTGTTCTTTTTATAAGTAGCGCCCTTAGGCAGCGGGTAGAGGCTGCTTTTCTCGTAGAAGCTAGGCGGCAGCGCCGGAAAGCCGAGGCTCTGGTAGAACCGTTCGGCTTGCTGCACCTGCCACTCCGCGCCTTTTTTGGCCAGCACAGGGTCGAGGTTGAGCCCTTTCACTTCCACCATGGCGCTCCAATCCTGGCCCCAACGGTTGGGCAGCCAGTGTGCGGGCAAGTAATCGGGCACCTGTTTCTGACCGTATTTCTTGGCTAGCTCGTAGCGGGCATACGTGTGCAGCTCCCGGTAGAGCGGACGCAACTCGTCGTTGATTTTGCGTACCAGCGTCATCATCTCCTCTCGGCTCAAACCGTAGTCGGAGGCCTGGTAGGTGAAGTAGTCGGGGTAGCCGAGGGCCTGCACGGTTTGGTTGCGCAGGTCGCGAAGGCCAAGCAAGCCGTCTTTGAGCGTGGGGCCAATGGCCTTGCTGGCTTCCCATACCTGCTGGCGCTTGGCAGCATTCTTTTCCTTGCGCAGCAGCTCATCGAGGTCGTTGGTGGTGACGGACTTGCCCGCGTATTTGTAGTCGAAGCCGTAGAGCTTTTCGGTTTGGGCGGCTTCGGCGACAATGCGGCGCTTTACCACGTCGGCCACAGTTTGGGGGTTGTTGGCGGCGTTGTAGAGGGCGGTTTGCAGCTGCTTGATTTGCAGCTCCGTCAGGTCGGCCTTATGCTCCAGCAGGGTCTTGATGGTTACGATATTCTCGGAGCTACCCGTGAAAGCCGCCATACGGCCGTTGGCACGGGCTGTGGCGCCCGAGTTGCTGGTGTCGCCGGCCACAATGTGCGTGTTGGAGCGCCACTCGGCCTCGCTCGACTGCGTGTAGAGCCGCTGATATTCCTTGGAGTAATTGATTAAGAATTCCTCGGCCTGCGCCCGGTAGTCAGGTGGGGCGGGCGGAGTGGAAACTGTGGTTTCGGGGGTAGTGGCGGACGTGGTAGTAGCGGGCGTATTGGCCGTAGGCGCGCAGGCCGCTAACGAAACAGCCGTTAGAAGGGGCAAAAAGGTCTTTTTCATTACAGCAAAGCTAAAACTCCCACCGAATTGCGGGGCATCTATCTTTTGCTGCTTGTCTATGCCTTTTCTACTCCTATTAGGTCGCCACCTTAACTTCAGTTACTTCTCCCTTGTCGTAGCCTTATGCGGCTGCCTGCTGCTGCAACAAGTGGCAGTCCTTGTACTTCTTGCCGCTACCGCACGGGCACGGGTCGTTGCGGCCGAATTTGCGACGACTCCGCAGGGTCTTGAGCCACTCTCGCGGGTCCACGGCGAAGCGTAGGAAACGCTTCTTGGGGTTTTGGCGGAAAGCGCGCAGCAGCAGCTCGTACAGCTCGGGATGATGCTCCTGCAGCTTTTCGGGCTTCTCGAAGAAATACTCGGTCACGACGGCAAAGAACTCAGCTTCGTTGGTGGCAGCGTAATCGTTGATTTCCGAGTTACCGTCGCGGATGGCTTGGATTTCACGCGCCATTACCTCGGCCCACGGGGCGTGTAGTTCTGGCGGCAACGTGGCGGAAGGCACCCCGTCGATGGTGCCATCGGCGGCATCGAGCAAGTGTGCAAACTCGTGGATGCCCACATTCTGCTTATCCAGCGCATCGCGGAAGCCTTGTTCCAACGAGGCTTTGGAAAGGTGCATGTAGCGCGAGGTCTGGAAGTTGCGGACACTACCTAGCAGCGTGCCAGACAGTGGCGCCACTTCTTTGTTGGGGTCCTGCTGCTCTTTCCAGGCATCGGGCACTACCAGCACCTCACTCAGATTACCATATTCCCAATCAGGAAAACCAAACACCGGAATAACGGCGGAAGCAGCCACCAACACGCGCGTTACGTCATCAATTTCGGTTTGCACGCCGGTGATAAGCGTCTGCGCCAGAAACACCTGGATTTTCTTCTCGAAGCGCAATTTGTCCTTAGCAGTCAACGACAAGTAAAACGCAACCCGCTCGTTTAGAATCTGCCGCCAAGCAGCGGGAAAATCTTCGGCCAGCGCGGCCGCCTTTTGGCGCGATTCGCGGGTGACATAGCGATAAAACAGAAAGACAATAACCGCGACGAAAGCGGCAAAAAACCAGTATTGCATGGGCGGCTAAACGGGTGATTAACGCTTTGGTTTAAGTAAAGCGAAAATCTATTTTCTCTGCTCGTTCGCAGACGTCAGCGCTTCGCTTTACAGCTCTTTCAGGTGCTCGGTTAGCCGCTCCCGTAGCAGGTCTTGCAGCACAGCATCGAGGAACTGAAACTTGTCGGGGATGCGCAGGTTGATGATGGGTTTGCCTGCCAGTTCTTCCTTGAACTTCGCCTGTAGAATGTCGGCGTGCTTGCGCTCCATCACGAATATTACATCGGCCCAGCCCACATGCCCGGCCGTTACGCGCACTCTAGCTCCCGGCTCGGTGCCGGCGGAGCGGGCCGTGTAGTGCGTGTGGCCATCGAAGAGCCGCTCGGCGGTGAGGCTGCGCCAGCGGTTTTGGCTGCAAACAAAGAGAAGCTGAGAAGCGTCGGTGGGTACGGTTGGCAAGGGCGTTGTGCTTTTACAAAGCCCAAAGCTAGTAGGCATTCCGTCGTTTATACGTCTCTTCAATGCCCATAATCTTTTGCAGTGCTTCCACGCTTATCCGTGGCAAAACTGCTTTACTTGCCACCTGTCTCCCACCCGGTGCTGAATTGCTTTTGGCATCACCCACGCCACGCTCTTTCCCAACATGAAAACCTGCCTTCAAACTGCCCTGCTTTGCCTGTTTGTATTGCTTCACTGGCCTTGCTACAGCCAGCAGAAACTAGGCGTGTTTGAGGGCAGTCAAGACGTGGGGACGGGCGTAAAGGCTGGCTCCACCACCTACAAGCCCGCTACGCAACAGTATGTAATAACGGGTTCGGGTGCTAATATTTGGGCAGACAAAGACGAGTTTCAGTACGCCTACAAGAAAATGAAAGGCGACTTTCTGCTCTACGCACGGGCCGAGTTTGCAAAAGCCACGGGCGTGGACCCGCATCGCAAATTAGGCTGGATGGTGCGCCAGAGCTTGCAAGCTAACGCCCCCCATTTCAGTGCCATCGAACACGGCGACGGGCTGACGTCCCTGCAATACCGCCGCACCGCCGGGGCCGCCACCGAAGAAACGCGCGCCACCAGCACCCACGCCGACATCATTCAGCTGGAAAGAAAAGGCAAAACCTACACCATGCGCGTGGCGAAGTTCGGGCAGCCGTTCGAGACACAGCAAGTAACCGAAGTGGATTTGGGCGACGACGTGTACGTGGGCCTAGCGGTCTGCGCCCACAACGCTGCTGTCAGCGAAACGGGCGTTTTTCGGGATGTTCGGATTGTGGTTCCGGCGCACGAAGGACTGGTGCAGTACCGCGAGTACTTGGGCAGCAGCATTGAACTGCTGGACGTAGCCACCGGCAACCGCGAAGTCCGCTACACCTCCCCGAAGTCGTTGCAGGCTCCCAACTGGACGCGGGACGGCAAGAGCTTGATTTACAACAGCGACGGGCTGATGTACAACTTCAACCTTGCCTCGGGGCAGCCCACCGTTATTGCCACCGGCGACGTGAAAAACAACAATAATGACCATGTACTTTCCTTTGATGGCACCATGCTAGGCTTAAGTAGCGGCGTCGAGAAGCTAGGCGGCTCCATTGTTTATACGGTGCCCACCCGTGGCGGCACGCCCACGCAAATAACGCCCCTAGGTCCCTCCTATCTGCATAGCTGGTCGCCGGATGGGAAGAGCCTACTCTTTACCGGGCAGCGCAACCAGGAGTTTGACATCTATCGGGTTCCGGCCACCGGCGGCAAGGAAGTACGCCTAACCAGCGCCTCCGGCCTCGACGATGGCGCCGAGTATTCGCCCGATGGCAAGTACATCTACTTCAACTCCAACCGCACGGGCACCATGCAAATCTGGCGGATGCGCGCCGATGGCAGCGAGCAACAAGCCCTTACCACCGGCGACTTCCAGGATTGGTTTCCGCACGTATCGCCCGACGGGAAATGGCTGGCGTTTGTCTCGTTTCTGAAAGAAGAAGTGCAGTCCGGCGACCATCCGTTTTACAAGCATGTGTATTTGCGCCTACTACCCGTCGGCGGCGGCCAGCCCAAGGTTATTGCCTATGTGTACGGCGGCCAGGGCACTATGAACACGCCTTCCTGGTCGCCAGATAGCAAGCGCATCGCCTTCATCAGCAACAGCACCACCGTCAGCGAGTAAGCAGGCGCAAAGAGCCCGTTTTCATTCCGATAGGAACGTCATGCCGAGCGCAGCGCAACGAAGCCTCTCGCGTGCTGACATTGTCAAACTACCTGTCATGCTGAGCTTGCCGAAGCATCTCGCTCGACTCGTTGGGCAAGCGTTAGAGTTTACCACACTAGCGAGATGCTTCGACTGCGCTCAGCATGACAATACTATTATAATGTCAGCAATGAGTATCAGTGATGTCGCCTACTGCTCATCCCTGGCTTGATGCGCCACATGGTATGACGTTCTTGTCGATTTTGTATGCTACGCTTATCCCAACGTCTTGGCGACTCGCTCTAATAAGGCTTTGGTTTTCTTGATGCCTTCTTCTTCGCCTAGAGTCTCGCCTTCGTACTCGATGCCTACGTAGCCTTTGAAGCCGGACTCTTTAATGATCCGGAACATCTTGTTGTAGTCGGTTTCGATGCAGTTGCCGGCTGTATCGAAGTCAAAGGTTTTGGCGCTGACTCCCTTGGAAACCGGCATCCATTCCTGCACGGCTTTGTACTTGTCGTACTCTTCGATGCACTTGCCTTGGTACAGTTCGCCGGTATCGCGCCGGATGCAGAAGTTGCCGAAGTCGGGTAAGATGCCCACGTTGGAGCGGTTCGCCTTCTTGATGGTGGCCAGCAGCCACTCGCCGTTGGAGCTGTAGCTGCCGTGGTTTTCCACTATTACGTTCAGGCCAGCTTTCTGCGCGTACTCGCCTAGCTTGTTGAGGCCAGCGGCGGCAGCTTGTTGCACGTCGGCGGCCGAGCCCTTGCCAAAGGCATTCACCCGCACCGTTTGGCAGCCCAAATAGTGCGCGGCGTCCACCCACTTGTAGTGGTTTTCAACGGCCTTGATTCTTTCCTGCTCGTTCAGGGAGCCTAACTCGCCTTCGCCATCAATCATAATCAAGTGATTTTTCACGCC
The DNA here is from genome assembly GCF_029433095.1 of Hymenobacter sp. YC55. Lineage (GTDB taxonomy): Bacteria > Bacteroidota > Bacteroidia > Cytophagales > Hymenobacteraceae > Hymenobacter. The sequence continues at coordinate 2,605,260 of NZ_JARNTX010000001.1, forward strand.
ATTGTCGCGGCAACGGAGCAGCAATTCACCCAGATACTTTTTGTCTTCGGCCTTGTCTTTGAAAAACTGGTTGACATATTCCACCACGCTGATACCATACTGCTTTTTGGCAATCACCGGAAAATCGAGGTTGTTGATTGTTTTGGCAAACAACGATTTGTGGAGCGACCATTCAGCCAGCGAAATTTCAAAAAACGGTTTTGCCGTAGCACTCTCGGCGAATAGATACGGGGAAGCACTGGCCGCAGCAGTGAATGCCACCGCGCTTTTGATAAAACCACGACGAGAAGTAAGCATGTGAGGAAGGTATGGGTGGGAGAGAGTGAATCAATGGCTCGACTGGTCTTTGCGAGCCAGCACACAGCAATAAGTTTTCCAGTTGCCGCGCCTACAAGGCCACTAGGGTTTGTGTTTTCCTTGGTCTTGGGCTAAGGCTACAGAGAGCTAGCGCACAGAACAGCGGGCAATCTAGAGAAAAGACGAGACGTTGTTCTGGTCTCTTTCTTGGCCGTCGAGTTCCTCTGTGTATAGCGTTGCATCCCAACTCTTGTATATTCAGCGCATGAACTACAGATCAGCAATAAATTTACTGATTTTAGTACCAATCCTTCCGCTTACCGGTCGAGCATCTGTACAAGAAGCAGCCGGCTCACTGTCAACGCCACACTGGACTTGTTGCGGAAGCGTGCCCTAACCTGTAGATCTTACCCCTGCTCGAACCGGCGCCCACCGGACGAAGCAGGAAGCTAAAACGTATTTCCCTAGGCCCTAAGCGCATTCATAGCCCTAAAATAAGGGGCTATAGATGCAGTTAGCCCTAGCCTCTATTTGCTTGCAGGTCCTCATCGTTCATTGTTTTTCAGCCTATGCCTTTACTTATTGTCGTGGCGGCGCTTGTTCTGCTGCTAATTCTAACCATCGTATTTAAGCTCAACGCCTTTGTGTCGTTGATTGTGGTAGCAGTTGTACTCGGGCTGGCCGAAGGCATGGCGGCGAAGGCTGTACTGGTTTCCGTGCAGAACGGGCTTGGCAGCATTCTCGGCTCGGTGGTGATGATTATTGGCTTTGGGGCTATGCTTGGCGCGCTTCTCATTGAAAGCGGGGCCCTGCAACGAATTACATATCAACTAATTAAAACCTTCGGCATCAAGCACATTCAGTGGGCGGTACTGCTCACCGGGTTCGTGGTGGGGTTGCCGATGTACTACATGGCGGGATTTGTGTTGCTGCTGCCGCTGGTATTTTCTATTGCCGCTTCCACCCGCCTGCCGTTGCTCTATGTAGGGCTGCCCTTAGTGGCGGCCTTATCCGTTACGCACGGCTACTTACCGCCGCACCCCGGCCCAACGGCTATTGCGGCGCTGTTCAAGGCCGATTTTTCCCTCACGCTGCTCTACGGATTGGCTATTGCCGTGCCCGCCGTCATTATCGCCGGGCCCATCTTTTCTCGCACTCTGAAGCGCTACAATCCTGCCCCGCCCACTACCATTGCCATGCCCAAGCACTTCACCGAAGAAGAAATGCCTGGCTTCGAAGTTAGCTTATTTACGGTGCTCACGCCCATTATGCTCATGACGCTCGGAGCCGTAGCCACCCTGACGTTGCCGGCCGATTCCAAGGTTCGGCAAGCCATAGAATTCATCAGCGACCCTAACTTGGCCCTGCTAATTTCGGTGCTCGTGGCCATGGTGCTGCTCGGCCTAAACCGAGGCAAAAGCATGAAAGAGGTCATGGACTTGTTTTCGGGGTCCATTGCCGGTATTGCTACCATTCTACTGATTGTTGGCGGGGGTGGGGCCTTAAAGCAGGTTCTGGTGGACAGCGGTGTGAGCGTTTATATCACCAACTTGTTCAGCGACATGCACCTGTCGCCCTTATTTATGGCGTGGGCCATTGCCGCTATCTTGCGCATCTGCCTGGGCTCGTCTACGGTGGCCTCCTTAACGGCCGGCGGCATGATGCTACCCGTGCTAGCTACCACCAGTGTGAAGCCCGAACTGATGGTGTTGGCTGTAGGAGCCGGCAGCTTAACCTGTTCCCACGTCAACGATTCTGGGTTCTGGATTTTCAAGGAGTACTTCAACCTGACGATTCCCCAAACCCTGGCTACCTGGACGGTCATGGAAACGCTAGTATCACTTATTGGGTTGGCAGGTGTGCTGCTTATGAATGCTTTTCTATAGCCGCTTCTGGTTAGAGAAATACGCTTTGTTTGCTACGCGCAAGTAGTGGATTCACAAAGCCTTAACGCCAGCGCAAGCAATTATCTGGCAACACCATCCATCTGAACTACACTGGAGCTTGAATTTATGCGTACAACAGCCTCGCAACTTCTGAAGTCGACAAGCTATGGCCAGTAATGTATTTATCGTAATGGGCGTGTCGGGCAGCGGCAAAACCACCATTGGGCGCCTACTGGCCAAGCAATTGAACCTGCCTTTTCATGATGCCGACGACTTTCATTCGCAGGCCAACATCGCCAAAATGAGCAACGGCATTCCCCTAACCGACGCCGACCGGCAGGGCTGGCTGGCCGATTTAGCCGCCGGCATCGGGGAGTGGGAAAAAGCGGGGGGAGCGGTATTGGCGTGCTCGGCGCTGAAAGAAGTTTATCGTCAAACGCTGCAAGCCGGCGCTCAACTACCGCTGCGGTGGGCGTTTCTAGACGGCTCGCGGGAGCTATTACAAAGCCGCCTGCTGGGCCGCAAAAATCACTACATGAGTGCCTCCCTCCTCGATTCCCAGTTGGCAACGCTCGAAAAGCCAGCCTATGCCCTCCAGCTTCCCCTAGAGGGCCAACAGCCGCAGGACATAGTAGACAAGATTATTAGCGCCTATGCTCCAAGTACCAACTAACAACCCATTAGGAAGCCTCTCGTTCTGAGCACATCAAATTACTTAGCACGCTGCCACTAAAACAGTTACCGTTATGCTGAGCGCAGTCGAAGCATCTCGCGTGCTGACCGTGCTGCCGTTGCTAACACCAACCAGAACGTCATACTGAGCGCAGTCGAAGTATCTCGCGTGCTGACATTGCAACACTAAACTCAACGACTCGAGCGAGATGCTTCGGCTTCGCCTGCGGCTGCGCTCAGCATGACGGTTACTTTGGCAACGTCATTACTAGGCATCATATAAGATGCTTCACCTTCGTTACTCTGCGCACAGAATAGAAGCCTCGTCAGAGCTTATCTAGCAGAATATCACAAAGATGCTGTGGCTCGAAACAACTTTATCCTCTACTCTACCAGCGACACGCGCACCTTTTTGCCTTTCACTTTCGCGCCGAGTAGGCGCTGAACCACCTCGGGAGCCATCTGGCGGGGTACGGCCACGTAGCTGTAGTAGTCAAACACTTCGATGTGGCCTACTTGCTCACGCGTAACACCGCCTACGTTCACGAAGGCTCCTACTAAATCGTGGGCACTCACTTTGTCTTTCTTACCGGCTGATACGTGTAGCGTGACGTTTTCGGGCTTCGGGGCTTTGGGAGCAGCTGGCGGCAGTTTGGGCGCTTTCATGTCGCGCCACTGAATGCTGGCGGCTACCGGCCATTTTTGCACGTGGGCTTGTTCTTTGGGCGTTGCTAGCAGGTGCGCCGTGCCTTCAGCGCCGGCGCGGGCGGTACGGCCAGCCCGGTGCTGGAAGCTGTCGGCTTTGTCGGGGGCGTCGTACTGCACTACGGTATCGAGCAGGGTCACGTCGAGGCCACGGGCGGCTACATCGGTGGCGACTAGTACTTGGCTGGAACCGTTGCGGAGCTTGAGTAAGGCTTTGTCGCGCTCGGGTTGAGGCATTTTGCCGTGCAGCACTTCTGCCGCTACTTCGCGGCCCTGTAGGAAACGGGCCAGTTCGACGCACTTCTCGCGGGTGTTGCAGAAGATGAGGGCGCGGCCGGTTTCGGGCAGGCGCAACAGGTGCAGCAGGGCCGCCGGCTTCTGCTCGATGGGTCCGACGTGGCCAATCAGCTTCAGGTTTTCGGGCAGCCGGTCTTCGTCCTGGCCTAGGTTTATTACGCGAGGGCGCGTCAGGTTTTTGCGGATCAGCTCCAGCACCTTGTCGGACATGGTAGCCGAGAACAGCAGCGTCTGCCGACGGCGGGGCAAGCGCTTTACAATCTCCACCAACTCGTCCTGAAAGCCTAGTTCCAAAAGTTTATCGGCCTCGTCGAGTACCAACGTTTTCAACTGGTTCGGGATGATGGTGCGCCGCTCGAAGTGGTCGAGCAAGCGGCCGGGCGTGGCTACCACCACGTGAGGAGCCTGCTTGAGCGAGGAAGTTTCTTCGCGGAAGGCGTGGCCGCCGTAGAAAGCCGCCACGCGCAGATTAGGCAAGAACTTGCCCATGCGCTTGAGGGCGTCGCGCACTTGCAGGGCCAGCTCGCGAGCTGGAACCAGCACGATCATCTGCACCGCGTCATTTTTCAAATCAACCTGTTGCAGCAGCGCCAAACCATACGCGGCCGTTTTGCCGGAACCAGTGGGTGCCTGACCGGCCACGTCCTGCCCATCGAGCGTGAGGGGCAACACTTGCTCCTGCACGGGCGTGGGCGTAGTGAACTGGAGTTCTTCCAGGGCTTGCAGAAGGGCGGGCGCGAGGCCAAGGTCAACGAATGAGGGCATGAGGCAAGGGATTAGCCTGCAAAGGTACGCGGTAGCGCTTCACCGACTAGTTTACTGACCAAAGAGAAACGCACTATCTGTCGATGAGTGCGCTCTACCCTACTATCAGCGAACATATCGATGCTACGATTTCGGTGGAGGCTAACTCAGCGCGTCAATATTTATTGATAGTATTTATCAAATATTTTACATTCATTATATCTCTCGCTCTAGACCGCTAACCGAGCTGAGAAATTCACCTTTCCTAACATAACAGACCTATGGCAACACGTTTCATCAAACTAAGTGCACCTGTACTTGTCGCTTTCACCTTATTGGTAGCGTACTGCACTTCCAATCCGTTTGCCCCAACGACGGCGGAAGCCCAAACAATAGGCAATGCTATTAGCCTAGTAAAGCCCGACCATCCGGGCGGGAAAGGCCACACCAAAAAGGAAGACAAGGAGGCTTTAAAGAAGCTGACTGCTAACTACACTGCTGTCCAAAAGCCTAGTGCCGATAAGCCAAGAGCCTTCTATATCGACCGCAGCGTTATCGAGGAGATACTGAAGCAGACGGATTGCAAGGGGTTGCGGATATACCCGGCCTACGCCAGCAAAACCGCACCTTTCAAGCCACGGCTAATTGTGGTTGGGGTGGGAGTTGGCCCTAATGGCGATATGTTAGACCAAATTACCACCTACGAGGATAAGGGAACTTGGCTTCTTAAAGAATGCACGGTAATTGAATGCGACGACAAATGCCCCAACAACTGTGATGGCACCACTTATTAGGACCACTCGTTGCTGTAGCCAGGCAACCTAAAACCTTGTTTCAGCCTGCTTTGTACGCTCCCGTTAGGCAGACTTCGGGCGGCGGCTACCTTGGTACAGCTCGTACTTCAGCAATCGGCAATCTATCGGGCCGTTGAAGAGCGGGATGCGGCGCGAAGCTTTCAGGCCCACGCGCTTGGCAGCTTCCAGATTGCCCGTGAAGATGTAGGCATCGTAGCCGGGGAAGCCGGATTTCAGCGTATCGCCGATGGTTTTGTACAGAGCATCCATCTCCGCTTCTTCCCCAATTCGCTCGCCATACGGTGGGTTCATCACTACCAGGCCGGGCTCCCCTTTGGGGGCGGCGGCATCCTTCACGTCGCGCACGGCCAGGCGCACGAAATCTTCTAAGCCGGCCGCCGACACGTTCTCGCGGGCTAGGTCGATATACTCAGCGGAAATATCGGAGCCGACGATAAGCGCCTGGGGCTCCTCGATGCGGGCTTGCTCGGCGTCGAGGCGCACGGAATCCCACAGGGCCTGGTCGAAATCCGGCCAGTTCTGAAAGCTGAAGTTGCCTTGGTGATAGAGGCCGGGCGCGATGCGCTGGGCAATCAGGGCCGCTTCGGTCAGAATGGTACCCGAGCCGCACATGGGGTCGACGAGGGTTTTGCGACCGTCCCAATCGGCGAGTAGCAGGATGCCCGCGGCCAGGATTTCGTTGAGCGGGGCCACGTTGGTTTGCTGCCGATAGCCGCGCCGGTGCAAGGAGTCGCCGCTGGAATCGAGGCTCAGTACCACCTCGTTCTCGATCATGTGCAGGTGCAGCCGAATATCAGGATTTTTCACGTCCACGCTGGGCCGCTCGCCGGTGCGGTTGCGGAACTGGTCGACAATGGCATCCTTGGTGAGCTGAGCCACGAACAAGGAGTGCTCTAGGTTGGACTTGTTGACGACGGCCGTAATGGCAAACGTCTGATCGGGCCGGATATAGTCCGCCCAATTGATGCGGCCGGTTTCACGATAGAGCGTTTTTTCGTCGGGGGCGTAGAAGCCGGCGAAGGGCCGCAGGATGCGGATGGCGGTGCGGCACCACAGGTTGGCTTCGTAGCAGAGCTGCATGTCGCCGCTGAATTCCACGGCCCGCTGGCCCACCTTATCAATGGTGGCGCCGAGCTGATATAGCTCTTCGGCCAACACTTCTTCGAGGCCAAATTGGGTGGTGGCCGTCATGTAGAACGGAGCGGAGCGGCGGGATTGAGCCATCGGGGTGCGTAGTGAGGTGAAACCGCAAAGGTCGGGAATGTTGGCGGGCAACCGACGCGAGACTATAGAAAAGTCCTGTTAGGTTGCAGTCCTGTTCACTGCTCCCCGTGTTATGGCCCGCGAATCGTTTCTCTTCGACCCCAACAAAAGCTCGCTGTTCTACCTGATTCTGTTTTTGAGCTTGATGGTCCTCGGCCTCACGGCTTCCGAGGCAATGAGCGGGCACTACTCTATTATCGGCAGCGTGGCCTCATTTCTGGGGCTATTTGTGGCCTTCCAGAGCTGGAAAGCGGCCGACGATGCCTCCCGCAACGCCGATAAGGCGCTCGAAGAAATGCACCAACTAGCCCAAGAAACCCGCCAGCTGGTGCAAAGCAGCAACGCCGTGGAAGAGCAGATCAAAAGCGCCGTCACAACAATCAGCGACGCCACCCGGGAACTGTACAAAGGCTTTCAGCCCATCATGCAGGAAGTGCGGAAATTTTTGGCCGAAGCCGAAAACAGCGAGTACCTCGCCGTCATGACCGATTCGGCCGCTATTGGTACGTTTTACGTCCGCCACCATCACCCGCCCCTCAACCAACGGGAATTGGGTGTTCTTACCAACCAGATTCACGACCTGCTGCTGGAGCGTGCCCGCGACGCCCGCGAGTTTTACTTGGCCACATTAGCCGCCGACGAAACTCCCGAAGCTTTTCCCCCCACCCAAGATCCAAACGGCCTGTTCCACCACTACGTGCAAGGCGTGTGGCAGCAGTTCCACCCAGAAGCGCCCATCACGGCCGACACCCTGAACGAGCACCGCGCGCAACACCTGGCCACGCTCCACCAACTACAAGAAACCTTTGCCACGCTCTCCGACCATCACGAGCAGAAAGCGGCGGGCTTGGCCTTTCACCGCACGCTGCCCGTGCTGCCGTTGCAACTTCTAATTCGCTTCAACGCCGAAGCACACGAGCCGTTTCGGGCGCTGGTTGTATTTCTGGGCCAGTACAACCTCGACCGGGTAGCCGACGCCCGCGCCATGCAAACCACCGACCCCGAACTAGTCCGCACCTTCATTAGCATGTTCGAAAGCCTCACTAGCCTCGACGATACTCCCGCGTATCAGGCATTGCGGAAGCAGTTTCCACTGTGAGAAAATAGTAAAGTCGTAAGGTTGCTCTGTCGTTTGCAGCGAAGTTGTTCGTTATCAGCTACTGAGATTTATATTAACAATGGCAAATAAACGTCATGTGGCTGTTTCACACCCATGTATAAGAATATAGTGACTGCGCATATGTGCTCTCCAATGTTCCTAGCTCTATGGCCTTACCAGAACAAATAGCAAAGCAATTCAGAGAGGTTTATTTCGGAGGAAACTGGACTGCCGTAAATCTGAAAGAGAGTTTGGCTGACGTAAGCTGGCAACAAGCTTTAACAAAGGTCGATTCGTTTAATACTATTGCTGCTCTCGTTTATCATACAACCTACTATGTAAGCGCAGTCTTGCAGGTGCTTCAAGGAAAAACGCTTGAAGCCAAAGATGCCTATAGTTTCAACCACCCGCCTATTCGCGCTCAGCAAGACTGGGAGAGCTTGTTAGACAAGACCTGGACCGATGCCGAGCTATTTGCCGGTTGGGTAGAGCGTCTGCCCGAAAACAAGCTTTGGGAGGACTTCTCGGACAAGAAATACGGAACCTACTACCGAAATATCCACGGCATTATTGAGCATACCCACTACCATCTGGGACAAATTATTTTGATAAAGAAAATGCTGTTACGGGCTGACAATAAGTGAACTACCGGCCGTTACTAACATGATTTTAGCCGGGGCCAGCTATGTTTGTCAGCTAAGTATTTCGCATACTTACCGCCGTGGCATTGCGGGCTACTTCCTTCGCCTGCGCCAACCCAACCTCCAGCTATTCTTTTTCCTGCCTATTTTGCCGGTATGGCTACTCCCCTCACCTCCTCTCCTCCTACTCCTACCGCCGCTCCAGCGCGCAGCTATGCGCTGCCGATGGTGGCCATGACGGCCCTATTCTTTTTGTTCGGGGCCGTTACAAATTTCAACGACGTGCTCATGCCTTACCTCAAGGACGTGTGCCAACTCACCGATTTACAGTCGTCGGCGGTGCAATCGGCGTTTTTTGGGGCGTATTTTCTAATGTCACTTCCTGCAGGCTGGGTGCTGAAACGATTGGGCTACCAGCGCGGCATTGTGGCGGGGTTGCTGGTAATGGCAGCGGGGGCGCTACTGTTCGTGCCCGCCGCCGATTCGCGCGCGTTCGGACTGTTCCTGACGGCGCTGGCGGTACTCGGAGCGGGCATTACGCTGCTGCAAGTGGCGGCCAACCCGTACGTGAGCGTCTTGGGGCCGGCCCGGTCGGCGGCAGCGCGCGTGAGTATTGTGGGCGTGGCCAACAACTTCGGCGGCGCATTGTCGCCACTGGTGGGCGGACTGGTGCTGTTTGGTGGATCGGTGGCGCTGAAGGCCCGGTTAGCCGCGCTGCCGCTGGCCCAACGGCTAGGTGAAGAATCGCAGTTGGTGAAAGCGCCGTATTTAGGACTGGCGGCGTTTCTGGTGCTGCTGGCGGGGCTGTTCTTTTTCGTGGTGAAGCTCCCGGAAATTGAAAGCTTGCCTGTGGAGGAAGAAACGCGCGGGGCCGAGTGGGACGAAGAAGGCCATTTGCGGATAGTGCGCCGAAAAAGCGCCTTGGAATTCCCCCATTTGTTGCTCGGCATTGGGGCTATTTTCGTGTACGTGGGGGTGGAAGTTGGACTAGGCTCGTTTCTGATTCGGTATGGCGAGGCGCAGGGCATTCAGCAGCTTTCCGCTTTCACGCAAAGCCTGGTGCGGGGCCTGAACGTGGCCACCAACTACGCCATTACGCTTTTCGGCCAGTCGCCAGCTCCTATTGACACGTCGGCGGGTTTCACGAAGGCCGTGGGCGCGGTACTGGTGTCGTCGTACTGGTTTGGCTCGTTGGTGGGCCGGGTGGTTGGCATTCCGCTGTTGCTTAAGTTCCACAACCGTGCGTTGCTGGTGGCAGTGTGCGCCGCCGGCGTGACGCTGGTGGGAGCTTCCATCCTGAGCAGTGGCGAAACGGCGCTGTGGCTAATTGTGCTCTGCGGCCTGATGAATTCCATTATGTGGCCGGTTATTTTCCCACTGGCTATTACCGGGCTTGGGCGCTTCACCAAGCAAGGCTCGTCGTACTTGGTCATGGCCATTGTGGGCGGCGCCATCATTCCACCGCTCATGGGCTGGCTGGCGACGCACGGTGGCGGGCTGCGGGTAGCATTTGTAGTGCCTCTGCTGTGCTACGCCTACTTGCTGTTCTACTCGCTGAGCGGGTACCGGGTGCGGTAAGGCTTGTTGATTAGTTGATAGCTGCTAATCAATAGCACAACATCTTCCATGGGTTGACTTTCGCTTTTAAACTTACCTGTCATCTTTTAAACCCGTCTGTCATCCTGAGCTTGCGAAGGACCTTCTCACGTCAAGACGAGTCGTTGTTTCGACTTTTGTTCTTGGGTGAGAAGATCCTTCGCAAGCTCAGGATGACAGACGGGTTTGAATTTAGTAAGTAACGCGTTTTGGTAAGTGGGCGTAGGGCGGCCTAGTCCAGCACTTCCCTCCGATCAGCTAAAGTGAGCTAGGATTTATTGTGAGATTTTACTGGCTCTACTTCCACTGGCAGTGTGGATGATGCAACATCGTGCTTCGTTGCGTTTTCTACCGGAATAGAAGCACTCATGTTGCCGCTTAGCACGCGGGCAGCTTGCGCGTGGTCGAGGGCGCCTTCGTTGTGGGAAAGAAAGATGGTGGCAACGCCGTTGCCGATGAAGTTGGTGATGGAGCGCGCTTCCGACATGAACCGGTCGACGCCGAGTAGCAGCGCCAACCCTTCCACCGGAATCACCTTCACAGCCGTGAGGGTACTGGCCAGCACCACGAAGCCCGACCCCGTGACGCCCGCAGCGCCTTTGCTGGTTACCATCAGAATCCCGATTATAGTCAGCATTTGGCCCACCGTAAGCTCGACCCCAAACACCTGCGCCAGAAAAATAGTAGCCAGGGACAAGTAGATGGTCGTGCCATCGAGGTTGAACGAGTAGCCCGCCGGCACCACCAGCCCCACGACGGGTTTGGCGCACCCCATTCGCTCCAGCTTTTCCATCAACCCCGGCAGCCCCGCCTCCGATGAGGACGTACCGAGCACAATCAGCAATTCTTCTTTGATGTAGTTCAGGAACGACAGAATCCGGAGGCCGCAGTAGCGCAGAATCGCGCCCAACACGATAAACACGAAAAGTGCCATGGTGATGTATACGGTGGCCATCAGTTTGGCCAGCGGAATCAGCGTGGCCACCCCGTATTTGCCGATGGTGTAGGCCATGCCCCCGAAGGCGCCAATGGGCGCAAACACCATCACGAAATGCAGGCCCTTAAACACGTATTTCGAGGCCACATTCAGCTTGTCGATAATGGCTTGTCGGTCGCTGTAGCGGCTTAGCAGCATACCAAGCACTATCGACACCAGCAGCACTTGCAGGGTCAGGTTGTCGGCCAGGAACTGCAGCCACGAGAAGTTGCCCGCCTGTTTGGTGTACTGCCCAACGGCTTGCCCGTTGAGGTTGCTGGTGGTTACACCCGCGCCCGGCTGAATGACATGGGCTACCCCAACCCCGATGACCAGCGCCAGCGTCGTAACGATTTCGAAGTACAGCAGCGCCTTTCCTCCCACGCGTCCGACCTTTTTCAGGTCGCCCATGCTGCTGATACCGAGCGTGATGGTGAGGAAGATAATGGGATTGATGAACAGCTTAACGACGTTGATAAACGACTTACCCAGCACGTCCATCTTGACGGCGGTAGCGGGCGCAAAATGCCCGAGCAGCGCCCCGGCTACTATGGCCGTCAGTACCCAGAAGGTAAGGTTGGTGACTAATTTCTTCATGGATACTACAGTACGTATGCGGACTAGAAAACAAGCACGAAAGCGAAACGCCTACCCAAACAAGCAGATAAAAAGTTATACAAGCCACTCCGACGCCATAATCCGGCAGTGCTGCCAAGGGGTTTGTTGCTGGGTTCTACGGGCTCCATCCTACGGCGCCCTATCTTTGCGGTCTAGGTTTTTCTTTTCCGCATGGCTCCTACCCTCGAACACAATATTTCCCTTCGGCCCTATAACACCTTCAATCTGGACGTGAAGGCGCGGCTATTTGCCCGCTTCACGTCCACCGAAGAATTACGGGCTTTGCTGGCCCTGCCCGAAGTGCAGCAAGCAGAACGGCTCATTCTCGGCGGAGGCTCCAACTTGCTTTTCACCAAGGACTTCGACGGCGTGGTGCTGAAAAACGAGATTCGCGGGCTGGAAATTATCGACCAGGACGAGGACACGGCGCTGGTGCGAGCCGGGGCCGGCGAGTCGTGGCACGGGCTGGTGCAATACACGCTCGACCAGGAGCTGAGCGGCATCGAGAACCTGTCGTTGATTCCGGGCACGGTGGGCGCGGCGCCCTTGCAAAACATCGGGGCGTATGGCGCCGAGCTGAAAGACACGTTCGTGGAGCTAGAGGCGCTGGAAATAGCTACCGGCCAGTTGCGCACGTTTTCGGTGGAAGAATGCGGCTTTGGCTACCGGGAAAGCGTGTTCAAGGGGAAACTCAAAAACCAGTACATCGTCACGAGTGTGGTGCTGCGCCTGCACCGGCGCGCCCAAACCAACATCAGCTACGGCGCCATCCAAACCACTTTGCAGGACCTTGGCATCACCGACGAGCCCACGCCCCGCCATGTGAGCGAGGCCGTCGTGCACATTCGCCGCAGCAAGCTCCCCGACCCCGCCGAAATCGGCAATGCCGGGTCGTTCTTTAAAAACCCGGAAATCTCGCAGCACAAATACGACGAGCTGAAAGCGCATTACCCCGACCTGCCCGGCTACCCCGTACCGGGTGGCATGAAGGTGCCCGCGGCCTGGCTGATCGAGCAGTGCGGCTGGAAAGGCCTCCGCCGCGGCCCCCACGGCGTCCACGACCGGCAGGCGCTGGTGCTCGTCAACCACGGCGGCGCCCAAGGCCAGGACATCCGCGACTTGGCCTTTGAAATCATTGCCTCGGTGCGCGAGAAGTTTGGGGTGGAGCTACACCCCGAAGTGAACATTATGTAGGTGATATTTCGCATGGCAGTCATGCTACTACTGCATCGGCACTGAGCAAGTGGCGCAACAAGCCAGAGACGCAACGAAGCCAAAGCCTTCGTGTGCTGGCGTAGTGCTGCCATTGCCAAACTATATCGGTCATGCTGAGCGCAGGCGCAGCCGTAGTCGAAGCATCTCGCGTGCTGAGGTTGTGCTACTATTGTCATGCTGAGCGCAGTCGAAGCATCTCGCGTGCTGATGCAGGAGTAGTATATACCACACTGGCGAGATGCTTCGGCTCCGCTCAGCATGACAGTTACTTTTACAACGGCATCGTTGCATGCTGAGCTTGCTGCGCCACCTGCTCCGCAGGGTTCTACTACTACAAGGACAGCAAGTCAGACGCTTGGGCTCAGTATTGCGGCGCTTAGTAGGGTACCCCCTATTTCAGAGAAGCATTCTTCTCTATTCACCCTCTAAGCTCAACCTTATTACCAGCAAAAAAGCTGATCTTTAAGCTTGGTTTTCTACCATAATTTCTGGCTTACTCCCCCTTTACTCTTTTTGCCTATATGAAGAAATTTACCCTTGTGGCCTTGTTACTTGGTGCTGCCTCCCTGCGGCCCGCTCAGGCCCAAACGGTTACCAGTATTGCCGCGGCTCGCACCGCCGGCGTTGGGGCCACCGTTACGGTGCGCGGCGTCGTCACCAATGGCACTGAGCTTGGCGTAATTCGTTACCTCCAGGACGGTACGGCGGGCTTGGCGGCCTACTCCACGGTGGCGCCAGGCTTCGATGCCCTCGTGCCCGGCGACAGTATCCAGATCAGCGGCACGTTGAAAAACTTCAGTGGCTTGCTGGAAATGGACCCTGTTGCTTCCGTGACCGTGCTGGCCAAGAACCGCGCTGTTCGGCCCGCGGTGACGGTGGCAGCAGCCAATCTGAGTTCTGTTTTCGCCGAAGCGTATGAGGGCCAGCTAGTTCGCATCACCGGCAATACGCGCCTGACCACCACGGCGGGTGGCTCGTTCTACACCTTTTCCGGCAACACCAACTACCTGCTCAACGGTACAACCAACGCTGTGGTGCGCCCTAGTGCTTCGTCTACTGGTCCCACGGGCGTGGTTGGTAAAATTGCTCCCAACGGCAACTTCGACTTGCTCGGCATTATGAGCCAGTTCAGTATGAGCGGCACGGGCGGCTACCAATTGGTGCCCCGACTCTATTCTGATTTTGTGCTCGGCAACACACCCAACGTGGTTGGGGCGCCGTCGGCAACCAACATCACCACCGCCGGCTTTACCGTCAACTTTCCGACTCAGAATCCCGGCGACGCCCGCGTAGAGTACGGCCTAACGCCCACCACGCTCACGCAGCAGGTGAACAGTAGTACGGTGGGCACGCAACATACGCTGGCTGTTACGGGCTTGCAACCGAGCACCATCTACTACGTGAAGGTAAGCTCCGGCAATGCCAACGGCCGCTCGGAGCTAGCTCCTACTCCTATGATTACGGCTTCGTCGTCGTCGGGCAAGATGCGCAGCTACTTCAATAACCCGGTGAACACCACCCCGGCGCTGCCCGGCAACAATGCCGTGTACCTGCCCAACGGCACCATTGCCGACACGCTGGCCCGCTACATCAACCTGGCGCAGCAAACCCTCGATATTGCCATCTACAACTGGAACAGCCCCGTCATTCTAAGTGCCGTGAATGCGGCCAAAGCGCGCGGCGTGCAAGTGCGGGTGATTTCGGAAGGGGGCAACAGCAACGTAAGCTTGGCTGGCCTAGATTCTTCTATTCCGCGCGTGGCTCGCAACACGCAGACGGCCATCATGCACAACAAGTTTGTGGTAATTGACGCGAACAGCACCGAGCCCAACCGCCCGTGGGTTTGGACTGGCTCCACCAACTGGACCCCAGCGCAGCTCGCCTCTGACCGCAACAGCGCCATTGCCGTTCAGGACCAAAGCCTGGCCCGCGTTTATACTATGGAGTTCAACGAAATGTGGGGCAATGGCACTAGCGGTACCACCCGGTTCGGCTCCGCCAAAACCGACAACACGCCCCACTACCTAAGCATTGCCGGCAAACCGGTGGAATCGTGGTTCTCTCCTAGCGACAATGTGCAGGAGCACCTGATCCAAACCATCCAAACGGCCAACAACGATCTGCACGTAGCCACCATGCTCATCACACGCGGCGAAATTGCCGACGCCATTCGCAACCAAGTGCAAACAGCCAATATCACCGCCTGCTCGAGCGTGCTGCTCGACGATGAGCCCGACTCGCAGGCCGGGGTGGTGGCCACATTGCGCTCGGCCCTCGGTACCCGCGTTTTGTTTGATGCGGTGCCCGGCACCATGCACCACAAGTACGTGCTGGTTGATGCCCGCTCCTCACTCTCGGACCCGACGTTGTTTGTGGGCTCGCACAACTGGAGCGCCGCCGCCAACACCGAAAACGACGAAAACACGCTCATCATCCACGATGAGCGCATTGTAAATCAGTACTACCAGGAGTACTACCAGCGCATCACCGACCAGAACGCGCCCGGCGTAGCACCTTGCAACCTGATTTTAGCTAACAAGCAGGCCAGTGTGCAGCAAAGCACCGTGCAGGTCTATCCGAACCCAACCCACGGCTCCTTTGCGGTGCACCTCGACGCCACCAAGGCCCGCACTGCCACCATTACGCTGCGCGACGTAACCGGCCGCGTAGTGCTCGAGCAAAAGCGCCAGATGAACGGCCAGGAAGTGACGGTTGACGCTTCCGCACTTCGCGCGGGTCTTTATCTGGTACAGATTGTAACGCCCGAATCCACGCAACTAAGCCGCGTGGTAGTGGAGTAAGCAACACCCGTTTGCACATCAACAAAAAAGCCGTTTCTAACTGGAAACGGCTTTTTTGTTGATGTGCCTAAGCGAACTTCCTATTGCTTCCACCGCCGCTCGCGCCACTGTTGCTGTTGCGCTTCGTCCTGAAACGTCCAGGCTACAAGGCGGCTGACTTTCTGGCCCTGGCTCATGTTGATGGTTTTTACGTCAACCGCGTTGGCTTGCTTGAGAAAGTGGTAGGCGCTCGGCAGGGTTTCCTTTTTGGAAATCAAGGAAGTGAACCACAGAACGCGCGTGGCTAGCGGGAGGCTTTGCTCTACCATGCGCCGCACAAACGCTTCCTCGCCGCCTTCGTACCAGAGCTCGGTGTTTTTGCCGCCAAAGTTGGGTGAAGGCTCCGTGGATTGCGCCTGCCCTAAGTTGCGCGCCTTGCGTTGGTTGCTGGCCGCCGCTTCCTCGGCCGAGGCATGAAACGGCGGATTGGAAACCGTCAGATCGAACTCCTCCCGCGGCTTTACAATGCCCTCAAAAATATCTTCGGGGTGGTTCTGCAACCGAAAATCGATGCGGCCAGCTAGCACCGAATTAGCCGCTACCATGTGCTTGCCTGCCCGAATAGCCACCGGATCAATGTCGGCACCCACGAAGCGCCAGTTGTACTCCCGCGTCCCGATGATGGGATACACGCAGTTGGCTCCCACGCCTATATCCAGCACGTGCACCGACTTGCCGCGGGGCACCTCTCCGCCGTTGCTAGCCGCCAGCAGGTCGGCCGCGTGGTGGATATAGTCGGCGCGGCCGGGAATGGGCGGGCACAGGTAGCCCGCCGGAATATCCCAGAATTGCACGCCGTAAAACTGTTTTAGCAGCGCTTTATTTAAGGCTTTTACCGCGGCCGGATTTGCAAAGTCGATGCTTTCGTCGCCGTAGGCGTTGCGGGCCACAAAGGGGGCGAGGTCGGGACTGGACGCCAGGAGTTGCGGAAAATCGTAGCGGGCGGAGAGGCGGTTGCGGGAGTGCAATGTGAGAAAGGAAATAAAGAAACAAGCACAAACAGTGGGGTCAGCTAAGCCGGCAACCTTTGCTTTCGGTGGCGCCAGTTGGCTACAGCGCTCAAGAGCACCGAAAAGAGCAGGATAACCAGTAACACCAACGAGCTATTCACCAGCACCTGCCAATACCCCAAGGCACCCACATCTACAAACGGGTACGGGTAGAAGTTGGCTATCGGCCCGTGCACGAGGGTGTATGCCAGGTAAGCTGCCGGATAGAGCAGCCAATAAGGCAAGGTTTGCAGCCGCACAGGTTGCGAGGAAACAAAACAAAGCCAGTAGCAAAGCATGTACAAAGGTACGAGCCCATGAATGATGTTGTCGGCCACACGGCCCCACTCGTTTAGCGGCACCAGCCCCCGCAGTACCGTCTGGTACACCACCCCTACCACCAGAATATACACCGTAACGGCTGTACCAACTTCGGGCCGGCTGGCAAACCGCCCCTGCCCAGTAGTGCCCCCTGCGCTAACAGCCAGAAAGTACAGCACGACCAACGCATTGGTGAGAATAGTGAAGTAGCTGAAAAAGCGAATTACCGTCTCACCTGCCGGCAGTTGCCGATTGCTGTACGTCAGGTAAAACTGCAAGGCAATACCCGCGATGCCCAGCAGGGCTCCGATGCCCGCCACAGCGGTTTTATAGTTCTTCTCAGCCATGTTGGGTCGTTATATTATGGAGGCTCCGTTCCCAAACCTGCGCTTTGGTATCTGACCTGGTTTGCCTGGCCCTAGGTAGCAGCGCAGCAAGCATACAGGACCTTCTCCCCACAGCAGAATAGGTAATGCTCTATGGCTTGCCGTGCATCCAGTGTTGACACGCCAAGGCAAAAAATTAGCTGAAGCATACCTATGCTTCAGCTAATATACACTTACCTAATTGCTACGCTTACTTCAATACGGCCACCGTTGCACCGTCGCCGCCCCGGTCGGCGTGCTCATCGGCTACGCTGGCTACTTGGCGGGTGCGGTGCAGGTAGTCGCGCACCACCTGGCGGAGTACGCCGTTGCCGCGGCCGTGCAGAAACTTGATTTCCGGCACGCCTAGCATCACGGCATCATCCACGTAGGCCATGACCTTGTTGAGGGCATCTTCGGCCCGCTCGCCGCGCAAATCCAGCGTGGGGCTAAAGCTCGACATCTTGCCCGTGGTGTCGAAGCCGGAATACTGCGCCGGTGCCTTGCGGGCCGCTTCCTTCTCCCGCTCCCGGATTTCGTTACGCGTAAGCTTCTCGAGCTGACTGACCTTGACGATGGTTTTCATCCCGCCAAAGCTCACTTCGGCGGTTTTGCCTTTCACGCTCATCAGCTCGCCGTAGCCTTCCTGCCCAATCAGGGCTACTTTGTCGCCGGGCTTCAGCGTGCCCGCTTCAGCTAGCTCCCGGGTGCCCTTGGGCTTGGGCGGCTCGATTTGCAGCTTTTCGCGCACAAACGTATCCAGCTTACCGCGGGCTTCCTTGGTGCGCTCCTTATCGGCCTGTCCCAAGCGAATTTCCTGGATGGTCGCTTCGATCTGCTGGTTGGTGTCTTTCAGCAAGGCCTTGGCCTTCTGCTTGGCATCGCGCAGCACGTCGAGGGTGGTATCGTCGAGATACTTCTTGAGGTCCTGGTACTCTTGGGCTGCTTTCTTGAGGCGACGCTCCTGCTTGACGGCTTCGGCAGTCTTGGCTTCAAGGTCGGTTTTCTCTTTTTCGAGACCTTCCAGCAGCCGGTCGTAGCGGATTTTGTCTTTACCAACGAGTTGCGTGGCCCGCTCTACTAGTTGCTTGGGCAAGCCAATTTTACGGGCAATTTCGATGGCAAACGACGAACCGGGCTTGCCGATTTCCAAGCGGTAAAGCGGCTGTAGTTGCTCGGGGTCGTAGCGCATGGCCCCGTTCACGATGCCCGGCGTACGCTCCGCAAAGTTCTTGAGGTTGGTATAGTGCGTAGTGATGACCCCGAAGCTGCGGGCCCGGTTAAGCTGCTCCAATATTGCTTCGGCAATGGCGCCACCGAGTGAGGGCTCGGTACCCGTACCGAACTCGTCGATGAGCACGAGGCTGCGCTTATTGGCCAACGTCACAAACTGCTTCATGCTCAGCAGGTGCGACGAATACGTACTCAAGTCGTTCTCTAGGCTCTGCTCGTCGCCGATGTCGAGGAAGATGTCGTCGAACATACCCGCCTCCGAATTTTCGCCGGCCGGTATCAGCAAGCCACACTGCAGCATGTACTGCACCAAGCCCACGGTCTTCATAGTCACCGACTTACCACCGGCATTCGGGCCCGAAATCAAGAGGATGCGCTGCTCGTAGTTCAGCTCCATATCGAGCGGCACCACTTCGCGCGGGTCGTCTTTGGCGTGCTTCTGGAAGGCAAGATACAGCAACGGGTGCCGCACCTGCTTCCAGCGCGCCACCGGCCGGGCGCTCAAGGTCGGCAATGTGGCTTCCAGCTCAATGGCCAGCCGAGCCTTGGCCCGGATAAAGTCAATCAGGCCGAGGTATTGGTAGGCCTTGCGCAAGTCCGGAATGTGTGGCCGCAACTGGTCGGTCAGGGCCGTCAGAATACGGATCAGCTCGCGCTGATAAGCGTTTTCCAGGTCCTTGATGTCGTTGTTCAGCTCGAATACTGCTTCCGGCTCGATATACACGGTCTGGCCCGAAGCCGATTCATCGTGAATCAAGCCCTTCACCCGCCGCTTGTGCTCGGCAACTACGGGCAGCACGAGGCGGCCACCGCGGATGGTCGGCTCGGCATCGCCGGGCACCCATCCTTCGGATTTGGCATGGCGCAGGATACCCGCAATCTGCTTGCGCAGTTGCACCTGCCGCGCAATCAACTCCTGCCGAATCTGGCTCAGCAGCGGCGAAGCATTGTCGCGCACCGCGCCCTCGTCGTCCACCACTTTGTCGAGGGCGGCCAACAGGTTGCGGTCAACCTGTACACCTATACCAAGCAGGCGCAGGGTCGGATATAGCTCTTCGGCCGCTTGGCTGAAGAAGGTCAGGGCCTGCCGAATGGTGCGCAAGCTCATTTTCACGGCAAAAAAGGCCGCTACATCCAGGAAAGCACCGGGCAGACTGGCGCGCACCAAATGCGGATTTACGTCGTGGTAGTGAGAGGCCGGAAAATCGGCACCGCTGTGGAGCAGGCCACGGAATTCATCGGTTTGCAGCAACAGCTTCTCTAGCTGGTCGTGCTTGGTCTGAAAGGTCATCTTGGCCACAAATTGGCGACCCAAGGCACTCAGACACATCGACTCCAGCATCTCGCGCAATTGCGCGAAGCCTATTTTCTGCTCGAAGTTATTAGGAAGAATCAAATCAGGTAGATGGTAATGGGTAGTTGGTATTCAGATCAGAATACGAAGATAAACACTCGAGAAGGCAGGAAAGATTCATTAATTGAAATGTAACGTTACGTGCCAACCTAGCTGGCTGGTTAGGGGCTACATCTCCCCTTCCACTCCTAGCCCAAATAGCGCAAAGTCGTATTTCACGGGGTCGGTGGGGTCGAAGGTGCGCAGGTGGGCGGTGAGGTCTTCGGCGGCCAGCCAGTCCATTTGCTTACGGTCCAGCAACCCTAGGCGGCGCGCCACGCGCTCCACGTGCACATCGCAGGGGCAAACTAGTTCGCTCATGGGTAGGCGAGTCCAGAGGCCGAAGTCTACACCCCGGTCGTCTTGCCTCACCATCCAGCGCAAGTACATGTTCACGCGCTTGCAGGCCGAGCCACGGGCGGGCGTGGCTACGTGCTTGCGGGTGCGTTGGGGAGCATCAGGCAAGCTAAAGAACAGATTGTGGAAGTTTTCCAGCCGCTCTTTTTGCGTGGTGCCAAGCAAGAAACCGTCTTCCAACGTGTCGTGGCTGGTGTAGAACCAGCGCAGCCAATGCACGAAGTAGAGCAGGTCGGTGTCGCAGAAGGTACGGTGGCAGAAACCAAGTAGCCGCTTCAAATCCTCGTCTTCGTGCTGCGTGATAAACTGGTAGGGCGCATCATCCATGCGCCGCATCAGCTCGTGGCATTTGCTGATGATAGTCGGCCGCCGGCCCCAAGCCAGCAGCGCCGCAAACATTCCGCTGATTTCTATATCCTGCCGTTGCGTGAAGCGGTGCGGGATACTGATCGGGTCGTTGAGGACGAAAGCCGGGCGGTTATAATGGTCGTGCTGCTCTTCGAGCAGGGTCCGAACTTGAGCGTGATTCACTTGTAGAGGAGCAAGATGAAAGTGGGAGCCTAAGCCTGAGGCAATAATTGGCCAACAAGACGTAAGAAGTAAGAGGTGAAACCTGCGTTCTAAGGGCTGGTTAAGCATCAGAACGAAAGTCTCACCTCTTTACTCTTTACGTCGTCTTTGCTTTTCCCTATGGCACGTAGCTGGTTTCGACCCGGAAGCGGGCATCGGGCGTGGCCAGGCGCTGCACGGCGCGGGGCGAGAGGCGCACCAGGATGTTGTTGTTTTCGCCCGTGTTAGGCAGCACCCCAATCACGCGCACGTACACCGACTGCCCGTTCATGATGTTGCGCACCTGCATGATGGTGCCCACGGCGGCCGTTTTGTGCAGGGCCAGGTACTTGTCGGTGTTGCTGTTGGCAATGCTGGTTGCCAAACCACTTTCTGTTACGCGCCGCACAATTTCACTGGCCCGCTCCGGAGCCCGCTCTTCCTCTTTCTCCGTGGCAGGCGCTACAGTCGACGTGGTGGCCGTATCGCGAGGTCGCTCGTTTTGAGCGGGTTGCTCTGGCCGTGCCGGCTGCACAATGGCGGGCGTAGGCACAGGCGAAGTGGTTGCGGCAGGTGTTGGGGTGGACTTGGCAGGTGCGGGCGTGGCAGCTACGGCGGGCTCGCGCGTAGCAGGCGCTGCGGGCTTAGGCGCCGGAGTTGCCGGCCGGGCCGCCGGAGCCGCTGCGGCGCGTGCTATCAGAAGCGTTTGGCCGATGCGCACATTGTAGTTGGGGGCGAAGCCATTGAGCTGCGCCAGTGCCTGCGGCGTGGTATTGTACAAGCGGGCAATAGAAAACAGGGTCTGGCCGGCGGCTACCTTGTGCACGCGGTTGCCACGAGTAGCAGGAGGCAAGGTGCGCACGGCACCAGTGGCGGCGGGCGCTTTGATGGGCGTTGCCGGCTTGGGTGCGGCCGGGTTAGGCATTACGGCCCGCTGACGCGGCACCAGCACTACCTGCCCCGTTACCAGCGCACCTTTCAGGCCCGCATTCACTTCCACAATCTGTTCAACGGGCACTTTGTAGCGGCGCGCAACGCCATAAAGCGTTTCGCCGGCCGCTACCCGGTGTTTGATGAGCATTTTGTTGTTGCGGTACTCCACCCCAATCGAGTCGGGAGGAGCAACGAAGCCCGGGGCTGCCAGAGCCGAGAAACCAGAAAAAACAAGCGCAACCGACAGCAAGGAAAATCGAAACATAAAACAAACTGGCCGAAACCAGCGGCAACCAGAAAAACCCAAATAAAACGAAGCAAGGCCGGTAACAACCCGACAAGAGTTGCAATCAACCAAAATGCCTGAATGGCTCTGGTGCAGAAACTCTGCCGAAAGTTAGGGATTCGGCCGCAGTCCTGTGCTTGGATATGACGACGGAAATTTTTTATTGCTTGTTTTGCTGATTATCCTGCCTTTCTTCCTCTTCACATGCACGCCATTGGCATTATTCCCGCCCGTTACGCCTCCACTCGCCTACCCGGTAAGCCCCTGATTGACCTGGGCGGTAAGTCTATGATTCGGCGGGTGGTAGAGCAAGCCCAACAATCCAGCTTAAGCCGAGTGGTAGTAGCCACCGACGACGAGCGAATTCAGCAGCATGTAGAAAGTTTCGGTGGCGAGGCCTTGCTCACGGCTTCCACTCACCCGAGTGGCACCGACCGGGTCCGCGACGCCTACCAACAGCTTGGCGTTACCGCCGACTGTATTATCAATATTCAGGGCGATGAGCCGTTCATCCACCCCGCGCAGATTGATGCCCTCGTACAGCTTTTCAACCGCTCCGCCCCGCCGCAGCTCGCCACCTTGGTGAAACCAGTGGTCAGCGACGAGGAGTTGTTTAGCCCGCACTTGCCCAAGGTTGTGCTCGATACGCAGGGTTACGCCATGTATTTCAGCCGCCATCCGCTGCCCTATCAGCGCCAGTATCCATCGGCCGACTGGCTGCTGCACCACCGCTACCTGCGCCACATCGGCCTTTATGCCTATCGTCCCGACGTGCTAGAAGAAATCACGCAGCTTTCTCCTTCTCCGCTAGAACTCGCCGAAAGCCTGGAGCAGTTGCGGTGGCTGGAAAACGGCTACCGGATCCTGACGGCCGAAACCGAGCTAGCTACCCTTGGCATCGACACGCCGGAAGATGTGGAACGAGCCCTCCTGCAACTGAAAGCAAACGGCGAGGAATAAGCGGCTACCGGTTCAGCGGCGGCTCTGACGACGGCAGCCGGCCGGTATCGGTGCCGCCGCTTTCAGCCTTATGCGCCACGTGTTGCTCGGCCGTATCCCGCTGCTCTTCCTTCATTTCCCTGGACAAAAAGAAATTGAGCGCCGTCCGAATGACGGCTACGGCGCCGAGTTTGCCGATTTGGTCCCAGCTAGGCGCAATGGCCGTGGAAAGAATGTCGGCGCCTAGCTGAAACTCCAGGGCCAGCGCCAGGTACCGAGCCAACGTGAGCCGGATGGCCGTAAAGTCGGCGGTGCGTCGCGCTAGCAAGGCTTGCACAAAAAGCTTGGCCGCCAGCAAAATACCGATGGCAATGGTAAGGGCTCCAATGGTTTCCACTCCGAGCTTCAGCCATTGCACCACCGTCACGACACCCGTTTCGGCCTGAGAAAACAACGTAACGGGCTCAGTGGGCATATTCTTCGAGAGTGAAACGGGACCCCAACGTGGGAGTAGCCAGATAGTTAGGTACTAGAAACTCATACGCAACCAACTGCTACGAGGTAATGATAGGGTGCTGTACCGTATTACCCGCCGGCTTTCTTGGCTTTGTACTTCTGCTCCAGCAATACGGCCAGCACTTTGTCGCGAAAATCGCCTTGGATCAGGATTTCCCCGTCTTTGGCATTGCCGCCCACACCGCACTTGGTTTTTAAAAGCTTGCCCAGCGCCTGCAAATCGGCGTCCTGCCCCACAAAGCCAGTAACCAGCGTCACTTGTTTGCCGCCTCTGGATTTCTTGTCGAGTTGCACGCGCAAATTCTGCTGCTGCGGGGGCAGCGTAGTTGCTTCCTGGTCGCCGGTTGATTGGTATTCGAAATCGGGATTAGTGGAGTACACCACTCCTTCCCGGCGGTTTTTATCGGCTTTCATATAAGAGTAACTGTGTGGCGGAGTAACTGAATGAAGAGTAGAAAGTTCTTTAACTGGCAACTCCCTATTTCAGATTAAAAGCCAACAAATTTACTTAGTTATTCGGCTAGCTAGTTGCTCGTCACACGGCTACTTCCAGGGCCAGGGGGGTCAGCTTGGCTTCAAAAGCAGTTGCATCTTCGATATAGTCGCCGTCGATGTGGAAGCCGATGGGTGCGGTGGAGCGCACAAGAATATGGTGCGACGTATGGTAAACGGCCCCGCCGGAAGTAGCCAGCGTACCCAACGCCAACCCGATGCCCACTCGCACGGCCCGCGTCAACGACAAGCCATCAATCAAACACACGTCCAGCAAGCCATCCTCGATATTGGCCAGGGGCGCAATGTAGGCGTTGTTGCCGTACTGGGCAGCGTTGGCGAAGGCCAGCACGTAGCAACTCGTATTGATGGTTTGGTTGTTGAGTTCCACTTGAACGGGGGTCGGCCGGAAGCGGCGATACTCGCGCAGCGCCACCTTCACGTAGGTGCTCAGGCCCCGAGTACCGGCCTGGGCAAACATTTTACTTACGTGCGCATCGAAGCCTAGCCCTGCCGTGCAGAAAAAGGGCCGACCATTGAGGTAGCCCACATCGATGCGCTGAAACGTGGGCCGGCAAGCCCGGCGTACGGCACCAGCTATATCCAACGGTATCTTCAGATGCCGAGCCAGACCGTTGCCGGAACCGCGCGGCACCACGCCCAAAGCAACGTCCGTACCAAGCAGCCCCCGTCCTACTTCGTTTACAGTTCCGTCGCCTCCCACGGCTACCACCACCCGAAAGCCCTCGGCCGCAGCTTGCCGGGCCAGCGTTTCGGCATGACCCGCAAATTCAGTTAATCGGATAACAAACTCTGCTCCGACCTCCGTAGCATAGCGCGTTAGTAGGGCGGGCACGTCCTGCGTGCGGTTGGTGCCAGAAGCTGGATTCAGAATAAAGCAGATGCGCACTTTAGGAAAGAGTAACTGAGTAGCGGGGTAAAGGTACGGCGCGCAGTATCACGAAGCTGCCGCTTCGTTAGTCGTTGAACATCATCCGTGAAAGGCGCAGTACGAGTTGCGCAACGAAGTACCAAGCTTTGGCGTGTGCTACAACCGACAAGGAGCTTATCCATCCTCGGCTACTCCGCCACTCGCTTACTCGTTTCAGAAGCAACAAAAAAGGCCTTCCCAACTATGGGAAGGCCTTTTTTGTTGCTTCTGAAACAGCTTAGCCGTTCATTTTCTCACCGAGTTTCTGGATGAGGTCGGCGGTGCGGGTGCTGTAGCCGAACTCGTTGTCGTACCAGCCTACCACTTTTACCAACGAGCCGTTGGCAGAAGTTAGTTGCGAGTCGAACACGCACGAGTGGGGGTTGCCCACGATGTCGATGCTCACCAGCGGGTCGGTGCTGTACTCCAGGATGCCTTTCAGCGGGCCTTCAGCAGCAGCTTTCACGGCGTCGTTGATTTGCTCTTTGGTTACTTCCTGCTTCAGAATTACGGTCAGGTCGGTGGTAGAGCCATCCGGAATAGGCACGCGCATGGCAATACCATCGAGCTTGCCTTTCAACTGAGGCAACACCAAGCCTACGGCTTTGGCGGCACCCGTGCTGGTAGGAATGATGCTATAGGCTGCGGCACGAGCACGACGCAAGTCTTTGTGCGGCGCGTCTTGCAGGTTCTGGTCGGAAGTATAGGCGTGCACCGTGGTGATGTAGCCTTTCTCGATGCCGAAAGCGTCGTCCAATACTTTGGCCATAGGAGCCAAGCAGTTGGTGGTGCAGCTTGCGTTGCTGAGGATGGTCTCGTTGCCGGTCAGGATGTCTTCGTTTACACCGAGCACAACGGTTGGGATGTTGCCAGTAGCGGGGGCCGAAATAACCACCTTCTTGGCACCGGCCGTGATGTGCTGACCTGCGCCAGCCTCGTCCACGAAACGGCCCGTCGACTCGAGTACTACGTCAATACCCATGTCACCCCAGGGCAGTAGCTTGGGGTCACGCTCGGCCAGGGCCTGAATGCGCTGACCGTTCACGGTCAGGCTGTTCTCGTCGTATGCTACCGTACCATTGAAACGGCCGTGCACAGAGTCAAACTTGAGCAAGTGAGCCAGCGTCTTGTTGTCTGTGAGGTCGTTGATAGCTACGACTTCTACGTTGTCGCGCTCGAGCAGCGACTTGAACGTCAGACGGCCAATCCGGCCGAAGCCGTTGATGGCGACTTTGATTTTAGCCATATTGTTAGGGGAATGGGGAGTTTAACGGCCCACTAGGGCCGGGTGAAAAACGCGCAGCGAAGGTACAGGGCTCGGGGTACTTCGCCAAATCACTAGGCTTTCTACGATAGATTCAATTCAAAAGGAAATTTTTTCTCTTGACAATCAACTGGTTTAGCTTTCAGAGAGAAATTTTTTAGGTCCGGGTGATTGTCTAGAAGAAGCGAACCTCTATCTTTGCACCACCAAAACGGAAAAGGCCTCTTATCTGGTCCGTTCGTCTAGGGGTTAGGACTGCAGATTTTCATTCTGCCAACAGGGGTTCGATTCCCCTACGGACTACTTGCCTCCCGTTAGGTTTTCATTTAAAACCCGCTTATCAACTTGGTAAGCGGGTTTTTTGTTTTGCCTCGCCTTATAAGCAAGCTGCCCCTATCTTGCAGCTATGCATCCACTACGGGCTTGTATCCATCATTTTGTATCGCTCACCGACGCTGAGTGGGCACCTTTGGCTGCAGGCTTGCAAGCACGCCAACTAGCTCGGCGCGAGTTGTTTGTAACGCAAGGCAAGCCCAGCACCGACCTCTGCCTGGTGCTATCTGGGGCCTGTCGGCTTTTCTACACACGCCCCGACGGGGAAGAGAAAACCACTTATTTCTTTTTCGAGAACCATCTGATGGGCTCCTACCAAAGCTGCCTTACGGGCCAGCCCAGCGCTTTCAGCATTGAAGCGCTGGCGCCCACCGAGCTGCTGGTGTTCCCCTACGCTCTGCTTGTAGCGCTCTACGATGAGTGGCCGGTATATGAACGGTTTGGGCGCTTGCTGGCCGAGTACCTCTTGCTCGGCACCGATGCCCGCTTGGCCGAGTTGCTGCTGCTTAGCCCCGAACAACGCTACCAAGCCTTGCTGCGCAGTCACAAAACCAAGATTCTGGAGCGGGTTCCGCAGCACTACATTGCTTCTTACCTCGGAATAACGCCGGTGTCGCTAAGCCGCATCCGGGCGCGACTGATGGAGAGTGATGGGCGCATTTCTTAGCTTTTGTTAACGATTTTCGGCTGCCTGAACGTGGACCTTTGAAGGGTACTTCACAACCACTTCAAGCGCCATGAAAAACCTACTGAAACTAGAAGAAGCCGCCGAGTTGCTAGTTGCCGTTGTTGTCTTCAGCCAACTGCCTTTCGCTTGGTGGTGGCTGCCCGCTCTGTTTTTGGTGCCCGACCTAAGCATGCTGGCGTATCTGATAGGTCCTCGTGCCGGAGCCGCGGCGTATAACTTGCTCCACCACAAGGCGCTGGCTATTGGCGTGCTCCTACTGGGCTGGTGGCTTATGCAACCGCTGTTGCTGCTGGCCGGCAGCGTACTGCTCTTCCACACCGCCTTCGACCGTTTGATGGGTTACGGCCTGAAGTATCCTTCGCACTTCAAGCACACGCATTTGGGCGTTATCGGGGCGCAGCCGGCAAGCGCCTAAAACCAACAAATTTCTTTGTTCAGATTCCTATCCAAAAGGCGTTTGTAAGCTCAACTTTACTTGCTTGCTGTTCAGGTGTGTTTAAAAAAATAATGTCTGTGCCAGGTTTTCTCTCGTAAACCGAAGAGTGTATCAATTGAAAAACGGCTCATGTCCCGCACCATTATTGTTTCCAACCGCCTTCCTACCAAAATATTACGTACTGAAAACAGCCTTACATTCCAGCCTAGCGAGGGTGGCCTAGCCACGGGGTTAGGCTCCATTTACCGGCAAGGCGACAACGTGTGGGTAGGCTGGCCCGGACTATTTGTTGAAGACGAAGCCGAAGAACAGCACGTGCAGGAAGAACTGGTGAAAGACAGCATGGTGCCAGTCTTTCTGACGGAAGCCGAGATTCGGGATTTCTACGAAGGCTTCAGCAACTCCACGCTCTGGCCGACTTTTCACTACTTCACGCAGTACGCCACCTACGAGCAAGAGCACTGGGAAGCCTACGTGGCCGTGAACGAGAAATTCTGCCAAGCCGTACTAGAGCAAGCCGGCCCCGACGACACCAT
Source organism: Hymenobacter sp. YC55 (assembly GCF_029433095.1). Classification (GTDB taxonomy): domain Bacteria; phylum Bacteroidota; class Bacteroidia; order Cytophagales; family Hymenobacteraceae; genus Hymenobacter. Next base: position 2,633,485 of record NZ_JARNTX010000001.1, read on the forward strand.
CTGGGTGCACGACTATCAGTTGCTGCTGTTGCCCGAAATGCTGCGCCGGGCCCGCCCTGACTGCACCATTGGCTTCTTTTTGCACATCCCCTTCCCTTCCCACGAGCTGATTCGGGTGCTGCCCTGGCGCAACGAGTTGCTGCAAGGATTGCTCGGCGCCGATTTGATTGGCTTCCATACCTACGGCTACATGCGGCACTTCCTGAGCGCCGTTTCGCAATTGCTCGGGCTCAACTCCCAGAACGGCCAAATCCAGACGCCCACCCGCACGGTCTTGGTCGATGCCTTCCCGATGGGTATTGACTATAACCGGTACGCGAGTGCCGCCACTTCCGACGCGGCGTTGGCCCACGAGGCCGAGTACCGGGAGGCGCTGCGCGACTCGCGCGTTATTCTCTCAATCGACCGGCTCGACTACACCAAGGGGATTGCGCAGCGCCTGCGGGCCTTTGAAGTCCTCTTGCAGCGCTATCCCGAGTGGCGCGACCAAGTAAGCTTGATTATGGTAGTAGTGCCCTCGCGCGACCAAGTGGCGCAGTATGCGGCGCTGAAAGAGGAAATCGACGAGCTGGTAGGCCGTATCAATGCTCAGTTCAGCTCTATCTCCTGGACGCCTATCCATTACTTCTACCGCTCGTTTCCGCTGGAAGAATTGGCTGCACTGTACCGCCTAGCCGAAGTGGCCTTGGTAACACCCATGCGCGATGGTATGAACCTGGTAGCCAAAGAGTTTGTGGCCAGCAAAGTTGACCAGAAGGGTGTGTTGATTTTGAGCGAACGGGCTGGTGCCGCTCGTGAGTTGTCGGATGCCCTCATTATTAACCCCACCGATACCGGCCAACTGGCCGAGGCCATGCACGATGCGCTGGTGATGCCCGAAGACGAGCAGATGCAACGCATGGCCGCCATGCAGGCCTTGGTGCAGCAATACAACGTGTTTTCGTGGACCAAGCTGTTTATGGATCGGCTTTCGTACGCGAAGATCAAGCAGCTCACGCTGGCCACCGAAACAATGGATGCGGCCACGCTCACGCAATTAACCACTGAGTTTGAAACTGCAGACAGACGCCTGTTTCTGCTCGACTACGACGGTACGTTGGCCGCCTTCAACACCAACCCGCAACGCGCCCAACCCGATGCCGAAATGCTGCACCTGCTGCAACGGCTGGTGGAAAATCCGCGAAACCGGGTAGTTATCATCAGTGGCCGCGACCGGAACACCTTGCAGAAATGGCTTGGGCATCTGCCACTGGAGTTTATTGCCGAGCATGGGGTGTGGTTGCGTCGCAAAGACGAAGACTGGACGCTGTTTCAGCCCTTACGCAACGACTGGAAAGAAGAGCTGCGCCCAATTCTGGAACTGTACGTTAGCCGCACGGCGGGCTCCTTTATCGAAGACAAAGAGTACTCGCTGGTTTGGCACTTCCGGCGTGCTGATGCCGAACTAAGCGCCATGCGGGCCCGGGAGCTAGTAAGCCACCTTACGTTCCTGGCATCCAACACCGATTTGCAGGTGATGGAGGGCAATAAAGTAATTGAAATTAAAAACGCGGGCATCAACAAAGGCACCGCGGCCTCACGCTGGCTAACCGACTACGAACCCAACTTCATCATTGCCATCGGCGACGACCGCACCGACGAAGATACCTTCGGAGCCATGCCTCCTGAGGCGTACACCATCAAAGTGGGTAGCGCCACTCGGTCCTTGGCCCGCTTCCACGTACGTGGCACCAATGAGGTGCGCCAGTTGCTGCGGAAGCTGTTGTAGCCAGTAGTAGGTTATCAAAGTAAAAGCGGCCGTGCATCCTTGTTGATGCACGGCCGCTTTTTTTGGACTAGTCTTAAGCTGGAAGTTTCTACTAGTTTTTACACAAAGTTTGGTCGATCCAGCTTTTTGGCAATGCGGTAGGCGGCATTCACGAGACCAACGTGGCTGTAGGCTTGCGGGAAGTTGCCCCACTGCGAGCCAGTTTTGGCGTCTACGTCTTCGCTAAGCAAACCCAGGTGGTTAGTATACGTGAGCAGCTTCTCAAACTCCCGGATGGCGTCGTCGAGGCGGCCTACGCAGGCCAGGGTTTCCACGTACCAGAAAGAGCAAATCAGGAAGGTGGTTTCGGGCGTACCGAAGTCGTCGGCGTGGCGGTAGCGGTAAAATAGGCCCTCGGGGGTCATCAGCTCCTTTTCCAGCGCAGCCAGGTGCGTATGCGCCCGCTCGGTGGTGGGGTCGAGGTAGCCCATCATGATGAGCTGCAAGGTACTGGCATCGAGGTGGGGCGAGCCGATGGCGTTGGCATACGCTTGGCGATCCTCATTAAAGCACTGCTCGATGCGGCGGGCCGCTTCGTTTTGGAGTTCCAACGCCAGCGCTTCCATTTCGGGGTTGCCGAGCGAGTGCGCCACTTTCCGAGCCGCACTACTGCCGGCCCAGTGAAAGAGGTAGGTATAGCAGTGGTACTGCGCAATGTGACGGAACTCCCATAGCCCAGCGTCCGGCTGGTCCATGGTAGCCTGAATCATGTGCAGCGCCTCGTAGATCAGCTTGCTCGGGTTGGTGCGCTCGGGGTCGAGGAAGCGGCAGTCCACGTAGAGCGGCAGCAGGGCCACTAGTACCTGCCCATACACGTCGTTCTGAATGTGGGTGAAGGCGTCGTTGCCGATGCGTACGGGCTGGTTGCCGAGGTAGCCGGCTAGCGGCAGCTCGATTTCCGTTAGCTCCGATGCTCCACTGATGCCGTAGAGCGGCTGGTACTTGCCCACCACTTTGGTGGAAATGTTGGCGATGTAATGGAAATACCGCTCCATCTCCTCGAAGTGGCCGATGTTGTTGAAGGCCGTGAGGGTGTAGTACGTGTCGCGCATCCAGCAGAAGCGGTAGTCCCAGTTGCGGGTGCTGCCGGGCGCTTCGGGCAAGCTGGTGGTGCTGGCCGCAATAATGCCGCCGGTGTCTTCGTACTGGTGCATTTTGAGGGCCAGCGCCGAGCGAATAACGGCACTCTGGTGGAAGTTGCTGATGCTGGTGCTCTTCACCCACTTGCGCCAATAATCAATCGTGCTCCGCAAAAACCGCTCGGCGGTGCTTTCCAAGGAAGCCTCCAGCGGCGCGCCATAGGTCAGCACCAAGTAGCGCGGCATGTTCAGCACGAAATCCTCGTCTTCCAGAACGTAGGTAAGAGGTATATCGGTGGTAAGGCGGATTTCCTCGTCTAGGCCAAGGAAAGCAATGTGGTTGGAGCTACGCCGCCGGCTGAGTTGTTTTTCGCCGTATTCTCCCACGGGGTTGCAGGTCACGCGCACGCGGGGCGTACCAACCAGCGGCTCCAACTTCCGAATAATCATGAGCGGCTTGTAGTACCGCTCGTGCTGCTCGAAGCGGGGCGCAAAGTCGGTGACACGGTAGCGCCCTTCCTCGTTCTCGATTTCGGTGCAGAGCACATTGGTATTGGTCAGGTAATACTGCTTCGTTTCGTAGGGGCCGCTCGCACCGGGCCGCACGCTGAACTCGCCGCCTTTCGCGGTGTCGAGCAAGTCGCCGAACACAAAACTGCTATCGAAGCGGGGCCAGCAAAGCCAGGCCACCGAGGTATCCTTGCGAATAAGAGCCAGATAAGCGCAGTTGCCAATCAGACCCATGTCGTAAGTGTGCTTGATCATCAGGAAGTGGTGAAGTTGTGGAGAGGTGAAACAGTGGGCTTGTACACCTGCAAATTCCACGTTCGGCTAGCACGGATGCGCGCAGCCAGAACGCGAAACTTACCGTTCCACAAGGCCATTGTCTCACAATTTCGGTATTAAGTACCCCATTGGGGCCGTTGGGGTTGCCGTAGCTTTCCGGCCGGAAGCTACGTACAGGGGCTGAGTGGTCTTTCCGCCCGGTTTTCTCTGCACCTAACTTGCTCATGCCTAGCTCCTCAACCCGAAACACCAACCATACCCCACTTTATATCACGCTGGCTTTGCTAGCTGCCCTCGTGGGCGCCTATTTTCTTTGGCCCGCCTTTCAGGAAGCTGCCAAGGAGGCTTTCACGGTGCTTAAGAGTGGCGAGCAAAAACGCATTGCTGCCTGGATGCAACAGTTCGGGTATTGGGGCCCGGTGGTGCTAGTGCTGCTGATGGTGGTACAAATGTTTTTGTTTGTGGTGAATGTGGTGGCGCTGATATTGGTGGCCATACTGGCCTACGGGCCGTGGTGGGGATCATTGCTGGCGCTAGGTGGCTGCGTAGTGGCTTCCACGGTGGGCTATGGGCTCGGTCGGGCCCTCGGTGAGTCGTTTGTGAGCCGGCTACTCGGCGAAAAAACTGAGAAGAAAGTCATCGACGTGGTGCACCGCTACGGCGTGTGGGCCGTCATCATTGCCCGCCTCTCCCCCGCCCTCTCCGACGACGCCATCAGCTTTGTGGGCGGGGTAGCGCGCATGGGCTATCTAAAATTTATTGCTGCTACGGTGGTCGGTGTAGTGCCCCTAATTGCGCTGCTAGCCTACCTCGGCGAAGACAGCAACCGCCTGAAAACCGGCCTACTATGGGTGTCAGGGGTAAGTCTACTGCTGTTTGGGGCCTACGTGTGGTGGGACCGGCGGCGGCAAAAAAGCACCTAAATCCTTGCCACGGACTTGCAGCGTATCTTTTTCGTGCTTTATCTTTGCACCACCAAAACGAACCACGGTCCGTTCGTCTAGGGGTTAGGACTGCAGATTTTCATTCTGCCAACAGGGGTTCGATTCCCCTACGGACTACTTTACTTAAACGCCTCTCCGCTACCGGAGAGGCGTTTTTGTTTTTCATGGCCGCATTTCTAGCCAGTGCAGAATTGCTGGCAGCTGGCATACGATTTTACTCCGACTGCTTTTTTATCACGCTGATTTTGCCGCTCCGCTCCAAGTGCATCGACTCGACTTTGTCTAACGATGAGATACTGGCCGTTTCGCGCAGCCCTTCCAGCAGCTCCTTTTCGGTTATGTCGCTCTGGCGCATCTTGTTGCGCAGTATCTGCCCGTCCTCTGCGAGCATCGTGGCTTTGCCCTTAATAAGCCAGCCAAACCATTCGTAACGGTATGCCACCATGGCCAGCAGGCGGTGCAACCCCACAAAAATAGCACAGGCTAGCAGCGTCGACCACAAGGGCGACGCTGCCATTACGGCCCGACTGAGTAGTGAGCCAAGCGTGATTTTCAATACTAGGTCGAAGGCTGTGTCGCGGCCGAAAGTGCGGGGACCAGCCACTCGTAGCATGGCCAGGGCGGCGCAAAAAACGAGTACCGCTCGTGCGGCAACCTGTGATGTTGTGATGCTGTTGGCTTCGGCATGCAAACCGAAGAGTTCTATGAAAAAGCTGGTATCCATTCGGGGAATTTTGGAAGTAGACTTAGCGCCTGCCGGGCACGGCCACGCTTAACACGAAAGAGGCACGGAAAAAAAGACCTGCCGAGCCGATACCTGGACGGTGATTAATCGACTACACGTCGGCAGCTAGCATCCGTAGACTGACGTCTTACGGACGCAGGTTGTGCCGGTTGGTGTTGCCTGTTTGGGGCGTAGGACCGGGTTGCCCTGCACTGTTGTGCTTGGCGCTCAACCCACCAAGAAACTCGTACTGGCAGGTGTAGAGTGCAAAATCTATTTTTCGTACCGCCAAGCTGCTCACCGAATTACCACTGGCTGTACTATTTCAATTTGCACTTGACATAGACGGATAGCAGAATAAGAAAAGTACAGATTCTTACGTGTCACAACAGCTCAGCCGCTAACTTTACGCACTTAAAGAGCCGTTCTTCCTGTGGGCGGTGCTATTTCTGCTTGGTTTCTGACGCTGTTTGCTCTGTGCGCTTCCCTTTCAGCTTTCGTTTTGATCTTGGTTTCGTAGCCCTGGTATTGGGTTTTCTACTGACCACCCTCACTTCTCAGGCTCAAAGCGGGCCGCTTTTGCGCGAATTGGTGGTGCGCACCGATACCACCCGCTACCAGCTCAGCCGCAACACGGTAGCTGTGCAAGGCGAGCAAAATTTGTACTTCTACTACCGCCAGGAAGACGAAACCGCCGAGCTAGAGGTGTACCCTATACAGCCGCGTATGCCGCTGCGCCTCGTCCGCTCGGCCGATTTCACTTTACTCGACTCCCTAACACTTGCCCCAAACGGACAATTCTACCGGGCCAAGGTGAGGTTCAAGGAGTTGTCAGCGGTGCAGTTTCTGCGGTTCACGTTCACGCAGACCGCCGACTCCGTAGGCCGGCCCGCCGTTACGCAAACCGTGAACCTGCTGCCCGTAACGCGCACCACACTGGATTTGCGGCCCGCCGATACCGATCTGTATGTGGGCGAGGAAAAGGTGTTCGAGCTGAGCACCAACAACGTCAAGAACATTCGGGCCGGGGCCGACTGGACCAAAGGTCAGGACATCGACTACCGCATCACGCAGGAAAAAGGCGTCCTGCGCTTGCACGTGCTGCCCAACGCCCTCGGCACCCGGGTACTCACGGTGCGGCCCCAAACCGAGCGGCCTTTCCTCACCGACAACAACCGCCGCGCCAGCTACGCGCTGCCAACCATCCGGCAGGAATTCACGGTGAAGGCGTCGCGGCTGCGCTTCCTGAACGTCGATAAAAAGGAAATTACCATCGATGATGTTTCGCAGCGCAAAGGCGTGGAGCTGATTCTCGACAACGGCCGCACCTTTGAGCTAAGACGGACTTACCGCATCGAGGAGCAGGAAGAAGCGGGCGGGGCCCTGATTGCCGAACTGTTCACACGCCAGTACCTGACCAACGACCGGGTGCTGTGCTGGCTGCGCGTTTACAACACGCACCGCCTCACCGACAGCTACCTCTACATCAAGGAAAACGACCAAGCCAAGTACATCACCAACCTCAACATCTCGCCCAAAACCACGGTCACAACGGTGAGCGTACGGCACCGCGGCGGCGACTGGGTGAACAGCACCAACGTGAGCCCCGGCGAAACGGTGGACGTGCGGCTGGAAGGAATATCGTTGCAGCGGGCCCGGTTTCACTTCGAGGACGTGCAGATTGTTCCTTCCGACTCCAGCGTGCGTACCGATGCCGTAGTGGTGTACCGGGTGCAAATTCCGCTCACCATCGACAAGAAGCGTATCACCATCTACAACGTGGGCCAGCCGACGGGCTACAACCTATCGGTGAAGGAGTTTCAGCGGCCGCACCCGCTCGACTTTGTGAGCGTAACCTTTGGGGAAGCGCCCCGGCCCGTCACGCGCCTGAATGGGCCGGTACTCTACAACCGCACCGTCCGCGACGTGGTGTTCAGCTTCAATTCCAACGGCATCGACTCCGACAAGCAGCTCTACGGCAAGCAGTACCTCACCTTCGACATTCGCACCCAGAACAGCAAAGGCGAGTTGATTGAGATGCGTACCATCGACAACATTGTGGTCTGCCCCGGCGACAACTCGGTGCGCGCCGCCTTCTACCAAGACAAGCAGTGCCAAGTAGGCAACATCAGCCTCAACAGCTTGCTGAACGCCCGCAAAACCTACGACCTCGACGACTGGAGCACCATGATTGTCACGGTAAGGCACACGGCCGGACAGTACCAGGAGCCGGGCTTCTCGCAGAAGCTGGAGCTGGTGTTGCAGCGCCGCGTGAAGTTTGATATCGACGTAAGTTTCCCGGGCGGCTTGCTGACTAAGTATCGCGGCGAATCGAGCTACACGTCGTTCGGGGGTATTTCGCTGGCCATGCTGGGGCAGTTGAGCTTTTATCACCCCGAAAAAATCAACCGCCTGCGTCCCTACAAAGTGGGCGCTGGTTTCGTGGCCCTCAACGCCTTCGACCTCAGCAAAGAAGGCGGCAACCGGGACCTGGGCGTGGTGATTCTGGGGTCCCTCTACCCCACCCGCCGCGAAGCCAAGCTAACCTTCCCGCTGTATCTGGGCGGTGGCTATCTGCTCTCGAAAGGCAAGCCCTTCTTCCTGCTAGGCCCCGGCATCGGAGTACGACTGTAGGTACACTTGCGCAAAAGCCTCGTGCTACTATGCTAAACTCAGCATGATGAAGCTTCTACCATTGCCTAAGTAACTGTCATGCTGAGCGGAGTCGAAGCATCTCGCTAGTGTGGTAACCTCCTTACTACCGCAACGATTCGAGCGAGATGCTTCGACTGCGCTCAGCATGACAGTTACTCTAGCGTCATCGTCTGTACAACGTCAGCACGCGAGATGCTTCGGCTTCGTTGCACTGCGCTCAGCATGACAGGTAGTGTGGCAGAGGATCCTATGATGAACACCTTGGTGCGGTGGCACCTGCGTAGTTTTAAGGCAGTTATATGTACGTCTATATCTTAACCAATCCTATCCGCACAGTCTTATATATCGGCGTGACAAATGCCATTGAGCGTCGTGTTTATGAGCATAGCTCCACTCTAGGCGATACCAGCAAATTCACTGGCCGCTACCAGACTGACTTACTAGTGTATTTCGAGCATTGTGCCGACGCGGCACAGGCTATAGCTCGGGAAAAGCAGTTGAAAGGCTGGACCCGAGCAAAGAAAGAAAAGTTGATTTCTGACTTCAATCCTGAATGGGCGACTATTGACCCGATGACGTGGGAAGGTTAGCTGATTATTTATTGGCTGTTTCAGTAAACAGCCAGAGCAATTGGCGCATCAAGCCAGTGATGCAGCCCAAGCTTCTCAAGTACTAGTGCTAGTACTAGCGGTTTGTGTTAGAGTAGTATTGTCATGCTGAGCGAAGTGTAACGAAGCCGAAGCATCTCGCTCGAATCGTTGAGTTCATAAGGGGTTTACCACACTAGCGAGATGCTTCGGCTCCGCTCAGCATGACCGGTATACTTTGGCAACGGCGGCACGCTAGAGGCTTTGACTTTGCCCCTGGTGCACCTCAGGCTTGATGTACCAGCGCCATATGCTCGGTATGACGCACCCTTACAACGGCAGCATACGATACAATTGACTGCTTTGTAGATATCGCTTATTAGGCGATGGGTTGGCAGCGCTAGCGTCTACTTCACGGGTAGCTCGATGCTGACGATGGTGCCTTGGCCGGGGCGGGAGTTGATGGTGAAGGAGCCGCCGAGCAGCCCCACCCGGTTCTGGAGGCCGGGCAGGCCGATACCGTGGCGGGGAACGAAGTTGGGAGTGGGCTCGAATCCTTGGCCGTTGTCTTCCACCGAAATGGCCAGCTTATCGTTTTCGCGCACCACGTGAATGAAGGCTTCCTGGGCCCGCGCGTGCTTGATGATGTTGTTGAACAGCTCTTGCACGATGCGGTAGACGGCCACTTCCATGAGCCGTGGCAACGGTTGTTCGAGGCCGGAAAGGTGCAGGTGCACCGACAGGCTGCCGCGCGGAATCCGGCGGGCCAACTCCTCTAGCGCAAACTTCAACCCGAAATCCTCCAGAATGCCGGGCGTCAGCTCGAACGAGATGGTGCGCGTCATGCGGATGGCCTCGTTCAGGAGGACGTGGGCCTCGTCGCGGCGCGGGCGGCCGGGGCCGGCATGGGTTTCGAGGTGCAGCTTGGCGGCGTAGAGCAGCTGCCCCACCCCATTGTGCAGGGCTTCGGCAATGCGCTTGCGCTCGGCTTCCTCGGTGGTCAGAATGGCCGATAGCACTTCTTGCTGCTGGCTAAGCTTGAGCTGGGTGGTTTCCTCGATGAGCCGGTTGCGCTCGGTCATGTCGCGGACCACGACCAGCACGCCGCTGATGTCGTCTTGCTGCTCGCCGCGCAGGGGCACAAGGTAGGCGTCGTAGTGGCCGGGGCGCACAATAAACGGAAGGCCATTCAACACGGTCTGCTCGCCGCTATGCAGTACCTGCCCGAAGCGCTGCTGCCACTCCGGCGTGTCGAGGCTCGGAAATAAGGCGAATATCTCCTGGCCGACCACTTCGGCTTCCAGCAAACCCGAGTACTTCTCGGCTTCGCGGTTCCAGGCCGTAACGCGGCCCCAACGGTCGAGGGCAATGATGCCATCAACGCTGTTGTCGAGCAAGTTCTCCGAGAATTCTTTTTCGGCGCGGAGCTGCTCCTGGGCCGCGCGCTGCTGCGTGATGTCGCGCCACACAGCATGGACGAGTTGCTCGCCGTTTACGTTGATGTAGGTGGCTACCACTTCCAGCCATTTGTACTCGCCCCGCATGGTGCTGCGGTACCACTCGAACCGGTGGGCACCGCCGCGCAGCAGCTGGTTGTAGTGCTGCTGGATCAGGTCGTCGGAACGCCCCCCGCCGGGCTGAAATTCGGGCACCAGAAAATTGAGGGGCTTGTTTACCAGCTCGCTTTTTTCGGTGGCGCCAATCAGGCGCAGGGCTGCGGCGTTGCAATCCACGATGCGCAGGTTGCGGATAAGCACCACGGCATCGGCGCTTTGCTCGAAGAGCTGGCGAAAACGGGCCTCGCTCATGGCCAGCGCCTCGGTAGCCGCGCGCCGGGCGCTGACGTCGAGCAGGGCCAAGCGAAACTGCACCGCGTTTTCCGCTGCTGTCACGCGGTTGCCTTCCAGCTGAACATACAGCTCCTGGCCATTGTCGCGAATGAAACGCAGCTCGCAGGTTTGCCGGTCTTCCGACGCCAGCATGGCGTCGAGGAACGTGTAAAATACGGCGCGCTCCTGTTCGGGAATAAACAAGGCGAGGCGACGGCGTATCAGCTTCTGGCGGACGTCGCCTAAGAGCTGGGCCGCGCTTAGGTTGAGTTGCTGAATGGTGCCGCGGGCATCCAGCGTCAGGTAGCCAATGGGGGCAAAATCGTAGAGGTCAACGTATTCGGCGCGGGCGGTTTCCGCTTCGCTCTGGGCTATCAGTAGCTCCTCATACTGCATTTCCAGCTCGATCTGGTGGGTTTGCAACTCCTGCACGAGGCGCTGCACGGCATCATCGGGCGTGCCATCGTCCACGGCTCGCGTAATGAGATTGCGCCACCGTTCGGCACGCTCGCGCAAGGCCAACAAGGCTTCCTTGGGACTAATGTGGCCCTTGTGGTTGAAGTCACTCATAGACGGAAGCTGCACAAGCTATACCTACGTGCTAACGGAGTATTGGAAAAGTCGTTCCCTACCTTGTTCAGATTGTTTGGGGCATGGTTGAGCTACAAAGCCGAAGACAGGAAACACGCTGCAAAACGGAAAGAACGGGGTTAAAGAGCAGAGCTAACAATATAAAATCTGGTCTTTCTCTCCTCGCCTCCTGCATTTCTATTACCTGCCACGCAGCGGAAACCTAGTACGAAACCCGTTGCCGTTCGGCTACGTGCAGGTCGGTTTGTTTGGTTGTGTCGGGTGGCCGGGCGCCCCAACCAGCCGACGCCGAAGCAAGCCGGGTTGGAGGCTAGAAACGTGTTTTCGGGGGCAACCCACCCCGCCTAGGCAGTGTGCGGCTCTATGATGGTTTGAACGCCTAGCAGGATGTGGCTGGTGTGGCGGCCTTCGCTCATGATGCGGCGCCCGTAGAGCGTCACGTCGCGCTGGCCTACGCCGGGGAAGTTGGCATCGAGCTTGAAGTCATCGAAGGCGGTTTCATTGTCGAGGAGGGCGCGCAGGCGGCCACGCAGATTGGGCTGGTTCCAGGCCCCGTTGCTGAGCGTGGCAAGGAGTTGGCCTTTGGCGTTGGTTGGGCTCACGCCGAACGCACTGGCAAACGACGGACTCACGGTAAGCACCCGCAGCTCGCCGTCGAGCACCATCAGGGGCTCGCGCACCGTCTCCACTATGCTTTCGGCAAAGCGGCGGCTGCTTTCCATCTGGTCTTCGAGCTTCTTGAGCCCCGTAATGTCGGTGAAGGTGATAACCGCGCCGCTGATGTAGTTGTCGAGGGTGCGGTAGGGCAGGATGCGCATGGCGTACCAGTCGCCGGTAGTGGTTTGGATGGTGGTTTCCACGCTCACCAGCCGATCGAGCACCTGCTCCACGTCGGGTATCAGCCGCTCGTAGCGCAGGTTGTTGGCAAAGTGCGTGAAAGGGCGGCCCACGTCGGTGGGCATCAGCGGAATGATACGCCCCACCGGCGGGGTGAAGCGTTTGATAATCATTTCGTTGTCGATGAAGATGGTGGCTATTTCGGTGGCGTCGAGCAGGTTCTTCATGTCGTTGGCGGCCTGGCTCAGCTCCTCGGTTTTGTGCAGATACTGCATGTTGAGGGTCATCAGCTCCTCGTTGAGGCTCTGCATTTCCTCTTTGTTGGTCATGGCCTCCTCGTTGGTGCTTTGCAGCTCCTCGTTGGCGCTTTGCAGCTCCTCGTTGGTGCTTTTCAGCTCTTCAAGGCTGCTTTCCATCTCCTCGATGGTGGTTTGGAGGCGGTGGCGAGTGTATTGCAGCTCTTTTTCGAGAGACGAAATCTGGGTGTCTTGGTTCGTGTCGTTGCCGGGCTTGCCGCGGCGCACTCGGCGCGAGGTAGGGGTGTCTTCAAACACCACCAGCAGCAGGCCCGCGAGCTGATCGGGCTCGGTTAGGTACTTCACCGTGAGGCGCAGCAACTGAAAACCGGCTTCGGTTTTCACTTTCACATTTTCGTTTACCACTTGCTGCTTCTGCTGCGTGGCCCGGTGCACGGCGTCGCTGATTTCGAAGTGCAGCTCCTCGCGGGCCATATCGAAAATGTTGAGGCCACTCAGCCCCGGGGCCGGCTCCAGGTACTTGCCGGTGCGCCCGTTCACGAACAGAATCTCGCCTTTGGGGTTGATAACCACCGACGGCGGCGCGTAGGAAGCCAGCAATAAGCGCTGAATAAGAGCAGCAAACGAATTGTCGCGGCGAGGTACGGCAGAGGGAATCATGCTGCTGGAAGTATTGGGAGCCGTGGGCTGCTGCCGCGACGTGGAGAAAGGGAAATTAGCCAGCCGCACAAGCTGCGAGGCGGTTTCGTTGGCCCGCGAAATTTTCCATTTCACGTCCAGCGGCGTAAACAAATCCTGAAAGCCCGTCAGGTTCTCGGAGGGTCCCAGGAACAAAATCCCGCCGGGGTTGAGGGCGTAGTGAAACACGGGAATCAAGCTCTTTTGCAGCTCCGACGACAAGTAAATCAGCAGGTTGCGGCAGCACAGCAAATCCAGGCGGGTGAAGGGCGCGTCGCGGCTGATGTTGTGCAAGGCAAACACCATGGAGTCGCGCACGTCCTTCCGGATCTGGTAGGAGTTGTCGATTTTGGTGAAGAAGCGCCGCAGCCGTTCCGGGCTGACATCGGCCGTGATGTTGGCGGGGTAAAACCCGGTCCGGGCATCGTCGATGCTATCGGCGTTGATGTCGGTGGCAAACAGCTGGAAGGTAAGGTTGCGGTCGGGTTCGGCATCAAAGGCTTCGAGCAGGGTCATGGCCAGCGAGTACGCTTCTTCGCCGGTCGAGCAGCCGGGCGCCCACACCCGGATGGTCGTGCCGGGCTCTTGCTGGCGCAGCAGGGGCTGCAAGTGGCGCTTGAGGGCGGCGTAGGCTTCGGGGTCGCGGAAGAACTTAGTAACCCCAATGAGCAGCTCCTTAAACAAGTTTTCTACCTCCAGCGGGTTTTCCTGGAGGTAGCGCACGTAGTGCGTAAACTCCTTGATCTGGTGGCTGTTCATGCGCCGCTCGATGCGCCGGAACACGGTATTGCGCTTGTAGAACGAGAAGTCGTGCCCGGTTTGATTGCGAATCAGAATAAAGATTTTCTGGAGGGCGTGGGCCGGCAGCGACGCCGGCGCGTCCTGCGCGGACATCAGGTTGCGTAGCGGGCGGCGCGACACCGGCTGCTGCACGTACCCAATAATCTGGGGCACAATGGTGCCGGCAGGCAAGATATAATCAACAAACTCGGTGGCAATGGCGGCCCGCGGCATGCTGTCGTACTCGGCGGTTTCGGGGTCTTGCACCACCACCATGCCGAAGTTTTCCATAATCATCTTCAGCCCGATGCTGCCATCGGAGCCCATGCCCGAAAGAATAACACAGATGGCCCGCTCCCGCACATCCTTGGCCAAACTTTGCAGAAAATTGTCGATGGGCAGGCCGCGGCCCGGCGGCGGCTCGAAGAGGTGCAGCACCCCATGCAGCAGCGACATATCCTTGCCGGGCGGAATTACATAGATGTGGTTGGGGCGCACTCTCATCCCGTCGGTCACTTCCAGTACCGGCACGCTGGTGAAGTGCTGCAGCACCTGCCGCAGTTCGCCAGCGGGGCTGCTGGGCATCTGGTGCGTTACCACCACGTAGGCCATACCGCTGCCTTCGGGTATGGAGTGCAAAACAAGTTCGAGGGCGCTCAGCGAACCGGCCGAGCCCCCCAAACACACCACCGGAAAGTTGATGGGGTTGCGCGCCTCACTAAAGCCGGGCCGGTCGGGCCCGGGCTGGACTTCAATACCTGCCGCGGAAGAAAGTGGGATTGATGTACTGGGAGCGGATAAGGCAGCATCCGATGGAGAATCTGACTCCGCGGCTTTTATTTTCATAGCAACAAAAACAGCCTTTTTTCCGGGGCTGCAAAGAGTAATCAGGAAATCTGCTTTTTCAAAAGTAAGCAGAAAGAATGGGCTCTGGCACCTCTCGGATACAGTCGAGCTTGCAAAAAAACTGCTTGCACGAGCAGCCAAACCGCATTTTTGTACGTAAGGCTTTCTTTCGTGCCAGATGGTTTACCGCTTAATCAAGACTTGGTACCTGCTTTAACTTCTCTGAGTGAAACCGTCTTACATAATAGTTGTCGGCACTTCCGCGGGTGGTATGCCGGCCCTCACCCAATTGGTAGCGCAGCTACCCGCCGCCCTACCCGCCGCCGTACTGGTGGTGCAGCACCTATCCCCCGACTCGTCGGGGGAGCATTTGGTGACGCGCCTAAGCCAGCATACCCGACTGCGCTGCCACTTGGCGGCCCATCACGACCTTATTGAGGCCGGGCACTTGTACCTCGCGCCCGCTGACCGGCATCTGCTGGTGCACGACGGCCGGATGCTGGTCACGAAAGGCCCACGGGAAAATAATTTCCGGCCCGCCGTGGATGCCCTGTTTCGGGCGGCGGCCGTAAACTACGGCACCGCTGTTATTGGCGTGATTCTGACGGGCATGCTGCACGACGGCACCGCCGGCCTCGATTTCATTAAGCGTTGTGGCGGCCAAGCCGTAGTGCAAGATCCCCACGATGCTGAGTTTCCTAGCATGCCCTACACCGCCCTTCGCTCCGTCGAGGTCGACTACGTAGTGCCACTCTCCCATATAGGAGCCCTTTTGCAGGAGTTGACGAGCCAAGCCCCGCCTCCGAAACCTATTCCAGACGATTTAAAAGCGGAGGCCGTTATTGCGGAACGAGTTGTGGGGAGCACGGAAGACATCGATAAAATAGGCGAGCAAGTGCCGCTTACGTGCCCTGATTGTGGCGGGGCGCTTTGGAAGCTAGAGCACGGCAACGTGTTGCGGTTCCGCTGCCACACCGGCCACTCTTTCACGGCCGATGCGCTGTTTGAAAGCTCCAAGCACGCCCTAGAAGAAACCTTGTGGGTAGCGCTGCGCATGATGGAGGAACGCAAAAACCTGCTTACCAGCATGGCCGTGCGGGGCGAAGGCCAGTGGAGCGTGCAGCAAGAAGAGCGCCTCGACGAAATCAAAAACCACATCAACCGCCTCCGCGAGTTTCTACTCAACGGCACCACCGGCGCCACGAGAGCGTCGGAACAAGAGCAAGCCTAGCTCTTGACTATCAGCCTATAAGCAGCGCCCCATCCAAACCGTAGACGTACGATTTGGGTGGGGCGTTGTATTTACCACGTACAGAAAATACGTATTTACACTAGTATATATAGGGTTTATACGTAGATTAAATTGTGTTTTTATTTGAATAATTGTAAAGTAAAGCGAGTAGGTCTCCGCACGGCTTATCAAAGCCCGGACTTTTCTCCCGTTCAGCTTACCTGAGGCTTTGCGCTTCAACTAGTTGTTATTGTTATGTCACGCCTTACACCTTCGCAGCTTCAGGAAGCCGGCTTCCGCCCCTGTTCGCACCCACCGCACGGGTGGCTGTTCGCCGGCGACGTATACATGCAAGAATTGCCCAAGGGCCCGGCCTACGTGCTTTGTCTTGAGTATTCGGAAGAAGTGGAGGCGTTCATCGGTGACTGGACAAACCCTGTAGCCTATTTCTACTGGCCAGCTGGCGACACACGCAAGCTGAGCGACCTATTGCACTCGGTTCATAACTAAGCAGCTAGCTGCTACCCCCGCCTACTACCCACACCTATAGCTGCCTAGCCCATTGGTCCCACAGGCTAGTAATTAATAGCCTGCGGATTCGTGTCTAAAACAGCGCTCCATGTGCGTGCGCTGCGGTCTTGTCCGCCAAATCGTACTATACTGCTTTGCCGGGTTGAGTGCTGACAGAATTTGAAACGCAGATACGACTTCCCACACTATGTGCCCTGAGGTAGCTCGACAGCAGAAACCTTTTTGTTGTGGCGCTGCCCACCTGCGCGCTGCGTGATATACTGACCAGCGACAGCCAAGAGGCGTCAGATTTGATGTCGTCGGAAATTTGATACTCGAAATAACTTAACGTAACTGCAAAAGCGACATAACACAGAGTTGAAAAATACGTGCTTTTAACAGGATTATTTCCGTACTAATTCAGCCACTTTTCGAGGGTAGGGCTGCGTTTAAGGAGCGAGCTGGCTGCCCACCCGAAATGCGGCCGGAGTAGCAGTTCCCGTCACGAAGGGTAGCCAGCTGCTGGTAGAGGAAGCTCCTTAACAAGATGATTCCCTACTTCTCCGCCGCATTTCATTGCTGTATCTGTTGCGGACGCAACGGAAATCAGGGCCGCGGATTGATAGCCTTGCTTTTCTCCGCGGCCTTTTCCGGGCCTTCTGTCGACTTTGTTTCTTCGCTATGTCTTCTTTTCACTTTGTTGTTTGGCAGTCTGTTGGATCCCGCACAAGTCAGCACTTGGCTTTGTTCGCCCAGGCCCCCGTTGCTGGTGATACGGATTCCATTTTGGCGCATTGGGTGCTACCCGAGCTCACGCATCATCGGCTGGCCCAGCAGAGCCACTCGCTGTTGGTGGAAACTACCCTGCTTCCCCCGCCCACTCACTTGCTTGATATGGGAGAATGCACACTCCTGACGGGTGACTTGCCGCTACAAGCTGAGCAGGAGCGCCTGTGCTTCGACTTTGAAGGGCATACGCTGCGGGGCCACTTTGCCATGCTACGGCTGCGCCCCGGCGGCAGCCGGTGGTTGTTCGGCCGGCTCCAGTTCATGCCCGACAAGTTTCAGCGCGGCTCGCAAGTGGCGCCCTTATGGCCCAGCACGCAAACCACGTCGGTATAAGTCACCACGGCGCAGGTAGTAATACGCAAAGAAAAAATTGGTCATTACTACGCAGCTGATCCAGAGAAAGCACTCCTAAATTTGCTTTCATCCTTCCAGAGCAACTTCACAGACAGCTTATTATTAACCACTTCTGTCCCTTCCTTATGCTCGACTTCTCCTCCCTCAGCGACCCGACTGCCCGCGTGTACACCATCGACCTCAATCAGACGGACCCAGTGCGTTTGGCGAGTCGATTGTACCAAGCCAATCCTAAGCAACGCCCCCAATTGCTCATCGACTGCCAACACCTGGAGTGCCTGCGCACCCGGGGGGTCAGCTACTTGGCGTCGCAGTTGCTACTTACCCGGCAGGCAGGCGCCGATATTCTGCTCTACAACGTGGATACCGTGCTATGCCGGGCCCTGCACTTGCTGCAGCTGCACCACTTGTTTCGGGTGATACCCTCTCCTACTGCTTAACCTGCTTTCCAGCTTACTTTTCCTTTCCACAACCAATTCCTTTCCACAAATTTCTTTCCTCATGGCTACTTCCTCTCAATCTGCATCATCTGGCCGCTCTAAATCTGCTGCGCCTAAAACTGGCAACCCACGCGGCTTTGCTGCCATGGATCCTGCTACCCAGCGTCGCATTGCCAGCGAAGGCGGCAAAGCTTCGCACGAGAGTGGCCGGGGCCACCAGTGGACGCCCGAAGAGGCTCGCGCTGCGGGTCGCAAAGGTGGCCAGGCTAGCCGTACGAATCGGGCTTCTGCCAACAGCTAACCCTTATCAGCCGGCGAACTAGCCGGATGTTTCGAGCTTAACGTACATGTGAAAAGCCCTGGAGATTCTCCGGGGCTTTTTTGTTGTGCGGCCCGTTGCCTGCTGTTCTGCTCGTTTGGTGTGCTGCCGTGGCCAGTTGTTTCACATGCATAGGAAGGCTGCGGTAAAATGGTACCGCCGGCGAGTCGTTAGATGGCAGTGGGCGGCCTGTATAGGTGGTTTGTTATGTGGCACTTCAGGCGTTGTCGGGCCTTTTGGCTGTTGGTGGGTTAGCCAAAAGGTGGAGGTGCTACGTAAGCAATGCGGTTTCTGCTTTTGTTACTTATGTCTGTTACTGCTACGCTGGCGGCGCCGGCACCCGTTTCGCCTATGGCGCCCCTCCGGATTCCGTTTTTCCGGATGCTCTGGATTGCCTCTTTTGTTTCCAACATCGGCACCTGGATGCAAAACGTGGGCGCCGTGGGGCTAATGACCGACCTGACGACTTCGCCGGTGCTGGTGGCGTTGCTACAAACTGCTTCGGCGCTGCCTGTCTTTTTACTGAGTTTGCCCGCTGGCGCCCTCGCCGACTTAGTGGATCGGCGGCGCATGCTGATGCTCACCCAGTCCTGGATGGCCGGGGTGGCCTTGGTGCTGGCGGCTATTACGCTGCTGGGGCTCACCACGCCGTGGCTGTTGCTTCTGCTTACGTTTCTGCTGGGACTGGGCGGCGCGCTCAACAACCCCGTGTGGCAAACCGTGACGCCTGAGCTGGTACCCCGCGAGCAGCTGCCCCAGGCCTTGGCCCTCAACAGCGTAAGCTTCAACTTGGCCCGCTCGTTTGGGCCGGCGCTCGGCGGCTTGCTGATTGGCAGCTTCTCGGCGGGAGCGGCATTTCTGCTCAACGGGTTGTCGTTTTTGGCTACTATTTATATGGTGTGGCGCTGGAAACGCGAGCCGCAGGCCACTTCCACGCTGGCGGGCGAGCGGGTGCTGGCGGCCATTCGGGGGGGCGTGCGCTACGCGCGTTTCGCGCCGCCCGTTCAGAATATTCTGGTACGGGGCGTGAGCTTCACGTTTGGAGCTTCGGCACTGTTTGCTTTGATGCCGGCCGTGGTAGCGCGGCGGCTTTTGCTGCCTACTTCGTTTTATTCGGTGCTGCTCTCGTGCATGGGCGCGGGGGCCGTACTTGGCGCGGTGGTGCTACCGGGTCTCAACCGCCGCATTACTATCAACTGGCGCGTGACGCTGGCCACGGTGGCTTTTGCCATTGGCTTGCTCGGGCTAGCCTTCGTCGACAACCGCGTGGTGCTATCGGCGCTGCTGGTGCTGGTGGGGTTGGCTTGGATGCTGGTGCTCAACTCGTTTAGCGTGGGCGTGCAAACGGTGGTGCCCCGCTGGGTGCAGGCCCGCACAATTAGTTTGTATCTGCTTACCATTCAGGGCGGCATGGCGCTGGGCAGCGTGGTGTGGGGTTCGGTAGCCAGCCATTGGGGCCTGCCCGTGGCGTTGGCCGGGGCGGCTGTTTGGCTGGGCCTAAGCACGCTGCTGGTACTGCGCTACTCGCTTATCAACAACACCGAAACCCTGGACTTCACCCCCGCCCGGTCACGCCCCGAGTTGGTGCTGAAGCAGGAGCCCGCCCCCAATGCCGGCCCGGTTATCATCACGACTGCCTATCAAGTGGCCCCTGCCGACCACCCGGCTTTTGCGGCCCTTATGGAGCAGCTCAGCCGCATCCGTCGTCGCGAAGGAGCCATACGGGTCGGCCTCTACACCGACCTGGCCGACCCTACCCGGCTGGTCGAGTATTTCATGGTGGAATCGTGGGAAGAGTATGAGCAATTGCACGACCGGGGCGTGAGCCGCGAAGAAGCTGACGTGAAGAACCTAGCCCGCCAGCTCCACCAAGGCCCCGACAAGCCCGTAATCACCCGCTTACTAGCCGAGCACGCCGGCGAACCAACCAGCCAATCCGCCATGGTGCCCGGCAGCACCCGCCTAGTAGCCAGTACCGCCGGCGAAACCGCCAGCTAAGCATTGGCACTAGACTACAGCTAACAGGTGGCTCCTTTCCCAGCTGCTATTGCGCATCTAGCAAGGAGAAGCTAAGAGCGGTTGACCCGCATCAGAACGTTTCGTTAAAACGTCATCTGAGCGGAGCCGGAGGCGCAGTCGAAGCATCTCGCGTGCTGACGTTACAGTGCTAACCGTCATGCTGAGCGTAGTGCAACGAAGTCGAAGCATCTCGCGTGCTGATGCAGGAGTGGTATATACCACACTAGCGAGATGCTTCGGCTGCGCTCAGCATGACGGTCGAGGTGAACAACAGTTATTAAACCACTTCTCACTCCCAGCTCCTTTTTGCTAGAATGCGCAGCAGCTGAGAGGGGAACTTGTGACTAGGTTTAGCATCTAAGTAGCTAAGCCTTTGATATTTTATGATCTACTACGCAGGGTATGTGTGAATAAATACGGAGTGGTCTGTAGCTGAACTGAAACCTTCTACCTTGTTGGATGCTTTCTAGCTGAATACTCTTCTCGCATATGAAACTGCTCTACGGCTATCTGCGCAATTACTGGGGCTTATTGGTGCTGGCCCTGGTACTGGCGGCCATCAACCAAATTTTCTCGCTGCTTGACCCCTGGATTTTTCGCAAAATCATCGACCAATATGTGGTCAAGCCCAGCGGGGCGCTGCACGACATCAACTTCCGGACCTTTTTGAGCGGCGCGGGCTTGCTGATCCTGGCGGCTATGGGCGTGGCCATGGTGTCGCGCATAGCCAAAAACTTCCAGGACTACTACGTCAACGTTATCACCCAGCGGTTGGGGGCGCAACTGTACTCCGATGGGTTGCGGCATTCGCTGGAGCTGCCGTATCAGGTGTTCGAAGACCAGCGCTCGGGCGAGACGCTAGGCAAGCTCCAGAAGGTCCGCACCGACGTTGAAAAGCTGATTGCCTCGTTTGTGAACGTGCTGTTTGTGGGCTTGGTGGGCATCATCTTCGTGGTAGGGTATGCCCTCACGGTGTACTGGGTTATTGCACCGGTTTATTTTCTAACCATTCCGCTGCTAGGGCTGCTGAGCTCGGTGCTGAGCAAGAAAATCAAGGAGGTGCAGAAAACCATCGTGGCCGAAACCACTGCTCTGGCGGGTGCCACCACGGAAAGCTTGCGCAATATCGAGTTGGTGAAAAGCTTGGGTTTGGCCCAGCAGGAAACCGAGCGGCTCAACTCCACCACCAACAAGATTCTGAAGCTGGAGCTAAAGAAGGTGCGTTACATCCGCTCGTTGTCGTTTGTGCAAGGCACGTTTGTAAACTTGCTGCGCAACGCCATTCTGCTGCTCATGCTGTACTTGGTGGTGCAGGGCCGCATTACGGTGGGCGAGTTCTTCTCGCTGTTTATTTACTCGTTTGCCATTTTCGGGCCGCTGCAGGAAATGGGCAACATCATCAATATCTACCGCGAAACCGAGGCTTCTCTGGCCAATTTCGAGCAGATACTGGCCACGCCGCGCGACGTGAAGCCCACGCACCCCAAAAACATCAAACAGATTCAAACGCTGGCCTTTGATGAGGTGCGCTTCAAGCACCTGTCAGCTAGCAATGCGGCGCTGGATGGCATTTCCTTCGAAACAAAGCTGGGTGAAACCATTGCGTTTGTGGGGCCCTCAGGCTCCGGCAAAACCACGCTCGTGAAGCTGTTGGTAGGGCTCTACCCGCCCGCCGCCGGTCAGATTCTCTACAATGGCATTCCCGGTACTGAAATCGACTTAGACACGCTACGCGAGCAAATAGGCTTTGTAACCCAGGATACGCAGCTATTCGCGGGTACCATCCGCGAAAACCTGCGCTTTGTGGCCCCTCATGCCACCGACGAGGAATGCCTGCGTGCCTTGCACCAAGCCGCTGCCGACTCGTTACTGGCCCGCGCCCCCCAAGGCCTCGACACGGTGATTGGGGAAGGCGGCGTGAAGGTTTCGGGCGGTGAAAAGCAGCGCCTGAGCATTGCGCGGGCCTTATTGCGGCGCCCAACGCTGCTGGTATTCGACGAAGCCACCTCGGCCCTGGACTCGCTTACGGAAGAAGAAATCAGCCAGACGGTGCGCGAGCTTTCGGGCTCGCGCCAGCACATTACCATCCTTATTGCCCACCGGCTCAGCACCATCCTGCACGCCGACAAGATTTTCGTGCTGGAGCGTGGCCACATTGCCGAGCAAGGCCGCCACGACGAGCTGCTGCTGCAAAAAGGTCTTTATTACGCCATGTGGCGCCAGCAAATCGGCGAACGGCCACAGTCCGCTATTGCTCCCCAACTGGTGCAAGCGTAACTGCATATCGGCCCATCTTTCTTAGTCTAGGAGCTCCGGCCGCTAGGTACCTCCCTCACTTGGGGCAGGCACCTAGCGGCCGGAGCTTTTCCGTGCCTGACAACCTAGTAGTTATAAAGCAGGCAGGACAGGCAAGCAAACGACAGTAGGTCAACAGTACTGAAAAGAAATGCTTGCGCTGAAATGTCGACCGTACTAGCTATACACAGCTTCTTTTGTGGGCACTAAAAATTGGTGGTACACGTTATTTAGGCACGATTCCTGACTATCCAGGTTTCTCATCCTACTACTATTTCCATGACGTTTCAGCCTCGCTTTTTCCGCCATTTCTCCGGCTTGCTGCTGGCTGCGTGGCTGCTTCTGGCCGGTTCGGTCAGTGCTCAATCCTCAACTACGACTCCCAAGCGCGACGTACTGCGCGAAATCACCGATGTGGTGGGCCTTAAGCCCCGCTTCGAATTACAGGCTACCAGCGCCGTTCAAAACGCGGCAGCGGTGGTATACAACGGCAAACGCTTCCTACTCTACAACCCCGACTTTGTGGCTGCCGTGAACCGCGCCGGCCGCTCCGACTGGGCGGGCATCAGCATTCTTGCCCACGAAATGGGCCACCACCTCAACGGCCACACCTTGAAGCCCGGCGGCTCTAACCCCACCGACGAGCTAGAAGCCGACGAGTTTTCGGGCTTTGTGCTGCGCAAAATGGGCGCCAGCCTGGCCGAAGCCCAAGCCGGTATGGCGGTGGTATCGGACGAGGAAGCTTCCCCTACGCACCCCGGCCGCTCCACTCGCCTCAAGGCCATCAACGACGGTTGGCAGCGGGCCAGCCAGCAGATTGCGGCTAGCAACCGCGGCACTGCTCCTTCCGCCGCACCCGCTATCGTAAGCAACTACCCTGCTGTGCCGACGCCCACTCCAACCCGGTCCAGCACTAGCGCAAAAACGCCGGTTGTAATGGCCAGCAACGGGCAGATGAGCTTGGTAGGCAAGATTACCTTCCGCAATAAGCCCAACCAGCCGTTCTACCTCACCAACCGCCTCAACGTAATTCGCCTCGACCATGAGGAGCATACGGCGCAAGTGGTAGGCCGCATCACCCGCTCCAACAACGAAGACTTTCCTTTCATCTTGGTTGACGAGCAAAACCGCCGCCTCCTGATTGATGCAGAAGGTGCCGTCTATGACAGCAACGGTCGGCAAGTAGCCATGGTATCGGACCCTTCCTAAGGAGGGCACGAACTGTCAATATTATTCAAGAATAAACAAAAAGGTCCCGGCTGTTTAGCCGGGACCTTTTTGTTTATGAGGAATATAAGCTGCTAGAAGCCGAGCCCAACGGCCAAGCCAGTAGCGGCACTGGTAAAGTCGCCTACGCTGGTTGCGGCTCCGGTGCTAGTGTTGATTCGGTAGAGCTTGGTGCTGCCGCCCGAGGAAAGCAAGGCGTATGGGGTGCCGGTCGTTCCGCCAATATCAAAGCCGTTGGCAGCTTCCACATCTACGCCGAGGTTGCCTACTTCCACTAGAGTGCCTGCGTTTGGCGGATTCTGGGCGAAAAGTTTGTCGGACATTACATCAATGTCGAACAGCATGGTGGTAGTGGCTCCGGCGAAGTTATTGGTGTAGGCGGCACCCGTAACAGCGGGTGTGCCGGGGTTGAGTGCGCCATCAACAAGAGCAACGCCGTCGGTGGGGTTCACGCGCAGGTTCTGGCCGGTGTTGCTCACAATCCGGAGCCGGTCTACGGTAGGGTTGAAATCCACGCCAAAAGCAGTACCGGCGAGGGGCGTACTCAAAGACGCCACAAACGCGGCCGCTCCCGAAGATGTATTGACGGTGTAGAGGCGGCTATGGCTACCTAACGCGTATAGTTGGCCGTTTACGGGCCGGAAGTCAATGCCTACTACGGTTTCGTTGGCTTCCAAGCCGGTAAGCGGCTTGGCTACGGTGGAAGATGGATTTACAGGGTTGAAAATCAGGAGGCTATTGGCAGGCGTAATGGCGTAGGCAACCGGCTGGGTCGGAATAGCAATGCCGGTGTACATCTTGTTGTTGTACTTGGCTATAGTTTTGGTTTTGCCGGTAGCCAAGTCGACAGTGAACAACGTGGCTTTGCCGTTGACTTCAAAAAGCCCAACTGCTTTGTCGTTTTGGGGTGCAATATCGAAGCCGCCTTCCCCGGTTACTTTTAGCTTGAGGTCGCCAACTTCCACCAGCGTACCATCATTAGGTGGCATCTGCTTGTAGAGCTTTTGGGTTGTAATGTCGATGTCGTAGAGGGTGGTTGTGGTGGCGCCAGCTACATTGTTCGTGTACGCTACGGCGGAGATGCTGGCCCCAGTGGCACCGTTGATCTGGCCATCGGTATTGGCAACGGCACCGGTTTCAGGATTTAGGCGCAGGTTCTGCCCGGTGTTGGTTACTAAGCGGATACGGTCTACGGTCGGATTGAAATCAAAGCCTGCAATAGTGCCCGAGACCGTTGGCGTAAGAGGTCCTGCGCCAATCATGCGGGCGGCCCCCGTCAGGGGGTTGATTACGTAGAGGCGGCTGGCGCTGCTTACTCCGTACAGTTGCCCAGTAGCTGGCCGAAAGTCAATGGCCAGAATGGTTTCGCCGGACTGCAAACCACTGATGGCAACCGTAGCAACAGGGCTTTGGGAACTACCAGCCGCAAAAGCAGCTAGTTTAACACCTTCTTCCAAGGCAATAAAGGGGACGTCTAATTGCTGCCCGTTGCCCTGGTTATTCTCATTGAAAATGTGCTCCAAATAATCCTCGCAACCGGACAATGAGAACAATAGAGCAGCGCAGACTGCCAACTTTCCAACGTAAAAAGACTTTCTCATTTTGCTATTTTTTGGTGAAAAATTAGACTTTGAAGAGAGCTACGACGTGGATTCTCGACCGGATTTAGGCTTCATATAAACTTCATCTATTTGTGCTTATGCGTCCTAACACCTTGGAAAAGTGCTTTGGGTGTTAAAACCCTCCACACCTATTGAAGCACCTCAGCTACCAGCAAACAGACCATCGGCTCGGATTTGGTGTTCTGCTATATGCAAAGGCTTCAGTGCTAGTCACCCATCAGACTACAGGCATGTTCTTGGTTGATGCATCTACCTTTGCACCCAACCAACCCGCTGCTGTATGTCTACGCTCCCTTTCTTGCTCGTTGATGCCTTCACAAAAACCCCGTTGGGCGGCAACCCGTGCGCGGTCGTACTGGACGCTGATGCTCTAACTGACAAGCAGATGCAGCAGCTGGCACGCGAGTTCAACCAGTCGGAAACCGCTTTTGTGCAGCGCTCCGCGGCGGCAGACTTCGGGGTGCGTTTCTTCACGCCAGCCGAAGAAATTCCGCTGGCCGGGCACCCTACTATTGCCACCGTGGTGGCGCTGATGCATGCGGGCCGCTTGCAGCTCGCAGGTTTGCGCACCACGTTGCAGCTCGCCCTGCGCGACGGCCCGATTCGGATAGATGTAGATGCGCCGATGGAGGCGGACGAGTTGCCGCAGATTCTGATGACCCAGCGCCCGCCCGTATTTGGTCAGCTGCACGACCCAGCGGTGGTAGCCCCGCTCTTCGGCCTCACCGCTGCCGATGTATTGCCGGGTGCGCCCATCCAAACGGTAAGCACGGGCACCCCGCAGCTCATGATGCTCTTGCGCGACCATGACGCCTTGCGCCGGGCCACCCCACCCGAGCCCACCGCCTACGCCCGCTACCGGGCCAGCTCCGACTTTTTCAGTCCCCACTTGTTTTGTTTGGGCGGCGCCACCCCCACCGGCCACACGTTTGCCCGGCAATTCGGCACGCCCCCCGACCTGCCCGAAGACCCGGTTACGGGGTCGGCCACGGGGGGCATGGCAGCCTATCTGTGGTACTATGCCTACCTTGCCCACCCCGATTTCATTGCCGAGCAAGGCCATTGGCTCGGTCGACCGGGCACGATAACGGTGCACGTAGCCGGTCCGCGCGAGGCTATTGAGTTTGTGCGCATAGGCGGCACGGGCGTGGTGCTCGTGGAAGGCAAGCTGACGGTATAGACAGTAGGGTTTAAATTCAGCCCATACGCTGTAGCGCGAAGCCTGAGCTTCGCGCATTGTTGAACGACAAGACCCATCCCGTAACAGCAGAATCGGACCACGATACGCGAAGCTGGAGCTTCGTGCTACAGCATGTGAGCCATCAAGTTTAGCTGCTGCGTTAGGGTTGATAATCTGGTGCAGGTGCTTGTTTTGTTGCAACTCTGAGCCCGCAGAAGCTGTTCAGTACCTGAACCGTGTTGTACTTATTGCTCCTGCTCCGTGCCCGAACTACCCGAAGTTGAAACCTACCGCCGCTTCCTCGACGATATCATTCTGCACCAAACCATTACGGCGTTTGAAGTAAAAGACGCCCACGTTCTTGCCACCGACGAAGACACGCTACGCAAGGCCTTAGTAGGCCGCCGCGTGACGGCCACTCACCGCCTCGGCAAAAACTGCTTTCTGGAGTTAGATAGCCGCCAGGTTGTGGTCCTGCATTTCGGCATGACCGGCGACGTGGGTGCCTACCGCGACGACCACGACGCGCCCCGCTTTACCCGCGTCGCCTTCCACCTTGCCGATGGTCTGCGCGTGGCTTTCATTGACCCGCGCAAGTTTGGCCGCATTCGGTTGGTGGAAAGCGTAGCGCAATACCAGAAAGCCAAAAAGCTCGGCCCCGATGCGCTGGACGTAACGCCCGAGCATCTGCAAACTGTGCTCGGCACCAAGAAGCCGATGATTAAGCCGCTGCTCCTCGACCAAGGCATCACAGCTGGCCTGGGCAACTGGATAGTGGATGAAGTACTATTTCAAGCCAAGATTCATCCGGAGCGCCGGGCGCACACGCTCAACGCCAAAGAGTTTAAGGCCCTGCACGACGCCATCCAGTTGGTGCTCACCACCGCTATTCAGCACGAGGCCACCTACCGGCACTTCCCCGCCTCGTTTCTGATTCACGCCCGCGAGTGGGACGACTCCGCTACGCCCGGCACCGATGCCCACACCTTCTGCCCCCGCCACCCGAAAACGCTAATTGATAAAGGCTACGTGGGTGGCCGGGCTACGTATCATTGCCCGAAGTGTCAGCCGGCTCCGGCTCCCATGGCTCAGTAGAACTGCCCTCCTCTGAAGATTCCCCAATCCTAGGAATAGTTTGTACTCCTCCTGCGCACACCCCAAACCCAATCAATACGACCAGAAGCGCAACCAGCAAATAGGCCTTGCCACGGCCGGGTACAGTTGTTAAAGTAGCCGCGGCTAGGTTAAAAACGAACAAGCCTACTATTACCAGAGCCATTAATAAGGCATACCCACTCATTTGTGTGGTGTATTCTTCTCGAATGAACAAGCGTAGCAGGCAAGCTGCTCCCAGCAACACACCCATATTGTAGGCGGCAATGCGTTGGAATGGCGCCTTCATAGATAAAGCCTGGTTGGCAACTGCATCTTACACTCGATTTGCAGCTAGTGCATGTTACCAAGGCCACCGCTCAAGACTACCATACCACTACACGCTCCAAACCCAATCAACAGCACCAGCAGGGCACTCAGAAAGTAAGGTGCGGGGCTCTTATCGGTTGGTTGATTGGTGTTTTGAAACAAATGAAATAATCCCAGCACCACGTTTACGGCGGCCTGTATGACATAGCCGAAGGCAAACAGCGCCGCACTAGCCAATTCTGTAACGCCAGCCAACAGCCCCAGCACGACGGCCGCAATTAGCAAACCAATCAGGTTGTTGCGCAGAATATGGTTGGGTTGTGGAGCTGAATCAGGCATGACAGTTGGGAAAACAACCAACAGTAAGTTACAGCAAATTTTCGCAGGCTTTGATGACCTTTTATGTTGGACAACATTAGCCCACAGAAACTTAACCCTATCAGCAATAGCAATAAGGCCGATAAAAAGCCAAGGCGTAGTGCATCCTAATTGTCCGACAACATCATAATTGCGCCAGCTAAGCCGTTGCTTAACAGCACTTGGTTAGCGCCTATCGAAATTAAGGCAGGGCACAGGTACCTATTCCAATCAACAGCACTACTAGCAACCCCAGCCAATGTGCCTGCCGAGTTTCCGGTGATTTAGCTGATAAAGCGGCAGTGGCATTCCACATAATCATCAAAATCATACCCCACAGTGGGCCAATATAGACAAGGAAGGCTACCTCCTGCTTCCAAATCGGCAAGCGAAATAGCACTGCCATGCCTAGCATAATCAACAGGTTATAACCGATAATCCGGCGCGCAGGGCTGTTCAATTTCGTAACCTAGATAATACCCGTGCGTTCGGCCCGCAATTCCTCCAGCCGCGCCAGCTTCTCGGCGTCGCGGTAAAAGATGTTCATCGTTTCGAAAGGCACGATCTTCAGGTCTTTGCTCACGATGTGCACGCAGGATTTCTTGACGGCGCGTACGTCGAAATTATGGGCATCCATAAACTGCAAGATGATGATGCGGAACAGATTGTTGTAGCTCAGGTTGGGAGCCGACACCTGCGGCAAACAGCACAACAACTGGTTGATTTCGGGCACTACCGTATCCACAGTATTGGCCGTGCTGAACAGCTTGAGCATGTGTTGGCGCAGGCGCGGGTCACGCTCGTACACGATGGTGTTGCTGCTGTTGGTGAGCAGTTCGGCGGGGTCGAGGTAGCGCGTGAGGGGAAAGACTTCGCCGTCCAGCTTCAGAGCGTAAGCCATGACCAGCGCGTCGGGGTTGCAGGGCACGGGCAGTAGGTCGGCGGCGGTGAACACCGAACTTTGAGCGATAATGCCCTGGCGCACTTCCGTGAGCGAAAACGAATCCGTTGCGGGGTTGAAGTTGTCGAGGCGGCCGGCAGCTTGGGTGGGCTGAAACGTGACGCCGCGCACGCACCGCTGCTGGAGGGCGTAGTCGATGATTTCGCCCATTTCGTCGTCGTTGAGGCCCTTTTGCAGGGTCACGACCAGCGTGGTGCTGAGGTTATACTTATTGAGGTTTGCTATGGCCTGTTGGCGCACCTCGCGCAGGTCGCGGCCGCGCATGGTAAGCAGCACGTTCTCGCGGAACGAGTCGAATTGCAGGTACACCTCGAACGCGCCTGCGTAGGTGGCCAGCCGCGCCACAAAGGCCTCATCTTTGGCCAGGCGCACGCCGTTGGTATTCACCATCAGGTGCTTGATGGGCTTGCGCTTGCACATGTCCAGAATCTCCCAGAACTGCGGGTGCAGCGTGGGCTCGCCACCGGATAGCTGCACCACGTCGGGCTCACCTTCGTTGGCTACTACCAGGTCCATCATGGCTTCCACTTCTTCTAGGGTGCGGTGCCGGCCGTGGGTAGGGCTGCTTTCGGCGTAGCAGGTAGGGCACGTGAGGTTGCAACGGTCGGTTATTTCCACCACCGTGAGGCAGCTGTGCTGCTCGTGGTCGGTGCAGAGGCCACAGTCGTAGGGGCAGCCGTAGTGGGTGGCCATGTTGAAGCGACGCGGCGTCTCGCTCGGCTTCACATAATTGCGGATGCTTTTATAGTACTCCACATCGGTGGCAATGCGCACCTTTTGGCGCCCGTGCTCGGGGCAGCGCTTGAGCATGTACACATTCCCGTCCTCGAACACGATTTTGGCCTCGATGCGGCGCAAACATTCCGGGCAGAGGCTCAGCGTGAAATCGTAGTAGATATAGGGGCGTTCGGGCATGGGAGGAATGTATATAGGCTATTTCATTTGAGAGGCTAGATAGAATACTGTGCCAGTCGGATTTCTCATTTCTATTGACTGATATCCCTTCTTTGAAAATTTAATTACAATATCTGGGCAGTCTGGCATACATCCACCAAAAGCTCCATCAACTATGAATCTACCTTTTGAATCAGTATATATCTCTTCATTTTCATGGTAGTTATTTACTTCAACCAAAACATGATTCAATGGCATTCTTGATTGCTTGTCTTTAACAATGCCATACTGCACCCTATGGCCTTCGCAGCTAGATAAAACACCTATTAAGAAAAGCAATAAGGAGTTAGCGCAAATGTTATTCATATTATAGCATTAGTTGAAGGTGCCAGTTAATATCTCTTGATTGGAATTGTCACCCATACCCACCCATAATACCCCAAGCCTGCCACGCAAGCCCACTGAATGGCCGTAAGCCCAAGACCCGGCAAGGGCGGCGTGGGCTTGATGAACTCCACCAATAGCCGAAACAGTAAATACGCGGCCAGAAACAATTGAAACCGCCGGCCGTTCGGGAGCGGCTTGCGCCGCTCCAGCAACCATAGCAGCAACGCCAGTATGCTCAAAAACAGAATTTCGTAGAGGTTGGTGGGGTGGCGCCGAATGCCGTCGCCGAAGTCGATGCCCCAGGGTAGATCGGTGGCGGTGCCGTAGGTGCCGTCTTCGAGGCCGCTGAGGAAGCAGCCGAGCCGGCCGATACTTAGGCCCAGCAGCAGCGGAAACGCCATCAGGTCGCCGCTGGAGGCAGTGATGCCTAGGCGCTTTTTGGTGACTTCAACCCCGATCAGGCCACCCAGAAAGCCCCCAACTATGGTTTTGTTGGTGAAATAATAGAACCCGCCGCCGGGTGGGTGTAGCAGTAGCTCCGGGTGTTCGAGCAGTCCGAGCAGGCGCGAGCCGAGCAGCGCCCCCACCGCGCAGCCCACAAAAATCCAAAGCCGGTGCTCGTCGGAAATCGGGTCGGTGGTGCGGGTACGCAGGCGTTGGTAGTAGCGGTAGCCTAGGGTATAGGCCAGCACCTCCAGCAACAAGTGCACGGGCAGAAAAACCGGGCCAAGCGTCAGGTGAACGGGAAACGTCAAGGAAGTGGGACTGTTGACGAAGGTTCAGGATAAAACCAGCGTGCTAACTGCGTGTATGCACGGTTCTAGTTTAAGGGATTCTATTGAGTTAATCGTCTGATCTACTTACCAAGCAACTGCAAATACCACCTGCCTTACTGCCTTTTACTGATGAAGACCGCGCGTGCCTTATTGGTTGGGAAGGATCAAGCCGTGCTGAACCGGTTGCTGAGCGCCTTGCGGTCCGACGGCCACGCCGTGGAAGGCACCGTTATGCTGGCTACTGTTCACCAAGACTTCGACGCCCGCAACTTTACG
Organism: Hymenobacter sp. YC55; assembly: GCF_029433095.1. Classification (GTDB taxonomy): domain Bacteria; phylum Bacteroidota; class Bacteroidia; order Cytophagales; family Hymenobacteraceae; genus Hymenobacter. Next base: position 2,664,944 of record NZ_JARNTX010000001.1, read on the forward strand.
CTTATCGGGCTCGGTGCTGGCTTCAACGACCAGGAGCGGACACAACTTCTACAAGGGTTTCAGTTGCAAGATCCAGATGTCAGACTGGAAGACGTTTTTGGGCCAGTGGGGCTCGCGCAACTTCAGTTTCTGCTGAGTCCGGCGGCACAACAGTCCGTGCTCGAACGCCTAACCGTTTTGCTAGCTGAAGTGGTACCGGAAGTGCAGCTCACCGTCCGTACTCCTACCAAAGCCACCATCACGCTGTATCATTTTCAGGGGCAGCTGCGCGCCGAGGAATTGTGGCAAGGCGAATTACCTGCCGGCCTTACCCGACTGCCCTTACGGCGCGAGCAACTGTTGCCCGGTATGCTGTACCATGTGGTAGCGCAACTGCCCGAGGGGGAAGTACACACGTATCGGTTCACGATGCCCGGCGTGGAATGAAACCTTCTGCTTTATAAAAGCAACAAGGCCCGGCGTGTGTCGCCGGGCCTTGTTGCTTTCCTATTGGTTGTTTTTCTTGGCGGCTTTGCGCGTGAGCGTAGTGAGCCAAGATTGGGTGATGGGCGACTCGCTTTCGTGGCCGTAGCGGCGGGCGTCGCCTTGCTCGCCGGTGGGGCCAGGCAGGGCGCGGTTCACCCAGCTCAGCATGTCGGCGGTGGTGCCGGGGGCCAAGCCGTGGAAAGCAGAAAGCAGCTTAGCGGGCATCCCAATGATGATTTCGGCGTAGCCTCGGCGGCAGGCGTTCCAGATTTGGCGAGCCGCCGACTCGGCTCCCACCGTAATGGCGGGCATAGAATCAGCAACGGTAAACCAAGCGTATTCCTTGATGTGCTGGCCCTTGATGATGGCATGCGGCGGGCTGCCCGTGCGCAGCAAGCCGGGGCAAACCGTGGTAATCTGAATGCCATACTGCAGCAGCTCCGAACGGAAACTCTCGGAGAGGCCGACCAGCGCAAATTTGCTGGCGCAATAGGGCGCCAGGTGCGGCACGGCCACCTTGCCGCCCACCGAGGCAATGTTCACGATACGGCCCTCGCCGCGCTGGCGCATATCGGGCAGCACGGCCTGCATGGCGTGCAGCGGAGCCCAGAAGTGCGTGTCCATCGACTCCTCATACTCGCGCAACTCCATATGGTCGAGCGGGCCGCCGGTGATGATGCCCGCGTTGTTGATCAGCACGTCGATGGGGCCTAGCTTTTCCTGCACTTCGGCTACCATGGTGCGCACTTCGCCGGGCACCATCAGGTCGCGGGACACGGCCAGCACCTCAGCACCGTCTGCGGACAGCTCTTGCCGGGCGCGCTCCAGCTCGTCAGTGTCGCGTGCACAGATAGCTACCTTGGCGCCTTCGGCCACCGCTTGGCGGGCCAGAATCAACCCAAGCCCGCGCGAGCCGCCGGTAATTAAGACTACCCGGCCCTGCAAGTTGTAGGAGCCGCGCCGATTGCTCCACAAGGTGGCGGCCGCCAGCAGCGCGCCAGCGCCGGCCAGTGCCAACCAGTTAGTACGTTTTTCTGCTTTCATATAGTCTGCGTTTCTGCTTCGGTGTCCTAGTTGTTGCTTAGATACTCGTTGCACGCGGAAGATGTTTGGCAGGGTCTTGCAACGACCTGTGGCCAACCTCCGGCAAGCACAACAGTAGGCCCACAGCTCACAATCAGCCAGATGCAGAATACGCTGGAAGGCACTGGTTAACCAATTAAAAATCAGCACTGGAAACAGCACAACTTGAAACCAGAAAGTTCTAGATAGACGTTATGGGCGCAGCTTTCACGAATTGGCATCATATTTACGTGTCAGTTTCAGCCCCTCGCTCACTGCTTGGCCCAGAGGCGCTATGCGTCGGCTGGCATTTTCACTTACTACGCATGAAAACCTTTTTTATCGCCGCACTGCTGCTGGCGACCACTCCTACCCTGCTGCTAGCCCAAACCGCTGCCAAGCCGAAACCTAAGCCGGCCGTAGCTGGCACCACCAAACCCAAGACCTCTGCCTCGGCGGCCGCGCCCGCCCGCCCTATGGCGGCGCCCCCCGAAGCTCAGGTGGAAACGCGTGCCAATGCCCTTACCAGCAACATGCAGAAGGCATTGGCGCTCAACCCCGAGCAAGTGGAGAAGGTGCGGCAAATCAACCTAACCAGTGTGCGCGGCGTTGAGTCGGCCCGCCTCAACTACCGACAAGACGTGCGCAAAATGGCCTCCATCGTCGATGACATCGGCCAGGCCCGCTTGAGCGCCTTGAAAAACGTACTGTCTCCCGCTCAATTCGATAAGTACCAGCGCAAACGCGAAGAAAAAATGGGCGTTCCTAATGCCCAGGGCATCCAGGGAAACCCTGCGCCCGGCCTCCCTTCGCAAGGCGAATAAGGAGTAGTAAAAAAGAAGACCCGGTGCGTTTGCTGTTCTTTCTGCACGACTTGCGCAGGAAGAACAGCAAACGCACCGGGTCTTCTTCTTAGTGAAACGTCTCCCAGCCTAGTTTGAGAATGATGCCGCTGACGACCACCAGAAACAGTATCCGGACGAACCCCGTGCCCTGCTTCAGAGCCACTTGCGCACCCAAACTAGAGCCTAACATGTTGCATACGGCCATCGGCAAGGCCACCATCCAAAGCACTTGCCCGGTATAAGCAAAGTACGCCAGCCCAGCAATGTTGGTAGCTACGTTCACGAGCTTGGCCGAGGCCGAGGCCGTTAGAAAATCGTAGCCGAATAGCCCGACGAACGTGAAGAGCAGAAAGCTGCCCGTGCCGGGACCGAAAAAGCCGTCGTAGAAGCCAATAACTGCGCCCATGATGATGGCCACCCACACTTCGCGGCGGGGCGAGAGGCGCGGGGCGTGCAGGGCACCGAGGTCTTTGCGCCAAAACGTGTAGAGAGCAATTACCACCAGCAGGCCCAGCACCATGGGCCGCAGCAACTCCCGCGGAAACATGCTTACCACCCGCGCCCCCAAAAACGCAAAACTGCCCGCCACCACCGCCGCCGTACCCACGGCGCGCCACTGAATGGGCACTTGGCCAGCATAGCGTCGCAGGGCCGCCGCTGTTCCCATCAACGACGATACTTTGCCGGTGCCGAAAATAGTAGGCTCCGGTACGCCTTTGAGCAGCAGCAGCATCGCCGGCAGTTGTATCAGCCCGCCCCCGCCGACCATCGAATCAATAAACCCCGCCATAAAGGCGAACAAACACAGCAGCGCGAGAGTCAGAGTGGTAATCACGGCCGCGAAAGTAGCATATTGCCTTGCCAGTTACCAGTTAATAGCCCTTATGAATGGCAACCGACAACTCGCAACTGCTAACTCAACCTACGCCCCGCTGCTTACTGCGCACAGGCAGGCTCAGCCCACCCTCTGCTTCTCATGACGGAAAACCTCAGCCAGCGGCAGAAGATGCTCACGTTTGCGAGCATCTTCTGCCGCTGGCCATGTTTCTGGGCTCCCTCGACCAACCCATCGTCAGCAATGATTTGCCGCGCATTATGCCGATTTGCACGGTTTAGACCGGTTTACGTGGGTGGCTACCGCTTACCTGGTGCTCATCCACGGCAAGCTAGCCGACATGTATTCAAGCCGCCTGTGGCGGCCGAATGAACTACCAGGTCGACTGCTTGAACTGTTGGCAGCTGCCCACCAGGCCCTTATCCAGCACCGCATCGAGTGAGGAGCCAAGGGCGCTGCCTTGTTTCTTTTGGCAAAACGGGCAGGCATGTAAGTCGCCGTCGGTATCCACGTAGAGGAAACGGTCGGCGGCCCCATGGCAACCGATGCGCCGCTGGTGGTAGCCGTAGTAGTGCACAATGGGGAAGTCCTGGTAGGCAGGCATGTAGTTGACTTGCTCGTAAAAGCTATCGAGCAGTTGCAGTTGGCTTTCGCTTAGCGCCACGTCCTGGGCGGCGTAGTGGCCTATAGCGCGCGGCTCCAGAATTTGAACAAACGTTACTCCTAGGCGTTTGGCCAGTTCGGCGTAAGCCAGCAGGTTTTCCTTGGTCGTGAACTCGCGGGTAGCACACAGCCCCAAGTTCACCACCAGCCCCACCTCACGGGCATATACTGCCGCTTGCAGCGCGTTTTCGTAGGCCTTATCGAAGCCTCGGAAGGCGTTGTGCTGGCGCGGCTCGTGGTGGTCGAGGCTGATGGAAACGCCCGTCAGACCGGCTTGTTTGAGCTTGAGGGCATTTTCGAGGGTGAAGTTGAAGCCCGAAGTAATCACCCAAAAGTCGGTGGTGGGTTGGGCAGTTTGCAATATTTCCAGCAGGTCGTGCACGCGCAGCATCGGCTCGCCGCCACTAAAGAAAATTTGCGACACGTGGCGGGCCTGGAACTTGGCCACCATGGTCTTTAAGTCGTCGAGCGTCAGCTTTTCCTTCTGGTTGAGCGCGTCCCATTCAAAACAGTGCGCACAAGCCAATGGGCACTTCTTCGTGATAGCCAAAAAGACCATGTTTAACGTGTTCTTGTCGGCCCGAAACGGCACCAGCCGGTTCACGGTGGAAGCCACGTAGGCATCATAGGCGCGGGAAGGGCGGCCCGGCGTCATAAATTCCCGGTAGTAGCGGCCATCGACGCGCGCCAGCTTCCGCGGTACCCACTTGCCATAGTAGGCATCCCGAAGCAGTTGCAGCTGCTCGGCGCCGCGCTTAAAGCGGGCGGGCGTACGCAGCAAACGCAGCAGGGTGCCAGCTTCGGCTACCTGACGCATGCCGTTGAGAGTTTCACGCTTCCAACCGGCGGACAGCATAGTAGCGGGCACTACCGGAAGTGGCACTACTTCCAGGCTGGTGGCCGCTGCATCAGCTGGGGCATCGAGGTAAGTAAGCTCAGCTAGAGGTACGAAAGATTCTAAGGCAGGCATAGGAATGCTACTAGTTGGTGGCTAGATTGATTTCGCGGGCAGTTTGCTGGTATTGCTCTTTGGAATACTCGATAAAGCGGCCGGGCTTGCGGAAGCCGTAGAGCGCCGACAGGTCGGGCACTCCCTCGTAGGCCCGAATGGGCTCGTAATAGCCCTTGGTGTGCAGAAAGACGCTGCGCTGTGGGTTTGCCGAGTGGATGAGCTGCCGCGGCTGATAGGTGAGCGTTACTTCGGAGCCCGGCCGCAATTGCTGCAGATACTGGTCGTCATCGGCCGCCAGGTTGGCCTGTTGGTCGTGCTTTCGCTCGTCTAGCGCAATGGTCGGGCGGCACTTTTCCAGCGTTACGGGTTGGTTGGGGCTGCCATCGAGGGCAGCGTAATCCAGTTCCCAAAACATAAAGCCGGTTTCCAGCTTCACGCGTACTAGCTGCCCGGCTGGCACATCGGGTAAGGTGAGCGGCACCACCAAGTCGCGGGAAGCCAGTGGTCCGACCGGCGGAATATAATCTACTAGCTGCCAACCCCGGCCAGCTTCCACGTACACCCGTAGCGGAATTCCTTGGTCCAACGACCATTGGGTGAGTTCGGGGCCGGGCACCTGCTTTTGGCTTTCGGCCCACTGATTGTAATAGGAGCCGAATTTCTGCGTGAATTTGCCGTAGAGATAATCCAACCACAGCGAATTTTGCGCGTGTAGAATCAGCTTGCCGGTGCGCCCTCCAGCGGGCTTCGCAAAGCTGAGGACCAGTTGATTGGGTGTTGCCCCGGGGGTATTCTCGTTGAATAGAAACGCGTTGTGGTCGGTGGCTTGCAGCTGCTGGGCATAGTCGGCGCCACCAACCGATACCGCCCGTACAGGCGTCTGCGGATCACTTACGGTTTGGATGCCGCCGCGCTTGTCGAGCAAGACTTTGGTATTGGCAGGGTGCTGTACAACCCACAGTTCGGCCAGGTTGGTGTACTGCCGCTCTTTCAGCTCGTTGGTTATCTTGAGGTGATACTCGTTCTGCCGGGCTTGAATGGTGGGCAACGGCAGGTAGTCGTTGCGCTCCGCTGGGGCGAAAATGGCGCCGCCGTATGCCTCGCCCACAAACTGGTATTGCTCTCCATTGTGGACGTATACAAATGGGCAGGAGCTTTTGGTGAGGACAATGACAATTGCCAGAATCAGCATGGCGCCTGCAACAGTGCCTATGGTCCCAAGTACATAGGAAGCCGTGGTTTTGCCTGAGTTCTTCTCTATTAAGTCGATCCGCTTTATATCAGCAAGTGCGATACTAATCGGACCATTTTCGAAAGCTTGAACCGTGCTTATATGCACATGCACCAGATTCAGTACTCCTTGTGCGAACCTGCTCGGATAACGCGGAGACTCTCCTTTGGGCGGAACGGCCAAGTATGGAATCATCACATCGGGTACGTACCGGCGGGTGCCTTCCAGTGTTTCGCCATTGAGGCGCGGATTTAGTAGTTCCCAAGTAAGACCACCCGGCTCGTGAATCAGGAATATCTTCGATTCAGCCAGCTTCGTTATGGCGGGCGCCGATACTTCGCTTTGCCGTGCACGGTAGTAGTTGCAGCCCGTGGTCAAATGCAGAAAAGCCACCAGCATGAGCCACGCAACCGCCCGGGCAATTCTTTGCTTGCGCGCCAGTTGGAAAACGCTTCCGCGCCAGATAGGTGATTTGGGTAAGAAAGCGGGCATATAGGTAGCAGAATGGATGAGTGGGCGTGGGTTCTGATGTAGCAGGAGGGCCTTTGGTTTGCGGAATTTCCTGCGGCGGCTTGGCTACCGTTGTAGGCTGCTAGACCTGGCTTTCGCAGAGAAGTATCCGGTTATTCCTGTCTTGAAGCGTGGTGCTGTTGCCCAATTCAAATCAGGCACCTCGAATATTAATTCGAACCTATGTTTTACCCACCCAACTCCCAATCCAATCTTGCAGCACACCTGACTTTATAGCATCCCATAATTGAGTATATAACCTTATCTATCAGCAGATTATGCAAGCATTCAAAAGACTTTACCTATTACCTTGTTGAATTGAGGGGTGCCAGTTTTAACGGCACAGTTTGCCACACAACTCCATTCTTGGAGTTGCCAATAAGAGGTTAAGCCCCTAACACACCTTTTTGTACTCTTATATAGAGGTCAGCGGGTCGGTGCAGGAATAGTTCAGTGGCAAACTAGTCGTCTATTGTTGCTGTTGTAGCAGCTACCACACGCCGTTTCAATATGGCTGTTCACTTGCTTAACTCATTGGCATCATGTCAACTTCCAATAAAGTGCACTTGAGTGTCCTCGACCAGTCGCCGGTGCGGCAGGGTGGCTCGTCCCGGCAGGCGCTGCAAGAAACCATAGAACTAGCTCGCTTGGCCGACCGGCTAGGCTACACTCGTTTTTGGGTATCGGAGCACCACAATACCGGGACCCTGGCAGGCTCGGCGCCGGAAGTGCTACTAGCTCGGCTCGGGGCTGAAACCAAGCGCATTCGGCTTGGCTCGGGTGGGGTGATGCTACCTCACTACTCGGCTTTGAAAGTGGCTGAAAGCTTTCGTTTGCTGGAAGCACTCTATCCTGGCCGCATCGACCTTGGCATCGGTCGCGCCCCCGGCACCGACCGGATTACGGCCCACGCCCTCAACCCTCACAACGCCTTCCGTGACGAAGACTTTGCCGAACAACTCATGGACCTGCGTGCTTTCCTGCACGACGAAGTAGTGCCCGACACTATTCACGCCAAAGTGAAGGCCGCTCCTTTCATTGACACCGTACCGGAAATGTGGTTGCTAAGCTCGAGTGGGCAAAGTGGCTTGTTTGCAGCGCACGTAGGGGCGGCGTTTTCGTTTGCGCACTTCATCAACCCCAATGGCGGCCCCGACATGGTGCGGCTGTATAAAGAGCGGTTTCGCCCGTCGCCCGAGTTGGCTGCTCCGTTAGCCAACGTGGCCATCTTTGTACTCTGCGCCGAAACCGAGGCGAAAGCCCGGGAACTAGCCGATGCGCTGGCCCTGCAGATGCTAAAGCTGGAAACCGGCGACCGTACTCCCATCGGCTCCGCCGACACTGTCCGGAACTACCCGCTCACGCCCGAGCTACGCGCCCGCCTCGACTACCATCACCAGCGCATGGTGTCCGGCAACCCCGAGCAAGTACGCGAGCAACTTGAAACGCTGGCCGCCGCATACGGCGTCGATGAAGTAACCGCCGTCACTATCACCTACGATTTCCAGGACCGGCTCCGCTCCTACGAGTTGCTAGCCGAGGTATTCGAGTTGAATCCGGTATCGCAGTTGCTGGCACAAACTCATTAAGCATATAGTCAAGGCAACAAGCACGTTTTGTTGACCTCATCACTAGCTTATCTGTGCTAGAAGACGGGTATGCGGACCAGGAATGTATTTTCCTGGTCCGCTTTTTTGTACCCTTTCCTTATTAACTGCTAAAAATATTTATTGACCTATTTTGAATTCATCTAAATAGGGACGTGCTTTGCATTGTTTTTAATCTGTCTAAACAAGCTAAAGGCTCTGTTCGATGTCCCGACCTGCTCTACTCTTACTCCTTTCGTTGCCGCTTAGCGGCCTTGCGCATGATCTTCCTTTGTCAGTTGCCACCAATCCAACCGTTGCTTCGGCCCTTGTGGGCGCCGATGATCCGGTTCGGCGCGGTTGGTTGACCGGCAAGGTGACCGATGCCGAAGGCAAGCCAGTGGAAGGCGTAACGGTAGCGCTAAAAGGCACTTCGTTTGGCACGAGCACAACCGCCGATGGCAGCTTCCGCTTGTCGGCACAGTCAGGCTCTTACCAGCTGGTAGTAAGCAGCATCGGCTACCTTACACAGGAAGTGCCGGTTACTGTAACTGGCGGCGAAAGCACACCCGTACCAGCCTTTACGCTGGCCGTTAGCAACCAGAACCTGTCGGAAGTAACCGTAACAGGCGCTAAGTCTTTGAACCAGCGGACTGTCACGGTGGGCAAGCTGCCCGTAGCTACCCTCGACTTGCCGCAAAGCGCCGTAACCGTGGAGCGTGAGGTGCTGGAGCAGCAGCAGGTGCTGCGCCTTTCCGATGCTCTTGTGAATGTGAGCGGCTTGTACGTGACCAGCACTACCGGCGGCACGCAGGAAGAACTTGGCAGCCGCGGCTTCGCATATGGCAGCAACAACACCTTCAAAAACGGCGTCCGCTACAATAATGGCGTGATGCCCGAAGCTTCTTCGTTGGAGCGCATGGAAGTGCTGAAAGGAAGCGCAGCCATCCTATATGGCAACGTAGCAGCTGGCGGTGTTCTCAACTTGGTTACCAAAAAGCCACAGTTCGAGCAAGGCGGCTCAGTTGGGTTGCGCGTGGGCAGCTTCGGCTTCTGGAAGCCCATTGTGGACGTGTATGGCGCAGTTGGCAAAAGTGAGAAAGTAGCATTTCGCCTCAACGGCACTTACGAAAACGCCAACAGCTTCCGCGACGAAGTGAAATCCAACCGGGTGTATGTAAATCCGTCGTTGCTTTTCGAGCTGACGCCCAAAACTACTTTGATCCTGGAGGCCGATTACTTGCGTGACAACCGCACCCCGGACTTTGGCGTGGGCGCAGTTGATTATAACGTGCTAGAATCGCGCAGCCGCTTCCTCAACGTGCCCGGCGCCAACAATGCCACCAACCAAACCAGTGCTACGGCCACGCTCACTAGCCGCCTCAACGACGCCTGGCAGATTCGGGCAGTAGGCGGCTTCCAGCGCTACGACAACGAGCAGCGCACCGGCAACCGCCCAACGGGCATCAACAATGGCACCCGCCCGGCCCGGGGAACGGTCAATACGCCCAACTACGTGCCGGCCGCGCCCAAACCGTCTCTCTACGGCAACTGGCAGCGCACGCTGGGCCGTAGCGAAACCGCTGAAAACTACTACCTCGCGCAACTCGACCTGACCGGCAAGGTTCGCACTGGCTTCTTGGAGCACACCGTATTGATTGGGGCTGACGCCGACCAGTACAACACGCAGGCGCTGACTTTCACTGCGCAGCCGTATGACTCCATCAACGTGCTGGACCGCAGCCGGACGCTGGGCAAACCAAACAACAGCATCAGCAGCTTCGACGCACTGAACCGCAACACCCGCACCTTTACCAACACGCGGCGGGCCGGCTTCTACGTGCAAGATTTGATGAGCATTACTGAAAAAGTGAAGCTGTTGGCTGGCGTGCGCTGGAGCTACCAGGAAACCCCAAGCGACGTGTACACCTACGCCGCCCCCACGGCCGCCGACCAGTCGGTGAAAGTAACGCAGACCCGCCGCTTCGACGATGCCTTCTCGCCACGCCTGGGTTTGGTATACCAGCCCATCAAGACAACCGCGTTGTTTGCCTCGTACTCCAACTCCTTCCAGCCTAACACCGGCCAGGAAGTGAGCGGAGCGGCCCTGGCCCCTTCCACCTTCGACCAATACGAAGTAGGTATTAAGAACGACCTGTTCCACGGGCTGTTGTCGGCCAACGTGACGGCTTATCGGATTGTGAATAGCAACTTGGCGCAAACGTACCTTGGTCAGATTGCCGGACCCGATGGTGTGCTCAGAGACAATGTGAACACCAACATCAAAGAGCTGGCTGGGGAAGTGACTAGCAAAGGCGTGGAAGTGGACGTGCAAAGCAAGCCCATGATGGGCTGGACATTCATCACGGGCTATAGCTACAATCACACGGCTTATACCAAGAGCAACATCTACGAAAACAACAGCCGCCTGCGCTACAACCCCGCTCACACGGCCAACCTCAGCCTCTACTACAACTTTGGCAGCAGCTTTGGCGACAACAGCTTCCTACGCGGCCTCACGGCGGGCATCACCTCTTACTATGTAGGCGACAAGCTGGCCGGCCGCAACACCCGGACGTATGATCCTGCTACTGGCAAGCCTTGGACTGACGGCCGCGGCAATACCACAAGTGACGCGTTCCGCCTAATCAGCATCCCCGACTACGTTCTCTTCGATGCCTCGCTCGGCTACACCTACGACCGTTTTTCGGTGCGGGTGAAACTTGCCAACATCCTCGATGAGTTGAGCTATAACATGCACGACGACAACAGCGTGAACCCCATTGCCCCTCGCAACTTCTCGGCCACGGCCAGCTATCGGTTCTAACAATTGCGAGTTGCTAGCCTCCCTAGCAACTCACGATTGACAACCACAATAAAAGGTGAGTGAAGAAACCCGGAAACTACCAGCTGCAACTGGTTACTTTCCGGGTTTCTGCGGAAATTCACGGTCCAAACAGTTTCCTTATCTTATTGAGTATGAAAATTTTCTTTCGCAACATTCACCTCTACCTCAGCCTGGTCTCGGGCCTTATCATTGCCGTGGTGTGCTTCACGGGTGGGGTGTTGGTCTTCGAGAAGGAATTAGAGCAGGCGTGGCACCCAGAGCGCTACTTCGTGACGCCCGCCACCACGCCGCGCCAGCCCCTGGCCCAACTCACGGAGGCGGTCCGGGCCTACAAGCCCGACGCTAAAATCACGGGCGTGAAAGTGTACGCCGACCCAGCTCGTACCGTGGAAGTTAGCTTGGCCGGAGCACCCGGTGGGCCAGGTGGCGAGCGGAAAGGCGAAGGAGGCCGGGAAGGCCGTGCCGAGAAGCATCGCGAAGGTGGCCGTTCGGAAGGTGGTGCCCAGGCCGGAGCGCCGGCAGCTGGCGGCAAAGTCCCGGAAGCCAAGGGTGGTAAAGGCGGCGGCGAAGGCGGCCGTGGCCCAACCGTATTCGTGAACCCCTACACAGCTGCCGTTACGGGCGAGCTGAACTACCGCGAAACGTTCTTCTTCACGATGATGGCCCTGCACCGCGGCATGGTAGGCGGCGCTATTGGCAAGCTGGTGGTGGGCGTAAGCACGCTGATGTTCTTGTTCATTATCGGGACGGGTATCGTGTTGTGGTGGCCGGCTACGCGCAATGCGGTGCGGCAGCGCCTGCAAGTGAAATGGAGCGGCGGCTGGAAGCGCCTCAACCACGACCTGCACATTGTGCTCGGGTTCTACTCGGCTTTGTTTCTGTTTGTGTTTGCCTTCACGGGCTTGGCGTGGTCGTTTGAGTGGTTCAACAAAGGCATCTATGCCGTAACCAACTCGCCTATGCAGCGCCCCGAGCCCCCGACTTCTGCCACGCCAGCCGTAGCGGATGCCGCAGCTCTTACGCCCGATGCCGCCTTGGTCTTGGCCCGCCAGCAAGCGCCGACCGCCGAATATTACTCGCTGCAAATGCCCAAAGACCCTACGGGCAGCATTCGGGTAGCCACGCTCCGGCCAGGTGCCAGCTACGAAAATGCTACCGACGAAGTGTATCTCGACCAGTATTCGGGCACTGTTATCAGCAAGCAGACCTACGAGCAGCGCAGCTTGGGCCAGCGGGTACGGGGCATGTTTAAACCGGTGCACACTGGCTCTATCTACGGATGGCCTTCCAAGATCATCAGCCTAGTGGTGTGTTTGCTGGGTGTCACCTTTCCTATTACAGGCACTATCATGTGGCTGAATCGGTTGCGCAAAGCCAAAAAGAAACAACGCAAAATGGTAGCAGCCTAAATGAATGGTATCAGCCAAGTAGCGCCTAAGTGAACGAGATTTTCACTGCGGCTAGCTACCTATCATTCGTGCGTGCTCCGGCTACACTAGGAAACTTCGAGCATTCTCAATCGTAAAGAGTTAGAGCGTCAGGCGGAGTTGCCTGACGCTTTTGTTTTGTCTGGCCGGTTGTAGCAGCAACCTGCAATTGGCGAAATGCCGTCTGTTATAAAGATAACGGCACCTTCAACAACCAAAGCCACATCATCACACTACTAGTACGGGGAAGCGCGGCATTGCGGTCTTGGGCCATACCGCCGCTTTACTACCCCTGCTACCACTAAGTCTCTCGTATGTCGTCGCCTACTACTTCCAAGCCGGTTACCTCCGAAAACCCTTTGGTGGCTCTGCTCCGCCGAGCGGGGCTGCTCGACTGGTTTTTGCTTGGGCTGGTAGGCGCTGTAGCGCTGGCGTATCTGGTGCCGGGCGTAGGCAGCAAGGCAAGCCCGATACCCTGGAAGCTGCTGACTACTACGGGCGTGGCCTTGATTTTCTTTTTCTACGGGCTCCGGCTGAATCTGGAGAAGCTAAAGGCTGGGCTGCGTAACTGGCAGCTGCACACCGTGGTGCAGCTTACCACGTTTGTAGTTTTTCCGCTGCTGGCGCTAGTGGTCCGACCTTTTTTTGGCACCGAGAAGGCCGATTTACTTTGGCAGAGCATCTTCTTTCTTTGCACGCTGCCTAGCACGGTGTCTACGTCGGTGGTGATGGTGGGCATTGCGGGCGGCAATCTGCCAGCGGCCATTTTCAATGCCAGCATCAGCAGCTTAATCGGTATCATTCTCACCCCCGTCTGGACCAGCCTTATTCTGCACACCGGCACCGGAGGTGGCCACCTCTGGGGCCTGGCCCTCGACCTGACGTGGCAAGTGGTGCTGCCCGTGGTGGCGGGGGTGCTACTCAACCGCCGCTTCGGCAGCTTCGCCGAACAGCACAAGCAAACCCTGCGCACCTTCGACCAGATAGTTATTCTGCTGATCGTTTTTACGTCGTTCTGCGAGTCGTTTGCCGAAGGGGTTTTCCGCAGCTATATCCCCACCGATGTGCTGTTGCTAGGCTTGGGTATGGTGGCGCTGTACTTCCTGATTTTCGGGTTGGTATGGGGTCTAAGTTCGGTGCTAGGTTTCTCGCGCGAGGACCGGATTGTGGCGCTGTTTTGCGGGTCGAAGAAGTCGCTGGTGCATGGTAGTGTCATGGCTAGCTTGCTGTTTCCGGCCACGGCCGCTACGGGCGCGCTCCTATTGCCCCTGATGCTGTATCACGCGCTCCAAATCATTCTGGCCAGCGTAATGGCACAACGCATGGGCCAGAATGCGGCTACACAGTAGCACTATAATTTAGCATTATTCAAGAGTAGCCTGGCATTCGTAATGTGCAGCTTAAGGCTAGCTGGCCTTCTCCTTGCAGAAATTACACTTTTCCTCCGATAGCCTACTAGCTACCAGTTGGTTATAATTTGCCGTTTCTGTATTACTGTGGAGCTTATAATTTGCATTTCGAGGGTTTAACAGCCGAAGTCAAGGCTCACACCAGTGGTACTTATCTATTCAAGAATTGCCAGCATAATAGCAACCACATAATAGTGTTTTTTCAAGTTGGTTTGCTATATTTGAAGCTAGTAATTAATTCAAGAGTCAGTTTCCCGGCATGAAAAAACTTCTTCTCGTTATTGTTTTATTTTCAGGTTTAGCTACCGTTACTCTAGCCCAAACGCCAACTCAAAAGGTGTATGCCGCTGTTGTGAAAAATAAGCCTGCCGACGTAGAGGCCTTACTGAAAGCTGGTGCCGACCCCAATGCTCCCGTTGAAATGATGCCGGGTTTTCCCACTAGCTTTCTTATCCTGGCTGCCGGGCGCAGCCAGACCGAAATCGTGAAAATCCTGCTTCAACACAAAGCTTTAGTCAACAAGCCCGACAGCTTCAATGCCACTGCCTTAATGGCTGCCGCTGGCGAGGGCAACATGGAGTTGGTAACCCTCCTGCTGGCCGCTGGCGCCGACCCCAAGCTGAAAGACAACGATGGCAAAGACGCCTTGGCTAGTGCCAAGGAAAGCGGCAACGCCGAAGTATTGAAGCTCTTGCAAGCCAAAAGCAAGTAGGTTTCAGGCACTCTATCACACAACCAACACCACACCGCAAAAGCGGCTCGGCAGCAATGTCGAGCCGCTTTTGCAGTTTACTGGCAGTTGCCCCGTATATTTCCAAGCGTTGGTCTGCTGCCAAGCAGGTCAACGCTGCGCCCCGCCTCTGCCCGCCCCACCCCGGTTTCTCTACCTCAACTCAGCAAGCCTAGCCTCGACCTGCTTCTGCATGGAGAACCTATTACCTATTTTATTCGCGTCCGTGGCCGGCGCCGGGCACGCTTTCGAGCCCGACCACCTGTTGGCCGTCAGCACCATGGTTTCGCGGCGCGACAGCACGATGTTGGCCATGAAGGATGGCTTGTATTGGGGGCTCGGGCACACCACCATGATAGCGCTAGTTGGCTCCGTAATCTTGCTCAGCCGAGCGACCTTTCTCACATCCGGCTACTTTGAAGCGGCGGTCGGCCTAATGCTGGTGGTTATGGGCTTGAGCCGATTGGCAGGCAAAGAACCTTTAGGCTTCAAGTTGCCGACTGGCTCCGAGCATCGGGTGGCGTATACGGTGGGCCTGGTGCACGGCCTGGCGGGCAGCGGGGCGCTGGTGCTGCTGGTGATGAGTGAAATTCGCAGCCCGCTGCTAGGCATGCTGTATTTGCTGGTGTTCGGGGTAGGCTCCATCCTTGGGATGTTCGGCGTGGCGGGGCTCCTGAGCATACCGTACACCCCGCGCATGCGCTTAAGCCGCCGCCTGCGCCTGGCAACCGGCATCGTCTCGTCACTGGTTTGCATTCTGTACGGTGGCTGGATGGTGTACGTGAATGTTTAGTTGTTGCTTGTTGGGAGTTGCTTGGTAATCGTTCAACTACCAATTCTCCCTCCTAGCAACTAACAGTTCAGCCATCCGCTATTCAACAAGCAACTCCCAACAAGCAAGCATCACTCATGCACCTCTCGCCCAAAGACCTCGATAAGTTGGTGCTGCACCAAGCCGGTTTTGTAGCTCAAAAGCGCTATGCCCGCGGCCTGCTGCTCAACTACCCCGAAGCCATGGCCCTTATTGCCACGCAGTTGCTGGAGTTTATCCGCGACGGGGAACGGGTGGCGGTGCTCATGGACAAAGGCAAACAGCTCCTGGGCCTGCAAGACGTGCTGCCCGGCGTAGCCGACATGATAGCCGAAGTGCAAGTGGAAGGCACCTTCCCCGACGGCACCAAACTCGTGACCGTGCACCACCCCATCTGCCGCGAACAAGGCAACCCCGAATTGGCGCTCTACGCTTCCGGCCTTACCCGCACCCCCGAAAAGCTGGCTATTGACAACGTGCTGCACCCCAATCCCGGCGAGTATCTGCTGTCCTCGGAAGATATCGTCTTGAATGCCGACCGCGCCACCGTGGAGCTGGACGTGACCAACCTAGGCGACCGGCCAGTGCAGGTGGGCTCCCATTACCCTTTCTTCGAAACCAACGCCGCCCTGCAATTCGACCGGGCCTTAGCCTACGGGTTCCGCCTCAATATCCCCGCCGGTACGGCCGTCCGCTTCGAGCCCGGCGAACGGAAACGGGTGATGCTGGTAGCCCTGGCCGGCGAGCGTATCGTGTACGGCGGCAACGGCTGGATTGATGGGAAGCTGGATGAAGCTAAAGGAGCAGATAGTGCTATGGGTAGAATGCGCGAGACAGATGCTAAACATCGTTCTTAATTGCAGTCTAATAGAAATAGAACATGCCTTATATCGACCACATAAGAATTGTATCTATAGCCCATATAGATGGCAAAGACCTAACATGCAACGGAGAAATTACAATAAACAATATACAGGAGCCACAAGCTTATGTAACATGGAAGCTATTATCAGATGATACTTTAATTGCCTCCGTTTCTAGCAATTTTTACTATAAAGAATCTTTACACAATCTTGATAGCTTACTAAATAGAGTTTTAGAAAAAATTGATAATTACAGAATTGGCAGGAATAAAATATTTAGAGACGCCAGGCTAATCAAGCATGAGACTAATAACAATTAGTATTTAATTCTTATTACTCATTTATTTAACCATAAGCAGTTTAATCATGAAATTAGAAACCATAACAATTAGGATTAACGCTTATTTTGGCAGGGCTATTATCATTGCTATTGTTCTTATCATGGTTATTGTCATTCTACCGTTTCTGCCTTTTACTTTAATATACTCTCATTTTGCGAACAAAAAGTTCGAGAAACAATACAGCGAATATTTACAGCAGGCAAATGGAGCCTGCTTCTTTTTTTACAACAACCGTAAGAGTAGCGTCACATTTTCCCGTGAAATACTTGTTCCTAAACTGGCTCCCACAGTTCGAAAGCTTTTTGTAGAAGGCACTCAAATTATTTCTGGAGATGATCTAAGGTTCCTTTCAACTATGCTTGCTGGCGTCAAGGACAGAAAAGGGTTTCCTTATCTGCTGAAAGTCATGGATGGTCAGGTTATAGACTGCTCAATCAACCACCAGTTTTACAACACGATGTCTGGAAACAAGCCGATAGAGCCGCTACTAGCGCAAATTAATTCCTTCTATACATCCACGGCTCCGGCTTCCAAGGAATAAACTTATGTCACTCCCCATCAACCGGCAGGCCTACGCCGATATGTACGGCCCTACTACCGGCGACAAAGTGCGCCTCGGCGACACCGAGTTGCTGATTGAAGTCGAGCGGGACTACACCGTGTACGGCGAGGAATGCAAGTTCGGAGGTGGCAAGGTGCTGCGCGACGGCATGGGCCAGGCCGCCGGCATCCCGCAAGCCGAGACGCTGGACTTACTGATTACCAACGCCCTGGTGGTTGATTACACCGGTATCTACAAGGCGGATATTGGCATCAAAAACGGGCGGATTATAGGTATTGGGAAAGCCGGCAACCCGCACATTATGCCTGGCGTGACACCCGGTATGGTGGTGGGCGTGACGACGGAAGTTATTGCCGGCGAAGGACAAATTCTGACGGCCGGGGCCATTGACTGCCATATTCACTTCATCAGCCCGCAGCAGATACCGGAGGCGCTGGCCTCGGGCATCACCACGATGGTGGGCGGCGGTACGGGTCCGGCGGCCGGCACCACGGCCACCACCTGCACGCCCGGCGCGTTCTATCTGGAAATGATGCTGCGCGCCACCGAGGAATACCCGCTCAACTTTGGCTTCCTCGGCAAAGGCAACACCTCCCGCCCCGAAGGCCTGCTAGAACAAGTGGAGGCCGGCGCCCTCGGCTTCAAGCTGCACGAGGATTGGGGCACCACGCCCGCCGCCATCGACCAGTGCCTCACCATTGCCGAACAGTACGACGTGCAGGTGTGCATCCACACTGATACGCTCAACGAAAGCGGCTTCGTGGAAACCAGCACCGCTGCCTTCAAGGGCCGCACCATCCACGCCTACCACACCGAAGGCGCCGGCGGCGGCCACGCGCCCGACATCATTAAAATCTGCGGCGAGCCCAACGTTATTCCCTCGTCTACCAACCCCACGCGGCCCTTCACCGTCAACACCATCGACGAGCACCTGGATATGCTCATGGTGTGTCACCACCTCGACCGTAACATTCCAGAGGACGTGGCCTTTGCAGAGAGCCGCATCCGCGGCGAAACTATTGCCGCCGAGGATATTCTGCACGATATGGGGGCGCTGAGCATCATTTCTTCTGATTCGCAGGCCATGGGCCGGGTGGGCGAAGTGCTAACCCGTACCTGGCAAACCGCCCACAAAATGGCACAGCAGCGCGGCCCCCTCCCCGAAGACGCTGGCCGCGGCCATGACAATTTCCGGGTGAAGCGCTACGTAGCCAAATACACCATCAACCCCGCCCGCGCCCACGGTTTCGCCGATGAAGTGGGCTCAGTGGAGCTTGGCAAGCTGGCCGATTTGGTGCTCTGGAAGCCGCAGTTTTTCGGTGCCCGCCCCGAGATGATCATCAAAGGCGGCGTGATTGTACAGTCGCAGATGGGCGACGCCAACGCCTCCATTCCTACGCCGCAGCCGGCCTTTTCGCGCCCTATGTTCGGGTCGCTCGGCTCGGCCATCGGACCGACGTCCATGGTGTTTGTCTCGCAGGCCTCGGTGACGCGCGTGCAGGCCACCTACGGCCTCACCAAGCAGGTAGTAGCCGTGAAAGGCTGCCGCACCGTGACCAAGAAAGACATGGCCCTCAACGACTATCTGCCCAACATCGAAGTAGACCCCGAAACCTACCGCGTAACCGTCGATGGCGTGCATCTAACCTGCGAACCAGCTACCAAGCTGCCACTAGCGCAACTCTACAACCTGTTTTAGAGCTGAGCCATAGTCGATTCTCTCAGATGAGGAGCGGTAGTTGACTACTTACGTGCTAATGTTGTGATAGTATTATCATGCTAAGTGCATCAGCAAGGCGAAATTGAAGCATCTTGTCACACTGACATTGTAAAAGTATTGTCATGCTGAGCGTAGTCGAAGCATCTCGCGTGCTGATGTAGGAGTAGTGATTACCACACTAGCGAGATGCTTCGGCTGCGCTCAGCATGACCGTTCTTGTGGATCGTTCAAGTATTGGTCAAGCACCCCTAGCCCCTGCTCAGCTGAAGAGGGAACTAACTATAGATTAGCTTTAGCCTTCCCTCATCACCCAAACTGTATG
This sequence comes from Hymenobacter sp. YC55, assembly GCF_029433095.1. GTDB lineage: Bacteria > Bacteroidota > Bacteroidia > Cytophagales > Hymenobacteraceae > Hymenobacter. The sequence continues at coordinate 2,684,126 of NZ_JARNTX010000001.1, forward strand.
TCTCAATTCGTTCGGCTGCTGCACTTGGTGGATTCGGCTCTGCCGACGGGCTCGTTTGCTTACTCCTACGGCCTGGAAAGCAGCTTCACGTTTGGGTTGATTAAGACGGGCTCTGATTTTCGCCAGCATTTGTATGCGTATTTGCAGCAGGTGGCGAGTTTGGAGCTACCGTTTATGCACTCCTGCTTCAACCTGCCGGTGCTAGGCGAGGAATTGCACGAACTTGCTGAGGAATACGACGCGCAACTGCTGGTGCCCACGCTGCACCGGGCCAGCGTGACGCAGGGCAAGACGTGGCTGAAGCTGCTGACCACTTTTTATCCTGACGCTGGTTTGCCTGAACTTCGGGCTTGGTTTGACGCTCGGCAACTGCCACTACATTTCACCCTCAGCTTCACGCTGGCGCTGAAACAAGCGGGCTTCCCGCTGGCCGATTTGCAGGCGGTATACTTGCATATGGCGCTGCGCGACCAGCTTAGCGCCGCCATCCGCTTAGGCTTCCTTGGCCCCTTAGAAGGTCACCGGCTTCAGCACGATTTCTATGCCGTGTTCGAGCATTTGCTGGCTTGTTTTGCCCACCAGCCTTATCAAGAAGCGTCACGGTCGGCGTTTCTGCTCGATACCACACAAACCTTACACGAGGATATTTACTCGAAACTGTTTCAGAACTAGCTTGCTGTTCTATGCCTCTGCTTAACCACCGAAGCATAGGCGTCTGGTTAAGCTTTCAGACTTGATCTAGCATCAGTTTGGCAATTCTTTTCACCTTCACCACCTCTTGACTTTCCCTGAACATGGCTTTTGCTGATAAACTCGCCCTGCTGCTACACGGTCACACCCACGAGGTGATGGAGTCGCCGGGCGACTTCAACGAGCGGCAGACGCGGCGGCTTCCCTCCTACCGCAACTTCCGCAAACGTGCTTTCACCGTGGGCATTGGAGGGCCCGTGGGCACTGGCAAAACGGCGTTGCTTAAAGCCTTGTGTGAGCGGCTGCGCAACGACTATGAGCTAGGCGTAGTCACCAACGACATCTTCACCCGTGAAGACGCTGAATTTCTGATTCGCAATAGTGCCTTAAGCGCCGACCGGATTGTGGGCGTAGAAACTGGCGGCTGCCCGCACGCGGCTATTCGGGAAGATATTTCAGTGAATATGGACGCGCTGGAAGGCCTTATGGTGCGCTTCCCCACGCTGGATCTGCTGTTCGTGGAAAGCGGCGGCGACAATCTGGCCGCCCACTTCAGCCGCGAACTGGTAGACTACTCCATCTACGTTATCGACGTGTCGGGCGGCGACAAAATTCCGCGCAAAGGTGGCCCTGGTATCACCCAGTCCGACCTGCTGGTCATCAACAAAATCGACCTCAAAGACCTCATTCGCGCCGATTTGGGCGTGATGGAGCGCGACTCCCGCCGGATGCGCGGCGAAGGTCCCTTTCTTTTCGCCCGCGCCCTCGACGGCTTCGGCCTCGACGACATCATCAGCCACATCCACGCCGCGAAAGCCCGCGCGTTGGAGTCGGTGAGCGAGGACCGGCGACCCCGCAAGTAGAGGCTGTAGCGCGAAGCCTGCGCCTCGCGTATCATTGAACGACTAGAATCGCCCCGTAACAGTGGAATCGTCCATTAATACGCGAAGCGCAGGCTTCGCGCTACAGCCTAGTTGCATTACCCTTTATAACTCTTGCCTCAGTACTTACGAGCCAGCGGATTGTAGCCGAAAAACTCTTCGTTGGCCAATGCTTGCAGCACCTGCGCGCATAGCGGCTGCAAGGCCTGCCGGCTGTGGGCGGCAGCCCGAAGCACGTACACGTCTTCTTTGGCCTGCGTTACCGAAACCAGGCAGTCGTGGCCGCTTAGGTCGAATTGGGGAGTGTCGGGGATGGACAGCTTGAGGCGCTGGAATTGCTGCGCAAGGCGGGTGAATCGGGGGTCTGTGGGGGCGCCAATCAGGTAGAGTGAAAGCACGGTTTGGTAGGCGCCGAAGTTGGCGGGTGATGTAGCAACCTGCTCTTGCGGGTGGAAGGCAAACCGGTCGAGGAGCACGAGGCGGCCCTGGCGGCGTACGTGCAGCTCCGAGAAAAACGAGTGGAACTCGAATCTCTCGCCGATGTCCATGCGGCCAGAGTGCAACCAATCGGCCACCAGCAAAAGCGAATCGGGGGCGAGGTGCCAATGCTGGATTTGGCGGTAGCGGCTGCCGGCTTGCGGCACTACGGGGTCCGGAAATACTACGGCCAGGGCACCAGCGGCCAGCTCGCCGGCAATGTGCTGCTCGGCCACCTGCTCGTCGATGGACTTGAAAATTTTGGTGTTCGACTGTGAGCTAAGAAAAAGCCGCGTATTAGGGCCGCCCTTGATGCGCAGCCGAATGGTGTCGCCGGCGACCATGCCGCCGCCGTAGCTGGAGAGGACGACGTGGCAGGAACTAGCTGGTGCGGCCGGATTCAGAATCTTGAGTGGCTGCAAGTTGCGGCAAGTTATCAGCCGCGACCGGCCTTGCACCTGCGCTACTTCCAGTTCACTCCAATCGGTGGTAAAAGGCATTCTGAGAGCGTTAGGCTGCAATATAGCGGGCAGCCGCAGTCGTTTTCGCGCTAGGGCGTTCATCCCTGCCAAACGAATGTCAGGTACATTGGCTCAGAACAAGTGTTAAGTACCTATTTGTAGAGACGCGACACTTCGCGTCTCGTCGTTACTTCGGTCGTTTAGACTATTACAGCTGTTCAACGACGAGACGCGAAGTGTCGCATCTCTACAGGGTTCGTGGCCCTGCTAGAAGTCGGGCATTCGTATGGCCAGCAACTAAAGCATTCCAAGGTATAACTCGTCCCTACTGATGTGCTGCTAGTGCAGCGTCGTCAAGTTAGCTACTCGGCTGTTTCAACATTATGAGCGCATTATCTCCCCAAGCAATTAATACCTACAACACTAGTGGCTTTCTGACCCATTTCATGCCGGATAAGTCGGCTTTTCAGGCGCTACGGCGGGCAGGGTCGGAGTTGTTTTTTGCGGTGGCAGTGGAGCAGATGTACATGCACTTCACACAGGGTATTCCGCCTTCCCGAGCCACGGCGCACAGCTGCCTCTACCTGACTTCGGGCACGGCGCGCATGAGCATCGGCAACGAAACCTATACTATTCGGCCGCAGCAAGTGCTGGTAGTACGGGCCGGGCAAGTGCATTCTTTTGAGCCCGGTGACGAGAATACGGGCTTTCTGCTCCATTTTCACGACGATATGCTCCTCGGCAAAACCGGACCCACCGACGCTCCGAACCCTTTCGAGTTCTTGCAGTTTTGGGGTAGCCCGTATATCGAGCTGGATACCCAAACGGCGGGGTTTGTGGAGAATGTGATGCAGCGTCTGCTCACGGAATTCAACACCCACGAGCTGCACTACCCCGACATTCTGCGCGCTTATCTGCTCGCCTTGCTCCACGAGCTGAACCGGGCCTACGCCGCCACTCCTACTCCACCGCAGTCCACGGCGCTGACAATCACCAACCGCTTCAAGCAATTGGTTGCTACTTCCCTGAAATCAGCGCACTCGATTAGTGACTACGCCAACCTGCTGCACATCACGCCCAACCACTTAACCAAATCGGTGCGCACGGTCACGGGCAAGTCGCCGACGAAGTGGCTGGAGGAAACCATTGTGTTGGAAGCCAAGGCGCTGCTTTTCCAAAGCACACTGTCGGTGGCCGAAATTGCCGGCGAAGTTGGCGTGACCGACCCCTCGTATTTCAGTCGGTTGTTCAAGAAGCACGCCGGGGTGTCGCCGCTGGTGTTTCGCAAAATGATTAAAAAGTCCTGATTCCGGCTTTTTCTGTACTAACGGGACGTTGGGCAGTCCTCGACCTTTGCCTCAGCAATTACGCATCGCCCCATGTCCTTCATACAGAATTCCTTGTTTCCGCACGCAAGTGCGCTAGCCTCCTACCTGTTTACTAGGCTCCTTGAATACACTGGTAGTCAATACCTTGCTAATTCTGGCCGTCTCGCTTTCTAACGGCCATGTATTCTACCCTACTGTTTCTGCACTCGTTGGGCAGATGGGCGGTGCTCTGCGGCCTCTTGTATGGCATGGGCCGGGCCTACCGAGGCTGGCGCGGCCACCTGCCCTTCACCACCCATGACAATACCACGCGGCACACGGTAGCCACCGTGGCCCATGTGCAACTTATGCTTGGCTACGCCCTGTATATCACTAGTCCGCTGCTGAGAGACTTTCATCTGCGGGATGCGGTGCACGAACCCGGTACGCTGTTTTTCGGCTTGCAACACGTGGCCGCCATGACCGTGGCCATTATCGTGCTTACAGTAGGTTCGGCCCTGGCGAAACGCCAGTCTACCAGCCCCACGAAGTTTCGCACGATGGCCCTGTGGTTTACGGCGGCGCTGCTGCTTATTCTGCTGGCTATACCCTGGCCTTTCTCGCCCTTGGCCAGCCGCCCGTACTTCCGCCTTCCCCACTAATTTATTGTGATGCTGAAATCCCCAATTGGCCGCCTCCGTCTGCTAGGACTACTGGAGGGGCTTTCCTTGCTGTTCTTGATTGGAGTGGCCGTGCCGCTCAAGTATCTCACGAATGACCCTAGCTTAGTTCGAGCCATAGGGCCGGTTCATGGCTTGCTGTTCTTGCTTTTTGTACTGAACACCTTGCGCGTAGGCGTTGAGTATCATTGGCGATTTTCTACTACCACCTGGAAAGTGTTGCTCGCCTGCATTATTCCCTTCGGCACTTTCTACGTTGACCGCAAGATTCTCGCCCCCATGCAAAAGCAGGAAGCAAAGCCTTGATATACAAGTGACTATTGATTTAACTTCTCGTTTAATTTTATCAGCAAGCGAAAACGAAGCATCTCGTATGTTGACGTTGTGGTGCTATTGTCATGCTGAGCGCAGTCGAAGCATCTCGCTAGTGTGGTATATACTATTCCTGCGTCAGCACGCGAGATGCTTCGGCTTCGTTGCACTGCGCTCAGCATGACGGTCATATTGTATAGGGAACATCAACATACGAGATGCTTCGGCAAGCTCAGCATGACAATAGTAGTAGAGCGTTAGCATGTGTAATGCTTTGATAATATAATAAGATACCAGATAGAGTAAGCGATAGCTACTTAGCCTAACCCCGTAGTCAAAAAGCCACCCGACACCGATACAGTTCAAGTGGCTGTACAGCGCCGGGTGGCTTTGTTTAGTACTTAGCGAGGCAGATTCTCAGCGGGCCTAGCTTAGCTTTTCTTGGAAGAAGGCCAGCGTCATGGCCCAGGCTTCGGCGGCGGCATCGGCGTTGTAGCTAGGGCGCTCGTCGCAGTGGAAACCGTGGTCGGCGTAGGAAATGACGGTATTGATATAGGGTTTACCAGCGGCTTCTACGGCGTCTATTACCTCCGCAATGTGCGCTTTGCTGATGTGCTGATCGAGGCCGCCCCAGAAGAACAGGTGCGGCGCGTGCAAATCAGCGGCGCGGTCTTTCAGATGCTGCGTGCCGCCTCCGTAGTACGAAACGGCTGCTGCCAGCGGCAGCACGGCATTGGCCAAAAACGACACCCGGCCGCCCAAGCAAAACCCGATGCTCCCGATTTTGTCGGTTACGCTTTCCTGGGCTTGCAGCCAGCTATAAGCCGCCTGCAAATCAGCCGTCAGACCTTCTGGGCTAATAGCCTGGAAGTGAGGCGCGGCGCTCGGGAAGTCGTTGTAGGAAATTTCCAGGCCGGGCGCGGCGGAGCGGTGAAACAGTTCGGGGGCAATTACTACGTAGCCCGCGGCCGCCAGTCGGTCGGCTACGTTGCGAATGTGGCCGTTCACGCCAAAGGCTTCCTGCAACAGAATGATGCCTGGGTGCGGACCAGCAGTGGTAGGGAAAGCGGTGTAAGCGTTTAGCTCGGTGTTGTCGGAGGCTTGCAGAACAACGGCGTTGGGATAGCTCATTGAGATTGTAAAGGGGTTGCGAGTAGAGCCTCAGAAGCCGATGAGTCCGCGTTTTGTTTGGTATCAGGAACAGTAGAAGTGGCTCGTTTTTGTAACAATCTCACAATCAATCCCGTCCAGCCGGTTTGGTGGTTGGCTCCTAAGCCGTGGCCGTCTTCGCCGTGGAAATACTCGTGAAACAGCAGGTAGTCCTTGAAATGCGGGTCGGTTTGGAGCAGTTCGTAGTCGCCGAAGGCCGGGCGACGACCATCAGGGCCTTTGAGCAGGAGTTTGGACAGGCGTTCAGCTAGAGCTATGGCTACGTCATTGAGGTTAAGCATATTGCCGGAGCCGGTTGGGTATTCCACTTGCAGCGCCTCGCCATAGTAGGAGTGAAACCGCTGCAACGACTCGATAATGAGGTAGTTGATAGGGAACCAGATAGGACCGCGCCAGTTGCTATTGCCCCCAAACATGCTGGATTCAGCCTCACCCGGCACGTACGAAACCGAGAAATCGGCTTCTTCGGTGCTGAACACGTACGGATGTTCTAGGTGGTAGCGCGACATTGCCCGGATACCATATTCCGACAAGAACTCGGCCTCGTCGAGCATGCGGGTTAGCAGCTTGGTGAGGCGCTGGCGGCGCAGCAACCCAACCAAGTGGCGAGTTTTCTGGCCGGGCTCCTGCCACCGGGCTACGAGCTTGGCCAAGTGCGGACGGTTGACGAGCAGCCAGGTGGCCCGCGTCGTAAATTCCGGCATGGAATCCAGCAGTTCCTGGTCTATTACTTCCACCGCAAAAAGCGGAATCAACCCCACAATCGAGCGGACTTTAAGCTTGGTGCGCTCTTCGTCGGGCGTGTGCAGCACGTCGTAGTAGAACTCGTCTTCCTCGTCCCAGAGGTTGAAAACGCCGTCGCCGCCGCGGGTCATGGCATCGGCAATGTAGAGGAAGTGCTCGAAGAACTTGCCGGCAATTTCCTGGTACACCGGATTGGTTTTGGCCAGTTCCAGCGCCATGCGCATCATGTTTAAGGCAAACATGGCCATCCAGCTCGTGCCATCCGACTGCTCGATGTGGCCACCGGTGGGCAGCGGGGCGCTCCTATCAAACACCCCAATGTTGTCGAGCCCGAGGAAGCCGCCTTCAAAAATATTGCGGTTGCTTTGGTCTTTGCGGTTCACCCACCACGTGAAGTTCAAGGCCAGCTTATGGAACACCGACTCCAGGAAGTAGGTGTCGCCCTTGTCGCCTCTGAGCTTCTTGTCCATCTGGAAAACGCGCCAAGTGGCCCAGGCGTGGACCGGCGGGTTCACGTCGCTTAGGTTCCACTCGTAGGCGGGCAGTTGGCCGCTCGGGTGCATGTACGAGTCGCGCGTGAGTAGGCGTAGCTGCGTTTTGGCAAACTCGGTATCCACGGTGGCCAGCGGAATGCAGTGGAAAGCCAGGTCCCAGGCGGCGTACCAGGGATACTCCCACTTGTCGGGCATCGAGATAATGTCGGCGTTGTGCAGGTGCAGCCAGTGCCGGTTGCGGCCTTTGCGCCGTTCGGGCGGGGGCATAAGCATGGCTGGGTCGCCTTCGAGCCACTGCATAACGTCGTAGTAGTAAAACTGCTTGCTCCACAGCATGCCGGCAAATGCTTGGCGCTGCACATTGCGCGCGTCGGGGTCCGGCACGTTTTCCTGAATGCAGTTGTAGAACTCGTCGGCCTCTTGGCGGCGAGTTGCGAAGATTTCGTCGAAATCCGCAAACGGCGCGCTATGCTTTGAGGCGCTTAGCCGCAGCCGGACCACCCGCGTAAGGCCCGGCGCCACGCGCAGCTTGTACTGCGCAGCTACTTTGGTGCCTTGCTGGTCGGCATTGAGGGCGCCAGCTTTGCCTTCTACCACGTAGTCGTTGACGCCGTCTTTGAAGTGCTTGCCTTCGGCTGGTAAGCCGTATAGCTTAGCTCCGTTGGTAACGTTCTCGCAGAATAGCAATTGTGGGTCCTGCTCGCAGTAGAGCTGGTAGTTGCCTAGGCCCTCATGCTCTATTTGCACGGTACCGGGCTGCGTTTCGCGCATTTGTGGCCGGTAATCGTCGTAGCCCCAGCTCCAGGTGTTGCGAAACCAAAGCTGCGGCAACACCTGCAAGCGCGCCGTTTCTGGGCCCCGGTTGTGAACGGTAATCTGAATCAATATATCATCGGGGCCTGCCTTGGCGTATTCCACAAACAAGTCGAAGTAGCGGCCATCATCGAAAACACCGGTGTCAAGCAGCTCGAATTCGGGTTCCTCGCGGGTGCGGTTGGCATTTTCAACTACCAGCTCTTCGTACGGAAACTCCCGCTGCGGATACTTGTAAAGCATCTTCATGTAGGAGTGCGTGGGCGTACTATCCAAGTAATAGTAGTGCTCCTTCACGTCCTCACCGTGGTTACCCTGGTAGTTATTCAGGCCGAATAACCGCTCTTTGATGATATGGTCGCGTCCGTTCCAGACGCCCACTGAAAAGCAGAGGAGCTGCTGGTCGTCGGAAATGCCGGCTATGCCTTCTTCGCCCCACCGGTAAGCGTAGCTGCGGGCCATATCGTGGCTGATAAAACCCCAAGCATTGCCCTCGGCGCTATAGTCTTCGCGTACCGTTCCCCACTGTCGTTCGGTGAGGTAAGGACCAAACTTTTTCCAAAATTCCTTGTGCGTATTATCGTCCGCCAGACGTAACTGTTCCTGCGTCATAAGAAGTAACCCTGAGCCCGAAGGTACGGGACTCAGCGTAAGGCGTTCGGTCGAGCTTGGCTTTGGACGGTTAAATGAGGCTCAAAAGTAACTCGTTTATAATGGGTTAATCCCGTATTTAGCAGGGACACTAGCCCTATAAAACCCGATAAGTTACTATCCGTGGGCATTATTATAAACTTGAAATACTACGTTGCGGATTCTATTTCCTTTACAGCCTGCTTCACTAGTTCAGACGCCTGGGCAGCAGTAGGCCGAGTGGCCTGGTGTTGCTCGATCTGCCGTAGCAATTCTATAAGGCGAGTATGAATACCAAATTGCTTGTAGCGCACGGCCATGTCTTTGATGCGCGAAATTCCCTGAGAAAGTGCAGTTGGGTCGTCGAGGCGGCCTACTAACTCGGCAAGGCCAGGCAGCATATCGAAGCGGTTTTGTGGGCTACCCGCGTCGAACTTAGCTACTATCAGTGGCCACTGCGCCGCCCCGCCCGCTTTGCCATACACATCAACCATTGCTACCGTTAGAGGTCCTTTGTGGTCGGCTTCGAAAGCGGTAGCGCGGGCTAAAGCCTGCCGGGCATCAAGTGCCAACAAGCCCCGTAGCGCCGCGCCCTGCACTTGGTACGACTTGCTTTCGAGTGCCTTGCTGAACAGCTTGGTGTAGCGTTTGTCTTGCAGGGTGCCCAACGCTGTGAGTGCCACCGCTTGCGTCTTCACCGACGAGTCGGTGGCGGCGAGTTTGGCCAGTGCGGGCACGGCGGCTTTGCGTAGCGCAGCATTCTTAAGGTCCAGCAATTCGATGGCCATGCCGCGCAAGGCGGGAGATTTATCGGCGAGGCCAGCTACTAGGATTTTTTGCGCGGTCGGGTCCGTAAGCTGAGCTTTGGCGGCACTAAGGGCTTCGCGCCGGTCGAGGTAACGTGGGGCGTGGCGGTATTGGTAGGCGTATTCTGCTAGAGGCTTGTTGTCTTTCTTCTGCCAAACCAAGACTTTCTCGGCGTCCACGTTCACTAAATCGGGCTTGGTGGCGGCGGGGAAGTAGAGCGTATCCACGGCGTGGCGCAGCGTGGCCGGATACCGCTGCGTACGGCCACCCGCATAGATATCCACGTTGAGCGGCAGCACGTACGGTGTACCCGCCTGCGTTTGGTGCACAATCACGGCCTGTTGCTTGCGGGTAGCATCCCACTGGTAGTCGATGGCAACAATGGGGTGCCCCGCGCGGTAGTACCACTGGTCGAAAAACCAGTTTAAATCCTGACCCGATACCTCTTCCAATGCCAGTCGAAGTTGGTGCGGCTCGCCCGTGCCGAAGGCGTTCTGCTTTAAATACCGTTGTAATCCCCGGAAAAATACCTCTTGACCTAGATGGTAACGGAGCATATTCAGAATGTTGCCGCCCTTCTCATACGATACGGCATCAAACATGTCTTCCTTATCGGCATACTGGTAACGCGCCAGGGGCTTGGCATAGTTGGCCGGGTTGCGGAAGTACTTGCGTAAGCTTAGGTCGCCTTGCGCTTCGGCCGCGTCGGAGCCATATTCGTGCTCGGCCCACAGCACTTCGCTGAAGTTGGCAAACGACTCGTTCATGGTTAGGTTGCTCCAGCTTTCGGCCGTCACGTAGTCGCCAAACCACTGGTGAAACAACTCGTGGGCTATTTCACGCTCCACACCCGCGTATTCCCAATCCAGCAGTTCGCGGGCAGTGCCCTGCGCCTGGTCCCCAAATAAAGAAGCCGTGGTGTTTTCCATGGCTCCGGCCACGTACTCGCGTACTACCACTTGAGCATACTTATTCCACGGATAGTCTACCCCGAGCAGCTGCGAGAAATACTCCAGCATGCGGGGCGTTTTGCCGAAAATCTGCCGGGTTTGGGCTGCGTACTGCGGTTCCAGGTAGTAGCTTACTTCCTTACCACGCCAAGCGTCCTTGGTGATGCGGAAGTCGCCGACGGCCATCATAAACAGATAGGGCGCGTGCGGCTCGTCCAATTTCCAGGTATCGGTGCGCAGCCCCGCCCCGGCTGGCGCCTGCCCCACCAGCTTGCCGTTGCTGAGCGTGACGTACTTGGCGGGCACGGTCATGCTGATTTCCGAGGTCGATTTCTGATTGGGCTTATCAATGGTCGGAAACCAGGCCGAGTTGGATTCGGATTCGCCTTGGGTCCAAATCTGGACGGGCTTGCCTTTCTCGGTGCTGTCGGGGTTGATGAAGTACAAGCCCTTGGCTTCGGTAATGGCCGCACTGCCTTTCGTCTTCAGCTCGTCGGGCTTGGCGGTGTACTCTATATAGATAGTATAGGCTTCCCCGACCGGCACTGCCCGCCCCAGCTTAATGGCTAACTGCTGCTGATCGTAGCCGTACTTGAGGGGCTGCGGCGTGTTGCCTTGCATAAGTGCCACTGCTTTGATGTCCATGCCCTTGGCATCGAGCCGTAGCGAGTCAGTAGCATAGCCGTGCGGCTTGAGGGTCACCCATTCCTTGCCGTACAGGTAGCGCTTGGCATAGTCGAAGCGCACATCGAGCTTGGTGTGCACCAAGTCGTTGATTTTGCGAGCGGCAGCGCGGTACTCGCTGTTGGTAGCAGTAGGCTGCTGAGCGGCCGCTGTGGTGGCAGTGGCTAGGCCAAGTAAGAGCAAGGAGAAGTTTCGCATCAGGAGCACAAGGTAGAGAGTCTTATGCATCTAGATGAATGCCTTACATGAACGGTTGCCTTACTTTCTCGAACTACCGCCACCATCAGGAACTGAGTTAAATACTTTTCATGCGCGAATTAGTGTTTCCAACGCAAGCAGGACTTTCGGTCTTGGTGGCGGCAGTAGCTTATAGAATGTGAGAGAAGGAAGTAGCTTCTTACTTGCTCTTGCCTATGCCCACGGCTGGCTTACCCGTGAATATCTTTTTCGGAATCATGCTGTGGACGCCTTTGGTACCGTCTACTAACTGCGTGATTTCCATGTTAGCGGCTACGCTGGCGAGCATATAGGCATCGTCGTGGCTCAAGTTTTTCTCTTTCATCAGAAAGTCGATCATCTCGCGCAACGCCACTTTAGTGGCTTTGGTTAAATCTTCGTCGGTGCCCATGGTGATGTAATCGGTGGGCGTTTCGGCGCGGGGCCAAGTCAGGTGCATGTCTTTGCGCACAATAAATTCCAGCGTGCCGGTTAACGACGTTTCCAGGGCGGTGATGTCCACTTCGCCATTGCCTTGGCCAGCGTGCCCGTCGCCTACTTCAAACAGGGCGCCCGGCACGTGCACCGGTATATAGAGTGTGGTGCCGGCCACCAGTTCTTTGTTATCGAGGTTGCCGGCGTGGATGCCAGGTGGGGCACTGTTTACGCGGCCCGAGGCGGGTGGCGGCGCCACGCCCATGCTGCCGAAAAAGGGCCGCAGCGGAATTTCAATGCCCGGTGCAAATTGGGCCATCATCCGTTTCTTGTCGAGCGGGATGATGCGCATTTTGGCATAGCCGAAATCCTCGGGCAGAAAGCCGCTGGTGGGGCCAAAGGCGTTGTAGGCATACGGAATAGCCAGGTCCACTTTCTTGATGCGCACCTCCAGTACGTCGCCAGGTTCGGCACCTTCCACGTAGATGGGACCGGTCAGAATATGGCCTCCGGGCCCTTTGTTGGTTACGTCTTTGTGAATGTCGCGCAACGACTGTTCCACCTGCTCCGGCGGCAGCCCCGCCCCTTCCAGCCGCGTAGGGCTAGACGTAATGAGCGTTTGCACTTCCACTTTATCACCCGACTTGATTCGCAGCACGGGCTTGGCGGCGGCATCATAAAAGCCCCACGCAACGGTTGTGGGCGTGGGTTTCAGTTGGTGCGTGGTCGGCTTACCGGCTACTTGTTGCGCCTGAGAGGCAGTAGCCAGCAGCAAGCTAACGCCAAGCGCCAGCGTTACGGCGCTTTGAGGTAAGTAAGAAAAGCCCATGGGTATGATGTAGCAGCGAGAGATGCCCTAAACTACATACCAGCCGTTCAAAACTACTAGTCTATTCTGTAGACTATCTGAATAGTCGGAATCCTACGCTGCTTTCACGTCTTTGTTTACTCTAATCACCGTGCTTATCCGGCATCCGCTTACTAAAGCAAAGCATCCCGCGTGCTGCCGTTGGCAAAGTACCTGTCATGCTGAGCTTGTCGAAGCATCTCGCTCGAATCGTTGGGCAAGCGTTAGAGTTTACCACACTAGCCAGATGCTTCGACTCCGCTCAGCATGACGGTTACTTTAGCAACATCAGCACGCGAGATGCTTCGACTTCGCCTGCGGCTGCGCTCAGCATGACGGGCTGTCTTTATAATTTTCAATCGCACAGCCCGGCATCAGCCTATTCCCGAGGTTAGCACACTGCTACTCTGCACAGAGGATTTAGAAAACCTGTTCAGCTTCTATCTAAGGCTGCCCCTTCTACCCCACTACAAACGTGCGCATGCTCATGCCACCGAAGCTTACTTCCTCGTAGGCGTGGCGAATTTGGTCGTCGGGCTCCGCGAGTGCCAAGCTATAGAGCATCGGAATATAGTGATCGGGAGTGGGCACGGAGAGCGAACCACTGGCCCCGGCTTGCTGGTAGTGCGCCAGCGCTAGCAAGTCGCGCTGATTGATTTTCGCCTTCGCCCACTCATCGAATTCCTGCGCCCAAGCATACGGCGTGGCATCGTCGTTCATGAACTTGGGCATGCTTTGGCGCAAGTTGTGCACGATGTTGCCGCTGCCCACAATCAGCACGCCGCGGCGGCGCAGAAACTGCAGTTGCTTGGACAGTTCGGCGTGAAAGGTCATCGGCTTGTAGTAGTCGATGCTGAGTTGGAAGACCGGAATATCGGCTTCCGGAAACAAGTGGTGCAGGACCGTCCAGGTGCCGTGGTCGAGGCCCCACTCGTCGGTGGGGTGCGCATCGGGCAGGGCCGCCAGCACTTCCTGCGCTACGTCGGGCGCGCCGGGCGCCGGGTATCGCATATCGAACAACTCCTGCGGGAAGCCCCCGAAGTCGTGAATGGTTTCGGGCCGCTCATTTACGGCTACAAAGGTGCCCCGCGTGAGCCAGTGCGCCGACACCACCAGCACGGCGCGTGGTGGCTGCACATTGCGGATGTCGTGGCCTAGTTGATGCAGTGTTTGCGTGAACGGGTTATCGGCCAGCGCGTTCATCGGCGAACCGTGCCCAACAAATAGAACAGGCATCTTCACAGTTTTCTGAAAACTGCTGGCAGTGGCATGGAGATCTTGCAGAGAGTTCATGGCGAAGGCATCAAAGTAACACGGCCAGGTTTTCAGCTACCGCATAGGCACCTGAACCTGTGCTTTACACAACAAATGTACCTACATTATTTCATAATTTGTTTAGACCTTCGCAAAAACAAGATCCTGCAAAACAATAAGTTTATATTATATAGTACTGATATACAAGCATTTGCATGTAATACGAATTACCAAACAGCATGCTATACCTGACAAATAAGTTTTAAAACGTATTTATAAGTTGTTAAACTGATTTATACGTTATACATTTATTCTATGGAAGAATTAACGAAGACGGAGGAGCGCATCATGCAAATCCTGTGGAAGCTAAAAAAGGCTTTCGTGAAAGACATCATCGAGCATCTGCCCGACGAGCCGAAACCGCCCTACAACACCATCTCCTCGGTGGTGCGCATCCTGGAGCGGAAGGAGTATGTAGGGTTCAAGGCCTATGGCAAGACCTACGAGTACTTTCCGCTGATCAGCCGCGCGCAATATCGGGCCGCTAGCTTCAAGCGCCTGCTCACGCAGTACTTCGACAACTCGCCCTCCGACTTAGTATCATTTATGGTGGAAGAGGAAAAGCTTGATCAACAGCAAGTTCAATCCCTGCTGCTCAAGTTACTCCAAGCCGATCAGGCTTCCAAACAAGACGGCGATGCTAAGTAGCTACTTCCTGTACCTAGTTGAGTCGTCCTTCTGCCTGGCTGTTTTCGCTTTGGCTTACCGGCTGTTGTTTGCTCCCCTCACCTACTTCAGTTGGAATCGGTGGTATCTGCTAGGCAGCGTAGGTGGGAGTTTGGTGCTGCCGCTGCTGTCGTTTCCGGGCCTTGCCTACTTGCTTGCCACCCCGGCTGTCGACAACGGGCCACTGCTCCTGCAACTAACTTGGGCCCGCCCCGCGGCAGTTACGGCCTCAACTGCGTTATCGGCCCCGTCGCTTAGTGTGTGGGCTTGGGTGCTGGGCGGAATGGTAGCGGTGTATATGGCCGGCGTGCTGTACCGGCTGCAAAACTTTGGGCGCAATCTGTGGTGGCTACGGCAGCTTGCGCGGCGTCACCCGCGCACCAACAAAGGCGCTTACTGGCTAGTGGAGCTTTCCAACCCCACAATGCCCGCCTTCTCGTTCGGGCGAAGCGTGTTTTTGTCGCCGTTGCACGCTAGCCTTAGCGCGACGGAACAGCAGCAGCTTCTACAACACGAACTAGTACATGTACATCAACGCCATACGCTCGACATTCTGCTGCTGGAAGGTATAGCAGTGTTGCTGTGGTTTAACCCGGCGGTCTATTATGTGCGCCAGCAGCTAAAAGAGGTGCACGAGTATCTGGCCGATGCCGCGGTAGCCCGCGCGGCCGGCAGCGTTTCCGACTACGGCCAATTACTTATTAAGCTGGCCGCGCAGCAGTCTCCGCTTTCCCTAGTTCATGCCTTTTCCACCAAACATATAATCCAGCGAATTACTATGCTTACTACGCCATCCTCCCGCCCCACGCAAAAACTGCGCTTCCTCCTGATTGTGCCAATCTTGGCCGGTGCGTGGATGGCTACCTCTTGTGCTGATTCGCCCAGTCCGACCGCTGCAGTTGCCCCTGAAACCTCAGCAGCGGCTACTTCTACACCTATCGGCCGCATTACGTGGGAAGGCAACACGGTAGTATCTACCGAGCGCCTCAACCAAGCCCTCGGCCTGAAACCCGGCGACGCCTTCGATTCTCTTGCCTTGGAAAAGCACCTCAGCTTCTCACCCGATGGTAAGGATGTGACGTCGCTCTACATGGACCAGGGCTACCTCTTCTTTTCGGTTTCACCCGTTGTCCAGCACCAGCCCAATGGCAGTGTAGATCTAACGTTTAAAATTGCCGAAGGCCGTGCAGCACAACTTGACATCATCACCTTCACGGGTAATGGCAAAACCTCCACAGAGTCTTTAATGGATGCTATACCTCTGCGTCCTGGCGCTACTTTTAGCCGGGCCAAGCTTATCGAAGCCCAAAAAAATCTAGCCTTGCTAGGCCCTTTTGACCCTGAACGGGTTAATATAAATCCGCAACCCATCATGCGTCCGAACGCCGCTACCGACTTAGTGAGGATTGAATTTTCGCTGGTGGAGAAGAAATAGGCTGTAGATCTAATAACATATTTTAATAAAAAGCCCCGGAACCAACTGGCTCCGGGGCTTTTTCATATACTAGCGAATTTGCTGTTACAACAGCTTATCCATGTAAATAGGCAGTTCGCGGATGCGTTTGCCGGTGGCGTGGTACACGGCGTTGGTGATGGCGGCGGCTACGCCGAGTAAGCCAACTTCACCGATGCCTTTCACGCCAAGCGGATTCACCTTGTCGTCTTCCTCTTCCACGAAAATCACGTCGATGTCGTGGATGTCGGCGTTGACGGGGATGTGGTACTCGGCATAGTTGTGGTTCATATAGCGGCCGAAGTGGTGGTCCATGACGGTTTCTTCCATCATGGCCATGCTGATGCCCCACACTACCGACCCAAGCACTTGGCTACGAGCTGTTTTGGTGTTGAGAATACGGCCGGCAGCCACAGCATTCACTACCCTCGTCACGTGCACGGTGCCCAAGTCTTCGTCTACCTTCACTTCCACGAACACGGCGTTGTGGGAGTGCAAAGAATACGGTAGCTGCTTGATCATGTCGGGTCCGGAATTACTGGTGGCCTCAAGCTTCTCCTCGCCGCTGGCTTGCAGCACGTCGCGGATGACTACGGCTTCTTCCGGGTTTTCGCGCAACCGTATCTGGCCGTTGGCAAACTCTACGTCGTCGATGTCGGCCCCTTTTAGTGGGTGGCCTTCCATCTTTTGGGCCAGCTTGAGCAGCTTCTCCCCAATGTTGACGCATACCTTTTGCACCGCCGTACCCACCGAGGCCGCCGTCCAAGAACCGCCTTCTACCGGCGACTCCGGCAAATCGGTATCTCCGAGCTGGAAGGTTACTGCCTCTAGGGGCAAGCCGAGCGTTTCGGCCGCAATCTGGGTCATGATGGTGTAGGTGCCAGTGCCAATGTCACCGGTGGCGCTGGCTACGGTCAGCTTGCCATCGGCAGTAAGCGTGGCTTTGGCTTTGACTTTTTGCATGGAAGCATCCCACACGCCCCCGGCCATACCCCAACCGATCAGCATGTTGCCTTCGCGCATGGAGCGTGGCTCCTGAGTACGCCGATCCCAACCGAACCGGGCGGCGCCTTGGTGGTAGCACTCGCGCAGTTTCTTGCTGGAGAAGGGCCGCTTTAGGTTTTGGTCGCGCTCGGCGTAGTTGCGGATGCGGAAGTCCAAGGGGTCGAGGCCAGCCTCGTAGGCCATTTCGTCCATGGCTACTTCGAGGGCGAAAGAGCCGGTGGCGGCACCGGGCGCGCGCATGTCTTGGGGCGTAAACACGTCGAGCTTGGCTATCTGGTAGCCCAACTTTACGTTGTCGCACTGGTAGAGCATGCCCGACCAGTTCACCACGTTTTCGGTGTAGTCCTCGAACTGCGAGGTTTCATGGAGGGCGTGGTGTTGCAAGGCTGCCAGCGTGCCGTCGGGGTTGGTGCCCATTCTCACGTATTGCAGCGTGTGGGGCCGGTGGCCAAACGAAAACATCTGCTGGCGTGTGAGGGTCACGCGCACCGAGCGTTTCAGTTCCAGCGCGGCCAGCACCGCCAAGAACACCGTGTATTGGGGCCGCAGTCCGGAGCCGAAACCACCACCCATGTAGAGGTTAATCACCCGAGCTTCGTCTTTGCTAAGCCCGAAGATTTTGGTGATGTACTGCTGCACGTTGTACACGCCCTGCGTTTTGTCGTAGGCCGTGATCTTGCCATCGGGATGATATTCCACGGTGGTGCCGAACATCTCCATGGGGTTGTGATGCTGCGTGCCGTGCATATACTCCCCCTCGATGCGGTGGGTGGCTTTTTTCAGCGCGTCGTTGGGGTTGCCGCGGGGTGCTGGCGGCGGCATCCAGCCGGTTTTGCCGCGGCCCGGCTCGAACCCTTCGTCGCGCTTGAGTTCGATGTTGGTTTCAAACTTTTCTTCCTCGTAATCAATCTGCAACAGCGACGCACCGTAGCGGGCCAGCTCGAACGTTTCGGCTATGACCACCGCCACGGGCTGCATGTTGAACATGATTTTCTCGTCGTGCAGGGGCCGGAACGGCGAGCCGCCGGGCGCTACATCGTCTTTGTAGTTACGGTCGAACCAAGCCAGCGAAGGCACGTTTTCGTGCGAGAAGATCTGCACCACGCCCGGCAGCGCCAGCACCGGCTCGGAGTGAATTTTGGTGATGCGGCCTTTAGTGATAGTGCTGTTGACCACGTAGCCATACAACAAACCGGGCACGTTGAACTCGGCCGAATACTTGGCGGCGCCCGTCACCTTAGCGGGCCCATCGACGCGGTTGGTGGGCTTGCCGATGTAGCTGGTTCCGGTGGTGCCCGCTTCCACGGTGGGCGGGGTAGTTATAAGCTGGCTCATGGATTCGAGTTTAGATATGCGTTGGCATCGAGGGGCTGGTTCATTTCGGTGGCCTGCTTGAGGGCCCGCACAATGGCGCGCTTGCCGAGCTCGATCTTAAAGTTGTTGTAGCCGTAGCCTTGGGCGTTGTGCATGATGGCCGTAGCGGCTTGGCGGAAGTTGTCTTCGGTAGCCGACTGGCCACGGAGTGTTTCCTCTACCGCCATATCGCGCCAGGGCTTGTGGGCCACCCCACCGAGGGCAATGCGGGCTTCTTTGATAGTGGTGCCTTCCAGCTCCAACCCTACTGCCACCGATACCACGGCAAAGGCGTAGCTGGTTCGGTCGCGGAGTTTGAGATAGGTGAAGTTTTTCTCGAAGCCTTTAGCCGGCAAGTCCAGCGCCGTAATCAGCTCGCCGGTTTCGAGCGTGTTGTCGCGCTCCGGCTGGTCGCCGGGCAGGCGGTGGAAGTCGTCGAAAACGATGGTCCGCTCGCCGTGCGGGCCGCTCACGCGCACTGTGGCTTCCAGGGCGGCCAGTGCTACGGCCATATCGGAGGGGTGCGTGGCAATGCACTGCGGACTGGTGCCCAAAATAGCGTGGATGCGGTTGTAGCCCTGCAAGGCCGAGCACCCGGAGCCGGGCTCTCGCTTGTTGCAGGGCGTGGAGGTGTCGTAGAAATAGTAGCAGCGCGTGCGCTGAAGCAAGTTGCCGCCGTTGGTGGCCATGTTGCGCAGCTGCGCCGTGGCACCGGCTAGTATGGTCTGGCTAAGCAACGGATAGCGCTTTTCCACTTCGGGATGCCAGGCGGTATCGGCGTTGGTGGCTAAAGCGCCGAGTCGCAGGCCACCTTCCGCGTTGTCTTCGATGGTCGTAAGGGGCAGCTTGTTGAGGCCGATGAGGTGCGTGGGCTTTTCCACGTTTTCCTTCATCAAATCCAGAATATTAGTGCCGCCCGCCACAAACGCCGATTTCGAGTTGGTGGACTTGTCGCGCACGGCCGTGTCCACGGTTGTTGCGCTGGTATAGGTGAAGCTGTTCATGGGTGAGAGAGTGAAGTTGAGATAGTATGAGTTTGTGAATCCGTGTTATGCGAAGCAGCCCTAGGGCACTTTCATAACTTCACTTTTCACAACTTCCCATTCTGCTTGTCTACCACTTCTTTCACCGCAGCCAAGATGCCTACGTAGGCGCCACAGCGGCAGAGGTTGCCGCTCATCAGCTCCCGGATTTCATCTTCGGTGTGGGCGCGCCCTTCGTTGATCAGCCCTTGGGCCGAGCAAATTTGGCCGGGCGTGCAGTAGCCGCACTGGAAGGCGTCGTGGTCGATGAAGGCTTGCTGCAAGGGGTGCAGATTGCCTTCCTGGCCTAGTCCTTCGATGGTCGTTACTTCGTTGCCGTCCTGCATGACGGCCAGTGTGAGGCAGCTATTGATGCGCTTGCCGTTGACGAGCACCGTACAGGAGCCGCACTGCCCATGGTCGCAGCCTTTCTTGGTGCCGGTCAGGTCGGCGTACTCGCGTAGGGCATCGAGCAGCGACGTCCAGGGAGCCAACTGCATTTCGCGGCGCACGCCATTGATAATAAGGGTAACATGCCCAGTAGCCGGCGGCTTGGGCAGCGCGCCGAAGCCGGCGGACAGGGTAGTTGGGTTTGAATTCATAGAAACTGAGTGCAGAGGTGGATTGGCAGCAGAAGCCTTGTAGCAGTTGACTCCGACCTGCTCCGTATCCATACGCCCCCACTTCGCCTTGCGTTACTATTTCCCTGGTATTTGCTTTGTCCGGTTGCAAACTTCCCGTGGGCTGCCCACGGGCTATTACGCATTTCGAGTAAGAATACGAGTTAGCAGCAGCAGCCCCCCGTTAAACCTTCAGGTTTCGTCGCCATTGCACAGTCGGGCTGCTTGTATTCCTAGCGCTTGCTCTAGGCTTTTCCTTTCGTAGAAAACTACGAGCCAGTTACCACCGACTGCCAGTTCTTTTTCCCATTCAAAGCACAGGCGGTTAATGCTTTATTAATGTGCACAGCAGCAAGAATAAAGCTAGTACAGGCGAACATAACTTGACGGATGAGGTATATAGTATCACTCATTCTGCATATTCTCTTCTTGCCATTGAAAAAGTGCGGGCGTTGGTGAAATGACCGCTAAAAATCCTAGTTGTGCTGGTATTCAATTATTGCTAGTACGACGCCCAAACGGAACTCCTATACGCTTCTATTTCTCAACTTAGCCACCTTCCACCTTCTTGCTATGAAAGAAAATATACTTGCGCAACTGCCTCGCAGGGCGAGAACATTGCTTTTGGGAGCATGCCTGTTCGCCGGGCCTAGTCTGCTGGCCAACCCCTCTCCAGAACTCCCTAGCCTTCAAGCCCGGCAGACGCCCGCCCGCGTGGCCGCAAGTGGTGACACCATTCGCATCAACTGTGGCGGCGCAGCCGTGCAAACCAATGGCAAGCTTTTCGCGGCCGATGCGTATTTCACGGGCGGCAAATCGTTTAGCAATTCGGCCATTGCCGATGTGCTGCAAACCAACGACGACGAGTTATACCGCACCGAGCACAGCGCCTCGGCTAACCTAGTGCCTTTCAGCTACAACATTCCGGTGTCGGCGGGCACGTACACAGTGCGTTTGCACTTTGCTGAAATCTACTTCGGGGCAACCGGGGGCGGGCCGGGTGGAGCAGGCCGGCGCGTGTTCAGCGTGAATCTGGAAGGCCGTCCCGTTCTTGTCAACTACGACATCATAGCTGACGCTGGCTCGATGACGGCCGTTGTCAAGGAGTATCAAACCACCGTAACGGACAACGCGCTAACCCTGGATTTTGCGGCCAGCGTGGACCAGCCTAGCGTGGCCGCCATTGAAGTACTACGCAGTACCGACCCTTCCCCCACCGGCTGCCAGTGGGTAACTGCTGCTCCCTCCGCCTTGGAGCGCAAGGAAGGCCAGAGTGCCGTCGTGAATGGTCAGCTCTACACGTTTGGGGGCTACTACGGTAACCTACAGGGTACCAACCTCACGCAGCGCTACGACGTTACGACCAACCAGTGGACCAACTTAGCCCCGGCCCCCTACCCCGTTACCCAT
Organism: Hymenobacter sp. YC55; assembly: GCF_029433095.1. Taxonomy (GTDB): domain Bacteria; phylum Bacteroidota; class Bacteroidia; order Cytophagales; family Hymenobacteraceae; genus Hymenobacter. The sequence continues at coordinate 2,705,567 of NZ_JARNTX010000001.1, forward strand.
ATGGGCGTTGCGGTGGTCGACGAGCAGGTCTGGCTGATTGGTGGTTTTCAGGGCGAAGTGCACCCCGGCCCCGTAACGGCCGCCGTGCAGGTTTACGATACCCGAACCAATACCTGGAACTTCGGCCCTCCTCTACCGGCTCCGCGTGGCTCCAATGCGGCGGCGCTGGTTGGCCGCAAGATTCATGCGTTCGGGGGCGTACTCCCCGACCGCCACACCGATGCCGGCGACCATTATGTGCTGGATGTCGATAATCTGGCCGCTGGTTGGCAGTCGGCCACGCCGCTGCCCAGCCCCCGCAACCACTTGGCCGGGGCCTCTTTAGGGGGCAAGGTGTACGCCATTGGGGGGCAGTATGGCCACGACCAAGGCCGCGACATCAACTCCTTGGTTCATGTGTACGACCCGGCTACCAACGCCTGGACCCGGCTACCTGACCTGCCCGGCCCTAGGTCGCACTTCGAGCCCGGCACCTTCACCCTCGATGGCCAAATCCTGATTGTAGGGGGCAGCACCAACACCACCGACTACGCCGACATCCTGAGCTACAGCCCTGCTGTCAATAACTGGCGCCAGTTTTGCACCCTGCCCGCTACCCTAGTTGCCCCCTTTGCACAAGCCATTGGCAACCGCTTAGTGGTAGCCCAAGGTGCCCGCGACAATTTTGCCGTACCCGAGAAGACCACCCAAGTCAGCACCATCACCCGGGTGGCCAGCAACGTACTCGGCTTTTCGGTGCCGCAACTCGCGGTTTCGCTCCCGTCGGGCGGCAGCACAACGCTCGAAAACGTGCTATGGACTTATTCCGGCACTGCCTCCTATACCCTTTCGCTGCCTAATGCCCCAACTTGGTTGAGCTTGCCTAACCGTACGGGCACAGCCGGCACTCTTGGGCAGGAAGTAGGGCTGCAAATCAATGCGGCGGGCCTGACGCCCGGTACGTACACCGCCACCGTACAAGCCAGCGCGCCGGGCTATACTACCGCTACTACTACGCTCACGCTTACCATCACGGGCCAGAGTGGCGTAGTGCTTGCGCTTAATGCGGGCGGCAACGCCTACACCGACGCCGACAACATTTCTTATCAGAGCGACCAATACTTCAGCGGCGGCAGCACGTTCAGCACCAGCAATTCCATTGCCAATACCCCCGACGATTTACTGTATCAGACGGAGCGGTACGGCAATTTCAGTTACAACGTGCCCGTGCCTAATGGCACCTACCGCGTTACGTTCAAACTCGCCGAGATATTCTGGCAAGCCCCTCAGCAGCGCCAGTTTGATGTACTAGCCGAAAACCAAGTAGTAATAAACGACCTGGATATAGCTGCTCAAGCCGGCAGCCTCACCTCCCTCGACATCGTCCGGACCGTAACCGTAACCGACGGGGAGCTTGACCTGCAATTCCGCACCGACCTCGACAACGCAAAGCTAGCGGCCCTGCTCATCGAAAGCACGTCAGCAGCCGGAACTACAGCTTCGACGGCATTAAAAGCCAAATCTAGCACGAAGGCGTTAGCCACTAAATGGAACCTGTACCCTAACCCCGTCTCCGAAAAAGCCACCTTATCTTTTACAGCCGCCACGAAGCAAGCAGCACGTCTAGAGGTCTTGAATAGCCAGGGCCAGGTAGCCTTGCAAGAAACACAGTCAACCGTGGCCGGCGCTAATCAACTAGAGCTTGCTACCTCGAAGCTTGCAGCAGGTGTGTACATCGTTCGTGTGTATCTCCAGGAAGGCATCATCAACGCCCGTATGCTGGTGGTAAAGTAAGTCACTAAATACAACAGATAAAGCCGAGTTGCTCTAGCAGCTCGGCTTTATCTGTCTTAACCTATGCCGCCATTGCCAACACTACCAGGCCGTCATGCTGATCTTGTCGAAGCACCCTGCGTACTGACTTTGCCAAACTATATCGGTCATGCTGAGCGCAGCCGAAGCATCTCGCTAGTGTGGTATAATCAGTTAGCCTCACAACGTCAGCACGCGAGATGCTTCGACTGCGCTCAGCATGACCGATATAGTTTGGCAACTTCGGCAAATCAGATACTTCTACTTACTTAACAGGAAGGACCTTTTCTGCGGATTATAAGCACTTATTGAACTCACCTGGTTTGTATCCCCCCCATGCATGGCATTACAGGCCATACGTCACGGCTAGGTAGTAGAGCCCTCCTACACTTGGGCCGCCGAGGTACGACACGTAGTACTCGTTAAGTAAGTTGCTGGCGCCGAGCTTGAAGCGTAGATTGGGCGCGGCTGCGGTGTAGCTCACTTGGGCATCGAGGGTGTGATAGGCGGGCACGTAGCCGTTGACTAAGAAGGTTTGCGAGTAGTAGCGGGCCTGCCAGCGGTAGTTGACCCCGAAGCCGAAGTTCTTGTAGGCGTTTTCGTTGCCCAAACTTAAGTTGTAGGCCCAACGGGGCGTGTTGAAGCCATCCTCCAAACCGTCGCCGGATTCGGTGCGGTCGAGGCGGGTGTAGGTGACGCTGCCGCCAGCCAAGTAGTTGCCGGGTAGCTCGTAGCGTAATCCGAGGGAGCCGCCGTAGTTGTAGACCTGGCTTTGGGCATTGGTCCAGAGCCGGTAACGGTTTTGGGTGGCGCGGTTGCTGAGGTAAATAGCAGCCGAGTCGGGGTTGTTGGTTTTGGGCACGTAGGCCTCCACCTGCGCAATAAAGTCGCGGTAGGAATTATAGTAGAAATCCAGGTCGAGCAACAATTGCCCACCCGGCAGCAGCGCTGCCTTGTAGCCTAGCTCCAACGACTTGATGTATTCGGGCTTCAGATACGTATAGGGCGTCCTAACCAAACGATTCTTGTTCTGCTCGATGGCCAGGCGTCGTTTCTCGGCCGCACTGGCAGCACTAGTATTAGCGTTGACGGCGGCCGTCACGGCCGTGTTGAAAGCATCGATAGAACTGCGCAGGTAGCTGTTTTCAAACACCCCATCCGACATCACACGCAGCCCGCCAATGCGCTTTACTTGCCCACTGTTCACGTTCGAGAAGCCCTCAAACAAGCTCGGGAACCGGTAGCCGCTCTGGTAGCTCACGCGGAAGTTGTGCTGCCGGGTAGGCGAGTATACCCCCGTGAAGCGCGGATTGAAGCGGGTGCTGAAATAGTCGTTCTTGTCGGCGCGGAGCGTGGCTGTGAGCCGGATTCGCTCGTCGAGCAACCGGGCGCCGGCCTGCACGAAGCCGCCGGTTTTGCTGTACGTCAGGTTGTCGTTGAGGGGGTCTTTGTTCTTTTCGGGGTTGATGAAGTAGTTGCCGTCGGGCTTGATGATGTAGGTGCGGTGGTCGGCGCCTACTAGCAGGTCGAGGGCAGCGGGCCACTGGTTGCCACTCCGGCGCAGAGCTTCGGCTAGGTTCACCTGGCCTTCAGCGTGCACCAAATCAGCCTGCACGCGCAGGGCGGCGCCTTGGTCCCAGTTGTTGATGGCTGCCAACTCGCTCAACCGTTGTTTGAACTCGGGCGTACCAGGTTGCAAGCGGCCCGCATCGGCGGCAATCCGAGCGGCGGCGTGGGCTTGCGCTACGGTTTGGCCGGCCGCAGTAGCGGCGTTCCAGGCCGTGGTGTAGTCTTGGTTCCAGACGGCATCCGGCTTGTAGCTGCGGTCTAGGTTTTCGGCCGCCGAGCGCAGATTATAGCTCTTGCCAGTGTTTTCGGTAGTAAGATACGCCCGGGCCTGCACCACCGGGTTGGTTAGCTGCACGGCGTGCTGTTGCAGGTGGTAATCCTCTAGCCGGAAGCGGTTGGAGCGTTGATACACGTTGTCGAGTATGGTGCCCCGGTAGGTGTACGCCAGCTCGGTAGAGGTGCCAAGCTTGTAGTGCAGCGCAGCATCGTACTTGATGGTTTGCAGGTGATAGTCCACCACGTCCTTTTCGTTGTAGCCGGTGCGGGCCACCGAGTAGCTTTTGCCGCCCAAGGTCAGGGTGCTGCGGTTCGAGGACTCGTTGCCGTAGCTATTTACGGGGTCTTGGGCAGGGTTCTCGGGCCCAAAAAGCGCAGTGGTGGCGTTGCCGTTGGGGTTGAGCTCGGTTTGGTCGTTGGCTATCCAGTCATATCCCCGCAGATAGGTGCCGTTCACTTTGAAGGCTAGCTTGGGCGTCAGCACTTTGGCATAGCGAATGCTCGTCTCAGAAAACAGCTTGGCGCCGCTGTTAGGGTTGTTTACGTGGTTAACGCCCGTCTTCTGCTGCACACTCAGCCCATCACTCCGAAACGGATTCTTGGTACTAAAATTGGCTAGTCCATTGATGGCATTTAGCCCGTAGAGCGCCGCGGCCGTACCCGGCACAATCTCTACCGTGTTGATATCTAAATCACTCGGCCCCAACACATTTCCAATTGGCCCGCCGATGTGCGGCGCTTGGTTGTCGATGCCATCCACGAGCTGCGCAAACCGTACGTTGGTGGTATTGGTGAAGCCGCGGGCATTTATCACTTTGAAGCTCAAGCTTGGCGTAATCACCTGCACGCCCTTCAGGTGCTCGATAGCATCGAAAAATGAGGGGGCCGGTGTGAGGCGCAAGGCCCTCGCGTTTAGCTTCTCCACCGTCACCGGCGACTGCAAAAAGCTTTCCTCCACCTTGGAAGCCGCCACCACCACTTCCCCGAGCGAGACGTTCTGACGAGCCGTATCGGCCGGCGCCGGGAGCCGGGTTGGCTGCTGAGCCGACACCGACTTCGGCGTCATGCATAGCGAAAGCAGCAACAGCGGCAGGCCCGCTCCTAGGTAAGTAAAGTTCCTCATGCAGGTCGTTATATTTCTCTAAACATAACGCATGCCAACGCAAATTGTTAGCAGTTGCTTCCAGCAAGCAAAGGGAGGCTTTTTTGCGCCTTCACAGAATCAGCAGAAGGCACCACAGCCAGCTAATAACGCTGTGCATGCAGAGGCAGAGTTGAAAACGCAAGGCTTAGTTCTTACAACAGCCGGGCTTGTTCTGCTCGTATAAACTCCTGAAACCGCTCTTGGAGTGCCTGAAACTCTTGCATCAGCTGGCGGCCTTCGGCGGTTACTTCGGCGCCACCGCCACGCTTGCCGCCGGTTTGGGTGAGCACCAAGGGGCTGGCTGCTTGCGCATTCAGGGAGCTAATCAGGTCCCAGGCGCGCTTGTATGACATGCCCATAGCTTGCGCCGCTTTCGAGATAGAGCCGAGTGCGTCAATCTGCGTTAGGAGTTCCAGCCGACCGATGCCCATAAACCGGTCGTCGTTGGTTTCCACCCACAAGCGGCCGTTGAGGCGAAAGACAAGGTCAGCGCGCAGCAAGTTTTTCATGCCCGTAATCTTACAAAAAACGCCGTCAACCCCACAGGCAACACGTTAGAGCTTGATTATCACCAATAAAATCATGGCCAAATTCTAAAAACTACAAACTCCTCTGCAACCTACCGGCCCTTCCTTGCGGATAGCTATGCGGCAGTCAAGCAGGCTGCTTCTATCGTGTACTCTTAATTTGAAAGCCAATCCATGGAACCTACGCAATCCACCGACCAGAACCAGAACACTCAACCAACCGCTTCTACCAGCGCCGAAACCAGCGGCTCCGCTGCCTCCAAAACCTCAAATGGCACCGGTCAACGGTCCACTGACAGCACGAGCTGGACGGAATATGCCAACCCACAAAAAGTAGTCGATCAGCTTCCCCAAGGTGTGCGTGACTTTTTCACTAACTCTTGGGCCCAAGTAGGTAAGAGCTGGGACCAAGCCGGCCAACAGATAGGCAAAATGAGCACCACGCAAAAAGTAGCAGGCGCCGCCGCATTGGTTGGCATCGGTTACTTGGCTATGCGCTCGGGCAAATCGTCCAAGAAAGAGTCGGGACGCTACAAGTCGTCGCCTAGTACGAACCGCTCGTACCAGCGCCCAGAGCAGAACTACTACTCTGGCACCGGCTATTCCAGCAGTGGACAGTACTACTCGGCAGGCTCGCGCCCCGATACCAGCCGCCGCATGGACATGGGTCCCAGCGCAGACGCCAGCAGCTTCGACCGCGAAAACGTATCCCGCTCAGGCGGTACTTACTCCCCCGATTCTAGCGCTTCCAACTACGGCGCTGGTTCTTCCAATCAATCCTCTTCCACCTACCGTGGCGCAGGTTCGCAAGGCAGCTCAGGCTCCTACTCCAGCAATGCCGACTCTGATTACGATACCGGCATCTAAGCCAGTCTGATTTATCAGCTTAAAAGAAAAGCACCAACCGGATCCGGTTGGTGCTTTTCTTTTGACTTTACTTTAAAACGGTGGCGGACCATCGTCGAAGTTGCTGCGGGGGAAAGGCTGCGCGGGCGGCGGACCGTCGTTGTTGATGCGCGAGCCCAGCCGGATGGTGTTCGGGGCAAAGGCCGAGGCGTCATCATCGAACGTGCTGCTGGGGAAGGCCCCCGTGTTGTAGCTGCCCGCGTCGCCAAAGCCACCGGCACCGTCGAGGTCGGCGAACTTGGTGAACTTGCCGATGAACTTAAGCTGCACCGTTTCCAGGGAGCCGTTCCGGTGCTTGGCAATAATAACTTCGCCGGTACCTTGGGTAGGGTTACCCATTTCGTCCTCGGTAATCTTGTAGTACTCCGGACGGTACAAGAACACTACCATGTCGGCATCCTGCTCGATAGAACCCGATTCGCGAAGGTCACTTAGTTGAGGCTTCTTGTCGCCGCCGCGGGTTTCTACGGAGCGCGAAAGCTGCGACAGCGCCAGAACCGGCACGTTCAACTCTTTGGCAATGCCCTTGAGTGCCCGCGAGATACTCGCAATTTCCTGTTCACGGTTGCCCATGCCCTTGCCGTCGGTGTTGCCCGTCATCAGCTGCAAGTAATCGATGATGATCATCGAAATATCGTGGTGCGCTTTCAGGCGGCGGCACTTGGTGCGCAGCTCCCGAATGCTCAGGCCGGGCGTATCATCAATGTAGATGGGCGCCGACGATAATGCCGAAATTTTGTGGTTGAGCTGGGCCCACTCGTAGTCGGCGAGGTTGCCCTTTTTGATTTTCTCGGAATCCAGTTCAGCTTCCGCCGAAATCAGACGATTCACGAGTTGCAGCGATGACATTTCCAACGAGAAAATGGCCACCGGCTTCTTAAACTCCACCGCCGCGTTGCGCATCGCCGACACTACAAAGGCGGTTTTACCCATACCAGGGCGGGCGGCAATAATCACAAGGTCAGAGGGTTGCCAGCCGCTGGTCACCCGGTCTAGGGCCGAGAAGCCGGATGGCACACCGGTGAGGCCATCCTTCTGGTTTTTCTTTTCTTCCAGCTCTTTGATGGCCTTGCCCATCAGGCTGCGCATGTCGTCGAAGTTCTTCCGAATATTCGATTCCGACACTTCAAACAGCGCCTGCTCGGTGCTGTCGAGCAGGTTGAATACGTCGGTGGTATCTTCGAAAGCGTCGCGCTGGATGGTGCTGGCTATGTTGATCAGCTCGCGCTTAATAGCGTTTTCGGTGATGATCCGGGCGTGGTACTCCACGTTGGCCGCCGAGTTGACCTTGAACGTGAGGTTGGCTACGTAGTGCGCCCCGCCGGCTGCCTCTAGCTCACCCATCTCGCGCAGCTCCTGCGTGACAGTCAGAATATCAATGGGCTCCGACTTATCGAACAGATTGAGAATGGCCTTGAAGATGCGCTGGTGCCCATCTTTGTAGAAACTCTGCTCTTTAAGAATGTCGATTACGGTGGTCAGGGCATCCTTTTCGAGCATGAGCGCGCCCAGTACGGCGGCTTCTAACTCCAGGGCCTGTGGCGGCAGCTTGCCCGACGGCCCGCCCGCCGGAACCACCGCCGCACGGCTGTTCCAGGCGGCCTTAGCACGCGAGGCTGATAATTTCAAGCGGTCATCCATCCGGTCGTTCATCACTGAGGTAAGCAATACAATGTAAGCAGGTTCGGGGAGTTTTCAGCTGGAGCTAGTTAGGCTTTCCTTCTATTCAACCGTTTTCTCGGCCCGATATTTTGTCAAAGGGGCACAAAGCTAACGGCTGGGCCTTACAATCCGGAAGTGGTACAAATGGTTTCTTTTGTGTATGATGAGGGGAAGCACCGGAAGCTAGCAGACTCAAGCTAGAAGGCATAAGTAAACCGTGAAAATAAGTTGTGTTTCCTAGCTTCTATCTTCTAGCTCCTGGCTGCTTCTTACCTTTGCCGCCCGCTTACCCACTAACCTGAATGGCCGCTACGCCCACCTCTTCCCTTCAACGCCTTCACCTGACTGCCGTTGGGGGCAGCATCATGCACAATCTGGCTTTGGCCTTGCACCGGCGCGGCGCCCACGTTACGGGTTCCGACGACGAAATATTCGAGCCCGCCAAAAGCCGTTTGCAAGCCGCCGGGCTGCTACCTGCCGCCGAAGGCTGGTTTCCCGAGAAAATAACCGCTGATCTGGACGCCGTGATTGTCGGGATGCATGCCCGGGCCGACAACCCGGAGCTGCTGCGGGCCCAGGAGCTAGGGCTGCGGGTGTACTCGTTTCCCGAGTTTATCTACGAAGCTTCCAAAGACAAGCAGCGAGTGGTGATTGGCGGCTCGCACGGCAAAACCAGCATCACGTCCCTGATTCTGCACGTACTGCGCTACCACGGCCGCAAGTTCGACTATGCGGTGGGGGCTCAGCTAGAAGGCTTCGATTTGATGGTGCAGCTCACCGAGGATGCGCCCATCATCATCATCGAGGGCGACGAATATTTATCGTCCCCGATTGACCGTCGGCCTAAGTTTCACCTCTACCAGCACCACATTGGTGTGATATCTGGCATCAGCTGGGACCATATCAATGTGTTTCCAACCGAGGAAATTTATCGGGAACAGTTCAAGATTTTCGCCGAGATGACGCCCAAAGCCGGCACGCTCATCTACGACCAAGACGACGAGCAGGTACAGCTGGTGACGGTGCCCAGCAACCCCGACGTGGAGTACATCGGCTACGGCCCCCACGAGCACGTCATCAAGGACGGAAAAACGTTCTTGCTCAACAAGAAAGACGAGAAGGTACCCGTGCAGGTATTCGGCGAACATAACCTGCGTAATATTTCGGCTGCCAAAGAAGTCTGCAAGCAGTTGGGTATTAAGGGCAAGCCCTTTTACGAGGCCTTGGCCACGTTTAAAGGGGCGGCCCGCCGACTGGAGCTGGTAGCTGAAGGCGACGACTCGGTTGTGTACAAAGACTTTGCCCACGCACCAAGCAAGCTGAAGGCCACGGCTACGGCTTTCAAAAAGCAGTTTCCGAAGCGCCGCCTCGTGGCCTGCTTGGAGTTGCACACGTTCAGCAGTTTGAACCCGGCTTTCCTGCCCCAATACGCCCACACCTTCGATGCGCCCGACGTGGCCGTGGTGTACTTCAACCCGCACGTGCTGGAACATAAGCGCCTGCCGCCGCTGGCGCCCGAGCAAGTCGCTCAGGCCTTCAACCGCCCCGATTTGCGCGTTTTCACCGACAGCAAGCAGCTCGCGCACTACCTGCACACGCAGAATTGGCACGACGCTAACCTGCTCATGATGTCGTCGGGCACGTTTGATGGATTAGATTTAAAGCAGTTGGCCGCGGAAGTTGTTAGTGCTTAGTATGTGTACGCAGAGGCTTCCAGTTTTACCTATTGGAGGCTCCGAAACACAAGTCCTAGGCACTAAGCACTACATTCTATGAAACAATCCTTGCTCTTGCTGCATGGTGCCTTGGCCTGTGAAGCGCAGGTAAAGCCATTGGCTCGCGAGTTATCGGCGCATTACAACGTCCATACTTTTTCGTTTAGCGGGCATGGCGGCCGTGCGCTACAGCAAGACGGCTTTTCGATGCAAAGCTTTGCCACGGAAGTACGGGAGTTCGTTCAGGAGCAAGGTTTGCCGCCGGTCCACGTTTTTGGCTACAGTATGGGCGGCTACGCAGCATTAGCGGCAGCAGCAGCTACCCCAGGCCTTATCCGTAGCATCACCACGCTCGGCACCAAGCTTGATTGGTCGCCGGCAACGGCAGCGCTGGAAACGCGCATGCTGGACCTCGACGCCATGCGCGCGAAAGTGCCGCAGTATGTGGCTCAGCTCGAGCAGCAGCACGCCCCTACGCCCCTCCCCGACCTGCTTGCGGCTACCGCCACCATGATGCGCCGCCTCGGCACGGCTCCGCTGCTTACGCCCGCTGTTCTGGCCACGCTCGATGTACCGGTGCAGGTGATGGTAGGCGAGCTAGACAAAACTGCCGGCGTAGATGCCTCCCGCCACTTCACCGACCATATGACCCACGCCACTTTCGAAATCCTAATGAACACGCCCCACCCCCTGGAGCGCGTAAACCCCGACTTGCTGGTTAACCGCATTGCCCGGTTTATAGAAACTGCCGCGTAACCGGAGTGGCAACCACCTTAACCGGTATGAAAAAGCCCGCCAATGGCGGGCTTTCTTTATTTCTCGGGCTCCGTTGGCTTGGGAAGATGCTCGGGCTTCGGACGGCGCCGGTCAGTGGCGAGCAGCAAGGCCAAGGCCGTGAAAGAGAGACGCATAATCCATTTGCGGCTGAGCATAACTAACGGGGAAAGAAGGTATTGCTGTCTACTATGCGTAAGTCGCAGCTGCTACCACCCGAGTTTTCTTCGCAGGTGGTACCCACAATATCGTTGTTTTCGAAGTTGAAAAAGCAAAACGTGCACCCCACGCCCGAAATGATGTAGCGAGAGGCATTGGAGCGTAGCAGCAGCTCCGAGTCGGAAACCAGTGTGAGTGGGATGGCCATGCCCCGGAACATGCCGTTGCGCAAGCCTAAGCCCACCAGAAAGTAAGAAGGTTGGTCTTTGGGGCCGCCCTGTACTTTGCGCACCATGGTTTTGTCGATGGTGGTACCGTCGCCGAACTGGCGGGTGAAGGCTTGAGCTAGCTGCTCACGGGGTACCAAGTACTTGATCAAGCCCTTTTCGCCCACCGTAGCCACTATTTTGCTGCTAGGCTCTTGCTTGCGGCTTATATCACTCTTATCGGGCGATGTAAATTCCGGAATACCTTTCTTCGTGGTTTCGCAGGCTGGCAGCACAACGGTGAGCAGTGCAAAAGCCAGTAACAAACGCAAAAAACGGGGCATAGTACTTATCATGCCGGAAAGGTAACTGGTCGGTCCGAGTTAACGCTTATAGTACTTGCGAGCCTCCGGCAATTCTCGCTGAATAGCCGCTACGCGCGTGCCATTGGATGGGTGAGTTGAGAGAAACTCCGGTGGTGAAGCACCTCCTTCGCGGGCATCCATACGCTGCCAGAAATCCACGGCTTTGTCGGGGTCATAGCCTGCCATAGCCATAAAAATCAGCCCAAGGTGGTCGGCTTCCGACTCTTGGCTCCGGCCGTACTTCAACAAACCGAGCTGCGAACCAGCCCCAACCACCTGCAAAAACACGCTCTGGCTTGCGGTAGGTGCCTGACCCACGGCGGCCGATGCCAAGCTGCCAATGCCTTGCGTAGCCATCTGCTGGCTCATCCGCTCGGTGCTGTGCTTGGCTACGGCGTGCGCAATTTCGTGGCCTAGCACTACGGCCAGACCGGTTTCATCTTGTGTGATGGGCAGGATGCCGCTGTATACGGCCACTTTGCCGCCCGGCATACACCAGGCGTTTTCCTGCTTATCATCTAGTAGGTTGTATTCCCAAGCATAGCCTTCGAGCTGGCTTTGCTGGTTTTGCTGCCGGAAATACGTTTCCACAGCCTGCTGAATACGCTGCCCCACACGCTTCACCATGGCCGCTTGCGTGCCGCTGCTGATAACCTTGCTGGTAGCAAGTACTTTTTGGTATTCGGTGGCGGCCATCGAGTTCATTTCAGCATCGGAAACGAGGCTGAGCTGACGGCGTCCGGTGATAGGAACGGTGGAGCAGGCTGCGGCCATGAACAGGCAACTGGCCAGAGCTATTTTCTTGAGCATAAGTGTGGTGGCGTTAGGAAGAACAGAACAAGTACAAAAGAGCACCGCCTCGCTTAAGCTCGGCGGTACATTGTTTGGGAAGCTATTTTCCTATACGTTGAAGCGCACAAAAAATGTTTGCTTGAACCCTTCCTTAATGCAGTAGGTAAAGCATCTAATTGTTGATCTAATTTTCGTGCCGTCAATTAACCGCTAATTTTGAGCGCTCTGAATTCGTTGTTTTGTGGCAATTACCGCGGCATCTTCCACATAGGCTCCCACTAAATTTCTTGGGTGGCCGAGATGCTTCGCATTGCCTACAGCACGTTCTTGTCTTCCAGACTCCAGCCTCACAAGCCCAACCGCTACATGAAAATCCTCTGCATCGGCCGCAACTACGCCGACCATATCACCGAGCTACAAAACGAAACACCCGACGCGCCCGTCATCTTCGCCAAGCCCGATACCGCCCTGCTCCAACGCAACCAACCGTTCTTCTACCCCGATTTCTCGCAGGATATTCACCACGAAATCGAGTTGGTGCTGCGGGTGTGCAAGAATGGCAAGAACATCGACGAGAAGTTTGCGCATACCTACTACGACGCCATCGGTTTGGGCATCGACTTTACGGCTCGCGACCTACAAAGCAAGCTGAAAAGCAAAGGCTTACCGTGGGAACTAGCCAAAGGCTTTGACGGCTCGGCCCCACTCGGCGAAACGTTTAAGCCAGTAAGTGACTTCTCGAATCTAAAAGACATCAACTTCCGGCTGGAAGTGAACGGCGAAGTGCGGCAGCAAGGCAACTCAGGCCTGATGTTGCACCCCTTCGATGCCATCATCAGCTACATTTCCAAGTTTATTACCCTAAAAATGGGCGACCTTATCTTCACGGGTACGCCGAGCGGGGTGGGACCGGTGAAGATCGGTGACCAGCTGACCGGCTACATCGGCGACGAAAAAATGCTGGACTTGGCAGTGAAATAAGTAGCTGGGTTTCAATCAGCTTATTTCGTTGCGTTAATTTTCGGGGCGGTATCAGTTGGTCGGTGGCCTCCGGCTGGCTGTGCCTGCGCCTTGGCTGCGTGTAGCTTCAGGCCGATTGGCTCGAGGCTTTTGGCCTTGCTCCCACCTATTGATTGAATAACTCCGTCAGCGGGACGCCGTTATTGGCGTTTGCTTCTGTAGTTTTTGTACTTGCTGATTGATTTACGAATGCCCGATAAGTTGATTGCCCCGCCCCGGCGGTTGTTGAGTATCTCATTGCTTCCCCTGTTTCTGCTGTTCTTAGGGCTCCAGCCGGCTTCCTGCGGTGGGCAAGAGCCAGATTCTCTTTCCCCGGCTCCTACCCCTGAAACTCCGGCTGGCCCGCGGCCCGCGGTGCCCAACGGGTACTTCCTGTTTCCCATCAAGCCAGGCAAAATCAATTTCCTGGCTGCCAGCATGGGCGAGCTGCGGCCCAATCACTTCCACGGCGGCCTCGACATCAAGACCGACGGCCGGGTAGACTTGCCCGTGTACGCCGCCGCCGACGGCTACATCTCGCGGCTCAAACAAAGTAGCTTCGGCTACGGCAACGTGCTCTACATCACCCACCCCAATGGGCTGACTACCGTGTACGGCCACCTCAACCACTTCCAGGGAGCCACGGCCGCCGAGCTGCTACGCCGCCAATACGAAAAGCAGAGCTACGAGCTAGAGCTATTTTTCAAGCCCGACCAATTTCCGGTGAAGCGCGGCGAAGTAGTAGCCTTATCGGGCAACACGGGCGGTTCGGCGGGGCCGCACCTGCACTGGGAAGTGCGCGATGCCCAAGACCACCAACTGAATCCGCTGCAGTGGGGTGGCTTCGCTGAAATTCAGGACCACGTTGCGCCCATGCTCCAGGCGTTTGCGGTAGAGGCGTTGGGCATCGAAGCGCGCGTACAGGGTGTGTTCGGCAAATCGGTGTTTGTGCCTAAAACGCCGCCCTTGCCCAACGGCGGGGGCTACGTATGGGCCGATACTATTTCTGCTTTCGGTTCGGTTGGCCTCTTAGTACAGGGTTTCGACCGGTTTGATGGGGTGTGGAACAAGAACGGGCTGCAACGGGTGGAAATCCAAGTCAACGGGCAGCCTTTCTACCGCCACGTGGTTGACGATGTGCCGTTTCCGGAGGGCACGCGCCAAGTGAACCAGCACATGGACTATGAGTGGCGCTTCATGCAGGGGCGGCAGTTCGAGAAGCTGTTTGTGGATGACGGCAACGACCTGACGATGTATACCACCGGCCCCGAAAAAGGCCGCCTGCGCGTGGAAGACGGCAAGCTGTACACTGTGGAAATCCTGCTGGCCGACTCGTACGGCAACACTACGCCGTTACGCTTCGTGCTACGCGGCAAGCAGCCAGTGTACTACAAAACGCGTTCGGCACTGGTGAAAAAACCGGCGCTACGCTACGACCTCAGCCGTAACCTGCTGGTAGCCGTAGCCGCCGACCCCGACACGGCCGCCACGAGTGGGCCGCTTACGCTCTTCAAAGGCAACCGCCGCCTGACGCTGCGCCCGAGCTACACGGTGCTCAGCCAGAACACCTACCTCTACGACCTGCGCGCCGGCCTCCCCGATTCGATGCAGTTCGGCGGTATCACCAAACGCTTCGACCGGCAGGCCCTTATCCCCTCCGGCCGCGACTTCGCCTTCACCACCGGCAATTTGCAGCTCGGCTTTGGCCCTAAAACTCTGTTTGACACGCTCTTTGTGCAGACCAGCTACAAGGCGGGCATCTGGACCGTACAGCAGCCGCGCACTCCGCTCTATCACAGTCTCAGCCTCACCCTACGGCCCGAAACCGAAGTTGCTGATAAGACCCGAACGGCCATCTACAGTGTCACGGCCAAGGGCGGCCGGGCCTACGTGGGTGGCAAATGGGAAGGCAATTCTATTACGGCGCCCATCAAAGCGTTCGGCCAGTTCAAGCTCCTCACCGACACCATTCCGCCTTCGGCCCGCTTGCTACGCAAAGGCCCGGCTGGCGTAGTTTTCAAGGTTGGCGACGACCTCTCGGGCTTGGCGTCCTACAAGTTGGAAGTAAACGGACAGTTTCATTTGCTTCGTTTCGAGCACAAGAACGCCACCCTTTTCTCAGAGAATTCCGATAAGCTTGGGCCACCCCTGCGTGGCCCCGCCACTCTCTACCTCCGCGACCAAGCCGGCAACGAAAAGGCCGTACACGTGGTGCTGTAAGCAAGTAGCGCTTGGATTAGTAGACCTAAGAGCTTAGTGCAACGCAATGGCACGATGGTAGCTCACGCTGCAGCATTTTAAGCTCTCTGGTCTACATTGTTATTTCTTTTCCAGCACCTCGTCAATTAGGCCGTACTCTTTGGCTTCGTCGGCGCGCAGCCAGTAGTCCCGGTCCGAATCGTCGTGGATTTGCTGGTAGGTTTTGCCGGTGCGTTCGGCGTAAATGCTGTAGAGTTCCTGGCGCAGCTTCACCACCTCGCGAGCCGTAATTTCAATGTCGGCTGATGGGCCCTGCACTCCGCCACTAGGTTGGTGAATCATGACGCGGGCGTGGGGCAGGGCGGAACGTTTGCCAATGGCCCCGCCGCACAGCAGAAAGGCGCCCATCGAGGCCGCCAGCCCGGTGCAGATAGTAGCCACATCGGGCCCGACGTACTGCATGGTGTCGTAGATGCCAAGCCCGGCATATACAGAGCCCCCGGGCGAGTTGATATAGAGCAGAATATCTTTCTTGGCATCTACTGACTCCAGAAACAGCATTTGCGCTGTTAGAATATTGGCAATGTTGTCGTCGACGGCCGTACCGAGAAACACAATCCGGTCCATAATCAGCCGCGAAAACACGTCAATTTCAGCAAAACGAGTGGGCCGCTCCTCGATAACGGAGCGGGTCATGTTGTGGACAAACGTGCGTCCCTGGCCTTCGATGTGGCTTACATATCGGTCGACGCTCAGGCCGCTGAGGCCCTGTGCCTGCACGGCAAATTTTCGGAATTCCTGCTTGGTTGACAGCATAAGAAAGTGGAAATAATGGGCATGCCGGTGCCCTTCGGCTCGAAAGCCTAGCACTCAGGATAGCCCTGATGAAATAGAAAACGAGAGGTTAGTGGTTGCCCGAGAACCGCGACCAGCCGGTGCAGACAACCCGCAGACTTGCCGCGGCTAACTGGCGCCAACGGCCCGGGCGCGGCCCGTAGAGCCGCTCATGGATAGCCTCTAGCTCACGCCGCAGCTGGCGCTGGCCTGCCACATACAGCCCTTGGTACACGCGCCGCTGCGCCTCGGTGTCGGTTTCCAGGTCGGCATCGAGTAGCTGCTGCAATGCCCATTCCTCGGCTTGGCCTGGTTGTGGAACACCGAGTAGATGCTGCTCGATTTGCTGCAGACGTTTCAACTCCGGGCGCATAGACTTAGTGGCTGAAGGTTTCGGTTAGCACGTTGCGCACCGAGTTGCGCAGCCGCTCTAGGCACTTAAACTTTTGCACCGTGGCAGAGCGCACGTTGCGGTACTGATGGGTGCTGGCGATTTGCTCTAAGGGTTGCTGGAAGTAGTAGAAAGACAGCAAAATGCTCTTGCACTTCTCCCCTAGCCGCTCCACATAGTCCAGCACCGATACTTCCTCGGCTGCTGCCCCCGCCTCGGCTGGTTCGCCTTGGTCAGGCATCTGCAGGTGCTCCTCGTTGAGGTCGGCGAGGTTGCAGCGCTGCCGACGGTCCACTTCCCGGCGCCAGATGTTGCGGGCCACGGCCACCAAGTAGGTACTAGCCGAGGCCGTGAGTTCCAGCGTGCCTGCCACGGCTTTTTCGTAAAACACAATCAGGGCATCGTGAAACACATCCTTGGCGTCCTGCGCAGTACCGCCATGCTGCAACACGTGGTGCCGCACCATGGGGAAAGTGTGCTGGTAGAGCTGCGTAAGGG
This sequence comes from Hymenobacter sp. YC55, assembly GCF_029433095.1. Taxonomy (GTDB): domain Bacteria; phylum Bacteroidota; class Bacteroidia; order Cytophagales; family Hymenobacteraceae; genus Hymenobacter. Next base: position 2,722,374 of record NZ_JARNTX010000001.1, read on the forward strand.
TCTGGTCGCGGTTGGTTTGCAGCGCGTGCCGGAGCTGCACAGCAGCTTGCGGAGACGAATGCGGCAGAAGGTTTAGTGTTTTCATCGGAGTGCGAAGTCTACTGGTTAATCCGACTTTGTGTCAACTATCACCCTTAGATCAAGCAATAAATTAAATCTATTTTGCCGCCCGCGCCTACTTCTTCCACTTTACAGCCAGCTAGCTCTGGTGTTCTAGTTAAGCACCCTCAAGCTAGGCCGCTTGATGCGCTGAACTTGGAACAGGGAGCAACTGGTTTTCTGGCTTTAAATACTAATTCCCTTTCTTTTGGGCAGACAGCTGGAGGCCAAGCAACTCCACTTGCACATCCCACCGTTAAGCTGGCGCGTACAGCAAGCGTACATTCCAACTCGTCTAGTATGACCAAGCTAAATAAAGTCCGCCAACCTGTTTTGTTTGCAACGGCAGTAGCCGCAGTGGCTACCGGAGTAGCGGCCTACGGCTACGTCCGCCGCAAAATGTACGCGCCGCTGCCCACGGTACCGCACGTGAATCTGCACAAGTACAGTGGCTTGTGGTACGAAGTGGCCCGGCTGCCTACTCGCTTCGAAAAAGGCTGCCAGCACGTTACGGCTGAGTACAAAGTACGCCCCGATGGCAAAGTCGACGTGCTCAACACCTGCCATAAAGAAGGACTCAACGGCCCCGTTGAAACCGCCAAGGGCATTGCCCGCACCATGGATGCCACGTACTCCAAGCTGAAGGTTAGCTTCTTCTGGCCCTTCGAAGGCGACTACTGGATTCTGGACCTCGACTACGCCGACTATCAGTATGCCTTGGTCGGCACGCCTAGCCGCGAAAACCTATGGATCCTGAGCCGCACCCCGCACCTTGAGCGCAGCCGCCGCGACCATCTTATTGGCAAGGCCCGTGAACTAGGCTTTCCGGTAGAGAAATTGCTGTTCACCCCGCAACCCATGGATGAAAAGCCGTAGCGTACTCGCGGCAGTCTGGGCTAAACCTATCAGGCCTAGCTGCCGCAGCTACCGTGTTCCAAGCCGCCTGCTGGCGGTAAGATGTGCAGCGAACCGCTGCGGCTGCGCCGACTTTGCTGGCTAAGACTGCGGCCAAGCTTCCTGTGTTTCCGCGCTCCTGCTACATTTGCCGAAACACTTTGTCTATGTCACTTCCCCAAGTTGGCGACCTCGCCCCCGATTTCACTGCCAAAGACCAGAACGGCACCACGCACCGCCTCGCCGACTACCAAGGCCGCCGGGTGGCGCTCTACTTCTACCCCAAAGACGACACCTCGGGCTGCACCGCCCAAGCCTGCGATTTGCGCGACAACTACCAAAGCCTACAGGCCGCCGGTATTCAGGTGCTTGGCGTCAGCATCGACAGCGAGAAGTCGCACCAAAAGTTTGCCGCGAAGTATGAGTTACCGTTCCCGCTACTTGTTGACGAAGACAAGAAGCTGGTAGAAGACTACGGCGTGTGGCAGGAAAAATCGATGTACGGCCGCAAGTACATGGGTACCATGCGCTACACCTTCCTCATTGATGCCGAAGGCAAAATCGAGAAGGTGATTACCAAAGTCGACACCAAGAACCACGCCGCGCAGCTGCTGTAGCCTTCGGGCACGGCCCATTTTACGTCAGCCCGAAGCGGAACGGCAAGCCGCCCAGCCACTTCCTCCTTTACCTTATTCCTCATTTCACTTACTCGAATCTATGTCGCAGGACACGTCTTTTGCTGCTTCTTCCGAAACGCACACGCCCGAAGCCACCAAGTCAGTTGCGGAGCTAAAACAGATTGCCTCCCAAGTGCGGCGCGACATCTTGCGCATGGTGCACGCCGTCAATTCCGGTCACCCCGGCGGCTCGCTCGGCTGCACCGACTTGCTGGTGGCGCTCTACTTCAAGGTGATGAAGCACACCCCCGAGCCGTTCGATCTGAACGGGGTCGGGCAAGACCTGTTCTTTCTTTCCAACGGGCATATCTCGCCGGTATTCTACTCGGTGCTGGCTCGTTCGGGCTATTTCCCGGTAAGCGAGCTAGCTACTTTCCGCAAGCTTAACTCGCGGCTGCAAGGCCACCCGGCCACCCACGAGCACCTGCCCGGCATCCGGGTGGCCTCTGGCTCGTTGGGCCAGGGTCTGAGCGTCGCCATTGGTGCTGCGCAAGCCAAAAAACTCAACGGCGACAACCAGACTGTGTTCGTGCTTATGGGCGACGGGGAACTGGAAGAAGGCCAAGTGTGGGAGGCCGCCATGTACGCCCCGCACCACAAAGTCGACAACCTCATAGCCTTCGTGGACCGCAACGGCCAGCAGATCGACGGCCCCACCGAAAAAATTGGTGGCCTCGGCGACCTGCGCGCCAAGTTCGAAGCCTTCAACTGGCGCGTGCTCGAAACCGACGGCAACGACCTCGAAAAGCTATTGCCAACCCTTGAAGAAGCGCAGTCGCTGCTTGGTCAGGGCCAGCCGATTATGGTGCTGATGGATACGCAGATGGGCTTCGGGGTTGACTTCATGATGGGCTCACACAAATGGCACGGCGTAGCGCCCAACGACGAGCAACTGGAAAAAGCCCTGCAGCAATTGAGCGTAGAACGGGCCAGCGACTACTAAGCGCTTATTTGGGTGGTAATGGCGTTGTTTTTATACAAAGCCAGACTGGTATTGCGTTGCACTAACAGAGTTCTTTCCCTACTGCAAAGCGTTCTGGCCTTTCCTCTTGCGTCTGTACTGCCGTTTGGCAGACCGACTAACAAGGGGAAAGGCCAGAGTTAGTTTCTCTCGATGGGCCGGTTAGTTGTTCTTCTGTGCTGGATGTTGTGGCTGGTTAGCGGGGCCGAAACGGGGTTGCACGCTCAGAACGTGCCGCCTGGAAAGCCGCGGGTTACGCGCATCTTGTTTTTGCTGGATGCCTCGGGCTCGATGCTGGCGCCGTGGGAAGGCCGCCCACGCATGGACGTAGCCAAAAGCCTGCTGGCCAAGATGGTGGACTCGCTGAACACGTACCCGAACCTAGAACTTGGGCTGCGGGCCTACGGCCACCTACACGACAAGTCGGAAAACAACTGCGAAGACTCCAAGCTGGAAGTGCCTTTTGCGGCCAAGAACGCCGAAGCCATTAAGAACCGTCTCAAAACCATCGAGCCCAAAGGCAACACGCCTATCACCTTCTCCCTGCTACAGTCAGCCGGTGACTTCCCCACCGACAACACGGCCCGCAACGTGCTGATTCTCATTACCGACGGTTTGGAGTCGTGCAAAGGTGACCCGTGTGCTACGTCGCTGGCGTTGCAGCGCAAACGGGTCTTTCTGAAGCCGTTTGTGATTGGCATCGGGGCGGAAAAGGAGTTTGGCAAGCAGCTGGAATGCCTGGGTCAGTACTATAATGCGGCCGACGTAAAAACCTTCCGCACCATTCTCAACGATGTGGTGACTCAGACGCTAGCTAAAACCACCGTGGCCATCAACCTCACCGATGAAGCCGGCAAACCCGTGGAGTCGAACGTGAATATGACCTTCATCAACAACATCACGGAGCAGCCCGAATTCAACTACGTCCACTACCGCGACGCCCAAGGCAAACCCGATGTGCTCGACGTTGATGCCCTGCAGAGCTACGACTTGGTTATCAACACGGTGCCGCCCGTACGTCAGCAAAACCTGCCCATCAAGCCCGGCAAGGCCAACGTATTCACCTACAAAACGCCTCAAGGCACGCTGTGGCTCCAAAGCCCGAACACACTGGGCAACCCCTACGGCACGGTGCAAGCCGTAATCCGACAGGCCGATAACGAGAATACGCTGCTGGCTCTCCCCTTCGGGGCGCGACAGAAGCTGCTGGCAGGCAACTACGAGGTGGAGCTACTAACCTTGCCCCGCCAGCTGCGGCGCATCACCATCAAGCAAGGGCAGGAAACGGCCGTCACATATGTTGCCCCTGGCACCCTCAACATCATCACCGACCTAAAAGGCTACGGCAGCATTTACCGCCTCAACGATGACGAGTCGCAGACCTGGATTTACAACCTCTCGGACGGGGGTAGCAGCAAAGTGAACGTGCCCATGCAGCCAGGGGCTTACCGCTTGGTATTCCGCACCAAAAACGCTACCGGCAGCAAATTCACCGACGTACGCAACTTCACCATCCGCCCCGGCCAAACCACTTCAGTGAGTTTGTTTGGTAAATGATAATATCAGGAATGAACAAGAACAGTCATGCCACGCTTGCCGAAGCACCATTACAACATGCTCATTTGCAGCATCCTGATGATACCCTAGAAACCTTTGAGCAAGAGGCTAAGCTGCTTGCTACCGTAGGGTACGGCGTACTGCCTGACATTTTCTCGGCCGAAGAAGTTGCCGCTCTACTGCGCACTGTAGAAGCTGCCGAAACCACCTCCCCTAATTTCCGCCGCAGCCAAGATGTGTTTGCCATCCGCAACTTGCTCGGTGAAATTCCAGCCCTGAAGGAGCAATTATTGACGCCAAAGTTGCGGCAGTTATTGGCAGTGCTTTTCCCCAGCACTACACCTCATCTAACCAAGGCTATATACTTCGATAAGCCAGCCGGCTCCAATTGGCTGGTGGCCTGGCATCAAGATGTGATGATAGCCGTGGACGGCCAACTCGACTTGCCCGGTTATGGCCCCTGGACCAATAAGCAGGGTGAGACAACCGTGCTGCCACCCCGTCAGATTCTGGAAAGCATCGTCACCATTCGGCTGCACCTCGACGACTGCGACGCCACCAACGGCGCGCTTAAAGTGGTTCCCGGCTCGCACCAACACGGTGTAATTCCCAACGATCAGCACCCAGCCTACACGCCGCACGTCATAACCTGTGCGGTACCTGCTGGCGGCGTAATGCTAATGAAGCCCCTAACGCTTCACGCCTCCAACCGCAGCACAAGCACCCGCCCACGGCGCGTTATTCACCTGGAGTTCAGCGCCGCCGAGTTGCCGCAGGGTTTGCAGTGGCGCGAGCGGCAGGATATTTCCTTACCCAAGAAAGCCTACGTGTCAGCTTGACGCGAGACAACAACTAGAAACACTACACTCTCCAACCTCCATACATGAAAGACTACCCCTACACCGAATCAAAGGATACCCGCAGCGGCTTTGGCGCGGGCTTGCACGAGCTAGGCAAAACCAACCCCAACGTAGTAGCCCTGTGCGCCGACTTGGTAGGCTCATTGAAAATGGATGCGTTCATCAAGGACAACCCCGAGCGGTTTTTCCAGGTGGGCATTGCCGAAGCCAACATGATGGGCCTAGCAGCGGGCCTTACCATTGGTGGCAAGATTCCTTTCACGGGCACCTTCGCCAACTTCAGCACGGGCCGCGTTTACGACCAAATTCGGCAGAGCATTGCGTACTCCAACAAGAACGTGAAAATCTGTGCTTCGCACGCCGGCCTTACGCTCGGCGAAGATGGCGCTACGCACCAGATTCTGGAGGACGTGGGCATGATGAAAATGCTGCCCCACATGACCGTCATCAACCCCTGCGACTACAACCAAACCAAAGCCGCCACCTTGGCTATTGCCGAGTACGAAGGCCCGGTGTATTTGCGCTTCGGTCGGCCGGTTGTTCCCAACTTCACCCCTGCCGACCAAGTGTTTGAAATTGGCAAAGGCGTTGTGCTCAACGAAGGCACCGATGTGAGCATCTTCGCAACGGGTCACTTGGTATGGAAAGCCATCTTGGCGGGCAAGCTGCTGGCTGACAAAGGCATCAACGCTGAAATCATCAACATCCACACCATCAAGCCCCTCGACGCACAGCTGATTCTGGAATCGGTGCGCAAAACACGCTGCGTGGTAACGGCCGAAGAGCACCAGATGAACGGCGGCCTCGGCGACTCTATCGCGCAGCTGCTGGCGCGCGAAGAACCCTTGCCCCTGGAAATGGTAGCCGTCAACGACTCATTCGGCGAAAGTGGCACCCCCGACCAGCTGATGGAGAAATACGAGCTTAACGAAGCCGCTATTGTGCGTGCCGTAGAGAAAGTAATGGCCCGCCGGAATTAGCGGAAAGTAGGAGCTTACATAAAAGCCTCTGCCACTTTAGTTGTGGCAGAGGCTTTTATGTAAGCTCCCTTATCCTGTCAGTTTTTCACTCTTGCATTGAACAGTGCTTGGCACTAGCTGCTAATGCCGAAGATTAGCCCATCGTTGCTCAAGCAGCAAGTCTAGGCTCTGCCAGTACGAGCGGTTGCCAAATGTATAGTCTTGGTAGCAAGCCAGGAAAGCTTCCGTGTCTTGCTCTACTTCCAGCATGGCCTCGGGCGCGGCGGCAACCGCCCGGTCGTAATCGGCAGCTAATCCGTAGATCCAGCCGACTTCTACATCGGCTCTTACCAACGTTCGCAGCCGGTAGAGAGACCTGATAAGTTGGCTCATAGGCCAAGCACCGCTAATCAACTGCCGGTGCAACCAGCCTAAAGCAGGCCGCACGGTAAAGAAAGTATCTGGAAACAAGTTTTTGAGGTAGGCTGGCACCTCCAGCTTATTGGTGTGCAGAATACGGTAAAAGCCAATAAAGAAATCTTCGGGATTTTCTTCGTGCAGAAGCACCTCGTCCACCCAGTCGCTGATATCGGCTAAGGTGAACAACTCTAGTTGCAAGCCCAATCGAGCATAGAAAACAGCTTCCTCTACAGGTACTCCCCGAAATTCGCTATCCAGATTCATGGCTACTTTCTCCTTCCGCTGTAAGGATATTTGTTAGCCCAATACGCAGCTTGGCCGTGTTCGGAAGCGTGCCTACCACATTAGTTTTCGGCAACAAGCAAGTAGCGCCTACTGCCAAGACAGTAGGCGCTACTTGCTTGTTGCCGTGAGGACGGAAATTGCTGCTGTTATTGCTTGGTGCCGCACTCGGCACAAAACCGCTGATCGGCTTTCATTGTCGCGCCACAATCCACGCAGAATTTTTCCTTGGTTTGTGCGAGAGCAGCATTGGGGGTGCCGCACTGGGGGCAGAATTTCTGCCCTGGGTTGAGTTTAGTGTTGCAGCTTTGGCACTGCACTATCCCGCCCCGATTGAGGAAGTCCAGTTCTTTGGTATAGTCCTGAGCGCGCGTTTTAGTATAGATCTGCTCGCGACTGGCCTGAGCCTGTTGGGCAGCTAGCTCTTCGTGCTCGTCGGGGGCGCAGTCTTCGCAGAGGCCCGCCTTGGAATTCCAGCATACATCGGGGCAAACCCAGTGGCCGCAGCGGGTACATTGCTTGAAGTATTGCTTGCCTTCAAGTACCGCTTTCTCCATTGCCTCGTCGTGCGCTTTGCCGCCAATAGCCCGCTGCACATGGTAGGCGGCATTGCCAGCCTCATGGAACATGCCTCCAAACAAACTACCCGCAGCATTAAGCAAGCTTCCGGCAATGCCAACCGCATTGGGCTGAAAGCGAGACATGTGGCCGTTGCGGCATTTGTCGCAGTAGAACTTGAATTGGAATCCTTTGTCAGTCGATAAGTCGTCGTGGTTGGCGACAAACTGAATCATGTTGCTCATAGGTAGGCGTGGTTTTCCCCTAAAAATAGCATATCTGCATATTCATTTCTACAAGCAGTCAGCTGGGGGCGCAATAAAGCCCATACTTTCTAGCTTTATTTCTTGATTGGCGCCTTACGTATAGTTTTCACAGGTGCTTTAGGCACAGCTTTTATGGGTGTTTTCGGCGTGCTTCTCGTTGGTGCTTTCTGTGCGGTTTTAACCGGCGATTTAACAGGGCTCTTCACAGGCAGCTTCGGCTTAGGAGTAGGTTCAGGTAGCCAAGTTGCTTTAAACCCGTAGTCGGGTGCGTAAGGCGGTGTGCCTAGGGGCCGGAGGGGAGGCACCGTGAAGGTGAGCTTGCCATCGGCGGCGCGTGCTTCGCTAGTGAATTTTGCAATAACTCCTCCCTGCTCGTCTTTGCCATCACCATTGAGGTCATAGAACGGATAGGTACTGAAAAACTCCAGCTTATACCGACCGGGACGCGCTACATTTAGAATGGTTACTTGCTGATTAATCAGGGCCGGAATACTATCGGGTGAGGCAGGTTGGTTATCATTGAGTGTAGCGCAGTAAGTACTGGTAGTTGAACCGGTTGAGTGCGGCAAATTGTACCAATAATTATGGCGGTTGTGCACCCAGCCGACCACACGAGCCGAACTGCGGAGAGCAAATACTTCCAGCGCAGCATCCGTAGTGGAAGCACCGGAAGGCACGAAAGCAGAATTTTCGGAGTCGTCTTTTTCAACGGCCCACACCGGAATACAATTACCTACTGTTGTAGGCGAGTGTACCACGTCCTTAGGGCCAGCAGTACCTGGACATGGACTGGCTACAGGTTCGTTTGCTTCTTCGAAAATGGGGCAATCTGCTAGAAACGTGCTTAGAGGCCGGAAATAATGGTATTGCCCGCCTTGGCAGAGCCCAAACACTTGATTGGCCCACCAATACATGGCGGCTCCCCCCGAGCCATTGAAGGTCGACGACCACAAGGTGTTGTGCATCTCGTTGAGGTCGTGGAAGAGTTGGTTGGGTGGGTAACGCTTGGCCGTGAAGCTAGAGGTGCCATACCAACAGTCGTTTTCCAGTCCCAAAGCAAACTCGGCTAATTGGTAGGGCTTACCGGGAAACAAGTTAGCGGCTCGGCGCGCCATAAATGCCCGCTGATGCTCCACGTTAAGGTCGGAACTGTAATAGTGGTCTTGCACAAAATCCACCTCCGGTGACGTGTAAAGCGCTACTGCTGTGTCGCGGGGGTAAAAGCTGCTGAATGCATACCCTGTGTTGGTGGTGTAGAGATGCTGCGGCGCCAGGGAGCGAGCATAACCCAGCATCTCGTCGGTCCAGTGGCGCACATGGAGCGGGTTTTTAATGTCCCAATAATTATCGTACGGAACCGGTGAACGGTAGCCGTCCACCTCATTCATTAGCTCGGTGGCAAACCACGCGGGAGAATATCCCCAACGAGACATTATGTAGCGAATACGCTGGCGCAGCAGTTGCCGGCACAACGAGTCCGTGAAAAAACGCGACGGTGGAGTATCAGCAGGCAATAGAGCCCAATAGGGATGCTGACGCCAATTGTGTCCGAATTGCTCGGTATCCGTTATTTCGTCGGGCGTCATGAGTGCTACCTGCAGATACACACGACGACGAGCAGCGTACTCCACTACCTCATCGAAGTCGTAAGCCCGATTTTGACGGTTGTCGTAACGTCCCGCCTGGTCACCTGCTGCTTCAATACCAAATTGCGTGGGCGTCATGAAAACCCGTGCAAAATTACCCCCACTGTTGGCGATGCGCGCAATGCCCATGCGTGCATCCAGATAAGGCAAGCGGGTATAAGCATCTGCTTTTCCGTTGTTTACTAGGTTCATACCCAGTGGAAAGAAGACACGACCATCCGCATAAGCAAAGTTGCGCCCATTCCGGTGCTTGCCTATATAACCCGTATTGGTGGAAGCTGCCACCGTCACATAAGTAACAGGCCCGTAGATGGTTGAGTCGTTACGATTCACCACAATTCGGTAGCGCCAGCGCCCAGCGGTAGGTGGCGCGAATCGAATGCGCCAAGGTAGCCGGGTGGCTATCGGCGTAAGATATTTTGGATCTTCTGGACACGTAGGGCAGTATAAGCAAGTATCAGTGGCGCTCATTCGCGGAAAAGGGGCACACGTGGTACACCGCTTGAAATCCTGATACCAGAAACCTAGCGCCTGATACACGCTGTCCTGGGGCGATACAAACTCAGCTCGTACCGTAATTTCGTTTGGATCGTATGGATTGCCAACCGGGGCAGTTGCCAACGACAGTCCGAGCTCTAGCTTCTGAAAGCGGGCTGGAGTTGTGTTACCAACCTGGCGCACCTCCCGAATCTGTAGCGCCCAGGCTGATGGCACCAGCACTAGCCAAAACCATAAGACAAACAAGAAACGCATGAGCAGCAACAAATAAATCAACTTGCAAGCAACGAAGAAATTCGTCGCACAGAGTATCTCTGATTGTAGACAAAATTCCGCTCAGGAAAGCCCTTGCTTTCTTTTCACTTCATAACCAGCCCTTTCCATCTTCTTACTGCTTGCGCTGGTTTCTAAGTTTATTTGATGGGTTTAGTATTTTCCTGGTCTAGTACTGTGTTGCTCTTGCTGTTATCCGTGGTTTCCACGCATGCACAACGCTCCGATACCACCATTATTCGCTACGTTGGGCAGCTTAGCGGCCAGTATACCTCGGGTGGAGTGAACCGAACGTTGTTAGCTACCACGCACTCCGTCACATTTTTACGCGGCCAGCATTTCGGGGCACCGGTGAGTGGCAGCTTCACGTATGGCAAACAAGACCAGTTGCTGAAAGAGCGGGAGTTTCTGTTCAACGCCACCCCTTACTACCGGCTCAGCCACTTCCGAGCCTACGGCATTGGGGGCTACGAACGGAGCAACCTGCGGGGCATCGACCACCGTATTCAACTGGGATTAGGGCCAGGCTGGGCTTTCTATACCGACTCGTTGGGGCGCGAAGTATCCGTGAGCAACCTTTTCATCCGGGAGGCCACCTACTTTCGGGACGGCAGCCAGCGTATTGTCTCGCGCAGCTCATTGCGGCTACGCTTGGTGTACTCGAAGGGCGTGCTTGCCCTTAATTCGACCACGTTCTACCAGCCCAACCTCGCGGGCTTTGGCGACTACCGCGTCAATCAGCTAACTACGCTGGCGCTGCACTTTACCACTCGTTTTTCCATAACGGCCAGCTACATCTACACCCACGAAAGCCGCGTGCTGGAGGGCGCACCCAACGACAATACCAACCTGACGGTGGGCGTAGCATTCAGTACGCCATAAAGCTGCAGCTATTACTTTACTTCTTCTGAAACTGACTCAGATAGGCCAGGGCTGCCGTTTCATCACGTATTTCAGTTGCCGATAAATAGCTCAGCAGCGGATACAGTTGTTGCTTGAACACCACAAGCTCTGGATGCTTGCCGTGGAGGATTTCATGCATTGTAACAGCACCATTAGTCAGTATTCTTGGCGCCAGCTGCCGAGGTATTTGGTGTTGCGCCAACATAATGGCCAGCATAGTAGTAACAGTCGGATTGGGAGCATTTAACGCTTGTATATAAGCAGGCAAAACTTTCGCCCAATTGGTTGGTGGAACAGAGTGGTACTTGAAATACCCTCTGACGGCTTGCATAGCCCATGTACCTATCAGTGGGTCTTGCATAAAAGGCACTAGCTGATGTGCATCGGCTTCAACTCGTAGCTTGGTGGCTATTTGAACCAAGGCTTTTTCCCGCACGGTGTCGGCAGCAGTACTGCACAACACAGCCATACACTGCGGAATCGTCAGTTGGTTGGGAGTCTGCAATTTCCGGAGCATAGCCTGATAGATCGAAGTAGTAGTGCGGACAAATCGTTTTTGGATTGCGCGCACTGCCGCCGAATCGTTGGCTTGGTTGGCATAAAGACTAGTAAGGGCTTGCTGGAACTCTGCTGTATGTAGCTGCTTAATCATAAACGTATTGTTAAGCTGATGGCTTATCGCCACGTTTGGCGTACTACCTTTCTCACAAGGCTGGCTTTCCGCCGAGCGTAGCGTTACTAAGCTGATATGGTCCATTCCAAACACATTAGCTTCTTTAAAGCCCATTGGTCGAATAGCCGCTTCACACACTGTTTGCTTGTTGCGGTTTAGGGCGTCTACTAAGTTTTGAGCGGACATTCCTACCGGCAGGCCCCATACTTCTACTTCTTCTACTTTGATTTGAGCACTAGCTTGCAAGCAGCCACATACCAAACTCACCACTAACACAAAAGCTAACCACCTCATAATCTATTAGTATTATATTGAAATTCAAGGTACCCATTTCCGTGATTAAACCTGGCTTATTCGCACGCCTCTAACCCGTCACTACGCCGCTCCTAACCCACCTCCCCTGCTTGGAAGACCAAGACATCCTTGCCAAGTTTGCCGACCCGGCCGCGCGCAACGTGGCTTTTAATCAACTGGTGCGCAAGTACCAAACGAAAGTGTATTGGCACATTCGCAAGATGGTCGTCGACCACGATGATGCCGACGACCTGACGCAGGACGTGTTTGTGAAGGTGTGGAAACACCTAGAGAGTTTCCGGCAAGATGCATCCCTCTACACTTGGATTTACCGCATTGCCACCAATGAATGCTTGAGTTTTTTGGCCAGCAAGCGGCGTAAGTTTTTTCTGCCTCTCAACGATGTAGGAGCAGAATTGGCCGCCAAGATAGAAGCTGACCCTAGCCTAGCTGGCGACGATATCGAGTTGCGCCTGCAGAAAGCCATCCTCAAGCTACCCGACAAGCAACGCTTGGTTTTCAACTTGCGCTACTACGACGAAATGCCCTACGAGCAGATGGCCGAAGTAACCGGAACCAGCGTGGGGGCCCTGAAAGCCTCGTATCATCACGCCGCCAAGAAAATAGAACAGTACATCAATGAACAAGCATAGAACATGTTTTCCGCTGATTTTGTCGGCAAAGACTGGCTGCTGGACTCAGTGAAAAAGTCTGATATCGTATTAAACCTTGAGGGCTTTACTGCCTCTAAACCATTATGAAAACTCCTTTTCGTCTGGATGAACACCCGCGCCGGCCACAGCCGTTGGCTCCGCCGCCGGACGGCTACTTCGACCGACTGCCCATGCAAATAATGAAGCGGGTAGAGCCAGGTTCGGCTGCTAGCAGCTGGGCGGGTCTGCGCTGGCTGAGCGCTTTGTCGGCGCCTGTGCGCACGGCTTTGGCCGCTGGTGTGGTGTTGAGTGGCTTTGTTGGCTCCTTTCTTTTAAGTGAAAACTCCTCAACCACTACTACCCACTTGGCCGCCGTGCCGCGCACCGAAATGGTGGAATACCTGCTGGCCAGTGAGCAACCCGTAACCCTTACTGACTTGGCGGAACTACCTGTCACCGAGCAAGCCCTACCCGAAACGCCCCTGCAGGTTTCGCCCGATGAATTGCAGGAAGTGCTGGACACGCAGCCTGTTGAAGACATCTATCTATAAATCTGTACTTTGTCACCGTCTCACCCTATTAGCTTCATGAAATTCCTGCTCCGTAGCTTGCTTCTGCTTTGCTTGCTGGCAACCTTCCCCGCCGCGGCTCAGTCCGGCCCGGGAGGTCGGCAAGGCCGCATGAGCCAGATCGAAAATGCCAAGATTGCCTATATCACCGAGAAGATTTCGTTGACGCAAGACCAAGCACAGCGCTTCTGGCCCGTGTACAACGAGTATTCGGCCAAACGCCGAGAACTGTACCACACCATGCGTAAACTCCGCGTTGACGACGAATCTGCGCTGACTGATGCGCAAGTCAAGGAAAACTTAACCAAGGCATTAGCCTTGCGCCAACAAGAAGTGGACCTCGAGAAAGACTATTTCAACAAGTTTCAGAAGCTGCTCTCTATTCGGCAGGTAGGCAAGCTGTTCCAAGCCGAGCGCCAATTCACCAAGGAAGTGCTGCGCCGAGTAGCCGACCGCCCCGGTGGGCCGCCCGCAGGACCCGGCACAGGGGCCATAAACTAAATAAAAAGGCTGCTTCGGCAGCCTTTTTTGTTGTTGGCAGCACCGAGTCGGCCGGAAATCTGTTTCGAGCTACTGCTACCCCTACCTTTGCCGCATGCTTACTCCTCGCCAGCTTTTTCTGCGCCACCAAGCCCAAACCTCTGATTTTCCTTTGCTGCTCGAAATCGAGCAGGCCGAAGGCGTGTACATGTATGGGCCAGATGGCCAACGTTACCTTGATTTGATTTCCGGCATTGGTGTCAGCAATGTGGGGCACCGCCATCCGCGCGTCATCGAGGCCATCAAAAACCAACTCGACAAATATTTGCACCTGATGGTGTACGGCGAACTAGTGCAGGCTCCTCCCGCGCAGCTCGCTCATGCCTTGCACGAAACCCTGCCCGTCCACCTCGACAGCGTGTACTTCACCAACTCGGGTGCCGAGGCCATCGAAGGCGCCCTCAAGCTTGCCAAGCGCCACACAGGCCGGACGGGCTTCGTATCAAGTTTCAATGCCTACCACGGCTCCACCCACGGCGCCCTAAGCATCACTGGCTCCGAAAACTTCAAGAACAGCTACCGCCCCCTGCTCCCCGATGTGCGCCACATCCGCTACAACCAGCTCGACGACTTGCTATTGATCGACGAGCACACGGCGGCCGTGGTTATGGAGACGGTGCAGGGCGAAGCAGGCGTGCGGGTGCCCGAACCAGGCTATTTGCCGGCCTTGCGCCAGCGTTGTACCGAGGTGGGTGCGCTGCTGATTTTAGATGAAATCCAGTGCGGTTTTGGGCGCACTGGAACCTTCTGGGCTTTCGAGCAGTTCGGCGTCACCCCCGATATTCTGGTGTGTGCCAAGGGCATGGGCGGCGGTATGCCTATTGGGGCCTTTATTTCCTCGCAAGAAATTATGGCGGGGTTCAAAACCAACCCCATTTTGGGGCACTGTACCACGTTTGGCGGTCACCCGGTGTCGTGCGCGGCCTCGCTGGCTACGTTACGTGCTATTCAGGAGGAAAACATGTTGGCGGGAGTAGCCGAAAAGGCCGCTCGTTTTCGGCGGCAGCTCGTGCACTCCGCCATTCGAGACGTACGGGGGTGCGGGCTGCTGATGGCCGTCGAGTTTGATTCGTTCGAGGTGCTCAAGCCCATCATCGACCGGGCACTTGCCCACGAAGGCATCCTGACCGACTGGTTTCTGTTCTGCGACAATTCCCTGCGCTTGGCCCCGCCCCTCATCATCACCGACACCCAAATTGACGAGGCCTGCGCCGCCTTGCTGCGGGCCATAGAGTTTGTTTGCGGGGTGGAGAGTCAGAAATAAAACAAGTGGCCCTTGCCCCTATCTCCGAGAGATATTGGCAAGGGCCACTTGTTTTGTAACTAAGGCCGGTCGCTAGCAGATTATCCGCACGCTCTCTTCAAAAAAGCCTGCGTATCCGATTTAATTACCTCCCGATCCATGCCATCTTTTACGCCTTGCGAAATTTTCTTTACCAGTAAGCCCACAATGTCTTTGCGGAAGCCTAGCTTTTCGGCCATGATAGTACAGAAGTCCATTTCGCTGTCGTCCACAATGCCGTCGGCTAGCATCATGTCCACCATGTCAAATATTTGGTCGAAGCGCTCCGAATCATTATCGGGAACGACTAGTCGGTTCAGGTTGCTGTTGGCTACGATAGACCGAATTTGGTCGGCCCGCATGCCGTTTCGCTTGCCTACCGTCACGATGAAGCTCATTTCCCGTTCATCAAGGTGACCGTCGGCTTTGGCCAGCGCAGCCAGATTCTGAATGTGACTTTTTACTTTCCGAGTCTGCTCATTTTCAAAA
This sequence comes from Hymenobacter sp. YC55, assembly GCF_029433095.1. GTDB lineage: Bacteria > Bacteroidota > Bacteroidia > Cytophagales > Hymenobacteraceae > Hymenobacter. The sequence goes on from NZ_JARNTX010000001.1 coordinate 2,737,727, forward strand.
AAACCGAACATAAGGGAGGGACTATATGAGGGAACGGGGAACAAAGAACGAGAGCACGAAAGCCACTTATTGGCCACGGCGAGTTGTAAGATACTCGGCCGTGCGCTGGTTTCCAATAAGCCGCTTACGCAAGTGAAAACAAAATAGTCGTATTGAAGCTAGGAAATTTAACAGACCGATTTTAGAAACCGGGCGGCCATTTGCTAACGATTTACCACCTTTGCCCGTTCCGTGCGTCTGGTTTATAGCAGGCGCCTTCTGAAGCATAAGAGTTATGATGAAACGCATCGCAGTTTTCACTAGCGGCGGCGACTCGCCGGGTATGAACGCCTGCATCCGCGCCGTAGTACGTACGGCTGTGTACCACGGCATTGAAGTGTATGGCATCATGCGCGGCTACAGCGGCATGATCAAAGGGGAGTTCGTCCGGCTGGACTCGGCTTCCGTGGCCAATACCATCCAAAAAGGTGGTACCATCCTCAAATCGGCCCGCAGCCAAAAATTCACAACCAAGGAAGGAAGGCAACAGGCTTTCGACCAGTTGGTCAACAATGGCATTGAGGGTCTGATAGCCATCGGCGGCAACGGTACCTTCACAGGAGCCACCATCTTCGAGCAGGAGTTCGGCATTCCGACCGTAGGGGCACCCGGCACCATCGACAACGACCTCTACGGCACCGATTACACCATCGGCTACGACACCGCCGTCAACACCGCCCTCGAAGCCATCGACAAGATCCGCGACACGGCCGACTCGCACGACCGGTGCTTTTTTGTGGAGGTGATGGGCCGCGACTCGGGCTACATTGCTATTCCGTGCGCTATTGGGGGCGGCGCCGAAATTGTGATGGTGCCGGAAACTCAAATGTCGACCGAGTCGGTAATTGACACCTTGCAATCCAGCTGGCAGCGCTCCAAAACTTCGTTTATTGTTGTTGTGGCCGAGGGCGAGGTGGAAGGCAATGCGCAGATTGTGGCGCAACGCGTGAAAGAGGCTATTCCGCAGCTCGACACCCGCGTAACGGTTATTGGCCATATTCAGCGGGGAGGCTCGCCTTCCGCCGCCGACCGTATGCTGGCCTCTCAGATCGGTATTGCCGCTGTCGAGGGCTTGCTGAACGGGATGCGCAACGTAATGGCCGGCATCATGAACCGCCAGTTGGTTTACACCCCTTTCCATGACACTATTTACAAGAAGAAGCTTATCAACCAGAGCTTTATGCGCATGGTAGAAATCCTGAGCGTGTAAGTTTTCTTAGCAAGAAGAAAGGGGCCGCAACCAACCTTCGGGTTAGTTGCGGCCCCTTTTGTGTATACTAGCATTTCGCTTTTATTACTCTCATCCTTACTTATTTGCCTATCAGTATGAAGTATCATTACCCCGTAATTTCTCTCACAATCTTATTGGCAGCCTCTACCCTGCCCGCGCAAGCTCAATCGGAACCCGGTCCTACAGCCCACCGCCCCGCATTGCTGCGCTTAGGCTTGGGTAGCTGCCTGAATGGTTCCGGTGATTATGGCGTAATGAAAACGTACCTGGAATACGCCCCGCAGTTTGGGAAGCACCTGCGGTTAGGGTCTCGATTGGCCGTCATCAGTGGCTCAAACCACATTGATTTTGGTGAGGACTACAACGGTAGAAACTACACAGTCAAGGAGTCCTACCGGGCAGTGAATCTAGAACAAGAAGTGTACTGGCTGCCTTTCGGAACAGATAAGACAGTGGAGTTCAGTGTTGGCGTCGGCGCCTTTGGTGGGTATGGCAGTTCAAAAGGACTTACGTATGGTGGGTTCAGCCTGAACCAGGCCACCAACCAACTAGAGTTTTCCTATGCTCCCTCGGATGAGCGAGGATTTCACGCAGGCTACATTGCCTCTCTAAACGTTGATGTTGCCATAGACCCGGCTCGCACGTGGCGAGTGGGAGGCAAACTATCCTTGCAGAACGATACTCGCGCTAACATTCTGCCAGGTGCTCAGTTCCAAGTCAGCCGTGCTTGGTGAGTTGGTTGCTCAGGGTGCGCCCTTTGTGCCCTCGGCGCATTGAACTTAGGTATTACTTCACCGTTACCCACTGGTACTGCGGGTCGCGGCGCAACCAGGTTAGCTGGCGCTTGGCGTAGCGGCGGGTGTTACGCTTGAGCAGGCGTACTGCCTCTGGCCAGTCGTGCAGGCCATTCAGATAATCAAAGATTTCCTGGTACCCGACCGTTTGCAGGGCGTTGTGGTGCTGAAAAGGCAACAACGACTCCACTTCCGCCAGCAGACCGGCTTCCAACATTTGATCTACCCGTAGGTCGATGCGCTGGTAGAGTTCTTCCCGCTCCCGCGTGAGAGCCAGTTTAATGATGCGGAAAGGCCGCTCCGGAGCCGAGCGGCCAGCCGTGTGGAAGCTGGAGAAGGGCTGCCCGGTGGCGCGGCATACCTCCACGGCCCGCAACACCCGTTGCGGATTCTGCCGGTCGATGCGGTTGTATGCAACAGGGTCCAGGCGGGCCAATTCGGCTACCAGAGGTTCCAGACCGTGCGCGGCCAGTTCTTGCTGCAATTGCACCCGCACGGCGGGGTCGGCGGTGGGCAGTTCGTCGAGCCCATCCGTTACGGCTTGCAGATAGAGTCCGGAACCACCCGTCAGTATTACCACGTGGTGACGCTGGAAAAGCGCGTTGAGCAGCGTTAGACAGTCCGCTTCGTAGCGGCCGGCGCTGTAGTCTTCGGTTATGCTGTGCGAATCAATGAAATGGTGCGGTACGCCCTGCATTTCTTCGGGAGTGGGCTTGGCCGTACCAATACTCATCTCGCGAAAAAACTGCCGCGAATCGGCCGATACTACTTCGGTATGAAAGTGTTGCGCCAATTGTACGCAAAGCGCGGTTTTGCCTACGGCCGTAGGGCCCGCCACTACCACTAGCGTCGGCTGGTTGGGCTGTGCTGCCAAATCGGCTTCCAGGAAAGTTATCAGCTCGGAAAGTGTACTCATGGTAGCAAGAGCAAAGAAAGTAAGTGACCTAATGTCGAGGGATACTACGATTTGCTGTCAACCAAGCCGGTATACAGCGCCAGTAGGTGCTGCTCCTCGTGTTGCCAGCTCAACTCGCGGCGGGCCCGCCGACAATTTTCTGCTAGCTGCTGATAACGCGCGGGATTGTCGCGCAGCAGATAGTTGAGCGTCGCTGCTAGTGTGGTTGGCTCTAGGTTAGGTACGATTTCCGCAACGTCGTACTGGTCGTTGAGGGCGCGATATTCCGGGAAGTCTACCACCACCTGCGGGATGCCGGCGTGGAGATAATCAAAAAACTTGTTGGCGAGGGAGTAGTAGTAGCTCAGGCCCTGGTTTTCCAGCAACATCACTCCCAATCCCGCGTTCCGCGTCACTTCACGTAGGGCGTCGGGCAGCACGAAGCCGCGGAATTCCACCTGCCCGCTCGCCAGCAGCCCGAGTGCTGCCGCCTGCGCCCGCAAGCTTTCCGACAAGTCGCCCTCCCCACAAATAACCAGCCGACCCGCCACCTGCGGCATGGCTTCGAGCAGCGCCTCTAGCCCCCGCCCCGCGTTGAGGGCCCCCTGATACAAAATGTAGCCCGCGTCAGGCGCCGCCTTAGGAGTTGGCGGCAGGGCTGTCTCCGACAGCCGGCTGATGTTGCGCACCACTTCTACCGGCCGCCCGTAGCGCTCCTCGAACACCCGCGCCAATGCCGGCCCGACGGTGTAAACCAAGTTGGCACGAGGCACTATGAAGCGTTCCACCCACCGCCACACTCGCTGCACGGCCGGCCGTGCCACCACCTCGGGCACCTCCGTAAATAGCTCGTGAGCATCATACACGAAGGGCTGCCCACCTAGCCGCGCCCGCAGCCATACTGGCAATGCTGTATCAAGGTCGATGGCGCACCACACGGCAGCGCGGCGCGGCAGCAGATACAGCAACAGGCGCAGGTTATACTCGAGGTAAAACAGCTTGCCGCGTTGAAACCAACACTGCAAGCGGTGCTGTTGGTAGGGTTGCGGCACGAGTGGCTGCGAATTATTCCATTGCCGCCCAATCAACCGTACTTCGTATCCTGCCTCGGCCAAGCTGCTGCAAATCCGCTGCATGCGTTGGTCATAGTTAAGATCAGTGGTAACGGCAAAATACAAGCATGGAACAGTCATAGTACACGTCGTGCAACTTCCCGGTGATATCAGTGGTTAGAATCGTGGAGGTTCGGGATATTTTCGTCAAATTTAGGGGTTAAACCCGGCCCCCGCAGGAGTTTCCAATTTGCTCTTGTTTCAGCCCTTCTTTACCCTGATGCCTCATTCTGCTGCTCCGACGTCCACTGCTGCCGTGGCCATGCCGACAGATTTCTACCGTGCGCTTTTCGAAGACGCCTATGATGCTCAGTTGCTCTACAACGAGCAAGGCAACTTAGTCGACTGCAACAAAGCTGCGCTGCATCTGCTTGGCATTAGCCGTACCGACTTGCAGACCAATGGCCTGATGGCCTTAACTGTGCCGACTACCACCAACGGGCAGTGGCACACCGAAGCCACGCTGCGCGAAGCTATCCGGTACACGGCCCGCACGGGCAAAGAAGCGTCGCGGCCTTGGCAAGCGCGCCGTCCTAATCAGCGGAACTTGATGGCTCAGATTACGCTGCGCCGCTTGACTTTACCTAATGGCCAGGTACAGGTCCTGCTTGGGCTTCGCGAAACTGCCCCCGCTAGTCGGCCGGCCGACACCGAGGTGCAGCAACTGGTACTCGACCGCACGCAGGAGCAGCTGCGCGACTTGCTTTCGCGCACCACGCTGAGCTATGTACTTCTCGACCGGGAAGGCTTTGTGGTGGACGCCAACGATTTTTTTCTGGAGTTCACCGGGTACACCCGCGACGAGGTTCTTGATAAGCCTTACCATACCACGTTCTCGCCGACGGCTGAGCGTGAGTTACGGTTGCAGTCTTTCCTGACTTGCATTCGGGAAGAGCGGTTGCAGGACTTCTACGAACGCTCTCTGCTCACCAAGAACGGCCAGACGCGCATGGTGCACTGGCACGCCGAGTTTGCGCACGATGCCGCAGGCGCCATTACGGGCATCTTCTTGGTCGGGCGCGACTTTACGGAGCGCCACGTAGCGGCCCGCGCCCTCACTGACAACCGCAACCGCCTCCAAGACTTCCTCGACAACGCCCACGACCTTATCCAGAACCTGAGCATCGACAACCGGCTCTTGTTCGTCAATAAAGCCTGGAAGGAAAAGCTCGGCTACAGCGACGAAGACCTGCCCAACCTCAGCCTTTCGGACGTGGTGCACCCCTACTACAAAGCCAAGCTGCTGTATCAGCTGCGCAACTTGTATAAGGGCGAAAAAGTCAACAAGCTCGAAACAGTATTCCTAACCAAGACGGGCAAACCTGTTCACCTGATTGGTTCGATTTCCTGCTCCTGGCAAGACAACGAGCCCGTAAGCACCCGCGCCATTCTGCACGACATCACCGACCGCATCAAGGCCGAACGCTTGCAGAAGGTGTACTACAGCATTGCTAACCTGGCCATTAGCTCGAAAGACTTGCATTCCCTCTACGGTGCTATTCACCGGGAGCTGAGCAAGATCATCGAAACCAACAACTTCTACATTGCTCTCTGCGACGAAGCGCGGACGCAATTGCAGTTTGCTTACTTCGTTGACCAGAATACGCCGGGCGAAGTAGGAGCCGTGTCGCGGCCTTTCTCTTCGGGCATGTCGGAGTACATTATCCGGACGGGGCGGCCGCAGTATATGCTGCGCCACGAGTTGGAAGAGCTCATTAGCAGCGGCACCATCACGGCGTATGGCCTAATACCCGAAGTAATGCTCTGCTCCCCATTGAGCATCGGGGAACGGATTATCGGGGTAATTGCCGTGCAGGATTATCACAAGGCCGATGCCTACGCCCCTACCGACCTCGAGATTCTGCACTTTATTTCCAACCAGGTAGCGTTGGCCATTGAGCGCAAGCGCAACGAGGTTCAAATTCAGAAGCAGAACGCACGTCTGAATGCTATTTTCGAAAGCGGCTCGCACTTGATGTGGTCCGTGGATACGCACTCGCGCCTCACTTCTTTCAACCGCAACTACGCCGCTTATTTCTTGCGGCGCAACGGGGTGTACCCGGCGCCGAACGTGAACTTGTTCCAGGCCGATTTGGCCATGATGGAGGAAGATGCGCGCGAACTGTTTGTAGAAAACTACCGCAAGGCGTTTCAGGGACAGCCTCAGCGCTTCGAGGTACGTCTGCAAGACGCCCGCGGCGCCGATTCGTGGCGCGAAATCTTCCTTAACCCCATCTATCTTGATGACGGCTCGTTCGAGGAAATTTCGGGTATTGCCCACGACATTACCGAAAAGAAACACTCGCAACTGGAGTTAGCCGCGCAGGAAGAGAAGTTCCGCGCCATTTTCGAGTCGTTCCAGGACGTCTACTATCGTACCGATGACCAAGGCATGTTAACCTTGGTCAGCCCTTCGGTGCTGGACGTGTTAGGCTACGCCGCTGAGGAAGTGGTGGGTACGCCTATTTCCAACTACTACATTCACTCTCAAGAGCGCGACAACCTGTTGCGCGTTATTCAGATGAATGGGGACGCGCGCAACTTCCCAATCGAAATGCGCCACAAGCAGGGCCACAGCGTAAGCATGTTGGTGAATGCACGACTGGTTACTGGTGGCACAACTGGTACCGAAGGCATTGCGCGTGACATCACCACGTTCAACCAGATGCAGCTTGACCTGCGGCGGGCCAAGGATGAAGCCGAATCGGCGTTGGAAGCCAAAACGCTATTCCTGGCCAATATGAGCCACGAGTTGCGGACGCCTATGAACGGCATCATCGGCATGATTGACTTGCTGCACCAAACGGTGAGCAGCGAAGAGCAGGAAGAATACGTTGACACTCTGCGGAAGTCCAGCGACGCGCTGTTGGCTATTCTGAACGACATCCTGGACCTCTCCAAGATTCAGGCGGGCAAGCTACAGCTCAACGAGGAGGGCATGGACTTGCACTACACGCTGGAGAAGATCCACTCGTTGTTTGCGAACCGGGCGCAGCAAAAGCGTCTTACGTTCTCGTACCATATCGCGCCTAACACCCCGCGCTTCATCGTGACCGATGAAACGCGTTTGTTGCAGATACTCAGCAACCTCACTTCCAACGCCATCAAGTTCACGTCGCAGGGCACGGTGAGTATTATTGTGTCGACGGATAAGCGCGAGGACGACGAGTACAAACTGCGCATTGCGGTGCAGGACTCTGGTATTGGTATTTCCACGGAAAATGCCAAACTGCTGTTCACCAACTTCACGCAGCTCGATACGACACCTACCAAGGCGTTTGGCGGCACAGGCTTAGGTCTCGCCATCAGCAAGCAACTAGCTGAGTTGTTGGGCGGCGACATTGGGGTACTCTCCAACGAAGGCGACGGCAGCACGTTCTGGTTTACGCTACGCTGCCGCGCAGCTTACAACGAAGACGAAATCGTGCAGGAGCGGCTGGCCTCGCGCGAGCGGGCTCCCGACATCACCCGCTTCGATACAGCACCGCGCGTTTTGCTCGTCGATGACAATCCCATCAACCTGAAAGTGGCTATCCGCCTGCTCGACAAGCTAGGCTGTGAAGTGGCCGTGGCCGACAACGGCTTTGAAGCCATCAGCAAAGCCACGGCGCCTGGCTCTAAGTTCGACTTAGTGTTCATGGATATTCAGATGCCGGAAATGGACGGCGTAGCGGCCATGCAGGAAATCCGGCGTCGCTTAGGCGCTGCATGCCCGCCCGTGGTGGCCATGACGGCCTATTCCATGAAGGAAGACGCCGAACGGTTTGTGCGCGAGGGCATGGACGACTACGTTTCCAAACCCGTGAAAAGCCAGGATTTGCACTCGGTGCTACGGCGTTGGGTAACAGCAGGGCCAGCCATGCGGGCGGCCGCCGCCACGGCGGTTACCGCAGCAGTTGAAGCCGCTCCTGCTGCCGCGGAAGAACCGCCATTTATTGATCCGGATGTAATAGAGCAACTGCGGCAACTGGGTGGTGCCGAATTTGCGGCTCAGCTCTACCAAGACTTCGAGGTAGAAGTAACGCAGCTCCTTGATGAAGCCCAAATATTGGTGCAGAGTGGGCAGTACGAACAGATTTTACCACATTTGCACCAATTAAAGGGAACTGGCTTTACTTTAGGTCTAACTTTGCTAGCAGAGTGTGCCAAGGAGATAGAGCACAATTTGAAAAAAGGCGACCAGAGCAACGTAGAGCAGGATTTTCAAAAGTTAATGGATTACTTCACTCGATTTAAAGCAGTCTATCCGGGCGTGACGAGTGACTTGTAAGTGCCCGAAAACATCTTTTTAATTTTACCTTTTCAACCCGAACCCCTACATCATTACTTTCTCTCTCTCATGAGCGACGCGAAAACAATACTAATTGCCGAAGACAGCTCCGTCATCCTGAACTTGACTAAAAAGATTCTTGAGCTGCAGAAATACCGCATTGTGTCGGCCAAAAACGGGGGCGAAGTTCTCAAGCAAGTGGAAAGTCAGCCCATTGACTGCGTGCTGATGGACATCAACATCCCAGTGAAGGACGGTATGGAATGCACCCGCGAAATCCGTGCTCACCAGGACGAGCGGATTTCTAAAATTCCAATTATTGCCATCACCGGCAACGCCAACAACTATTCTATGGAGCAATTCCGCGAGGCTGGCGTAACCGATTACCTACCTAAACCTCTTGATTTTGATGCACTTGTACGCGTAGTAAAGCAGTACGTAGGATAAATACCCGAATAGCTGAATGGCGAAATGGTTGGTTGTTCCGATAATTCGTAGAACAACCAACCATTTCGCCATTCAGCTATTCAACAATTAGCCCATGCAAATCACCTTTCTCGGCACGGGCACGTCGCAAGGCGTGCCTGTGATTGGGTGCCACTGTGCAGTGTGCCGCTCTCTTGACTACCGCGACAAGCGGCTACGAGTATCGGTGCACCTCGAAACTCAGGGCAAGAGCATTATTATTGATTCGGGGCCGGATTTTCGCCAGCAGGTACTGCGCGAACGGGTCGACCGGCTGGATGCGTTGGTGTTTACGCACGAGCATAAAGACCACACGGCCGGCATGGACGACATCCGGGCCTACAATTTCAAGCAGCGGCAAGACATGCCCGTGTACGCCGAGCCACGGGTGCTAGACCAACTCCGGCGTGAATACGCCTATATCTTCGCCGAACACAAGTACCCCGGGGTGCCACAAGTGCAAACTATCCCAATTCTCGACGATACTACCTCCTTCGATGTGCAGGGAGTAACCTTCCATCCTATCCGGGCCTTGCACTACAAGCTGCCGGTGCTCGGATTTCGGGTGGGCAACTTCACCTATGTGACGGATGCCAATCACCTAGAGCCAGAGTCATTGGAACGGATGCGGGGTTCGGAAATCATTGTGCTGAACGCCTTGCGCCACGAGCCGCACATCTCACACTTTTCCTTAACGGAGGCCATTGCTGTTCTCGAAGACCTCGCTCCTCGTCGAGCCTATCTCACGCACATCAGCCATCTGTTAGGTAAGCACCGCGAAGTAGAGGCTACGCTGCCTGATTTTATTCGGCTGGCTTATGATGGGCTGCGGGTGGAAGTGTAACTATTAGCAAAAGTATTAGCCTACAGCAAAGGGGCAGCTTAGCGATACAGTAATAAAAGGTACGGAGGCAGAAGTTAGGCTTAGCTCCAAGCCTAACTTCTGCCTCCGTACCTTTTTAGTTGGCGCACGTCCTAGTTGTTGGTTGGCTTTGTAATGCGCAGCTGAACGGAAATGTCTTTTTTCGCTGGATTGTCACATCCTGCTTTCACATCGTATTTTTTATAATAAAGCAAGTATCGGGTACCGTTAGCTCGCACACTGATTGTATCCATCCAATTAGGGTAGTTGCTAGTTGCTCTATGCATCGACAGCTTTACTTCCTGAGTTTGGCCTTTCGTATCGGTCACACTCATCGTTGGATTCACAAAATCACCTATAAAGCAATTGGCATTCTTAGGGCAAAACGTATAATGCAGTTCCTCCACCGCCACTGTCAATTCCGTTTGACTTGCAGACGATAGTGTTGCTTGTTGTCTATAATTTAAGTTAAAGTCTTGGTCGAAGATCGTATTAATAGCGGCGGGCGTCACTTCGTTTTCATCTTCTGTTTTCAAGCAGGCGGTTAAGCTTATTACAAGTGCGCTAAGAAGTAGGTATTTTCTCATGTTTAGAAAAGGCAGATAGGTAGGACGGCAGTTTATAAATACTGGAGCTATACCATCTGCCGATGGTTGCAAGCAGCTGCCGTAAACTTGCTGTTATACCTTTACCCATTGTACTGGCAGGCACTACTAGGCTTGCATTGCTTTGAATAACACATCATGCACAACAACTACTATTTCCTGCGCCAGTTGGCCCCGGCTCTCACACAGCAGTTGGCTGGCTACAGGGTAGTGACGTGCTTTTCGCAGGAGAAAGATGAGTTGGTAATAGGCTTGACCAATGGCACGGCAGAATTCTGGCTGCGGGCTCAGCTTTCAGTAACTTTTACAGTCTTAGCGCTGCCCGAAACCTTCCACCGGGCACGCGCTAACTCCGTCGACCTACTACCTGATCTACTAGGCCAAGAAGTTGCAGAAGTAAGCGCCCTACCCAACGATCGGGTGCTGCAGCTGCGCTTCCGGAGCAATGCCACGTTGCTGTTTAAGCTCTACGGCCCTCGCCCTAACGCCATCTTCCGCCTCACCCCCGATGCACCGGTTGAACTGTTTCATCAACGCTACACCGCCGACGCTGAAATTCAGCCTCTGTTAGAAGATGAGAACTCACGTTCTACCTTGGGTGCTACGCATGAAAGCGAATCGGCTGCTAGTAGCAACGCAAACACAATAGAGCCGGAAAAGCCAAGCACCGAAATACTGGCAACGAAAGAAGCGGTAAATCCATTTAAGCGCTATCCAGCTTTGGCCGACTTGCCCACCCGTTACCTCCGTGACCACGGCTATGACCCGGCACCGCTGGCTGTTAAAGAGCAACTAGTTCGAGAAGTACTGCTTCTGCTGGAAAAGCCTAAGGCGTTCTACTTAACCGCGGTGGAGGGACGCACCCGCTTGAGCTTATTGCCCGTGGGGGAAGTGGAACGTACTCTTCCGCCCGACCCATTAGCCGCACTGCGCCTCTTCGTGCCTTTGACCTTAGGGCGCCGCGCCTACGAAATGGAGCTGCGGCAAGTACGGCAGTTGTTAGAGCGTCGTGCCGACGAGGCCACCACGAGTGCCAGCATGGCCCGTACGCGGCTGTATGCTTTGGAGCATACGGCCGGCTACCGCCAAACCGCTGACCTTATTATGGCGCACTTAAGTCAGATTCCGGCGGGAGCTAGTAGTGTGGATGTAGTAGATTTCTACCAAGACAACCAGCCACGTACCATCAAACTAAAGCCAACTGAAACGCCGCAACGTACGGCACAAAATCTGTATCGGAAGGCGAAGAACCAGCAAATCGAAACCCGCCAGCTAACCGAGCGAGTGGAACGACGCGAAGCGGAAGCGCTGTGGTGCCTGGAGCGGCTGGAAGAACTTGAAAATCTCCCTGCTGACCTACGCACGTTGCGAACCTGGCGCAAGCAGCACCAACTCGAACCCGAAACCAAAGCGAAAGCTGCTCAAGAACTGCCCTTCAAAGTGTTTGAGGATGCTGGCTTTACGATCCTTGTGGGCCGCAATGCGCAAAACAACGACCTACTCACGCAACGCTATGCTCACAAAGACGATTTGTGGCTACACGCAAAGGATGTAAGCGGTTCGCACGTAGTTATTCGGCACCGGGCGGGCCAACCTGTGCCGGAACCCGTGGTGGAGCACGCGGCCCAGCTAGCGGCGTGGTACTCGCGTCGGCAAAACGATTCGCTGTGTCCGGTTACGGTCACGCCGAAGAAGTTCGTGCGCAAACCCAAAGGGGCGTTGCCGGGCCAGGTGCTAGTAGAGCGTGAGAAGGTGGTGCTGGTGGTACCAGCTAACCCGTTTGAGCGAAACGGAACTTTATAAGTGAGCTATACGACCGTTGCTAAAAGCAAAGAGCCCGTTTCAGGTAGCTGAAACGGGCTCTTTGCTTTGGAGTGCGCGCGGGGAGATTCGAACTCCCACACCCGAAGGCACCACCCCCTCAAGATGGCGTGTCTACCAGTTTCACCACGTGCGCAGATGACGGCAAGCACTCCTTGTATTCGTCGAAAACCGAGGCTTTCGGCCCTGCTGAGGCGGCAGAGCGAGGACAAAAGTAGGTAGCCGGTGCGCTTGCTCCAAATCCAGTTGCGTATTTTTTGCTCTTAGCAGCCCGCTTCGTCTCACATCAACGAGGTTGTATCCTCATTGTCAGCCGGAAAAGTAAATTCCGCCTCTTCATAAAAATTTAAAATATTTTGCACCAGCGGCACTTTTAGGCCTTCACTCAGGCTCATTTTGCTTGTTGCTTATTGAAATCAGCTTTAAGTTGAGTCAAAAGGCACCAACAAAAAAGGCTCTGGTCTTATGACCAAAGCCTTTTCGTATTTTTAGAAGACGACTGTGCTATTCAGCGCGAACTAGTGGGGTGTCAACTACGTGCTCGGACACAAACCATACTTGCAGCTCGTTGGTGCGCATTACGTCGCTCACTACTACATCGTTGGTGCCATCGTCGCCGGCATCAGCGGCTGTTTTGGCGTATTCGTGGCAGTTTTTGAGGATGATCTGGTGGGCCTCCAGCAAGCGCGACACTTGCACGGGAGCTTCTTCCCGGTCGCGGGGCGGACGGGGAATGCTGGTGAGTTCGGCTACGTCGTGGGCCATTGCTACTGCTACGCCGCCTAGGATCTGGATGCGCTCGGCAATGATATCAACTAGGCCGCTTTGCTCTTCGTAATGCTTGTCGTAGAGCAGGTGCAGCTGGTAGAAAGTTGGGCCTACTACCTGCCAGTGGTGTTTCTTGTACAGGTCGCGTAGCGTAATGGTGTCGGCCAGCAGCTGGTTGAGGTTGGCTACACTTTGCTGGCGGGTGTCGGTGTCAAGGCCGATAGGCAGGCGCTGCGACACGGTGCCAAATTTTTGCAACGCCGCAGGAGCGTCGAACTGCTGGTTCAATACCGGCTGCAGTATAGGAGTTGTACGACCGTTAGACGATGCCTGTCCATCAGAGGAGGCCGCCTTTTTGCTGGCAGCAGAAACTTTAGGAGCTGCTACGGCAGCTGAAGTTTTGGTGGCGGGAGCTTTGGCCATGGTACTTAAAAGAAGAGAAGATTGTAGTCAGAAGAATATGCTGTGAGTTGGTTTTACTCAACCACACAGTTAGTGGTAGTACGCACAAATAAGCTGCAGGTTAGCGTACTGGCTATATTTACTTCCTTATGCCGCACCCTCATCCACACCCGCACCCCGAGCAGCACCTAGCTAGTTCGGCCATGTTACAGGATATTGTTATCGGCCTCTCCGATGGGCTTACTGTGCCTTTTGCCTTGGCCGCAGGCCTGAGCGGCGCCGTTGACTCTTCGAATTTGGTGATAACGGCCGGCCTCGCTGAGATTGTAGCCGGCTCCATTGCCATGGGGCTGGGCGGCTATTTGGCGGGGCGCACCGAGGTAGACCATTACCAAGCTGAATTAGCCCGCGAGTATCAGGAAGTGCGTGAGGTGCCGCACGTAGAGCGGGCCGAAGTGGAAGATCTATTAGCTGAAATTGGCCTCTCGGAAAGTACCCGTAAGCTGGCCGTAGCCGAGCTAACGGCCGACCCCGACCAATGGGTGCGGTTTATGATGAAATACGAGCTTGGTTTAGAGCAGCCCGATCCTAAGCAAGCACCTAAAAGTGCGGCTACAATTAGCATGGCGTACGCAGCGGGTGGCTTAATTCCGCTAAGTGCCTACTTCTTTACGGCCACTCCCAACCAAGGCTTACTCTGGTCGGCGGTTATCACGTTGCTGTGCTTGCTCTTGTTTGGCTACCTTAAAAGCCGCCTGACGGGTCAGCCGCCTATCGGTGGCGCTTTCAAGATGGCCGGTATTGGAGCACTAGCTGCCGCCGCTGCTTTCTGGGTTGCCAAATTAATTTCGACGTAAGTTACTCGGGTGGAACCCCGCTATCCTATTTGCCCTTTCCAAAGCTGATGCTATGGTCGCGCTACATTGCAGATAGGTTTTGGTCGGTATCTTAGAAACTGCTCCGGCCCTCCCCTACTGCCGATGTTCTTCGACCTGACACATTCGTACAACTCTTGAGCAGCCTGCACGGCTACGTATATGCCTTTTCCTTTCTTCGGCGACGATAAGTCCACAATTGCCACTCTATTAGGCACCTTACCCCAAACCGGCCGCTTGGCCTGGATAGGCTTACGGCCCGTACGGCGGGAAGCGGTGGTTTCGGTGCCCGAGGCCACTGCCGAAACTGACCGGCACTTGCAAGGCGACCATGCCCGGCCAAAAGCGGGTGGCAAGCGCCAGGTTACGCTTATTCAGGAAGAGCACTTAGCTGCCGTAGCAGGCTACCTCGGCCACGATGCACCGCTCGATCCTGCCCGCCTGCGCCGCAACCTCGTAATAGGCGGCTTGAATCTGCTGGCGCTCAAGAACCGGCGTATTCAGATCGGGGAGGAAGTAGTGCTCGACATCACCGGCGAATGCCACCCCTGCTCCCGCATGGAAGAAGAGCTAGGACCTGGCGGCTACAATGCCATGCGCGGCCACGGCGGCATCACGGCCCGCATCGTGCAGGGCGGTGTGCTCCGTGTCGGCGACGAGGTACGGGTGGTAGCAGCCCCGCCAGCCGCAGAATAGCATTTAGTGCCTTAAGCGCTACACTTCGCAAGCTATTTGCGCGTGCTTCAACACTGTTAATCCTGCTGCGAGGGGAGCCGTTCGGGAGCAGCCACGGTAGTCTTGCGCGTAATCCGATAAGTGAGTGCCACCACAATGTTGCGCTTGGCCGAAGTGTTTTGCGGGATAAATTGGCCTTGCTTGATAGCGGGCTGGTTGTAGTTGGCTTGATTTACCCAGCCCGTTTGAAGCGTCAGATGATTGTTGAACTGATAGCCGGCCCCGAGGTAGATGCGGTTGCGTTCAAGCACCGGACCTTTGGGGTTAAGAAAGATTTCGTCGTAAGCGGAAAGAAATACGGTGCCAGGGCCAATAGCTTTTTTATTGAGCGGGTAAAAAGCATTAAGGCGGTAGCGTAGTCGCTGGCGCGACGAGGTGCTATCGTCGCGAAACCGAAACCAGCGCTGCTCGGCCCGGTACCGATGCTCTATTTTCATGCGGCTCGAGTACTGCGTCAGTACAACTTGCCCCCATAGGCGCTTCTCTACATTCAGGGGGCCCGCCGGACGGTCCTGGTAGTCGGAGGTGGCGTAGCGGCCGCCGCCGAGCAGCACCGTGAAGTTTTTGTCGAGGTCGAAGCTCACGCCGCCCTTCAGCTCATTGTAGAAGTACTGCCGAAACAATGCATTAGTGCGCGCCTGAGCCTCTGCAAATCCTCCCCATCGGCTCTCGGCGCTGCCGGGTAGCTGTAACGTCCCAATAAACCAGCTTCCCCAAGGTTGTTCGGGGTTAGAAGGTACTTGCGCCAAGGCGGGTTGGGTGGCACTGGCAAGTAGCACGATAGCCAAACTTGCAACGAGGAAGTGTCTATTCATTGAAAAGGGCAAGCGGTCCAAGACTGGCAAGCAGACAGGAAACCAAGACATTGAAATGGCAACAAGCAGCTCCAGGCGTTTTATAGTTCCAGTTTCGCAACTCCCTTCGATAAGAGCTTAGAGCTGATTGGCAGCCATTGCAAATATATCTGGCAGTTGGCAGGGACTTGGTACGATGCCGTTCGGAAGTTGCTAACTGGTACGTACGAAGGCTACGTCTTGCTTTCCGTTTAAACATAAAAGAGGCCTCAGCTGCTAGCTGAGGCCTCTTTTGCCTATTAGGCACCCCCTTCCATTCTAACGATGCGTGGTGTGAAAGAACCGAGCACATCTACTAAGTCTGTTTGGCTCGCCATGACCGCCCGAATGTCCTTGTAGGCTTGTGGCGCTTCGTCGAGGCCGCCCCCAATCAGCTCGATGTGGTGCTGCTGGAGGTAGCGCTTCACCTCGGCTTCGCCTAGCTCCAACTTGGCCCGCGTCCGCGACATGGCCCGGCCGGCGCCGTGCGAGGCCGAAGCCAACGACGCTGAATTGCCCCGCCCGCGCACAATAAAGCCAGGAGCCGTCATCGAGCCGGGAATAATGCCGAGTACGCCCTGGCCGGCGGGTGTCGCGCCCTTGCGGTGCACGATTACCTCCCGGCCGTCGGTTAGGCGCTCTTTCCAAGCGAAGTTGTGGTGGTTTTCCACTTTCGCCAGGGGCCGCTCCCCGAGGGCTTTGGCTAGGCGCTGGTGAATCTGGTGGTGGCAGGCCGAAGCGTAGTCACCGGCCAGGTTCATAGCCGCCCAATATTCCTGCCCGGCTTCGCTGTCGAGGGAAAGCCAAGCCAGATGCTGCGCTTCGGAAGGTAGCTGGCACACGTCTTTGGCGAGCTTGGTGTAGTGATTGGCCACACTGGCGCCCAAGCCCCGGGAGCCGGAGTGCGAAAGCAGCCCCAGGTACTCTCCTACTGGCACGCCGAGTTCGTTGCTCGGATCGGTGATGTCGACGATGCCCCACTCCACGAAGTGGTTGCCGCCACCCGACGTACCGATTTGCTCGGCGGCCGTGGCTTGCTTGTTGCGCAGGAACCCGATGTCCTGGAACTCGGCCCGGTCCAACACGGCGTGGTCGAGCTTCTGGCCGCGCTGAAAGCCCTGCTTGTTGCCGAAGCGGGTGTTGTCGACAAGCAATTTGCGCAGCTCTTGTATTCGCTGCTCCAGATGCTTAGGCGGTAAGGCAAACACCGAAAGCGCCATCCGGCACCCAATATCCACACCCACGGCGTAGGGAATGACGGCATTGTCGGTGGCGAGCACGCCCCCAATGGGCAGGCCGTAGCCGTGGTGGGCGTCGGGCATGAGGGCACCGGCTACCGTCACGGGCAGTTTCATAGCCGTTTCCATTTGGTGGATGGCACCGTGCTCGATGTACTCGGCGCCAAACACCGCGTATTCCTTGCGCTCGGCAAGGGCAATGTGGCGGCTGGGCGGTGGCAGCAAGGCGGCGGCCGTATGGCTCCAGTCCAGGTCGGTGAGGAAATCGTTGGGGGTATTTACTAGGCGCTGCAACAGCGCCAGTTGGTCGGTTTTAGAAAGTTTTTTGAGGTGCTTGCGCTGCAATTGCGCTAGCGCCAGCCCGATGGCCCGGCCTTCCGGGAAGCCAAGCTGCCGGAGGTCGTTGCCGCGTAAAAGATTGCCCATATAGAGGGTTGTTAGTTGTTAATGTTGATTGTTAGCTGCGACTTACCAGCGGCTGTAGCGCGAAGCCTGTGCTTCGCGTCGTGTGAATGTCAATCATTGTAACGTCAGCTATTTCAGTCGCTCAATGACACGCGAAGTGCAGACCTCTCGCTACAGCTTTGTACTACTGGCACTTGAAAAATCCCCTGAAACTCCGGAGCAACAGACGGTCCGCGCAACGGGCCAAGCGGCCCGACGAGGAAAGTCGGAGTAGCGCGCACCTACGGCATCCGGAGCAGAGAAAGGGAATCGGGAAGGGTGAAAAACGGAAAGCCGCTTTGATTTTCAGACGAAGTAAGGCTAGCCTACGACACCTTCCCTATCTCCTGTATTCGAAACCTGACAGGGCAACAAGCCGCGAAGCCTCCAAAATGTGCTCTAACCACTGAGCTACTGCCTGGTAGCGGCAGGTGGGACTCGAACCCACGACCCCATTGCCCCAAGCGAAGTATGGCTTCGCTACGGCACCTGTCAGGCACTATCTATGTACAGGGCAACTAACGCCAAGCCTCCTATTTAACCTGCTCTACCTGTTGAGCTACAGCACCACCGGAGGCAGCGCCAGCAGGACTCGAACCTGCAACCTGGGCAATCGAAATGCGAAGTATGGCCCGGCCACGGCACCCGTACAAGGCTAATTAATAGTGGGGTAAAATGCGGCGGCCGTTTTTATAGCGCGTCTACCAATTTCGCCACTCACGGCTTTCAGCCCCGAGGCAGGACTTGAACCTGCACGTCCTTACGGAACTACACCGAAGTATCGGCTACCTACGACACCCACTACTATAACTCGGTTTCTATGAATTTTAACCGGGGCAACAGGCGGCTGGCGTATTGTCCACAGCCGAAGCCGTGGAGTGGGACTCGAACCCGGCAAACTTTCCGAAGAGAGTTTGCTTCACCAGCGAAGTAACGCCCGCCTACGGCACCCGAAGTGGTGGCTCAGCTGTTTGGAACGGCGAGCCGAAGCCGTATGCTCCGGCTACCTGCCGTTCCGGCTGGCGGCTGCCGTAAGCTGGTCAGCCGCCTTCCCAATTATAATAACGCAAGAAAATTCATGATTATTGAGTGTTTTATGAAAAAAATGTTGCCATTGGCTTCTGTCGAGGTTGAAGCTTGTACCTAGGAAGCCTTTAGGGCTAATCCAGCATCGGGCGTAAGTACCTTACTCTCTTTTGCAAAGGCTTTTTCAAATGCTCGTAGCGTCTCGTGCGGTGGTTTGGAGTCGAATACGGCAAAATCAATGCGCTGAAAACGGCCGCGAATGTTGGCCTCGGCCAGGGCTTCAGCGAATAGACTGGCTATCTGGTGCGGGTTGTTTTGGAAAACCCCACAGCCCCAAGCACCTAGCACGAGTACCTCACACTTGTGGAGAGCTGCTATAGCCAACACCTGCCGAATGCGCCGCTGCATGGTAGAAACCAGTTCGGGCAGTAGTTCAGGGTTGTTTCGACTTAAGGCCCCCGCATTGACAGCTGGGGATGTAATGAAATCCACTCGCACTGGTTGCGGCAGCCAATTCCCTGCATCGTCGCGGAAGACGGGTACGCCCGGCGAATAAATGGCGTAGTCGCTGTAGAGGCCGGTGCGGGCTGTACGGGTATTGTGGTCGTACATTTCCCGAAACTGCACCAGACACGGATACAGTCCTGAAGAACGGGCCAGGCTTTCTTCTTGTGCTTGACTACCGCCTAAAAAACCGCCCCCTGGATTGCGCGCCGAAGCAAAGTTCAAGCATCCCACCCGCTTAAATTCCGCGGCCAGTTTGGTTACGGCTTCCAGCGTAGTAGCTTGATAAACCTGAATTTCAGCTGGTTCGCCTGCTGCTTGTTTGAATACTTGGAGTAGCTGCGGCACGTCGGCCGGTCGATGCAGCACGCTGCCTTGTTCTGCCGCTTGTTGCCAAGCCGTCAGCTCTATGGTTTCGCCCTCGGAGGTGCTGTAGCTGCCGCGTTGCAGCGCTTCCAGCGTTTCGCGGGCTATATGACGACGGTTCATGAATGAAATGATGAAGAGTGCGGGCAGTAACCCGGGAGTGGCGGCAGCTTTCACTAGGTTGAATGCCACTCCCGGGGCCGCATGATGTTAAAAATTGATAGACTGGACTTCAGTGAGGGCGGAGCCGCCGTTTTCGAGGGCTTCTAACACGCTGAAAACTTTGTCGGACCAGCCGGCTATCAGGGCCACTCCGTCTTCGGCGCGAACGTCGAGGGGAGCGGTGCCGTGGCCGGCGAGGTCGAAGAGGTACAGGCGAGCCTGCGGGGCCACTGTGCGGCGGTACTCAGCCCATTCTTGAGCTAAGGAGGTACCGTTGCCGTGGCTGTTCCAGAGCTGGCAGTCAGTGAACAACATCACCTTATCGACCACCTCGCGGCGCTGACGCAAGTCGCGCACCACTAGGTAGCCGTTGGTGCTGTAGCCCACCTCGCCCTCGCGGCGGTAGAACTCGTCTACGTTGCCGAGCACGGGGCCGCGGGGCAGGCTCAGGCGCTTCCACGTGTCGCCGAACATGCCGGCCGTTACGTGCTGGCAGCGGCTTTGCAGCAACATCCCAAGCACCAAACCGACGTCGTAGAGTTGCACTTTGCTGCGCGCCGACACCGGCTGCTGCATCGAGCCCGACACGTCGCAGGCAACCACCACGCGGGTGGCGGGGCCGAAACCGCGCAGGTTGGCGGTGCTGTGCGTGATGGCATCTTCTAGCGCCGTGAGCACCGCTGCTACGTGGCCGTTTTGCAAGGCTTTCACCTCGCGGTAGGCGGCCAGGTAGCGGAAAGGCAACTGCTTGCTGCGCGCCACCGCCGTCCGGTCGGAGAGCGTAGCGCACACTTCCACCACCGCCTCGGCCGACACGTCGGCTTCGAGGATGTTGCGCAAGTTGCGCAGCAAGGCCATGTAGCCAAGCTTGCCGCTGGCAATCAGCGTTTCCCACTTCTCGCGGAAAGCCGCTGCCCGCTCTGCTTGCGTGGCGTAAGTAGCCTGCCTAAGCGCCGACAACTCGGTTTCCCAGGTGTAAGGCGTGGGCAAAGTACCAGCTACCAGTTGGTCGAACAATGCTTGCTGCGCCTCGTTGCGGGGCGTAGGGTGCACCAGGAACAGCGCGTCGCGCAACCGCACGGCACCAGCCCGGTCGTACTTGGCCAGCTGGTAGCCGTCGAAACGGTTGAAACTGACGGCCAGGCCTTTCTGGAGCTGCTTGGAGAGGCGGTTGAGAGTTTTCACCCCTGCCCGCTGGTTGGCTTGGGCGTAGCAAGCCAACAGCTCCGTGATTTCGTCGGGGCGCTGCACGATGCGGGCCACCAAGCGGCTCACAAGGTTGTCGCCGCGGTGCAGCCGCGCCAACTCCACGGCCAGCACCAAGGGCACCGAGCGCATGTACATCTGCTCGCGGGCATATACTGCCAGTTGCGCCACAAACGTGGGGTCGTTGCGGGCCACCAACTCACGCAACCGATCTAGCCGCGTGTCGGCCTTCTCGTAGTACTGGTCGCTGAGGGCGGCCGTAGCCACGGCGGCGTACAGCTCCAACTGCGGCGTGAGCGTGAAGGCAGCAGCGCCCTCATGGTTCACGGTATTGGGTTGGGCTTTGCGGAAAGTAAAGTTGAAGCGCATGGCGGCTAGTTGTTGCTGGTTGAATAGTTGATTGTTTAGCTGGCACCATTTGGTGCGGTGCGTAGCGGGCGGTTTGGTGTTCTCTTCCGCCAGCTTCTTGGTTTAACTAAGCAAATGCTTAGGAATTAGCAGGCGGTTGTCGGCGGCCCAACGCTGTATCCAGGCACCTTCCTCGTCGTTGGGGCGACGGTTGAACAGCCCCCGAGCCTGCACTATCGTGCGGTTGGCCTGCACTTCCAGCGTCACGGCGCGGGTACCGTTGAGGGTGAGCGAGAAAATAGCGCTGCGCCCCCGCCGACACGATTCGAAGTAGGAAGCCACACAGTGCCGTAGGGTGCGCCCCTCGTCGAGCAGGTTCCGGTAGGTGCGCAACTGCGTGATGCGCACCGGGCACTTGCTACCCCCGGAAAAGTCCGGTACTGGCAGCGGCACCCAGGTGGTATCCTGCATCATATTGGTTTCAGGCACCCGGTACAGAGCTTGGGCTAGTTGGCGGTGCCACTGCGCCGTTTGCGTCAGTACACTGCTCATCGAGCGGCCCTTCAATGAAAAGCCCGGCTGGGCTGGTTCGCCGTTGATGCCCACCGCGCGCTTCTGATGAATCCAGTCGCACACGGGTCCTAGCTGGTAGGGGTCGACCATAGAAGCAGTGGCAAAAAAGTCCACCACCCGCAGCCAAAACTCGTCGTCGCGCCCCAGATAGCGGCTCAAGCGAGAGTCGAGCACCGGTCCTAGCCAGGCTAGTTGGTCGCGGGCAGCGAGTTGGGCGTAACGTAGCGCATGCAGAAAGGAATAGTTCGCTGGGGCTAGGCGCAAGTGATGCTCTATTTTGCGGCTAATTGGCACCGGCAGCCTACGAAAGGTGCGTAGTGCTCCACCCCGGCCCAGGTGCACGGTCAGTTCGGCAATGTCGAGGCCGTCGTGCAGGCGGCCCGCAGTCCAGGAGTTGATAATCCAGGCTGGTACGTCGCCATATTGGTCGAAGAGGTGGCGCACCAGGCTTTCCAGCTGCCGGAAGGGGTTCCGGCTGCGGGGCTGCCAGTCGGTGAGTTCCCGGCAGCGCTGCGGCAACCACCGGGCCACTGCCGCCAAGGCCGGGGCCAGTTTGGGGCGCCAAAGTAGTTCGGTACGCTTAGTGGCCAAGCCGCGCAATAGACTGGCACATTGACTGCGCTGCGTGTCTTTCTGTTCGTGAATGCAGTGCCGGTAAAACTGCGCCAGCGCTGAATTCTCGCCCAATTGGGCATTGATAACGGGCAGGGAGCCGTAGAGTGAAAACAGGTATTCCACCTGTTGGGGAAGCGGCCAGCGGCGCCAGTCGAGGCGCTTGGCCGCAGAGAGTACTATGCGCGCTTGCTGGGCTTGCCAGGCGGCGTAGGACAAGGGTTTGAGACGGTTGGACATCGGGGTAGATTCCCTTCACGAGGGCGGTTACCGATTGAAAAATCAAATTGAGCATCGGACCCGGAGGCGGGTACACTAAGCAGTATCCGGAAGCTTTCGTACATGACAGAAATTATAAAGAGTGGAGACTTTAATTAAGCATTTAGAGCAAATGCAATTTTTAGTTATTAATTAATTATTACCGAAAAGGCATAGCATTTCCAGACCGCATGAAATTAATTTTCAGCGAATAAATAGTATGAAAAAAGCCCGACTTCTAGGTGAAGCCGGGCTTTTTCATGGATACGTCACGAGGAATTTACCTACGCGAATCGTTCAACGAAAAATCCCGGCCATACCAATCCCACTTGCGGCCAATTGGCCGCCGACCCGGTGATTGATAGAGAAAACTGTTGTGTAACAGGCGCATGGCCAAAGGGGATAAAGGGCTGAAAACAAACCACCCGAACCTTCTGGGTCCGGGTGGCGGAAGTATCAGAGGAAGTCTGCTACTACTTAGCTATACCGAACCGCGCATGAAACCATTGGTTCCTTGTCGTCTTGCTTACTGATATAATTAAAGTGGCGTAGCATGGGGTTGTTGTGTTTGGTGTGACAAATATGAAAGGAGTTTTTGTATTCACCAAAATACATTCAAAAATATTTTAAATTATTTTTTATTTAGAATTATTCAACAACTACAAATACCAATCAAATACATCCCCACACACATAATTACCTCGAAAAATTAAAGCTAATTGTTAACCCAAATAATATTTCCACTTACGGAGTAATGTCCACTGAGCGAGTCGCTATTATATGTATCCTCCTTTCATCTGTCATGCTGAGCTTGCGAAGGACCTTATGACGTAAGTATGAGTCGTGGTGCCGCCTGCTGTTCTTATCCCCTAAGGTCCTTCGCTAGCTCAGGATGACAGATGAAGGGATAGCATTATTAAAATGCCTTTCAACTAGTACAATATTCTTTCACTTGTTCATGCCTGAGCAGCTTCCCGTTTAGCTCCTCACCCCCCCGGCATATCAGTCTTGAGGCATCCAAATGATTCCCTTCTAATCCGCGTCGGTGTTTTTTTTACGTACTCAGTTGCGTATTCACTCCAGCCGCCTGCATGCCCCGCCTTGCCACTTCCGAACGTTACAGCATCAGCTTGCCGAATGGTCACCGCTTTCCGATTGCCAAGTACGAACTGATTCGGGAGCAGCTGTTGTGGCAGGGCATAGCGCCGGCGGAAGATTTCTATGACCCGGGCTTGTGCCCCGAGGAAGACATTTTGCGCGTGCACTCCACGGAGTACTGGCACCGGGTGCGCGATTTGCAGCTCTCCCCTGCCGAGGTACGGCGGCTTGGCTTGCCGCAGAGCCCAGAACTGGTGCGCCGCTCGTTAAGCAGCGTGGCGGGCACGGTACAATCGGCGCGGCGGGCCCTGCGCGACGGCATAGGGATGAGTTTGGCAGGTGGCACGCACCACGCGTTTCGAGACCGGGGCGAAGGTTTTTGTGTGCTCAATGACATTGCCGTGGCCGCCATGCATTTGCTGCATCATGAGCTAGCCAAGCAGATTTTGGTGGTTGATTTGGACGTACACCAGGGCGACGGCACGGCCAGTATTTTCCAGGACGAGCCGCGCGTATTCACGTTTTCGATGCACGCGGGCGCCAACTATCCATTGCGCAAAGAACAGTCGGACCGGGATGTGGCGCTGGAGTTGGGCACCGATGATGCCACGTACTTAAACATCCTGCGCAGCAATGTGCCAGAGTTGCTTGCGCGGGTGCAGCCCGATTTCATCTTCTTCCAAGCCGGGGTAGATGTGCTGGCTACCGACAAGCTCGGTAAGCTGGCTCTCACGCCCGAAGGCTGCCGCCAGCGCGACGAATACGTACTGCGTCTGTGCCACGAGCACCAATTGCCAGTGGCCGTGAGCATGGGTGGTGGCTACTCCGAGCGGCTCTCCGACATTGTGGATGCGCACTGCAACACGTTTCGGGTAGCGTATGAAGTATTCGGGTGAACCTGAAACCACTTCCATCCTGTTCGATGACACGCACCCTACCTTTGCCTCATGAATCTGCACAACCCCACAACTGACTTGCCTGCCGCTAATTCCTTACCCACGCTGGCCTCGGGCGAAGCGGTAGGAACGCCAGCACAACAGGCGTTTCGGGAGGCCGTGCAACAGGTGGAAAGCCTGCGCCAGCGGCTGCGCGACTTACAGGCGGAGCAGGCCGATGCCCGGCGGCGCTACTGGCAGCAAGTCGGGCCGGGGGCGCGGGCAGTAGTGGAGGCGCGGCGGGCGTTGTTTGCTCCGCTGGAAGACGCGTTGCTGCTGCCTTACTTCAGCCGTAAAGAAGAGCGCCAAATCACGGAGTTCATTGTGGGCAATGCTCGCTCCTTGCATAATCGGTTTGGAGAGGATACGTCCGACATCGTGTTGAAATATGCGCCGAGCCGTCGGGCGGCTGCCGAAGCGGAAACCGCACCTACTGAGGAAAAAACAACTGCCTTCGTACCAGACCCTGATTCCGACTTGCCGCCGCACGAGCAAGCGGCGGCGCATGCCCGTGCCCGGCGCAAAACCAAAGCCCAGAAAGCGCAGGAAACTGCCGAGAAAGCTGCCCGCGAGGAACAACAAAAGCTGCTCTCCAACACCAAAACGCTGTACCGGCAGCTGGCCCGCACGCATCACCCCGACCTGGAGCGCGACCCCGCCACCCAAGCCCACAAAACGGCCCTGATGCAGCGCATCACCGAAGCCTACGAAGCCAACGACCTCTACACGCTGCTCCAACTCCTGTCCGAATCGGGGCCTACCGCTGGCGCCGACGATGACGTGCTAACCCGCTACACGCAGGCACTGCACCAGCAGCAGCTAGAGCTAAAGCAACAGCTCAATGAGTTGAAATACGGCGACAACGGCTTCAGTGGCAACAGCGGCAAAAAGCGTGAAATTGAGTTGCGCGAACTGAAACGCCACCTACGCGCCGAGGCCGAATACTTGGAACATATCTGCCGGCTGATTCAGGAGCCCGAGGGCTTACGCGAGGTGCTGCGCGAGCTAGCCGCCAGCGGCCACGAAACGGTGTAATGTTTCAAAAGCCTTTACGGCTTCAATTTAGGAATTCCACTACTTGCTTTATCACGCCCGAGTCGCGCATGATGCGGTTGTGACCTAAGCCGGTAGTGGGGCGGAAGTCCAGGGATGGCCAGGTCGCGGCAATGGCTTCGCCGTCGGAGAAGGGCACGTTTAGGTCTTGGTGGTCGTGGAGAAGGAGGGCGCGTTGCACGGGCAAGCGGCGGCCGGTTTCCACTAAGCTGAAACTTTCGGCGTTGCGGTTGAACTGCTGTTGAATGAACAGGCCCATGCGGTCAACTACGCTGTGCGGCAGGCGGAGCAAGTCGGCAAACCGCTCGGCTACATTGCGGGTGCTGCTTGGGACGCTCATCAGCACCAACCGCGGCAGCTCGCTACCATCAGGCTGCTTGAATTGTACGGGCACCCCGGCCGTGCACGCTGCGCCAAAAGAATGCGCCACCACGCCATATACCGCCCCTATGGCATCAGCTACCGCCTGCACCGCCTCGGCAAAGCTTACCAGCGTAACCTGCTGCCCGTCGGAGGCGCCGTGTGCGGGGGCATCGAGGGCCACCACCCGATAGCCGGCCCGCACCAGGTCTTTCGCCAGTTGCCCCCAAAAGCTGGCCCGGTGCTCCCACCCGTGCACCAGCAGCACCGTCCGCGCCCCCGCAGGGTTCCACTCATAATACACCACACGCCCACTACTGGCCTGCACCGAATGGGGTTGCGCCGCCGCCAGCGCCGCGGCCTCCCAAGTTTTCACCGGCAACCGGCGCGGGGTAATAAACAACTGCCAAGTCGAGCGGAACGCCCACTCCTTTGATATAGCTGCTTGCACTTGCAACTTCAGGCGCAAGAACTTCAGGCCGGGTGGCACCGAAGGATACAACACCTTCGCGGGGCGGACGGGAGCAGGCTCGTACAATGTTTCCAAGGGGTAGAGGTCGGAGGCGGGCGAAAAGGCGTTAACCATAACGAACACAGTTAGAGGGTTGAGAAACGAGTTACTCTGGCAGCAATTCCAAGCGCAGCTGCTCGAAAATCATGTGGAATTGGCGTTCATCATGGACGCGGGCCATTTGGAGCGCCCCCGCCAACGTAGTCAGCACCTGCGCGGCTTTGGCCGTTGGCTGACCTTTGAACGCTATGGTACCGGCGGCGCGACCTGCTTCGAGCACACCGGCCAGAAAGTCGGTTAGTTCCAGCGTCAGGAGGCGCAGCTCCTGCTGCATGGCCTCCGGGAGGGTCCTAAACTCGGCGGCCAACGAGCCAAACAAGCACACGCGCTGCTCGTTCTGCAAATGCCCAAGGTAAACTTCAAAAAGCGCCTCTAGCTGCTGCTGAGGAAGCAAATCGGTTAGGCGGGGCAGGCCGCGCCACTTATGCAGCCGCCGGCGCTGCCGCTGGATGATGGCTACTCCTAGGTCTTCCTTGGTTGGGTAGTGATAATGAATGGCGGCCGGCTTCACCGCCAGCTCCTTGGCAATGTGCTGGTAGCTAAAGGCATTGAATCCGCGGCTAAGCAACAGTTGCTGAGCCAGATCGAGGATGCGGGTTCGGGTATCGGGAACAAGTACTTGCGGCTGATTTGACATGACGGTCAAACGTACTTACTTAGTAGTAAGTAAGCAAATATTCTCTGAATTTTATACTTAACTAACCGTTTCGCTCATTGGTCGCAAAACCCTTGCAGAGCCTTAGGAGTAGAGGTACTTTCTTATCTCCGATTGCACAGTTGTACCACATTCAGCCTGAATACTGCTTCCAGCCATGTATTCCGGCTTGTTTTTTAGTACTCTTGTTGTTTAGAACTCCTTGCCTTATTACCGCTACCTAGTTGCTTTGCGAACGGCCTTTCTCTCTCTCCTGCTTTTGCTGGCTTCTGCCCTAGCCTTTAGCCAAACCAAATACCGGCAAGTAGTAGCCCGCCGTGGCGATGGCACCCAAAACTTGTTGCGCCGTTACGGCCTGGACCCAGCCACGTATCTGCGCTCATTCCTGGCTTTGAACCGGGGGGCGCTCGGCAAAAACCAAACGCTGGTTGCGGGCCGCAAATACCGTCTTCCCTCCGTTGTGCGCCGCACAGCCAGCACTACCCGCCCCCTCAAGCCGCGGATAGCTCCCCGCGCCGCCACGGCAGTACCAAACAAGGTGGTATTGCCGCTGACCTCCTTCTTCGGTAAAGCCTACGCCCAAACCCGCCCTTCCGACGGACTGTTGCGGGGCGCGGTCTTCTACCTTTCCTCCGGCCACGGCGGGCCCGACCCTGGAGCCATCGGCAAGTACGGCAGCTACTCGTTGGCCGAAGATGAGTACGCCTACGACGTAACGCTGCGGCTTGCGCGGGTGCTCTACATGCATGGGGCGCTGGTGTACCTTATTATCCGGGACCCCAACGACGGCATCCGCGACCAGCCCGTGCTTCTCCCCGACTACGACGAAGTCACGTACCCGAGCCTGACCATTCCGCGCAGCCAGCTAGCCCGCTTGCGCCAGCGCATCAACGCCGTGAATGCCATCTATCCACGCCATAAGGGTGCTTATCAGCGCTTTCTAGGCTTGCACGTGGATAGCCGCAGCGAAGGCAAAAACATCGACGTGTTCTTCTACCACAACTCCAATAGCGCGGTTGGCAAGCGGCTGGCCCAAAACATTCATAAGATGTTCACGGCTCGCTACAAGCGGGCGCAGCCCAACCGCCCTTACTCCGGCACGGTATCACCGCGCAATTCCTTGTATGTGGTTCGCAACAGCCACGCCCCGGCCGTATTTATGGAGTTAGGCAACATCCGCAACAACAAAGACCAGCGCCGCTTCCTCATCCCCGACAACCGCCAAGCCCTGGCTAACTGGATGTACGAGGGTATTTTGGCAGATTACCGAAATAAATAAACTATAGCGCGAAACCTGAGCTTCGTACTACTGCCTAATCATGCTTTCCGAATTCATGCAGTAGCGCAAGCCGCTTGGCTCCGGGCCGTCCGGGAATACGTGCCCGAGGTGACCGTCGCAAACGTTGCAGAGGGCTTCTATGCGCTGCATGTTGAAGCTTTCGTCGAAGGCATACTTGATGACGTTTTTGGCTAGTGGCTGCGTGAAGCTCGGCCAGCCCGATATGGCGTGGTATTTCTCCGAGGAATTGAATAATAGGCTACCGCAGCCACGGCAGGCGTATACGCCGGGCTCGTAGGAGCGGCAATACGCATTGCGGTAAGGCGACTCGGTTCCTTTCTGGCGCAACACCCGAAACTGCGCGGGCGTCAGGTAGGCCTGCCACTCCGCCTCCGACTTCTCCACCCGGCGCGGCGGCTCGGGGTTGCTGTACTTGGCAAATTTCAAGACATCAATCCAGCGCAACATCAAGGTATATACTCGGGTGTAACCGCAAAGTTACTGCTGGTTATTTCCGTCTTTTCAAGCTGCGGTTGCCCCAACACGTTTACTGCAACAACTCAAATGCTGCTCCTTCTTGATTTGCTTGTAGAGCACAGAGCCTG
Organism: Hymenobacter sp. YC55; assembly: GCF_029433095.1. GTDB lineage: Bacteria > Bacteroidota > Bacteroidia > Cytophagales > Hymenobacteraceae > Hymenobacter. The sequence goes on from NZ_JARNTX010000001.1 coordinate 2,766,727, forward strand.
GAGAAGTAGCGTGGGTTTATAACGTATTGATGAGCTTACGCAGATCTGCAACAGTGAACCTAGCTCATCAGCAAGTAGGAATTTTCTGCTTGCGCATAGAATTTTTGTTAGGTTTAACGCAGAAAATTCCAACCCCTACTCACTTAACTAATGAAGCACTTGCTAGCATCCGAGCGGCCACACAAGGTCGGTTTGCTTTCTTTGATTGTTATGGCGCTGCTGACCTTACAGGTTACTGTAGCCGCCGCTGCTGACAAAGAACTTTATCAGCTCAGGATTTACCATTTAAAAGACAAGCAGCAGGAAGACCGAGTCGATGCTTTTTTGAAGGATGCCTACCTGCCCGCCTTGCACAAGCTTGGCCTTCAGAAAATCGGCGTTTTCAAGCCTATCGGTAATGACACAGCCGCCGACCGCCGGATTATGGTGCTGGTTCCGTTCAAGTCTTACGGCCAGCTCCTGAGTGTGACTGACCGCCTGGAGCAAGACAAAAGCTTTGAGAACAACAGCCAATACTGGACGGCCGCCTATAACAACCCGCCCTACGCGCGCCTCGAAGTTGTTCAGATTCAGTCTATGTCCGATAAGCTGCAGTTGCAGGAGCCGCCTCTGAAAGGCCCACGGGCGGAGCGGGTGTACGAGTTGCGCAGCTATGAAAGCCCTAACGAGAAGATTCACATGAACAAGGTGCAGATGTTTGTGCAAGGCAACGAAATAGGTTTGTTCAAGCGCCTGGGGTTTAATGGCGTGTTCTATGGCCGGGTAATAGCGGGCAGCCACATGCCCAACCTGATGTACATGACTAGCTTCGAAAACAAAGCTGCCCGCGACGAGCACTGGAAAACGTTTGGCTCCGACCCGGAGTGGAAAAAGCTTTCGGCCATGCCCGAGTATCAGAACAACGTTTCCAGAAACCAGCAGACGTTTTTGTACCCCGTCGCATACTCTGATTTTTAAGCCCGATTTTCCGCGGCTGTAACTAAGAAGCCTGCGCTTGGCGCATCGTTTTGCACGACTGGAACCGCGTAGCGGCAACGGCTTCGTCTAACGATGCGTCAAGCGCAGGCTTCTTATTTTTGATTACAACCTCCCTCGTTCTAAGCACGCTTACACCTCTTCCGTAGTGCAGTTCTGGTTGCAAGGAGCCAGTAAGGCTGCGTAGCAAGCACCCCGAATGGAACCCACTGGAGCGAATTGGGCTTAGGTAGTACTTTCACGCTTGCACCATTGCCACAACCTGCTCTTTGCTCATATCCAATCCTACTCCTTTTTCTGGTGGGCGGCTGTTTACCCATGCCTTGCTCGCTTTTACCCTAGCTGCCTACGTGAACCCAACCCCTACTAGTGCCCAAACGGCGTCGGCAGTGGCCGCCGTCCGCCCCGATTCCAACCCCCTGCTAGCTACCTGGGCGGGACCGTATGGAGGCTTCCCGGCTTTCGATAAAGTGCAGGTGTCGCACTTCAAGCCGGCACTGGAAGCAGCTATGGCAGAAAACCTGCAGGAAATTCAAGCTATTGCCAGCAACCCGCAGGCCCCAACTTTCGAGAACACCATTGCGGCCCTAGAGCGGGCTGGCCACTCGCTGGATCGGGTGCAGACGGTGTATGGCGTGTGGTCTGGCACCATGAGCAACCCCGAAGTGCAGGCCGTGCAGCGCGAAATGGCACCCCGTATGGCCGCTTTCGGCGACCAAATCACGCAGAACGAACCGCTTTTCAAGCGCATTGAGGCTGTTTATAACTCGCCCGACAAGAAGAAGCTCACGCCCGAGCAACAGCGCCTCACGTTTGTGTACTACAACAACTTCGTGCGGGCCGGGGCCAAGCTGGATGCCAAGGCCAAAACCCGCCTGTCGGAAATCAACCAGCAACTGGCGGGGCTGTTCACGCGCTTCAGCCAAAACGTGCTGGCCGATGAAACCGACTCAGTACTGGTGCTGAAAACGCCCGCCGACCTGAGTGGCTTGCCCACTTCGTTGCGCGACGATGCGGCCAATACGGCCACCGCCCGCAAGATTACGGCCGCCGGGGTTATCACCAACACCCGCTCGTCCATCGAGCCGTTTCTGACGTATTCCGACCAGCGCAAGCTGCGCGAGAAGGCCTGGCGCATGTTCTACAACCGCGGCGACAACGGTGGCCCGCACGACAACAACGCCCTGATTACTGAAATTCTGCAGCTGCGCGCCGAGCGCGCCAAACTGCTCGGTTACGCCACCCACGCCCACCTGCGCCTCGACAACACCATGGCCAAGACGCCCGAAGCCGCCATGCAACTCATGGAGCAGGTTTGGGCGCCCGCCGTGGCCCGCGTGAAAGAAGAAGTGGCCGACATGCAGGCGCTGGCCAAAAAGGAAGGCGCCAACATCAAAATTGAGCCCTGGGACTACCGTTACTACGCCGAGAAGGTGCGCAAAGCCCGCTACGACCTCGACCAAAACGAGGTGAAGCAGTACTTGCAGCTCGATAAGATGCGCGAAGGCATGTTCTGGGTGGCGGGTGAGCTGTTCAACTTCACCTTCAGCCCCGTCACCGACGTGCCCGTGTACCACCCCGACGTGAAGGTGTGGAAAGTGAAAGACAAGACCAGCGGCAAGCATGTGGGCTTGTGGTACTTCGACCCCTACGCCCGGCCCGGCAAACGCTCCGGCGCCTGGATGAACGCCTACCGCAAGCAGGAGCGCATGAACGGCGAGGTCAGCACCATCGTGTCCAACAACTCCAACTTCGTGAAAGGCAAGGACGGCGCGCCTACGCTCATTTCCTGGACCGACGCTACCACGCTGTTCCACGAGTTCGGCCACGCCCTGCACGGCCTCTCCTCCAACGTAACCTACCCAACTCTCTCGGGTACGAGCGTGGTGCGCGACTACGTGGAATTCCCGTCGCAGGTGCTGGAAAACTGGCTGCCCACGCCGCAGGTGCTTCAGCGCTTCGCGGTGCATTACCAAACCGGCAAGCCCATTCCGCAGGTCTTGGTGGACCGAATTGAAAAGGCCTCGACCTTCAACCAGGGCTTCGAAACCACCGAGTTCTTGGCCAGTGCCCTCATCGATATGAAGCTGCACCTAGCCGGCGACCAAAAGATTGACGCCGACAAATTCGAGCGCGAAACCCTGGCCCAGCTGGGCATGCCGAGCGAGATTGTGATGCGCCACCGCACGCCGCAGTTCAGCCACGTTTTCTCGTCGGACGGCTACTCAGCTGGCTACTACAGCTACCTATGGTCGGTGGTGCTGGCTTCCGATGCCTACGGTGCCTTCACCGAAGCCGGCGGCCCCTACGACAAAGCCGTGGGCCAGCGCCTGACTAAGTACATCTTCTCGGTCGGCAACACCGTAGACCCCGCCGACGCCTACCGCAGCTTCCGCGGCCGCGACCCGAAAATTGATGCCCTGATGCGCGAGCGAGGCTTCCCAATGAAAGGCGCGAAAGCTAACCAACCTGCTACGAAGAAACCAGCTACTAAGAAGAGCTAAGCACTCCTTTTTCCGTAGCAGCCGAAATCGCGCAACCCTACTTAAGAAGCCCTGGTTGCATCAGCAGCCAGGGCTTCTTTGGCTTTGAGAGCTTTGCAGGTGACTATCGGAAACGCGACCGAACAATACCACCGGTCCATCCCGCTTCATCTGGCTTCTGCTTGCCGAAGCTACTCACTTGCTAATCTTACCCCCACCCTCTGTCATCCTGAGCTTGCGAAGGACCTTATGCCTGCACGACGATTGTCTTACCAACGATTTGCTCTCGCGTGAGAAGGTCCTTCGCAAGCTCAGGATGACAGAGGGTGGGGGTAAGATTAGTAAGCGAGTGATGCAAGAAAACAGGAGAAATGCTTAGGTAGCAAATAATGAGCTGGCCTGAAATTTCGCTATTCTCTTTAGCTAAATGTATAAATTCGACTAAAGAGAATAGTTAGCTACCTTTCGGGGCTGCAACTCCTGTTTATGTCGAAGCCAACGGAAACACTGCCTCCGCCCCACGGCGACCTGCATCCGCATCAATACTTCTTGGCAGGGGCCACCATTTCCATGCTGAGTGGCACCGACGTTGCCGGACATTATCCGGCGCTGTTTGTGGCCGACACGCACCTGTTGACAGCTGTTCAGCCCGAAAGTATAACCCTGGATTTTGGCTCGTTTTCCAGTTCGATTCCTCCGGCCGGCCTCCCGAAGTTTCCTAGTGTGGTGGTGGAGCAGCTGCCAGAGGGTTTGCTGCTTTCCTGCGCCTGCGCCGCCCCGAAAACTACGCTGTGCGAGCATCAGGCGCAGGTACTGCTCAGCATATTGCGCCGCAAAGAGCTGCGCGTGTTCTTTGATGCAAGCCAGCGGCGCGCCTTGCTGCTCGCCACGGCCCGCGACTATGGCCTGGAGCACGCCCCCGACCTTGATGCGCATTTTCAGCTAACCTACGTGCGGCCCTCGGTCGTGGTGAGTCCGCGGCAAGCGGGGCTCTACCCGGTTACGGCGGCTACCAAGCAGGAACTAATGGGGCAGTTGCAACCGCAGCGCCGGGGCGGGGCGCCCGCAGCCGTGGAAACGCAGCGGTTTGTGGTGTTTGGCAAACACAAATACTACGGCCACCTCACGATTCAGCTAGCGGAAGCGGCTTTTACCTCGGCCGGCAAAGTCAAGAACCCAGTAACCGTACTTAACCCGCTGGACGACATCTGGAAGATCACCGACGCGGCGGAATTGAAATTCTACACCGGTCTGGCCCGCTTCCAAAACAACTACGACGACACTCGCTCCACGGCAGCCATAGCGGCGCTGCAAGCCGTGCTGCACAACCCTATTGGCCTGCCTATTTTCGGCCATAACCCGGCCGTATCCGACAAGCTTACCGCGCCCTCGCTCGCACGCCTGCGGGTGCGCAGTACGCAGGGTGATTTGCGTTTGTCGGTAACCTTGAAGGGTGAGTTCTACCAACTGGAGGGTCTGCTGGTGTTGCAAGAGCTGCCAGTGGATTTGAAGACGCTGACGGTCCGCTACGAGTATTTTGTGGCGGTGCAGGACGTGCTGTTTCTGATTGAAGACCCCGACATCTGGCGCGTTATCGAGTTTTTCACCAAGCGCAACAACACGCTGCTGATTCACCAAAGCAAGTTTGCGGAGTTTCAGCAGGATGTGCTGGCCAACCTCGAAGACCGGGTCCGCATTAGCTACTCCTACGCCCGGCTCGCGACGCCGCAGCAACTGGTGTCTTACGGTTTTGATCAGGCTCCGCAGAAGCTGCTGTACCTCTCCGATGCCGGGGCACACGTGGAGGTGCTGCCCGTGATGCGCTACGGCACTATGGAAGTGTCCATTTTGTCGCGCAAACAGCTTTTCGCGGTAGATGAGTTGGGCGCCCCCTTTGCCCTGGAGCGCGACGATACGGCAGAACGGCGCTTTGCCATGCTGCTGCTGCGCCACTACCCCGACTTCCAGGAGCAGATGCAGCACGATGTATTGCACGTACCGAAGGCGCTATTCCTGGACGAAGAATGGTTTCTGGCGGCTTTCGAGGACTGGCAAAACGAACAGATTGACATTCTCGGCTTCAACCAGCTCAAGAAAAACGACCTCAACCCCAACCGGGCACGCATCTCGGTGCGCGTTACCGGCGAAACCAACTGGTTCGATACCCAACTGCGGGTGCGCTTTGGCAAGCAGCGCGCCTCGATGCGGCAGTTGCAACAAGCCATTCGCAACAAAAGCCACTACGTGCGCCTTGACGATGGCACCCGCGGCATCTTGCCCCGGGAGTGGCTCGAAAAATTTGCGCACTACTTCGCGGCCGGTTACGTGGTCGAGGAAAGCATCCGTACGCCGAGCATTAACTTTTCGGCCATTCAGGAGCTGTACGACCCCGAAGCTGTGGCCGCCGAAGCGCAAGCCAAACTAGCCATCTACCAGGGCGCCGTGGCCGATTTCAGCGCCATCGAGCCCGTGCCGGTGCCTTCCGATTTGCAGGCCACTATGCGCGAGTACCAGCGGCAGGGCCTGAACTGGCTGAATTTTCTCGACACGTTCAACTTTGGCGGCTGCCTGGCCGACGATATGGGCCTCGGCAAAACGCTGCAAGTGCTGGCCTTTATCCTGCTTCAGCGCGCCAAGGGCCACTCCGCTGCCAACCTAGTGGTCGTCCCGACTTCGTTGGTGTTCAACTGGCAAGCCGAGGTGCGGAAGTTTGCGCCCTCGCTGCGCGTACACGTGCAGCATGGCGCCGCCCGCAGCTTAACCCTGCGGGATTTCAACGCCTTCGACATCGTGCTAACCACCTACAACACGATGGTTTCGGATATTCGGCAGCTGAAAGAGTATTGCTTCAACTACGTTTTCCTCGACGAATCCCAAGCCATCAAAAATCCGGATTCGCAGCGCTACAAGGCGGCCTGCTTGCTGCAAGCCCGCAACCGGGTGGTGCTTACGGGCACGCCGGTCGAGAACAATACGTTCGATTTGTACGGGCAGCTTTCCTTTGCCTGCCCTGGCTTACTCGGCAGCAAGCAGCACTTCAACGACATCTATGGCAGCCCCATCGACAAGTTCAAGGACGACAAGAAGGCGCGGGCGCTGCAACGCAAAATCAGCCCTTTTCTGCTGCGCCGCACCAAAGCCCAGGTGGCCCGCGAGCTACCCGACAAAACCGAAATGGTGCTCTACTGCGAAATGGGCGCCGAGCAGCGCCGCGTGTACGAGGCCTGCAAAAAAGACTACCACGACCTGCTGATGGGCATTAACGAGGAAAACCTGCCCAAAAGCAGCATGCACATTCTGCAAGGCCTCACCAAGCTGCGCCAGATCTGCAACTCCCCCGCCCTGCTCCCCGACGAAGCCAACTACGGCCAGCAATCCACCAAGCTGGACGCCTTGCTCGAAGAAATCCGCAACAAAGCTCCGCAGCACAAAATCCTGGTTTTCTCGCAGTTCGTGACCATGCTCGACCTAATTAAGCACGAACTCGAAACCCACAATATTCCCTTCGAGTACCTAACCGGCCAAACGAAAAACCGCGCCGCTACCGTCAATAACTTTCAGCAAAACGAAGCCGTGCGCGTGTTCCTGGTGAGTTTGAAAGCTGGCGGCACCGGCCTCAACCTCACCGAAGCAGACTACGTGTACCTCGTGGACCCGTGGTGGAACCCCGCCGTGGAAAACCAAGCCATCGACCGTAGCCACCGCATCGGGCAGGACAAGAAAGTAGTAGCCGTGCGCCTGATCTGCCCCGATACCATTGAAGAGAAAATCATGAAGCTACAGGACGCCAAGCGCGAGCTAGCCGACGGCCTCATCAAAACGGACACCGGTTTCATCAAGTCCCTAACCCAACAGGAACTGCTGGACTTGTTTAGTTAAGGCACAGAGGCCGGGGTTGGCAGCGTGCGCCTACACAGAAAGCGTCCTCAGACTAGAGCTGAGGACGCTTTTCAATTGCAGAACTGACTAGGCTACTGCGTGACCAACAAGCGCACGGTTTCACGCTGACCATCGACGAGCAAGGAGCAAGTGTACAAGCCAGCAGGTAGCTTCCAGCTATGGAGTGGCAGCTCGTAGAACTGGCCCTTGTGCACGGTGCCCTCGTACAAGATGGCCATCTGCTGACCCAGCTGATTGTAAACCACCACCTGCGCTCTTCCCCCCTGCACCGGCCGGAAGCTCACTGACGCTAGGCCGGCTGCCGGGTTGGGATACACCGCCAGCTCCTGCACATTGCTTCGGGAGGCGGCCAGGGCTGGACGGGCAGTTGCTAAAACGGCTGCCGAGGCGGGGCGGCTCGATTGGCTGTATTTGATGGTGAGATAGTCGGGGTCGGAAGGATTGGCAAACGTGGTACCGGCCACGTACACGCTGCCCGCCGCATCCACGACCACCCGAACCGGCCGGTTGCTGCTAATGCTGGGGCTGTTGTCGCTGGTTTTCCATAGCACTTGGCCACTAGATCCAGCGTATTTGATGGTATTGTAGTCGGTGCTGCCGTCAACGGATATGCCGGTCACGTACACGTCGCCAGCCGCGTCTAGGGCCATATCAACGGCCTGATCTGTGGTGTTACCAGGTCCGTTGAAGACCTGCCAGAGTCGGTGGCCGGTGGCTCCGTCGCACTTAGCTGTCACCCAAACACCCTGGCTAACGTTAGCGTCGAGGTAGCCCGTACCGGTTACTAACACATTACCGACGGCATCTATGGCTAAAGCAGTGCCGTCGGCAAAGTATTGGGCAGTCCAGAGAAGTTCGCCACCAGGCGAATACTTAAGCGTGCTGGAGCCCGTCACGTACACATTGCCCACCGCATCTACGGCTATTGCCGTGAGTTTGTCTTCCCGCAGGGGGTCGTTGTAGCGGGCTATCCACTGCTGTTGGCCGTTCGGCGAGTACTTGATGGTGATGCATTCTATCCTATTGAATTGTTCTGAATAAGAAATGCCGGTTACGTACGCGTTGCCCGCCACATCCAAGGTTAAGCTCGATGGTATATCGTTGCGGGCGCTTACGTGCCTCATTGCCCAGAGCCGCTCACCGGTAGGCGAGTATTTAATGGTAGCGTAATCGTAACCTGTTGTAATACCCATAACCGAGGCCCCGGTCACGTAGGCATTGCCGGCCGCATCGACAGCCAAGTCCGTTACATAATTGCCACGGTTAATACCCCCCGGAAAGTAGCGTCTAACCCAGAGCTGCTGCCCGCTAGCGCCGTCGTATTTAATGGTAGTGTATTCGTAATTGAAGCTGCCGGCTATGTACACATTGCCCGCCGCGTCGACATCAACGGCCAACGAATTATTACTTATAAATCCGGAAGCATAGCGCGCCTCCCAGAGCTTCTGCCCACTAGCCGAGTACTTAACAGTGGCGTAGTAGCTGCTGCCAACGGTTGTTGGAGGATGTCCCGTCACCACCACATTGCCGGCCGCATCCACCGCCATATCTGTGGCTTGGATTGCATGGCTGATCGTTTGAGCACTAGTGTAGCGGGCTTCCCAGAGCTGCTGGCCGCTGGCGGCGGCATACTTGAGCGTGGCATAGTCAGCATCGATGCTGCTGGTGTTGGAGATGCCCGTGACCACCACATTGCCCCCCGCATCGACGGCCAAGCTTACGGCCTGCTCGTCACCCGCCGTTGCCCCGCTGTAGCGGCTGGCCCACAGCGGCTGCCCGCTGGCTCCGGCATACTTTACCGTGGCATACTCGCTCTGGCCAGCGCTGTTATAGGAGCGTCCCGTCACGGCCACGTTGCCCGCCGCATCCACTACCACGTCTTTGGCTTCCTCGTAGCTGCTGTCAGACCCATTGTAGCGCGCCTGCCACAGCGGCTGCCCGCTAGCGGCTTCGTACATGAGCGTGACGTAGTCCCAGTTGCCACCGCCCACGTCGGCAAAGCCCGTCACGGCCACGTTGCCCGCGGCATCCACAGCCACTCCTGTAGCTTCGTCGTAGCTGTTGCCCGCCCCGTTGTAGCGTGCCGCCCACAGTTGCTGCCCACTGCTCGAGTAGCGCACGGTGGCATAGTCGTAGCTGCTACCATTGTCCGACGTACCCGTCACCACGACGTTGCCGGCCGCGTCCACGGCCAGGTCGCGCACCAGGTCATAGCCGCTGGCCGGGCCATTGTAGCGTGCCACCCACAGGGGCTGCCCGCCAGCGGTAGAGTACTTCAGGGTCAGGTAGTCGCCTTGGTTGCCCGCGTAGGCATTGCCCGTCACGTACACGTTGCCACTCGTATCCACGGCCAGCGTGGTGGGCAGCTCGTCGCTGGCCCCGCTGCCACTGTAGCGCGTAGTCCAGAGTTGGGCTCCCACCGATGAGTATTTCACCGTCACGTAGTCGTAGCTGGTGGTAGGGCCGTTGTAGGAGGCCCCCGTTACCAGCACGTTGCCCGCTGCATCCACGGCCAGGCTCGTGGCTAGGTCGTCGCTGTTGGCGGCCCCATCGTAGCGCGCGGCCCATAGCTGCTGCCCACTGGCCCCGTCGTACTTGACCGTGGCGTAGTCATAATTGGTGCCGTTGTAGGAACTGCCCGTTACGTACACATTGCCCGCTGTATCTACGGCAATGGCTTTGGCTACCTCGTCGCCATTAGCTGATCCACTGTAGCGCGCCTCCCACCGCTTTGCTCCTTCAGCAGAATACTTAATTGTGAGGTAGTCGTAGCTGACATGGTTGCTGGCATCTTGAAAAGAATAGCCGGTTACATACACATTGCCCACCGCATCCACAGCAGTGCCAGTAGCGACGTCGTAGCTGTTGTCGGGCGTAGTGTAGCGCGCCACCCATTGCTCGCTCACCGCGCCCGAAGCTTGCGCTTGGCTACCCGTTGCGCCCAGGCGAACAGCTCGTGATGCCCGAGATGTTGCTGAAACAGGCAACTTGGGTAGTTGAGTAGCGGATGCCTTTCCGGTGGAGGGCAAGGCGTGGCGCAGAGCCGAGGCCGGCAACGCAGTCGGTTGCGTTAAGCCACTAGGAACACCGGGAAAATCAATTGCTTGGGCCTGCGTAAATAGGCTATGCAGAAGCAAGCCTGCCACCAACGGCAGCAAGTGGGTAAACATGTGTTTCATAGCGAAAAGGATGGAAAAAGGGAAGAAAGGCTATTAGCTATTTAGCAACAGAGTCTAACTCTCACATCTCGTCTTATATCTCGAAGCTGAAGCCTACTTACCCCCTTCCGCCCCGCTCACAACTCCACCCAGCGCCTCGATTCATACAGCCGAGTTATATAGCAACAGCGCGTTAGGTGGATATAAAGTAATAAAAACCAGGAACTCAAAACAGCGTTTCGTTATAAATACAGTTTTCCTATATGCATTGAAATATTAGTTGTTCCAGCCGTACGACATAGCGGCTGTTCTCCCTAGTAAAACCGACTATGCTTAGAATGGAAATTGGCCAGCACCTTTTACGCAGAAACAAGCAGTCATGGCAAGGATGCGGTTATTGCCTACAAAAAAGCGCCTCTGGACGTATTCCAGAGGCGCTTTTGCAGAATTAATAGTAGTCTAGTGTCCGATCAGCACGCGCACGGTTTCGCGCTGTCCATTGACGAGCAAGGAACAAGTGTACAAGCCCGGGGCCAGCTTCTCACTGCGGAGTGACAGTTCATAGTGCTGGCCTTGGCGCACCTTACCTTCATAGAGCGTGGCTACTTGCTGGCCGAGTTGGTTGTAGACCTGCACTTGCGCCGCCCCATCCTGCACCGGCCGGAAGCTAACGGTAGTTGGGCCAGTGGTCGGGTTGGGATACACGGCTAACTCCTGCACGTTCTTGCCAGGAGCGTCTAGGGCTAGTGGCGCTCTGGCAGCCACTACCGGAACTGCTCCCGCTAAGGCTACCGGCCCTGTGTTGATGCTAACCCGACCGTATTTGAGGGTGGCAAAGTCGTAGCCGGTGCCGCTGCCGAGCGAGTAGCCGGTCACGTACACGTTGTTGCTGGCGTCTGCGGCTATAGCCACTGCTTCATCGTAGCTGTTGCCCGACCCGTTGTAGCGCTCCTCCCACAGCAGCCGACTCGTGGTGGTATTCGGGTTAGGATTGGAATCATACTCAATTGTAGCATAGTCATTGGTGCCGGCGCTGTTGTACGACAAACCCGTGACATAAACATTGCCCGCTGCGTTGACGGCGACGGCCTTGGCTTCGTCGTAACTGTTGGCGGGGCCATCGTAGCGGTTATTCCAGATAAGTTGACCGTTGCTGCCGGAGTAGCGCACAGTGCTATAGTCGGCGCTGGGGCCACCATACGACGTGCCCGCTACCACCACGTCGCCTTGGCTAGTAACGGCCAAGTCGGCCACTACATCATCTCCATTGGCTGGGTCATTATACCGACTCGCCCAGCTCTGGAAGCCGTCAAATACTCCGTATCGGATGGTCGCAAAGTCGTAGCCCGTGCTAGTGCCACCGTAGGAGGTGCCCGTCACGGCGACATTGTTTAACGACACGACAACAATCTTGGCGGCCTCATCATAGCCATTGCCAGTGCCATTGTAGATTTTTTCCCACTGCTGCTGGCCCGTAGTGTCATACTTGAGGGTGGCGTAGTCGCTTTGCGAACTGGTGTAGGTTGTACCCGTCACGTACACGTTGCCTTCATTGTCTACTCCTAGGTCGGCAGCCAGATCGAAGCTGTTGGCGGGCCCGTTGTAACGAGTAGCCCAGAGCTGTTGGCCGTTGGTAGTATACTTGAGGGTGGCATAGTCATAGCTGCTGGTGCTGCCGTTGTCGGAAGAGCCGGTCACGTACACGTTGCCGGCGGCATCTACCTTTACCTTGGCCGCTAAGTCATAGCCATTGGCCGGGCCATTATAGCGCGTCACCCACAGTTGCTGGCCCGTGGGCGAGTATTTGACGGTGGCATAGTCGCTCTCGGTAGCACTATAGCTCGTGCCGCTCACGTACACGTTGCCTGCGGCATCTACCACCACATTGGTGGGCAAATCCTCGTTGTCAGCCGGGCCGTTGTAGCGCGCTTGCCACTGTAGCTGGCCACTGGCGTTGTACTTTACCGTGGCATAGTCGTAGTTGCGCCCGTTGTAGGCGTAGCCCGTCACGTACACGTTGCCCGAAGCATCCGTCGCCACATCCTTGGCTACTTCCGCGCTGCTGCCTGTGCCCGTAAAACGCGCTTCCCACACCTGCTGCACTTTAAATTGAGCGTACTTGACGGTGGTGAAATTGCCGGTGAAGACGCCGCTGAAAAGAGACGTTCCCGTTACGTATACATTGCCGGTTGCATCAACGGCGAGGTCTGCCACCTCATCTATGCCATTCCGAGGACCGCCGACACTGTTGTAGCGCGTGTCCCACACCTGCTGCCCACTGGCCCCGGCATACTTCACGGTGAGGAAGTCGGTGGGGACGCTGGCCAGGGGTTGTGTATTCCCGGTCACGTACACATTGCCCGCCCCATCCAGGACCAAGCGCCGAACCACGTCTATGCTGTAGCCAGGAATATCAGTGCCTACTGTATTATAGACAGCTGCCCAGAGCTGTTGTCCGGTAGTTGAAAACTTCACCGTTGCGTAGTCGGTAGAGCCATTGCTGCTGCGGTAAGCATTGCCGGTGATGTACACGTTGCCCGCGGCATCGACCGCCGCATCGACCATCTCGTCTCGGCCGTTGGAGGAGTTGTTGTAGCGCGCTTCCCACAACTGCTGACCCGTAGCTCCGTCGTACTTGCGTGCTACATAATCCGTATTGCCGCTGCCCCCATCCACAGTGCCAGTTATGTACACTTGGCCGGCGGCATCCAAGTCAATGGCTCCTCCTGGCCCAGGCGTGTTCCAAAGTTGTTGCCCTGTGGCGGTGTATTTGGTGATGCCGTTACTCCTACTCACGTAGACGTTGTCGGCCGCGTCGAGCGCTAGATCCCCACCAGGCGCCGTCCAGAGTTGCTGCCCATCGGGCGAGTACTTAACCGTAGTGGTGCCTTCCACATACACGTTGCCGGCTTTATCAAGCATCACTTCTGCTGTCCGGTCATTGCTGTCACCCGGTTCGCTGTAAGCGGCGGCCCATAGTTGCTGGCCGCTAGCCGAGTACTTTATCGTAGCATAGTTGGAAGTGGTAGATGCCTCCGTGAAGGTGTAGCCGGTCACGTAGACGTTGCCATTGGCATCCACCTTTACATCCGTAGGCTGGTTACTGCCCGATCTTGGCGCCACGTTATAACGTGCTATCCACTGCTGTTGGCCGCTGGCCGAGTATTTGATGGTGATAAAGTCCTGCCCTGAGGCCAGTTCAAGACGAGGCCCATAGCCAAGCACATAAAAGTTGCCGGCAGCGTCCACGGTCACCCCTACAGCCCGGTCAATTTGGCCACGCGGCCCCCGATAGGTAAATACTCCTGCTTGGATTACCCTTTCGTTTACCAGCGCCGACTCTTGGGCAGTGCGCATTGGGGCAGCGAGTGACGACAGCCGCTTCGTTTGGGGGCGTTGATGGAGCTGCGCTACTTGCGCTACCCCACCCGATGCCTTGGCAGCAACCAACGACTGAAGCAAAGCCGGAGCACCTGGAGGCAGTGCTTGTACACGAGATAGAACTGGAATTGGCCGCTGTGCCTTGACAGTCGGGGCGACTGGGGTAGTTTGCGCGTAAGTAGCTGGCATTTGAGCCAGCAACCCGGATGCCAGTGGCAGCATGCGCGTAAAAAAGTGTTTCATGCAATGAGGGATAAAAATTGAGGGATATAAGAGGGGAAATGACAAGTTTTACTTACAAAGAGCATCACAAAAAAGGGGGCTTCTGCCTCAAACACTACCTTTCCAGCTATTTAACTTAGTTTGCTCATAGCTAGCTATTTACACGTCTCTATCAGCACCTGGTTTAAGGCAAAAGATCAATAAATAGTCGGTAAAATTCTATACATAATTTGGGACACAATTCCTTGTAAAGACACCGCATAGAATAGCCGTTCCCCTTACCTAATCAACTGCCACAGCCCTCGTTGATAGCATAAAAAAACGCCCCCAAAATATTTGGAGGCGCTTTCGGTACTTGCCAAGAATGTTTGCGGGTTTTAATGCGCAATTAGCAAGCGCACAGTCTCCCGCTGGCCGTTGACGAGCAACGAGCAGGTATACAGGCCGTCCGTCAGCTTTTCGCTGTGCAGCGGCAGCTCGTAGTACTGGCCCTTGTGCACTTTGCCTTCATACAAGCTGGCTACTTGCTGGCCGAGTTGGTTGTAGACCCGCACTTGCGCCGCCCCATCTCGCACCGGCCGGAAGCTAACGGTAGTTGGGCCCGTGGCCGGGTTGGGATACACGGCTAGCTCCTGCACGTTCTTGCCGGAAGCGGTCAGCGTGGGGCGGGTGGCGGCTACTAGGGCCGTTGGGGCCGAAGGGCTGGTTTGGGTGTATTTGATAGTGACGATGTCGTAATTGTTGTTGTTGGCGCTAACGGAATTTCCCGTTACATACACATCTCCGGCGGCGCTTACGGCCAAGGCTCTTGGCACATCGCTGCCATTGCTGGGGCCATTGTAGCGCGCCTCCCACACCAAGTCACCACTGGGCGAGTATTTCACCGTGGCATAGTCGGCAGTGCTTCCCTCTGAAGAGCCGGTTACGTAAACACTACCGGCCGCATCCACATCTAAGCTAGTAGCCCGGCTGTTGTTGTTGCCCCCGTTGAAGCGGGCCACCCACAGCTGTTGGCCGCTCGGCGAGTACTTGACGGTAGCGTACTCGTAAATAGTGCCGCGGTTACGGTCGGTTTGGTCGGAGGAGTAACCCGTCACGTACACATTCCCGGCCGCGTCCAGGGCTAAATCAGTGGTTACCTCTTCTGATTTGTCGGGACCCTCGTAGCTGATTTCCCATAGCTTCTGGCCATTGGCTCCGGCGTACTTAATAGTGGTATAATGATAGTCGAGTTGGCCGGTTCCGCCAGCAGACCAACCCGTCACGATTGCATCGCCAGCAGCATCCACTGCTATGTTTGTTGGAAAGTCATTGCCGGTTCCGGGGCCGTTGTAGCGTTCAAGCCAGAGCTGCTGGCCGGTGGCTGCCGTGTACTTGATGGTCACATAATCGTAGCTGCTGAGGCCGTATGAGCGACCCGTCACATACACGAAGCCCGCCGGGTCAACGGTGATGTCGCTGGCACGGTTATTACCGTTTCCGATGTACCGAGCCTCCCATAGCGGGCGGCTGTTGCTTCCGTCATACTTTATAGTAAGGATAATAGAGGAAGTACGACCCGTAGTACCCGTCACGTACACGTTGCCGGCGGCATCGAGGGCGAGGCTGACACCTTCGCTAAAGCTTGATCCGTTGTTGTTGGTCACCCACAACAGCTGACCGCTAGGCGAATACTTGAAGATGATGTACTGGCTATTACTAACTCCTGCCACAAACACATTGCCGGCCGCGTCTACAGCAATACTAGCTGGCTGGATAGTCAGGCCCGAAACCAGATAAAGCTGGTAAGTGGCACTCCATAGATACTGACCAGTTGGCGAGTACTTAATTGTCACGAACTTCCCCGCGCTTGTTCCGGTAACGTAGGTATTCCCGGCGGCGTCCACCGTCATGTCGGTGGCATAATCCGGGATATTATACGGCCCTTTGTACTGCGTTGCCCAACTTGTCTCGCCGTATTGCTGCCCCAACTTGGTCGTAAAGAATTCGGCGTCGACAACTCCCGTCACGTACACGTTACCGGCTGCGTCCACGGCTACGGCCTTAGCTGCATCGTTGTTGTTGTAGAATCCGTCATAATACGTACGCCAGAGCTGCTGCCCATAGGTTCCGTCGTACTTGATGGTCATATAAGCGAAGTTCTTTCCCCGGTAGCTGCGTCCCGTCACGATGATATTGTTCGTGCGGTCCACTACCACAGCACTAGGCTCATCGTAGTCGTTAGTGCCTGGGTTAGCTACCAGTTGCAAGAGTTGCTGGCCGCTGGCGGCGTCGTACTTGAGGGTAACGTAGTCGGAGTTGGTGCCGCTGCCGAGCGAGTAGCCAGCTACAATCACGTTGCCAACGTTGTCCGTGCTTATAGCCGTGCCCTCATCGTAGTTGGTGCCGACCCCGTTGTAGCGCATTGCCCAGCTTTGTTGCCCGCTGGCCCCATCGTAGCGGACGGTAGCATAGTCGTAGCTGGTGCCACTGTCGCTGGTGCCGGTCACGGCCACATTGCCGCTGGCATCAATGCTCAACGCCCGCACGAGGTCATAGCTGTTGAAAGGACCGTTGTAAAATGCTTCCCAGAGCACTTGGCCCGTGGGCGAGTACTTCACCGTGGCATAGTCGCTTTGGGTGGCGGAGTAGGTGGCACCGGTTACGACTGCATTTCCATCTTTGTCAACGGCCAGATCCGCGGCGAGGTCGAAGCTGTTGGCCGGCCCGTTGTAGCGCGCTTCCCAGAGCTGCTGGCCGTTGGTGTTGTACTTGAGCGTGACGTAGTCGTAGCTGCTAGTAGAGCCGTTGTCGGAAGAGCCCGTCACGTACACATTGCCCGCCGCATCTACGGCTACCTTGGAGGCGTAGTCGTAGCTGTTGGCGGGACCGTTGTAGCGCGCCTCCCAGCGCTTTTCGCCATTGGTTGAGTATTTGATGGTGGCATAGTCGCTCCCGGTGGCACTGTAGCTGGTGCCGCTCACGTACACGTTGCCGGCCGCATCCACGGCGATGTTGGTCGGCACGTCGTCACCTGATCCGTTGTAGCGCGCTTCCCAAATCTGCTGGCCCGTGGGTGACAACTTCACCGTGAGATAGTCGTAGTTGCTGCCGTTGCCAAAAGAGTAGCCGGTCACGTAGACATTGCCCAGGGCATCCACGGCCACCGACTCTGCCCCATCATAGCTGTTGCTGCCTCCATTGTAGCGCGTAACCCACGCTTCGCTAACGGGGCCGCTGGTAGCCTCTTGGGCAAGAGCGCCTGCTACCGGAACTGTTGTCCGGGCGCTGGAAGGAGCAAGTAGGCGCTGGTTAGCTCCTAGTTTACCTACGACGTTAGCCCTACCGGGCGATGGCAAGTGCAGGGACTGTACGCCGCCGGGCAATGGTGGCGCAGCAGGCAAAGACTTCTGAGCTCTAGTTGAAGCTTGAAGCTGGTGGGTCTGTGCCTGCGCAGCGGGCCCATAAAGGAGCAGGCATGCTGCCAGCGGCAGCAAACGCGTAAACGCTTGTTTCATAGAGAAGCGGTGATAAGGAAAGAAAAGATGGCTACGGCCTGTCTATAACAGGAAGAATGCTAAAAATAGGCCGATCAATTAACGGGCATAACGTACGCGCAGCTTGCAGTTTTGGGTATGAGCTTCACTCAACAACTAACTGCCGCTAGGCTCCAAATTCAACCTGAAGTACCTAAAAAGAAACGGGAACGACTAGCGTATAATCATAAAATAACTCCGTTATATACCATAGTGATAGAGCTCCTTTTTATGAGAGGCACCTAGCCTATAGAGGGCTGTTTTTATTAAAACAAAGCGTCCTTGGAGCTACTCCAAGGACGCTTGCTAAAAATGAAATGCGTGGTAGCCTCAATGACTTATCACCACCCGTACCGTTTCACGTTGGCCGTTGACCAGCAGCGAGCAAGTGTACAAGCCGGGCGCCAGCTTTTGGCTGTGGAGTGGCAGCTCGTAGTGCTGCCCTTTATGCACCTTGCCTTCATACAAGGTAGCTACCTGCTGACCGAGCTGGTTGTAGACCCGCACTTGCGCCGCCCCATCCTGCACCGGCCGGAAGCTTACTGAAGCTTGACCAGCAGCCGGATTCGGATATACGGCTAGCTCCTGCACGTTGCTACCAGCGGCGGCCAGAACCGAACGCGTGGCGGCTACTACACCAGCGGAAGCGGTAGTGCTCGTCTGCACGTACTTGATGGTGGCAAAGTCGGTGTTCACGTAGAGGCTGTAGGAACTGCCGGTTACGTACACGTTGCCCGCCGCGTCTACGGCAAGGCCATTGGCCTGATCGACACGGTCGGGGACGCCATCGTAGCGAATATCCCAGAGCTGCTGACCGGTAGCCGCCTCGTACTTGAGGGTGGCATAATCGTAGCTTTCCGAGCTGCTGGTATTGTCAGAGTAGCCGGTTACGTAGGCATTGCCAGCGGCATCCAGCGCCACATCGGTGGCCACATCCACGCCGTTGCCGGGGCCGTTGTAGCGCGTTACCCACAGCTGTTGGCCACTGGCCCCGTCGTACTTGAGCGTGGCGTAGTCGGAGCTGCTGAAGGCCGGGCCGCTGTAGGAACGGCCCGTCACGTACACGTGGCCGGTGGTGGGGTCGACGGCTAGTTTGGCCGCTTGGTCGCTACGGTTGCCGGGGCCGTTGTAGCGCGTGGCCCAGAGCTGCTGGCCGCTGGATGCGTATTTCACGGTGGCGTAATCGTAGCTGCCGGTGGTGCCAATCGACTGGCCGGTTACCAACACGTTGCCGCTGGCGTCCACGGCTATGTCGGTGGCCGTGCCATTGCCATTGCCTACCCCGCTATACGGCGCTTCCCAGAGCTGCTGACCACTGGCCGAATATTTGACGGTGAGGTAATCGAAACGGCCGTAGGTGGCACCAGTCACGTACACGTTGCCGGTGGCATCCACGGCCAGGGCACTGGCTTGGTCGTTGCTGGCGCCGGCGCCGTTGTAGCGCGCCACCCACAGCTCTTCGCCCGTGGGTGCGTATTTGATGGTGGCGTAGTCGTAGCTGGTACCGGTGCCAATGGAAAAGCCGGTCACGTACACGTTACCGGCCGCATCGACCACTACCTCGTTGGGAGCATCCATGGTATTGGCCGGCCCGTTGTAGCGGGCCACCCACAGCTGCTGGCCACTAGGCGAGTACTTGACGGTTGCGTAATCGGAGTTGCTGGTGCCCGTTACGTACACGTTGCCTGCCGCGTCCACGGCCACGCTAATGGCCGTATCAAAACTGTCGCCGGGGCCGTCGTAGCGGGCTTCCCACAATTTGGCGCCGCTCGCCGAGTACTTGATGGTGGCATAGTCGTAGCGGCTGCCGCTGCCCGCCGACGAGCCGGTCACGTACACGTTGCCGGCCGCATCCACCGCTATGTCCTTGGCTTGGTCGTCGTTGTTGATGGCTTGCGCATCGGTGTAGCGGGCTTCCCAGAGTTGCTGGCCGCTGGCGGCGGCATACTTGAGCGTGGCATAGTCGGCATCGATAGTGCTGGTGTTGGAGATGCCCGTGACCACCACATTGCCCCCCGCATCCACGGCCAAGCTCACGGCCTGCTCGTCGCCCGCTGTTGCCCTGTTGTAGCGGCTGGCCCACAGCGGCTGCCCACTGGCTCCGGCGTACTTGACCGTAGCATACTCGCTCTGGCCAGCGCTGTTATAGGAGCGCCCCGTCACGGCCACGTTGCCCGCCGCATCGACTACCACGTCCTTGGCTTCCTCGTAGCTGCTGTCAGAGCCGTTGTAGCGCGCTTCCCACAGCGGCTGCCCACTGGCGGCTTCGTACTTGAGCGTGACGTAGTCCCAGTTGCCGCCGCCCACGTCGGCAAAGCCCGTCACGGCCACGTTGCCCGCGGCATCCAGGGCTACGCCACTGGCTTCGTCGTAGCTGTTGCCGGCCCCGTTGTAGCGCATCGCCCACTGCTGCTGCCCACTGCTCGAGTAGCGCACGGTGGCATAGTCGTAGCTGCTACCATTATCGGACGTACCCGTCACCACGACGTTGCCGGCCGCATCCACGGCCAGGTCGCGCACCAGGTCATAGCCGCTGGCCGGGCCATTGTAGCGCGCCACCCACAGGGGCTGCCCGCCAGCGGTAGAGTACTTCAGGGTCAGGTAGTCGCCTTGGTTGCCCGCGTAAGCGTTGCCCGTCACGTACACGTTGCCGCTCGCATCCACGGCCAGCGTGGTGGGCAGCTCGTCGCTGCTGCCGCTGCCACTGTAGCGCGCACTCCAGAGCTGGGCTCCCACCGATGAGTATTTCACCGTCACGTAGTCGTAGCTGCTGGCCGGGCCGTTGTAGGAGGCGCCCGTTACCAGCACGTTACCGGCTCCGTCCACGGCCAGGCTCGTGGCCAGGTCGTCGCTGTTGGCCGCCCCATCGTAGCGCGCGGCCCATAGCTGCTGCCCACTAGCCCCGTCGTACTTGACCGTGGCGTAGCCGTAGTTGCCGGTGCGCGCAAACGAGCCGCCTGTCACGTACACATTGCCTGCCGCGTCTACCGCAATGCCTTTCGGCACATCGTCGCTATTGCCTGACCCGTTGTAGCGCACGTTCCACAGCTCTTCACCGGTGGCCGAGTACTTCACCGTGACATAGTCGTAGTCGATGGAGAAGACGCTGCTGGCGGTGCCCGTCACGTACACGTTGCCTTCGGCGTCGGTGGTGGTAGCGGCGGCCAAATCGTAGCTGGCGGTGGGGCCGCTGTAGCGGGCGGCCCATGCCTCCGCAACCGGGCCGGCTGCTGGCGCCTGTATACTTTTGCTGGCAGCTACTTGTGCGTCTTGTGTTACCTGGTTGGTGGCTGTCCGTTTGCTGACGGCGCTTGTACCTTTTGGCAACGCATGGTGCAGGGCCCGCGCGCCGGGGGGCAGCACAAATTCTTGGACCGGTGCAAGCAGCGGCTTCTGCTTTTTAATGGAAGCAGGAGCTAGCCTGGTCTGCGCCTGGGTGGTTGGCACCACGAAAAGCAAGCCGGCTGCTAGCGGCAGCAAACAAGTAAAAGATTGTTTCATAGGGTAAGGGGTTGGAAATAAAAGGCCATTACCGGCCTGTAGAACAAGAAAAGCGACCTTAATAGAGGCAAGAATAAGTAGCCCTAGTTTCTCTTTTTTAGGTCCGAGCACTGCCCGAAACGCACAATCAACAGCACGAAAACCGGCGCCAAGTACCGGAAAATAAGCCTACCACAACAAGGCCTAGCAATAAAACTACACGCTTTCCCTGACAGCTCAACCATCTACCTTGTTATCGTTGAAATCTACCGACAGACGCCGCCGGATGGGGCTCTAAGCTTGACGAACAGCCACGTGGCAGGTTCCGGCCCGGCCCTTCTCTTACCTCACCAATCTACCGCAGTAAGCTCCCCTACCCCACAAAAAGACGCCTCCGGAACGAGTCCAGAGGCGCTTTCAGTAATTTCAGGTGCCTAAACACTTATCGGTTGATTAGCAACCGCACGGTTTCACGCTGGCCATTAACGAGCAACGAGCAGGTATAAAGGCCGGCCGTCAGCTTCTCACTGTGCAGCGGCAGTTCGTAGTGCTGACCCTTGCGCACTTTGCCCTCGTAGAGCATGACTACTTGCTGACCCAACTGGTTGTAGATCCGCACCTGCGCTGCCCCATCCTGCACCGGCCGGAAGCTAACTGTGGTTGGGCCTGTGGCTGGGTTAGGGTACACAGACAGTTCGTGCAGTTGCCTGGTAGGGGCCGCTACGGCCAGTGGCGCGCTAGCTGCTACAAGCGGAGCTGCGCCGGCCAAGGCCACGGGTCCGGCGCCAGTGCTCTGGCTGTATTTGAGGGTGGCATAGTCGTAGCCAGTGCCGCTACCGTGCGAAAAGCCGGTTACGTACACGTTGTTGCTGGAGTCTACGGCTAGGGCGGCAGCCTCGTCGTAGCTGTTGCCGGGGCCGTTATAACGGGCCTCCCACAATTGCTGGCCGGTAGCTGCGTATTTGAGCGTGGCGTAGTCATTGGTGCCGTCGCGGTTGTAGGACAAGCCGGTCACGTACACATTGTTTGCGCCGTCGAGGGCCAGGGCTGCGGCTTCGTCATAGCTGCTATCGGGTCCATCGTAGTGGGCCTCCCACTGTGGCTGGCCGTTACCGCTGGCGTACTTAAGCGTGACGTAGTCCCAGTTGCCGCCCCTATCCGACGTACCGGTTACGTACACGTTGCCCGCTGCGTCCAACGCCAAGTCAGCTGCCAAGTCATGGCTGTTGCCCGAACCGTTGTAGCGAGTTTCCCACAGTTCCTGCCCGCTGGGCGAGTATTTGAAGGTAGCATAGTCGTAGTTGCGCCCGTCGCCACTAGGGTCCGAGCTACCCGTGACGTAGACGTTACCCAGCAGATCCACAGCCACCGCAGTAGCAATGTCGTTGCCGAATCCCCCGGAGCGAGCAATCCACAGACTTTGACCATTGGCAGCGTACTTGATGGTGACATAATCCAGGCTGCTGCGCTGAGAGTAGCCGGTCACGTAGGCATTGCCAGCGGCGTCAACGACTACCGCCGTAGCTACATTCGGAGCATAGGGCTGTCCGATGTACTGAGACATCCAAAGCTCCTGGCCACTGGCCGAGTACTTAACCGTTAAGTATTCGAAATCTCCCGGAAACGGACCTTTGCCATTGGCCCGCGCGGCGCCGGTTACGAACACGCCGCCGGTGGCATCCAGGGCCACACTGAAGGCAAAATCTTCGCTGTTGCTGGGCCCGTTCAACCGGGCGCTCCACAGTTGCTGGCCGCTCGATGAATACTTGACGGTGGCGTAGTCGTAGCTGCTGCCAGTACCAAGCGAATAGCCCGTCACTACTACATTGCCTGCCGCGTCTACGGCCAGGTCAGTAGGAACTTCGTCGCCGTTGGCGGGGCCATCGTAGTGCGCTTGCCAAAGTTGCTGACCCGTGGGCGAATACTTGACGGTGGCATAGTCGTAGTTGCGCCCGTTGTAGGCGTAGCCCGTTACGTACACGTTGCCCGCGGCATCGGTGGCAATGTCCTTGGCTACTTCTGCCCCGTTGGCGGCCGCGTTGAAGCGCGCTTCCCAGAGTTGCTGCACATCGTTTTGCTGATATTTGATGGTGGTATAAGCGGAGCTACCCGAGGTACCGGTCACATAGACACTACCAGTAGCATCAACCGCAACAGTTACCGGATGGTAGGTACCATTGAAGCCTATTCCAGTGTAGCGGGCTTCCCAAAGCTGCTGGCCGGTAGCGCTGGCATATTTCACGGTTGCTAAATTACTACCTAGTGCACTAGACGTGACACTGGAATAACCCGTTACGTACACATCGCCGGCGGCATCTAGGGCGAGACTGTATGCCTGTTCAACACCGTCATTTTGCACTCCGCCGTACAGGGCTGCCCATTGCTGTTCACCAGTGGCTGAATACTTCACGGTGGCATAGTCGAAGCGGGTTGGGCCACCGTAAGCGGTGCCGGTTACGAACACGTTGCCAGCCGCATCTACAGCCAGATCCGTGGGTTGATCATCGCTGAAAAGGTTGGGCGAATTATAGCGCGCAGCCCAGAGTTGCTGCCCACTGGCCGAATACTTCACCGTGGCGTAGTCGTTGGCGCTAGTTATACTTTTGGAGGCGCCGCTCACGTACACGTTGCCGGCCGCGTCTACTGTCACGCTTGTGGCATTATCGATACTGTTATCGGGGCCATTGTAGCTGGCGGTCCACTGAAGTTGGCCAGCAGCCGAGTACTTGCGAGTGAAATAATCAGAATTGCTGCTCCCAACTACATAAAAATTGCCGGCGGCGTCAAGGGCTAAGCGAGAGCCAAAGCCGTAGTTTTCGTCTCCCGTAAATATGATTGTACCAAGGATATTGCCACTCGCGGAGTACTGCAAAGTGGTGTAGTAATAGCGCCGTTCGGCGGAGTAGCCACTGCCGGTCACGTACACCGTGCCCGCTGCGTCCACGACCACATCGGTGGGTCGGTCATCTACGATGATGCTACTAACGGTGCCAAGACTAACCCACAGTTGCTGACCATTGGCCGCGTACTTGATGGTAACATAGCGCGAAAGCCTACTGCCACCTTCGGCCGAGTATCCTGTTACGTACACGTTGCCGGCGGCATCCACGGCCATGTCAGTGGCCACATCATTGCCATTGCCAGCACTGTTGTAGCGGGCGCTCCAGAGTTGCTGGCCATCCGACGAGTATTTGACCGTAGCAAAGTCGTTGCTACCATTTCGGAATGAATAACCCGTTACATACACATTTCCGGCGGCGTCTACCACCATGTCCTTTGCCTCGTTTTCAACGGTACCCGATTCACTGAAACGGGCTA
This sequence comes from Hymenobacter sp. YC55, assembly GCF_029433095.1. Taxonomy (GTDB): domain Bacteria; phylum Bacteroidota; class Bacteroidia; order Cytophagales; family Hymenobacteraceae; genus Hymenobacter. The sequence continues at coordinate 2,791,159 of NZ_JARNTX010000001.1, forward strand.
CCCACGCTTCCGTGGCTGAGCCGGTTGTGCTAGACTGAGCGTTTGTTCCTCTTGCTGATGCGCCTATTTTCTGGGGGGGCCTAGCAGGTGCTGGCCGGTTGGCTGATAAGGACTCGTTGGCACCGGGTAGCGGGTGGCGCAAAGCGGGCACTCCGGCGGGCAGTGCCACCTGCGGCCGCAACGCGGGTAAGGTTCGTTGCACTTTGCTGGAAAGTTGAGGCGAACCAACCTGCGCTAAGGTGCCCGATGGGTGCAGCAGTAAGCTTGCAGCCAAGAATAGCAACCACGTAAAAGCCTGTTTCATAGAGAGTGGGTTAGGGTTGAAAAAGAACAAAAGCAAGCCATAGCCCGCCGGGCACACAGCGGGTCGTACTACTTCTAATTACTTCTAGTGGCTCCTAGCTACTGCTGAGCTTCCGGTAGCAGGCCACTGCACTATAGCAGCAAGCCTCAGTAAATAAGTGAATTAAATCTACAGACACTGTATATGTGCTATATCTTATACACGCTGTTTCCCGGCAGTTCGTGGCCCTCGACCCCGTAAGCAAGAGCCGTGAGAAACTTGAAAAGCAAGCTCCACTCAACGGGCAGGCGCTTCTACTACCTACAAAAAAGCGCCTCCCGCACAAGGCAGAAGACGCTTTTCAAGCGTATTACTAAACTATGAAGTTAGTGGCTGACCACTACGCGCACGGTTTCGCGCTGGCCGTTGACGAGCAACGAGCAAGTGTAGAGGCCTGCGCTCAGCTTCTCACTGTGGAGCGGCAACTCGTAGTGCTGGCCTTGGCGCACTTTGCCCTCGTACAAGGTGGCGACCTGCTGGCCGAGCTGGTTGTAAACGCTTACCTGAGCAGATCCGTCGAGCACCGGACGAAAGCTCACGGTAGTCGGGCCGGAGGCCGGGTTGGGATACACGGCTAGCTCGTGCAGTTGCCTGGTAGGGCCCGCTACGGCTAGCGGCGCACTGAGGGTTGCCGCGGGGGCTACACCCACCAGCGCCACCGGTCCTACGCCGGTGTTCTGGCCGTACTTAAGCGTGGCGAAATCATAGCCGGTGCTGGCGCCGAACGAGAAACCGGTGATGCACACGTTGCCAGCGCCGTCGAGGGAAAGAGCGGCGGCCTCGTCGTAGCTATTGCCGGGTCCGTCGTAGCGCGCTTCCCACAGCTGCTGCCCACTGGTACCGGAGTATTTGAGCGTGGTATAGTCGTCGGTGCCGTCGCGGTTGAACGACGAGCCCGTCACGTACACGTTACCGGCCGGGTCGATGGCGAGAGCCGCGGCTTGGTCGTAGCTATTGTCGGGCCCGTTGTAGCGGGTGGCCCACACTTGTCGGCCGCCATAGTAGGGCGCAATGTAGTCGTACTTCACCGTTGCATAGTCGTAGGTGCCACCCGTGCCAAACGAGAAGCCCGTCACAACGGCGTCGCCTGTGGCATCCAAGGCAATGCCCGTCGGAATATCATCGCTGTTGGCAGTTCCATTGTAGCTGCTGAAGACCACTGCGGCCCCGTTTTCACCGAGGTATTTGATGGTTACGTAATCGTAGTTGCTACGCCCGTTGGTGGCAGCGCCCGTTACTATTACGTTGCCCGCATCGTCCACCACCATGGCCGTTGGCACTTCATTGCTGTTGCCGCTGCCGGTGCCAGTGTAGCGGGTCTCCCACAGTTGGCGGCCGCTAGCGGCTGCGTACTTGAGGGTGGCATAGTCGTAGTCGTTTGGGGTGGCATTGGTGGCCGCGCCGGTCACGTACACGTTGCCGGCCGAATCGAGGGCCACGGCCGATACTACCTCGTTGCTGTTGCCGATTCCGGCGTAACGCGCTTCCCATACGGGCTGCCCGGTGGCGGCAGCATACTTGAGCGTGACGTAGTCGTAGTCGCGAAAATTGGCGGCTATGGCGGTGCCCGTCACTACCACGTTGCCGGCGGCGTCTATGGCCAGAGCCGTTGCGGCTTCGTCGCCGTTGCTGTTGTAGCGGGCTTCCCAGATCTGCTGGCCCGTAGGTGAGTATTTGACGGTGGCATAGTCGAACCCACTAATACTATCGTAGGCGGTGCCCGTCACGTACACGTTGCCGGCGCTGTCCAAGGCCAGGGCTTCGGGTATCTCGTCGCCATTACCCCGGCCGTTGTAGCGGGCTTCCCAGAGCTGCTGCCCACTGGCGGCGTACTTGACGGTGGCGTAGTCGTAGTTGCGTCCGTTGTAGGCGTAGCCCGTCACGTACACGTTGCCCGCCGCGTCGGCTGCCTGGCTAATGGCCACCTCGTTGCTGCTGCTGGCGGGCGGGGTAAAGCGCGCCTCCCACACTTGCAGCACATTATTTTGCTCGTATTTGATGGTAGCGAGCACAGAGTTGGTGGTTATGATAATGTTGTTGGACGAAGCGCCGGTGACGTACACGCTGCCGGTTGGCCCTACCACCACCGCTACTGCTACCTCACTGGTGGGCAAGGGCCCTGTTCCGGCGTAGCGCGTTTGCCAAACCTGTTGGCCACTGGCGCCATTGTACTTGAGTGTGGCGTATTCGCTGATGGATTGCGTGAGGCCCGAGTAGCCGGTCACATATACATCGCCGGCTGCATCAACCGCCAACGCGTAGGCTTCGTCGACGCTAATCCCGCCGTTGCCGTTGTACAAGGCTTGCCACACTTGCTGCCCGCTGGCCGAATATTTCACCGTGCCATAGTCGTAGCTGCTCAGAAAGTTATTGAAAGACGTACCGGTCACAACCACATTGCCGTCGGCGTCTACGGCTAAGGCAGTGGGCACATCCAAGCTGGTGCTGGAACCACTGAACCGACTGCTCCACAGCTCTTGGCCACTAGCCGAATATTTGAGGGTGGCGTAGTCGGAAAGCTGACCGACTAGCTCGGACCGCCCCGTCACGTACACGTTGCCTACCGCGTCCACGGCAATTTCAGTGGCCTGATCGTCGCTATTGCCCGGTCCCGAGTTGTAGAGGGCGCTCCACTGCTGCTGTCCCGCGGGCGAGAACTTTACCGTGCTATAGTCGTTGCCCGTGCCGTTGCCCGTAGCCGTGCCGGTTACGTAGGCGTTGCCGGCCGCATCTACGGCCAGATCCTTCACCGAGCCAAAGAGCGATAGCAGCCACAATTGCTGGCCGGTGCTTGCGGCGTATTTGACGAGGTTGTTGGCGCCGCTGCCCACGTATACGTTGCCGGTGGCATCGAGCGCCAAAGAAGCGCCTACGCCGCCACCGCTGTAGCTGGCCGTCCACAACTGCTGGCCGGTAGCCGAGTATTTGACGGTGGTCCCCACGGAGTTGTTGCTGTTGCCACGGGTGGCGTAGCCCGTTACATACACGTTGCCGGTGGCATCCACAGCCAGATCCGTCGCCCGGTCATCGGTGTTGCCGGGCCCGGAGTTAAACAAAACGCTCCAGAGCTGCTGGCCACTGGGCGAGTACTTGATGGTCACGTAGTCGTTGCCGCGGCCGGTAGTGATAGCCGTTGTAGAGTAGCCGGTCACGTAAGTATTGCCGGCCGCATCCACTACCAAGTTGCTGGCCACATTGATGCTAGGCCCATCGTAGAGGGCCACCCAGGCCTCGGTGACCGAACCGGCGGTGACGCCCTGGGTGCTCGTTCCCCTTGCGGATGTAGCTGGTTGCTGGACGGACCTGACAGGTGTGGGTCGGCGCGTCAGTAGCGCGGCCTTGTCGCCAGGCCGCGCGTGGGATAAGGACGGGGCTCCCGGTGACAACAGCAGCGCTTGAGGCAGCGGGGGCAGTTGCCGCTCGACGCGCCTCGACGCCCGAGTTAGGTCCGCCTGCCCCTGGGCAGTTGACACATGGAACAACAGGCTTGCCACCAGCGGCAGCAAACGCGTAAAAGCTTGTTTCATACGGTGGGATAATGGTTAGGAAAACAAAAAGCAGGTCGAAACCTGCGGAATGGCAAAAACTCAACGTCTCATTTCGGCGCTTCAGTTGGAAGTAGGCAGCACCGGGTATGCAGGGGCAGCTAGCGGCGGTACAAAGGCGGGTACCGGTCTACCAGTAAATTAACGAATTAATACTAATTATTCTATATATACTACGACATCAATTATCTTCTTGTTTTCTGGCAAGTCGTACAATTACCTATACTAGAGGCTGTTTCTCTTTCCTTAGGGCAGGAAACCGCCTTCAAAAAAGAAAAGAACTATTTCTAGGCCACGCCTAGACCTAAATTGGCAGCTACAGTCGTGCTGCTACGCCGCAAAAAAGCGCCACCAGAAAAAGTCTGGCGACGCTTTTTTCACGAAGCGAAATACAAGCTTGGTTAATGCGTTACAACCAGCCGTACCGCTTCGCGCTGGCCGTTGACGAGCAAGGAGCAGGTATAGAGGCCCGCGCTCAGCTTCTCACTGTGGAGCGGCAGCTCGTAGTGTTGACCTTGGCGCACCTTGCCTTCGTACAAGCTGGCCACTTGCTGGCCGAGTTGGTTGTAAACCCGCACCTGTGCCGCCCCATCCTGCACCGGCCGGAAGCTGATGGTGGTTGGGCCAGCCGTTGGGTTGGGGTACACGGACAGTTCTTGGGCCCCTCTCTTGGAGGCCGCAACGGCTAGTGGTGAACTAATGGTTCTTACAGGAGCCGTTGAAGCTGAGCCGCCAGCTTGGTTATACTTAATAGTGGTATAACTCCCACTAGAACTTCCGGCCACATATACATTGCCCGCTACATCGACAGCTAGTGCTGCCGCGTAATCTCCACCGGCATCGTAGCTGGCTTGCCATTCTTGCTGGCCACTAGCTCCGGCATACTTAATTGTGACGATGTTATAGTCAGGATACAAGAACCGGGTGATAGTCCCGGTTATGTACACGTTGCCATTTGCATCCAAAACCAAGTCCTTCACATCATCATTATTACTTCCCTCACCGTTGTAGCGAGCCTCCCACAACTGCTGGCCGTTGGGGGAATACTTCACTGTAGCATAGTCATGACCTGAATAAGTAGTCTGGTCGTAATTATAAGTATAGCCGGCTACAACCACATTGCCCGCGGCATCCACGGCAATTTTTGTGGCTTCATTCTCAATAATACCTGGTCCATTGCCCGCGTAGTAGGCCACCCACATTTGCTCACCACTAGCCGAGTATTTGAGGGTAGTAAAGCTAGAAGAGAGGCGGCCTGTTGAAGAGGTGCCGGTTACGTATACGTTGCCCGCGGCATCAATTACGATGTCATTAACATTACCATAGCCAGATACGGCGGATGTGTAGCGGGTTACCCACAGTTGCTGGCCGCTATTCGCGTCGTACTTGACCGTGGCGTACGCGTCGTGCTCAAGAATACCGGGGCTGATGATCCTATAGGAGTTGCCGGTTACGGCCACGTTACCAGCCGCATCCACCGCGAGGCTAATGGCACGTTCAGTGCGATTGTCCGGCCCATTGTAGCGCGATTCCCAAAGCTGTTGCCCATTAGTTCCATCATACTTGAGCGTGGCGTAGTCGCCATCGTCCGTAGCTTTGAAAGAAGTACCTGTCACGACCACATTGCCCGCCGCATCCACGGCTATGCTACTAGCCAAATCATTTTGATTGCCACCTCCGTTGTAGCGGGCTATCCACAGCTGCTGGCCATCAGTTGAATACTTGATGGTGGCGTAATCATAGCCGCTGCCGCTACCCTCGGAAGAGCCCGTTACCACCACATTATTCGCTTTATCCAAGGCTATGGCGGTAGGATTATCGGACCCATTGGCAGGTCCATTATAGCGGGCCACCCAGAGTTGCTGACCACTGGCCGAGTACTTGATAGTGACGTAGTCGTAGCGGTTATTGCTTTCCAAATTTCTGCCTGTTACATATACGTTGCCGGTTGCATCCACAACCATGTCGGCCGCTTCATAGTAGGAGCTGATATATTCATTGAAGCTAGCCTCCCATACTCGTTGCCCACTGGCGTTGTATCTGATGGTGGTATAGTTGGTGTCGTTGAAGCCTTCGCCGCTGGAGGCCCCCACCACAAACACGTTGCCGGAGGCGTCGCCGGTTATAGCGGCCGGTGCGTCATCGCCAAGACGCGTGCCGTGGTAGCGGCTAGCCCAGAGTTGCTGGCCAGAGTTACTGTACTTTACGGTGGAGAAGTCACTGGTACCGCTGCTGTTATAGGAGCGGCCTGTCACGGTTACATTACCTGATCCGTCCACGACTATATCCCGGGCTTCATCGTAGCTGTTGGCTGGGCCATTGTAGCGCGCTTCCCACAATTGCTGACCGCTAGCGCCGGCGTACTTGAGCGTGACGTAGTCCCAGTTGCCACCGCCAATGTCGGCATAGCCCGTCACGGCCACAGTACCTGTCGCATCCACGGCTACGCTGGTAGCTTCGTCGTAGCTGTTGCCGGCGCCATTGTAACGGGCTGCCCAGAGCTGCTGACCGCTGGTCGAGTAGCGCACGGTGGCATAGTCGTAGTTGCCGGTGCCGTCGTCGCTAGTACCCGTCACGGCCACATTGCCACTGGCGTCTACAGCCAGGTCCCGCGCTAAGTCCCAACTGTTAGCTGGTCCATTGTAAAGTGCTTGCCATTGCTGCACACCGGTAGTCGAGTACTTGATGGTAGCATAATCGCTCTGATTCGCCGTAGAGGTGGTACCCGTCACCACTACATTGCCCGTGGCGTCCACGACTAAATTAGTAGGTACTTCATCGCTAGTACCTGTGTTGTTGTAGCGCGCCTGCCAGAGCTGATTGCCACTGGGAGTGTACTTGAGCGTAACGTAGTCGTAGCTACTGCCGCTGCTATTAGAGGTACCGGTGACATACACGTTCCCGGATCTATCCACCGCTACATCTGTTGCTACATCCTCCTTGTTATTGATGTTATAGCGCGCGGTCCAGAGCTGCTGTCCACTAGGCGAGTACTTGACGGTCAGATAATCGTACGTCCGTCCGTTGGCATTATAGGAATACCCCGTCACTAGGACATTGCCGGCCGCATCTACCGCAATACTGGCCGGCACATCATCATCACCAACGCCCGGATAGTTGGGTCCATCATAGCGAGCTTGCCAGAGTTTCTGACCATTAGGCGAGTACTTGATGGTAAGGTAATCATAACGGGTAATACTACCGAAGGAGTAACCTGTGACGTACGTGTTGCCCGCTGCATCCACTGTTACGTCGGTAGCTGCGTCGTAACTGTTGCCCGGCCCGGCATAGCGAGCTACCCATTCTTCGCTGACTGGTCCATCGACAACCCCTGAAGTTTTTGCCCCAACTGCACTTACCTCATCCCGACGAACTACCGGCCGCTCTAGCTTCTTGGCTATTTTGCTGGTCCCTACTTCCCGCTTGGTACCAGGCAACGCGTGTTGCAAAGCCGGGGGACCGAGTGGCAGCAATAAGTTCTGTATTTGGGTCGGCAGGGCCCTTGTAGCTCTGCCCGCCGCTTGGGGTTGATAAACCTGAGCCTGACTGACAGGCACAGAGAGGAGTACGCCTGCTGCTGCTGGCAGCAAGCGAGTGAAAAGGTGTTTCATAGAAAAGGAAAGGTTGGAAATAATAAAGGCACTTAATTGGTGTGGCGGCGTAGTTAAGAAGCAAGCACAAACAAGCGCTGCAGCTACGGGCGGCTTACAGGTATGCAGGCGCTGGCTATAGGTGCCAGCGCCTGCAGCAGCGATAGAGTTTTAGTGAGTTATAACCAGCCGTACTGATTCGCGTTGGCCATTGACGAGCAAGGAGCAGGTATAGAGGCCCGCACTCAGTTTCTCGCTGTGGAGCGGCAGCTCGTAGTGTTGACCTTGGCGCACCTTGCCCTCGTACAAGCTGGCCACTTGCTGGCCGAGTTGGTTGTAGACCCGCACCTGTGCCGCCCCGTCCTGCACCGGCCGGAAACTGACGGTAATCGGGCCTGTGGTCGGGTTCGGATACACGCTTAGCTCGTGTAACTGCCGACTTGGAGCCGCCACTGCAAGTGGTGAACTAATGGATCCGACGGAGGCCGTGCTGGTGGCTAGCGCCAGTGGCCCGCCGCCGTTGTTCTGGCTGTACTTGAGCGTGGCGAAGTCGTAGCCCGTATCTGTGCCTTGCGAGTAGCCACTCACGTACACGTTGTTGCTCGCGTCTACCGTGATGGCCGCCGCTTCGTCGTAGCTACCAGTTCCGTCGTAGCGCGCCGCCCAGAGTTGCCGACCGGTCTGCAGACTAGGATTAGCATTTGGCCAGACGGCATACTTGACGGTCGCATAGTCATCGGTGCCATCGCTGTTGTACGACAGACCCGTTACATAGGCGTTGCCAGCCGCGTCTACGGCTACGGCCTTGGCTTCCTCATAGCTATTGTCGGGACCATTGTAGTTAATCGTCCATGCGAGGCGCCCGGTTCCCATCTGGTACATCATAGTAACATAGTCAGCGCCCGTGCTGCTGAACGAGGTACCTACTACATACGCAAACTCATTACGCAGGCCCGTCACCATATCCGCTACCACATCATCACCATTGCTGGGTCCATTGTAGCGGCCTACCCATTGCTGCTGGCCCGTGCTTCTGGTGTATTCGCTGGTGGCAATGTCGAAGCCCGTGCTAGTGCCCCCATCGGAGGTGCCGGTCACCACGACACTGCTTTGAAAACCGTTGGCAAGGGCAATTCTAGCGGCCTCATCATAGCCGTTGGCCGGGCCATTGTAGCGCGTCTCCCACACCTGCTGCCCATTGGCGTCGTACCTAACGGTAGCATAGTCGCTTTGTGTGTCGGTGTAAGTGGTGCCGGTCACGTACACGTCGCCCGCCGGGTCCACCACCAAGTCCGCCGCGAGGTCGAAGCTGTTGGCCGGGCCGTTGTAGCGGGTGGCCCACTGCTGCTGGCCATTCGTATCATATTTGACGGTGGCGTAGTCGTAGCTGCTGGTGCTGCCGTTGTCGGAGGAGCCGGTCACGTACACGTTGCCTGTTCCATCAACCTCCACTTTGGAAGCTAAGTCATAGCCATTGGCGGGGCCGTTGTAGCGCTTCACCCACAACTGCTGGCCCGTGGGCGAGTACTTGATGGTGGCGTAGTCGCTCTCGGTGGCACTGTACGATGTACCTGAAACGTAGACGTTGCCCGCGGCATCGACTACCACGTTGGTAGGCAGGTCCTCATTGTCGGCCGGGCCATTGTAGCGCGCCTCCCATTGCTGCTGCCCGTTGGCATTATACTTCACCGTGGCGTAGTCGTAGTTGCGCCCGTTGTAGGCGTAGCCCGTTACGTACACGTTGCCGGCCGCATCACTGACTACATCTTTGGCTACTTCGGCGCTGTTGCCCGTGCCCGTGAACCGTGCCTCCCACGCCTCCTGTACGCTGTTTTGTTCGTATTTGACGAGCGTAAAGCTAGTTCCATCGGGAGCCTTTCCAGAGTCGCCGCCCACGTACACGTTGCCGGCGGTATCTAGGCCGATGTGCTTAGCCATATCCGCCCTGTTGGCCGGGCCGTTGTAACGAGCCTCCCATACCTGCTGGCCACTAGCCGAGTACTTTACCGTCGCATAGTCGTTGTTGGTGCTCAGGCCCTGCGAGGTTCCGGCCACGTATACGTTGCCAGCTGCATCGAGCACCATATCAACGAGCACATTATCGAAGCCTTGAGCGCCGTTACCGGTCGGACCGTTATAGCGTGCCAGCCAGAGTTGCTGGCCGCTCGGCGAATACTTGATGGTGGCAAATTCGTCTTTAGCGCCGCTACTCGAGGAGCCTGTTACAAACACGTTGTTGTTGGCATCCACAGCCAGGGCCGTGGGCTCGTCTGCGCCGTTGGCGGGGCCGTTGTAGACTGCTTCCCACAATTGCTGCCCGGTGGCCGCAGCGTACTTTCGGGTGGCATAGTTGGTGCTGCTAGTGGTGGTGGCGTAGTAGCCGATAGCAAGCAAGTCGCCGGCGCCATCTACCATTAACTTATCAAGAACAGGAAAAATGTTTCCCTGGTTGGAGGCAGTCCATACCAGTTGGCCGGTAGCTTTGTCGTACTTGAAAATAGTCCGGTCCCGCGATACGTACGCATTGCCGGCGGCATCCGCGGCTACGGCATTAGGTCCTCCGTTGTTACTAGTATACGCAGTGCTCCACAACCGTGTGCCGTTGGCCGAGTACTTGACCGTGACCATATCGGCGTTGCGGGGGGGGTTGGTGCCGGCAAAAATAATAGTGCCCGTCACGTACACATTACCCGCCGCGTCTACGGCCAAGGCTTCCGCTACATCATTATTGCTTTCTCTATCAAAGCGATTAACCCACAAGGTTTGACCACTAGGTGAATACTTAACTGTAAGAAAGTCTGCACGGGAAGTTGGAGTACCACTCGTGGCAGCGAAAACGGTAGAGGTACCGGTTACAATCACGTTCCCCGCTGCGTCGAGCACCAGATCAACGGGGCGGTCGACGCTGCCGTATCGGCCGGGCGAGTTGTAGTACTCTTCCCAAACCAGCTGGCCACTAGGCGAGAACTTTGACGTCACGTAATCTTCGCCCGACGAATTATGGCCTAGCACATACGTGTTACCAGCAGCGTCCACCTCCATGTCGACCCGAGTGAAAGCCGCGGAGTTGGCCCCTTCCCGGTAGCGAGTCGCCCACACTTGGCTGGTTGTTTCGGCAGCGCTGGTCCGGGCTTGGCTTTGCACGGCCCCAGCTAGGGCTACTTGCTTGCTGCCAGAACGGACGAGGCCGCGCTGCTGAGCCAGGCGCTTCGTGGGTCCTACCCCTAGAGTAGTGATGGCGTGGCGCAGGGTTGGCGCACCAGCTGGCAGCGAGAACTGGAGCTGCGTAGGCAGGCCTTTTGGGGCTTTGCTAGCCGAGATTGAGGGTGTTACTTGGGCCTGACTGGCAGGCACACACAGGAGCAGGCCTGCTGCCAGCGGCAGCAAACGGGTAAACGTCTGTTTCATAGAAAAGGAAAGGTTGGAAATAAATAAAGCGGAACTACCCTGCTAATCAGCCAAATAGATATAATAGGAAAACAAGAAAGCACAAGGCTACTACCCCGTCTTTCCCTAAAGCTTCGCAGTGCCTGCAATTACCGAACAAGCGCGCAGATTTTAGCATTGAATTCTGTAAAAAAGTAAAATTATCCATGAATTAATAATAAAATAATCTCGGCCTTATACAGATAATTACAAGATTTTGTTGCAGCCTATTTGTTGAATTTCAAATTGTAAATATTAAAGTTTAGTCAACTCGCTTATCCAGCTAATGCAACACAAAACTTAAATAATATAGAAGCATAGTAGAAGCTTCTCGTAATACATACAAAAGGCGCCTTCAAACTCGAGTTTGAGGGCGCCTTTTTCGCAAGCAGTTGACTAAGGCTAATGCGCGACGTGTAACCGAACAGATTCGCGTTGGCCGTTCACTAGCAAAGAGCAGGTGTACAAACCCGAAGCCAGCGTCTGGCTATTGAGTGGCAGCGTGTAGCGCTGGCCTTGGCTCACCGTGCCCTGATACAAGGTGGCTACTTGTTGCCCAAGCTGATTGTAGACTTGCACCTGCGCCGCCCCACTCGCAAGCGCGCGGAAACTCACAGTGGCTTGCGTGGCAGTTGGGTTGGGGTACACCGCTAGTTCCTCTAGCGACTTCTGTGCCGGGGCAGCCGCCAGCGGGGAAGAACCCGTCTGAGCGTATTTGACGGTGATATAGTCGGAGTTGGTGCCGCTGCTTACCGAGGAGCCGGTTACGTACACGTTGCCCGCGGCGTCTACTACAATGCTGTTGGCTTGGTCTACGCCGTTGCTGTCGCCGTTGTAGCGAATGTGCCAGAGTTGCTGGCCGCTGGTAGCAGCATATTTGAGCGTGGCATAATCGTAACTGTCGCTGTTGCTGCTGTCGGAGTAGCCGGTTACGTAGGCGTTGCCGGCCGCGTCTACGGCGAGGTCGGTGGCTACATCGGCGCCGTTGCCCGAGCCGTTGTAGCGGGCTTCCCACAGTTGCTGACCGTTAGCCGAATACTTGAGCGTGGCGTAGTCGGAGGAACTCAGACTGGCGCCGCTGTAGGAGCGGCCCGTCACGAACACGTTGCCGGCGGCGTCTACGGCGAGGTTGGTGGCCCAATCGTTGCGGCCGTTGGTTCCGTTGTAGCGGCTCGCCCACTGCTGTTGGCCGGTAACCGAGTACTTCACCGTAACGTAGTCGTAGCCGGTGCTGCTGCCAAAGGAATAGCCCGTCACGTACACGTTGCTAGCGGCATCTACGGCCATGTCGGTAGCCGAGCCCCCGCCGTTGCTGATGCCGTTGTAGCGGGCTTCCCACAGCTGTTGGCCAGTAGCCGAGTACTTAAGCGTCACATAATCGGAGTAGCCGTAGGAAGAACCCGTCACGTACACGTTGCCAGCGGCGTCGAGCGCCAGAGAGCTGGCTTGATCTTCGCTGCGGCCCGCGCCGTTGTAGCGCGTAACCCAGAGCTGCTTGCCGCTAACGCCGTCGTACTTGAGCGTGGCGTAGTCGCTGCCGCTACCAGCTCCAACCGAAGCGCCCGTCACGTACACGTTGCCGGCCGCATCTAGGACCAGGTCAGTAGGCTCATCGTTACCGTTGCCAGGGCCGTTGTAGCGGGCGGTCCAGAGTTGCTGACCGATAGTAGAATATTTGATGGTAACATAATCGGTGTGGCTGGCACCCGTCACGTACACATTGCCTGCCGCATCTACTACCACGCTAGTTGCCTTATCGTAGTGGCTGCCGGGCTCGTTGTAGCGGGCTTCCCACAGTTGCTGGCCGTTGGCCGAGTACTTGGTGGTGATAAAGTCGTACAGGTTGTCGCTGCCGAGCGAGTAGCCGGTCACGTACACGTTGCCGGCCGCGTCTACGGCCACATCTTTGGCCACGTCGTTGTTGTCGCCTGCCTTGCTATTGGTATAAGGAGTAGCCCAAACCTGCTGGATGCCAATGGACTGGGCCTGTAAGGTTGATACAGAAACCAACAAGCCGGCTGCTAACGATAAAAAGTGGGTAGAAAAGTGCTTCATAGAATAAAGGCTAAAGGAATACTATCGTTCGAGGGCGTATACGGATTGCAAAAAGAAAGTTGTCTTAAATCCAATCTTCCTACATAAGTACAATATAATAAGGTGATATACTAGGATCAAAGTAAGAATAAAAATCCGATTAGGACAAAATCACGAATGTTTATACACAGCTTAAGCCCAACAGTATACTGGATTAATACAACTCATACCCTCATATAGAGCATTAAAAAGAATTTTACTCCTACAGAATCACATTCTAGATTCTTCCAATCAAATACCTTGATTTTGTCTATCCCTTCTCACTGCAATTCAGCGCACTAGAGCTGTTGAGTGCCGAAAACTCAGACGGGCCTGTAACAACAAGCTTCACTGTCCCAAGCCTGCCCTGCGATATGTACTTCCAACACCTGCGTTGGTGCTTGTTGAAAACAGTCTGCTAGTCCCACGGCAGCGAGGTGCTCTTTCGGCAATTCCTTGTAGCGAAGCTTGATGCTGAAAGGCTCGTCGAAGGGGAAGGGCTGTACTCGCACTTGGTTGCTGCTTAGCCAATGCGCCTGCACCAGTTGGTGATGGGTGAAGGGAAAGAAGTCGGAAAACGGAATACCGTCGCGGTACCAGGGGTGCTCGTGGGCTTTGTCGGCGCCGGGCTCATTGAGGCAGAAGTAAAGCGACAACCGGTCGGCGAACTTCAGGAGTTGCACATGGAAGTCGAGAATATGCTGCTGCGCGTTTGTGCTCAGGCCAAGCGCCTGCTGCAAGCGTTGCTGGCGCTGCTCCTCGGCTGCAAGAAAGTGCTGGCCTACTTCGGTTTTGGCTAGGTCAGGGAAGCTTGTGTAGTGCAGGCTGCACAGCAGCCCGGCGTAGGGCGACATGTCCTCTACCTCGGTGATGCCCTGCTGGTAATGGCGGACTTTGGGTTCCGCCGGAAAATCAAGAAAGGAATAAGGCGCTTGGGTTTGCTCGTTCCAGCTTGGCGCGGCATCCAGCGGAATCCACCCCCGGTCGTGTTGCTGAATTGCCAGCTCCACTTCGGGCCGCAGCGCCGCGCCTTCGAAGTAGGCGGGTTGCCAGTGCTCGATCAGCACACCGGCCACCCGCGCATGATCGTGCTGGTTGATGTAGTAGAAGCTGGAAGGGGTTTCCCTGACAATCATATGGGATGTTGCTGGCAAAACCAGTTACGCAGAGGCAGACCAGTTGCCAACGCTTCGTTAGGCCTTCTCCCCCATCGTCCAGCCTTCGCGGGGCACGGGCGTTTGGTCAGGACCAGGAATAAGCTTGTCGAGAACAGCGCCGGTGGTAAAGGCGTAGATGCCTTTGTGGAGTAGGTCGATGGCTTGCTCGTCGCGGGGCCAGGTCCAGGGCAGCGCGCCTACGCCGGTGGCATTTTCCAGCGTCTGGTCGTTGAGCAGGCGCAAATTCATAAACAGGAAGGAGCCTACTGGCCCGCGCAGGCCGCGCTCGGCCATCATAGCCCGCGCAATTCCCATCAAAATGCCCTGGCCCCAGTGCATGGTCCAGTTCAGCCCCAGCCGTTGTTCGTCGGGCTTGTGTTGCAACCCGAGTAGCTTTTCCAGCACGTGAGCAGGCACGTACGAATCGGGGCGCTTGGTGAATTGCTGCTCGATTTTTTCGGCCAGCGTCATGGCGGCCACTCCGGCAGCACCGGCTGCCAGCCCGTAAAGAATGTTTTTGCCTGTCATAATACCTTGTTCTCGCCCGGCTTTCGCCCAACGTTATGCGTGGATAAGGAGCTTTGAGAGTATCGAATGTTGCCGTCGTGCTCGTCGCTGATTCAACACTCTGCCTGTTGTCCTCTACGTCGACACGTCCCGGTAGTTTAGATAAAAACACTGCTAACCCGCTAGCGTCCAGCTTGTAGCAGAACCAGAAGCACGCTCAGCGTTTAGCTTCAACTAGGCTTAACCCCGGCGCTAAAAGATTGGAGTCGGGCTTTCAGCTACCTGCGTTGCTGCTCACCAGTTTTTCCTGTTCTGCCCGGGCCGGAGCAGTTGGCACCTCAGGAGTTGGCTCGTACACCAGCACGTAAGCCGGAGGTAAATTGAGCAGGACATGGGCCTCATCGAGCTGATGGAAGAACTTACCGAACAGTCTCTTATTCTGGAGGGAATACTGAAAAAGGATAAGCTTGCCAGACGGCAGCAAGATCTGGCGGGTGTGCTCGAGAATGCGCCAGCCTAAGCGCCGGGGCAGCGACGAAAAAGGCAGGCCGCACAACACATAGTCGACCTGGCCGACGAAGCCTATCTTCTGCAAATACTGCCCGGTTTGGTCGGCGGAACCGTGGAAGACGTGCACATTCGGTTGGCCGGCGTACCGTTCCCGGAGCAGCTGCGCAAACCGCCGGTTCACTTCAACCAGCACAACCACCGTTTCTGCTTTGCGGCGCTGGATAAGAATGTCGGTAAATACCCCCGTGCCAGGGCCGTACTCGACGATGCAGCTAGCATTGGCAAAGTCGATGGGCTCGGTTACTTTATTGGTTAGCTCCTTGGAACTCGGTATCAGGGAGCCGACCGTGGCGGGGTTGCGAAAAAACTCGCCTACAAAAGAAGGTATGGGTAGCATGCGTGGCAGTGACTAGAGTGGATGACAGCCAGCAAAGTGGCCTCAGCAGCTTGTACGGCCTATTTTACTTGGAGGTATAGGGTTCAGCTTGCCACGCGCGCCATCCTTAGCAGCTACTGTCTAGCTCAAGCACCTACCACGCTTGTGCTTGAAAAAGTCTTCCGTCACGGACACAACTCGTTACAAAACCTACTTTTCCACAGCAGAAAACGGGGTTGAGGTTTCCGTAATCCGCAAGCAGGGCCAGCCGATATGCAAGGGCACCCACATAGAGTACCCTTGCGTATCGACCGGCCCTGCCGGCGGCGCAGCACCGCTATACTAGTGCCGACTTCCGCTGCCTCAGCCGACGCTGCAAGGCGGTGCGGGTACCACGCAACGCGGCTTGTACATCATCGGCGGCCATGCGGCCGGTTTCGGCGGCACCGTTCATGTAGCCTTGGTACCAGGCGCTGCAATGCTCCCCGGCAAAAAACAGGTTGCCGACGGGTTTGCGCTCGGCCCCGGCAATGGTGCTGAACTGCCCGGGCCGGTAGCAAGCGTAGCTAGCCAGCGTGTACGGGTGCGTAGGCCAGTGCATACGCTCCACTCGTTTATTGTACTGCCCTTTAGCGGCTGGCCAGGCAGCTTCCAGTGCCGGCAAGTAGCGGCTCACTTGCGAATCTGGTGTGCCTTGACCTACTGCTAGCCCTTCTTGCCCACCCAAGTACACCGTGTAGGCCGACTGCGTGGTGGGCTGCAATTGCCCCGAGTCCCAACCGGTTTGCACGGGTGTATCGGAAAAGAGGTAGCCCGTGTACCCGTTTTTGCGCCAGGGGCGGCTGTTGAAGCCAAGGAACAGCTTGGCGTTGGTGCCGTAGCCGAGGTGTTGGATGGCGTTGGTTTTCCAACTCGGTAGCGGCACTTGCAAATTCACTTGCCGGAGCACCGTAAACGGGATGGTAAGCACCACGTAGTCGGCTACCACTAGGGTTTGGCTGGAGCCCGCTTGGAAAGTCAGCACGTATTCCTTGGCCGCGTTCTGCGTGATTTGCAGCAGCTTGTGGTTGAGCTGGATTTGGTTGGGGAGCTGCTGCGTCAGGGCATCGGTGAGGCGCTGGTTGCCGCCCTGAATCTTGTACCGCTCGTCGCTTTCCCCGAAGATGTCGAAGGTGCCCTTGTGCGTGTCGGAGGAAAACAGCCACAGGAAGTTGATGGCCGACTGCTCGGTTATTTCCAGGCCGTATTCGGTGAGGTAGGCTACGTCCAGCAGCTCCCGAATCAAGCCGGTCATCTGCAATGAATTGAAATAGCCAGCAATGGAGAGTTGGTCGAAGCGGGCCGCGGCGGGGGTTAGCTTGTCGTAGGTGATGGTGTTGGGCAGGGCGCGGATATCGGCCGTTATCTGGCGGGCATACGGCTGGAATGCCTGAATCACCTGCGCTACGGTGTAGTGCTGGCCGTTGAAAAAGTAGGCATCCTTTCGGAGTACGGTTTCGCTGGGGGCCTCCACGTCGAGGAGCGGCAGGCTGAACTCCCGGACTAGTTGCAGCATGTCGCGGTGGCCGCTGTCGATGAACTCGCCGCCTAGCTCGGTGGTGAGGCCGGGGGCCATTAGGTCGGTCTGGGTGAAGATGCGCCCACCGGTACGGTTGCTGGCCTCGTAAATCTGGGCGCGCAAACCGGCTTTGCGCAGCTGGTAGGCACAGTTCAAGCCGGCCATACCGGCCCCTACAATCACAATGCGCGGCTGCAATCCTTTGGCATCGAAGGTAGCGTGTGTATCGAGCCCAGTAGGTTCTGCTACCTCGGCTTCGCAAGCGGCCAGCAGGCCTCCGGCACCTACCAGCAGGCCCAGTTTGGCGGTAGTGGCCAGAAAGTCGCGCCGGCTTTGGCTAGTGGCCAGGTCGGCCAGCTCTTCGGCTGTGGGGGCGCCCGGTTCGTTGGCGGCCACAGCCAGCCCGAAAGCCCGTTGCAGGGCCCGTAGCAAAGGAGTACGGGCTTTGAAGTTGGGGGTAGAAGGTTGCTCCATAGAGTTCGGAATAAGGGTGGGGTATAGAAAAATAAAAATAAATAATCCTTGAATGAATAGACCTAAGCAAAGGCACAAATAGTGTCAGCTTCTTCGAATTGTAATTCTATGCCGGTTCAGCAACGCGGCGCTACCACGGCCAGTTAGCGGGGTAGGTAGATGCGGAATGTGCTGCCCTGCCCCACCGTGCTATCCACCTCCACGCGCCCGCCTGCCTGATTTACCAAGCGGTTGACCAAGTATAAGCCCATACCGGCCCCCGCTACCTCGGGGTGAAAACGCCGAAACAACTGGAACAGCTCCGACCCGTGGCGGTTCAGGTCGATGCCGCGGCCGTTGTCTTGCACGCTGAGCACCGAAACTCCGTCGGCCAGCGCCGTGCTTACTTGGATGCTTGGGGGGCGGCTGGGCTCGGCATACTTGAGGGCATTGCTGAGCAAGTTGTAGAGCATGCTGTGCAAGCTGGGTCGGGCCAACCGCAGCGTGGGCGCGGCCGTGAAGTCCAGCGTGAAAGCCCCGCTTTGGCCTTGGGGCTGCAACACACGCACAATTTCTTCGGTAAGGGGCTGCAAGGCTACGGCCTCTTCGGGCACCTGCTCTAGCTCCCGCTGCTGCTGCACCACGGCCGTTAAGCTCTCAATGGTGCCCAGAATCTGTTGCAGAGCGTCTTCAAACATCTTCATCATGCCCGCGGCCTCGGCATCATGAATGGTGGCGCTGCGCTTGAACTCGGCAAAGAGCCCCGCCATGTTGTCGATGGGTTGCCGCAAATCGTGCGAGGCCGTGTACACAAAGCTGTCGAGGTCGGCATTGATGCGGGTGAGCTGCTCGTTTTTCACCAGCAGTTGCTCGTTGACGCTGGCCAGCTGCTCGTTGGCCCGGGCTAGTTGCTCGCGTTGTTGCTCGGCTTCCGCTTTCGCTCGCAGTAGCTCCTGCTCGTACTTGCGCCGGTCGGTAATGTCGAACAAGGTGACGCGCACGACTAGCGGCTGGTCGTTGGTATCACGCAGCAGCACCGAGTTCATCAGGACGGGCAGCGTGGTGCCGTCTTTGCGCCGCAGCATGTAGCTGAGTTCCCGCACCTGGCCCTTCAACAGCAGCAAGGGCGCGCAGTGCGTTTCGTAGTGCAAGCGCCCCCCAATAGTCAGCAGCTGCTGCAAACACTGACGAGCTATTAAATCCTGGCGCGTATAGCCGAGCCAATCGAGCAAGGTTTGGTTGACCTTTACGAGCGTACCATCGGGCAGGCAGGAACAGTAGCCACAGGGTGCGTGCTCGTAGAAATCATTGAGGTTCTCCTCCGTTAGGCGTAGGTCCAACTCGGGTAGCCGCTCATCGTCAGCGTTACTCATAGGTAGGGATACGCGTGAAATCGATAAAACGACTAACTGCCGAGATTGTAGCCTCCGGCGCACTCAAATGCGGACAGTGCCCCGAGGTGTCGATTATCACTAATTCGCTGTCAGGCAGTTGCTGGTGCATATACTTGCCCACCGCCAAAGGCGCTAGCGCGTCGTTGGCGCATTGCAGAATCAGGCTCGGCGTCTGCACCAAGGGCAGATCGGCGCGGTTGTCGGACAGGAACGTGACGCGGGCGAAATGCCGAGCAATGGTGGGGTCGGTGCTGCAGAAGCTGTTGTTGAGCTCGGTAGCCAGCTCGGGCCGGTCGGGGTGGCCCATAATAACCGGGGTTATGGTACTCGACCAGCCCAGGTAATTGTCGTTCATGGCGGCCAGCAGCTCCTCGATGTCGGACCGCTCGAACCCGCCGTGGTAGCCCACATCATTGATGAAGCGGGGCGAAGGCGCTACCAGCACCAGTTGGCGGAAGCGCGCTGGCTCTTCGATAGCGGCCAGCATAGCAATGGTGGCGCCAACTGAATGGCCCACCACTACCACATCGTGCAGGTGTAAGTGGCGCAGCACGGCTAGCACATCCTCGGCATGCGCCACCAAGGAACTGTAGCGCTCGGGGTCGTAGGCTTTCAAGTTTGACTTGCCTGCCCCCACCAAATCGAGCAGCACCACTTGGTAATTGCTCTCAAAAGCCGGCGTCACGCGCCGCCACATCCGCTGGTCGCAACCAAAGCCGTGCACAAACACCATCGTCTGTGTTCCCGCCCCGGAAATGGAAACATGATGACGCTTTAGAATATCCATCTTCCCTTAATCCGCATAACAAGTCCTTGAAGCCTGACGGCGCTACGACCGAGGTTGGCGGCACCATCTCTCGGCCCTAAGGTAGCAGTTACAATTAGTTACGTATTGCCGCCTAACGCAACACTGCCAGGCGGCAGGCGCCAGCGCTCGACTATTTGCCACCGGTTTGATTTAAAAAATGATGCCGCAAGTGGCTGCTCGGCTACAACTCGAGCACGAAGCATGCGGTATACAACGGACGTCTTACTTGGCTTTCTCAGCGTATGAAAAACAACTCTTTGCACCACACCACCGTGGTTATCACCGGCGCTTCCAGCGGCATTGGGCGGGCAACGGCCCTGGCTTTTGCGCGCCAGGGGGCTCGTTTGGTTTTGGCCGCCCGGCGGGCCGCCGTTCTGGCCGAAGTGGTAGCCGAATGTGAAGAGGTAGGCGCCGAGGCCCTGGCCGTTCCCACCGACGTTACGGATGCCAACGCCGTGCAGCGCCTGGCCGAAGCCGCCGTTGCGTTTGGGGGGCGGGTTGATGTGTGGGTCAACAACGCCGGAGGGGGCGCCATTGGGCCGTTTGAAGCTATTCCGCTGGCGACCCACGAGCAGGTGTTGCGCATCAACTTGTTTGGCTACCTGTACGGCGCCTACGCTGTGCTGCCCATCTTCCGGCGGCAGCGCCAGGGCACGCTCATCAACGTCATATCGTTGGGTGCCTGGCTGCCCGAGCCCTACACCGTGGCTTACAGCGCCAGCAAATACGGCTTGCGCGGCCTCATGGATACTTTGCGTACCGAGCTAAGCACCGAGCCGCACATCCACGTCTGCGACGTACACCCCGCCTACATCGACACGCCCGGCTTTCAGCACGGCGCCAACTATACTGGTCGCGTCATCAAGCCTGCCCCACCCGTTTTTCCGGCGCAGAAAGTAGCCGATACCATCGTGAAGCTGGTTCGTCACCCCCGCCCTACCACAATGGTCGGCTGGACAGCTTCGGCGTTTCGGTTGATTTACAACCTAGCCCCTGCCGCCACCCGCTGGAGCGGTATGCGGCTGCTTAAGCTGTATCTGCAGCAAGCGGAGCGTGCACCCATCTCCGACGGCAGCCTCTTCACGCCTACTCCCGCCCGCCACGGCACAGACATATCAGGCGGCTGGCGACGGCCAGCTTCCTCTTCCGGTAGTTCCAACTCGAAGTGGCTAAACGCCGCCGTAGCTCTGGCAACCGCCGCTGCAGGCTTCTACGCCTTGCGGCAACGTTCAACTTCACCCTCGCCAGCAGCAACCACTTCTGCGGAATG
Source organism: Hymenobacter sp. YC55 (assembly GCF_029433095.1). Taxonomy (GTDB): domain Bacteria; phylum Bacteroidota; class Bacteroidia; order Cytophagales; family Hymenobacteraceae; genus Hymenobacter. The sequence continues at coordinate 2,812,169 of NZ_JARNTX010000001.1, forward strand.
AGACAGGCTACAAACCTTAGTCTACTATGCTTCGGTCATCAACCTGAGCTAGCCTGTGAGAACAGCAAATAGCAAGTAAAACGCTCGACCGTCATGCTGAGCATGTGGCGCATCAAGCCAAGGATAAGCAGTAGACAAAATCAATGAATCTCGCGTGCTGACGTTGTAGCGGTATTGTCATGCTGAGCGCAGCCGAAGCATCTCGCTAGTGTGGTACACCCTTTAGCCATTGCAACGAGTCGAGCGAGATGCTTCGGCTGCGCTCAGCATGACCGATATAGTTTGGCAACCTCAGCACGCGAGATGCTTCGACAAGCTCAGCATGACAAATGTTTTACGTAGACTAAAATCCTTCTACACAGCTGCAAGGGGGCCCTTACGTGTACCCTAGCTCTGGTTTCCTAGGAAACGCGCCAGGTACGGGGCGGTGCGGCTGCCTTTGGTGTTGATGACTTGCTTGGGCGTGCCGGCGGCTACCACTTGGCCGCCTTCGTCGCCGGCACCGGGGCCCATGTCGAGCACATAGTCGCTGCCGGCTACTACGCGCATGTCGTGCTCCACCACAATGACGGTGTTGCCGACTTCTACCAAGCCGTTGAGTTGGACCAGCAGCTTTTCCACGTCGGCGGGGTGCAGGCCAGTGGTGGGCTCGTCGAGGACGTAGAGCGAGTTGCCGCGTTGGGCGCGCTGTAGCTCAGTGGCCAGCTTGATGCGCTGCGCTTCGCCGCCCGATAGCTCGGTGGCGGGCTGGCCGAGGCGCAGGTACCCCAGGCCGACTTCGCGCAGCACCGTGAGGGCGCGGTGTACGGGCGGCTCATCGGCGAAGAACTCCCAGGCGGCATCCACAGTCAAGCCCAATACTTCCGCAATGTTTTTGTCGCGGTACGTGACTTCTAGGGTTTTGGCGTTGTAGCGCGCGCCGTGGCATACGGGGCACGGCGCGTACACACTCGGCAGAAACAGCAGCTCCACCATCACAAAGCCTTCGCCCTGGCAGTTCTCGCAGCGGCCTTTCACTACGTTGAACGAGAAGCGGCCAGCGTCGTAGCGGCGCTTGCGGGCGGCGGGGGTAGCGGCGAACAGCTTGCGTACGTGGTCGAAGAGGCCGGTATAGGTGGCCATATTGGAGCGCGGCGTGCGGCCAATCGGCTTCTGGTCGACGCGCACTAGCCGCTTGATGTGCTCCATGCCGGCCACGATGCGGCCCCCGGTTTCGGGAAGTGCGGCGCGCTCCAGCGGGTCGGCCTCGTCTTCTTCGCTGGCTGTCACGTCGAGGCCCAGTTGCTCGGCCACCAGCTCCACCAGCACCTGGCTTACCAAGCTCGACTTGCCGGACCCCGATACGCCCGTGACGGTGGTAAACACGCCCAGCGGGAAGGCCACGTCAAGCTGCTGCAAGTTGTTGCGCGTGACGCCTTGCAGTTGCAGCCAGCTGGTAGGGGTGCGCGGCCCATGCGCTGTCGATTTGTTGTCGGCAGTGAACAGGTAGCGCCGGGTCTGCGAGGGTTGCACGTCGGCCAAACCAGCGGGTGGGCCGCTGTAGAGCACCTCCCCTCCCTGCTCGCCGGCGGCTGGCCCCACGTCTACTAGCCAGTCGGCCTGCCGGACCACGTCCAGGTTGTGCTCGACCACAAACAACGAGTTGCCCGCCCGCTTCAGCGCGGCAAGAGCCGCCAGCAAGGCTTCCGTGTCGGAGGGGTGCAGGCCAGCCGAGGGTTCATCGAGTACATACACCACCCCAAACAAGTTGGAATACAACTGCGTGGCCAGCCGCAGCCGCTGCAATTCACCCGGCGACAACGTGGGCGTACTGCGCTCCAACGCCAGATAGCCCAGCCCCAAATCCAGCAGCACGGCCAGCCGGGCGCACAGGTCAGCGGCGATGCGCTGCGCAACAATAACTTGCTCGGGGTGCGCAGCATCGTGCTTTTTTCGGCTCGCCGCCGTACCATCAGCGTAGGGCTTCAGCAAGCCTGCCACCCGCTTCAGCGGCAGATACGACAGCTCGGCAATATCCAGTCCCGCAAACGTCACCGACAACGACTCGGGCCGCAGGCGCTTGCCGTGGCAAAGCGGGCACTCGGTGCTGAGCATGTACTGCAAGGCCCGCTTTTTCATGAGCGGGCTTTGGGTATTGGCGAAGGTGTGCAGCACGTGCCGCTTGGCGCTCGTGAAGGTGCCCATGTAGTTTGGCGGCTCCCGGCGCTTAAGGGCCCGCTGCGTTTCGGCGGGCGAGTAGCCGGGGTACACGGGCACCACCGGTTGCTCCTCGGTGAACAGAATCCAGTCCCGGTCCTTTTGGGGTAAATCGCGCCAAGGGCGGTCTACATCGTAGCCGAGCGTGACCAGGATGTCGCGCTGGTTTTGGCCGCCCCAGGCTTGCGGCCAGGCCGCAATGGCCCGCTCCCGAATCGTGAGCGAGTCGTCGGGTACCATGGAGCGTTCGGTTACCTCGTAGATGCGGCCCAGGCCGTGGCAGGTGGGGCAGGCGCCTTCGGGCGTGTTCGGCGAAAAGGCTTCGGCGTAGATGATGCCCCGCCCCGCCGGGTAGTCGCCCGCCCGCGAGTAGAGCATGCGCACCAGGTTGGAAAGCGTGGTGACGCTGCCCACCGACGAGCGGGTGGTGGGCGTACCGCGCTGCTGCTGCAAGGCCACGGCCGGTGGCAGACCGTCAATGGCATCCACTTCGGGCACCGCCATCTGGTGAAACAGCCGCCGCGCGTACGGCGACACCGACTCCAAGTAGCGGCGCTGCGCCTCGGCATAGAGTGTCCCGAAAGCCAACGACGACTTGCCCGAGCCCGACACGCCCGTAAACACAACCAGCGCGTCGCGGGGAATGTCGACGTTGATATTTTTCAGATTGTGCTCACGCGCCCCTCGAACGTGGACGAAGCCGCTAAACTCTTGTGGGATATTGGGTTGAGTGTTTTTCGCCATAAAGTGCCGCGCAACTTAAAAGTAGCCAGTGCACTCTGGTACGCAAAAACAAGCAACGCTGCCGAGGAACAACCCACCGGATTGATTGTCCGGGCCTCGCTGAGGCTTCAAACCAAGCTTACTCGTCGTCGCTTTTGCCAGGTCTTTGAGGGCCACCTCCAAACATGATGGCCAACGTTTTGGCCCCTATTTGCATGACATCCTTGCCGTAGTCGAGAACTTGGCCGGTGGTTTTGATTTGCATGTTTTGCGGCGTGACGGGCTTCAGCTGCACGCTCGCAAACTCATAGAGCAGCTTGTGCTTGCGCTCCTTGTCAAAATAAACGACCAGCTTCGTGATGCCCTGCTTTTCCTTGACGTATACCGGGTGAGCAAAATTCAGCATCTGCGGTATCTGAGGCGAGGTCCAGACGTCCAGAGCTTCTGGCTTCTCCGACATCCCTCCAAGTGCGGGGTCGGCGGGTGCCGAAGAGGCGTTCGGCTTGAGCGTGTAGGTAGTTTTCGTGCTCGGGTAGCCTGCTACCAGCGCCGTTTCGGCGGTGGTTTTCATGGTGTAGTCCGCTTCGGTGACGGATATGCTTTGCCACACATTCTTGACGCTACCCGCATTATAGGTGTAGGCTACTTGGTCGGGGCGACCTTGGGCAGCCATCAGCAGCAAGCCGGTGTTTTTGGTACCGTTGAAGTAATTTTCGAGGTGGTACATTAGGGCGTCGGTGATGACGCGGGCCTCCTGGTTGCGGCAATAGATGGTGCCTTTGCGGGGGAGCATCATGGCCCCCATCGTCATAGCGGGCGGACTCTTCTCGGCCGAAGCCTGCATTTGCTGCTGTTCGGCCGGCGACATGGCGCCAATAATGCCTTGCATCTGCTCTTGCGGGTTGCCCTTCACCGGATCGAGTTGGCTTAGCACTTTGTCGAAGGGGTTGCCGGGTAATGAAACACGGGTGGTGATAATACCTTCGGTGAAGTTTGCGGGTGCAGGCGCTACTGTGGGCTGCCCCGGCAAATAGTTGGCCGCAGCCATAGAAGCTGTAAGAAGAAACAACACGGCTGCAAAAGGGTGACGGCTGGGGTGCATAAACGGTTGATGAAGGAAAGGGTGTGAATTATTGGCTCCTACTCCACATTCTAGCTCGATGCGGGAGTAGAATCCGCACAAATATATATGCTCCTATGTAGCATGGCTTAGCATAGACTTTCCTTGAATCGGTAGGAAGCAGTCGGCTTTTCTTACTTCAACAGGGCCAAATCCTGTATCAGGTTGAAAGCAGCTTCAGGGGCAATAGCATGAATCTTCCGCCTCCAGTAAAGCTACTCCCACAACTCCGTGTAGCCACATTTTGCGTGCAACAAGAGCTATATCAGCTGGTTTGCCGAAGTTGCGTACACCACTTTCACTTAACCGCATCAGCAGCTATGGAACAGCAAATCCGCGAACGTATGGTTGAAGAATTGAGCAACTTGCTCGTGCAGGGCAATGCCCACGTTACTTTCGAGGATGCCTGCGCGGATGTTCCGCCACACCTGTTGAACGAGGCTGTTCCGGGCCTGCCGTACACCGTTTGGCAATTGGCCGAACACATTCGGATTGCCCAGTGGGATATTGTTGAATTCTCTCTCGATCCGAATCATACCTCGCCCAAGTGGCCTGATGACTACTGGCCCGCGACCGAATCGAAAGGTGACGCGGCTAGCTGGCAGGCCACGCTAACGCAAATCAAGCACGACCGGGACCGGTTTATCGGCGTGCTCGAAGACACTTCGCAAGACTTGTTTGCACCCTTTCCGCATGGCACCGGCCAGACGCTTTTCCGGGAAGCCCTCTTGATTGGCGACCACACTGCCTATCACACCGGCCAGATCATCTTGCTGCGGCGCATGCTCAAAGATTGGGAATAAGCCCATATGCGCTTAGAGCATATTGAAAGCCGCTTAGTTGTGCCGTCGGGTTGTTTTGATCACCGTTTTGCCAGTCAAGCAACATAAATAGTATTGTCAAACTATACCGGTCATGCTGAGCGCAGTCGAAGCATCTCGCTAGTGTGGTATATACCACTCCTACATCAGCACGCGAGATGCTTCGGCTTCGTTGCACTGCGCTCAGCATGACAATAGCACTGCAACGTCAGCACGCGAGATGCTTCGGCAAGCTCAGCATGACGTTCTAACGAACTGTTCAGATAATGGTCAACCATCCCTGCCCCCTCCTTGCTAGATGCGCATCAGCAACTGAGGAAGACTAGCTTTAGAGCTAGTGCCCTCCTAGAACAGTCTAGCCAATCAGTCTCAGCAACGCCGAGACGCGACCTGTTGCGTTTCTACAGCGCTTCACAGGAGGGTGCAGGACGGAATGGCCGCGCAAGGTGGCGTCTTTAGGTAGCTGGTAAGCAGGCGGTACCTGTGCCCTCACGAACCGGCAAAGGCCCCACCCCAAAAATGCGCGCTATGAAAAGCAACTCTGTACTCTTGTTTGCGGCGCTTGGCACCGCTCTGCTATGGGCGGCGCCGGCTTCGGCCCAGATTGGCACCCGGTTTCCCTCGGAGCGCAAAGTGGTGAAAGACCCTGTCACGGGTACCATGCTCACCTTCCTGACCAGCACCCCCAAAGGCGACGCCAAGATTTATCAAACCCACAACCAGTGGACTTCCGATGGGCAATGGCTAATTTTTCGCTCGGGCCGCGTGCCCAAGGAAGCCATGGCCGTGAACGAGAAGACCGGCGAGATGGTGCAAGTGACGGAAGGCAGCTACACGGGCATGCTCAACATAGCTCGCAAGTCGATGAAGCTCTACTTCATGCGCAACGTGGGCGCCGAAACAGCACCCAACGCCGCCCCCGATCCTGCCCGTAGCGTGCAAATCATAGAGGTGGACCTGGCCAAGCTGTTCGCCGACAGCAAAGCCGGCAAGATGCAGCCTGCCTCGGTGTACCAGCGGGTGTGCGGCACCACCCCACCCGAAATCGGCGCCGGCGGCGACATGGCCCTCGACGGCAACGAAGACGTGGTGTACTTCCGGGTAGGCAAAGCCGAAGCCGCCAAGCATCTGCCTCCCGACACCAAAATTGCCAGCGCCTTTGGGCCGCGCAACATGGGCGCGGGTCCGGCGGGGCTGGCTAGCATGAACATCAAAACCGGGGCCATCAAACACGTGGTGTCGGTGCCGTTCCAGATTGGGCACGTGCAAACCAACCCTTGGGTGCCCGGCGAGATTATCTTCTGTTGGGAAACGGGCGGCAAGTCGCCCCAACGGACCTGGACGGTGCTGGCCGATGGCACTGGCCTGCGCCCCCTCTACCCCGAAGCCGACTTTGAATGGGTGACGCACGAGGCGGTTATTGCGCCCGATGAAGTGGCTATTGCCATCATGGGCCACCGCAAAATCAACTTCAACAAAGAAACCGCCAACGCCACGGCCAGCACCAGCGCCCAAGCTACCACCCCCGACCAACGCAACCCCGGCCAGGAAAACGCCTGGGGCCCCTCGGGCACCCGCGAGAAACCCACTGGCCTCGGCATCGTGAACCTGCGCACCCGCGAGATGACCATTGCTGGCCAAACGCCGAGCGGCAGCGGCCTCTGGCACGTACACGGCTCCTCGGATGGCCGCTGGGCCGTCGGCGACGATTTCTCGCGCAGTCTCTACCTCATCGACCGGCACACCCGCGAAATGCTGCTGCTGACCACCGGCCACAAAGAAACCGCCGCCGACCACCCCCACCCCACCTTCAGCCCCGACGGCACCAAAATCCAGATCCAATCGGCCATGCTCTCGGCCGACAACCGCTCGATGAATATCTGCATTGTGCCCGTGCCGGAAGCCTGGCTGAAACGCAAATACCCAGCTCCGGCAACTCCGGCTAAGTAGAAGTCAATTTAAAAACAGCGCCCACGGGCCGCCATACGCATGCGTGTGGCGGCCCGTGGGCGCTGTAGGGTATTAAACCGGCCGTCATGCTGAGCGCAGCCGAAGCATCTCGCGTGCTGACGTTGCCCTAACGCATCTCATTCCTGTCATGCTGAGCGGAGTCGAAGCATCTCGCGTGCTGGCGTTGCCAAACTAACGGTCATGCTGAGCGTAGTGCAACGAAGCCGAAGCATCTCGCTCGACTCGTTGAACTCATAAGGGTTTACCACACTAGCGAGATGCTTCGGCTGCGCTCAGCATGACCGTTACTATAGATAAGGCGTTAATGTTTATAGCGTTGAAAGTCACTTCTTTTAACCTCTAATTTCAGAGGCTAGGTCAGCACTTTTTTGCTATTAGTTTCTTTGACTTTGCGTGGCCGGTCGTCGTCGCCGAGCAGCATACCCCAGGGCTTGAGGGCTTCTATCCGGTCGAACACAATCTTAAGGATGGCCATGCCGGGCAGCGCCAAAAACATGCCCGGAATGCCACCGATGGCATTACCAACCAGTACCCCTACCACGGCGGCCAAGGCATTCACCTGTACTTTGCCGGCCACGATGCGTGGCACCAGCAGGTTGTTATCAATAAACTGAATGACCATGTACACCCCCACTACCCCGAGCGGATAGAGGTAGCTTTCTTTGGTGATAAATGCCATCAGCACGGGCAGCAGAATGGCAATCAGGCCACCTACGTACGGAATAAAGTTGAGCAACGCGCCTAGCACGCCCAGCAGCAGTGCATACGGAATACCCAGAATCAGCAGCCCCGTTACGTTGAGCACGGCCACAATAGCGCCTTCAATTAGCAGGCCCGTCATGTAGCTTTGGATAGTGCTTTTGCTTTCGTGCAGCACTTCCTCCACCTCCGGGTCGTGCCGCCGACCCGAAAACACCTGAATCAGGAAGTTAACGAGCCGCTCGCGGTACAAAAGCAGCAAGAAGATATACACCGGCACCAATGTAGACACTACCAGCAGCCCCGATACCGTGGAAAGGGCCTGCCCCGCCAGAGCCGTAGCGCGGCTTGTGGCTTGTTGGAGCCAGCCGAGCAGCCGCTCGTTGGTGATGCCAAACCGTGCATCGAGCCACCCCACCAGTTGCCGCTGCGCTTGTAGCAGCTTGGTTTTGAAGAGTGGCATCTGTGTGGCTAGCTCCCCGGCTTGCAGGTAGATGAAGTAAAGTATCCCTAGCAACACCGCCACTCCCAGCAGTACGGTTAGGGTGATGGCCAGCAGCTCGGGCACCCGGCGCCGCAGCAGCCATTGCTCGATGGGGAGCAGCAAAATGGCGAAGATGGCGGCAAAGAACAGCGGAAACAGGATGTCGCCGGCTAGGTAAATCGTTAGTACAAACAACGCCAGGCCCAGGAGCACCAGGGGTGCTTTGGCGTAAAAGGGCAGTTCTATTTTAGGGTTCTCGTTCATTGGTTAAGGTGGCCTCTAGTGGTATGCCCCTTGATACGCAACCCCGGGCGGAAAGTACAGGCTTTGCCCCCCGCAATCAGCACAGTTAAGGCCCTAAAAATCAGCTAGCTCAACCTTAGCAAGCCCTACCCAGCTGAAGTGTAGCATAGCCGATAGATCAGCTTGGCTATTAGCCCAACCACGCGTTGCTAGACTTCACCGGCAAGTTTCTCGGCCAGTACCGATGTAGGCAACCGAAGTATAAAATGAGGTGCGTACACGGGCCGCGCCACGCGTGGCCACGCCTTCAAACCTTATTCGTGTCGCGCAAAGAAGGATTTCACTGGACGCAGGAAATTTCTTAACAGGCTTTTGTCACGCTATTTCCAGACTGTGCGCTCGTTCTTTCGTACCCTGACTTCATCTACGTTGCACGGGGGCGCAGTCTGGAAATAGCTTCAGCTTACCAGTTGCGGTACTTTTGCAGAAAATTCAGTTAACGGCGCACTACAAGCACGCGGTAGAATTCATGTCCAAGCAGAAATACATTTTCCTCATTCTGATTTTAGGTAGCCTCACGGCACTCGGTCCTTTTTCCATTGATATGTACCTGCCGGGCTTTCCGGCCATTGCCACCGACCTCAATACCACCGCGGCCCGCGTTGCGCTTTCCTTATCGAGTTTCTTTATCGGGATATCGGCGGGTCAGCTCTTGTACGGCCCCTTGCTCGACCGATTCGGCCGGAAAAAGCCGCTTTACATCGGGCTGGCCGTCTACATTGTCGCCTCAGTTGGCTGCGCGGCCGTCCGCACCATCGACGGGCTGATTGCGCTACGATTGGTGCAAGCCGTCGGGAGCTGCGCCGCGGGCGTAGCCTCGGTAGCCATGGTGCGCGACTTGTTTCCGGTAAAAGACAGTGCCAAGGTATTCGCGACGCTGATGCTGATAGTAGGCCTCTCACCTATGCTGGCCCCCACCATCGGCGGCTACGTTACCGAGGCCTTCGGCTGGCAGGGCGTGTTTATTGCCTTGGCCTTCATGGGTGCTGCCATGCTGGCCGCCTGCGTGCTGTGGCTGCCCGACACCTATACCCCCGACACCACGCTTTCCCTAAAGCCTCTGCCCATTCTGAGGGGTTTCTGGACGGTGCTACGCGAGCCGCAGTTCTACACCTACACCTTCACAGGGGCCATGGCGTTTTGCGGACTCTTCGCCTACGTGGCCGATTCGCCGCTGGTATTCATGGATATTTTCGGGGTTGATGGCAAAACCTACGGCTGGATCTTTGCCTTCCTCTCCATCGGCTTGATTGGTGCCAGCCAAGTGAATAGTGTGCTGCTGCAGCGCTTCTCCAACGAGCAACTGGTGTACACCTCCCTTGTTTGTCAGGTTCTGGTCAGCGTGGTATTTCTGGTGCTGACCCTCAACGGCTGGATCGGCTTGGCGGGCACCATTGCGCTGCAATTCCTTTTCATGTGCTGCCTCGGTTTCAGCAACCCCAATACCTCGGCCTTGTCATTGGCGCCATTCGAGAAAAATGCGGGTAGTGCCTCCGCCCTGCTGGGCGCCATTCGCATGGGCATGGGAGCCTTGGCTTCAGTAGCCGTAAGCGCGCTCAACAACCACACGGCCGTGCCGATGGTGGGGGTCATGGCAGGCGCCTCCGTCTTGGCGTTGCTCATCCTGTTGATTGGCCGCAAGAATATCACGGCACCCGTTACGGTAGCAGAAGGGCAACTCGCCGAAGCTGTGCATTAATTAGAGTGGAGCTATAAGCTAGTTTCCCTCCTCATCTGAGGGGCTAGGGGTGGTTGAACCTAACCCACGTCTAGGACCTAATGAGAAATGGGACAGTAGCGTCTCGCCTGCTGACGTTGTCAAACTAACGGTCATGCTGAGCGCAGCCGAAGCATCTCGCTAGTGTAGTACCCCTTTCATCCGTTCAACGATTCGAGCGAGATGCTTCGACTCCGCTCAGCATGACGGTTAGTTTAGCAACCTCAGCACGCGAGATGCTTCGACTTCGTTGCACTGCGCTCAGCATGACAATAGCACCACAACGGCAGCACGCGAGATGCTGCGCTTGCGCTCAGCATGACAGTCCTTTAAGTTGCTCTAGCATTACCTTATAGCCCCACTTCTTTGATGCTCAACAGCAACTGAGGGAACTAGTGCTCTAACCTATAGCTCTGATTTTAGAATTGAAATGCGCTCTTAGCATGCAGGTTTTGTAGGTAGGGCTGCCGTTGTTCTTTGCGCTGTCCTGCTACTCTTTTAAGACAAATGGGCCAGCGCTTCTTTAAGAGACGCAACTTCATGGAAAGTTACTTTCCCTACTTCGTCGGCGGGTACTTGCTCGTAAATCCAGGTGGTGTAGAAGGGTACGTAAATTGCCCGCGCCCCTAGTTTAGCTACGGGCAGAATATCGGATTTCAGCGAGTTGCCGATCATCACAAAGTTTTCGGCCTGCACTTGGTAGCGGTTCAGAATGCGGCGGTACGTGGCTTCGTTTTTCTCGCTCACTATTTCCACGTAGTCGAAATAGTCGCCGAGGCCAGAGCGGGCCAGTTTGCTTTCCTGGTCGAACAAGTCGCCTTTGGTGAGAAGCATCAACGGTATGCCGCGCTCTTTCAACTCATTTAGCACCGCATCTACGTGCGGGAGCAACTCGATGGGAAAGCTAAGCAGCCGCTTGCCGCTGTCGAGGATTTGCTGGATTTCGGTACCCGTTACGCTGCCATTGGTAAGCTGAATCACGGTTTCGATCATGCAGAGCATAAACGACTTGGCCCCGTAGCCAAACAAATGCATGTTCTGGCGATGCACCTCATTGAAACGGTTGGACAGCGTTTCGGCATCGGCATAGTGAGTGAGCAGGGCCGAAAGTTCGGCCTCGGCCTGATCGAAGTGGGGCTGATTGGGCCACAGCGTATCGTCGGCGTCGAAGGCAATAAGTTGAGGAGTAGTCATGAGCAGTTAGCGGCAGATATAACCCGCACCTATTTTTAGCTGCCACCGCAGGCAAACGGGCCCGCGAAATTAAGTAGCCGCAATCAAACGTCCTTGACTGCGCTGCCACGCATCTCTTGCCTACATACGCGGTTTTCCAGGCTCACATTTTCACTTTTCAGAGAAGCATTTTGTGTACGCCACACGAAGAGCAGGTCTAGACTTACCCGCGAAATAGGCTGTTACCGTGAAATCGTTAGATTTAGCCTCCACTATTCTTAAATTCCCTCACATTTATGAAGACTATTACTGCGTTGCTGCTCGGCGCCACTCTCCTCTTCACCTCTACCTCTTCGAAAGCCCCCGATGCCTGGGTGCCTCTGCTGGACAAGAACTTGAGCAAGTGGCGCAACTATGAAAGCTACCGGCACCAAGTCGGCTATAAAGGCAAGCAGCCCCTCGATGCCCAAGGCAAGCCCATAGCTCCTATCGGCTACGACAAAAACGAGGCAAACGTGTTTTCGGTGGTGATGCAGGACGGTGAGCCGGTACTGCGCATCAGCGGCGAAATCTACGGCTGCGTCTTCACCAAGCAAGATTTCAGCAACTACGACCTGAAGCTGAAGGTGAAATGGGGCACCAAAAAGTGGGTACCCCGCCTCGATGAGCCCCTGGACAGCGGCATCCTCTACAACAGCCAGGGCGAGTGCGGCGTGGACTACTGGCGCAGCTGGATGCTCAGCCAGGAGTTTCAAGTATCGGAATACGCTGCTGGCAACGCCATGGGCGACTTCTGGTGCATTGCCAACTCATCGGCCGACATCCGGGCCACGAAGGCGCCAGGGCAGGAAGCTTACAAGTACGACCCCAAGGCCGCGCCCGTGAAAATGGGCAGCGGCGGCGCCAACTTCTGCCAAGCCGCCGCCAATTACGAAGTACCCAACGGCCAATGGAACGAGTTGGAGTTGATTAACGTCAACGGCAAAAGCGTGCACATTGTGAATGGCCATGTGGTACTGGCCGTGGACAACTCGCGCTACGTGGTCAACGGGCAGCCACAGCCGCTCACGCACGGCAAAATTCAGTTGCAAAGCGAGGCCGCCGAAGTGTTCTACAAAGGCATTATGATCAAGGAAATCGACGCCATGCCCGCCCAATACGCGCAGTACTTTAAGTAGAATTCATTAAACACAGAAAGCCACTAGCGGCGGCAAGGGTAAGCATACCCCTACCGCCGCTAGTGGCTTTCTGTGTTGTAGGTACGCATCGGGCATAGTGTAGCGTCTCGACAGTGTATTGGCGCGCAAGTGCACCACAGATGGACCCACTACACGAGTTATTGCAACCCCGCCAGTACCTGCTGAATTGCTGGAAACAATGGCCGGGCTGCAACCTCTGGCTGCGCGCACTGCTGTTGCAAATTCCGAAGGGCTTGTACCGTAGCGGAGGTATCTGGCTCGGCGCAGTGCGTCAGCAAATCGTCGAGCAGGCAGGCGAAGGCCCGCACCTCCAGGCGCTGCAAGGACTGGGCCGTTTCTGGCTGGTCGGGAGTGAAGAAACAAGCGGCCCCGAAGTCGCCGAGCAGGCACTGGCCGTCATCGGTGGTTAGGATATTGTGAGCGTACAAGTCGCCGTGCATAATGCCGCGGCTGTGCAAATGCTGGGTAGCACTGGCAATACCGCGGGCAACGCGCAGTATCATTTCCAGGGAGAAACTGGTGCCAGTTGCATATACGTCGCGGGTGCAGGAAGCTAAGCTGGGCGGGCCGCCTAGGTTGCGAAACTCGGGCGCTATCAGTTGCAGCACCAGCCCGTCGGTGCCCTCGGGATGGTTGCTGATTTTGCCTTCCACCGCAATCAGGTTGGGGTGCGTGCCAGCACTCAGACAGGCGGCCATTTCGCTGCCGGGTAGGCCGTCGCTGGTGCGGGCCCCTTTGAAGAGCTTGACGGCAACCGGCTGCAGATTGACCTCCGAGCGTTGCCACTGCGCCTGATAAATAACACCCGACGCGCCTTCGCCTAACTTCTGCTGTACCTCGAGGCTGCTCCATTCTATGGTGCGGGCAGCGGCAGATGCTACTGCCGATGCTTCGGCCGGGGCGCTGAACGGGTTGCCCGCGTACGCCAGCCACGACAGCCGGGGCAGGGCAAGCAGCCACGCCGGCAAGGCCGTGAATTGGTTGTCGGCGATGCGCAATAGCTCTAGGTTGGTGCAGGCTTGCATGGTTTCGGGCAGATGCCGAAGCTGGTTGCCGGCCAGCATCAGCTTTTGCATGGCCGTGCAGGCGCCTATTTCCGCGGGTAGTTCGCGCAGTTGGTTGTCGGTGAGAATTAGCCAGCGCAAAGCCGGGGTCAGGGCCGCGGCAGGCAACGTATGAATTTGGTTGGCTTTAAAGCCTACCATGCTCAGCTGCGGGCACTGACCAAGCACTTCGGGCACGGTAGTGAACTGATTGTCGGAGCAGAACAGCACCCGCAGCTTGTGCAGCCGGGGCAGGTCGGCAGGCAGTTCCGACAGCGCATTGCCCGATAGATTAAGGATTTCCAGGGAGTCGGCTAGGTCGAATATCTCGGCAGGAAATTCGGTGAGGCCACAAGACAAGTCGAGGCGTTGGACACCGGCTAGCTGCCCGGCGCGGAGCTGTTCAAGAGTATGCATCGGGCAAAGGTAGGACCAGCAGCGCAGCTCTGGCAGCAAAACAAAGCGCCACAGCTCTGCATTTAAACAAGATCAGGTGAGTTGACGTCCAACGCAGCGTGCTGCTCCTAACCCATCTGGAAAAACGCGTGGCCGCCAGCTGGAAGTGAAGCGCAACGCATCCCGCCACCAGCAAACTGCGTTGACGCAAGCACGATTGGCTTTTCTCTTCTGTATTTCGATTCCATGAGATTAACTAACTCCGAACTGGCCTTTGTGCTGGGCCGCCTGCTAGTGGGCGTGGCTTTTCTAGCGCATTTCTTGGTGCGGCTGCCCAAGCTGGCCGCGTTTCAAGCGGGCATCGTAAAGCAGTTTGCTGTCTCTATGCTACCCGAAGTGCTGGTGCGGCCGTTTGCGGCGGTGTTGCCGTTTGTGGAAGGCGGCATTGGCTTGCTGCTGATTATCGGCCTATTTACTCGACCTGCCCTGGCGGCCGCTATGCTGCTGATGACGGCGCTGGTATTCGGCAGTAGCATGCTGGAGCAGTGGGACACGGTGGGCACGCAGCTGGTATACGGGCTGTTTCTTTTCGCGCTTCTCTTGCATTGCCACCACAACCGCCTATGCCTCGACCGTACGGCCGGGTAGAATTGCGCTCCGGCATAGCTGAAACAAGTTGATCTAGCCCGCGAGGAGAGCCGGCAAAGTTGCCGAACTTGCGCCTCTATGAAGCAACTGATTGACCTTACGACCTGGCCCCGCCGCGAGCATTTCACTTTCTTTTCCGCCTTCGACGAACCCTTTTTTGGTTTAGTAGTCGATGTAGATTGCACCCAGGCACAAGCCGCCGCCAAGCAGTCGGGGGTTTCGTTTTTCCTGTATTACCTGCACTGCGCACTGCAAGCCGCCAACGAAGTAGAAGAGTTTCGCTACCGCATCGAGCAGGGCCAAGTGTACCGCTACGACCGGATCCACGCCTCCGCCACCCTCGGCCGCCCCGACCGCACCTTCAGCTTCTCCTTTATCGAGCAGCGGGATAGCCTGGCCGATTTCGTGGTAGGCGCTAACGCGGAAATCGACGCGACGCAGAACAGCACCGGCCTGCGCCTAAGCGAGCAAACCGCCCGGCCCGATGTCATCCATTTCTCGGCTATTCCGTGGGTGCGTTTCACGGGCCTCACCCACGCCCGCAGCTTCCAACACCCCGACAGTTCCCCCAAAATTTCGGTGGGCCAAACCTACCAGGACGGTGCCATTACACGAATGCCAGTATCCGTGAATCTGCACCACGGCTTAGGCGACGGGTATCATGTGGGGTTGTTTCTGGAAGCCTTCCAGCGCCGCCTAAACTTCACCACGTAGCGCAGTTCGCAGCCGGCAAATACAGAGTTGGATCGAACAGCTTACACAAACAAGTCAGCTACCTTTCCGCTTCCCCTCGTCTGTCATCCTGAGCTTGCGAAGGACCTTCTCCCACCGGCACGAGTCGTTGGTATGCCAGTTGTTCTAGTGTGAGAAGATCCTTCGCAAGCTCAGGATGACAGACGAGGTGGGGCGTTATTTAGCAACATCAAGCGAGATGCTGCGGCTACGCTTCTGCATGACGTTCTTCTCTAGGCTACAGAGCGCCGGATACTAACAACTAATTAGTTGCGCATAGAGCCGGGCCAGGGTGTCGGCGGGGTCTTGGCAGAGGCCGGGGTGCACGGGCGAGGTTTGCACAATGGTGCTGCGCGTGGCAGTGAGCCAGCGGAAGCGGGAGGCAACGGGCAACTGCCCAATAACACCGCCCTCTCTGCGGCCCGCGCAAATCCGCTCGAAAGCGCGCAGCCGCTCGTGCAGCTCCGGCAAGTCTAAGTCGGCGGCAAAGGCGAGCAGCCGCGCTTCGTTTAGCTCGAACTTGGTTTGCAGAAACCCTTGCCCGGCGCAATACAAAATGACTCCAACATTCAGAAACTCTTCGCGTTCCACCCGAGGCATGACGCGAATCACGGCATACTCAAACAAGTGCTTTTCTGGCATGCTGCGCGGCATTAACAAAGATTTCGGACGCCGCGAGGCGGGTCTCTAAAAACTGAACATACGCTTGGCGGTGCTCCTCCACCGAGGCAAATGGCGAATCGCCGGTCAGCCACTCGTCGGGAATCAACGCCACAATATCCCGGATCCGCTCCGGTGTGAGAATGGCGCGGTATTCGGCATCGACAGCCTCTAGCTCGGTGGCTTGGGGCAGCAGCACATGATCTTTGACTTGGGCGAATGGGCGGCGGGCCTGTTCTGCCACATCGGACCATGCATGATGGAAGTAGAACGCCGCGCCGTGGTCGATTAGCCACAGCTCCTTGTGCCACATCAGCATGTTGGTGTTGCGCGGGGTGCGGTCAACGTTGGTAACCAGGCAATCTAGCCACACAATTTGGGACGCCAGCTTGGGCTCCACGGTGGTCACCAGCGCATCGAAGGTAATGGCCCCGGACAGGTAGTGCAGGGCCAGGTTGAGGCCTTCGCTGGCACGCAGCAAATCCTGAATTTCCTCGTCGGGCTCGGTGCGGCCAAAGGCTTCGTCGAGGGTGATGAATACGATTTCGGGCACCCGCAGGCCGAGTGCGCGCGCCAACTCGCCAGCCAGGAGTTCGGCAATCAGTGCCTTGGCGCCTTGCCCGGCGCCCCGGAATTTGAGCACGTACAGGAACCCGTCTTCGGCCTCTACCAAGCCCGGCAAAGAGCCGCCCTCGCGCAACGGTTTCACATACCGCGTCACCTCCACGGTGCGCAGTTCAGGTGGACTATACTTCATGGCGCGAAATTCAACATTTATTTTTCTTACGCCTGGTGATAGGTCAGCAATTGCAAAGCCGCCGTTAGATTAAAAGGACGGGCATGCCGCCGATTCATTATGGTTAAAAGGGACGGTCATGCTGAGCGCAGCCGAAGCATCTCGCTCGAGTCGTTGAATTTAGTGTTGCAATGTCAGCACGCGAGATGCTTCGACTGCGCTCAGTATGACGTTCTGGTTGGTGTTAGCTACGGCAGCACGGTCAGCACGCGAGATGCTTCGACAAGAGGAAACTACATCAAGCATACAAGTAGTGTCAGTTCCTTTTATTGGTGGCCCGGGCCGTAGAGGATCTGGCCGGCGCGGCGCTTGGTGTGCTGGCCTTCGCGGACGGTGAGTTGGCCGTTGACCAGCACGTAACGCATGCCCACGCTGTACTGGTGCGGCTGCGTAAACGTGGACCGCTCGGCTACTTCTTTGGGGTCGAACACCACTAGGTCGGCGGCGAGGCCGGGGCGTAGAAGGCCTCGGTCGGTGAGGCCGAAGGTTTGGGCGGGCAGCGAGGTCATGCGGCGGACAGCTTCTTCCAAACTGATGACGTGCAGCTCGCGCACGTAGTGGCCGAGCACCCGGGCGTTGGAGCCGTAGCCGCGCGGGTGCGGCACCCCCTCTTGCCATACCCGAATGCTGGCGTCGGAGGCCACCATGTTGAAGGGGTAGCGCATGATTTGCTGCACATCGGGCTCCCCCATGCCATGAAATACCATGCCCGCATCGTGCTGGAGCACCAAATCCAGAATGGTCGTTACTTCGGCGCGAGCCTTGTGCGGACGGTTCATGCGCTGGTTGATGGCCTCGATGCTGAGGCCGTTGTAGCTCGGGTTGGGCGGGAAGCTGGCTACCACGGCGTAGGCGAAGTGGCGCAGCTTCTTTTGGCGCAGGCGCTTGAGCATGGCCTCCTCCACGGCTGCCCGCACTTTCGGGCGGGCCAGCCGAGCTTGGAGCGAGTCGCGGCCATCGGCCTGCACAGCGTCGGGGAGCAGGGTGCTTAGGGAAGTGGAACTGGCGGTGTAGGGGTATTGGTCGATGGTGACTTCCTGGCCGTTTTGGCGGGCCGTTTCCAGGAGTGCCAGCAGGTCGGCGGCGTGGCCCCAATTCTGCTGGCCACCTAGTTTGAGGTGCGAAATTTCCACCGGCAGGTTGGCTTCGCGCCCGATTAGCAAGGCCTCCTGAATGGCCTGTTTCACACTGTCGCTTTCGTTGCGCATGTGGGTGGCATAGAGGCCACGGTAGCGGGCGGCCATGCGCGCTAGGCGTACCAGCTCAGGCGTGCGGGTGTAGGTGCCTGGTATGTAAATCAGCCCCGACGACATGCCCACGGCCCCGGCCTGCATGGCTTGTTCCACCAAGGCTTCCATTTGCCCTAGCTCCGCTTCGGTGGGGCCGCGGTTGGCGCGGCCCATTACAGCTTTGCGCACTGAGCCGTGCCCAATTAGCGAAGCCACGTTTACGGAAAGATGCAGGCTGTCGAGGAAGGTGAAATAGCGGCGCAGGTCGGGGCGCGAGGAACCGCAGTTGCCGGTGATAACCGTTGTTACGCCGTCGTAGATAAAGTTGTCGGCGGTGGGCTGGCGTACTTCATCGTCTTCGATGTGGGTGTGCACGTCGATGAAGCCGGGCGCCACCATCAGGCCGCGGGCATCGAGGACGGTATCAGCAGGATAGTTTTTGGGGAGTCGGCCCACGGCCAGAATGCGGCCCGCTTGCACGGCCACGTCGGCGTAGAACCAGGCATTGCCAGTGCCATCGAGCACGCGGCCATTGCGGATAAGCAAGTCGGCGCGCTGCTGCGCAGTGCTCGGCTGCGCCAAAAGCACTGCTCCTATCCATATTATTACTACACGCCACATAGCCAGCCAGAATTGATGGAGTTTCACCACGGGACATTTTATCCCTGTTGGAAATATAGCATGGCTTCAGGCTTTATAAGTCTGCACACAGATGTAGAGACGCCATACTTGACGTCTCGTCGTTGCTGAGGTTGTTTAGCCTGCATAGATTGGTTGCTCGAACCAATCGTTCAACGACGAGACGCCAAGTATGGCGTCTCTACACCTGTTCTTGTAGTACCAACCCTGACATTGTCCTTCCGACGAAGGAGGAATCTGGGTATCACCGTTGAATGGTTTAACTCAGATTCCTCCTTCGTCGGAATGACAGCGCTCTGCTCTAGTTAGATAGGCTTGATGCTACGAGCTGCACGAAAGCGTTGCGCAGCCGGGTTTGTCACTGGCCCAGGCGGGGCGCTTGGCGGCGAGGTCGTCGTGCTCGGGCTGCTCGTCGTAGGGGGTTTTGAGTACTTGCATCAACCGGTTCAGGAACGATAGGTCGCCGGCTTCTGCAGCCTCAATGGCTTGCTGCGCGAGGTAGTTGCGCAGCACGTACTTGGGGTTCGCGCGCAGCATCGTTTCCCGAATAGCGTCCGCGCCAACAAATTCTTGCCGTAGCCGGCTGCTGTAGCGGTGGAGCCAGTCGAGCAGGGGTTGCTGCTGGCCCCCTAGCTCGGGGTAGCCCGCGGCCGCCAACAATTCCTGAAACAACCCATCCTCGTTGCCAGGGTTAGTCACCAAGTCATAGGCTACGTGAGAAAGGCGGCGGAAGAAGATGGTCATGTCCACCTGCGACTCGGCCAGGGCTTCGTGCAGGCTCTCGACGAGGGCGCGGTCTTCTTCCTCGGCTTGCGTGGTCAGGCCGAGCTTGCGCAGCATCATCTGGTGTTGCGTGTCGGCCATGGTGGTGCGGTATTGTTCGAGGCCCTGGTTCAAGCCCTCCACATTCTCGACGATTGGGGCCAGCGCCCGCGCCAACTGGTATAGGTTCCAGAGGCCAACGTGCGGCTGCTGACCGAAAGCGTACCGCCGCGAGCCAAAGTCGGTGGTGTTAGGCGTCCAGTCGGGGTCGTAGGGTTCCAGCCAGCCATACGGGCCGTAGTCGATGGTGAGGCCGAGAATGGACATGTTATCGGTGTTCATCACGCCGTGCACAAAGCCCACCGACATCCAGTGCGCAATCATGACGGCGGTGCGGCGGCATACTTCCTCGAACCAGCGCAGGTACACTTCCGGCCCTGGCTCCCCAAGCTCGGGGTAATGGTGGCGAATCACGTAATCGGCTATGGCGCGCAGGTTGTCCATTTCGCCGGTGGCCGTCATGATCTGGAAGTTGCCGAACCGAATAAAGGTCGGGGCCACGCGGGCCACCACGGCGCCGGGCTCGGGGCGAGGGTTGCCGTTGTAGAACATGTCGCGCACCACAATGTCGCCGGTGGCCACCAAGCTCAAAGCCCGGGTGGTAGGCACGCCGAGGTAGTACATGGCTTCGCTGCAAAGAAACTCCCGCAACGAGGAGCGCAATACGGCCCGGCCATCGGCCCGGCGCGAGTACGGCGTGGGGCCGGCGCCTTTCAGCTGAATTTCCCAGGTGGAATTGTCGGTGGCCGTTACCTCGCCCAGCGAAATAGCCCGCCCGTCGCCGAGTTGGCCGGCCCAGCTACCAAACTGGTGCCCGCCGTACCGGGCCGCAAAAGGCTTCATGGTATCCGTGACGCGGTTGCCGGCCAGCGCCTCCACGGCCGGGCCACGCTCTGGCGGCCGGTGCAGCCCCAGATACGAGCCCAAGTCATCGGACCAGGCCAGTAGATGCGGATCGGGTACGGGCGTGGGTTCCACGCGGGAGTAGTGGTAGCCCGGCACTTGGCGCGGCCGTTTATCGGGGGCTACTTCGCCGCGCAGCTCCTCCACGAAAGAGTTGTGAAACGTAACTTGCTCTAGAGGTTCAACGTGTGTGGCCATAACTCAAGGGCAATTAGGGTGCTTGATGGGAGAGAGTGATTTCAGGTCGCCGCGGGCAGTGCGCGGCAAGTTGGCTAACGCTGATTAGGCGCGCATGTTTCCGGTTCTTCACCTTAGCGTCATAAAATCAAAAAAGGCTCTGGCAATAGCTGCTGAGCCTTTTTGCTGTAGCGTTGAGCTTATCGAACGAGCAAGCTCAACGCTTGAAAATGGTAGGTGAGGCTGTGATTGTGGTAGCTATTTAGACGAAGTGCACACTCGCATCACTGTAAGACCGTCCTGCTTGACCTAGCGTCCGCTTGAAGAAGCAGCTCATGTGCCGATGTTGTCCTAACTCACCAAATTTCCTGTCATGCTGAGCGAAGCCGGAGGCGAAGTCGAAGCATCTCGCGTGCTGATGTTGTGCTACTATTGTCATGCTGAGCGCAGCCGAAGCATTTCGCTCGACTCGTTGGGCAAGCGTTAGAGTTTACCACACTAGCGAGATGCTTCGGCTTCGTTGCACTGCGCTCAGCATGACGGGTACTTTAGCAACGTCAGCACGCGAGATGCTTCGACTGCGCTCAGCATGACAATACCGCTACAATGTCACCTGTGTAACAACTATATCGTCAAGACGACTACAGCATACCAGTTAAGGTTCCATCTTGAAGTACCTCCTATGGCAGCTTCATTTTGTAGAGCCGAAACGGGTACTGCACTCGGTCCTGGCCGTTGTTCCACTTGGGCGTGCGCTCGATTTGGGCGGCGGTGAGGTAGAGGTAGCCGTCGGGGCCGAGGCCGAACGAGTCGGGCCAAAGCAGGCGCGGGTCGCGGGCTACGGTTTCGAAACGGCCCTCGGGCGTGACACGGCGCACGGCGTGGTTGGGCGAATCGGTGAGGTAGACGTTGCCCTTGGCATCGGCTATCATGCCGTGCGAAATGCCGGTTTCGCCTACTTCTTCTACGCGGGCGGCTACCTCGGTGGGCTTGAGGGCAGCATTGCGCAATGCTTCGGTTTCGATGCGGTAGAGTTTGGTTTGGTTGATGGCGCGGTAGTACAGGTACTTGAAGTCGTGGGTGAGGGCAATACCGTTGACGTTGCTGCTGAAGGGTTTACCGGCTTTGTCGCGCACTTCCTTGCCGTCGATGCGCAACACGAAGCCCGGCGCCGCAGCCGTCGATTTGTGGCCCTGGAGTTGAAGGCGGCTCTTACCCGTGCGCAGGTCGAGCACCACCAGCGCGGCCAGTTTGGGGTCGGAAAGGTACGCCACTTGGTTGCGCGTGTCCACCTGCACGTCGTTGAGGCCGGACCGCTCGCGCGGCAAGTCGTCGAACCGGTAGATGCGCTCTACTTTGTTGGTGGCGAGGTTGATTTTCAGCAGCTTGATGCCCGCCAACATCGGCGGCTCATCGGCGGGATTGGCCGGGTCGAGCACCCACAGCGCATCGGTCTGGTCCACAAACAGCGCCTGCACATTCACGAACCGGCTGGTAGCTTGCAGCGAGTCCCACTGGTTCCACTCCGCGTTTGGGTAGGGCTGCCGCTTGCCGTTCACGATTTCTGCTAGGCCATAGTCGTAGTCGGTCTTGCGCTTTGGAAACGTAACGAAGATGCGCCCCTTTTGCGACACCGCTAACCCGATGGGCTGGTGCCGTCCGAATTCGGCAACCTCGATTACCGGCGTTTCTGTGTTTTGCGCGAAGGCAGCGTGGCCGGCCAGAGTCAAAAGCAGCAGGAAGAAGTATTTCACAGTGAGAAGTAGTCAATGGGTATGGTTGGCCGGGGTACGGCCCAAAGCTTGCGCTACATTTAGCGCGCAATACAATGCGTGTGCAAGCAGCGTGAAATGCAGACTTGGTGCTTTATCGTACGCTTGAGGTCCAGCTAGGTTAAGTGCTTGTTCACAACCTTCCCGGCAACGGTTAGTTGGAACAAGCAGCCTCTACCCTACTGCTCATGCGCCTTTCGTTGCTTTTGCTGCTTTTCTTATCGAGTTTCTATTTTGCTGCGGCCCAAACTCCACCACCCCGGTTTACCACCATAGGCCGCATCATCCGCCAAGCGCCCGGCCTAGACCAGCTACTGGCGCCTGATGCCCGCATCGAGATTGTAGCGGCCGGGCTCGGCCACACCGAAGGGCCCGTGTGGGTACCCGACAGCAGCATGCTGCTTTTCACCGATGCGCCCACCCGCACCGTGTACCGGTGGTCGGCAACGGGTGGGCTAAGTAAGTTTCTGGAGCACACCGGCTATACCGGCCGCATGCCCTACGGCAAAGAGCCCGGCTCGAACGGCCTCGCCCTCGACGGCCGCGGCAACCTACTCATCTGTGACCACGGCGACCGGCGACTGGCCCTACTGCCCCTGGGCGGCAAAAGCGGCAAACGCACCCTCACCGACAACTTCGAGGGCAAGCGCTACAACAGCCCCAACGACGTGGTCGTGCATCCTACCAACCGCAGTATCTACTTCACCGATCCGCCCTACGGCTTACCCCAGCAAACCCAAGATGTGGCCAACCGCGAGCTACCCGTTTGCGGCGTGTACCGCCTAGCGCCCGACGGCAAAGTGTCGCAGGAAATCAAGGAACTGGCGTTGCCCAACGGTCTTGCTTTCAGCCCCGACGGGCGCACCCTCTACGTTTCGCAATCCGACTCCTTGCGCCCGCTCATCATGGCCTACGACGTGCGCGCCAACGGCCAGCTAGGCAAAGGGCGCGTGTTCTTCGACATGAGCAAGCTCGACCGGCCACGGCCCAAAGAAACTCCTGATGGGTTGAAAACCGACCGCAACGGCAACGTATGGGCGGCCGGCTTCGGTGGAATAGTAGTGGTGTCGGCGCGGGGGCAGCACCTGGGCACCATCGATACGGGTGAGGTGGTATCTAACTGCGCCTGGGGCGACGACGGCCGCACCCTCTATATTGCCTCCGGCAGCTTTCTATGTCGCGTGCAAACCTTGGTTCAAGGCTTTTGAAACCTACAACCTTCCGCAAGATGGCTATATAGAGGAGGCATCGAAACAACCTAGACCGTAGAAGGTTCTTCTAGCAAGTCTAGCGGGCGCGTTTCTGAATTGCTCGTATATGCATTGCCAATGCCGTTGCGTTTAAGCTGAACGCAGCAACCAACACTTCGGCTTAGGCCTCTGATGCCTTCTGCTGGCAGGCTAGACAACAACCTTTCTGCCTACAGAGAAGTATTTCGCTGTATCCGATGAGCTTGAGCTTCCCACCAAGCCTTGTTGGTTAGTGCTTAAAGTAGCTCACCTGGTTATGTCTATTGTGTCATCGTCACCGGATTATCAGCTCATATTTCGCTCCTTACCCGGCAACTATTTGCTGTTGAACCCCGATGGTACAATAGTGGAATGTTCGGCTGGCTTCGCTTCGGTAGCTAGGCGCCCACCCGAAAGCTTGGTCGGCGGCAGTATTGCCGCCGTCTGGTCGCACGCGCCCGAGTTGGTGGTGCGCCTAACTGACCTGTTGGAGCAAGCCCGCCGTACCAGCCAACCCCAAACTCTCTCGCTTTCCACCGAAGCCTCCCCCATTGTCCGCTCCCCGCGCTTCACGTGCAGCCCGTTGGTTGATGCGCAAGGCCAGTTGCTTCACTTTTTGCTTTCTCTAGAGCCTGAAATAGCGCCCTTAACTCCGCCCGTTGCGCCCATCGACAGTGCTTCCTCCCTGTTGGGATTGCAGCAGCAACTCGATTCCACCAACCTGACGCTGCAACAAGCTCTGACTAATGTAGACGTACAGCGTGACCGTCTTCATACCTTGTTTATGCAGGCACCGGCCGCCGTAGCCAGTTTGGTAGGCCCCGAGCACGTGTTGGAATTAGTTAATCCCCGCTTTCAGCAGCTGGTAGGAACTCGGCCTTTGCTCGGCAAAACCTTCCGAGAAGGAATCCCCGAGTTGCAGGGCCAATTGTTTTTCGACCAGCTCGATATGGTTTACAAAACCGGCGAAACCTTCTATGGGCGGGAACAGCAAGCCTACATTGACCGGAACAATACCGGGCGCCTTTCTCCCTACTACTTCGATTTTATTTATCAGGCCATTCGCAACGCAGCGGGCCAGGTGGAAGGCGTACTCGTGTTTGCCTACGAGATTACCGAGCAGGTACTGGCGCGCGAGCAGCTAAAGCAAAGTGAGCTGGAATTGCAAAGCGCCAACGAAGAACTTGCCACCACCAACGAGGAGCTAGCTACCACCAACGAAGAGCTGTACGCTTCTAATGAAGAGTACCTGGCTAGCAACGCCGAGCTTTCCAGCACCCAGCAGGAACTGCGCATTCTCAACCAGGAACTGGAGCTGCGGGTAAGACAACGAACCCAGGAGTTGGAAGTGGCGCAGAGGGAAGCTGAGCGTCAACGGGCGCGGCTGGAACGCTTTTTTATGCAGGCACCGGCCGCCATCTGCGTTCTGGAAGGTCCCAACTTTGTGTTCGACTTAGTTAATCCGATTTACCAGCAGCTGTTCCCGCACCGCCGGTTGCTGGGCCGGCCTCTGGAAGAGGCCCTACCGGAATTGGCCGATCATACGGCCATGCACACGCTGCGTCAAGTCTACAAAACCGGCGTAACCCACGAAGAAAAAGAGCTGCCCTTTACAGTACAGTCCAAGAATGACGGTCCGCCGAAAACGGTCTATTTCAATTATATCCAGCAGGCCCGCTTCAACGTCAGTGGTGCCATTGACGGCATCTTGGTATTTGCCTACGAAGTGACTGCCCAGGTGCAAGCCCGGCAGCAAGAAGCGCAAAGCATGCGCGCCCTCGAAACTCTAACCAATGCCATTCCGCACTTGGTATGGGCTAGTACCCCAACTGGCGAAACCGAATACTTCAACCAGCAATGGTACACCTACACGGGTAGCACACTCGAACAAGCGCAAGGCATAGGGTGGCAGCAGTACATTCACCCCGACGACCTACCGGCTGTGCAGGAGCAGTGGGCGTTTGCCCTGGAAACCGGCAAGCCGTACCAGATAGAAGCCCGATTGCGCAGCGCGGCGGGTACCCACCGCTGGTTTTTGATACGCGCCACCCCGGCGCGCAACGAGCAGGGCATCATCACCAAGTGGTACGGAGCCGACACCGACATTCACGACCAGAAGCGCTTGGAACAGGCACTGCTGGAAAGTGAACAGTATTTCCGCGTGATGGCCGACCGGGTACCGGTGGTTATCTGGATAACCCGCGCCGATGGCCGTTGCACCTACCTCAACCAGCAGTGGTACGAATACACCGGCCAAACCGAGGCACAGGCACTCGACTTTGGCTGGCTCGATGTGGTTCATCCCGAAGAAGTTGCGCAGGCCCGTACGGTATTTTGGGATGCCAATACGCGCCAGGTGCCGTTTAATTTTGTGTATCGCCTCAAATGCAAGGATGGCTCCTACCGTTGGTTTGCCGACATGGGCCAACCAAAATTCAATTCCGCGGGCGAGTACGAAGGTTTTGTAGGTACGGTAGTCGATATTCATGAGCGCAAAATGGCCGAACAGGCCCTGCGGCTTGCCAGCCAAAAGCTGGCTACCACCAACAAGGAGCTGCGCACCGCCAACCGGCAAAGCGAACAAGCCAACGCCGAGCTGGCCCTCACCAACGAGCAGCTCACGCGCATCAACCAAGACCTCGACAACTTCGTCTACACTGCCTCGCACGACCTGCGGCAGCCCGTCAACAACCTGGCGGGTGTGTTCGAGGAGCTAAAGCGCACGGCTACGTTTCACGACCCCGAGGCCGAGCAACTGGTGGAAATGTTTGAAGGGGCCCTCAACCAGATTCACAGCACCATCCAGGGGTTGGCGGAAGTCGTGCACGTAGAGCGCCGCAACGATGATACCCCGCTCGAGCCAGTGGCCCTGCTCCCGCTCACCAACGGCGTAATCCAGAGCATGCAAAGCCAGGTAGACGCGGCCCAAGCCGAATTTATCTTGGATTTTGAAGCTGTGCCCTCCATACGGTTTGCGCAGTTGAACTTGCAAAGCATCCTTTACAACTTACTCAGCAACGCCCTCAAGTACGCCCACCCCGACCGCAAGCCAGTAGTCCGCGTCAGCAGTGAATTGGCGGCAGATGGTACGCCTGTGCTGCTTGTGCAAGACAACGGCCTCGGGCTTGATATGTCGCGCTACGGCGAAGATTTATTTAAGATGTTCCGCCGCTTCCACGACCACGTGGCCGGTTCCGGCATGGGCCTCTACCTCGTCAACCGGATTGTGCAGCAAGCCGGCGGCCACATCGAAGTCGATAGCACCGTGGGCGTCGGCACTACTTTCCAGCTGTATCTGAAAGTACCAGAGTAGCCCAGCAACACAAAAACGAGCACCGCATATTTGCTTCGGTAGTGGATTGGTTTGCTGCGTACTGCTCGCCGCATCAGCACGCAATACAGTTTTTTATTCCTACCCCGACGGCTTTTGATGGCAACTAGCGGAAAGGCAAAAACTTCTGTTTTACGGGGTTAGGCGGCCTATGTTAAGCCCGAATTTTTTATTTCACCTCGAAACAGTAGTTAGCACTCACTCATCATGGAATAATTTAAATTATTTACTGACGAGTTTCAGCAAACAAAAAAGGACTTTACAGCATCTCAGTGTCTATTTTAAGCTCAAGGATAAGCGTTTGACTATACTTGTTTAGTCCAGTAGTTATTTTTTAGCTAACAAAAATTACATATAAAATACTTGAAACTCACCATTTGGGTCGGCGTATAGTCTCATCCAAATGGATACCTCAACCAACCCTTTATCCGCCGACGCTTCTGATCGGCTACCTGACACTCCTCTGACCACTCCGTTAGTGGTTCCGGTTATAGAGGAGCATGCTGTAGTTCACCGCGAAGTGGTGGAAAGCGGGCGGGTGCGCTTGTCTAAAACCGTGCAAGAGCACGAGGAAGCCATCGACCTTGCTTTGCAACACGAAGAAGTGAATGTAGAGCGTGTGCCCCTCAACCAGTACGTAGCTGATGAGGCTGCTGCTCCTGCCGTCCGCTACGAAGGCGACACCTTGGTAATTCCGGTGGTGCGCGAAGTCGTAGTAAAGCGTCTGCTACTTGTAGAGGAGCTGCGCGTAACCAAGCACCGAGTGGAAACCCACGAAACGCAAAACGTTACGCTTCGGAGCGAGCAAGTCCATGTGGAGCGTATAGCTCCCGATAATACAACGTCTTCCCTTCCCAATTCCCCTAACCAAACCCTTTAATTGTTCACTAATCTTCCAAAGCAATGAGCCAGACAGTAGTAGGAATTTTCGACACAGCTGCCGAAGCGCAGAACGCCGCCCAGCAACTTCAAGCCGCTGGTTTCAGCCTCGATAGTGTAGACGTATCTAACCGCGGCTCGCAATCCGCTTCAAGCTCCGATTCAAGCAACTATACCAACACGAGCGGCACCGCTACGGAAGGTGTTGCTGACGCAGCAGGCCGCACCGGCGATGGTATCAGCAACTTCTTCAGCAACCTGTTCGGTGGCGACGAGTACGACGATACGCACCGCTATTCGCACGTAGCTCGCTCGGCGGGTTCTATTGTAACCGTGCATGCTCATTCCGCTGAAAACGCACAACGCGCCGCCGAAATCTTGGACGCTGCTGGTGCTATCAACGTAGACGAGCGCGCTTCCCAGTCAGGCTACCAGTCTACGGGCGGTCAGGCTTACACCGGTGCTACTACCGCTGACACCGGCGACACAATGTCGGCCAAGGTTATCGAAGAAAACCTGCAGGTAGGCAAGCGGGTAGAGCAAACGGGCGGTGCTCGTCTGCGCAGCCGCATCGTGGAGCGTCCAGTAGAAGCCAGCGTACGTTTGCGCGAAGAGCACGTAACGGTACAGCGCAACCCAGTGAACCGTCCGGCTACAGAAGCCGACTTCAACACCTTCCGGGAAGGCGATATTGAAGTAACGGAAAGCGCTGAGCGCGCTGTAGTGGGCAAAGAAGCCCGCGTGGTAGAAGAAGTAACCCTCGGCAAAGAAGTAACCGAGCGTGAAGAAACCATCCACGACACCGTACGCAAAACTGAAGTAGACGTAGAGCGCATCGAAGGCACTACGGGTACGACCGGCACTACCGGCACCACCGGTACTGCTTACGACGCTGACGATTTGAACACTCGCCGCTAATCCAGCGAGCCTATAAAACGCAAAAAGGTGACCCATATGGGTCACCTTTTTTGTTGTGTCCTTACTCTACGCTACGTCTTACACCACAGCAAGCCGGCTGATGGGCTGGTAGCGCGTAAACTCTATTCCGGGAGCTAGGTATCCGGCACGAATAGGCTCCTCGCGCAACAAATCGGTGCTTAGGTACTTCTTGTTGCTGTCGCAAAGCAGCGTAACCACAGTGGCATCCGGGCCAAGCTCCGCGGCCAGTCGGATAGCGCCTATGACGTTGGCCCCCGACGATATGCCGACCGCTAAGCCGAGTTGCGTGGCTAACTTTTGCGCCATCAGAATAGCGTCGCCATCGTTGGCTTGCACCACGGCATCTAGCTTGTCGAGGTGCACCAGGGCCGGAATAAATTCGTCGGAAATGCCCTGAATGCGGTGCGAGCCTACTTTATAGCCGGTAGTAAGCGTTGGCGACTCGGCCGGCTCTAAGGGATGAATGCGCACCTTCGCGTCCTTGCCCCGCAAATAGCTACCCACTCCCATTACGGTGCCGCCCGTGCCCACGCCCGCCACAAAAGCGTCGGGGGTGCGACCCAAGCCGCTTAGCTGCTGCCATATCTCGACGCCCGTGGTGCGGGCGTGCGCTTGGGCGTTGAGCTTGTTCTCGAATTGCCGGGGCAGAAACACGTCGGAGCGCGAAGCCGCTATTTCCTCGGCCAGTTGAATGCTGCCCAGAAAACCACCTTGAGCTTTGCTAATCAAGGTTATTTCGGCACCCAAGCTCCGGATGATGTTGACCCGCTCGGCGCTCAGCCAGTCGGGCATCAGGATGCGGACCGGGTGGCCCAGCGCCCGCCCGATGGCGGCAAACGCAATGCCCGTGTTGCCGCTAGTAGCTTCCACAATGGTGTCGCCGGGCTTAATGTCGCCGCTTTTGTAGGCTTCCTGCAAGATGTGCAGGGCCATCCGATCCTTGAGGCTACCCGTCAGGTTGTAGTGCTCGCACTTTACGTAGATGCGGCCGGGCTGGCCCTGGTAGTGGTAGTGCAGTTCCAGCATGGGCGTGTTGCCCACCAAATGCCACAAGTGGTTGAACTTCTCGGCTAACTCAGGAGACAGACAACAGGCAGTGGCCGGATGCTCCAGCTCTTCTGCCCGAACGGCCTTGGGGCTAGCAATGAACTCGGTTCCGCCCTTGGATGACCATCGGGCGGAGGTGGCGCGCACGCCGGTGAGAAAAGAAACGGGTACAGCTTGAGGGGCGCAGGTAGCAACGGACATATCGGCAAGAATTAAGGTGGTTGACAACTTAAAACGCCTCTTTTCCTGCAAGCACTCGATCAAGAAAGCTTATCGAAAGAGCATAAAAAAAGCCCTCCCGACAAGTCAGAAGAGCAGCGCCGTTTCGATGAGCATCTTTCAACTTATCTTCTCCCAAACCGGCCGCAGCCGTCTTGGAACAGGATTTAGCACCTGGTATCACTACTGGTTGCTAAGGCATCATAGGGCCTGTCCCTCCGCCTTTCTTGATAAGTGCTCCGGTGAAGGAGCGTGCCGTAAATATAGGCACGCAATGTTACTGCGCAAGAAACCGTTGTAAAAAAGCCATACTTATATACACGTCCCTCGCTAGGCTGTGTGCTTATTAATCCTAGCCGAAAAACCGTCATGCATAGGCGCAGCCAAAGCATCTCGCGTGCTGATGTTGCTAAAGTAACTGTCATGCTGAGCGGAGTCGAAGCATCTTGCTCGAATCGTTGCACTTCTAAGAAGGTTTACCATACTAGCGAGATGCTTCGACTCCGCTCAGCATGACGGTTTAGAGCCTTCTACTTACGCTAGCAGGCAAGGCTGTGGTCTTACGAAGCCCTGCGAGCAAGTCGTAGGACTACAGTATTACTTCGCCAGCTGGCCGGCTGCTTTTTCGTAGGCTTCCACTTCCACAATGCCTAATGTGGCCTTCGCTTTTGGTTGGTCGCCACCGGCGGCAGGGTCTTTTTGGCCCGTTATTTCCACAATGTTGTAGGCGTCCTGGCTTTTGCTGGCACCGGTCAGTTCGATGCGCAATGTCTTTCCGGTTTGGGCGGGGAAGGTGGCCGTGAAATACCCCAGGTTGCGCTCCGTGGTACCCGCAAAAGCTTGCTTCCCATCGACAAGAATGCGGATCGGATACTGGCTAGAGCGCCAGTCCACGAGTTTCATGGCGACTTCACTTATGGCGGCGGGGCGCTCCAACTCATACTGAATCCAAGCGGCGGCAACGGGGCCCTCGCTGTTCCACTCCGATAGCTCGTTGTCGTCGAACGTAAGCTTGGCCTTGTCGGCATTGGAACCGGCCGTGACGCTGGTAATGGCCACCGGGAAGCGCGATGCGGTGAAGGAAGGCGTGACGGGCGTGGGGCCACGTTGCAAGCTACCGGCCAAGTCAGCGCCGGGCAGTTGCTCGGCCAAGCCGTTTTTCTGGGGCATGGCTTTGGATTTCAAGCTTGCTTCGGCGGTTTTCAACCCCGTAGCAGTGGCTTTGAGCTTGATGGTGCCAGCTTGGGTGGTAGTCCGAACGAGTACGCGGTTCACGCCACCTTCCACGGGCAGGCTTTTAGCCAGAATATAATTGTCGGGGCCCTGAGCGAGGCCGCCGCGCCATTCGGCGGGGCCGCTGAGCGCGAAGTGTACTAGGTCGAGGGCGGTGGGGCAACGGCGGCCCTGGGCGTCCACTACTTCCACCTGCACCAGGGCGAGGTCGGCGCCGTTGGCTTGCAGGCCGGCGGGGTGCGTGAGGGTGGTTAGCTTAAGGGCCACGGGGGCGCCAGTGGTTTGGTGCTCGGCCTCGCTTACTTTCTGGTTGCGTGCGTCGTAGCCAACGGCCCGCAGGGTACCGGGCTGCCATACCACGTCTTTGAACGTGTAGAGAAACCGGTGGCTCTGTGTGCCAAAGCCCAACGACTTGCCGTTGAGAAACAACTCCACTTTGTCGCCATTCGACACCACAGTTATGTCTTTCTTGACGCCATCCTTGTAGTTCCAGTGGCCAATGATGTGCGTGCGCGGTTTCTCGGTTTCCACCCAGCCGTCCCATATCACCTGGTGGGCATAGAAGCCGTCTTTGGCAATGCGCAAGGCATCCACCTCGCCGCTGCGGCGGTAGTTTTCGGCGCCGCGGTAGTGGGTGTTGGTATCACTGAACACGATGTTGACGCCGCCCGAATTCACCCGTTTGCCGGTGCCGGGCCGCTCGTGCCAGTAGTCGTACCAGCGTTTCACGTCCTCCATGGCATGCGTGTCTTGGTTGCGGTTGTATTCGGCGGCGCTGGCGTTTTTGTAGAGCGGCCCGTCGCCGTCTTTATGGAAAGGCGGCGAGAATTCGTCCCAATACTTGCGCAGGCCTTCGTCGCGCGAGTACTCCATGGACCACATGGGATGCTTGGCGCTCTTGTTGATGTACAGCATTTCGCCGCCGTACTCGGCCACGTCGATGTCGAGCATTTCGCGCGAGCCGATGGCGCGGCCACCGTAGGGGTCGTACGCGTTACGCAGGGCTTTCATTTCCTGCATGTGCTCGGCACTGATTGACTCGTTGCCGGACTCGTAGAAGACCACGCTTGGGTTGTTGCGGTTGTAGATGATGGCGTCGCGCATTAATTCGGTGCGCTGCTCCCAGCGGCGACCCGTCACGTCTTTCTCGGCGTCGCCGGCAGGCATGGCTTGCAGCAAGCCCACTCGGTCGCACGACTCGATGTCCTGTTTCCAGGGCGTGACGTGCATCCAGCGTACCAGGTTGGCGTTGCTTTCCACCATCAGGCCGTTGCTGTAGTCCGACAGCCAGGCCGGTACGGAGAGACCCACGGCGGGCCATTCGTTGCTGGTGCGCTGCGCGTAGCCGTGCATCTGCATCACTCGGTCGTTGAGTTTCACCACGCCATTGCCGAACTCGGTTTTGCGAAATCCGGTTCGGGTGCGCACCACGTCCAGCGGCTTGCCGTTTACTTTGAGCACGGTGTATACGTTGTACAGATAGCCGTAGCCCCAGCTCCAGAAGTGCAGGCCGCTTAGGCGGGCGCTGGCCGAAACTGTTTTGGTTTCGCCGGGCTGCAAGGTGGTGGCACTGCCCGCAAAGGTTTTCACTAGTTTGCCGTCGGCATCTTCCACTTGCACTTCGTACTCGAAGGTGCGGGCGGTAGCATCCTCGTTGACCACTTGCGCTTCGGCCGTAACCGTGGCCTCGCGGGTTGGGATGCTGAAGTCGCGGGCATAGACGTAGACGCCCGTGGTGCCCAAGCCCGAGAACAGCGGCAGGGTTTGATGCAGGGGCTCTACTACGTGCAGAAACACATTTTTGGGAATGCCACCGTAGTTGGCGTTGAAGTTGCGGTTGCTCCATTGGTAGGTTTGGCCGCTCTTTTTCTCTTTATAGTCCCAGTCGTTGTTGGTGCGCACGGCCAGCACGTTTTCCTGCGGGGCGGGCTTTAGATACTTGGTGATGTCGAAGCCAAAGGCCATTACACCGTTTTCGTGCTCCCCCACCAACTGGCCATTCACGTAAACCTGACCGTGTTGCCGTACCCCCTCAAATTCGACTAGCACTTTCTTGCCGGCATCTTTGGCAGGTAGCCGGAAGTGCTTGCGGTACCAAGCAATACCCGTAGACAGGTCCTTGATGTCCTTTTTGAAGGCGTCGTTTTCGTTCCAGGCCCAAGGCAGCGTCACCGTTTTCCAGCGTTTGTCGTCGAAAGCTGGCGCCTCGGCACCCGTTGCTTCCCCCACGTACACCTTCCAGGCCGGATTGAAGTTGTATTTGGTGCGCGCACTGGTGGGCTCCGCTCCTTGCGCCTGCCCGGCAACCGCCAGCAAACAAACCATAGCTAACCAATAGCGTCTTGAGTGTGGTTCAGGGTAGTAAGCTGAAGACATAGGAACGGGTAGTTGAGTGGCAGGGTGTGTTCCAAGAAAATGATGCGCAACAACGCTTCCCTCCTGTACTCTGCGGCTTACCCGTAATTTTTTCTTCCTGGCTGCTAAAGCCAAGGAGAAAACTAACTACAAGCCTAGCAGGCAATTTGCCTCCTCAGCTGTTGTGCGTCGAGCAAGCAGGGCTTAGGTGAATGTGAGGCTGCTAGAACGACAACTAGGTCGTCATGCTGAGCGGAGTCGAAGCATCTCGCATGCTGACATTGTAGTGGTATTGTCATGCTGAGCGGAGGCGCAGCCGAAGTCGAAGCATCTCGCGTGCTGATGCAGGAGTAGTGATTACCACACTAGCGAGATGCTTCGACTGCGCTCAGCATGACAATACCGCTACAACGTCAGCATGCGAGATGCTTCGACTCCGCTCAGCATGACAAGCGCAAGTTGTTCTACGATTGGTCAACCACTCCTAGGCCGCTTTGCTAGATGCACAACAGCAGCTGAGTTGAACTAGCTTGCAGGCTTCTAGCTCTTTCTCCACCCGCCTAGAGCAGCAAAAAAAGGCTCTGGCAGGTGCCAGAGCCTTTTTTATATCTGATTATATAACACTTAACAGTGTTTACAGAAGCTGCTACTTGCTTTCGTCTACGGGTTTGCCTTGCTGGTGCATGTTGGCGGCTACTAGGTCGTCGGGCATTAGGTTGCTGCTGTACACCATGGCCTTGTTTTTCAGGCCCGAAATGATTTTGTCTTTGCCAGCCAGCAGAGCCTCGTAGCCGTCTTTGGCTACTTCGGCGGGGTCGGCTTTGCTGCCTTCAGCTACCAGCTTCGACTGGTTCATGTCGGCTTTGTTGAAGAAGTCGGTGTCGGTTACGCCGGGCAGCAGGGCCGTGATAGTTACGCCCTTGTCTTTGGTTTCCTCCCGAATGGCTTCTGTAAACGACGTTACGAAGGCTTTGGTGGCGTGGTACACTGCTTGCAATGGCCCCGGCAACTCACCACCGATGCTGGATACTTGCAGAATCTTACCATAGCCACGGGCCACCATTTCCTTTAGGAAGCATTTGGTTAAGACCACGTAGGCCCCAATGTTAAGTTGAATGATGTCCAGTTCGCGGTAGATATCCGTCTCCACAAACTCGCCATATTGGCCTTGGCCGGCATCATTTACCAAGGCATCTATCTGAATGCCTAAGCCTTGTACCTGCTCGTACACCTGAAAAGGAGCTTCCCGCTGAAACAAGTCCCGGGCAATGGGCACCACTTCTACACCGTATTGCTGCCGAAATTCAGCGGCCTTGCTTTCCAATTCTTGCTCGTTGCGGGCCACCAACACGAGGTTGTAGTTGTCCTGCGCGAAAAGTTTGGCGAGTTCGTAGCCAATGCCACTGGTTGCCCCGGTTATGAGGGCGTATTTTTGGTTGTCTGTCATAGCGTTTTGGTTGTTGGGTTCAGTCAGACTTTGGTTTACGACGAGTGGCTAATCCTCGTTTAGCACATCGGAAAGGCATTTATTAGCGTATAAGCCTACAGGTGACAGGGAAGCTAAACCGTAGCTAACGGGTTGTGAGAACAGCGGGGAGTGTCGGCAAGAGCCGGTTGTGGCTTCAGCGGCTCCGCAGGGTGTTCTAAGTGCTCCGGGAGCTTCGTGTCAGACCGTATTTTCCCCGGCGAGCATGCGTGTTGTGCTAGTGCATAGGCTATCTACCAAACAGAAAAATCAGGGTTTGTTCAAGCAGAAACCCGTACTAATCCGGGACCTAAACCCCTGGTTCTGGCCGTTGAGGTAACTATCTTATCCTTCCATTCCTAGGTCCTTGCTTTCCATGCCACCTTACCAACCAACTCCTATGCTTACACCTACTCAAAACTCAACAGCAGTACTGCAACTTCATTTGGTGCCGGCTGGTCGTCGCCTCGACTTCGAGGTTGTGCCTGGTTGCTTTGCCTACGTCTACCGCCGCCAGCACCAGCAGGCGTGGCAGTGCGTAGCCCGCAATGCGTGCAGTCCTTACTTCGACCACACCCCTATTGCTAGAGATTCGCAACCCGAATACGTAGTTTGCTACTGCGATGCGGCGGGCAACATCAAAGCAGCCACCTCTATTGCGGCTACGCCCGCGGCAACACCTCAACATACAGCTTAGCCCTGCCGCGCCGACATGCTCCCGTAGCTTTTCTTCTCATCACCTTAACCGTCTGCGCTATGACAACTTCTTC
Source organism: Hymenobacter sp. YC55 (assembly GCF_029433095.1). GTDB lineage: Bacteria > Bacteroidota > Bacteroidia > Cytophagales > Hymenobacteraceae > Hymenobacter. Next base: position 2,847,859 of record NZ_JARNTX010000001.1, read on the forward strand.
CAGCCCCGACATCAACCCAAGCCAGTTACTACGCTACATCGTGCAGGTAGACGGTCTGGACACGCCCGAGCGTATCGGTGAGGCGCGCGAGCAACTCACGGGTCTGGGGTTGTTGGTCGACCGCATCGAGCAAGGCGAGATTGAAGTTGCCGTAAGCCAGGGGGTTAATCCGGGAGCAGATGGCATTCACGACACGTTGGAAGCGGCCGGTTTTTCGGTGATTAACATTCAGGCCGACGCCAGCTAAAGACCGATTATCTGCTCCGGTGGGTAACCGCCGAGACACGTTCTTATAATAGCCATTGCTGCCTCTAAACTGGCTGGCAATGGCTATTTTGCTGGGGCTATGAATCGTTTTGATCGAATAACGGCTATTCTGATACAGCTCCAGGCCCGGCGCATGGTGAAGGGGCAAGACCTGGCGGAGCGGTTTGGGGTTAGCCTGCGCACCATTTACCGCGACTTACGCACCCTAGAAGAAGCTGGCGTGCCGCTGTGCGGCGAGGCGGGCGTAGGCTACTGCCTGGCCGATGGCTATCGGCTGCCGCCCGTCATGTTTACGCGCGAAGAAGCCACGGCCCTCGTCACCGCCAAAAAGCTGGTAGCACAGCTCACCGACGCGCATACCGCGCAGCTCAGCCGCGGCGCCATGGACAAGCTGCGCGCCGTGCTGCGCCGCACCGACCGAGACTATATCGAAGAAGTGAGCCCGCGCATCACCATTCTGGCAAACCGGACGCAGCCGACAGCTATGCCGCTGGCCCCTAACGTTCATCAGTTGCTGCTCACGGGCATTGTGAGCCGGCAAGTGGTTTCGCTGGATTATCGAGCGGGCTACCACGGGGCGGCCACCCAGCGCGAGGTCGAGCCTATTGGCATCTATTTCGGGCAGAACTGGCACGTGGTAGCGTTTTGCCGCCTGCGCCAAGAGTACCGCGACTTTCGCCTCGACCGGATAGCACAGCTTCGCCTTCTCGACGAGCAGTTTGCACCCCGCCCCGAAACGCTGCACTCGTACTGGCAGCAGCTAGCGGAACGGCGCCAGCAGTACCCTGCCGTGGTGCGCTTCGCGCCGGATTGCCTGCCTCATTTCCACGAAAACAAGCACTACTACGGTTGGGCGCACGAGCAAACCCTGCCCGACGGCTGGTTGGAAGTCACGTTCCTAACTGGTCAATTAAAGAGTTTGGCTTGCTGGCTGCTTCTCTTCACTGGCCGGGCCAAAGTGGTGTCGCCGCCGGCCTTGCACCAGCAATTACGCGAGCTAGCGGTGGCCGCCTACGAGTCGTTTGGGCAAGAGTAGCCGGAGAAAGTGGAGCGCTCAAATAAAGTTGACTGGCGGCATTTCCTACTGACATAGGGCTGTCAGTGGTGGCTAGTAGGTTTGGAATATCATTCACCAAACCTCTTTTCCGTTATGCTAACCGACACGCTAGCCCCCTTTGCCCAAGCCCTGGTAACTGAACTCGACGACGAGTTGCAAACCACCCGCCGCGTGCTGGAGCGCGCCCCCGAAGCACACTTCTCCTGGCAGCCTCACCCCAAGTCGATGGCTCTCGGGCACTTGGCTACACACATTACCGACCTGATAGGCGGCATTGCCCACACCCTCCATACCACCGAGGTAGACCTGGCTCACTTTCTGGAACAGGAAGAGCACCCGGCCACTACCACCGCCGAGCTACTCCAACGCCTCGACACCCAGGGCGCTGCCGCTCGGGCCGCCCTTCTAGCAGCCACCCCCGATGATTTCGAGCAGCTCTGGACGATGCGCCACGGCGAACAAATACTCATGACCAACACCCGCGCCGAGGTTGTGCGGCACCTCATTAGCCACACGGCCCACCACCGTGGTCAGCTCAGCGTGTACCTGCGTTTGCTCGATGTACCCGTACCCGCCATCTACGGTCCTTCCGCCGACGAGCCCATGTTTCCCGGTTAGCACTTTGATTAAGTGAACTACATCCGAAGCCCCAACTACTGCTTGTAGCTGGGGCTTTCGCGCAACTGCGCAAACCTTGCTAGCTCTTTATTAAGCTTCGCTGTGCGACATGACACCCGTGGCAGCCAAAAGGATGGGGCGCACATTGGCGGGTTGCACTTTGTAACTCGGGCGGCGGGCCGTGTAGAGGCGTTGTTTGGGCATGCGGGTCACGCATACACAATCGCCTTGGTTGCCGCCGAGCACGTGGTAGGCGGTTTCATCTTCGCCCACGTACAAGCCGACGTGACCGGCGCGGCTGCCATCGGCAGTACGCCGCACGAATACCAGCACGTCGCCGAGCATGGGCGTTTTGGTGAATACACCGAACGTGCCCCAGTTCAGGGCCCACAGCGGGTCCTTTACCGGTGATTTAGCGGCCCGCCTGGCTACTACCGCCATAAACAGCCCACACCACGGAATACTGTCGGCCACGTACATCTGCGCTACGCTTTTGATGCCCGTTTCTTGTGCCCAGCGGATGATGGTAGGGTTGTTGGCTGCCCCCGCCAACTCGACGGTGCCTAATTCGGCCAGCGCTTCTTTAATCATGCGGGGCCCGGTTTCTTCTCTTAACCACTGATACTTCTGGGGAAGCGTTGCCATAGCATAAGTCGGTATGTAAACTGGATATCAACACAACAGGTCAGCAGCATCCAGATCAGTCGCAATACCTTATATTCCAAGTGCATACTTAATATTAGAAAAAATCAATATTTAAAGCAATACTTAGCAAGCAATTTTATGTTGTGCAGCCACGACAGCAACACAAACCATATAACAACCCATCATATAAAGCTTATCAAAGCATCAAGCCTACTGACACGACCAAAATAACGGTCATGCTGAGCACAGTCGAAGCATCTCGCGTGCTGACGTTGCCAAACTAACGGTCATGCTGAGCGCAGTGCAACGAAGCCGAAGCATCTCGCTCGACTCGTTGCAATGGCTAAAGGGTTTACCACACTAGCAAGATGCTTCGACTGCGCTCAGCATGACGGTTAGTGTTGCAACGTCATCTGTACAACCTTAGCACGTGAGCTGCTTTAGTCCCAGTCCCTGGCTTGATGCGCTACATGCTCAGCGGACCGGTACTTTGGCAGTATCAGTACGCTTGATGCCTCTAGCGGGCTCAGTAGGACGGTTTTGTGCTTTATATTTCTACCTGGCTCACGGTCACGAGAGCAAAGCGCTGCGTTTTTGGTAACCGCCCGGTGTGTGGCCGGTCCAGCGTTTGAAGGCTCTAGAGAAAGCACTTAACTCATTATAGCCAAGCATGTATGACACCTCTTTGAGCGGATGCGCGCTGGTGTGCAAGTAGTGCAAGGCTAATTCCTTGCGCACATCGTCGGCTAGCTGCTGGTAGGTTAGGTTTTCCTCACGCAGCTTGCGCTGCATGTTACGGACGCTGGTGTTGAAGTTGGCAGCAATATCTTCTAGCGTAGGGACACCCATGTTGGCATTGGCCAGCAGATACCGGCTTATTCGGTCGCCTATTGGTTGGTGCTCGGCGAAGGTCGTTTGCAAGGAGGCCGCCTTTTCCAGCAGAAGCCGCTGCAATTCATAATTAGCCGTCAGGATGGGCTCGTGCCAGTAGTGCTCCTCGAAAACCAGGCTGATGTCGTCAATGGCGGCGGTTATGGTTTCGCAACGCAATACCCGCTGGTATTCCGGCAGTTCGGCGGCGCTGACTGGCAGCCGCACTTGCCGCGGCTGGATTTTGGCCAGCACCAGCCCGTTTACTTCGTGCAATACGAGGGCCAGCAGCACATCACGCAGTTGCCGCACCACAAATGTGTCTTCTTGCTCCTGTTCAGAGGTGGGCACTAGTTGTACTTCAAAACTGCCTGCCGTAGTGCGCACTTCCATCGTGAACAGGTCGGTGAGCAGGTGGATGTAGACAGCCGCATGCGTTAGGGCTTCACCTACGGTGCGGCTGCTGCGCACCAACTCGCCGACAATGCCTAGCGCAGCTACTTGCAGTGCTTCACCTAAGTGTAGCCCCAGCAGCTCGTCGCCGCTTAGGTGTACCGCGTTGCGCCACAAGTCGCTGATTTGCTTGGAGGTTAGGGTGGGACCTTGGCCTTGCTTTAGCGCTTCAAATTCGATGCCGGCCAGTTGGCAGAGCCGGGTTACGGGCACGTCCTTTTGCGCGGCGTAGGCTAGCAGTTGCAGGGCCACTCGTTGGTGATTGTCTTGCATGGTTTGAAGATATCAGTTGCTAACACGACCTGTATGCGCTTGTCGTGAAGTGGTAAGAGGTTGGCGCCCAAGGGTAAGATGGCCGGCCAGGGTCTGCTATACCTTCGCTGTCATGGAAACACTCACTATCGCGCTGCTGGTGGCTGTACACGGCCTCTTCGCGCCCCCATCGTCCAAGGCTGCTTCTGACCAGGCTGCCTACCCTTCATTCCTCATTTCTTCGCCCCAACCCCTTACCTCCATGGAACAACAAGCCGAGCAAACCGTCCGCAAATTCCTTACCGCCGTGCAGAAAGGCGACCAAGCGCAACTCGCATCCTCCCTCCACGACAACGTTGAGTGGCATCAGCCCGGCAACAACAAGTTTGCGGGACTTAAAAAATCGAAAGCAGAGGTGTTTCAAATGGTGGGCGGCATGTACGAAATGTCGGCCAATACGCTGGCTCTTACCGCTGTCGATGTGATGGCCGTGAACGGCAACCGGGTTGCTTGCCTGCTGCACTGGAAAGGCGCCCAACCTCCCGGCGACGTGCTGGACGTCGATAACATCGACGTCTACACTGTAGAGAACGGCCAGATTACGCAAGCCACCGTGTATTCCGCCGATCTTACGCAGGAAGACCGGTTCTGGGGCAAGTAAGCGGCAGTCAATAACCGTACTTGCCCCCGGCTGACACTACCGCAGCGTTTCGTGGGGTCGGCCGGGGGCAAGGCGTGAAGACAGGTAGCAGAACGGGGTGGGCATAATTTGCTAGAGTCCGTTTTGTGGCATTGTTTAAGTTACTAAGAGTCAGCGGTAAGCCTTGGATTTTGTGCGCAGCCCCAACAATTACTGGCTCGGGACGGTAGCTAGCGCATAAAACAAGTTGTATGACTGATACAGTGCTTATTGTTGGGGCCGGCGCCGCCGGGTTGTATGCCGCCCGTACGCTAGTCCAAGCGGGCCGCAGCGTGGTGGTGCTCGAAGCCCGCAACCGCCCCGGCGGCCGGATTCACACGTTCACCGACGCGGGCTTTTCGGCCCCCACCGAGGCGGGAGCCGAATTTATGCATGGGGCCGTACCCCTGACGCGAGGCTTGCTCGACGAAGCCGGCTTGACCAGCTTCCCTACCACCGGCTCCACTTACCAAGTAATCAAGGGGCACCTCCACGAATCCGAAGATTTCATTCAGGAGGTGCCACAGCTACTCGAACAGTTGCACGCCCTGCCCCACGACATGCCCCTAGCCGACTTTCTTACCGAATACTTCGGCGAGGAACAGTACGCCCCTATGCGCGAGCAAGTCACGCGCTTCGCGGAAGGCTATGACGCCGCCGATGCCCAACGGGCCAGCTCGTTTGCTTTGCGCGAAGAACTAAGCGGCGGCGGCTTCGACGATTCGCCCCACCCCGAAGGCACCTACGGCAACCTGATGGCACGACTCGTTGCAGAAGTGGAGGCAGCAGGAGGTACATTCCACTTCTCCACCGTCGTGCAAGAAATACGCTGGCAGCCCGGCCAAGTGGACATTCGCACCGCCGACGGGCGCCGCCTTCAGGCGGCACAGGTGCTGCTTACTGTGCCGCTAGGCATCTGGCAAGCACCACCCGACAGCCCGAGCTACATCCGCATCGAGCCGGAATTGCCGGAGCACCGGGCAGCAGCGGCCAACTTGGGATACGGGGCCGTTATCAAGGTGCTACTAGAATTCAAGGACGCTTTCTGGCAGCAGGCCTCGCCGCAGCTAACGCAACCGATGCCCGATTTGAGCTTTCTGTTTTCGGATGCGCCCTTCCCTACTTGGTGGTCGCAATTGCCCGACCCGCGCCCCTTGCTCACGGGTTGGCTGGCTGGTCCCGCCGCCACTCGCCTCCGCACCACCCCCGCCGAAACACTGCTTGCCCAGGCGCTGGACTCGTTGGCCGGTCTGCTCGGTACTACGCCTGCGTTTTTGCGCAGTCAGCTTCTAGCGCACCGCATTGTTAATTGGGCTGCTGATCCTTATGCGCTTGGGGCATATGCCTATACTACTGTGGGCGCCAGCGAACAACGGACCACGCTGGGTACACCGGTTGCCAATACACTTTTCATTGCCGGCGAAGGCGTATATGATGGACCCTACATTGGCACTGTGGAAGCCGCACTCACCAGCGGTGCCGACGCGGCCCGCCAGCTACTGGACGCTTGATGTACTTGCCGACTAAAGCCTGCACAAGCAGAAAAATATCCTTCCGAGCGGAGGAAGGAATCTACTTTAACTTGTTGAACGGGTTACTCTAGATTCCTCCCTCTGGTCGGAATGAAAAGCGGCACTTTAAAACAGGTCGTTCACTAAGTCAGGCGCAAAAAGAAACAGGTGGAGAAGTACGGCCGCCGAGCCTGCTTCCCCACCTGCGCTGTTTCGGGTGCACTTGGCTTGCTTTGCAGCGAGCTTCGCGCATCCCCCAGCTGTTTTCTTCAACAACCTCTTTGGGTTGCCTTGCTTTCGCGCCTTGCCCTAGTAAAAAACTAAGGCAGCAGGCATAAAAAAAGCCTTCCAGGTGAGTGGAAGGCTTTCAAAGGAAAATCAATTGATGATTTTATATTTCCAATGGTGCAATAGCCTTCCAAGCTCGAACCGAATTATTGTTCGAATTATTGTTGGAAATATTATTGCAGAAAAGACGCATTTGGCTACTCGTTTTGCTGACGTTTACGCAAGTATAAAGTGCGGGTTAAGCAATTCCAAGCAAAATCATAGATACTTTGTCGGCAGGTTGCAGCGGAACACTGCTTACACTTCGCTAGTCGTCTCCTAGCAACGAGTCGCGCACTTCGCGGATAGCCCCGGCAACGGCGCTTGGCACTAGGGTATCGGGGTGCAGCAGCTTGAGGAGTCGCAGGTACTTGCTGCGCCCTTCGGCCAGCATATGCGGCGGCACTTCAATGACGAACAAGCTAAACGGTTCCACTTTCTGCACGCCTACCAGCAAGAAACGGTCGGCATTTAGGGCGTCGGAGTAGAAAGCGGCTTGGCGGTCGTAGTCGTAGCCCGTGCACTGCGAGTAGAAGTGGTCATGGTCGCGGGCCAAGGTGGTTTTAAAATCGACGATGGTGTAGGGTTGGCCGGGCTGGTCGATGATGAGGTCCGCGCGGAGCTTGCAGAGGGTGCCCGTGGTGGGCTCGGTAAAGATGCAGCTCGGCTCGGGCATGCCCGTTTCCAGCAGCTTATTTAGCTCGGGATTGAGCTTCACCCCATCTACCATCCACCAAATCAAACTGTCGTTGATGCCCGGCAGGCCCGGTTCGTACAGGTCGGGCTCTAGCAGCGCGGTGTGGAATGCCGTGCCTAAGCCTAAGGCGCCTTGTGAACTAGTGGAGCGGGGCGGGCGGCCGTGGAGGGCATCGCGCAGCCGCGAAAGGTCGGAGTTGGCAATGGCGGGCAGTGCTCGGTAATCGTCGTAGGGGACGCGTAGCAGCTCGGGACGCGGGGTGGGGTTCGGTTCAGTCACGGGGAAGCAACAACGATTGTCCTGAAAAGGCTCCGGTGGAAAGGAGGGTTCTACTAATGATAAGGCTTTTTCAGGAAATGCGGCAAGGCGTACTAGCGCTGCCATTTCAAGGTCACTGATAAGGTGTTTATCATCAGTCGGTAAGTACTAATCGAGTAATCTTTTTTCTTTTTCTAAGGCTTCTACTTTATGGCCGTATCAGCCCCACCCCTGAGTTGGTAAAGCAACTTATACTCCTCGCAGTAATAACTATGCCTGACCGGACATCCGCGTTGTCAAAGCATTTGGTATGCTTATGTTGCCACCACGACCGGTCATGCTGAGCGCAGCCGAAGCATCTTGCGTGGTGAGGTTGTGGTACTATTGTCATGCTGAGCGCAGTCGAAGCATCTCGCTCGACTCGTTGAGCTCATTAGGGGGTTACCACACTAGCGAGATGCTTCGGCTGCGCTCAGCATGACGGTTACTTTAGCAACGTCAGCACGCGAGATGCTTCGACTGCGCCTCCGGCTGCGCTCAGCATGACCGGTAGGACCGGTAGTGGTCGCAACGGCAACTGATGGGATGCTTGACTGCGTCACCTGCTCAGTTTGACGGTTAGCACGTAAGGCTTCGGCAAATGCAGTGAGTGGAGAAACTTTATATGGTGACTTAACTAGTCAAGCTTTTTAAACAGAAGGCGCATCACTGCTTAGCCGTGGCCGGGCAATTACGCGGGCGGGGGCGCCATCGGCACCGGTGATTTTCAGGGGCAGACAAATCAGGTCGTAGAGGCCGGGCTCCACGTGTTGCAATGCCAGGCCCTCGATGATGCTAATGCCGGCTCGGAGCAGAATATTGTGCGTGTCGGCGGGGCCCACAGACAGGTAATCGACGCCTACGCATACTACGCCTTGCTCGCGCAGCCACTCGGCCGCATCAGCACGGACGCGCACAAAATCGGGGTTGAAGGGGGCTTGTGCCCACTCCCGGTCGGAATTGCGGGTTTTGAAAATCAACCGTTCACCTGGTTGCAGCAGCAAGCCTTCCAGCTCGGGGCGCGTGATGAAGTGCGGGTCCTGAATGGCTACCACATGCGCTGGCCCCATAAGCGTGCTCAGATCCAGCGCGGCCACATCGGCGCCGTCGTCGAGGAAGTGCAGGGCCGCATCGACGTGGGTGGCCGTGTGTACACTGAGGCTCATTTCCGTGACGTTGGCCGCATCGCCGCGCTGAATGCTCAGCGTCTTTTTGATGTGAACGGGCGCATTGTCAGGCCAGTAGGCCATGCCATCGGAAATCGGGGTAGTGAGGTCAAGCCAGCCGGACATACAAAACAAGGTATAGCACCAGCTTTTGAGTTGGTGCGCATGACAGAAGTAGCGCGAAGCCTCCGCTTCGCGCATTGTTGCATATATCGGTTACGGACGAGCACGACTGCACGTTCCATAGAAAGCAGAGCCAACTCTGGCGTTTGCCCGTGGTAGCATGGCCGTTCGGCTACTCCTACTCCCCTAGCCTAGGTTGCAGTAGCTTGGCAATGAGGCCCGTCCAGCCGGTTTGGTGGCTGGCCCCAAGACCCTTGCCGTTGTCGCCGTGGAAATACTCGTGGAACAGCAGGTAGTCACGGAAATTAGGGTCTTGCTGGAGCTGCTTGTCGTCGGCGTAGATCGGACGGTGGCCGTTGCTGTCGCGCAAGAACAGCTTGGTGAGGCGGCTGGTGAGGGCATGCGAGATTTCCAGCAGGGTGCAGTACTGCCCCGAGCCGGTAGGATATTCCACCTTGAAATCGGGCCCGTAGTAGTGGTAGAAGCGTTGTAACGACTCCACTATCATGAAGTTCATGGGCATCCAAATGGGGCCGCGCCAGTTGCTGTTGCCCCCGAACAAGGACGTGCTAGATTCGCCCGGCTCGTAGTCGACCCGGGAGTTGGCGCCGTCGGAGTGCTCGAACACATAAGGGTTCTGCTGGTGGTAGCGCGACATCGAGCGCACCCCGTATTCCGACAAGAACTCGGCCTCGTCGAGCATGCGGCGCAACAGCTTTTTCATGCGGTGCCCGCGCAGCAACGACAGCAGGTGCGTTTGCCCTTTGCCGGGTTCCTGCCAGCGCGAAACCATAGTGGCCAGCAAGGGGCGGTTTTCCAGAAACCAGTTCATACGGCTTACAAACTGCGGCACATTTTTCAGCGCGTCTTCTTCCAGCACTTCCACCGCAAACAGCGGCACCAGCCCCACCATGGACCGCAGGCGCAGCGGCGTGCGCTTGTTGTTGTCTTCGTTGAGCAGCACGTCGTAGTAGAACTCGTCTTGATCGTCCCACAGATCTAGTTGCAACTCCGCCACGTTGGCCATGGCGTAGGCGATGTAGAGGAAGTGCTCGAAGAACTTGCTGGCCATGTCTTGATACACTGGGTTGGTTTTAGCCAGCTCCAGCGCAATACGCATCATATTCAAGGCAAACATGGCCATCCAGCTTGTGCCATCGGCTTGCTCGATGTGGCCGCCGGTGGGCAGCGGGGCGCTTCTATCGAATACCCCAATATTATCGAGCCCGAGGAAGCCACCTTCGAAAACGTTGCGGCCGTTCAGGTCTTTGCGGTTCACCCACCACGTGAAGTTGAGCAGCAGCCGGTGAAACATGGTTTGCAAAAAGGCAGTATCGGCGGGGCCGTTGTGCTTGCGGTCCATCTGGTACACGCGCCAGGTGGCATAGGCGTGCACTGGGGGGTTTACGTCGCTCAGGTTCCACTCGTAGGCCGGCAGCAGGCCGTTGGGGTGCATGTACCAGTCGCGGGTGAGCAGCAAAAGCTGGCTTTTGGCAAACTCCACGTCCACTAGCGCCAGCGGAATGCAGTGAAAAGCGAGGTCCCAAGCAGCGTACCAAGGGTACTCCCACTTGTCGGGCATCGAAATGACGTCGAAGTTGTTGAGTTGCTCCCAAGCTGAGTTGCGGCCTTGGCGGCGCTGGGCTGGCGGGGTCGGTTGGGCGGGGTCGCCGTGCAGCCACTGCCACACGTCGTAGTAGTAGAACTGCTTGCTCCAGAGCATGCCGGCCAGCGCCTGCCGCTGCACGTTGCGGGCGTCTACGTCGTGCAGGTCGGTTTGCAAGTGCTGGTAGAACGCATCGGCTTCCTGCCGGCGCAGCTTCATGACGTGCTCGAAATCGGCGAAGGGGTTTTTCAGCTTCGGCGAGGCCAAGCGCAACCGCAGCACCCGGCTTTGCCCGGCCGGTATGTGCAGCACATAATGAGCGGCGGCTTTGGTGCCGCACTTTTCCGGGTTCACAGCCTGATGCCGCCCGTGCACCACGTAGTCGTTGATGCCGTCCTTCTGGTAAGGCTCCACGTTCGGGCAATTGTGCAGCCGCTCTAAGTTGCTTTCGTTGTCGCAGAAAAGTAGCTCTGGCAGTTCGCCGTCTAGCGGCTCGCAGTGCAGCATGAGGTCGGGCAGGTTGTCGTGCTGAATCTGCACCTGCCCAGCTTCCGTGGCCCGGAGTTCGGGCTTGTAGTTGTCGTAGCCCCAGCTCCACGTGTTGCGAAACCAGAGCTGCGGCAGCACGTGCAGCGGCGCATCCTGCTCGCCGCGGTTGTGCACTGTTATCTGAAGCAGGATGTCGTGGGGGTCGGCCTTGGCGTAGTCGAGGAAGATGTCGAAGTAGCGGCTGTTGTGGAATATCTGCGTGTCATTGAGCTCGAATTCCGGCTTCAGGCGGCCCCGGCGGGCGTTTTCATGTACTAGCCACTCGTACGGAAACGTGTGGTGCGGATACTTGTAGAGCATCCGCATGTAGGAATGCGTGGGGGTATTGTCGAGGTAGTAATACAGTTCCTTGACGTCCTCGCCGTGGTTGCCTTCGGGCCCGCTGAGGCCGAAGAAACGCTCTTTTAAGATTGGGTCGTGGCCGTTCCAGAAGCCGGGCGCCAAGCACAATAGTTGCTTTTGGTCGCAAATACCGCCGATGCCTTCCTCGCCCCACCGGTAGGCGCGGCTGCGGGCTTGGTCGTGGGTGGTGTAGGTCCAGGGTTGGCCATCGGCGCTGTAGTCTTCGCGCACCGTTCCCCACTGCCGGTCACTTACATAGGGCCCAAATTGGTGCCAGCGCGCTTTCCCTTTGTGTTCTTCGTGTTGCCGTTCTTGCTCTTTCGTCATGGACCTCACCCTAAATTTTCCATTCACAAGAAGATAAAAGCTCGGCGTTAAGTTTTGATGAATTACCGACAAAGGCTATTCTTCTTCTCTAAAAGAGCAGCAAATAGCTGGTGCGAGAAGGGTTAAATATCTTCAAGTGAGGAACTGAAAATAGCTGACAAACGCAAGAACAACCCGCGCCTGTCATGCAGAGCCTGCCGAAGCATCTCGCGTGCTGACGTTGCCAAAGTAACCGTCATGCTGAGCGGAGTCGAAGCATCTCGCTCGATTCGTTGAACTGATAAGAGGGTTTACCACACTAGCGAGATGCTTCGACTCCGCTCAGCATGACTGTTCTTATAGATCGTTCATGCATTAATAAACCATCCCTAGCCCCACTTCAGTTGAGGTGGGGAACTAGCTTTCGCAGCTCGCTTAACTTTGATGAGTGTAAGGGCTTTCCTGACTCAGCCATTGTCGGCGAAGCCGGGGTAGAGGGTCATGCCGCCGTCGGCGAAGAGGGTGATACCGGTGACGTAGTCGGCTTCGTCGGAGGCTAGCCAGACGGCTACGCTGCCGATGTCGGCGGGGTCGCCGATGCGGCCGTAGGGAATAAGGGTGAGCAGGCTCTTCTCTTCTTCGGGCGTGTCGCGCGCCGACTCGTTGATGGGGGTGGCAATGGCGCCGGGCCCGATGCTGTTCACCCGGATTTTGTGGGGTGCTAGCTCCTGCGCCATGGTTTTCATGAGCTGCATGATGCCGCCTTTGCTGGTAGCGTAGTTGACGTGGCCGGCCCACGGAATCACCTCGTGCACGGAGCTCATGCAGATAATCTTGCCGGTGGCCTTGGAAATTTCGGGCTGCGGACCGCGCTTCACAAACTCGCGGGCGGCTTCGCGGGCGCACAGGAACTGACCGGTCAGGTTTACGTCAATCACCTTTTGCCACTGCTCCAGCGTCATGTCCAGCAGGGGCGCGTCCACCTGAATACCGGAGTTGTTGACGAGGATGTGCAGCGTACCAAACTCCTTGCGAATTTGGTCGAACATGGCCAGCACCTCGTCTTCTTTGCTGACGTCGGCCTTGATGGCAATGGCTTTGCCGCCAGCCTTCGTGATTTGGTCTACTACCTCTTCGGCTCCTTCGGGGCTGTGGGCATAGTTGACAACGACCGTGGCTCCTTCGGCGGCCATGGCTATGGCTACTCCGGCTCCGATGCCGGAGCTGGCTCCGGTTACTAGGGCTACTTGGTTTTGCAAACGTGGGGTTGCAGCAGGCGAAGACATAGTATTGCGGGTTGATGAATACCTCAAGACTAGATTATTGGGCTGTAGGTTACATGAAGTTCGCGTTTCGTGCTCAGCGGACGAGTTGCACTCACCTGTTTCTTGCTCACAAGGCCCCTACGCCAAGCATGACAGTACAGGCAGGCGGACTACAGGGCAGATAGTACTTTTAGTGACGCCACCTACCACTCTTCCATGAACCGTACTCTTTTCCTGCCGGCCGCATTCCTTGGTGTGCTTTTTACTTCGGGCGTTGCGGCGCAGTCGGGCAAGACGAGCTACAAGTTTGATTTTGGCGCGGGCAGCGTGGCGCCTGGCTACCGGCAGGTGCTGCCTACGGCTACGTATTCCGAAGAGAGAGGCTACGGTTTCGACTTCAACACCACCGTTTCGGCCGTGGACCGCAAGGGCAAGGATGCCTTGAAAAGTGACTTCGTGACCAGTGACAAGCCCTTCTACTTCTCGGTGGATTTGCCGGAAGGCAACTACAACGTCACCGTCACGCTCGGCGACTTAAAGAAGCGGGCTTCCACGATGGTGAAGGCAGAATCGCGCCGCTTGCTGCTGGAAAAGACGGAAACCGCGCCCGGCAAATTCATTACCGAAACCTTCACCGTCAATATCAAAAATCGCCGCATCAACGACACCCTGACAGTGGGCTTGAAGCCGCGGGAAGTGGGCAAACTGGATTGGGACAACAAGCTGACGCTGGAATTCAACGGCGCGGCCACTTGCCTCAACGCCCTGGAAATAACGCCGGCCACCAACGCCACAACGGTATTTCTGGCCGGCAATTCCACCGTCGTCAACCAGGACGATGAGCCGTGGGCGGCGTGGGGCCAGATGATTCCGCGCTTCTTCAAGCCAGGCGTAGCCATTGCCAACCACGCCGAATCGGGGCTGAGTTTGGGTAGTTTCCTCGGTTCCCGACGCCTCGACAAAATACTGAGCGTGATGAAGCCGGGCGACTACCTGTTCGTGGAGTTTGGCCACAACGACCAGAAGGAAAAAGGCCCCAACGACGGCGCCTACAAGTCCTACACCGAGCGGCTGCAGTTGTTCGTGCGGGAAACCAAGAAGAAGGGCGGCATTCCGGTTATCGTTACGTCCACGGCCCGCCGCAACTTCGATGAGGCCACTGGCAAAAACGTGAACAGCCTCGGCGACTACCCCGACGCGGCCCGTAAAGTGGCCCGAGAAGAGGGCGTGGCACTGATTGACTTGAACGCCATGACCACCACGCTTTACGAAGCGCTAGGCGTACAAGCCTCAATGAAAGCCTTCGTGCACTACCCGGCCAACACCTACCCTGGTCAGGACAAGGCGCTGGCCGATAACACCCACTTCAATCCCTACGGCGCCTACGAAATTGCGAAATGCGTGGTGGAAGGCATCAAGGCCAATAAGTTAGACCTCACGAAATACCTTAAAACCGACCTCCCTGCTTTCGACCCCGCATATCCCGATGCCTTGGACAAGCTGGCGTGGGCCGATAGTCCTCGCAATACAGTGCTAAAGCCCGACGGCAACTAGGGCCCAACCCAAGTAGCTTCTTAACCGCAAGCGCCCCTTCCACCCTACTTTTCTTCCCATGAACAGAACTTCTTCTCGGCACCTGACAGTAGGTTTACTAGGATTGACCCTGCTGGCTAACACGCCGCTGCTGGCCCAAAAAGCCCCGACCAAAACAGCCCCGGTGAAAGCCAACGACACCACCACGCCGCTGCACCTCTTGCAGCCCGACTATCCGGTGCCATACGGCAAAACCAAGGCCGAGGAAGTGAAGCAGGTATTGGACCGGGTGTATACTTACTTGGATGCGGCCACGCCCGCCCAACTAGTCGATAAGCAAACCAATGCTGCTGTCAGCACCAGCGCTAAGTTCAACCCCAACGCCGTCATCAAGCCTGGTGACTTTCGCCTGACCAGCTACGAATGGGGCGTTACGTACTCGGGCATGCTGCTGGCGGGCGAAGTAACCGGCGACAAGAAATATACCGCCTACACCTTCGACCGGCTGAAGTTTCTGTCGGAACTGGCGCCGTACTACAAGGATTACCAGAACGCCAACCCCAAGGCGCCCACGCCCATGCGGGGCTTCATGAATCCGCATGCCCTCGATGATGGTGGCGCCCTAGCAGCATCCATGATTAAAGCACAACGGGCCGGCTTGTCCGCTGAATTGCGCCCCCTCATCGACAGCTTCGTCAATTACATCATGACCAAGGAATTCCGGCTGACGGATGGCACCTTGGCGCGCAACCGGCCGCAGCCCAACACGCTCTGGCTCGACGATATGTACATGGGCATTCCGGCCCTGGCGCAGATGGGCAAACTGACCGGCGAGAAGCGCTACTACGACGAAGTAGTGAAGCAGTACACGCAGTTCTCGCAGCGCATGTTCAACCAGCAAAAGGGGCTGTATATGCACGGCTGGGTGCAGGAAATGAGCGTGCACCCCGAGTTCCACTGGGCCCGCGCCAATGGCTGGGCCCTGATGACTACGGTTGATATTCTGGACGTGCTACCCGAGGATCATCCGGGCCGCCCCGCCATGCTCGCGCAACTAAAGGCGCA
Organism: Hymenobacter sp. YC55; assembly: GCF_029433095.1. Taxonomy (GTDB): domain Bacteria; phylum Bacteroidota; class Bacteroidia; order Cytophagales; family Hymenobacteraceae; genus Hymenobacter. The sequence continues at coordinate 2,863,487 of NZ_JARNTX010000001.1, forward strand.
CGTAAAAGCCCTGGCTGCCCTGCAAGCTGGCAGTGGCTTCTGGCACCAGCTCCTGGACCGCAACGATTCGTACCTGGAAACTTCGGCCACCGCCATCTACACCTATGCCATTGCCCACGGCATCAACAAGGGCTGGCTCGACACCAAGGCCTATGGCCCCATGGCTCTGCTAGGCTGGAACGCCGTGAGCACCAAAGTCACCACCAAAGGCCAAGTGGAAGGCACTTGCGTGGGCACCGGCATGGGCTTCGATCCGGCCTTCTACTACTACCGCCCCGTGAACGTGTACGCCGCCCACGGCTACGGCCCGGTAATCCTGGCGGGTGCCGAAATCATCCGCTTACTGAAAACCCACCCCTCCGAAATCAACGACAGTTCCGTCCAGATAACCAATTAAATGGGGTTGGAAACACCTTGCTGTGCATACTACCGTTGCCAAACCACCTGTCATGCTGAGCGGAGTCGAAGCATCTGGCTAGTGTGGTATAGTCTGATGCCTGCGCAACGAGTCGAGCGAGATGCTTCGACAAGCTCAGCATGACAATTGTATTCCAACCTCAGCACGCGAGATGCTTCGGCAAGCTCAGCATGACAGATAGCATCACAACCTTAACACGCGAGCTGTTTTAGTTTCTGGCTTGAGGCGCCACCTGCTCAGCAGGACGTGGCGCTTGCTCTTTATTTCTCATCCTAATTTCCATGCACAGAAGCACCTCCCGAATTGCCGCAAGTATCCACACCGCGCTAGGTATTATTGGGCTTGCCTTGGCGGCCCTGCCGGCTTTCGCACAGCAGCCAGTTAAGAAAGGCGAACCGCTGGTGTTTTCCTACTTCAAAGGCAATGGCGAAGACGGGCTGCACCTCGCCTATAGCCGCGACGGTTATACCTGGACTTCCCTGAAAAAAGACAGCACCTTTCTGCGCCCCACCGTGTCGAAAGACAAGCTCATGCGCGACCCTTGCATCATCCGGGGCAAGGATGGCCTATTTCACATGGTCTGGACCGTCAGTTGGAACGACAAAGGCATCGGCTATGCAAGCTCTAAAGATCTAATTAACTGGAGCGCGCAGCAGTTTGTGCCGGTGATGCAAAAGGAGGCTGAAGCCCGCAACTGCTGGGCCCCGGAAATCACGTACGACGATGCTAACGGCGCCTACGTCATTTATTGGGCTACCACCATCAAGGGTCGCTTTCCCGAAACACAAAGCACCGCCGACGCCGCCTATAACCACCGCATCTACTACGTCACGACCAAAGACTTCAACACCTACTCTGACACCAAGCTGCTCTACGAACCCGGCTTCAACGTCATCGACGCCACCATTCAGCGCGACGGCAAGCGCTACGTGATGTTTCTGAAAGACGAAACCCGCGAGCCGGCCCAAAAGAACCTGCGCGTCGCGTTTAGCAACAGCATCACGGGTCCGTATGGCAAAGCCTCGGCGCCTATCACGGGCAAGTATTGGGCAGAAGGCCCCACGGCTGTTAAGCTCGGCAAGGAGTGGCTGGTGTATTTCGACAAGTACACCGAGCACAAATACGGCGCGGTGCAATCCACCGACCTCCAAACCTGGACCGACGTATCCGACAAAGTGCAGTTCCCGAAAGGCCTGCGCCACGGCACCGTTTTCCCGGTTACAGAAAAGGAGCTTGGCGTACTGCTAAAGCAGTAAAAGGAAAATTACACTGACGCGGTTTAAGAAATACGACTGTCATGCTGAGCGCAGTCGAAGCATCTCGCTAGTGTGGTATAGTCTGATGCCTGCGCAACGAGTCGAGCGAGATGCTTCGACTCCGCTCAGCATGACAATAGTAGCACAACCTCAGCACGCGAGATGCTTCGGCTCCGCTCAGCATGACGGTTGGTTTGGCGATGTGAGCTGGCTAGATGCTTCGGTGCCTGACTTGATGCGCCACATGCTCAGCAGGACGTTTCGGAGGGTGTTAGCTGACTTTTGCATCGATATAGCTTTTGCTTAGGGCTGCACGGCATTTGCGAGCGGCTTGCCTTGCTCGAAGTCGGTGATGTTTTGCAGGGTGATGTGCGCGATGTTGTGCATGGCATCGGCGGTGAAAAAGGCTTGGTGGCCGGTGACAAGCACATTGTTGAACGAGAGCAGGCGCATAAACACGTCGTCCTGAATGACTTTCCCCGACATGTCTTCAAAGAATAGGTCCCCTTCTTCCTCGTACACATCCAGCCCCAAATAGGCAATCTTTTCGCACTTGAGGCCTTCGATTACCGCCCGGCCATCGATGAGGGCGCCGCGGCTGGTGTTGATGAGCATTACACCGTCCTTCATTTGGGCTATCGACTCCTCGTTGATGAGATGGTAGGTATGGGGCGTAAGCGGGCAGTGCAACGAAATGATATCGGACTGTGCGTACAGGCTTGGCAGGTCGGTAAACTCTATTCCTAACTCTTTGGCAGCGGCACTGAACTGCACATCATAGCCGAGCACCCGGCAGCCAAACCCTTTCAGAATTCGGGCCGTCACTAACCCGATAGCGCCCAACCCAATGAGCCCGACGGTGCGGCCGTGCAAATCAAAGCCCATCAAGCCAGTAAGGGCAAAGTTGCCCTCCCGAACACGGTTGTAGGTGCGGTGGGTTTTGCGGTTCAGGGTCAGAATCAGGGCCAGGGTATGCTCGGCCACGGCGTAAGGCGAGTAGGCCGGCACGCGCACTACGGGCAAGTTGAGCTCGGTGGCCGTTTTCAGGTCTACGTTGTTGAAGCCCGCACAGCGCAGGGCCACCAGCCGCACCCCGTTGGTGGCTAATTGGTGCAGCACCTCGGCATCCACCACATCATTGACAAACACGCACACGCCCTCGGCACCTCGCGCCAACAAGGCGGTGCTGGCGTTCAGCGGCACTTCCAAAAACCGCAGCTGGTGCCCATACCGCTGGTTGATTTCTACGAAGAACTCGTGGTCATAGGGTTTGGCATTGAAGAAGGTGATATTCATGCGCCGGAGGTGAAAGGAAACTCGAGAAAAGGATAGACACTCCCCTGTTTCGAGGCTCGGAAGTAGGTGGTAAACTAGGTATATCTACCGCTGAACGTCGCCGTTGTTGCAACCCGAGCCCATACTTAATACAACAGCGCCGGGCAGCCGCACCAGAAGCAACACTCCTGGCACCGCTACCCGGCGCTGGTTTCTACCTGTTTAGTGAGTAGTTAGGCCGCTGCTTGCGCGCTACGCTAGCTGGCTTTTACTAGGTACTTCGCCAACGGATTCTTCTTGATACTCTTTAGGCCATCGACCACCGATTCGGCGTTTTGGCGGGCGCCGGCTTCAATGGTGTGGGTGTGGTCGGTGGTGTTGAAATACGTACTTTTCACTTTCTCCTCGCCTTCCTTGTCGTATTTGTCGGCAATGATTTTGTTGAGGTCTATAAAGTAGGCGCCGCCTTGCTTGGCTGCTTCCGAGGCCCACTGGCCGTAATCGGCGGTGGCGCGGTTCACTTTGCCAGCTGTCCAGGTGTTGCGCGGGATGGGCGAGCAAACATACACGGTGGCACCTTTGGCTTTCGCTTCTTTGATGAACTGCCGCAGGTACCAGCCGTAGCTGTGCACCACTTCCTGTTGCTTTTTGATGGGGTTGTAGATTTCCTGGCTTTCCTCGCCGTTGCTTTTGATGGTGCCCCGCGCCCGCGCCGTGTCGGCTAGCGGGCCGTTGTCGTTGTGGCCGAACTGCATGATCACGAAGTCGCCGGGCTTGATGTTCGCTTGCACTTTGTCCCACAGGCCGTTGGTCCGGAATGTGCGGCTGCTGGTGCCGCCGAGGGCGTTGTTGCGCACCGCAAGGCGGGTGGTATCAAAGTGAGCGGGCAGGAAATTGCCCCATCCCCACAGGCCACCGTCGCCTTTGCCTTTGCCGTTTTTCACCGTCGAATCACCAATCAGGAACAGCGTCGGTTTCTTGGAGGCTTGCGGTAGGATGGTGAAAGCGGAAAGGGCAAGTAGCACGAGCAACAAGCCATAGGTTAAAATTCCTTTGCTGCGCGGCGTGCTTTCGTGTGGTTGGTGTTTCATTGTATTAATTTTTAGTCTCTATACAAGCTATTTATCTGTCTACTGAGCTTATCTGTCATGCTGAGCGCAGTCGAAGCATCTCGCTAGTGTGGTAACCCCTTGTAATTGCAACGTCAGCAGGCGAGAGGCTTCGGTGCCTGGCTTGAGGCGCCACATGCTCCGTAGGACAGTTACTTTGGCAATGTCAGCATACAAGACTTTGTTGCCTCAGCAAGAGAGGCCCCTCTTAGCTGCGCTTTTTAGCCAAGAACTTATTCAAGGGCAAATTCTTGGTGGCTTTGATGCCATCGACCACTGATTCGGCGTTGAGGTGGGCACCGGCTTCGTTGGTGTGGGTATGGTCGCCGGGGAAGAACTTCTTCACTTCGTCGGGACCGAGTTTGTCGTATTTATCGGCGGTTATGCTATTCAAATCAATGAACGTTACCCCTTCCTGCTTGGCTACTTCGGCGGCCCACTTGCCGTAGTCGTTGGTGGCCCGAATGACCTTGCCTTCTTTCCACTCGTTGCGCGGAATCATGGAGGCAACCAGGGGCGTCGCGCCTTTGGCCTTCGCCTCTTTTATGAATTTGCGCAGGTACCAACCGTAGGTGTGCACCGTTTCCTGGCGGCCATCGGGCCATACTAAGTCCTTGGTTTCTTCGCCGGTGCCCTTGAGCACGCCCCGGCGGCCGGCCTTGGTGGTATCGGGGGCGCTGCCTTCGTTGTGGCCGAATTGCATAATCAGAAAGTCGCCGGGCTTGAGGGCGTTGTGCACCTTCTCCCACCGGCCCTCCGAGATAAACGTACGGGTGCTACGGCCGGCCATGGCGCTGTTGTTGATGCTGATTTTGGTGGTGTCGAAGTAGCTGGCGAGTTGGCTGCCCCATCCGGCTTGCGGGGCGTTGGTATTGCGCACCGTGGAGTCGCCGATGAGATAAAGCGTAGGCTTGGGAGGCTTCAGAAAAGCAGTGAGCGCGCAAAACAGAGCGAGCAGAGCAAGTAGGTTTTTCATGCGCATGGTGGTATCTGGCGAACGATGGGTGTAGAGACGCGAAGGTTTCCGTCTGGTTGTTGCTGAGTGGCCGAAGCAGCTGCGTGCTGAGGTTGTAGCACTATCGTCATGCTGAGCGTAGGCGCAGCCGAAGTCGAAGCATCTCGCGTGCTGACACTGGATTACTATTCCAACATCAGCACGCGAGATGCTTCGACTCCGCTCAGCATGACAGGATTACTTTGGCAACGTGAGCAGGCGAGAGGCTTCGGTGCTTGGCTTGATGCGCCACATGCTCAGCAGGACAGGTTATTACATTTTAGATGTGGTTACTTCCCCACCTTGGCCGACTCCGGCTTCATACCTTCGCCTAGGTAGTAGCTGGTGTGAGGGGGCTGATTGTAACCCACGTTTTCGCGCGCTACTGCCACGCGGTAGACGGGGTCTTGCATCAGGGTCACGAAGCGGTGGGTGGTAGGAATGGTAGTCGTGAAAATCAGCAGCTCTTCGTTGTTGGCGTTGCGCCAGACCACTTCTTCGCGCCAGTCACCAAACAAGTCGGCGCTGACGCAGGGCGTGGCTTTGGTGCCGTTGCAAGACATTGCCCCCAAGGGCTTGCCGTCGAGCAGCGTGCTGGTAGTTCCGGCCTTGTAGTCCCACTTGGAAATAGTGGTGCCATCCAGCAATTCGCGCAGCAAGTCCCCGTCCCACCAGATGCCGAAGTTGACGGCGCGCGGAGCAGGTCCAATTTTCTCGCCCTTGCTGGAAAGAAGCCCCAACTCCGAGTTGCTGGCCCACATTTCGGCTCCCAGATAGCGCGGGTCGATGTCGGCGGCCATGCCCCGGCCGACGTCCTGGCCAGGTACGCCCGCAAACAGCACTTTGCCCGTGGTGGCATCGTAGAGGGCTGCCCCAGGACCGTTTTCGTAGCCGGGCACTTTCTCTTCGTTTTCGTGTACGCCCCACGCCTCCAGGTCGGGCGTGGTGGGGTCGAAGTTGCTGACGTGCAGCGCGTCGCCGTGGCGCAAGCCGGTGCTGAATAAGCCTTTGCCGTTGTCGTCGACCACCATCGAGCCGTACACGATTTCGTCTTTGCCATCGAAATCGACGTCGTTGACGCTCAAACCGTGGTTGCCCATGCCCGAAAACGGGTTTTTAGCATCCTGCGAGTCGAACACCCAACGAGAGGTGAGCTTGCCGTCGCGCCAGTCCCAGGCGGCCAGCACCGAGCGGCCGTAGTAGCCGCGGCACATCACGGCGCTGGCGTGTACGCCGTCCAGATACGCTACGGCGGCCAACATCCGGTCGGCGCGGTTGCCATGGCTGTCGTTGCCGCCGTTGCCCCCGATGCCGCCCCAGCCGCCTAAGTCGCCACGACCCGGAGCATAGGACGCCGTAGCCATAGCCGCCCCGGTCAGGCCGTTGAACACGGTGAAGTATTCGGGGCCTGCCAACACCCGGCCGTACTTACTGTCGCGGGTGCTGGCTACGGGCGGGGCATCGGTGGGCACCGTGAGGGTGCGGTAGTCCTTGTTGGCGTCGCCAATGACGGTGCCTTTGCCGTCCACGGTGCCATCGGCGGTTTTGCAGGCTAGTTCGGCTTTGCCGTCTCCGTCGAAGTCATACACCAGAAACTGCGTGTAGTGGGCTCCCGCCCGGATGTTTTTCCCGAGGTTGATGCGCCACAGATGGGTACCGTCAAGCTTGTAGGCGTCGAGCAGCACCGGCCCCGCCATGCCCGCCGAACCATTGTCGCGGCTGTTGGAAGGGTCCCATTTCAGCACAATCTCATACTGCCCATCGCCATCCAAATCAGCCACCGAGGCGTCGTTGGCGCTGTAGGTGTAGTCGCTCACCTCGGAGCCGCTGCTTACGCTGCCACCCGCTGGGCGCTTCAGGGGTACCCGCAAATAGTTCTGCGCCCACACAGCGGCCTGCTCAGGCGGGGCATCTTGGGCGCTACGAGTACCGGCTTTGCCGGCAACCAGTTGAACCGAATACGTGTTTGCCTGCGCGGCATCGGCCGTTTTGTCAACCCAGTTGGTGCTAGTAGTTACGGGCTGGCTGGTCAGCTTCACGGGCTTGCTTCCCTTCGCCTGACGAAACACCAAAAAACCCGCGCCCTGCGGGTCCGAATCTAGCAGCCGCCAACTCACAAAAATGCCGCCTCCCTCCTGCTGCACAGCCACCACGCCCCGACCCAGCCGCTCCATTTGGCGCTGCGTTGCCACCGGCGCGGAGGCGGTTTTTGGCTTTACACTTCCAGCCCCTAACAAGCCTGCTGCGCACAGCATCCAGGAAAATCTACCCGTCATATGAGAAAGAATGATTGCTTGAAATAGCCTAAAAAATAACGGGCAGCTTTTGCCAGGCTGCCCGTTGCGATATACCAAAAGCGTTAGTTATAGCCCGGATTCTGCTCCCAGAAGCCGGGGTTGATGCGTAGCTCCAGCAGCGGAATCGGGAAGAGCAGGTCGTGTTCGTCCAGCGTCCGCGGGAAATTGGTGACCGTTGCATTCTTGAACTGCTGCATCACGGGTATAGCATTGCCGGTGCGCACCAGGTCAAACCACCGGTGCCCTTCACACACAAACTCATAGCGTCTCTCTTTCAAAAGAGCCGCCCGGAAAGCGTTTTTGTTGGCAGCTTCCGGCGATGTAGCTGTGTAAGCAGGCAAACCCGAACGAGTGCGAATTCGGTTGATGAGTGTGAGCGCCATGGTCGGTACTCCACTGTTGCTTTCCTCGTTTAGCACTTCCGAATACATGAGCACTACATCCTCGAAGCGAATGATGGGGAAGTTGTTAGGATAGTCGCGGTTGTTTTGCGGAGCCGTAGTGCCTTTCTCTAAAAATTTGGTGAATTGCGGCCGACCAGACTGAATTAAACCGGTAGTCGGGTTACGAATAACGGAGTCGTAAGTGGCAGCTTTGCGGCGGTCTATTTTTGGCCAGTTCGCCCCCATGAAAGCAATGGGTACCTGAATGTCGGGGCCGCCGGCGTTGTAGGGCGACCAGAACGGCGGGAAGGTATTGCCTTGGTCCCAGGCCACGGTGCTACCCAAGCCTGTACCACCCGAAATGTATTGAATCTCGAAAACGGCAAACTTGTTGTCGTTTGGCGTCTTGAACAGATCAGCAAAATTCTGCGCTACCGAGAAAGTAGCAGGACTCTCGGCCGCATACACGTCCATGAGTTGCTGCTTGGCTAGGGGCAGCATGGAAGCATCGCGCAGTGGATAGCCATAACCTGTCAAGTATACTCTGGCTAGGAGTGCCTTTGCGGCCCACTTAGTAGCACGGCCCTTGTCTACGGCGGCGTAGCTGGCTGGTAGGTTGTCGGCCGCAAATTTCAGGTCATCGATGATAAATTGGTAGACATCCGCAATGGGCGCCCGTGGTATGTTCTTCGATTCGTCGATGCCATATACTTTATCGGCAATAGGCACGGGTCCCCAATAGCGTACTAAATCGAAATAAGCTAGGGCCCGCAAAAACCGGGCTTCGGCCTTAAACTGCTCTACCCGCGCGAAGGTGAAAGGCTCTATTTTTTGCTGCAGAATATTGGCCCGATACACCACCTCAAACAGGTCGGTCCAGGTGGCTTGCAGTTGCACGGTTTGCGACGACGCCGAATAGTTGCTGATGTCGCTGTAGTCGCGCTGCACCAAGGCAATGTTCACTTGAATATTGTCGGAGCGTATCTCCGCCATATTCCAGTGCGAGCTTTGCGGAAACGACAAGCAGCCGTTGTAAATGGCAATGACGGCTTGGTTGATTTGCGACTCGTCTTTGTAAAATTCGTCGGCCGTGTTGTTGGCCACCGGTGGTATATACAGAATATCCTCGCTGCACGCGGTAGTCAGCAGTCCGCTTACGCTCAAGGCGGCTGAATACATGAAGAGTTTTAAGGCTTTCATTGGAATGATTTTATCGATAAGGGGTAGGCTTACAGCGACAGGTTGAAGCCAATAGTGTAGGTACGCGCCTGCGGGTAGCTGCCCCGGTCGTACCCGCCATTTTGCAGCGCTTCCGGTGAGAAACCGCCGGTGTAGCTGTGCCAGATATAAGCATTTTCCAAAGCCAGATACACGCGGGCTCCAGCGTAGAAGCTGGTCTTGGGCAGCGTATAGCCCAAGTTGATGTTCTTGATGCGCAGGTAGTCTGAGCTGTACAGCCAGCGGGTATCAAAGAAGGCCCCGGTTCCCGCATTGATGTTCGGAGTCATGCCGTCGCCGGGCTCTTCTTCCGACTTCCAGCGGGTATTCCAGCGAGACGAGTGATTGTAGAGGTAGCCCATGCCCGGCCGGTCATTGGAGCGCCCAATGAGCGAGTACAGATCTCCGCCAGTTTGGGCATTCACGAGCACAGTCAAATCAAAAGCTTTGTAACGGAACGTATTAGTCATACCGAAATTGAACTTCGGCTGTGGGTTGCCCACAATAACCCGGTCGTCGTTATTAATGACGCCGTCACCGTTCTGGTCTTTGTATTTCGAGTCACCTACCCGCGTGGTGGGCATCTTCGGCTCACTATCCACTTCGGCCTGGGTCTGGTACACCCCAATGGCTTCATAGAGCAAGAACGAGTTGATGGGCACCCCCACCTGCAGAATGCTGGTTAGGGAGTTGAAGCCACCAGGCACCGGCGTGTTGGCGTTGCCTAGCTTGGTCACTTTGTTGTCGTTGTAGGAGGCGTTAAATGAGGTACTCCACTCGAAATTACCACCTTGCAGGTTTTGCGAATTTAAGCCCAGTTCCACGCCCCGATTCTCCACATTGCCGATGTTTTGGAAGCTGGTCGTGAAGCCCGTTACCGATGAAACCGGCACCGTGTAGAGCAAGTCGGTGGTCTTCTTAGTATAGTAATCGGCCGTTACCTGAATCCGATTGCTGAGCATATTGAAATCGAAGCCATAGTTGAAGCTGGCGGTTTGCTCCCAGCCTAGCTCATCGTTCTGGAAGTTGCCGGGTGCATAGCCCGTAACGGCCGCGCCGTTCAACGAATAGTTGCTTACGCGAAGCGTAGCAAACTGCGAGTTGTTGGGAATGCGGTTGTTGCCTGTCACACCCCAGCTGGCTCGGAGTTTTAAGTCGCTAATTGCGCTAACACCCTGCATAAAATCCTCCCCGGATACGCGCCAGCCCAACGAAACTGCCGGGAAGTAACCGAAGGGCCGGTTGTTGCCAAACTTCGAGGAGCCGTCGCGTCGCAGGCTGGCCGACACCAAGTACTTCTGCTTGTAGTCGTACTGTGCCCGGGCGAAGTAGGAAAGTAGCGCATCCTTGCCCGAACTGATGTTGTTCTGGTCGGTGGTGGAATTGCCGCGGTCAAACAAATACGTCCAGTCGTTGGGCAGAAAGGTATTTTGCTGTTGCGACCGATCCAAACGAGTACGCTCCACCGAATAGCCAAGAATGGCATTCAGGTTATGGTCGCCGAAAGTTTTGGTGTAGTTGAATACGCCTTGAAAGAGGTAGCGCGTGTTGAAATCCTGGTAATAGCGCGAACGGCTTAGCTGGCCATCATAAGCAGCATTAAACCATTCCCGGTTGGAACTGGTCGGGAAAAACTGCTGATCCTGATAGTAGCCGTTGTCCATGGCCCCGAGCAGTTGCAGCTGCAAGTTCTTAACGAGGTCGAAATTCAACCCCATGTTGGCATTGAGGCGGGTGCGGGTACCTTTCACCTGGCTACGCTCCATCACAGCCACCGGGCTGATGTAGTTTCCCGACCAAGCATAGGTCCGGTAAGGCTGAGCGCCCACATACACGCCTGCTTCCTTGGGTCCCACGGGCGGCATTTGCGCGGCGTTCAGGGCTTGGCCGTCGCCATCAACCCGGCCCAGGTTGGTCCATTCCATACTCGGCGCCAGTGTCATGGTCAATTTGATGCCCTTACGAATCTGAGCGTCCAAATTAGCTCTGAGAGTAGCCCGCTTCAAGTTAGTCCCAATAACTACCCCGCTTTGGTCTAGATAAGACCCATTGATGTTGTAATTCACGTTGTCGGTGCCCCCAGATACGCCCACCGTATACTGCTGTATAATGGCTTGACGAAATATGGCGTCCTGCCAGTCTGTGTACGCTAGACTGTCCTCGCCATACTGCCATTTGGGGTCATACATAAGGCTAGTGCTAGGATTACGTAGCGTTACCCCTAGCTCCGCGGCCCGGTACTCTTGCGAATCGCTGGCTTTGTAGGGTTTGTTGACGGCAGCTGTCCGGCCGCGGGCTACCCAGGCCTCATCAATACCATCTTTGCGCATCTGAATCCATTCCTCGGCCGACTGCACATCCAATTTGCTTTCCACTCGCTGGATACCCGTGAAGCCCGAAAACTGCAGCCGGGGTGCACCTTTCTTGCCGCGTTTGGTAGTTACTAGCACAACGCCGTTGGAACCACGCGACCCATAAATAGCCGCCGAAGCGGCATCTTTCAGCACCTCGATATTGGCTACGTCAGTTGGGTTGATGCCACGCAGGTTTTCTACAGGCACTCCATCCACTACGTACAGCGGATCGTTGGAGGCATTAATAGAAGCCGCACCTCGTACCCGAATCTGCAAATCAGCACCTGGTTCGCCCGTAGGGGTTTGCACGTATACGCCGGGCATCTGGCCCACCAGAGCATTTTCAATGCGGTTGACGGGTCGTTCCTCGATTTCCTTAGCCGTAACGCCCGCAATGGCACCCGTTACATTGCCGGCCTTTTGGGTGCCGTACCCTACTACCACTACCTCCTCCAACGCTTTATTGTCGGCGGAGAGGCCTACGTTGATGGTGGTTTTGCCGTCAATTGGCACCTCTTTCGTGACGTAACCCACAAAAGAAAACACCAGCGTACCCGTCCCGTTGGGCACGCTCAGCGAAAACGAACCATCGGCATTGGTACCTGCCCCAATGGTCGTGCCTTTCACTACCACGGTCACGCCGGGCAACGGCTCGTTCTTATCGGCAGTGGTGACTTTGCCGGAAATCGATTGCGACTGAGCAAACAAAGACCGGGCGAAGAGGAGCAGTACCAGCAGGGGTACCAGCTTAGCTAAGCGGTATAGCTGTCTCATACGGTAGGTAGGTAAGGGTTAAGCAGATGACTTGCCGAATTATGAAAAGTCCATGAAGGTATTATCCCACTCTGCGCGTTCCTTCCCGTACTTACCTGCTTGCCATAATTATTTAGCTTCTCTGATAGATACAAAAATAGCCCGGTAACTAACCGGGCTCTTTTTGTAACGCTCAAATATTGTATTTGCGTGATATACACGGCTTCAAGCGCTTATTTAAGACTGCACCTAAAGCTACAGCTTGTTGGAAACATCCTGTTCGCAAAAATCTTTTGGCAGCCGATTGCCACTGCTTACGTAGTAGCCATCAAGTAGAAATTTACTGTGCTGGTTGGGGTTCTGCCGAAACCTGCGTCAAGGGTTTTGCTGGTGCAGGCACGGTTGCTTCTGCTTTTTCCGACCCCAAATAGTTACCATAGCCCACTATCACCGTGGATAGCACCACGGTCAGGATTCCCAATGAAACTGTGCGCATGGTCGCGCGGTTAGCGCCCCGCCACTCGTGTAAATACAGGCCCCACATCGAACTGAAGGCAATGATAAACGCCATGTGCAGCGTCCAGCCCGAGAAGCGGTAAACGCCTAGCCGAGTGTCGCCCATGCCGTAAAAGAAGAATTGAAAGTACCACAAAGTGCCTGCGAGGGCGCAAAACAGAATGTTGCGCAGCGCCGGGTACGACGGATTGACATAGTCGGTGTACGTGCGGTTTTTGAGGTTGAGATACAAGCACCACACCGCGTTGGTGGTAAGGCCACCAAGCAAAATCACCACCAGAATGGCGTTGTTTTTATACAGTGGGTCGGCGCCCTGCTGCACCGCCAGATCAGCAATTTTCTGTCCGGCTTCCAACCCGAAGGCAAAGCAGGCACTCATAATTCCTGAAAACACGGCCACCAGCAGCCCTTTCCGCAGGTCGTACTCTGCAATCGATTCCGCTTTTGCCTCAGCCGACAAGGACTTTTCCTTCATGATACCGGCCCGGCTACAAATCAAAATACCTACCAGGCACACAAGCAAGCCAAACAGCGTCACTTGTCCCGAAGCAGTGCTCATTAGCTGCGACATGGTGCCACCCCAAATGGGTGGTACTAGCGTGCCAACCAAGGCGCAAAGCCCCATGATAACGGCCATACCCAACGACAAGCCCAAATAGCGCATGCCTAGCCCGAAAGTCAGGCCCCCAAAGCCCCAGAGCACACCCCAGAAGTACACCCAAAACAGCGTAGAGTTATCCGTCTGGCGCAGCACCTCCATCAAGTTTGGAATGGTTAGAAAGCCTAATAGCCACGGAACCAGCAGCCACGATACAATGCCGCCTACTAACCAGTAGCTCTCCCAAGACCAACCTTTTACTTTCTTGTAGGGCAGGTAAAAACTGCCGGACGCAAAGCCCCCCAGAGCGTGAAAAATGACTCCCCAAATAACTGCCATAGTGTGAGATTTTTACCAAACGTGCTTTATATACTGCTACAAACAGTCCTGTGCTCTCCTGAGCAGCCTGGAAAGTTTCTTTCCAGTGCAGGCAAAGTACCAGAGATAATAAATAATTTACCCTTGAACAGGAGAGTGCAGGAGTTTCGCCCTTCGCCAATCAGCGTACTTTGATGAAAAGCATCTCTTACTGTTTTCTGGCAACTTCACAGAAGCATCACTATGGAAAAAACGCTAACCTTTCAGCACGTCAGCTATTTGTGGGACGAGGCGAAGGCGCTGGAGTTGAGCGGCGACGAAGTCGCCCTGTTCCTGTACCGCTCCAACCTGCTCGGCGCGGATCTGCGCCTGACCAACTACGCCGGGGGTAACACCTCCTGCAAAATCCAGGAAACAAACCCTGTCACGGGCGAAGCCGCCGAGGTGATGTGGGTGAAAGGTTCGGGCGGCGACATCGGCACGTTGACGAAGGCGGGCTGCGCCAACCTCTACGTTGAAAAGCTGCACCAGCTTAAGAACCGCTACCGCGGCCTCGCCCACGAAGACGAGATGGTGGGCTTATTTGAATATTGCCTCTTCGACCCCAAGTGCGCCACGCCTTCTATTGATACGCCGCTGCACGGCCTGTTGCCCTTTAAGCACATCGACCACCTGCACCCCGATGCCCTCATTGCCATTGCCGCCAGCAAAGACGGCGAGCAAATCATGCACGACATCTGGGGCGACACCATGGGCTGGTTGCCTTGGCAGAAGCCAGGCTTCGACCTAGGCCTGCAACTTGAGAAGATTGTGGCCGACAACCCGCACCTGCGCGGCGTTATCCTGGGCGGCCACGGCCTCTTCACCTGGGGCGAAACCTCCTATTCCTGCTACCTCAACACCTTAGAAGTTATCGAGCAGGCTGCCGCTTACCTCGAAGCTAATTACGGCAAGAAAGGCCCCGTATTCGGCGGTGTGAAGCGCGAGCAGACGCTGGATGCCACGCAGCGGCGCCAGCAAGCCGCTGCCGTGATGCCCGTGCTGCGCGGCCTAGCCAGCAGCCAGCGCCGCATGCTCGGCCACTACACCGACGACGCCCGCGTGCTCGAGTTCGTTAATTCCAACGACCTGCCCCGCCTGGCGCAGAAAGGCACCTCCTGCCCCGACCACTTCCTGCGCACCAAGATTCGCCCGCTCGTACTCGACGCCGACGTAATGCAGGGCGACGCGGCCAGCGTGAAAACGTATCTGGAAAGCCAATTTGCGGCGTACCGCCAAGACTACGCCGCCTATTACGAGCGTAGCAAGCACGCCAACTCGCCGGCCATGCGCGATGCCAACCCGGTTATCATCCTGTGGCCCGGCGTGGGCATGTTCGCCTTCGCCAAAGACAAGCAGACCGCTCGCGTAGCCGCCGAGTTCTACACCAACGCCATCAACGTGATGAAGGGCGCGGAGGCCGTGAGTGAGTACACGGGCCTGGCCGAGCAGGAAGCCTTCAACATCGAGTACTGGTTGCTGGAAGAAGCCAAACTCCAGCGCATGGCTCCGCCGAAAGCGCTGTCCGGCAAAATCGCCTACGTAACGGGCGGCACCGGCGGCATCGGCAAAGCCATCTGCGAGGAACTGCTCAAGTTCGGTGCCTGCGTGGTAGCCGTCGACCGAGACCGGTTGGAAGAAACGCAAGACGAGCTGCGCAAGAAGTTCGGCAAAGACAGCGCCCTGAGCGCGGCCATCAACGTGACGGATGCGGACAGCATCGCCGAGTCGCTGCAAGCCAGCATTCTACAGTTCGGCGGCGTCGA
This sequence comes from Hymenobacter sp. YC55, assembly GCF_029433095.1. Taxonomy (GTDB): domain Bacteria; phylum Bacteroidota; class Bacteroidia; order Cytophagales; family Hymenobacteraceae; genus Hymenobacter. Next base: position 2,878,781 of record NZ_JARNTX010000001.1, read on the forward strand.
CATTATCGTCAACTGCGCCGGCCTGTCTATCTCTAAGCCGCTGGCTGATACCACGCAAGCGGATTGGGACATTCTTAACGACGTGCTGGTAAAAGGCCAATTCCTGGTCAGCCAAGCAGCCGTGGAGATCCTGCGCCAGCAGGCTCTGGGCGGCGACATCGTGAATATTGCCAGCAAGAACGGACTGGTGGCAGGCCCGAACAACGTAGCCTACGGCACGGCCAAGGCAGCTCAGCTGCACATGAGCCGACTGCTGGCTGCCGAGCTCGGCGCCGACAAGATCCGCGTTAATACCGTCAACCCCGATGCCGTACTGCGCGGCTCTAAGATTTGGGAAGGCGAGTGGGCCGCGGGTCGGGCTAAGGCTTACGGTATCTCGGTGGAAGAACTGCCCGCTCACTACGCCAAGCGCACGTTGCTCGGCGAAGAGCTGCTAGCCGAAGACATTGCCAAGGCCGTGCGCGTGTTTGTGGATGGCTCGCTGAGCAAGAGCACCGGCAACGTGCTCAACGTGGATGGTGGCGTGGCCATGGCCTTCGTGCGCTAAGCGTCGACTGGCGTCGTAAGCAACTTAGTTTGAGCAGCTTCGACTGACTCGACTATAAGCCATCGAAGCCGGACATACAATTACCACTTAAAAGACCTGATGGGTTGATTGCAAAATCAACCCATCAGGTCTTTTGCTTTTCAGAAATGTAGACTGTTAAGTGCGTCTTAAGCGGGAGTTCCGGCAACGTTCCCGATGATTTTTACCAGGAAAAATTGTCTTTCCAGCTATTAAAGCGAGCTTTTTTCAGTATTTTCAACCACTTGGAGTTTTTCCGCCTTCCGGTTCCACTTGGAGACGCTGCAAGTTCGAGGCACGGTTCATGCATCAGATTCTCGATCATACAATCGATTGCGTAGCTGATACACATTGGCTAAGCCTCTGACCCAGAGTACCCCGCTCCATAAATTCCCACCTATTTTCTTCCTCCACCATGATCTACAAATCTGCCTCCCGTGACCGAAACCCGAGTATCGGTCTGGCCGAACCTCGCGAGTTAATGGTTGCCCCTGACTTCTATAAACTTCAACTAAAGCCCCAAGACAAAACCCCGAAATACAAGCAAATTGTGCAGTCAGTAATTACCGACATCGAGCGGGGCTTACTTAAAAATGGGGACCAGCTTCCTTCTATAAGCGAATTGAGCGTGGAATACTACATTGCTCGCGACACGGTAGAGAAAGCCTACCGCGAATTGCGCGAGCGAGGCTTCATTACGTCGGTGCAAGGCAAGGGCTACTACGTGCAGGCCAACGATACCACCAAACTTAAAATCTTGCTCGTATTCAATAAACTGAGCTCCTATAAGAAGATTATCTACTACGCTTTCCTTGAAGCCCTAGGCGAAGAGGCCACGGTGGACCTCCAAATCCACCACTACAACGTGCACTTGTTCGAGGAAATCATTGAAAAAAGCCTCGGCAAGTACAACTACTACGTGGTGATGCCGCACTTCACCCTGGACACCGAAAAAGCCACGTACCAGAACATTCTGAACAGAATTCCCTCGCAGGAATTGGTGCTGCTCGACAAGGATATTCCGGAATTGAAGCACGACTGCCTGCGGGTGTTCCAGGACTTCGACAAGGACATTTTCAACGCCCTGGAAAACGCGGCCGACCTGCTGGAAAAGTATTCGCGCTTGGTGCTGATTCTGCCCAGCGACGCCAACCACCCCGAAGAGTTGCCGTGGGGTTTCCGCTCGTTCTGCTTGCTGCACAACAAGACGTTTGCCGTAGTTGAAAACGCCATGAACGAAGTCCTGCAAGTGGGTACGGCCTACGTGGTTATCCGCGAAACCGACTTGGTGGAACTAGTCAAGAAAATGCGGCAAACCAGCTACCTGCTTGGCCGCGAAGTGGGCATTATTTCGTTCAACGAAACCCCGCTAAAGGAGCTGCTCAACATGACGGTAATCACCACCGACTTCGAGGCTATGGGCCGCACCGCCGCCACGATGCTACTCGAAAAGAAGCGCGAGAAAGTAAAGAACCCCTTCTACACCATTCGCCGCGGCTCGTTGTAAGTAGTTTCACCATAAGCTCAGTTGGAGCTTAAGCAGCAAGTTTGCTATACACCGCGAAGCTCTGCTTGGCGACCCACCAGATCAACCAACCGGTACTAACCGGCCTCCATGGTTTCACGGGTTGTCAAGCAGAGTTTTTGCTTACACGCAACCCTGGCAATCAGCAAAGTATGTTGCTACTACCGCTCTTCATGCTGTGCTAATGCACGGCTATCTAAATTCTGTAACAGCGCCTTACATCTAGCGTTCCTGCCCGGCTACAGCTACCCAACTTGAGTAGCATTGGTATTACGGCCAGAAAAAACACGATAGACAGGAGAGTTCAGAACAGTTCGGCAGGGGTTGCCCAACTAATTTGCTTGTATCAATAAAGCTTCCACCACTTGGAGGGGAAACGAACTGGCCGGTTTGTAGCTGACCAAAGACCCTTGCCTCCCAAACCTCGACCTTTATGCTTTCCGAATCCCGCATTCAAGACCTCAACCAGCCATTGCTGGAAGAACATCAGTTGCAGTTCAACTTTCTGACCGATCTGCTGGCGCGCCGCCAATTGGATGCCGGGCAAGTGGTGCAGCAGCTCGTCGATTTTCAGGTGGCTATTCCGAGTTGGGCGCTTGGTACGGGCGGCACGCGGTTTGGGCGGTTTCCGTTAGGCGGCGAGCCGCGCAACTTAGAAGAGAAAATCAACGACGTAGGCTTGCTTCATCAGCTTAACGGCTCGTCCAACTCTATTTCGCTGCACATTCCGTGGGATATACCACAGGACATTCCGGGCTTGCAGCAGCAGCTTAGCGAGCAGAAACTGGTGATTGACTCGGTGAATTCCAACACCTTCCAAGACCAGAAAGACCAGCACTATTCCTATAAGTTCGGCTCGCTGAGCAACACCGAAGCCGGGGCTCGTCAGCAGGCCATTCAGCACAACATCGACTGCATTCGGCACGGCCAGGCCCTCAACGCTAAAACCCTGACTGTGTGGCTGGCCGATGGCTCTAACTTTCCGGGCCAGCAGCACTTGCGCCGCGCCTACCTGCGCACGCAGGAGTCGTTGGCGGCCATCTACGAGGCCATGCCTTCCGACTGGAACATGCTCATCGAATACAAGCCCTACGAGCCCAATTTCTATTCCACAGTGATTCCGGATTGGGGCACCTCCTACTCGCTATGCCAGTCGCTGGGCAAGAACGCCAACGTGCTCGTCGATTTGGGCCACCACTTGCCCAACACCAACATCGAGCAGATTGTGGGCCGCTTGCAGCAGTTCGGGCGCCTCGGGGGCTTCCACTTCAACGGCTCGATGTACGGCGACGACGACCTGACGACCGGCAGCACCAAGCCGTTCCAGTTGTTTCTCATCTTCAACGAGCTAGTAGACGCCGCCCGCGACCAGACCGTGACCAACCCGACGGTGGCCTACATGATTGACGCCAGCCACAACGTAAAAGATCCGCTGGAAGACTTGCTGCAATCGGTGGAAAACATCCTAAGTGCTTACGCCAAAGCATTGCTCGTAGACCGCACGGCATTGTATGAGGCGCAAGAGAAAAACGACGTAGTACGGGCCGAGGAAATCATGCGCGACGCCTTCCTGCTGGACGTTCGGCCGCTGGTAGCCGAGGCGTACCGCCGGGCGGGTGGCGCCCTGCGGCCGGTAACGGCCTACCGCGCCGCTGGTATCCGCGAGCAGCTGATTCAGCAGCGCGGTAAACTCAGCTTGTCCACTGGTTTGTAATCAAGCAGCTGGCCCCAGGCGGCGCGTTGTAGACCCATCGCGCTGCCCCAAGCCGGTAGCCCTAACCTCAGCCCGATGATGAAAAAATCTATCTACGCGGTATTCGACATTGGCAAGACCAATAAGAAACTGATCCTCTTTGATGAGGACCGGCAGATTATTGACGAAAACCAACACATCTGCACCGATTCCATCGACGATGATGGGTTTGTGTGTGACCATCTGCCGCGCCTGACGCAGTGGGTGCAAGACCATTGGCAGCAGTTGCGCCACCACCCGCACTACACGGTGAAGGGCGTCAATTTCACGGCCTACGGCGCCAGCTTTGTGCACCTCGATGCCGAGGGCCAGCCGATGCTGCCGCTCTACAACTACCTCAAGCCGATGCCGGAGGAAGTGATGCAGCGCTTCTACTCGATGCTAGGCCAAGCGCCCGAGGACTTTGCCGCCGAAACCTGCTCGCCGCAACTCGGCATGCTCAATTCGGGGATGCAGCTGTATTGGCTGAAGCACACCAAGCCCGAGCTGTTCGCGCGCATTCACACCTCGTTGCATTTGCCGCAGTACCTGTCGTATCTGATTTCGGGCGAGAAATTCAGCGACTATACCTCGGTGGGCTGCCACACCAACCTGTGGGATTTCGAGCGGGGGCAGTACCACGATTGGGTACGCCGCGAGGGCATCGAGGAAAAGCTAGCGCCGCTCACCAAAGACTCTATTGCCTCGGTGGTAGACGGCATCATGGTGGGCGTGGGTTTGCACGACAGCTCTGCGGCAGTGATGCCCTACCTGGCCGAAACCGACGAACCATTCGTCTTGGTTTCGACGGGCACGTGGTCGGTAACCATCAACCCATTCAACAGCCAGCCCCTCACACCGGAATTATTGAAGCGCGATAGTCTGAGCTTCCTTACGCCTGGCGGTCAGCCCATGCGCGCCGCCCGCGTATTCCTAGGCCGGGAACACGACTATCAGGTGGACCGCATTGCCAAGCACTTTCACGTAAAACCTGATTTCTACCGTTCCCTCGTGTTGGCCCGCCCCTACGACGAAGCCTCGGCCAGCTTCCAGCCGGCTTGCATGGCGGGCACCGGACCCTTCCCCGACCGGCCTGCCGCCGAGTGGGACATCACCGGCTTCCGTACTGCCTCTGATGCGTACCAGCACCTGATGCACGGCCTCATTAACCTGCTGCTCGAATCCATTCACTTGGTGTGGCAGGGCGAGAAAATCATCTACGTTGATGGTGGATTCGCGCGCAATCCGTTGTTCATGCAAACCCTGAGCTGGAACTTCCCCGGTGCCGAAATCCGAACATTAGAAGTGCCGCAAGCCACGGCACTAGGCGCCCTAGTGCACCTCGAGCAAGGCGAAGCCTGGAAAAAGACGCAGTTGCTGTTCACGTAATGCTTGTTGATTGCCCATCCTGCCCGTCATGCTGAGCGCAGTCGAAGCATCTCGCGTGCTGACGTTGCTAAAGTACCCGTCATGCTGAGCGCAGTGCAACGAAGCCGAAGCATCTCGCCAGTGTGGTAAACTCCTTCTACCCCAACGATTCGAGCGAGATGCTTCGACTGCGCTCAGCATGACGGTCTTATGATGTGAGTATGCTAGGTGGAAGCTTAGCATAATCGTTTCCTCGTGTTCCCTGTTACCTCTTTACCTGTTACCCATTGCAAATGAAAGTCGCCTTATTCGTGCCGTGCTACGTCGACCAGTTCTACCCGCAGGTAGGTATTGCGTCGTTGCAGCTCTTGGAGAAGTTGGGCGTGAAGGCAGAATTCCCAGCCGCGCAAACGTGCTGCGGCCAGCCGCTGGCTAATAGCGGCTGCGAGAAGGATGCACTGCCCATTTACCGACACTACGTCGATACCTTTTCCGACTACGACTACGTGGTAGCGCCCTCGGGTAGCTGTGTGTACCATGTGCGCAAGCACTTCGACAAGCTAGAGCAGACCCCTGAAGTACAGCAGGTCCGGACTTCCGCCTACGACTTGATTGACTTCATTACCACCGTACTTGGCGTAACCGAGATTCCTGGCACATTTCCACACCGCGTGGGCTTGCACCTGAGCTGCCACGGCCAGCGCGGCCTGCATCAAGCCAACGAATCGGAGATGACGCCGGTCCGCGACGGGCAGCTACGCCGGCTCCTCGGCTCGCTCAACGGCATCGAGCTAACCGAGCTGGACCGCAACGACGAATGCTGCGGCTTTGGGGGCACGTTCTGCGTGTCGGAAGCGGCTATTTCGGCCCGGATGGGGCAAGATCGAGTGGCCGACCACGTACGCAACGGCACCACCGTACTGACCGGCGGCGACATGTCGTGTTTGATGCACCTCGAAGGCATCGTGCGGCGGCGGCAGTTGCCGATGCGCGTACTGCACGCTGCCGAAATTCTTAACGGCACCCTCTCATGAACCACGCCACCCGAGCCGCCAAATTTGTTGGCGATGCCGACCGTACCACTTGGCACGACGAAACCCTCTGGTTTGTGCGCGCCAAGCGCGACAAAGCCGTGTACGCCGTGCCTGAGTTTCAGGACCTACGCGAGCTGGCTTCCCAAATCAAAGACCACACGCTCAGCAAGCTCGATACCTACCTGGAGCAGTTCGAGGAGCAAGCCAAGCGCAACGGCGTGCACGTCCATTGGGCGGCCGATGCGGCCGAGCACAACGCCATCATCCTCGACATCATCCGGAAGCACAATGCTACGCGGGTGGTGAAAAGCAAGTCGATGCTGACTGAGGAATGCCACCTGAACCCGCATCTGCTGAGCAACGGCATTGAAGTGGTGGATACCGACTTGGGCGAGCGTATCATTCAGCTGCGCGACGAAGCGCCGAGCCACTTGGTACTGCCGGCCATTCACTTGAAAAAGGAAGATGTGGGGGAAACGTTCTTTCAGCACCTCGGCACGGCCAAAGGCGAAATAGATCCGCAAGTCCTCACCGAAGCGGCCCGCCAGCACCTGCGCGCTCGGTTTCTGGCGGCGGAAGTGGCCATTTCGGGCGTCAACTTTGCAGTGGCCGAAACCGGCGGCGTGGTGGTGTGCACCAACGAAGGCAACGCCGACTTGGGCGTGAATCTAGCGCACGTGCACATTGCAGCCATGGGCATCGAGAAGTTGATTCCGCGCCTCTCCGACTTGGCGGTGTTTACGCGCCTGCTGGCTCGGAGCGCCACCGGGCAGCCGGTTACCACCTACACCTCGCACTACACCAAGCCCGCGGCTGGCAAGGAAATGCACATCGTCATCGTGGACAATGGGCGCACCAAGCAGCTCGGCCGGCCCGATTTCCGAGCCTCGCTGAAGTGCATCCGGTGCGGTGCGTGCATGAACACCTGCCCCGTGTACCGGCGCAGCGGCGGCCACTCCTACGACTTCACCGTGCCCGGCCCCATCGGGGCCATCCTGTCGCCGAACATCGACATGAAGAAGCACAGCTCGTTGCCGTTTGCTTCTACGCTTTGCGGCTCCTGCTCCGATGTGTGCCCCGTCAAGATTGACATCCACACGCAGCTCTACAAGTGGCGGCAGGTGCTCGGCGAAGCCAACGAAATACCGGCTTCCAAGAAGTGGAGCATGAAGCTCATGGGCCGCTTGTTGACTAGCCCAAAGGTTTTCGGCGTCAGCGGAAAGCTGGCCCGCCAAGGCATCAAGTATCTTCCCTACAGCCTCACCCACGCTCGGCACTTCAACGTGTGGGCCGTGGCCCGCGAGCTTCCCACGCCGCCCAAGCAAAGCTTCCGCGAGTGGTATCAACAACAGGCTAAAAACCCTGCATGAGCAGTTCACGCGAAAAAATCCTGGCCGCCGCCCGCGCCAACAAACCCGACGAAAAACCCCTACCCACCGTCCCGGATTTTGGCGGCGACGACTCCACCGAGCGGTTCACGCAAGTGCTAACCAGCATCGGCGGCCAAGTGGTGTGGATTGACGGGCCCGAGCAGTTGCAGCCGGTATTGAAGCAGTTGTATCCAGAGTCTCGGCTTTCGGCCTCTCCCCTATTTTCAGGCACCGTACCCGTTGATGCGTTAACGTCCACGGAAGTCTTGGCTGATGTTGACTTGGCGGTGCTGCCCGGTGAAATTGGGGTGGCGGAAAACGGCTGTATTTGGCTGCCAGAAGCCAACATGCTGCACCGGGCCCTGCCCACCATCACCCAACACTTGGTGCTGGTGCTCGACCACCGCCGCATCGTGGCCACCATGCACCAAGCCTATGCGCAGTTGCCTTCTACAGGCGGCTACGGAGCCTTTATAGCGGGCCCTTCCAAGACTGCCGATATCGAGCAGTCCTTGGTGATTGGCGCGCACGGCGCCCGCAGTTTAGTGGTGTTGCTGTATTAGTCTAACGCTACGCTTTAGACCACCAACGAAGTGGGTGAAGCATCCGGCAGCTTATGCGTTGTGCAGATCGTGCGTTTGCTAAAGTAACCGTCATGCTGAGCGCAGCCGAAGCATCTCGCTCGAATCGTAGGGTAAGCGTTAGAATTTACCACACTAGCGAGATGCTTCGGCTTCGTTGCACTGCGCTCAGCATGACAATAGTATTACAACGTCAGCACGGGAGATGCTTCGGCTGCGCTCAGCATGACGGTCTTAGGAAATTCTGACGTTCGTCAACTACTCTTAGTCCCCCCTTGCTAGATGCGCAGAGCTATTATTGAATTTGTCACTTGGGTAGCCGACCGTTTATGATGCAAAAAAGAAGCGGCCTCCAAGTGGAAGCCGCTTCTCTAGCCTTATTCTTCACTTCACTTTAAAATTTCGTTGCTGGTGCTGTTCTGCACTACTATTGGCGCCTGACGTTGGGCTGTGCTATTGAGGCCACTAATGCTCTAATTTGTAGTGGTTATTTTGCCGCCATTGATAGATAAAGTATTCGAGTCTGAAGTAGGCAATCCTCGGCTGCAATGGCTTTGCTGGTGGAAGCAGCTTGTGGGTTGCGGATGGCCACGGTGCGAGAGTGCGGACTGTCTTGCTCGGGGCTTCCCTTAGCTAGCATCATTTCAGTGCTCGGGCAGCATGACTTCGGTGTAAGTTGACGTGACGCGTGGCGGGGTTAGGCAAGACGGATTCCCACGGCCGCAATTCCCGGTTCCGCCACGCGTCAGTCAAAATGTACTTCACTCACATTCCAAAGCTGTCGAATTACTTCCGCAGAACTGTCCCGTACCCTCCTGCTAAAAGGTTTTTTTTAAGCTAAAAACTGTCCTTCCGACGCTGGAGGACTTTGAGTGAAGTTGCTAAACAATTATCCTCAGATTCCTCCGGCGTCGGAGGGACAGTAGTGCCTTTTAGTCCATGTGGAACACCCGCTGCAAAGGCTTGGCTACGGGAGAATTATCGGGGTTGGTGTCCATCAGATCGGCCATGTAGTCCCACCAGCGTTTCATGACAGGCAAACCCGGCAACTGGTCGGCGGTATGGTCGAGGGTGCGCTTTTGCACGGCAAACAACGTACCACTGGCCGGATCGAGGAAGATGGAATAATCCCGAATGCCGGCCCTTTCCAACGCCTCCGACAGTTCCGGCCAGATTTCATCGTGCCGCCGCTGGTATTCGGCCACGTTGCCGGGCTTGAGTTGCATAGTAAAAGCTACTTCTTCCATATGGTTGGGTGAGGTTGAGTGGACGACGGTTCTCGCTGATAGTGCAGGATTCTTAGGAAAGCTAATGCTCTAGTATTTCAAAGGCCGTCACCGTCATGCTGAGCGTAGTCGAAGCATCTCCCGTGCTCAGGTTGTGGTACTATTGTCATGCTGAGCTTGTCGAAGCATCTCGCTCGAATCGTTGAACCTATAAAGGGTGTACCACACTAGCGAGATGCTTCGACTGCGCTCAGCATGACGGTTTAAATTTTGCTACAATGTCAGTACGTGAACTGCTTCGGCAAGCGGACGCTAGATCAAGCAGGACGGTCTTATTAGATGTTTTTTATTCGTTGTCCCTTACTGCACTTTAGCGGGTTGCGTGGCGGAGGCGGTGGGGGTTAGGGTTACGGGGCCTAGCAGGCCTGATTCCTGCGGCGTCCATTTCTCGGCGGTGAAGAGGCCTTCGGGGGTGCGGTTTTCTTTGAGCCGGGCGGCTACGTTCACGTTGTAGAATTTCTTGTAGTCGATATGGTTCTTGTCCATGTCGATGATGCGGTTGGCCATGCCGTTGCTAACCGTGACGGTCAGGTTGTTGGTGGCTTGCAGCTGTTCTTTCGGCACGTACACCTGATACACCGGCCCGATGAGCGTGCCGAGTTCTTTGCCGTTGAGTTGCACGCGGGCACTCTGCGCCACACGGCCAAGGTCGAGCAGCCAGCCGGTGCCCGTGCCCTGCGGCGCGGGGAACGACGTGGTGTAGGTGGCCGTGCCCGAGAACTTCTGGCCCGCTTCGCCAGCCAGAGTGGTCCAGGAGTCCAGCTTCTGCGTTTGCAGCGCCGCCGGCAGCGTCGGCCCACCCGATACGAAGGCTACTTTCCAGGTACCGCTGATGGGTTGCGGGGCGCCGGCTGGCTTCACGTAGGCGTAGGCCGGGCCGGTAGTAACCGCTTCGTTGGTTTCCAGAATGCACGACTCGCCCGGCGCCAGTTGCACGTACACTTCCGGCATTCCCTCCGCAACGGTGCGGGTGGAAGCCATGCCGAGCTTTTCGGTCATGGGGTTGTAGAGAGCCACTGATTTGGCCGCGGTTTGCAGCGGCAACCACCCGTCGATGGCCTTGTCGCTCCAGTTGGCCACGAAATAATAATGTCCCTTGGCATGCCGACGGCGCTCGAACTCCAGGCCGGTATCCACCATTTTTTCGCGCTTCACGCCGGCCTGCGTCAGGAGTTGATCGACGTCTTTGCCTACCAAAATGCGGCCCTTGCCTACTTGCGCCTGCTGCATGCCAGCTTGCTTGCCGGGCGTTAGCTTTATCTTCGCAAGCAGCTTACGGAAGGCGCTGCGGCGGCTGTCGAGACTACCGAGGCCGGGCACGTCGGCGGGCAGTTGGTCTTCCATCACGATGGTGGCTCCGCCTTGCGCCAGCTTCACGAGCTGTTGCAGGGTGGGCAGCGGCATCAGGCTGGCGTCGGGCACCAGAACGGTGCGGTACGTGGCGCCGCCCGTTTGGAGGGAGTTGCCTACGCCTTTCACGCCTAGCAGCTGCTTGTCGGAAATGTAGTCGAAGCCGTAGCCGCGCTTGAGGAGAGTGGCGCTGGTTTCTTCAACGGGCATGCCTTTGAACCCGTGGTCGATGCCGTCGAAATGCTGCAAGAGTACCTTGCCGGGCCGCACGTAGGCATCGTACATGGGCAGGTACACCAGTACGTCGTTGGCGGGCTTGCCGGCTTGCATAAACGACTGGCAGCGCGCCACGTACTTGTTGAGCTGGCCGAAATCGGGCCAGAACGAGTTGTTAGGGTTGAAATGCACGGCCGCGTAAAATATCCAGCCGGGCCACGCGGCGGCCTGTGGCGAGTAGTTGGTGCCGTGGTAGAACGTGTGGTTGACGCCGCCAAGCAGCATCCGGTCCATGGCCTTTTTCGCGTCACTGAGCTTAGTCAGGAAATGTTCGTTTTCCCACGTGGCCGTTTCCGCCGACGTGAGCGGCTTGCCCGTCACGTGCGCCGCCGAGGAAGCAAACTTGATGCGCACCAAGTCCTGCCCTTCCGTTTCTGGAATATCGGTGGCGGCGTACAAATCCAGGATGTTGGCCGGCGAGCCGTGGGCTTGGTTGCGAATCAGGGCGTCGTGGGTTTTCGCCCACGTGGCCCATGTTTTGGTATAGTTTTCAAGCAGCAGCTCGGAAATGGTTTCCCGATAATCCGACAGGACGCGCTTGTTTTCGTCTTCTGATGCCTTGCCAAACAACGCCGGCAAGTGCAGGCGCAAGTCGTAGGCGTGGCGCTTCTGAAACTCGGCGAATAGCTGCGGCGTCCAGTTGCTCTCGCCCTGCGCGTCGTCTACCTCGTAGGAATCGTTGAAAAACGCCCGGATGGGTTTCACGTCGCGCCCCTTGAATGCCTGATCGAAATAACGCAGGTAGTTATCGGTGGCGGTTTTCGAGAAGTGGTCGATAACGTCGCCTTCGCCGCCAGGGCCGGCGCGCTCCACCATCTTGCCGTGCCAGCCCTGGAACACGCCATAGAGCGTCCAGTTGCCGGCGGGGGCGGTCCAGTTCAGCTTGCCGTCGGCGGCTACTTTGCTGGTTAAATCTAGCGTTTGACCTTTATCGGAATAGGCCATAAGCGCCTGCAGCGGCAGCGGCTTCTCGAACCGTACTTGGTCGAAGGCGCGGAGTTGCAAATCTGGGTTCTTGGTAATCGGCTCCACCAACTGCTTGATGTCGACGCGGGGGCCGATAATGCGCAGGATGGGCTGCTGGATGAGGCGCACCGGCTCTTGTAGCTGCTCGCCGCCTTTGAGCGAGTAAGTCTGCGAGGCCACGTATTTGCAGGCGTCTTCCTGCGTTACCCACGGCCCGCCAAACGGCCACCCGGAAGCCTGCGCCATGTCTACGCCCATGCCCAACCGGCCCGCCTCCGTGAGGGTGTGCGTGAGCATATCCATCCACTTCGGCTCCAGGAAGTTGATGAATTGATTCTCAGCACCCTTCACCCCGTAAATCGTGGTAATTTCCACCCCGCCCAACCCGGCCTGCTGGTACTGCGTGAGCAGGCGCGTCAGGTCTTCTTTGTTGACGGCGCTGCCCTCCCACCACCAGCGCGTCCAGGGCTTGGTCTGCTGCGTGATTTCCGGCCACTTCGGGCCCTGCGCCAGGGCAGAGCTTTGGGTTAGCGCAGCGGCGAAAAGCAGGGAAAGAGCGAGGGGTGTTTTCATAAGGTGGAAAGGCGAGGGGTTTAGGACACTACAGGCTATGGCAAGAAGGTTAGAAGACCAGCTTTTTCCAGATGATGGGTTAGGGGTGGTTGACCTGCTATTGTTTATGGCGCCCGTCATGCTGAGCTTGTCGAAGCAACTCGCTCGAATCGTAGGGTAAGCGTTAGGGTCTACCACACTAGCGAGATGCTTCGGCTTCGTTGCACTGCGCTCAGCATGACGGTCTTATGGATAGTTCTGACGTTTATCAACCACCCCTAGCCCCTCCTCAGCTGAGGAGGGGAACTAGTCTTCTCCTTAAGCTTCTTAGCTCTAGTTTCAACTCCGATACCGGCGACGATTCGCCAAGCTGGAGCTTCGCGTTACTTCATCTTGTATATCTCGGTGCCTGCTAGTAAGAAGCAGCCGAGGCCGTAGTCTTGAAAGTCGGGTTTGCTGGTGTAGCTGACGGGCTGGCCGTCTTTGGGCTCTTTGCCGGTGCCTTGCACGTAGCCAAGGAAGCCGTCGGGGTGCACGCATTCCTTGGCCATGGCGGTCCAGGATTTGGCAATGATGGGCTGGTACTGCTTGGCGTCGAGCAGGCCGTGGTTGAGGCCCCACGCCATGCCGTAGATGAAGAGGGCGGTGCCGGTTAGCTCTTTGCCGCCGTAGTTGGTTGGGTCGTGGAGGCTGACGTTCCAGTAGCCGTCGGGGCGCTGCAAGGGCGGCAGGGCCTTCATCATGCTCAGGTACATCTGCTCGTATTCAGCGCGGTGCGGGGCGTCTTTGGGCATAATGTCGAGCACGCGGACTAGGGCGGCTACCACCCATCCATTGCCGCGGCTCCAGTAGCAGTCTTCGCCGTTGGGCTCTTTGTAGGGCGGCACGAAATCTTTGTCGCGCCACCAGAGTTGGTCTTGCGGGTTGTAAAGGCCGTTTCCGCCGTGCACGGTTTTCGAGTAGTTGTAAATGCGGTACATCTTCTCGTAGTAGGCGGTATCCTTGTAGAGCACGCCAAGGCGGGCGTACACGGGCATGGCCATTTGCAGGGCGTCAATCCAGTTCCAATCGTCCACTTTAGGTGTCTGCACCATGTTGTCGATGCTGGCCTTGATGTCGCGGATGCGCTCCGGCTTGGGGTCGATGTTATAGAGGTCGATGTAGGTTTGGCCGCAGGCCTGGTTGTCGGCGTTGCGGTCCGTGATGCCGTTGCGGATGCCCCACTGGTGCTTGGTGCCCCAATCGACGGCGTAGTCGTAGTAGCGCTGTTGCTTATCGATGCCGTAGAGGGCCATTAGGCCTTCGTAGTACACGGCGCGCGTCCAGATGTGACTCGGGCGGAGCTTGTTGGTCATGATGTCTTTGCCTGGATCAGGCCAGAGCTTCATGAAGTAGTCGTTGGTGAGGCGCATGGTTTTCAGCACCGCCTTCTTGTTGGGCATCTTCTGCCCCGATACATTCACCGAGGACGCAATCAGCAACCCTACTAACAGGGTTTTCCAGCTTAGAAAATGGTTTTTCAAAACACTCGGTTTCACTTTTAGCATTGTTGAATGGGCTCGTGTAGCTGCTGCTTAGTGGTGGGTAGCGAAGAATAGGTTCAAGAAGGTGAATCCGCCCGCGCTAGCCGTCCTGTACTCTTCGGTGCACGTTGATTCAACTGGACTTGAAGTGCCATTATCATCACGAAGTACTCCGCTGGCGTCTTTAGTCTATATACCTAGACTGCCTAATCTGTCATCCTGAGCTTGCGAAGGACCTTATCTGTCAACACGAGTCGTTGTAACTGGATAAGGTCCTTCGCAAGCTCAGGATGACAGATGATTTATGGATTTTTAAGCAGCAGGTAAGTTCTTCAGACTAGCTGAAAACGATGTCTAAACCTTCGGTTTTAAAACAGCTCGTCTTTGGCGGGCGCCTTGTAGGGCTGCGGGGTGGCGTTGGATTTGGGGAGGCCGAAGAAGAAGTATAACGTGCGTTTCGCGGGGCCGCTGACGTGGTTTAACTCGCTGTTGGGGCCTAGGTTTTTGGTATTAGAGTCGATGTTGAGGGCCAGTTTGGTGCCGAGCGGCGGAATAGTTTCCAGGAAAGACAGGTTGCCGACGGGCAGCGTCGGGTAGGGTTTCACGCCGGATAAGCCATAGAAATCGAAGAGGCGCACGAACAAGCCTTTGTCAGGGCTGGCTACCAGGAACTTGCCTTCCACGGTGTTCATTTCCATCCAGGTGATGTCGGCGAAGTAGCCTTTGAACTCGGGATAAATCCAGGGGGCAGCGCCGGTTTGGGTGTTGTTGTAGGCGTTTTCCCACACACTTTCGCCCACGCCCTGCATGCGGTTTTTCCAGACGCGGTACGGGCCTTTGCCGAGCCACTTCGCGCCGAGCACGTAGTTTTCGGGATAGGTGAAGCTGATGCCGGTAAAGGGCAAGTCGCCGCTCACGGCGTACTCGTAGTCGAGGCGCAGCCAGCCGTTGCCGTCCATCTTCCAGCGCACCGATTTCAGGTCGCCTTGGTAAGTCATTTCCACTACTTCGCCATCGGGCTCGGTGCGGCGTTTCAGGCCGGTGAAGGTGGCGTTGCCGCTCACTAGCACGGGGCCTTTGCCGAAGCTGAGTTTGTCGCCGCTGTTGCCTTTCACATCCTGGATTTCGCCGGTTTTCTTGTTGAAGCTAACCGTGATTCCGGCGGCTTGCAGGGTGAGGGTGCTGTCGGTTTCGGTGGCGGCTACGGCTGGTTGCTTTTCCGCGCCGGGCAGGATGTTGCGGAGCAGGCGGGTGTTGTCACTGGTTTTCCAGGTCCATTTGTACACCAGGTTCTTCTGCGGGTCGAAGGCCGAGAGCACCAGGGCGTCGTAGTCTTGCCAGTTTTTAGGCAATTTGAGCTTCACCTCGCCCCGGCCGAGTGGCGCTACTTTCGGCGAGATGGCGCGGCTTTTCTGCATGGTAGTTGAGCCGGTGAAAACTTCGCCGGGCTGGCGGTAGTTCACCAACTCCCACTGGAAAAAGCACTCGTTGAGGTTGTTGTAGTGGTAGCGGTTTTCTACCGGAATGGTGCCCTTGAACTTGGCGGGCAGCTCCTTCATGTCAATCTTGATGGGTGAGAAAATTTCCCGCAGAGCGTAGAAGCTCCCCTCCTTCTCGCGGTGCGGACCTACCACGCCGTCGGGCGCATTCACGCCGTTCACGTCGATGATGTTGTTCTGGTCGGTGCGCACGATGCCTTCATCCACCAGCGCCCACAGGAAGCCCCCACCGGAGCGTTGCGACTTCCAGTGCAGGTCCCAAAAGTCGGCCAGGCCCACGGCAGCGCCACCGTCGTCCTGCGCGTGCAGAAACTCGGTGGGCATGTAAATGAGCGAATCGGCGAGGATTTTTTGGGTGCTGTAGTAGTTCTCGTAGTGGTTGCAGTCGATGCCGTTGAAGGCATTGCCAGGGCGGTGGTGGGCGTGGATAACGGGGCGGTTCGAGAGGTCGTAGCGGCCGTAGTCGTCATCCAATTCTTTGTTGGTGCCGCCTTCGTTGCCGTTGCTCCAGAAGATGATGCTCGGGTGGTTGACGTCTTTTATCACCATTTCGCGCACCAGCTTCTCCCCTACTTTGGTGCCGTACGCTTTCTGCCAGCCGGCTAGCTCGTCGAGCACATACAGGCCGAGCGAGTCGCAGAGGTCCAGGAACTTGGCGTCGGGTGGGTAGTGCGACATGCGCACGGCGTTCATGTTCATTTCCTTGATGAGCTTCACGTCCATCAAGTGAATGGAGTCGTTGAGGGTGCGGGCCGTTTCGGGCCACCAGCTGTGCCGGTTGATGCCCTTCATCTTCACCTGCGTGCCATTCACGTAGATGCCCTTGCCGCGCCGGATTTCGATGGTGCGAAACCCGAACTTCTCGGTGGTTTGGTAGAGCGTCTGGCCACCCGCTTCCAGGCGGATGTTGGTGCGGTACATGTTCGGCTTCTCGGAGTTCCAGAGCAGCGGCTTGCTAACCGTAGTGCTGAGTTTCACCAGCGTATCGTTGGCGGCGGCGCGGCCTTGGGCAGTGCCGACCACCTTGCCTTGGGCGTCCAGAATATCGGCCTTCACGTCGGTGGCTTGGCGCAAACCTTTGAGGGCGACATTCACGGCAAACGAGCCATCGGCGCGGGCATTGATGGCGGTGTGCGGAATGAACTGCTTGGGATACGCCTCCAGATACACCGGCCGGAAGATGCCGCCAAACACCCAATAGTCGGCGAGCCGCTCAGCGTTGTTCACGGTCGGCTCCGCCGACATCTTGCTTACGGTTACTTCCAGCAGGTTGTCCTGCCCATACTTCAGCTTGTCGGTGAGGTCGTACTTGAAGCGGTAGAAGGCGCCTTGGTGAATGGGGCCGGCCAGTTGGCCGTTCACCTTCACCTCGGTATCGGTCATCGAGCCCTCAAACACGATGAATATCTCTTGCCCTTGCCAGGCGGCGGGCACCTTGAACTGGTGCTTGTACTGCCCTTTCTCGTCGGCGAAGCGGAAGTTTTTGCCGTAGGTTTTGTAGTCGCGGCCGTAGTTGTAGCTGCCAAACCCCTGCTGCTCCCAACTCGAAGGCACCTGAATGGTAGTCCAGGCGCCGCTACGGCGGCCACCGGTGCAGTAAAAGTCCCACGTAGCGGTGTGCGTGTTGTCGGTGCCGGAGAGGTACTGCACCTGCTTGCGGACTGGTGCTTGCGCCGCCGCATCGCCACCCCAAAACAACGCCGCACAGGCCAGCCAAGACAGTAGATTGGTCTTCATAGAAGATGATTCAAGGAAGTCGAGGAGTTCATAATCGTCCCAACTTACCATGGAATTTTTCTATCAGTAACCTGTAGTATCCTGCTTGTACCGACAATAGGATACCAGCGCACCATTTGGCTTTAGCTGAACACGTTTCGGTATCAGCCAGATACTCCCCAACCCAAAGCACTTCGCAGATGCTCTATTCTTCTATGCTGAAAGTGAAGTTTAACTTAAGCGCAGGCTACGCATAGCTCATGCTACCGCAAGCAGCACCCGGGCTATCTAGCTGAACACTCGCTCACTATTTACGCTACCTTGGTGGCCCCGACAGTTACAATCGTAGTCACTTTCTCGGTCGTTTATGCACCATACGCTACTGCTTTGCCTTGGGCTACTACTGGCTATCTGCTTGCTTTTTAGTTTGAGCCAGCGCCTACGCGTCCCTTATCCTATTCTGCTGGTACTGGCAGGGCTAGCCATCAGCTTCATCCCCGGCCTGCCCTTGTTAGAGGTTAAACCAGACCTCATCTTCCTGATTTTTCTGCCGCCGCTTCTCTACGAAGCTGCCTGGTTCACTTCCTGGAAGGACTTTTGGAAATGGCGCCGCATCATCAGCTTTCTGGCCTTTGGCTTGGTGTTCCTTACGTCCGGTATTGTGGCGTACGTTTCATGGGCCGTGATTCCGGGCTTCACGTTGGCGTTGGGTTTTCTATTAGGCGGCATCGTGTCGCCACCCGATGCGTTGGCAGCAACCTCTGTTATGCGTGATATGTCGCTACCGAGGCGCATTACTGCTATTCTGGAAGGGGAAAGTATGGTGAATGACGCTTCCAGCTTGATCGTGTTTCGGTTTGCCTTAGCGGCGGTATTGTCGGGCACGTTTGTGTGGCAGCAGGTGGCGGGCAGTTTTCTGCTCGTCACGCTGCTTGGTATTGCCGTTGGCCTAGCCGTAGGATTGGTGTTCTATACCATTCACCGCTGGCTGCCTACTACGCCTAGCATCCACACCGTTCTGACGCTGGTTACCCCTTATGTGATGTACGTAACGGCCGAAACGTGGCACGTTTCGGGCGTGATGGCGGTGGTGAGCGGGGGCCTGTTTATGTCGTACCATAGCTCGCGCATCTTCTCGCCCATCAACCGGCGGCAGGGTATCAGCACCTGGACCACCGTTGGTTTCGTGTTGAACGGGGCCGTATTTATGCTCATTGGGCTGGAATTGCCCGTCATCACGGGTGCCCTAGGAGGCTATTCCAAACTCGAGGCTGTTGGCTACGGCTTGCTGATTAGCGCGGTAGTAATTATCACGCGCCTTGTTGTTGGCTTGTTGGGCTCTCCTTTCAGCCATTGGATTAGCCGCTTCATTGAAGTCAGTGACGCCAATCCGGGCTGGCGCGGCCCCCTTGTTGTGGCCTATGCGGGCATGCGCGGGGTGGTGTCACTGGCGGCCGCTTTGTCTATTCCGCTGGTGGGTACCAACGGGCAGCCGTTTCCGGAGCGCAACCTGATACTGTTCATCACCTTCGTCGTGATTTTGGTTACGCTGGTCGGTCAAGGCCTTACGCTGCCGCTGCTCATTCGCTGGATTGGGGTCGAGGACCGTGACAACCTGCGCCCCGAACACGAGCAGCGCAACGCCGCCCGCCATCATCTTACCACTGTGGCCCTAAGCCGATTGCGCACCCTCTATCACCCCCACCAGAGCAGCCACAACGGCTTACTTGACACGCTGCAAAAGAAGCTAGAGAAAGATCTTTACCTGATTACGCACCAGATGCAGCCGGTAGACCACCCCCACATCGAACGCCAGGTAACCGAATACCAGCACATCTACACCGATTTGTTGCACGCCCAACGCGAGGAACTGCGCAGGCTCCGCGGACAGGAAGAGTACAACGACGAGCTAATTCGCCACTTAGAGGCCCAACTGGACCTGGAGGAGGAAAAGCTGACGCTGTTTGTTGAAGCACAGCATCAGCCAACGCCTCAAACCTTGCACGAGCAGCAACACAACACGTAACGGATTCACCACGAACCTAGTCGGCACACAAAAGCCGCATCCACAACAAGGCAGGCTAATGCTGCTTTCCTTGTTGTGGATGCGGCTTTATTTATCGGGGGCTGCCGCCTTACTTCTTGCCTTTCGCCATTTCCATTTCTATGCTGGCCATGATGAACGGGCCAACGCCTTTGAAGTCGTTCTTTTTGATGGGCTCACTCAGGTAATACTCGTACGACCCGTCGCGGTACGGGTCGCCGCCGAGGCCGCCGACGCTGACGGTGCCGTTCAGGGCCAGCAGGCCGTTGGGTTCAGTGGCTACGAACTCTTTTACGATGCCCTGGTAGCCTTTTTGGGCGGGCGCGGCAAACTTCTTGTCGAGGTAGCCCATGCGCACACCTTTGGCCAGCGCGTACACAAACATGCAGGAGCCCGAGGTTTCGATGTAGTTGCCCTTGCGGTTGGCTTGATCAGTGACCTGCCACCAGCCGCCGGTTTTGGGGTCTTGGTACTTCACCAGCACGGGCGCCAGGCGCTGCAAATTCTTGATGAGCTGGCCGCGTTGCGGGTGGTCTTTCGGGAAATAGTCGAGCACATCCACCAGGGCCATGGCGTACCAGCCGATGCCGCGGCTCCAGAAGTTGGGCGAAAGGCCGGTGGTTTTGTTGGCCCATTTCTGCTCCCGGCTTTCATCGTAGCCGTGGTAGAGCAGGCCGGTTTTGGGGTCTACGAGGTGTTTTTCCACCTGCGCAAATTGCTGGGCTACGTGGTCGAAGCCGGCGGGCTCGTTGAACAGTTTGCTGTACTCGGCCGAAAACGGCTCGGCCATGTACAGGCCATCCAGCCAGATTTGGTAGGGGTAGCGCTTCTTGTGCCAATAGCCGCCTTCCTTGGTGGTGGGCTGGTCCTGCAACTGCTTGTGCAGCAGCTCGGCGGCGTGCTGATACTTCGCTTTATCAAGGCCGGGCTGCTGCATGAGCGTGAGCAGCACGCGGCCCGCGTTGATGTTGTCGAGGTTGTAGTCGGCCATCTTGAAATACTGGATGGACCCGTCGGCGGGCAGCGAGTAGTCCATCGTTTTCACGATGTAGTCGAGGTACTTTTTGTCGCCAGTACGCTGCCACACCCGCTCAATCGACTTCAGCATCAGCCCGTGCTCGTAGCCCCAACGAGCGGCCTTGTTGCGGCTGGCCGGCACCGAATCGGGATAGAGCTGCATAAACGAGTCGGCCATTTGCTGCGACAATGGCAACGCAGTTTTGGGTTTGTTCTGTGCATACAAGCCGGAGCTAAAGGCTACCAAAACCACCAGCAAGCAGAAACGCAGTAATGTGTTCAACTTCATAAGATTCATCATGGATTCAACGGTCCAATAGTACGCTGGCAACCACCCGACAGCTTGTAGCTTTTTAACTGGATTCAGTAGGAAACTAGCAGAATCTGCTAGCAACTGCAGTTTTGGTTTTCTACGACCTATCTGAAAAAAGCCCACCCGTCATGCTGAGCGCAGCCGAAGCATCTCGCTAGTGTAGTAAACCCTTTTGTCGGTTCAACGAGTCAAGCGAGATGCTTCGACTCCGCTCAGCATGACAGGTAGTTTGACAACGTCAGCACGCGAGATGCTTCGACAAGCTCAGCATGACGGTCGATTTTATTGGGTGTTAGCGCTTGGACATTGTTACGGCCTTCTTCTTTACATTCTCACCTAGCTCTAGCGACTGCTTGGCCTTGGAGGCGTCGGTGTTGAGCAAGCGGACGTTCTTGGCTTTTTCGGCGCCCGATACGCGCAGGAGCGTGGTGGCGCCCGGGGCGTATTTGATGTTGTCGAGGGTGATGTTCTGGCTGTTGTGCACTTCCATGACGGGGTCGGTGCTGGTGGGCAGCAGGGTCACGGTTTTCAGGCTGATATTGTCGGCTTCGATGCACACGAGGCCTTTGTCGCTTTGCAGTACGGCATTTTCGATACTGATGTCCTTGATGGCCATTTCAGGTAGGCCGCGCACCATGATGCCGGTTTTGGCGCCGTTGCAGGTCACGTTGCGAATCTGGATTTTGCGAAACTGCGGCGTGCCCTCATCCACCGGTTTAGCCGGCGATACGGGGCGCTCCTTGGAGCCAGCTACCTGCGGCGTTGGGTCCTTGATCATATAGTACATGTCGAACAAGATGGCCTCGCCGGGAATGTCTTTCATGTCGATGTCCTGAATAAAGATGTTTTCCACCACGCCGCCCCGGCCGCGCGTGGTTTTGAAGCGCAGCCCGATGTCGGTGCCAATCATGGTAATGTTGCTCACGTACAGGTTGCGCGCCCCGCCCGACATTTCGCTGCCAATCACGAAGCCGCCGTGGCCGCGGTACACCTTGCAGTTGCGAATGATAAAGTTCTCAGTGGGCATGGCGCGCTTACGTCCCTGCTCGTTGCGGCCCGACTTAATGCAAATAGCATCGTCGCCGGCGCTGAACGTGCAGCCTTCCACAATGCCGTTTTTGCAGGATTCCAGATCCAAGGCGTCGGTGTTGGGCGTGTAGGGCCCGTTGAGCACGTTGATGTTGCGCACGATGACGTCTTCGCTGCGCATGGGGTGCACGGTCCAGGCCGGGGAATTTTGGAACGTGACGCCTTCAAAGAGCAGCCGCTTGCACTGGTCGAGCACCAGGAAATCGGGCCGCAGATAGTCCTTGATTTCCTCAAAGTCCTTGATTTCCGACTTCTCTTCGGTAAGCACGCCGGCTTCCTTCACGGTGGTACCTTTCAGGCTTTGGGCCGAAGGGTACCACCGGTCCTGCTTTTCGTTGAGAAAGCCGCCCGATGCCACCAGTTGCTTCCACTCACCTTCCGTGGAGCGGCCTTTCTGCACCATCCACCACGCTTCGCCGGCCCCGTCGAGGATGCCGCCGCCGGTTATGGCTACGTTTTCCAGGTTCCGGCCGTAAATCAGCGCTTGATTGCGCACCGCGTCGAGGCCTTCCCAATTGGTTTTGTGGAGCTTATAGTCACTACGCTTATTGCTGAACTGTACGAGGGCCCCAGTTGCCACGTGCAGGTTCACATTGCTGCGCATTTCAATTGGGCCGGTTAGCCACTGCCCACGCGGCACCAGCACCACCCCGCCGCCTTTCTGGCTGCATTCGTCTATGGCTTTTTGAAAGGCCGCGGTGTTTGAGGTTACGGCATCGGCTACCGCGCCGTACTTGGCAATGGAAAACGTATCGGCGCGAAAAGCGGTGGTCTTGACTGCCGGCAAAGCGGACTGCTGAGCCGCAGCCAAGCCAGGAAGTGCGAGTAAGGAAAGGAAAGCGAAGGATTTTATCATACTACTAGGTGGAAACAGAAGGATTATCGAGCCTAAAGCTATAATCCGAATCAAAGAGCTAAGGCCGGATGCTAGAAAGCTAATTGGTCCGTGGTTGATCAATTGTTGCACATTTCGCTCCTGCCCTGCTGACGCAGGAATCAATTGGCGTACTGGTATTTTATCAAACTCTATGTGTCATGCTGAGCTTGCCGAAGCATCTCGCGTGCTGACGTTGCTAAAGTAACGGTCATGCTGAGCGGAGCCGGAGACGCAGTCGAAGCATCTCGCTCGACTCGTTGCACTGCTAAGAGGGTTTACTACACTAGCGAGATGCTTCGGCTCCGCTCAGCATGACCGTTGTTATGGATGATTCGGGGGTAATTAACCACCCCTAGCCCTTACTCACCTGAGGCTGCATTCCGCTTATGGCATTTTGCTCAGGCCTTCCCATTTCACTTTCCAGCCGGTTTTGGGGATGCCGGGGTTTTCTTCTTTACAGCCGTCGTAGCCGGCGCACATGAGGGCCACGGCGGAAAGCAGGCCACCGTTGCCGGGCAGGTAGATGGGAAGGCGGTCTTCCTGATAGTTGTGGCCGTTGGGCAGGTAAGTGTTCTTTTGCACCTTCATCAGCAGGGCGTCCACGGCTTTGTCGGGCATGCCGAGGCGGGTGGCGGTCATGGCGGTCATGGGGAAGTCCCAGCCCCAGGTTTTGTCCCAGCTCCAGTCTTTCCAAACCAGGTCGAAGGTGCGGCGCATGGTGGCCGGGTCCACTTGGCCGGTGGCCGGCATCATGCCCAACGCGCCTAGTACCGAGGGGTGGTCGGTTTTAAATTCGGGGTTGGTGTAAGAATCGGGGGCGCTTTCGGTGGCCAGGTACACGCCGCCAGCCTGCGGCAGCTTCGAGAGCTTTTGCAGTACGGCATCCCACTTCGGGTTGCGCGGCTGCCCTTGCCGAATGCGCCATTGCTGCGCCGTGTTCAGGGCCCAGTTCCAGTACACTAGTTCGAAAGTGGGGTTAAACGTTTCCTCGGCTTTGAAACGCTCCTGCGCCGGAATCACACCTTTGCCGAGGATATACCGGTCTTTGCTTTTCTCATAAAACGGAAAGGACGCCATGAAATCGGCGGTGGCCGCTACCCGGTCTTGGTACAGCTTCAAGGTCGCCGGATTGGGGTGGGCGCGGTAACTTTCCTCGGCGAAATAGATGAAGTGGGGTTGCTGCCAAATCAAAAACGCCCCCACCGATGAGGGCCCTTCCTGCCCCCAGGGGTCGGTCATTTTCTGCCAGCGTACGCCATCGTAGCCTTGGCGCTGCGCGATGCCGCGGGCCACGCTCTGTACGTCGGGGCGGGCATACCAGACCAGGCTTTGCTCCAGCAACTCGGGGCGGCCCCACAAGGCAAAGTGCGCTGAGTGCCACCAATGCATTTCCAGGTGCGGGCGGCCGTACCAGCTATTGAGCACCAAGCCCGTTTCCTGCGGCGGCTGCGAACCGGCGCCTTGCAGCTTGGTTAGGTACTGCGACAACACGATACGCCGTTCAAGCTCCTTAGCCCGTGGGTCGGTGCTGCCGCTGAAATCCACAGCTCCGCCGCTCTTCCAAAACGTCGGCCACTGCTGCTGACTGTTGGTACGCGTGGCAGTAAATGTAGCCGCTTCGGCAGGCCGCGGCGAAAAGCGGCAGCCGAATTCCAGCACCGCTCCTTGCTTGCCCGGTGTGAGGATAAATTCGTGCGCCTGCCCGGCGGCTAGCGTGGCGGGTTGCTGCCAACTTAGCGCCACTGTGTACTTGGTGGTATCAAGTTGGTGCGTGAGCAGAGCCGCGCCTTTTTTCGATTCAATGATGCTGGAGTTGTGCTGGTCGGTGTGGGTGTAATCGGTGCCCATGTCGGCCCAGCCTGCAGTGGGCCACGGGAAGCGCAACGCCACTTTCAGCTGCCCGGTTTGCAGCAACTTGGATTCTACGCGAGCCGCTACGGCATCCTGCTGCTGGTGTCCCACCGTTACCACGTCCACCGGTATGCCTTCCAGCGTGAAATGGCTTTTGATTTCGCCGGTCCAGGGGTTGAGGGTTTGCCGAATGTTGCGCAGGTCTTTAATGGTGGCCGGCTTCCCGCTCTTTTTCACCAGCACAAATCCTAGGTTGCCCAACTGCAACCGGTGCGGGTTTGCCCGCAGAAAATCTACGGCTTCCTTGTTGCCGGCCGTTTTCACTTGTACCGAGTAGCTGACTTTGCGGCCGTTCAGGTCATAGTCGCGCAGGCTTTGCTCGAACTTGTACCCTTCCTTGTTCGGAAAGCTGTGCCACCCCCACTCCGACTGCGTCCCCAGCGGTACACCCTTTTCATAGTACGTTGGGAAGGTCTGCAAACCCGTCACGTCGGCAGTGAAAGCAAACCTCCCATTCCCCACCGACAGCGACGACAGTGTGTCGGTATTGGTAAGTACTACCGTGTGGCGCTCCACCAGCGCCTTCCGGTCGATGGGTGTTTTTTGCGCCATCAATGGCTGAATGGTGGCAAGTAGCAACAGGCCTGAAAGCAGTTGGGGGCGAGGTGGCATAGATGGAAGTTTCAACGACATTAAGTTCTCGTACTGCGCAAATTGAGGCATAGAATTTTCTGCAACGTGACTTAGGCTAGTTCCCCTCAGCTGTTGTTGCGCATTTAGCAAGGAGCGGTTAGAGGTGGTTGACGAACACATGAATAACAATGATTGACCGTCATGCTGAGCGCAACCGAAGCATCTCGCTCGAATCGTTGCACTGCTAAGAGGGTGTACCACACTAGCGAGATGCTTCGGCTGCGCTCAGCATGACGGTCGAGGTGAACAACGGTTATTCAACTACTTCTAGCTCCATCTTGCCAGATGCGCAACAGCAGCTGAGGGGAACTGACTCTTTAGTCTTGGCTTGTGGTTTTGATATAGCGGCCAACATGATTATTCGCGTACCAGCGTCACACTCATCAGCCCAATTACCACGTCGTTGGAAAGGGCTTTTAAGGTGAGGCTTTTGAGCTTCTTTTTGGGGTTGAGAGGCAGGTCGAGCACGTTGGCGGCACCCCCGTCGATGGCGCGGGTGCTGAAGCCTTTGATGCTGGTGTACTGTTTGAAGTCACGGGTGATGAGGCCGGTTTTGAGGTGCACGCGAAAGGGCTTGGGCGCCCCGGTGGTGAAGGCAAAATCGTCCTGCAAATAGTCTTGCTCGATGGGTGCCCAATTGTCGGGGTTGCGCAGCAGCAGTGTTTCGGTGGATTTGTCGGTGTAGGTAACCACTACTTCGCCATTGATGAGTTGGCTTTGCATGGGGTTGGTAGAACCCGCCATGAGTAGGTAGGCGTGGGAAGCTTTACCGCGGAGCGGCACGGTGGCCTGCTCGGCGTAGTTGTCCCACTGCGACACAAACAGAATGTTCTTCTCCCCGGCCGTGCCTGGCGTGCGCAGGGGCACACCCCACGGCAACTTGATTTCGTTGCGGGCGCCGGCTAGCTGGCGCAGACCAGCATCGTCGATAGTGGCTTGCGTGAGCGGGTAGCACCAGTTGCCGATGCCCTGCGTGGGGAGCTGTAAGGTGGGGCCAGCGGGGCGGGGCGAAAGGTATTTGTTTTGGAAAATCTGCGTCACTTTATCGTTGAAGTACGAAGACAGGTTTACGGTTTCGTAGCGGGTGTTGGCGGTGGTGGGCGAGGCGCTGCCATTCCAGTCCATCAGCATGGACGAAATGCGCTGACCTTGCCCCCACTCCACTCGTACTGCATTGCTGCCAACTACGGTATTGGCAACAGGCACCTGCACTTCAGCGGACACCGCGTTGGCGGGTACTTCCACGGTAGTTTCCAAGGCGTTCTGGCCGGCATTGACCGCCACTTTCGCGCTTATGACCTCACCAGTATGGTTCTGCAACCGAAAACGCAGTCCGCCCGCCGATTCTTTCACGGGCACGATGCTAACGGCCGTCTTTACGTCGATTGGCAAGGGCGCCCACCAGGATAAGTTGCCCTGCTGGAGCTGCACAAAGGCCGTGCGGCTGCCTAACTCGCCTCCTACTTGCGCCGTCAGGGTCGTCTGATTGGGTTTGGCACCACCAAGAATCTGCTGCGGGTCGAATACTTTCGTGACGGTAGCGTGTGGAAAACGAAGCGCCAGGGCGGAGCCAGGAGCATAGGCTGGAGCCAGCGTAACGGCATCCGGCGCATCGCCTTGCCACCGAATCTGCACCACATACTTCGCGGCTGGCTCGCTGTTGATTTCGATGACGGGTTGACCCACGGCTTCCGCTACGCTCTTCCACGGCACCGGCTGGCCGTTCACCGTTACGGCTGCAACTGCGGCGCGGGCCTGCACTTGTAGGCGCAGCTTCAAGGGCTTGGCGAAGGTGGGCGTGATGGTGTACACGTCCTGTTGACCGTTGCGGCGGAAATCAAACGCCACGTCGGGAACAGATAGCGCGGCTTCATTCCAAGCAGCCGGCAAGCCAGGGCGAACGGTGAGCACGCCCTCCAGCGCGTTAGGTACAATACCGAACAAGCCTTCCACCAACGAGCGGGAGGCCATGCCCACAGGGTCGGCAAAGTCGCGGTACAGTTCGCCGCGGTGCGCATCGTAGAAGGACACCTGCTGGAAGTTACCGGGGCTCGAGCCTAAGTACATGCTTTCCAGCAACGCACTTTTCCAAAGCTTGAATGCCTCTTCAGTACGGCCACCCTGCCAATTGGCCAACGTGGTGTGCAGCACTTCCGCCATGGCTACATTGTTGATTGACCAGTCGTAGGGCTGCCAGTTGGTGGTCGAGAGCAGGTAGTAGCCTTCATCGGGCAGGCCCGCGGCTCGGACGGGAATGTGCGGTAGCTCGGCGTCCACATAGCGCAGCGCCTGGTAGGCCTGAAAGGCATCGGGCACCTGCGAATCGAGGGCGTGGTAGACGGTCCAGAGGCCGGCGGCGGGGTGCAGTTGCTTGAGGCCGAGGGCATCCTTGTATTCAGCGTACCAGCCTTTGGCGGGCATCCAGAGTCGCTGATCAACGGCTTGTTTGATGCGGGTGGCCTCCTGTTGGTACGGTGCGGGGTTTTCGCCGATGCGCTGCGCTAGCTCTGCCGTCAGTAGGTTGGCCAGGTAGTTATACGCTGATGAATGCGTGACGGCACCGCCGCTGTATTGAAGGGCATCGGAGGCCCAAATGGCGGCGTAGGCGTCGTAGAGGCCGTCGTTGTCTTGGTCGAAGTTGCGCTTTTCCCAAGCCAGATGCCGTTGCAGCACCGGGAACATTTCTTTGGCAAAGGCCAGGTCACCGGTCCAGTTGAAATGCCGCAGCAGCTCGTCGATGAACACTAAGTTCATGTCGTAGTGGTGGGGCCGGAAGTCGCCGCCGGGGTTGCGGCTGATGTAGCCGCTGCTGAATACCGATGTGCCTAGCTTCTCTTGGTGGCGCGCTAGGTGCAGGGCCGTATCCATCACCACCGGGCCCGTTTCGGGGCTGGTCAACTGCGACTTAGCGTAGGCGCGAAAGTGCGTTTGGGCCCGATCGTGCCAGCCGAGCGGGTCGGCGGTGTAGGCGCCGCGCCAGCCGTTGAGGGGCATGCGCCAGGCTATAGCGCCGTGCATAAAGCCAGGGTCTTGCCAAATGGCATCGGCCGCAATACCAAGCGCTCCGCCCACCGTATTAATGTACGGATCGGGCGTACTGACCTTGATGCGACCTGCCAGTTTCTGCCGGGCGGCTTCGGCCTGTTCTAGGGCTTTCGGCAAATCAGCATAACGCAGGGCGGCCCCCTGTTGCGGAATCTGCACCGCGAAATACAGCGGCTCCCCTGCCTTCACTTTCAGGGTGCCCGCTAGTGCGGGCGCAGTAGAACCCTTGGAAGCAGCAAACTGCGTCGGCGACTCTTGCTGCGTGGCGTCGGCAACGTGTAGCGTAGCGCCGGGCGGCACCACGCCTATCAGGCTTTTTTGGTCAACTCGGGCTACTGCTTCGCCTTCTTTCTTTTTGGCCGCTACGCCGTAGGTGAGCGTGAAGGCGTTGCGTTGGAACTGAAAGGCATTGCCTTGGCAGTACTCCGGCTTCAGGTAAAAGCTGGACTCCGGGTCGGCCCCTATGTCGCCGTCGCGGCTGAACTTCTTGCCCGTAACGCCGCCGAAGGCCCACAACAGTTGTACTTGCCCCGCGGGTACATCTGTGAACTGCGCCCGCACCAGCATACCTTCGGCCGCGGCCATGGCTTGCACTTCTAGTTGCAGCTTGCCTTTGCCTAGCAGCGGGTCAGAAATTTCGTAGAGCATGGCGCCCGGCCGATAGCGGGCCACGATGTTGTCGGCGGTGATAAGCCACTTGCTGCGCCCGTCGGTGCTCAGCAGCCCAAATTTCAGGTTGCCGCCCATGCCCGGTAAGTACAGCGCAAACTCCGGCAGGTCGCCGGTTTCCACCCGGAAGGCGGTGTTGGTGCCGTAGAGAGCTCGGGTGAAGCGCTTGGTGCCGTTTCGGATTACGAAGTCGGTGCCGTCGGGCTGATAGCGGAGGGCGCGCTGCTGGCCGTGCCAAAGCGGCAACTCAGGTGCAACAGGCGCTTCCGACTGTGCCAGTGCGTCCCAACCTATCAGAGTTCCAACCCCTAGCAATGCTGACGCCAGCAGGCGGCGAATTTGCCGGGAGCCACGAAGACGTTCAACAAAGTTGCTTTTCACCGGCAGTGCTTTAGTGTTCAAGTACATACACGTAGCTCGTAAGCCCGATTCTCCCAGACAACGCGTCCGTGAAAACCGAGCTTACGGTATTCCCTTCAAACTCAAGCGCAAACGCTTTGCGCTCATATTCAGCTTTTCAAGTTGGCTGCCCAGCTAAGAAAAGCAGGCACAATTCGATGCGCTACCTCTCTGATGCCTAGTAGCCAGGATTCTGGTCGTACAAACCAGGTGCAGACGACATTTCATACTGCGGCACCGCGTAGATAATGCTGTTGGCCGTGATGTTGCGGGTAATTTTTTGGGCTACGTCCTCCTTCGCAATCCAAGTATTCATTACGTCTAGTACCAAGCCCGAGCGCACCAAGTCGTGCCAGCGCAGGCCTTCCCCCACAAACTCGCGGCGCCGCTCTTCCATGAGCTGGGGCAGCGTGATGCTGGTGATGGCAGGCTGGCCAGCCCGGGTGCGCACCTGATTAACCAGCGCCACGGCATTGGCTTGTGTACCACCTACATTGCCACGCAGGATGCACTCGGCTTTCATGAGCAGAATGTCGGCGTAGCGCATCACAATAAAGTTAATGGGCCAGTCGGTGCCCCCGGTGCTGCGGCCCGCAGCGCTGATGTACTTCTTGAGTACGGCTCGGTTTTCTACCACCCCGGCCTGTGTGTAGCCCTGCTGGATGCTGAACGTTTTGCGGGCATCAGTGCTGGCGTAGGAATTAACTAAATCCGTGGAAACAGGCTTGTTCTCGATGCCCCGAGAGTCGAAAGGAATACCCAGGAAGGTGAAAAAGTTCTGGGCTACCATCACGCCGGGGTGCGTAGCGCCGTTGCCCACGATGTACTGCACATCAAACAGCACTTCCGAGTTGTTTTCGTTGGTGTACGAGAAGACGTTTGGGTAGCTGGGCACCAGCGAATACGTAGCCGTATTGGTGCGGTTGATAACTTCATCTAGCAGCGCCGCCGCCTTGTCGTACTCGTTTAGACCCAGGCCAGGACCCTCAATGCCATAAGTTGGGCCAGAGCGCGTCAGATAGACCAGCGCGAGCAGGCCCTTGGCGGCACCAGTGGTAGCCCGGCCCACGTTGGTGCCCGTGTAGCTGGTGGCCAGGTTGTCTTTGGCAAATTCCAGATCCTTGATGATCAGGTCGTACACTTCGGCTACCGGAGCCCGCGGAATTTTCAGTATTTCCTGCGGAATTAGCGCCTTATCCACGACAGGTACTTTTCCGAACATGCGCACCAAGTCGAAATAATGGAAAGCCCGCAGGAACCGCGCCTCGGCTTCGTACTGATTGCGCAGCGCCTCGCCGCCCACCACAGCACCATTGAGTGCAAGCTGATCGAGGAAAGTGTTGGCCCGGAAAATAGCCCCGAAGTCTGAGGCCCAAGTATCGGCCAAATACGGGTTGCCCGCCAGCGTGGGATTGAAGTTGTTGATGGCATCCCAGTCGCGCACGCCTTGGCTGCTCACGCCGTAGATGTTGTCGGATCGAAGCTCCGACATAATCAGGATGCGGTCGGGGTAGCCCCGCAGTTGATTGTACGTTGCGTTTAGGGCCTGCTCGAAATCGGCGGCGGTTCTATAGAAATCGGGTACTGAACCGTTGGAAATCGGGGTGAGATTCAAATCTTCTTCACAGCTACCCAGCGTGAGCATGCAGGCCGAGAGCAGAAGGAAACATATATTTTTCATGGGAATATCGAAGAGAAGCAAGGAAGGAGAAATAAGGACGACGGGCAGCTGGAACGCTATGCATTCTGGCTGCTGGCTCTCATTTCTACTAGTTAGAAAGTGACGTTAAGGCCCAAAATCAATGATTTCGCCAAAGGCAATCCGCCGTAGTCGACTCCTGACGTGAAGCCGCCGCCATTGTCGGTGTTCACGGCGTCAGGGTTATAGCCACCGTAGTATTTATCGTGGCCGAAGAAGTTTTCGGCCGTCACGTACACGCGGGCGCCCTGCGCTATTTGCTTGTTGATAACGCGGCCGAGGTCGTAGCCCAAGGTGATGTTGCGCACGCGGTAGTAATTCGACGAGTACAGCCAGTCGGTGTTTTTGAGGAAGCCGAAGTTGGTGGCCGCTTTGCCCTTGATGCCAGCACCCGGATCTTCTTCGGAGCGCCACCGGTCGCGCGAACGGCCTAACGCATTTTCCTGAAAGCCCACGCTCGTCCGGTCGATGGCACGACCAAGCAGCGAGTAGATGTAGCCGCCATTCTGTCCCTGAATCAAGAAGCTCAGGTCGAATCCTTTGTATTTGAAGTTGTTCGTGATGCCCCAAGTATATTTGGGGCTCGGCTGCCCTACTATCACCCGGTCGTTGGTGTCAATCTTACCGTCGCCGTTGGCGTCTTCGTAGCGGGGGTCGCCGGCGGTCTGGTTGCCGTAGCGCGGTGCCCCGTTGTCGATATCCGACTGGCTCAGAATACCGTTTTGCCGCACCACATAAATAGCGTACAGCGGCTGGCCGATCTGAATAACGTTGTTGGGCTCGTTGGTGACCGAGGGCACTTCAATCTTGGTCTGGCCCTCGCCTAGCCTGGTTACCTTGTTGGCATTGTGGCTGAAGTTGATGGACGTGGTCCAGCTTAAGGCATTGTTGAGGTTGGTGGTATTGAGCTCCACTTCCCAGCCTTTGTTTACCACTTCCCCAATGTTGACGAGGTTGGTGGCAAAGCCCGAAGCCGTTGGTATGGGTACGTTCAGCAGTAAGTCCTTGCTGGTTTTGGTGTAGTAGTCGAACGAGGCGTAAATGCGGTTTTTAAGCAAGCCTACGTCTATGCCAAAGTCTATCGTTTGGTTTTTTTCCCATCCTAGCTCGGGGTTGAACACCCGGTTCGGGGCCTGGCCCGTTGCCAACGTGCCCGCGTTGCCGCCGAACGTGTAGTTGTTGAAGCCGAGCGTGGCGATGCTATTGTAGTCGCCGATGCTGTTGTTGCCCGACAAACCAATGCTACTGCGAAGCTTCAATTCGCTCAGCTCGGATACGTCTTGCATGAAATTCTCCTGCGAAATGCGCCAGCCGAGCGAAGCCGCCGGGAAAACACCGAACTGTCTCTCCTTACCAAACCGCGACGAGCCATCGCGCCGTATACTGGTTGAGAGCAGGTATTTGCCTTCGTAAGCATACTGCAAACGGCCGAAGTAAGAAATCAGGATGTTCTTGGTTTCGGTGGTGTTGTTGCTGCCCGTGCCCGTGATATTGGTAGCTCCGTTGAGCGTCGTGACGGTGTTGTTGATAAAGCCCCCTGAGGCCGCCAGGCGCACGTTATCCAGCTTCGAGACGTTGTAGGCATAGCCCGCCAAGGCCGTAATATCGTGCTTGTCGCCAAGCACTTTCGAGTAGGTTATGGTATTCTCGTTAACCAACGTCTGCCGGCGGTAGCCACTATAGGAGCCCGAAGCCTGCGAGGTAGCCAACGTACGCCCAGGGGGCTGGTACGACTTGGCGGTTACGTCGTTGTTGTCGAGGTTGAGGGAAGACCGCAGCCGCAAGCCAGATAGAGGCTCGTACTCGGCGAAAACGGTGCTTAGGGTTCGGAAAGCATTGGTTTTGGCAATGGCATTTTCCATTACCGCTACTGGGCTAGACGTTGAAGTGCCCCACCGGTACGCTTCGTTCTTGCCGTACCCCGTGTATACGCCAGCGGTGTCTTCCACCACCGGCGCCATCGAAACCAGTTGGTGCAGGCGGTTGTCTTTGCCTTCTACGCCCGGGTCGTCGGTCACCGAATACGTGGGCGACATGTTCAAGCCGAACTTGAGGCGGTTGTTGGCCTTTATTTCCACGTTGGCCCGTGCCGAGTAGCGCTTATACCCCAGCCCGACTACCATGCCTTGCTGGCTGGTATAGTTGCCAGAAACGTAGTAGTTCACGTTTTCATTGGCCCCGCTGGCAGCTACCTGATAGCTCTGCGTAACGCCCGTGCGGAATGCTTCGTCTTGCCAATCGATGTACTGCAGGCCGGGGTGGCCGGGTTGCAGCCACCGCTCATCAATCATTTGGGAGGGTTGAATAGTCGTTACGCCCAGAATGCGCATGCGCTCCGCAGTGGTTTGGCTGGCCGTGCGAGCTGGCCCCGCGGCGGGCGTCGAGCGCACCCAGTTGGTATTAATAACTTCAATGGCTCGTTCCACCCATTCTTCGCTGCTCAGCAGATCGAGTTTTTTAGCGGCCTGGGAAATTCCGGCGTAGGTGTTGAGCGTGATTTGCGGCTTACCGGAGCGGCCTTTTTTAGTGGTAATCAGCACCACGCCGTTGGCCGCCCGCGAACCGTAGATGGCGGCGGCAGCAGCATCCTTCAATACCGTGATATTCTCGATGTCGTTGGGGTTGATGTTGTCGAGCGGGCTACCGTTAGCAAAGCGGCCGCCCCCGTTCTGCGACACGTTGTCGAGGGGAAAACCATCAATAACATACAGCGGCTCATTGCCGGCCGTAATGGAGCCCGCACCACGTACCTGCACACTAAATGCGCGCCCGGGTACACCGGTATTTTGCTTCACCTGTACGCCCGCCAACTGGCCTACCAATGCTTGGTCGACGCGAGCAATAGGACGCTCCTCGAGCCGGCTGGCGTCGAAGGTGGCTACTGCGCCGGTAACGTCAGCTTTCTTCTGCGTACCGTACCCGACTACCACTACTTCGTCGAGGCTCTTAGTGTCTTCGGTAAGCTTGATGCTGAGCTTTTCAGCCCCAGCAAACCGATGCTCTTGGGTCTGGAACCCAATGAAGCTGAAAACGAGGGTACCTGCTGTTTCGGGAACGGGTAAGGTGAAGCTGCCATCGGCGCCGGTAGTGGTGCCAATCGTAGTACCTTTCACTACCACGGTCACGCCGGGCAGGCCTTCGTTGTTCTGAGAAACCACCCGACCCGTTAGCTGCCATTCAGCTACTGTCTTGGTTAGAGGGCGGGCTTGTAGAGAGGTAATACCGGGTCCTGCTAGTAGCAAAGGCAGGCAGACCACTAGCTGGCCACGCCGCCATGTGTAGTTTTTCTTCATGAGCAATAGGTGGGAATGGGTTTATATGTAAACCAGCCTGTAACCCTGGTTTACATTAAAAGTATGCCCTTACTCACCCGTAACTCTCCTGTACCGTACCGCCTAGCAGAGTGATTTTGCAATAGTTTGTTCACAAGGTATTGCCCTAAGGCCACTTTTCCGGGTAATCCGTCTTTCCGTGGTGCCTGCTCAAGTCTTAGTTATTAACTGACAAAGACGTTGCCTTGCCTATCAGCTCTGCCAAATGGTATTGACGGGTTGTTTTGGCACTGGCAAGCAGCCCGTATCATTCCAATCCAGGAGCAGAGGAATTTAGGTCTGCCCCAATTTTTCTGTACTAATCCTTCTCTGCGCACTACTGAACAGGCATGCAGGCGCCGAAAACAAAAACAAAGGCCCGTCATGCTGAGCGTAGTCGAAGCATCTCGCGTGCTGCCGTTGTCAAAGTAGCTGTCATGCTGAGCGCAGTGCAACGAAGCCGAAGCATCTCGCTAGGGTGGTAATCACTACTCCTGTGTCAGCACGCGAGATGCTTCGGCTGCGCTCAGCATGACGGGCTTTTTACTACTGTCCACGCGCTAGCTTCTTTCTCACAACTTGAAGACGCGTAGAATATGAAAGAGCGAAGCCAGTGAATGTCGGCGTATTGTAGAGGCTAGCAGGCCTTGGTTTCAAGTTCTGCTCTAGGCAGCAGAACCTGAAACCAAAAACGTCATGCTGGCTCTGCCCGGCATGACGTTTTTGGTTTCAGCGTTGGTGGTATCTAATACCCCGGGTTCTGGTCGTAGAGGCCGGGCGCGGCGCTCAGCTCGGACTGTGGCACTGGGTAGATGATTTGATTGGCATCGATGTTCCGGGCCATGCGGTTGCGGGTGTCTTCCACCGGAATCCAGGCGTTCATGCGGGTCAATACCAGCCCTTCGCGCACCAGGTCGTGCCAGCGGGAACCTTCGCCGGCTAGCTCGCGGCGGCGTTCTTCCATGAGTTGCGGCAGGGTCACGTTGGCGAGTTTAGTGGTCACGCCGGCGCGGGCCCGCACTTGGTTTACAATATTGTCCACGTCAGTTTGGGTGCCGCCCACGCCATGCAGAATGCACTCGGCCTTCATCATCAGCAGATCGGTATAGCGCAATACAATCCAGTTGATGGGCCAATCGAGGCGGCCGGGGCCCCGCAGGTTTTCGTTGAGGTACTTCTTCATCAGCCAGCGCGTTTCGCGGAAGCCAGTGGTACTCACGTAGCCTTCGGCGAAGTTGAAAGTCTTGCGCACGTCGCCGGCCGGATACGAGTTCAGCAGGTCGTTGGCAATGGGCCGAATTTCCAGACCACCCGACGCGTACGGGATTTTCAGGAAGGTGAAGTACGCATCCGGTACCAGCAGGCCAGGAAAGTCGCTGCCAAGGCCGGTGCCCCCACCCTGGAACTGAATGTCGAAGACAACCTCCCGGTTGTTTTCATTGGTGTACGAGAAGATGTCGGGGTATGAAGCTAGAAACGAGTATTTCCCGCTGTTGAGCACGTCGTTGAGCAGCGGCAAAGCCAGATTATACTCGTTGGTGTTCAGGCCCGGCCCTTCGATGCCATAGGTCGGCCCTGAACGGGTCAGGTACACCAGCGCCAGCAGACTTTTGGCCGCGTTGGCCGTGGCCCGGCCTACGTTGGGCTTGTCAGCCGATACGGCGTTGTCGTAGGTGGCGGGCAGCGCGCTAATGGCCGCTTGCAGATCGGCAATAATCAGCTTGTACACGTCTTCCACCGGGCTGCGCGGAATTTTGGCTACGGCATCGGGGAGCAGCGCCGCTTCATAAATCGGCACCTTACCGAAAAACCGAACCAGGTCGAAGTAGTAAAAGGCGCGCAGAAACTTTGCCTCGCCTTCCAGGCGCGTGCGGCTGGCATCATTAACCACGCTGCCATTGGCGGCCAGTTGGTCGAGCACCGTATTCACCCGGAATATGCCGCGGTAGTTGGTGGTCCAGGCCTCCGCCACGTACGGGTTGTTGACCAGCGCCGTCGAGAAGTTATTGACCGGGGCCCAGTCGCGCACCCCCAGGTCATCGACACCGTAGATGTTGTCGGAGCGGGTTTCCGAGAGGTTCAGGGCCCGAGTGGGATAGCCCGTGAGCGGCTGATAGGCCGCGGCCAAGGCCTGATCGAAGTCAGCCTGGCTGCGGTAGAACGTAGGAGTCGAGCCGCTGGAAAGGGGATTTTGATCGAGCTCTTTCTCGCAGCCGCTTAGCGTAAGCCAAGTAGTTGCCGCTAGCAGATATATCGTCTTTTTCATGAGTTGCAGGAGAAGTAAGGCGAAGCTTAAAAAGTGACGTTAAGCCCCAGAATCAACGACTTGGTTAGCGGTAGGCCGCCGTAGTCCACGCCCACGGGGAAGCTGTCGTCGCCGCCGGCGGTGTTCACGGCTTCGGGGTTGAGGCCGCCCTTGTACTTGTCGTGCCCGAAGAAATTCTCGGCCGTTACGTAGATGCGGGCACCCTGCGCAACGCTTTTCTTGATCAGCAGCCCCAGATCGTAGCCCAGCGTGATGTTGCGGATGCGGTAGTAATCCGACGAGTACAGCCAGTCGGTGTTTTTGATGCGGCCGAAGGTGGAGTACGCCTTGCCGCGCAAGCCGGCGCCTGGGTCCTCGGGGGAACGCCACCGGTCACGGTACAGGCCCAACACGTTGTCGGGCTGGCCGGTACCGGTGCGGTCTACGGCCCTACCGAACAGCGAGTAGATAGAACCGCCGTTTTGGCCCTGCACCAGCACGCTCAAATCGAAGCCTTTGTACTTGAAGCTGTTCGTGATACCCCAGCTATAGTCGGCATTGGGGTGGCCCACAATCTGGCGGTCGTTGGCGTCAATCTTACCGTCGCCGTTGTAGTCCACATACTTTGGGTCGCCCACGGTTTGCGCGCCGTAGCGGGCCACTCCGTTGTCGATGTCGGCTTGCGAGATAATACCATCCTGCTTCACCACGTAGATGCTGTAGAGCGGCTGGCCTACTTGCAAGATGTTGTTGGGAATATCGAAGGCCGAAAGCACCTGAATTGGCGCGTCACCTTCGCCCAGGTGCACTACCTTGTTGGTGTTGTGGCTCACGTTCAGGGAAGTGGTCCATTGGAAAGCACCCACAAAGTTGCGGGTAGTCAGCTCCAGTTCCTGCCCCCGGTTCAGCACCTCCCCAATGTTGGTAAGCTGCGTGGCAAAGCCGGTCCCGGCCAACACCGGAATGTTGAGCAGCAGGTCTTTGCTGGTTTTGGTGTAGTAGTCGAACGAGCCCGTGATGCGGTTTTTCAAGAGTCCAAAGTCAAAGCCAACGTCGTAGGTGCGCGACCGTTCCCACTTCAAATCGGGGTTGTTGACGCGGTTCGGGGCTTGGCCATTGAACTGCGTGCCGCCGAAGGGGTAGTTGTAGATGCCGAGCGTGGGAATGCTGCTGTAGTCGCCGATGCCGTTGTTGCCGGAGTAGCCCACGCTGGCCCGCAGTTTCAGGTCGCTGATGGGGGTCAGGTTTTGCATGAAATTCTCTTGCGAGATGCGCCAGCCCAGCGAAGCCGCCGGGAAGACGCCAAACTTGGTATTCTCACCAAACCTTGACGAGCCGTCGCGCCGGATACTGGCCGACGCCAGGTACTTGCCACCGAAGGCGTACTGCAAGCGCCCGAAGTATGAAATCAGGACGTTTTGGGTTTCAGTGGTGTAGTTGTTACCTGTGCCGCTGATGGTGGTAGCGGCGTTCAGTGTCGTGACGGCGCTGTTCACGAAGCCGTTGGAAGCCGCCAAGGCCTGCGCATTCAGCTTGGTGAAGTTATAAGAGTAGCCAGCCAAGCCCGTCAGGTCGTGCTTGCCGCCCAGCGTCCGGTTGTAGGTCAGCGTGTTCTCGTTCACGAAGGTTTGCTTGCGGAACGAGCTGAACGAACCCGTGGACTGCCGGTTGCCGAGGCTGCCGTTCACGAAGGCTGGGCTGTACGACTTGGACTCGGAGTCGGTGTTGTCGAAGTTGGCCGTGGAGCGGAAAGCCAGGTTTTTAATGGGCTGAAACTCGGCGTAGATGGTACCCAGCGTGCGCAGGCTACGCGTGTCCCCGATGGCATTTTCCAGCACCCGAATCGGGCTGTTGCGCGTGAAGCCCCAGGCGTAGTTGGTGAAGTCGCCGGTATTGGTGTTCAGCCCCGCCGCGCTTTCCACCACCGGCGACGTGGAAATGATGTTTTGCATCAGGTTGTCTTTGCCTTCCACGCCAGGGTCCTGGCTGATGGCATAAGACGGAGAAATATTCAAGCCAAACTTAAACTTGTCGCTGGCTTTCACTTCCACGTTGGCACGGGCCGAGTAGCGCTTGTAGCCTAGCCCAATCACCACGCCGTCTTGCTTCTGGTAGTCGCCGGAAACGTAGTAGTTCACAAAGTCGCTGGCGCCGCTGGCCGAGAGCTGAATGTCTTGAGTGAAGCCGGTCCGGAATGCCTCGTCCTGCCAATCCACGTAGTCGAGGCCCGGGTGGCCGGGTTGCAGCCACCGGTCGTCGATCATCAGCGTGGGGTTGATGGTGTTTACGCGCAGAATGGCTTGGCGCTCGGCGGTGGTCTGGCTGGCTAAGCGGCCAGGGCCGGAGTTCACCCAGTTGGCGTTGATAATTTCGATAGAGCGGTCCACCCACTCCTCGGAGTTCAGCATATCCAGCTTGCGCACGGCCTGCACAAAGCCCGCGTAGGTATTGAGGTTGATTTTCGGCTTGCCCGACCGGCCGCGCTTGGTGGTGATGAGCACCACGCCGTTGGCCGCCCGCGAACCGTAGATGGCCGCCGCCGCGGCATCCTTCAGTACCTCGATATTCTCGATGTCGTTGGGGTTGATGTTGTCGAGCGGACTACCCGTACCAAAACGGCCCGACGAGTTTTGCGACGCTGCCTCCAAGGGAAAACCGTCGATAACGTACAGGGGCTCGTTGTTGGCGGTGATGGAGCCCGAGCCCCGCACCTGCACCGAAAAGCCACGGCCGGGCACGCCCGTCGTCTGCTTCACTTGCACGCCCGCCAGCTGCCCCACCAGCGCCTGATCGACGCGGGTCACGGGCCGCTCGGTTAGCTTCTCGGCATTGAACGATGCAATAGCCCCGGTTACGTCGCCCCGCTTCTGCGTGCCGTACCCAACCACCACTACCTCATCGAGGTTCTTAACGTCTTCGCCGAGCGTAACCGTAACGGGTCCGGGACCCGTAAAGCTTTGCTCTTTGGTTTGAAACCCAATGTAGCTAAATACCAGGGTGCCCGCTTTCTCGGGCACAGACAGCGTGAAAGTGCCATCAGCGCCCGTAGACGTGCCAACCGTGGTGCCTTTGAGCACCACCGTAACGCCTGGCAAGCCTTCGTTGGTTTTAGAAACCACGCGGCCGGTTATCTGCCATTCGGCCACCATCTTGGTTGATGGGCGAGCCTGTACTGCGGTTACTCCTGGCCCTGCCAGGAGCAACAGGGGCAAACACACCGCGAACCGGCCGTGCTGCCGCTTGTAGTTTTTTTTCATGAGCAGTATGGGTAGGGTTTAGAAGCAAAGAGCTGTTAATGACTTCTCTAGTCGACCCTAAGCTATTTTATGACCTGCCCGAAACTCTCCTGTACCGTACCGTCTGCGGCGTTTCTAGTGAAATTAATTATTCAATAAAGTATATAGTTATTCAACTTGTTACCTCCTATCTGCAGCACATTCGTGCTTGCTAGCTACACCAAGTTTGGAAATAGGGGGCCTTCTATTTGCTATTGTTCCGCCCTACCCTGCGCACTACAAGCTTCAGAATAGCCGCAAGTCGCAGTGCCTAATTCTTCCCCTGAGTTGGAGTGGGCCACGTATCGGTGCGAAAAGGCGAGGCTGGCAAGCCAGCGGCGTTGTAGAAATTAGGCTCCGGCGAAATGCTCCACCCGAAACGCACGGCCACCGGCTGCTTTACTTTCTCGCTCCACACCACCACGGTATTGCCTTCTATTTGGGCCTGCGCGGGCACAAATACGCTGTCAGGCCCTGCTACCGAGAACTTGCGCAGCGGCCCGCCTTTGGCTTGCAAGCCGTCGGCGTACTTGAACTGCAGGCGGGCTTTGCCGTTTTCCACTTTCATGGATTCATAGATGGGCCCCGAATAAGGCAGCTTGGTTTCACCGTACTCGTGGCTCAGGGCCCACAGCGCCAGCCGGTGTCCCACCACCTGCTTGTTGCGCGGATGGATGTCGAGCGAGTCTCCGGCGTCGGTGATGACGGCCATGCCGGTGTGGGGCACGGTTTGCATGGTCACCAGCTGCGACTCCCGAATTTCAGGGTTCTGGCTGCGGTTGGGGGCTATTTGCACGAAGTAGAATGGCAGGTTGGGTTGCTGCCAGTCTTGACGCCAGTTGGCAATCAGGGCCGGAAACAGCTTGCGGTACTGGTAGGCGCGCTCGGCATTGCTCTCGCCCTGGTACCAGATAACCCCGCGCAGCGTGTACGGTATCAGACCCTTGATCATGCCGTTGTAGAGCTTGTAGGGCGACTTGTTGCTGGTGGCGCTAAGCGGTTCGGCGGGCTTAGGGCGGGTGGTTTGGGGGTTGGCTTCGCGCTCCTGCTTCCAGGCCGCCAATGCGGTTTCGTAGGCGGGGCGCTGTGTGAGGCCCTGCTCGTAGCGGGTCAGAATCGGGCGCAGCTCCGGGTCTTTTTCCAGCACGTCTTTGCGCGTCCAAGATTCGGCTGGCGTCCCTCCCCACGACGAGTGAATCAGCCCAATCGGCACCTTAGTTTTCTCGTGGATTTCCTGCCCAAAAAAGTACGCCACGGCCGAAAAATTGCCGACCGTCTCGGGGCTGCACACCGCCCAGCTACCTTGCACGTCGCGCTCCGGCGTGTCGGCCACCTTTTGCACCACCGTAAACATCCGGATGTTGGGGTAGTTGGCTTTCGAAATTACTTCCTCGGTGTTGATGATGCCCGTGTAGGAGCCGCTGTTGGGCCGTTTGGTTACCGGGAAGTTCATGTTCGACTGGCCCGAGCACAGCCATACCTCTCCAAGCAGCACGTTGTGGATGGTCAACTGCTTTTTGCCTTGCACCTTAATAGTGTAAGGGCCGCCAGCTTTGCCGGTAGGCACACGCACCAGCCAATTACCTTCTTTGTCGGCTACCACGTTGCGCGGTGCTTTCTGCCAGCCAACTGTCACGGTTACGGCTTCGCCCGGCGCGGCCCAGCCCCAGAGCGCCACATTTGTTTTCTGCTGCAGCACCATGTTGTCGGTCATCAGCGCCGGCAGCGTAACATCGGCGCGGGAGGCAAAGGGGGCTAGCAAGAGTAGCAAGAGCAACTTGTGGCGCATATCGCAGGGGAATTCTAACAGATTATGAGAATGAGAAAACCTCAAAAAGATGTAATAAGAACGTCATGCTGAGCGCAGTCGAAGCATCTCGCTAGTGTAGTAAACCCTTCTGTCAGCTCAACGATTCAAGCGAGATGCTTCGACTGCGCTCAGCATGACAATAGTATTACAACGGCAGCACGCAAGATGCTTCGACTGCGCCTCTGGCTCCGCTCAGCATGACAGCTACTTTAGCAACATCAGCACGCGAGATGCTTCGCCCCCTGGCTTGAGGCGCCACATGCTTAGCAGGACAGCTACTTTGGCAATGTCCGTA
The DNA here is from genome assembly GCF_029433095.1 of Hymenobacter sp. YC55. Lineage (GTDB taxonomy): Bacteria > Bacteroidota > Bacteroidia > Cytophagales > Hymenobacteraceae > Hymenobacter. The sequence goes on from NZ_JARNTX010000001.1 coordinate 2,920,756, forward strand.
TACCAACTGCTTCGACAGGCTCAGCATGACGGCCTTTACTTGATAGTGACCTTTTACTAGGTAGTAGTCGTGCACCGAGGATCAAGCAATCTTGAACACGAAGGCTGAGGCTGTCATGCTCTTGCCGCCTTGCGAGGCGCCGAACAGGTATTCTGGCTTGCCGTTGCGCATAAGCAACTGCGGGCGTTCGAGCCGGCCATAGCGTTTCAGGTTTTTGGGGGCGGGCGGCTCCTGCACGCCGTATTCGCGCAAGGGCAGGAAAGCCACTTTTGGGAAGGTCCACTCCTTACCGTCTTTGGATTCTAGGTACAGCCCTACTTCGTGGTTATATACGCCCATGTCGCGGGCCAGCATCTTGAACCGGTCCTGCTCGCGCCACACAAAGGCATCCTCGAACTGCTTGTTGCTGCCCTGTTTCGAGAAGTCGATGACCGGGTTGCCAGCGTACTTCACGTAGGGGCCCTCCAGTTGCTCGGCCACGGCCAACCCATATTTCCGATTTCCCCGAATGGTAGGGTCTGTGGCCGTAAGGTAGTCCTGCGTATTCCACGACTTATAGTACAGCCAATACTGCCCGTTGGGGTGCTTGATAAAGGCCGGGTTGGTGGTGCAATGGTCGTCCCAGGCACCGGTTTCCCCTGCTTCGAGCAGGGGTTGGTCGGGGCGTTGCCAGGGGCCGTTGAGCGAGTTGGCGGTGGCCAGACCGATGCGCTTGGTGTCGGTTTTGCCGTTGGAGTTGCCCATAAAAAACAGGCAGTACTTGCCGTCCACGAACTGAATGCTCGGGTTGTGGCAGGTGGTGGCGTCCCAATAGCCGGGCCCACGCGGCGCCAGCACCGTTTCAAGGTACTCGAACGGTCCGGTTGGCGAATCAGCTACGGCGTGGGCAATTTCCGAGCTGTTGAGCCAGCCGCCCATGCCTTTGGCCTTCGGCCAACGCGAGAAGAAAACGTGCACCTTACCATCGGGCCCGTAAATCGGCGAGTTGCACCACACGTACCAATCTGGCAGTTCCAACGCCCGCCCAACGAGCTTCAGGTGCTTACTGAATTTCGACAAGCTGTGCTTCGGCAAGTCGAGTAAACGGCCTGCTGAAAAACCTGCTGCCGCCCGTGCAAACGGTGCCAGTACCAGCCCTGTTAAGAAAGCTCTCCGACTTAGCATCTATAAAGTGGCTTTGGCAATTTCCACCGCGTATATCTGACTGCTTCCCTCGAAGTTGGCGCGGAAAATAATCCACTTCTCATCGGGCGAAAAGTGCACGTTCGGCTCTAGGGCGTACTGGTGCTGCTTCATGTTTACTAGCTTCTCCGACTTGAACTTGCTGCCCTCGGGTCGGAACAAGTAAATCCACTTGCCATCGGGTGCCTTGGCCACCGCGGTTTCGTTGCCCCCGTCGCCGGCAAACAGCTTTTGGTTGGGCGAAATAGTGTAGTGCACTGACCATTCGTTGCGGTCCAGCTGGTACTGCTTTTCCTGGCCCGATTTCAGGTCGGTGCCAGTTACGTAGAAAGTGGCGCCGCGCGGGAGTTGCTGGTCGAACCAAATGGTTTTGCCGTCGGGTGCAAAGAACTCGTGGCCGGCAATTTCCATATCCATCGTGCGCTTGTGCACCAGCTTCACGTCCTTGGTTTTCGTATCGATAGTCCAGATGCGGTCCACTTTATGCCAAGGGCCTTCGTGGCAAAACATTAGCAGTTGCGGATCGGCAGGCGAAAATTGTACGTGGTTCAGCCAGGCGTTGTCAGTGAACAGCTTGGTTAGCTGCCCATTCTGCACGTTCACCGTGAAGAGAGTCCGCGGCAGTTTCGCTTCGTAAATCCGGTTGAAAAAGTCGCTCTTGGCCGGATATTTCCGGGATATTTCCTTTTCCTCATCCGTCGACCAAGCCCCGCCGAGTAGCGTTTCGTCGGCGTTGAGGGTGGTAATGCTGGCTTTGAAATCGGCGGGAAACACTAAAACCAGCCGGGTCTTTTTGGTGTCGACGTGCGTGGCATACACACTGTCGCCGGTCTGATAAAACACTTCCCGGCGCTTAGGTGCCAGAATTTCCCCGCCCACCGCAGCAAAGGCCCGCGTCAGCGGTTCGCTCTGCCGGGTTTTCAAGTTTACCACGTACAGCTGCTTGCCCTGCAGACTCTTGTGGTAGTACACCATCTTGTCGCCCTCCTTGCCTAATTGCTTCACAAAGGGATTGTTGTGAAAGTAGAAGCTCTCATTATCTCCTGCCAAGGCACTTAGCCGCACAACTTTATGCCCCGTTGCTTGGTCTACCCATTCGGCCGCCGCCATGGGTTTTTCCGAGCCGGTAACAAGGGTTTTTTGGGCTTGAGCCCCTATTCCTAGCAGCAAAAGGCCACTGAGCAAGGCAAGGGAACGGGTTGTTTTCATGGGTGGGAAGAAGAAAGAGGTTGGTGGTCATTTCAGGTGCTCGTAGTTCGGCGCCAGGGTCCGCAGCGCCTCCGGCACGTTCACGTAGCGGGCCAAGTCGCGCAGGGCAATGACTTGGTAGTGGTTGTCGTGCAGATACTTCAGATACTCCTCGAACAGAGCCGGTGGGGTCGTCACCCAGTCGTGCGCGTTGTCGGGGACGCCGTGCACCGTGAGCACCACAATTTTGCCGTTGCGGGCTTGCTGCACCACCGCCTTGATGTCGAGCTTATCGGCAATAGCAGTGCTGAAGCTCGGAATCAGAAACGGGTGGTCGGTGGTGGGGTCGTAGGCGCGGCGGCCACCGGCGCGGGCAAACTGATAGCCTTGCGCCTGCAACACTGCCAGCGAAGCAGGGTGCGTGTCGTAGCCGGGATAGGCGAAAGTGGTAGGCTTAGGGATGCGGTAGGTGGCGCAGCGCTTCTCTATCGAATCTAGCTCAGTCTTGAATTGGGCGGGCGTCAGCTTGTTTACGTGCCGGTGCGTGAGCGTGTGGCTCGCTACCTCGAAGCCTGCCTGGTGCAATTGCTGTATCTGCGGCCAGCTCATGTACTTGGTTTTGTCGGCAAAGTCGGGCGGAAATTCGCACACGTAGAACGTGCCGCCGAAGCCGTACTTTTTCAGAAGCGGGGCCACCACCGTGGCGTGGCTCACCACGCCATCATCGAAGGTGAGCACCACTAGCTTGTCAGGAATGGGCTGCCGGAGCACCTGCGCGTGGGCACCGGAAGCTGTTGCCAGCCACCACGCCACCATCAGCCAGAAAACTCGTTGGGAAGTTTGCGCCACTGCTACCAAAATCAAGGTGGAAGACCTAACAAGAAAGCACGATGGCAGCCCCAAACCCTCCTGTACTCTTCGGTAGGCCTCTGGCCGCGCTCTGAAATACAGAAGTCACCGCCAATCTGCTGTTGCCGTACCACTGTCTAGCTTCTCCTTACTGTTGTTTTCTAAACAATGAAGGCATCTTAGTGGTAGAAGTCAGTTCAATCAAAGAAAAGGAATGTACCTTTTCGGCGCTCTTACTGCCTTTCCTACTTCCACACAACTAGGGCTAGCCCCGAAACCAAACTCATAAAACGATGAGCGAAACGCCAACCAAGTACTCCTTTGGCATGATCGGCCTAGGAACGATGGGTCGCAACCTCCTGCTGAACATTGCTGACCACGGTTTTGCCGTGGCGGGCTATGATAAAAGCCAAAAACAAGTAGACCTGTTACGGGAGGAGAGCGAGGGCAAAGCCGTAGAAGGCTTTTCCGACCCGGAAGCTTTCGTACAAAGCATTGCCACTCCGCGCGCTATCATGATGCTGGTGCCCGCGGGCCCCATCGTAGACGCCGTAATTGTGGAGATGCAGCAGTACTTAAGCCCCGGCGACATCCTCATCGACGGGGGCAATTCGCACTTCACCGATACCGAACGCCGCGCCACTTCCCTGGAAAAGGTTGGCCTGCACTTCTTCGGGATGGGCGTCTCGGGCGGCGAGGAAGGTGCCCGTTTCGGCCCAAGCATGATGCCCGGCGGCGACCGGGAAGCCTACAAGGTGATGCAGCCCGTGTTCGAGGCTATTGCGGCTAAAGTTGACGGAGCCCCCTGCGTGGCCTACATGGGTCCAGGCGCAGCGGGTCACTACGTGAAAATGGTGCACAACGGCATCGAGTATGGCCTGATGGAGCTGATTGCCGAAACCTACGGCGTGATGAAAAACGGCCTCGGTATGGATAACGAAGCCATCCGCCAGACCTTCACGAAGTGGAACGAAGGCCGGCTCCAGTGCTACCTGGTCGATATTACCAAGGATATTTTCGCCTACAAAGCCCCCGACACCGACCATCTGCTGCTCGACGACATCCGCGACGAAGCCCGGTCCAAAGGCACCGGTAAGTGGACCTCGCAATCGGCAATGGACGTGGCCTTACCCATCCCAACCATCGACAACGCCGTGTCGATGCGTGACCTGTCGAAGTTCAAGGCACTACGCGAACAACTGGCCGCTCTGTATCTACCGGTTGCCTCGCCACTTTCCGGCGACAAAGAAGAGTTGCTTCGCCAACTAGAAGAGGCGCTTTACTTCAGCATGGTGGTCACGTATGCGCAGGGCATGCACCTGCTAGCTAGCGCATCGAAAGACCTTAAGTACGACTTGCAGCTGGCTACTATTGCCAAAATCTGGCGTGGCGGCTGCATCATCCGGTCGGTGTTCTTGAACGATATTTTCAATGCCTTCGAGCAAAACAAGGAGTTAGAGCACTTGCTGCTTGATCCAAACGTGCAAAAACAAGTAACGAGCGTGCTGCCTGGTGCCCGCACTGTAGTAGGAGCCGCGGTAGCGGCTGGTATGGCAGTACCCGCCTTCTCGGCTTCGCTGAGCTACTTCGAGGCGCTACGGACGGCACGCCTGCCCTCCAACCTGATTCAGGCGCAGCGGGATTATTTCGGGGCGCACACATACGAACTGATTGGGCACGAAGGCGTTTTCCACACCCAATGGACGCCCAAGCACGAAGATGCGACCTTCAAGAAGGGCGCGCAGGTGGAAGAGGAACCCCAAAGCCAGCAGCCGGTAACTCCGAACAAGTAGTCCTCCCCCATCTGTTAAGCAAACGGCATGAACACCAACGAGAAAATCCAGCCGACCATCTTCGTCATCTTTGGCGGCACCGGCGACCTGAACGCGCGCAAGCTGGCCCCGGCGCTTTATAATCTGTATCTGGAAGGCTGGCTGCCCAAGCAGTTTTCCATTATTGGTACAGGCCGTACCAAGCTCCAAGACGGGGAGTTCCGCGACAACCTCTTGAAGGATATCAACCAGTTTTCGCGCAGCGGCAAGGTGAAGCCAGAACAGTGGGAAATCTTCTCCCAAAACTTGTTTTACCAGGCTTCCGACTTGAACGACGCCGAAACCTACAAGGAATTTGGCACCCGCATTCAGCAGCACGAAACCGACTGGCACACGCGCGCCAACGTCATCTACTACTTGGCGGTGGCGCCCAACTTCTTCCCCATCATTGCCGAAAACCTGGCCAAGAGCAAGCTCACCAGGGACGCGGAGCGCACCCGCATCGTGATTGAGAAGCCGTTTGGGCACGATTTAGAGTCGGCGAAGGCTCTGAATCAGTTGTTGATGCGCATCTTCAACGAGCGGCAGATCTACCGCATCGACCACTACCTGGGCAAGGAAACCGTGCAGAACATCATGGCGTTCCGGTTCGCCAACTCCATCCTGGAGCCCACCTGGAACCGCAACTACATCGACCACGTGCAGATTTCGGTTACCGAGCAGCTCGGCGCTGGCGAGCGAGCCGGCTACTACGACGGGTCCGGCGCCCTGCGCGACATGATTCAGAACCACCTGCTGCAACTGCTGTGCATCGTGGCCATGGAACCGCCCGTCAGCTTCAACGCCGAGGAAGTGCGCAACCGCAAAGTGGACGTGCTGCGGGCCATGCGCCGGTTTTCGCCCGAAGATGTGCGCTTGTCTACGGTGCGCGGGCAGTACGGCGGCGGCTGGATTGAAGGCAAAGAAGTACCCGGCTACCGCGACGAGCTAGGCTCGGACTCCAACACCGAAACCTTTGCTGCCGTGAAGTTTTTCGTGGACAACTGGCGCTGGGAAGGCGTACCGTTCTATCTGCGCACCGGCAAGCGGATGCACCAGTCGGCTTCCGTCATTACCATTCAGTTCAAAGACGTACCGCACTTCATGTTCCCGGCCGCGGCGGCCGACAGCATCAGCCACAACCGCCTCATCATCAGCATTCAGCCCGAAATGAGCATTCGGCTGCAAGTGCAAGCCAAGCGCCCCGGACTCGATATGGTGCTCAACACCGTGGACATGGTGTTTGACTACAAAGGCACTTATACCAACCAAGCCCCCGAAGCCTACGAAACGCTGCTGCTCGACACCATGCTCGGCGACCAAACGTTGTTCATGCGCGGCGACCAAGTGGAAGAAGCCTGGGACCTGATTATGCCGATTCTGAACACCTGGCAAGGCCGTAAGAGCCTCAACTTCCCCAACTACTCAGCCGATTCGTGGGGCCCGGAATCGGCGGAAGCTCTTATTGCCCGTGAAGGCTTCCACTGGTTTACGCTTCCCGTCAACAACAAGAAAAAACCGGCCTAATGAAGCTTCACATTTCTCCGGCTACCACCGAAGTGCTGCGTGAGTTGGCCGATTATTTTGTGGCTACAGCCAAGCAGGCTATTGCCACGCACGGCCGGTTCACCGTGGCTCTCTCGGGTGGCAGCTCGCCCAAAAAGCTCTATGAGCTGCTTGCGTCCGATGCGTTCAAAGGCCAGCTCGATTGGACCAAGGTATATTTCTTTTTCGGCGATGAGCGTAATGTGCCGCACACCGATTCGCAGAGCAATTACCTGATGGCGAAAACCGCCATGTTCGAGCCCCTGCACATCGACGCGGCCCAGACTTTTCCGGTAGACACCAGCCTTTCTCCTGCCGAAGCTGCCCAAGCCTATACCACGGCCATCAATCAGCTCTTTGGCAGCGAGCCAGCCCGCTTCGACTTGGTGCTGCTCGGCCTCGGCGACAATTCGCACACGGCTTCCTTGTTCCCGCACACGCCCGTGCTCCACGACGAGTCTGTTGGGGCAAAAGAGGTGTATGTAGAGGAAATAAAGGCCGACCGGATTACGCTGACGGCTCCGCTCATCAACCAAGCCAAAGCCATTGCCTTCCTAGTTTTCGGCGAAGACAAGGCCGCCGCCGTGAAGCACATTCTCGAAGACCCACGCGACATCGAGAGTTTCCCCGCGCAGCTGATTGCGCCAGTTACTGGCGAGTTGCACTGGTTTCTAGATACGGCCGCTGCCTCTAAGCTAGAACAGCAGACTACCTAAGCTTGGTATCAGCAACAACAAAGAAGGTCCTGCTACGCTTGCCGTGGCAGGACCTTCTTTGTTTAGCGTTAGCATCGATATTGCCGAGCTAAGGCAGTTCTGCGAAATCGGTGGCTGGCTGAGGTGCTGCTCCGGCTCGTAACACCTGCGCCTGTCCGTCGCGGACAATTAAAGCGGCCTTGGCCAAACCAAGAAACAAGCCGTGCTCTACCAGGCCGGGAATGGTTTTGAGCTGCTGCGCTAGCTCGGCGGGATTAGGCAAGTGCCCAAAGTGACAGTCGACCAGCAGATTCCCCTGGTCGGAGTGGGCGTACTTCTCCGGCTCGTTTCGGTCCATCCGCACCACCGGGTTTCCCCCTATGGCTGCTACGGCATCCATGACCCAAGGCAGCGCAAACGAAACGACCTCTAGTGGCAGCGGAAACTGGCCAAGCTCCGCCACTGCTTTCGATGAATCGGCAATGACGAGCATGTAGTTGGAGGCTGTAGCCAGCACTTTTTCCCGCAGCAACGCCCCGCCGCCGCCTTTTATCAGGTTTAACTGCGGGTCTAGCTCGTCGGCTCCGTCCACAGTCAAGTCGAAGCGCAAGCCACGGTGGGGCTCTACCAACGGGATACCAAGTTGGCGGGCCAGATTCTCGCTGGTTATTGAGGTAGCAGTGGCTTGAATGCGTAGTTCACCGGCTTGCACCTTTTGGCCGAGTAGCTTTATGAAGTGTGCCGCCGTGCTGCCAGTACCTAAGCCAACCAACATTCCGTCGCGCACCCACTGCAACGCTGCCCGGGCTGCCACCTGCTTTTCCTGATCTAGTAGCTCTTTATCTTTTATGGGGGCCATTGGGTTGGATCTTGCTAAAGGGTGGAACCTGCTTCTGGGTTGAACATACGCGCTTCCTTGCCAAATCGGAGCACATGCCGCACTACACTTTCAAGTAAACGATTCGCGCTATAGATTGGGCACAACCCAAACAAGCCGCCACTGCTCTGCCAAGCAATCAGTTAGTCAACTGTGAGAAGCAGGCAGCTAAGCATTTGTTCAACTGTTTGCTTTGTACCACAGCTCTTCCGAAGCATGGCTACTGCTTTGGCTGCACAACTGAATTGCGCTTTACTTGAAAACTAAGCAAATAAAAAAGCCTCAACTTTCGTTGAGGCTTTGTGGTGATCCCGCTGGGATTCGAACCCAGGACCCATACATTAAAAGTGTATTGCTCTACCAGCTGAGCTACAGAATCAATTACTTTGCAACCAAAACTTGCCTGGTTGGCTAATGGTGGCACAAAAGTAGCCGACCAGTTTCTACGCTCCAAACGTTTTGCTGAAAAAGCCTCTTCTTTTTTTTCTGATTTCGCTCTGGCTCTCTCAACCCACTACGGCCCAGAAAGTTAGTTCGGCACTCGCCCGCGCCGACTCTGCCTTCGATGCCGGAGCCTATCAGCTAGCCTATCGGCAATATCGAGGACTGCTGCGGCAGGAAGCCGTAGCCTCGCCCCGCCTGCTCGTACGCATGGCGTACGTACAAGAGGGATTAGGGCATTATCCGGCGGCACTCTATTACCTAAACATGGCGCTGGCTCGGCAACCCCGCCTCGCCACCTGGCACAAAATGGCGGAATTAGCCCGCGACCAACGCCTAGCGGGGTACCCCGAAACCTGGCGGCAAGACTTGCAGCTTACTTTCCGACGCTACTACTATTGGGGGTTGCAAGGACTGCTACTTGGGGCTGTAGTGGGCGGCACCTTGCTACTGGTGCGCCGACGGCAGCTAACGCGCGGCTGGTGGGTAGCCTATGGCTCTTATCTGGTGCTTACGGCGGTGTATCTCAACCTGCTAGGTACTGAGCGCGCTGCTTTGGTGGTGCGGCCACGAGCCGCTGTTATGGCTGGTCCTAGTGCCGGGTCGGCATGGCTCACCACGGCAGCTGCCGGCGACCGGCTAGTTGTGCAAGGCCAGCAAGACGCCTGGTACCAGGTCCAGTGGCAGGGCCAGGAAGCCTATATCCGCACTGACGATTTGCTGCTGGTAAAGTAATGATGGCCTAGTGAAGTGATGCGTCTGGTGTTCAGCTTGCGCGAATTGTGCAGCTAGACACCAACTCACCACTTCACAATTTCGCCTTTTTACAGCTCTCCTTTTTCCTCTTTGCGGAAATGGCTGAGCACTAACTTATCGGTCAGGCCGGGGAGCCATTTGTTGAGGAAGACCGTGAGTTTACCTTGGCTGGTGAGCACCAAGTCGCGGCGGCGGTGACGGACGGCGGCCAGGATGTGCCCGGCCACTTCTTCGCTGCTCATCATCTTCTGCTCGTCGCGTGGCGACTCACCCTGGGCCGAGCCGTCGGCGGCTAAGGCAACCTGGCGAATGTTGGAAGCTGTGAAACCAGGGCAGGCTAGCAGCACGTGTACGCCCTGGGGTAGCAGTTCGGTGCGCAAGGCTTCCAAGAAGCCGTGCATGGCAAACTTAGAAGCCGAGTAACCGGTGCGCCCAGGCAAGCCCCGGTAACCGGCAATGCTGCTCACCCCTACCACTGAGCCCTTGCTGGCCAGCAAGTGGGGCAGCGCAAACTTGGTGGTGTATACCGTACCAAAGAAGTTGGTTTGCATCAATCGGCGGATAACCTCAAGGTCTACGTCCTGAAAACGGGCGCGCATACTGATACCGGCATTGTTGAGCAGCACATCCAGCTGGCCGAAAGCCTGAATGGTTTCGGCTACAGCGCGCTCGGAATCGGCCTCCACTCCTACGTCGGCGCGCACGGTGTGGTGCGTGATTCCGAGCTTGGTTAGCTCGCGGGCGGTATCCTGAAGGCGTGCTTCGTCGCGGCCCGTAATAACGACGCGGGCCCCCGCCTGCCCAAAAGCCACGGCGCAGGCCCGGCCGATGCCGGACGTACCACCAGTGATAAGAACTACTTTGTTTTTCATGCCTAGCTAAATGCGTAACCTGCCTGAACGCAGGCGCGGCAAAACTACTTATTTCAAGGCAAGTGGTTGGTATTTGGTACTAATTCACCTATTTCTTTCACCCTTAGAGGTTATCTACCTAAAGGGGTGTTAACCCTGCGAAAGAACCTGCACTTTGTCGGGGCATAGTGCCTACATTTAGAGCTTGTTTGGCTACCTCTCCTACCTTATTCTATGCCCCTAATTTTACGTGCGCAGCGCCCACCGGCATCCTTCTGGTTCGGCGCTTTATTACTTAGCTTATACATATTGCCGCTGGCTGCATGGGCCCAATCACAGTGCCCGCCGGCTACCAGTGCTTGCACGCCAGGCTCAGCTCCGGCTTCGGGCTACGCCTTCGGGATGGGTATTCTGAACGTGACGCTAGGCTCAATCAACAATACCACGCCGGGCGTGCAAGATGGGTACCGCGACTACGCTTGTACTGTTGGGGCTTCCCTGACGGTAGGCCAGAGTTACCCCATTAGCATCAGCACGAACACGGGAGTTAATGAAACAGTCCGCGTCTGGCTGGATGTCAACAACGATGGCACGCTCAATCCAACCTCGGAGCTGATTTTCTCTTCCAACGCCAAAAAACTGCACACTGGCACCATCTCCTTGCCCGCCAACACGGTGCTTGGCACCCGGCTCCGGCTGCGCGTTGCTGCCGATTGGGAAAACTCGCCGATACCTACTCCGTGCTCCACTCCCCAGTATTCGCAAACCGAAGACTACGCCATAACGGCCGTAACGAACACGGCGGCGCCCGTAGCGGAGTTTGTAGCCGACCAAACCCTGACTTGTTCGGGCTGCGTGCAGTTCACCGACCAATCACAGAACGCCCCTTCTAGCTGGCTCTGGAACTTCGGCGACAATACCACCAGCACCCTGCAAAACCCCAACCACTGCTATACCACGCCCGGCACCTACACCGTAACGCTAACGGCCACCAATGCCACTGGCTCCAATGTGCGCACCCGCACGAGCTACATCGAGTACAACAGCACAGTGCCGGTAGCAGCCACATGCACGCCCACCACCACGGCCTACTGCTGCGACTATGGCATCACGCGCTTTGCACTCGGTACGCTCGTGAAAACCTCGCTGAACGGACAAGCTAGCTACGAGAATTTCACTTGCAGCAGCCGAGTACAGCTCACCGAAGGCATGGCCATTCCAATCAGCATCACCACCGGCGGCACCACCCCGCATGATACCCGCGTGTGGCTGGATTTAAACAATGACGGGGCTTTTGCAGCTGGAGAACTGCTGTACACCGCCTTGAACCGCGCCAGCCCTTCGGGCACGTTGAGTGTTCCAGGCTCGGCCGTGAAAAACGTGCCGCTGCGCCTGCGGGTGCTGGCCGATTTTGTGGGCGGAGCCAGTGGGCCCTGCGCCAACCCGCAACTCGGCCAGGTGGAAGACTACACCGTGACGGTGCTGCCGAATACCAATCCTCCTGTAGCGGCCTTTACCTCGAATTACGTGTTAGGAAACTGCCAAAATCCGGTGCAGTTCACCGACCAAAGCAACAACGCCCCTACCAGTTGGCTCTGGAACTTCGGGGATGGCAGCACCAGTACGCAGCAGAATCCTTCGCATATCTACTCGACGGCAGGGGTGTTCAACGTCACCCTAACGGCAACCAATGCCTTTGGCAATAACGTGGTGACGCGCAACGGCTACGTGGTCTTCATGCAGCCCTGCGTATCGTACTGCACGGCCACGAGCACAACCGCCAATATCTGGCTGACCAACGTAGCCGTCCGCCGCGGCGCCGCCACCGACCTCGACAATACCTCGGCGGCTTCGGCCAACGGCTTCGGCAATTACATCGACCAAGTAGTGAACCTGTACCCGGGGCAGAGCACTACGCTTAGCTTGACCGTGAATGCCAACTTCTTCCAGCACGTACTATGGGCCTGGATCGACTGGAACCGCAACGGCACCTACGAGACGTCGGAGCTGGTAATGAACGGGGTGACTTCCGCCTCTGTGTTCACAGCGCCCCTCGTTGTTCCGGCCGCGGCGAGCAGTGCAGGATTTACGCGGATGCGGGTGATGGTGCGACTCAACAACCAGCCTACGCCTACCGCCTGCCAGATCAATCAGAACAACTCGGAAACCGAAGAATATTCGGTGCAAGTAAACCAAGTGCTAGCTACAGTTGAGGCGCGGACACTGCCGGCGCTGACCATCTCTCCGAACCCCACCACCGATGGGCAATTGCGCCTGCGCCTCCCCGACCCTGCCGCGGCTGGCACCTATGCCGTGCGCATAGCCAACGCAGTGGGTGCCCAGGTGATGCAGACTTCGGTGAAACTAGGCCCCAATCAGGAAGCTACGCTCAACCTTTCCGGGCTGCCTCGCGGCCTGTACATCGTGCGCCTGCAAAACGCCGAAGGGAAAATGGCCGCGCGCCGCATTCAGGTTGGCTACTAATTGCGGGCTGCTCACTTACCTATTGAATTTGCTGTCGAGTTAGTTACTGGCCGTTGATCGGTCGCTAATCAGTAGTAATCAATCCTAAACTTGCTATATGGCTAAACCTATACTCCGCGCCTTATTCCTGCTGCTCCTGCTCATGGGGCTGCGTTCAGGTTCGGCGGTAGCTTCTCACCTGTTGGGGGGCGAAATGACCTACCAGTACCTCGATGCCAATGGCCCGCAGGGAACCCAGTTTCGCTATCGGGTCACGGTATTCATTTACTTGAACTCGGAATGCTCGGTTCCGGGAGTGCCTTCCCAGACGGTGTCGAACGTACCAGATGGGCGCTGCAACATTTTTCTGAACCTTTACAACAAAACCACGGGCCAGCGCATCAACAGCGGCGAAGGCTCCAATAGCTTTGCCTGCGCGCAGGTAGTGTGCGGCGGCGCTACGCAGTTCGACCAGCAGCCAGCCGGTACGTTTCGGCTGCCGCGAATTTCCAATCCGAGCATCACGCCGCCGCAACCCGGTGGGTGTAGCATTCCGGCAGGCACACTGCCCTCGGTGCGGCTGGCTCGCTACGAGGCCATCATCAACCTGCCCGTGTCGCTGGCCGGATACTACGCGGTGTACACCGACGGCACGCGCAACTTCAACATTGACAACCTCACCAACCCCAGCGGCCAGAACCAAACCCTGTATGTGGACATGGCCCCGCCGCTGCTGCCCAACTCGTCGCCTACTTTCTCGGATACGGCTGTAGTGGTTATCTGCCAGGGCGACACCAGCATCTTGGTCAACAACGCCGTTGACCCGGATGGTGACCGGCTGATTTATTCGTTTAGCACGCCCTACAACGACGTTCAAAACAACTTCCCAGCCACAACATTTACTCCGCCCCCGCCTAGCGTCTTGTACGCGCCCGGCTACTCGGCCACGAATCCTTTCGGTACGGCTCCCGGCAATTATGCCTTCCTGAATGCCAGCAACGGCATCAGCCGCTACGCCACCTCCCGGGTGGGGCGCTTTGTGGTGGCGGTAGAAGTGAAAGAGTACCGCTCTATCAATGGCAATGAAGTGTTGATTGGCTCCACGCGCCGCGAGATTCAGTTGGTGTCCCGAACGTGTCAGCCCAATAATTCGCCGCAGTTCACGCCGTCCACCGTTGCTACCCGCACGTTCACTATTCAGGAAGGCCAATCCCTGAGCTTCAACCTAGCCGCTACCGACTCCGATGGCAACCCAATCAACCTGAGGGCTAACAGCGTACTGCTCGATGGGATGGGGCCGTTCAACGCCACCTTCGGGGGTAGTCAGGGAACGGTGTTACCAGGCGCCCCTACGGGCAGTGCTACTGTGCAGGGCCCCAGTGGCAGCGTCAATAGCCAGTTCGTGTTCAACAGCCAGTGCGGCAACGCCCGCAGCACGCCCTACGATGTGGTAGTAACCGCTACCGACGTAGCCTGCGGTGCCAAGACGGTGGCCGAAGTGTTTCAGATTCTGGTAACGAAAGCGGCTGGCCCAACAAGCATCACCGGTGAAACCGTTATCTGCGACCGAAACACTCCGCGGTCCTACACAGTAGCTGGTCCTACTGCTAGCTCGTACCGCTGGACCGTGCAAGGTGGTACTATTCAAGGCTCTACTACTGGCAGTACCGTGCAGGTGTTGTGGAACGGCACCGGCGCGGGCCGCGTGACTGTGCGCGGCGTATCAGCGCTCAACTGCCCCACCGATTCGGTGTCGCGCACGATTGATGTACGGCCCATTGGTGCGTTGACTGTCACGCCCGCTAGTCCTAGCATTTGCCAGGGCGCTTCTACCACCCTTACTGCCTCCGGCGGCACCAACTACACCTGGACCAGCAGCACGGGTCAAACCTTCACGGGAACCAGCATCACCGTAACGCCTGCCGTTACTACCACCTACACCGTGGCAACTACCGATGGAAGCTGCACTGCCTCGCGGACGGTAACCGTGACGGTAACCCCTCAGGCCGTTGCCAATGCCGGGGCCGATGCTACGGTGTGTTCGGGAGTAGCTACCACGCTTGGCACGGCAGCCCTGACAGGCTACACCTACCAGTGGAGCCCCGCTACCGGCCTGAGCAGTGCCACCGCCGCGCAGCCAACCCTGACCTTCACCAACACCGGCACTACAACTCAATCGCTGAGATATGTGCTAACAGCCACCACTGCCTCTGGCTGCCTAGCCCGCGACACCGTGACGGTGCTAGTTACCCCCGCGGCCGTAGCGCAAGCAGGAACTGACCAAACATTTTGCTCGGGTGGCACCGCTACTTTGGGCAACGCCGCTAGTGCCGTGGCAGGCAGCACATACGCCTGGAGCCCAGCCACCGGGTTGAGTTCTGCGAGTGGCGTTACTACCACTGTTTCGCTAACCAACACCACAGCGGCGCCTATTGTCAGCCAGTATGTTCTGACCGTAACAACCAGCAACGGCTGCGTAAACCGTGACACGGTGCGGGTTACGGTGAACCCTGCGGCCGTTGCCAATGCGGGCACTGACCGGGCCGTGTGCTCGGGCATAGCCACTACGCTCGGCACGTCGGGTCTTACTGGCTACACCTATCAATGGAGCCCCGCTACGGGTTTAAGCAGCGCCACCGCCGCCACGCCAACCCTGACGCTCACCAACACCGGTCCCACGCCGCAAGTTTTGACGTACACCGTAACAGCAACCACGGCGCAGGGCTGCACTACTACCAGCACGGTGCGCATTACCGTGAATCCTGCCGCGGTTGCCAATGCCGGGGCCGACCGAACGGTTTGCTCAGGCGTAGCTACCACGCTTGGCGCAGCAGCCCTAACCGGCTACACGTACGCTTGGAGCCCAGCCACCGGGCTGAGCAGCGCTACTGATGCTAACCCCACCCTGACCTTGCCGAACATCGGTGCCACACCACAGGTGCTGAGCTACATCGTGACGGCCACGACCGGCAACGGCTGCGTGGCCCGGGACACCGTGCGGATTACCGTCAACCCCGCTGCCGTAGCTAATGCCGGTGCCGACCGCGCCCTATGCTCCGGCGACCAAACGACCCTGGGCTCGGCATCTCTAGCGGGCTACACCTATGGCTGGAGTCCGGCTACTGGCTTGAGTAGTGCCACCGCTGCCCAACCTGTTTTCTCGCAAACCAACACGGGCACCACACCGCAGATTCTTACCTACACCCTCACGGCCACTACCGCCCAAGGATGCGTGAGTACCAGCACAGTACGCGTAACCGTCAACCCCGCAGCCGTAGCCAATGCCGGCGCCGATGCTGCCGTTTGCGACGGGAAACGTACGACCTTGGGCACTACCGCCCTGACGGGTTATACCTACCAGTGGAGCCCGGCCACTAACCTGAGCAGCGCTACGGCTGCTCAGCCCACCTTCACTAGGGTGAATAGTACCCAAAACCCGCTTACCCTCACGTATGTGGTGACGGCCACGACGGCTCAGAATTGCGTCGGCCGCGACACAGTGCGCATCACAGTGAACCCGCGCCCCCTGCCCGACAGTATTCAGGGTTCTGCTTCGGTGTGCCCCACAATCCAAGGCGTGGCGTACTCCATTCGCAATGCGCGGGGCACTGGCTATCAATGGTTGGTGACGGGCGGCACTATTGCTAGCGGCCAGGGCACAGCGGCTATTACCGTGAACTGGGGTACGGCCTCAACCATGGCTAGCGTGAAGGCCTTCCGCTTGAACTCGCTCGGCTGCTCTTCAGATACAATTACGTTCCCGGTGCGCGTCAATCAACAGCTCATCACCGAGCGGCCAACCGGCCCGTTGAATGTGTGTTTAGCTGATGGGCCGTTCACGTATCAAACTTTGCTCACGAACGGCTCCACCTACGGCTGGCAGATTGTGGGAGGCACTCAGGTAAGCACCAACCAGAATACAGTTCAGGTGACCTTCACGCGCCCCGGTATTGCCAAGCTCGTCGTGACGGAATCCAGCAACCCGGCTGGGGGTCGCTGCTTGGGCCAGAGCGATACGCTGTATGTTACGGTGCGGCCTTCCCCGGCCGCTAACCTAGCTATCAGCGGGCCTACGCAGGCGTGCGCCGCAGGTGGCAACCTGACCTTCTCCTTGCCCGGCGCAACCACTTCCAACTACCAATTCCAGCTAAACAACGCTACCATTGCCAGCGCCGGCAATACGGTCACGTTGCCAACGCCGGCGGTAGGTTCTTACACGCTTACGGTTCGCGAAACCAACGCCAGCCTCTGTGCCGGCCCGCTCTACACCAAAACCTTCACGGTAGTGCCCGCCCTCGCCATCAATGGTCCGGCCAGTTACTGCCCCGAAGCACGCACCGGCCTTAGCTACACCGTAGGCTCTGGCCTGCCCGGCGCTATCTATCAATGGACCGTAACGGGTGGCACCATCGTCAGCGGCCAGAATTCGGCTACTATCCGGGTTGACTTCCCCGCGGGAGCCACCCCGGCCACTATCCAAGTAACCGAGACAACCAGCAATGGCTGCGCTGCCACGCTTACCGTGCGTCCTGATAATTCCAGCACCAACTTGGTGGTAGCGTCAGTCGAGCCGCAGGATGACCGCCGGGTTACACTTACGCTCAACGTGCCCAACAATACCGGTAACACCAACCGCCTGAACATCATGCGTCGGCCGGCGGGCAGCACCAGCGCCTTTGTGGCGGTGGGCAACGCGGCCACTACTGCCACTAGCTTCACCGATGCGGGCGTGGATACCGATGCCAGCGCTTACGAGTATCGCCTGGAGCTAACCAATGCTTGCGGCACCCTACTCAGCAGCACGCAGCATACCACCATTCGCGCTGTGGCTACCGCCGTAGAAGGTGGGGCTGGCCGGGACGAGGGTAAAGTGACCGTAACGTGGAGTCCGTACGTGGGCTTTGCGGTGCGGGAATACCAGATTTTCCGGCGCGTCAGCAACGGCACCGAGGAACTAGTGCAAACTGTAGCCGCCACCGCTTCTAGCATCACGCTCACAACCGGCAGTGCCGGCTTCGACCAGTGCTTCCGGGTCCAGGCCCTAAGTGCCACTACTAGTTCGCTGGTTTCATCTTCCAACTCGGCCTGCGTGGAGTTTGCCAACGACCTGGTATTCTACAACGTGGTGACGCCTAACGGCGACGGCCTCAACGACCAGTTTATTGTGAAGAACGTGGAGCTCTACAGCGGCACTACCCTGACTGTGTTCAACCGCTGGGGCAAGGAGATATACAAGACCAACAACTACCGCAACACCTTCGACGGCGCCAACTCACCAGCGGGCGTGTACTACTACCAGCTTCAATTGGCGGGTGGCCGGTCGTACAAAGGGTGGTTTGAAGTGGTGAAGTAAACCACCGGGGTAGCCGGTTTTGCGGCCAACACAACTCGTATTTAGTTTCTACTAGCTTGAAAAAGGCGCTTCCAGTGAAGCGCCTTTTTTAGTATCTGGCCTTGTGGTAAAACAGTTATTAACTCGCGTTACTAGTACGCGCATGAACTCCTGCAGCAACGAGCTGTTAGCCAAGCAGGTGGCCGAATTCAGCAGTGCTGGTTTATGCCACCCGACAAAATCCGTGAAATCCCAGAAATCCGGCTCAATCCGTGATTACCTTTGCCGCGTGAATAAAGCCGCTAAAAACATTCCCGCGCAGGCCTTGCGCGAAGTTGAAATTCAAGACATGGTCGCCGAGGGCAAATGCCTCGTGCGTATTGAAAACCTCGTGGTATTTGTGTCGCAGGTAGCCCCCGGCGACGTGGTCGACCTGCGCATTACCCGCAGCAAAAAGAGCTTCTTGGAAGCCGTACCCACGCACTTCCATAAATACTCGGAACGGCGCGTGCAGCCGTTTTGCGAGCATTTTGGCACTTGCGGCGGTTGCAAATGGCAGCACATCGGCTACGATACCCAGCTCCAGTACAAGCACCAGCAGGTGGCCGACACGCTTCAGCGCATCGGCAAAGTAGCTCTGCCCGAAATCCAGCCTATCCTGCCCTCACCTTCTCAAACCTACTACCGCAACAAGCTGGAGTACACCTTCAGCTTTATGGGTTGGCTAACTGAGGAGCAAATCAAAGACGAAACCACTCAGTACGACCGGCGCGTGCTCGGCTTCCACACGCCCGCCCGCTTCGACAAGATTCTGGACGTCAACCATTGCTGGCTGCAACCCGACCCTAGCAACCAAATCCGGCTAGCCGTACGCGACTATGCACGCGAAAACATGCTGCGCTTCGGCAACATCATCAAGCAAACCGGTTTGTTGCGCAACCTCATCATTCGCACGGCCAACACCGGCGACATCATGGTGATTTTGCAGTGCTACCGTCAGCACCAAGCCATCGAGCCGCTGCTGGACTATCTGTACGAACGGTTTCCACAAATCACCTCCCTCAACTACGTCCTCAACGACAAAGGCAACGAAACCTTCCACGATCTGGAGGTGGTGTGCTACAAAGGTGAGCCGTACATCCACGAGGAAATGGAAGGTCTGCGTTTCCGAGTCGGCCCGAAGTCCTTTTACCAAACCAATTCCGAAGGCGCCTACAATCTCTATAAGGTGGCCCGCGACTTTGCCCAGCTCACCGGCAACGAACTGGTGTATGACCTCTACACCGGCGCCGGCACCATTGCCAACTTTGTGGCCCGGCAGGCCCGGCACGTAGTAGGCGTCGAGTATGTGGAGCAAGCTGTGGCCGATGCCCGCATCAACTCGGAAATCAACGGCGTGACCAACACCGAGTTTTACGCTGGCGACATGAAAGACGTGCTCAACGCCGATTTCATTGCCCAGCACGGCCGCCCCGACGTGGTCATCACCGACCCGCCACGCGCCGGCATGCACGAAGATGTAGTGCGCCGCCTGCTGGAAATGCGTGCCCCCCGCATCGTATACGTCAGCTGCAACCCCGCCACCCAGGCCCGCGACCTAGAGCTACTCGACGAAGCCTACAAGGTGACGCGCGTGCAGCCCGTAGACATGTTCCCCCACACCCACCACGTAGAGAATGTGGTGGCGCTGGAGTTGAGATGAAGAGCTATAGAATAAAGGCTGGTGATTTCAAGCAGCTCATTGCTCCTATGGGCGCTTGTATAGCTACTGACAAAATCACTGTTGATGGTCTACCGGTGCACTTCATGTATCGAGAGAAACCTCTTAATGAAACCGATAGTGGCTGGCAATTCTTTTCTGGAACCGAGACCCAAGCTTATGTTGACGATTCTAGCAACTCTGCTTTCTATGCAGTTAACACCATCGCTAACTATGATCCAGCTATCATTCCTTATTTGAATTACCCTGTCGGATCCGAGTTAGAACGCGTAGAAGGCTCTAATGAGTTTATCATAATAAGCTAGAACAACCTAGATTGAACATGGATTACGCCAACGACCCCGAACTGAATGGCAAATACCTCGGCACCATCACCAAGGATTTCGCCACCGTTTCCGATACGCTACAAGAAGCTTCCGCGCAGATTCGGAAGCGGGATATTTCCAAGTACCCCATTTTCGTGTTTGCCCGCCAAGAAGTACCGCTCGGCGGCTTGCTTATCAACGCCGACGAACTGAATCTGGAGTGGCACGTTTTCGCCTCGTACTTGGAGCTATTTGTGCAGCAAGGCATAGTAGGCACTGATGGTATTGAAGCCTTCCAACAGACTTATAAAGAGCCCAACGAATACTGCTGTCTCTTCGTGCTAGACGAGGAATTTACCAACTTCGTGTACATCCCCTATCCAGAGGACTAAATCACGGATTTTGTAGGCGACTGATTAGTTTGCTTCGAGATGAAAGAAAAAGGCTTGCCACATGGCAAGCCTTTTTCTTTCGACTTTTCACGAAAGCCGTGCTTATAGGTAGCTATTGAAAGTGGTTGAACCCTTGCGCCCGAAGTGGCACGGGCTGACCGGACTTAGTAATAAGGTTGGCTCCTTCGCTCTTCTCTACCATGTGGCCGATGATGGTGATATCGGGGTGGTTTTTGAGGAGGGCGTGGGCGGCGAGCGGAACGGTGAAAAGCAATTCGTAATCTTCGCCCCCGTTGAGCATGCACATGATGGGGTCCAGGTTAAACTCCTCAGCTACCTCCAGCGTGGGATTAGCAATAGGCAGGTTTTCCGAGAATATCCGGGCTCCAATGCCGCTGGCTTGGCAGAGGTGCAGCACCTCCGAAGCCAACCCGTCGGAAATGTCAATCATGCTGGTCGGCTCTATGCCCAAGTCGCGCAGCTCGTGGATGACGTCCATGCGGGCTTCGGGGCGCAGCTGGCGCTGGAGCACATAGGGATATTTACTGAGTTCGGGTTGGGTTTCGGGGTCGGCTTGCCAGGCTTGTTTCTCACGCTCTAGCACTTGCAACCCGAGGTAAGCACCGCCAAGGTCCCCGGTTACGCAAATCAGGTCGTTGGGGCTGGCTCCGCTCCGGCGCACTGCCTTGCCAGCAGCTACGTGCCCTATCGCCGTGATGCTGATGGTGAGGCCACCACGGCTGGCAGTGGTGTCGCCGCCCACGATGTCTACATCGTAGGCCTCGCAGGCCAAGCGCATACCATCGTAGAGTTCCTGCACCGCTTCCACCGAGAACCGAGCCCCGATACTTACTGCTACTACAATTTGGGTAGGCGTAGCATTCATGGCGGCCACATCCGATACGTTGACGGCCACTGCCTTGTAGCCCAGATGCTTGAGCGGGCAAAAAGTAAGGTCGAAGTGCACCCCCTCCACCAACATATCGGTGCTCACTACAAGGTCATGACCAGCCGGTGGGGCCAAAATGGCGGCATCGTCGCCAATGCCGAGTTTGGTACTTGCCTGGCGGAGCGTGATGGTATCTTGGATGCGGCGGATAAGGCCAAATTCTCCTACACTATCGAGAGGTGTGATGTCACTCATAAACCCAATGGTTGGCGCTGATTAAACTGATTCCGTTGATTCGAGCCCTACCTTTAGGCACAGCCGACGCGGACGGGCCGCAAAGGTAGGCAAGCGCTAGTAAGAGCGCTCAGCTGGTTGGCAGAGAAACAACTTTTGTGCGCAATTCCTCCCTAACTGCTAGCAACAATGGGCAGCCTCTACCATAGTCTCACCCAAGCTAGCAGACTTGGTTGTACTCGGGGGCACTATCCAGCCCTGACTATGCGTTGTGGCTCAGAGCGAATTGGCAGATGCGTACCCGAAGGCAAATAATTATCACGTTAACCCGCTTACTTCGCTTTCCGTTGCTGTTCTTGCTTCACTAACTAGTTGCTTTTATACGTGAAATCTGTGCTTAAACAAACTACTTGGCTTGTGTTGTTGCTAGTTGCCTTAGCTGCCTGCAACCGCACCCCCAAAGCCCTCGACCCAGCTTCGGCCACCGCCGCCAAACAACAACTTGAGGTATTGCGCGACTCCGTAAATATCCGCTGGAGCGAGATGATTGCCAGCGACGATGCCAAAATCACAGCGACCAACCAGATGCTGAACGAGCTAGAGCGTTGGCCCGCCGCCGATAAGCAACAGCTTCAGCAGCTTACCCAAGCCAATAACCGCCTCAAAAAGCTGCGCTATCAGCAGTATACCATGCAGTCAACTCAAATTGACCAGTATGATACGGCCCAAGATTCGCTGTTAACCGTACTGCGAACCATGACCTCCCGCCCCGACGGCCCCGCTCCTAGCAGCACCGTCCTGAACACGCTTGACACCATTGGCCAGTACGATGGGCAAGTAGTAGGGTACCGGGTGAAATATGATCAGGCCGCCAAAAAATTCAACAACTACATTCAGCTTCACCAAGCCGAGCTACAGAGTTTAGGAGGGAAGTACAAGCAGCTAGCTCCCCTTCCGCTCTTCGAGCTGCCTGAATAAAGGAACTTATATACTCTAAAACCCTGCTCAGCCTCGTACTGAGCAGGGTTTTTTAATTTTAATACCCTGACTATCAGCGGCAAGTAAGTTTATGCAAATTATTATGCAACCGATAAGTAGTTCGTAAGCTCTTCCTAATACAGCCAGTGGTCTTCTGTGCCACTGGTGTTGGTTGAGTTGGTTGTGGAAAGGCGACCGGAAACTTCCGGCCGCTTTTTTTACCCTACCTAATCATGCTGCTTGCAACACCACAAAAGTTTAGGATAGAAATAAATGTGTTTAGTTATGCGTGAAGATTAGCTAGTAAGCCTGCGTTATTCTAAGTGTAGAGAGCTAACAAGAGAAGGCCCGGCAGTCATGACTGCCGGGCCTTCTCTTGTTAGCTCTCTGCTATCAGTTCACTATAGCTTGGCCATTTCTTCGCGGACAAAGTCAGCTAGCGTCCGCAGATAATCGGTGCTGAAATCAAAGCGGATACCAGCGGCGGCATAGATTTCGCCGATGGGCGCGGTGTAACCCATCGCCAACGCGCGCTTATATGCTTCGAGGCCCTCTTGCGGGTTCTGACGGAAATTGCGCCACACCGCAATAGCACCGAGTTGCGCCATAGCGTATTCGATGTAGTAAAACGGCACCTCGTATAGGTGCAGCTGCTTCTGCCACAAATACGGTTTGAAGCCTTCCAGGCCCTTCCAGCTTACGGTACGCTGGTTGAACTCATCGAAGATGGCCGTCCAACGCTGGTGCCGCTCCGCTTCGGTATGCTGCGGATTTTCGTACACCCAGTGCTGAAACTTATCAATGGTAGCCACCCACGGGAAGGTTTCGAGCACGCTTTCCAGGTGCGTCTTCTTGGCGCGGCGCAGGTCCTCGGGGTCGGTGAAGAATACGCCCCAGTGGTCCATGCTCATCAACTCCATGCTCATCGAAGCCAACTCTGCCACCTCGGATGGTGGGTGTTTGTCGGCTCCGAGCGGGAGGTTGCGGGTCAGGAACGAGTGGACGGCGTGGCCGCCTTCGTGCAACATCGTTACCACGTCACGCAGGGAGCTAGTGGCATTCATGAAGATGAAAGGCACGCCCGTTTCGTCGAGGGGGTAGTTATAGCCACCGGGGGCTTTTCCCTTGCGCGACTCTAGGTCGAGTTGGCCCATGTGGCGCATAGTTCGCAAACAGTCGCCCAGGTAAGGATCTAGGTTCTGAAATACCGTAATGGTTTTTTCTAGCAGTTCCTCCCCGGTGTCGAAAGGCCGCAGCGGCGCTTTGCCCGACACATCCACGTCTAGGTCCCAAGGCCGCAGCTCAGCCAACCCTAGGTCTTGCCGCCGCTCCAGATCCAAGTCGTCGATGAGTGGCACCACCGTCTCGCGGATAGCTTTGTGGAAGGCAAAGCAGTCTTGGGGCGTGTAGTCGAAACGGCCAAGCGCGGCGAACATATAATCCCGGAAGTTGGCAAAGCCAGCGTTTAGCGCTACCCGATGGCGCAAGCTCACGAGTTCGGTAAACAAGGAGTCGAGTGGCTCGGCATCACGCAGGCGGCGTGCCTGAATCAAGCGGTACGCTTCCTCCCGCACGGCACGGTTGGGGCTTTTGAGGCGGTCGGCGGCGCGCGGCAAGGTCATTTCCTCCCCATCGAGCGTCACCGTCATGGCACCGGCAATGGCGGCGTACTGCTGCTGCTTGGTGCTGATTTCGGTTTTGAGCGGAATGTTTTCTACCCGATAAATTTCGAGTGCCTGCCGTACCGAGCGCAGAAACACTCGGTACTTGCGAGGATCAAGTTCGGGCAGAAAGTCCGAGCTCATCATTTTCTCGTTGAGGGCGTGGTCATGAGGGGCTACGTTGGGCTCAATCTCGCTCACGAAATACTGAAAAGCGGCCGCCCGTTCCTCGTCCTGGGTGTCGCAGGTCATGCGAATGTAGCGCCAGGCCAGGTCTTCGCTTAGGGCCGCTTCCAATTCCGAACGATCGAGCAGCCAGCGCTCCAGCTCCACGCCAGAAGTAATGGTCCGCTCGCGTAGCTCCACAAAGAAGGGCTCCAGCGCTGCCCAATCAGTCACGTGGAAATCTTCAGGTAGGTAGTGCCGGGGCGGACGCTGAGTTTCGGTGGCCGAAGCGGCAGCAAGTTCAGTAGTAGGCGTCATAAGAAAAGAATATACGGAAAGTTTTCCGGTACGGTGCAGTTTGGTCCTGCGAGCAGCAGCAGACCTTAGACTAACGCTAGTGTGGTGGGATTAATATGGCGGATATGCAGCCCAAAGATGCAAGCGAAATCTTCGGCCTCTTACAGCAACGCGCCAAGTTAGATTTTAGTCGATTTCGATTACTACGTCGCTGGTGAGTGGATGGGCAACGCACACAAGAACATAGCCTTGTTTCATTTCCGAATCCGACAATCCTTCCCGCTCATCAAGGTGCACTTTGCCCGAGAGGCATTTGCCTCGGCACGCGGTGCATAGCCCTGCCTGACAAGAATAAGGCAAGTCAATATCTTGATCGAGAGCCGCTTCCAATATGGTTTGGTTGGGCGTCACTTCGAATTGATATTCCGAGCCTTCGTAGTTGATGGTTACGTTACGCGTCTTGATTTGGTCGTCATCATCGGCCGATACGTCACCGTGGCCATTGGGCTGGGCGGCCGTGGTTTCCTGCGTTTCGGCGGCAGCCACAAAACTTTCGCGACGAACACGGTTGTCGGGCACCCCCAGCAAGTCGAGGGCCGCTTTAGCTTCCAGCATCATGCCTTCCGGGCCGCACAAATAATATTCGGCCTGCGAAGCCGGAAACTGATGACGCTGCTCGAGAATGCGCAGCAGCGTGGTCCGGTTCAGACGGCCTACGTGCTGATGCGCCGATACGGGCCCAACCGGCTGACTGTATACGTGCTCAACCTGGAAACGGCCGGCGTATTGCGCTTCTAGCTGCCGAAGCTGCTCACTGAAAATCACTGATTTCTCGTTGCGGTTGCCGTACACAAGCAGTACGTGGCTTTGTGGCTCCTCGCGCAACACGGCTTTCAGCATGCTCATCAACGGAGTGATACCCGAGCCAGCGCCTACCAGCACCAACGAGCGCGCCGATTTAGGGCTGGTTTTGAGCGTGAAGTTGCCTAGCGGCGCCATAGCCTCTAGTTGTTGGCCGACCCGCACGGTGTCGAGCAGATAGTTGCTGACGAGCCCACCCGTTACCCGCTTCACCGTGACCGACAAACGCGGTGCTTCGCTTGGGGTGCTGCTAAGCGAATAGGCCCGACGCTCTTTTTTACCGCCAGGGCCACAAGGAAGTATCAGGGTCAGGAACTGACCAGCTTCGCTGGCAATTACTTGGCGGCTAGGATGTTCAAAATGAATGGTAACAGCGTCGTCGGTTTCTCGGGTGAGTTCGACAACGTTGAGGGACAAGTACGGTGTGCTCATTGGGTGCGCAAAAACTAGGGGCTTGTTGTTGAAGCAGGATAATAACTATGCCTTACCCCGAAGGGTTTGCAGGAGTTGCAAAGTACGGGATTCTGTATCGGATGCTTTAGCTTGCAGCCCTACGATGCCCTGTACAAGATGTTGTACTGCCCGCCACCTTTATTTCAGCGTATGGTAAGACCTTCATCCTTTGCTTACTTCTTGATCTACTATGCTCGCCGAACTTCTTGAGCGTCATCAGCACGAATTTCACGCTATTCTGCCCGTCGATTTGAATGCGCCCGACGTGGCCCGCCTCGACTTTACCGCCAAAAACCCCTTGCTACACGACGCCGACCTGCGCGACACCGCCGACTTCGAGGCGCTGGTAGCTCAGTTACTAGCCGAGCAAGAAGCGCACATTGGCGTGGGCGGCTACCTCGAAAATCGTATTATCTACCGTCGCAGCCCCGGTTTGTTTGGCAGCCCGACCTTAGCCGCCCGGTCTTTGCACTTGGGTGTGGATGTGTGGCTCCGGGCGGGCACACCCGTTATGGCCCCGCTCGATGCCATTGTGCACAGTACGCAGGACAACGACAACTTCGGCGACTATGGCCCCACCGTCATTTTGCAGCACGAACTGGAAGGCGAAACGTTCTATACGCTCTACGGCCACCTCACCCGCCGCGAAACGGCCTTGCTTCGCCCCGGCATGATCATCGAGAAAGGCACCATCTTCACCGAGGTAGGCCCCGCCCCCGAAAACGGCGACTGGCCTCCGCACCTGCACTTCCAGGTTATTGCCGATATGCAAGGCCTCTCTGGCGATTTTCCTGGCGTAGCACTTCCCGAAGAGTTGGAGAAATGGGCCGTTCTGTGCCCCAACCCAAACCTGATTTTGCAAAGCCGCTGGCTTTCCGACTAGCTTTTAGATAGTCAGCTTGTGGTGAAGACACCAGTTTCTTGAGATTATCTAAGCAAGCCGGCTGTCATTCCGACGCAGGAGGAATCTAGATCAAAGCCGTTCAACAGCTAAACTCAGATTCCTCCTGCGTCGGAATGACAGCCGGCTATTACGTTCTTAGTCGAACTTGATGGCTGCCACTGGCTTGATGCGCGAAATCAGGTAGGTCGGGATTAAGACGGCCAGCAGGGAAGTGGCAAAAGTGGCGACGTTGAGCAACACCAGGATGGCGGGGTCCCAGAACACAGGTACCCGGTCCATGTAGTAGTTCTCGGGGTCGAGCGGAATAAGGTGGGTGTAGTACTGCAGCGCGCAGAAGCCGAGGCCCACCACGTTGCCGAATATCATGCCGCGCACCGTCAGGCTGAGCCCTCGAAAGAAGAACATACTTCGAATTTGCTGGTCGGTGGCGCCCACGGCCTTCAGGATGCCAATCATGTTGGTGCGCTCTAGAATCATGATGAAAATAGTGGCCACCATGTTGAACGTCGCAACGAAGATGATGAGCAGCAGGAAGATTACCACGTTGCGGTTAAGCAGTTGCAGCCAATCGAAGAGCTGCGCGTACTGCTCGGTGATTTTGTCGAGTTTGAGGTCGTAACGCAGGTTTTCGTACATGTCCTCCGACACCGGGTCGAGGCGTTCGAAGTCCTTGAGCACCACTTCCACCCCGCCCACCAGCGAATCGGGCCAGGCATTCAGTTCTCTGATCTGCCGCAAATCACCGATGACGTACACTTCATCGAACTCGTCGAGGCCGGTTTGGTAGATGCCACTCACGCGGAAAGGACGGACGCGGGGCGGGTTCTGGATGAAGTAGAACAGCACCCGGTCGCCAACGTTGAGGCGCAGCTTATCGGCCACTTTGCGCGAAAGCAGGATGTCGCTGGACGCCGAGTCGGGGAAGCTGATAAAAGAGCCAGCCACCAGATTGTTGCGCATGGGGGAGCGGCTATTCACCTCCGAAATACCCTTGAGTACCACCCCAAGTACCTCGTCCTTGGTTTTGATGATGGCCGTTTTGCGCGCAAAAGGCTGAATAGTGGCCACTTGCGGGAAGCGGCGCAAATCTTTCACCAAGCCCGGACCACTGATGGGCTCAATCTCAATAGAGTTGTTGGTGTCGTACTTGCTGACCGTTAGGTGCGCGCCGAACGAGAAGATTTTGCTTTGAATTTCATTGCGAAAACCTTCGAGAATAGAAAATGACACAATCATGACAGCCAGCCCGAGGGCAATGCTGATGATAGCTATCTTTGTCACCGACGAAGTAAAAGACCCCGAGTCGGCTCCGTCAATCTTGTGGGATATGTACCGCGAGACGTTCACTGCCGTAAAGCTACGTGTCTGCGGCCAGTTTTCTAGCTTCGTTTTCTGATGCCTATATTCAACTTCGCCGTACTGCTAAGCGTCCCGCTACTGCTTTCCGACTGCACCAAAGCCCCTGCTACCTCTTCTGCCCCCACTACAGTACCCGCTACAGTAGTTGTTTCGTCGCCGCCGCAGGTAGTACTGGATGCTCCACCTGCAGCCCCGGTGCTGCGCGTAGGAGCCGAGCAGTTTCAGCTTTACCTGCCGCAACTCAAGGGCAAACGGGTGGGCTTGGTAGTCAACCAAACGGCTCGGGTGGGCAAGGCTTTTCTAGTGGACACGCTGCTGGCGAAGGGCGTCCCGGTAAAGGTAATTTTCGGACCCGAGCACGGCTTCCGGGGCGAAGCCGCCGACGGAGCCACCATCAAAGATGGCAAGGACGCTCGGAGCGGCTTGCCCGTGCGTTCGTTGTATGGGGCCACCAAGAAGCCCACCCCCGAAATGCTGGCCGATGTAGACGTGCTGGTGTTTGACATTCAGGACGTAGGCACGCGCTTTTACACTTTCATCAGCACGATGCATTACGTGATGGAAGCCGCTGCTGAACAGAACAAGGAAGTGGTGATTCTGGACCGTCCTAACCCTAACGGCTGGTACGTGGATGGTCCGGTGCTGGAGCCGGCGCACAAGTCGTTTGTGGGCATGCACCCCATTCCGGTAGTGCATGGCCTGACCGTAGGCGAGCTAGCCAAGATGATTAACGGCGAGAAATGGCTGGCCGGTGGCAAGCAGTGCCGCTTGACGGTAGTACCCGTAGCGGGCTACACTCACGCTACGCGCTACACCTTACCGATTGCGCCTTCGCCCAACCTGCCTAATCAGCATTCCATCCTGCTCTACCCTACCATCTGCTTGTTCGAGGGTACTGATGTGAGCGTAGGCCGCGGCACCGACACACCATTCGAAGTAGTTGGGGCACCTACGCAACCCACTACCCGCCCGTTCAGCTTCACCCCCAAGCCCAACGCCGGCTCACCTACGCCACCTCAAAACGGCAAAACTTGCTACGGCCTCGACCTGCGCGCCGTTGGCAATGAAATAGGCTTCACCCCGAAGTACCTGATTGATTTCTATCAACAAAGCACAGCCAAAGACAAGTTTTTCGGCAAATACTTCGAGCAGCTGACGGGTACCCGCACCCTGCGCGAGCAAATTATTGCCGGCAAGTCGGAAGCGGAAATTCGGAAGTCGTGGGAGCCGGGACTAGCTCAGTACAAGGCACTGCGGAAGAAATATTTGCTGTACCCGGATTTCAACTGATTTACAGGCTTCCTTAGTCCGCAGGTGGCGCTGAAGTTTGCGCTGAAGTTGCAGAACGTCACGTGACTGCTGCGGGCAAAAACACTCGAACGAATGTTAAAAATCATCTTCATGGGTACCCCCGAGTTTGCGGTGCCCACCCTCGAATCGTTGCTGACCTGGTCGGGCTGTGAGGTAGTGGCCGTTGTCACGGCGCCGGATAAACCGGCGGGGCGCGGGCGGCAACTGGCAGAGTCGGCCGTGAAGCAAGCGGCTACGCGGCACGGGCTGCCGGTGCTGCAACCCACCAATCTTAAGTCGCCAGAGTTTCAGGCGGAGCTTAAAGGCTACGCAGCCGACTTGCAGGTGGTGGTGGCGTTTCGGATGCTGCCGGAGGCGGTTTGGAACATGCCACCGCAGGGTTCCATCAACATCCACGCCTCGTTACTGCCGCAGTACCGCGGCGCGGCACCTATCAATTGGGCCCTTATCTACGGCGAAACCGAAACAGGCGTAACGTCCTTCTTTCTGCGGCACGAAATTGATACCGGCGACCTGATCTTCCAGGATGTGGTGCCCATCACTCCCGATGATGATTTCGGGACGCTTTACGAAAAACTGAAGACCACTGGTGCCGCTTTGGCGCTGCGCACCGTGCAAGCTATTGCCGCTGGCACCGCGCCTAGCTTGCCACAGGCGGAAAGTGTCACGCTACGGGCAGCACCCAAAATCCAAAAGGAAACGGGCCGCCTCGATTTCACTCAGTCGGCCACGGCGCTGGCTAATCTGGTACGCGGCCTCTCTCCTATTCCCACTGCTTTCACCCAGCTCCCCGACGGGCGCACCCTCAAGGTTTTCAAAGCCCAGCCCTTCGACGACGAGGAAGCTAGCGGCCCCGACAGCGGTGGCGCTGGCCGTTGGTACACCGACGGCCGCACGTATTTGCGGGTGCAAACCGGCAATGGCCTGCTCGAGTTGCTGGACGTACAGCTGGAAGGCAAAAAGCGCATGCTTATAGCCGACTTCCTCCGTGGGTTCAACGTTGAATTGCTCAAGAGTTGATAGGCAAAAGGCGGCTAGCTGCGTACGCAGTTTGTCGGTTCTTCTGATTTTGGCTTGGCCGTCAGATATTCTTCTGCTTATTAAATCATTCACAATTCAACCAATACTTGATGCTTGCATTTGTAGTAGCCGCCGCTGAAAACGGTGTAATTGGGCGCGACAATCAGCTTATCTGGCACCTACCCGCCGACTTGAAGCACTTCAAGCAACTCACCCAGGGCCACCCTGTCGTGATGGGCCGGCGCACCTACGAGAGCATCGGCCGGCCGCTCCCAAACCGTACCAACATCGTTGTGACGCGGCAAGCCGACTGGCAGGCCGACGGTTGCGAGACAGCACGCTCGGTGCCAGAAGCGTTAGAGTTTGCCAGCCAACTCGACGAGCAGGTGTTCGTGATTGGAGGTGCCGAAATTTACCGCCAAGCCCTACCCGCTGCCGATACCATTTATTTGACGGAGGTTCACCGCAGTTTCGAGGGCGACGTCACCTTCCCCGACCTTGACCGCGCCGTGTGGCGTGAGGAAA
Organism: Hymenobacter sp. YC55; assembly: GCF_029433095.1. Classification (GTDB taxonomy): domain Bacteria; phylum Bacteroidota; class Bacteroidia; order Cytophagales; family Hymenobacteraceae; genus Hymenobacter. The sequence goes on from NZ_JARNTX010000001.1 coordinate 2,951,820, forward strand.
CCCGGGAACGACACGAGGCCGACGACAAGCACGCTTACCCGTTTACCTTCGTCACGCTACGCCGCCGGTAGAATGCATTTCAAAAAATAAGCCCTTGCTGCTCGAGCAGCAAGGGCTTATTTTTGAACTCTCCGTTCAGTTAGATAGGACTCACTAGCGCAAAATCACCAGCTTGCCCCAGTCCTTTTTGAAAGCTTTGTCGCCGGAAGTAGGGCGGCGGCTGAACTTGTCTTGCGGCTCGTCGAGGATGACGCGGTAGAGGTAGGTACCGTTGGCAAGTTTGTCGCCGTACTCGTCGGTACCGTCCCAGGCGTACTGCGAGATGTTGTTGCCGATCCGCAAAGGCCCTAGTTCGGCCATCATGATTTCCCGTACTACCCTACCCGTTAGCGTCAGCACCTGAATTTTCATGTCGCGTGGCGTCTCCTTACCGGTTAGCGTAAACACAAACTTGGTTTTGCTGGTAACAGGGTTCGGATACGGGTAAATATTGCTGATGGTGGACTCGTTGATTACCTCGAAAGTAATGCGGTACGGCTCGAGAGCTGCTGGTTTACCAGTAGCGTCGCGGCCCTGTACCTCTAGGGTATAGATACCATTTTCAAGGGGGGCCGTCTGTCCCATTCGTAATTCTAGCTGAGCGGTGCCTTTGGTTGAATCAGAAGAGAAGCGGGCATTAGTACCTGCTAAATCAATTCGAGTGGTCGCTTGGGCAGGTGACGTCAACAACACATCAAAGTTGCTAACGCCCTGAATCTTGCGCAACCGATCATCATCGCGCAGCTGCACCATCACAGTCGGCGAGGGCGACACAATATCTCCGTTGAGAATATGAATACCGTCGAAGGCCACATCCAACGTAGGCGGGACGTTGCGTTCGTCTACGCGGAAGGGGTCTAGCACCAGTTCGTTGTTGAAGGCATACAGTTCTGGCAAAGCCCGCGGACTAGGGTTGACTACCACGTTGCCGCGCAGCGTTCCGGTTAGCCCTACCACATTCACTTTGGCCTCGAAACTTACTTGGCTGTCAGCGCGCAAAGCCCCGCCCGGCACATCTACCAAGGCCTCCTTGACGCCGGTACCATCGTTGCGCACCTGAATTCTGGCCTTCATCGGGCCACTAAAGTCAATCGACGACACGTTCTGAAATACCACCGGAACCGTGATAAAGCCCGTTTCAGCTGCTTGCTTGGCCAGATTGGCCGGGTCGTACACAGAAGCGGGCGTGGCCAAGTCGCGGCGTACAATGCCTTCGGGCACACCCTGATAAGTTACCAGCCATTGCTCTAGCTGTGGTGCCGTGCGGTTCAAGGTGTCGCGCAGTTCCAGTACCAACTGCAAATACGGATACTGCTGGGCCGAGATATTGGCCAAGGCGAGGCTACGGCTTGTGACATTGGCGTCGAGCACCCGCTCGGTATTGGTGCTATCAATACCGATCAGCTTCAGCGTGTAATTATCTGATGCGTCAGGGGTGCGGACTGTATGGTAGAGGTTCAGCCATTGCCGCGCCGGCCCGATTTGGGTTGACGTGATTCTGCCGCTGCTTGCTCTGGTTAGGAGCGTATCGTTCAGGATCAATACTTGATTGACGGGCGGGGTGGAGCTAGCGGGGTCAGCCGTTGCTTCGCGCACCACCCGCGGATTAGGTCCTTTTTGTACTAGCAAGGCATAGGGCTCACCGTCTTGCAACTGGTTGATGCGTTGCGCGCCCAAAGAAGTGAAAGCCGCTTTCAACGAAGCAGGGAACGTAGAGAAGTTCACTTTGTTCATTGAAATCAGCGCCACATAGTCGCCGGGCTGCACATTAGTTAGCAGAGCTTGCAGCTGTGCCTGTCGGGCTGGGGTGTTGATGTTGTCGGAAGCGCTGCTGGCGAAATGGTAGAAGCGGAGGTTGCCTCGGCCGCAAGAATCGTAGCTACCAGCTACGTTGCGCACCGGACGCAGGGTACGGCCACTAAATACGGCTACCATCATATTAGGCTGCGCCGTAGCACAGTCGACCACGTTAGGAGAAGTGGAAGTGCTGATGCCGTCGGTCACCTGATTGAAGGTAGGTGCGCCGGTACCGCCGCCACGGGTGGTCAAGACAATAGGCTCCTGCACGTCGTCGAAATCCCAACGCCCTGATGGCGCGGCCACCGTCACACCCGCCAACTGGTCGCGCTTGAACTGTCCGTGGTGGCTCTGCGACCAGCCGCCGGCACTGCCCGGGATGACTCGGAACGAGCTAGTAGCCCAGTCTGGACTTTCGTCTCCGGTGGGTGTCTGGAAGCGCAAGCGCCAGTACCATACTACACTATCGCGCCCGGCTGTGGTAGGCAGCGTCGGCCGCCAGTCAGGGACCAAGGTAGTCGTAACGGTACGGGCTTGCTTGAGGGCGCTGTTGAAGGTAGGAACCGTGTCCAGTTCCATTTCATAAGTCCGGGAGGCACCCCGGGGGTCGTTGGTTTGGCCTACTAAGCGCAGGTTGGTTGCAGGCACAATGGCAAAATCTGGGGGCCAGATAGTCCTTACGCCGCCTTGCAGGAAGTTGAAAGTAATCTGGCCGCTGTTGTTTGTCTCGCTTATTTCCGCAACCCGGTTGTTATAATCGAGGGCTACTTCAAATCGGTTGTCGCCGAATACATTGCCAGTGTTATCTAGTATAAATGTGTAGGTAGTATCATGCCAGGCTTGGCGCACCGTACGCGTGATAATATCCGGGGGACGTGTGCCTGTGCTGGTTGCCGGATAGGTACGCGTAATACGGATGTCCAGCGCATCATAGGTAATTTTGCCTGGATTGCTGACGTGGACTAGAAGCTTGAAATTGGGAGAAGAAGCCTGTACCGCCCCGGAACCGTTAGCTTGAATCTGCAAGTCGGTGTTGCTGGTAATGAAGTCAGGCCGCTCGGGCGAGAAAAAGCGCAAGGCGGGGTCCCCAAGCCACGTATTAATAAGAGCTTGTGCGATGGTTGAAGGAGCACCAGCGTTTGTAATCAGCATGCGTCGAGCAGCTTCGGCCTGCAACACAGGTATCGGCTTGCCGTACCAAGCGGGCTCGTTGAAGGCTACTTTATAGAATTCCGTCGTAAAAGCATCAAGGTCATAGGCAAAGCTTTCATCAGATGCTGCCATGAAGCCTACTGCGCCTTTGTTTTCGGCGAAAATCCAGTTTTCTGAGAGTGTTTTGACATTGGTATTGCGGTCCACTGCGTTGGCAGCGCAACCGTTTAGTAGAAACACCGGATACTTTCCGGGATTGTTATAGCCTTTGCCCGGCTCGGTAGGATCACCGAAGTTGAGGTCAAAAGTTGAGGTTGATCCGTGGCCAAAATAAGTAACCAGTGCCACCCCCGCATTCACTTCTGGTGCCAGCGTGATGTTCACCGGGAAGTTGGTACCCCCAGACAACCGGCGGCGGTACGTATTGACTACCTGGCCACCGAATAGCGGCTTTTCAGCCAACTGTTTATACTTATCTATGTAGCTCTCGAACTGTGAGTATTCGCTTGCATTTTCTCCCCCGCCCATGTGCACAATGTGCTTGCGCCAGGGTGCTGCGCCTAAAGCTTCGTGTTCTTTCAGCTTGTTTAGATACCGAATAATCTCCTGGGGCTGTGTGGCCGACAAACGCCCTGTCGGCATTCGGGGGACGTACTGGTTGTTTTCCCAATCAGCGGAAAGAAAATTATCGGAGCCACTGCGGGTGGTAGAAGGCACCAAATCAATAGCGGGTGCCAATCGGCTTCGACTGTATTCGCCTACTATTAGGCCTTTTCCCAGTAAAAGCAAATAGTTGGTTTGGTTGGCCGGCGAATTAGCTAGCTCCCAGCGCACATAGTTGCGCATAGCCATCACCGATTTCTCGCCGTAATGAAACTGGTTGTAGAGTTGCTCGGAAGTAACTACCGCCGTATCGTACCGGCCGCCCGCTGTTGAGTGGCGGTATTCGGCGTAGGCACGTACCGGATTGGCGATATTGCCTACTGGCCGCATCAGCGCGGTATGGCTGATAATTAGAAAGTTGGAGGTAGCGGCATTCAGGGTTCGGAAACGTACGCGCACAGCTGGCCGTGGTACAGCAGCTTGCGCTTCGTCGGCGAGCAACAGGCGGCGCGTTTGGTTGGCGGTAGCACTAGGGAAGCTATAGCCCCGCTGCTGACCAGCTAATGCTATGCCTTCCACGCGCTGCAAGTTGTTGATATCAGTTAGGTCGAAACCACGTACAGTGGAAGGCAAACTGTCCACTGTATAGTAGGCTGGCTCTGTTAGCGTGGAGTCGTTGAGGAATGCCATCTGCTTTAGCCCGGAGCGCCACCGACTGGTTTGCGGATAAGTGTAGCGAACAAAGCCTACCCGAAAACCATGTTGCTGGTTTGGAATCTTAGGAGCCGGATCACGGGCGTATGTAATGACTGTTCCGTTGGAATTGATATCGGAGTTTTGCAACGGGTAGCGAAACAAACGTTTCTCGTAGCCATTGAAAGAAACAGTACCAAGTATGCGTTCAGTGTTGGTACCTGGCTGAACAACACTTACCTGCACGGTATGAGGCCCGCTCCAGGCACCAACAAACAACAGCTCCACCTGTGGTAATCTGTTAGCTGTACGGTTGATTGCCCAAGCAGAGTCAGTTGCCATGCCAGCTAGTTGGAATGGGCCATTGGCTCCAAACCGGACCGACAAGAAACCCTCCCCCGACTCGCCCCAGGGTTGGTACACATTCACAAACGGCTCGTCGTTGACGTAAGCAAACTGTCCCTGAACCGGGTTGCCATTGAACAGCACTTGCCGCTGAGCCAGTCGGGTGGGATGTGGCGCGGCGGTAGGGGTCGTGGCTACTTGCGTCATCCGCTTCCCATTGGTCGTGGCCGACCATGTAAGGAAATACGCAGCGGTATCGGTGTAGAGACTATAAAGGTCGTGGGGTTGGGCGGCCGAACCACCTTTGTAGAAGGCGCGGTCGAGCTTACCATCGTTGCGCTGGCCGTAGAACTCGAAGAAAGTAGTGGCATCAAGCGTGCTTTGGTTGCCACCGGCGTAGATAGCCACCTCCTGGCCCCGCCGCCACAACTGAATCCGCTGGGGGTTCACGCCCGTTATGCCTGCCTGAGCTAGGTACTGCTGATCGAGGCGGTAAAGACCGTCTTTGGTTACTTTGATTTTGTAGTACTGCTGGCTCGGCACAATCCATTCATTGCCAAACAGACTTGCGTTCTGAGCTACTGCTGGATTCGCGGTTAGCAGCCACATTAGTAGCAAGCTGCACATTCCCAGAAGCTGCTTGCAATAGTATTGTTTCTTCATAGAGTAAACTGGGTAATAGCTTAGCTACTCGATATCTACTGAAAGATTTACAGGCAGACTTCTCCCCTATCGTACATCACTTACTTAATACCGTAACCCAGCGACACAATAATGTTGTTGGTTTGGGTGCGACCACCAAGCTTCTCAATGGCCAACTGCGACAAGGCCAGGTCGAGGCGCAGGCCACTCAACGCCAATCCCACCCCAAGGCTAGGCTGCATTTTCCACTCCTCTTTGCCGGTGAATGATTTAATCTTCTGGAAGTTGCTCACCCCACCCCGCAAGAAAACCAAGTCCTTATAGCCAACTTCCAAGCCTGCCCGTGGGTCGATGTTGGCTACCTTGCTTGATACTAGCGTATTGCGCTGGCCGTCGGTAGTCATTTCCAGGTCGATGGCAGCCAATGCGGTAAACTCACCGGGCAGCTTCACCAGCCGGGCCGCACCGAGCACAAAGCGGGGCAGCGTTACTTCGGTGCTGTTAGATGGTATTGCCGTAGTGTCGCCCGGTACGGGACTTAAATTTTCAGAGTTAATAGTCCAGGCGTTAACGGTAGTCGTAATGTCGCGGGCCGTGAGGCCGAAATGCCAGTCGTCTTTGTCGTACTGCACCCCGGCATCAATACCGAAGCCCCAGGCATTGGCAAAATCGCCGACGTTGCGATACACGACTTTCGCATTGGCGCCTACTTTAAGCCCTTCAATGTTGCCGATGCGGCGGGCATAGGACAGCAGCACCGCATAATCGGCCACGGAGAAGTAGCGGATTTGGTCGTACTGGATGTAGCCGTACTCGTTGATTAGGTTGCGGGTATCGGCTATGTCGTCGACGCCTAGGCGCATAGCGCTGATGCCAATGGCACTTTTGTCGTCGAGCGGCATGGAGAAGGCCGCATAGTCGTTCTTGACGATGCCCGAGAACAGCTCGGAGTGCATCAGAACGGCATCGTATTTTGCTTTTTGGTTGAGTAGCCCAGCTGGATTCCAGTAGCCGGCAGTAGCATCTTGGGCAAGACTGACTTGTACTTTACCCATACCTAGTGCCCGGCCCCCGACACCGATATTCAGAAATTCGTTGCTATACTTTGGGGTTGTATCCTGGGCCGAAGCAGCGGTAGGAGCAAGAAACAGCAAGCCGCTGGCACCGAATAGCAGCGCAGTAGTATAGAAGAAGTGTTTCATAGAAAAATGGGCTAAAAACGAGTAGTCCGCTTTTCAACGCAAGGTACTACATATTAGTACGTGACGCTTTACATGGCTCATAAATTAGCCTATTATCAATGGGTTAAGGTGAGAACTTGATCGGGCAGCTTATCTGTCGCCCGTGGGTAGCAGAACACCTTGTTAGCTGCCGTAAGACAGGTAGAAGTTTTGTTTCAGTTTGCGCTTGGCAGTTTTCGCGCTAGCACAATAGTTATCCAAAACAGCCTGCAGAGCTTAAATCTGACCTTTTCTATACTTCCCAGGATTAAAAAAGTGAGTATTAAGAAATTATTTTCAACAGTACCTTGCGTTACATAGTACCTTCCATTATCTTTGACTCATTCTTCACCGACTACCGCCTCAAGCCCATGAAAGTAGAGAACACCCAAGTGCAGATGCGGAAGGGAATTCTGGAATTCTGCATCCTGGAGATTATCGCCCGCGGCGAGGTATATGCGTCCGACATGCTCGAAGAACTAACCCAAGCCCGCATGATTGTGGTGGAGGGGACGCTCTACCCGCTGCTCACGCGCCTCAAGAATGCTGGCTTGCTCGATTATACCTGGAAGGAATCGATGAGTGGCCCGCCGCGCAAGTACTACACCCTCACCGATGGCGGGCAGGATTTCCTGCAACAGTTGCGCCTTACTTGGGAAGAAGTACAGGACTCCATCCGCATCATTCGCCAAAAGCCTTCCGCCAACGGGAGCACTGTACCGGTCGTGCTGTAGCACCCCGCCCTTCCTCCCGATTTTTTTCCGACTAGTTGCAGCCCCTGACTGAGATGAAAAAGAACATCAGCATCAACCTCCAAGGCATCATCTTCCACATCGAAGAAGACGGCTACGAAGTTTTGAGCCGCTATTTGGCCGAAGTAAAAGCCCACTTCAGCGGCTACCGTGGCCACGAAGAAATAGTGGCTGACATCGAAGGCCGTATTGCCGAAATCTTTGCCGCCCGCCTCTCCGGCGTCAAGCAGGTGATTTCGCTGGACGACGTGCAGGCCATGACCGCCAAAATGGGCCGCGTGAGCGACTTCCAAAGCGCCGAAGACGCCGAGGACGACGACGAGTTGCTCGCCGACGCTGTAGCTAGCGGCACAGCTGCGGGTACCTACACCAGCACTGGCACCAAAACCAGCTACACCAGCACGGCCACCGATACCACTACCACCACTACCGACGAGCCCCGTCGCCTCTACCGCGACATGGCCAACCGCAAAGTGGCGGGGGTAGCTGGCGGTATTGCTCGCTATTTCGCTATCAACCCTCTCTGGATTCGGTTGGGTTTTCTGGGGCTGCTCATCCTAGTGCCCCTGGCTTTCAATGACCTTGGCTGGCTAGAGGAAGTTGGCGAAAAGCTAGCTGCGCTATCTGTCATCTCCTACATCATCCTGTGGATTGCTCTTCCCAAGCGCTATGACAACACGCCCGAGCAGGAAGACCGGAGCTACAAGAAGTTTTACCGCGACACCGACAACGGCAAAGTCGGGGGCGTATCGGCCGGCTTAGCCGCTTACCTCAACTCGGATGTGACGCTGATTCGGGTGCTGTTTATTGCAGGCTTGTTTATAGGCGGCATTTCTTTCATCCTGTATCCGCTGCTCTGGATTCTGGTTCCTGAGGCCAAGACTATCTCGGAAAAGATGCGCATGCGCGGCGACGCCGTAACGCTGTCGGGCATTGATAGCAACGTGCGCAACAACGCCTTCGAGGCCGGAACGGGCAACAACCGCCCCGTGGGCACCTTTTTCGAGGACTTAGCCAGCGCCCTAAACCCCCTGCTCAACTTCGTAGGCAGCGCCATTCGCATCGTGGCCGGGGTGCTACTCGCCATACTCGGGTTTAGCTTTCTGCTAGCCTTGGTTGTTCTCCTGGGCGTGGGCATAGGCCTAATTCCAGACTCGCAAAACATCATGGCCGGCGACGTGCCCGCTCATGTGTTTCTTAATGGTATACCCGGTTGGGCCTTGCTATCAGGCTTCGTGGCCTTCGGCATTCCTACCCTAGCTATGCTGCTGCTCGGTATCGGGTTGCTGATGCGCCGCGCCGTTCTGAGCCGCACCATGGGCTGGTCGTTGTTCGGGTTGTGGTTGTTGAGCATCATTGGGGTGACGGTGGCCGCAGCTCGCCAGAGCCGGGAGTTTCAGTATGAGGCCGACGTGGAGCAAAGCCAGCAGTATCCTGCCCTCAAGGCCCGTGTACTGCGCCTCGAAACCCGCCAAGTAGACCGTGAGTGGGACCAGTGGGTGGATGTAGACTTAGCCGCCGCCGACAGCGGCCGAGCAGTGGAAGTAATCCGCCGCCTCTCCGCTAAAGGCTCTTCCGAAGCCGAAGCCAGCAACACGGCTGCTACCACTGTGGCCTATACTGTTCGGACCCGCAGCGACTCCACACTGATTTTCGACGACCATTTCTCTTTCCAACCTAATGCTCGCTACCGCGACCAGGACTTGGAACTGACCATCCGCTTGCCCCGCGACCGTACTTTCCACCTCAGTGAAGGCTTTGCCAACTGGTTAGACGATGAAGACTTCGTAGGCAACCACACCCCCGAAAACGTGGAAGAGCACTCGTTTCGGATGCGTGGCAACAAGCTGGACTGCATTGATTGCACCTTAGAAGAAATGGGAGGCAGCGTCGATGATAGTGGCAATGACACCGACGATGACAACGACGAAGCAAACATAAACCTCGACTTCGGCGGTGCCACTGAGTTCGACACCGACGAAAACAACTACGGCACAGGCCGTCGCACCTACGATGAGGAGGGCTTCGACGGAGTGAGCGTCATAGGTCCCTACCGCGTGGTTATTCGGGCTGGCAGCACCTATCAGGTAAAGGCCGCCGGCAGCACCTCTCACCTCGACGATCTGCGTGTAGAGCGCGAAGGGGGTAAGCTGGTTATTCGGTCGCGCAACCGCAACTTCATGAGCGGCGGCAAATGGAGAGGTGCCGACAAAGTGTTGGTGACTATCGAAACGCCCAAGCTGGACCAGCTGGAATTGGTGGGTGCTTCTCAGGCCGACGTGCAGGGCTTCAGCACTGGCGACTTGCAAGTAAAGCAAGCGGGTGCCAGCCAACTCCGTCTGCAAGGCGACTTCAACAGCTTAGACATAGACTTAGCTGGTGCCTGCCGCGCTTCATTGCAAGGAAAAGCGGATGACCTGAGCGTTGACGGAGCTGGCGGCTGCGAGCTAGATGCCCCCGAATTCACCGTTAGTAAAGCCGACATTGACATGGTAGGCGGCAGCAAGGCTCGTTTGCGCGTAACCGAAAGCCTGAAAGCTGATGCCATCGGAGCTAGCGTAATCGAGTACAGCGGCAACCCTTCCGACGTAACGAAAGACGCTACCGGTGCTTCCAGCGTGCGCTCGGTCGAAGACTAATGCCTGGCCGTCTTCATTGAACTGCCATTTGCTGCAAGCAATTTGCACTTGAAAAGCTGTCTACAAAAAATATCTGGTGAGTGAGGCAACGCTCACTAAGAATCAGCATCTATGTTGCTGATGAAACGAAAAAGAGGGTCCATTTTTTCTGGTGAGTGAAAGGCAGACCCCCGAGGAAGTTCTTTCGCCGTTTGTGCTGCAACCGAACGGCGAAAGGCTTCCTCAATTATTTAGTGAAATAGCAAAGCGGTGAATAGAAGAGTTTGAATCCTTCCATTCACCGCTTTGCTATTTCACTATTTCCAGGCCTTTCTGCTGCCCTAGCTCAACCAGCAGCGCAAACGCGTCGTTGTATTCGTTGCGAACTTTGCCGTCCAAAATGGCTTCCAACACTGCATCTTTCAACTCACCTACTTCGCGGGAAGGCTTCAAGCCGAATGTTTGCATGATAACCTCGCCCGTGATAACCGGCTTGAAATTGCGTAAGTGGTCCTTTTCTTCTACTTCCTTCAGCTTTTCCTCTACCACATCAAAGTTGCGCAGGTAGCGGTTTTTGCGGTCATAGTCTTTGCTGGTAATGTCGGCACGGCAAAGCAGCATAAGACGGTCGATGTCGTCGCCGGCCTCGAAGAGCAGGCGGCGCACTGCCGAGTCGGTCACCACATCCTTGGACAACACAATGGGGCGCAGGTGCAGCCGCACCAGCTTTTGCACTTGGCGCATTTCCTCACCTAGAGGCAGTTTAAGGTCGGTGAAGATGCCGGGCACCCAGCGCGCGCCTTTGTCTTCGTGGCCGTGAAAGGTCCAGCCCACACGCTTGTCGTAGCGTTTGGTGGCGGGCTTGGCAATGTCGTGCAGAATAGCCGCCCAGCGCAGCCACAAGTCACCGCCGGCCGCTACCACGTTGTCGAGTACCTGCAGGGTGTGGTAGAAATTATCTTTGTGAGCATGCTGGCCCACTTTCTCTACTCCATACAGTTGGGCCATCTTCGGGAAGATGAGGTGCAACAGACCGCACTGAAACAGCAGCTTGAAGCCATAGCTTGGCTTCGGCGCCATTATGATCTTGTTGAGCTCGGTGGTAATCCGCTCCTGCGACACAATCTTGATGCGCTCCTTGTTGCGGGCAAGTGCATCATACGTGTCGGGCTCGATGTCGAAATCCAGCTGCGTAGCGAAGCGGATTGCGCGCAGCATCCGTAGCGGATCGTCGGAGAAGGTGATGTCGGAGTCGAGGGGGGTGCGAATAGTGCGGCGCTGCAAGTCGCCCATGCCATCGTAGCGGTCCACAAGGGCGCCAAAGTCGGCGGGGTTTAAACTAAGGCCGAGGGCATTGATGGTAAAGTCGCGGCGAGCGAGGTCTTCTTCTAGGGTGCCAGCTTCCACTTCGGGCTTTCGGCTTTCGGCGCGGTAGCTTTCCTTGCGGGCACCCACAAACTCCACTTCTATTTCTGGTGTGGGCAGCATAGCCGTCCCGAAGTTCTTGAACACCGTTACGCGGGGCCGGCCAGGCAGCTTGCGCCCTACCTCCTGCGCCAGCCGAATACCGTCGCCCACACAGACTACATCCACGTCCTTGCTTTCGCGCGCCAGCGCCAAGTCGCGCACGAATCCGCCAATAATGTAAGCTGGATACCCTAGCTCGCCGGCGGCATCAGCTATAGTTCGGAACAAGGGAAGGTCGGGTAGCTGCGGGGTTTTCATGCGGCAAAGTTCGGCAACCGTCCGCTAAGTATCGAATGCAAAGCAGGAAGTAGTCAGACTTGCGCGGCTTAACTACCATCGGTCAGTGTCTTTTTAGCACTCACTTATATGCTTTAGTCTTTAGCTAGCCACTGCCTCTGTGCAATAGGAATTCAATAAACTCAGTAGCTAGTCTTTACACTTCATCCAGTAGAAGCTACGCTTCAGAGACTTCCAATTGGTTAGCGGACAGCAGAAGTGGAAGTTCACATCATTCGCTTCTGGTTCACCGCTGATTAGTATGCACGTTATGGACTTCGCCCTATTCTTCGCCCTGCCCACTACCTCCTTGTTTGTTCGCTTGGTGCTAGGCGCCCATATTATGGCAGGCACAATTGCTCTGCTCGCGGGTCTTGTGCCCATGCTAGGTCGCAAAGGAGGTTCAACGCACGTGCGGGTTGGCCGGGTATACACGTATTGTATGGTAGCAGTGGCCCTTACTGCTGTGCTGCTTTGCCTATTTCAACCTCTTACGCAGGGCCGTTTGTTTTTAACGGGCGTGGCCGTTCTAAGCTTCTACTTAAGTTTCACCGGTTGGCGAGCTGCCCGCCGACACAGCTCCGGGCTCGAAGTTGCTGACTTAGCTCTAAGCGCCGGCTCGTCAGTGGTAGGCCTGCTTATGGTAGCGGCTGGTGTGTGGCTACAGGCAATACTCTTTGCCTTCTTCGGAGCGTTGATCTGCCTGTTTGCGGGCCTTGACACGTGGCGTGGACTGCGCGCTCAACCGGTAGCTACCCCCGAACCCTGGATATTTCGCCACTTTGTTCGCATGGGCGGATCTTATATATCCGCGGCAACGGCCTTTATTGTGGTGAATTTAGGCCGCTGGCTACCCGCCGAAGCCCCCCGCTGGGTTGGACTGGCAGGCTGGATCGTTCCTACGCTGCTTGGCACTATTCTTATTTCTCGCACGGTGCGGCGGTACCGGGCTCGAATGCAGGCAGATAAGTTGAACCGTCTGTTACCTACCCCATCTCTAACAGAGTAGCTATTTGCTGCTAGCGGCCAGTTGTAGTTGCCCAGACTTCAAGGCCCTAGTAATTCACTGGCCTTGTCTGTCGCTCGTGTAGCTAGAGTGCACCTCACACTAGCCTTTTACTCGAACCAGAAGAAGTATCTGCCCGCCTGCTCTAGTCCCGTAATACCTCTAGTGCCCCATCGTCTAGCACCCGGACCACCCGCGAGGGTGTGGTTCGGGTTGTCTCGTCTTGGCGCCAGTTTACTACATAGTCGGCACCACGTACCAGGGCCGGATTTACTTCCGAGTATAGCCCCGGCGTAGGTTCGCCGCTTAAGTTTGCCGAGGTAGATACCAGCCCGTGCCCTAGTCGCCGCACCACTTTGTGGCAGAATTCATCGTTGAGCACCACCCGCAGCCCAATCGTGCCGTCGGCAGCCAATAGGTTGGGCGCTAGATGGCGGCTGGCTGGCACTACATACGTAGTTGGTTTAGACTGCGCCGCGAGTAGCATCGGCAGGTGCGATGGCACAACAGAGGCGTATCGCGCAAACATTATTTCGTCCGCTACCAGCACAATGCATGACTTTTCGGGCGGGCGCTGCTTTAGCTTGTACAAGCGTTCTACGGCTGGCGGCACTTCTGCGTCGCAGCCTAGCCCCCACACCGTATCGGTAGGATAAAGAATTACCTGCTGAAGCAGCAGGGCATCCACGGCGGCATCCACTTCCTGGCGGAAAAAGCTACTCATAGGTTAGGTTGGTTGCTGGTTGTTAATTGATGACTATTGACTGAAGGCTGCTGATTTGTTGGTTAGTAGTTTTTCTAACAACCAACATGCAAAAATTGACAACCAGCAATCAGCAACTCAGATCGACTGGCACAGCTCCACCAATACGCCATTGGCGCTTTTCGGGTGCACAAAGCACACGAGCTTGTTGTCAGCGCCTGGCTTGGGCTCTGCGTTAAGCAACTCGAAGCCTGCTTCGCGTAGCCGTGCCATTTCGGCTCGAATGTCGGTTACCTCGAAGGCAATATGATGGATGCCTTCCGGCTTCTTACTTAAAAACTTGCTGATGGCGCTGTCGGGCGAGGTTGCAGCTAGCAGTTCGATCTTGGAATTTCCTACTTGAAAGAAAACTGTATCAACAGCCTCACTTGCTACGTATTCGCGCTTATAAGGCTCTTGCCCTAGTAAGGCAACATACAGAGCAGTAGCCTTTTCGAGGTCCTGCACGGCCAGGCCTACGTGTTCGAGATTCGTTAGCATACGAGGGGCCGCTAATTATAGTACGGCTTCTTTGGATTTGTTCTACTTTTGCATCAGCAAAGTAAAACCACTTCATTGATTTCTGTGTTCTACTTTCGAATGATTCTACACTGGTTTTCTTTGGTTGCCTCTGATTACCGGATTTCCACTGCAACCTGATTGTGCGCCATGCTCAAGCTCCCTATCTACCTCGATAACAACGCTACCACGCCCCTCGACCCTCGGGTTTTGGAGGCGATGATGCCCTACTTGACGGAAGTATTCGGCAACGCTGCTTCTCGCAACCACCCTTTTGGCTGGGCTGCTGAAGAAGCCGTTGACTATGCCCGCGACCAAATTGCCGCGCTGATCAACTGCGATGCCAAGGAAATCATCTTCACCTCCGGTGCCACCGAGTCCGATAACCTCGGTATCAAAGGGGTGTTCGAGATGTATTCCCAGAAAGGCAATCACATCATCACCGCTACCACCGAGCACAAAGCGGTACTTGACACCTGCAAGCACATCGAAAAGCTAGGTGGCCGTGTTACGTATCTGCCCGTAAACTCGGAAGGCCTCATTAGCCTCGAAGACCTAGAGGCTGCCATGACTCCCCAGACCATTCTGGTGACCATCATGTACGGCAACAACGAAACCGGCACAATTCAGCCGATCCGTGAAATTGCTGCTATTGCTCACAAGCACGGCGCCCTGTTCATGACGGATGGTACCCAGGCTGTGGGTAAGATTCCAGTGGACGTAGTTGCCGACGGCATCGACCTGATGGCTTTCACGGCCCACAAAATGTACGGCCCCAAAGGCGTAGGCGCGCTGTATGTGCGTCGCAAAAACCCACGGGTAAAGGTTACCGCCCAGATGGACGGTGGCGGCCATGAGCGCGGCATGCGCTCGGGTACGTTGAACGTACCTGGCATTGTAGGCTTAGGCAAAGCTTGCGAGTTGGCTCGCCTGGAAATGGCAGCTGACACCGCTCGGCTAAGCGCCATGCGCGACCGTCTAGAGCGTGAGCTGCTGACGCTCGAAGAAAGTTATGTCAATGGTTCGCGTGAGCACCGCTTGCCGCACGTTACCAACATTTCCTTTAAATATGTGGAAGGTGAAGGCTTGATGATGGGTGTGAAAGACTTGGCGGTATCTTCGGGTTCGGCCTGTACTTCAGCTTCTTTGGAGCCTTCTTACGTATTGAAGGCACTAGGTCTGAGCGACGACCTCGCCCATAGCTCCCTCCGCTTTGGTTTGAGCCGTTTCACTACCGACGAGCAAATCGATTACGCCATCAACCACGTAAAAGAAGCAGTAACCAAGCTCCGCGAGATGTCGCCGCTTTGGGAGATGTTCAAAGAGGGCATTGACCTGAGCAAGATTGAGTGGGCTGAACATTAAAATTCGGAACTTCGAACGGAGAACTCAGAGTCTCAACGATTCTGTTGCTCTCCGTTCTACCGTCTCGACTCCAAAATTTGAAATCTAATTCCTAATAAAGCCATGGCTTACTCCGATAAAGTAATTGACCATTACAGCAACCCCCGCAACGTGGGCTCGCTGGACAAGAGCAAGAAAAACGTAGGCACCGGCCTAGTTGGTGCTCCTGAGTGCGGTGACGTAATGCGCCTGCAAATCGAGGTGGACGAAACCACCAACACCATCACCGATGCCAAATTCAAGACGTTTGGCTGTGGCTCCGCCATTGCCTCGTCGTCGTTGGCTACGGAGTGGTTGAAAGGCAAGACTGTTGACGAGGCACTAGCCATCGACAACATGGAGATTGTAGAAGAACTGGCTTTGCCACCCGTTAAGATTCACTGCTCCGTGCTAGCCGAAGATGCCATCAAATCGGCTATCAACGACTACCGCGTGAAGAACGGCTTGCCTGCTCTGGAAGAAGCTAAGTCGCATCACTAATAAAGTAGCTAGGAGTTTTAGGAGCTAGGAGATAGAATGTATATAGCTTACCGAGCTGTTACACTATTTTCTAGCTCTTAGCTTCTAAGACTTAGCCCATAACAATGGATGTTTCTGCTTCCGACATACACGTTGAGAGTGCTCGTATTCAGCAGCAGATAGAGCAGTATTTGGGCATAGGCCCTGGCAGCTTACTTTTCGAGTTCCGACAGTTAGATGGGCTAACTCGGCTAGATCTTATCACGGTGAATCCGCGCCACCAGCAGAGCTTCTTGTTTCGCTACGAGACAGGGTATGATAAGCTGGACGCGCTGCGCAAGATGCTAGCTTACGTACAGCGCTACCGCGACACCGAAAGCTCGTATACCATTCAATGGCGTGCCCGCGGCGACAAAGAGTTGCAAACCTCTTATTTCCGCGCCCACAATGCCTACGAAGCTCTTGATAAGCTCTACTACGGCCGCGATTTGAATACCATTACCGTATTCAGCGTGGTTTTAAATCCATCATCATAAGTAGTTGAAGCGGGTACTTTTTTGCTGTAACTACTGTTTACTGTTTAACTACCTAATTACCGAATACCAATCCCATGATCACCGTTTCTGAAAAAGCCAAAGAAAAAGTTGAGAAGCTCATGCACGATGCTGAGCTGGATTCAACCTTCCGCTTGCGTGCCTCGGTGGCCGGCGGCGGCTGTTCGGGCCTGAGCTACAAGCTCGACTTCGATAACGAAGTGAAACCCATGGACCAGGAGTTCGAAGACAAAGGCGTACGCGTAGTAGTGGACATGAAAAGCTTCCTCTACTTAGCCGGCACCGAACTCAATTTCTCCGACGGCCTCAACGGCAAAGGTTTCTATTTCGACAACCCTAATGCTTCTCGTACTTGCGGTTGCGGCGAGAGCTTCTCGGTATAAAGCTAGTCTCACTGCCAACTCAAGGCAGTACATCTCATCACAAGAAAGCCCCTCTCCTATCGTGGAGAGGGGCTTTCTTGTAATACAATCTATTTTGTTATTCGCGTGAGAAGCGTTCAACGGTGCGACCATTGGCTGACTGTAGTTCTAGGAAATAAGAACCAGCACGCAAAGACTGTACATCTACGGTGCTACCACCGCTGCTTCTGCCTGTCAGCACAGTTTGCCCCAATGTGTTAATAACCCGGTACTGCACCTCACCAAGAACCGGAGCTAAAGTGACTAGTCCCGAGCTTGGGTTTGGGAAGAAACTAGCAGCCAACTCAGTAGATTGCTGCACCACAACTACCGGTGAGAATGACTCAGTGCCGTCATAATCGAGCTGACGCAGACGATAGTAGCTTAGGCCGGGTAGCGGCTGCTTGTCTATCCAAGAATACGTATGACCTTGGCTGGTGGTGCCTTGCCCACTGACGCGGCCAATGGTTTGGAACTGCTCGGCTGTACTTCCACGCTGCACTTCAAAAGCAGCATTATTCTTTTCCGACGCCGTTGCCCAGTGTAGCTGCGTGCCCTTAGCTGAAGCTGCTGCTGAAAAGCTCTTTAGTGCTACGGGTAGTGGGGTAGCGCTAGTGCTACCAAGCGTTACCTCATCAATTGTCCAGAGTTCATCTGCGTCACATTTGGCGATAATATAAAACCGAACATATTGGGCACCATCTGGAAGGGTAATCTTAAGGTTATCAAAACCAAAGCCGTTTTGATTGCGCCTTCCTTGCCCTTGTCCTGTTCGGTTATCAGGCCCGACAACTGTAGTTTCAGCTGTTGTACTAAAGGGCACTGATTTTGGAATAGCTGCTCTGTAATCCCAAAAATTGTTGTTTCCTCCTCCTCCTTCTCCTCCGCCTGATGACTTCCCTGCTATTCGTAGTATGTTATAATAGCTAAGACCATTATCAACACTTACAAACACATCTACTTGATCATTCTCATCCATGCCTTCATTATCAGTCAATCCCCAAGCAGCAACTCGAAATTGAATATAATTACCAGTTGATGCTGCTGCTGTCTGTCTACCCCGAAACAGCACTCCTTCCGTAGCGTTAGACACTCCCCAAGCAGAGGTACTCGTTGTGCCATTAGTAGTGGGAGCATAGAAAGGAGACCCTGTCACCATTGACCCTGCAGGTCCATTAGTGGCGCCAGAACGAGCATTTCCTTCGACAATGGTTGGATTACCATCATACCCAAGCTCAGTATCATTGTTGTTATTAGTTCTATTAAAGCTTTGGACAACTGCAGTTTGAGCTTGTGTATTTAAACTTACTAAGCCCACAAATACCGCGGAAAGTAGAGAAATACAAGTTTTAGCTTGTTTAGAAGTGAAGGTGGGTTTCATAAAGGCATATATGATAAGAGCCAATTTTTTATAAATAAAGTTAAATAAAGTGCGATTAGCAATATTATCTTATAATTATCTTAAGATTTAATTCTACTTTTAATACTTTGGTCTAATAATCAACTAATTACACAAGAAATTATCTTGTAATATTTTTAATCAATCTGGTCATATTGAAACTATGTAACGCAGGTAAGTGCCACGTTTAAGTAGAGCTCCACCATTAATAAGTCAATGAAATTGGTTTTTGTCACAACTGACATAAACTTATAATCATATAACAACACAGAAATTTTTAAGGAGACAGTAGCTTTATTGCTGCCTTTATTTAACTAGTTCGTTGCTCCAATATCATTGACTTTTAGTGAAATATATGCTTTGCGTGAGCTTACTTAGCTTAACTTCAACTATTACGAGTAGAACCAATACTTTCACAGCACCTGTCTCCCAAATGGAGGCTATGCTGTTTCGCGGGAATCTCTATTTGCTCTTAAAGTGTAGTTAGGAGCTTAGGGTAGCTGGTTCACTTTGTGCAATCCTACCGCAACCGTCGCTGCAGTCATCTGCTCAATAACACGTCAATGTCATGACGGAGTGAAAATCGTGTATAGTATAAAGTACCCACCTCTTTTGTTTTATCACTTTATCGAATACCTAACCTACTTAGCTATAAGTAGTAAACATAAAAAAGCCTCCATCAGAAGATGGAGGCTTTTTTATGTTTGCAGGGGAGCTAACTACTAGTTTTTAACTACCCGTCGCGTGACTTGCTGATTGCCAGTTTCTACTGTTACCAAGTATGTGCCTGCCTTCAATTCTGTTAAGTCAATTTCATTGGCTGAAGTCAATAAAAAGACTTTAGCTTCACGGCCACTTAAATCGGTAACACGAACTTTGACGGTAGTTACATGAGGGTTTTGAGGCAAGCTGATGGCTAATTTACCCGAAGTCGGATTAGGATAGAACTTTACCTCTCCCTGAGCAGCATTCGTGACGATGACAACAGGCGAGTAAGTGAACTTTCCATCGGCATCAAGTTGCTTAAGACGGTAGTAGCTAACACCAACTAGAGGCTGTTGGTCAACGGCATCATATGTAGAACGGTGAGCCGTAGTGCCTTTGCCCTCACGCGTAAGAATAGTTTGGAATTCCTGCGCGTTTGCGCTGCGTTGTACTTCGAAACCTTTATTGTTCGACTCCGAAGCTGTTGTCCAATTCAAGGCTACTCGCCCTTTGTTCAGAGTAGCAGTAAAGGATATCAACGACACCGGCAATGGTTGAGCTGGTGCTACAATGCCGTTGATAAAGTTGGGAACGGGTGGTGACAAATAGTTTTCAGCATTTTGCACACTGATATTAAAGCCATTATCAATGTTATTGTATTCGAAAGTGTAGAAATAATAGGTTACCGATGGATTTAATCCTTCGATGGTAGCTGTCTGATTGGCTCCTGAATAGACAATGTAGTAACCAGGAGCAATTTCTGGGCCTTGACCATATGTTTGGTTACCAGTTACATAAGAATTACCGTCCTGAGGCTGGCTGCCTGCTGGCAATGTAGCATTAGTACTAGCTACAATTAATCGAGCCTCGCCATAGCCTTGTGCAGCATAGTTAGGTGGCAAATTGAAGCTAACAGTAGCTGTAGTGCTAGTGCGCGATACGGTAGCCGAACTGCGCAATGTAGGCTCTGTATCAATTGAGCTAGCTGACAGCAAGTCATTAGCCCCAAATGGCTGAGCGGCCTTATTGGTGAAATCATTGCTTTGGAACCGCAATGTTGACTGAGCAGTACCAAGGTAGGTAGGCTTGTAGCGGAAATAAATTGATTGATTTACATCATAAGTCCCTTGGTTAGGCACTAGCGTCAGGGTATTGCCGAAGGTTACATTGTCAGCCGAAATCTCGAACTGCTCGGCATTTCCAGGGTTCAGGGGGTTGGTTGCCAAAAGCTTGGAAACAGTGATATTCTGCTGCACTCGTTCGGCTTTCACAACCAACGATTGGGCTCCTGAAGTAGTGTTAATAACTACCTTGCTAATCAACTGAGGCATTGCCAGAATCTGAATCGAAGGCTCGCTAGTACCGGCTACTTGAATACCAACCGATGTAGCTGGATTACTATCTACTCGAATGAGCGAAGACACATTAAGCGCCGACGGTGGCAAAAAGCGCACATATACCGTTACTGATGGGTTAATATCGTTACCCCCCGCATTACGAGGCACGGTGATTGAATTGCCCGTACCTACTATCCCGGCAAAAGATGCATCGAGGGAAACCTGAAAGTATTGGGGAGCAAGCACAGTCACATTTTGTAGCAGATTGCTAGCTGCTAGTTGGAAGGACTGTACGGCGGAAGCAAGGCCTGGCACTGTTGAAAACTGAGAGAGGTTACCCGAGGTGTTGATAGTAGACTCACCGCCAACTGAGTTGTTAGCCGTAATGTCAACTACTACATCCGTCGCATCGTTGCTAGAAAGTGTAATGTTACCATTGAACTCCCCGTTAGCTACCGGACCTGTCAAACGAACTTCAATAGTTCGCAACGACACTGCACCATTCACCTGAGCAATACTTAAAGTGCTATCAACAAAGCTACCACCAGCAGATGCATCACGGAATACAATGTTTCTATTAGAACTGGTCAAAACCAGTGGGGCTGTCAGGTTATTAGCACTAATTTCAAAGGTCAAGGTTTGTGCCGAACCACTGCTCGATACAGTTTGAAAGTCCAGTGAAGTTGGATTGGCGGTGATGTAAGGACCTGTGGGAGGTGGTGTACCTGTTCCGCTTACGTCTACGCCCGCATCAGCAGCGCCAGTAGATACCAAGTTTATTGTACCAGCATAATCAGCATCTGTAGTTGGCACGAATCGAACGTCAATGGTAGAGCTAACAGAGCCATTAGAAGGCGTAAGCGTAATAGTAGCCGAGCTAAACTGATCTGAACCCTGCCGAATTTGGAAACCGTCGGGTACATTTATTGTCACCGGGTTGGTGAGGTTACTGCCCGAGACAGTGAATGATTGCGAACCAGAAGTTTGTCCGACCTGCACAAGGCCAAAGTCAGATAATGCCGTAGGCGAAACAGACAGTACAGGAACCGGTGCTTGGCCAGTGCCTGATACGGCTACCGTGCGAGTTGTTGCATTTGTACTTGTCAGAGTGATACTACCACTGTACGATTGATTGGCGGTAGGAGCGAATACTACATCAATAGTGGTATTAGCAACTGTACCATTCGTTTGGACCAAAGTCAAAGAGGAAGCATACGCATTGTTATCCCTACGAATTAGGAAACCGCTCGGAGCAGTCACTGTGATATTGTTGGTCAAGTTTTCTCCGCTCACCGTAATTTGCTGCGAATCACTTTGCGTGCCGGTGGTTGTGTTGCTGTAGATAAGGGTAGCAGGCGATACCGAAATAGTAGGCGCGGCAGCAGCAGTTAGTGCTACGTCGTCGAGGCGAAACTCATTGGTATTACCACTCTGCCGGGTAAAACGAATTCGCAAATTATTTACCTGCGGAATAGTTGAGGTAATACGATACTGATTGAAGGCAGCATTCCCCTGTGAGTTGGTTGTAACTGCCGCATAAGTAGCCGTAATATAGTTAGTGCCGTCAGCGCTAAACTCAACGGTAAACTGCGAACGTATAGTAGCAATAGTTAATGCAGTGGGAGCATACAAGCCAAAAGTGAAAGCAGGCGTAGTCAGAGATGCCGTATTGATGTTTGCAATCTGAAAATTAAAAGGAGGCGGATCATTCCTGACTGGTCCTGAGTTTCCACTAACGTATCCTGGTCCGAAAAAAACAGTGTTCGATCCAGAAGCACCAGGGTATTGGTTGGTAGATACTACACTAGGACTATTGGCCATAACTGCCGATCCAGAATAGACAAAGCCTCTTTCCGTATCATTATTAAATCCCCCCTTGCCGTAGTAAGAACTGATTAATTCGCGGGATAGTGCTGTGGAGCCCATACCCTCGCTAAAGGTTTGTGCCATACCAGTTCCCGGTATGGTGAAGAGCATGAGTAACAATGCCCAAAGGCGGCTACTCAGCGTTGAGCACAGCGGCCACACCTGCTTGAGGTAGGGTGGTTGACCCTGGCGAGTGTACAAATTTTTCATAAGCGTATGGAAAGTTGAAATTTTCGAGTGGAGCGTAGAATAGAAGCTAAGAAAAGTACGATTACAAATTTAGTGGCGAACTATACACAATGCACAAAGCAATTGAATGATAATAAGATCAACATTCTAATTTAAAATTGTATTTATACAATTATATCATAAAACATGTGGAAGTCTTGCAATTGCTGCCTACCATATACTATACCAAGAGAATAGGTCAAATCGACCCTTGAGAGCCTATTTACGAAGACTAATCCATTATCCCACACCACCAAACCGGCAAACCAATACATAACACAATCCTCCTAAGCGCCTTCTATACTGCACAAATTTGCACTTAATTTTTCTATAACCAATTACAGAATAACAAGAAAAATATACGATTTACCTTATCAATCGAATACGCTTATAATCCAAATTTTAACAAGTGTAGAAACCTTATCAGGCAGGGAAGACATCAACGTGCTTGCTCGCCTTCGCATATAAAGAATTTTCTACTAGCTGAACTGAATGGCAATTAGCTAAACAGCTTTATATACGCTGAGCCTTTCTCACACAGACACACCTGTAAAAAATGAGTCAGATAACATCTAAACTGCTGTACACTAGTGTTATTCAAAAATTAAAAGGCAGTATAAACTGATGTTTCTCCTCTACTCATACATACTATTATAAAACAGCTATACTACTTCAAATCAGTGACATATTAAAAATAACTGCCTCGCTTCTGTAGCAGTCTAGCGCAGAAGCTAAAAGAATGCTACCTCAACTAATGCCTATCAATCGGCATCGAGATTAACAGCTATGGTTTCGTTAGCATAAGCAACTTTAACTTATTATCTATTTAATAATCAACTAGCTATTGATAAGATCAGCATGCTAAGCAACTCCTCTTCTCTCATAGAATAATATGAGGTACAAACTCCGATAAGTTTGTGATGAACCCGGCTTCACGGCGAAAACCGATGGCACAGGCAGCACCAGCCCAAAACACACCAGCTTGGTAGCGGCGGCCTTCTGTATCTTGTGGAAGTTCGGCGAAACGTTGGCGTACTTGGGCCTGGTGGGCAAAATCACCGTCTACAGCTTGCCCTGTATGCCCATCGTTCACTTCCACTACATTTTGGCCCTCTCTGCCTAATAGAGGCTTACGGACGTAATGGCCTGGCAAATCTTGCAAAGAGGCTTCGAGGAGTAGTGGATGATGCGGGAAATTCTGCCACAGCCATGCCAGAATACCTTTGCTTTGAAACAGCAGTGTATAGGGTGGATTAGCAATAATCAAGTCGCGGCTTTGCAGTAATTGGGTAAGGTCGGCAGTTAGTTCAGGCTCTTCGTCGGCTAGGATTTCCCAAGGCACAAGTTTGAACAGAAAGCCGAAGCGCTGCCATTTGTTGGGCTCAACCTCGGCCCAAGCGCCTCGCTCCTCCCCTTGCACCGACACCTGCATAGCATCGACGGAACAAATATGTACCATCTCGAAGCCAGCTTCCGTGGCAGCTTCAGCTATTACGGCACAGTTGGCGGCATCTTCGTCACTGCCGGGGAGGTGAACCAGGAGAAGTGTAGGCTCTAAATCGTTGTTGAGTTCCAGCCACTGGGCTAGCTGATTTTGCAGGCCTTCGAAGAGGCCGTTCACTTGCCGGTCGTCCTCGGCTTGGCCAGCGGCTACTAAGCTAGCCCATTGTACCACAGCGGTTTCAGGTAAACTGGTGGCAGTATCGGCGTTGAACTCGATTAGTTTAGGGCCATCAGGAGTGTCGGCCAGGTCGAAGCGGCCGTAGAGGTGCCAATGCCGGTCGTCGTTCCAGGAGTGACGGATGGCAGCCCACAAGTTCTCAGGAATAGCAAGCAGACGCAGTAAGTCGTCGGGAATATCATCAGGAATAGACTGCACCAGCATATCGTAAAGCGAATCAGCCGCTTGTAGCAGGGCATCGGCGGTGGCTTCTGGCAGTTGCAGTGCTTCGCGAGCTACATAGTTTTGGCAAGCATCTTCGATGGCCCAATCCCAACCAAGGCCGCGCACAGCAGGACTAACATCGCCGGAGAGGGGCAGCAGCTTTATCATCTTCAATCAAGGAGTGGACTAGCAACGAAGTCCAGGATGTGAGAAACAACAGAATAGGTCTGGCCTCGGCGTAGCGTATGCCTGCTTTATCATCAAGCATATACCATGCGCGTCTCTAATAATTAGTTGGAAAGCTATTAGCCCCCAAATCCGCCGAAGCCCCGGCTGCTCGCGCGGCTACCGAAGCCGGAGCTGCGCCCTGAAGGTGCGGTGCTGCGCACACTGCTCCGGCCGAAGCCGGTGGTACGCGTAACGCTAGTGCTAGGCCGAATACCTGCTGAAGGCGACGTTCGGCTGCCCGCAAAGCCGCGTCCGAAAAAGCCCCGCCCTTGCCCCCGCTCTTGCGCAACGCGGCTACGCCAGCCATTATTCTGCTGAATAATGCCCGGATTGGCGTAGGCCCCAACATTAGGGGTGAGGAAGCGGCCAGCCATGTAGCCAATACCGCCCCACATCAGAATATCCATCATGCTGGTGCCGCCAGCACGGTTTTCAGGATAGGCGCGGCTGTAGTCTTGCATCTGTTTCTGAAGGGCTTGGCCTTGCAAGGTGTCCACTTTGCCGTCGAAATGCTTGAGCACGGCAGCTACTTGCTCTTTGCCAGCGGGCCGTTCGGCCGTAATCTTCCATTGGCCGGGCTGCACTTCCGTCATTTCGGTGATGACGCCTTCCGAATACGAATCAGAGCTAGTATTACCACTGGTCCAGTCGCCTTCCGCGGTGCCAGTTTGCGAGTCGGAATTGCTGGAACAGGCAGGCAGGCCGATGCCCAAACTGGCCGCTGCAGCAACCATCAATACGTTGCGGCGCCAGTCGCCAAGGCGGAAGTACGGTTTATTCATGGCTGGTTGATCTTGTTGCAAGTGGGTTTCACTAGTACTAACAGGCAATACAGAAATTTAAGGCAAGCGGTTGAAGCTTACCGGTAAATTCCTTTATAAACCTTGAAGTAAAGGTATTTCAAAAGAGAAAGAGCCAGGTACTGCAAGCCTTTCGACGCACTGCACCGGCTGCTGGTATCCGTTGCTTAATCGCACACTCCATGGTTTCATTACACACTTTAAACTAACATAAAAGCCCACGACTGGATAGTCGTGAGCTTTTATAGGGCATGTACTCTTCTAAATCTTAGATGGGGCCAACCCGTACATCTTCTTGAAAGCAAAAGAGAAGTGCGAGAGGTCTTCGAAGCCTAATTCCAAGTATACCTCCGAGGGGGCCTTGCCTTTCTCCTTAATTAAGTAATAAGCCTCTTGTAGTCGTCTTTGCTGCAGCCAACGGCTAGGCGACAGGCGGAATATCTTTTCGAAGTCGCGCTTGAAGGTGGCTAGACTGCGACCCGTCAGGTAGGCAAACCGCTTCAGCTCCACTTTGAAATGGAAATTCCGGTTCATAAAGGCTTCCAAGTCTAGCTTACCAGGATCAGAAAAGTCAAACAACACGTCTTTCAACGCTGGATTAGACTTGAGTAGTAGCATAACCGCTTCCCGCAACTTCAGCGCCAGCAAGCCCTCATTGCCAGGCTCGGCCAGTTGCTCGTACGGCCTCAACGAATCGAGGTAACTTTTGTAGAGTTGGTTGGAAACCAGTTCCACGGTGGCCTCGCCGGGAGGCAAATGCTTGTTGGCGTGGTAGCCATACTCCAGGCTGATGCTGCGCAATGTTTCTTGATCCAAGGAAACCGACAAGGATTTGAACTCGCCGTGCTCGGGCGGCCGTTTCTCAAACTTGAGCAGATGGTTGCGCTTGATAAAGCGGATGGAACCTTCCTTGAAGATTTGCTGCTGGTTACCGTCGTTGGTGATAAGCGTGCCAGCTATCTGAAAACTAAGAACGTGCTCCGGCACAAACTGCTCGCCTTCCTTACTTCTGCTGTAGTAACAGGAATACAGAATTGGTGGGCGCTTCTGGTTTTCTTTTTGGCTAAGCATCTACTGCTGCTTTATATAATAGTAAGTGCTCGACAAGTCCTTTAAAGCGCTGTAATCCTGCTAGAGGAACTGCTCGCAGGCGTGTCGAACAAAACTCCCGCACTTCTAACAACTGGTAGTTGGCTCGGTGTTGATGCAGTTCTTGTTGCGGTATCACGCAAGGTAGCACAGCAGTGCCACCAGCAACAGCGGAAGCTGCTTACCCATAACTACTACCCTTGTTAGCAACAGTTTAGCGGTGGCTCCGACAAGCCATCGTGTCAGTAAGGATATTTCCTTGGTTTGGCAATGCCTTAGCCTAGGAATGTTAAGCGCATTGAGGGAATGCAATAGTGCAGGGCAATACTCTACTTGTTAATATAAGATTTCCCAAACTCGGTTTCCAGAAAGTTTTCCGCCTCATCGTGGTCGGTGGATACACTGACGGGCAGCCACTGCTCGAATTCCGCTTGCCGGTTGGCGTCGGCTTGTTTTAGGAAGGCTACGGCTTCGCTGCCGAGCACGAGGTGTACCGGCGGGGAAGGATGTTCAGCTAAAGCTAGCATTACCTGCGCCGCCTTGCCAGGGTCGCCCACCGGGACGAACTGGCCGCTGGAAAAGAACTCGGCCCGCGAGTTAACCAGATCGTAGCCTTCTATTGTGGGGGCATAGCTCATGGAGGCACCCGCCCAATCGGTGCGGAAGCCGCCCGGCTCTACCGACGTAACGTAGATACCGAGCGGCGCTACTTCCTTGGCCAACCCTTCGCTGAAACCACTTAACCCGAATTTGGCCGCCTGATATATCGTAATGCCAGCATTGCCTACCCGGCCGCCTATGGAGCTGATTTGTAGGATACGCCCCGAACCCTGCTTACGCAAATATGGAAGTACGGCGCGGGTCACTGCAATAGGCGCATACAAGTTGGTTTCGAGCTGCGCGCGCACCTGCTCTTCCGTGAAGGCCTCGGCCGCCCCCGTGATACCAAAACCAGCGTTGTTGACTACCACATCCAGACGCCCAAAGTGCGCTACGGCAGCAGCTACCGCCTCGGTGATTTGTGTTGAGCTGTTGACGTCTAATGCTAAGGGCAGAATCTGGCTGCCATATTGAGCCACGAGGGGCGCAAGTTGCTCGGGATTACGAGCTGTAGCAGCCACTTGGGCACCACTTGCCAACACGGCTTCTGTTAAACTACGGCCCAAGCCGCGCGAGCTACCGGTGATAAACCACACTTTGTTCATGTTTTTGAGGGCTTTAAGTACATGACAAAGGTCTGGCAGGAAAGAGGCGGCTACTTTGTTGAAAAGCTCAAAGTTGGTTTGTTGGAAAGCTCACGCAAAGGTCGTTGAAGGGCAGCGCCATACTCTACCCTAACAGCAACTTAAGCCAGCAGGCTTTGGGCTCTTGGGAACAAAAGCACGGCTTCTATAAAGTACAGGCGTTGTTTGATCGTCAGCGCTAGAGTTGGCACCCCATCTTTGGTGTGCTGTATTCTTTACTCCCTCATGGGTTTACTTGATTCCTTAGCCAAGCAAGTGCTTAAGCGTGCTACCATCACCCGCGTAGCACCCATTGCCCACCATACCTACCACCTCACGCTCCAAGGCCCCGACTTGGCTAATCTGAACTACAAGCCCGGTCAAACGCTGAACGTGTTCTTCGACCTGAGTGGGCCCGAAGCCGCGCTGCGCAAGCGCACCTATTCAATCTGGCAGTATGATGCCAAGGCCCTAACGCTGGAACTAGCGGTATGCACATTTTCAAATGGCCCCGGCGCCCGTTGGGCCCAGCACTGCCGCCCCGGCGACGAAGTGTACTTCAATGGTCCGGGTGGCAAGTTTGTGCTCGACGCCACGGCTGCCAGCTATTGCTTGCTCGGTGATGTGTCCACGTTGTCGCACTTGTATGCCTTGCGCCGCCAAATACCGCAAACTAAACCAGTTTTCAGCTTGGTGCATGTCCAGAGTCAAGACGACTGCTTTCCCGACCTGGATGGCAGCTACCTGCTGCATTTCGCCGTTGCCGACCAGTTATCTGCTCCTGAAGTGTTGGCGGCGGTAGCAGCACAGGGCTTGCGTTCGGCAACGGACTGTCTGTATTATATAGGTGGGGCGCAGGAGTTCTGCGTCGAAACATATCAGCTATTGCGCAAGCAATGGCAGGTACCAACCGCTCAACTCAAGGCAAAGCCTTTCTGGAAGTAGAAATCAACAGTAGCGTCAACCGAACCCATCGGAGTTGCCGCCGAAGCTAACCAGCTAGGGCCAACGAAAACCCCTTTCGCTGGCCCTATTCAGTTGCATATGGTATTCATCTGCGCACTTAATCCACGCTATAAGTACGCCTCGACAGACGTGCGGGCAGTGCAGCCGACCAAGTTACCCGCGGCCTTACAGTTATTCCCACAGCGGATAATGTTCCAGATGCACTTCCTGCTCGAAGAAGATACGCGTGCTTTCTTCGAACGAGCGGGTGAAGTCGGAAACGTAAAAATGGTGAGCAGGAGGCTGCGAGCTAGG
Organism: Hymenobacter sp. YC55; assembly: GCF_029433095.1. GTDB lineage: Bacteria > Bacteroidota > Bacteroidia > Cytophagales > Hymenobacteraceae > Hymenobacter. The sequence continues at coordinate 2,980,529 of NZ_JARNTX010000001.1, forward strand.
CAAGGCCGCCAACTGGTTTTCCTCTAGGTATTTTTTGACGTGGGCAGCCACCACATCCGAGGCATCCAGTACCTCCACCTGGTCTTGGTAGTACTCGGCAATCTGCCTTTTTATCAATGGGTAGTGCGTACAAGCCAGCACTAGGGCCTCAATACCGTCGAGGGCGGGGTTGGTGAGGTAGGAGCGAATAATGCTGTCAGAAATAGTATTAGCAAAAAACCCTTCCTCTATCATAGGCGCTAATAGCGGTGTGGCTAAGCTTTGGAGTTGCACTCCGGCGTCTAAGTCGTCTATCTTTTTGCGGTATACGTTGCTGTTCACGGTTTGCTTGGTGCCAATCAGGCCCACGGTGCGGCCAGCGTAAGCACCTCCTACGTGTGCCACAATGGGGTCAATGACATTAAGGACCCGTGCTTTAGAGCCTACATACTCACGCACTAGTTCATAAGCCGCGGCCGATGCGGAATTGCAGGCAATAAGAATGACTTTGCACTGCTGTTTAAGCAATAAGTCACAGATCTTCACCGAGTACGCTTGAATGGCGGCCGTGGACTTGTCGCCGTAGGGCAGGTGGGCCGTGTCGCCAAAGTACACGAGCCGCTCATGAGGCAACTCGCGGGCTACGGCGCGCGCCACCGTAAGCCCACCAATACCGCTGTCGAATACGCCGATGGGACGGGTAGTGAGGTTCATAATATAGGTGACGGGTAAAGAAGCCGGAAGTAGAAAATAGGGGGTGCCACTTGTAAGCTTAGAAAGCTATTGCGTGCGCAAAGTTGTCGTTTTCTAATAACTCACGCTGAATTCTTCCTTATTGCTTGAATATTAATTGTTAATTGCTCGTTGAAAATTCATTGATTCTATGAGCATTATTCTGGCAGAAATTGACCGCGCCCTGGCCGCTTTCGATTCAACCCAGGGCCGTCCGGTTGCCATCGAGCTAGGTGAGCGAAAGTACACCCAACTTATCCTGGACGTGGCGCACTTGCATGCTGCCGGTGGTGACTTGACGCACAATACCGGACGGCCGCTGGCTTATAGAGGGCTGGAAATTCTGCGCGACGATATTCATGTGGATCGAGTACGAGTGATATAAAATTACACCTTGTGTTTGCGCATGCATTCTAGGCTTAATATGCTCACGTAGTACTACTTACGCTACATTATTGCCGGCAGCCTACCACTTTAGCTGAACCAGCGCCTACTCTTCTCCTGCTGAGCTTACTGCATCTTTAAGACCATCAAAAATTTAATTTTTATTAGCTTAGAGTATAGTATCAATCTTGATAGAACAGCAAAAAGTTAAACTTGCACTCTGCCTTATAAGTGTCTAAAGTTAGCTTACTAACTTTATACTTAAGGATAATGTGCAATTAGTGCTATGGAAGAAGCCGGTGTTCATACGTCCCCAACAAATGCACAGACGTGGCCGGAGCAGCAGGCCGAATCCACTTTACTTTCTACCCATATACCTGATCAACTGACGCAGGCTCTTCAAATGGTGCAACATGCCTTCACGGCAGTGGCACTCTTAGATGAGCATGGGCAACTTACTTGGGTGAATGACGGCTTTGCTGGGTTAACTAGCACTGCGGCCTATAAACTTCTCGGGCAACCACTATGGGCCATATTGCCGCCCGAACCAAGCAACACTGCCCCGGTCTTCAATCCATCGGAAAGCTTGGCTTCTCTGTCAGCTTTTGAATACGATGGCGTAGCGCGCGACGGCATACATCCTGCCCGCTGGATACACATAAAATTACAGCCTGCTCCCTCGCCTATTTCTGAAAGCCGCGTCTACTACTTCGCGTTTCTGGAGGATATTACCAGCAAAAAACAAGCGGAAGATGCCCGAACGGCTCGTGAAGCCCAACTTCGTTACCTGAACGAGCAAGTGCCGGGCGTGCTGTTTCAGTGGCGGGCCAACTACGATGGCACTTCTCACCTTAGTTTCATTAGCAATACTGCACAGGAAATCTTCGGTTTTCTGCCGACACAGCTAGATGAGTTGAAGGAGGTAGTTCACCCCGATGACCAGAAGGCGTGGGCTAAATTTCTATCCCCTTCCACTAACAAAGCGGCTACAAATTCCTTTGAGGGACGCTTTCTGGTGCCCGATCAGCCCTTGCGCTGGTGCAGCGGTAAGTACCAAGCATCAACTCATGATGCCGAGGGAATACTATACAGCGGCATTCTGCTTGACGAAACGCCGTTGCGAACAGCCGAGGAAGCCATCCAAGACAACGAGCACCGGTGGCTTCTGGCCATCGAGCGTTTCGGCGACGGCGGCTGGGAATTCAACTACCAGACCGGAGACGACTATTTCTCGAATGCCTATCGGGCCATGCTCGGGTATCCCGACGAAGACCTTCCGGACGGTTTCCATGCCTGGCACAACCATGTACACCCCGACGACATTGCGGCCAGTACGGAGGCCTCTGACGCTTATCTGCGCGGTGATGTGCCTATTTATTCGGTAGAACGCCGTTTGTTGTGCCGCAATGGCGAATACAAATGGGTGCTCACCCGCGGCCTTATAACCAAATATGATTCGGAAGGTAACCCGCTCATCATGACGGGCATGCATACCGATATTTCCGAAATAAAGAAAGCCAACATAGCCATTGAAGCCACAACGCGGCGCTTATCAACCACTATTGCCAACTTTCAGGAAGGCATTTTGCTGGAAGATGAAAACCGTCGAGTGGTACTAGTGAACGAGGCGTTCTGCCGCATGCTCAATCTGGACAAAACTCCAGAGCAACTAGTCGGGGTGGAGACGATATCATTAACAGCAGCCAGGACGGCCACTTCAACGGAGCCCAATTGGCTGATTGGTAGGGACGGTGAAAGGCTAAAGCAGACCGCTATAATTGGCGAACTGCTCCCGCGCAAAAATGGCCAGGTATTTCAGCGCGACTTTATTCCTATCTACAGCAACAACGCCTCTCTGGGCTACCTCTGGAAGTTTCAGGACGTTACCGAACAGAAAGACGCGGAAGAAGCCCTCAAACGGCGGGAAGAGAAGTATCGGCGCATCATCGAGCAAATGAAGTTAGGCTTGGTAGAAACCGACCTAGCCGATGAAGTGGTGTACGTCAACCAGGTCTTCTGTGACACGCTTGGCATCTCCAGCGAAACAGTTACGCAGGAGTTTTTGCGCCCTCTGCTAACGCAGGAAACCTCGCAAGTAGCGCGCGAAGGGGAAGACGCCTACGAACTGTCGGCGCGCAGCCAGGACGGCAGCCAGAAGTGGCTGCAAGTCAGCCGGGCCCCGGTGTACGACGACGACAAGCAGGTTATCGGCACTATCCGCATCACGCTCGATATCACGCACCAGAAGGAACTGGAAAACAAGCTGCGCAAAGCCAAGGAGCACGCCGAAGAATCGTCGCGGGCAAAAGAGCTGTTTCTGGCCAACATGAGCCACGAGATTCGCACGCCCATGAACGCTATTCTGGGCATGAGCCAGCTGCTAGCCAAAACTCCTCTCCGCCCCGACCAAGACGATTATCTGCAAGCCATTACGACTTCGGGCGAAAACCTGCTGGTCATCATCAACGACATTTTGGACCTTTCCAAAATCGAAGCCGGCCAGCTACAAGTCGAGAAGATCGGCTTTGATGCCGGTCAGCTTATGGCACAGATCGAGAAAACGCTGCTCTACAAGGCAGAGGAAAAGGGCTTGTCTTTTGTAACGGAAGTTGCGCCTGAGTTGCCGCAAGTGGTACTCGGCGACCCATACCGCCTCACACAAGTGCTGCTGAACTTGGCTGGCAATGCCATCAAATTCACGGAGAAAGGTTGCGTTTCTATTTCCTGCGAGTTGGTCGGCCACGAAGCCAACGGGGTAGGAATCAAGTTTACAGTAGCTGACACCGGCATCGGTATCGACCCGGCCTACCTAGATAATATCTTCAAAGAATTCAGCCAGGAAGATTCGTCCGTGACCCGAAAGTTTGGGGGGACTGGCCTGGGCTTGAGCATCAGCAAAAGCTTGGTTGGTTTGATGGGCGGCGAACTGCAAATCACCAGCGAGAAAAACATAGGCACGGCCAGCACTTTCACTCTCTTTCTGACGGAGGGCACGGAAGCGGATATGCCACGCAAAGAGGTAGCTGATCATCGGTTCCGGGAAAAGCTACGGGGCAAAGAAGTGCTGGTAGTGGAAGACAACAAGTTCAACCGCCAGATTGCCAAAGCCTTGCTCACCAATGCGCACATCAAAGTTGCAGAGGCAGAGAATGGGGCTCTGGCCGTAGAAATGGCTCGCATGCACCAGTACGACCTAATCTTGATGGATGTGCAGATGCCCGTAATGAATGGCCTGGAAGCTACCAGCGTCTTGCGCCAAGAGTTGGCTCTTACTACACCCATCATTGCCCTCACGGCCAATGCCATCAAAGGCGAGCGGGAAAAATGCATAGCGGCTGGCATGAATGATTATCTAGCCAAGCCGTTTCAGGAAGATGAGCTGCTGAAATTGATTGGGGATTGGGTGCTAGGCACGGCTCAACAAGACCCAACCCCACCCCGTCCCGCTCCAGCAGCAGTTACCACCCCGCCCACTGCCCTCTACAAACTCGACCTCTTATACCAGATTGGGCAAGGCGACGAGGACTTTGTGGTGCTCATGCTTGAATCCTTTATCGAGAGCTGCGAGGAAGCGGTAGTCGACTTAGGAGCCGCGCTTCGCACCCAAGATGTCAAGAAGTTGCGTGCCACTACGCACAAGCTCAAGCCTAGCCTCGACCACCTGCACATGCACCAACTGCTACCACTTGTAGAGCACTTAGACAAGTGGCATGCTGCATTCGACATGGAGGTGTTGCCGCCCCTTATTGAAGAGGTGATTGGGTTACTTCAGCAAGTAATCATTCAAATGAATAGTGACCGTCTGGATAAGATTGCGAAAAAGCAGGAGCCATAACTTGTTGCAAGTCACGCTAGACAATAAGCTGAAAGGCCGCACAAAACGCTGCCAAGGCGTGTTATAGCACCAACTAACTACAGGAATTACTGGGTTGTGCTTCTTGGCTACTTAGCCCTGGCTACCTTTGCACTATGAATCTGCTTTCTGCTGAGAACCTTTCGAAGAATTATGCCGACCGGTGGCTTTTCCGGGAATTGAATTTTGGCTTGTTGCAAGGCCAGCGCGTGGGCTTGGTGGGCATTAATGGCTCAGGCAAAACCACGTTGCTGCGCATTTTGGCCGGTATCGAACCACCAGATACGGGCAGCTTGAGCACCCGTAAAGACACCCGCGTGGCTTTCCTGGGCCAGCAGCCAGTGTTCGATGAAACGCTGACGGTGGAAGAAACCATCTTTGCCAGCCAAAACGACACGCTAGCAGCCATCCGCGACTACGAGCACGTTGTGAATGACCCGAACCATAAGCCTGCCGACTTGCAGCGGGTAATGGAACTGATGGATTCGTACAACGCCTGGGACTACGAGTCGCAGGTGCAACAGATTCTGGGGAAGCTGGGTATTCTGGGCGAGCTGTTGCAGCGCAACGTAAGCAAGCTTTCGGGTGGGCAGCGCAAGCGCGTAGCCTTGGCTCGCGTGCTGATTGAGGAGCCCGACGTACTGATTCTCGACGAGCCGACCAACCATCTGGACCTTGCCACTATTGAGTGGCTGGAAAACCGGCTGGCCTCCCCTTCCCTTACCTTGCTGATGGTCACCCACGACCGGTACTTCCTAGACCGGGTGGCCAACGAAATTGTCGAGCTCGACCAGGGCCGGGTACACCGCTACCAGGGCAACTACGCCTACTTCGTGGAGAAGAAAGCCGAGCGCGAGCAGATGGAAACCGCCGAAGTGGAAAAAGCCCGTAATCTGCTCCGCAAAGAACTAGAGTGGATGCGCCGCCAGCCGCAGGCCCGCGGTACCAAGCAAAAAGCTCGCATCGACGCCTTCTACGAAACGCAGGAAAAGGCCAAAACCAAGCTCAAAGGCCCCGAAATGGAGCTTTCGGTGAAGACCACCCGCCAGGGTGGCAAAATCATCGAGGTGGAGCACCTAAGCAAGAAGTTCGGCGACAAAGTAGTGCTCGACGACTTCAGCTACGTGTTCAAGAAGAAGGACCGGATTGGTTTGGTAGGACCCAACGGCGCGGGCAAAACCACGCTGCTCAACATGCTCACCAAGCAGTTAGCTCCCGACTCGGGTACTGTTGATGCCGGCCAAACCACTGTATTCGGTTACTACACCCAAACCGAACTGACCTTCGACCCTACGCAGCGTGTAATCGATATTGTGAAGGAGGTGGCCGAAGTGATAGAAATGGCCGATGGCAGCATCGTAACGGCTTCGCAGTTCTTGCAGCACTTCCAGTTTCCGCCGGCGCAGCAATACACGCTGGTTAGCAAGCTGAGCGGAGGCGAAAAGCGCCGGCTGCAACTGTTGCGGGTGCTTATCAAGAACCCTAACTTCTTGATTCTCGACGAGCCGACCAACGACCTTGACATCATCACGCTCAACATTCTGGAAGACTTTCTGCTTCAGTTTGCGGGCTGCCTAATCATCGTGTCGCACGACCGGTACTTTATGGATGCACTGGTGGAACAGGTGTTTGCGTTGGAACCCGGCGGCAAAATTCGCCAGTTCCCCGGCAACTACACCGACTACCGCGAGTGGCTGCAAGAGCAACCCGCCAACACCGGTGCCCGCGACGCCGAAAAAGCGCTGAAGTCGGTAAATCAAACAACTGCTCCGGCACCTGCACCAGCGGCCGCCTCAGCGAAGCGCAAAGCTAGCTTCGCTGAGAAGAAAGAGTATGAAACGCTGGAAAAAGAGCTGGAGCAGCTAGAAGCTCTCAAACAGCAACTCATCGAGAAGCTGAACTCCGGCACCGGCTCCCATACCGAGCTAGCCGACTGGGCGGCCCAACTTAAGCGCACCGACGCCGAGTTGGATACGAAAGGCGAAAGGTGGCTGGAGCTTGCCGATTTCGTGTAAGGCTTAGGCCCAATCCACAGTTATCCTCAACGACAAGCGGCCCTGGTAGTACTAGGGCCGCTTGTCGTTTATGTTGGTGTTGTACAATGGGTAAAGCCAAGAAATGCTTACTACTTTATATAACGTAGCCAAGGGCATTTGTATTCGAAGAACGTTCAGCTTAGGCACACTAAGCTGCTAACTTTTGGCTTTAGCAATGACATGGTAGCCTGATGGGAGCAAATAACATTTTGGCATTTGCACCAAAGCCTTACTAGCTAGCCGTGGAGTAGCTTGTTGTTTAAGCGACAATTTTGTTGCGTAGTGCCACAAGCATCAGCAGTATACTACCGCTTTAGCAGCTTTGTGCCTTGTGCAGTAGGTGTACACTTTGTGCTAAGTCCTGGATCTTATAACTCTTTTTGAGAACCAGGGGGCCATTTTGGGGCTTGCATTTAGTGGACATAGTCCAAACATTTAGGCAGTACCGGCGGCGGCTCCCGCATACGTAGTGCCTCTACTTCCTTGCACTATAGCAGGATGATTCAACTGCAATAGTTCCGGCAATGTATAAGAGCCAAGACTACTTGGCACGCTGAATTGCTGGACGCTTCCATAGGCGCTACTTACTTTTTGTTCCTTCTTCTTCCCACCAACTTACCTCTACCACCATGAAAACCACTTTACGCTCTTTATTTGGCGCAGCAGCTTGTGTGCTGCTAAGTCATATTGCCACACAAGCCCAAACCTATCAACTCGTCTGGGCCGACGAGTTCAACGGCAGCATCAGCCCCGATTGGCAGTTCGAGACGGGCGGCGGCGGCTGGGGCAACAACGAAAAGCAATATTATCAGGCGGCTAATGCCTCGGTCGCCAATGGCAATCTGCTCATCACGGCCCGCAAGCAAACGGTGGGCGGCATGCCGTACACTTCTTCGCGCATGATTACCAAAGGCCGCAAGGAGTTCACTTACGGCAAAATCGAGGCCCGTATGAAACTGCCCCTCGGCCAAGGCTTGTGGCCAGCGTTCTGGATGCTGGGCGGCAACATCAATACTGTGAGTTGGCCGGCCTGCGGCGAAATTGATGTGATGGAGCACATCAACTCGGAAAACAAGATTTATGGCACGCCTCACTGGGACAGCAACGGCCACGCCGAGTATGGCGGCAGCGTAGTGACAACGCCTCAGGACTACCACGTGTACACCGTGGAATGGGATGCTAGCTCTATCCGCTGGTTTCTGGATGGCACGCAGTACCATGTCATGAGCATCCTCAACAACACGGGCAGCACCGAGGAATTTCACCGGCCATTTTTCCTGCTCCTGAACCTAGCGGTAGCTGGCAACTGGCCCGGTCAGACCGTAGATGAAAGCAAGCTTCCTGCCACCATGTATGTCGATTATGTGCGGGTCTACCAGAAAACCGGCACCACTACGCCAACGCCAACCGCAACCCAAATTCAGGCGGAAAGCTACGGCTCTATGAATGGGGTACAACTGGAAAACTGCGCTGATACGGGCGGCGGCCAGAACGTAGCCTACATTGATGCTGGCGACTGGATGGCTTATAACAGTGTTAACTTCCCTACTTCGGGCAACTACACCATCGAGTACCGCGTGGCTAGCCCGAGCGGCAGCCGCTTGTCAGCCGACCTTAATGCTGGTTCCACCCAACTCGGCACCGTAACCATTCCCGCTACGGGCGGCTGGCAAAACTGGACCACGGTTTCGCATACTGTGTTTGTGAATGCAGGCACTTACAATTTTGGTGTGTTTGCCCAGGCCGGCGGTTGGAACTTCAACTGGCTGCGCATCACCAAGCAAAGCTCTGCGCTTACAGCGCAGACCACTACTCAATTCGCAGATCCAGCAAAGGTGAGTAGTTTATCACTGTATCCTAATCCAGTGGCGGATAAGCTGACGGTTAGTGGACTTACGGATGGTGAAGTCAGCATCCTCGATATGCAAGGCCAGCAAGTATGGAGCGGCCGTTACACTGGCAAAGCCTTAGACATCTCGAAGCTACAGCCGGGGCTTTACACCTTGGTGGTCATAGGCGCCGACCAGAAGAAGCAGGTCACCAAATTCAGCAAGCAATAACCGTAACGCTTATTGTCCTCTCACAACAAAGGCCAGCCGATTGTCGGCTGGCCTTTGTTGTGAGGTGGTTGTCATTTTATTTGGCTTCAACAGCTAGGTTCACTGGCTGTTCCTGCTGTATACCAACTTTTTGCACGAAATCAGATGAAACACGATGGCCGGCCACTATGCTATCTTTCTAGCAGGTAACAGGAAGTTTACTAGTTGCTTCTACTCGGTCTTGAAGTTCCTAGCGCGCCGTAGCGGTAGCCGCAGTTGAGCTGTTGTATTGTAAGCCAGATTGCTGCGTGAAGTCGAAAGTGACGGGCCGCTCGTTGAAGAAGACCACAACGCGCAACCGCCGGGCCATATCGGTGCGGGGGAAGTATACGTAACCCCGCACGTACTCGCCGGGCTTAATGTTGGTTTTGCGTAGCGCTACTTCCTGTATAGTTTGGTGCTGGGAGTACAAGTTGTCGGCCTGCTGGGCGTGTTGCTCACGCTGCTCGTCGAAATAGGCTTCGGTGCTCTGATGGCGCTCCTCGCGTTCAGCCACTTGCTCGTCGGTTTCTTTCTTTTTAATGCTTGATATATCTTCTGCCACATTCGATACGGTGGTCAGAATCTCAAACCAGCTGACCTTCTCTGCCTTGGCTGCTTCTTGCTTGAGGCGAACTGCCAACTGCTTCAAGTGAAGCTCGGGGTCGACGGCAGCTACACGGGGCTGCAGCGCCGCAGTAGTAGTAGCCGACGCGGTATCGACGGGCGCATAAAAAAACGTTTCCGGCGATACTAGCACGGGCCGACTAGAGTCGTTGCCGATTTCCACCTCGAATACCAGTTCTGTAGGCTCGTAGCGCACGAATCCTACCTGCACCTCCACGCTGTCGGGGTGGTAGCTAAGACTTGTGGGATGGCCGTTTCGTCCAGGCCCATTTACTTGGGCTGGTGCCATGGTCAAAAAAGAAGTGGAGCCGCAGCTCGTTAGCCCTGCCAGGCAACTTAGTAGTATAATTTGACGCATAGTAGCCCAGTATAACCGTTTTGCATAGTTAACAGGGGCAACAATCTCGCCAATGGTTGTATAGCCAACCAGTTTCTTCTCTACAGCCCTTCCGGCAAATGAAAATTGCCAGCAGCATCGGCGGCAAAAGGCCAATGGCGTCGAATAGCCGCCAGCGGCACCGGACCAAAGATGTGGGCAAAGTGCTCTTGGCGGGTTTCGACCCACTCCCGCTCCACCCGCGTGCCCGCGGTGACTAACGCCTGCTCATCCCACTCCAGCAGCATAAGATCCATCCGGCCAGCATAATAGCGGCGCGCGGTTTCTAGAATTTGGCTGCGTTCGGAGCTATGAATAAAACCTTCGGCAGCTAAGTCGGCGCTGGCGAAGAAGCCTGTTTGCTGGGCGTGTTGCCAGTCGAGTGGCTCGGCTATGCGGTACAGCATGTTACACTAATTGGACTGCTAAACGGTTGATAACATAACGGCCAACCATTTAGCAGTCCAAGAAATTCACCTATTAAACTGATTAGCTAGCTTTCCACAGCTCCTGCTGCACGGCCTTGCCAACAGTTAACACAATGCGGGTTGGGTTAGGCACCAGCGTTATGCGGGCTTCCTTACCCGGATATTTTTCTGAATCAACCCACACACCCTCTTTGGGTGAGGGCGTGCCACCGATGCTTGAGGGCAGATAAGCCGTGGGCAGCAGCACATCGGTGTCGGAGTTGAGGTCGGTGTGCACTTTGTCGAGTGCAGCTTCCAAGTAGGCCCCATACTCTTCATTGAAATCGTCTTCCAGATCGTGCAGCTCCTCTTCTACATCGTCGTAACGAGCATCGTCGTACTTCATGTCGTGTAGCACCTGCTTTTTCTCGATCAGGGTAACGAGGGCGCTGTTCAGCTCTTCCAAATTCATAAGCGTAAGGCAATAGGTTAAGTAAAAAAGGTGGGGAGCTTTCACTGATTTCTGTGCAGTGCCCCTTCCTCACCACAATTTTACGAAGAATAGTGCAAGGTTAGGGCAGAGAGTAGCTGTTGGTTATGAAAGTTTAAGGTCCTTTCGGTGCCCTTTTGTTGAAGTACGCCTTAGCAAAGTACGCTGACTCTTGCAGGCAATTACTTGTTGTTCCGTCAATCTCTACCAAAGCATTATTTTTACCTGCATCTGTCCACCCATCCCCACCCAATAGTATGCAAACCATGACCTCCCCGGCCGTACAGGCCCATTCCGCTCAGGATTTCTTGCCCCTGAACGGCACCGACTACATCGAATTCTACGTCGGTAATGCCAAGCAATCGGCTTATTTCTACCAGGCCGCTTTCGGCTTCGAGCTGGTGGCCTATGCTGGTCCCGAAACTGGTGTGCGCGACCGGGCCAGCTACGTGCTGCAGCAAAATAAAATCCGTTTCGTCCTGACCACCTCCCTGCTACCCGACTCCGACATCACGCGGCACGTGGCCCAGCACGGCGACGGCGTAAAGGTAATGGCGCTGTGGGTGGACGATGCCCGCCGCTCGTTTGAAGAAACCACCAAGCGCGGGGCAAAAGTCGCCTTCGAGCCTTACACCTTGGAAGACGAGCACGGCACTGTAACGCTGGCCGGCATCTATACCTATGGCGAAACTGTGCACACATTTGTTGAGCGCAGCAACTACAGTGGCCCCTTCCTACCTGGCTTTGTGGCGCGTACCAGCAATGTGCCGCAGGCCACACCCGTTGGGTTACAATTCGTTGACCATTGCGTGGGCAACGTTGGGTGGGGCGAAATGAACCAGTGGGTGAAGTTTTACGAAGACGTGATGGGCTTCAAGCTCCTCATCACCTTCGACGACGACGACATTAGCACCGAATACTCGGCTCTGATGAGCAAGGTGGTAAGCAATGGCAACGGCTTCGTGAAATTCCCTATCAACGAACCCGCCGAAGGCAAAAAGAAAAGCCAGATCGAGGAATATCTCGATTTCTATCACTCGCCTGGGGTGCAACACATGGCCCTCATCACCCACGACATTCGGTCTACCGTTTCGGAGTTGCGCCGCCGCGGCGTAGAGTTCTTAACCGTGCCTGCTTCTTACTACGAGGACCTATTGGACCGCGTCGGACATATTGATGAAGACCTAGACAGCTTGCGCAACTTGAACCTACTCGTGGACCGCGACGAAGAGGGCTATTTGCTTCAGATCTTCACTAAGCCAGTGGAAGACCGGCCCACCGTGTTCTTCGAAATCATTCAGCGCAAAGGCGCCAAAAGCTTCGGCAAAGGCAACTTCAAGGCTCTGTTCGAAGCCATTGAGCGTGAGCAAGGCTTACGTGGCAACTTGTAAGCAGTTCATAAGGCTGTAGCTTTTTATTGCAGCTGGAGTAGCCGTACCATAAAGAAGCGTCGGCAGGCACGCCTAAAAAACTTCCACAGAGGAGTTTCTTAATCATGCCTGTCGACGCTTCTTCTTGCTATATACCTAATAGCAACTTCGCCACTTTTAGGCTCAAAATAGTTAAGTGTGCTTTTGCTTCTGTTGCTCCCTTATTGCTACTATAATGTTATGCCTGAATATAAATTTTAATTTATAATTGTCTTTTATAAAGATGCCTTTACATGGCTTTGTCTGACTTACCAGTTTTTACACCTTTGACACTCAGCTTTGTGGCCGGTATTATTCTCAGAAAAACGATAATTCAATAAAGACAAGTCGGCTGCTATGCTTGCAGTGGCTTGCCTGTTTTTTCATGCAAACCTGTTTTCTTTACTGCCGTACCATTGCCTCTCTCCTAACTCAGCTTATTCTTTATGGCTCTGACCTCCGCAGTTCTCCAAAAAATAGATACTTGGCTCAACGGTAACTACGACGCCGCCACCAAAGACGAAATTCGTCAACTACAGTCTCAAAATCAGGAAGACTTCCTGTCCGATGCCTTCTACCGGGACTTGGAATTTGGAACGGGTGGGTTGCGAGGCGTGATGGGTGCCGGTTCCAACCGCATGAACCGCTACACCCTCGGCATGGCCACGCAGGGCTTGTGCAACTACTTGCTACAGCAGTTTTCCGGTCAGGAAATCAAGGTGGCTGTAGCGCACGACTCGCGCAACAACAGCAAAGAATTTGCTCGGATTGCGGCCGATATCTTCTCGGCCAACGGCATTACTGTGTATCTATTCGAGGCACTACGCCCCACACCAGAGCTCTCGTTCACTATTCGAGAATTGGGTTGCCAGAGCGGCTGCGTTGTTACGGCTTCGCACAACCCTAAGGAGTACAACGGCTTTAAAGTATACTGGAACGACGGAGCTCAGGTGGTAGCACCGCACGACAAGAACATCATCCGGGAGGTAGAAGCCATCCACTCCGTAGATGAAGTGAAGTTCCAGGCCGACGAATCGAAAGTGCACATCATCGGTGCTGACATCGACGCTAAATACCTGGCTAAGGTAAAGGAGCTCAGCATAAACCCCGCGGCCATTCAGCGCCAGCACGATCTTAAAATCGTGTACACCCCAATTCACGGTACGGGCATTACGCTGGTACCGCAGGCGTTGGCCCAGTTAGGGTTCACCAACGTGCATATTGTAGAGAAACAAGCCACGCCAGACGGCAATTTTCCCACGGTTCTTTCGCCTAACCCCGAGGAGAAGGTGGCTATGCAAATGGCCCTCGACCAAGCCAAGGAACTCGATGCCGACATCATCCTAGCCACCGACCCCGACGCGGACCGGGTAGGTATTGCCGTGAAAAATACCGCTGGCGAGTGGGTGCTCGTGAACGGCAACCAAACGGCTGCCCTGCTAACCTACTACCTACTGTCGGCCCGCAAGCAAGCCGGTAAGATGACCGACAAAGACTTCATCGTTTACACCATTGTGACCAGCGAAGTGCTCGGCGACATTGCTAATTCCTACGGTGTGAAGTCTTACCAGACCCTGACGGGCTTCAAATACATTGCAGGCCTGATCCGCGAGTTGGAAGGCAAGGAAACCTACATTGGTGGCGGCGAAGAAAGCTACGGCTTCATGATCGGTGACTTCGTGCGCGATAAGGATGCTATATCTGCCTGCGCCATGATAGCCGAAATGGCAGCGGTAGCCAAGGACAACGGTCGCACCCTCTACGAGGAAATGACCCAGATGTACGCCACCTACGGCTTGTACCGCGAAAGCCTAATTTCGCTCACCAAGAAAGGTCAGCGCGGTGCCGAAGAGATTCAGGAGATGATGCGCGACCTGCGGGCCAACCCCCCAGCTACTATTGCCGGCTCGGAAGTGGTGGAACTGCGCGATTACCAAACCGGTCAAATCCGGGACTTGCGCACAGGCCAGGAGAAGCCCACCGGCCTCGAAACCAGCAACGTACTTCAGTTCATCACTGCCGACGGCAGCAAAATCTCAGCCCGCCCATCCGGTACCGAGCCGAAAATCAAGTTCTACTTCAGCATGAAGGCCCCGCTGGCCTCTGCCGCCGATTTCGAGAAGGGAGAGCAGCAGCTTAGCGAACGGATTACTGCCGTTATTGAGGATATGCAGCTGAAATAAGCATCTTGTTTTTACATACTAAAAGGGCCGAGCAGTATACTGCTCGGCCCTTTTAGTATATACACACTAATCTATTAGAACTTGTGGCAGCCTTGCCGAAAGCACTGAAACGGTACACTGCTTTCGCAACGAGGAATTTCCATTCTTTGACCAAGACCAAGCCTTCCCCTTTACCGATTAAGTATCTGCTTTTTTTGATTGTTTGTTAGCTGCTTAGGTGATCTGCAACACCTGCACTTGCGAGATATGTACACCAAGAAAGTGCCGTTGATTCGTGTGTACTAAGCGTACGAGGAAGCGCATTATAGTGCGTTTCACGTAGTTGAAGGCACATTTAGTATTTGTATTTGGTGGTTCGTGCCTATAGATTTGGTTTCAACAGCCGCCTATACCGGTTCCCAAAAACGGGCTCACTGTCCGCCGCCTTCCTACTGAAGCCTCACTTTCTCTGCCATTCCGCTGGTAGAAACAAATAGGCCTTCATCTGCTACGCTTTGCTTGGTCTTGAAATGCACCAAGCCCTACCCTGCCGAAATCCAAGCGAAGTAAGTCACTTCCTGCTTCGTGTACCGCTCGTACTCTCCTTTCCCACCTTATTTATGAGTAAGCTACTGGTTTCCGGCGCTAACACGCGGCAGATTTTGCGTGTGCTATTCTTCTTGTCCTGTGGTTGGCACCTACTGATTTCTAACGCAGCGGCTCAGGCGCTGAGCATGTTGCGGGCCGATGGGCCAACTATTGTGGATGCCAGCAACCGCCCGGTGGTGCTGCGCGGAATAAACGTTGGGGGCTGGCTGCTACAGGAAAGCTACATCCTCGAAACCGATTCTCTTAACTCACAGTGGCGCATTCAGCAAGCCATGCTCCGCAGCATGCCCGAGGCGGCAGTAGAAGACTTTTACCGTCAGTATCGAGCCAACTATGTTACCAAGGCGGATATTGATTTCATTGCCAAGCAGGGGTTTAACTGCGTGCGCCTGCCATTTCACTACGACTTGTTCCTCACAGCTGAGCAGCGTCGGGCTCGTACCAAGGCCCTGCAAAATCCGAAGGATGTGGATGGCTACGTGCAAGCCCTTAGCACCTGGTACGACCAAAATCAGCTGTTCACCGACCCCAAGGCCTTGGATGGCTTCCGCATCATTGACGATGTACTTACTTGGTGCGCCGCCAACAAGCTCTATGTCATCCTGGATTTACATGCCGCGCCCGGCGGCCAAGGTGCCGACCGCAACATCAGCGACTGTCTGGTGCCGCTGGATCTTTGGAAGCGTCGCGACGCCAAAGGCCGCCTGATTTATCAGGACCTGACCGTGCGTTTGTGGGAGAAACTATCGGCCCTTTATAAAGCCGACGCGCGGGTGGCTATGTACGACTTCATCAATGAGCCCAACGGCATGACCACTGCCAACGGCCTCACTGGCAACAATTCGGAGTTGAACGTGCTCTATAGCCGCCTGATTGACGCTGTGCGCAAACAAGGAGACCAGCACCTGCTGATGCTGGAAGGCAACGGCTACGGCAACGAGTACACCAACCTTACCCCAGATAAGCTGCAAAGCAAAGACAAGCGCAACCTAGTATATAATGCACACCGCTACTGGTGCCCCAACGATCCACAAACCGGCGACCCCAATCCGTTGCAGATCAATCTTATCCATAACCTAGTTGCATTCCGTGACCAGTGGAAAGTGCCCGTGTGGGTAGGGGAAACTGGCGAGAATTCCAATGAATGGTTTTCGGCAGCGGTGCAGGAATTGAACGCACGCAACATTGGGTGGTGCCATTGGACCCTAAAGCGCGTAGCCGGCCCAACTAGCCTACTGCGAGTGCCTGCCTATGGCAGTATCCTCACGGCCGAAGGCCGCACCGCCTTGTTGCGCAACAGCTTATTTAGCAACTGCACCATCAATAAGGACGTCATAACGGCCCTTATGCAGCCCACCGCGACGCAACCCTTTACCACTCACGCGCTACCCGGCACCATTCAGGCGGCTGACTACGACTTAGGCCGCAACGGTACAGCATACTTCGATGAGTATGCAGCTCGCACCGACTTTACCAAGCATACCCCGCACAACCAAGGCCGCGCCTACCGCAATGACGGCGTAGATATTGAAGCCGTTACCGATGCGGCATCCAACGGCTTTGCCGTAGGCCATACCACCGCCGGCGAATGGCTTAACTACACCGTAACTATCCCAAAAGCAGGCACTTTTGCTGTCCAGGCACGCGTAGTAAATACCACAAAGGCGCCAGCGAAACTTTCCCTCAAGCTAGACAGCAAAGAGGCTGTAACGACCATTACGGCCGTTCCCGGCGACGCGTGGCAAACTGTATCGGGTGGGACAGTGACTTTGCCTGCCGGAAAGCATACCCTGCAACTTTATGTAGAGCAGCCGGGGGCAGTAATCAGTTGGTTACGATTTGCAACGCCGGGCACCGCTTCGCAAGGAGGCCAATAGTATTTACTAGTGCGGGACTTTCTTTAACTTAGAATTCCCATGCTCCGCACTATCAATTCCCCCAACCCTCGCAGCCTGACTTATGTCTGGCACTGGCTGTGGCTTTCTTTCACGGCTCTTCTTTCTGCTACCCCCGGCTCAGGTGCGCCTTTCCTAGGTCCTGAGCAGCCTCTCCAAGTAGAGGCTAGTCGCGCCGAACTCTTCATTGAGCCCTATAACTATAGTGTGCTCGAAGATTCCACTGGGCGCCTAACCCTACACGATGTTCAGCTGCCCGAACATCAAGCGCGTTTCGTGCTCGGGTCGCGTACTGCCACCAATATGGAGCATCCAGGTTCTGCCTATTGGCTGCGCCTGAAGGTATTAGCGAAGGGGCCGCAGCCTCAACACTGGTACCTAGAGTTGTTCGATTCTCACCTCAACAACATCATTTTCTATCCTGACGCGGCTAGTGAGCAAGGCGAGGTGCACACCGGTGCCGACTGGCCGTTCACGTCGAGGCCGTACCGGTACAAGAACTACCTGATGCGGTTGCCGCTCAGCACAGACCAGGTACAGACGTACTATTTGCGGCTTCAATCTAGTAGTAAGACCAGCTTTCTGTCCCGGTTACGCACCGAACAGGGTATTGCCGAGCACTTCCAGACCGAGTACGGGTTGCTGGGCGGCTTCTATGGTATCCTGCTGATCATGGTGGTGTACAACTTCTGCTTGTTCTTTTTCACGGGTGAGCAAACATACTTGCGCTACGTGGGATACGTGCTGAGTTGCAGCCTTGTATTCCTGTCAGAAGACGGCTTGGGGTTCCAATATCTGTGGCCAGAGTATCCGTGGCTCAACAAAGTGGTGGAGGTAGGGTCGCCGCCGCTGCTGCTGCTTACGTTTGGTTATTATGCGCGCCAGTTCCTGGATACGGCGCAGCGCCTGCCACAGTACGACCGTTGGTTGCGCACCGTCATTCAGTTTAGCGTAGTGGTGCTGCTAATAGATGCTCTGTGGTGGAAAACAGACGTAGGCATCTGGCTATACACACTGCCCTATGGTATGCTTTTCTATGCCGCCCTAAGAGTGTGGCAACGCGGATTCCAGCCGGCGCGCTTCATACTGCTTTCTCACTCATTGGTAGCCGTTAGCGTGCTGTTCCTGCTGTTGCGTAAGCTTGGCATCAATACGTTCACTAACACCTACACGGTGTACAGCATGAATGCAGCTTTTGTGCTAGAAGTGGTGGTGCTTTCCTATGCGCTAGGCAGCAAAATCAAAACGATTCAGGAGTCAACGCTGCGGGCGCAACACCGCTTAGTGAAGCAGTTGCGCAAAAAGCAGGAAGTGCAAGAGCAACTTGTGGAACAGCTTCGCCAAAACGAGGAGCTGAAAGATCAGTTGAACTCCGAGTTGGAAAAGTTGGTGGCGCAGCGCACGCAGGAATTGCAGCTGCAAGGCGAAACTATTGCGGCGCAGAATCGGGAATTGCTGCAAGCCAACGGGTTACTAGCACTGCAATCAGCAGCCATCGAAAAGCTAAACGCCGATTTGCAGCTGGATTTGCAAAAGGCTCAGACGGCACGAGTTCTTTCACAAGAAGTGGACTTCGGCGAATTCAGCCAAATTTATCCTGACAAAGATGCCTGCCTAACCTACCTCGCTGACTTGAAATGGGCACATGGCTACCACTGCCGCAAGTGTGGTCACGACAACTATTGCGAAGGACGGGAGCCCCATTCGCGCCGCTGTACCCGCTGCCGCTACGTGGAATCGGCCACAGCGTACACGCTGCTACAGAAGTGTAAGTTCTCCATAGTAAAGGCATTTTATGCGGTGTTTTTGTTGCACACGCACAAAGGCAACTATTCGGCCCAAGAGCTTTCTCGGGTGCTTGATCTGCGCCGAGCGACTTGTTGGAGCTTCAGTCAGAAGGTAGGCGATGCTATTCGCCGGCAGACCGCTGAACATCCCGAGGATGAAAGCTGGACCCGTTTGCTGCTAGATGATTCCGGCAACGAGAACGACGAAAGCAGCGACGAAGCAGCTGCCTTAGCGGCGGGAACTTCACACTAGCCGAACAGCTAAAGCTGTCGAGTTAGAAACGAGAAAAAAAGTGGATAAAATCTTCATTTTTTTACTTGTTTTTTACACGTCAGCTGTCATCAAGTTAGATGTGACATTTAAGGGCAAGGGACGCAGAAAGCGGCTGTAAAGTGGGTGATGTAAGCGTACAAACTTTTTTGCGATGTAAACGAAAACGCCCTTTGCAAACGTTTGGGGCGGGGTTTTCGCTTGATTTTTAGAAATAAGGTCGGGTATATTTGGGCATCCCATCGCTCTTATGTTCTGCCCCACCTATTCCTCTCTTCGCTGCATTGTGAGTGAGCACTCACATCAGCCACAGCTAATTTTCGGTCCGCACCAGTCTCGCTCAATTGCACATAGCAAGCAAGGAGCCCGCAAGCAAGTGTTCGTATCCGCTGCCTCACTAGACAGGCTCAACCCCATTGAGGTTGCCTGCGGTAGCAACTACTTTGCCCTCACAGCTGCTACTGTTTTACAGCAGTATTCAAGCTGCGAAAGAGTACTACCCCACTACCATTCTTGAGCTACAATTGACCGCTGCGTACTGCAGTGGCCCGCAAGCTTGCTGCCGCAGCGGCAAGGGTATGCCCGCTGCGCTCTATCCTGATCCACTTC
This sequence comes from Hymenobacter sp. YC55, assembly GCF_029433095.1. Classification (GTDB taxonomy): domain Bacteria; phylum Bacteroidota; class Bacteroidia; order Cytophagales; family Hymenobacteraceae; genus Hymenobacter. Next base: position 3,000,233 of record NZ_JARNTX010000001.1, read on the forward strand.
TTTTTACGACTGGCTTTTGCTTCCAGCAGGGAAAGTCAGCGCTATTTAATTCCCACACTTTTCTCCACCACATATGAATCGTACGCAATACTCGTATTTGGGATTACGGCGCGCAGTACCACTGGCAGCCTGCGGGTTGCTAACGCTGTCTGCCTCTTTCGCGGAAGCGCGAAACGCTACTTCCGTCTCACCTCTCACCACAGTAGCTGATGTTCCGGTATCGGGCCGCGTAACGGGGGAAAATGGCGACCCTTTACCAGGTGTTACCATCATCGTGAAAGGCACCACGCAGGGTATAACCACCAACTCTGATGGCGGCTTCACACTTAACGCTCCGGAAGGCTCTACGCTGATATTCAGCTATGTAGGTTTCGGCCGCAAAGAAGTAACGATTTCAGGTGCTACTACCAGCCTGAACGTTAGCTTAATAGAAGACACCCGCGCGCTGAGCGAGGTAGTTGTAGTAGGTTATGGCACTCAAGAGCGAGGGAGCGTAACGGGGGCTATTTCGTCGGTTGGGGCAGCAGAAATAACGCGCCAACCAGTAGCTGACGCAACGCAAGCTATTCAAGGTAAGGTATCAGGGGTTACTATTACCTCAAATGGGGGGGCTCCTGGTGGTGCGGCGGGTACTTCGGTACGCGTGCGTGGTATCACATCGTCAGGTGTTAATTCTCCACTATATGTAGTAGATGGCTTCCCATTACCAACTGGTGTGGATGGTAATGGTAATGCAACGAATAGTGAATTAACCAGCATCAGCCCCAATGATATCGAGACTATTGACGTTCTAAAAGATGCTTCTGCTACCGCTATTTATGGTGTAAGAGCCGCCAATGGAGTAGTCATTATCACCACTAAGCGCGGCAAAGCTGGTCGAACGAGCATTAACCTGGATGTTTATCGAGGAGTACAGACTGTAGCTCGCAGGTTGGACCTGCTCAATGCTGAAGAGTATGCTACGATCAACAACGAGGCCCGCATTGCGGCTGGCCAGCCCATTGCGCTGCCCAAGTTACGCAATCCTGCTGCTCTAAATGATTCGCTAAATGGAGGCACTGACTGGCAAGACTTGCTGTTCCGGCGAGCCAAAATCCAGAATTACTCCCTTTCTGCTACAGGCGGCAGTGAGAAAGCCACCTATGCATTATCGGGCACTTACTTTCAGCAAGATGGTATCATTCTAGGGTCTAAGTTCGAGCGTTTTACGATCCGTGCTAATGGCGATGTGCGATTAAACAAAATTTTCAGAGTTGGCAATACTATTCAGCTAACTCACTTAAACGACCGCCAAGTTTCAACTAACAACGGCGAGTACGGTGCGGTGCAACAACTGCTACGCATTCCTCCTACTGTGCAGGCTTATCGACCTGATGGCTATTGGTACCAGCCAAACAACGACGCAGACAACTTCACAGAGGAAAACCCATTGGCTACGGCTCTGCGTGCCAACCAGAAATTTACCCGCAACCGGGCCCTCACCACTTTTTACGCCGAGTTGGAGCCTTTGAAAGGCCTGCGTTTCCGCACGAACGTCGGGGCAGACTTCATTTTCGACAATTTCAATCAGTTTTCCCCTAAAGGTCCGGACTTGAGAGGGTATACGCAGCGCTACATCAACGCTGGGGGTAACGCTAACTCAAGTTACGCGCCGACTTATCTGATTGAAAACACTGCAACCTATGACCATACGTTTGCAGAGAAACATCAGGTAACGCTGCTGCTCGGACAATCGGCTCAGGAGTTCAATTTTAGCAACGTGTCGGCTAGCCGCGACCAATATTTACGCAACGACCTGCAAACTATCAATTCTGGCCCCATTAATACGCTCTTGACTAACGGGGGTACTGTTGACCGCCCCCGGCGCCTTGCCAGTTACTTTACTCGCCTTAACTACGAGTTTAGTGGCAAGTATATTTTTCAAGCTGTTGCTCGCTACGATGGTTCTTCTCGGTTTCAACCCGGCGAGAAATTTGGCTTCTTTCCTGGTGCGTCAGTGGGCTGGCGTATTTCCGAAGAAGACTTCTTAAAAGGTAATAGCACAATCAGCAACTTGAAGCTACGGGCTGGCTACGGCCGGGTAGGCAACGAGTTGAACGCTGGTCGCTTCGCCTACTTATATTCTATCAACTTTGGGGCTACTTATCCACTCGGCCCAGATGGAGCCATTAATACAGGTGGAGCCCCAACTCGTTTGGCCAATCCTAATTTGCGCTGGGAATACAACGACCAAGCAAATTTTGGTGTGGACCTAGGTTTCCTGGATAACCGGATAGAGGCAAGCATCGACCTCTATAACCGTAACTCGCCTAACTTGATTGCAGGAGTACCTCAATCCCTTGTGTCGGGCACCTATGAGTCAGTAAATACCAATGCCGCTTCGGCCTACAACCGTGGTATTGATTTCTCATTGACTACGCGCAACTTCACTGGTTCCGACCAAGCCTTAAGCTGGACGACTACTCTGAACGTATCTGCTTACAAGACCAGCTTAGAGTCTCTGGGTACCGGCGTCCCGTACAACGGTCTGGGCTCGTTGAGCGGCACTATTGTGCGCTATGATGTGAACCAGGCCTTCGGCTCTTTTTATGGCTATGTAGCTGATGGCTTAATTCAGACTCAGGAAGAGCTAAACGCCCTCAATGAGAGTGCCAAAGCAGGGTCAGCCAAAGCCGAATTCTATCAAAGAGCTGCTACGGCACCTGGCGACATTAAATACCGGGATGTAAATGGCGATGGGACTATCACCGATGCTGACCGCACGTTTATCGGCAATCCGAACCCTAATTTCACCTTTGGTGTAACCAACACACTGACATTCAAGAACTTTGACTTAAGCTTCTTTATTCAGGGTTCGCAAGGGAATGACATTTACAACCTCAACCGTTACATCACAGAGAATGCCTTGTATGGCACTACCAATGGCACGACTCGCATCTTAAATCGGTGGACTGGTCCGGGGACTAGCAATGACGTACCACGTGCTATCGTTGGTGACCCTAACAACAATTTACGGGTATCGACCCACTACATCGAGGACGGTTCCTTTGTGCGCCTGAAAAACCTAACGTTTGGCTACACGCTACCTAAGAGCGTTATGAACCGAATTTCGGCCTCACAACTGCGCGTGTACTTTACAGCCCAGAACCTGTTGACCCTAACCAAATACACTGGTTACGACCCAGAGGTTAGCGGCAGCGGCGTTGATCTAGGTATTTATCCGCAAGCGCGCGTGTTCACAGGCGGCCTCAGCATCGGATTCTAATTCCCTCTAATTCCCACCTATTTACTTATGAATAATCCAAAAACGATTGGCAGTGCTTTCCTACTTACGCTAGGACTGCTAACTAGCTGCGACGAGGAATTTCTGGAGGAAGCTCCCGTTGACCAAGTAACAGACGCCACCTTCTACCAAACGCAGCAGGATGCTGTTCAAGCCGTAACGGCTGCCTATAGTGAGTTGACAAAAGAGGGCCAGTACAATGCTTCCATGTGGGCTTTCGATATGTGGGCCGATATTTCCAGCGCTGGAGGCGATGATGGCAATGATGGTATCGAGTACAAGCAGCTTGAGGCCTTTAGCATCCCAACCACCAATTTTGTAGCTACACGGCTGTGGGGCGGTTCGTTTATTGGTATCCAGCGGGCCAACATTGTGCTGCAAAAGGTGCCAGGCATTCAGAATATGGACCCCACAGTTCAAAAGCGCTGCCTCGGCGAGGCCCAGTTTCTGCGTGCTAAGTATTATTTCGACTTGGTTAGAGCTTACGGCGACGTGCCCCTGTTCACAGCCCCACCTACTAATCCGGCAGCTGTAAATATTCCGAGGACACCTGCAGCGCAGGTGTATGCTCAGATTGAGCAAGACTTAATTGATGCCATCGGCAACCTCGAGCCTTCTTATTCTGGAGTAAACCTGGGGCGGGCTACTAAGTGGGCTGCTATGGGCCTACTGGCGAAGGTTTACATCACCGAAGGCAAGAAAACTGAAGCGGCTCAACGGGCCCGTGAGCTAATTAACACCTCCGGCAAAACCATGTGGGCTAACTACGGCGATAATTTCAAAGTGGCGAACGAGAATCGGAATGATAAGGAGTCGCTGTTTGAAGTGCAGTTTGTTAACGGCCGGAATCCGAGCGATAATCCATACGTCCGAAACACTGTCGGCTCCGCTATGAACGAGTTCTTTGGTCCTCGTGGTGCAAACCAGACACCTGGTAGCGGCTACGGCTTTAATATCCCAGACCCAGATTTTGTGGATGGTTATGAGCCCGGTGACACTCGCAAGGCCGTTACTGTTTGGGTGCCTGGCGATGTCTACCCTGATGGCGGCAAACAGTCAGAAAAGGCAACCGGTTCGCGGCGGGGCTACAACTGCAAGAAGTGGTTTGTAGGTAAGGTGAACACTAATATCTGGGATTCGGGCCTGAATGTTCCAGTTATGCGCCTGGCCGAAGTGTACCTGATTTTGGCAGAGGCTGTCGGGCCTACTACAGAAGGTTTAGAGGCCATCAACAAGGTAAGGCGTCGCTCGTTTGGCTTGGATTATAATACACCATCTAGCGCGCATGACCTGACAGCTATGCCTGCTGCTAACTTCACCGAGGCTGTATTTCGGGAGCGTAAGTACGAGTTAGCCTTCGAGTTTGACCGGTGGTTTGACCTCAAACGCAGAGGCAATGCCTATACCATTCAGCGTATGACAGAACAGGCAGCGTTGCTAAGAGGCTACGAATCTAGTCCGCACGGGACCCCAACCGAAAACAATTTATTACTGCCTATCCCGCAGTCGGAAATTGATGCTAACCCTGGCTTGGTCCAGAACCCTGGCTACTAGGCTGCTTTGTACAACGACTTCAATTTGACTTTTATGAAAAATGCGTGGAACAAAGCGGCAGTCTGGATGCTAACCGGCAGTTCGGTGCTAGTTGCTTCTTGTGATAAAGAAGATCAAGGGGAACTGAAAGGTCCTTTGCCTACAGCCAGCTTCACTGTTTCGGCTGTCAAAACAGTTGGGCTTACGAATGAAGTCACTTTCACCAGTACCAGTACTGATGCTTTCTTGTACAAATGGGATTTTGGTGATGGCACAACCGGCGTAGGTCAGACCATAACCCACAAGTATCAGAGAGGTGGCACCGTTCAGGCACAGCTTACTGCTGCCGGACCAAGAGGGTATACTGTTTCCAACAAACAGGATGTGGCACTCCCTGAGATTGCCAACATTGTCAAGCAGTTGTTAACGGGTGGCTCAACTAAGACCTGGAAATTTGATAATGCAGCCGAAGCCCCCATTATAGTGGGAACCGAAGGTAATCCGGGACAGTATTACGCAGGTGGACCCGCCAACGGTCTGCCCACCTGCCAGTCCGATGATGAGTACACTTTCACGGCGGCTAATGTTCTCACCTACGATGCCAAGACCGGGACGTTGGTAGCTCCGGCCCAAACCTGCGAGGCGCCGCGCTCTGGCACTTCCGACTTTACGTTCGGACCAGCCACTGGTCAGGGATATGCCATGCTTGAACTAAAGCGGGCCGGCTCGTTTATCGGAGTAACTGATGTACCCGATCAGACCTACCGCATCATTGACATCAGCGCGACGAAAATGGTGTTGCGGGCTGGCAAACCTGGCGGCACAGTATTTCAGTACAAAATGATTGCCAAATAATTGACAGGCCGCAGCAGCAATTGGGCTGGTGAAACAGCATTTACCTTTAAGATGATTGCCTGCCTAAGCTCCTAATCTTAGGTAGCAAAAACCGCTACTTCATGAATTCACGTCCCGTATTTGGGCTGCTGCAGAACAAGGATAGGGCTAGCATTTTGCTAGCCCTATCCTTGCTGACTACAACCTTGCTGTCTTGCACCGAATCCAAAACCAAGAACATCCCTGCTCCTATTCCTACCGTACCCGCCCTCAACGAGGAGGCACGCGACTACAGCCAGTACACCACGCTGGCGTGGAGCGACGAATTTGATGCGGGTCCTCTCGATCAAAACAAATGGGCGTATGAGTTAGGCGGCGGTGGCTGGGGCAACAACGAGTTACAGAGCTACACCAATTCTACCGACAACGTAAACGTGACCGGTGGCAACTTGATAATTCAGGCGCAGCAAGCGGGCAACGCTTACACCTCGGGCCGCCTGGTTACCAAGGGCAAGCAAAGCTTCCAATATGGGCGTATCGATGTGCGAGCCAAAGTACCCAAAGGCAAAGGGGTGTGGCCCGCTATCTGGATGCTAGGCTCTGATATAGACCAGAACAATTGGCCCCGCTGCGGCGAAATCGACATTATGGAGCTGCGGGGCAGCCGCCCGAAAGAGCTGCTTTCTACCATGCACTTCGGCAATAGCCCTGCCGAGCACGTCTACAAAGGCACTACGCAAGTACTAGCCAACGACCTTTCCAACGACTTCCACGTCTTTTCGGTGGTGCGCAGCAAAGACCTGTTGCGCTTCTTTCTGGATGGGCAGCAGTACTACACCTTCACGAGCAGCGACGCCAGCCCGTACCCCTTCAACAACCCGTTCTTTGTTGTGCTGAACTTGGCTATTGGTGGCAACTTCGACGGTAACCCCGATGCCACTACGGTGCTGCCTCAGCAGATGCAGGTGGATTATGTACGCTACTACCAGTACAAGTAAGCCACTGCCAGAGGCTGCCGGTGCATAGCCTTCGGCAGAAATCCGCAAATAGCTCCTAAAGCAGCCTGCCTTGCGGCTACTACTTCGGCCATAGCAGGCACTGTGCCACTTTACCGGGCTTGACGATTTACTCTTTGTCATGAAATTGCTTTCAAACAAACTGTTGCTTTCATCTGGTGCCGGGCTCTTGCTGCTGGTTTGCGCTTTTGGGGCACCTGGCGTCAGCAAGCCCAATGCTAGCAAGTCACCCAAGTATTCCTTCAAAAAGTTACTGTGGAGCGACGAGTTCAATTACACTGGCTTGCCGGATTCCGTGAAATGGTCGTACGATGTAGGCGGCAGTGGCTGGGGCAACAAGGAAGCGCAGTTTTATAGCAAAGCACGCCGGGAAAACGCCCGCGTTGAGAAAGGGAATCTGGTCATTGAGGCGCGGCGCGAGGCCCTGAACCCACCAAACCCCTACACATCGGCACGGCTGGTGTCGAGGGCCAAAGGCGGTGGTAGCCTCACTTATGGCCGTGTGGAAGTACGCGCCCAGCTACCCGCTGCTCGTGGCACGTGGCCCGCTATCTGGATGCTGCCCGACGACTGGAAGTACGGCGACAAAGGCTGGCCCGCCAACGGTGAAATCGACATTATGGAGTATGTGGGCTACCGGCCAGCCGTTGTGCAGGCTTCCACGCACTGCAAAAAGTATTACTTCCGCACCAACAACCAGAAAACCGACTCTATCAGCGTTCCTACCGCTACTAAGGCTTTCCACGTGTACGCCATTGAGTGGACACCAGAAACCATTACGGCCTTCGTGGACGACAAAGCCTACTTCACTAGCCGCAACGAACACAGCGGGTGGGAAGCATGGCCCTGGGACCATCCGTTTCACTTGCTTTTGAATGTGGCAGTGGGCGGTGAGTGGGGCGGTAAAAAAGGTATCGATGAAACAGCCTTTCCACAGCAAATGCTGGTGGACTATGTGCGTTTTTATAAGCTCAAGCAGCAGTAACAACTGCATGCTTCAGCACCGCTCTTCAGTTCCTCATAAGTAGCAGCCCCTAGCTAAATAGTAAGTAGAGCAACGCCAATACCAAGGGTAGAGGCAGCTATGCAACCTACTTATTGACACTTATTTCTTACTACTCCGCTACTGCTCTGGCCCCTGCAATGGGGTTCGGCTTGCTTTTCATGCACTTTTCATACGACTTATATGGGCCGTCAAAAACAGTTTTTTCGGTTGTCGGCTGCCGAGCATCAGGAGGTGCAGCACTACCTGCAACAAGAGCAGTTGGTGCGTCGGCAGATCAACCGGGCGCAGATGCTGCTCGACTGGCATGCGGGTTACTCAGCCACTGAAACCGCCCAGCGCCTAACCATGACCGAAGGTCGGGTGTATGCGCTACGGAGGGCCTACCAGCGTCAGGGGCTTACTTCTTACTTGAACACGCATCCTCAGGGAGGTGCCCCCACCAAGCTTACTCCCACTGTGGAAGCGGCCCTGCTCGCCCTGCTTTCCCGCCGCAATGCCGACTCGGCCCGTTACTGGACGCTGCGTCAGCTGGCAAACTACCTGGTTGAAAAAGGCCATGCTAAATCAATTTGCCCGGTTACAGTGGGCAAGGCGCTACAACGACTCCAGACCCTTCTTGTCTCCTCTTCCGACTCCGGCAATGAGGTGGCGCAGCCCTCCTACTCCGGTGAGCACAACTGAGGTGCCGCGAGGTGGCCTCTTCCTTTGCTTTTGATTTTTTACTCATGATGCTTCCTTCCCGAACAGCCTTTCTCACGCTGCTGGCTGGTATTTTTGTCACTTCTGCTCAGGCCCAGAAAGCCGCTTTCCCTGCCAAGCCGTATTCGGCCGCCGGCAAGCAGGTGCAGGTATATACTACCGCTAGCAATACGGCACTGCACCTGACGGCTACCGACAAACTTTCCTTCAAGGAAGTAGGGCAGCCCTTGGAAACGCAGCCCACGGTTTTTGTTGACCCCAACCACACCTTTCAGACCATGCTCGGTATTGGGGGCGCCATGACCGATGCCTCGGCCGAAACCTTTGCCAAACTGCCTAAGGCGCAGCAGCAAGAGTTTATGCAGGCCTACTATAGTCCTACCGCGGGTATTGGCTATACGTTGGCCCGCACCAGTATTCATAGCACTGACTTTTCGAGTGAGAGCTACACCTACGTAGCCGACAACGACAAGACCCTGAAAACTTTCAGTGTCAAGCACGACGAGCAGTATCGGATTCCGTTTATCAAGCAGGCCCAAGCGGCGGCGGGCGGCAAGCTGACAATGTACGTAAGTCCGTGGAGCCCGCCGGCCTGGATGAAAGACACCAAGAACATGCTGCAAGGCGGCAAGCTACTGCCCGAATTTCGCCAAACCTGGGCCGACTACTACATCAAGTTCATTCAGGCCTACGAGCAGCAGGGCATTCCAATCTGGGGCCTGACGGTGCAGAACGAGCCCATGGCCAAGCAGAAGTGGGAGTCATGCCTGTTCACGGCCGAAGATGAGCGCGACTTCGTGAAGGGCTACCTCGGCCCCACACTGAAGAAAGCCGGCATGAGCAATAAGAAGCTTATCGGCTGGGACCACAACCGCGACCTGATGTACCAACGGGCTAGCACCCTCTTCGATGACCCCGAAGCCAGCCAATACTACTGGGGCCTGGGTTTCCACTGGTACGAAACGTGGACCGGCTCGGCCATGCAGTTCGACAACCTGCGCCGCGTGCACGAAACCTACCCCACCAAAAACCTGATCTTCACCGAGGGCTGCGTCGAGAACTTTCAGTTCAATGGCATCAACGACTGGAAATTAGGCGAGCGGTACGGCCATTCCATGATCAACGACTTCAACGCCGGTACCGTAGCCTGGACCGACTGGAATGTGCTACTCGACGAGACGGGTGGCCCCAACCACGTCGGCAACTTCTGCTATGCTCCCATCATCGGCGATACCAAGAGCGGCAAGCTGCTCTATACTAACAGCTACTACTACATCGGCCACTTCTCGAAGTTCATCCGACCCGGCGCCAAGCGCATTGCCACCGCCGCCAGCCGCGACGTGCTGCAAACCACGGCCTTCCTCAATACCGATGGCAAAGTGGCGGTAGTGGTCATGAACAGCACCGACCAAGAGCAACCGTTTCAGCTCTGGATCAAAGGCCAAGCTGCTGCCGCCAATAGCCGCCCCCATTCCATTATGACCATGGTAGTAAACTAGTTGGATCAGATTTAGCTCTTAACTAAGAAAGGCCTGGCTGCTTGCGTAGCTAGGCCTTTTTATTGCTCGCGCTGCTCTTTCTTGGAACCCAGAATAAAGAGAATCAGCAGCAGAAAGGCCGCTATACCCAGGCTGTACCACGTCACCACAGGCAAGCCGCGGTAGTAAGGCATTTGGCCGGCGGGGTACGTTCCGAGCAAGCTCAAACCCGCAAACAGAATCATGGCCACCGAGACTGCCGCCAGAATTGCGCGGCTTACCAGTTGGTCGGCCTTGCGCAGCAGCAATAGGTAGCCACTCAATTCGACGCGCACGCGCAAGTCGCCGCGCGAGATTTTGCGCACGATTTGACGAATATCGGCGGGCAGCGTTTGGATCAGGGCGAGCAGTTGGGTGCCGGTATATTCAGCTTCGCTGAGGATGTTTTCGGCCGAGTACTGTTCGGCTACGATGCGTGCCCCGTAAGGCCGCACAAACTCGAACGTATTGAAGCGCGGGTGCAGCACCTTCCCAATACCTTCCAGAATAACAAGGGCCCTCAGGATCAGGAATACCGCGCCGGGCACTTGCAGCTTATACGTATAAATAACGCCTTGCAGCGCCTCCGCCAAATCCGACATGCTCATGTCCTTGACGTCGAGGCTAGCAAAATCTTCGATTAGCTCGCTCAGCGAAGCCTCGAAGGCGCGCATGTCGGGAATGTCGGAGGTGATGGCCAAGCGGCGGAAGCTCAGGGCCATACCGCGGGGGTCCTGCCGAGCCATCCCGATAAATACTCCAGCAAAAGCGTACTTCTGCTGCTTGCTCATCTTGCCCACCATCCCAAAGTCGATGAGCACCAGTGTGCCATCGGGGCGCACTAGCACGTTGCCCGGGTGCGGGTCGGCGTGGAACATCCCGAACTCGAATATTTGCGTCAGATAAATGTCCATGCCCGTTTCGGCCACTTTTTCCGGACTTAGACCCCACTCCAGCAGTTGCGGCTTATCGGTGATTTTGCAGCCGCTCACAAACTCAATCACCAGAATCCGGGACGTGCTGATGTCGCGGTACGGCTTAGGAATATAGAAGGTCTCGTAGGTGGCGTAGAGCGAGCGAAACTGCTCCATGCTGCGGGCCTCGGAGGTATAATCCAGCTCTTTGGTCATGCTCCGCTCGAAGGCATCTACCACGTCTTGTGGGTTGCTCAGCCCTTGCTTGCGCAGGAAATTCCCCGTGAGCCGTACCAGTTCGTGCAGCAAGGCCAGGTCGGAGCGCACTTTTTCCTGCACGCCCGGCCGCTGCACTTTCACCACCACTTCCTCGCCCGAAAGTAACCGCGCCCGGTGCACTTGCCCAATACTGGCAGAGCCCAGCGGCACGTCATCAAACTCGGAAAACACCTCATCGATTGGTTGGCCCATCTCCCGCTCGATAATGTCCTTGGCTACTTGCACATCGAAGGGCGGCACATTGCTTTGCAGCTTCTCGAACTCGTCGATCAGGGGTTGGGGCAGCAGGTCGGCGCGGTTGCTCATAGCCTGCGCCAGCTTGATAAAGGTAGGCCCCAGCTCCTCAATAATCATCCGGATCCGCTGCCAGCGTGTGGTTTCAAACACGGCCTGCTCGCCCTCCTGCCACGAAGCACGCCGGCTTTTAGGCACCAGCCGCCGCAAAGGCGTGCTGGTTACAGCATCTTCGAAGCCATAGCGAATAAGCACCTCCGCTACCTGCCGAATGCGAGTCAGGTTGGAAATCGTGTTTTTAAACATCAAGCATCAGATAAACGGGCAGTTGAATAACTCAACATTTCCGACAAGATTCAATTTGTCGCTCGCAAAAAGCAACGAAAACTGCCAGGCTTATAACCGAGTTGCAAGCTAGCAGCACAAAAACACTTCGGCATTTTGTAAGATTCCTTGGTATCCCCGACGCTTCTAATTACCTCAATTCATTGTACTAAACCCTTCGTACCGCAGTATAGCAGTGCAAATACGTCGGACCACGTTGTTGTGGAGTGGCCAGCGCGCCAAACTTGCTGTAGCAAAATTCATACAGCAGCGGCCACTCAAACAATCGTGTAAGAATACAGAAAACCCCGTTCGGACAATCCGAACGGGGTTTTTAAGCATCACAACACCACACTACGACAACGTGCTGCCCGTGCTGGACGTGTTGTCGTTTGGTGAAATGGCTTTTTTAGCGGCCGTTTTGTTGGCTTTGGTTTCTTTGCTGTCGTCGCTGGAGTTTTTCACTTTACCGGCCGAGCTAGTTGCCGGAGTGGTTACGGTTTTCTTGGCCGCGGCAGCTCTACCTTCCGAGCTACTTACGTTGGTGGTGCCAACCATAGAGTTGACAGTAGGCTTGCTCGCCTTAGGGGCCGCGGCCGCTTTGGGCTCAGTTGCAGACTTGCTCCCGCCTTTCACGGTGCGCTTTAGTTCTTCCACCTCAGCGTTTGGAGCTACTCCTACACTCTTCATGACGCGCGAAGCAATACTTTGAACCTGCTTTTCCAGCTCCTTGCGCTTGGTTTCGCCGTTTTGCTTCAGTTCGTCCATGATCTTAGCTCCCTCCTGCTCCGATAGCTTGCTTTCTTGCACCAGCGTATCAATGGTTTTTTGTACCCGATCGGTGGTGAGAGAAACGAAGCCAACGCCCGCATTGATGAACTTCTTAAACAAATCTTCCATAAAGCTGAGTGATTAAAAGAGAGTGAGAGAAGTAAAAAATGGCCTTGCGGACTCGCTGGCCGAGAAAAATAGTATGCAAGCCTACCATTTGCTACAAACCTACAAAATGGCTGCTATATAGTTGATGCTGAAGACAAGATATTCATCGGCAATTGGCTTTTAAAGGCAAAAACGCTGTCCAACAACTCTCAGTCCTGTCTTTCGCTTTCTACTTTCACTCGGCTGAAAACCAGCGGCCTTGACAGCCATGTTGTTTTACCGCGTGGCAGGCATCTGAGTTGCCCAAATGCCGCGGGTAAATTCACCTACCTGGTTGAGTGCTTGCCGGGCCTCTGGCACGAAGCGCCAAAACAGGTGCCACCAATGCACCAACCCATTAAATACTTGCAGCGTGATGGGTACACCAGTCGACTGGGCTTTCTGGCAGAAGCGCATTACATCATCATGCAGCACTTCGGCATCCGAAATCTGAATCAGTAGCGGGGGTAGGTTGTGCAACTTGCCTTTACCAGGCGAAACTAACGGGTGCGTATGCGGCGTATCGGCGGCGTAGAGGCTGCCCCAGGTTTGCATTTCAAGAGCTTCCAACACCCGCGCCTCCTCGTAACAAGCTTGGCGCTGCACCCCACTGGGCATAGCCAAATCAATCCAGGGGGAAAGGCCGATGGCCGCGGCAGGCAGTGGTATTCCCGCGTCGCGCAGGTGTAGCAGCAGTGCCAGCCCAAGGCCCCCTCCCGCCGAATCGCCGGCTATCATAATGTCCTGGGCGTGGTAGCCTTGGCTGAGCAGCCAATCGTAAGCCAAGCGTGCATCTTCGAGAGCCGCCGGAAACGGATATTCTGGCGCCTTGCGGTAGTTGATAGCCAGCGTGTTTAGCTGGCAGCTTTCCGCCAAGGCGCCTACCAAGGCTCGGTGTGTGTTCAGGGAGCCAATTACGTAGCCTCCGCCGTGCAAATACAGCAATACCCGCTTCGGATGGGCACCCACGGGCCGAAGCCACTCGGCGGCCATTCCTTCTACGTCGGCATCCTCCAGGAATACATTCCAGGGCACAAATTGGAAGAGCGCAGCCGCTTCCGCAGCCAGCCGTATGGCGGGTAGTTGGGGTCGGTGGCGGGCTATTGGGCCCGTGGCGGCAGTCAGAAACTGCTTAAGCAGCAAATGCTGAGAAGACGGCATTGGAAGAACAAACGTGGGAATTGGGGCGGGGAGCAGGGCGGCAACAGCGGCGCAACGCCGCAGCAAATGCGCTGCTCACTGAATACGCAGAGCAGCAATGGTAAGATACTGATTTGGCTGAAGTTTGCTTGAAAAAACCAATTGCGCCTTCCTTGCTCGATCCTAGCTGATCAGTAGCAAACCCGCTCAGCCGAAGTTGAAGCCGCTTGAATTAGTAGAACACTAGCTTATTGTATAGCCTACATTTCCCGCGACTAGGCTTCGCACCATAGTACATCATTGGGGGCAAGAACCTCAGTAACGAAATCAACAATTCTAGCACAAGCAACAGACTGTTTATCAGCATTCCTGAGCAGGCTACCCGTAGCGGGAGAGACATAAAAGTAAGAATCTACGTAGTTGCTAGCTGTCTACACAAGGCACAAACTGTAAAATAGCAAGATCAAATAGAAGTACGGCGCGAATTGCACGGTCAATAACAACCCTATAACTTGCCCATGCAGGTTAGACCCAATGACTGGTTGGTGCTAGTTCGCCCACCTAAAAATACATAATCACCACCTGCACGTTTCTTCTCCGCTCTCCTACTCGCCGCCTGCCTAGCACTTGCCTGGTGCTAAGGCTATTAACACACCTTTTGCATGAACAATAGAACTGTTTTCTACATTTTAATTATATTCTTTGTTGCCTTTGCCGCTCTAGTAGGGTTCGAATACTTTAAATCGTCTTCAGCAAGAAGCGTATCGAACACTGAAATCAAGAAAGATTTTGCGGAGCCTATTATTGGCTCCTATGCACACGATACTACTGCTTCTGTTAAAGACGCAATTAATTTTCAGCATTCAGCAATTACTATAGCCGAACAAACCAGTGACGAAGTAATTCAACAAGCACTTACTGCTTTAGCTTCCACAAAGCCGAATCTGATTACCATAAAAACAGTAGGGGCTAATCAGGAGAATATTCTGCAGAAATTTGTTGATGGCAATTTCGACGCGAAGATTAAAACTATCTGTACTTCGCTAGCCGAAATTCAGCAGCCCATTTATTTACGCTGGAATCCAGAAATGGAAGTACCAGTCACCCTTTATCCTTGGCAGTTTCAATCGTCTGCACTTTATGCCGAAGCCTTTCGCCGGTTTGCGAAGCTAACCAAGCAATTATTGCCGAATGCTCAAATAGTTTGGGGACCAGCTGGCTATCCGGGAGCAGAAGAATATTGGCCAGGCAATGATGTGGTTGATGTAATAAGCCTAACCGTAAACAGTAAATCAGAACTTCAGGCAACTGGTTATCCACACACCAAGGATATGACGGTCTTGCTTAAGCGAAAAATCCACAGGGTGCGGTTTATGAATAAGCCAATCCTGATCCTTGGGACAGAAGACACGAATACAAACAACCTCGTTAAGGAATTTCTACCAGTTGCCATCAACGAAACGGAACGCGAGCAGGCCACTATTTACGCAACCATAGCCCCTGATTCAGCCATTTCAACGCCTGTTGCCACCAGAACTGCGAATCCAGTCATAGGAGTTTATGACCCTAAGCAGTTGCTGCTGACGGCTGAGCCAGTAAAAGTCGAGCACCTGTTTATTGACCTCGGCAATGTTGAAGACGGACTATTTCTAAAAGAATTCACGGCTATTACAGCGCGCAAGCATGATGTGATTTTGACCGTGGAGCCTTGGAAAGACAAAAGCTATAAAAAGGGGGATAATGTATTATTGAATACCATAAACGGTAAGTACGACTCTATATTTAAAAAGCTTTATTCAGTGTTATCTAATTCCAAGCAAACTGTGTATCTCAGGTTTGCTCACGAAATGGAAATACCGATCGAACGTTATCCATGGCAGAGCCAAGATCCGGTAGTATACAGTAAAGCTTTCCGGCATTTTATGAATTACGGTTCAGTTAGGCTAAAAAACGTGAAGCGAATATGGGGTCCGGCCGGCGACCGGGGTTCTGTGGAGTGGTGGCCGGGTGGCGACGTGGTAGATTATATTAGCGTAGCTATTTATGGCTTGCCCGATAAAAATATAACCGACCCCCAAAAGCAAGAATCGTTTAGCACAATTTACGCTCGCAAACATCATCGTATGCGCTTTGCGCACAAACCTATTTTTGTAACCGAATTCGGTGTAAAGGGCCCGGAAGATTTACAAATGAAATGGTTGGATGATGCGGCCAACGTAATCAATAATCACAAGGAAATAATTGGAGCTTGTTATTTCAACTTAGCTGACAATCCGAAAGCTTGGGGCCAGATAGCAGCACCTGATTGGAGTATCAATAGAAACACGTTTATTTCTTTCACTAAAGAAATAAACGCTAAGTAGCACCCCTGTTAATTGTGTGTAGCGGGCTTCTAACTTGTTAGTGGCAGTCAGCTTGCAGATGGCTGTAACACCACCTATTTCTTTCCTCCAATATTGTGGCCTTTGTAGCCCCGGATAGCAATGGGAATCCAGCCGAGGATGGGAATAAAAAAGGTGATAGTAAACGGGTTGCGCCATACCATGCGGAGCCACGCGCCAGGCTTGTCGAGCTTCATCTTGAAGTCGCGGCGGCCTTCGTGCACGTAAAGGCGCTCGAACTCTCGAAATAGAGCGGGCCAGGCAATAGGCAAAAAGAAAGGAAAGTAGCGCCAGTTCTCTTTCATGCGCTGCCACAAGTCGCGCCACCGGTAGGGCTGCTGGCCATATTTGACTACTGCCGCATCCATTTCAGTTTGCATAAGCTGGCGTACCTTCTCCGAAAGCGCCGTGTAATCTTCGCGGGTAAGGTCGGCAGGGTCCTTGTCGATCATCTCGTAGGGCCGAATGCGCGAGCCGAGCACGTACGAGAGCTGAGCGGGATAAGCCATATAGAACGACCAGGGCTGCAGTAGCACCAACAGCACTATGGGCCCCATCGGGATAAACGGAATACCTATTTTCTTGCTCAGCTTGTTGAGCCACTCCCAGCTATAGGCGTAGGGGTTGAGGTATTCCCCGTTGATGGTGTAGAACGGCATTATGTCGGTGCGGTGGTTTATGCTATGGCGCACCATGCTGCTGGCCAGCCGCTGCAACTTGTACTTGTTGTTGAACCCCTTACCGATGCCCGGCACGCCTTCCGGGTAAAGCATCAGGTTGTGGTCCTGATAATACATCATCGTCTCGAAGTTGAGCGTAGTGGCATCGACGCAGCCGCACTTCTTCCAGAAATCCTTGATCTGGAAAGGATTCATGAGCGTAGACTGCGAGAGCAGCGGCGCCGACAGCGGCCGGGGCAGCCCCCGTTGGCCGGGCAAGGTGCGCCACATGTGGGCCAGCACTACAATGGCATCCCAGGGGAAAGCCATACCGGAATGGTTGGAGGCGAAAATGAGGGGCCGCTCGGGATTGTTGCGCTCCGGAAAGTTCTCGAACCCAATCAGGCGCGAGCGAAACCACACCCTGTCGAGCAGTTGCAGAATATTACGGTCGAGTGTCTCGACGAAATCTGCCCGAAAATAATCAGAGTAAATGTGCTGATTGGCCTGAATGGAAGGTGGCGGCGACGGCAGCACGGGGGGCGTGGGCATTGGGTGGAATTGGCGGAGTAAAGCGTGAACGAGGGGCGCCGCTAGGACCAGCTTCTAATGTAGGAATTTTAGATGCCGGTTCAATAGTACCAATTTTCGCAGGGGATACTCCTGCTTTCTTCGCCATATAATTTGGGCTTTCCGCCCTAAATCTGGCGTTTCAGGCGGATAAAAGCCGATACGAGCTGACCATTGCGCTGCAACAGTAGGAAGAGCGTTTTACCGTCGCCGGAATGGAAAATGCGGCTGATTTGGGTGAGACTCATGCTCTTGACGGGAATCAGATTAATAGATAGCAACTCATCATCGGGTTGAAGGCCAGCTTCCACGGCCGGCGAGTTGGGCTCTAAGCGCAGCACAAAATAGCGGCGGTAGTCGGGCCCGGAGGCCAGCAGTTCCAGGCCGCACATATCGTGCTCGAAAGGGTCCCGAAACAAGGAGTTCGGGCGTAGCCAGAGCGTGTTGTGGGTGTAATCGATGACCACTTCAAACCGCTTTAGTAATTCGAAGCCTATGTTGCCGTTGCGCGGTACTTCCACGCGCAAGGCTCCATTATCGGCATCGGGAAACGACGTGAGCGGGGCGTTGAGGCGGTAGCGGCCGAGCTGCATGCTTTGTACCCGCCCCAAATACCCGTTGATGGCCCCGCTCAGGCCGCGCCCTAGTTGCGCCCGTAGCCGCTTGGCGGGCACCCGCATACGCGCGTCGGAAGAGGTTTCCAGCGACAACGCATGCCCGGCCCCAGTGTCGAGCACGAGTTTGAGCGGCAGAGCCAGCGAATCGTTAATATTTACGGGCACGTTGAGGTAGGACTTACGGCCTTCTATATCGATGGGAAGCTGCGTCCAGCGGCGGCCCCGTGGTGGTTCATACGTGTTGGGGGCATGAAACCACAGCTGGGCCGCTGTGGGCTCTACCTGTACCACAAAGCTATTGAAGACATCGTAGCCGAGGATGCCATGCACGGGCAGACCCACGTAGCCCGAGAGGTTGAGCACATCGGAAGAAAGTACCAAAAAAGACAAGGTAGGCGCTACCACGCCGGGCATCGTAACGTTGACGCTGTCGGAAAAAAAGGCTTCCAGCGGCTTCTCTTGTCCGGCCCCCATCACGTTGTAGTTGGCTCCCCGACGTAGCTTGAGAGGCTCGATGAGCGTAGGATCGGTGATAAGCGAAATACCTACACCCGAATCGAGCAAGAAATTGTAAGGTCCTTGGCCGTTGAGGTGGGCCTGTACGATGATGAGGTTGCGCTGAAATTCGAACGGCATCCGAACCTTGCGCTGTCCTGATTTCACAAAGTGAAATGCCCTCTCCTCTTTGATGATTCGGAGCGGTTGAACCTCGGGTTGGGACTGCGCAATGGCCGGGAGCATTCCTAGCACCAGTACCAACGGCCTACACCATTGCCATCCTAACCAGCAACGGCAGAGCGACAGAGCAAGCGTACAAAACCAAGGGGCGGACATAGGAGGGCGGGGCGGGATTGGAAATATAGCCAAAAACCGCCTTTATCGCCATGGTTATAAGAGTAGCGCCCGCACTCTAGGCAAACCTTAGTTTTGCCTATGCTCTTCTAGGCTGCTCCCACCTTCGTCGTTAAGCGCTGGCAGTTCCCATTCCCCGCTTGGGTTGTAGTGCAGGTTTCCCCCTTCAATGCGTAAGGGCGCCTGCAAGTTGTTGTGGTAAAGCTGCCCAGTGCCCAATCCCTGCGGGAAGTTTGGAAGGGCATACTCCCCGGCTAGTTGGCTGATGGCGTTCAGACCTACATTCGACTCCAGCGCCGATGTAAGCCACCAGCTGATGCCCCAGTCTTCGGCTAGTTGCCACCACGAAGCCGCCGCGGCCAAGCCACCGACCAGCGTGGGTTTGAGAATGATGTAGGCGGGCTGCACTTCTTCGAGCAAGGCTTCTTGCAAGGCGGGGTTTGTAACGCGGATTAGCTCTTCGTCTAGCGCTACTGGCACCGGCGAATGGCGGCACACTTCGGCCATTGCGGCCCACTGGCCGGCCGCTAGCGGCTGCTCGATGGAGTGTAGCTGAAACTGCGCCAACTGCTCTAGCTTAGCCATTGCCTCGGTGGGCACAAATGCCCCGTTGGCATCTACGCGGAGCGTGAGTTCAGCAGGACCTGCTTCCGCCCTGATTTCGGCCAGGAGCTCCATCTCGGTGGCAAAATCGAGGCTGCCGATCTTCAGCTTCAGGCACGAATAGCCTTCGGTTAGCTTCTTGCGAATCTGCTCCCGCATGAAGGCGGCATCCCCCATCCAAACGAGTCCGTTGATGGGTACACCGGCCTCGCCGCGGCTGAACGGATTATTAAAAAGCTGGCGTTGGCCGCCGTGGTGCAAGTCGAGCAGGGCCGTTTCGAGGCCGAAACGCAAGGCAGGCCAGTCCAAGCCAACAAGGGCCAGCACATCTTCCGGAGCCGCATCAGCAGTAAACTTTCGGCTGTTGAACTCAATGCAAAGCTGGGTTAGTCGGGCCTCGAAATCAGGACGGTAATCGGGGCTGAGGCCAGCTAGCGGGGCTGCTTCGCCAAGGCCGGTGCAGCCCGGCTGTTGCGTGTCGGTGAGGTGCAGGTACCAAACTACGTGCTCGGTGAGGGCTCCGCGCGAGGTGCGGGCCGGGAAGTTGAAGCGCAAAACGCGCTGTGAATAGCGAAGCTGAAGCATGGGCGATAATACGGCAGTACAAGCAAACCGTTGGAGGGCTTGAAAGTACGCAAGCCGCGGCACGACGCTAGCCCCTGGTCACGGCCCATTTAGCTTTGATAACAACCTGCTACTAACAAAGCGGCATAAAAAAGCCGCTTCCGGAGTTATTCCGGAAGCGGCTTTTCAAAGACCATAGTTGGAAGTAGGCCTCTTATAACTCCAGCTTACGCTTTTGGAGTTGAAGTTTTGCGGGTTGCTTGGCCGCCTTTACGACCAGCAGCGCGGGCCTCTTCGGCCGTGAAGCGGTGGCCGCGGCCACTCTCGTGCGAAGCGCGTCCGCCTTCACTAGCAATACGACGCTGCTGCTCGGGGTCCATGGCTGCAAAGCCCCGTGGGCGCTTTGGCTTAGACTCGGTGGTGGCAGCTTTAGACTTAGCAGCCGGACGTGATGCTGGGGTGGCTTGCAGATTGTTTTGCATAGTGGTAGTGGTTGTGGAAAAGGAATGTCCGTGTGGTTGCTTTGTGTAAGCAAGAAACGCAGGTCCTTGACATTGGGCTAATTAAAACCGATAAGAAATAGGGAAAGCGCTATAAAATACCGCTTTTTACGGAGGAGCTTGCGCGATATATAACACTGGCTTTGCGACAAATACGGAGGAGCTTGCGGCCCCAACTGCACGATGTTTGAAGGCGGGTTAAAACCTGAACCAGAGAAATGCAGTTATTTGCCAAGCATTTTCTTTCCCTTGCTGCTATGTCGTCGTCTCCTCTCTCCTTTGCCCCTGCTCCACCGGCTACCGCTGGGTCGTCATTAGCGCAACGCTTTCAGGAAGTGCGCGAGCGTACCGAGCTGCTGTGTGCTCCGCTGCTGCCCGAAGACACCGTAGTGCAGCCCATGCTCGACGTGAGCCCGCCCAAGTGGCATCTGGCCCACGTCACTTGGTTTTGGGAAACATTTCTGCTGAAAGAACACCTGCCCGGCTACACGGTATTTCACCCCGACTACGCGTTTCTGTTCAACTCGTACTACAACTCGCTTGGCTCCCGCGTGAACCGGGCCGACCGGGGCACTATTTCGCGGCCCGCGCTGGCCGACGTGTATGCCTACCGTGCCCACGTAGACCAGCACATGCCGCAACTCCTGGCCCTGGCCGACACGCTGCCGCCCGCCTTCCACGAGGTGTTTGAGCTTGGGCTACAGCACGAGCAGCAACACCAGGAATTGCTAGCCACCGATATCAAATACATTCTTAGTACGAGTCCGCTGGCCCCGTCTTATTTCAAGAAGGACACGGAAACTGCTTCGCGTGTTGTGGAAGCCCCTCAAGCCGCTTGGCTGCCGGTGCCAGGCGGTATTTCGCGCATCGGCTACGAAGGCACAGGGTTCTGCTTCGACAACGAGTTGAATGCCCACGAAGTGCTGACCACTGACTTTGAAATCCAGAACCGTTTGGTAACCAACGGCGAATACCTGGAATTCATAAAAGCCGGCGGCTACCAGGATTTCCGGCACTGGCTAGGCGAAGGCTGGGACTTGGTGCAAAGCATGGGCTGGGAAGCGCCGCTGTACTGGGTGCAGAAAGAAAACCAATGGCACCGCTTCACGCACCGCGGCCTGCAGCCTGTAAACCTGGCGGCCCCCGTTACGCACGTGAGCTTCTATGAGGCACAGGCGTATGCTACCTGGGCGGGCGCACGCCTGCTTACCGAGCAGGAATGGGAAGTAGCAGCCCGTCACTTCCAGGCTTCTCCCGTAGGAGGCACCTTCCTAGAAAGCAACCTCCTCGACCCCCAGCCGCTGCCCTCTGACGCCGACCCCAACCGCTGCCACCAGCTGCTTGGCGATGCGTGGGAGTGGACGTACTCGCCCTATCACCCCTACCCCGGCTACAATCGGGCGCCCGGCGCGTTAGGCGAATACAACGGCAAGTTTATGGTCAACCAGTTGGTGCTGCGTGGCGGCTCCTGCGCTACGCCCATCAGCCATATTCGTCTCACGTACCGCAATTTCTTTCACGCCGACAAACGCTGGCAATTCACTGGCATTCGCCTGGCCAGATAGGCATTGCAGCGCACCGGGAATTTACTTGGTGCGCTGCAATGCCGTTATTGTGTTGATTTACTTCTTGTTTGCGCGTCGCTTATGCCCTCTTCCGCCCCGGTTCCTTCTGCTTCCACACTTGATTTTGCCGCCTTGTCCTCGTCTTCTGAATTGCCCTCAGAAACGCAAAACCAGGAACTAGAAACCTTGAAGCGCCACGTAGCCGAAGGGTTACGACGCCCGCAAAAAACGTTGTCGTCGATGTATTTCTACGACGACGAAGGCAGCCGCCTGTTTCAGCAGATTATGGCGCTACCCGAGTACTATCCCACGCGCACCGAGTTTCAGTTGTTCACCCGGCACCAGTCGGCCTTGGCTACAGCTTTGCGTCCCACGGCCACGCAAGAACCCTTCTTTCTGCTGGAGTTAGGTGCCGGCGATGGTTTGAAAACCAAAATTCTGCTTCGCCACCTGCTGGAAACGAATGCGGCTTTCACTTACGTACCCGTGGATATTTCCGGGGCCGCCCTCGACGGTTTGACGGCCAGCTTACGCGAAGAATTACCCGATCTGCGCGTGGAGCCCATCGTGGCCGATTATTCGGAAGCTTTGCGCTTGATGGCGGCCCGGCCGGGGCGCAAAGTGGTGCTGTTTCTGGGGTCTAACATCGGTAACTTCCTGCCTGCCGACCGCCTCACGTTTCTGCGCAACTTGGCTGCTCCCCTTAGCCCCAACGACCGGCTCCTTATCGGCTTCGACTTGCAGAAAGATCCGCGCATCATCCGGGCCGCTTACGACGAC
This sequence comes from Hymenobacter sp. YC55, assembly GCF_029433095.1. GTDB lineage: Bacteria > Bacteroidota > Bacteroidia > Cytophagales > Hymenobacteraceae > Hymenobacter. The sequence goes on from NZ_JARNTX010000001.1 coordinate 3,023,021, forward strand.
GCGCAGGGCGTAACAGCCGCTTTCAACCTCAACCTACTCGCGCGCCTCAACCGGGAGCTAGGCGCCGACTTCGACCTCGCCCACTGGCAGCACTACACCGACTACGACCCGCTGGCTGGCACAGTCCGCTCGTTTCTGGTTAGCACCCGCGCCCAAGCCGTGCACGTCAGCACTCTCAAACAGACTTTCGAGTTTGCCGCCTGGGAGACAATTCATACCGAGAATTCCTACAAGTTCACTGCTCCACAAATCGAAGCGCTGGCTGCTGAGGCGGGCCTCACCGTCACCAATTTCTTCACCGACGAGCAAGATTACTTTGCCGACGTAGTGCTCCGGCCTGCATGATGGTTGGCAGTTATCTAAGCAGATTCTTTCTGACGACGAGTGCCTAACACCATTTGCTTGAGTTGCTGTATGCTCCTTTGTGGCATCAAAGCAGATTCTAGGGCCATGCTTGCAGAAAGATGCTGGGTTGACCTCAAGAGCACGCAGACCCAAGCAAATGTTGCTAAGTGTGGCTGCTTTGCTGCGAATTGCGCTTGCGAAAGGCGACCTACTTTGCCTACCTTATCGGCTGCTGTTCTTTTCGCTCTATGTCACTTATCAGCCTTGCCTCTGGTTACGGCAATTTCCTGCCGGCATCCGAAGTCACTTCCCGCGTACTGAACCTGCTGCATGTGGGCCGCCTGCCCATCAGTCCGGTAGAAGGGTTACCAACGTTGCGTGAGACACTAGCCGCCAACTATCATCAGCAGGGTGGGCCACCTATAACGCCAATGAATATTGTCGTTACGCCAGGCACCAAAGCGGCTCTGTTTGCATTGCTGTGCGCCGTGCTACACCCCGGCGACGAAGTATTGCTACCCACTCCTAACTGGTTTGGCTTTTGGGAGTTAATAGAACGCGCGGGCGGCGTGATACGCGAACTGCCATTAAGCATTGCTGATGATTACGCGCTGACGCCAGAGCTTTTGCAGGCTGCTATGACCCCTAGAACGCGGGTGTTACTATTCACGAATCCCAACAATCCAACAGGTCGCATCTACCAGCGCACCGAAGTTGAAGCCCTGCTAGCTGTTACGCGCCAGCACCCGCAGCTTTTTGTGCTGTCCGATGAGATTTACGATGGCATTTGCTTTGATTCGGAAGTGGTGCCTTCGCTGCTTTCTTTCCCCGACCCCAACGGCCAACACTTGGTGGTAAACGGCTTCTCCAAGTCGTTGACGCTGCTGGGCTGGAACGTCGGGTATCTTGTGGCACCGCCCGCGGTAGCGCGGGCTTGTGCACAGCAGCAATTTGCCACCGGTGGCGCTGTAGCCGTGCCTAGCCAAATAGCGGCTCTAGCCGCCACCGAAGCCCGGCCAAGCATCACGACCACCCTGCGGCAACAGCTGCTCCCGAACCGGCAGCGCCTGCTCGACTTTCTAGCCACACTACCCGGAGCCTTGCCGCACGCTCCGGGTGGCACCTACTACGCCTTCCCCGATTTGCGCGCCTTTATCGCCCCCGACCTAGCGCCCGCTGAAGCCTCGGCACAATTGATGACGAAATTAAAAGCCGCTGGCGTAGTTGTGGTAGATGGCGCAACCTGCGGGGCGCCCGGCTTTGCGCGGCTCTCGTACGCCGTACCGGCAGCGGAACTAACCGAGGCTATTCGCAGGCTTGCGGCTGTTCTTCAGTAGAGCACCATCCGCACATTAACTGGCGGATGCCTCATGATAAACCCAGTTGCTGGCGGCAACTGGGCTACCTTTGCGGAATTCCTTCGCTTTGTAGTCATGCCGCTTACTGCCCTCCGCCCCCACCTCAAACCCCTTCTTTTACTGGCTTATCCGGTTGTGCTCAGCCAACTAGGGCACGTGCTGGTCAACGTCTGCGACTCAGTAGTAGTCGGGCAGACGGGCAAGGTGCCGTTGGCGGCCGTAGGAGTTGGGGTGAGTGTAAGCACGGTGGTCATGATTTTCGGGCTTGGGCTATCCATGGGCATTACGCCCCTAGTTGCCGCCGCCAACGGCAAACGCGACGTGCAACAACTCGGCCGTTTGCTGGTAGCTGGGGTATGGCTGAGCACGCTAGCCGGATTGGTTCTCGCCGTAGCCGGCACCGGCGTTGCATCTCTCCTCCGATACTTGGGGCAAACGGCCGAAGTGGTGGCTCTCGCCGCGCCGTGGGTACGAATTATGTTTCTGTCCTTTCTGCCGCTCATGGTGTTTCAGGGCTTCAAGCAGTTCGCTGAAGGCCTAGGCCTCACGCGGCAAGCCATGTATTTGTCGGTTTTGGCTAACATCGTCAACGCTGGCCTTTGCGTGATGTTGGTGTTTGGCAAGCTTGGGGTTCCGGCCTTTGGCATGATTGGCTCGGCCTGGGCCACGCTACTGGCGCGCATCCTGATGGCGCTGCTCATGGGCGCGTACGTGCTGCGAGCGGCCCGCTTGCGCCCTTACCGCGAGGCAGTGCCCTCCTGGCTCCGACCCGATGGCACCACCTTGAAGCGCTTGGTGGGCATTGGGGCGCCTATTGGCTTCCAGATGATGTTTGAAATGGGCGCTTTCAGCTTCTCCCACATCATGATTGGCTGGCTAGGCGTCACGCCGCAAGCAGCGCACCAAATTGCCATCAACGTGGCATCGGTTACGTACATGGCTGCCAGCGGCATTGCGGCGGCAGCCACTATTCGGGTCGGCAACTTACGGGGCCTCGGCGATGCGTACGGGGCCCGGCAGGCCGGTCTGGCGGCATATCTACTGGCCTTTTTGTTTATGGCTACTATGGGCTTGCTGTTGGTGGCGGCCCGCCACTATGTCCCGCACCTCTACAACCACGACCCTGCCGTGGTAGCCCAGGCCGCCACGCTGCTACTTATAGCAGCGGCCTTCCAGGTATCCGACGGCTTGCAAGTGGTAGGGCTTGGCGCGTTGCGGGGCCTCGAAGACGTGAAAATACCGTCTTTGGTAGCATTGCTGTCTTATTGGGTTGTGGCGCTGCCGCTAGGTTACGGGCTAGGCTTCCTACTGAAACTGGGGAGTATTGGCGTGTGGCTGGGCTTGCTCACGGGCCTGACCCTGGTAGCCGGCGTGTTGCTATGGCGCTTCCGGCAGCATAGGGTCGTTGCTGTCCCGCCGACGGCCGTATTAGCGGGTAGATGATTTTGCATGGTAGCGCCGCACTTTATTTCAGCTACCGAGTACGGGTGTATGCCGAGCTTTGGGAACAAGACGTTATCAATTTGATGTAGCAGGCTAAGCCACTGGCTTTCCGGCGCGGCTGTTCATCGTTTATCTTTGAAAATGACTTTTTTCTCGTTTCTCCTGCTTCTGCTTTCTCAGAATCCAACGGCTCCGAAGCCCGCGCAAGCAACTCCCGTTAAAGAAACCATCGCTTGGTCAGCACAGCGGCCCCTCACTTGGACCGACTTCAAAAGCAAGCCCATGCCCGCCGACCGGCTGGCGGCTCTCACCTCCGGCAATATCGATGTGCAGGTAGGCTGCACCGATTTCGTGTTTAGCTCCAGCGTCAAAGCGGTATTTCTGCCCCAGGAGTCGTGGGTGCGCGACGCGGCCAAGGCCACGCCGGCCCTCTTGCGGCACGAGCAACTCCACTTCGACATCACGGAGCTACACGCCCGTATGCTGCGGCAGAAACTTAGTTTGGTCAAGCTCAACTGCCAGCATCTCAACCCGGCGTTCAACAACCTCACCAGAGCTGCTTTCTCGGCTTGGCAGCGCGAGGAAGCCCGCTACGACGCGGAAACCAACCACGGCCTCAACGCCGACAAGCAAAAGTTCTGGGAAGCGCAAGTACAAGTGCGCCTAACCCAACTGGTTGCCTTCGCTCAGTAATCGTATTATAGCGCCGTCACTAGAATAGCCTCTAAGTGATACAGCTGCGCCACAACCTTGTTGTTTATGTCTTCTACTATCACCTGGGCTGATTTCGAACGAGTTGATGTACGGGTTGGTACCATCTTGGAAGCCCGTGAGTTTCCGGAGGCGCGTCGTCCTGCTTACCAGCTACTCGTTGACTTAGGCCCCGAAATAGGCCACAAACGGTCTAGCGCCCAGATTACTCGCCATTACCAGCCCACCGATCTGATAGGCCGGCAAGTACTGTGCGTAGTTAATTTTCCGCCCAAGCAAATCGGCAAGTTTATGTCGGAAGTGCTGGTAACGGGTGCCGCCGATGCGCAAGGTGACATTGTGCTGGCCACGCTAGCGGCTCCCGTTCCTAATGGCAGCCGATTGATATAACGCGAAAAAGCGAAGCTGCTGCTTGCATAGCAGCAGCTTCGCTTTCTATTGGGTCGTCGGGCTTACTTTGGAGGACCAAGCTTTGCTTGGCGCGCTGCCAGGGTATCTAGAACGATGCCATAGATATCGTCGAGGTCTTTGCCGTGGCTGGCGTAGTAGCGGAAGCTGCGCTGGAACAGCGAATCGTTTATTTCTCGGCGCCAGAATACTTCTTTTTGCTGTTGCAAGTAAAGAGCCCGGGCCGAATCAGGAGAAAGGCGAGAGGTTTCCACCCTTGCTTCCAGCAAATGCAAGTCGGCTAGTACGCTAACTAGCTGCTCGCGGGGCATAAGGGGCTGGGGCGGCGGCACATCATCTTGGCGCTGGCAGCCGAATAGCATCCCGGCAAGCAGTAGGCTAAACCTGAACGAGTAAGCACGAAATAGCAAGTTTTTCACGGCGCAAAAATACAATTTCCTTGGGGCTTCGCTGTTGATTCTTGTGGCTTCCTCTGAATTCTCGCGGTTTCCTGCGGGTTTTCCTTTCATACGAGTGCCAACCCTAACGCGATTCACGTAGTTTAGCTGATATGAACTCCCCCACTCCCACTCCGTTTCAGTTGCTCGTGCGCAAGCTTCGGCAGGTGGAAATCCGGATGCTGAAAGCAGTGGATGCGCAATTGCAAGGCAATTTCCATTCCGTATTTAAAGGTACAGGCCTCGAATTCGATGATGTCCGCCTCTATCAATACGGCGACGAAGTGCGGGCAATTGACTGGGCCGTGTCGAGCAAAGGACACGGCACGTTCATCAAAACCTACAAGGAAGAGCGCGAACAACAAGTGCTGCTGCTTTTCGACGTGAGTGGGTCTCAGCAGGTAGGGGCAGCCAATCGCCGCAAGCTGGATGTAGGCCGCGAAATTTGCGGAATTCTGGCCTTGGCCGCTGCCCGCCAAGACGCGCAACTTGGTTTGCTGGCTTTTTCCGACCAGAAAGAGCTGTACATGCCGCCCGGCAAAGGAGTGCGCCACGCGTATGCCCTCATTAAGCAGTTGTTCAACTTAGAGCCAAAGTCCCGGCAAACCGCCGTTGGGGCTGGTATCAAACAGGCCCTGGGGCTGCTAAAACGGCGCAGCATTATCCTTCTGATTTCCGATTTCATTGATACCGCCTACGAGCGGGAGCTAACCATGCTGGCCCGTAAGCACGACTTGGTAGTGGTGCAGCTGCTCGATCAGCGCGAACGGGAATTTCCGCCTTTGGGTATCGTGCCCCTCTACGACCAGGAATCGGGCCGCACTGTCTGGACCAATACGTCGTCGGCTAGCTTCCGGGCCCGCTACCGCGCCACCTACGAGCAAAACCGCTCGCAAATCGGTCAGATCTGCCGCCGGCACCGCACCGAATACCTTTCCATTGCCACCGACGCCGACTATGTTCCTCAGCTTATCCGGCTGTTTCGGCGGCGTAATTTGCGGGCGGGACGTGGGTAAGATCACCAAGACGTTGAAAAGTGCTTCCGGGCAACACAACGCGTTCCGTTGGCTGACGGGACTGTGTTTACTGCTTTTGCCTTATCTAGTTGCGGCGCAAGACCAAGCAGGTCCTCCACGGGGCCGGTTTTTGCAGCCGTCGGTTCGGGTTGGCGAAATCGTTGATTACGAGCTTAGCTATAGCCACGCGCCGGGGCTGAACGTTATTTTTCCTGATTCTACGGCCAACTATGCCCCTTTCGAGTTTGTAGGCAAAACGTACCGCCCCACCCGTACCCGCCAGGGCCGCAGCCTCGACGAAACGGTGTACCACTTGCGCACCTTCGCCCTCGATTCGGTGCAACGGCTGGCCGTACCGGTCACCATCCTGCGCGGCCGCGACACGCTGACCGTCCCGACTACGGTGGCTGCTGTACGGCTGGAGCGGGTGGTGCCTCCCTTAGCTACGGGTGCGGTGCCCATATTGCGGCAAAACACTACGCTGCTGCCCGTCGAGCCGGCCTTCAACTATCCGTATTGGCTGGCGGGTTTCGGTATTTTGGTTGTGGTGCTGGGCGGCGTGGCGTGGGGCTTTGGGCGCCGCTGGCGGCAGCGGTATCAGTTGTACAAATTGCGCAAGAACCACGTCTATTTCCTGGCCCAATATGCCCGCCACGTCGAGCGGTTCACGCTTAGCCGCTCGCTCACCAACATGGAGCGGGCCATTACGCTCTGGAAAAACTACCTCACCACCCTCGAAAACAACGTTATCAATAGCCTTACCACCCGCGAAATTGTGGCTTACTACGACAACGATACCGATGTAAGCTTGGCCCTTCGCCTCGCCGACCGGGTTATCTACGGCAACCGATTCACCGAAGACGAGGTCGAAACTGACCTGGCTTTCGGCCTCCTGCGCGATTTTGCCCAACGTCGGTTCGAGCTAGAGCAAGCACGAGTTGCGAAGTAAAACGGTTGTTTTGCAACCCTAGCATTGAGTGTGTGGTGTGCTGACAATATCAGATGTGCGTTAACATTGCACCAACAACATCCTAGGGCTCGTTTTCACCCTTGAATTAATCACCCATAAATGCAGCTTTGGCAACAGATTATTGGCCCCATGGTGGATAGCCTGCGCTATGCCACGCTAGCCAGTTATGCCTGGGAAATGCCGCGGTTGCTGTTTCTGATTGCGGGCATTCCGCTGCTATTTGTGGCACGCTGGCTGCTGGCGTACCGGCGGCGGAGCAAGCTAGGTGTGGCCTTCGTGCAGGGCCAGGTCCGCCGCGACTGGACGGCGGGGTTGCGCTTTATTCCGGATGTGGTGCTGGCCCTGAGCATGGCGTTTGGGGTGGTGGCACTCGCCCGCCCGCAGCGCACCGACGAGCGGGTGGTGCAGTCGGGTGAGGGTATCGACATTGTGCTTGTGCTCGACGTATCGGGCTCGATGGAGCTCGGCGACTTGCGCCCTAACCGCCTGGAGGCTGCCAAACGCATGGCCCACGAGTTTGTGGATGGCCGCTCCGGCGACCGACTCGGCTTGGTGGTTTTCGCGGGCGAGGCGTACTCGCTTGCTCCCCTTACCACTGACTATGAGTTGTTGCGCGAAAGCATCGACGGGCTGAAGCTCGGCATGATTGCCAACGACGGCACCGCCATTGGTACGGCGCTCGGGGTGGCCACTAACCGGTTGCGCGACTCGCGCAGCCGTACGCGGGTTTGCATCCTGCTCTCCGATGGAGAAAACACGGCGGGCAGCCTCGACCCGCTCACGGCGGCCCAGCTGGCGCATGCCTACGGCCTGAAAATCTACACTATCGGGCTGGGGCAAGATGGCGTGGTGCCCTTCGGTACCGACGGCTTTGGCCGCACCAACTACGTCAACACCCGTCTCGACGAAACCACGATGCGCCAGATTGCCGAAGCCGCGGAAGGCCAGTTCTTCCGCGCCACCGACAACGCCGCGCTCCGCCAGGTGTTTCAGCGCATCAACCGCTACGAGAAATCGGAAATCAAGCAGACTCGTTTCCGTAATACCCGGGACTATTACCGTATCTATTTGTTTTGGTGCGTAGGCTTGTGGCTACTCTGGCTCGGGCTGAAAAACACGTTTCTTACCAATGCTTTAGAGGATTAGCCAACTTCTTGGGTTGCTTTTCATCTGGGCAGCCCAAGGTTGATTTTCACCACCGAATGTCCATATCCGACAAAATTCAGTTTTTTGAAAGCCAGTTAGCAGGCACCAATTGCCGCTTGGTCACCGTCACGAAAACGCACCCGGTAGAGCGCCTGCAGGAAGCCTACGACGCGGGTGCCCGGCTTTTCGGCGAAAACAAAGTGCAGGAAATGGCCGCCAAGCAGCCCGAGCTACCCGCTAATATCGAGTGGCACCTTATTGGGCATCTGCAAACCAACAAGGTCAAGTACATTGCGCCGTTCGTGCACACCATCCAAAGCGTGGACAGTCTGAAGCTGCTTTTGGAAATGGAAAAGCAGGCGGCCAAGCACAACCGCGTCATCAACGGGTTACTTCAGTTTCACATTGCCGCCGAAGAAACCAAAACCGGCCTCACCTTCGCGGAAGCAGAGGAAATCTTGCAGTCAGAAGCCTTTAAAGGCTTGCAGCACGTTCGCCTAACCGGGGTGATGGCTATTGCCACCAACACCCCCGACGAAGCCCAGCTACGCCGTGAATTCAGTGAGTTGCGGGGGTATTTCGAACAGTTGAAATCTCGCTACTTCGCTGGCGAAGAGGCGTTCCGGGAAATATCGATGGGCATGAGCTCCGACTACCAGTTGGCCATTGCCGAAGGCAGCACGCTCATCCGGGTGGGCAGCGCTATTTTTGGCAGTAGAAACTAACGCCTTAGTAGTTGAATGGCTTAAATGGTTGGCCATTCGACCTCCCGCTAGCATCATCATCAACCATTTACCACTTCAATTTTTCCTTCATGACCGCACGAATCATTCTGCAGCTGGCCGCCTTGTTAGGAGCATTAGGCGTAGGCATTGGCGCTTTTGGGGCGCACGGCCTACGTCCGATGCTAGAGGCTTCTGGCCGCTTCGACACCTTTGAAACCGCTGTACGCTACCAGTTTTATCATGCCCTGGGCTTGCTGGCCGTGGGCATCTTGCTCCACGCCCGACCCGAATTGCGGCTGCTGAGCACAACGGCTTGGCTATGGCTAGGCGGCGTGCTCTTGTTTAGCGGTTCGCTCTACCTGCTGTGCTTCACTGGTATCACCAAGCTAGGTGCCGTTGCGCCCATTGGAGGCCTGCTGCTCATTGCCGGTTGGATTACGCTGCTGCTAGCAGCCCGGCAGGTGTAAGCTCACTAACAATCCTACAAAAAAGAGCGGCCCGCATGTAGCGGGCCGCTCTTTTTTATGCTAACAGCAAGGAAAAGAAGCTTACGACTTCTTCTTTGCTTTCATCTTGCTGTCGTCAACTTTCAGCTTGGTCTTGTCGCCAGCAGCAGCGGATTCGGTTTTCTCGGCAGATACGGTAGAGGCTTCTTTTACTTCACCTACTACCGATACCATAGCGTTGCCAGCTGCCGAGTTCGACTCGATGGTCAGCACTTTGTTCTGCATGCCCATTTTGCCGGTGGTGTTGAAGTTAGCCGTGATGGTACCGGTTTTGCCGGGCATTACGGGGTCTTTCGTCCACTCGGGTGTGGTGCAGCCGCAGCTTACCTGAATATTGGAAATTACGAGGGGCTGAGTGCCTACGTTCTTAAATTTGAAGACGTGGGTTACCACTTCACCTTGCTTGGCGGAACCGAAGTCGTACTTCATTTCATCGAACTGGATTTGCGGACCAGCTGGCTTCACCTGGGCATTGGCAGGCTTTACGGCGGCCGTCTGGGCCTGGGCGCCGAAGCCAGCGCAAGCCAGCGACAGGGCAAGTACGAATGCTTTTTTCATGAGGTGGTACTGCATTATGAGTTGAGATAAACAAAAATACGTGTTTCAACGGGCGTGGCAAGTTGAGTGCCAGCTTTCCTTATCAAGCAGATGCAAGTAATACAAAGATAGACATATAAGCCCGTGAGGATCGTTCCTGTTGTATCACATTAAATGAACCGGGACAGGCATTTGCCTGTCCCGGAGCCGTACATGCCAAAACAACTAAGTGCTTAGCTCTTAAATTCTTTGGAATAAGGAAATTGGCGGGAAGCTTTCCGCATAATAGTGGTCACAATGGAGTTGGTGTCGCTACCGAAGCCACGGGAAAGACTTTTGTCGTACTTCCACAGCAACTCACCAGATTTACCGTCGTGAATATTAATTAGGAGCTTGCCCGTATTTGTGGGACCACTGAATCCAACGGCCAAGCTCAGTGCTACTGCGGCCCCATTAGACATAGGCTGCGTGCTAGAAAACTCACCTGATATGATGCCGTCTACGCCCAATAGCTTAGCTAATTGCTCGGGGGTTTGGGTGGCAAGTTGAGCTGGCGTGAGGCCACTTTGGGCCAGCAACGCGTTGGTACGGGCTGGGTCTTGCACATCAACGGTTAGGTCATTGGAAGATTTTTGCTTCAAGAAGTACGAGTGCAACGCTTGCTGGACATCCAAGCCCTCGCGCTGCTCCAAGCGGGCTACTCCTTCAGGGCCGCCGTTTTTGGTTACTTCCTGTGGCCGAAGCTGTAGATGGGCGCCAAATGGCATGATGGCCAGAATTTTATGATTCTGAGCCAACGTCCGAAAATTGGTGTTAGTGTAAATCTCGCGCGTTTGGGCCAATGTGGTGAAAGGCAGAAGCGCAACTAGCAGCAGGGCGAATACTAGTTTTCTCATGACTAATTAGTTTGGAAGATGGAAAGATTTAATTGACTTCCGAAAGGAAGTAAAAAGCCTCTAAACTAATATTATGCCAAACAGATATTTAACCTCTACCTTTTCTGCCTCATTGAAATGCGACTTCTCTAGCGGCCCTGCTATTCCGGTTTCTCGGCCAGCAGCTTCTGATTGAAGTTCAGTAAAAACAGCTTTTCTGAGGCTCGCGTGACGGCAGTGTACAGCCAGCGGGCAAACTCGGAGTTCACCATGTCTTCCTTCAGGAAACCGTGGTCGACGAATACGGCTTGCCACTGTCCGCCCTGTGCTTTGTGGCATGTAAGGGCATAAGCAAACTTCACTTGCAGCGCGTTCAGGAACGGGTCTTTGCGGAGCGCCGCGCTTTTGTCGCGCTTGGTGGTAAGGTGTTCGTAATCTTTGCCTACCGCCTCGTACAGTTCTTTGCTGCGGTCGGCGGGCAGGGCGGGGCTTTCGGTGTGCAGCGTGTCGAGTAGGAGCTTAATTTCCATGTCTGGCTCGTCGGGGTAGTCGACGAGGCGGACGCGGGCATCGGCAAAATGAAATCCGAACTCCTCGGTGCGCCGGATGATTTTAACCACCTGCACAAAGTCGCCGTTGGCCAGAAAGCCCATTTCCGAATCCTTGGGCAGCCAGAAGTAATTGTTGCGCACCACCATGAGGTAGTCGCCCGACTCTATTTCGTCTTCGGCTTCAAACAGCACCCGCCGAATCAGTTGGTTGTACTGGTTGGCGTTCTTGTTGGAGCGACAGATGATAGTCGTATTCTCGTGCCCAAAGTTCTTATACGCCCAGCGCAAGCCGTCCTCCAGCTTGTCGCCGCCCATCTTAAACAGGTCGGGGTAGCCGCTCGTCACAAACTGAATATTGGGCTGCTCTTGCCGCAGCTCCTCGCGCAGCACCGTAGCGTTCATCAGAATACCCGACTGCTCGGCCTGACGCATTACCTGCCGCAGTTCCACCCCATCTACCGTGGCCCGGAAGCGGTGCCGCAGTAGCTCAGGGTCGAGGGCTGGGCTTAGGAGTTGACCCACAGGCGGCAGCTGCGCCGTATCGCCGATGAGCAACAGCCGGTTCGAAGGCTTCTCGAACACGTAATTCATCAAGTCGTCGAGCAGACCGTTTTCTCCGAAGGCTTTTTCATCGGAAATCATCGAGGCCTCGTCCACAATAAAAAGCGTGTCTTGGGCCCGGTTGGGCTGGCGCTGAAACGAGAGGCCCTGGGAAGGTGTGCCGCTGGTTTGGCGGTAGATTTTCTTGTGAATGGTGCTGGCCGAAACGCCGGCGTAGGCGCTCATCACCTTAGCGGCGCGGCCGGTGGGTGCCATCAGCACGTATTTGCGACCAAGCTTGTGCAGCCACTGTACCAGCGCGCTGACTACGGTGGTTTTGCCGGTACCGGCATATCCCCGCAGCACAAACGCTTTACGACCAGGCAAGTCGTCTTTCAAAAACAGATCCAGCTTATGGAAAAGCGTGGACTGATCCTGAGTGGGTTCGTAGGGAAAATGGTCGCGGACGGAGGGAGTACGAAGAGAAAGCATAGCGTATTGTCTGGTAACAAATCTACGCCCGTTTCAGGTCCCCGAAGGCACAAGATTCCCTCCCGGCCAGTACACATATTTCTGTCACATGCGGAAGCCTTCTTGCAGTAAGTACTTTAGCGCCTTCCGCTCTTGAAGTTGATTGGTCTCAGCCTTGCGGCTCTACCACGGCCATAGTAGCCGTTGCCTTGGCTATTAGCAGCTCGTCGCACCATACTTCGGCCTCACAAAAATGCAGGCGGCGTCCGGCCTTCAACACCCAACCTACGGCACGCAGCTTTTTACCTATGCCGGGGTGTAAGTAGCTGGTTTTTAGCTCCACCGTGACCACGCCCGTATCGTCGGGCACGAGGGTAACGGCAGCGAAACCGGCCACCAAGTCGGCCATGGTGGCGGTGAGGCCACCGTGCACAAAGCCGCGTTGCTGCTGGTGCTGCTCCTGGAGGAGTAATTCAGCCTCTACGCGGCCAGACTCGATGCGGGTGAGGTCGGCGCCGATGAGGTGCATGAAGTGCTGGCGCTTGAGTTTGCGGCGGATGCGGGCTTCGAGCGAGTCGTTGGCAGATGCGGATGGGGCGGGTGTTTCGGGAGTAGTCATCGGGGCCAAAGATAGGGCCGCGAATTGCAGGTTGTTGATTGCTACTTGCTGGTGGTTTCTGGTTAAATTGACCAAGGTCCGATCAATAGCAACCATCAATCAGCAACCTGCACCATGGAATACCTTTTGAGTGGCGCGTTAGGATTAGCCCTTGCCGCGTGCAGTGGCTTTCGGGTGTTTGTGCCGCTGCTGGCCGCCAGTATTGCGTATCATACGGGCGTGCTGCACCCCTCCCCGGGGTTTGCCTGGCTAGGTAGTTGGGCGGCCGTAGGGGCGCTAGGCACGGCTACGGTTATGGAAGTCTTGGGCTATTACTTTCCGGTAGTTGACAACTTACTGGATACGATAACAACGCCGGCGTCGTTTATAGCCGGTACTGTACTCATGACGGCTGCCTTACCCGACCTCGACCCAGTGGTACGGTGGGGGTTGGGGGTGCTGGTGGGCGGCGGCACGGCGGGCATCATCCAAACAGGCACTACGCTGCTGCGCGCAGGGTCCACGATGGGAACGGCCGGCCTTGGCAACCCTGTGCTAGCTACTGCCGAAAATACGCTAGCCGTGCTTGGTACCGTGCTAGCATTGCTACTGCCACTGCTGGCCGCCGGCTTGGTGCTGGTACTCGTGCTGTATATTGCCACCCGGTTGCGGCGCTGGCGGCAGCGCCGTAAGGGCCGCAAACCAGCCTCAGTGGTTCCCTTAGTCCAACACTGAGGCTTTCTGTTAAGTCATATACCATTAAATGTCCGCTCCTAATCCTCTTTCCGCTGGCCCGTCCCTCGACTCTTATACTGGTCTCGTCCGCGTACGAGTATGCGGCCTGCTCGTGCAGGAAGGCGCCCTGCTCCTGACCGCCCACCGTGGCTTGCTCCCCGATGATGCACCTTTCTGGTCGCCACCCGGTGGAGGCTGGCAGTTTGGCGAGACCATACAGGACTGTTTGCGGCGCGAGTTTCGGGAGGAAACAGGTTTGGATGTAGTTATAGGCCGGTTTTTGCATCTGCACGAGTACGGCAGCGCCGACTTGCAGGCTTTAGAGTTGTTTTTTGAAGTAACACCGGAGGATGCCACTGTAGTACCCCGCTTGGGCCACGACCCAGAACACGCCGCCGACAATCAACTCCTTACCAAACTGGCTTTCGTAGCACCCCGGCAGCTCATCCGGTTGCCAGCTGCCCAAGTGCACCCCGTACTACGCCAGATTATTAGCACCGATGATGTGTTCATCCCGCAAATCCGGTTTCAGAAGTGACTTTGCTGCGACTTTTTAGCGGTCTTATAACGGCTTCTGCCTTGCTTACGGCATGCCGTGAGGAAAAGCCTGTATTGTTCTCTGCCTACGATGAACTACACATGCTACAAGTGTATCCTGATGGCCACTTCAGATTGATGATGAATGGATTTGATTTCCATTACGGCACATACCAGATTATCAGAGACACTTTACATGTGACTTATGCTCGCAAGGAACCGATTCCTGTGAACGGTGCGGCACCTGTTTCCGCCAACCTAGTGCTACCCCGAACTTTCGTTATAAACAGAAAATCAAAAAGAGTTTTAGGATTAGACGGACAGCAATTCTGTGCATTTACAGAAGTTGATAAATTTTGATACTAAAGTAGCCCAAACAGCCCACGAAAGTGAATTGACTGAAGTCAGGCAGACGCCAATTAAGTTGGCCTGAGTACCTTTGGTCTTCTTCCCTACCCGTATTTGCCTGTGGCCTCCGACTCATTTGCTACTACTACTATGTCTATTTCCTCGTCGCAATTGCCGGCCCCTACAGCCCTGCACCGCCTGCGCGACGAGACCCTGGACCCTACTACCCTATCTGCTTATAACCTCTATCTAACCGCTAGCCCAGCTGGCCTACGCGTGGGCGTGGCCGATGTGCGCCGCAACAAATTTGTGGTGCTGGAAGATTATGCACCGCTGGCCGCTACGTCCTACGGCGGGCAGCTGCAAGCTTTGGCAGCTCACCACGATTTGGTTGGGCTAACTGGCTGGAATCATGTGCGGTTGTCCATCCAAAATCGTCACTTTACGCTGCTGCCCGCGCCGCTCCTGCGCCCCGGCGACGAGGCCACCTATCTGCGCCTGCACCACACCGTTGATGCTCAGCACGAAACCGTATTTTCATATACGCATGCCAGCCTGGAGCTAGCGAGTGTATTCGCGGCCGAAAACGAGATGACCACTTGGTTTAAGTCCATTTACCCGGCTGGCTCATTACTGCACCAAACCAGTGCCTTGCTCGAAGGCCTTATTCACCAGAGCGAGTCAACTACTACGCGTCGCTTGTACCTGAGCATTGGGCACCAAGAGGTAACGGTTGCCGTAATCCGCGACAAGCGCCCGGAGTTCTGCAACGTCTTCGCTTTCAGTTCGCCCGAAGATTTGATTTACTACACCATTCTGGTGATGCAGGAGTTGCAGCTCAACCCCGACCAGGACCCCGTAGTGGTGTGGGGCGACTTGATGCATGACTCTGAACTGTTCACCATCCTGCGCAAGTACATTCGCTATATCAAGTTCGGTAACCGCCCCTTCGATCTAAGCTACAGCTACCGCCTTAATGAATTGTTCGAATACCGCTTCTTCGAGCTCTACAGCCTTCATCTATGCGAGTAACGGAGTTTGCGGAGTAATCAAGGAATACTGTTCAACGAATACGAGCCACTGAGTTAGGTTGCAACTCAACTACTACTCCTACTTCCCTATGCGCATCGCTCTGTTCCCTGGTTCCTTCGACCCGTTCACCAACGGCCACTTGGATGTGGTGCGGCGCGGCGCGGACCTATTCGATGAAATTATCATTGCCATCGGCAACAATAGTAGCAAGACCCGCTATTTGCCCGTGGAGCAGATGATAGCCATGATTGAGGAAGTGTTTCGCGAAGAGCCGCGCGTGTCAGTGCGGGCCTACAAAGGCCTTACCGCCGACTTTGCCCGGGAGGTTGGGGCCCGCTACCTGCTACGCGGCCTGCGCAACACCACCGATTTCGAATACGAAAACACCATTGCGCAAGCCAACCGCCACGTCAACCCAGAGCTGGAAACGGTCTTCCTGATTACTTCTCCCGCACTTGCTGCCATCAGCAGCACGATTATTCGGGAAATTCACCGTTTCGGTGGCAACGTTAATAGCTTCGTTCCATTTGAATTGCCGCCATTCCAAAGCTAGCCACGCAATAATTATAGAGCCACAACGAGAAGGGGCGTACCAATTGTATTTGGCACGCCCCTTCTCGTTGTGGCTTATTGCAATGTTAGTTCTTGATCGAATGACCCGCCATTTCGCTTAGGTAATGGCGCATCACTAGTGCAATGCTGGCATACGACGATTCTAGAACCGTCAGCGCCTCTTGGGGCGTCATCCAGCGCACTTCTTCAATGTATTCTTCGGCTTGGGGCTTCATCAACGTGTCGTCGAGGCAGCGCATCACGTACCAGTTGGTTTTCTTAAGGATCTTGTTGCCGTTGTAGGCATAGGAATGCCACGTGCTCGGCAATTTGTCGCCAAGCTCTACTTTGATGTTGCATTCCTCTTCGACCTCGCGCAAAGCGCCAAGACCAGGATCTTCTTCTTTTTTGAGCTTGCCTTTCGGCAAATCCCATTTGCCTAACCGGTAGATCATCAGCACCTTACCTTGTTTCACCACGAGGCCACCGGCGGCCTTCACGATGCGAAACTGGTCTTTTAGGTGCAGGATAAGGCGGCTTTTTTTGCGCGCCAGCATGGTCAGAGAAGTTAGCTTCTTCAGCTTTTTCACTTCCATGAGCCGCAGCAGCCGGTCCACGAACACATCCGTGACGTCGCGCACTAGAACGTCACCTACTAGATCCTTGGAGGTAAACTCGTCTTCCGGATTCAGAATCAGGTCGTACTTGTGCTTGTACACTTTATCGCTGTTCTTCTTGATGATCAGCGGAATATCGTTGATGAAGACGTTCATCGCGGGGTAATCTGGAGGGGTACAAACAATGAGAAATACAGGACACGGCCCGCTGCAAAGCACAACATAAATCTTCGCAAACGAAAGTGCAAGGTGAACGGCAAGATACGGGCTACTGTCAGTTGAGTTGTTAGACGAGGCGAGAAGAGGAAATTGCGCGATACGAAACCAGTGCACTACGTAGGCTATTCAAACAAGTAAAAGCTTGCTCTACTGGCCTGAAATGCATCAACACAACAGTAAAATCCTTGTTTCACGGTCTTTACTATTTCCTGCCCTCTCCTACCTTCGCCTGATGAAGAAAATCGGCTTGCTCTCCGACACCCATAGCTACCTCGACGAACGAATTCTGCACCACTTGAGCGGCTGCGACGAAATATGGCACGCCGGCGACTTTGGAATTGCGGCCGTCGCGGAGCAGCTCGCGGAGGTGGCGCCGCTGCGCGGCGTCTACGGCAACATCGATGGCCGCGACGTGCGCGACACCCAGCCGCTGGTGCAAGCTTTCGATATAGAGGGCTTACGGGTGCTAATGACGCATATTGGGGGCTATCCGGGGCACTACAGTCCGGCTGCGCGGCCTTTACTTCAGCAAGAGCGCCCTGGCCTGTTCATCAGTGGGCATTCGCACATCCTCAAGGTTATGCCCGACGCTAAGCTCGGCTTGCTGCACCTTAACCCGGGGGCAGCTGGCCGCCACGGCTTTCACAAAGTCCGTACCATGCTGCGCTTCCAAGTAGCCGATGGCAAAGTGCAGCAGCTTCAGGTTGTAGAGCTAGGCCCTAAATAAACTGTACTTGCCAGGCCGCCCCGTTACAACAGTGCCAGACAGCATCCATGATGGGGCTGGAAATAGAAAAGCGTCTTCCCTTTGCCAGGAAAGACGCTTTCATATGATTCTGACCAAACCCACCGACACCGGGGTCGGGTGTGCCAGAGGATGCGCAGCTTAGGCCGCGGCTTCGGTATTGGTGGTGCCAGTTTTCGAGAAACGGGCTTTCAGTTCTTCGATGTCAACGTTCTTGAGAACGGGAGTCAGCAACAGTTGCTTGATAACGGTTTGCTTGTTGTTGGCGCGGGCAATGTTCTTGCGGTGCTTGCGCTTCAATCGGGTAACGCTCATTTTTTCCGGGTCGGTTAAGGTCTTTCTGTAAAGGAGGGGCAAAAGTAAGTCATAAATTTGAAACCGGAAAACCTTTCCTCTTTTTACCTTCTCCACTGATGATGAATTCGTTGATTGATTTACGCTCGGATACGGTCACGCGTCCTACCTCCGCTATGCTGGAGGCTATGTTTAAAGCTCCTGTTGGCGACGACGTATACGAAGAAGACCCCACGGTGCGGGCATTGGAACAAGAAGCTGCCGCTCGGTTTGGGCTGGAGGCTGGTTTGTTCTGCCCCTCCGGCACCATGACCAACCAGATTGCCATCAAGGCACACACCGAACCGCTGTCGGAAGTGGTGTGCGAACAAAATTCGCACATCTATCTGTGGGAAGTAGGTGGTATTGCCTTCAACTCAGGAGCTTCGGTGGCGCTGCTGCCGGGCGAACGGGGCCGCCTCACTGCTGCGCAGGTGGAGGCCGCTATTCGCCCCGTGAATGTGCATTATCCCACTACCAGCCTGATTTCGCTTGAAAATACCCACAACCGGGGCGGGGGCAGCTGCTACGACTTACACGAGCTGGAAGCTATTGCCGAGGTGGCGCGGCGGCACCGCATTCCGTTGCACCTCGATGGGGCCCGCGTCTTCAACGCCTTGGTATCTACCGGCCAGCAAGCTGCTGACTATGGCCGCATCTTCGATACTATTTCCGTGTGCTTGTCGAAGGGCCTTGGGGCACCGGTCGGCTCTGTACTATTGGGAAGCAAGGCGTTTATTCAGAAAACCAAGCGCATCCGTAAGGTACTGGGTGGTGGCATGCGGCAGGCAGGCTACTTGGCGGCCGCGGGTTTGTACGCACTGGAAAACAACGTAGACCGCCTAGCCGACGACCACCGTCGCGCCAAGCAAATAGAGGCTACCCTGGCCCTTCAGCCCTACGTGGCCGAGGTATTGCCCGTGGAAACCAACCTCGTCATTTTCCGTTTGCGTCCTGAGATGCCAGCCGAGCAGTTTCTGGCGCGGCTAGAGGAGCAAGGCATCAAAGCGGCCTCGTTTGGTCCCCAAATGATTCGCTTTGTAACGCACTTGGACGTTGATGATGCCATGACTGCGCGCCTCGAAAACGTGCTAGCAATGGGGCAGGCGGCAGGCAGCTAATGAATCTTTCTGCCATACCGGCCTTTCACATTTTAAAGCAATAGCTTGGGGCAGAAAATTCTGTGGTAGTCTGGGCGAGCTATTTGCTAACTCGCCCAGACTACCACAGAATTTTCTGCCCCATGGCTCCCAATAACAGGTGGCTCCTAGTGGCCACTTTCCACAAGTTCGATTGAGCTTGTTGCTATTGCGAGGCAGCTCCTCTTTTGCCTAGTCAATGGAATTATACAACACCTTTGCCATACTCATTGTGGCCGCCGCAACTTTTGGCTACCTCAATCATCGTTTTTTGCGGCTGCCAGGCACAATCGGGCTAATGATACTGGCTTTAGTCTCTTCGCTCATTGCTATCGGGCTAGGCCGGTTGGGAGTGCCGTGGGTGCTAACGGCCAGCCAACTCCTGCGCGGCCTCGACTTCCACACAATCCTCATGCAGGTGATGCTCAGCTTTCTGCTCTTTGCAGGGGCCATTCACGTGGACGTGCGGGCCTTAGGCCGAGAGTTGGCGCCAGTACTATCGTTGGCTACGGCAGGCACACTGTTGTCCACTGTACTGGTTGCTATGGCCACGTACTACATTTTTCCGCTATTCGGGCAGCCTATTGAGTTCATTTATTGCCTGCTGTTTGGCGCCTTGATTTCCCCCACCGACCCTATTGCCGTGCTCGGTATTCTGAAAGAGGCTCGTATTGCTCCAAATCTTGAAATAAGGATTGTAGGCGAATCGCTGTTTAACGACGGCGTGGCAGTAGTGATATTTGTGAGCTTGTTTCAAATCGCGCAGTTTGGGGCGGAACAGGCTACACCAGCCGTAATCGGTGAGCTATTTTTGCGCGAAGCTGTGGGTGGTATCGTGCTTGGCGCTGCTCTAGGGTATGTCACCTTTTGGGCGTTGCGCTCTATTGATAACTACAAAGTAGAAGTGCTGCTAACCTTAGCCCTGGTGATGGGCGGCACGGCCTTGGCCACTACCCTGCACACCTCGGGGCCACTGGCCATTGTGGTAGCGGGCCTAATTGTGGGCAACCAGGGCCGTAAGAAAGGTATGTCCGACTTGACCCGCGAGTATCTAGATAAGTTCTGGGAAGTACTGGATGAGATACTAAACGCCGTGCTCTTCGTGCTGATTGGCCTGGAAATGCTAGTGCTCAACATCAGCCGCACGACGCTGCTAGTTGGCGCGGTGGCCGTTGTGGTAGTACTGCTAGCCCGCTTGGTATCGGTAGCTCTCCCCCTGACGTTGCTGAAGAAGTATTACCCGTTCGACCGGCCTACGCTACGGGTGCTCACCTGGGGTGGGCTGCGCGGCGGTATCTCCGTGGCCCTTGCGTTGTCGCTACCCAATAGCATGCCCCGCGACCTGCTGGTAGGCATCACGTATGTGGTAGTGGTGTTCAGCATTATCGCGCAGGGTTTAAGTATTGGCCTGCTAGTAAAGAAACTCGGGCTAAGTACAGATACGTCGCCCGCGGGCGACGGTCATTAGCGGCGGCTTAGCACGCATAGCCTCGCCCCGCTGTTTTTTCTCGTATCTCTGTTTATGAACCTCTTTGTGATAGGTGATGTACATGGCTGTTTTCACACCTTCGATAAGCTGTTGCAGCACTGGCAACCCAACCAAGAACTGTTGGTTCAAACCGGTGATTTAGTGGACCGGGGCAACTTTGCGCCGGAGTGCATAGCGCTAGCCATGGAGCTGGAAGCGCAATACCCGGGCCGCACCGTGTTTTTGAAAGGCAATCATGAAGCGGCTATGCTTACGCACTATGGTCCGCGTGGCCCCTACCCTCCCTGGCTGGAATGGGGTGGCCGATCCACGGCCCAGCAGTATACTGGTCGCCGCTCGTTGCTTGTCTCGCATTTAGGGTGGCTTGCTCGTCGGCCGCTGCTCTGGGAAAACGCCCATCTGCTTATCAGCCATGCTGGCATTGCCGACACCCCCAATCCGCTCGATGAAGACCATCCCGATGGTATTTTGTGGCGGCGCGGGCCTCTGCTCAACATCGGTAAGCGCCAAGTTATTGGCCACACCCCAACCCCTTACGGCGAACCTACTTATGATGCCCAGGCCGATGTACTCAACATTGATACCGGCGCTTATCTTGGGCAGAACCTAGCCGGGGTCCTGATGTCGCAGACGGGGGATTTTCTCAACGAGTTTCTCGTTCCAGCTTTACCCGTTGATATCAATTAAGCTTCAGCAGCTGTTCACGTAGCTGTCAGGAGGCCCTTGCTGTACCTGCTCGCTCACTGCCGTTCTCATTTGCTTATGCCTTCTGCTCCGCGCAAACCCGCTTTCCCTCCCACTCTTCCCGCCAGCGACTCTGCGGCCGCCCTCACGCATTTGCGTTCGGCTGATCCGGTGTTAGCAACCATTATCGAACGGGGCCGGCCTATTCAGCCTTCGGCGCACGAAGACTTATACCTGGCGCTGCTCCGGGCCATTGTCAGTCAGCAGATTTCAACCAAAGCCGCCGCGGCTATCTGGCGCAAAGTACAAGCGCTGTTTCCGCCCGATGGCTATCCTGAGCCGGCCGCCCTGCTTGCACTCACCGACGAAGACTTGCGCACTGCCGGCTTATCGAGGCAGAAAGCGGGCTACCTGCGGGCCATTGCCGATTTTGCCCAGCGCGACCAACTCGACCACGCGCACCTAAGCCAGCTTTCCGAAGACGACTTTACCCGTCATCTTACCCAAATAAAAGGTGTGGGCCGCTGGACTGCCCAAATGCTCCAGATGTTTGCACTCGACCAGCCTGATGTATTTGCCGAGGGCGACTTGGGCGTTCAGAATGCTATGCGCAAGCATTATGGACTGGAAGAAACCGGCAAAGCCCTGCTCCGCCGCATGACCGAAATTGCGGAGCCCTGGCGTCCGTACCGCTCCTTGGCGTGTAAGTACTTGTGGCAGTCGTTGGACAATCAGCCTGCCGCTTAGGCAGCGGGGGCACAAGAGTTTGCCGCATATAATAAAGCAGTACTACTCGTCTAGCTCCCCCGACCGTTTTTGGTCGAAGTATGTCACGACCATGGCTATTACGGCGGCCACATACGGCACACAGAAGCCAAACGCCATCCACCGCCACAACGACCGGTCGTTCATGTGGGCAATGTAGGCGGTGATTAGCGCCGAGGGAATGCACAGAAAGAGCAGCGCGCAGATGATGTCAATAAGCATGGAAAAAGGGCACTAAAGGAGGTGGCTAGAGGTACAGGTCAGGAACTTGCCCCAGCTGGTCTGCTAGAAGCCAGCCCTCCGGTTTCAGTTTAGGGTAGAACCATTGGGCGCCGCCAGCTAGCCAAGCAGCCCGATACTGCCGAGCACTATCAGGCGTGTGGTCTTGGTAGCCGAACTCTGCCCCGCAACACTCGCAGATGCTATGATCCGGCGCGTTTCCGTTTGGCCCCCAAGGCGACTCATCGTAGTCGAGGCCGCACACACGGCAATACCAGGCAGCCATCGTTTTGTTATAAAAAATACTATTGCAGCACAAACACCAGCTCACGCGGCCATCTTGGTTCTAGCGTACTTTTCCTCGCTTTACTAAGTAAGCATACAGAACCTTATCGAAGGGCTCCCGAATATCGACTGGCACAAAATCGATTTTGTATTGTCCGCACCGAAGCACGAGTTCGTGCTCATACTTTTGCATGGCGGCGCGGTATTGTTCGCGCACCTGCGAAGGCTGCAGCTTTACCGTTTCGCCGGTTTCCACATCCTCGAACACATAGGGCCGATCTTGAAAAGCAAAATCGGCTTCGGTAGCACGGTCCATGATGTGGAAGAGCAGTACTTCGTGGTTCTGGTGACGCAGGTGCTGCAAGGCCGCTAGCGTAGCCGTTTGCTCCTCGGGCGCCCGGCCTAGCATGTCCGAAAACAGCACTACCAACGAGCGTTTTGGGATTTGCTGCGCAATGGTGTGAATGACGCCCGACACATCAGTAGTGGCGCGGCGCGGCGTGGGCGGACGCTCCAGCAGCTGTTGGAGCGTGAGCAGCAACGTATGGCGGTGGGTGCTGGTACTACGCACAGGCGTCTGCAATTCCACCCGATCGGCGAAGGTTACGAGCCCTACGGCGTCACGCTGCTTTTGGAGCATCGTGGTGATGGCCGCCGCACATAGCACCGCAAAACGCAGCTTATCGTGGCCAGGCGCCGGGTAATACATGCTTGGGCTTACGTCGAGCAATAGGTGACAGCGCAAGTTGGTTTCCTCTTCGTAGCGCTTCACAAACAGCTTATCGGTACGGGCAAACACCTTCCAGTCGAGGTGGCGCGTGCTTTCACCGGGGTTGTAGAGGCGATGTTCGGAAAACTCAACCGAAAACCCGTGGTATGGCGACTGGTGCAGGCCCGTGATAAACCCCTCAACAAGCTGGCGGGCTAGGAATTCTAAATTTTCGAAGGAACGAACGGCGGCCAGGTCGAGCGGCTGAGACATAGGCAGAAGGTTCAAAAATCAAGTGGAGCGCAGGGCCCCCGTGGTACGGAATATTTAAAGCTACTGCTTTGCCTTGGCAAATCCTTGATACGCGGTTTTAAGATCAAAAAGGCCCTTTTTCAGAACAACGAACTAGGTTACTTAACAAACATACCCGGAGGTGGTTCAAAAAAGCTTGCCTTTAAATTTTTATATCTGAATGGAAGCTCGTATTTTTCCGGAACACTTCAATCATCTTAGAATAACATAACTTTACAGAAGGCACTGTGGAAGACCGTCACGACCAAGAAGAAATCTATTCGCAACGTATTAAGGCTGGCAAACGCACGTATTTCTTCGACGTGAAAGCTACTCGCGGCCAGGATTATTATCTAACCATCACGGAAAGCAAACGCAAGCTCCGCGACGACGATACCTTCTCTTACGAGAAGCATAAAATCTTCCTCTACAAGGAAGACTTTCTGAAATTCGTTGACGCTCTGCAAGATGCCGTAGAATTTGTACGTGAAGAGCTGTTAACCCCCGAGGAAGTCGCTGAGCTCGACCGTCCGCGTCCCGCCTATGACCACCACCACGACGGTGAAAACGGCTTCAACCCGAACCGCGCTGATGACCAGTATTAACCCCTGACGCTACCGAAACACTCTTTACTCAATAATCTATCGTTATCCTATGCGGCGCGCATTAACCTTCGGGTTGGTGCGCGCCATTTTTTATTTGGGGGCTGCAACTTTACTTTTAAAACACGCAAGCTTCGCTGGTAAGCGGACACCAAGTCGAGCAAGCCGGCAACTACTCTTAATTGAGTGAGTTGATACGGAATGCGCGTAAGGTGCCCTTTGCGCTCCTTGCTGGAACATGCCGCAGCAAAGCCGCTTAAAACGCCGTACCTTTGCACCCGAATTGCGCGGCTAAACGGCAACTCACTATTTCACCACTTCACTATCTCACCTTATGGGTCTCCGCTGCGGTATCGTCGGCCTGCCAAACGTCGGCAAATCCACGCTTTTCAACGCCCTTTCCAACGCTAAAGCCGAATCGGCCAACTATCCTTTCTGCACCATCGAGCCTAACGTGGGCGTGATTACCGTGCCCGACGAGCGGCTCCAGATTCTGGAGGCGCTGGTAAACCCCAAGCGGGTGCTACCGACCATTATCGAGTTTGTAGACATTGCAGGTCTCGTGAAGGGCGCTTCCAAGGGTGAAGGCCTTGGCAATAAATTCCTGGCCAACATCCGGGAGGTAGACGCTATTATCCACGTTATCCGCTGCTTCGACGACCCTAATATTGTGCACGTAGCGGGCGGGGTTGACCCGGTTTTCGACAAAGACGTTATCGACACCGAGCTGCAAATCAAAGACTTAGAGAGCATCGACAAGAAGCTGGCGAAGTCGGAGCGCAGTGCCAAGGGCGGCGACGCGCAGGCGAAGAAGGAAGTAGCTGCTCTGCAGCGCTTCAAAGCAGCACTTGAGGGCGGCCAAAACGCCCGGGCCCTGCAGGCTACCCCCGAAGAATTGGAAGCTGTAGCGGATTTGCAGTTGCTCACCATCAAGCCGGTTATCTACGTGGCCAACGTGGACGAGGCCAGCATCACGAATGGCAACGCACACACGGCCGCGCTACAAGCCCACGTAGCGCAAGAAGGCGCCGAAGTGGTGCTGGTATCGGCGGCTATCGAGTCGCAGATTGCCGAAATGGAAGATCCCGAGGAAAAAGAAATGTTCTTGGCTGAATACGGCCTGAAAGAGTCGGGCTTGAACCGCCTAATTCGAGCTTCATACTCGCTGCTCAACCTGATTACGTACTTCACGGCCGGTGTGCAGGAGGTACGTGCCTGGACCATCCATAAGGGCGACAAGGCACCAGCCGCCGCGGGCGTTATCCACTCCGACTTCGAGAAAGGCTTTATCCGCGCCGAAGTGATTAAACTGGCCGACTATCAGGAATATAAGACGGAAGTGAAGATCAAGGAAGCAGGTAAAATGGCCGTGGAAGGCAAAGACTACGTGGTGCAGGACGGCGACATCATGCACTTCCGCTTCAACGTATAATTAGCTCAAGCTTAACGTCCTTTTGTACTTGTCATCCTGAGCGTGCGAAGGACCTTATTACACGTGAACAACTACCGTTTGGGCGTGGCAAGGTCCTTCGCAAGCTCAGGATGACGGGTAAGACGCAACTTTGCGCCATCCTTAAGTCATGCTCCTCATGGAAGTAAAAGACAGCAACGGCAACCAACTCGCCGAAGGCGACTCAGTGACGCTCATCAAAGACCTGAAAGTAAAAGGGTCGTCGCTCACGCTCAAACGCGGCACGATGGTGAAGAACATCCGCCTCACCAACAGCCCCGCCGAAATCGAAGGCCGCGCTGGTGGTAGCACGATGGTACTGAAAACCGAGTTTCTGAAGAAGGCCTAACACGGCAGTTTCTTCAATAGCGTGTATATAATATAAACGCTCTGGTCGTTGTTCGATCAGAGCGTTTTTTATTTCAATATCAATGAGAGCAATATTTTGGCTTTTCACAGTAGCTACTCTGCTAGGAAGTTGCAAACGAAAGCCTGTTATAGTACAGGAGACAGGCTTTCTGGTTTTAGACAACGCTCGAAACTGTACGAGCTTTGACTACTTTATACCATGTAGTATCAACGACACACTCACACTTGGGAAGAATGTTCAAGCAGTAAACTCACACCTAGCACGTCATGTATCTCCAAAACAACTTGAATTCGCCCTATTGAATGCATCCTGGCCTTGCTCTGCTGATTCGTTCTACGTGAGAGGCTATCAAGCTAGACAGTATTTATCGGCTGTTGAACTCACTCTCGAGCGAGAAGATGATATGTCAGTAGACACAAGACAAGACATAGATCCTATACACTTAGCAGGTACAATCACCGTCAACCAATTCCATCCAGGATATTATCGAATAGTGCGCGCAAAGAAGATTATTCTGGTTGAATAACTGGTCATAAAGAAGCGTAGAAGACTTGCCGTAGCAAGTCTTCTGTTAGCCTTATATCTACTTCCCCACCACCTTATACAACATCCCGGCAGTCAGCTTATCCGTGGTTTTCATACCGTTGAGGATAGCCATTTCTTCGTAGCGCTTGGAAGCAATGCCATTGGAGGCTAAGGCTTGAGCTAGCGTCTGGCCGGCTTTGGCGGTTTTGATGCGGACTTTCTCGGGCTGGCGGTTGAGCTTGTTGGCGTCGGTGAGGCGGCGGAAACCTTTGGCTACGCTCTGGAAGGTATCGCCGTAGCTATTAAGAGTACCGGGACCACAGAGACCCACGAGGGCGTAAAGCGTCTGGCCGTCCTGAATAACATACGATAGGCTGCTAGCCGTAATGCCTTGCTGGCCGGTCTGCTGGTCCTGCCCTACTTGGTCGCCTTGAATGGCAATGGCGGGGAAGTTGTTGATGGTGGTGCGGCTGGCTTGGGCGTTCTGTAGTTTCAATTGCTGAGCCAAGGCCTGGGCCGTTTCGTCGAGCGACTTATTGCCAGCGGGCAGCAAAATCATAACAGCTTTGCCGTTGGGCTCGGCCATCTGAAACTGGCTGGGCGAGTTCTGCGACTTCCAGCCTTGCGGCACCGGGAACTGAAACTTGAGGTCGGGGTGATAGAACACGCTGTTTTCTACGTAACCCTCGCGCGGATTGTCGCCGTAGGGCAAGCCTTCAATCATGCGCAGGTACTGGTCGCGGTTGGTAGCCAGTTGGCGGCCGGCTTGCTGCTCGGCCTGCTGGGCCAGCCTTTTCACGT
The DNA here is from genome assembly GCF_029433095.1 of Hymenobacter sp. YC55. Lineage (GTDB taxonomy): Bacteria > Bacteroidota > Bacteroidia > Cytophagales > Hymenobacteraceae > Hymenobacter. The sequence continues at coordinate 3,050,105 of NZ_JARNTX010000001.1, forward strand.
TCTGGTAGCGGTCGGCGGAGTTAGGGTGCGATGACAGGAAAGTCGGCACTGTGGCGGCGCCGCTGCTTTGCTCAGTGCGCTGCAACGTCAGGAAGAAGTCGGCCATGGAGGCCGGGTCGTAGCCAATTTTACTGGAGTATTTCACGCCTAGCTGGTCGGATTCATTCTCGTCGTCGCGGCCGTATTTGAGCAAGCCTAAGCCCACTACCTGCGTGGCTGGTTCGGCAATGGAAGCAATTCGGCGCGAAAAAATTGAGCCTAGCAAAATGGCTCCGTTGGCGATAGTGGAGCGGGTTTGCTGCTTTCGGCCGTGACGGGCCGTAATGTGCCCGATTTCGTGCCCGAGTACACCGCTGAACTGCGCCTCGTTGTTGAAATGCGCCATAATACCCCGGGTGAAATACACGTGGCCGTCGGGGGTGGCAAAGGCGTTGATGATGGGCGAATCGACAATAGTGAAGCCCTTCACATCGGCGGGACGGTCGGAAATTCGGCCCATCTGCATGCCTTTGTTGTCGATGTAGCTCTGAAGGCTATTATTGTTGAGCAGGCCAAATTGGGCAATAACCTGCGGGTCGGGCTGGGCACCCTGCACTGGTGGCGGGGCGGGTAGAACTGCGGATTCGGTGGCAGCTAAGCGTGATCCAGCCAGTGGCAGCAGAAGCGCCAAGGTGAGGCCGGTACGCAGAACAGGAGTGAGAGTGGGTTGCATATGCGGGGAGAGTAGAGCGAGAAATAGATAGGCCTGCAACGAACCTCAGCTAGGCAAAGGTTACGTGGCCCGATTGATGGCTTCCACTGTATACCCATTGTCGTGCCAGCTTATAGGGTGGTAGTGGCAACGACCTACAACGTGCTGCTTGGCGGCACCTGTTACGGCCGCCGGTTTACGTCTAGGGCCTGATAGCCAATCAGCAAATCGGCGCGGGTTCCGGGCGGGCGGTAGTACACGAGCAGGTCGTATTGGTTTTCCGTTTCCTGGTGGCTTCCTTCCCAGACGGCACTGTTGGGCCCTTGCGGCGTTTGGGTGGCGTAGATGTAGTTGTAGTAACCTTGCTTGAGCAGTGCCTGCCCGGTATACAGCTGCGTGTCGGGATTATAGGTGAGTTTGAACTCGTCTTTGAACTGCCAGTCGGTGAGGGCGCCGAGCACATAAACAGGGCCAGCGGCCGGCTGCTCTGCTTTCAACTGAAACGTGACATTGAGGTAGTCGGCATTGGTGGCACCGTTGCCGTATTCGCGGCTCTCAATTACGCGCTGGCCGTTGATGTCGTCGAATTGGGAGTAGGCCTGGCCAGCGCGGGACGCATCGAGTTGAAGCAGCGCGGTGCGGGGCGAAGCGTTGGCATCAATCTGCGCCACGCCGATGCCGAGGGAACGGAACGTACGCAAATCGAAAAAGCGGAACTCACCTAAGGCCGGAAAGGCGTTTTCGAAGTTGAAATACTGGTAGTCGAGTTGACGTTCGGCGTCGCGCACGAAGGTGGGGCGCAGACCATATTTAGCATTGTCCCACCGAAAATTCTGCCGCAGCACCACCTTTACTTCCTGCGCCGGGTTTACCAGCTGTGTATTGTAGCGGATGCCGAAGTCGAGTTGCTGCAAGGTGTAGCGCTCGGTGCCAGCCACCGGAATGCCTTGCTTCAAAGCTATCTGCACGCCGTTTTCGTAGACGAGCAGCCGCCGGCTGAGCAGCGGCGTGTTGCCGGGGCCTTGCACTACCAGCAAGTAGTTGCCAGACAGCTTCACCCGCGGCACTTGCAGGCGGTAGTGGAAGTACGGCACTTTGGTATTGACGGAGGTGCGGTAGTTGGTAAAGAGAAACTCGTTAATTTCACTCAAGAATTGCATATCCGTCAGGTTAGACGGCTTCCAGTCCACGTCGCAGTGCACGAGCTTGGCAGTAAGGCGCTGGCTTTGCTCGCCCACTATATCAAACTCCAAGAGAATAGGCTGTTCCTGCGTGATGGGCACCACGGGCGGCGTGAAGATTTCGTTGGTGCTGCCGGAAGCTACATAGCACTGCACGGTCCGCACGTTGGGGTCGTAGGTGTAATCTTGGTAGCGCAGGGTCCGGTCGGCATAGTACTCCGGAGCGGGCTGCGCGGAACCGGCGGGCCGGCGGGCGGCATTGGGGTCGGTGATGGGCGTACCGAGCGGCACGCAGGCCGCGGCAAAAAACAGCAGGGAAACGAGGTAAGAGTAACGGGGCATAAAGGCGAATGTAGCGCGAACTTTCAGTTTATGGCTGCCTACATGAACGAGACAAGGTAGTAACGCAGTTGCTTACTAAAGCGGCATAGTGCTCACTAATCATGTGTTCACATAGAGGTAATGTAGACGTAAACCAGACGAAATAGTACGTTTTGAAATTGCGACCTAATTCCACAGCCTACAAATCCTATGAAACAGACTCCTACCCTTCTTCTTGCTGCCTTGTTTGGCGGTGGTCAAGCACTAGCGCAAAGCACCTGCCCTACCCTGCCCAACGACTACATCAGCAATTTCACGTCGGTGATGCCCTCCACCCAGCCGCAGGATTTGCGCATTCCTTCGACGCACACCTTCCAGATGCTGGTGCAAGGCGGCGAGCAGTACTCTACGTCCGCTGACGGTAACGTGAAGGAAGCTTTCGACTTCACGGGCTACGTGCCCATCGACGCCAGCAGCACCAACGGCTACTTGTCTATCAACCACGAAGGTTCGTCGACGGCCACCTCGGGCGTGAGTATGTTGAATCTGAACTTCAATCCTGCCAGCCGGGTGTGGAAGGTAGCCGCTAAAAATCCGGTGAACTTCGGGCCCGTAGTAGGCACCTACAACAACTGCTCGGGCGGCGTTACGCCCTGGAACACCATCATCACCTGCGAAGAAAACACGCCTACGGCCGCCGGTCAGGTTACGGATAGCAACGGTGACGGCTACTTCGACTTCGGTTGGACGGTGGAGCTTGACCCTGCTACCCACGCCGTGCGCGACCAGAATGGTGACGGCAAGCCCGATAAGCTCTGGCGCATGGGCCGGATGAAGCACGAAAACGTAGTAGTAGCTCCCGACCGCCGCACGGTGTACGAAGGAGCCGATGATGGCGCCAATAACAGCTTCGTATACAAGTACGTAGCCAACACGCCCGGTCAGCTGACCGATGGCACGCTGTACGTACTGAAACTCGACGGCCCTATTGCCACGGCTACCACCGGCACCTGGATTCCGGTTCCTAACAGTACGCCCGCTGAGTGCAACAACACCACGCCCGCCGCACTGGCCTTGGGCGCCACGAGCTTCAACGGCGTAGAAGACGTTGATATCAGCCCTCTCACCGGCCAAATCTATTTCACCGCCAAGGGTCCGGGCACCACGTACCGTTTCACCGACTCGGGCGCGACGGGCACTACCATCAGCAAGTTCGAAGTATTTGTAGGCAACTCGCCAGGCGTCACCAACCGGGCTTACACCATCAACTACGGTACGGGCACTATGTCCGAAGCGTGGGGCACTGGCAACGACAACCTCACCTTCGACTCGCAGGGCAACTTGTATATTCTGCAAGATGGTGGCCGCAACCACGTATGGTTGGTGCGCCCATGCCACACGCAGGAAAACCCAGCCGTGGAGCTGTTCGCCGTAACGCCCGCTGGCTGCGAACCAACCGGCATGACCTTGTCGCCCGACGAAAAGTTCATGTTTATATCTATCCAGTCGCCCGACCCGGCCAATACCCTCGCCACAATTGATGCCGCGGGTCAGTCGGTGGTATTCAATAAGTCGACAGCCATCGTTATTGCCCGCAAAGGCACGTTGGGGGCTCCTTTGGCCACCAAAAGCAAGAAAGAAGTATCGAAAGCCGATGTGTATCCAAACCCAGTGGGCACGGAGCTAAGCATTCAGTTGACCAACGCCCGGAAAGAAGCGGCTACGCTGCAAGTGTTCAACACGGTGGGCGCCCGCGTTTGGGAGCAGTCGACGGTACTGAACCAGGGCGAAAACAGCATCAACGTGCCAGTTGGTAAGCTGCGCAGCGGGCACTACAACTTGGTTATCAAAACTGCTACTACCTCTACCACTCGTCCTTTTATCAAGCAGTGAGGCCAGGCCAAATCATCCTACTAACTATTCTTGGTGTTGCCCTGCAGGCTTTGCAGGGCAACACTTGTTTGGCCCAATCTGCGCCGTGCGCTACGTCGGCGTCCTTTACGCTTACTGATGCGCTCAACCGGCCAAGCTGTATCCAGGAGCTGAACCTGCGGGGGCAGAATCTGGAACTACTGCCGCCTTCCTTGGCGCAGTTGCCGCGGCTGCGGCGTCTCTACGCCCACGAAAACCATCTGCGCCACCTACCCGAAGAACTTGGGCAACTGGATAGCCTGCGGGTGCTGTTTCTGAACAAGAACAGCCTGCTGGATCTGCCAGCCGGCATCGGTAAGCTGCACCGGCTAGGTCAACTGCAAATCGACCAGAACTCGCTCACTGAACTTCCGCCCAGCATTGGCGACCTGGACAGCATGCGCTATTTGGTTTGTGCCTGGAACAACTTCGCGTCGTTGCCGGAGCAGCTCGGCAACCTAACGCAGCTGCAGTACTTCGACACCTCGCACAACCAATTGCTTTTCTTGCCGAATACTATGAGCAACCTGCGCGAACTGCGCTACGTGTACCTCAACGACAACAAGCTGCAAAGCCTACCCGCGCAACTTGGTGCGCTGCGCAAGCTCCAGGAACTGAACGTTAGCAACAATCAACTGGAACAACTGCCGGCCAGCATCGGCGACTGCGCAGACCTGAAGATTCTTATCCTGTCGGGCAACCAGCTTAAGAGCCTGCCCAAGAGTATCGGCAAGCTGAGTAATTTGGAAATGCTGATTGCCAACGACAACCAACTGACGGCGCTACCCAGCTCGCTAGCGAAATTGAAGAAACTCAAAACGGTTATTGTAAAGCAGAACGCCTTCACGCCGGAAGCCCGCCGCCAAGCGGAAGCTGCCTTGCCCGACACGAAATTCTATTTTCAATGAACAGCCTCCTTTCTCGTTTTCAAGCGGTCGGCCGGCCGCTGCTGCTCGGGTTGGCGGTGCTGCTGTTCTCGTTTGCGGCCCTGCGCAAAACGCCGGTTGAGCAAGTAAAGGATTACTATAACAACCACCTCCACCAACTTCATTCTGCCCTCACCCGCTTCCAGGAAGTCACTTACCAAGCCGATACCACTGCCCTCCGAACTCAGTTTGCTGCGTGCCGGGCAGAATACAAGCAGTTGGAGTTTGCGGTGGAATACTACTACCCGCACGCAGCCTCGCGCGTCAACGGCGCGGCCCTGCCCGAAACCGAGCCTGGTGAGCCTGGCGAAGTCATTCCGCCCACCGGCTTTCAGGTGCTGGAAGAATACGTGTACGCCGCACCCGATTCTCGAGCAAACCGGGACCTGATTCATCAGGAACTAGACAACGTGCTCTATCAGATACGCCATTTGGAGCAGCAAGCACCCTACCTAGCCTTCTCCGACGCTGAAGTATTCGACGCCGTGCGGCTCAATTTGTACCGTTTGGCGGCCAAAGGCATATCGGGGTTTGACTCGCCGGCTGCCCATGCGTCGTTGCCGGAAGCAGCGGTTACGCTGAAAGCCAGCCGGGAAGTGCTGGCTTCGTTTGACGTGCCGCAGGCTCTCACCACGCAATTAGAGCGCTGCGCAGCCGCCGTAGCCGCCCCCAACCAAGACTTCAACAGCTTCAACCGGGCCCGGTTCTTGGTGCGCTTCTTCAACCCGGCCCTGGCTACGCTGCGGCAAGTGCAACTGCAACTACACATTCCGTTTGTTGCAGCCAAACGTGCGGTGCGGGTCGATGCCGCTGGCTACTTTGTGGCCGATGCCTTCGACGCATCCTTTTTCGCGCCTGCCAATGCTGCAGCGCCTACGCCGGCGGTGCTGGCCTTGGGAGAAGCTCTTTTCAAAGAGCCTGTACTGTCGGGTAAGGCAGGACGCTCGTGCGCCAGCTGCCACATTCCGGGCCGGGCCTACACCGACGGGTTGAAGGTGAATAGTTCGTTGCTGGCTGACGCCGGCCTGGAGCGCAACACCCCTACCTTGCTCAATGCTGCCCTGCAACCCGACCAGTTCTACGACAGCCGGGTGCATTACCTGGAAGACCAAGTACACGCTGTAGTGTCCAACAAAGCCGAAATGGGCGGCCAACTAAGTGAAGCGCCTGCGCTACTACGCAAGAAAGGCAGTTACGCCAAGCTGTTTGCCAAGGCCTTCATCAACGAGAAGCAACCTGTCACAGAGCACAACATCCGACGCGCCGTGGCTACCTATGTCCGCTCTCTGGTCCGCCTCAACAGCCGCTTCGACCAGTACCTGCGCGGCGACACCGCTGTGCTCAACTCCCAGGAGGTTTTGGGCTTCAACCTGTTCATGGGCAAAGCGCAATGCGGCACCTGCCACTACATGCCCTTATTCAGTGGCACGGTCCCGCCTCTTTACGACAAAACCGAAAGCGAAATTCTAGGCGTACCGGCCACCGCCGACACCTTGCACCCTACACTAGACGCAGACCAAGGTAAATTCCTGCTCTACGGCATTGCCCACCAGAAGCACGCTTTCAAAACTCCTACCGTCCGCAACGCTGCCCTCACCGCTCCCTACATGCACAACGGCGTGTACCAAACCTTGGAGCAGGTGCTGGATTTCTATAACAAAGGCGGCGGCGCGGGCATGGGCCTGAACATACCCAATCAAACCCTAGCCGAAGACAAGCTAGGCCTAAGTACGGCCGAGCAGCAGGCTATTATTGCCTTCATCAAGGCATTAAATGACACGCGGGAGGTAGCGTATTAACCTAACAACAAGCTCCTACTTGGTTGTAGTTGCTGACGCACAATCCATTAGCAACAGCATCCTAGTTATTCTTCCGATGCCGCTTCCCTCCTACCACACTTTTGCTTGAAGTGGGCACTCATGTTCGCATCGTTTAGTGTTTACTAGCCGCAACAAGAGCAGAACTCCCGAAATCTATACGTATGTGGCGCTGAATACCAGCTCCGCTTCGTCACTTGATACACTGAAGCTATAAACCAAGCCTTCGGGAAGCATACTTAACTTGGTGTGCTTCCCGAAGGCTTGTTGCGCACATAGCGTAGTTTGCCGAAGCTTGCACCCATGTCAAGTTTCAGCACTCCATATGTTGGCCACCATTTAATACAAAATGAACAAAAAGCTTTGGATAATAGTGACCCTTGGGGTACTGACAATAATGTCAGTAATAGTTATGTTCTACAAAGGACTACTAAGGCTCAATTATCCTTCTTATAAGGAGTTTCCCGTTCAGGGTATTGACATTTCTCACCATCAAGGCGATATTAATTGGGATAAATTAACGAATGAAAAAATTTCATTTGTATTTATAAAAGCAACAGAAGGCGGAGATTATAAAGACCCTAAATTTCAAATAAATTGGGTGAATGCTAAAAACGCAGGACTTGCAGTTGGCGCATATCATTTTTATAGGCTTTGCAAGACTGGAACCGAACAAGCGGACAATTTTATTTCAACCGTCCCAAGGAATGACGGGAATCTTCCACCAGTGATTGATTTAGAATTCGGCGGGAATTGCCAAACTGATAAGACTGATGAAATAATAATTCAGGAAGTTCAGGATTATACTGACATAGTAAAAGAATACTACGGTCAAACACCTATTTTTTATGTAACAATAGAGTTTTACGAGAAATATTTACAAAACCGCTTCACAGATTACCCTATATGGATACGCGACATATCTACTAGGCCTGAGCTACCTGATAGAAGAAGCTGGGTTTTTTGGCAATTTGCTAACAGAGGGCACATAGAAGGTATAGATGGATATGTTGACCTCAACGTATTTAATGGCGACAAGATTGAATTCCTGAAATTAATAAAGAAAGGAACCTAACACAGGATTTGCAGCATGTGGTATAAAGTGCAAACTTGAAATTTTATATTTGATAATAAACGGAAGCTTTTTGCTTAAATCTACTACTCGTCGCAAAGCCTCGAACCGGAAGTAATTGGTAACATACATCCACAACTTCAATAGCCATGGCCTTGAAACATCTCATGATTATCTCGGGTGCAACCCTGTCGATGCTTTTTTCAATACCAACGGTTGCGCAGCATAATGCAGACTCAACGGCGATTCAAAAGATTCTGCAAGAAGAGGTAACATCCTGGAACAACAGTGATGCGCTAACTTACTCAAAGCATTTCGCTGATAATGGGACATTCACAAATATTCGCGGTATGTTTTTCACCGGCCATCAGGGATTCTTAGACCGGCATGCCGAGATTTTCAAAGGCATGTTTTCCAAAACTGTTTTGAATCAAGAAGTTGTTTCCTTTCGCTTCCTTGCCGCTGATGTAGCCCTTGTGGAAACGCTTACTTGGATTACAGGGCTTAGAAGAGACGCGTTACCAAAAGGAATTAACATTGACGACAGAGGCCGCTTACATACTCGACTTCTCCAAGTCTTTCAAAAGCAGGCAGGAGCCTGGAAAATAATTGTTTACCACAATGTCGACGTTAAAGCCAACGTACCCGTTCCGCCACACCCCTGAACAGGCGCATATAGTGTGGCATTAGTCAATCCATCCAGATAAGAAATAACGGCTTACAACATCAGCTTTTTGCAATAGCAGCTGACGAACATTGGCCCTACACCTGGAACTATAGTTATGCATGTATAAACTTAAGCCATGCAGCACAGAATGGTACTATAGCAAGATGCTAAGCATTGAAAAAATAAAAGCCCCGCCCGAAGCTACGTGCTTCGGGCGGGGCTTATTACTAGGCAAAACGACTGTCTACATCTCTGCCAGTGTTTCCCAACGGTCGTTGAGTTGAGCCAGTTCTTTTTTCACCTGCTCAAACTTGACGGTGGCATCTTTTAGCTGAGCGGTGTTTTGGTAAATCTGCGGGTCGGCGAGCTGCTTTTCGTAAATCGCCAGTTCTTTTTCCCGCTCATCAATTTTCTTTTCCACTTCAGCCAGCTCTTTCAAGGCTTTTTTTTGGTCGGGCGAAGGCGTTTTGGCCGGTGCGGCTTCCACTTTCTTTTCCTCCTTCGGTAGCGGCTTAGGAGCCGAAGGTGAGGGCAGACCAGCTTTCTTGGCCGTCTTCTCCCGGTCTTCCTGCCACTGCTCGTACTCGGCGTAGGTGCCGGGGTACTCTTTCAGCTGATAGTCTTCGATGTACCAGATTTTGTTGGCCACATTCTCCACAAAGAACCGGTCGTGGCTGATGACGATGTAGGTGCCTTCGTACTGGTCCAGTGCCTGAATCAGAATGTTCACCGACTGCATGTCCAAGTGGTTGGTCGGTTCGTCGAGCAGCAGGAAGTTGGCTTCCGAAATCAGAGTTTTGGCCAAGGCCACGCGGCTTTTCTCGCCCCCGCTGAGCACCTTGATTTTCTTGTACACTTCCTCACCCGTGAACAGGAACGAACCGAGCACCGACCGCAGCTCCATTTCGGTGCGCCGCGAGCCAGCCTCTATCATCTCCTGCAAAATCTCGTTCTCGATGCGCAGGCTTTCCAACTGGTGCTGCGCATAAAACGACATGATGACGTTGTGGCCCAACTGGTGGTTGCCGTTGGTAGGCGCTTCCTGGCCCGCTACCAAACGCATCAGCGTGGATTTGCCTTTGCCGTTGGCCCCAATGAGGGCAATTTTGTCGCCCCGCTCGATGTGCACGTGGGTGTCGCGGAAGATCAGCTTTTCGCCGTACTTCTTGCCCACGTGCTCCATGCGCAGGATGTGGCGGCCGGGCGTCACGGTGAAGTTGAACTTGATGTTCACGCGGGCATCGTCGCCGGCTACGTCTTCGATGCGCTCCAGCTTATCCAGCGCTTTCACGCGGCTTTGGGCCTGCTTGGCTTTGCTGGCCTTGGCCTTAAACCGCTCGATAAAGCGCTCCGCCTGCCGAATTTGGGCTTGCTGGTTTTCGAAAGCGCCCTTCTGAATAGCGTTGCGTTCCTCTTTCTCTTCTAGGTAATACGAGTAGTTGCCGGCATACGGCACCAGCTTGCCGCCCGTCACTTCCACGGTGGTGTTGGTGGTCCGGTCTAGGAACTCCCGGTCGTGGCTCACGATGATAACAGCGCCTTCGTAGCCGGCCAGGTAGTTTTCTATCCACTTGATAGACGGTAAGTCCAAGTGGTTGGTTGGTTCGTCGAGCAGCAGCAGCGAGGGTTGCTGGAGCAGAATCTTGGCCAACATCACGCGCATGCGCCAGCCTCCCGAGAACTGCTTCAGCGGCTTCTGCAGCTCCTCGGTGGTAAAGCCGAGACCTTCCAAAATCTCTTCGGCACGGGCCTGCATGGTGTAGCCCCCCAAAGCCTCGAACCGCTCTTGCAGGTCGGCCAGCTTTTCTACTAGGTCGTCGGTGTAGTTGGTTTCAAACTCCACCAGCACCTGATCTATCTTCTTTTGGAGCTCCAGGGCCTCGGCAAAGGCCTGCATGGCCACCACCAAGATGGGCTCGTGCGAGTCGTAGGAAAGCAGGTCCTGGTTCAGGAAACCAAGGCTGACATCCTTGCTCATGGAGATGCTTCCCCCGTCGGGCTTGTACTCGCCCACCAGAATGCGCAGCAGCGTGGATTTGCCCCGGCCATTGAGCCCGATGAGGCCAATTTTATCCTTGGGCTTTATGTGGAGGTTGGCTTTGTCGTAGAGCGTACGGGAGCCAAAATGAAAGTCTAGGTCGCTAATCGAAATCATCCTACTTTGCTATGAAGCTGCAAAGGTACGAGGTTTAAGCAGAGCTTTATTTGCTTCATGCTGAAGACTAGAACATAATGCTCTGGTAAAAAATCCCATCATCTCTACCTAGTAAAAAAGCATAACTAACGGGGGACTATTCTTCCGAAAGAACGAATTATGAAAGCGCAATTGCTATGAACTGAATGGATACTAAAGACAAACTACTTCTTATCCTCGACCTAGATGAAACCCTGATTCACGCTTCAAGCAAGGAATTAGACCGACCAGCTGATTTTACCTTATTCGATTATCATATTTATATACGGCCTTATCTAGCAGAGTTTCTAGTTGGGTGCAGCCAGCATTTCAGGCTGGCCATCTGGTCGTCGGCTTCCGACGATTACGTGGCGGAAGTGACCAAACGCATTATCCCGGCGTCCATCCCCCTCGACTTTGTTTGGGGCCGGAGCCGCTGCACTTACTGCTTCGATTTCAAGAATGCCGCTTTCGAAGACTCGGGATACACCGGCTACTACAATCACTACGACTACGTCAAGGTGCTTAAGAAACTTCGGCGGCGCGGCTACGATTTGGATAGGGTGCTGATAGTGGATGACACACCTTCAAAGGCCAAGCGCAACTATGGCAACGCCATCTATCCAAGGGAATACCACGGGCAATTGCACGACAACGAACTAATCCTGCTCTTACGCTATTTAGCTCAGTTCAAGGATGTAGACAACGTTCGATCCATTGAGAAAAGAGATTGGCAAAACCGCGTAGCCCTTACTGGTGAATTAAGTAACACTTCTAGGATACGCTTGCTTACACCCGAATAACTATTTCCTTCTATTCCACCTGCAACTCCAGCAGCGTACCGATGAAAACCTTGTTTGCCTGGCTGCTTTTACTGCTGCCTGCGGCGGCTTCAGCCACTGGCACTGATACGCTGAATACGCGCCTTTATCAGCACGCTCAACAGGCCCCACCAACTACCAACGTCCGCAACCTGGTAGCCTATCTTAAGCAGGGCACTACTTCCGAGCGGGAACGGGCCGAAATCATCTTTTACTGGATAGCCGACCACATTAGCTACGACTGTGAGCTTGAAAAACAGGCGTATATCACGCCTGCGGCAGTTTCCATTGATAGCATCATGAGACGGCAGAAAACCATCTGCTCGGGTTATGCGCGCTTGTACGCCACCATGGCCGCGTATGCAGGAATAGCGTGCCAAACGGTAGCAGGCACCGCCGCAAATCGTTTCGGCGAGGGTATGCACTCTTGGAACGCGGTATACATTAATAAGCAATGGCTGCTGGTAGATGCCACGTGGGGAAGCGGCGGCACCGTAGACCAAACTGACCGGTACGTTAAGCGCTTGGACCTGCGCTATCTGTTTGCTGAACCTAAGTTTTTGGTGACCACCCATCTCCCCAACAACAGCCGCTGGCAGTTACTCGATAGCCCCATCAGCCTAGGTACTTTCCAGGGCATCCTGTGGAAGCACAGGCGTGAGTCGCTGTATCAAGACGAGGTATTCCAGGCTTCTACCAACAACACGAGCACCCTATACAAAAAGAATCGGCGGTAGCCCAAGGGCAACGGAGGTTGTTGAAGTCCAGCCAGCATGCGTTGGCTAACTACCTTTCGCGCCTGCCGTACACTTCGGCATGAAGCCTCTCCTTCCACTTTTCGCCTTGCTGGCGCTAGCCGCTTGTAGCTCCGAACGCGAATCGGCGGGGCGGAAGCAGGAGGAAGTGGTGCCCGCCGCGGTGAAGAGCGAGGTATCTACAACGGAACGCGTAGGCGCAACCGGCCGCAACCACGCCTACATCCGACGCTTCTATATGAGCAAGGGCCGCTTCTACGTGACGCTGGATTACATCCAGTTTCTGACTGGCAAGGCCGCAGTGGCAGCAGCTCGGCGCAAGGGCGACGCCCAAGTGGAAGTGGTAAACGGCGACTCCATCTATTCGGTGTTCGACGACCACTACATCGTCAACGATATAGCTGCGCCCCGTACTTTTCCGCTGAGCGAGCAAGCTACCATCACCCTCTGGGATACATCCGACGACTTGCGTCAGTACAGCGTTACGCCGGCCCAACTACTCGACAAAGGCAAAAGCTTGTTCCGCTACGCGCCTTTCATTGTAGAAACCACCCAAGGCCGGGTTACAAGTATCACGGAGCAATACGTGCCGTAATACACATCGAGTGACGTTAGGCCGGACGCCCGCTACACGCTTAAGAATTGCACGCATAACAGAGTGGCCGAAAGTAGGTGCCGCACAGGTTGCCACTCATCGTAGCGTAGCTCCACTAAGCAAACAAAGCCGGCTCCATAAGGAAACAGGGCGTCGAACTGCATTTGAAGTGGTTATAGAGTCTATTTCAAACGCGGAGCTTACCAGCATTACAAGCAGTTCCTGAATTCTAAGGTCTGATGGCTGCTGGCAGCGACTACCGAGCACCGCATTCTACAGATATTTTTCACTGACAAATGCAGTGAAACCAGCAACTTGCGGCTCATGCAAACCTTGGCCGTTACGTGCAGCGGCCAGCTTTATTATTCTTAAGCTACTCTCCCCTTATGCGCAAACTTCTCCTGTGCTTGCTGTTTCTGCCGCTTGGCCTGACCAAGGCCGCGGCGCAATCAGTTTCCGCTCCCATTGTTATCGAAACCAGCCATACGAGCCTGGTCTTCGCGGTGGGCGACAATAAAAAGCTCTATCAAACTTATATAGGTGCCAAGCTTGCCAATCAGCAGGACTACAAAACCCTGCCAAACAACCACGAAGCCTACGCCCCCGCTGGCACCGACAATTTGTTTGAGCCGGCTATTCGGGTGGTGCACCCCGATGGCAACCCGTCCCTTAGTCTGGCGTTCGTGGGGGTGGAAGCCAACAAAGTGGGCGACAACGTAACTACCACCATCCGGCTGAAGGACCCGCAGTACCCGGTGGAAGTGGCGCTGCATTTTACGGCGTATTTCAAGGAAGATGTCATCAAGACGTGGACCGAAATCCGGCACCAAGAGAAGCGGCCAGTACTACTCACCAACTACGCCTCCACTATGCTGCACTTCGATGCCGGCAACTACTGGCTCACGCAGTTTCACGGCGACTGGGCCGAAGAGGTACGCATGCAGGAAAGCCAGCTTACGAGCGGCGTGAAGGTTATCGACAGCAAGCTCGGCACGCGGGCCAACCAGTTTCAGACGCCTACTTTCTTCTTGGCCCTCAACAAGCCCGCCGACGAAGTTACCGGCGAACTTATAGCCGGCACCCTCAGCTGGACCGGCAACTTCCGCTTTGCCTTCGAGCTGGATCAGCAGAATGCCTTGCGTATTTCAGCGGGCATCAACCCGTACGCCTCGGAGTACACGCTGCCGGCTGGCCAGTCCTTTGTCACGCCCGAGTTTGTGTTCACCTATACCAACCAAGGCAAGGGCCAGGCCAGCCGCAACCTGCACCGGTGGGCGCGGCAATACAGCGTGCTCGATGGCACGCAGCCCCGCCTAACACTACTCAACAACTGGGAAGCCACCTTTTTTGATTTCAACGAAGCCAAGCTCGACAACCTGATTGGTGGGGCCAGCAAGCTCGGCGTGGATTTGTTTCTGCTCGATGATGGTTGGTTCGGCAACAAATATCCCCGCAACAATGACCAAGCCGGGCTTGGCGACTGGCAGGCCAACAAAACCAAGCTCCCGAGCGGCGTGGGGCACTTAGTGCAAACCGCGCAAAAAGAAAACGTGAAGTTCGGTATCTGGCTGGAGCCCGAAATGGTGAACCCCAAGAGCGAGCTGTACGAAAAGCACCCCGACTGGATTTTGAAGCTGCCCAACCGCCCCGAACACCTGAGCCGCAACCAACTCGTGCTCGACGTGACCAACCCCAAAGTGCAGGACTTCGTGTTCAACGTGGTAGATGAGGAGCTGTCTAAGGGCGTGGCGTACGTGAAGTGGGACTGCAACCGCATGATGACCAACACGTACTCGCCCTACCTAGGCAAAAACCAGAGCCATGTCTTTGTCGATTATGTTCGAGGCTTGTACAAGGTGCTGGACCGGGTGCGCCAGAAGTATCCGCACGTGCCCATGATGCTGTGCTCGGGTGGCGGCGGCCGCACCGATTACGGTGGCTTGAAGTACTTCACCGAGTTTTGGGCCAGCGACAACACCGACGCTTTCGAGCGCATCTTTATTCAGTGGGGCTACTCCAACTTCTTCCCGTCGCTAACAGTGTCCAACCACGTCACCAACTGGAACCGACAGCAGTCCATCAAGTTCCGCACCGATGTAGCTATGATGGGCAAGCTTGGCTATGACATCGAGGTGGATAAGCTGCAGCCTGAGGAACTGGCGTTCAGCCAGCAAGCCATCAAGGACTATAAGCGCCTGAGCCCGGTTATCTGGCAGGGCGACTTGTTCCGGCTCCGTTCGCCCTACGACGGCAACCAGGCGGCTCTGGTCTATGTGGACCCCACCCAACAGCAGGCGGTGCTGTTCGCCTATAACCTGCACACGCGCTACAACGAAGCGGTGCTGCCCCTAAAGCTCCAAGGCCTCGACCCTGCCCGGCGCTACCGCATCACGGAAATCAACCTAATGCCCGGCAGCAATTCTCAGTTGGCCGCCAACAACCAAACCTACTCCGGCGACTTCCTTATGAAAGCGGGCATTCTGGTGTCGCCCGGCAACGCACCCGCCCTTACCAGCCACGTACTGGAACTGCGGGCCGAATAAAGAGCCAGTTACCGGTTCTGAATTGTCTGTATCAAGAGCCTGGCGACTAGCATCTGGCAACTGGTTCGGCTTTATGCGTGCCGTTGTCGTACAAGGAAGAGTTTCTCACTTTAACTGTTCCCAACCATGGCAACCACCAAAGCACCCGCCGATACCGACCAACCGCTTGACGAACGTGCAACCAATGCCGCGCAAGGCAAGCAAGATGCCGGCGTAGTTGGCCAAAGCAGCGGCAAGCCCACGTACGGCACCGGCGGCTACGAACTAAACCTAGACGATGAAGCCGGCGACCAAGGCGGTTCCGCCAGCGCTTCTTCCTCGACCAGCAAAGCCCCACATGAGTCGTCGGAAGACGATAAGTAAACAGCTTGAGAACCTCTGTAAAGCTCCTTGAAACTTCAGTTTCAAGGAGCTTTTTTGTTTATTATACCCCTTGTAACGCAACTTTCAAAAACACAATGCGTCCTATGGCGCCGGCAAAAACTCACCATAAATTCTTTATAACTAAAATGCTAGTTCTTTCCCATTGAAACACCAATCACTAATTTTAAATTTTGTATTATTTCAATTAGACACATAAATAAAATTATGCCTTAAGTGATGCAACTAAATGCCATCAAAATCAACAGTACAACACATATCACTGCAAACCAATGACATACTCATTAAAATTAGTTGTATTCAGTACTAAACCAATGACGCTTGATCTTACACTCAGCAAGCTTTACTTTATTCACTATTTAACAATTTCTATAGAAACAAGGAATTAATTGCCTTTGATTCAATATGCCATTCTATGATTTTATCATTAGTTTTGAGAGAAGTTATCTGATCTAACAAAGTTCTATTGTCATATTTTTCTCTCCTTCTAATATGAAGAAACTCTTTACTCCAGTTGTCTACAGTGTGCTTCTCAGTTCCACCTTGTTACAAGGATGCGCCACTATTATTGCGACTCCTTCGCAGACTGTGAAGGTAGTAGGGCAACCTGCCGGTAGCACTATTTACATCAACGATAAAGAAGTAAAAGCCAAACCGATTGCGGGTAGCTCTGATGTTAAGATCAAGGTACGGCGCAAGAAGAGCTCTGAAATTAAGATCAAGCACGATGGCTATAAGGACTACTCTGAAGTTGTATATCCAGACAAAAAGAATGCTTTAGTCTATTTAAACTGGTTGCCGGTTGCGGGTACATTTTACGGTATTGGAGCTTCCAGCGTCGAAGGGCAGGTAAGCCCAGTGATAGGCTATGGCTGGATAGCTGGAATTGGCGGTTTTATTGTCGACCGTGCTACTGGTTCTGCAATGCAGCTCAACAAAAGTGAAATAAAGCCGGATATGATGCGCTTGCCGAAGGCTGTTGCGGGCAGCCAAACGGTGCAATGTGGGCCGGTAAATGTGCGCATAAAAGGCGGCGACAAGATGGGGAATTTTATCATTCGCAAAAATCCCACAGAGATTCTCTATTTCGGTAAATCACTCGATGTCGATGCCGAGCATTTGAAGAGCAACGTGAATAGCACGTTGAAAGATTTAGGTTATAGCGTACCGACTACCGAAGGCAAAAGCGTATTCACAACTGGTGTTAATTCGCGCTACACCCTGCAAGGCGAGATGCGAGACATTAAGTACGACATTCATGCTACGCACGAATATGAATCTCGGGCTCGCTTCGAAACCCACTGCACGGTAGAAGTAACTTGGAAATTGGTTAATCAAAACCGTCAGACTGTGCTTGAGCATAAAGCGAGTGGTTCAAGCATCAAGTTTGAAAAAGGCGGCAGCGCCGCTTTCGAAGACGCTTTCGAAAATTCCCTCTACACGTTTCTATCCAACAAAGAAGTTACCGCCGCTCTCGCGAAGCCAACCGGGGTAACCGCCAGCACTAGTACTAACAGCAACTTGGCTGAGGAAGAAAAACTAGCACCAATTGCAATGCGCCGGGCCGCTCCTCTCAAGCCGGTAGGTGACAACGGCGTTAGCGCCGCCGCACGTTGCGTGGTAACAGTTGAAACTACTGACGGACACGGTAGTGGTTGTGTTATTTCCTCTGATGGGTACCTCATTACCAACGCACACGTTGTGGGTGATGAAGAAACAGTGAAAATTCATATGGCAGACGGCATTGAAGCCAAAGGCAAAGTGGTCCGGGTAAATGCTAACATGGACTTGGCATTGGTGAAAGTGGATGTTGATGGGCTGTCAGCTTTCCAACTACCAAGCGCCGCCAGCACGGATTTAGGGGCCGATGTGTTTGCCATTGGGACACCAGCCGATAAAGAACTAGGCCAGAGTATCACGAAGGGAATCATCAGCGGACGCCGCAAAATTGAAGGTCACGCCTTCTTGCAAACGGATGTGAGCATTAATGGTGGCAACAGCGGTGGCGCCTTGGTTGCACGCTCGGGCCAACTAGTAGGCATTGTCAATGCTAAGCTCGTGGGTCGTGGCATCGAGGGCATTGGCTTTGCCATTCCGGCCGAACAAGTTAGTGAGGCACTTCAGCTAAAATTTGTTGACTAACTGCTGTTAGATCAACCAATGCTTTTGGCCCCACACGAGTCGTCGGAAGACGATAAATAGAGTACGCTACTCAAGCACGAATGCAACCAAAAGCAGCGCGAAACTTAGGTTTCGCGCTGCTTCTTTTTTGGGGTGTTTAGCTGCTGATCTTTTGCAGTTGGCTTTCTTTTATTTCCTCGTAAATCTTACGGGTTTCCTTGACCTCAACATCGAGAGCTTCGCCATAGGTCAGGATGGCGCCGGCGAATAGCTCCAGTTCGGTATGGACCTTGCTGGAATTGACGTCCAGTTGCAGGGAAGTGGGCGTATGATACGGGAAAGACCGAGCCTTCTGGAAGGTTTGGTTGATGATGTCGGTGGGCAGCGCAATGCCTTTTTCGTGGGCAATAGCTTGTATTTCCTGCATGATGGCGTGGGCCCGCTCATGTAGGGCGGGCTCTTCCTCCACCTGCCCAATCGACTTGTTGTAGCGCGCCGATACCAGCCCGAAGCTGGCGATAAAGAAGAATTTCGTCCAGATAGCGGGAAAGGCATCCGGCTGATACTCGATGGCAATGCCAGCATCAGCCAGGAGGTTAACCAAATCCTGCGGCTGATAGGCTGGCCGCTGCGGATCTTGGCCGACAATGATTCTACCCGGGTTGCCTTTGTGCTCTACCACACCCTTTTCTTTGATGTGCGAGGCGACGTACACGCAGGCGGGCAGCACAATAGCCGTCGGGATATTGCGCCGGATTCGGTCGTAGATGTCCACGCCGTTCATGAGCGGCAGCAGCACTACGTTGTCGTGCAGCTTTGGCTTTAGCTCGGTGCACACCTTCTCCAAGTCGTATTCTTTCACGCAGATAACTATTACATCGGCATCTGCTAGCTCTGCAACGGTTTCCAGCAACTTTGTCGGATGGGTTACGCTGTTGGGATGCTCGGGCGAAAGCAGCGTCAATCCGTGTTCTTTCACGGCGTTGTAGGTGGCGCCGCGGGCTACGAAGGTGATGTTGACGGCAGGATCAGGAGCATAAAACTGCGCCAGCTTAAATCCGAAATACCCGCCAACTCCCCCAAGTCCGACAATAGCCAGTTCTGTTGTTTTCATCTTTTGCACTGCTCGGGTGGAAAGTAATTAGGAATTACTGGTGCGAGATACAAAAAAGCCTCCCGAATTAAGTTCGGGAGGCTTTCTGATGGCAGGTTCTTTACCCCACAAACGGTGGCTGAAACTGAGGCGCAATTCGTTTTTTCGAAGCTTGCTCGTAGGCATACGCCACAGTCAGCAGCGGGCCCTCGGTGTACGCACCACTCACAAACGACAAGCCCACGGGCAGCCCATTAACGGCACCCATCGGGACGGTGATGTGCGGGTAGCCCGCCATAGCCGCCGGCGACGACGAACCAGGTCCGCCGCCCGCATCCCCGTTGATTAAGTCGATAACGCGGGCCGGGCCGGTGGTGATGCCCACAATGGCGTCGAGCTTGTTGGAACTGATGGCGGCATCCAGAATCTGCCGGGCACCGAGGTGCGACTTGCGCAGGGCCGCTTGGTACTTGGGGCTGTTCAGGTCTTCCAGCTTTTGCGAGGCTTCCAAGATTTCCTGCTGAAAGAAGGGCATAGCCTTCGGTTTGTTCTGGGTGTTGAAGGCAATGACGTCGGCCAGCGTTTTGACGGGCGTGTTGGCCGTGGCCAGATACTTGTTTACGCCGTCTTTGAACTCGTAGAGCAGCACGTCGTATTCGGCTTCGCCGAGGGCGTCGCAGGGCTTGTCTACCTCCACTTCTACCACCGTGGCACCTTGGGCTTTGAGTAGCTCCACGGCCTGCTTGAACAGCGGTATAGCGCCGGAAGCACCTTCCAGATGCCGCTTTTCAATCCCGATTCGCTTGCCTTTGAGCCCATTGGCGTCCAAAAACTTGGTGTAGTCGGGCTGAATCTTGCCGGTGTTTTCCTTGGTCACGGCATCGGTGGGGTCTTGGCCAGCCAGGGCGCCGAGCAGAATGGCCGCGTCGCGGACGTTGCGGGCCATGGGGCCGGCAGTGTCTTGCGTGGCGGAAATTGGGATGATACCGCTCCGGCTCAGCAGCCCCACGGTCGGCTTGATGCCCACCAGCCCGCAGCACGACGACGGCGACACAATAGAGCCATCCGTTTCGGTGCCGATGGCCACGGCGCACAAGTTGGCCGATACCGCAGTGCCCGAGCCGGCGCTGGACCCGCTGGGTGTACGGTCGAGGATGTACGGGTTCTTGGTTTGACCGCCGCGGCTGCTCCAGCCGCTAGTAGAGCGAGTCGAGCGGAAGTTGGCCCATTCGCTTAGGTTGGTTTTGCCGAGCAACACCGCGCCCGCAGCCCGCAGTTGCTTCACGATAAAGGCATCTTGCGCAGCCTTGTGGCCAGCCAACGCCAAGGAGCCCGCCGTGGTTTGCTGCTTGTCGCCGGTGTCGATGTTGTCTTTGATGAGCACCGGAATACCGTGCAGCGGACCGCGCACTTTGCCGGCTTTGCGCTCTTTATCGAGTTCGTCGGCAATGGTCAGCGCATCGGGGTTGACCTCGATAACGGAGTTGAGTTTCGGGCCCGCTTTGTCGAGGGCGTCGATGCGCTTCAGGTACAGTTCGGTGAGGGAACGGGCCGTGTGCTGACCGTTGGCCATTTTCTCTTGCAGCCCGGTGATGGTAGCTTCGTTGAGCTCGAACGAATCAGGAGTTGCTGCTGCCTCGCCGGCCGTACCGGCTGCGGGCTTGGTATTGGCCTCGGTGGTGCAGGCGGTGGTGCCCAACGTAGTAAGTGCAAAACCGGCCAAAGAACCGTTCCGCAGGAAAAGCCTTCTGTTCATTAGTATGAGTAAGTCGTTTTTGCTGTAAGATAGAACGCCAGTGCTACTTCTCTTGCCTTATCCGCAAACTATCCTCCCGATGGGTGGGCACCGAAATAAGCTTGCGGAGTTTGCCAGCCGCAGAAATGCGGGCACCGGTGAGCAAGTGGCCGTACACAGCGCCGGTATCTATGTTCAGGGAGTTGGACTCCTTATCAATTGTTGGCGCGTAGTCGAGGATGGGGGTATGGCCAATGACTTGCAATTTGCCGATGTTGCGGAGTGGCCCCCGGTACCAGAGCACGCTGTCGGAGCTTTCTTCGTCGAAGGGGTCGAGGGTATCCGAGATGCCGGCGTGGCTGGCGAAAACATGGTCGTTTTCCCAAAACAACGGCCGTTGCTTGATCCAGGCTAAGTGCGGCGCCAGCAAATCGGGTTGCGCGTCGTACTGGTCGATGGTTAAGGAGCCGCCCCATTCCGGCCAAGAGGTCGGAATGTCATCGGGGCTGTAGAAGTCCAGCATGCCGGCTTCGTGGTTGCCTTTCAGAAATACCGCTTGCTCGGGATACTTTTCGCTGAGTTCCATCGCCAAGGCTACGCATTCGGGCGCGAAGTTGCCGCGGTCCATTAGGTCGCCGAGCTGAATCAGGCGTTCTTTTTTGGGCCGCCAGTGTTGCAGCAGCTCCAAAAAGGTGTGGTAGCACCCGTGTACATCACCAACAACAAATAAATCCATAGCCAAAGGAAGTAAGCGTTTGGCCGCCTACTCGTAACTGCAATATCAGCTATGGGTGCTCCTGAAGCTACAGCGCACGTCAATAAATTGGCGTGAGAGGCCAAAAGCAGCTTTTCTTTACCGTTTATGCAGTAGTACCCGCTTTGGGCTTGTTGCGCTGGCACTTCTCGCCGCAGTACTTCACCTCGTCCCAAGAGTTGCGCCACTTCTTGCGGTACTCGAAAGGCCGGCCGCAGGTAAGGCAGATTTTGGTTGGCAGGTTTCCTTTAGTGAGTTTGGCAGGAATGGGCATAGCATATACGAAAAGCTACAGCCAGAACGCTAGGCGCTGCTAGATGTTTACTGCTTTAGTTATCAAAGCGGCTTAGCTGCAATCAGTACTTCGTTACACTGCTGCTATCCGCTACGTGCGTTAGGTTGAGCTAAGTACTGGTACCACCCCTTGAACTGTTGTTTGGTTTGGGATTTCAAGACGCCTATCACACAGAAAGAGGGCGGCTCCGTGCTGGAACCGCCCTCTTTCTTTGTAGGTGAAACTACTTGCCTACTTGCTGACGCAAGGCTTGCACTTCGCGCTCTAGCTCCAAGTTGCGGAAGGTCACCTTCACTTCTAAGTCAGCATAGGCGCGTTCTAGCTCCTGCTCGCGTTTGCGCAGGGCAAACTCAATTTCTTTTTGCTCCTGGATGTCGGTGCAGGTACCAAACCACTGCTTGATGGTGCCGTCTGTGTTGAATTGGGGGCGGGCTTGGCCCAAAAACCAGCGGTAGCTACCGTCTTTGCTTTTGAAGCGGTACTCGATTTCGTAGAACTCGCCGGTGGCTAGGGAGTGGCCCCACACCTGGCGGGCCCGCTGCCGGTCGTCGGGGTGCAACAGGTTGTTCCACATATCGGGCCCGACACTATCGGCGAGGGTGTAGCCCGTGAAGTCGGTCCAGCGCTGATTGAAATAGGTATGGAAACCCGTGGGGTCGGTGAACCACACCAGCTGGGGAATGAAATCAGCAAGAAAATGAAATTGCTCTTCGGCCTGCTGGCGCAGGCTTTGTTCAGTGGAAATGGTAGCGCTCATTTACAACGGCAATTAGCAAGGACGGGCAAGCTGGAGTTCCATGCCCGACTGAAAATACAAGTTAAGCTGACTCTGTAAGCCATCGGTAGAGCGGCGCAGACGCGTGATAAGAGCCCGAGTTTCTTCTTGCAGCAACTGCAATTCCAGATAAGGACGATTCAGCAAATTATCGCGCTCCATGCTCCACTGGCCTGAGTTTTCAGTATCAGGAGCATGCACTTGCAACCTACCGGGCTGCAAAGAAAGTTTGGTGGCGCGAGCCAGTGGGCTATCCGGATTGTTGCGGTTCAGCACACGGTCTTCTACGCACCATTCCCCAGTCAAATAGTCGTCAGGCATCTCTTGCAGATTGATGTCAAATAGAAGTTCAGACATACAGGAAAGAAAGCAAAGAGAGGAAGTAGTAAGTAAAAATTAGTACGGTTGAGGACGATACAAAGGTTACGCCCAGGTGATGTGGCAAATGGATTGAAACAACCAATAGTTCAATTATTCGGTGTTGTGAGCCTTCCCTGCTTTGCTTGCGGGTTAGAATCAGATAGTTGAATTGAAAAATAAAATTTGCGGCGCTAAAATTAGTGCGTGCACAAACAACAGTCCAGTTAAAAAACCTATAAAATTAACACCGAAGCACCCTACCTGCATGGGCAAGGCTTGCTTTCGAACGGATGTGCCAAGGGGGACTTAAAACAGCCATAAGAAACTAGGTAGGCTTGCAACCGAGGGCGTTTAAAACTGAACAGTACATAAAGCAACAACTACTGTAATTGTTCAGCTTGCGCCCATGAGTATGGTAGGAGCCCGTGCACTCCCCTATTCCATTTCACTCAGCTTTTTGGCTAGTCCCTCGGGCACGCCCGCGCTGTTGAGCATGCCGCTTACCAGTCCCTGCCGCCACAGCGAGAACACCGAGTAGCGCAATTCCCGACGCGAGTTCACCTTTCCCGGCTTCAGTTCCTCGCCTGGCTTGCGGGGGTTGTTGTCACGCAGGAAGACTCCGTTGACCACCGATGTTTCGAGGCGGTGCAGGATGCCGGGGCGGTTTTCGCGGTTTAGCAGCTGCAGCTTGAGGTCGTGGTACTCAGCCCACAGCGTGCCTTGTGCCTTTTGGCGGTTGAGCTGCATTTGAAAACGCATCTGTTCAATTTGCCCGCTGCGCAGGCGTAGGCCGCGGGTTGGGAGGATCATGGGGTTGAGTATGGCTAACGGAACGCCTGCGAAACGGCCACTAATGGTATGGACACCGCTGGGGTCGAGCACATTGGCCCGCAGGCTGAGTTGCGCAGCGCCTAGTTGCTGTACCCGGCCCGTTACTTGCCCGGTCATGGGATGGGCAGTGCTCATGCGGCGTGGGTTGTTGCTGACGTTGGAAAGTACGCCGTTGAGTTGCTGCATGGCCATTACGCCGGGCTGGGCACTTCGGGGTGAACGGTAGCTCATTCGGATGCCTAAGTCGGTGAAGCGTACTTGGCGCACGTCTACCCGAAACGGTAACCGCCCAATGGCATCGGGCGTCGCCACCGACTGGTTGGGGTTAAGAGGAAATCGGCCGTCACTTTCGGTTAGTACCCATGCCTTCCTGACTTCGAACTGCTGCGCCAACAGATCACCTTTTTCCAGCAGCGCTTCTATATCGAGCCCGCTCACTCGCATCTGCGGCACGCGTACCCGCACGTGCGCCGACTGGTGCCCCTTGCCGCGCGCCAATGCCGCCACCGACATAGTGGGCGCCATGGCTACGTTCGTGAGCTCTAACTGGCGGCGGCGGGTGTCAGCGCTTATGGCTTGCAGCGCCAAGCGGTAATACGGGGCATCGAGGGCAAGGCGCGCTTGGCCGGTGCGTAGGGTCCAGGCACGGGCGTAGAAGAGTTGGCCTTGGATGTCGGGTTGCAAGTGAATGTTGGTGCCCGTGAGGTTTACGCCTCGCACCGCCGGCGCCAACTCTAGCCCCATCAACTGCATCTTGGCGTTGGTGACGCGGAACTGCCGCAGCCGGAAGCTAGGCAGATACGGTGCCACCACCTTGTGCAAGGGTGGCGGCGGTACGCCTGGCATGGTTGCCAGCAGGCGCAGCCCCGCCAGGTGCAAGTCATCGGCCAGAAAGCGGCCCCGTGGCAAGCCAGCAGCTTGTAGCCCGGTAAGTACAAGGTGGGGCAGGGTTATGTCGGCGCGGGCATTGCGGGTGCGTTGGTTGCTGATGGCTTGCAGCGGCACGAGGCGCACAGAATCGAGGGTGAGGCGCTGGCTAGCGGAAGAGAATCCGCCGTGTTGCAGCCGTACCACGTGGCCTGGTAGTCGCGCCAGCACAGTGCGCACGTCCGCTGATAGTGCCGCCGCATACCCAAGCCGGGTGGTGTCGGCCGCACCGGCGGCGCTTAGGTATACATCGTGGGCTATGAGGGTGGCTTGCTCTACCTGTGCCTGGGTTTGCTGGGGGTTGCCGTAACGTGCTTTCAGGCGTTGTAGCGCCAGATAGCCGACGCGCAGGCCTGGCAGCCCGAGCGGCAGGCGCTGGTAGAGTGGTTGCGTTACCCTGTCCTTCGGAGTAGGCGGCATCTCTCCTAGCTGTAGCTGTACTCCTGTTAGCAGTAGGCTGTCCAGCGGTACCTCCTGCCGGCGCAGGGCCGCTACTACTCCTATTCCGGCTACGCGCAGCCGGGCTACATCAAGCGAAAGGCCGGGCAGTTGGGTTGAGCCCGATTTTGCACCAGCAACTGAGCGCAGATGCACGCCCCGGAGCACCACCGTACGCGACCAAAGGTGCGTGCGTAGGTCTTCAATTACCAAATGGTATTGGCCCTGGCTGGCTTTGGCTGTCTGTTTTTCCAGCGTTCGGCGCAGCCAAGGGTCGAGCATAGACAGGGCAATAGTGAGTACCACCAGCAACGTCACCGCTATCCAAAGCCCTGCCCGCAGCCACGGCTTTGGGCCGGACGAGCGGGCAACTTCGCGGACAGGGGGAAGAGAGGAGTCTATCACGATTCAGTGTTGGCATGCGCATACGAAAGACAAGCGCGTTTTGGTTGGACTACAGACTGAATACAGTCGAGCTACGCGACTAAGCGCCGCCGAGCCTACCTCGCATTACGTCTCGCTTGGCTATCTTCACTACTACGTGCTTCGGGGCTCTTCCCATGCGCATCCTACCACGCGCTCCATCAATAGCTGCCTAGTACGTTCGAGCCTGATAGACCGATAACTTCTTAAGCCAGCCGCCATGTCCGATACTGCCCAGCTTGCCGAAACTCTTCTTGCCTCGTTCCGCCATAGCTTCCGAAGCTACAAATCATTGGCTGACCGGGCCCTGGCGCAACTTTCGCCGGTTGATTGGCTGCACGTGCCTGCCCCCGAGTGCAACAGCATTGCCGTCATTGTGCAGCACATGGTGGGCAACCTCAACTCCCGCTTCACTCAGTTTTTTACCTCCGATGGGGAAAAGCCCAACCGCCAGCGCGACAAAGAATTCATAGAGCCTACCTCGCTGGAAACTGTAGCTACGCTGCAAACCCAATGGGCCGAGGCCTGGCTGCTGCTCTTCGACTTGCTCGATGCCCTGCAACCCACCGATTTACTTCGCACCGTCAGGATTCGTGGCGAAGCGTATACCGTGCTAGCAGCCATACAGCGGCAGGTAATGCACTACGCCTACCACGTGGGGCAGATTGTAGTGCAGGCCAAAGCACTGCGCGGCGCGGAGTGGCAAACGCTTAGTATTCCGCGTGGGCAGAGCGAACAATTCACGCAGCAGATGCAAAACGCTTCCAACCAAGTGTGAGTGTTTCGAGTTAAAGAGCAGGCTGAGAGCCTGGCCAGTAGCTAGGGTAGCAGACGCAACGTGTATTTCTCTTCTTCGGGACTCAGTAACTTGATCCTTGCATCCAAACGGCGGCCCATTATCTTGCCGCACGCAGCAGACTGGAGAACCGCTCCGTTTCACGTTCCACCTTGTTCTCGAACTTGCTTTTGAAGCGCCAATGCTTGCCATAACCTCCCTGCTAAATCCGCAGAACGCCGAGCGGATTAACCGCATTATCAAAAGCCTGGAAACGGAATTTGGGCTCGACGATGTGCAGGCCACGGCCGATCCGCACATTACGTACCAACTGGCAGGCGTGCGCAAGCTCTCGGCCCTCAACCAGGTGCTGCGCGATGTAGCTCGCCACACCTCCCCTTTTGTGGTGCATACCACCGGCTTGGGCCTGTTTCCGGGACCCAATCCGGTTATCTATATTCCGGTGCTGCGCTCCAACGAGCTCAACCACTTGCACCAGCGCATTCTGCAAGCTACCAAGCCCCTTTGCCTGCGCACCGACAAGTTCAGCGGACCCGACTGCTGGCTCCCTCATATTTCGCTGGCCCTGCACGACACCACGCCCGAGCTGCTCGGTCCCGTGCTGCAATACCTCAACCAGGAGACCTTCAACCTCAAGATTAGCATCAACAACATCACCATTCTGCGGCAGGAAAACGAGTTGTTTGTGCGTGAGAAGTGCTTCACACTGGAAGGCCACAAACACAATAAGGCGCCTCTGCTGTTTTAGCGTTCGGCCTCGGTTCAATCAAGCGGAATACCAAGCAAGCTTCTGCTAGGTTGCCGACATACCAACGCGCCCGGTTTGGCGGCATGCCCTAGCCGACACCGATATTTTTCCTGCGCCTGGGCAGCTCAACCAAGTTGGTTGCAATCCGTGATTTACCTTTACCGCTTCCAACAACCATTCTCTCGCTTATGTACTCTGCTGTACTTATTCTACACTCCTGGTCGCGCTGGCTGGTGGTCGTTTTCGGTTTGATTGCCCTTTTCCGGGCCTTTGGAGGCTGGCAGGGCCGCCGGGCGTGGGTAGGCGCCGACAATGGCATGGGTGCTGCCTTCGTGGGCTCGATGCACCTACAACTGCTGCTAGGCCTGATTCTGTATCTGGGCTTGAGCCCCTACGGACTGAAGGCATTTGAAACGGCCGGTGGAGCAGTCATGAAAGACCCAGTGGGTCGCTTCTGGGGCGTCGAGCACATTGCCACTATGATTTTAGCAGTAGTTGCGGCGCAAATTGGTCGTACTCTTTCCAAGAAAGCCACTGACCCAGTGCTAAAGCACAAGAAAGCCTTCACTTGGTTTCTAATAGCGCTGATCTTGGTTCTCCTAATGATTCCGTGGGGCATCTGGAACCCGGCTCGCCCGCTGTTCCGCTTCTAAGCGCCCCCTGCTACTAGCTAGCTCGCTTACCATAAAAAAGCCCTCATCTTCTACGGATGAGGGCTTTTTTATGGTTAAGAAAGTAATGCACTATGCCGCCAGCTGCCACTACTGACTCTGCGACAGTACGCAGCTTCAACGTAAGCTTACAGTGAATACCCACCCGATGCCTCAATGCGCTGCGCATTCACCCAGCGGGCAGCGTCGGAGCACAGAAAAGCTACTACGCTCCCAATATCATCGGGCTCCCCGATGCGGCCCAGGGCTGTTTGGGAAGACATATATTGCTCGAGTTCTGGATGCGCCTCCCGAGCCGCCGCCGTGAAGTCGGTTTTGATGATGCCCGGAGCCACCACGTTGGCCCGAATGCCCCGGCTGCCTAGTTCCTTGGCCATATACTTTGTCAGAACTTCCACCGCGCCTTTCATAGAGGCGTAGGCCGAATACCCCGGCGTAGTGAAGCGAGCCAAACCCGTAGAGAAGTTCACGATGCCGCCCCCATCGGCTAGCAACGATAGTAGTGCCTGCGTCAGGAAGTAGACGCCCTTGAAGTGCACGTTCATCAGGTTGTCGAAGGCCTCTTCCGTCGTTTCTGGGAAAAGAGCACTGGAATCAATACCCGCATTATTGACGAGGTAATCGAAGGTGTTGCGGCTCCAGGTTTGCTGCAAGTGCTGCGTAACCACTTCAACAAACGCCGGAAACGTAGCAACTTTGCTGGTATCCAGTGGCAGAGCTACGGCTTTACGGCCAAGGGCTTCTATCTGAGCTACTACGTCGTGGGCTTCCGCCTCTTTGGTGCGGTACGTGATGATGAGGTCATGGCCGGCCTCAGCCAGTTTCAGGGCGCTGTTTTTGCCGAGGCCGCGGCTCCCGCCGGTTACCAGGGCTATCTTGTTTGTGCTCATGCTTACAGGGATTAAGATAACAGCACAAAGGTGGTGCCCCCACTCACCGTTTGCATGGTGACAGCTTCAGTTTAAATGGTGACAGTTTCCGTTTTTGTCTCGTAAACGCCCGTTTAACTGCTGCTTTTACAAATACATACCCATAGCGTATTTTTCTACTACTGTTTGGAAAAGGATATTGCTAACCTTTCTATTTGGATTCAAATACTATATCATAGTCATGAGCTGTGGCAAATAAGGGAACTATACCCCATGCTAGCTTTTTAATTTTCGCTACTTGATGCACTTGAGCTAGCAGCTCTTGTAGCCGTAAAACCACTAATAGTTCGGCTAGGTCACGCGCTTCCTCCAATTCATCAGGCTCCTCCTCATCCATATAAGCTTCAAATGCTTCTTGCATTAGCTCGAAACCGGTTAATACAAAAGGCTGATGTGTCGCCATATCTTCCTTCCAATCTGCGAGCCAATCTACATCTTCACTTGTACCAGCCTCTTCATAAGCAAATCCATCAATGTACCATTGATCAGTATTGATGTCGAACCCGTTCATCTCGAAGTACAGGGCATGCACAGGCCGCTTCTGCGAGACTTCACTGTAGAAGCTATCAATCCAGTTGACTACCTCTTCGCTCTGATGAAGCAAATTGGACCCAAGTATAGGATGAAAATACGTTTCGTCTAAACCTCTGAGCTTTAATTCTGCTTGATCAATAGCTTGTTTTAAGTTGCCTGATTTAACATAGGCACCTGCATGGTCAAAAAGATCAGAATTCACTGTTTAGAAATATTTAATGAAAAGCTCAAGGTACTACTGAATTAGCATGAGCCGATTTAGTAATTAAAAACGTACTTCTAATTTATCGTTCGCACTCATTATTCGCCATATTAAATAGCGTTAGAGGAGGTACTTCCAACAAAGCCAGTATGGCGCTCCGCCCATACTTGTTCCCGGTACTGTTTGGGCGTGCAGCCTTCAAAGTGCTTGAAGAACTTGGTGAAGTTGGAAGGGTCGTAGGTGAGATTAGCGGCAATGTCGGCTACAGACCGGTTGGTGTCGCGTAGGAGTTGTCGGGACACGTCCATGATGCGCGCCTCAAAATAGTAACACGGCGAGTTGCCCGTAGTGAGCTTAATGGTGTTGCTAAGGTGCGTGGGATGAATGTGCAGTTGGTCGGCAAAGTCTCTGATTTCCAGCATTTCGGTGGCGCGGCCGGCCACCACATCGGCTAGGTGCTGGTCCACGGCGCGCAAAAAATCGGCGGTTATTTCGTGCTGGCGGGCCAGCAGTTTCTTGGGGATGGTTGTCGTGGGCATAAGCAGGCTGATAGAGCTAGAGAAACCAAGGTAGCGGGTTGTAGGTTAGATACCAGCAAAGCAATAGGAAGTTGCTATAGTTTGAATTGCGTAACTTTGGTTTATGTCTAAGCCAATCAGCCTCGAAGAATTCTACCAAACCAAAATCCACTGGATGCCCGAAAACCTGAAGCAGGATATCGGCCACTTCAACGTGTTTCGGCTCGATGATTTCGTGGGGCCCAAAGCCAGCCACCTGCCCTATAGTCGCAAAGACTTCTACAAAATCACGCTCGTTACGGGCCGCAGCAACTACCACTTTGCCGACAAGACGGTGGAAGTTCGGGGCAACGCGCTGCTGTTTGCCAACCCCATGGTACCCTATGATTGGGAGCCGCTCGACGATCAGCAAACGGGCTACTTCTGCATCTTCACGGAGGCCTTCTTACAACGTCCATTGAACGCCAGCATGCTCGATTTGCCGATGTTCAAACCTGGCGGTCAACCGCTTTACTCGTTGAACGACAAGCAGCTAGCAGAATGCAAGCTGCTGTTCGAGAAAATGTTTGTTGAATTAGAGTCCAGTTACACGTTCAAGTACGACTTGCTGCGCGCGTATGTGTTGGAGCTGGTGCACAGTGCCATGAAGCTGCAACCCGCGGCCACGCTCTACCAGGACAGCAGCGCCGCTACGCGCATTGCTTCGCTGTTTACGGAGCTCCTGGAGCGCCAATTCCCGATTGAGTCGCCGGGGCAGCAAGTGCGGCTGCGCAACGCCAACGCCTTTGCCGGGCAATTGGCCGTGCATGTCAACCACCTGAACCGGGCGCTGAAAGAAGTAACCGGCAAAACCACTTCCCAGCTTATTGCCGACCGCCTTGTGCAGGAAGCCCACGCTTTGTTGAAGCACACCGCCTGGAACGTATCGGAGATAAGCTATTCGCTGGGCTTCGAGGAACCGGCCCACTTCAGCAACTTTTTCAAGAAACGAGCGGGCACTACGCCATCGGCCATACGCACTGTTTGATTTTTGCAAGCATTGGTTTGATTGCGGTAAGCACCTAGGCTCCTAACTGCTCTAGTTTTGCACTGTACAAACAGAGCAAGCTATGAACAACCCCAAAATTTGGTTTGTCACCGGCGCTTCGCAAGGCCTTGGCCTTACGCTGGTGAAACGGCTGCTGCGCGAAGGCCACCACGTAGCGGCCACTTCCCGCAAGCAGGCCAGCCTCGTGCAGGCAGTAGGCACTGCCTCCCCTGCTTTTCTGCCTCTGCAAATCGATCTGGCCGATGAAGCAAGTGTGCAGCAGGGCATTGAGCAAGCTATCCGCACCTTTGGCCGCATAGATGTGGTAGTCAACAATGCGGGCTACGGCATTGGCGGCAGCATCGAAGAACTAACCGACGCAGAAACGCGCCAAGCCTTCGACGTGAATGTGTTCGGGGCACTCAACGTCATTCGGAAAGCGCTGCCGCATCTGCGCGAGGCGGGTGCGGGCCACATCATTAATATTTCCTCTATTGCGGGTATCAGCGCGGCCACTGGCTGGGCTATTTATGCGGCCACCAAGTTTGCCATGGAAGGCTTCTCGGAAGTGCTGGCGCAAGACGTAGCCTCGTTTGGGATTAAGGTAACTGTAGTGGCGCCGGGCGCCTTCCGCACCAACTTCCTCACGCCTGAGTCTTTAAGTTTGCCGCAGCAGCCTATTGCAGCTTATGAAACTGTGCGCGCCTCGCACGAAAAATACCTAGCCATGAACGGTGCGCAGATTGGCGACCCGGAAAAAGCTGCCGCCGCCATCATTCAAGTTACCTCCGAAGCTAATCCGCCGCTGCATCTGCTGCTCGGCCCAGATGCTTACCGGCGAGCCACGCAGAAGCTCGAAACCTTCGGACGGGAGATGCAGGCGTGGCAAGCCCTTACCGTCTCCACTGAATTTGCGGAGTAGCAGCACACAAGCTTAGAAAAGTGGCGCTACCTCTGGCGCTGGGTAAATCTGACTTTTTGCTTTCCGCGTACGGTAAAAAGCAGTCCCAACCGTCTCTACCCCTACTTGCTCACTTTTCAATTGCTTTTTCTTATGCTCTACTTATTCGGAAGCTTAGCCTTACACGATTCTCTTTCTTACAACGAAACCTATCAAGAGCATGAATTCCAAGAACATCTGGTTCGTGACCGGCGCCTCGAAGGGCCTAGGTCTGACCTTGGTACAACAGCTACTGGCCCATGGCTACTCGGTGGCGGCGACCTCCCGCAACCTGGAGGAACTGAAACAAGCCGTGCCGCCTAGTGACGGTCGGTTCTTACCCCTGCACATGGACCTCGGCAACGAGGAAAGCGTGCAACAAGCCATAGCCACCACCATCAGCACCCTCGGCGGGCTTGATGTAGTAGTGAACAATGCAGGCTACGGGCAGCTCGGCGCCATAGAAGAGCTTTCCGACCAAGAGTCCCGCAAAAACTTTGACGTTAACGTGTTTGGCTTGCTGCATGTGCTGCGCCAAGCCACGCCTCACCTGCGGCAGCAGGGCGCGGGCCGCGTCTTCAATATCTCTTCCGTGGGAGGCTTCACGGGCAATTTTCCCGGTTGGGGCATCTACTGCGCTACCAAGTTTGCCGTTGCAGGCCTTACCGAATCGTACGCGGCCGAGGTGCAGGAATTTGGGGTGCAGGCCAGCGTGGTATATCCCGGCTATTTCCGTACTGATTTCCTGACGGGTGGTTCGTTGGGTACGCCCCAGCACCCGATACACGAGTACCAGGCCGTGCGCGACTCCCAGGCCAGCCACCAGCAGCAAATCAACGGCAATCAACCCGGCGACCCGGAAAAAGCTGCTGCCCTCCTGATTCAGATGAGCGAAACCGAACAGCAACCGCTCCACCTGTTCTTGGGCGCAGATGCCTACCAGCTAGCCGAGCAGAAGATAGCCGCCGTGCAGCAGGATAAGCAGCAGTGGCAAGAACAGGCTACCGCCACCAATTTCGTGGAAGCGTAGTGTCTCCTAGCCAACAGACAAAAGCCCGTCACTGTGCACAGTGGCGGGCTTTTGTCTGTTGGCCAGAAGGTGGTGCGTAAGGTGTATCAGCCCTTAACTGCTCGTGCTAGTACGGGTTCATCAACAGAAATAGCAGATTATGATAGACGATACCTTGCTCGCCATCGTGGATACCGTCGAGGCCAGCATCTTCCATGAGGACCTCCACTTCCTCATAATCCTGCAGAAACTCCATTTCGATTTCGTCGGAGTCGGGAAGTTGGGTGTACAAGAGGTAGCGGCGCTTTCTCTCCAAGGTGATGTACAGTTTCTGGTGCTTGGTTTGGGCTACCAGCAAGGCATCACACGGCTCCATATCCTCACCGTCGGGGGTTTGGACATAGATGGTGGTTTTCTCGGTTTCGGGCGTGTACTGGAAAAAGCTGGCGGAGTCGAGGCTCATAGCTGAAAGGCAATGGTGGCATGCCAAGCAAAGGTAGCGGGGACTACTAAGCAACAGGGTATACGGCAGCTTTATCTTCTTTTCGATTTCTGGAAAACACTGGCCGAAGATTTGCTATAAAACAAATTGCCTGATATCCTGAAGATTGCACATTAGCAATGAATATTGCGGGGTAGCTATGCAACCTTCTACCAGATTCTCGGCTCTACACCGTGGCACCTTAGCCGCACTATATAGCAGTCAACAGCTACATGTTTAACAAGTACAAACTTTTTCTTTTTCCCTCTCTCCTTTTATCAACGCTACTTATTAGCAGTTGTGAGAAACCAGCAGCGCCTGAGCCAGATTCGGGTATTAGCGGCCGTGTGTGGATGAGTGCAACGGAGGCCAAGGCCGGACCAGGGCACCAGCTGCGTCTCAATTTTCATGATGATCATCAGTATCAGTGCGCTAACTACAACCTTACTACCGGCTACAGACTAGACGAAAAGCAGCTAAATTTCACCTTTAGTGGAGTTACAGAACCCAATGGCGTCTGCACCACGTCCACCGGCCCTGCCAACTCATCCGTTGATATTTCCGAGTTGGCTACTGGCACCTACACGCTGCAGTTGAAGGTGGGCAACAAAAGCACCATGGGCGTGCTAGAGCTACAGGATGACTACCTCATCTTGCGCAGCAATGACCCGGACGTTGTGGAAGTGTCTACGCCCGAGTTGCGGTTTCAGCCCCCCCATATCATTTGGGGATACGCCACTACCTCCCTTCCTCCAACGGAAGTATCGGCAAGGGTGCTGCGCGACTCTCTACTGCAACTCGGCGCTACTCCGCTCACCCTGACCCCAGGTACCTACCCGCAATTCACCATCACTGAATATGGTTTCCTAAAACCACCGCAGGTTCCAGCGGGAACGAGGGCGCTGGTTTTCCTAGCCAACTATCAGGGTCCGGCTGAACGAATCCAGGCTTTTGTTGAGCGCACCAACGCCGCCACTCCCGGCCTGAAACTGTGGCTAAATACTTCGGGAATCTAAGTCTAGCCACTAACGACATACAAAAAAGCCTCCCGCACACACAGGGAGGCTTTTTTGTTGGCGCATGACCCTATAAATACGGCAAGCACAGCGCATATGCATACTTTGGTGTGGTTGAGTTTAGTAAGGCCTATTCTCTTTGTTCAAAACAATACTTCTGTCATTAATGCGTGCTTATATCAAGCAAGACGGTTCCGGTGAATGGGACAATACCAACTGTTATGCCGCGGCTGATGGGTTCAAGCAAATGGGTTGGGAAGTTATTCTGTTTGAGAAGCTCACGGAGCTACCACACGACGACCCAGCTGACATCGTTGTGAGCCATGTTGATGATGTAGAAGATGCCTTGCGGGCCTTGAACTGCTCCGTGCCACCCGTACTCGATTATCCAGAAAGTCTGCAGCCTTTTCTGGGCCGGCGCATGTGGCAATCAACCATTAATGCCATTGCTGCCGACCCTACCCAGTGGCCCGTATTTGTAAAGCCCGTGTTGGCCCGCAAGAAATTTACAGGAGTGCTCGTTCGGCACTTCCGCGACTTAATAGGCTGCGGCGACCAAGCCGAAAATACGCCCGTATGGTGTGCCGAGCCGGTACGTTTCCTTGCGGAGTGGCGCTGCTTTGTGCGCTACGGTGAAGTGCTAGCAGTTCAACCCTACCGAGGCGACTGGCGCGTGCAGTTCAATCCTGCTGTAGTGGAAGCGGCCGTTGCTGCTTACCAAGATGCGCCAAAGGCTTACGCCCTAGATATTGGCGTTACTGACCAAGGCACTACCCTGGTGGTAGAAATGAACGAAGGCTATTCCATCGGCAGCTATGGATTGCCTCCTTTGCGCTACGCCAAATTCCTCAGCGCACGTTAGGCCGAACTAACCAACACCAATGACGCCTGCAATTTCTAGTTTCATTGTACGCCGCTTTGCATAGATGAGCTTGCAATAGCAAGTAAAAAATCCCGCTGCTGATTTCAGGGGCGGGATTTTTTACTTGCTATTGTGCTTTAAGTAACTTTAATTCAAACACATTCACTCACATCGGCTATGCATCCAACTTCTACCGTACCCATTGCTCTCGACCCTAAACTAGCCCACTCGGTACATAGTGCAGCTCTAGACACCACTGTACACCACGTCCCCACGGCCTGCCTGAATTGCAATACGCTGGTGTCTGACCGATTCTGCGGGCACTGTGGGCAGGATGCGCATCATACGCACCGCCTCACCCTGAAGGACATGCCCCACGACATCCTCCACTCCATCTGGCACGTGGACAAGGGCATTCTGTATACGCTTAAATGCATGGTGCTTCGGCCCGGCCCCACCATCCAGGCCTACTTGGCGGGCAAGCGCGTCGACCATTTCCGGCCCTTATCGCTGCTATTCATGGTGACGGGTCTGTATGCCCTGCTGCACTCGGTGCTGCACATAGAGATGGTGATGCCCAGAGACTCCAACATGCCGGAGGCCGTGTATCAGATGCAGAAAACGTCTATGACGTTCATGATGAAGTACCTGAGTTGGTTTTATGTGGCTTCGGTGCCGGTATGGGCGCTGTTTGCACGCTGGTTTTTGCGGCGCAGCGGCTACAACTACGCCGAGTGCCTCATTATTGCCGCCTTCATTATTGCCATCTGCAACTTTTTTGCCGTGCTGTTTCTGCCGGTGCTGTACTGGGCCAGTGGCACGCCCCAGTATTACACGGTTAGCCTGTGGTTTGTGGTGCCGGTGGTGGCCTACTCTACCTGGGCCTACAGCAGCGTGCTGGCCCACACCACCCTGGGCCTAGCCCGCCGTCTGTGGTGCGGCTTCATGGCATTTGCCCTAGGCTATGTAGTGACCTTTTTGGTCTTTGTCATCACCATGTACGCCGCCAACTGGTCGACATTTGTGGCCGCCATGAAGCAGCAAAAGCAGCAGAAGCAGGAAATGCAGAAGCAGGCCCGCGGCGCCCGCCCCGCCACTCCAACGCGGGTCCGCTAGACCAAGGCTACCTGCTCAAACGCAGAAACGCCCGCCGCTGAAGCTTCAGCGGCGGGCGTTTTACTTATTGCGTTGACAGCAATTATTGCCCCAGCACCATAGCAAATACCAGCGGCGCTACAATGGTAGCATCCGACTCGATGATGAATTTGGGCGTGTCTTGACCCAGCTTGCCCCAGGTAATTTTCTCGTTCGGTACAGCACCGGAGTACGAACCATACGAAGTAGTGGAATCCGAAATCTGGCAGAAATAGCCCCACAGCGGCACGCTGGTGCGCTGCAAATCTTGGTGCAACATGGGCACTACACAGATGGGGAAGTCGCCGGCAATGCCGCCGCCAATCTGGAAGAAGCCTACTTTGCTTTCTTCGGTGGCTTGCTCGGTGTACCACTCGGCCAAGTAAATCATGTACTCGATGCCGGTGCGCACGGTGTGCACGTTCTTGATGTCACCCGAGATGACGTGACCCGCGAAGATGTTGCCCAGGGTGGAGTCTTCCCAACCGGGGCAGATGATCGGCAGGTTTTTCTCGGCGGCAGCCAGCATCCAGCTGTCCTTCGGGTCGATCTGGTAGTATTGCTCCAGCTCACCCGAGCGCAGAATCTGGTAGAAGAACTCGTGGGGGAAGTACCGCTCGCCGGCCTTATCGGCCTGCTCCCAGAACTTCAGCACCGAGTGCTCCAAACGGCGCATGGCCTCTTCTTCGGGAATACAGGTGTCAGTTACGCGGTTCATGTGGCGCTCCAGCAGGGCTTGCTCGTCGGCAGCCGTTAGGTCGCGGTAATGCGGTACCCGCTCGTAGAAGTCGTGGGCTACCAGGTTGAAGATATCTTCTTCCAAGTTGGCACCGGTGCAGCTGATGATTTGCACCTTGTCCTGCCGAATCAGCTCGGCCAACTGGATGCCCATTTCGGCGGTGCTCATGGCGCCAGCCAGCGTTATCATCATCTTGCCCCCTTCGGCGAGGTGCTTGTTGTAGCCTTCGGCGGCATCAATCAGAGCAGCAGCGTTGAAGTGGCGGTAATGGTGCTTGAGGAAGTTTGTTACGTTCATCGAATCGTAGGTTCAGTAATTGTGGGTGTGCGGAATACAATCAAATTGCAGCGTGGAATCGTTCAATATTTGAATGGTATATCGAAGATTCTGAATAGCGCACAATTGCGCCTGGGTTGCTTGCAAATACAGCCTTAGACCGGCTGCTCAATCATTAAATTGTGGTTGGTGTAGATGCAGATGTCGGCGGCAATGTGCAGAGCATCTTCCACCATTTGGCGCGCCGTCAGGTGCGGGGCGTGCTTCTTGAGGGCCAGCGCGGCGGCTTGGGCATACATGGCGCCCGAGCCGATGGCGGCCACTTCGGAATCGGGTTCGAGCACGTCGCCGGAGCCGGCAATGATGAGCAGTTCGTCACGGTCGGCTACCACCATCATGGCTTCGAGCTTGCGCAGGTACTGGTCTTTGCGCCACTCCTTGGCTAGCTCAATAGCGGCGCGGCGCAGGTTGCCGCCGTAGCCGTTGAGCTTCTCCTCGAACTTGTCGAGCAGCATGAAGGCGTCGGCCGTGGAGCCGGCAAAACCAGTCACGACTTTGCCATCCTGGAGCTTGCGGACCTTGCGCACGTTGCTTTTCGCTACGTGCTTATCCATTGTCGCCTGACCGTCGGCGCCGAGGGCAACTTCGCCATTGTGGCGTACACCGAGTACGGTAGTGGAGCGAATTCTCATGTCTAG
Organism: Hymenobacter sp. YC55; assembly: GCF_029433095.1. Taxonomy (GTDB): domain Bacteria; phylum Bacteroidota; class Bacteroidia; order Cytophagales; family Hymenobacteraceae; genus Hymenobacter. The sequence continues at coordinate 3,088,291 of NZ_JARNTX010000001.1, forward strand.
TTTATCAGTTTGGGTTTGGCAGCAGCTGGAAAATACCAGTCATCCTAACGAATATTCCGCGTATAAAGCGGAGAGACCTTATCCCCATTGAACAAGTCGTTGGTACGACAGTCGTTCCGTGGGAATAAGGTCCTTCCTTCGTCAGGATGACAGATGATTCTTGGCTGGCACCTGCTTAGAAACGGGCCTGCAATTTAGCAAAGTAAAACCGGCCGTTCGAGCCCATCTGCACCGGATCCCAAGCGCCACCGGTTTCGGTGACCTGCGGGTTGAAGAACGTGGGGTATTTATTGAACAGGTTGGAACTGCCCACCGACAGCTGCAAATGGTCGGTGAGGGCGTAGCTGAGCGAAAGGTCGGTGGTGGTACGCGGCGTGTATACCTGCTCTTCGCCGTCGTAGTCAATCAGCGTCACCTCGGCGAAACGCACAAACCGCAGAAGCGCCCCAAAGCGGCCCATCTGATAATCGAAGGTGAGGTTGATTTTGGACGGCGGGGCCGAGGCCTTCACGAAGGCTTGCTCGCGCGGACCGAAAAAGTCGTCTTCACGCCCGGCCAGCCGGCCCGAAGTCTGCACCCGGTCGATGCGCAGGCGGTTGAAGTTGGCGGCTAGTATGGAATTCAGGCGGCCGCTGCCGAGTGTAAGCGTGTGGCTCAATACGGCATCCAACCCCAACGACTTGGTGGAAGCGGCATTGGCAAAGAACTGCGCCTGCCCTACGTTCAGGGCCTGCAAGTCGGCGCCGATTACGGGGTCCTCCGAAGAAAACTGACTGGTCAGTACCACCCGGTCGTCGATCTTGATGTAATAGCCGTCCAGGGTCAAACTCAACGACGAACCCAACCGACTAGTTAAGCCAATATTGGCGCTGTTCGAGGTTTCCTGTTTGAGTCTTGGAATGCCTAGTTTCTGCGTGACGGCGCTGTTATTGCGGGCCAGCAGCACTTCCACGGGCTGCCCACCAATGAAGTTGGTGAAAGTGGAGTTGAAGTTGACTTGCGCCAGCGAAGGCGCCCGGAAACCGGTACTGTAGGTGCCGCGCAGCGTCAGAAACTCAGTCAGGTTGTAGCGGGTAGCTACTTTGAAGTTGAGGGTGCTCCCGAAGTCGCTGTAGTGTTCGTAGCGCAGGGCGGCGGCCAGTAGCCAGCGTTGCGTTACGCTTAGCTCGGTATCCACGTAGGCGCCTATGTTGCTGCGCTTGGCTTTAATGGCATCGGTAGGCTGAAAGCCGGGGAAGCCTTGTGAGCCAGCCGCTTTTCTGAGCGAGTCAGGCGTACCGGCCGGGTCGTAGTTGCGGTAGGAAGCCTCTTCGCCGGCAAACAACGAGTACCATTCCCGCCGATACTCTGCCCCAACGGCCACGTTCAAGCCTTGCAGTACGGTTTTGTAGTTGCGGGTAGCGCTAAGCCCTATCACATCCTGCTGCAACTGGAAACCACCCGCATCAAACGACGTCGGTGAGCTAGCGCCCAACGAAGCGTTGAGCGTGTTGCGCACGCCGTACTCGAACCGGTTGGAACCGAAGTTGTTGCTCAGGTCCAGGTCCCAGTCGCCGGCTAGCAGGCGCAAGCCCACCACCGCCGAACCATCCCAAATATCGCTGGTAATAATGGGGTCGTAGCCATTGGGATAGATGGACGGCACGTTGCGGTCATCGTCGGCAAAGCGCGTCCAAGCATAAGCGTCGCCGCCGCGTTTGTTTACTCCCCCAAAGGTGTAGATGTGGGCTTTGTTGCTTAGCGGAAATTTGGCGTTGACATAAGCCGCCGCGTTTTTCACCTCCGGGTCGCCGTATTGGCGGCGGGCAATGCCATCCTCGGCGGGTACGTTAGCGCGCTGCGTGTGCTCGCGCTGGTTGTAGTCGAGGGTGGCGTTTACGAAGCCGCCGTTCTGCCCCACCCCAACGCCGTAGTTGACGTTGGCATTGAAATTACCGCCATCAAAATTCTTGTCGTCGAAGCGGTACTTGGCGTCGTAGGCGCCATAGTTGGTGCTTACGGTCAGCTCGTTCACACTCTTCTTGAGCACGATGTTGATAACGCCAGCAATGGCGTCGGAGCCGTACTGAGCAGCCGCCCCATCGCGCAGAATCTCGATCCGCTCGATACTGGCTGCCGGAATCACGTTCAGGTCGGTGCCGGTGTTGCCCCGGCCCCGCGAGCCAAACAAGTTCACGAGCGCCGACTGGTGCTGCCGCTTGCCGTTCACCAGTACCAGGGTTTGGTCGGGGCCGAGGCCGCGCAGAGTGGCCGGGTCTACGTGGTCGGCACCGTCGGAGCCGGTTTGGCGGTTGGAGTTGAAGGACGGTGCCACGAATTGCAGCAACTGGTTTACATCGAGCTGGCCGGTTTTGGCCGTCACCTCCCGAATGTCGATTACGTCGACCGGCGAGGGTGAATCGGTAACGGAGCGGTTCTGGCTGCGCGAGCCTACTACTTGCACGGCGTCGAGGCTGGTGCTAGCCTCGGCTAAGCGTATGGTTACCGCACCGCCACTGGCGCTTACTTCCTGGCTAGCAAACCCGATGGAGCTTACCACTAGTTTTGGCGACTGGGAGCGGGCACGGAGCGTAAAGCGGCCATCGGCGCCCGTGCCCGTACCATTGTTGGTGCCTTTCTCGACAACCGTGGCGCCTACTACCGGCTTACCGGCCGCGTCGAGCACCTGCCCCGTTAGCGCCTGGCCTTGCCCTACAGCAGCCATACTCGTCAAGCACATAAGTGCGATTGGTACAAAGTGTTTCATAGCGTGATTATGAATGAAGTGAAAGTTTGGTAGTGCAGGTAAGCAGGGCAGGAAAACATATTAATTTCTCAAGAAAGTGAATAAATAAAAAAACCAGCCCTTGCAGGCTGGTTTTTTAGAATGCATGTACTGTCGACCTTTTATCAGATCAGCATGCGCATGGGGTCTTCGAGCAAGCTTTTCAGCGTTTGCAGGAAGGCGGCACCGGTAGCACCGTCTACTACGCGGTGGTCGCAGCTGAGCGTTACTTTCATGATGTTGCCGATAGTCAGCGCACCATCTTTCACCACAGCGGTTTGCTTGATGCCACCCACAGCCAGGATGCACGCATCCGGTGGGTTGATGATGGCGGTGAATTCGTCGATGCCGAACATGCCTAGGTTCGAGATGGTGAAGGTGCTTCCCTCCCACTCGGCGGGTTGCAGCTTCTTGCTCTTCGCCTTTCCGGCTAGTTCTTTCACTTCGGTGGCAATGGTCGAGAGGCCTTTGCCGTCGGCGTTGCGCACCACGGGCACTAGTAGGCCTTCGTCTACAGCTACCGCCACGCCAATGTTGACCACCTTGTTCTGACGAATTTTGTCGCCAAGCCACGAGGAGTTTACGGCGGGGTGCTGCTTCAGAGCTACTGCAGCGGCTTTAATCACCAAGTCGTTGAAGCTAAGCTTCACCGGCGACAGGGCGTTAAGCTGGGTGCGTACTTCCATAGCCCGGTCCATCAGAATTTCCATCGTCAGATAGAAATGCGGAGCGGTAAACAAGCTCTCGGAGAGGCGGCGGGCAATAACCTTGCGCATCTGCGACACAGGCGTGTCGGTATAGTCTTGCGAGGCAGGCGCGCTAGCGGCAGCTTGTGGTGCTGGCTGCGCGGATGGGGCCGCCGGAGCGGCCTGGGGAGCAGCAGCCGGCTGCGCAGCAGGAGTTGCAGCAGGCTGAGCTGCGGGAGCGGCGCTAGGCTGCACGCTCTCCAGGTCGCGGGAGATGATGCGGCCGTTTTCGCCAGACCCTTTGATGGTGTTCAGGTCGATGCCTTTTTCTTTGGCAATGCTCTTGGCCAGCGGCGAGGCCAGCAAACGACCACCAGCGGGTTGCTGGGTAGTGGTAGCAGCGGCGGGGGCCGTAGCAGCCGGAGCAGCCTCTTCTGGTGCTGGGGCAGCCGCCGGGGCGGCGCTACCGCCACTCTGTCCACCGAGCAGGGCTTGCACGTCGGCTCCTTCTTCGCCGATTATGGCCAGCACGCCGTCTACGGCAATAGCCTCACCGTCTTTCGGACCGATATAGAGCAGGGTGCCATCTTCGTAGTTTTCCAGCTCCATCGTGGCCTTGTCGGTTTCTACCTCGGCCAGCACGTCGCCAGACTTCACTTTGTCACCCACTTTCTTCAACCAAGAGGCAATAGTGCCTTCGGTCATGGTGTCGCTCATTTTGGGCATCCGCACCACGGTGGCTTTCTTGCCGTTGCCGGCCGGAGCCGCAGGCGCAGCCACTACAGGTGCAGAAACCGGAGTGGCCACTGGTTCTAGCGCGGGAGCCGGGGCAGCAGGGGCCTGAGGTGCAGGAGCTGCTTCGGCTTTGGGCGCCTCAGCCGCCGCAGGGGCACCGCCTTGGCCACCAGATAGCAAGCCCGAAAAGTCCTCGCCTTCTTTACCTACAATGGCCAAAATACCATCTACGGCTACCGATTCGCCTTCTTTCGGGCCGATATAGAGCAGGGTGCCATCTTCGTAGTTTTCCAGCTCCATCGTGGCCTTGTCGGTTTCTACCTCGGCCAGCACGTCGCCGGATTTTATTTTGTCGCCTACCTTCTTGAGCCAAGTAGCAATGACGCCCTCCGTCATTGTGTCGCTCATTTTGGGCATTTTTATGATTTCGGCCATCTGCTTCTGCTGTTGAAATGAGTGGGCGTCAAAATTAGCCCGAAAATCCGGCGGTGCAAACCGCTGGGCAATTAGGAAACTCAGGATTATGCATACCACCTAGCTTAAGCCAGGGTTTTGCAGCTCGAATTAGCTGATGGGCATCAATTCTCTAAGGCAATATTCGTGTGCTTTCGACAGCAAGCAAATCAGGGAGCCCATTCGAGAATATAAACGGGCTGCGGCGCCAGCTTTTCCAGCGTTTCGCCGTCGCCTTGGCCGGTACGCTGTACAAACAAATTCAGGCGGCCAGCTTGCACCCAGCGCTCAGTATCGTAGCTCGGCTCCCAATTACCAACGGGCTCAGCATTGAGGTCTTTCGTAGTCCATTGGTTTTTACTTAAGTCGGTGCACTGCATTATCGAAACCCGATCCTGCCGCTCAACGTCGCGGTATAGCACGTACACAGGCGGGTTGCTTTTGCTGTTGCCCACCAGCACTTGAGGGCGAGAAATCGGAATCTTCTTGGTGCCGGCGCCGCTCAAGCTGAAAGGCGTGGTGCGCTGCCCAACTTGCGCCACGCGCCACTGCTTGTTGGCCAGATAAATGAGTTGGTACTGAGGCACCGTGGAACCAGCAGGTCGCCAGTACGTGGCAATGTAGGGGTTGCCTTGCGCGTCGGCCACCATAGAAGTTTGGTTGATCAATTCGCTGCGCTGCGGAATGCGGCAGGCATACTCGGCGGTTTTTTCAGTGATGGGCAGTTTATAAACCTCGCCCGTGCTTTTCTGCCAGGTTTTGCCCCCATCTAAAGACCGGGCGTAAGCCATATCATGGTTGGAAGCCACATCCGGCGACTCGCGCCACACCCACGAAACGTGGATGGTGCCGCGGGCATCGAGCGTGGCTTGCCAGTAGGCATTGCGCTGGCCTTCGCCGTCAATTAGTACGTCGTGCAGCCGCGTCCATTGCTTGCTTTTGGTGCTGTAGCGGTTGAGCACCATGTTGCCATTGCCGGAACTTCCGTCGCGGTACACGAATAGTAAGTCGCCGTCGGGATACCGATAAAACTCCGGATACGTCACGTTCGATTCCTGCTTACCAGTCATGGGAAGCAGGTCGGTTAGCTCCAGCGAATTGGGCGCCACGCTGCGGCAGTACCGCAAGGGGTTGCCGTGGTGGTCGAAGGACAGATGCAGATAGCCCGCGCCATCCACCATCAAGCTAATAATGTTGTGCGCGTCCGACACCTTGCCTTGGTAGTGCGTACGCTGCACTTGCCAAGCCCCGGCTGGCAACGTGCGCCGACCCAGCACAACGTAGCCCACCGAATCATAGAAGGCCGTGTACTGCGTTTGCTTGTGCGTCACTACGGAGTTTTTGCGGAACACAGCCCCGTTCACGTTGTTGCGCGCCCAGCCTAGCCCAACGGGTACCGGCGCTTTTTGCGCAACACCAGCCACACTGCCACTCAGCAGCAACAGCAGCAACAACCGACGCAAGGCGGCAACTGGCAAAAGCATCCTAGTTGATAATTGGAAATGCAATGGAGTTGTTTTGTTTAAGCAACTAAGCGAAAGAACAGCAGAACCAGCTTTACCAAGCTGGCCCACGATGCGCATTTATTGGAGGTGGGCTACATCCAGGAAGTTGCGCACCGTGAACATAGAGCCGGTGTAGTGCAACTTATACAAACACAGGTTGCGGTGCTCGAAGGCGTCCATCCGGCTCAGCGGATAATTAAGCAGTTGGCAGAGCAGCACCCGCATGGCGCGCCCGTGCATGCACACCAGCACGTTTTCTTCTTCGGGGCGGTTTTTCAGCAATTCAATGAAAGGGCGCTGCCGGGCGGCTACTTCGTCGGGGCTCTCGCCGCCGGTGAGGCGGGCGTGGGTTTCACCTCGGTCCCACTGGTCGAGCACGCCCTGGTATTCGGCATCTTCTTCGGCGGTGATGCGGGTGCCCTCGCGCACGCCCCAGCTAATCTCGTTGAGGGCCGTGGTTTGCTCGTGCGGCAAACCCATTTCCAGAAAGCCCCGCACCGATTGGTGAGTACGACGCAGTACCGACGTATAGACTTTGTCGAACGGCATGTGTTGATAGGCTGCGAAAAACTGCTCGGCCTGTCGCCGGCCGGTTTCGTTTAAGTCGGAGTCGACGCCGCTGCCCTGCACAATGTTTTGCACGTTGTAGTCGGTCTGGCCGTGGCGGATTAGGTATATTTTTTTGACGCTCACTTTCCGGCTAGCTTTGCTGTTTATCCTTTAAAAGTATTGTTGCTTCTGGCCTTACAAGCCCCAATGCTACACTTTTTCATTGCATATGGCACAATTCCCTACCGATCCTGCCCAAATCAACGCGTGGGCTAAGAACACCTTAGGTGAACATCTTGGCATCGAGATAACGGCAGTGGGTGAGCGGACGATAACTGGCCGTATGCCCGTCGACCACCGCACTCACCAGCCCATGGGCCTATTGCACGGGGGTGCTTCCGTTGCCCTAGCCGAAACGCTAGGCAGCATCGGGGCTACCCTGCAGGTAGATATACGCAAAAAAGCCTGCGTAGGGCTGGAAATCAATGCTAATCACCTGAAAGGCGTGAAATCGGGGTACGTGGTGGGGCATGCTACCGCTCTGCACGTAGGCCGTAGCACACAGGTGTGGGAAATTCGCATCACGCACGAAGAAACTGGCGCGCTGGTTTGTATCAGCCGCATTACCATGGCCGTTGTCGACTTACCTCCCGCGGCCCAGCCGCAAGCATGAACCAACCCAACGAACTTCGGCAGCTGCCCTGGCCGGTGGCCACGATGGACCTGAACCCCTCGGCCCGGCTGCGCCACCTTGTAACGGGGGCATTGCGCACCGGCCGGCCGCTGGCCGTGTGGCGCGAGCCAGGCACAACGCACCCGCGCCTTGTGGTAGCTCGCACATTAGAAGCTGCGTATACGGGCCTCCCCCCTGCCCTTGATGCTACTGCCCCGGCCGGCTTCGCCTTTTTCCCTTTCCGCGACTCCGACCACAACCCGGCCCTGTTTCTGCCTGCTGATGTGCTGTTCGACACCGCCCAACCCAATACAGTAGCAGTTGCGCCAGCGGCCCGGTCGCTGGTTCCGGCGCTAACAGCCTGGCTCGCCATTACGCCCGTCGAGCCGTTGGTGTGGCCTTACAGTACGCAGCCGGTTCCGCACGCCGCCACCAAGGCCGAGTACTCGGCGCTGGTTCGCGCCGGTGTGGCTGCCATTGAGGCGAAGATCTTGGGGAAAGTGGTGTCGTCGCGGGCGGCCCGCTGGCCCTTGCCGTCGGGCTTCGACCCGCTGGTAGCTTTTGCCGACCTATGCGAAAAATACCCGCAGGCATTCGTGTCGTTGGTGAGCGTGCCGGGCGTAGGCACTTGGCTAGGCGCTACGCCCGAGGTACTGGCCGAAGTAACGGCCGACGGTACGTTCCGCACCATGGCTCTGGCCGGCACGCAGCCTCTCGTTCACGGGCAGGCTCCCAACACGGCTATTTGGCGGCAAAAGGAAATCGAAGAGCAAGCCTTGGTAGCCCGCTATATCGTGAGTTGCTTCAAGCAGTTGCGGCTGCGCGAATACGACGAAACCGGGCCCCGTACCGTGGCAGCGGGCGAACTGCTCCACTTACGCACTGATTTCGAGGTCAACCTGCGCCAAGTGCCGTTCCCGAATTTGGGCACCGATATGCTGCGGTTGCTGCACCCCACCTCGGCCGTGGGCGGCATGCCCAAACAGGCAGCCTTGGATTTTCTGCATCGGCACGAGGGCTACGACCGAGCCTATTATAGCGGCTTCCTAGGCCCTGTGAACTTGCCGGTGGCCGGCGTCTCGCGGCTTTACGTAAACCTGCGCTGCCTCCAGCTGCGACCTACTGAGGCCATTCTCTACGCCGGCACCGGCCTCACCGTCGACTCCGACCCAGATCGTGAATGGCAAGAAACCGAATTGAAGCTAACCACCGCCGGGGCGGTTTTATACCCTATGGTTTCGTCGAATGTATAAGCTAGGAAGAGCAGGATCTGCGTAAGTAACTCAGCATGCAGCAGCGGCCAGCTTTTACCTCCATCACTTCATTGCTCTACTACTAAGCTACTTTATGCAGGCTGTTCATAATATTGCTGAAATCTGCGCCCGGCATGGCATTACAGACGTGGTGCTGTCGCCTGGCTCCCGCTCGGCCCCGCTGACGCTGGCCTTCGCCCGCCACCCCGATTTGCGGGTGCGGGTGGTAACCGACGAGCGGGCGGCGGCCTTCATTGCGTTAGGAATGGCGCAGGCACAGCGGCGGGCGGTGGTATTGGTGTGCACGTCGGGCACGGCGGGCCTCAACTACGCGCCAGCCGTAGCAGAAGCTTATTTCCAGCATATTCCGCTGGTCGTTTTCACCGCCGACCGTCCCCCGGAGTGGATAGATCAGCTCGATGGCCAGACCATCCGCCAGCACAATCTGTATGGCGCCCACGCCAAAGGCGCGTTCGAGTTTCCGGTTGATACCACGCACGCGCACGCCAAATGGCACGCGGCGCGCATTGTTAACGAGGCCATCAACCTGGCGCAGGTCGGACCCGCCGGACCAGTGCAGGTGAACGTGCCGTTGCGAGAGCCTTTCTACCCAAAGCAGGGCGAGGAAATCCGGTACGAGCAGGAGGTGAAAGCCACGCGCGAGCTACCCACCCGACCACAGTTGAGCGCAGCTGTACTACGCGAACTGCTCGACGCTATTCGGAGCGCTGGTCGCGTGCTGGTAGTAGCCGGTCAGCATCCTGCCGATGCGGAGCTATTGGTGGTGCTACGCCAGTTTGCGGCTACTTTCCAGGTGCCCGTGGTGGGTGATTTGATTGCCAACCTGCACCTGCCTGTGTCTGGCAAGGAGCAAAGTCCCCGTCCATTTGGCCGCCAAGACTTACTTATGGCTACGCCGGACCAGCAACTGAAGGAGGCTCTGAAACCAGAGCTGCTTATCACCTTCGGGCAGTCACTTATCTCTAAGGCGCTTAAGCTCTACCTGCGCAATGCACAGCCCGCCCAACATTGGCACGTCCAGCCAGCCGGTGCCGCAGCCGATACCTTCCAATCACTGACGAAAGTGGTACCGATGGAGCCAGCCGACTTTTTTGCTTCCTTGTTAGTAGAGGAAGCGCGCAGTGCGGAGACTAGTACAGAAGCTGCAGAGGCTCTTGATGCACCTCTTGCTTTGCCTGGCCACACCGCTGCACCAGATGCCACCCGGGTAGCAACGCCTCTGCTTCCGACTGGCTCCCCAACCCGGTCCAGCAACGGCCAACTGCAGCAGGCACTATCTTCAGCAAGAGCAGAATACCTAAAGCCATGGCTGGCGGCAGAAAACCGAGCTACCGATTTTCTACAGGCATTTATGCAGCAACCCACTCAGCCGTTCAACGAGTTTACGGCCATATACCGCTGCCTGCAAGCCCTGCCCGACCGCACGGCGTTGCACCTTGCCAACAGCATGGCAGTGCGCTACGCCAATATCCTCGGGCTGCCTAGCGAATTACACATAGAAGTATTCGCTAACCGGGGCACCAGCGGTATTGATGGCTGCAACTCCACAGCAGTTGGGGCGGCTTTGGCAGATCCAGAGCGGCCCGTTGTGTTGCTGACCGGGGACGTGGCCTTCTTCTACGACCGCAACGCCTTCTGGCACAACTATCCTACCCCCAACCTGCGGGTGGTACTACTCAACAACCATGGGGGCGGCATCTTCCGCATCATCGATGGGCCGCGCCAGCAGCCCGAATTGGATGAGTTCTTTGAGACTCGCCAGACGCTAACTGCCGAAAATACCGCTCGGGACTTTGGACTGCGATACTTTGAAGTTTCGTCGTTCGCCGAACTAGAGTCGGCGTTACCGGTTTTCTTTGCATTGGAAACCGGCGCGGCTTTGCTGGAAATTACCACCGACAGCAAGACCAACGCCGAGTTTTTCGAACAGTATCGCGCAGCAGTAAAAGTTGCCTTTGCTTAACTCTAACCCACTAATCATTTGTTATCCTGAGCTTGCGAAGGACCTCCTCACCATTGAACGACAGGTGTAACTACGATTTGTTCTGTGGGTATAAGGTCCTTCGCAAGCTCAGGATGACAGATAAGCTCCTTGTTTTCTTCTTATGGCCGAACAACTCACTTGGACTCCGATCAAAGAGTTCCGCGAAATTCTCTTCACGCAGTCAGGCGGCATTGCCAAAATCAGCATCAACCGCCCGCAGGTCCACAATGCCTTCACGCCCCTGACGGTGCAGGAAATGATTGAAGCCATGCACATCTGTCGCGACCGGACCGACATTGGCGTGGTTATCCTGACTGGCGAGGGGGGCAAAGCCTTCTGCTCGGGTGGCGACCAGAGTGTGCGTGGCCACGGCGGCTACGTCGGCGACGATGCCATGCCCCGCCTCAACGTGCTGGATTTGCAGAAGCTGATCCGCTCCATCCCCAAGCCAGTGGTGGCAATGGTGGCCGGTTGGGCCATCGGGGGTGGCCACGTGCTGCACGTGGTCTGCGACCTGAGTATTGCCGCCGAGAACGCCCGTTTCGGCCAGACTGGCCCCAATGTAGGTTCGTTTGACGGTGGCTTTGGGGCCTCCTACCTCGCCCGCGTGGTGGGCCAGAAAAAAGCCCGCGAAATCTGGTTCCTCTGCGACCAGTATAACGCGCAAGAAGCCCTCGACATGGGCCTCGTAAACAAAGTAGTGCCCCTGGAGCAGCTCGAAGAAACCACGGTGGCGTGGTGCAACAAGATTCTCGAGAAAAGCCCGCTGGCGCTGCGCATGCTCAAGTCGTCGTTCAATGCCGAACTCGATGGGCAGGCTGGCATTCAGGAACTGGCTGGCAACGCAACGCTGCTTTATTACCTTTCCGAGGAAGCCAAAGAAGGCAAGAATGCCTTCCTGGAAAAGCGCAAGCCCGACTTCTCGAAGTTTCCGAAGTTTCCGTAATCGGCTAGCATTCACAGAATACATGAAAGGCGCTATATCCCATCAGGCGGGTATGGCGCCTTTTGATTTTAAGAAGAATAAGCAGCTTAAATACGTATCCCGCCAGCGCGACTGTATACGCTCTGCAAGAGCTTCTTCAATCAGTCGTGTAGGCAGATATAGGCTGCAAACCAGCACCAACGGAACACAGGTGATAGACAATATCCTACGGCCGTATCAGTCGGATAGCGCAAAGGCTCAACTTTATATTTACTTTATGCTATTCATCTAAACACAGCTGTTCTATGAAATTCATAACCGTGTTGGCCTTCTTCGTTGCACTCACTGCTTCGTTTAGCTTCGCCCCAAGTAAAGAGTCTATTCCGCAGATAGGCCTTGTGGCACCAATCGAGCAGGATAGCCTGCTATACGCCGCCGGTTTTCGAATGCTAGGCGAATCTGTGGGTCGCATGATTGCGCCTTCTTTATCGGAAGAACAGTTCAAGCTGAATCTTGCCCGCATAAAAAAGGCGAAGTGCAAAGTATACCTCTGCAATATTCTCTTCACCGGTAAAATCAAAATTGCTGGTCCTACCGTCGACGATGCCAGGGTAGTAGCGTATGCTGACAGCGTTTTTTCGAGAGCTCAGCAGGCCGGTATACCCGTTATCGTTTTGGGCAGCGGCGGCGCACGCAGGCTTCCGGAAGGCTACGATGCCCAAAAAGCCCAAGCCGACTTTGTGGTCTTGTGCCGCAAGTTGGCTGTTGCGGCTCAGAAGCACCGGATAATGATTGCCATTGAAAGCCTTCAAGCTTCCGAAACGAATTTTCTGACTAGCCTACAGTCGGCCGCTGAGGTTGTACGTGCGGTCAACCATCCCAACTTCAAGCTCAACGCCGATATATTTCACATGATGCGCGGAGGCGAATCGCCACAAAGCATTATCGACGCAAAGGATTTGCTAGTCCACTGCGAGATTGCCGAGAAACAAAGCCGCTCTTTTCCAGGTGTGCAAGGCGATGATTTCAAACCTTATTTAAGAGCTTTAAGAAAGGCGAACTACAAGGGTCATATTTTTATCGAGGGCAACACCAGTAACCCAAGCACCGACATCCCCCTTTCGTTTAACTATTTGACCAAGCAGCTCAAGGAAGTGTACGCAGAGAAATAAATCCTCCCCATGATGGCCCGGGACCTTGCCTAGTGTTTACGCTGCTCCTCCGAAAAGCTAAAGGCAAGCACAACCTCCTTGAAAAGCACCAGCCTAGTTTCTCGAAGGCATGATAAGGGCTATTTATCGACCTAGCACCTTTACGATCTAGCACTTAGCATTCCGAATAACACCCCTACTCTTTCCTTTATGTTTGAATGGCTACGCACAATTGCCACCATGCTGGATAGCAAAAAGATGGCCGCCATAGCGCTGGAAAACGAGAATATCCGGCGATATGGCGCGCAGGACTTATCTGAATTCGACTTAGACCAAACGGCCCGGCAGCCTACTGCTACCGAAATACGCGGCTTAGCCACTGGCGCCATTCTATTTTTTGTCGGCGCAAATCCAATTAAGCTGTTACCTCGCATCAAGCCCGAGCCGCTTGCTGAGCGAAAGGCTGCAACGGCCGACTGGTGGGGTATCAGCAACACGGAAGAAGCGCTTGACATCCTGCAATGGCTCCGCGAGGAAGGACACCGCCACAAATACCAGAGCCAGCTGAAAAGCCAGCCGATGCACTGGCAAGCACTATTTGTCGACAATCCTTTTCTTAAGAACCGCACCGTAACCAACGTCGCCGCTTGGGATTATGCGCGCCAAGTGAACGTGGCACGCTGGTGCTATGACTACGATTATTTGACATGGGAGGAAGCTTGGCAGTACATTGATGATGCCACTCAAGCGGCCCTACGCACCTATGATTCGTGGGATAGTTTCGCGGCTGGGTTCGTAGCCGGGCGTATCATGTGGGCACCCGACAATGACATGCACGACCACATTGCCGAAACAGCGCGCTACCTGATAGAGGCACGCTACAGCCCGTGGCGCGACATTCCTTGGCAGCTGTACCCGGTGCCTGGCGATTAGTTGCGAACTCCTGCCACTGGTTGTGGGCCTTGCTGCCTTCAGATAAAGGTGGCGCTTCAATTACTTTCAGGTATTGCCTATCCATGGCAAAAGCTTCACCTATGAGCGGTAGCGCCTTTGTCGTGGGTAGGCTTTTGGGGTTTGAAAAAGCGGTATTTCGGCCTGCAGAGGCACTATACGCTTAATAAATCGGCACGCTCTTGTTATAATATTAAGTATTTACTATATTAATAGTAGATAAGGCTATGCCCTTTAGGATCGAACAGTGATGGCGACCATGTAGCTAGGCTATACATGACTGGAGTTTGGCTGTATCGCCACGCATCACCACAAACCAACCCCGCCCTATGGAAGCACAACTAGAACAAATTCGGGAGCAGCAGAAAGAAACTTGGAACAAGTTTTCGTCGGGCTGGCGCAAATGGGACGACTTTACGATGGACTGGCTAAGGCCGATGGGAACTGAGATTATCAATTCCTTGCAGCTGAGGCCCACTGATACGGTACTTGATATTGCTGCTGGTACCGGCGAGCCGGGCCTAACCATAGCCGCTATCGTCAGGGATGGAAAAGTTGTAATAACTGACCTTGCGGAGGGCATGCTGGATGTTGCCCGCGATAACGCCTCGAAGAAGGAAATTACGAATTGCGAACTTGTCAGGTGCGACGTTTGTGAATTACCATTTGATGACGAAACGTTCGATGCCGTGAGTTGCCGCTTTGGATTCATGTTTTTCCCCGACATGCTGATGGCTGCAAAGGAAATGGCCCGAGTACTTAAGCCAGGCGGAAGAATAGCCGCGGCTGTGTGGGGTACTCCCGAAAAAAATATATGGATTACCACCACGCTCAGCACAATTAATAAAAGCGTGGAATTGCCTAAGCCCCCACCGGGCGCACCAGGTATGTTCCGTTGTGCAGCGCCTGGTTTATTATCTGGTTTGCTTGCTGAAGCTGGCTTTACGCATATCACAGAAAAGCGAATAGACGGCAAACTTAATTGCGGCACCAGCGACAATTATTGGAATTTTATGAATGATGTAGCTGCACCAGTAGTTGCAGCCTTGAGCAAAACTGACAGCAACACAAAAGATAAAATCAAGAAGGAAGTATTCGACTTATTAAACGAAAAATTTCCTAATAAACAAGTTACCCTTGATTATGGGACGATAGTGGTATGTGGCGAAAAAATGTAAACATCAGGATTACTCGTGCTACCCTTTTAGCAATGCACAAGTGCCTCAACTTATTATAATACTAGAAAGCACTATCGTTGTTTCAATTAATTATCATGCATCTACTTACAAAAATACCCTACCTGATATAAGTAGTATTTACACTACAACCATTCAGCCTCGAATTGGAGTCTACTCCCTCACATAAAATTTAAAGTTATGCCAGAAGGACGTGATTTTTATTGCAGCATGACAGACTTGTATGCTAACGAAGTTGAAGGCACTAATTTCACCACGGAATGGTACAGACACCTTCGGCGCTATGAAACAGGTAAAAACTACAACGAGGAGAATTCAATATTTATCATGGCTCCTCATGGTGGCAGTATCGAAAGTGGTACAACGGAGCTGACACTAGCAACTGCGGGCTTTACCAACGGTTTCAATGGTCAGCCCACCACATCGGACACTTACGATTATTTTATTTTCAATGGCATTAATCCGAACAAGGAAAATGGCAAATTACATGTAACCGCTTCTCGTTATAATGACCCTGTAGCTACTGCATTAGTAAAAACCAGCCTTATCAGCCTCTCTTTTCATGGCTGTACTGATGAACAACCCAATGAAAGCACCGGCATTGGCTATAAAGCATGCTTAATCGGAGGTGTGGATAGGCTATTTAAGGAATTACTGGAAGCACAATTGTCGGGAGCTGGCTTTAATGCTTACATTACCAATCAAAATATGCTTGACGGCAACTTACCTAAAAATATTATCAACAAAAATAAACGTCAGGCCGGCGCGCAGTTTGAGCTAACAACCTCTTTTCGCGCATCACTCCATGGTATAAATAGCCGCAGCAAAAGAAGAACAACTACTAATACTGATTTTTGGCTATTTGTAAATACAATTAGAGAATCTATAGAACAATACAAAATTCAATTATCTATCTAATTATATTTTAAATATATATCAAACAGAAACCAGCAGGCTTATGACAGCAAAAAAACAATCATTATAATACAAGAAACGCCGCCTAATTACAGGCGGCGTTTCTTGTATTATAAGTAATTTCTCTAGAATATTGATGCATACGCTGCACACCCCTCACACCATCCGAAAAAATTACGCAGACGTTCGTCTTTGGCATCTTTCTTCCGCAGCTTGCGGGCCCGACGGGCCGCTTTGGCAGCTAGCTCCGCTGCAGGCGAAACGAAATGATAACGGAGCGTTATATAGCGCCGGAAAACAAAGGTTCGGACGCCTACAAATGGGGTTGGGATGGTGTATTGCATGGCGGTGGGGATTGGTGAGCAGCATAAGATACGGTTTTAATCCTTTGAATATCAAGGGTCCGCCGGTTTTTCTGACTTTCGGGCAGAAGCTTCGTATGCTGATTGGTTGTTTGCTAGCTTGTTTATTTCAAACGCCATAAACCGCCAGGCTCCTCTTTGCTGCCATGACCGACGCTGATTTTCACCGAGCTATCCGGCGTATCCGCTGGCGACACTGGCTGCATTACTCCATCCAGGCTCTGCTCATGGGGGCGCTGGTGCTGGCCGGTGGCAATAAAGCAGCGGCAGTAACTTCAGCGCAGCCGGCCCTGGCCTCGTGGCCTTTGCTCTTGCTGCTGGGCGCGTTGCTACCATTGGCAGGAGTGCTTCTGTACCTGATTTCCCGGCGCCTAACACCTAACTTGCGGCGGCCCGCCGAGCAGAACTTGCGCGTGTACCAGAGTCGCATGCTGCTACGCAACAGCTTATTAAGTCTGCTGGGGCTGCCGCTGCTAGTTTCCTATGTTTTTACGCGCAGCCCCTTGGAACTGATAGCGTGCGGTGTGCTGCTACTAGCATTGTGTTTGCTCACGGTACCTTCGGCCAAAGCCTACCAGCGCTGGTTGCTCAGTTAGGGCCTCTTATTCTGGCTGATTGGCTACTTCGCTGACTTCTTTCTACTCTTATGAATTCTTCTTCCGACCTACTCCCCGATTCGCTGCTGCTTAATGGCCGTGAATTCCGATACACTGACATTCAGCAGTACCCGGCCACTACGCCCGTCGACTTGAACGGTTACGAGGCCAAGGTGCTCGACTTCTGCCGGCAATGGCTGAACGGCACGCAGGACGTGGCCTTGCATACCAGCGGTTCTACGGGTCAGCCGCAGCCCGTGCTGATGAAGCGCCAGCAGCTGGAAGCCTCGGCCCGCCGCACCGGCGACTACTTCGACCTTGGCCCCGGCGACCGAATGCTGGTATGCTTGAACTGCGAGTTTGTGGGCGGCATGATGATGCTGGTACGCGGCTTCGAGCGGCGTATGCACCTCACCATTGTCGAGCCCCAAGCCGACCCTTTCGCGCTGGTACCGGCCGAGGCAGAATTCACGTTTGCCTCGTTTGTGCCCTTGCAGCTACGGGCGGTGCTGGCGGCTGGGCACGCCCCGCGCCTCAACCAAATGAAAGCCATTTTGGTGGGCGGGGCTGCCGTGGAGCAGAGCTTGGCCAAAGAAATTCGGCAGCTAACGGTACCCGTGTACTTGACGTACGGCATGACCGAAACGGCCTCGCACATTGCCCTGCGCCGCCTCAACGGCCCCGACCTTACCACGGCGTATCGCGTGCTTCCCGGCATCCACGTCGGGCAGGACGCCCGTGGCTGCCTCACCGTGCGCGCCGACGTAACCGACAATCAGCTCATCACGACCAATGACCACGTGAAGCTGCTAGACCCTCACACATTTGAGTGGTTAGGCCGGCTGGACTTCGTGATAAATAGTGGCGGGGTGAAAGTGCAGGCCGAGAAAGTAGAGCAGGTGCTGGAAGTGGCGCTGTTGGAACTGAACCTGCCCGTCCGTAGGGCGTTTGTAGCTGGCCAACCCGATGCGCGCTTGGGCGAGCAGGTAACGGCGTACTTGGAAGGCGAACCACTGCCCGAAGCGCAGCAGCAGCAGCTTTTGAGTTTGCTTCGTAAGCGGCTAAGCAAATACGAACGGCCCCGCGAGCTGGTATACGTCGGGGAGTTTCGTACTACGGCTTCCGGTAAGCTCAACCGACGAGCTACTTTGCAAAGCCTCCCCAAAGCCACCGAAACCGAGGAATAGCTTACCCCAAAGATTCCTAAGTACCGAAAAGCCCCGGCTCCGTCATGACAGAGCTGGGGCTTTTCGGTTTTCGGCTGCGCAGGATAGACTATGTCTTCTTTTCGCCTCGGTTGCCTACGCCTTCCACTTGTGTCGCAAAATGTTTACATGCAGGCGTGCATTAACCAAATAATAGCATCTAAAAAGGAAACGACTTGGCTTTTCATATAAGTTTTATGGATGTATAAGTTTACCCGCCAGCAACGCATAACTTGAACTTAGTTCGAAGTTATGTGGGCTCCTACACTGTTGAAGCTCACTAAATTTCATTATACCTGTAGTATATAGTTAGCGCTTGATGAAAAAATATCTACTACCCTGTCTTATCCTTACGGCCTTTATTTTTGGATTTGCGCTGGGTCGCGCCAATACTGTGCCGCCAGAGCCACGGCCTACTCCTCCGCTGCAGTTGGCACAAATCACACCCGTAAGTCTGGCTCAGCACTGCTGATCCTGAAGGCTTCTGAAGCCGTTACTACCAGTCGGCGCGGCGTAGACCTTTCTGGGTGAAGAGGCGTTGGCGGCCCCGGAACACTTTGTATAAGTCGCCAAGAGAAAGCTTAACGCGGCCGTAGAACACAGGGCCGTTCAGTTCCCGCTGCGTCAGGTTATCGACGAACACGGGTTGCCGCCAGCCTAGCCCCGAGCCCAGCGCGAGCCAGCGGTAAATACGCATTTGGGCTGCCAAGGAAGGCTCGACCAGCCAAATGACCCGTTTAGGCGAGCGAACCCGGGTATCGTCGGGGAGGGTGTAGTGGGCATAGGTTTTGCCCACGCCCAACTGAAGCTGGGTGGCTATTTCCCAGCGCGGATTGCCGAGCACTACGTACTCGCCGTAGCCGGCCACATAGCGCAGGCGTAGTTCTGCCTTGGTGTTTTCCGGTAATTCCGTTGGGATGGGTTGGCGCGAGGGAATGCCATTGCTTAGCAGATACACCCCGATACCGGTCCGCAACCGGCCCCGCCATTCAATTCCGAGCTTTAGCCCAGGTACCGACACAAAGCGGCGGTTAACAATGGAGTTGCGAATGTCGAGTTGAAACACCGGCCGCCGGTGGGGCTGCCGAACCGTTACGCTGTCGTGGAGCTGGTACACGGCCGAATCGGATGTGCCTGCCTGCAGAGATTGGGGCAAACTAAGTCCTACTCCTAAAGCCAGCAGAGCTGACCGCCACTTGTATTGAAATAACAGTACCACGGCGCGAAGTTACGACCAGACACGAGGGAAATTGTATTGCAGCCTACTTGTTGGAGCTTACCATAGCCTACGCTTCACCGGACCAGAGGCTACGCTTCATAAGCCATGAATGCTGGTTCACCCTTTTTACGAGTGCCAGGGCATCAGGTAGCGTGTAGTTTAGAGGCATCAACTAAGCGCACCTCCCTATGGCCATCACCCCCGATTCTCTGTTTGCTTTCGCCAACCCCATTACTATGGTGGGCTGGGTGTTGTTGCTGGTAGCGCCACGCTGGTCGCTGACGCGCCGCTTGGTGCTCAGTGGTGCGTTGCCACTAGTGCTGGCAGTAGCCTACGTCTTACTGATTGGCAGCCACTACCTCGGGGCCAGCGCCAGTGAGGGCGGCTTCAGTTCCTTGCAAGAGGTAACGGCCCTCTTCCGGGACCCGTGGGCGTTGCTGGCGGGCTGGGTGCACTACCTCTGCTTCGATCTGAGCATTGGCATCTGGGAAACTCACGACGCGCAGAAACGCGGAGTACCACACTTGCTGCTGGTACCGGCGCTGCTGCTCACCTTCCTTTTCGGGCCGCTGGGTTTGCTGCTGTACGCGCTGCTTCGGCGCTGGTACCCCGCCCCGGCCTTGGCTAGCTAGTGACTTGGTTTTGTAATCCACCCTACCCTTTTCAACTATGAAAACACTCGCCTTTTCCGCTGCCCCCACTGCTGATGGGGTTACTGAGTCTGGTTCATCGTCGGCGTTTGCCGCCGTGCGCACGTGGCTTGTGGTGTTGCACCGCGCTAATCCGGTGTTGTCGTGGACGGGGTGGCTGCATCTGCTGCTGCTGCCGGGAGCCCTGCTAGGCTTAGTGCTTGATGAGCGGCTGGTAACGAACGTGAATCCGTGGATTAAGCCGCTGAAATTCCTTTTCTCGGACATCATCTACCTCTGGGGGCTGGGCTGGGTACTGGCCGATTTACCGGCCGCCGCACTACGAGCGGTACGCCGGATTAGCTGGGGCGTAGCGGTAGCCATTGGGATTGAAATCATTATCGTTTTTTTGCAGGCGGCCCGCGGCACTACCTCGCACTACAACATTGCTTCGCCACTTGACGGCGTGCTATTTAGCTTGATGGGCGTATTCATCATGCTCAACACCGTGCTGATTGTGTGGGCCGTGTATTTGGTGTGGCGACACCGGCCTCATGGCCCGGCGGGCTACGTGTGGGGCGTGCGGCTGGGGTTGCTGCTGTTTTTGGTAGGCAGCGCCGTAGGTGGAGCCATGATCCGAAATTTAGCTCACACCGTAGGAGCCGCCGACGGTGGCCCTGGCTTACTCGGTGTGGGCTGGAGCACCCGCGCCGGCGACTTGCGCATTGCGCATTTCCTGGGGCTGCACGCGCTACAATTGGTGCCGTTGCTCGGCTGGTGGCTGAGCCGGTACGTGCCCCGGCGCGCCACACTCCTGACATGGGTTGGCGCCGCATTATATGCTGGTGCCGTGGCCGCGCTGTATGTGCAAGCCATGCAGGGCGTACCGCTGATTGCTGTCAAATAAACCCTTCGGCCCGCTCTATCCGCTTTCTGTGCACCGAGACACTTTGCTCTGTACCCATCGACTTTCGGCAATGTGGGCAAGCGGCCGGTACGGTGGCTATGGAATGCCTGTATCTTGCCCGCTACTATGAACGACCGTCGCCTCCTGCTCTTTGGCATTCCTTCTTTGAGCCTGATTATCACGCTGCTCATGGCGCCGGATCACCAGACCTGGACGGTACCGCTGTTTTCTGTCAGCTGGGCTATTTCACTGTATTTCACGGCTTTCCTCTGGATTGGCAACCGAACCCTGTGGAACTGGCTGCTACGGCGCCTGCCGCACGTAGATCAAACCAAGCGGCGTCTCTGGAGCCTAGCCGGGTTGTCGGTGGTAGGCACCAGTGTGGCTACGGTACTGCTCCGGTTACCGCTGCACTGGCTACTTCCCCAATACTTTGGGCTGGACTTCCAGTCTCAGATGGCGGGCACGTTTTTCAACTTGTTTCCCACGCTAGCCGTGCTGACGCTCTACGAAACGATTTATTTCTTTCGGCAGTGGGAGCAGAACCTGCGCCGGGCCGAGCAGTTGCAGAGTGCCGGGGTCCAAAGCCAGCTCGAAGCCCTGCAAAGCCAACTCGACCCGCACTTTCTGTTCAATACGCTGAACACACTTTCAGCCCTTATCGAGCCGGGCAACAAGCCTGCCCAAGAGTTTGTGGAGCAGCTCGCCGACGTGTACCGCTACGTGCTCCTTACCCGCGACAAAACCACTGTGTCGTTGGCCGAGGAGCTAGCGTTTGTCGACACGTACTTAGCCCTACAAAAAGTCCGCTTCCGCGACAACCTCCGGGTGACGACCACGGTGGCACCCGCCGCCCTTACAGCCCGCGTGGCCCCCTTGAGCGTGCAGTTGCTGGTTGAAAACGCGCTGAAGCACAATGTGGCGTCGCGGCAGTTTCCGCTGGAGCTTCGCCTGCTGGCGGACGGTACTGGCTATTTCACGGTGGAAAATACGCTACGCCCCCGTACGGCGGGTTTGGCGCCCGGCACGGGTATGGGCTTAGCCAACGTGCGCCACCGCTACGAGCTATTGCAAGCGCCCCACCCTGTCACCGTTTCCACCGAGGCGGGCTGGTTTCGGGTGCAATTGCCGCTGCTGGCCGAATAAGCGCGGAGCATTCTTTTCTTACCACACGCTTATGAAACCCTTATTCGTCTTGCTTGGAGCTTTCCTGCTGGCCTTGGGCGCCACCCGCTTGTTCGGGGGCAGCCTGAATTTCCTGCTGGCCGGCAACGTAGCCATGGCCGTGATGCTGCTGTTTACGGGCGCCGCGCATTTCGCCCTCACCAACGGCATGGTACTGATGCTGCCTGAGTGGCTGCCCGGCCGCAAAGCGTGGGTTTATTTTACGGGAGTGGTGGAGCTGGCAGCGGCCGTGGGGTTGCTCGTACCGGCTTTGCGGCCGCTGGTCGGGTGGTTGCTGATTGCGTTTTTTGTGTTGGTACTGCCCGGCAACATCTACGCAGCCATGCACCACATCAACTACCAAAAAGGCACCACCGATGGCCCCGGCCCGCGCTACTTGTGGTTCCGGATTCCGCTGCAGCTATTGTTCATTGCCTGGACCTGGTATTTTAGCGTGCACTTGCCTGCAGCTCTTCCCCTGGCAAGCCTTCCTTACTAGCCTTCGCCGTGTCCTTACCTGCATCCGCCGATACTGTACCCTTGGTTTTCCTTGGCAGCGCCCGCCAAGCCGGCGACACGCACCGGCTGGTAGAGCAGGTACTAACCGACGTTCCACACGTACTCGTTGAGCTGCTGGATTGGCCGGTAGCGCCGTACAACTACCAGAACGACTATCCGAGCGAAGACGCTTTTCAGCAGCTAGCTGAACTAATGCTCGGGCACCAAGTCATTGTTTTCGCCACGCCGGTCTACTGGTATAGCATGAGCGGGGTAATGAAACAATTCTTCGACCGGTTTACGAACCTTACGGACATGCACAAGCAGCTAGGCCGCCAGCTGGCCGGCAAGCATGCGTTCCTGCTCGCCGTTGGCTCCGACCGAGACTTGCCGGAGGGGTTTGAGGTGCCGTTCCGGAGGACAGCGGAGTACTTCAAGATGACGTTTGAGGGCAGTTTGTACCGGTCGCTCAAGCAACCCTTTCCCGAGGAAGAGGCCCGCCAGTTTGCGCGCCAACTCCGTGCTTTGTGCTAAGCAACGCGCCTTCCTAACTTCTCCTTTCGCTGCCTCGCATGACCGTTCTGATCCTCGAAGACGAATACCCAGCCGCCGAGCGCCTGCAACGGCTGCTGCTGGAAGCCGCGCCGGAAGCGCAGGTGCTAGCCGCCCTCGACAGCGTAGCCAGCGCCCTAACCTGGCTGGCCGCCCACCCCGCCCCCGACCTGATTTTGTCTGACATTCAGCTGGCTGATGGCTTGAGCCTAGAAGTGTTCGAGCAAACACTTGTGCGCAGCCCCGTCATCTTCACTACGGCCTACGATGCCTATGCCATTCGGGCTTTCAAGGCCAACAGCGTCGATTATCTACTGAAACCCGTGAAGCTAACCGAGCTGCAAACGGCTCTCACGAAGCTACGGGAGTGGCGCAGCCCCGCGGCTTCGCCGCAACCTACCAGCGTGGCCGACGATACGGCCAGCCGCCTCGAACGCCTCCTCGACAGCCTGCCCCGCCCCGACCGGCAGTACAAAACCCGCTTTCTCGTCCGGAGCGGCGAGCAGTTGCTGCCGCTATCTGTTAGTCAAATAGCATGGTTCCAGAGCCGCCACGAAAACACCACCCTCGTTGCCACCGACGGCCGCCGCTTCGTGGTCGACTACACGCTGGAACAGTTGGAAAGCCTGCTCGACCCGCGGCACTTCTTTCGCCTCAACCGCCAGTTCATTGCCCAATTGCCAGCTGTGCAGCGCCTGCACCCGCACTTCAACGGCAAGCTGCTGCTCGATTTGCAACCCGCCCCCACCGAGGAAGTACTGGTAAGCCGCGAGAAAGCCAATGCCGTGAAGCAGTGGCTGGAAGGCTAGCTACCCATGCCGTTGACTGCTGCATGGGCCAGAAACCAAGCCAGTCCGCCCCCGGCCACTACGCCAGCCACGGTACCAGCCAGTAGCTCCGGCAACGTATGACGCCGCAGCACCAGCCGCGAGGCCGCTACTACTGTTGCCAGCAGCAAAGCCAGCACGCCCCACTTAGAATACAAGTGCAGCACTACGCAGGCCAGAAAAAATGACAATGCCGCGTGCAGCGAGATTTTCAGCCAGAAATTGACTGCGTAGCAAGTCAGCAGCAGCAGCCAAGCCGTCAACAGGCCGTACCGGAATAGCCCCGCCTGTTGCCAAAACAGAACGCCAGTGGCCAGCCCCAACAACACGAGCAGCACTGGATAAAACGACCGACGCTGCTCCTGTTGCGATATATCGAAGTTGGAGTAGGCGCCACGATACGTTTGGCGGAAGCTCCAGATGCCGATGAGTGCCGCCATGATGGCTACGCTGCCTAGGCTCCATTTGGCCGTTGGGTCGTCGTCAAGCTTTTGCCAAGCCATGAAACTCACAAACGCAGTGCTTGTAAGCAGCGGGTGCCCCACCCAGGAAATTACCGCCGCCAAACGGCGCACGGGTGCAGAAATCATCATGCAGTTCTTATCTGTCCAGCCAGGCTTTAAAGGCGGCCACTTTTTCGCGGCTTACCAGCACGGTTTCGCCTTCGGGGGCAGCGGGTTTGAGGATGGTTTGGAGGCGAGAGTTGGTGTAGTGGATGATGTCGTGGATAGAGTCGGCGTGGGCCAGGTAGGCACGGTTGAGGCGGAAGAATTCGGTGGGGTCGAGCATCTGTTCTAGCTGCTCCAAGGTGTAATCAACCACGAAACGGCGGCCCTCCCGGGTGTGCAACAGCGTGACCTTTTCCAGGCTGGCGAAGTAAGCAATTTGCTCTACCGGAATAGCTTTCAGATGCTCCCCCACCCGCACCACGAAGCGCGACTTGTATTCCTTGGCGGGTTGCGCTTGTTGCAGCACTCGGGCCAGTAGCGCCGCATCGAAGGTGGGCGTAGCCGCCTCGCGCAGCTTTTGCAGTTTGGTAAGGGCGGCCGTTAGCTCTTCCGGGTCGATGGGCTTAAGCAAGTAGTCCACGCTGTTCACCTTGAAAGCGCGTAGCGCGTACTTGTCGTAGGCGGTGGTGAAAATGACGGGTATACGAATTTCCAGTCGCTCGAACAGTTCGAAACTAAGCCCGTCGGCCAAATGAATGTCCAGGAACAGCACGTCGGGCGCGGGCCGCAGGGTTTGGAGGAGTGCTTCTGCTTCCGCCACCGATTCGGCGGTGCCTACCACTTCCATGCGCGTTGACTGCTTCTTCAATAGCTCAGTTAAACGGCGAGCGGCCAGCGGTTCGTCTTCAACAATCAGAGCGCGCATTTCCAAGGTTCTTGTAGCTGAAGTAAAAGTGGCTGGTTTGTACAAACCAGCCACCAATTGGCAGAAAGTTTAGGCAACTGCAAGCTACTGCACTAGTCGGCAAGAAGAAACTTACCTCATCGGCGCTGTCAGCAGCTTGCAAATCCTACCTATGTAGAGACGCGACACTTCGCGTCTCGAGGTTAAACGACCTGTTACTTGCATTCTGAACAACGTCGGCAACGACGAGACGCGAAGTGTCGCGTCTCTATATAGGGCCTATGTCGTGCAAAAACGGCACAGTTAAAGGGTGGAGACTTCGAGCAAGGGAAGCGTGACGGTGAATTCGGTTTCGGATTTCTCTACCACCACAGGGCGCGAGGTCAGGAAGGCGTAGCGAGCGGAAAGGTTGCGCAAGCCCAAGCCGGTGGATTCATCGTCGGGGACGCGGCGGTAGCGCAGCACGTTGCTTACTACCAACTGCCGGGCCGCCGCATCGAGCGTGATGCGGATGTGCAGAGGCTGTTTTTGGCTGGTGGCGTTGTGCTTCAGGGCGTTTTCGAGGAGCAACTGCACGGCCAGCGGCGGCACCAGTAGCTCGTCTAGGTTGGCCGCGGGCGGCAGGTTGATTTCCACTTGCAGCCCTTCACCGAGGCGGGTGCGCTGCAAATACACGTAGGCTTCCACAAAGCGCATCTCCTCGTCCAGCGTCACCACTTCCTGCTCTTGGCTGTCGAGAACGTAGCGGTAGACTTTGGCCAGCTGGCGGACGAAGCGCGAGGCGCGGGCCGGGTCTTCTTCCTCGATGAGAGACGTTAGGGCGTTCAGCGAGTTGAAGAGAAAGTGCGGGTCCACTTGGCGGCGCAGGGAGTCGAGGCGGGCCACGGCGTTTTCCTTTTCCACCCGCTCGACCCGGATGGCTGCCTCGCGCCAATTCAGGAAAAAAGAACGACTGTGGTTGAACAGCGAAATGATGATGGTAACGCCTAATGGTACCAATACCTGGCCGTACATCTGCGGCCGCCACAGCAGCGCCAACGACTGGTGCGAAAGCAGTAGATAAGCCGTCTGAATTACCAGAACAACCAGCACTGACCCACCTACTTGCAAAGCCAAGGTGACCAGCATCCGGTGTAAAGGCCGCTCGGCCCACGGGATATGGGTGTTGAGCCATTCAACTGCCAACCAGTTGACAAACCACAGCCCGGCGCTGTAGGCAAAGGTGATTATAAAGGTGAGGGCTAGGCGCTTTCCATCCGTAAGGGCTCCCGGGTTCAACACCACCGTGAGAAAGGCCGAGATGAGCACCAACATCCGGAACGCTTTCCAGGTAGTCGCCCATGAATTTGAGAGGGGCTGGTAACCAGTGGTAAGCTGCGAAGAGGGGTTGGATTGCGCCACGGACAACGGCAAGGAAGTTTCCATCAAAGTAAAGGAAAAGACCCGTTGGGGAAGCATCACGTAGTGCGCTGCTTTTCTCCAACGGGTCAGCCAGGATTAGTTGGCAGCGGTTTGCGCGGCGCTTTCCGCCAACAGGCCCTTGACGTTCGCCTCGCCCCAATTTGGGCTCAGTGCCGTAGCTGGCTTGAACATGGCGAACAGCGCCTTTGCCTTCTCGTAGTGCGGCTTGGCAGCTTCCATACCGCCCCCAAACATCTTAGGCCGGAAGTTGAAGTCGTTGCCCCGTACCAAGTACACGCGCGGATTCTGCGGATTTGCCTTCTCGGCCTGACCGAGGCTTTCCCCCACCATAGCCGTGTACTTGATGGCCCGCGTCATCGGCGCCACCATAATGCGGCCCTGGTAGAGGTAGGCTTGCATTACGCCTAGCTCCGATGCATCGGCCGCCGGCAACGCATGCGCCTGGTCTAGCGCCGTTTGGGCCTGGTCGAAGTATTTGTCTTGCTGCTCGCTGTCTTTGGTAAGGAAGCCCAACCGCACGTAACCATAGGCTTGGTAGTAGCGCGGCAACCAGTCTTTGGTGGCTACGGCCGCTGCCCGCTCAAACTTGCTGACGGCTTGTTGGGTAGCGGCGGGGTTGCTGGTACTCAACAGTTCCTTGATGGTGGCGGTCATCATCTGCGTGTACACATCGGAGGTAGCAGTAGTCGTTGCGGAAGTTGACGTGGCGGGCGCCTGCGCAACGGCGGCGAAAGAGGCAGCGCAAAGAACGAGGGCGAGGAAGGGCTTTTTCATGATGCGGAAGAAGTTGAAGTGGCGTATGGTGTTTGACTGTTGTAAAGGTGCACGGCCCCGCACCTCAAGGAAATTTGCGGTTACTGAAGCGTCGGATTAGCAGGATGAAGCGTAGCCTGGAGGGACTTAGCAATTCGCCTAAGTGACCTAGCTGCTAGTGCCACGAGCGAATTCTAGCTCTATAGGGTAGAGGATACTAACTCCCCTCTCAGATGATGAAGGGGGTTAGGGGCAATTAAAACTGTGGCTGCCATTGCCAAACTATATCGGTCATGCTGAGCGCAGCCGAAGCATCTGGCTAGTGTGGTATATACTACTCCTGTGTCAGCACGCGAGATGCTTCGACTGCGCTCAGCATGACGTTTATGTATATGTTCTACTGTGGGTCAACCACCTCTAGTTCCTTCTTTATTCTGAAAGGAATTTGAATGCTTATCAGATAAAACTTAGCGGAGCTGACCTATTCGGGCCGCTCGTTCACGTCGCCGGAGTTTTTCTTGTTTATCGAGACGAACACACCCACAAACAGCATGCGGGGCGCCGTGGGCGTCACGGCCACGCGGTTGAATTGGCCGCTGGCATCGGGGGTGCTGGCGTAGCGGTAGCCGTACACGTTCTGGCGGCCGAGCAGGTTGGAGGCCGAAACGTGGACGATGGTGAATTGGCCGAACAGGCGAGTGAGGTAACTGGCGTTCAGGCTAACTTCCTGATAGGTGGGCAGCACGCTTTGGCTGTAGCCTTCCTGGTTGAGGTCGTGGTAGCGGCGGGGGCTGCCATAGGAGGCGGTGGCCCCGAAAAGCGTATTGAGTTTGGGCATCCAATACTTGCCGACCACCGATACGTTGTGCCGGGCAGCAAAGGTGGGCACGGCAGCCACGGGGTCGGCGCGGTATTGGCGGCGGGTATCGAGGAAGCCGTAGCTCACCCAATACTCCAGGTTCTTCACCGTTTTCCGGTCGCGCCAGAGCACATCGAGGCCGCGGGCGTAGCCGGTACCGCCGTTGTCGTAGGTGGTGGGGTTGCGCAGGTCTTGGCCGTCGTAGCGGGTGAGGTGATTGTAGGTTTTGTGGTAGGCTTCCGCTTGCAGCAGCTTGCCGTCGTGGTTGTATTGGTAGGTGAGCACCGAGTGCGAAGACTGCTCGAAGCGCAGGCTAGGCTGCACCAGCAGCAAGCTGTTGTCGGGCGTTTGGTAGAACCGGCCGTACGCACCTGACACCGAGCTATTCTCGCTGGTTTGGTAAGCCAGGGCCAAGCGGGGAGCGGTGTTGGCCTTGCCAAGGAGCGCCGAATACTCCACCCGTCCGCCAACCCGGCCCGCCAGCCGGTCGCTCAACTGGAAATCCGATTCCACGAAGCCAGCAGCCCGCTTTTCAATGAAGCTGGTTTCGTAACGCGTATCGGCGTCGATGACCTGAGGCTGGTACTGTTGGGTTACTTGCTGTCCTAGGCCTTCTACCCCGAGCTTGAGGTTCCAGCGGGAGCCCGCCGAATCGTTGGTCAGCACCACCCGGCCTACCAGGGCTTGCTCGAGGGTGCGCAGTCGCAGGGTATCGGGTTGCACGTCTTTGTCGTCGCGCGACAGGGCTACGCCGGTTTGCACGCTCCAGCCGCGGCGCAGATGGCTGCGGAAGGTGGTGTTGAGGTAGCCATTGCCATTGCGCAGCGCTACGGTCTGCTGGCCGGCGGGCTCGGGGCTAGGCTGCCGGATGATGAAGCGTTGCGCACTCCAGGTGCCGTACACTTTCAACATGCCCGCCTGGCCAGTGCGGTGGGCTACCTTGACGGACCCACTGCCCGAGCGGGGCGCCTGCACCCATTCCACGTTCTGCGGTATCAGCCCGGTGTAGGGCGTTAGGTTGGTATAATCGGCCGATACATCCAGCGAAGTTTGCTCCCACCGCTTGGTGCGCGAAGCGCCCACAAACAAGTTGCTTACCGATACCCCCGTTTGCGTTTCCTGCGACAAGTCTGTGGAATTCAAGAGTAGCACGCCCGACAAAGCCTGCCCGTACAGCGCCGAGTAGCCGCCCGTACTGAACACCGTACCCCGAAACAGCGTGGGCGAAAACCGGCCGCGGGCGGGCACAGCGGGTACCGACCCGGCGTAGAAGTTCTGCACGGGTAGGCCATCCATGTACACTTTGGTTTCATTGGCGGCCCCACCGCGCACGAACAGCATGCCGTCCTCTCCTACTTTGGTGGTGCCAGGCAGCGTGTTGAGCGCGCCCGCTACATCGGCTAGCGCGCCGGCTGTGGTTTGCACGTCGCGGGTGTTGAGGGTGGCAGAGCGCTTCTCGTCGCTGGCCTCGAAGGCGCCAGCCGTTACCACCACCGAGCCCAAGGCATGCGGAGTGCCTTTCATCTTCAAGCTCAGCTTCAGTGGCTGCCCGTTCAAAGCCAGCGGCAACTCCTGCGGCTGATACCCCAACAAGCTCAACACCAACGTAGCGGCCCCGGCCTGCTGCGTCTCGAACCGGAAAGTGCCTAGCGTATCGGTACTGGTACCGTCGAAGGTGCCACGCAGGAATACGTTCACGCCCGGCAGGGCCTGCCCCGCCGCGTCGCGGACGGTGCCGCTGAGAATGGTAGTGGATTGGGCCCGCAGCCCCGAGGTGGAGGCCAGCAGCAAAAGCAACGCGAGTAGCAGACGTTTCATGGCGGTAACAGCTAAGTGATGCTCAAATGTGAGCCACTGCCGAAGCCAATGAAATTTGCGGTTACCGAAGCGTAGGATTAGAGGGATGAAGCGTCGGGCAGACGGATTAGATGTGGTTTTAAGACGTATTTTGCTTGTACTAAGACAGCTATTCCGCTACTGCAAATGAATGAAACCACGCGTATCAAACGCATTTTTCGAAACGTTATTCAGCGCGGTACAGGCCGGGCGCATTTACTTATTCGTGATTATCCGAAAGTCAATTTCTCGCACGAAATTTTGAAGGCTGCCGTCAACAACTACGCTTATGACCCGCAATGCGAAGGAAGCCGCGGGCCTTACATTGTCGAGCTAATTAACATGTGCACGCAGAAGGAAATCCTTACACAACGGGTTCTTCAAAAGCTGCTGGAACAAAAGGAAAATACGTGGGGCCTCGACCAGCTGTTTGATATTGCTCGAATTCTAGCACAGGCCGGCAATATGGAAGCACGTACTATCTTCTACAAACGGCTGGCGTTGGGCTCCCTACCAGAATATGCTTGCGCGGGCATATACGAAGCAGTTGAGCTTGATGGAATAGAGGGAATGAAGCGTGCAGCCGAAGTTATAGGGCAGGTGTTAGCGACTGATTATAATGAAACAGAGGATGATAGCCTTATTAAATACACGCAGGATGAAAATCCTGGCGTTCGGGTGGAAGATGAACTGCATAAGGCAGCTCAAACCAATGAGTACATTGCTCGGTACCTGGTCGCTGTTAACAAATCACGGCATCAAGAAAGTGAACAGCCCCCGGGAACGGCATTAGGCTTCCAATTTATCCAACAGATTATCGCGCAGAAACTAAAGCAACGTCTGTTTAAATCTGTGACTAATAGATTAACCCGAAAGCAAGTACGCGAGCTAGCTGATGCCTGCATGTTAGAAACTGACCGGGCTCGTCAGAGCATTTATATGCAGGTGTTTCGCTACGTAAAGTTCCCTTACGGATACGAGTTGCTGCTGACCCTAGCTCAGCAACCGCCTCGCCCCAATGACCGGTTAGTAGAAGATGCTGTTATGGCATTGCAGTTCTTTAAAGCACCAGCCATACGCGAGTTTGCACTGGTAGCTCTAAACTCTTCTAAAACTCCTTCCCTATATGTTGATTTACTGATCAACCACTATCGCCAAGGTGACCATACCTTACTTCACCAACTCGCGGAGCAAGCCAAAACTGAACTTGAAATAGAAAACTTAGCTAGCAGCTACTGCCTTATTTACCGAAAGCACAAGACGAAGCAGTGCCTTAAGCCGCTGAATAAAATATACCACCGCATGAATTGCGGTATTCACCGGGGACAAGTGGTGGAAATAATGCTTAGAAGAGGTGTGCTACCCAATAAAATTCGTGATGAAGTTCTGTTCGACAGTTATACCAGCGTGCGGGAGCTATTGAATCCGAAGCAAGCATAACAGCCTTTTTCTTTACCTCAACCATCCCGTACCTGCTCCCTATCTTGTGCTAGCTTACCTCTAACCACTGTAACGCCATGCACATCGCCTCTCTCAACATCGGACTACCGCAGGAATATGTCTGGAATAGCAAATTGGTCCGAACCAGCATCTTCAAGCAACCCACCTTGGAGCCCGTACAGGTCTATCAGGAGCACTTGGCTGGCGACGGGCAGGCCGACTTGCGGGTGCACGGCGGCCCCGACAAAGCCGTGTATGCGTATCCGCAAGAGCACTATGCGTTCTGGCAAGAGTACCTGCCCGCCGAAAAGCTGGTGCCGGGAGCTTTTGGCGAGAACCTGACCACTGTTGGGCTGCTGGAAAACGAAGTACGCATAGGGGACTTATATCAGATGGGCACGGCCGTGCTATTGGCTTTTCAGCCGCGCCAGCCCTGTTTTAAGTTGGGCATCCGGCTGCAAGACGACAGCATGGTACAGCGCTTCGAAAGGGCGCGACGCAGCGGCATCTATTTTCGGGTGCAGCAGGAAGGCGTAGTCCAAGCTGGTGACGTCATTACGCTGGTGCAGCGCTCCGCCTACAACGTCACCATTCAGGACATAGTCGACAATGGTGCTTCCGAGGCCCCCGACCCGCACAAGATTCAGGAAATTCTGGACATGCCGTATCTGACGGCATCTTGGCGCAAGCGCTTCACGCTGATGTTAGAAGCAAGTCGTTGATTTTTGTTGAATGACGTAAGTATCCTCAACCAAGCCGTTGCCCGCTATAGCGCGGCGGCTTGGTTGGAGTTACTTGACATCTACCTTAATCAATTGTATGAGCACTTCCTTTCGCCGCATTTTTCAGGTTATCGATGGCAACAAGAAGTTCGTCGGCGACGGCTTCGATGTAACCAGCCCCATGCCGGGCCCACGTATCCGCCAGCTGAGCCCTTACCTACTCATCGACCATACCGGCCCCATGCAGGTTGCGCCCACCGATGCGCCCTTGGGCACGCCACCACACCCACACCGCGGCTTCGAAACCGTGACGGTGGTATATGAGGGCGCCCTCGCCCACCGCGACACGGCTGGCCACAGCGGCTCCCTTGGCCCCGGCGATGTGCAGTGGATGACGGCTGGCGCGGGCCTGCTGCACGAAGAACGCCACGAGAAAGAGTTTGCCCGGCAGGGCGGTACGCTGGAGCTGCTACAGCTTTGGGTGAACGTGCCCAAGAAGGACAAGCTGGCCCCGCCCCGCTACCAAAACATTCGGAGCGCCAGCATTCCTAGCCTGCCCCTGCCCGATGGGCAGAGCCACATCCGCGTCATTGCGGGCACCTATGAAAACCTGAGTGGCCCCGCCGAAACCTTCTCGCCCATCACGCTCCTGGACGTGCACCTAACCACAGGCGCTGAAGCCACCCTACACCTGCCCGCTGACTACAACGTGGGCATTTATGTAGTGAAAGGCGCCATTACGCTCCACGGCAACCGACCCGCCGCTACCAAACAACTGGTGGTATTCGGGTGGGACTCGCCCGACATTCAAGTTACGGCTACCGAGGAAACCGTTTTGCTGGTGGTGGCCGGGGCGCCTATTGAGGAGCCGCTGGCTACGTATGGGCCCTTTGTGATGAACACCAACCAGGAACTGGTGCAAGCCATTGCCGATTTTGAAAGCGGTGGCATGGGCAAGTTTCCCGAGGATGAGTAGCCTTCCGTTGCGGTGCTGAGGCATTGCACCACCCTAGATCATACGCCCTGTGTCTAGCTTGTATGCCCCTTTGCTTGCGCATATTGCCCGGTATGTAACGTTGACTACTGCCGATGCCGACTTACTTCAGACGTATCTAAGGCAGCAGACCATTGCCCGTAAAGACTATCTACTTACTGAAGGTCAGGTGTGTACCGCCAACTACTTTGTGTTGCGGGGCTGCTTGCGCACCTACCTCGTCAACGAGAAAGGCAGCGAGCAAACCATTCAATTCGGTATCGAAAACTGGTGGCTAACCGATTACGCCAGTCTCGATCTGCAGACGCCGTCGCAATTCTTTATTCAGGCGGTGGAAACCACGGAGGTGGTCGTGTTCGACAAGCGGGTGCAGGAGGAAGTGCTGAGCCAGTTGCCGCAGCTAGAACGGTATTTCCGCATCCTGCTGCAGAAGTCGGCCGCCGCGGCGCTGTTTCGGATCAAGTTTCTCTTTAGCTTGTCGGGCGAGGCGCGCTACCGTCATTTCAACAGCGCTTTTCCTGGCTTTGTGCAGCGGGTGCCGCAGTACATGCTGGCTTCTTATCTAGGGTTTACGCCGGAATTTCTCAGCAAAATCAGGGCGAAAGTGGACTAACGGCCAAGCCGCCATTTCTTGAACTAGATTAAGTTTATTCGGTCTGCTACGGCGGACATTTGAGGCATACTTCAACCCACTAAAGTTCAGGAAGATGCGTCTCAACATCCAGCAAACCGAACCCGAAGCCTACAAAGCCATGCTTGCGTTAGAGAAGTACCTTGGTTCTTCTAAGCTCAGCGGCACGCACAAGGAACTAATCAAGATGCGAGCCTCTCAGATAAACGGCTGTGCCTACTGCCTCAACATGCACTCCCGTGATGCGCGCAAAGCCGGCGAAACCGAGCAGCGGTTGTATTTGCTATCTGCCTGGCGCGAAACCACCCTGTTCACCCCCGAGGAGCGAGCCTTGCTGGCTCTCACCGAGGAAGTAACCCTCATCGGCCAGCATGTATCCGATGCTACCTACCAGCAGGCTGCCGCGTTGTTTGATGCGCACTACTTGGCGCAGGCCATCATGGCCATTGTCACCATCAACGTCTGGAACCGCATTGCCATTACAACCGAGTTGCCCTTGGAAGCCTGAGTGGTGGAAGCTTTTAAGCCAGTTATTTACACACAACAACGCCCATACCATTGCGGTACGGGCGTTGTTGTGTATGCTAGGGTTAGCTAGTTATCGGGTTCGTAGCAAGCTGACGTGATAGATACTACGCCACCAAGCAGGGAGCCTGACTAGCAAGATTACTTAGTCGGCGTTGCCGGTAGCGCCGTCGTCGGTGAAGTCGCCCTCGTTGTTGGGGTTGTGCACGGTCGACTCGGCTACTTCCTGGTTCAGAGCCACGTCTACGGGAGCTTCAGCGTTGGGAGCCGTTGGGCTGCCCGAGGCTTTGGCACCACCTTTACCAGTCAGGAACGACCAGTCAACCTTGCCTTTGGTTAGGTAATAAGCACCAGCGGTTACGGCCGCTACGCCCACCCCTACCAAAGCATTTTTCTGCTTTTTGGTTAGGTTCAAGTTTTTCAGGTTAGGCAGGTTGCCGAGGCCATTTGCTTTTTTGGACTTGTTTTTTTTCTTAGCCATAAGGTGGAGCTGAGAGCTTGATTAAGAATGAAGGCTTGGTAGAGAAAGCCTGTTACAAAGGTGTGACAGGCGGTAGTCGGTAGGCAGCAGAATGCGCAACAACCCTTCCCGACCGCGCTGTAGGTGAATTTATACGGCAGCAGCGGCAGTTGTGATGCCAATTTTCTGAATCAATGCACTGTTTCTAGCCTACTGGCTCCTAAAAGCGTCGCCCTCTGCGACTTCCCAAAAAATCGCTTAAGCTTAAGGAAGCCGGCAATGGTTTGAAGGCTGGTCCTACAAACTCGTCCAAAAGCCGGCTCGACTATAACTTAATCAGCTGCCGTAGAGTAAGGAAAGCCGCCTTTCAAGAAAGCTTCCTATCCGAACCTCTTACGAATTTATGCGGCTACGACTTGTTGTTTTGTGTAGTATAGCGTGCCTGCTAGTCGGTCAGGCACTTGCTCAAACCGTTACGGGCCCGCAGGGCGAGCAGTTCACCGAGCGAGTAGTGGCCCGCCAGCTCAGCGACCCGTGGGAAATCACCTACGGCCCCGACAATTTTCTGTGGATGACCGAAGCCAAAGGGTACCGCGTCAGCCGCGTCGACCCGGCCACGGGCACCCGGAAGGTGCTGCTAGACCTGAGCAAGGAGCGCCACTTCCCCCGCTATGACAAAATTCCGGATTCGCTGGACGGCGGTAAGCCCTGGCCGCAGGGCGGCCTAATGGGTTTGGCGCTGCACCCGCAACTGTTGCAAGGGCAGCCCTACGTGTACCTTACCTACATCCATTCGTTCGAGGGCGCCAACCAGCCCGGTAAGGGCAGCCGCCCCAACCACGGCGGCAACTTTTTCACGGCCCGCTTGGTGCGCTACGAGTACGATGCCGCCACCCAAACGCTCCGGCGCCCCCTCGTGCTCTGCGACACCATTCCGGCCAGCAACGACCACAACTCCGGCCGCCTGCTGATAGCTCCGGTAGCTGGCCGCAATTACTTGTTTTATTCGGTGGGCGACTTGGGCGCCGGTCAGTTCGAAAACGGCGGCCGAGCCAACCACGCCCAAAGCATCAATTCCTACGAAGGCAAAGTGCTGCGCTTCAACCTGGCGCCCGACGCCGATGCCAACCCGCAATTGCGTTGGATTCCGAACGACAACCCCTTCAACACCAAAAAGCAAAGCGCCGTCTGGAGCCTCGGCCACCGCAACGTGCAGGGGCTGGCGTACGCCGTGGTGGGTGGCACTGGCAGAATCTACGCATCGGAGCACGGCCCATTTTCCGATGATGAACTTAACCTCATCGAGAAAGGCAAAAACTATGGGCATCCGCTGGTGCTCGGTTTTGCCGATGGCAACTACGATGGCCTAGCCGCGGCGGCCTCCGAACACACTGATTTGCCGGGCCCCTGGCATACCACCTACCCCACTATCACCAGCGAGCAAGCCAACGCCAAAGCCCTCGGCGCCACCTACCGCGACCCGCTAGCTACGCTCTACCCGCTCAGCCACGATTTTCTGACCACCGTACTCACCCGCACCCGCAACCACGACCCCGACGACCCCACTTGGAAATCGGAAGCGCCTAGCAGCTTGGCGGTATACACGGCTACGGCTATTCCGGGCTGGCAAAACTCCCTCCTGATTCCGACCCTGAAACGAGGCAAGCTGGTGCGCCTGAAACTAAACGACAACGGCACTGCCGTAGCCAGCGACACGATAATGTACTTCAAGGCTCCCGTGCGGTACCGTGACCTGGCTGTTTCGCCCGACGGCACCAAGCTCTACCTCGCCACCGACAGCGCCACCGTCACGTCCGGCCCCTCGCAGGAGGCTCCCAAGGGCACTGTGTGCAAGGGCTGTATCCTGGAATACACGTATGTAAGCGGCGGCTCAGCCACCACCCCCTCGGTGGCAGATCGGAAGGCGCCAAGCCCGGAAATGGCCTTACGGGAAGCCACGACGATGGTGCAGAAGCTCAAGCCCAAGGACCGCCGCGTGAAGCGTGCTGGCTTGCCGCCCGCCCAGCGCCCAGTATTCGATTTGTTGCTCAAACCCGTCCTGACCGCGCAGGAAAAAGCCGAGGCGCAACAGCAAGCACCCGCCTTACTGGCCGGGCTCCAGCAGCAGTGAGCTTCGGCTATTTCGTAACAATGTAAAAAAAGCCTGTCATGCTGAGCGCAGTCGAAGCATCTCGCGTGCTGATGTTGTAATACTATTGTCATGCTGAGCGCAGTCGAAGCATCTCGCTCGACTCGTTGCATTGGCAAAGGGTTTACCACACTAGCGAGATGCTTCGACTGCGCTCAGCATGACAGGCTATTTCTGGTGTATTTGGGTTTTCCGGCTAAGTACTAAGCCTCTCCCTACTTGCGTTCCAACCACTTCCCATGCTTACTCGCCTGATACCTTGCAGCCAGGAGCCGCTTCCCGTTATCGGGTTGGGCACTTGGCAGACGTTTGATGTTCGCGGCACTTCCGCTTATCCGCAGTTGCAGCAAACTCTGGCTACGCTACGCGCGGCCGGCAGCACCGTAATCGACTCTTCGCCAATGTATGGCCGGGCCGAGGAAGTGGTTGGCGACTTAACCAGCCAGACAGAAGATCCAGCTTCCTTTTTCTATGCTACCAAAGTATGGACGCAGGGACGCGAAGCGGGTATACGGCAGATGGAAGATTCGTTGCGCAAGTTGCGCCGTCCTGCTATTGATTTGATGCAGATTCATAATCTGGTGGACTGGAAAACGCACCTCCCCACCCTCCGCGACTGGCAGGCCGCGGGCAAGGTTCGGTACGTGGGCATCACGCACTACACCGACGCCATGCACGACGAACTGGCCCGTATCCTGACCACTGAAACCATCGATTTTGTGCAGTTCAACTACTCCATTCTCGACCGCAACGCGGAAAAGCGGCTGCTCCCCGTGGCGGCAGAGCGCGGGGTAGCCACGCTCATCAACCGGCCTTTCACCGAAGGCAACTTGCTGGCGCGGGTGCGCGGCAAAGCCCTGCCAGATTGGGCTACGGAGTTAGGTATTAGCAATTGGGCGGAGTTTCTACTCAAGTTCATCGTTGCCCACCCCGCCGTTACGTGCGTAATACCCGGCACCCGCAACCCCAACCATCTGGCCGACAACCTCCTGGCCGGCGCAGGCGAAATGCCGGATGAAGCCACGCGGGAGAAAATGGCAGCTTATGTGCGGGCGCTATAGGCTTGGCACCGATTTGCGTCCGCCAAATGGCCACGATTTTATTTGAGCTGCATCAAAGGTGCGCTACCGTATATAGCACAGCCTTCTTTGTTGGTCAATTCCCTAGTGTATAGATTCTTACAATTGCAAAAGGGTGTGGCCCTTACTGTTAAGATTAGGGCTATTTGGCGGCTTACTCGTCTATAACTAGTTGTTCTTGAGGTCGTAGGTCTGAGGAAGGCACTATATCCAACCAGACTTTTCACTTCCATCAAGCATGAAGCTCAAACCCTTAAACCAACAGGTAATTGTCATTACGGGAGCCTCCAGCGGCATCGGGCTCGTAACGGCGCGCATGGCGGCCAAGAAAGGCGCGGCGGTAGTACTGGCCGCCCGCAACGCTGACGCTATCCGGCAACTTGCCGACGAAATAATCAGCCAGGGCGGGCGTGCCCTAGCTGTACCCACCGACGTAGGTAGCGAGGAAGATATGTTCCGGCTGGCGGCCGCGGCCGTAACCGAGTTCGGCACTTTCGATACCTGGGTGAACAATGCGGGCGTATCCATCTTCGGCCACTGCGACGAGGTGAGCATCCCCGACATGAAGCGCATGTTCGATACCAACTATTGGGGCACAGTATACGGCTCGCGCCTGGCCGTGGAGCATTATAAGCAACGCGACGAGCCCGGTGCGCTCATCAACATCGGCAGCTTTTTCGGCGACCGGGCCACGCCAGTACAATCCACGTATTGCACCTCCAAGCACGCGCTGCACGGCTGGACCAATGCGCTGCGGATGGAGTTGGAAATAGAAAAAGCTCCGGTTTCGGTTACACTCATCCACCCCGGCCGCATCGATACGCCCTACAACGAGCACGCCCAAAGCTACTACCAGCACCAAGTAGCCCACCGGGGCATGGTGTACCCACCCGAAACTGTAGCCGAAGCTATTCTGTTTGCGGCCGCGCACCCCAAGCGCGACATGTACGTGGGCTTCCAAGCCAAAGCCCTGGCGGCCGTAGGCCACCTCGCGCCGCGGCTCATGGACAAGATTATGGAAGTCCTCATTTACCCGACGCAGATAGACCCCAAGCGCCCGTCGCGCAACCATGAAACCT
The DNA here is from genome assembly GCF_029433095.1 of Hymenobacter sp. YC55. Taxonomy (GTDB): domain Bacteria; phylum Bacteroidota; class Bacteroidia; order Cytophagales; family Hymenobacteraceae; genus Hymenobacter. The sequence goes on from NZ_JARNTX010000001.1 coordinate 3,127,313, forward strand.
CTGGCTTGTATCATGCCGGTTATGGCTTGCACGAACGAGGCTCCCACGAAGGGTGGTTTCGGTCGAGTAGCTGGTACGTGAAAGCGCAAAAACATCCACTGCTAGCTGCGGCGGCCGTTGCCGGCCTTGGTACCGCCGCCTGGATGCTCGGCAAATCTTCTCGCGACGGCCAGACCAGTAGGACCGAAACTACCACTACGACTGAGGCAAACGGCACGGCCGAAGCCAATCTGACGGATGCAACTTCAGCGCCCATTGAAGAAGTAGAAGTAACCATAGTGGAGGTGTATGGCGGAGTCTAAGTCGTGACTCATAAGGTCTGCGACCAATGTGCCAACTGCTCTTACCCTTCTCTTGAGTTTCTTACCTCTTCTGGTGAAAGGCCAGCGTGACACCAGCAAATAGCGCAAATGCTTTTATTGACCTTATAAAGCAACGCAAGCCCCGGCGGTTATATAAACTGCCGGGGCTTTGTGCGTAACCCTCGGCTGCTGATTGGGGTACCTTGTTGTGGTGCAACGAACTAGTAGCACCAAGCCGCCAGAGTTGAGTACAGACATTTGCTTATCAAACATTTGTAAGTAGCTCTGCTTACTATATGACACTTCCAAAACCCTGCTATGAAAACCTTTGATCCTCAATCTTCTGCCTCCCGCCGGGAGTTTATGCGCACATTGTCGTTGGGTGTTGGCGCCACGCTGGCAGGCACGTCGGCCTTGGGTGGGTCGCTGTCGTGGCTAGACGAAATTAGCTACGGGCCAGCCAGCTTAGAGGCGCTGCAGACTGGCAAGCAGTTGGGAGTGGCGCTGGTTGGTTTGGGGGGCTATAGCTCCGGGCAATTGGCCCCGGCCTTGCAGAAAACCAAGCTTTGCAAGCTGGCCGGCATCGTGACGGGCACGCCTTCCAAAGCCGCGCAATGGAAACAGCAGTACCAAATTCCTGATCAGAACATCTACGACTACAAAACCTTCGACCGGATTGCCGACAACCCGGCCATCGACATTATATACATTGTGCTACCCGTGGGCTTGCACGCCGAATATGTAGAGCGGGCCGCTAAGGCTGGCAAGCACGTCATCTGCGAGAAGCCCATGGCCAATACCGCCGCCGACTGCCGCCGAATGATAACGGCTATGCAGAAATCGGGCAAAAAATTCAGCATCGGGTATCGCCTGCACTTCGAGCCGCACAATCAGGAAATGATGCGCCTAGGCCAGCAGAAGGTTTTCGGCCCCATCCAAAAACTGACGGCGGATAATGGCTTCCAGGCGGGCAGCAAAACCTGGCGGCAAGACAAAGAGCTGGCGGGCGGTGGGCCGCTCATGGACATGGGTATCTATTGCGTGCAAGGCGTCATCTACACCAAAGGCGAGCTACCAGTATCCGTCACGGCCAAGTTCGGACCTAAAACCGACCCAGTGCTATTCAATGAAGTGGAGGCCAGCATCAACTGGCAGATGCAGTTCGCCGACGGAGCCGTAGCCAACTGCCGCACCAGCTACGCCGAAAACATGAACAGCCTGCTCCGCGCCGACGCTACCAAGGGCTGGATGGAACTGCAACCCGCCTACGGCTACGGGGGCCTCGATGGCCGCACCAGCCAAGGCCCCATGAACGTCGAAAACGTGCCCCAACAAGCCCGCCAAATGGACGACTTCGCCGACTGCATTCTCAACAACAAGCCCACCCGCGTACCCGGCGAAATGGGCCTTCGCGACATGCAGATCATCGAAGCCATTTACCGCGCCGCCGAAACCGGCCAGAAAGTTTCTACCAAAGACGTAGTGGCCGTTTTCGATAAAGTAAGCGTCAAGAAGTAAGCAGAAAAAGCTGCCAAGGCACATCTATCGTCAACCCCACTTTTTCCGGTAAGGCTAGGGTTGACTGATAGAGGTTAGAACGGCCTAAAAACGGTCATGCTGAGCGCAGCCGAAGCATCTCGCGTGCTGCCATTGCTAAAGTAACCGTCATGCTGAGCGCAGTGCAACGAAGCCGAAGCATCTTGCTCGAATCGTTGCACTGTTAAGGGGGTTACCACACTAGCGAGATGCTTCGGCTGCGCTCAGCATGACCGTTAGTTTGGCAACGTCAGCTGGCGAGGCAAAGGGCTTCGCCTACCTACTAGAATAACCTTTTACGCTATTGCTTAGGCGTCACCGGATACTTCTCGAACATCTCCGTGATGCCCTCGTTGATTCGGGAGGCTAGTTTCTCGGGGTCTTTGGAAAGCGTACTAGCCGCCACCCCTTGCCAGATACGCTCGTTGCGAGTGGCGTCCACCACATCAACCGTGGCGGTGCCTTCTGCATAACGACCTACGGGCACTTCCTCGCTTTGCCACCGGTAGCGGCGCTGCCCGATGTAGCGCGGCGCCTCATAGATCGTCGTCTCGCGGGTCTGTACTTTCTCCTGAGTCACGACGCCAATGTTAACCAAGAGGTCCGGAGAATCGGCACGCTGGTAGCCGCGGCGCTCTAGCTCGCGGGCCACGGCGCTTTTCAGTTCTTCGATGCCCGTGCCAGGGCCCTGAAATGCGGCCTCGTTACGGGCCGTCACGTCCATGAAGTTGTAGGTTTTGTAGGCCGAAAAGTTGACGCCTGGCGTTTGGCTGGTCGACTCTACGCGCACCGGTGAGCAAGCCGTAAAGGCCACTAGGAGCAGCAATAAGAAGGTTTTCATAGGTAGGAAAAGCTGAAGTGAACAGTTTGCTAGTGTAAGCGGCACTTAAGCAATAAGAACAGGTAGTGCAGTAATCCATTCTGCCACTTACTCCCATAACTTAAGTGCCACCTAATCCTTACGAGAAGCCCAGCACCGGATGCGGCTGATACGGCTCTTCCAGCCGCTTGATTTCCTGGCCCGAAAGCTTCACCCCCACCGCTGCCACGGCATCTTCTAAGTGGCCAGGTTTGCTGGCGCCTACAATAGGAGCCGTAATGACGGGTTTCGACAGCATCCAAGCCAAGGCTACTTGGGCATTGGGCAAGCCGCGCTCCTTGGCAACTTCAGTTACCCGGTCGGCCACGGTAAAATCGTCGTCGCGGCCGTAGAGGCTCTTGCCAAAGGCATCGGTTTTGGCGCGCTCGGTTTCGTTGCGCTCCTTGCTTCGCCCACCCGTAAGCAGCCCACGCGCCAGCGGCGACCAGGGAATCACGCCGATGTTTTGGTCTTGGCACAGCGGCAGCATCTCGCGTTCTTCTTCGCGGTACACTAGGTTATAATGCGGCTGCATGCTCACAAAACGCGTCCAGTTGTGCTTGTCGGCCAGGTACAGTGCTTGAGCAAACTGCCAGGCAAACATCGAGGAAGCACCAATATAGCGGGCCTTGCCAGCCTTCACGACGTCGTGCAGTGCTTCTAAGGTCTCTTCGATAGGCGTATCATAATCCCAGCGATGAATCTGGTAGAGGTCAACGTAGTCGGTGCCGAGGCGCTGGAGGCTGGCGTCGATAGCACTCATGATGTGCTTGCGCGAGAGTCCGCGCTGGTTGGGTCCCGGCCCCATGGGGTTGTATACTTTGGTGGCCAGCACAATTTCGTCGCGTTTGGCAAAGTCGCGCAGGGCTCGTCCTACCACTTCTTCGCTGGCACCGTTGGAGTACACATCGGCAGTGTCGAAGAAATTGATACCAAGCTCCAAGGCTTGCTGAATGAACGGGCGGCTTTGCTCTTCGTTCAGGGCCCAGGGCCAACGGTCGGTGGGGGTGCCGTAGGTCATGCAGCCTAGGCATATTTTAGATACTTTGAGGCCAGTGCCTCCCAAGCGGATATAATCCATGCGAAGTGTGGTTGAGGGGCCGTCAAGCGGCCAGAGTTGAGCGTGTTATACGCAGAAAGTACCGTTAGCGCTATGGTAGAGCTTGCTCTAGGCCATGCCGGCGTTCCGCTATTCCCCGCATCTTTGTGCATCCCTACTTTCCTTTTTCGCTTATGACGCTCACCTGGACTACCAAGCCCTTTGCCTCCCTCACCCTATCCGAACTTTACGCTCTACTTCAGCTGCGCTCCGAAGTGTTTGTGGTAGAGCAAACCTGCGCCTTCCAGGACATAGACGGCCAAGACCAAGCAGCCCATCACTTGCTAGGTCATACCGAAACCGGCGAGCTAGCCGCTTACTCCCGCCTTTTCGATGCTGGCCTCAGCTACCCCGAAGCCAGCATCGGCCGGGTGGTAGTCGGCCCGAAGTTTCGGCGCTATGGCTTGGGCCGGGAGTTGCTGCAACAATCTATTGCGGCGGTAACGGAGCTATTCGGGGAGCAACCCATCCAGATTGGAGCCCAACTGTATCTGAAGGAATTCTATGAAAGCTTCCGCTTTCAGCAGCACGGTGAAGGCTACCTCGAAGACGGTATTCCGCACATTCATATGGTCCGGTTATAAGATACAATAAACTTTATGCTACAGCATTCTGTGGCAGCGTAATAGTGAAGGAGGTGCCGTTCCCTTCTTCCGATGCTACGGTGAGGGTGCCGCCATGGCCCGTGCTTACTATGTCGTGGCTGAGCGAAAGGCCGAGCCCTGTGCCTTCGCCAATCGGTTTGGTGGTAAAGAAAGGCTGGAAAACCTTCGCCTTAACATCTTCCCGAATGCCGGTACCGTTGTCGCTGACTGTGAGTTCAACGCTGCCGGGTAGCAAACGGGTACTTATGCGCACTTCGGGCTGGTACTCCGCCTCGGCCGTGAGTTGACGCTGCCGTACGGCGTAAAGAGCATTGGTGCAAAGGTTCAGCAGCACCCGATTCAGATCTTGCGCAATGACGGGTATGCGTGGCAAGTCCGGATCGAGGTGAGTGGTGAGCGTGGCCGTGAAAGCAGGGTGCTCGTGCCACACGCCTTGGTACGCTAGCTGCCAGCTTTCTTCTGCCAGCTGATTGAGGTTGGCAAGTTCGCGCTGCCCGCTACCCATGCGGGCGTGCTCCAGCATGCCTTTGATGATGGCGGTGGCCCGTTGCCCATGCTGGCTGATGCTCAGCATATTCTGCTTGAGGCCATCCAGAATTTCCCGTTCTAGCTTGCCGTCGCGCGCCAGTTGTTGTGCCCCGTTGATTTCATCGATTAGCTCGGTACTAACGGCGGCAAACTGCTTGACAAACCCAAGCGGGTTTTGCAGCTCGTGGGCCACCCCGGCCGTCAGCTCACCCAGAAACGCCATTTTTTCGCGCTGCACCAATTGAAACTGCGTGGTTTTCAGCTCGGCCAACGAGGCCTCAAGTGCCGTATTGGCACGCTGCTGCAATCGGTAGTTGCGCACCAACAGGCCAATAATAATCAGCAACCCCACCAGGCCTGCTAGCAAGCCGTAGGTGCGGTAGCGGGCCCTCAAGATGGCTTTTTCATTGATAACTTCCTGCTCGTGCTGCCGCTCTTGATAATCAACATTTTGCAGCTGCATCACTTTCTCCTGGCCAAACAAAGTGTCTTTCATGGCCAACATCAGGCTCTGGTACTTGAGGGCGCTGTCGGCGGGTCCGCGCCTTTTGAACTCCTGGGTAAGCAAGGTACTGGCATTGAGTACGCCCCGCAAAAACCCGTTGGCCTGAGCAGCCTTACAGCCCAAGCGCGCATAATAGAGGCTGGAATCGGCGGCGCCTTGCAACTGGTACAGCGTAGCCAACCCTACGTACGCGAAATTGCTGCTCCGTAAATGGTGTAAAGTCTCGGATTCGGTGATGCTGCGCTGGTAATAAGCACGGGCCTGCGCGAGGTGGCCCTGCTTGCGGGCTACGTTAGCGAGGCCGTACAGAATGTAATTAGTGGGTGTGTGCAGCCGCTTAGCCAACTGGTACGCACGCTGTTGAAAATATTGAGCCGAATCGAGTTGGTTGAACACATCGTACGCCAGCCCGATGTTGCTCAATTCAATCACCACCCGGTGCTCGTCGTGCAGCGCTTCGCCGATGCGCAAGGCCCGAAAGTAGTACGACATGGCCTGCTGCCGCTCGCGCAGGTACACGTAAATGATGCCGATGCTGCGTAGGTTCTGGGCTTGTAGGGGCCGGTCTTGGGTTTGTTCGGCTAAGTGCAACGATTGTTGAAACAACTGCAGCGCGCGGGCCAAATTGCTTTCACGCAGGGCCGCACCTAGCCGGTTCAACGCCTCGCCTTCGCCATGGCGGTAGCCGATGCTACGGGCCAACGACAATGCCTGCTGTGCATACACCGCGGCCGAATCGGTATTGAGAGCCCAATATTGGTCGCTGATTTTGCAGATTAGCAGCACCCGGCTGCTGTCCGTCTGTTCTCGCTGTACTTGGGCACGTAGCCTCTCGAGTTCGGGGCTTTGGGCCCTGGCCTTGCCTTTCCATCCCAACAGCAGCACCAAAACCAAAGGCAATGAAAACCAGCGAAAGCGCGAAAGCATTTAGGACAGAACGCGAAAGGGGATAACGGACAAGAAGCGAGCAATATAGTTCAGCTTACGTCGCCTTGCCGGAAAATATCCACTTATTTAGATAGGTATAGTGAAGAGCGGGTGATACCGATTAAAATCCACTTCTTGAATACACGTTTTGGGCTTAACCTAAATGGGTAATCGCCTTGCCGAGAGCAAGCTATTTTGCAATTTCCTCTTTACTCCCCGGCAGGCTTGGCCATGGCAATGACCACTGCGCCAAGTACCATTAGACCGGCCCCGAGCATCACCTGCCAGCTTACTTTCTCTTTCAGAAAAACGGCAGCCAGCACAATAGCAAACACCAACGACACCTTATCGATAGGCGATACGCGGGAAGCATTGCCGAGCGAAAGCGCCCGAAACGACAGCAAGGACGAAATGCAGGTGATTACACCGGCCGCAATTAGAAACGTCCAGCTACGACGGTCAATGGATGTTACGTCGGGTAGGTTGCCTTGCCAGGCCACTACGCCCCAAGCCACCAGCACAATCAGCACCGATTGAATAGCGAAGGCCAAGCTCGAATCCACATTTTTGATGCCCGCCTTGGAGAGCGTAACCACTACAGCAGCCGATAAAGCGGCGAGCAAAGAAAAAACTATCCACATACGGCTTGCTTAGGCACTAGTCGGTGACAACAATAAGAAGGAAGCCGAGAGCACCGCACTCTGACAAGTAGGTGGAGGTACGGGGTGCTTCGGCCAAAGTTATTGGACGGCCATACAGTCACTTGGTTGCTGCCACAAACAAAATAGGCGTCAACACAGCCACTTCAACTCTGTGATCGTGCCACGCCTTGCACCCGCGCCGTTACTTGCGCCCTTCCCAGGCGGCCAGCTCGGCGCGGTGCTCTCGGTAGGCTAAGTTTAGAATAGCAGAATCTGGGTCGGTGCCGAGGTGGATGGTCGTGCCTTTCTCGCGCGCATAGGGGTTGGTTATTTCACCCACCTTGCGAAATTCCCGAAAGTGAGGCACCAGCTTGGCGGGCTCTCCTTCGCCCACGAGCAGCATATAACGAAACGCTTGGGTTGGCCGAGGCGGAAACCAAAACAAATAACTACCATTGAAGCTGTTGGCCACGGGCAAGGCGCGGCCCCGATTGTAGTAGTTGATAGCGCCGGCCTGGCCGTAGTTGTCGCATTTGATGAGGGTGTTGGCGCGGGTGGCGGCCGGTAGCGCTTGGTAGGCCTGCCAAGTTTTGTCGGCTAGTTCCTGCCAGCCCACCATGTCGGCATAGTCTTGCGGTAAGGGATGGTTCTTGCCATCCTCCCAGCGCAAAAGTCCTAGGCTTGCGTAGCGCGGCCCGATACGCTGCATATGCGCTGGCGAGTACAGCGTGAAGACAAACGGCATAAACCAGATAAGGGGCACCACCGGCAAAACCAACAGCACCGGCCGCGCCACCACCCCAAACCGCACCGACGCCAGTTGCCGCTCCAGCCACACCGCCCCAAACGAAAGCAGCACCGGATAGTACCCGAGAGCGTAATAGCCTTTGCCGTGCATCACGGTTAGAATCAGCAGGCCTGCCACGTAAATGACCCCAATGGCGCGGTAGGGCCGGAACGGCCGATAAACCAACAGCGCCAGCAGCCCCGGCACCCAGACCCACACCACCGGAAAACACATCAGGAGTTGTTCTTTCCAAAAGTCGGCGGCAGACATGTTTACGAGCTGCGTATCGTGGAGCAGCTCCATGTGGTGAAGGAACGGGATACCGTGGGCAAGTTGCCAAATCAGGTTAGGCAGCCAAAGCAGTAGCCCCACGGCGGCTGCGCCCCACAAATGGCGGTTCCAAAGGAGTTGGCGCTGCGGCGTGAAAAGTAAGCCGGCCAGCAACGCACCCGTATAAAACAGGGTGGTGTACTTGTTGAGAAAACTGAGCCCGAGCATCGCGCCTAGCAGGTAGAGGTAGCGGGGGCGGCTGGTTTGCGCGTGGCGCACCAAGGCGTACGAAGCAGCCGTGAAAGCCAGTACCTCAAACGAGTTGGGCTGAAACAAAAAGTTGAGCCGCGCATAGGCCGCCACCATGTAGCCGATACCCGCCAGTAAAACCGCAAACCAGCCCCCACCCACGTGCTGCAACAGCCGCGCCACCAGATACACCGTGAGGCTGCCCCACAAAAAAGGCCAAAACTTCACCCAGCCCCAGCCACCACCTAGCGCCAAGGTCACCCAACTTTGCAGCGCCGTAAGCGGCGGCACTTCCAAATAGCCCCAGGCCAAATGCCTGCCGTAGTTGAGGTAAAGATATTCGTCGCGGTGCAGCTCGTAGGCACGGCTAGCCAGTAAGTAGCCCGACACAAATTTGAGTAGCGCGAGCAGCAGAGGCAGAAGGCGAGACGGTTTCATGCCTTCAATATAGGTATTCGGAAATATGGCAGGTCCTGCTTTTACCTACACCGACGAAACGCGACGAATTGACGTTGTGCCATAAATTCATCTACCGTTGGCCACATTTCGGCTTCACGTCGCAGCAGGGTGACGGCCTCTGGCCAATGTTGATTATTCAGCAAGCACTCAACTATCAATTCTCCACTTGGTAGCCGAGATACATACATCTTCATCCAGCTGAGCAGTTGGTTCGGCAGCTTGTCGTGGAGCAGAGGCCGTAGCAAAGCAGTTAAGTATTCTTCTTTAATTTCTTCTATGTGGTTACGCCAGAATCCTTGCACCATCACAGGCCCAAATATTTGGTGCCATTGAATCTGCTGATCAGCTTCAACCGTGTAGAAGTCATACTCAGGTTGGCGCCGCCCTTCAAGAGCCTCAAGTATCGTGGTAAAGACTCCTGTTGTAAAGACTGAAGCTCCTTTATGAGCGGCATCCACACTGTTTTCACCAATACCAGCAAACACGTCTTCCACATAGCCTGGAATTAGTTGGTCTTGGTATAACCGCACTACTTGGCACTCCACCACGGCATCGGCATGGACTGTACGGGTGGTTATTTGAGCTCTAACCTGTAGTTGAACAGGCAGAATATGCAGCACATCTCCTTGTTCTTCTATATGGAGGTGCGGATGCTGTGCTTGAATCTCTGCTTTTATACACTCTAGAAACTTGGCCTGCTCAGCAGTTGTAACCTCGGAGTCTTGGGAGGAAACTACTGGGGAAGCAATTGGCTTTGCTGAACGTCGCAGGTTTGCAAACCAAGAGAGTATAGTTGTCATAGAAGAGCTAAGTAATAGTCATTGCAAAGCACCAGCAACTTAGTCACTTCCAATTCATGCCGTTCACACTTCCGGCAGCCGGATTTTCGCTAAATACTCGTTCAGTCCGCCGGAATGCTGGAAAAGGTGGATGAAGAGAATATGGTCTTCATCGTGGACGCGCCATTCCTCGGCGTAAAAATCACCTAGCGCATACAGGCTCAATCGAAAGCTGTCTTCCCGCCGTTCGGCCAAAAAGTGGCCATGCCGACGCAAGAGGTCGGCCTGCTGACCCATCGGGAGCTTTTTGAAGACAAGCAGGTTCATGAGAGGCGTAATGAAACCCGAAGATACAAACCCAAAGGATTTGGCCGTGCTCGTGTGCCCCTCAAACTGGCACTTAATTGTACATTCCTCAGCCACTACCTTCGTGGCATGAAGACGATTCGCTTTCCGCACCCGCTGGTTTTGTTGGTTGGGTTTATTCTGCTGGCTTGTTTGCTAAGTTATGTGCTACCAACCGGTGTGTTTGAGCGCCACCCCGACGCGGCCACGGGGCGCGACGTAGTAGTGGCGGGCTCCTACCACCGCGTAGCGGCCTCCCCCGTCAGTCCCCTGCAAGCCTTGGTTGATATTCCGAAGGGGTTGATTGATGCGGCTTCCGTTATTTTCCTAGTATTCTTGGCTGGCGGGGCTTTCACCGTTGTGGACCATACTGGCGCCTTGCGCCACGGCGTCGATTGGCTGCTGGCCCGGTTTCGGGGGCGCGAGGCCATTGTCATTCCTATTATTTCGGTGCTTTTTGCCACGATGGGCGCCCTGGAAAATATGCAGGAGGAAATAATTCCGCTGATTCCGGTGCTGCTCGTGCTTATGCGCCGCATTGGCTATCCGGCCATTACGGCGGCCGCCGTTAGCTTGGGCTCGGCCGCCGTAGGCGCGGCCTTTAGTCCGCTCAACCCGTTTCAGGTGGGCGTGGCGCAGAAGCTGGCACAATTGCCGCTGCTTTCGGGAGGCGGCTTCCGACTGGCTTTTTTGCTGGTAGCCGTGGCTTTCTGGATTATTGGGACCGTGCGTTACGCCGTGCGCAATCGTGTAGCCCCCGAGGCGGAAGAAGATACAACCGCCGCCACCCGTGCTGGCAGCCACGGCCTCGTGCTGGCCTTACTGCTGGTCACGTTCACCATCTTCGCCTACGGAGTGCTGCAACTCGGCTGGGACTTCGAGCAAATGGCGGCCTTGTTTTTCGCGTTGGGCATAGCGGCCGGTTTGGTGGGCGGCTTAGGCTTCACCGGCACCGCCGAGAGCTTCATTACGGGCTGCCGCGACATGGCGTTTTCGGCCATCCTGATTGGTTTTGCCCGTGCGATTTTTGTGGTGCTGGAACAAGGTCAGATTGTTGATACCATCGTCAACGCCCTGTCGGCGCCGCTGGCGGGGCTGCCCGTTACGTTGTCGGCGCTAGGTATGGTGGGGCTGCACACGGCGCTGCACTTGCCGGTGCCATCGGTGAGCGGGCAGGCGGTGCTCACGATGCCGCTATTGGTGCCCCTCTCCGACCTTATTGGACTTTCGCGCCAGGTTACGGTGCTGGCCTTTCAGTACGGCGCGGGCCTTTGCGAGCTAATTACGCCTACCAACGGCGCCCTCATGGCTATTGTGGCCGTGTGCGGCGTCCGCTTCGACGAATGGTTGAAGTTCGCGCTGCCGCTTTACCTAGGATTGTTGCTGCTAGCGGTAGTGGCTATTGTCACGGGTATCGTAATGGGGTTATAAAGTAAAGGAGTAGCGGAGTAAACTGTTCGGTGATACTACTCAGTTACTCCGCTGCTCCCTTACTCACTCTTACTTAAGCCGCAGTTCGTCGGCTTCGAAGATGCGCTTCAGTTTGCGCTTGCGCTCTACTATTTGAAAGCGGGCGGTGTGCGTAGCATCGTCCCAATATACATCCGATACCAGCCCTTCGTGGGCGGGCTGGCCGGGTTCGGGGCTAACTTCTTCCACCAAGTCGCCGAAGCTGAAGGGCGGTTTGCTGTACAGTTCCTTGAACAATTCACCGCTGACTTTGAATTGCTGCTCGTCGTAGCGCAGCAGTATCCAGTCTTCGGTTTCATCGATTTTCTCGAAAAGTTTGCCTACCGGTTCCAGCCACTCAAAAGTGCGGCGGTTGGCAGGATGAATGTAACGGAGGCCATACTCAGGCGTCCAGGAATACAAGCCGTAGATGACAGGTTTGGGGCGGGGCACGGATAAAAACTGCTAGTTGGGATACAAGAACCGCTGGCGGCGGCTGCAAGTTGCGAAACCGGCTAAAAACTCGTGCGGCAGGTTGCCAGTGGAGCAAGGCCAGCCGGAAGCTTGAAATGAAATCAGGGTTTATACGGACGTTTTTCGGTTGTTTACGCTGTAACGCCTGTTCCACAGGCCTCGTTTAGCCTTATAGATTCCAATGTGCTACAACGAGTTATATGAAAAAGGAAGATATCCATCTGGGCGACTGGCACCGGATTTTGTTTGGTGACACGCCCGGCGTTTTCTCGTGGGAAGTAGTTGTGCGCACCATTATTATTTACCTCTTCTTTCTGGTGGTGATGCGCTTACTCAGCAAGCGCATGAGTGCGCAGCTGACCATCACCGAATTGGCCGTGATGATTATGCTCGGGGGTATCGTGTCGGTGCCCATGCAAATACCTAACCGGGGCTTGCTGCCCGCAATAGTTGTGCTGCTGTGCGTGCTGTTTTATCAGCGGGGCCTGAGTTGGTTGTCGCTCAAAAAGCGCAAGATAGAACTGGCTGTGCAAGGCGACGTAACCATCTTGGTTAAGGATGGTGTGCTGCAAATCAACCACATGCGCAACGACTCCATTTCCAACAACGAGGTATTTGCGCAGCTACGCGACCGGAAAATCAAGCAGCTTGGCGAGGTAAAACGGTTGTACTTCGAAGGCAACGGGACCTTCAGTGTGTTCAAAGCAGATTCGCCAAGAGCTGGTTTGAGCGTGCTACCCGTCAAAGACAAGACCTTGAACCAGACGCTCAAGCCCGTCGACAACCAGAAAGTGTGTCTCAATTGCGGCCAGCCTGCCAATGAGCATGTTCACTCGGGCAACCAGTGCCCTAACTGCGGCAAAGAGCAGTGGACTACCGCCGTTCAGTAACCAAAGCAGATAGCAACGCTCGGGCTTCCCACTAGCTCTTCTGCTTGCTTTACCCTTTGCTTTTTCAGGCCTCACCCCTATTCGATAACCGCTTGCGCTGCGCAAACCCCGCGGTACGGCAGCGTTGCGCGCCACCTGTTCACAATCCTTCTTTTCAACACACCATTTTATGCCGGATTTCAAGCCTTTCGATTTACTACGAATGACTCTGGGCGATGTGCCTTGGAGCTTTATGCTGGAGGCCGTTATTCGGGTTTCGGCTATCTATGCCATTTTGCTGCTTTCGATGCGCCTAATGGGCAAGCGGATGGGCAGCCAACTCAACCGCACCGAAATGGCCGCCATGGTGTCGTTGGCAGCAGCAGGCGGCGTCCCGTTGCTAGCCCCCGACCGGGGCATACTAGCGCCCCTGATTGCGGCCATTATCATCGTGGCCGGCCAGCATTTGTTGGCGCGCGCCACATTTCGTAGCAGCTACTTCGAGAAAATTGTGCAGGCTGATGTAAGCATTCTGGTGGAGGACGGCCGGTTGCAATACGATGCCATGAAAGAGTGTCTGCTTTCTCAGGAGCGCATCTTCGCCAAGCTACGCGGCCAAGGCCTCGATAACCTAGGCCAAGTACAGCGCCTCTACATGGAAGCCAATGGTTCGTTCACGGTTATCGAGCAAGACGAACCCCAACCCGGCCTGTCTTTGGCCCCTGATTGGGACCAAGACTACATTCAGCAGCAACAGCGCGTACCCGACCAGTTTGCTTGCACCTTGTGTGGCAACGTAGTTCATTCCTCCCACATGCCAACCAAGCATTGCCCTCGTTGCGACAACTCGAAATGGAGCCCGGCCGTCACGAAAACGTCGGCCAAGCAACAAGCCTCGCAGGCGCCACCACCCCAACCCGTGGCTCCTGAACCCGCACCAGTTATGTGGCAGTAAGTGCCCATGAAAAGAGCCGCTAGCAGTGTTGCTAGCGGCTCTTTTTATTGTAGCACGCTGTAAGAAGTAACAGTACAAACAATGAATAACTCAGGTTGCATCTGCTGTTTTGGCTTGTCGGTGCGCGAGTAGTTGGTCACGCAAGGCTGACCCATTGTACACGTTTGCAAAAGATATTTTCTGCTGCTGGCCGTTGCTACGATGCACCAGCACGTCGGTCGGCCCGCTTGGTTCTAGGTGGTCCACCTCTGCCCACGTGTAAGAAAATCCGCGCCGGAATGGATGCATCCGACCACTAAACCCGTTGGCGTGTAGGTGTAGGTGGCGCCGCTCATAAATCCGGGCAATACCGAAAGCCATACCCACATACCAGACGGCCAACGCTGCATACAGCCACGGCAAAACATGAAATTTGTGCTCTCCGGTACGCAAAGCCGCTTCGTGGTGGCGGTGCCAGATGTGGTAGCCTTCAATGGCGAAAATACCGGCTGCTGCTAGTTCCAACCAAGCAACCCGTTCATGGTGGTTCGGGTGTCGGCGCAAATGCTGAATTTCTCGCAGGAGCAATAGTACGTAAGCCGCGCCCACGAGTACTTCCAACCCAAGCAGCAGCGTGAACGGCTCTTGGCCGGTTATCACTCCGAACACACCACTTAGCAACACCAGCGCCGGCACTACGTGGCTTAGTCCTTTGGCGCGCTCTATACGGGCGCGGCGCTTATGGTAGAGAGTAATAGGGCCAGTAGCAGACGGATTGTTCATATGGAAAACACAGCATATTTTCTTGCTTCTGCAATTCTATTTTCCCGCCTGTAAACCGCCCGAGTACTGCCTTTCCTAACTCGCAGCTTTCTGAACTTACCTCAGTAAATGTCGCTGGATCTACTGTTCCGTTTGCTGCCAGCTGAATGTTCAACTGGCATCTGCAGCAGCTCAACAACCAGCTGTATATAGTCCAGTACCAACAGATTATAATGCCAAACCCAACAAAAAGCCAACCTTAACAGTAGAAGACTCAACCATCGACCTTTAAGGTTGATTTTCTTCTACTCCAATGCTTGATACTGCTCCTCTTTCCGCATCCGTGCTGCAAACCGGCATGGGTGCTTTGCCACATACCAACGGCACAACTTTTCGCGTTTGGGCTCCCGCTGCTACAGCTGTATCTGTGGTAGGACCTTTCAACAACTGGGACCATACCACCCACTCACTTGCCGCCGAAACCGATGGCTATTGGGCTGCTGATTTTCCTGACTTAAAAGTAGGTAACGAATACAAGTTCTGGCTTGATACGCCTTCCGGTGAGTTAACCCGCAACGACCCCTATGCCCGCGAAGTCACGCATTCGGCTGGCAACTCCATCGTGCCCGACCATAGCTTCGATTGGGAAGACGACCACTTCGATATGCCCGCCTGGAACGAGCTGGTGATATACGAGCTGCACGTTGGCACCTTCAACGCCCCCAATCCCGAGCAGCCCGGCACCTTCCTCGACGTAATTGAAAAGCTGGATTATCTGCGTGAATTGGGCATCAATGCCATCGAGATAATGCCGCCCACCGAGTTTCCGGGCGGACGCTCCTGGGGCTACAACCCCTCGCACCCCTTCGCCCTCGAAACCGATTATGGTGGACCGCAGGCCTTCAAAGAACTTGTAAAGCAAGCGCACCGCCACGGCATTGCCGTAATCCTGGACGTGGTATATAACCACTTCGGCCCCGGTGACTTGGACCTCTGGCAATTCGACGGCTGGCAGGAAAACGACGGTGGCGGTATCTACTTCTACAACGATTGGCGCGCCGAAACGCCCTGGGGCCACAACCGCCCCGACTACGGGCGCGACGCCGTGCGGGCCTACATCCGCGACAACGCCCTGATGTGGCTGGAGGACTACCGCGTAGATGGCCTGCGCTGCGACTCTATTTCCCACATCCGCAACGTGGATGGCTCGTCCGACCCTACCCGCGACCTGCCCGAAGGCTGGAGCTTGATGAAGTGGATCAACGAGGAAATCCGGGACCGGATGCCTTGGAAAATCACCATTGGCGAAGACCTGCAAGGCAACGAGTACATTACCCGCAGCCCTGAAGAAGGCGGGCAAGGCTTTTCCAGCCAATGGGATGCGGCTTTCGTCAACATTGTGCGTGATGCCATAGTAACACCCAACGACGACGACCGGGACCTGCACCGCGTGGCCGAAACTATTACCGGCATCTACAACGGCGATGCGTTTCAGCGCGTCATCTACACCGAAAGCCACGACGAAGTAGCCAACGGCAAAAGCCGCGTAACCGAAGAAATCATGCCCGGCGACGCCCACGGCTGGTTCCCGAAGAAGCGCGCAACGCTAGGCGCGGCACTGGTATTCACCGCGCCCGGTATCCCCATGATGTTTCAGGGCCAGGAAATGTTAGCCGATGGCTACTTCTCCGACGACCTGCCGCTGGAATGGCAGCACGCCGAACAACACGCCGGCTTGGTGCACTTGTACCGCGACCTAATTTCGCTACGCCGCAACTTGGCCGGCCACACGCGCGGCCTGTTGGGCCAGCACACCGAGGTACACCACGTCAACAACGACGACAAAACGCTGGCGTTCATCCGCCGCGACCAAAGCGGCCCCGGCGACACCACTATTGTGCTGGCCAATTTTGCTAACCGCACCCACGAGGCCTACACTATTGGCCTGCCCCGCGGTGGTAACTGGCGCGTGCGGTTCAACTCCGACTGGGAAGGCTACGACGAGGAGTTTGGTAACTTCGAGAGCATGGACACGCAGGCCGAAGAAGGTATTTATGACGACCAGCCGTTCCACGGTTCGTTTGGACTGGCGCCTTATTCGGTGCTGATTATCTCGCAGGAGCCCGGATAGAATTTCTTGCCTGATTGCGCTGCCTAGAACTCAGGGTTTTGTGAGGCTTCCAGATTTTTCTTGGAAGCCCCACGAAACCCTGCTTTTTATATCCTGTACACTGTAAAGCAACAGTAGGTAAACTCCGCAAGAAACCTAACTTGCCGCCTTCCACTCTAGCGTCCACCGTATGCAAGTTCCTCCTTCCGCTCCCACCCCCATTGCACCCGATGCCTTACTCGTTGAAGTAGCCTGGGAAGTTTGCAATCAGGTCGGCGGCATTTACACGGTTATTCGTAGCAAGGTACCGGCCACCATGCAAGGCTGGGAAGACCGTTACTGTTTGCTAGGGCCTTACTTCTCGCAGCAGGCGCAGGGCGAGTTCGAGGCCTACGACGATTATCAGCTCGATTCTCTCTCCGACCCGTTTGCCGGGGCAGTGCGCCGCATGCGCGAAATGGGCTACGACGTGTGCCTGGGCGTATGGCTCGTGACGGGCCGGCCACGTACGGTACTCATCAACCCCTACCAGGCGTATCCGCAGCTCGGCCAGATCAAATACGACCTCTGGGACCATCACCGTATCCCCACGCCCGACAACGACGACTTGCTGCACCAGGTGGAGGCGTTCGGCCACTTGGCCAAGATATTTTTGCAGGTACTGGCCGCCGAAGTGGTGCCGCCGCAGCGGGTAGTGGCCCACTTCCACGAGTGGATGACGGGCGTAGCCATTCCGGGCCTGCGGCGCGACCAGACGCCACTGCACATCGTGTTTACCACGCACGCTACGCTGCTGGGCCGCTATCTGGCCATGAACGACCCCAATTTCTACGACCACCTTATGCAAGTGGACTGGCTGCCCGAAGCCCGGCACTTCAACATCGAGACGGCCGTAACGATGGAGCGCGCGGCGGCCCACGGTGCCCACGTCTTTACAACGGTGAGCGAGCTGACGGTGCGCGAATGTATCTATCTGCTCGACAGAATACCGGATGCCGTGTTGCCAAACGGCCTGAATATCGAGCGGTTTGTGGCGGGGCACGAGTTCCAGAATCTACACCAGCAGTACAAAGCCAAAATTCACGAATTCGTGATGGCGCATTTTTTCCAGAGCTATTCTTTCGATCTGGACAAGACGCTGTACCTGTTCACGAGTGGCCGCTACGAGTACCACAACAAAGGTTTCGATTTAACGCTGGAAGCCTTGGCGCGCCTGAATTATCGGCTCCAGCAAAGCGGTTTGGAAGGCAACGTGGTGATGTTCTTTATCACCAAACGTCCCTTCACCAGCATCAACCCGCTGATTCTGCAAAACCGGGCCATCCTCGACGAGGTACACGAAACCTGCGAGGCTATTGAGCGGCAGGTAGGCGAGCGGCTGTTCTATGCCGCCGCCGCGTCCACCGACCACCGCCTGCCCGATCTGTCGACTATGGTTGATGATTACTGGAAGCTGCGCTACCGCCGTACGCTGCAAAGCTGGAAAACCAACAACCTGCCTTCGGTTATCACGCACAACTTGGTGGACGACAAAAACGACGACATCCTCAATTTTGTTCGCCAGGCTGGCCTCATAAACCACAAGCACGACCGGGTGAAGATTGTCTATCACCCCGATTTCGTGTCACCTACTTCGCCCTTGTTTGGCATGGAATACGGGCAGTTTGTGCGGGGCTGCCACTTGGGCGTGTTCCCGAGCTACTACGAGCCCTGGGGCTATACCCCGCTCGAATGTGTGGCCCGCGGCGTACCAGCCGTCACCTCCGACCTTTCCGGCTTCGGCGACTACGTGATGCAAAACGTGGATGCTCACGAAGACAAAGGCATATACGTGGTGCAGCGCCAGGAAAAGAGCTTCGACGAGTCGGCTGAAGAGCTAACAGAAATGCTCTGGAATTTCGTGCTCCTCTCCCGCCGCGAGCGAATCATGCAGCGCAACAAGGTGGAGAGCAACTCGGAAATCTTCGACTGGAAAAACCTGCGCATTTACTACGACCGAGCTTATACCTTGGCATTAGAGCGGCAGTAAAGACTAACTAGCACCGTTTGATTTCATTTAAAAGGCCCGGCTGTATATACAGCCGGGCCTTCTTGTTTCACTCATTTGAGTCTGCCAGTTCTTACGGCAGCAGCACCTGGTCAATGATGTACACTACTCCGTTGGTTGCTAGCACGTTGGCGGTGGCAATATTGGCAGCTGTACCGGTGCCGCCGCGTACAGTAAAGCCGTTGGCCGCCGCTGCCACAGTGATGTTGCCATTGAGGGTAGCCACGTTGCCGGGCACCAAATCCGATGAAAACACCCGGCCACTGCTCACAATGTGCTTCTGCAGAATGGCAACCAGCGTAGCATCCGGCACTTGGCTCAGGCTTTGCAAATTAAGCGCCGTCAGCGCCGCCCGGAAGGCTGCATCAGTAGGAGCAAACACGGTGATGTTGGAAGAGTTGCTGGACGCCGCCGCCAGCAGGGCCGAAGCCGCCGGGCGCTGCAGAGCCTGCAACAACTGCGTGAACTGCGCCGGATTGGCCGCTGCATTAGCAGTTACTATAGCCGCTATAGTTTGGCTAGGCGGCAGCAGCACGTTGTCGATGGCGTGAATAGTGCCGTTGCTGGCCGCAATATCGGCCGTTACTACCCGCGTGCCCCCGTTTATGGATACGGTGGTACC
Organism: Hymenobacter sp. YC55; assembly: GCF_029433095.1. GTDB lineage: Bacteria > Bacteroidota > Bacteroidia > Cytophagales > Hymenobacteraceae > Hymenobacter. Next base: position 3,146,471 of record NZ_JARNTX010000001.1, read on the forward strand.
CGACTTGGATAGATAGAGCGTGTTATCGTTGACGCCATTCCCGCTGGCAGGCTTGGCGGTAGTAGCGGTGCTAGTCCCGGCGGCAATGTCGGCGGCTCGCACATTGGCCGCTAGCACATGGTAGAGGAGCACATTGCGGAGGGCCGCAATCTGATTGGCATCCGTCACGGCGTTGATCTTAGCGGCTGAACTGAAGGCATCGAGAGGGCCGCCGGCCAATTTGGCAAAGGCTGCATTGTTGGGCGCAAACACCGTGAATGGACCCGCACCGCTTAGCGTACCAGCTAAGTCGGCTTTCGTAACGGCAGCTACCAGAATACTGAAGTCCGCATTTCCTTGGGCTACCTGCACAATGTTTTGCTGCGAACCGCCAGAGGGCGTGTCATCGTCATCATCACAAGATGTGACGCCCAAACTGAACGCTATACCTGTGAGCAGCAAACACAACGTCCGTAAAAAGGGAAAGGAGTGGAAAAGGGAAGCTGTTTTCATTTGTGTAACTTATGAGGTTAAAAAGTTAAACAGAACGTGAAAACAGAATCAATACCGCTATTTGAATGTTTGCATAAGCACTTATAAAATTTTGTTGTTCAGCTTTCCTGTTTTTACTTAATTCATGATGCAGATTTAATCAAATTATCAATTTGTCCGTAAGCAGGCCGAGCCCCCTCTGAAAGCAAACTGGATTCTTGAGCCGTAGCAACATACTTTTCCGTTTGCCTACCACCAACCTGCACAAGAAGTGCGCTGCTGCCCTGCTTTTCGCCACAGCCGCCCTTACGGCCGCGGCGCACGAGTTCTGGCTGATGCCACCCCAATTTTTTATAGCACCGGGCACTACACTCAACCTGCCCGTTTTTGTGGGTGAAAACTTCACTGGCGAGCGGTGGGCAGGCAAAAGCCGCCGCGTTACCCAACTGGTACACTACGCGCCAACTGGCCCAGAAGACCTGCTGGCCACAGCTACCACCGCCGATACGCTGCACCCGAACGTCACGTTTGCGCAGCCCGGTACGCACATGGTGGCTCTTGCGACCAATAATGCTTTTATCACGCTTGAGGCCGAGAAATTCAACGCCTACCTGAAGGAAGAAGGGCTCGATTATATTTTGATGCAGCGTCAGCAGCAGGGCGCGCTCAACAAGCCAGGCCGGGAAGCCTACAGCCGGTGTACTAAAACATTGGTCCAAGTTGGTAACCCGGGCGCTTCCGATACTGCACGGGCTTGGAGCCGGCCTACGGGCCTGCCACTAGAACTAGTACCCGAGCAAAATCCGTACACCCTGCGGACCGGCAGTTCGCTCACTATTCGAGTGCTGGCCGACGGGCAACCCAAGGCCGGCCAATTAGTGCAGGTGTGGCAACGCTCGGTAGGCCAGCCAGTAAAAATTATCCGGCTCTATAGTAACCAAAACGGCCGTGTGCTGTTTCGATTAACCAACCCTGGTCAGTTTATGGTAAGTACCGTCCGAATGATGCCTGCCAAGCTGCCAGAAGCGGATTGGCAAAGTAATTGGAGCACCCTTACGTTCGGTTTCAGGGGAATTTCCAGCCGTTGATGCAGCCTTTTTAAACCTCTTTCGTTGGTACCTCAACACGCTGCCAACGAACATTTTTTTGTTACCTTCGCAACTCCCTAAAAACCCCGAACCACCGACGGTATGAAGTACTCGATTGATAAAAAGGAAACGTACACGATAATCACGATTGACGAGAAGAAGCTAGATACAACCGTAGCTCCTGACCTGAAATCGGAATTTGTGAAGCTGAATGCCGAAGGCATCAACAACCTGATTCTGGACCTCACCAACGTGAAGTATACCGATTCGTCAGGGCTCAGCTCCATTCTGATTGCCAACCGGTTGTGCAACTCTACGGGTGGTTTGCTGGTACTCACCGGTCTGCAAGACCACGTGATGAAGCTTATCACCATTAGTAAGCTCGAATCGGTACTGCATATCCTACCCACCGTGGAAGAAGGCATTGACCGCATTTTCCTGCACGCCATCGAGCGTGACCTGACCAGCAAGGAATAGAGTTTAAAGGTATTAGTTGTTGGTTGTCAGTTGTCAGGTTCCCGTAACTGACAACAGGCAACCAATTTGCTTTATATGGTTGGATGGCTGCATGGTTGAATTGTTAAATGGCTGACCGTTCAAACGGCTCGTTGAACAGGCAGCCATTTAATAATTCAACCATTCATCAATTTACATGGAGTTTGAGCTGAAAATTTTGGGTAGCGCGTCGGCGACGCCTTTTCTCGACCGGCACCAAACGGCGCAGGTACTAACCGTGGGCAACGCGCAGTACCTGATTGACTGCGGCGAAGGCACTCAAAGCCGCCTGATGGAGTACAAGCTACGCCATCAGCGCATCCAAACCATTTTCATCTCCCATCTGCACGGCGACCATTACTTCGGGTTGTTTGGCTTGCTCGGCACCATGCACCTCAACGGCCGCACCGAGCCGCTGCAACTCTTTGGCCCCAGCGGCCTCGATGAAGTGTTGACCATGCAGTTCCGGCACTCGTTTACGCAACTGAGTTTCGAGCTGAATTTCACGGTCGTTGATACCACGCAGCACGCCTTGGTTTACGAAGACAAGCACGTAACGGTGCACACGCTGCCCATGCGGCACCGAATTCCGTGCTGTGGCTATCTGTTTCGGGAATTGCCCAAGCGGCGGCCTTTGGTCAAAGAGAAGTTACCGTCTGGCCTCACCCCCGCCCAGCTCACGGGTCTTACGCTCGGCGAAGACGTGCTAGACGAAGTCGGCAACGTACTGATCCGCAACCTCGACGTAACCACTGAGCCCAAACCGCCCCGCAGCTACGCCTTCTGCTCCGACACGCTTTACACCGAAAGCCTCGCCGACTTAGTGCACGGTGTCGATTTGCTGTATCACGAGGCTACTTTTCTGGATGAGATGCGCGACCGGGCCCAGACTACGCATCACTCCACGGCTCGCCAGGCTGGCTTGCTGGCTCGCCGGGCTCAAGTGCAGCGCCTGCTCATCGGCCATTTTTCCAGCCGCTACCGCGACCTAACGCCCCTGTTGATGGAGGCTCAAACCATGTTTGAATGGACTGAGCTAGCTACGGAAGGCTTAACGGTGAGTGTGTAACCGCGCAAGAAACTAGCAAGCTTCGCTCAGCATCTATGCGCTGGAAAACGCTACGGCTACAGTTGAGCATTATTTTCGTAGCGTTGCCTCGGCAAGAAGAGGCTAGACTACGCTTGGCGGCTAGATTTTTATATCAAATAGTATGTCTCACAAGAAGCAGCAGCTTTACCTGGTCCTGAGCGGCATTTTCATTGTAAATGCGCTGTTGGCGGAAATAATTGGGGTGAAGATATTTTCGGTGGAAGCTCTGCTGGGCTTGCCCGGCAACCTCACGGCCGGGGTGCTGATCTGGCCTGTGGTATTTGTCACCACTGATATTATCAACGAGTATTTCGGGCGGGCCGGAGTGTTGCGCGTGAGCTACCTTACGGTGGCGCTGATTTTGTTTGCCTTCGTCGTGATTTACGCCACCACCAAGCTCCCTCCCGCCGCATTCTGGCTGGACGTGAACAAGACGGATGCGCAAGGACGGCCTTTCAACATCGATTTCGCTTATCAAAGCATATTCCGGCAGGGCTTGGGTATTATCACCGGTTCCATCACCGCGTTTGGGATTGGGCAAGTACTGGATGCTACCGTTTTCCAAGCTATACGGCGCGCTACCAAAGGCCGCTACGTGTGGCTGCGCGCAACCGGCTCCACGCTTATCTCGCAGCTTGTCGATTCGTTTGTGGTGCTCTATGTGGCCTTCTACTTGTTCGGCAACTGGACACTGGATCAAGTGCTGAGCGTGGCGAACACGAATTACTGGTATAAATTCGCTGCTGCTATCCTGCTCACGCCGGTGCTTTACCTCGCCCATTTCCTGATCGACCGGTATCTGGGCGAAGAAGCTACCACCGAGCTGCAGCAGGAAGCTGCTGCCAATGTCAGCGTATAAATCTTAAGTTGTCAGTTGTAGGATATCAGATGTTAGTGGTTTAGCAGCTGCATAACTACCAATTGACAACAAGTACTTAACAACTATTCCATGTCCCGCATCCTTACCGGCATTCAGAGCACGGGCCGCCCGCACCTTGGCAACCTGCTCGGCGCCATCCTTCCGGCCGTAGAACTGTCGAAGAGTGCCGCCAACGAGTCGTTGCTCTTTATTGCTGATTTACACTCCTTGACCACGGTCCGCGACGCGGAGTTGCTGCGCCAGAACACGTATGCCGTCGCGGCTTCGTGGTTGGCCTGTGGGTTCGATACCGAGAAAAACATGTTTTATCGGCAGTCGGATGTACCGCAGGTGGCGGAGTTGGCTTGGTACCTATCATGTTTTGCGCCTTACCCCATGCTGGCCAATGCGCACTCGTTTAAGGACAAGTCGGATAGGCTCTCGGAGGTAAATGCTGGCGTTTTCATGTATCCAGTGTTGATGGCGGCCGATATTCTGCTCTACGACACCGACATAGTGCCCGTAGGCAAAGACCAGATGCAGCACCTGGAAATCACCCGCGATATTGCTGCAGCCTTCAACAACCGCTACGGTGAAATCTTCGTGATGCCCAAAGCGCGGGTAGACGAGCAGTTGATGACCGTTCCCGGCATTGATGGCCAGAAAATGAGCAAGAGCTACGGTAACATCATTGACATTTTCGTTGACGATAAATCCCTGCTTAAGAGCATCAAAAGCATCATTTCGGACAGCACCCCGCTCGAAGCGCCCAAGAACCCGGACACCGACATCACCTTCAAGCTGTACTCGCTGCTCGCTACTGCCGAAGAAACCGCTGACATGCGCGGCCGCTACTTGGCCGGCGGCTACGGCTACGGCCACGCCAAGCAGGCGCTCTACGAGGTGATCCTACGCCGGTTTGCCGTCGAGCGGGAGCAGTTCAACTTCTACATGAACAACCTGCCCGAAATAGACGCCCGTTTGGCAGAAGGTGCCCGCAAAGCGCAAGCCTATGGCTCGGAGGTATTAAACAAAGTGCGCGAGAAAGTAGGTTACCTACGGCGGTAAGTTACTCCTTAAGTGAAACAGGCCGTTGTACTGAGCGCGGGCCGAAGCCTCTTGCAGGCTGATGTCGTCAAAGTAACGGTCATGCTGAGCGCAGCCGAAGCATCTCGCGTGCTGAGGTTGTGGTACTAAACTCAACGAGTCGAGCGAGATGCTTCGGCTCCGCTCAGCATGACCGATATAGTTTGGCAACATCAGCACGCGAGATGCTTCGGCTGCGCTCAGCATGACCGTTACTTTACGTAGACACTGCTTTCACTAAAGAATATGGTGTAGCTGCTGCTCGTGGGAGAAGCTGAAACCTACTTTACTTGGGCGGCTAACCTGCTGGTTTTCCAGCTTTTGCTTCACCGATATTTTCTGAATATCGTCGAGCGGCGGCGCTATAAGGTCGTTGTTGACGGCGGCAATCATGGCGCTTTCCACAAATAGCTTCATGCCTTCAGCCGTCACCACGTTATCCGACATATCGTTGTCAGGTAGTTCGAGCTGCTGCACGCCTTCCAGGAAGTAGTGGTTGTCGATGTTGATGAGCAAGCGCCCGACTAAGTAGCCCGGGTCATTCATACGCTGGTACTTGATGCTGTCGGCCATGAAGTTGTAGGCCATGATGTGCCCGAAGAACCGGCGCCGGAAATCAGCCTCCACATACTTGGTGGGCATCGGGCCGTAATCCTCGGGGAAAGTAACGATGTTGGAGTGCATGACGAACACCAGCAAGTCGCCGGAGAACCGGATGTGGAACTCCATGTCGTTGATGGGGCGGTACTCGATGATGACTGTGGAATCGACGGGCGTGATTTTCCGGCTCAGCTCCACTACCAGCTCCTGCGTCACCTTGCGCAGCAAGTCGAACGTGGACATGGTGTTGCGGTAGATGGACTGTTTGGCCGAAGATTTCTGCTTGAGGCCCTCGAAAATCTGGTCGAGGCGGTCGGCGGGCGCATCGGCGGGCTCACCGGCAGCGTTTGGGGCCGCATTGTCGGTGTTGGTGGAGCCGGTGGTAGCGGGTGCCTGGGGCGCACCGGGCGTACCGTCGTCGGTTTGAGTGTCGATCAGGACGGGCTCTTTCTTCTTTCTAGCCATGCAGTAAGAGAATAACGCACCACAGCAAGCGGCGGCACGATAAGTTGAATCAGGAAATTAACTTAAGCAAGTACTATTCACCTACGCAAAGTAGTAAACCAGTAGTTTCAGTTGCTGGGCATCTTCTACGCATCAGGGCAATGCCGGAGGCGCCGACAACCGCTCAGCCACCGGCCAACTGCTACTCTGAAAAGCCACGGTGCGCAGCCCGGGGTGCGCAAACTCAGTGGTTGGCGGCAGCAACATATCTTGCGCCGACTCATGGCTCAGGGCCTCTCCCACGGTACGTACGGCGCCCGCTGGCACCAGCCGCTGCTCTAGCTCTTGTAGCAAGGGAGTGCCACTCACTGCGGCTATTCTTTCGCGCAACAGTTGCTCTAGTTCCGTACGGTGTGCTACACGGGCGTTGTTGGTGGCAAAGCGTGCGTCCAGAGCCCATTCTGGTCGGCCTAATACAGTACACAGATGCTGAAACTGCCGGTCTGCGCCTACGGCTAGCAACAGCCGCACGCCATCCGCTGCTTCGTACACGGTGCCATACGGAACTATGCTCGGGTGGCCCGACCCCAACGGCTGTGGGTCGTTGCCCGTCACGAGGTAGGTGGCGGCTTGATTGGCCAGCGAGGCCAAGGCACTGTTCAGCAACGACACTTGCACTAAAGAGCCTGTGCCCGTTTTCTCACGTTGGTAAAGCGCCGTCAGCAGCCCTTCTTTGAGTTGATGCGCGGCCAGCAAATCAATCAGGGCTACTGGCATTTTAAGCGGTTCTTGTCCGGGCAAGCTATTTAGGTGCATGAAGCCGGCTTCTGCTTGCAGCACCGCATCGTAGCCAGCCCGCGCCGACGCAGCCCCATAGCCCGTGAGGTGGCCGTAAATCAGGCGTGGATTAAGGCTAGCCAGCGTGGTGTAGTCCACGGCGAGCCTTTCGGCGTCGCCGGGCTTGTAGCTTACCAGCACAATGTCGGCACGGGTGGCGAGGCGGTGCACTTCGGCAAGCCCCTCGGTAGTAGTCAAGTCCAACACCACGGACTGCTTGCCCCAATTGGCACAGCTGAAATAGGCGGAAACGGTGGTGCCTTGAGGCTCTGTCGGAGTGCGCCAGGAGCGGGTAACGTCGCCAGCGGGCGGCTCCACTTTCAGCACCTCCGCCCCGAGTTCGGCAAAGAATTGCCCCACCTGTGGTCCGGCCAGTACCGAGGCAAGTTCAAGAACAAAGAGACCCTGGAAAGGTAGCGTTGAGAGTTCAGGCATACGCAAAGATGCAGCACGACTTTCGTATCGGCGGATAGCACTTGTCTTAGCTTACTTTGCCTAACCGCAAAAACACCGGAAACCGCACCTCCCGCTCCTGCTGGCCCCACAGCTGCGTCAGTTGCTCGGCAATGAGCAGCACCGGGTCTTGGCCGTGCTGCTTTTCGTACTTCACTACGCTCGACCAGGTGCGCAGGTAGTTCAGAAACCACTCCGCCGACCACTGCCGCTGCACCAGAAACTGCGCGTGCTGCACCTCCTCGAACGGAAACGGAATGCGCGCATATTCATCGTCGATGTGCCACCGGTTTTCGTCCCAATACGGCCGCATCGTTTCCGAATAGAACTGTCGGATAAGCGGGTCCAGGTCTTCATACACTTGCACTAGGCCATAACCCCATTCGGCCACCGTGGCGTCCGCACAAGTTACGCGGCGCACTTCCTGGTTGAAGGCTTCAGTATCGAACCAGTGCACGGCCTGCCCAACCGTCACCAAATCCACGGAAGCGGCTGCTAGGGGCGTGTGTTCGGCTGGCGATACTTGGTAGGTGATGTTGGGGCGCACAGGGGCCTGCGCCAATTGGGCAGCACTGATGTCAGTGGCGTGTACGTGCGCGAAATGCTCGGCCAGCACCACGGCCACTTGCCCGTTGCCGGTGGCACAGTCCCATGCCTGCCCGCGGCGCGCTGTATGGGCCAGTAGAAACACGTACAACTCCGGCGGATAATCGATGCGGTAACGGGCGTAGAGTTCGGCTTGGGCAGAGAAACGGTCGAGCATGAGGCAGTTGATGATTAACAATAAATAGTAAGTAACGGAAACGCAGGACTGCCGATATTGGGCCGACCGGAAAAAGTGGAAGTAATAGCCACAGGTGCCCTGAAAACAATCAACAACCAGCATTCAACAAAATGACCCCTATTCAAACTGGTTTGCTCGCCTACGGTATGTCGGGGCGGATATTTCACGCGCCTTTTCTGGCCGCGCATGCTGGCTTCGAGCTACGGGCCGTGGTGGAGCGCAGCCGCAAGCAGATGCAGGCCACCTATCCGCACGTTATCAGCTACGACAGCGTACCAGACCTGCTCAATGACCCGGCTATTGAGCTAGTCGTGGTGAATACACCCAATGATTCGCATTTCAGCTTGGCCATGGATGCCTTGCGGGCCGGCAAACATGTGCTTATTGAAAAGCCGGTAGGCACTTCGGCCGCCGACATTGATGCGCTGTACGCATTGGGCCGCGAAATGAATCGCCATGTGTTTGGCTACCAGAACCGGCGCTGGGACAGCGACTTTATGGCCGTGCGGCAAGTGGTAGAAAGCGGCCAACTTGGGCAGTTGATTGAAGTTCATATCCGCTTCGACCGATACAAAGCAGCCATCCATACCAAAGTCTTCAAGGAAGAACCCACCACGCCGGGCGCCGGCCTCAACTACGACCTAGGGCCGCACATCCTCGACCAAGCCCTCAGCCTGTTTGGCCCTCCTGCGGAGTTTCGCAGAACGTTCGGCAGCTTCCGCCCCAACTCACGCGTGACCGACTACTTCCAGGCGCATCTGCTTTACCCTAGTGGCCTGAACGTATATCTGACCACTAGCTTGCTGGTAGCCGACCCTGGCCCGGCCTACGTGCTGCACGGCACCCGTGGCAGCCTACGCAAAGGCCGCACCGACGTGCAGGAGCCTCAATTAGATGGGGGCCTTTCGCCGCTGGCTGACACGTACGGAGTTGAACCTGCGGAGGCCGCTGGCACCCTCACGTTGATGAACGAGGCCGGCGAAAAAACTGTTAGTATCCTAGAGCCATTGCGCGGCAACTACATGGGCTTATTCGAAGCGGTGTACCAAGCAATACGTGCGGGGCAGCCGTATCCAATTACGGAAGAAGACCTCCGGACGCAACTGGAGATCCTGCAATCATAAGCTGAGCGTTGCCGCCGCCGTTTCTCGTATCTTTGTTACAGGAATACAAGCGGTTCAGCTGACCGGGAAAGCAAGGTCAGCCATTTATTCATCTTAATTAGCTACACCTTGACGTTTCACGAGTTCAACCTCCACGACGACCTACTGGCCGGCGTGGACGCCATGAATTACCAGAATGCCACTCCTATTCAGGAGCAAGCCATTCCCAAAATTATTGAAGGAAAAGACCTGATTGCCTGCGCGCAAACGGGCACCGGCAAAACCGCCGCGTACCTGCTGCCGCTACTCGACAAGATTTCGCACGCCAAGCACGGCACTACTTCCACCCTCATTTTGGTGCCCACGCGCGAGCTGGCCACCCAGATCGACGAGCAAGTAACCGGCTTTGGCTACTTTGTAGAAGCCAGCAGCATTGCCATCTATGGCGGCGGCAAAAGCGAGAACTGGGAGCAGCAGAAGCGCGCGCTCACCAGCGGCGCCGACATCATCATTGCCACACCGGGCCGCCTGATTGCGCACCTGCAAATGGGGTACGTGAAGTTCGACACCCTGAAGTATCTGGTGCTCGATGAGGCCGACAAGATGATGGACATGGGCTTCTCTGATGACATCTTGAACATCGTGCGTCAGCTGCCTAAGCAGCGGCAGACGCTGCTGTTCTCGGCCACCATGCCCAACAAAATCCGGGACTTCTCTAAGCAGATTCTGCAAGACCCCGAGGAAATCCGGCTGGCTGTATCCAAGCCCGCGGCGGGCATCGACCAGCAGTTCTATATGGCCTTCGACCGCCAGAAGATCTATCTACTTGAGCACATTCTTAAAACGCAGGATGTGCAAAGCATGGTACTCTTCACTAGCCAGAAAGCAGCAGTAGCCGGCATCGTGCGGGCTATTAGCAAGCTCGGCTACGAAGCCCACGGCATTTCGTCGGACCGTACGCAGGAGGAGCGTGAGCAAATCATGCGCGAGTTCAAGAACAAGAAGTTTCCCATCCTCGTGGCCACCGACGTGCTGAGCCGCGGCATCGACATCGACTCACTGAGCCACGTGGTGAACTACGACATCCCGCGGGCCGCTGAGGATTATGTACACCGCATTGGCCGTACGGCCCGCGCCGCCACCAAAGGCACGGCCATTACTTTCATTGCCGACCAAGACCAGGATCGGGTAGTGAAGATTGAAAAGCTCATCGAGCGCGAAGTAGAAAAGCAAACCATCACCGAGGAGCTAGGCTTGGGCCCTGCTCCGGAGTTCGACCCCAAGCGCTTTGCTGGCCTGCACGGCAAAGTGGGCGGTCGGCCCGAACGGGGGGGCCGCTCCGGCGGGGGTAACCGCGACCGAGGCCCACGTCCGGAAGGCGACCGTGGCCCCCGCAGCGGTGGCCGCGACGGCAACCGCCCGGCCCGCTCCGGTGCTCCCGACCCCAAGGACCCCAAGCACCAGGAGCGTATAGCCAAAGCCCAAGCTGCCTTAGCGGCCCTGGATGCCGGCCAAGCGCCAGCTATTCCCTATGAGCGCCCACCTCGTGCGCCCCGGCCAGAAGGTGAAGCTAGAGAAGCGCGTCCACCGCGTGAACCTCGGGCCCCTCGCCCCGAAGGCGAATCGAAGGAAGGCGTAAGCCAAGCCCGAGAGCCCCGCGCCGAAGGACAGGAAGGCCAGCGCCGCCGCAAGCGGGGTGGCCGTAACCGCGGAGGCCGCGGCCCACGCCCGGAAGGCGGAGCAGCCAGCACGGCATCCGAGGCACCAACAGCAGCTCCTGTAACTCCAAGTGCAGAGTAGGTATCAAAAAGCAAAAGCTCCCGATAAATCGGGAGCTTTTGCTTTTTAGGGTTGAGCCAGAAAATTTCACTTGTAGTAAGGACTAGCCTTTTTGTTTTCAGCGGCGGAAGCTACCGTTGCCTGCACCCGCTGGGCACGGGTCTCGGCGCGCTTAGCACTGGAAATCCACGCCAGAATGTTTTTCTGCGCTGACGGGCTGAAGGCCGCAAAATACTGCTGAGCAGTTGGGTTTGCCTGTAGGGCTTCGGCTAGGTCAGCAGGAACAAGTTGTGCGTCGCTGTCGGTGAGGGCATCCCAAGAGCCGTTTTGCTTGGCGACGTTTATTTTCAGCAAGCCGGCTTCCTGCATGCGCCCTGCTGCTATGAGTTTGGCTACTCGCTCCTTGTTTGGCTTCGACCACACGCTTCGCGGTTTGCGCGGCGTGAAAAGAATCATAGACCGCTCGCCGTCGAGGCGGCGGGCTTGGCCATCAATCCACCCGTAGCAAAGGGCTTCCTCCACGGCATCTTCATAACTGACGCGGGGTTTGCCACTCGCCTTTTTATAATACACCAGCCAGATTCCGGACGAGCTAGTGTAGTGTTCGGTCAGCCACTGCCGCCATTCCGAGCAAGTCAGCGGGTGAAAAGTCGCAAGTTGGTCGAGGACGTTGGCCATATCTAGAGCTGTATTAAGGCAATTAGCAGCTTGTTCCCAACAAGAGTAAGAATTTTAAAATAGTTAATAAATAGCCGCTCGGTATAGAAACGCGAAGTGTCGCGTCTCTACACCGGAAAGACACTCCAGGAGGGTTTTCACAACTTCACAGCGTAGCACGCTTGCTACTCCTGTAGTGCGACAACTTGGCTGTATATCCCCTGCTGTATCAGCTCCTTGTTGATCCAAGCGGCTGCTTTGCTGCCATTGGCTATGGCTGAGGCAACCTGCCGCATGAGTGTTGTGTTGTCGCCGGCGGCAAACAACCCGGGCACGTTGGTTTCTCCAAACTCGGTGGCTTGGATAAGGCCCATATCGGTAAGAGTGCACCCAAGCTTAGCGGCCAAGTCGCTGTGTTGACGGAACGGAACGCGGGCAAAAGCGGCTTCCAACGCATGCGAGGCACCATCGGTAGTGCGCACCGCGTACAGGCGGCCGTTGTGATGCTCTAGCTCAGCTATCGGCATTTCTACAACCTGAATATTACGCGCATGCATAATGGCTGCTTGCTCGGCAGTGAAATCAGCAGGGCCATTGGTAAACAGCACCAAGTCGCGGCTCCAGTTGTAGATGAGATTTACCAATTCCGCTGCCATGTTCCCGTTGGCGAGGAGCCCGATTTTCTGGCCGTGCACCTCGTAGCCGTGGCAATACGGGCAATGCAGCACCGAAATGCCCCAACATTCGGCAAAGCCCGGAATAGGTAGCATCTCGTCTTTCAGCCCGGTAGCCAACAGCAGCTTGCGGCTCTGGAACACCTGACCTGCCGCAGTTGTCACTTCAAACCCGTCTTCTACGGCTGTAGCTCCTACTACCGTAGCAGTTTGCAGCTTCACCGTTGGATAGTGTAGTACCTGCTCCCGGGCAATGGCCGCCATAGCAGCAGGCGTTTCGCCGTCGCGGGTTAGGAAGTTATGTGAATGGGGCGTTTGGCGGTTGCAGGGTTGGTTGTTGTCGAGTACAAGTACATGGCGTAAGGAGCGCCCTAGTGTCATGGCGGCGCTTAAACCGGCATTGCTTCCGCCTACTATAATAACGTCATATGGATTCATGTTTTTTCTTTTAATGCAACAATGATGCAATATACCCCATCTATACAACATGCAACTATGTTGCAAATAAAATTCAAACCTAAAAAAACCGGCCGTAGCCGGTTTCTCTTCTGCTATCTAATTCACTTACAGGACTTGCCCTATCCCGAAGAGCAATGTAAATACTAGCGTGCTTAGCGCCATTTGCTTGAGCAGCGGGTCGAGCTGCATGGAATCCTGGCGATGCCACACGGCACGGGCATTGAAAAGCAACAGCGGAGCCGCCAGGACAAACAGCCACTGCCACACCGAATGATACGACAGCGCCACGTACACCACCGCACAGCCAAAGCCAAGCAGCAGCAGCAGCCAGTGGTAGCGGCGGGCATGCGCCGGGCCTAATCGTACTGGAATGGTGATTTTGCCGGCTAGCTCGTCGGAGCGAATGTCGCGGATGTTGTTTACGTTGAGCACGGCGGTGGCAAAGCAGCCTAGCGCCGCCGCTGGCAAGAGTACACTCAGCGGCAACGTGCGGGTTTGCAAGAAATAGGTGCCGCACACGCCCACTAGGCCGAAGAAGATAAACACCGACAGGTCGCCGAGGCCCGCGTAGCCGTAGGGCTTCGAGCCCGCCGTATAGTTTACCGCAGCCCAGATAGCAGTTAAGCCCAGCACGAAAAACGTAGCGAAGATCCAGGCACCCGCCGTGCCTAGCGCGACCCACAACAGCGCCAACCCGCTCAGCAACGAAAGCAACCCAAAGAGCCCCATGCCGCGCTTCATCTGCTCGGGCGTGATGGCGCCGCTCTGCACTGCCCGTTGCGGCCCTTCGCGGTGCACGCTATCCGCGCCGTTTTGCGAGTCGCCGTAGTCGTTGGCGAGGTTGCTCAGGATCTGGAGCAGAATGGTGGTGAGGGCCGCTAACCCCACTACTTCGCCCCGGAACTGACCGTGGGAGGCCGCCAGGAAACCACCTGTAAGAATGCTAGCCAGCGCCAAAGGCAACGTACGTGGCCGGAAAGCGGAAACCCAGGCCTTGGCTGGGCTGATAGGTGCAACAGGAGAACTAGTGTTGGAGGAAGCCATAACAGGATAAAAAGCGTCATCCTCGGTTGTGGCTTTTTATCCGGCAAGCGTCAGATCAAAAGCCACAACCGAGGATGCAAAGGTACTGCGTAATGCGGGTGATTACTTCAATATAGCGGCCACCAATTCTTCGCTCATCGGCTTCACCTTCGACGGATAGAAGCCCACTACATGGCCCTGCTCGTCAACGAGGTACTTGCAGAAATTCCAGCTTGGGGCGTCGCTCACGGCGCCGTTCTTGGCCTTGTCAGACAGGAATTTGTAGAGGGGTGCCGTGTCGTCGCCTTTCACTGATATTTTCGAGAAGAGCGGGAAGGTTACGCCGTAGTTTTTCTCGCAGAAGCTGGAAATCTGCTCGTTGGTACCGGGCTCTTGGCCGCCGAAGTTGTTGGCCGGAAAGCCGAGTACCGTCACCTTGTCGCCGTGCTTTTTGTAGAGTTCCTCTAGCTCCTTGTACTGCGGTGTGTAGCCGCACTCCGAGGCAGTATTCACGATGAGCAGCTTCTTGCCTTTGTACTGGCTTAGCTTCACATCTTTGCCATCAATGGACTTAACGGTGAAATCGTACACGGTGGCAGCAGCAGTGGTTTCGGTCATGGCAATGGCGCTAGTGGTGGGTTTGGAAACAATGGAAGAAAGGCCACAGGCGGCCAATACACCAAGCAGTAGTAAACTTTTCATATCACAGAAGTTGCAGATTGTTGATTGATGACGCTAGCTGTACCTCGCACTAGGAGTTCGGCAGCTCAACAAAGAAACCTGGATTTCAGCAGTAAACCGCGCAGTGGCCTCCAAGTTTGTTTGCAGCTAAGTCTACTGCTTTAACTTGGCATTTCGGTGGCAAACACACATGAAACGACGGTCAGGTTGTGCTCGGGCTTAGCCACTTGGGCACTTCTACGGGCACATACGCCAGCATCTGGTCGATGATGCCATTGGGAGTGGGGTTGCTGAGCAGTTGCTGGCGGTTTTCGCCGCGGAGCAGGCCTTCCTGCACCATGTGGTCGAGGGCGCGGAGCAGGTGGTCGTAGTAGCCTTCCACGTTGAGCAGCCCAATGGCCTTGCGGTGCAAGCCGAGTTGGCCCCATGTCAGGACCTCGAATAGTTCTTCGAGCGTGCCGTAGCCGCCGGGCATGGCTACAAATCCTTCGGCCAAGTCAGCCATCAGTAGTTTGCGCTCGTGCATGGTTTTCACGATGTGCAGCTCCGTTAGGCCGTTGTGAGCTAACTCCTTTTTGGCCAAAAAATCGGGGATGACGCCAATGGCCTTGCCGCCGTGCTGCATGACGCTGTCGGCCACTGTGCCCATCAAACCCACGCGGCCCCCGCCGTACACCAGCGTCATGTTGCGCTCGACCAGTACACGGCCCATTTCATGCGCCTGCTGCGTGTAAATTTCATTTGTTCCGGCACTAGAACCGCAATAAACGGCAACGCTTTTCATAGGAGGTTATTTTTAACAGGTCGAAGCATGCTAACTTCTTCCTCTTTGTAATTAAAACTTCAATGAAGCAAACAAGCCCTTGCTGAGTACATAACCAGCAAGGGCTTGCTTGTTTAGGAAACCTTCGGCAAGAGCAGGAGAACAGCTTTCCGCTTCGCCGTAGGAAGTGAACAGCGTTACATCCGCTCTGGAACCTGAATGCCGAGCAAGCCCATGCTGTTCTTGATGGCGCGGGCAGTTTGGGCAGAAAGCGCAACGCGGAAGGCCTTTTTAGCTGCATCAGGCTCGATGAAAATCGGCACCTCTGTGTAGAAACGGTTGTAGGCCTTGGCCACGTCATAGGCATACTGCGCTACCAAAGCCGGCGACTGCGCGCGGGCAGCTTCGGCCACCACGGCGGCATAGCGACCTAGCTCCTGAATCATTTCCCGCTCGGTATCGTGCAGCTCCGAGAGGCTGGTTAACGACGCATCAACGCCTACTCCTTGCTCGGCGGCTTTGCGCAGGATGCTGGAAATACGGGCGTGGCTGTACTGAATGAACGGGCCGGTATGGCCTTCCAGACTCACCGATTCCTCGGGGTTGAAAAGCATCCGCTTCTTGGGGTCCACTTTCAGCAGGTAATACTTGAGCGCGCCCAAGCCGAGCATGTGGAACAGTTGCGCGGCTTCCTCTTCCGAGAGACCTTCGATTTTGCCTTTTTCCAGCGTGGCTTGCTTAGCGGCTTCCACCACTTCGCGCACCAGCTCGTCGGCGTCTACCACGGTGCCTTCCCGGCTCTTCATCTTGCCCGAAGGCAGGTCTACCATGCCGTAGCTGAGGTGATAAATAGCATCGGCGTAGGGCTTGCCGAGCTTGGCTAGCACCGCCTTCAGCACCTGCATATGGTAGTTCTGCTCGTCGGCAATAACATACACGGACAGATCATAGTGGAAGTCTTGGTACTTCAGCTCGGCCGTGCCTAGGTCTTGGGTGATGTACACGGAGGTACCGTCGGCGCGGAGCAGCAGCTTCTCGTCGAGGCCTTCGGCTTGCAGGTCCACCCACACCGAGCCGTCTTCCTTCTTGAAGAATACGCCTTTCTGCAAGCCCTCTTCCACCCGTTCTTTACCCAGCAAGTAGGTCTGCGACTCGTAGTAAAACTTGTCGAAATCGACGCCGATGTTCTTGTACGTCTCATCGAAGCCTTCGTACACCCAGCCGTTCATCTGTTTCCACAGGCCCACCACCTCTTCGTCGTTGGCTTCCCACTTAAGCAGCATGTCCTGTGCTTCCAGCATCATGGGTGCTTTGCGCTTGGCTACGTCGGTGGCCACGCCTTCGGCTTCTAGCTGCTTTATCTGCTCGCGGTAGTGCTTCTCAAACAGAACATAGTATTTGCCCGCGAGGTGGTCGCCTTTGATACCAGCGCTTTGGGGAGTTTCGCCGTGGCCGTACTGCTGGTACGCCAGCATCGACTTACAGATATGGATGCCCCGGTCGTTGACGAGGTTAGCTTTGGTAACCGTGGCGCCGGTGGCCTTTAGAATTTCGGCCACCGAGTAGCCAAGGAAGTTGTTGCGCAAGTGCCCGAGGTGCAGGGGCTTGTTGGTATTCGGCGATGAATACTCTACCACCACGTTCTGTGGGCCACCCGTGGCTACGGGCGCATCGGCCGGCAACTGGCGCAATTGCTCGAATACAGCTAGCCACTGCGCGTCGGCAATTTCCAGGTTCAGGAAGCCCTTTACTACGTTGAAGCCCTTCACGGCTGGCTCATTGGCCACTAGCCACTCCCCTACTGCCTGCCCAATTTGCTCGGGGCCTTTGCCTAGGGATTTGGTGAACGGGAACGTAACGAGCGTAAACGAGCCCGCAAAGTCTTTGCGCGTGGGCTGCAATACCAGTTGGGCGGCGGGCACCTCGGTGCCAAATACATTTTGGAAAGCCGCGCCAAGCGCGGTTTTGAGGTTCTGTTCGAGTTGTTGCACGGAAAAGCGGAACGCTTAAAAGAAGCTAAAACAGCTTCGGGAAGATGAATTTTAGGAGACGAACTACGGATGAGGCGTAAGCTGCATCTTGCACCACAGGCTATCAGGAACCGTTTTATAGTTCCGCGCCCGGTTGGTGTAAGTGGCTTACGCTATAGTCGTCGTTGATTTTGGCTCCTGAAAATCGGCTTCATAAACAGTATATGGGTTGCCACGCCGGGCTTCCACTGCCGCAAAGGTAAAAACCCCGGCCGGATAGCCCGGAAAAAGATGATATAAGCTGCAAGCCGCTCTCCCAGTGCTTGCTCATATTGACTCTCCTTAAAAAAAGTCGAATACAATACCCCTCAACGCTGGCTTTCCAACTAGAACAGTCATGCTGAGCGCAGTGCAACGAAGCCGAAGCATCTCGCTAGTGTGGTATATACTACTCCTGCATCAGCACGCGAGATGCTTCGGCTGCGCTCAGCATAACCGGTTTTACTGTTAACTATCAACTTGTGCAGATAAGTCTTTCGAAATGCTTGTTGAGCAGCTGCTAGACCCTAACACTACTACCTACTCACGACCTCCTCCATGCGCAGACGGCGCTCAATGGCTTCAGTAGCTTTTTCCAAGATGTTGAAAGCGTTGTTTGCCATGGTGTTTTCGATATCGAGCGTGGGATTAATTTCGCCCATCTCGAAGCACACCACCCGCTCGTTTTCCAGCAAGTCCTGGCACAGGTTTTCGCCTTCCGACAAGTACAAGCCATCGGCAACGGGCGTACCGGTGCCCCGGCTGAAACTCGCGTCGAGGCTGTCTACGTCAAATGAAATGTAGACCATGTCGCAGAAGCGCAGGTGCTCATAGATTTCGCGGGTGAGCTGGCGGGAGCCTTTCTGCTGAATCTCGGGCAGGCGAATCCAGCGAATGCCCAAGCGCTCAATCAAGGCTTCTTCTTCGGGCTCGGTGTCGCGGACGGCTACGTATACCAGGTGTTCGGGGCGCAGGCGCGGGCCGGGCACGCTCAGGTTTTTTAGGCGCTGCCAGAAAAACTCGGTTTCCTCGTCGGGCTGCTGGCGCTGGCACTCGCGGTTGTCTTCGGCCAGAGACGCGGCCAGAGGCATGCCGTGCACGTTGCCTGAGGGTGTGGTGTAGGGCGAGTGGATGTCGGCGTGGGCATCAATCCAGATAACGCCTAGCGTTTTGTGCGGGTAGGCGGCCTTGATGCCGGCAATGGTGGCGTTGGCGCTGCTGTGGTCGGCGGATAGCACTAGCGGAAACTCTCCGAAGCGCAATGTCTGCTCGACGGCGCTGGCCACGGCCCGTTGCACGGTATAAATCGAATCGATGTGGCGGGCGTACGGAAACTGGTTGGGCTCGAAGAGCACATGGTTTAGGTCGGGCACGACAACCGAGTTAAACCGGCGGAAGTAGTCGCACCCTTTGTTGAGACAAGCCACCTTCAGGGCATCAACGCCCATACTGGCGCCTCGGGTACCGGCTCCGAGTTCGGACCGCACTTCCAAAAGCTTGATGCGTCGCATATTACATAGCAGAAAAAAAGTTAGAGTGGTTTATATGCTGGCCGATTGACAGCGGGACACGGCCCGGTCAGGCTTGGCGCCAACGGACCTTCCGCCGGGACCAACGAACTTAGCACAACCAAAACCCCATGGGAGGGGTATCTTTGCGGGTCGCAAGTTCGACAAAAGCCGTCGAGTTTAGAAATTCAACCTCAACGGCAATTTCCTACTTTTTCATCGGTCACCTTGCGCTTGCAAATGATCTTATTATTACCCGCAGAACAAGTCTTGGCAACGGCGTGTTCACGCGGGAGAAAGTCATGTGGCAACTGTTGAGGATAACAGCTGCCCTTATAAAAGCCTCCCCTAAACCCCTTCAATGGATACTTATCACGACCTGATTTCCCAAACTTTCGACTTCCCGAGCCAGGAGTTTAGCGTAGAGCAGAACGAGCTACGCTTCCACGACATCGATCTGATGGCTCTCGTAGAAAAGCACGGCACACCGCTGCGTATTGCCTACTTACCCCGCATAAGCTCCCAAATTCAGCGCGCCAAACAGTGGTTCAAAGAAGGAATCGAGCAAACTGGCTACCAGGGACGCTACTCTTATGCGTATTGCACCAAGGCGTCGCACTTTTCCTTTGTGGTAGAAGAAGCGCTCAAGAACGACGTGCACATCGAAACTTCGTCGTGGTTTGACATCAGCATCATTCGGGCCATGCACGCCAAAGGCAAGGTCTCCAAAGATACGTTCATCATATGCAACGGCTTCAAGCCCGAGGAATACAAGCGTGATATCACCGACCTCATTAACGATGGGTTTGTGAACTGCATGCCTATTCTGGATTCGCCGAACGAGGTGCAGTACTACCACGACCACGTGCGGGAAAAGTGCAACCTCGGAATGCGCCTGGCCTCCGACGAGGAGCCACGCTTCCAGTTCTATACCTCGCGCCTTGGTATCCGCTACGCCGATGCTATTCCGCTGTATCAGCAGCGCATCAAGGATGATCCGCGCTTCGAGTTGAAGATGCTGCATTACTTCATCAATACGGGCATCAAGGACACGTCGTACTACTGGTCGGAGCTGAGCCGCTTTGTGCACAAATATTGCGAGCTGCGCAAGGTGTGCGACACACTAACCACCATTGACATCGGCGGTGGCCTGCCCATCCAAACCTCGATTCAGCCCGAGTACGACTACCCCTATATGATTGCCGAGGTGCTGCGTACCATCAAGCGCATCTGCGGAGAAGAGGGCGTGCCAGAGCCCGACGTTTTCACTGAGTTCGGCATCTTCACGGTGGGCGAATCGGGTGCTACTATCTATTCTATTCTGGATGAGAAACTTCAGAACGACAAAGAGTTGTGGTACATGATTGATGGCTCGTTCATCACTAACCTCCCCGATACGTGGGCTCTGAACCAGCGCTTCATTATGCTGGCTCTCAACGGCTGGAACAAACAGTACAAACGCATTCAGCTCGGCGGCCTTACCTGCGATTCACAGGACTATTATAATGCCGAGAAGCATATATATCAGGTTTTCCTGCCCGAGCGCAAGCCAGCCGACGAGAAGCCGCTGTACGTAGGCTTCTTCCACACCGGTGCTTATCAGGAGAGTTTGAGCGGCTACGGTGGCATCAAACACTGCCTGATTCCGGCTCCTAAGCTAGTAATCTTGGATCGGGACGAAGAAGGCAACCTAACCGACCGTGTATTTGCGGAAAAACAGGATAGCGCTTCGATGATGCGCATCTTAGGTTATCAATAAATAAAGTAGTTGATTTTTCCAGCGGGCTGGTTTGGCTGTCCCGCTGGAAAATCCTATTTTTGAGGCTGATCTTCTTTTATAAAAATCTAATTCAACTACTTGATGATGAAAAAGCTACTCCTTTTGGCTTCCGTAGCCGTTTTGGGTTTGAGCGCATGCAACAAAACGCACTGTCCGGCTTATTCTAGCACGAAAGCCGCCAACCGCGTCTCTACACCTATCACGGCCTCCACGGCTACTACTCCAGCAGCCCGTCAGTAAGCCCGAGTAGAAATACTATTCCGAGTTTCGGAACCTAAAAAGGTCAGCTTCTGCTTTATGCGGAAGCTGACCTTTTTCTTTTGGTACTTTGTTGGTATCTTCAGAAGGTCAGAACAATTTCGAGGGTTTGTTAACGTTACCTCCACAGAAAGCGTTACTATATAGCGTTTTGGCCTAACACGAACATTAAAAAAATTGCATTTATATATGAAAACAGCTCTGCTTTTTGTTGCCTTAGGCCTTGCTGGTCTTAGCTCTTGCACCACCAAATGTCCTGCTTACAGCAGCACTAAACCCGCTACGCAGGTTGCTTCGCCAGTTACGGCGAGCGTCGCTCAACCCACTGTAGCGCGGCAGTAAAAGTCACGTCGTTACGTAAAGCAGAAAGCCGACTTCTCGTTGTAGAAGTCGGCTTTCTGCTTATGGGGAGTTATGAATTGGTTGCTCTCATATACAAGAGCCATAGGCTGTAGCACGAAGCCTGAGCTTCGCGTTTCGTGGAACGATTGACAATGCTACGACGTGGTTTCAGTCGTGCAACTATGCGCGAAGCTCAGGCTTCGTGCTACAGCCTACGAACTTAATATTAGCTGCACAGCCGCTGGCAAATCTTTCACTCGCGGTTGATATTGCACCACTTCTTCTTCGCCGACGAGGATGCTGCGCACGCCAGCCTTTCTACCAGCTTCCATATCCCGGTACCGGTCGCCGACCATCCAGCATTGCGCAGGGTCGAGGTGGAAACGAGCAAGTCCTTTCTCTAGCATCAACGAATCGGGCTTGCGGAGCAACGACTCCGAAACGCTCGGATGGGCTGGTGCGAAATACAGCGCATCCAGCAAATTGCCACAAGCCGCTTGCAGTTTAGCATGACAGGCGCGCACGTCGGCTGCGGTGTAGAGGCCTTTGGCAATACCTGCTTGATTGGTAACCACGATTAGGTAATAGCCTGCCTGCTTGAGTTGCGCCAGACTTTCGGGCACTCCTTCCATGACAACAAACTTATCTGGCTGCCACACATAATCCCCGATTTCGTGGTTCAAGACGCCGTCCCGGTCCAGGAAAACGGCTTTGTTGGTAGCAGGCATGGCGCTGGGTTGGTGAAACGCGGAAGTTTGGTCGTAAACGAAGCGCGAATTTGGTTGTTTTCTTTGTTCTGTGACGGAAAGCTTCCGCCTCAGAACGAAATGTAGTGCAGCTTTGCATTCGGCACTGTTAATACCTCCTTCGTTCGCCGTTTTATCACTCACCACTTCCCCATGACCATAGCTATCCTAGGCGGCGGTATTTCGGGCCTCACACTGGCATGGCAGCTTCAGAAAGCCGGCATTGCCTACGATTTATTTGAAGCCGAAGCCACGCCGGGTGGCTCGCTTGCCTCGGTGCAGCACCAAGATGGGTATTTGCTCGAAACTGGCCCCAACTCGTTGCAACTAAGCGACGAACTGCTGGAGCTAATTACCGAGCTAGACCTAACCGACGAAATTCAGGATGCGGCCGAAGTAAGCAAGCACCGCTACGTGCTGCGCAATGGCCGTTATCAGCAACTGCCTAGCTCACCGCCCGCTCTGCTTACCAACGGTTTTTTCAGTTGGAAAGCAAAGTTCAACATCCTGCGGGAGCTGAACCGCCCTGCCGCCCCACTGGACCCCAACGAAACGGTAGCCGCTTTTTTTCGCCGCCGCTTCGGACCCGAGATTGTCGACTACGCCGTCAATCCCTTCATTTCCGGTATCTATGCCGGCGACCCGGCACAACTCTTAATTCACAAGACGTTTAGCAAAGTGGCGGCTCTAGAGCAGCAATACGGCTCGGTGTTGCGCGGCTTGGCTAAATCCGGGGGTAGTGCCGGGCGGCGCCGCATTATCACGCTGCGCAACGGCATTCAACACCTTACCGATACGTTGGCGGCACGCCTCACCCACCGTCACCCCGGCCAGCGAGTGCAGGCCTTGCACCGAACCGCCGATGGCCGCTACCAGGTACACACCTCGGCGGGCTCCAACGGCGGCTTTGCCTACGATGCGGTAGTACTATCGTTGCCGGCTTTTGCGGCTGCCCCTTTGCTACAACCGCACTTCCCGGAAGCGGCGGCGGCGCTAGCGGCAGTACAATACCCTCCCATGGCTGCTGTATATACCGCCTACCGCCGCGAGGATGTGGGCCACCCACTCAACGGATTTGGGGCGCTCAACCCTAAGGTGGAGCGTCCTTACGCTGCGGGCAGCATCTGGACCAGTTCTATCTACCCCAACCGGGTACCCACCGGGCAGGTGCTGTTCACCACTTTTGTGGGCGGCTCGCAATACGAAGAGCATGCCCTGCAACCGGAAGCCGCGCAAAAAGCGGCGGTGCACGAAGAGCTGAGCCGCTTTTACGCCATCAAAGCGGCGCAACCCCTCTGGCAATACCGATACCTCTGGAAAAAGGCCATTCCGCAGTACGACCAGCACATTGTAGCCGCTCACGACACGACTGATGCGCTGCAAACACAGGGCATTTGGAGCGTGGCCAACTGGCGCGGCGGCGTAGGCGTGCCCGACTGTATCCGCCACGCCCGCACTGTTGCTAAGCAGCTTATAGAGAGCAGCAAGCAGTTGAAACAGCAGCCGTTGCCCTCAGCTTAAAACAGCACATCCTCCGAGCCAGAGCGTGCTTGCAACAACTTCATTGTTGTCGTTGGCACCCTGCTAGCGTGGAGGATGTACTGCTTCGAGCGGGTTCTACTTCGCCTTGCGGATATAGATGTTGCCGTGCAGGGTCTTCATCATGATTTCGGCACCGCCCCCGTTGATTTTCCCGTAGGTCCAATTGTCGACGGTCACGCGGGACATGCCTCCCTGGTTGGTGCGCGCCACGTTGGCGGCGGTTTTCTCAGTTACCAGGTCGAAGTCGGAGTAGATGTCCCCGTAGTCGGATTTGAGCTTCAGTCCTGCTTTGGCAGTGCTTGGCAGCGTGATATCAACTTGGCCATTCACGGTAGAAAAGGCCATAGGAGCACCAGCAGTTACATTTTTGAACGTAGCTTTTATCGCGCCGTTCACGGTGTTGGCCACGGCCGAACCCGACACTTGGTTTAGCTGAATGGCGCCGTTGACATTGCTGACTTCCAATTCGCCCGCCACGTTTTCAACCGTAATGTCGCCGTGTTGCACCGTGCCGACTTGCAACGAGAACCGCTGGGGCACTTTAATCACCAAATCGATGGGGTTCTTCCAGGAATTGGTTTTGATGGACACCTCGTTGTTGTTTTCGTCGGCGGTGAGGTCGAAGCTGTTGCTGGTTTCTATGCGTTTCATGCCCGCCGCAGCAGCTGGAGCGTTCCGGTTCGACTGGCGGCCGGCGCGGGAAGTGGCGTCAATCACCACGTCCTTACCGCTGTAGCCTACCACGGTAATCGAGCCGCCGACTAGCTTCACGCTCACTAGGCCAGGTTTGCCAGGGTTGCTAAGAGCCACCACAATTTGTTCTTTGTTGGTCGTCTGGGCCGCAGCCGGCAGCGAGGCGCCAAGCAGCATCGTTAGGCAAAAGCTTCCTATAAGGTTGCGCAAGGTGGTTGATGTATAAGGGGTATTCATTTGGGTTGCTGTTTGATGGTTACGCTGCCATTGATGGTTTCGAAGCGGAAATCTTTACCGCCTTTCCCCAACCGCAGGACTGTATCCTTGGTGAGTTTGTATTGGGTGCCGCCGCCAGCACTTTCTTTGTTTTGGGTGACTTGCACGGGCAGCGTTTCCGCATTCGGAAAGTCAGTGTATAGCTCGCCGTGCATGGCTTTGAAGTGAATATCCGCCGACAAATCTGCGGGGTAGGTCACCTTGATTTGGCCGTTGATGGTGTTGTAGGACGATGGGCCGGGCGGGTTGGCGGCGTAGGTGGCCTCCAGGTTGCCGTTGATGGTGCGGGCTTTAGTGGCGCCTTTTATGTTGCGCAAAGTCACGGGCCCGTTCACGTTGTAAGCATTCATCTTACCCGTGACATCCTGCACCAGCACAGCCCCGTTGTTTACAGTCGATACGTGCAGGTTCATCTGGTAGGGCACCTTTACCACGTAGTTGAAGGTATAGCGGTACTCGATGTCCTGGTGGTTGATGTTCTGGTTGCGCCGTGGCCGCGAATCGAACGGCGCTTTCATGTAGGCTATTAGGCTGTCGTTGCGCTGAATGAAGTCGAGTTGTGCCTCCTTCTTGCCTACTTCCAGCGTTTGGGCGTCATCGGCCCGGATGATTTTCGTGACTTCAATTACCACTTTGTTGCCAGCGTAGCCTTGCACGCTCACGGCCCCGTCGATGTTGTACAAGGCAAAGGTGTTGCGGCTGGCATCGGTCGTCAGCGTGAACTCCTTGCTGATTTGCTCTTTAGACTCACTTTTTTGGGCCCACAACTGGCAGCTAGACAATAGTACGAGCAGCCCGATCAGGCCGGGGATGATGGAGCGTTTCATGGTAGGTCTTGGGAGTTGAGATGGAAGATTTGGTAGGCTGCCCGTCCGACAATGACTTCAGGCTTTCTTGGATTTTGCTTTTCACGGCCTCGTTCAGGTCAGGCTGGGCCAGCAGGCGGCGCAACGGCTGCACCGAGCGTTTGTCTTGCAGTTGCACCATCACATCGGCCAGTGCCGATTGCACCAGCGGCGACTCCTGCTGCGGCAAGGCCTGCACCAGCCCAAGCCGTACGGCTGGGTCGTAGGCCAGGGCTGCCAAAGCTTCCAGCGTAGCGAG
Organism: Hymenobacter sp. YC55; assembly: GCF_029433095.1. Classification (GTDB taxonomy): domain Bacteria; phylum Bacteroidota; class Bacteroidia; order Cytophagales; family Hymenobacteraceae; genus Hymenobacter. Next base: position 3,172,075 of record NZ_JARNTX010000001.1, read on the forward strand.
GCGCACGTTCACGTTCTCGTCGTGGTTTAGTGTGCTTAGCAGCGCCTCCACTACTCTTGGGTTAGCACTGCTTAGCTCTTTGGTGTAGCTCACGGCCCGTAGGCGCTCGGTAGCCGACGGATTTTCGATGAGCGTGAGCAGCATTACCTGCTGCATTTTCTCTACTTGCTTGCTCAGCGAGGCAAGTTGCTGCTGGTCGGTGCTCGTGGATGCATTGCGGTTGGTGAGCCACCACCCGGCTGCCAGCCCTACCCCTACTAAGCAGAGGCTATACGCCAGTTGCACCACGGGCCGCGGTATCACCAGCGCCTGCAACCACTGCCGCAGACCAGCTAACGAGTATTTGGAGGCAGCCGTTTCTTCCTCTTTGTAAGAAGCCAGCATCGAGTAGAAGGCTGGGCGCATATTTTCGCTTGGCTCTGGCACCCGTACGCTAGCGAGCGTGTGCCACATATGCTGCATGGTTTCAAGCTCCTCCTGGCACGCCGGGCAATGCGCCAGGTGGGCCCGCAAGGCGTCCTGCTCCGCCGCTGGTAGCTGCTGGTTCAGGTAGTCGATCAACTTATTTTCAGCTTGTTCGCAATTCATGACCTTCCCTTCAATTTTCAATTCGCAGGTATATTTTCTTTAGCTCGTTCATGGCCCGGTGCACGCGGACTTTCACGGCGCCTTCGCTGGTGTTCAGTACTCGGGCTATTTCCTCGTACTTCAACTCCTGAAAGCGGCTTAGCACCAACACCTCGCGGTTATCGGGGCTTAGCTTTTCCAAGGCGCGGTGCAGGGTAGCTACTTCCTGCTCCTTTTGCAGCCCCTCATCGGCATGGGCGCCGCCGCTGATTTGTTCGGCCAGGTCGGCTACGTCGGTGTGGTGGGTAGCGTGCCGGTTTTTCTTGACGTGGTCGGCCAGTACGTTGCGGGCCAAGTGGTACATCCAAGACCGAAACTCACCCTCCCCCGTGTAGGTATGGCGGTACTTGAGCATGCGGTAAAACACGTTCTGCACCAAGTCTTCGCTGGCGTCGGCCCGCCCGAGCATATGGTAAAGAAAACCGAATAGCTTGCGGTGGTAGCGCTCGAAGAGCAAGCCCATCCGGTCTACTTCCCCGGCCTTCACCCGGAGCATAAGCGCGTTGTCTGATAGCGAATCCAACCCGATGAGAGTGAGTTTTTTGAGGTATTTGATTGTGGACACCGCACCACTTGGAGAAGGTTACAGCAAAGCAGCAATTAATTTTTCCGAGTTGAATTGCAGTTTGCGGTACACTTGGAATTTAAAAGCTTTTCCAGGCTGTTAAGCAGGAAAATACCAGTTTTGCTTTCCCTGCAAAAAGCATTTGCCCGTTCCTCAAGAGCTTTATTTACACTTTAATTCCGACGGAAATTGCAACCTGTGTTGTTCACAGGTGTATCATAAGAGAAACACACGCTATCCTCTTCCTTATCAGCTTTTCCTCTGGTTTTCTGCGTGTTCAGACTATAAGACCGAACTCGACGCTATACCTACTCGCAAAGTCTGCTTTCTTGTGTATTTGTACTCATATCTAACTTCTATCTTTGGCCAATGAATGATGGGCTCGTCTTGATTCCAACCTATAATGAGAGAGAAAATGTAGAGTTAATTCTCCGCAAGGTCTTCTCATTGTCCAAGGCATTCGACGTGCTTATCATCGATGATAGTTCGCCGGATGGCACGGCTGCTATTGTGCGGAGCTTGGCTGCCGAGTTTCCGAACCAACTGTTTCTGGAGGAACGCAAAGGCAAGCTCGGGTTGGGCACGGCCTATATCCACGGCTTCCGCTGGGCCTTAGCGCACGGCTATCAGTACATCTTCGAGATGGATGCCGACTTCTCGCACAATCCTGAAGACTTAGTGCGCCTCTATGATGCCTGCGCCCACCAGGGTTACGACCTCGCCATTGGCTCACGCTACATTCAGGGCGTCAACGTAGTGAACTGGCCCATGGGCCGGGTGTTGATGTCGTGGTTTGCTTCAGCCTACGTGCGCTTTATTACCGGCATGCCCATCATGGATGCCACGGCCGGCTTCAAGTGCTACACGGCCCGTGTACTGCGCACCATCCAGCTCGACCGGATTCATTTTGTAGGCTACGCTTTCCAGATCGAAATGAAATGGCTGGCATACAAATACGGTTTCCGCATTAAGGAGGTCCCAATTATCTTCACCGACCGTACGCGGGGCACATCCAAAATGAGCAAGGGGATATTTAAAGAGGCGTTTTGGGGAGTTATCAAGATGAAAATTGATAGTTGGTTCCGCCGCTTCCAGCCTGTGCAGCCCACTACTCCGGTATCCGCTTCCGTCGCAACCTCAGCGCCCGAAACCCGGTAAAGCCCGTAGTGTTAGGGTATCCCGCTTGCACTTTGCGGGTTAAGTGTATCTTGCCACCGTCGCATGGAAAACACTCCTCTCTTCTGGGTAGGCTTCAACGCCTTTGTGCTAGGGATGCTCTTGCTCGATTTGCTGGTATTCAACCGCAAAGCGCACGTCGTAAAGATGCGGGAAGCTCTTGGCTGGAGCTTCTTCTGGATTGCCCTGTCGTTGGTCTTCAACTACTTTGTCTACCGCAACATGGGGCGGCAGGCCGGGCTAGAATTCCTTACCGGCTACCTGATTGAGAAGTCGCTCAGCGTCGACAATCTATTTGTCTTTCTGCTGATATTCAGCTATTTCCGAGTACCACCCCAATACCAGCACAAGATACTGTTCTGGGGCGTTTTGGGCGCGCTGGTGCTGCGAGCCATTTTTATTCTGGTAGGAGCAGCTTTGCTGGCCAAGTTCAGCTTTCTGCTGTATGTGCTCGGCGCCTTCCTAGTGTACACGGGCATCAAAATGGCCACGAATGCTGGTGAGCCTGAAATTGACCCGGATTCCAACCCGGTTGTAAAGTTTCTGAGCCGCCACTTGCCCATTACCAGTCAACTACACGAGGGTAAGTTTTTCATTCGCAAAGACGGGCTGCTCTTCGCCACTCCCCTGCTCGTGGTGCTGGTGATGGTGGAAACGACCGACGTTGTGTTTGCTGTCGACTCTATCCCGGCTATCTTGGCCGTCTCCCGCGACACGTTTATTGTATACACTTCCAACGTTTTCGCGCTGCTTGGTTTGAGGGCCCTGTACTTTGCTTTGGAGGGGCTGATGCGCCTTTTCCACTATCTGCATTACGGTCTCTCGCTCATCCTCATTTTTATTGGCAGCAAGCTCCTGCTCTCCGAAGTGTACCATATGTCTATGGGCTTGTCGTTGGGTGTAGTGGGCGTTATTCTGGCGCTGTCTATCGTGGCCTCCTTGCTGTTCCCTAAGCAAGAGGAAGAAACCGCCTAGATTACTCGCTAGAATTCCTGCGTATTCTGGACAAATGATGAGTTGTAGAACAGAACTCGGCTGGAAACCAGTCCCGCCTGCCGCCGAGCCTAGTAGAAGAAGCTTGGTTAAGCTAGCACGATGTTTATCCTAGAGCTGCGCGTGTCACTGAGCATGTAAAAAACAAAGCCTCAATAGCCTGACACCACCCTATAGAAGATGGTGCTGAGCTGTTGAGGCTTTACTGTAGCAGAAGCGCCTTCCGCTAGATCGTACTGCGCGTCTTAAGGCTTTGGAGCTGGGTTCGGCGTGCCGCCACCTGGCGGATCAGTAGGGATATTGGTATTGACTCCTTCATCTGGCGCCTTGCTGCCACCTAGCAAATCAATCAGGTTGAGCGGCTCAAACTCTGTGGAATCGGAAGGTTGCGTGGCACGTACCGTGTCGCGCACGGCGCGGAAAATAGAGCTGTGGGCCCGACCTGGGAAGTTCAAGGAGTAGTCAACGCTCTCATAATCACCCTGCGAAATCAAGCCTTTACTTGCCATGAGCTTAGCAATAAGCCGGTGGAAGTAGCGGGCACTGCTACGCATTTCGCCATACTGGTTGAAGGAACGCTGATAATACTTAGGCCGCGGGATAATGCTGGCCAAGTACAAACTCTCTGAAAGACTCAGATTATCAGGCGACTTATCGAAATAGAATTCCGCTGCCTCACTCGCACCGTATATTTTCGGCCCCCACTCGATGATGTTCAGGTACACCTCGAACATCCGTTCTTTGGAAACTAGGCGGGTGTTTTCCAACAGCCACACAATCAGAGCTTCCTCAATTTTGCGGGTTACCGTTTTCTGCCGGGTCAGAAACACGTTCTTCACCAGCTGCATAGATATGGTACTGCCACCCCGGGCAAAGCGTTTCTCCTTGATGTTCTGGATAGCCGACTTCACAAAGGCCTTTTCCATAAAGCCGCGGTGGGTGAGGAAACGCGGATCCTCGGCCGTCATAATGGCCGCCTTCAGGTAGTTGGACACCTCGTCGTAGCTTACGAACTCTGGGTTGGAAGGCCCCACCGCGAAGGTTTTGATGGAATCTCCTTTGTCGTTGTAGGCAGTGTAGTAGAATTCCTGGTTGAGCTTGTTCAGGTCTTCGCGGCCCATGCGGGTGATGCGGAAGTTCTTTGGCGTCAGCCCTGAGGAGAACTGCAAGCTGTCGAGCTGGTTCATGTCCAGATCGAGGTGCATCCGATACTTGAGGGTGCCTTCGCCTTGCATGCCTGTGAGCGTATTGAACATGTTCTCGGGCAGGGCTGCAAAGAACGTGTTGGCAGGCGTTTCGGCCGATACAATGTCGGCTTTCACCTGCAAGCCCGCCAGCGCCTCGCGGCGGTTGCGCAGGCCATTGATCATCTTACCTACTACGCGCTGGTTGAGGGGCAACTTGCGCACGCTCACCACCGGAAAGAATTCCATGCGGTTGAGCGTTACCTTGGTACCTTCCTCCAGCGCGGCAAACGCTTGGCCCAACCGAGCTACGAAGTCGATGCCGCCGCGTGGGAAGCGCACGTCACGGTCGGAGAGCCGCGGATGGTTCACAATGAAGTTAGCCGCCGAAGCAGTACCGCGCACCGTCAGTTCATCGTCCGACAAATCTTTGTCGGTCAGGCTGAAACGCAGCGTATCGAACTGCACTTTGGCTCCGTAGCGCCGCATCACGTAGGGCAGCGTAACGTGCCGCTTCCCTAGCCCAAACACCTCGGCGTTCAGGGCGTAGTCGCCCGGCTCGATGTGGCCTTGTACTCCCACGCGGTTTTCCACCGAATCAACCACTGCGGTTAGCTCGCCCTGAATGTCGCCGTCCTCAATGGCGAGTTGCGGCATCACAATCCGAGCTTGGTGGCGCGGGCTGCTATAGGTAACAAGGAAATTCTGGAAATTTGCCTCCCCCGGCACATTGTCGAAGCTCGCTTCCAGCAATTGATTAACCAGTAAGGCGTAGTTAGTGCCTTTGGTGGTGTCGCGCGGCACGGCGGGCTTAGCGCCTTTTTTATTGTAGAGAAAAGAGTAGTTGTCGGAACGTTCCGTCTTGCGAGCTGTGAAGCGCGCGTCACTGATTTCGAGGTTGCTGAACACGGGCCGGCCCGCAAACAACGACCGCACGCCCAACGATACCGTCATTTGGCGCGCCTGAAGCAAGGTATCAGCGGGGCTGGATTTGGGCACCAAGCTCATCCCGTCGATACGTACCGTTTTTAGGTTAGTGAAGCGGGCTTCGCCTAGGGTGAGCGTTACGGGGTATTTACGCTCTACTTTCACCTTCACTTGCGCCAGTGCATACGTCAGCAGCGCCTGGCGCTTTAGCAAGAAAACTGTCAGGCCCACGGCCAGCAGCGCCGCGACAATACCAAGGCCGATACCTATTTTTTTCTTTGTTGCTGGAGTCACGCGAACAGTCAGAGAGAAAAGAATTTCGAGCCGTGCCTGGCCAGATTCATGCCAAACCAGCCACCGCCCGAGATACAAAGGTAGCGAAAAAGGCCGCGCCCGTTGAGGCTGCGCGTGGCCTTTCGTTACCTTTGGCCCTTCAGGCCAACTACTTCACTGCATGTCTACTGCCGCTGACTACTCTACGCTTACACCCTTAACTGCTGTTTCTCCCCTCGATGGGCGCTATCATCGCCAAACTACGCCGCTGGCTCCTTACTTCTCGGAGCTGGCTCTGATTCGGTACCGGGTCCTGGTGGAAGTGGAATATTTCATTGCGCTGTGCGAGTTGCCTCTGCCCCAGCTTCAAGGCGTTGACCCTACTCTTTTCAGTGAGTTGCGCAGCATCTATACCAGCTTTTCGGTGGCCGATGCTGAGGCGGTGAAAGCCCACGAGAAAGTGACCAACCATGACGTGAAGGCCGTAGAATACTTCCTGCGCGACCAGTTTACGGCGCTTGGCCTCGGCGGCTTTCTAGAGTTTATTCACTTCGGCCTCACTTCCCAGGACATCAACAACACGGCCATCCCGCTGAGCTTGCAGCATGCGCTTATCCATACGCTGCTGCCGGCGTATGCGCAGGTGCGCAACCAGTTAACGGAGCGCGCTACGGAGTGGAATTCGGTGCCTATGCTGGCCCGTACCCATGGCCAACCTGCCTCTCCCACGCGCTTGGGCAAAGAAATACAGGTGTTTGTAGCACGACTCGATGCGCAAGTGGCTCTGTTGGGGCAAGTACCTTTTGCCGCTAAATTCGGCGGGGCCACCGGCAACTTCAATGCCCACCACGTCGCCTATCCTCACCACGACTGGCACCAGTTTGCGCAGCAGTTTGTGGAGGGTCGCTTAGGCTTGAGCCGCAGCTTCCCTACCACTCAAATCGAGCATTACGACCACTTAGCTGCTCTCTGTGACGCCGTAAAGCGCCTTAACAACATTCTCATCGACCTGGCTCGTGACGTGTGGCAGTACATTGCCATGGGCTATTTCCGCCAAACGGTTAAAGCTGGTGAGGTTGGCTCCTCGGCTATGCCGCACAAAGTCAATCCTATTGATTTTGAAAACGCCGAAGGAAATCTAGGTTTAGCCAACGCCGTGCTGGAACATCTATCGGCTAAGCTGCCCATTTCCCGCCTACAGCGCGACCTCACCGATTCCACTGTTCTGCGCAACCTTGGTGTACCGCTTGGCCACACCCTTATTGCCCTCACTTCGCTCCAACGTGGCCTCAACAAGTTGGCCCTGGATGAAGAAGCCCTGCGCCGGGACCTTGATGCCAACTGGCCCGTGGTAGCCGAAGCCATCCAAACCATTTTGCGCCGCGAGAACTATCCAGATCCGTATAATGCCCTTAAAGCTCTTACGCGCACTGGTGGCGCTATCTCAGAGGGTACAATCCGGGAATTTGTCGAAACCCTGGATGTGAGCGAAGCCGTGAAGCAAGAATTACGGTCGATAACGCCAGCTAACTACGTGGGGATTTAAATAACCTGTTCCTTTAAGATTGAAAGAGCCGACAGCTTAGAGTTGTCGGCTCTTTCTGTAGCTGAACAATAAAGAAAGTGCAAATCAGGATTGGATATGCAATAAATGCTATGTATATCGGCGTAGCATTATATTTCTCCTTGCTATGCCAGATTTGCCGCAACTACAGCCTGCTACAAACCTCTCGCTTCAGGATTATCAGATTATTGACACCAAGATTGCAGAAGTTGCAGCTACTGCCGACGATTATCCGGGAGTAGTTATTGTGTTCAATACTCGGGCTGACGATGTAAAATATATGTCGGCACGCGGCCTACGCGACTTGGGCACCAGCATGGCCGAGCTTAAGGCGCTCGGGGCTGCTTATTATCCTAAGTTTTTCAATCCGGACGAGGCGCATGAGTACGTGCCGAAGCTGGTTGACATGATGCAACGCAATGATCTGAATTACATCGTGTCGTTTTTTCAGCAAGTGCGTACTGGGCCAGGCGGGGCGTTTGAGCTGTACCTAAGCACCGTGAAAGTATTAGCCCAAGACTCGGTTGGAAAACCTCTGCTGCTTATTTGCTTCTCCTGCCCTATCGACCGTGAAAGCCACGTAACTTCGAAAGTGCAGCGCCTGCTCGACGAGAACAACTTTCTTCGTCGTCACTCAGCCACCTTCGCACGCCTTACCTGTCGGGAGCGGGAAGTTCTTCGGCATATGGCCCTAGGACATACCGCACCCGATACTGCCAAACTGCTGCATGTGTCAGTGCAAACAGCTGAAACCCACCGCCGCAATATCCGCCAGAAGCTTAATGCCTCCTCAGCTTTTGAGCTAGGTCAGTACGCCCGCGCTTTCGACTTGATCTAACTTATCTACCACAATATACCCGAAAGTAGGTATTGTTGGTTGGCGTAAGCAGCTAGATATTAGAGGGTACAGCTTGACCTCCTACCACCTACCTGCACATGCTTTACTCCAGCAAATCAACCGCCGACGAGAGTCCGCAGCAACCAGTGTCGGAACTACGTCTTACGCAGTTGCTACCGGCAGCTCCACAATTCATCGGCCTGCCAACCTGCGCAACTGATAGCCCAACTAACTCTTCAACTGCTGTGTCTTTAGTATTCCCTCCGACTATACCAGTTGCCCCACAACTGTTGCCAAGCTAATCTATTTGCGCAGCTACAGGCCGTGTTGATATATCCATAGCTACAACGGGCTTGGCCTGATAGGCTGCTGAAAATACGCAGCATTGAACATCAGGGGAGGTATTTATCTTCGCGGTTCCTAACTGCGTCTCCATGCCCAACCTGAACGGCACTACCGTCCATCCCGATTGCCGCCACTTCCGTGGTGATGTCCCCTGCCGCCCCAACAAAGAGCATGGCTATGTGTGTGCTGGCTGCCCTGTCTATGCGCCCACCCAACAGCGCATTCTCATTATCAAGCTTGGCGCCATCGGCGATGTAATTCGCACCACGCCCTTGTTGCGGCGCCTGCGCCAGGAGTACCCGGCTGCTAAAATTACCTGGCTGACCCTTACGCCCGCCATCCTGCCGCAGGGCGCAATCGACGAAATTCTGAAGCTGGATATGCCGTCGGTACTGCACTTGCAGGCTCGTGAGTTTGATTTGCTTTTCAACCTTGACAAAGACAAGGAAGCCTGCGCCCTGCACGATACCATTCGCGCCACGCACAAGTTCGGCTACACTCTACATCCGGCCGGAGTGGCATGGCCCGGCAACGACTTAGCGCAGCATAAGTTCCTGACCGGCGTATTCGACCAGCTCAGCTTGGCCAACCAGAAGCCCTACGTGCAGGAAATTTTCGAGTTATGCGGCTTCGAGTTTCGAGGCGAAGAGTACGTTTTCGATACGCACGAAGACAAGGGCTACAACTGGAACAGCCTGCCGCAAAGCCGCCCCCGCATTGGCCTGAATACCGGTTGTGGCGACCGATGGACTACGCGCTTATGGTCGGATGAAAAGTGGATAGCCTTGATTACGCAACTCCAGCAAGCCGGCTACTTCCCTGTGTTGCTCGGTGGCACTGCCGAAGACGAGCGGAACCAGCGTTTGCACGCTGCTACGGGCGCCTCATATCCTGGCACCTTCCCGCTAGAGCAATTCATCAACCTGATGCATCAGATGGATGGTATTGTAACGCAGGTGACCATGGCTATGCACATCAGTATTGCGCTGGCCAAGCCGACCATCCTGATGAACAACATTTTCAACCCCTACGAATTTGACCTCTATGGCCGCGGCCAACTCGTGCAGCCTGACCGGGAATGCGTCTGCTTCTACCGCGGCACCTGTAAGCTCAGTACTAGCTGTATGGAAGATTTGCCAGCGGAAAAAGTGTTCCAAGCGGTGCAAACGAGTGTACCGTTAAGCTAAGTAAGCTTCACTCCTCGTTAGACTCTGCTTAGTATAAGAATCTATCCACCAGACCCACAGCCTTCGGGAGCCTAACATACGGTGGTTGGGGCCTGTATAATGGGAGGTGATACGTTCTATTAGCCATTCATGGTCCCAACCCTCCCATACACCTACTATGCTTAGCAAGTTGCTCCATAGAGCAGGCGCTACTTCATCATAATTTATTTCTTGAATTTCATCCCAAGTGAATCCACTAGCAGCCGCTTCAACTGCTATTTGCTGTAAATCAGAATCCTGCAATTCAGTATCCAGATAAAGCCTTGCTAATGCTACCCACACTGGGCGCCGTCTCTGTAGCTCCTGTATGTGCACGTAATTCTTCAAAGCCCCGCTACTTCCTTTAGCGCCTTCACCATCTCACTCCAAGAAAACAACTTTTTTTGCTCGCGCACACCGGCTGCAAACTTGGCTTCGCGGTGATGTTCATAAAAGTCAACTAATGCGTCAGCTATAGCTTTTGCAGTTGGCTTCACAACATAACCTACTTCACCATCCGGAATTAGCTCCGCTAAACCGCCTACATCAGTTACTAGCATAGGCCGTTCGAAATGGTAGGCAATCTGCGATACGCCACTTTGCGTCGCGTTTTTGTAAGGCTGCACTACTAGGTCAGCTGCACAGAAATAATCTACCACCCGCTCGTTTGGGATGAAGTCGGTAGCCCGAACTAAGCGGTTCTCTAAGTTATGTTGCTTGATTAATGCTTCGTATGGCGCTGCATCTTCATAATACTCGCCAGCTACAATCAGCTTGACAGGCAATGCTGCCAGCCGGGCATCAGCAAAAGCCTCCAGCATAATATCCAGCCCCTTATACGCTCGGATAAAGCCAAAGAACAGCAAGTAACCAAACTGAGGATCGAGCTGCAACGCTTGTAGGGCTTCTGATTTCGCTTTCAGAGGGCCAAAATTATCATAGAGTGGATGGGGCTTGTATTGGGCTGGCTGCTTGAAATGCAAACGGCGTAAGTCAGCCAATACTGCCCGGCTCATCGTGACAAACCCGTGGCAGGCCGAAAGGAAATAACGCGTGAATGGCCGGTCGCCAGGCCGCTTTTCGTGGGGTATCACGTTGTCGGTAATGGCCACGATTCGGGTATGACCGTTACCGCGAATGCGCCGCGCGATAGTGCCCAAAGCGGGCCCCATAATAGGCAGCCAAAACCGAAAGATTACTAAATCCGGTTTCTCCCGACGAAGTTTCTGCCCCACGCGCCACCAAGTCCACGGATTTACAGAATTAATGCTGACTTCAATAGTCAAATCAGATGGACCTGCTTCGGTACTAAACTGCGTCTGACCAGGAAATAGAAAATCAGGATACTGGAGCGAAAACGTTACCAGCTTTGCCTCGTCACCCGCTTCGCGAAAAGCCCGTGCCAACCGTTCGTTATAAGTGGCAAGGCCGCCCCGTAGTGGATAGGCCGGACCGATGATGACAACTTTCATTTAACAGGTAACAACTAGCAAGCAATCTAGCAGCCGAGACATAACGCAGACGTTAACCATCAATTGGCTGAGTAAGAATGAATAGAATTCACCCGGTCGCGCACTAAGTAGTCATTACGGTTGGGCCCATTAAGCTGAATCAATTCCGCTAAGAAGCCAGTCATGAACAGTACTACTCCAATTATTACAGCTACTAAAGCCAAAAAGAATAAAGGCTGGTCGGTTACGTTGCGCGCCTTCAAGTTGTGTAAAGCCAGGTACACTTTCTCCCCAACCAACCACAGCGTAATTAGCATCCCAAGCACAAACGACAACGTTCCCATCGTCCCGAAGAAGTGCATGGGCCGCCGGCGGAACCGGCTCACAAACGTGATGCTCAGCAAGTCTAAAAAGCCGTACACAAAACGCTCCAACCCAAACTTGGTAACTCCATACTTGCGCTCTTGGTGTTGCACCACCTTCTCCCCGATCTTACGGAAGCCAGCCCACTTTGCAATCACCGGAATGTAACGGTGCATTTCGCCGTACACCTCAATGCTTTTCACTACGCGTTGATTGTAAGCTTTCAGACCGCAGTTGAAATCGTGCAGTTGAATGCCGGAAATCCAACGGGTCACGCCGTTGAAAAGCTTCGTTGGAATGGTCTTAGAAAGAGGATCGTAGCGTTTTTGCTTCCAGCCACTCACCAAATCGAAGCCGTCTTTGGTTATCATCCGGTATAGCTCTGGCAATTCTTCTGGTGAGTCCTGTAAGTCGGCGTCCATAGTGCATACCACCCGGCCCACTGTCTCGCGGAAGCCCACATTCAAGGCTGCCGACTTACCATAATTGCGGTTGAAGCGGATACCTCGCACATGCGTATCAATTTCCGCCAGTTCCTCAATTACCTCCCAAGAGTTATCTGTCGAGCCATCGTCAACGAGAATAACCTCGTAGGTTAGCCCGTGTTGCGCTAGTACCCGACGAATCCAACTTGTTAGCTCCGGCAAAGACTCTGCCTCGTTGAGCAACGGGATGACGATAGATAATTCTACTGGAAACGAATGCGAAGGGCGCTTACTCAAACTCAGGGCGATTGTACTTTGTAAAAATAGAGACAACTAGTCCTACTATTACTCCTCCTACCGCACTCGATAGTATAGCTCTACCAATTTGTGTAGGAGACTTAATCTTCTCATCCGACATATCAGCGATACTCTTATCTATTTGCTCTTCTGGAATACTAGAAAATGTACTGAGCCAAGCTTCCATATCTGACCGCATTCGCATAGCATAATCTGGGTCAATAAAGTTGACATATATATAATTGAATAACCCACTCATTACACCAGATACCAGAGATAAAATTATTACAATCATCACACCTTGGCCATATCTCATGAATCCGCCATTCTGTTGCTTAAAATTTCGATGTGCTATAACGACACCTACTATGTACACTAATAAGCTGGCTGATAGATAGATTGAATATTTAAAGGATAGTCCAGTGACGCGCAATATAAAATCAACAATTATCCAGATTAAACCTGTGATTATACCATAGCGAATAGCAACAGCACTGATCGAAACGGGAGTAGCAGTATTTTCCATTGTGAAGTAATTAGGTGGTTTCTCGCAAGAAAAATACGCATTTAGCACACTATTTCCGCAGGAATATCCCGCCTGGAATACTTATCAGCAGCCCGACTAAAAACTTCCTTACATAATCATCAGTGGCCAAATCCTGAGCAGAGAAAGCTAAGTTTCGGTAGGCCTGCTCGTATTGCTGACGGCCATTTTTTTCCTTCAAGAACATGGGCTTGGCCTGTTCCAATAAATGCCGCATCTCGGTTAAATGGCGGGCAATTGGCTCTGGTCCGGTGCTTCGTGCAAAAGCATATACGCTGGTAGCTGATACTACCGACGCAAAGAGCGTAATCAACAGCCCAGTGCCGACAGATCGCAAAAGGCCAGGTCCTTCAGGCTTATAATACTGACGCAGCTTCCACTGCCCTAACAACACTGCGATTGGTGGTGCAAAAATAGCCATTAGGCGTTTGGGACCATAAGGGTTATTGCCGGCCCAATACAGACCTACAATCCAAAAAGCACATACTATACCTGCACCAACTCCAAATAGCAGTGCTGTCCGCAAAACGGGTTTTTCAGGCGAAACAGAAGTTTCCAAACGATCAAGACTAATGAGGCGGCAAGATACGAGGACTTCGGTTACTCATTGTAGTTAGGCTGCCACAGCCGTTGCTTCCACAGCTTTAGGCTGCCGAAAAAAACGAAGCAGTAGTACCTCTGTCAGCAAGCAAGCTAAGGCCGCCCACAAGCAATACTGCCAGAGTGGAGTGCCTACACGTTCAGCTCGGTACTTTGCCGCCACCGATTTACCAGTGCTGGCATCGTATACGTGTATGTTAGGATGATTAGCTCCTACGAGCTGTCGTAGCTCATCAGCCGAGTAAGCTGCTAATTCTGATTCTCTTTTATCAAAGTTGAAAGCTATAGTGGCAACTATCCGGCCATTGCTCGTCAAGTTATAAAACCCAGGCTCCCGCATTTCGGCAGGTACATCAAACCGTAGCATACCCGCTTGTAAGCGTTGGCTAGGAATAAATGTCGAACTATCCTTGCTAAGCTTAAACACTTGCTCAGCTTCTTTAGCTGTTGCAACTTCTTCAGCAACGTTCACAGCAATGGTACCTTGGTTCAACCAATAAGCGGGCTGTTGTTGTCGCTGGTAGCTTTGCATGGCAAGCCGGTACATTACTGGTACAAACAACGCGTGTTGAGTGAAATCAGAGTAAGTATTGTCAAATGGCGTTGAAAACAGATAGACAGTACCCTTACCACTAGAATAACTACCCAAAAACCCATCCCCATCACGCATGCGCATAATATCTGCTCCCGAGCGTGACCAACTCAAAACTGGGCTGGCTTTTGGCATAACCGGTTGCCGGTTTTGTGTACCAAATACATCTTTGAAAAAAGGATTTTGAACGCTAGGTACTGCTACTTCGCGTAGCACAGGCAGTGCTCCTGCTTTCTCCCATTGAACAGGTCCAACACCTAGTATTTTAAATAGCTGGTCGTATGACGCACGACCTGCAACTCCAGCAGGCGGCACTATTACAACTGAACCACCCCTCTGCACTACTCGACTTAAGCTTTCGCGCAATCCAGCATCCACTCGCTCTTGCCCTTGCAGTACAATTAAGTTGGCTTCTTCTACTTGTCGGTAATCTGAGCTACCTGGCTTTGCAGCCTCGTACAAAAACAACGGTTCGTTAGCATACAGCTGACGTGTAGCGGTAGCTCCAGTCGCAACATCTAGCACCTTTATTTTAGGTGAGGGTTGTAGAGTGAAATAAAATGTGTTATCAAACACAACTGGATAATCTTCTAACTCAATTCTGCACTGAGTTAATTGTTCGCCATCTACCCGTACACGCATAGTAGTTGTCACCGGCTTCTCAAGCGGGATAGATGTTCTGAATACTGCGGCCTGCTTTTCGCCTACATATAGCTTTACTTGGCAATCATTCACGGCAACATTACCACCGCTTTTTAAACGGATATTCAACAATATATCCGTATTACTCCGAACAAAAGCATCGTTCAACCATACACTGTCAACAAAAGCATTGTGCAACTCTTTGTTACCCCCTACTGGCACAAGAAATACGTGCTGCGTCGAGTCTAACTTGTTCAGTGATTGTATCGGGAAGCTATTCTTTTGAAAATCAGAAAAAACAAAAGCTTGCTCAGTTCGTCTAACGCCTCTTTGCAGCCTCAGTAAATCGCTTAATACTGAGTTTCCCTGGCCGGATATGCTTAATTTGTCTATTATAACCTGATAAGCAGCAGATGATTGTGGTTGCGCAAGTGCAGGTAATGAAAAATTTGTAGTTACCGGATAAGCTGTAGGTAACTCTCTTGCCTGCTTAACTGCTTGCTCAAACAAAGACTGATCATCACTTATGCCGGCTTGCATGCTAGGGGAAGTGTCAACTACTACTCCCACTTGGCTTTGCACTTTGTTGTCTTCTACCGGAGCTAGTATATATGGTTGAACAAACATTAATACCAAAAAGGTTAGAAAGCCAATTCTAGCTATAAGCACCAATAATTGCTTGAGCTTGCGTTGTCGTGCAGTTACTAGTTTAACCTCTTTTATAAAACCAACATTAGTAAATAAGACGCGCTTCGGCCGCCGAAGCTCAAATAGATGTATAGCTATTGGAACCGCAAGGGATAATAAACCCAGTAAGAACCATGGATATGCTAGAGCCATATTACACTTGTAAGTTTGTGTAAATAGACACAAAATTTATTCTTAAAACGCTCCATACTTATAAAAAAGCGTGTTCCTATCTCAATTATATCAGAACTGTAATAAGATCTAAACTGTGTTCTCTATAAAGCTGTGCTAGCAGAATTTAGCTACTGCCTGAAAACAGGTTCGCCCCTCAACGGCACAGGGCCGGAGGGGCGAACGTGATTACAGTAAGGTTGGCGGCGACCGACTCTCCCACCGATGAAGGCAGTACCATAGGCGCTCCGGGGCTTAACGACTCTGTTCGGAATGGGAAGAGGTGAACACCCGGGCTAAAGCCACCATTGCTGGTGTAC
>NZ_JARNTX010000010.1 GCF_029433095.1 Hymenobacter sp. YC55
AAAAAGCAACCCTTAACCGGTTGTTCTTTTTATTAGTTAACCTATTACTACCTATTATAGGCGCCGTATATCACTGAAAATTAGTTTATTAAGGTGTGTTTTGGGAACAAAAAGCACGAAGGAAGGGAACAAAAAGCACGAAACGAACCTGCTTTTGGGAACAAAAAGCACGAAGGAAGGGAACAAAAAGCACGAATAGGGCGGAACAAAAAGCACGAATAGGGAACAAAAAGCACGAATAGGGAATATCAACAAGAAAAGGGAACATATTCTGTTACTTGTTTCCCAGCGTTTAATTGTTGACTTTAGGCTCGTCAAACAGCGTCCCCGATGCAAGGCAGTCTATTCCCTGATACTCCCACCCCAAGTAAGCTGCTGGTACAGCGCAACGACTTGGTCAATGCGCGCTTTGGTTTTACAACCCTAGAAATGCGGTTGTTTATGGCCATGCTCTCGCGTATCCGTCGCGAGGACACCGAGTTTCACGAAGTGCTCATTCCAGTGCGAGAAATCATTGCGCTTTCTGGCCGTCGGCCCTCACGCAATGACTACGACCAGCTCGAGCGAATGTGCGACAAAATCACTTCGAAGAAGCTGACTATTCGCACAGCGTTGCCACCGCGTCGCCGCAAGCGCCGTGGGGGAGACGATGATATGGGGGATTTCGAGAAAATTCCGCTCATGGCTTATGCCAGCTACAGCAGCGACCATTGCGCGCTGAAGGTTCGCTTCAACGACTACGTTCGTGACCACCTTCTGCAGCTCAACGAAGGCAATTTCACCCAGGTAGAATTGATTCAGCTGCTCAAGCTTAAATCCTCGCATTCGTTTCGAATTTACTGGCTGCTCAAGCAGCGCGGCGAGTATGGAGAGCGTACCTTCGGCGTGGAAGAGCTTAAATCTTTGCTCGGCTTGGAGGAGGATTATCCGAAGTTTTCGATGTTTCGAATCCGCGTTTTGAAAGTAGCGCAGCGGGAATTAGCCCAAACCAACCTAGCTTTTGAATTCGAAGAACGGACTCTACCGGGCATGAGTGGAGTGCAGGAAATTCGGTTTGTGTTCACCAAGCTGAAAGGCAAGAACAGCTTACCTGAGCCTGGAGGGGCCGAGACGCCAAAGTGGATGGAAGCACTGCGAGCCATCGAAATCAGTGAGGCTAGTATTCTAGCCATCGGGCAACGTATTGAGCTTGGGCATTTCGACCCAGACTACGTCCTCTTCGTTATCAGTGAACTAAAGAAGCGCAAGGAAGCCGGCAAAATTTCCACCCTGGCTGGCTACGTAGTAGATGCCATCAAGAACGACTACAAGCTACCTGAGTACCTAGTGCGCTTGCAGAAACGCCAGGCCGTGCGGCTTCCTCGGGAAAAGAAGACGGAACCGATAATCTACTTTATGGCAGATGTACGCGCTGGCTACGAGGTAGCGGTGAAGCGCGGCCAGACTAGCGAGCCATTTGAAGACTATTTAGACCGTGTGTATCTGTCACAGGGCTTCGAGCTAGAGAAAAATCGCTTAGGAATCGAAGCTGTCGTTAAGCGCGACTAGCGTTAGTGCGCTCTGGCTCTTCGTAGCGCAGACCTAGCAGCCTTTTTTTCTGTTTTGGCTTTAAACGTACTGAGAGATACTTTGAAAGGCCATTTTGCCACCGTATCAATTCAACCAAGAATAACCCTTACTTCCACTTAAAAGAGAGGGGAAGATCTGAGCCGGAAACCAACTCAAATCTTCCCCTCTTTTGTTTTTACTGTTTTCGCAGCTACTCGTTGCGCGGTTCGGGCATAGAATTCATCTGGTAGTCCTGGGGTGGTTCTAAGCCGGCTAGGTGGCGCACGAAGTAATCCCAGCGGCGGCGGGTCATGTAGGGCGAATAGGGGCCGTAGCCATGGACAGCGTTGGGCAGTACCACTAAGTCGAAACTTTTATTGGCTTTGATAAGGGCTTCAACTACCAACATGGTATTGTAGGGCGGCACGTTGTTGTCCATCAGGCCATGAGCCAGCATGAGCTTGCCTTTCAGGTTTTTGGCTAATGGTGGGTTAGCTTGGCTGTCGTAATTGGACGTACCGTCGGCCTGGGTTGTAAGCAACCCTATGTACCGCTCGCCCCAATCGTCTTCGTAGTTGCGGCTGTCGTGGTTGCCCGATTCGGAGATGCCGACCTTGAAGAAATCAGGGTAACGGAACATAGCTGCCGCGGCCGCAAAGCCGCCACCCGAGTGCCCCCAGATACCGGCCCGGTTGAGGTCGATATAAGGAAAACGCTGGGCGAGCTGCCGCATCCCGGCCATTTGGTCGCCTAGGGTGTTTTCAGCCATATTGCCGTAGCAGGCATCATGGAAGCTTTTGGAGCGAAGTGGGTTGCAGCTGCCTTCCAGAACCACCACCACAAACCCAAGTTCAGCCAGCGCCTGATGGTCGCTTCGTGCCGACCGGAACGACCAACTGCCTACGCTACCGCCCTGCGGACCAGGGTAGATATAGTTGATAACTGGGTACTTGCGGGTTGGATTCAACTTGGTGGGCGTGAACATGAGCCCGTAAAGGTCGGTTTGCCCATCCTGGGCCTTGACGGTAACGGGTGTGGGCGCCTCCCAGCCGGTGGCAGTTAGCCGCGAAACATCGGCTTTCTCTAGCGACGAAACGAGCTTGCCATCAAGCGTCCGCAGCACACTGACGGGCGGCACGTTAGGTTGCGAGTAGCTGTCAAGGAAGTAGCGGCCCGAAGGAGAGAAAGTAAGCTGATGGTCGCCGGCTTCCGGCGTGAGCAGCGTGA
This sequence comes from Hymenobacter sp. YC55, assembly GCF_029433095.1. Classification (GTDB taxonomy): domain Bacteria; phylum Bacteroidota; class Bacteroidia; order Cytophagales; family Hymenobacteraceae; genus Hymenobacter. The sequence goes on from NZ_JARNTX010000010.1 coordinate 2,776, forward strand.
GGCCTTTGCCGTCAAACCCGATGCGGTAGAGGTAGCTGAAGTAAGGGTTGCCCGGTTCTCGGCCACCAGCCAGGAAATACAGTTGCCTCCGCTTTTCATCGATTTGCACTAGTTGCGTTACCACCCAGTTGCCCTTGGTAATCTGGTGCTTGAGCTTGCCCGTGGTGGCGTCGTAAAGATAGAGGTGCCCCCAGTTGTCGCGCTCGGAGTACCAGATAACTTCTTTGCTTTGGGGTAGATAGTGCCAGTTAATGGTACCTTGGCCCGACTCGTACTGCGTGGCAACGGTTTCACCGAAAACTTCTCGAATGGTACCGGTGGCAGCGTCGGCTACGCGGAACTTCTCTTGCTTATGGTCGCGCGAAGTGGAAACAAACGCCAACTGGCGGCCGTCGGGGCTCCAATCTACGTCGTCGAAACCAGTGCCTCCGCAATTAATATCGTCGCAGAGGGTGCCCCGCCGCGGATCAGGCGCCATCTGCAGGCGCACTACCTTGGCCGGATTCACTTCCACGATTACTCGCTCGATGGTGATGATGTTTTGGTCGCCAGCCAACGGATATTTCCACGACTTAAGGGTCGGCTTACCCACATTGGTAGTGACCAAGTACATGTCGCTCACCGCGCGCTGGTCCTGCTTGAAGGTGGCAATTTTGCGCGAGTCAGGCGACCAAAGCAAGATGGGCCGGTCGCTCGTAGTCCAGCCAGCGTTGTCGGTAGCGTAGCCGAAATCCTTGACACCATCGGTGGTAAGTGCGGTTTGCTGGTTGGTTTTGGTGTCGCGCACCCACAAGTTGTAGTCGTGAATGTAAACCGCTAGTCGCCCATCGGGGGAGACGATTTCATTGGCTTCGTTCGAACTAGTGCTGCCATCTGAGGCAGTGCTGGCGGCAGGGCGGCATTGGTTGCTACGACGGTCGTACTCCCAGCTTTTACCGGCCGCCGAAAACAGAATCCGCTGCTCATTGTCTGAAAAAGTGAATGTGCGAAACGGCAGTTTAGTGGCCGAGTAGCTTTTGCCGCTGGCCGCGGACAGCGCAGCAGCCAGGCGGGCGTGGTCGAAAACGGGCGTTTTGGTTTTGCGAGCCGGGTCAACGAGTACAAATTCACTGCCTTGCGCAGTTTGCACCCGGTACCAGAATCGGTCGTTGGCCAGCCAGTTGGGTTGCTCGATACTGTGATCTACCAGCGGTTGGGTGTTATAGCTCATGAAGCGCTCCGCCCGGGCATAGTCTTGCGCAGTGAGGGCGGGCAACTGTTGGGCCGGGGCAATAAGGGGTGCTGATAAAGCCAGCACCATGAGGGCACGGAAAAAGTTGGTCATAGGCGTTGAAACAAGCAGGGGCAACAATCTACGACGAAAACTTCTACACCAATTGCTATTCGAGCAAGAGTTCGGTCATGTTGAAATGCCCCACTTCTTGCTCAATATCCGCTAGTAGTAGCTTACTAGCTGTAGCGGTAGTGGAGCAGCTCGTTGCTCCTATTGTCCAGCAAGACATAGCCTTCTCCACCGAGCTAGAAGCCTGACAGCAAACTAGGGCGCAACGTCTAATTGCCGCTGCATGTCCTGACCAAAGATCCATAGCTCGGCAATCGGGACGACTCCTCGTTGGTCCTTGCTGATGTTCTTTCCTTCTTTGGTAAACAGGAACGGATAGCAAGCTAAGCCTTGCGTACCAGTTAGAGTGCTTATTTCTTGCTCCCAGCCCTTCCAGCGTAACTTCTTATAATAGCCCTGGAGGTCTCCCGAAAAGCAGAAGACTAGAAACTCCGAGTAGGTTTTATTGGTGGGTTCCCAGCGCAGGTTGTCAGGGGCAAAATAAAAAACTTTGCCTAACGATTCTGAACCGAAAGCGCCACCGTTGAGGGCATAGAAGCCACCGAGCACATCGTCTGCAACCAGCAACAGACCTGCCGCCTTGCCTTGGTTCCATCCCATCAGCGTGCGGTTCAGCGCTGTACTTCCCGAGCCAAGAATCCGTAGCCAACCTCCGTCGACCAACAAGCCACCAGTTTCATAGATAATGGCTCCCATGGGCGAGCGTGTGGTGACCTGAGCTGCTAAGAGAGTACTGTCTGCGCGAGCAGGGGTTTTAGGTAAAACCTGCACTTTGTTTTTAGCTTCCCGCAACCACTCGGTCACAAGGACCCATCCAGGCTCTTCACGGTTAATCAGCTCTGCTAAAGGGCGAGTGGCAGGAGCTTGAGCGTGCACCGCCGGACTAATGAATAAGATAACACCGAGATAGAACCAGTAATTGAAGCGTGAAAACATGTTATGAACTGATGAAATAAGATAAAAACAGGAAACGCAAGTTACTTGACTAGACTTATTTCTACCTAATATGATATGGACAAGAGGTAGTATTGATTCTTATAGCAGATGGTTCGTCTGGAACAGCTAATTGTTGGTATTTAATGAAATCCGAAACTTCTGCCGTTCTGTAGCAGACGGTCGAACACCTATTTATAAATAGTGAAAGGCCCACTATTCGAATTCCCTAACCAATGACTTCTAATAGTCTTGTAGTTCTTGGCGGCTGTGTAGCATTTGTCACGGTCAAGAAGTAGAGATTTTACTCTTTCGCTAGCTGCTCCTTCTATCGTTTTAGCATGCCTTCTACTCAGATAGCATTCTCTACTACTTGGGTGGGAGGTGTTGTCGCATATGCCCCCGTAATTCGGCGCAATTCCTCCTTATATCAGTCTGGCTGCTCTACTACTTTTGCTAACAAGGTTGGCAATTGCTGGCTAGGTATATTAGTCTATAGCCTGCTTTGGAAACCGCATTTTATCACTTTTAAGCGTTTTAGTCATGCGTCCCAAAACAACTAACATTCTTTACTGGATAGCTACCGTGCTGTTTGCAGCGGCCATGCTGTTTTCTGGTATCATGGGTATGCAGCCAACCGCTGACAACCAAGCGGTTATGCAGCAGCTAGGATATCCTATGTACTTAGGTACCATCTTAGGTGTTGCCAAAATTCTTGGGGCCGGAGCCTTGGTACTGCCAGTAGGTCGCACGCTCAAGGAATGGGCCTACGCAGGTTTTGTTATCGACTTGCTGGGCGCTGCGGCATCATGGGCTTTTTCGGGTGCTTCACTAGGTGCGGTATTGGCACCAGGTTTGTTCCTGCTTGTCTTGCTGGCTTCGTATTACTTGTGGAGAAAACGCTTAATCCAGGCGGCACCACAGGATACCTATGGCTCCTTGGCTGCCACCAATTAAAGCTGCGTTACCCCTTGCGGCAACTTAATCCTACAGCAACGATGGGAACTAGGGACGCAAGGGGCAACAGGTGGCACTATAGCCTTACTAAGCAACTACACACTTTGTAGCGCGGTTAGGGGCCGGGCTGGTTATGCCCTTGCGCAACTAACATTGGCAGCTTTAGGACCTAGTGTTCGTGCTCGGCGGCGTTGCTTAAGGTGGTATTAATGGAAGCGAGCAGTGATTCGTGCAGGCTTTTCCATTCTGAAAGCGGTACTTCCACCGTGGGGGCAAGCAAAAAATGCTCTTGTTCCAGCAAGCTTAAGTGATGAAGCAACTGGACGCGTTGGGGAAACGAGAGATTGTCGGGGTAAAGCTCCTGCAAGCACTTAATGGTGGAAGACAGCATTTCGCGAAGGGCTTGCTTGTCGGCCGTGGTGTACGAGGTGTTACTTTGTTGTTGAAGGCTCCGTTGCGTCAACCGAAGTTGGTCAAGTAGTGTGCTTTTCATTAAGGCGTTTAGAGTAATAAGTTGATTTCCCACCCCTGCAAAAGCATAGAGAGCTAGGAGGCTACATCTTACCTAGCGGACTAGAGCTTATTGGTTAAGATAGTGTTGATGGCCGTTTGGAATGCCTTGTACACTTCTTAGGCGAAGTAAACAGGTCACGCAACGACTTTCTGTTGGCCACTGAAGGATGGGCACTGTTCAAATGGTGAAGGTGCTCTAGCCTGTAGCGTAGCTGGTCAACAAGTAGCAGATCAGACATGAAGTCGGGTGTAAAAAATGGAAATCAAGTTCGGTGGGCAAGTCATACCTAGAGTGAAAAATAACAATTAAATATATTAAATATTTAAGGTTTAAAACCGGCTAACAAGTTTGCATTCAGGTTTGAAAGCTAATCGGTATCTACCAGAACGGAGGAGCTGAATGAAGTGTATTTGAGAAGCCAAGCTGTTAAGTCGGTTGCCTTCTCATCCGTCTGCTAGCTGCTGCTTACCACTGTTTTGACACTAGTAGAGGCTTTATAAGAAATCGATAGGCCTTTACTATGCCGGCTAGGCAACACGGGGAAGACGGTACTCACCATAAGCTATTCGGCTACACTACTCGTATGCAAACAACCCTAGCTGCTTTTATGGGCTCTAGGGGTCGTGTCCAGAGTCAACTTTCGCTCTTAATGCCTTCTTCTACTCCTCAGTTTCTTGCTCCCGCAGGCACCATTATTGGGCGGCGCGATGGCGCTCTGGTGCGCGCTACAGGCATCCGGTACGCACGTGCAACGCGGTTTCAGCCGCCGGTTGCCGAACCGGCCGCGGCGGCGCCTATTCTTGCCACTGCTCCTGCCCCGGCCTGCCCGCAAGTAGCAGACCCAAGGTTGGACCAGGTCCTGGGTGATTTGTTTGAAGAACTGACTTTCAGCGAAGACTGTCTTCGGCTTTCGCTGACGCTGCCTGCTGAGCGTACCCCCGGCGAGCAACTACCCGTGATTGTGTGGGTGCACGGGGGCTCGTATGTGAGCGGCGCCGGCGACTTGCCTATTTATGACCCTGCGGCGCTGGTTTCCGAGCAACGAGTGGTGTTTGTAGCAGTAACTTACCGGCTCGGGCTGCTAGGTTTCCTTGGCAGCGAAGGGGGCATACAACCAAACTTAGGGCTGCTAGACTTGCTGGAGGCTTTGCGCTGGGTGCAGCGCAACATCGCCGCCTTTGGGGGTGATGCCTCTCTGGTTACCTTGTTTGGGCAGTCCGCCGGGGCCGACGCCATTGCGCACCTGATGGTGGCAGACGGGGCCAAAGGGCTGTTTCGCCGCGTTATCTTGCATAGTGCTCCGCTAGGACTGGCAGCTAACCGCCACGCCATGAACCGAGCCATGGTAGCGGCAGCAGGTGCATTCCACCCCGATGCACCTATCGATGAGGTGCTGGCCCGGGAAAGTACCGTGCAAAAAGCGGCGCGCAAGTTTGGGTTGAAGGGAGGAATGCCTTTCGGGACGCAGTACGGGGCCTACCCCTTGCCTGCCGAGGCAGACTTAGAGCAGGCTTGGGAAGCAGTGGCCACCAACGTGGACGTGCTAGTTGGCGCCACGGCAGAAGAAACTCGCTTCTTTGCCGTTATTGACCCAAAGTTCAATTGGATACCCCGCATCCCGTTCCTAGGCCCGCGCTTTTCCCGATTGCTAACCAAAGTAAGTTCGCACAAAATTTACTTAGACCCAGCTAAGGCGTTTGCCCGCCGGCACGCCCGGGCGGGCGGCCGCGCCTACCATTTCCTGGTGGTGTATCATCCGCTCGGCAGCCAATTTGGGGCCGCTCACACCATCGATTTGCCGCTTTTGCTCGGCCAGCCGGCGCGTTGGGTAGCTACGCCGTTGCTGGGTCGCGCCGCGTGGGATGATGTTCACGCAGCTGGGCAGCACGTACGCCGCTTGTGGATGGATTTTGCCCGCACCGGCATGCTACCCGCACACGTTGAGCTGCCCGGCGTGCTGCACATAGAACAGGTGCTTGCGCGTTGAACGTAGACACATCAAACATGGCCTAAACAGTAGCTGCCACCCTATACAGGATGGCAGCTACTGTTTGGCTTTTAGCGTCTGCTCTTCCAGCTAACTGAAAGAGGGATAGTGCGTTAATCGAATTACGAGTTGCCGAGGATGGATTTTGGCAGCTACATTACTGCAGAACGAGCTTGAGATAATGTACACCGGTAGCTGTGGTGAGGCGGGCTACGTAGAGGCCGGGTGCAACCCGAGCGGCTTGCCATTGCGCTTGCACCGGCTGCCCGGCCAAGGCCTGACCTGCTTTCAAGTGCTGGACGAGGCGGCCGTTGGTATCGTAAATTGCAAGTTGGTAAGCTTCCGAATGCGCCAACGTAAACTCCAGGGTGGTACTGCCCGTGAACGGATTGGGGTAGCTGCTTACCGTTTGACCGAATAAAGCTGCCTTGCTGGATGTAGCTAGTACTGCAGCCGTCTGCGCTTCTTTGCTAGCACTGGCGCCGGCTGGCTCTTGCCCGTACACGCGCTGTCCTTGCACATAAACCGTGACATGGTCGTTTTCAGCCAGGGGGCCAGCGGCCCGGTAAGAGAAGTCGTTTGCTTGATTGAAGGCCGACCAGTCAGCCTTTGCGAGGCGGAACTGCACGTTGCCAGTGTTGCTCAGCGAGGCCAGATTGCCCGAAGCAGCCGCGAAGTGCAGCTCGGCGTAGGACTGCGTGCCGGCTTGGCCGAACGTAACGCTCACGTTGTTGCTGCCGAGCTGCGCGTAATCCACGAAAGCTTTCATGGCCTGCGTTCCTTCGGGGCTAAACCAGTACCGCACGGTTAGGTCTTGGTAAGCTACTGGTTGGTTGCCCACGTTGCGCAGTTGCAGAGTCGTGCTGATGGTATTGCTGTTGGCATTCCGTTCGCGGTTTTCCGTCCACACTTGCAGGCGGCGTTCAGCAGGCACAGATGCTGGCTCGGTGCCGCCAATCAGCACTCCGTTGCGGTAGACCGTGATGCGCTCATTTTTCAGATACGCACTGTTGGCAGTATAGGAGTAGTCGTTCGCCTCATCGAAGCTGGTCTGCGTCTGCTTGTAGATGCGCGACTGAATGGGTCCTGAAGTGCTACCCGCCGCCAAGCTGCCAGTGGCGGCCGAGAAACTGTATTCCACGTAGCCGGATGCTCCCTGACGAGGATCGGTGAGTTGCACGTAGCGCGCTTGCACGCCGCTAGTACCGAGCTGCGCCCAGTCGATAACTGCTTGAACGGGCGCGTAATCCTCAACCGTGAGCCAGTAGCGGACTGTGAGCTGCTGATACGGAATGGCGGCCGCGCTTTCATTGCGTAGCTGCAAATTAGGCTTGAGCGTGTTGTTGGTAGGCTGACGGTCTGCATCCTGGTGCAGTACTGCAACGGAAGCCTGCACGGTTACGGCCACAGCCGCCGATGTAGTAGTTAGTCCGCCGTTGTCGGTAGCCTTAGCCGTGAGCGAGTAAGCGCCCAGGGGCGCATTGCTCCAGGTGAAGCTGTACGGAGCCGCGGTAGCCGTACCCAGCAGGGTAGTGCCGTTGAAAAATTCCACTTTGCTGATTGTGCCATCCGTGTCGGCAGCCGAGGCCGTGAGGGTAATCGTGCCAGGTGCCGCGAAGCTGGCTCCAGCTGCTGGCGAAGTCAGACTGACGGTGGGAGGTACGTTGGCTACTACGCCGCAAGCTTCGCCAACGGTGTAGCTGTGCGGCGTGGCCGAGGAGTTGCGCTCCGGCCCACCGGCCCCCACCTGGTACGTGAAGTAGATGCTGAGCGTAGCGCCGCTAACTTGGTTTGGAAGTGTGAACGTGAAATCACCAGCGCTATTCTTAGTCATACCGTAACCCGCATTGTTGGCATAGAAAATAGCGAGGTTGCCACCAGCTACGGTGCCCAGCGGATGGAACGTAATGGCTACGTTGGTGCCCGTAGTTACGGCTTTCCAGCTGTAGTCACCATTCGCTACAGTGCCGCAATAGCCACCCGTGTCGCCACCGGGCGTAGAGCCGGTTACGGTTACGGAAACAGCGGTTGAGGTGGTCGTCAGGCCTAAGTTGTCGGTGGCTTTGGCGGTGAGGGAGTACGTGCCGGCTGCTGCATTAGTCCATGTAAAACTATAGGGCGTATTGGTAGCAGAACCAAGCAGCGTGGCGCCATTGTAGAACTCCACTTTACTGATGCTACCATCCGCATCGGCAGCACTGGCAGTGAGCGTGATAGTGGCCGGCGCCGTAAACGTTGCGGAAGGAGCAGGGGAAGTGAGACTAACCGTGGGCGCCGTGTTGGCGGGCGTATTGGTGCAGGTGGTCCCAACGGTGTAGCTGTGCGGCGTGGCCGAAGAGTTGCGTTCGGGGCCGTTGGTGCCTACTTGGTACGTGAAGTAGAAGCTTAGATTGGTGCCGCTAGCCTGATTGGGCACCGTGTACGTGAAGTCTCCGGCCGTGTTTTTCGTCATGGTATAGCCCGCATTGCCCACGTAGAGAATGGCTAAGTTGCCGCCCACTACGCTGCCTAGGGGGTGGAACGTGAAGGCAACGCTGGAGCCCGTAGTAGCAGCCGCGTAGCTATAGTCGCCGCTAGCAGCTGTGCCGCAGTACGTTACCGGCGGCACGCTAACAGGTTGAGCGTTGTAGTAAATGTTGTCGATGTAAAAATCGGCGGTGGCGCTGGCTACGTCGCCGGCAAACATAAAGGCTTGGTCTAGTGTGGTTAGGTCCAAGTTGGCAAAGGCTTGGAACGGAATTACTACCTCGTGCCACTGTCCATCCCGGACCAACCCGTATTGCGTTGCGCCGGCGGCAAATTCCACCCAGCTTTCCCCGCGGCCCGTCTTAATACCTACCTTGAAATGGCCCGTGTAAGAGGTTTTAAAGTGAAATTTCAGGGAGCCTTTATTGAAGGCCGCTACGTTTTTCACGTCGTTATCAATGCCAAAGCCAAACCAGTTGCCGGCTGCGGCGCGCAAGGCCAGCACCTCCGAACCCTCGAACGGTACCGGGGTGGGGGAGGTGATGTTGGCTAGGTTGTTCCAGAGGTACAGATTGGCGTCTTGCCCAAAAAGCAGCTTGCTGGCAATCTGCGCGTTATCAGTATAGACACCAAAATCGGGGCCGGCAATGGTATTGTCTTTCACCGTCACGGTCACGGGCGCCGAGGTGGTGCTGACCTTGGCATTGTCGGTAACCTTGGCGGTCAGCGTGTAGGTGCCGGTTGTTACGCCGCTCCAAGTATAGGAGTAGGGTGCTGTCAAATCGGTGCCAAGCAGCGTAGCGCCGTTGTAGAATTCCACCTTGTAGACGGAACCATCGGTATCGGAAGCCGCTGCCTGCAACGTAACCGTAGCCGGCGTGGTAAAGCTGCTGCTAGCAGTAGGCGAAGTCCAACTTACACTCGGTGCCACGTTGTTGGGCGCCGCCACAAACACAGTGGCTGGCGCGGAAGTAGTCACGACGCCTTGGTTGTCGGTGGCCTTGGCCGTAAGCGTATAAACGCCGGGGGCTACGTTGTTCCAAGTGAAGCTGTAGGGTGCTGTCGTGGCTGTGCCAAGCAAGGTGAAGCCGTTGTAGAATTCCACCTTGGTCACGGAGCCATTGGCGTCGGCGGCGTTGGCGGTGAGCGTGATAGTGGCTGGCGTCGTAATCAGGGCCTCGTTAGCGGGAGCCGTCAAACTGACGGTTGGGGCCGGGTTGGAAGCTACTCCGCCACTGTAGTAGATGTTGTCGAAGTAGAAGTCGGCGGTGGAACTAGCCACGTCGCCGGCAAACATAAAGGTTTGATTGACGGACGTTAAGTCGCCGTTGTTGAACGCCGACAGCGGAATCACCACTTCGTGCCATTCGCCGTCGCGCACCAAACCGTAGCGGGAAGTGCCGGTCGCAAACTCCACCCAGCTTTCACTAGCGCCCGATTTAAGGCCAACTTTAAACTGCCCGGTATAGGTAGTTTTGAAATGAAACTTCAACGAGCCGTTGTTGAAGGCTGACAAGTTCTTGATCTGATTGTCTACACCCAAGCCAAACCAGTTGCCGGCTGCGGCGCGCAAAGCCAGCACCTCCGAGCCCTCGAACGGCACTGGGGTAGGAGAGGTGATGTTGGTCAGGTTGTTCCAGATATAGAGGTTAGCATCCTGCCCATATGCCAGCTTGTTGGTGATGGCCGGATTCTCGGTGTAAATGCCAAAGTCGCCGGCAATGGTGTTGTTGGTGCCCAGATACAGCTCGTCGCCCGGGCTTTGGTAGAGTCGGACGTAATCAACCAGCATCTGACCTGGCAGGGGCGCCGTGATGCCACTGGCCGAGTAAATGCCCGTGTACTGGCCTCCAACAGCCAAGTTGAATAGGATGTACTGCGCTTTGTGAAACTCTTCTAAATCGGCGGCCGCGCCTTTAGAAATATCAATGGCATAGTACTGAGCGCCATCAATAAACATGCGAATAGCCTGGCTGTCCCACGTCATTTTGTAGACGTGGTAGTCCGTGGATAGGTCCGTGGGGCTGTCGTAGTGGGTACTGTAGGACGCGTGAGAACCAGCGTTTTGCCAGTGCGTGGCACCGCCAACCCGCCGGTTGGTTAAGTTGACCGCTACTGCATCGGCCGAGCCCATTTCCATGATGTCGGTTTCCCCGCTGGCGGGCCACGTGCCGGTAGCGCCTAGCAGCCAGAAAGCCGGCCACAAACCGTTTCTCAGGTCGGGCACTTTGATGCGAGCTTCCAGTGTGCCATATTTGAACTGCACCCGGCCAAGCGTCTTGAGACGCGCCGAGGTAAACGGCTTGCCTTGGTAGTCTTCGCGGCGGGCCTCGATAACTAGGTTGCCGTTGTTGATGCGGGCGTTTTCGGGGCGGTTTGTGTAAGATTCCAGTTCACTATTGCCCCAGCCGCACACACCTTGTGCGCAACCGTCGCCGAGGTCGTAGGTCCAGGTGTTGGGATTGATGGTAGGGCCATCGAAGTTTTCTTCCCATACCAACTGTTGCTGGGCGCGGGCAGGTAGTAGGGTGGCCACAAGCAGCCCAAGCAGCAAAAAGAGCTTGGTTCTGCTCGTAAAAAAGTGGGCACAGAAGTACAAGTGTTGTTTCATGAAAGTGGGAATTGGATGGATATAGGAGCAAGCCACCAACGGGTCGGGGTGGGTAATGCAAGTATTACTTAACCAAGAGCGACAGCGCGCCAATTGCTTGCTGCCTTATGGGGCCGTGACCAGCTCACACATCCTCGCTCAGGTTGAAGCTAGGTTGACAGCAGTGCCCGAAAGCAAAGAAATTGATGCTGTTGCCGCTGAATATATTCAGCATTCAAGCGAAAATGCAAAGGTCGAAAAACCGTCATGCTGCACTTGTAGCCAGTTTTGTACACTTACTGCACACGTGCCAGGCAGCTTTTATCGCCTAGGAAAGTGAACTACGCCAAGAAGCCTTGCACTAGGCTTATGGATAAAAAACAATGAAAAAATATCAATTTTTTGCTGCGTCTAACGTATCGTCAGCATCAACTCGGTAGGTTGACACGAGTACCAAAGGTCTAGTAAGTTTCAACTACAATAAGCGATGTTGACAACCGCTTGGTCTGAATCGGAATAGATGCCGAAGCACCTGTTGACTGTTTGCCGGTGTCGTGGATAGGACAGCTAGGAGGTAAGTCAATTAATTCAGCCGCTGCTTAGTAGGATGCACAATGTACCCTCCGAACTATAGAATATCCGGCCCCACTAGCTAGTGCAAAATCTCACGCAGCCTTCCGCTCGAAGTGAAGCTTTAGAAATACTATGTGCTGCTACTTCTCTAATTCGTACCCAAGTCAAAAGGAAAATTTTGCAGCGCTGCACGCAGCTTCATATTCCGAACATTCAACTATATCTACTTTTATGGGTATGCCTCCGCTTTTATTTTGCATCATATTAAACTCAACTGCCGAAAAACAATCCTAGCTGAGCAGCCTCTAGAAGTACCTCTATTCCAAGCTGAACACTATGTCATTTATTCAGGCTTGAACTTTAAGTTTACTCGGCAAGAAGTCTTTACAGTTTGACTCGTGTAATTAGCTGAAACCTTTTTGGCACAAAGCCTATATGTAGCGGCATAAGGCACCTCGTCGGGGTACTATGCTCGAAATGTGCTACTATATCCTTTATATTTATAAAAAATATCTTATTACCTATCATCCAGTTTATTTTAACAACTGCTCCTCGTCCTCTCACAACCACACTTTTCTCCTTTAATCACTAGTAATTTGGAAGCTGTTATTCCGGCAGACGACGATGGTACTCGCCTTGGCGAAACAGGTGCCTTCTCCCAAGCGGTAGCCAAGCAACGGTCACCTTATCTGGTAACGGTCGTTATTCCCATCCACAAGGAAGAGCCGTCGGAGCTAGAAAAGATTTCTCTGGCGCAGACCTTGGCGGTCTTGCACAAGTACCACATCACCTTTATGGCCCCTACCTGGCTTGACACAAGCTGGTACGAGGCCTACTGCGAGGGCAAAGCACAAGTTTTCTTTGAGCGATTCGAGTGGCGCGGCTGGCAGGCTTTTGCCGAGCTCATGATTGCCCCGGTATTCTACCACCGCTTCTTGGCCTACGACTACATGCTGATTTGCCACCTCGATGCCTTCGTCTTCCGCGACGAGCTCGAGGAATGGTGTGCCCGCGGCCACGACTACATTGGGGCTGTCATCTACAACGAAGGCTATATCCGGCCTAAAACACTGTTTCGCGGCCTTATCGGTTACAATAGCCCAAGCTATGTGGGAGCTGGTGGCTTCTGTCTGAAGAAAACAAGTACGTTCTACCGCGTCACCTCCAAGCACAGGCGTTACATCGATTTTTTCCTCTGGCTCAACAAGAAGCGCAAGCGCATCTTCCTCGACGACTTATTTGTCTCGCTGCACTTTCCCAAACTCGAGGCCAATTTCAGCATTCCGCCCAACGAAGTAGCCGAGCGTTTCGGAGCCGACTACAACAACTGGGAAGAAGACAAGCTGCCGTTTTCTAACCAAGACAACAGCACCCTGCCCTTCGGCGTGCACGCCTGGATTCAGTACAACCCTGAGTTTTGGAAGCCTTGCATCCGTCGCTACGGCCATGTGCTATAAGTGCTAGTTCAGCATTTGTGAGCTTACTCTTCACTTGTGCCTGCTCTGCAAGCGCTTATGTACTAGCAGCAGAGCAATGTGGCATAGCATAGCCGTCACCTACTTCTCTGGCTCTAATACTTGGTAGATGTTGCCATGCTGTTTATTGTCCGGCGGCAAGAGTGGGTAAGTTGGTTTTGGCCGGTGCTTGCCAGGCCTGAGCAAGTGCTTGGTCTCGGTTATACACGTCAGGCAATTGGCGTAGCTGGCTGCCATCGGCTTCACAAGTAAGATAACGTACCAACAGCGGGACGGGGGCTTGCAGCGAAAAACCCTTGGTTCGGCCTTGAATTACACTAGCTGCCAATTCCTGCGTGCGGCGCACAGCTCGGCTGGTATCGTCGCGTTGGAGTAGGAAGCATGCCAGCGCCAAAGGCTCTTCCACGCGGATACAGCCGTGGCTCAACGCGCGGTTGGTAGCGCGGAAGGCTGCCTTGGCGGGCGTATCGTGCAAGTAAATAGCATAGGGGCTGATGAAGCGAAACACGACGTGCCCGAGTGCATTACGGGCCGAAGGCAATTGCCGTATTTGGTAGGTAAACGTTTCCGGCCGTATCTGTTTCCAATTCACTCGATATGCGTTGGCGCGCTGGCCCGTGGCCGAATACAGCTGGTAACCATGCCGGTCAAGGTAGCCGGAATTTCGTTGCAGTCCGGGTAACATTTCGTCGATGGCAATACTTTGGGGTACTCGCCATTCGGGTGCCGCTTGAAAGTAAGTTACGGCACTAAACAACTCTGGGGTTGGCATACTCGCCTTGCCCACAATTACGCGATGCGTGGCTACTACTCGCGCGCCCCGAACAACTTGCAAGCTAAACGCCGGGATATTAACCACTAAGTATAACGAATCGGTGGGCGGCTCCCAACGCAGGCGTTCCAAATTGAGCGCTACTGCCAACGCCATTCGTTGGGCGGCAACGCTGTCGGTGCGCAGCAGGCGCTGCCAGGCCCAGCGCAGCCGAACGTAACTACGAGAATCGGGTTGGGCACTCAGCAGTTTAGCGGCAAATTGCCCGCTGCGCACGGCTTGCAGCAAGTGCGTAATGGCATCAAACGCAGGAGCATCAACAGGTTTGGCCGGGCGCAAATCGAGGCTAGTGATGCGCCCATCGTGCAGGTGGCGCGCAAAGCCAAGCATAGCTGCCGTAAGGTGCTGCTCCGTACGCACGCGCAAAGGCACAACGTGACCAAGTGTCTGCGCGAGCGAATCTAAGAGCCCTCGCAGATGTGCTACTTGATAGTCAGTAGGTTCTAGGCCGAACTGGGAGGCGCTTTGCAGCAAGCGTAAGCCTTCCCAAGCTTCCGGTACCGGCCCATCGGCCCGCGTCCAGACGGGAGCGTACCTGTTACGCCAGTAAAACAAGGCTACTTGAGCCGCCTCAGTAGTTGCTGGGTGTAAGGTATCGAGTGGCTGTTGTCGGAGTAGCGTTGTCACTTGCGCATCGGGCGATTCAGTTGCCGCAACGCTTCCGGAAAGTAGCATTGACAAGCCAACCAAAGCCAGTACCCTAGGAGCCGTTTGCCATTTTCGGGCCCGGATAAGCAAATGCAACAAGCAGATAAATGGATAGCATAGAGTTGTTTTCATAAGCGGACTTAGCTAGTCCCAACAATTCCCTACTCGTTGAAAGAAGCCCGCAACGATGCGCGGCCCCACTTAGACTTTTCGTATGTAGTAGCCAGCCTAGGCTGGAGATCCGCCGCTGCTTTCTGCGACTAGATCTGCGTCAATACTCCTTGCACATCCACTATCAAAATCACACGTCAACCCCGTTCGATAGGATAAGCGTACCTATCTTAAATATAAGCAAAACACAGGTCAATTACACCTTTATAAAGGACAACCTGTCGGGCTTCTTTATTAAATATAAACATCTGATTTGAAGTAATATATAAGAACACGCCCGTCTAAATTTTGAAATGTCTTTGCTGGCAAATGAGCCTTGCGCACTGGCTTCACTGACGATTGTAAAAGTTATGCGAGGCGGCGCTCAGTCAGGGTGGTGAGTGCGCGGACCATGATGCGCTTGGCCAACTCGATTTTGAAGGCGTTGTGCTCGAAGCCCACCGCAGTTTGTAGCTCGGCCTCGGCGGCACGGCGGAATAGCTCGGGCGTGGCCGGGGCACCTGTCAATATTTCTTCGGCTTTGTGTGCTCGCCAGGGTTTGTGAGCCACACCCCCCAACGCCAGCCGCACCTCCTGAATGCGGTTATCGGATAGTTTCAGCACTCCCGCCACCGATACCAGCGCAAAGGCGAAACTGGGCCGGTCGCGCACTTTTAAGTAGAGTGAGTGACGAGCGAAGGGTAGCGCGGGCAGATCGATGGCCGTTATCAGCTCGTCGTGGCCAAGGTTGGTGTCGCGCTCTGGCGTGTCGCCGGGTAGGCGGTGGAAGTCGGCTATTGGAAGGCTGCGCTGACCGTTGGGCCCTTGTACTTGCACTATAGCATCGAGGGCGGCCAGCGCCACGGTCATGTCGGAAGGGTGGGTAGCAATGCACTGCGGGCTAGTGCCCAGGATGGCATGCAGGCGATTGTAGCCGGCGAGGGCGCTGCAGCCGGTGCCAGGTTGGCGCTTGTTGCAAGGCGCGGTGGTGTCGTAAAAATAGTAGCAACGGGTGCGCTGCAGCAGGTTGCCGGCGTTAGTAGCCATGTTGCGTAGCTGCGGCGAGGCTGCGCTGAGCAGCGCCTGCGCCAGCACCGGGTACCGCACACGCACCAGCGGATGGTTGGCCGTGTGGCTGTTGCGGGCCATAGCTCCGAGGCGTAGACTGCCATTGGGCAACTCCTCGATCTGCGCAAAAGGCAGCCCGTTCACGTCCACAACTTCACTAGGGCGCTCTACATTTTCGCGCATCAAATCCACCAGGTTGGTACCACCTCCAATGAATTTGGCTTCCGCGTTGTGGACTACGGCACGAATGGCCGTATCGGCATCGGAGGCGCGGGTGTAGGTAAAGCCTCTCATATGCGCGGACCCTTTTGCTGCTGTTCGTACACTTCCCGAATAGCGTTCATGATGCCTACATAGGCTCCGCAACGGCAGATGTTGCCGCTCATTCGCTCGCGCATTTCCTCATCAGTCAGGTTCACTTCAGTGGCCGTAAGGTCTTCGCTTACGAAGCTGGCATCTCCCTGTTCCACCTCGCGGAGCATGGCTACTGCCGAACAAATCTGGCCGGGTGTACAGTACCCGCACTGAAAGCCGTCGTGCTCGATGAAGGCTGCTTGCAAAGGGTGCAGTTGGTTGGGCTGGCCAAGGCCTTCGATAGTGGTAATGTCATGGCCTTCGTGCATCACGGCCAGCGTCAAACACGACTTGATTCGTTCCCCATTCACAAGCACAGTGCAGGCCCCGCAAGCGCCTTGGTTACAGCCTTTCTTGGTGCCGGTCAGGCCCAGAAACTCGCGCAACGTATCCAACAAGCTTACCCGCGGCTCGAGCTGGAGCATGTACACGTGGTTATTGACGCGCAAACTCACCGGCATAAGGTGCGGATCGGCGGCTAGTGGCTGCGGTTGTCCAACGCGCGGTACGTCGCCCCGCAAGATTTGCTCGATACTATAGCTGCTCATCGGCTGGACTTTAGAAGATAGATAGCAAAAATGAAGTGTGATTCGGTGGGGAAGTACGGATTCGGATGGGGGACTTGCTATACGTATTTCTCGAACTATACTTGATGCTAGTCAGCTCGCTCGGGCCCCTAGGTCAACTGAAATCAGCTGGTGCTGGGTTTAGCTAGAACGGCCAATTTCTTGGCAAATCTTACTGGTGCGCTTGTGCTGAGGCTGAGAGGTTGGAGCCATAGTCTATAAGCAGTAAGTCAGGCGAAGCAGATAATTTTCTCTACCAGGCTAAAGCGCGTAAGGTTTCTAATGACGAGCAGTAAGGCCACTCAAACAAAGGATTACACCCAACCTTGGCCTCAAGTATGTGACGGCCGTAAGCTAGTGTCACAGCAGAGTGCTGCCGCATACGCCTGTTGGCCCGGCCAGATGGTGTTATAATACTCGAACAACCAACCCTACTACTGGGCTTCAAGAATTAGCCCACTAGCTACCTAGCATCCCAACTTGAAGTGCTGCGACGTTGGCTATGCGCTTCACTTGAATTTGCAGCGCGTTTGTAACAAAGTAATTGCTCCGGCTTATCTAGCCGCAGTGTGCGCTTGGCGGGGTATGCGAATCTGAACTTGCGTGCCCGATTCGGGCGAGGAAATTACGGTAAGTTGCCCGCCAAGCAGTTGCACCCGATCGGTCAATAGTTGCAGGCCTAAGCCTTCTCGGCTGCGCTGTGCGGGGTCAAAGCCGAGGCCATTGTCTTTTACCTCGAGTTCCAGCCAGCCATCTGGAGCGCGCAATTGCATAACAGCATCAGTGGCGCTGGCATGCTTTACAACGTTGTTGGCCAACTCCTGCGCCATGCGATACAAGGCCAATTGCAGGGTCGGCGGCAATTCCGGCAGTGTTTCTACCTCCGTGGTAAAGCGTAGCTGCGGGGTGGTGAAGTTTTGGCTGATGTCTCGCAGGGCCACAGTCAAGCCGAAATCTTCTAGCACGGTGGGCATGAGTTGGTGCGAGAGGGTGCGGGCTTGCCGGATAGCGTTCTGGAGCAGTACCTGCGTTTGCCGCATGCTTTCCGCAAATGCGGCAGGGGGAGCGGTAGGCATTAGCTGGTGCAGGTGCAGTTGAGCGGCATATAGCTGCTGACCCAGCCCGTTGTGCAAGCTTTCGGCAATGCGCCGGCGCTCGGTTTCCTGCGCTTCGAGCACGGCATTAGCAAGCTCCTGCTGCTGAACACGCTCCCGGCGCAGCTGCTCGGCGGTAGCTTGCTGGCGGGCCGTGATATTTTCCACCGTTGACGCTACGCCGTCGCCGAGCTTAACGGCCGTCCAGCGGTACCAATCCTGCATGCCTTCGCCATCGTAGTAGTGCTCTAAATCCAGTGCTTGTCCGGTTTCCACGGTGCGCACTATGCCATCGAAGAGCCCTACTTTCCGGCTATGGGGCCAGTCGACGAGCATGCGCTTGCCCACCAGTGGTCCACCTGCTTCTATTTCAGCAGGCTTGTTTGCTAAAATCACCTCGAAGTCTACGATGCGACCTTCGGCGTCGCGTATGCTGCGCAACACATGTAGGGCCAGTGTAGAACTGTCGAATACGGCTTGTAACATAGCTTTGCCCGCGCGCAATTCATCCTCGAGTACCTTACGGGCGGTGATGTCGATTGAGGCATTAATGAGGCCATCACCGAAGCGGCTGTAGCACACATCAAACCACACCGTGTGGTCGCCGAACGTGTGCTGAAGTTCCAACTGCTGCGTTTCCCCGGTCTCGATAACTTGCTGGATAGTTTGCCAAACCGGCAGCTCCCGTAAGCCTGGCACCTGAGTGGACATAAGTTGCCCCGCGGAATCACCAACTAGAAGCATCTTGGTACTGGAAGCCTGATTCACTGCCATGGAGCGCAAATCGATCAATCGGCCTTGAGCGTCGCGCACGGCCTCATAGTAGCCAAGTTGGGCGGGTATAGCATCAAATATGGCTTCTAGCTGCTGGTGAGTTTGCCGGAACACTTGTCCGGCTTGCTTGTAGGCGCTGATGTCTTCCACGGTTAACACCACACACTCCTGCAAGGATACACCCTTCCAGCACAACCACTTGTGCGGGCCGTCATTATAGTGCTCCAGCGTAAAAAACTTCCCGGCGGCCTCTATTTGAGCCTGCCTTAGCTTCTTAACTAGCTCCTCTGGCAGCATAGCAACCAAGGAGAGCCCCACCATGCCTGTGGAACTTCGATCAAATAGCTGCTCTGCCGCCGCATTAGCCAGTTGTACTACCCAATTCTGGTTAATCACCACCACGGCCCCGGGCAAACAATGCAGTACGGCCTGGGCCCCGCCAGGCACCGAGGCTAAGCGGTTAGGCTCCGAAAACGTAGGTGAGTTGTTGGACATCGAGGGGAAATGCATGCAGCAAAGAAAGGTGTGCTTTCAGAACAGGTAAGCTGCCCTCTTCAACAAATGGGCAGATAGAAAGTCAGGCACAGCAACACAGGCGAGTAACTTAAATAAACTCATTTGCTGCCAGTTTGCCAAGCCAAGCGCTTTGTAAGTAGCAAAAGGACAGTGAATTACTGAGTAGTTGAGCTGCTTTTCTCGCGGGTGGCTGTTGGTGAAAGCATGCTGCGAAATATGCTAAACCAAACTTCTCGTTTAGCCCGACAGCTCGCTTAGCGAGGGAAATACACGGTGAAAGTAGAGCCCACATTTACTTGACTTTGCACCTCGATGCGGCCGCCGGCGTTTTCCACCATCTTCTTGACCATGTATAAGCCTACCCCCGAACCCTCTACGTGCGTGTGGAAGCGTTGAAACATGGTGAATAGCTGGCCAAGCTGTCGGGCTTCAATGCCCTGTCCGTTGTCGGTTACGGTTAGTATGTGGTGCTCAGCAGTGACGAGGCAGTGGATCTGCACTTGCGGCACCCGCGCCGGGGAATGATACTTAATGGCATTGCTAAGCAAATTGTACACCACCGAGCGCAGATTCTTTGCCGAGAAACGGACATTCGGGCACCCGCCTACCTTAACGTCGAGCTTGGTTCCGGTGTCTTGCAGCAGCGGGGCTAGGTCCAGACGCACGTCTTCCACGATTTCAGCCAGATTCACTTCCGTCGTAACCAGGGTGTGCTCCTGCTGTAGCTTGCTGATATCGGTGAGGTGCTCGATGGTACGTTTGAAGCGCTCCACTGCACCCTGCATCAGGCCCAGGATAAAGGTGACTTCTTCGTTGCGCTGCTCGGTGGGTAGTTCTTCGGCCAGTGTAGAAAGCAAGCCTTCGATGTTGGTGATTGGCGCTTTGAGGTCGTGGGAGGCGGTGTAAATGAAGTTGTCTAGGTCGGTATTGGTGCGCACCAACTGCTGGTTGGTTTCTTTCAATTCGGTGATGTCGATGGCCGAGCCCACGTAGCCGTACAACTCTCCATTGGGGTAGTAGCTCGGCGCACCTTGGGCCAGCAGCCAACGATACTGCCCGTCGTGGCGGCGCATACGGTGCTCCAGCCGATAAGGCGCACGCGCGCTAATGGCCTGGGTTAGCGTTTGCTGCGCACTTTCCAGTTCCTCAGGGTGCATGTACGGCCCCCAACCGGTAACTAAGTACTGCTCTTGCTCGACGCCTACAAAGTCGAGGAAGGCTCGGTTGATGTAGCGGATGGTAGAATCGGGGTTGACGGCCCACACCTGATTGGGCGCCGCATCGGCCAGAATGCGGAAGCGCTGTTCGCTTTCGTGAAGCGCGGCGGTGTAGGTTCTCTGCTCGGTGGTATCCTGGGCCACGCCTAGCACCGCCGCCGGCTTGCCCAGCGCATTGCGGTAGATGCGGGCCCGGATTTTCACCCAGCGCACCTGCTTGGTAACTACATGGATAAAGCGCGCTTCGTACTCGAACGAGCCGGTTTGTAGTCCTTGCTCTATGGCCTGCGCACGGTTGGCCGCATCGTCAGGATGGAAAACCGATAAGTAACTGTTGCGAGTTTGGGGACCATCGAAACCGAGGATTTCGTTGAATCGTTGGTCGGCCACTAGTTCCTGCGTGGCAAGGTCGGATTCGAATACTCCCAAGCCGCCTACTTCAATGGCTAGTTGGGCCCGCTCTTTTTCTTCCTCGATTTGCTGCTGGCTCTGCACTTCTTCCGTCACGTCGATGGCCGTGTGATGGATGCCATATACCTCCCCAGCCTCATTGCGCAAAGGCTTGTAAGTGAAGTTGAAATACGATGTTTTCAGGTGGCCTTCCACTAGCAGCGTGGCTGGCTCCCGCACCCCAACGTAGGCCTCTCCGGTAGCATACACTTGTTCGAGCAAGGCCGGGAATGGCTGACCTTCCAGTTCCGGTAACGCCTCCCGAATGGTTTTTCCATGCACCGAAGCGTCTTTGCCCCAAAAGGCTAGCATGGTGGCATTGGCATATTGAATGCGGATTTCGGGGCCCAGGAACAAAGCTGTTGCAACCAGGGCTTCCTCAATCAGCAAGCGGTAGTGCTGCTCACTGGCGACGAGCTGCTGCTCGGCGGCTCGCAATTTGGCGTTTTCCTGGCGGGCGCGGGTGAGCTCAAGTTGAGTACGCACGCGGGCCAGCAGTTCACGGGCTGCAAACGGCTCGACCAAATACTCATCGGCGTTCCAGTCGGGTTCTTCTATTGTAGCATGATCGTCAGCGCGGGGTAAGAGCAGTACCACCGGAATGCGAGCCGTGCGGGCGTCCTGTTTCAGGGCCTGGAGTAGCCCAAAGCTGTCGAGGCGCGCCAGCATCACGTCGGAGAGAATCAAGTCGGGCAGCTGCTGCGCAATACCTTCCAGGGCTTGTAGGCCATCGGTGGCAGTTTGAACAATCCACTGCGGCTGCTGAGCTAGAATGCGCTGCACGTAGCTGCGTGTATCGGCATTGTCAACGACAACCAGGATATTGGCCACCGAGCCTGCTGAAGTTGTTTTCAACCCTGCTCTATGCTCGTCGAAAGACAAGCTTTTATCCCCGCCGGCCGGTGGTTCGGTAGGCGTAGTGGAAGAGGTGATAGGCAAGTGGTTGAAAAAGCCAGGCATGCAGGAGGCAGAATACAGTAACCGGGAGTAAGCAAGCCCGAAAAATCGGATTAAACCAGGGAAAAACGGGCTTAGAATATAAGAGGCAGGTATAAAGTTAACATATTACAGCATGCACAACTGCTAATACACAAGCACTCAAGCAACTTCCAGACAAATAACTGCTTGGACGTGGTGTAGGAACTGAATACTATTCGCGTCGAAAATGGCCTTAGCGCTGTACCAACGGGAGTTGTGTGCCTAGTACAGTAAATGTAAAAAATTAGAGAAATGCTTCACACCCATGTGGCATAAGCCATGGCTGGCTTAGTTTTACTATAGCCGGCAGCGAGCAAGCCTGTGAGGATTTTAGCTTTGTAGCTGAAGAGCAGCCATAACACAGCTTAGCAGCCGCATTGTTTTCCGACTTATTCGGTGAATAACAGCTTCTTCAAGAGCTATAAATACGCAGCCCTATTGCGCCGAGAAGCGGAAGGCGGCTGGTGTAAGACCAGTTTTGCTTTTGAAGAGCCGACTAAAGTAATGCGGGTACTCGAAGCCGAGTTGAAAGGCCGTTTCGTTGATAGACAGCGAAGTGGTCAGGAGCAGGTGCTTGGCCTTTTCTATAAGCTGGTGGTGAATGTGTTGCTGCGTGGTTTGGCCCGTGAGTGTGCGCAACATGTCGCTTAGGTAGGCTGGAGAGACGTGCAGGGCATCGGCAAAGTGCTGCACAGTGGGCAGGGGGAGTTCGTTGTCCTGCGCGAAATAGCTACGCAGCAGCCCATCGAAGCGGCTAAGCAAATCGTGTTCATGCGCCCGCCGGGTCAGGAACTGCCGATGATAAAAGCGGTTGGCGTAATTGAGCAGTACTTCCAGCTGCGAGACAAGCACATCTTGGCTGAAAGCGTCGATGGGCCGTTCGTATTCCAGCTTGAGGGCCTGTAGCAGGCCGGCGAGTAGGGCTTCTTCTTGCGCAGACAGGTGCAGGGCCTCGTGCACATCGTAGGAGAAGAACCCGTAGCCCGCTATTTTCTGGGCCAGCGGATACTTCAGCAGCAAATCAGGGTGGAAAACCAGCATCCAACCGGTCAGCTGTGAGGTGTCCGATACTTCGTCTATCTGAAACACCTGGCCGGGTGCGGCAAAGCCGAGCACACCCTCTTGAAAATCGTAGGACCGGTGCCCGTAGTAGAGAGGGCCGTTGAGGCCGCGCTTCAGAAAAACAGTGTATAGCTGCGGTACTATTGGCCCGAGCATCGGCGTCAGGTCGACCCCATTGGCTTGTTCGCGCGCCTGGCCCAAGTCGATAAGGGTGAGCAGCGGATGCGCCGGCGCCGGCAGCCCGTAGAAGCGGGTGTAGTCGGTGACGGTAGCCAGCACGCGAAAATCTTTAGCCGGGGCTTTCATAGCTATATAAAGGTAATGCAGACAGCGCCGTAAATCTCCAACGTCCTGCCAATACTGGAGCCACACAGACCATTGTTTCTACCACACAAAACACGGACTAACTCTTGCACTCGCATAGGTGTCTGTTTGGTGTTTCACTAAAAGCATCGTCTCACGGGAGAAGTGCGCGGTAACATAGAGTTGTCAATAACCCTAGCACTAGTCTAATACTAGTTCCAGGAGACGGGTGATTATCAGAATCTGTATGCGTAGAAGTACCTTGTTGAGGCCTATGTTCAGGCTGTCGTTGCTTTCACTGCTGTTAGCTCTATATGCAAGAGCTCTTCTCTCAGTTCGTTTACTTGATATTGATTGTTCTGGCGCTGGTGATGGTTGCAAATAGGCTCCGACTGGCCTACCCGATAGTGCTAGTGCTAGGCGGCTTGGCGCTTAGCTTCACCGGGTTGTTCACTAACCTTACCATCAACCCCGAGATAGTTTTTCTGATTTTTCTGCCTCCGCTGTTGTACGAAGCGGCCTGGCAGGTGTCGTGGAAGGAGTTCTGCCGATGGCGCCGCATTATTGCCAGCTTCGCGTTTCCTATTGTCATCATCACCTCCTGCATTGTAGCAGTGGTGTCTCACTGGCTGATTCCGGGTTTCACGCTAGCGCTGGGGTTTTTGCTAGGCGGCATTGTGTCGCCGCCCGATGCCATTTCGGCCACTACCATTATGCGGCAGGTGAAAGTGCCGAAGGGGCTGGTGAGCGTGATTGAAGGCGAAAGTCTGCTCAACGACGCGTCCTCCCTGATTGTATTTCGGTTTGCGCTGGCAGCCGTGCTTACCGGGCAGTTCGTGTTCAGTGAAGCAACCACCAGCTTTTTTCTAGTGATTGTGTTAGGCACCCTAATCGGCGTCGCGCTAGGCTTCTTGTTCTATGCTATTCACCGCTGGCTGCCCACCACGCCAAGTATGGATGTGGCCCTGACGCTGGTAACGCCGTACAGCATGTACTACATGGCCGAGCATTTTCATTATTCGGGCGTGCTGGCCGTAGTGAGCGGCGGGTTGTTGCTATCGAGCAAGCGCAATACCATGCTCACCTACCGCAGCCGGATTGAGAGCGTGAACGTGTGGACGGTGCTGAGCTTCATCTTCAACGGCTTCATTTTCCTGCTTATTGGGCTGCAACTGCCCTCTATCACGCAGCAACTCGGCAACATCACCCTCGGGCGGGCAATTGGGTATGGGCTGCTTGTTTCGTTGGTGCTCATCGTTGCCCGGCTGTTGTGTGCGTTTGGCGCCTCCTTGTTCACTCGATTTGCCAGCCGCTTCATCACCGTTGGCGATGCCAATCCCGGCTGGAAATTGCCAATCATCACGGGTTGGGCGGGCATGCGCGGGGTGGTGTCGCTGGCCGCGGCCTTGTCGGTGCCGCTGCTTACCCCGCAGGGCCAGCCCTTCCCGTACCGCGACCTCATCTTGTTTATCACCTTCGTAGTCATTTTGGTCACGCTGGTGTTTCAAGGCTTGACGTTGCCCTGGCTGATTGAAAAACTGAACCTGGAAGACAAATACACCATCATTCCGGAGGAGCGTCAAGAACTGCTGGTGCAGAAAAAGCTCGCCCAACTTGCTCTGCGCTACTTGGAAGAAAACCACGGACCGGGCACTCTCCCCAATGACTACCTACACAACCTGCGTATGCGCCTACAGCTCGATGAGCACTTTCTGGTGCAGCAGTTGGAAGACGGAAGTCACACCCGCGAAGAAACGTTGCAACAGTTTCAGCACAGCTATTTGAAACTCCTGAATCAGCAACGCGACCTACTGCACGAGATGAACCGCCGCGCCGATTTCGACGAAGAAGTGATTCGCAAGTATTTGGCTCTACTCGACCTAGAAGAATACAAAGTGCGGGAAAAGCTGCCGCAGGAAGTGGCCTTGCAGTAATAGAACAGCTCAACACAAAGGGCAAACATTCAGTACTAAGGGTGGTCTTACAACATGCAGCCCACAAACGGCTGCGAAAACTCTTAACCGCTTCTTACAATGAACATTGGAATCATTGGTGCCGGCAACATTGGTAGTGCCCTTGCAAGTCGTTTCACCAGCCTAGGCCACACAGTATCAATTGCCAACTCCCGCGGCCCCGAAACCCTGAAGGACGTAGCCGAAAAAACGGGCGCTACGCCTGTCACGGCTCAAGAAGCGGCCCGCAGTGGCGAAGTCGTTGTGGTAACCATCCCGTTGAAAAGTATACCCGACCTTCCCAAAGACTTGTTTGAGGGCGTCAGCGACGAGGTAGTTGTGATTGACACGAGCAACTATTACCCCTTGCTGCGTGATGGACAAATGCCCGAATTCGACGACGAGAGCAACTTAACCGAAAGCGAATGGGTGCAACAGCACCTAGGCCGGCCAGTGATTAAGGTGTTCAACAACATCGGGTCCGGAGATTTGGAAAGTGCTGGTAAGCCCGCAGGCGCTCCTGACCGCATCGGCCTGCCCGTGGCCGGGGATGATGCCACGAGCAAACAGAAAGTGATGCAATTGGTAGACGAGCTAGGCTTTGAGCCCGTGGATGCTGGCAGCTTGCACGAGTCGTGGCGGCAGCAGCCCGGCACGCCGGTATACGGCACCAATTTGTCGGCCTCCGACATTCAAAAGCAGCTTGAAAGCTTGGGCACCGAGCGCACGGCCGAGCAACACAAGCAGTTCGCCGCTAACCATGCCGAGCAAGAAAAGGAGATGATCAAAAGATTTCAATCTTAACGAGCCATACACGCTGGTTCTGAAAGCATATCCGTAACCTATTGGCCTATTAGCCGAATCAAAGAGCCGTAGCTTTCGCCGCGGCTCTTTGCTGGTTACGGCGTACCTTACACTGATAAAGTCCTGTTACTGCTACTAGCATATTGACTTAACCTGTACTAGCTCGCTGGCCACGCCCCATGAACTCCCAGATTCCGACGTATCAACTGCACATGTTTGCCGATTACGACGAGGCAGCTGCGGAGGTCTTTTGTCCAGAGCACTGTGCAGGCGGAAAAGCAGTTGCACCCATTTCCGTTCCGTACCGCAGCGACTATTACAAAATCAGCCTTTGCCTGAGCGGAACGGCCGAGCTAAAAGTCAATCTGCAAACGTCGGTCGTTAGCCCGGGCTGCTTGGTACTGGTTACGCCCTACATCATCAAGCAGTGGACGCACATCTCCGACGATTACGAAACGCTGTCGGTCTTTTTCACCAGCGACTTTATCACCAAGAACAACGCCCATGTGGGGAAGCTAGGTTTTCTGCTGAACCCGACGGCGTATGTGCTGCCCCTCTCAGCGCCGGAGGCTACCAACATTGCCGCTTCCTTCCGTTTTCTGCAGCAGAAATACCGCACCCCGCACGCAAACCGCCGGGACATTGTAAAGAATATCATCAACGGGCTGCTGTACGAAATAGGCGCTTTGTACGACCAAGAGCCTGCTCCGTTCCCCGTAGCCCACCCTAGGAGCCAAGAACTGACCACGGAGTTCAAGCAACTGATTCAGACCTATAGCGCGTCGGCCCGCAGCGTCACGTTTTATGCCGATAAACTCTGCGTCACGCCGAAGCACCTAACCGAAATAGTACGGGAGGTAACCGGCAAAACGGCCAGCGACTTAATAGCCGAAGCCGTAGTGCTAGAAGCTAAAGCCCTGTTGCAAACGACCAAGCTGCCAATGCAGCAGATAGCCGATAAGCTCCATTTTGCCGACCAGTTTGCCTTTAGCCGGTTTTTCAAAAAGAGCACGGGCCTTTCGCCCACCGCTTACAAACAAGTGTAGTACGTGCGCGTGCCGCCATTTAGCCAAATCCTGCCACCTTCTGGCCATTTCAGCCTGCATACGAACTAGGAACTTTGCTGGTACAACAGCGAGACACTCCACTACTTGCTCATCGGCCGAGCAGCAAGTAGCGGAGGCAGCCACTGCACCCCTTTGTTCAACCAGATAAGCTTGTTTGTATGATTTTGATAACTGGTGCTACCGGGCATCTGGGCCGAGCTGTGCTTCAGACGCTAGCCAATAACACCGCCCCCAACAACCTCGCAGCCTTAGTGCGCGACGCCAATAAAGCCGCTGACCTGCAAGCCCAAGGAATAAGCATACGGGTCGGTGATTACAGTGACCCAGCCTCGTTGGAGCGCGCAATGCAAGGCGTAACAAAGGTGCTGCTCATATCGGGCGGCGGCGATGACGATGCCCTTCAGCAGCACTACAACGTAGTAGACGCCGCCCGTCAGGCTGGCGTACAATGCATCGCCTACACCAGCCGCGCGTTGAAAGACCCTGGCACGCTTACCAACCAGCTGATGGAGCGGCACTTTCAGACGGAAGACTACATCAAAGCCAGTGGCCTAGCTTACATTTTATTCCGCAACATCCTGTACATGGAGGCCCTGCCACAGTTTACGGGCCCGCACGTGCTGACTTCAGGTATTGTTTTGCCCGCTGGCGAGGGCAAAGTAGCCTTTGCGTTGCGCAGCGAAATGGGCGAGGCCATTTCGCATGTGCTGCTAGACACTAGCTGTACCAACAAAACCTACTACCTCACAGGCGGCGAGGCATATTCTTTTCACGATGTAGCAGCTGCCTTGGCCACCCTCTCCGGCAAACCGGTTGCCTATACCCCGGTTGAAACTGCTGATTTTGAACGGCAATTGCAAGGCCGAGGCGTACCAACCGTCATGATTCCGCGCATCGTGGGCTTCATGACCGATATAAAGAACGGACAGGAAGAAATAATAAGCGCTGATTTAGAGCAGCTTCTAGGCCGCAAGCCTACCCCGCTAGCGGAAGGAGTGAGAAAAATATTCAATCTCTAAGCACTCAGCAGTTCACGGCAATATTTTACTGGAGTTTGCAAATCAACGAGTCGCAGTAGAAGGAGGGCTTGATATGCCGTGGTTGGTTTCTTACTACTTGCGGCGCACTAAGCCCTCAGTTGGTTTGCCCACTGGTTGCTTAGTGATTGGGGAGAGACGTTCTTCCAGAGCAGTAGTAATCGGGACCATACAATCTCACTAACGGAAGGAGAGATTGTCTAAGCCCTTCGGGAAGAAGGACAGCTAATGAGTGCTATCATTTCCCAAGCAGCATTGACGTGCAATACGGTGAGGGACCAGCTATATTTGATTTCTACAGCTGTATGATATGAAGCCGAACTCGCTCGAAGAATTTTACAGTAAGATGGCTGCCAAAGATGGTGCACCCACCAACACCTTGCTGCCTCCCGGAATCCAGCAGGAGGTTGGGCATTTCAACGTCTTTCAAGTAGCGGACCTAATTGCCAATTACCGCCATCGGCCGCCTATGACCTTCGACCGACGGGCCTTCTACAAGATCAGTTTGATTCGGGGGCGTAGCCGGGTTGAAAACGCGGATAAAGTGGTTGACATCGCGCAAAACGGTTTGTGGTTCGCCACGTCCCGGGTGCCGTATCGGTGGCTGCCGCACGACCTGAACCAGACGGGCTACTTCTGCATCTTCACCGACGAGTTTCTGCTGCCCGCTAAGAGTGGAGTAGTCTTGGAAGAGTTGCCCATTTTTCAGGCCGGAGCCTACCCGGTGCTGGAAGTAACCGATACCGACTACGCAGCCATTGAGGCTATCTTTCTTAAAATGACGAAGGAAATAACGTCGGGCTATGCCTATAAGTACGACTTGCTGCGCACCTACTTGCTGGAACTGATCCACTTCGGGCAGAAGCTACAGCCTGCCCCAGCGCTGGCCCATACTCCAAACGCCTCGGCCCGAGTAACAGCGCTGTTTGCCGAACTTCTCGAACGGCAGTTTCCGCTGGAAACCCCGCAGCAGCAACTACGCTTGCGCACAGCCAAAGATTACGCCGACCAGCTGGCTGTGCACGTCAATCACCTCAACCGCGTGCTTAAGGAGACCACCGGCCGCACCACTACGGCTCTCATCGGCAGCCGCGTGGCGCAGGAAGCGAAAATCTTGTTAAAGCAAACCACCTGGAACATCTCCGAAATTGCCGACTGCCTTGGCTTTACCGATGTAGCCCATTTCTGTAATTTCTTTAAGCGCCAAACAGGTTTGGTGCCAAGCGCCTTCCGGAGCTAAGGTCATTGTTTGATTTATTCAGTAGACTGTTTGAAGTGCGCAAATCCGCTGATGCACTCTTGCCAGACCTTTGAGGAGTATTTCATAACCCTTAAAGGACCACTACTATGCGTATTTTCGTAACTGGCGCAACCGGCTTTATTGGCTCAGCCGTGGTGCAAGAACTACTCGGCGCAGGCCACCAAGTGCTTGGCCTTGCCCGCAACGAAGCAGCAGTAAAAGCGCTTGCTGCAGTGGGCGCTGAAGCCCACCAAGGGTCGCTCGACGATCTTGATAGCCTGCAGCGTGGCGCAGCAGCTTCAGATGGTGTCATTCATACCGCCTTCGTACACGACTTTTCAGACTACCCTGGTGCTTGTGCAACCGACTTGCGTGCAATCGAGGCTATTGGCGCCGCACTTGTGGGCTCGGGCCGACCCTTCGTTATTGCCTCCGGAACGGCGTTGTTAGCACCAGACCGCATCGCAACTGAAAACGATGCAGCTGACCCCAACTCCGTTGGCGCCCCGCGTGTGCCGTCGGAAGAGGCTGCACTGGCGCTAGCGGCAAAGGGTATACGCTCAGCGGTGGTGCGCCTACCGCCATCGGTGCACGGCGAAGGTGACCACGGCTTTGTCCCAGCGCTAATCAGCATTGCACGGTCAACCGGCGTGTCAGGATACATCGGCGACGGACTCAACCGCTGGCCTGCGGTGCATCGGTTCGATGCGGCTCAGCTCTTCCGGCTAGTAATGGAGAAAGGAGTAGCAGGCACGCGCTACCATGGCGTTGCCGAAGAAGGTCTGCCTGTTCGCGACATTGCAGCAGTCGTCAGCCGCCGTTTGAATGTACCGCTCGCTTCAAAGTCTCCTGAGGAGGCTGCTAGTCATTTCGGGTGGCTGGCAAACTTTCTCAGTCTCAACAGCCCAGCTTCCAGTGCCTTAACCCAGCAGCAATTAGGTTGGCGCCCCAGTTATCCAGGGCTCCTGACCGACCTCGATCAGGCATCCTACTTTGAAAACTGAAAAGAACACCAAGTAGCGCCTTGCTCTAGGAGGTAACATGGAATTGAGGAAGTAAAAACAGAATTCTAAGCAACCTATAATGCGGCTCGGATTCTGTTTTTACTTCACTAGCGGCTCGTGTCTCCCTAAAGCGCAATTAATCAGCCTCCATTACCTGCCAGCTTACTTGCGCTATGGCGCAGGTTACTAGTGTATACCCATAGTGTGGGGAGAAAACAAATAGTACAGCAACCCAACCGCGGCACTCAAGACAACCCACAAAATAAGATTGATCTTGAAGCGGTAGAGGGCTAACAATGACACAAGCACCCAGACTAAGCTGGGCCAGTGCAATTGGTCTGCGGCTAGACGTTGCGTTGGAAAAAGGACAGCTTTTCCCAGGTACACCGCCAAATTGAGAACCACACCTACTACAGCAGCCGTGACGACGCCCAGCACTGCTTGCAGGTTCTGGTTGTGCTGGGTACGCTCAATTAACGGCGCGCCTACTAGGATAAAGACGAAGCTAGGCAAAAAGGTGTAGTAGGTGGTAACGAGCAGCCCAAGTGCACCCAGCGTCAGGGAACCAGCGAAATGAGTGAAACCGCCCATGAAACCCACGAAGGCTAAGACCATGATCAGAGGGCCAGGGGTGGTTTCGCCAAGAGCCAGCCCGTCGAGCATCTGCCCAGGGGTGAGCCAGTGCAATTTTTCCACGCTCACCTGTGCCACATAAGGTAACACTGCATAGGCACCGCCAAAGGTTACCAAGGCCGCCTGCGTGAAGAACATGGTGAGGGTGCGCCAGAAAGAAAAATCAGAGGAAGTCAGAGCCAGACCGCCCAGTGGCAAACCCCAAAGCACCAGCGCGGCCCCAAGCTGACGCACCAGACGAGGCAGCGAAAAGCCAGTACCGGCTACGACGGAGCGGGTGGTCAAGTAATAGCCTTCTTCAGCTTGCACCGCTTTAGCCTGAGTAGCGGCTGTTGCCGCCGGGGCAGGAAAAAAGCGTTGGGCCACTAAGGCAACTGCCGCCGCGCTAAGGATAAGTATGGGAAAGGGTACATTCATCCAAAAAATGCCCACGAAGCTGGCAGCTGCCACCGCATAGTGCAGTGGTCGGTGCAGCGACTTTTGCCCAATCTTGACTAGGGCCAATATGATAATGGCCACCACAGCAGGCTTCAGCCCTAAAAACACACCTTGCAAAGCCGGAAGTGTACCCACCGTCATGTAGAGCACGCTCAGCCCGAGCAAAATAAACACAGAAGGCAGCACAAACAGAATGCCCGCCGCCAACCCGCCGCGGGTACCGTGTAGCAGCCAACCGATATATGTCGCTAATTGCTGGGCCTCAGGCCCAGGCAGCAGCATGCAATAGTTGAGAGCATGCAGAAATTTAGCATCGGAAATCCAACGCTTCTGCTCTACCAGCACCGTGTGCATTACGGCTATTTGCCCCGCCGGGCCGCCGAAGCTTATAAAACCTAATTTGAGCCAGAAACGCAGCGCTTCAGAGAAAGTAGGCTTGGCAGGAGGGGGAAGTACATCAAGCATATAAGGTGAAGAGCTGGGGCATACTCTAGCTGTTCTAGTGCAATGGTACACGGGGCTAAGTCCAGAAAATAGAACAAAAATTTCTCCTGGAAGAAATTTTACTTGTGACTACCTGTTTTTCGATAGGCGGACAAGATTTTGCCGTCTGCTACTTAAAGATGCGCGCAGAGTAACTCTAGTCGATAAGGTATTCTAAGTAGGTAATTGTGCCAAGCAGTAAAGCCTTATTGATGCGCTGCTTGCAGATATATTCGCTGAAGAACAAGCCATTGAAGAGGTCAATAGTAGCAAGCTAGCTACACAATAGAGAAGAATAGAAACGAGAAAGCCCACTAGTAAAACTAGTGGGCTTTATAGCACGGAAACTCAACTTATAATTTATTACCGGCAAACTCTAAATAAAGCTCATTGGGAGTTTAAGGATGCATAAGCGAATCCTTAGAACTGCCACCAGTGGTGTTTTTTGGTTTTGGCTTCGCGAGGCAGCAGCGTCACGTTATGGGTGCCGCGGCTGGTGAGCTGCACTTCCTCTTCGCTGTAGCCGGCATAGCCGTACTGCAACACGGGCGTCTGTGCCGCCGGCACGAGCAAGGTGTAGTTGCCCGCCGCGTCGGTGCTCACGCCCCGGCCACTGACTTTGTCGATAACAGTAGCGCCAACCAGGGGCTTGCCGTTCTCATCGAGGATGCGGCCGCGCACGCTGCTCAGGCGCAGGGTTGAGGCGGCACTAGCGCTGGCGCTGCTCTCGGTCGAGGCCAGCAGCTCGGCAGGCAGTTCAGTGACCGTTACGCTGGAGGTAGCTTGCTCGTTGGTGGGCAGGGAGGTGCCGGCGAACACGGCTCCGCCGAGCAGGGCGCTGCCTGCGACCAGCGAAGTGGCGCGGCGGCGGAAGCGTTGGGGCTCGGTGCGGATGAGCTCGAACTGACGAGCTACCCAGCCCAGCGCCTGTACCTGATGGCCGGCTTGAGTGAGTTCGTAGTAGCGGCGCAGCGTGGCGTCGCCGTGCTGGCTGTTGGCTTTGAGGTAGGCGTCAACCGCGGCCGTATTCTTGCTGGTCAGGTCGCCGCGCAGGTAGGCGTCGCGGTAAGAGGGGAGCAGGTCGCCGGTAACGGGGTGAAAGGGGTGAGCGCTGAGTTTCATATAATATAATGCTAAGAGGTGATTTATGTGCTTCAGAACGAGAGCAAAGATAGAATAGTGAATTGCACTTATTTACATAGTATTTATACGAAAGGAGTAAATTCATATCATATGAAATGCACGTTATTTCAGATGAAACTAGCTAGTTTCTCTTCCAACAACGAGAATATCCGGATGAACAAAGCCATATTAACGCTTAAAAGTTAAAAAAGCGTTTTAAAAGTTCTTTTAATAGTTATATGATATTAAACCAATTATAGAATAGTCGGTAATTGTGTCCCAAATTGAGAATATCATGATATGTCATTAATATTCGTTTTAATATAATTAAAACATGATATAACCTGTTTCACTTATGCGTCTTGCCAAGTATAAACCAAGCTACTTTTGTTATGATTTTGCAATGATTAACTATGGACTATAAAGGTTTTTGATACGAACTACCTGAACAGAGATTAACTCTATTTTTTTCTATACGCGACTACTCAGGGCTGTTTGTCTACGGATGAGGTTTTGATGGCTTTATGACAATACTCGCTTTGGCGTCTAACCGTAAAGCCAACGCTAATCGAGCGTTTAAAGAGTATTTCAACTACTGAATAAGCATTAACTACCATCTAGAGTAATGCCACCAAAGAGGCAGCGCATGCTGCTCGAAATAAATAAATGGCGAAACGCAGACCACGTTGATTCACAACACGGCCCTCACTTTGTTCACACTTTTATGTGGAGTATTGCATTAAGTTGAAGCTTAGTAAAATACAGTAGTAAGAGACGCTATTGCTGCCTGAAACATGCAAAATCCTTATAATCTTAATTCATCGAGATTTGGCCGCTATTCGTAGTGAAATTAGCTATACTGAGCGTTATTGGCTAATAATGCCATTGAAGCTCTACTATCTTTGATTTGTTCTCAAAAGTAGACTTCATAAAGTTCTATAAAGTAAACACTTTTCATAATGTCCTGACAGTTATAATTCTTGTAAAAGCTATAGACTTGTTCTTGTGCTTTCAGGTGCTTAACTGAAGTGATTTTCCGGTAATTACCCTGCTTTATCTCCTGCATGCAGTTCCCTTTTCTAAACCGCCTCAGCCTCCGCAAAATCACGGTCGGCACTGCCAATGAGGCTGGTCAACAGGCCCGCATCGTACTAAACCATTTGCTTGAAGAATTGCCTGACTTGCTTATGAGCTGTGTGGTTGAAGTGCCATCAGGCCGCGTAGTTGCGTCTTATACTACTACAGCGGCGTTCAACCCCAACCAAGTAAGCTTGCGCTACGCCAAGCTACTTCGGGCAACTGATGTAGCCCTTGCCGCCCAGCATATTCCTGGTGGGCCGCTGACGGAAATGACATTGATACTTGACGAGCAATTGCACCTACTAAGACCAGTGCAAGGTGGTCAAGCCTACTGCTTTCTGGCCGTTCGCATAGCTGATACCAACTTAGCGATGGCTTCTGAACTGTTACGTCGCCTCACGGCTCCGCTTACTTAATCTTCACTTCTTTCATTCCCCTTACTTTTTAACTTTTTTTACCTCATGTCTTCTCCTAAGCAAACCGTTAAAGAAATTCTGGACGAACTCCCCACCCTGCTCGCAGTAGCCGTTGTAGAAACGGAAACGGGCATGGCTTTGGCCTCTCACTCCAACATTTCTGATTTTGACATTGACACGGCTGCTGCTTACAACACGGAAGTGGTAAAGCAGAAGCTGAAGGCGATTTCGGCTCTGAAGCTGAACCAGACCATTCAGGACATCCTGCTGACCCTGACCGACCAGCTGCACGTGATTAAGCTCTCGAGCAAAGGCGACAAGTTCATTTACTTGGCCGTTAACGCTCGTGACACCAACTTGGCCGTTGCTCGTCAGATCCTGAAGTCGCACACTGCCGTTCTGAATTAATTTTCAGAATTCAAGTGAAAGCCCGTTGGATACCCCAACGGGCTTTTTGGTGTTGAAGACAGTGAGAATACTCTTGTACTGCGGCAGTGTAATAGGTTGTTTAAAGACGCATAAGCTCCTCAGTAAACTGCCCGTAGGAGCTGGTAATAAGGCTTTGGAATTAAATTTTGATTAAAGATTTTCTCCTTTTTCGGGTACGTTTCCGTAGTAGGCACAGTCAAGTTCCATACTTCCTGCACTAGCCATTGCTCGGTCAGGAAGCAGTTTACTCTCCTTGCCTACACTTTATGAACCAAACCCGCGATAGTATTCAAGATATATGGGGCCCTCGCTTCGGGTACGAAGGTCAATGGCCAGTACGCGTTGATGAACGCGTCGAGGAAGACCCCGACCATTGGGTACAATCGGCTTGCGTGCTGTGCTCTAATGGGTGCGGGATGGATATTGGAGTGAAAGAAGGACGTATTGTTGGTGTGCGGGGCCGAGCCGTTGATAGCGTAAATCACGGCCGCTTAGGTCCTAAAGGATTGAACGGCTGGGTGGCCAATAATAGCCCCGACCGGCTAACGAAGCCTTTGATCCGCCGCAACGGTCAGCTGGAGGAAGCAACCTGGGATGAGGCTATGGACCTGATTGTGCGGAAGTCCAAAGAGCTGCTTGAAAAGCATACCAGCAGTTCCATTGGGTTCTACACATCTGGACAGCTGTTTCTAGAAGAGTACTACGCCCTGGGTATTGTGGGCAAGGCTGGCCTAGGCACTCCGCACATGGACGGCAACACCCGCCTGTGCACGGCCACTGCGGCGGCAGCTCTGAAAGAGTCGTTCGGCTCGGATGGCCAGCCTGGTTCCTACTCCGACCTCGATACCACCGAAGCTATTTTGCATGTTGGCCACAACATCGCTTCCCAGCAAACCGTGCTTTGGATGCGGGTGCTCGACCGTCTGGCCGGGCCCAATCCGCCTAAACTGGTGGTTATCGACCCTCGTGCCACGTATACCGCTGAAAAAGCCACTGTGCATCTAGCGCCTAGAGTAGGCACCAACGTACCCGTCATGAACGGGTTGCTGCGCCTCATCATTGAAGCTGGCAATATCAACCAAGAATACATCGACGCGCACACGGTAGGCTTCGAGGAGTTGAAGCAACTAGTGGCCAAATGGACGCCGGAGCGTGTAGAGCAGCTAACAGGCGTGCCCGCTGCCAAACTGCGCGAGGCCGCCCACATTTTGGGTACTTGCAACACCTTGGTATCGACGGCACTGCAAGGCGTTTACCAGTCGATGCAGGCTACCGCGGCGGCGGTGCAAGTCAACAACCTGCACCTATTGCGCGGGCTCATCGGGCACGATGGCAGCGGCATCTACCAAATGAACGGCCAGCCTACGGCCCAGAACACGCGGGAGTGTGGTGCCGACGGCGACTTACCCGGTTTCCGCAACTGGGGCAACGAACAACACATTCAGGAACTAGCCGATCTGTGGAACGTGCACCCGGATCAAATTCCGCACTGGGCTCCGCCCACGCACGCCATGCAAATCTGGCGCTACTGCGAGCAAGGGTCCATCAAAATGCTTTGGATCAGCGCTACTAATCCGCTGGTTTCAATGCCTGACTTAGACCGAGCCCGCAAGATTCTAGCCAAGGAAGACCTGTTTGTAGTGGTACAGGATGCCTTTCCTACTGAAACCACGGCCCTAGCCGATGTGGTGCTGCCTGCCGCCATCTGGGGCGAGAAAACGGGCTGCTTCACCAACGTGGGCCGCACCGTGCACATCTCTCACAAAGCCGTCGATCCACCGGGCGAAGCACGTTCTGACTTCGACATTTTTGTGGAGTATTCCCGGCGCATGGACTTTCGCGACAAAGACGGTAACCCACTGCTTACCAGCACCTGGCAAACCACTGAGGATGCTTTCAATGCCTGGCGCGAATGCACGCGCGGCCGCCCCTGTGACTATACTGGGTTGAGTTACGCCAAACTTACGGGCGACTCGGGTATTCAATGGCCTTGCAACGAGCAGTATCCCGACGGCAAAAAGCACCTCTACGCAGATGGTGTCTTCAGCACCAATATTGATTATTGCGAAGATTACGGCCACGATTTGGAAACAGGAACGCCCCGCTCCAAAGACGACTACAAGCTGATTGACCCCAAGGGCAAAGCTTTTCTGAAAGGCATAGATTACGAGCCGCCCCACGAAGAACCCGACGCGCAATACCCGCTCTGGCTCACTACGGGCCGGGTGGTATTTCACTTTCACACGCGTACAAAAACCGGACGCTCCCGCGAGTTGCACAAAGCTGCCCCGGATGGCTACGTGCAGCTCTCAACCGAAGATGCGGCCCGTTTCGGCATTGTAGAGGGAGACATGGTGGAGGTAGAATCGAGACGGGGCAAGGTGCAAGAGCCGGCCCGCATAGGCGACATCGAGCCAGGACTGATTTTCGTTCCTTTCCACTACGGCTACTGGGACCAGGACGACCGGCCACGGGCGGTTAACGAACTGACTCTGACCGAATGGGACCCGGTTAGCAAGCAGCCTCACTTCAAGTATGCTGCTGTGCGTATCCGCAAAGTAAACGCCTAATCTTGCCCTGCTATGCACCTTCCTTATTACATCGGGCTGCTCGAAAACAGCGAAAAGCAGCTAGCAGAAGCTTTCGAGTACGTAGCCAATCATCACCATGACGAGCCCGATATCGAGCAGATGTGCCAAAAACTCTCGGCCTGGTCGCGGGAGCACCACGGAAAGGTGCAGCGGTTTGTGGAGAAATACTCTGAAGAAAAAAGCAATGAGCCAAGCAAGCTAAAGCGGGACTTGTTTGCGGAGAAACGCCACAGCAGCCTGACCCTGCTGCGCGACTTGCACGACCTGTGGCTGCTAACCCAAGAAGTACAACTATGCTGGGTTGTGATTCAGCAAGCCGCCTTGGGGTTGCGCGACGAAGACTTGAAAGCGTGCTACACTTTTTGCAGCGCCCGAACCAAGCGCCAAGTTGAATGGCTGCTCAGCCGCATCAAGCAAGCCGCCCCGCAGACGCTGTTGGTAGCAGAATAAAAAAGCTGGCTCACCTCTGTAACAGGCGAGGCTTCCACTGACAGTCGTAAGCGGAAGCCTCGCCTTTTTTGATAGTGCATGCTATTAGGTTCGGGCGGGCGACGAGCTTTTGTCGGACTGGGTTGAAGCAACATAGTGGACCAGCATGCCAGCTAGCGTAAGTCCCCAGGCCAGGAGGGCCAGCCAAATGAAGGTGGACGAAACGGTATGCAAGGCCGCCAAGGGCAGCGCATCAGCTAAGCGGCCAGTAGATGCCGCGTACATGCCCAAGGGGAAAACCATGCTCCACGAAGAGGGCTGGTACGAAAAAGTTGGTCGCGCATGTAGGTGATGCCATCCACGCAAAACTAGTACGAAGGGGATCCACCAAGTACTTATCACCCAAAACAGCACGCTCCAGGCTTTCACAAATCCAGTTGCATCAGCTAGAGCCGAGCTATGGGGCAGGGCGCTCAGCAGCGTCGCGCCGGCCATGACTGTGATGGCGCTGCCTCCCACAATAATCCAATACGGTGGGCTGATCTTCTGCGCCTCGATTGGCTTAAACGCCAGACGGTAAAATAGCAGCGTGCAGAGCACGCCGTAGAATAAGCTGCCTAGCAAGAATAAGCACAGCACCAGAAATATGCCTACGTCGGTGGGTAGTGCTAGCTTAGGAACCAAGCCGGCCCCGAGCACAGCCAACGCCTGCGTGGAGACAGTTAAGAGCAGCCAGTTAGCATCTAAGCCAGTTTCCAGCTTGGGCTTGTCGCGCTTTAGCGTGGTGCTGAGCAGAAACCCGTAGAGCAGCACCAGCCAGCAGAGTGCGCCAAACACCCACAGCGCCAGCCCCAGCACCTGATTGCCGCGCAGTTGCACAAATTGATTGCCTACCAGGCACGTAGCCGCAACCAGAGCCAAGAAGTTAGGTCCCTGCTCGTGCGAAGCTAACTCAGCTTTTACCGCGCCAGCGAACAGAAGTATCCGCGCTGCCAGCAGCAGCAGAAACAGCGGGTAGAGCAGCAAATTCAGATAGAAGAAGCTTTCAGCCAGCCAAGCTATGTGCTGAGCATGCGCAGCCAGCGAGATGATGCCCGTAGCCATGACGAAAGCAAAGTACGCGGGCGGAAACTTCTCTATAATTGACTTCAACATAAAGTGATGCGTTTGCGCTGCTTATACGGTCAGTAACAGACGCTAGGATATGATTGGGCAGCATCCTAGCTAGGCAACACGTAGCTAGCGTTGAGGTACAACTACTGTTTCCAGCTTCCCCCTACTCCGCTCAATCAGGAAGACTTTTGCTAACCGGCCTAAGCAGGCTTCGCTTGCTCGGTAGCTTATGTTGTAAAGTTGAGAAATGGGAAGTGACCCGGCTAGGCAGGCGTGGGCCCCGCAGCAAGCATTCTTGTTGCTTGGTGAGGCTGGCACTCATTTATTCCATGGCTGGTGGGCCGGCAATCCGATTTCGGGTAGATGGAGGTGCTGGCTGGGCCAGCGTTTCGCGGAGGAAGCCCGTTTTTAGGTGCTCATAAAAAGAGTGCGGGTCCACTAGCGAAGCCACGGCTTGAGCCATCATGCCGCTAAGCAGCAGTTGAAAGATGGCCGAATGGCGGTCCGTCATTTCCAACACCAGAATAGCGGCCGTGAAGGGAGAACGTACCACGCCGGTCAGGAAACTCACCATACTGACCAGTACCAATAGGTTGCGGTCTTCGAGTGGCACTTGGCCGAGCCGAGCCAGCGCATCGCCTAAGATAGCACCCGCGCTTAGGGAGGTCGCAAAGATGCCGCCCGCGCCCCCGCCGCTGTAACTCAGGGCCATGCCAGCAAAGCGCGCCGGAAACAAATACCAAGGCGTCTGTCCATTATTTTGAAACAAGAGCCGGTTGATAATAGGCTTACCCGTGCCCATGCCCTCCTGTCCTACGGCGTAGGCCAGCCCAGCCAGAAGCAAGCCGCAGCCTAGCACCCAAGCGGTCTGCTGGCCTAGGGTAGCAAAGCGGCGGCGGTAGCTGCCAAGCCAGAGCAAGGATTTAGCAAGCAGAGCGCCAGCCAGTCCGCAAATCAATGCCACCAGCACCACCGTTGCCAGAAACCAACCAGCCCGTGCCGTTACTTTTGGAAAGCCTAAATACAGATAAGGCCCTAAAATGGCCTGAGCAGTAAGACCGGCTATGATAACGGCCGAAAATACGGCCATCCGGAAGCGGGCCATGTGCATCTGCGTGAGTTCTTCCACCACGAACACAATACCGCCCAACGGGGTGTTGAACGCCGCCGCCAGCCCAGCCGCGCCGCCCGTAACCAGCGCAATTTGTCGCGAAAGCTGCGGCCAGCCCGCTGGCTGCAGACGATTAATGGTCCGGAAAATAGCCGCCGAAATTTGGATAGTAGGCCCTTCGCGCCCAATCACGCCGCCGCCGAGCAGCAAGGCCACGCTGCTCAACACCTTCACGATGGCCACCCGCAGGCTAAGCAAGTAGCCCGTGCGGTGGTGCTGGCCAGGATTGGATAGCTCGATGGCCGCCATAACCTGCGGAATGCCGCTGCCCCGGGCCGCTGGTGCCCAGCGCTGTACCAGTGCCCAGGATACCAGAAAAGCTAGCGGCGTGAAGCCAAAAGCCAGTAGTGGCTCCTGACGAAACCAGCGGAAGCTGGTTTGCTCGGCCCAGGCAAATAGCTTTTCGTAGCCGACTGCCACAAACCCCACTACCACAGAAGCAAACCAAAACGGAAAGCTTTGTAGAATCAGCCGCCGCACCCGGTCGGTATAAAGGCGGCGAATCAGGTGTTGGTCTAGCCAGGCCAGAACTCGCGCGTAGCGCGTAGGAGAATCAGACATTAGAGGGCAGCAGGTATCGAGCCGGCAGCGTCTACTTCCGTTTGGACAGGCAGCCGTTCCCTCTTATTAACGAGCATAAAAGCAAAGGGTAGACAAACCGATTCCAATTAAGGCAGCAGCTTGTGGCCTTCTGTACCCACAGATAGCGCGTCGGGGCTAGGCTGATGACAAGCAGCGACGAAGGTGAAAGCCTGGTTGGGTATTGCACTGTTATATACAGAAAAACCCTGATCAGGAGCCGACCAGGGTTTTTGTATTCTGAATCACTGGGCTACACCTCTGTACGCCTCAGCTCTACAAAGATAAGCCTTTTATATCTCAAGCTAAACCGTAATTGTGCACAGGCCCCACAAAGTTGTGGCTACTGATGCGTTGTTCTAGTAATGCACGTCGTGCCTGTAGCTTAAACCTACAATCATTTGAGTGGTATAAGTGATTGAGTGATAGGAGGAAAGCACCATGCTCTGGTGGCTCTTCTTTTAGCAGCATAGATTTTGTTTCACATGTTAAGTTTCTGATAATTCATACCCATGTGCATGTAACTAACTAAGGGCTTACTTCTTTAAAGCCAATTGATGTGCAAAGCTAGCCAGGGCTTCGTCGAAGCCTTTTGGGTTATCTAGGAAAGCGAAATGCTTGCCAGCAAGGACCACCACTTGTTGGTGAGGAAAGCGAAAAGCCTTGTACTGATCGGGGCCAACCACGTAATCGTCCTGCCCGGTCACGACTAGCACCGGCATCAGCAAAGCGGACGTAGCGGGCGTGAAATCCTGCACGTAATCCATGATGGCGGCCGTTTGCGTTACTACAGTTGCAAAGTCCCGATTGGCGGCAATGCCCTGCTGTGCCTGCTTCACGTGCTGAGCCGTGGAATCATGAGCGTACATCAGCTGATTTATTAGGCGGTATTGGTTGAGCAAGCTCATCACCATCCCGTAGCGCTGTGGCAACGGGGCGGTAGGGTCGAGCGGTGGCCGCCCTTGTGCAGGCAAGAGAGGGTAGCCGTACGCCACGGTGCTTTCCATAGATGCGGGCAGATTTAGGATGCTGTTAACCAGAATCAAGCCTTGTACCCGCTCAGGGTATTTACGAGCGTAGGCAGTGGCAATGATGCCCCCAAACGAGTGCGACATGACCACCCATTTCGTGAGGTGTAGCTGCTGTCGCAAGTCTTCTAAATCTTGCACCAGGCGAGCTAAGGTGTAATCTTTTAAAGGGTCGCTGGCCGAGCGGCCGCTGCCGCGTTGGTCGAGGTAAATCATTTGGAAGCGTTGCTCCAACTCCTTGCCCGCCAACTTTTCAATTACTTCACTGCCCGAGCCAGGGCCCCCGTGGATAAACACACAAGGCAAGCCTTGGCCTTCAACTTTCGCATAAAGCTTTACCCCGTCGGTCGTAGTGATGGTGGGGGAGCCCGCCAGTAAGCCAGTGGTAGGCTTTGCACTTGAGCGAGAGAAGTGCGTATCACTGGTCGATGGTTGGGCAACGGCTTGGTTGGTACTAACTAGAAACCCAACCAGGAACACGAGCAGCACGCGGAACGAGACAAGTAGGGACTGTATCATGGGGCATCAGTAGGGGAGAGGTATAGGGTAAAGCTATGCCCCGGCCAAAAGAGCGAGAAACTCACCTTACTGAAGCGTCGAATTCATTGTCTGAAGTGTAGAAGGTAGCAGACGAAGGTTCGCGCATTTCAAACAAGAAATCGGCAGCGTGCCGAAGTGGTTGTCCTGCGCGCTGCCGATTCGTGACTACGATGTCTGCTCTACTGCAAGAAACGCAGAACGGCTTTTAGCACCTGGGCAGGGTTTTCTTCGAATAGATAGTGCCCACCGTCCGTGAAGCCGAGCACCTCAACGTTGTCGGCCACGGCGGGCAAACCCATGTTCATGTTGTTGTAAGCCACGTAGCTCCCAATACCTAGTATTGGCATGCTGAGGCGGGAGTACGTTTTCATGTCCTCTATGTCTTGGTTGAATGCCTGATACCAACCATTTGCGGCCCGGATGCTGTCGGCGTGGTTGTACATGGCCGCGTACACTTGCCGGTCGAATTCCGTCATGTGGCGCTCGTCAATCATTACATACTGAAAAAGCCAGTCTAGCACGTAGCGGAAGCGGCCAGCTAGCAACTGCTCGGGTAACTCTTTGATCTGGTTGAAGGACATCCACCACATGTACGGGTTATTGCCGTCCATCTTCGCCTCGAATGTACCGGGAGCAGGCAGCATCGACATGTAGCGCATGCCCTCACTCGGATGGCCGCTGTCCAGCAAAACTACTTTGTGCGTGGCCGTAGGGTAATTGAAGGCGAAGCTCAGGGCTACCATACCGCCGATGTCATGCCCAAGCAGCGACACACTAGGCAGGTCCAGCAGTTGCGTTAAAGCATATACATCTTGAGCCATGGTCTTTTTGTCGTAGCCTGCCTCCGGCTTGTCTGAGCTGCCCATACCACGAATATCGAGGATGATAACGCGGTAGTGTCGAGCCAGCTCCGAGGCCACGGGATGGTAAGAATACCAGGTTTGTGGCCAGCCGGGCAAGCAGATAAGGGGCTGCCCGCTGCCACCCTCCACGTAGTGCAGGCGGATGCCATTGACGGTAGCATAGTGGTTGGTAAAACCAGGGAATTTCGCAAGTAGCGCTTCGTCTGAGTAAGCTGCAAGGGTTTCTGAAGTGGATTGCATCGGGTGCTAAGTGAATTGTGAGAAGTTTGAGGTAGGGATTGGCTGGACAACTCTACCTATTGGTGAAGCAAAGGTCCTTTTCGCCTGTCCGGCTCCTCTCGCAATTCTTGCCTACTTCTATCAAATGCTTGCTCTTCTTCTGTCAGCAAGTAAGCTTCTAGCGCTATCAAGCCATTTCGCTACGGGTGTTGCAGTTCGCATGGGTAAGCAGCTAAAGCAGTTTAGAAACTTCAGTTTGTAAGGCCGCAATTGAGCGGCAGGTCTCCACCTCGATTAGCTGGCCGAGGCTTGGTCCACTCCCAAGCAAGACCACGCGGTTACTGGTCGTCAGCTATTCGTTAGCGCCGTTGAAACTCGCGCGGCGTGCACCCGCAGACTCGCTTGAACGCAGCCGCAAAGTGAGCAGGCGAGGCAAAACCCAATGTATCGCTGACGGAGGCAATGGGCAGTTCGTTGGTTCGCAGCAATTGCTGGGCCCGTTTCATTTTCCAGCTTAGCACGTACTGATAGGGGGTAATACCCGTGGTTTGCTTGAAGCGGCGGGCAAAATGAAATACGCTCAGGTTGGCCAAGCTCGCCAGCATTTGCAGCGTAATCGGCTGTTCGACGCTGGCCTCCAAATAAGCATCCAGGCGCGCCATTACCGCGGCGGGTAGCTTGGCGCCTGTGCCTGTAACGCGCCGCTCGTAGCTGGCGTGGTGCTCGATAAGATGATAACAAAGGGTAGTAGCCAGCGACTCGATGTAGAGCTGCCCAAGTGTATGCCCGGCGTTGGTTGCCGACAGCAGTTGCCGCCCCAAGTGCGTTATTAGCCCATCCTCGAACCGGAACCGCTCGTGCAGCGCAAAGCGCGTCAGGTCAAGGTCATGGCGGGCCTTGGCTTCCAGCGCCTGGGCATCGAGGTGCAGGTGGATGATGTCGGTGGGGCCGTCCCAGGCAATGGGGCCGTACTCGCCAGCTGGGTAAAGGCCTGCGTCGCCAGCACTAAACAGGTCTTCTTCGAGGCGGTGGCCGCTGCGGCGTTGCGAGCGGATGGGCTGTTGCCCCTGATGAATCAGCAGCAGATGGTGTTCGTGAAAATGCGCCGGCATGGCCATAGCCGCTAGCTGGTAGCGTTCCACCCGCAGCCCCGGCCAAGCGTGCGATACGCTGGTTTCCATAGCCTGCTGGCCATACATCTCGGAGCTGTACGTGTATATCATCGGGGTTGAAGACAAGTATAGCTAATCCCTGAGGAGCTGCGAAATGTTTGATTGACTCGTCAAAAGGTAACGCGCTAGCAGCCCTTTAGTACGCCTTTTTGCGCTGCCTAACCGGATGGAATTCTAAAAGTAGCAGCGTCGAGCCAACCCATTTTTGCAAGAGCTTTCTATTTCTGCTTGCTCGCAAAAATGCGCTTAACCCCTTGAAGGCGAACTGTATTTGTGAAGAAAGGGCCTCGCGGCACTACAGGGCCTAGATTACTTCATACCGTCTTCATATTCCGACTAGAGTTTTGTAGCGCTTAGCCTCTAACACCAGCATTGCAGCGGGGGCATTTCGCCTCGCTTCGCCCCCGCCGCATCGAATTAGTACGCCGCCTTTGCTGGCATTTACCAGCCGGCTGCCAAGTGAAACAAATTATAACGCATGTATAAACGCAGTAAGCTACTTTATC
This sequence comes from Hymenobacter sp. YC55, assembly GCF_029433095.1. Lineage (GTDB taxonomy): Bacteria > Bacteroidota > Bacteroidia > Cytophagales > Hymenobacteraceae > Hymenobacter. Next base: position 47,541 of record NZ_JARNTX010000010.1, read on the forward strand.
CATCTACCGGATTGCGTGATTTGGCAACGACAGATTCCCAATTGTCAGCGAGCCAATCGCCCCAAAGACCAACTGAGTTATCGGTTAATGCAGGCCCGCAGTGCCTCACCGGCTCAGCCCATTCCCTTTCAGCACACTTCTCCCAACACACATCTTCCAAGATCACCACTAAGGTTCTCATGAAAAGAACGTTCCTGCTCATGCTCATGGGCTGCAGCGTCTTGTATTGCTCTACAAGCTGCTCGAAGAAAGAAGAGGAAAAGGAAGAGGTAACCAAGTTCTTAGTTACCAGTCCTCTGCAAAAAGACACGACCATCACCAAGGAGTACGTGGCTCAGATTCATTCCATCCAGCACATCGAAATGCGGGCCCTGGAAAGAGGCTACCTGCAGAAGATTTTTGTAGACGAAGGGCAACACGTTCAGAAAGGGCAAATGATGTTTCAGATCATGCCGATGCTCTATCAGGCAGAACTGAAAAAGTCGCAGGCCGAAGCCAAGTTCGTTAACATCGAGTACCAGAACACCAAGAAGCTGGCCGACAACAACGTAGTGTCGCCTAATGAGTTGGCTCTGGCACAAGCCAAGCTCGACAAGGCGCAGGCCGAAGTGTCATTAGCGCAAACGCACCTGCAATTCACGGCCATCAAGGCGCCATTCAGTGGCATTATGGACCACTTCCAGGCCCGGTTAGGCAGCTTGGTTGATGAAGGCGACTTGCTGACGACCCTATCGGACAACAGCAAAATGTGGGTGTACTACAACGTGCCGGAAGCGGAATATCTGTCTTACAAAAGCCACGCGCAGGACAACAACACCATGAACGTTAACCTGCGGATGGCCAACAATGAGGTATTTGACCAGCCCGGTGTGGTGCAAACTATCGAGGCCGACTTCAACAACGAAACCGGCAACATTGCCTTCCGGGCAACTTTCCCAAACCCCAAAGGGCTGCTACGCAACGGCGAAACGGGCAGCGTGCTGATGACCGTTCCGCTCAAGCACGCCCTGATTGTGCCCCAAAAAGCCACGTTCGAGGTGCTCGAGAAGAAGTTTATGTACGTGGTGGACAGCAAGAATGTGGTGCACCAGCGGGAAGTGGTAGTGGCGTCCGAAATGCCAGACTTGTACATCATCTCCTCGGGCCTGAAAGCAGGCGACAAAATATTGCTGGAAGGCATCCGCAAAGTGAAAGACGGGGACAAGATCAGCTTCAAGTACCAAGAGCCGAAGTCGGTCATCTCGCACCTGAAAGTGTACTCGGAATAGGGTCACATCATCACAGCCACGAACAACTAGATAATGTTCAGTAGATTCCTTCGCCGACCCGTGTTTGCCATCGTTATATCGGTGGTAATCATGTTCCTGGGTATTCTGGCCATCAATACCCTGCCCACGTCCCAATTCCCGGAGATTTCGCCGCCCATGGTTATGGTGAGCACGGCGTATCCTGGTGCTAGCGCCAAGGTGCTCACCGAATCGGTGCTTATTCCGCTCGAGCAGGCCATCAACGGCGTGCCTGGCATGAAGTACATGACGTCCGATGCCGTAAGCGCCGGGGAAGCCAACATCCAAATCGTCTTCAAGCTCGGCACCGACCCCGAGCAGGCGGTGGTAAACGTGAACACCCGCATTGCGCAGATCCTGAACCGCTTGCCGGTGCTGGTGCAGCGTGAAGGGGTGGTGGTAAACCGTGTGGTGCCCAACATGCTGATGTACGTCAACCTCTACAGCAAAGACAAGAATACCGATATGCGGTACCTCTTCAACTTTGCCGGGGTGAACATGCTGCCCGAAATTCAGCGCATCGACGGTATCGGGCGGGCCAGCATCCTGGGTAGCCGCCAGTACGCCATGCGCGTGTGGCTGAAGCCCGACCGCATGCGGGCCTACAACCTGTCGGTAGACGACGTGATGGAGGCGCTCAATGACCAGAGCGTTATTGGCTCGCCGGGTCGTATCGGCCGCTCCGATGGCAAAGAGGCCTCGGCGCTGGAATACGTGCTGACCTACAAGGGCCGCTTCAACGACGTGGAGGAGTATAAGAACGTCATTATTAAAGCCAACTCCAACGGCGAAACGCTGCGCCTCAAGGACGTGGCAAACGTGGAGCTGGGCTCGGAGTTTTACGACATCTACTCCAACCTCGACGGCTACCCTTCGGCGGCTATTATGCTCAAGCAAACCTACGGCTCGAATGCCAGTGAGGTAATCAAAAGCGTGAAAGCCAAGCTGGAAGAGCTGAAGAAAACCATGCCGCCCGGCATGGACTATAAGATCAGCTACGACGTATCGAACTTCCTCGACGCCTCGACTGAGAACGTAATTCACACCCTGCGCGACGCCTTTATCTTGGTGGCCCTGGTGGTGTTCTTGTTCCTCGGCGACTGGCGCTCCACGCTCATCCCGATTATCGCCGTGCCAGTGTCGCTGGTGGGAGCCTTCATTGCCATGCAGGCCTTCGGGATGACCATTAACATGATTACGCTGTTCGCGCTGGTACTCGCCATTGGTATCGTGGTCGACGACGCCATTGTGGTGGTGGAAGCGGTGCACGCCAAGATGGAGGAAAAGCACCTTTCGCCCTACGGGGCGGTGCGCGAGGTAGTAGGCGAAATCAGCGGTGCTATCATCGCCATTACCATCCTGATGACGGCCGTATTCGTGCCAGTTGCCTTCATGAGCGGTCCGGTGGGTATTTTCTACCGCCAGTTCTCGATTACGATGGCCTCGTCTATCGTCATTTCCGGTATCGTGGCCCTGACCTTGACGCCGGTGCTGTGCGCCATGATCTTGAAGAACACGCACGGCCAGCCCCGCAAGAAAACGCCTATCAACCGCTTCATCGACTGGTTTAACCGGGGCTTTGAGCGCCTGACTGGCCGCTACACCAACATCCTGGAAAAAGTAGTGGACCGCCGCGTGTTCACCTTCGCAATTTTGATTGCCTTCGGGGTCGGCATCTTCGGCATTTCGTCTACGCTGCCTTCCGGCTTCATTCCGGCCGAAGACCAGGGCATGCTCTACGCCATTATTCAGACGCCGCCCGGCTCGACGCTGGAGCGCACCAACGCCTTGTCGCAGCAACTCTCGAAGCTGTCGGAGAAAGTGCCCGGCATCGAAAGCATTTCCAGCTTGGCTGGTTACGAGGTGCTCACCGAAGGTCGTGGCTCCAACGCCGGTACGCTGCTCATTAACCTTAAGCCTTGGCACGAGCGCAAGGAATCCATCCACGACATCGTGATGAGCCTGGAAGAAAAGGCCAAGGAAATCCCTGGCGCGACCATCGAATTCTTCGAGCCACCGGCAGTACCGGGTTATGGCGCGGCGGGTGGTTTCCAGCTGCAACTGCTCGACAAGACCAGCACCGGCGACTATAAAGCGCTGGAAAAGGTGAACGAAGACTTCATGGCCGAGCTGAAAAAGCGTAAGGAGCTGGCCGGACTGTTTACTTTCTTCTCGGCCAACTATCCGCAGTACGAACTGCAGATCGACAACCAACTGGCCATGCAAAAAGGCGTGAGCATTGGTAACGCCATGAACACGCTGTCCATCATGGTGGGCTCGACCTACGAATTGGGCTTTATCAAGTACCAGCGCTTCTTCAAGGTGTTCGTGCAAGCTTCGCCGGAGTACCGCCGCCTGCCCAAGGACATCCTGGACATGTGGGTGAAAAACGACAAAGGTGAAATGGTACCGTTTTCGGCCTTCATGAAAATTGTGAAAGGCCAGGGCGCCAACGAAATCAACCGCTACAACATGTACCCCACGGCTTCTATCCGCGGCGACGCGGCTCCGGGCTACAGCTCGGGTGAGGCCATCAAGGCGGTACAGGAAGTAGCCAAGAAAACCCTGCCCCGCGGCTACGACATCGACTGGGGCGGCTTGTCGAAAGACGAAGTGTCGCGCGGCAACGAGGCCATCTACATCTTCCTGGTGGTGCTTGCCTTCGTGTACCTGGTGTTGGCCGCGCAGTACGAAAGCTTCCTGCTGCCGCTGGCCGTAATTCTGAGCTTGCCTGCGGGTATCTTCGGCTCGTTCCTGCTGATCAAAACGCTTGGCTTGGCCAACAACATCTACGCCCAAGTGGGACTGGTGATGCTGGTAGGTCTGCTGGGTAAGAACGCCGTACTGATTGTGGAATTCGCGGTGCAGAAGCACGAGGAAGGCATGTCGGTGCGTGACGCGGCCATTGAAGGCGCGAAGGTGCGTTTCCGCCCGATTCTGATGACTTCCTTCGCCTTTATTGCGGGCTTGATTCCGCTGGTGTTGGCTACTGGTGCCGGGGCCATCGGCAACCGCACCATTGGTACGTCGGCTTTGGGCGGGATGCTGTTTGGTACCGTTTTCGGAGTAATCATCGTGCCCGGCCTGTATTACATTTTTGGCACTCTCGCCGCTGGCCGCAAGCTAATTGGGGATGAAAACGAAAATCCTCTGTCAGAATTCGAGCCGCACGTTTTAGTTGAAGAAGTTGAAACTCATGCTTAAGAAACGAATATATCAAAGCCTGAGCGCGGCCCTTCTAGCGGTAGCAGCGGCGGCTTGTACAACGCCGGGGATAGTGGCCAGAAAAGAGAGCCGAAATGTTCCGGCTAGCTATTCTACTGCCACTGCCAAGGATACTACCAGTACGGCAACCATGCGGTGGAAACAGTTTTTCACCGATCCTAATCTGGTTGCCCTGATTGACACTGCTCTGCAAAACAATCAGGAGCTCAACATTGCCTTACAAGAAATTCAGATTGCCCGCAACGAGGTTCAAATCAGAAAAGGCGAGTACCTGCCCTTTGTGGGCCTAGGTGCCAAGGCCGAAGCAGAACGGCCAAGCCGGTACACGCTCCAGGGCGCAACGGAAGAAGCCATCGACATCAAGCCGGAACACCGTAACCCCGACCCGCTGCCAAACTACCAGATTGGGGCCGTGGCTAGCTGGGAAGTAGACATCTGGCACAAATTGCGCAACGCCCGTGCTGCCGCCGCCAACCGCTACTTGGCAACGGTGGAAGGCCGGAATTTCACAGTCACCAACCTGATTGCCGAAATTGCCAATTCGTACTACGAGCTGCTGGCGCTCGACAATCAATTGGCCATCACTAGGCAGAACATCGAGCTGCAAAGCAATGCTTTGGAGCTAGTGAAACTGCAAAAGGAATCGGCCCGCGTGACCGAGTTGGCGGTACAACGCTTTGAAGCGCAGGTGCACAACACTCGCAGCCTGCAGTACAACATTCAGCAGCGCATCGTGGAAACCGAGAACCGAATCAACTTCTTGGTGGGCCGGTACCCGCGGCCGATAGTGCGCAACTCGGCCTCGTTCAACGATTTGGTGCCGGCTGTTGTGCAAGCAGGAGTTCCGTCTCAGCTGCTGCAAAACCGGCCGGATATCCGGCAGGCCGAGCAGCAACTGGCGGCTACTAAACTGGATGTGAAGGTGGCCCGAGCCAACTTTTATCCGGCGCTGCGTATCACTGGCGCTGCCGGAATCGGAGCCTACAAGCCCGGCTTGCTGTTTTCAACGCCCGAATCCATGCTGTACTCCTTGGCCGGCGATTTGGTAGCGCCTTTGGTTAACCGCAACGGCATCAAAGCGGTGTATGGCAGCGCCAACGCGGTGCAGACGCAGGCGGCGTACCAGTACGAGCGGACCGTACTCAACGCGTACATTGAAGTGGCCAATCAGCTCGCCAACATCAATAACCTGGCCCAGAGCTACGACGAAAAAGCCAAGGCCGTGCAAGCCCTCAACCAGTCGAGCACGATTTCCAACAGCCTCTTCCGCTCCGCCCGGGCCGACTATACGGAAGTGCTCTTCACTCAGCGCGACGCGCTGGAGTCGAAATTCGACCTTATTGAAACCAAGATGCAGCAGCTAAATGCCACAATCAACGTGTACCGGGCATTGGGTGGCGGCTGGAATCAATAAGCTAAGCCTCTTTGCTCGCTACGTATCCGAGACGATGTAAAAATGAGCCGAACAATAAAAAGCCCCTCCTTGCGAGGGGCTTTTTTGTGGCATAAAGGCGGTACTAGCTCCATTGAATCGTGCTCCGTTTTAGCATGATTAGCAGCAAGCAGCTTAATTAACTCGCAGGTTTTTGATGGGGTTGGCCGCAGCAGCCCGCACGGCTTGCACGCTCACCGTCATTAGGGCAATGAGAAGCGCCACTACGCCGACCAAGACAAACACCCACCAACTAACATTGATGCGGTAAGCAAAATCCTGCAGCCAGCGGTGCATAACCCACCACGCCAGCGGCCACGCCACCACGTTGGCCACTACCACCAGCTTCAGGAAGTCCTTGGAGAGCAACGAAACGATGTTGGTGACAGAAGCACCCAACACCTTGCGGATACCGATTTCCTTGGTGCGTTGCTCGGCCGTGAACGTCGCCAGCCCAAACAAACCCAAGCAAGCCACCAAAACGGTGAGACCCGCGAAAAGGTAAAGAATGCGGCCTAGCCTCTTTTCGGCCTCGTAGGTTTGCATGAAACGCTCATCCAGAAACGAGTAAGAGAACGGCTCGTCAGGTGAAAACTTAGTCCACTGCTCTTTCAACGACGCCACTAAATCAGCTAAGCCCGAACCTTTCACTTTTACAATCATGGCGCCCGAGCTGTGAGCCAGTGTCATAACCAGCGGGGTAATAGGCTCGTGTAAGGATTTGAAATGGAAGTCTTTGATGACCCCAATAACCCGATACGTGATTTTCTGACCTTGATTGCTGGAGTTGGACAAAGTGTGGCTTAAATCGTTCTTGTTCCAGCCGAACGTCTTGGCGGCCGTTTCATTTAAAATCACGGCCGTTGAATCGGTGGAGTGGCGCGCCGAGAAATTGCGGCCCGTCAGCAGTTGGATACCAAGCGTGGGGAGGTACTGCGGATCGACTTCGTAGCGCAGTACTTTTAGTAGTTGCGTGGGATTACTGTCGGTGGAAACCAGGAAGTTGTTGGAGTATGTTGGGCCGGCGGGCAAGTAGCCCGAGGTGCTCACACTTACCACCCGTGGGTCTTGCAGGAGCTGCTGCCGAAACGCTTCGGCGTGCTTGCCCAGCAAGTGAGCCTCTGGCAGCACCAGCACATGGTCTTTGTCGTAGCCGAGCTTCTTGTTTTGGATGTACTCAAGTTGCTGATACACCACCAGCGTGCTGACCATCAGTATAATAGAGATGCAGAACTGGAACACCACTAAGCCACTGCGCAAGCCTAGACTGCCTTTGCCCGAAGTGAACTTGCCGTTGAGCACAGCCACCGGGTTGAAAGAAGAAAGGAAAAAGGCGGGGTAACTGCCCGCGAAAACACCAATAAGCACCCCGAACAGCACCAAGCCCGGCAACAGCCACCAAGTAGCCATCAAGTCGAACGTAAGTTGTTTCTGCGCCAAGTCGTTGAAAACGGGCAAGGCCATAATCACGAGCACAACGGCCAGCACCAAAGAAACTAACGTCAGCAAAACGGATTCGAGCAGAAACTGCCCAATCAACTGACTTTGCAGTGACCCGAGCACTTTCCGAACGCCCACTTCCCGCGCCCGCTTGGAAGCGCCGGCCGTGGAAAGGTTCATGAAATTGATGCAGGCAATGAGGAGCATAAATCCGGCAATCGAGCCGAAGATGTACACGTAGCGCACATCACCCCCAGCTTCCAGGTTGCCCGTGAAGTCGGAGCGCAAGTGGATGTCGGTAAGAGGTTGCAGGAACAGCCCTAAGTCGTTGCCCTTCTGCCGAAACTGCTGGAAACTCATGCCCACGGCTTTTTGCAACTGCGGACCCAGGTACTTATCGACCACTTGTGGCAGCTTGGCCTCTAGCTTTTTGTAGTCGTAGCCTTCTGGCAACACCAAGTAGGTGAAATAGTTGGAGGTCATCCAAGACGACGCTCTGGCCTCCGGGTCGCTGGCCAGGGCCGCAAAAACATCGAAGTGGAAGTGCGAGTTGGCTGGTACCTTATCAAACACGCCCGTCACTTTGCAGGAATGGTTCCATTCCTTGAAGTTCAGGACCTTACCTATTGGGTTGGCATTGCCGAAATACTTGCGCGCCGTGGCCTGCGAAAGAACCACGGTATAGGGCTGAAGTAGCGCCGTTTTGGCGTCGCCCTTAAGCAAGGGAATAGTAAAAACCTGGAAGAAGTTGGAGTCGACGAGGGCCACACTGCTTTCCTTGAACGACTTATCCCCGTAACTGATGCGGGGAGTGCCGCCTTCCCGTATGCGCGTAGCGGCCTGCACTTCCGGGTATTCCGTTTGCAGTGTCTGCGCCACCGGTGGCATCACATTCGCCTCTTTCATCTTCTGACCCTGCACCGAACCCCGAAACACCACCCGCACGATACGGTCGGCCTTCTCGTTGTAACGGTCGTAGCTTAATTCGTTTTGCACGAACAGCATGATCATCAGGCAAGTAGCAAGGCCGATGGCTAGCCCCAGAATATTGATAGCCGAAAAGGCTTTGTTGCGCCACAAGTTGCGTAGGGCAATTTTGAGATAGTTTTGAAGCATGACCACAGCAGAAGTTTAGCAGAAAACCAATGACAAAGCAGTAGGAGCGAGGCTGGCTAACAGGTAGCCGTTGCCAGCCTTTCTAGCATTACTCGGCTCGTAAGTTCTTGATGGGGTTGGTGGTTGCCGCCTTAATGGCCTGGTAGCTAATGGTGAGGAAGGCCACAACTAAAGCCGCCACGCCAGCCGCTAGGAAAACCCACAGCGGGAAGTTGATGCGGTACGCAAAGTCTTCCAGCCATTTGCGCATCACCATCCAAGCTACTGGAAACGCAATGACAGCCGCTACCAGCACCAGCTTTAGGAATTCCTTTGACAGCAGCGCCACAATGGTAGACGTGTTGGCGCCTAATACTTTGCGAATGCCAATTTCTTTTTTGCGACGCTCGGCCGCGTACGTAGCCAACCCAAACAAGCCGAGGCAACCCACGAACACGGCTACCGAGGTAAACACCCAAAGCAAGGACTTCAGCTTGTCTTCGGCCTGATACATCTGGGTGAAATTGTCATCCAGGAATTTATAGTCGATGGGGTAATCAGGGGAGAATTTGCTCCACGCTTCCTTTACACCCCCAATGGTGCTGCTTATGTTTTCGCCCTTCAGCTTGACGGCTACCTTCCAATAATCCGCTGGGTTGATGTGCAGCACAGCGGGCTCCACCCGGTCGTAGAGGCTCTTGTAGTGAAAGTCTTTCACCACCCCAATAACTTGCCCTTTCTTGACCGAATCGGGCGTTACGTTCCACACCAGCGTTTGCCCCATAGCCCGCTCCGGTGTGCCGAAGCCTAGTCCCTTAGCAGCGGTTTCGTTGATGATGAAGGCGTGGTCTTTATCGGTGGTCAAGTTTTTCGAGAAGTTGCGGCCCACCAGTAGCTGCAGGCCAAGCGTCTTGAGGTAGTCGTAGTCCACCATCAGGTGCGTGACGGAATACAGCTTTTGCTCGCCTTTAGTAGGCACCGAAATTTGGTCGCCGGCCACGGCGTCGCCCGGAAAGCCGTAGCCGATAGAAACTGCCGCCACACCCGGCGTTTCCAGCAATTCGCTTTTGAACGCCTCGTAGCTCTTGGTCATGTTTTCGCCCCGCATCGGGAAGAACATGATCTGCTCCCGGTTGAACCCCAGGTCTTTGTTGTGCAGGTAATCAACCTGCAGAAAAACCACGATGGCGCTTACAATCAAGAAGATCGACAACGAGAACTGCACCACAATCAGCCCGTGCCGCAGCCATTGCACCCGGCCAAACATTCCCTCGCTTGCCACGGAGCGCTTCAACACCTTGATAGGCTGGAATCCCGACAGCACCAGCGCCGGGTAGAACCCCGCCACCAGCCCAACTACCACCGTTAGCATCATCAACAGTAGCGGGATAATCGGCTGGGCGAGTAGGTTGAATGACATATCCTTGCCGGTGAAGTCGTTGAGTGTTGGCAGCACGAGGGAGGTAAGAACCGCCGCGACCAACACGCTGACAAAGGTTAGCAGTACCGTTTCGGTCAGGAACTGCAGCATCAACTGCTGCTGGCTAGCCCCGATGGTTTTGCGGATGCCCACCTCCTTGGCCCGTTGCATTGACTTCGCAGTGGCCAGGTTTACAAAGTTGAAGCAGGCAATCAGCAGCACAAAAGCGGCAATAAGGCTGAGTGCTTTCACGTAGGTGATGTTGCCCCGCACGGCCAAGTCAAACTTGAAGCTAGCGGAGTGCAAGTGGATGTCGGTGAGGCGTTGCAGAAACGGAACGTAGGTGATAGGGTCCTTTTTGTCGAGGTTCCGGACTTTCTGCACGATGTAGTTTTGCAGCTTGGCTTGGGTTTGCTGGGCATCCGTTCCCGGCTTCAGCTTTACGTAGGTATAGAACTGTTGCCAGCCCCAGCTTTTCATGCGCTCGGCCGGTATTTCGGCCGCTGCCAGCGGCAGCACGTAATTGATTTTGAGGTGAAATTTGGACAGGCTGTTGCGCAGCACGCCTTTCACGATGAAAGTTGTTTTGCTGATCTTCACCTCTTTGCCTACCGGGTCTTGGTCGTTGAACAGCGTCTTGGCAGTCTCCTCTGCAAGCACAATAGACCGGGTGCCGGCCAGGGCCTCCTTGGGGGAACCATATTTAAAGGGCAGCGGGAAAACGTCGAAAAACGTGGAATCCGCAATCAGCCCGTTCTCCAGGTAGATTTTCTTGTCTCCCACCTCAAACAAGCTGATCGACGAGTTCATCAGGATGCGCATGGTCTGCTCCACCTCCGGAAACTCTTGCTTCATGGTGGAGGCAAACATGGGCGGGACCACCGCGAAGGTTTCGAGGGTTTCGTTTTTGGTGTATTCGGTGTACACCCGATACACTTGGTTGCCCTCCGGAACCGCCTTATCGTACTGCAACTCATCGAACACAAATAGTCCGATCAGCAAACACGCCGTAAGGCCCAGGGCCAGGCCGGCAATGTTCAGAAACGAAAAACCCTTGTGCCGAACGAGGTTGCGGTAGGCAACTTTCAGGTAGTTCTTAAACATAACAAGATGTGTAAAAGGGGAGGTAACCTTTTCAGTCGGAGGGAAAAAGATTGGGCAGAGTGCCGGGAATAGCTTACTCGTCTCGTAAGCAGAGTGCCGGGTCGATACGGGCCGCTCGTACAGCTTGCGTACCTACCGTCAGCCAGGCGACCAGCAGCGCGAGCAGGCCCGCTCCCAGGAAATACCAGAATTCGAGGGCTATCCGGTACTCGAAGCTGTCGAGCCAGTGGCGCACCAGCAGATAGCTGATGGGCAAGGCCAGCACAATGGCCACGACCACCAGTTTGGTGAGGTCGCGGGAGAGCAGGTAAACTATGCTTAGCTCGCTGGCGCCTAGTACTTTGCGCACGCCTATTTCTTTGCGCCTTTTTTCCGCCGTGAAAGCAGTGAGTCCTAAGAGGCCCAAACAGGAGATTAGAATAGCCAAACCCGCAAAGTAGCGGGAAAGCACCGCAACGCGCCTTTCCGAAGCATATTGAGCCTGGTACTCAGCGTCCAGATACTGATAATCCAGCGTCAGGCCCGCGTTGTAGGCTTTGTAAAACTGCTGGAGCCGGCGAATGGTCTCTTTGTCCGAGCCAGGTGCGAGCTTGACCAGCACGGTTCCGGCCGCTTTCGGCTCCAAGCGAAAGATGAAGGGCTCTACTTTTTCGTGCAGCGATTCGTAGTAGAAGTCCTTGGCGACGCCCACAATTTTGCCTCGGTCAAGGGTTTTGCCAATCGGGTCTTGCAAACCCAATGTTTTCACAAGCGTCTCATTCACAATTATTTCGGTGCTATCGGAGCGAAATTGCGGGGAAAAGCTGCGGCCGGCTTTCATCTGAATGCCCAGCGTTTCCACCATGTCGTAGTTCACACCTAGGTTGTTCACCGGAAATTTTCGGCCTTGCCATTCGAGTTGCGGGCCCACGCCGTGCGGACCAACCGCCACGAAAAAGCCCCACATCCCGGAAGCATTCACCACGCCTGGCAGGCGCTTTAGTTCAGCGAGAAAGGCAGTAGGCTCCTGAGCCGACTTGTCCGCGGTTTCGAAATAAATGACGTTGCTCTTATCGTAACCCAGGTCTTTGCTTTGCACATAATGCATTTGCCGGTGCACGACTAGCACGCAGACAATGAAAATCACGGACAGGACAAACTGGAAGACTACTAAGCCTTTACGCGTCCAGAGGTCGGCCACCGAACCCATCTGCGTGCCCCGAAAGACCGTAGCCGGTTTGAAGCCCGATAAGTAGAAGGCCGGATAGCTGCCGGCCAGCAGCCCAGTCAGCAGCGCAATCCCCAGGAACGAGACAAGGAGCTTAGGCTCTGGGGTCAGCGTCAGGTGCTTGCCCGTAATTTCATTGAGTTGCGGTAGAGTTACTTGCAGCAGCACGACGGCCAGAAACAAGGCCACAAACGTCATCAGCACAGACTCCAGTAGAAAGTGCACAACCAGCGCCGTCCGGCTGGCCCCGAGTGTCTTCCTGACGCCTATCTCCTTCATGCGGCCCGTGGCCTTCGCGGTGGCCAGGTTCATGTAATTGATGCAGGCAATGACCAGAATGAACGCGGCAATAGCGGAAAAGAGCTTCACGTATTCGATGCGCCCGCCCGCCTGCACGCCGTTTCTGTACTCGCCGTAGAGATACTGGTCGGAGTAAGGTTGGATAAAGAGGCTGCGGTTTTTGTTTTTGGCGGTTTTGCGGTTTAAAAGCCCGGCTATCTTGCTATTAAGATGCTCTACGTCAACGCCTTGGTGCAGTACGATGTAGGTGTTGAAAGGCCCGTCGTCTTCCCAGTTGATTTTGGGCCCCATCTTCATGATATCCTTGAAGGCATCGAAGGTTAGCACGAAATCAAACTGCTCGGAAGAGTTGACCGGAATGGGGCCGAATACGCCCGAAACGATGCAGGTTTGTTTCAGGTCGGCCAGCTGCCATTCCACCGTTTTACCCACGGCATTTTCGGGCTTGCCAAACAAGCTAGTCGCCAGTTCCTGGGACAGCACGATGGCCTGTTTGTTTGTCAGAACCTGATTGGCATTGCCCTGCACGAGCGGATAGGAGAAGATGTGGAAGAAGCTTTTGGCTGCGAATTTCCCCACGCCCCGAATGTGCTTGTTCTGGCTCACCAATGTGAACTTGGGGAAAAAAGCAGCGGGCGTAACGACGGCCGCTGATTCTATTTCGGGCATTTCCTCTGCCAAAGCCTCCGCCAGCAGCGCGGTAGTGCCCGCGTGCGTATCCAGTCCCTTTTCCGTGCGCACGTTTTCCATCACCCAAAACAGGCGGCTGTCGTTTGCGTGGTACTTGTCGAAGCTTAGCTCATCCTTCACCCACAGGCAAACCGCCAATGCACATGCCAAGCCCGTTGATAAACCAACTAGGTTGATGAAAAACGTGGTTGGGAACCGCTTGAAGTTGCGATAAATCAGAAGGAAGGAGTGCTGAAACATACCGCTGCCAGGAGTGAATGAATTCTTTAGAAACAGCCCGTTAGCTAGGCAGTGAATTGCTTGTGCACATTCTCCATCACCACTTCGCCGTCGAGCAGGCGAATGACGCGGTGCGCGTAGCGGGCGTCGTGCTCGGAGTGCGTCACCATGATGATGGTGGTGCCAGCTTCGTTGAGCTCAGTGAGCAGCTCCATCACCTCGTTGCCGTTGCTCGAATCGAGGTTACCGGTCGGTTCGTCGGCCAGGATCAGGCGGGGGGAGTTAATCACGGCCCGGGCCACGGCCACGCGTTGCTGCTGACCACCCGAAAGCTGCTGCGGAAAATGGTTGCGGCGGTGCATGATCTGCATCTTTTCCAGCACTTTATCTACTTTCTGCTTGCGCTCGGCCGCACTTGCTCCAAGGTAGATCAGGGGCAGCTCCACGTTCTCTACCACCGTCAGCTCATCAATCAGGTTGAAGCTTTGGAAAACGAACCCGAGGTTACGCTTGCGCAGGTCGGCCCGTTTGCGTTCGGAGTAATGGGCTATTTCGGTTCCGGCAAACTTGATGCTGCCGCCATCGGGCTCGTCTAGCAACCCAATGATGTTGAGCAAGGTAGACTTGCCGCACCCCGACGGCCCCATGATGGCCACAAACTCGCCTTCGTTCACGACGAGCGACACCTTGTTCAGCGCTTTGGTTTCGACCTCTTCCGTGCGGTATATCTTTTCCAGGTTTTCAATCTTAATCATGGTGCTAGGAGTTGGACTGGTTGACGTGGGGTGCTGTATCGGTATTGTTGCTAATTCTCTTAAGAAAGAAGTCATGCTTCGCCAAGTGGGCGCTAGATCGAGCAGGTCGCAGTTACTCGTGCTTGTTTTCTAGCACTAGTTCACCCATATCCTCGTAGCCTTCGTAACTGGAAGTCACCACTTTGTCGCCGGGCTTGAGGCCTTCCAGCACTTCGTAGTATTCCGGGTTTTGCCGGCCCAGCCGGATGTCGGCTTTGTAAGCTTTGCTGCCGCTTTCATTCACTTTGAAAATCCAGTTGCCGCCAGTTTTCTGGTTGAAGCCGCCCTTGGGTACCAGTACTGCCTGCGTTTGGTCGCTCAAGGCTAGGCGTACTTGCAGCGTTTGGCCGCGCCGAATACCTGCCGGAGCTAGCCCCACAAATTCCATATCCACTTGTAAACCCTTAGTAACCTGCGTGTAGATCTTCTTCACGCTGAGCGCATAGGTTTTGCCGTCGAGCACGAATTCGCCTTTCTGCCCCGGAAAAATGCGCGAGATATAGTACTCATCGATGTTGGCGCGCACTTTCAGCCCGTTCAGCATATCGAGTTGGCCGATGCGCTGCCCGCGGGCCTTCGACTCCCCAATTTCTGCGTTCAGGGAGGTGATGCGCCCGGCCACCGGAGCCTTGATGGTGAGGTCGTCCATCTTTTTGCGCATCAACGAGAGGTTGCTTTGCATGCGCCCCACCGATTCCTGCATCTGGTTGATCTGCTGGCGCATGGCCACCGAATCTTGCTGCAGGGTTTGCTTGGTAAGCTGCTGCTTGCGCACTTGGTATTGGTAGTTGTTTTGGCTCTGGTTGAACTCCTGCCGCGAAACAACCTTCTGCTCGTAGAGCGTCTTATTTAGGTCGTAGACGCGCTTGGCTTCTTTAAGTTGGTAGTCGATATCGGCTAGCTGGTTGAGTTGCTGAATGCGGTTTTGGCGCATCAGGTTGCGCGTGTCTTGCAGGTTATTCATCAGGTCGAACACGGCCGTTTCGCGGTTCACCATTTCCAACTGCAAATCGGTGTTGGTTAGCTGAATGATGGGTTGGCCAGGGGTGAGCGTGGCTCCATCTTCCACCAGAATGTCCTTCACCGTCCCGCCTTCCGTGGCATCCAGATAAATCGTTTTGATGGGCATCACGGTCCCATCGATAGGAATGAACTCCTGAAAAGTGCCTTTGGTGACCGTGCTGATGGTAAGGCGCTCGGGGTCCACGTTTAGCTTGGTAGGACCGGCCGTGGAAAAAAAGCTTGCTGCCAATAAGCCCGCCACAAGCACAAGGCCAGCTAGCAGTAGTAGCTTGCGGGTGGTCCAGGTTTTCTTCTGAATAGGTACGTCCATGACTTTCGAAATGCGTTGTATGCCCTCACAACTGCTTTCGGACAGCAAGCAGTAAGGATTGTGCCATTAGTGTAATTTGCTGTTATTCAATTATTTGTATTGTATCTTATTTCGCGTTAAGGTATAACTGTTCGGTTTTGATACACTTCACTGTCCGGTACTGATACATTTCGGGCAGGTGTTTGCTTGAAAACCCGCTTTGCGAGCTGCCGAGGGCGTTTTTGTAAATTAGTACAGTTTGTGGTGGGTATTCGAGTACTTAGCGTCTAGCCGGGTAAGTATCTGAGTGAATCAACCTGCTTCGCAGAGTTTGGCACGCCGACGTTTGGCGTGGTTTCTCAGGTAAAACTCTCTTGGCTAAACTTCTAAGTATCTCTTACTTTCTTATTTGCAACAGTTCTAATGGCCTTCAGTAAAGCGCGCGTGCTTGTAGTTGACGACGACCGGGATGTGCTGTTTGCGGTCAAAATGCTGCTCAAAACCGAAGTTCAGGAAGTTGTGACGGAGAAGAATCCGGAAAACCTGCTCTCGGTGCTAAGCCGGCAGACGTTCGATGCCATTTTCTTGGACATGAACTTTAAAAGCAGCCTCGGTACCGGCAACGAAGGTCTGTATTGGCTCGGCCGCATTCTGGAGCGCGACAAAGACGCCACCGTCATCATGATTACCGCCCACGGCGAAATCAGCACGGCAGTACGGGCGTTGAAAGCGGGTGCCACCGACTTTATTGTAAAGCCCTGGCACAACGACAAATTTCTGGAAACGCTAAAGGCCGCACTACAGCAGAAAACTCGCAAAAGCGGCACTACTAGCTCCCAGCCTAAGCGACCAACATCTTTTGCCGACGACGCCATGCTAGGCAACTCGGAGCCTATGCAAGAGCTATTTCACAAAATCGAGAAAGTGGCGCCCACCGAAGCCAATGTACTCTTGCTAGGGGAAAACGGCACTGGCAAGGAGTTAGTAGCCAAAGCCTTGCACCAAAGGTCATTTCGAGCCAGCAAACCGTTCGTCACCGCCGACTTGGCAGCCATGAGCGAGGGTATTTTTGAAAGCGAGCTTTTTGGGCATAAGAAAGGCTCGTTCACCGATGCCAAAGACGACCGAGTTGGCCGGTTTGAAGCCGCTTCTACGGGCACACTGTTTCTCGATGAAATCGGTAATATCTCGCTGCCGCAGCAGGCTAAGCTCCTGACGGCACTGCAGAACCGACAAGTAATTCCTTTGGGCAGCAACGTGCCAGTGCCTATCGATATCCGCCTTATTTCGGCTACCAACGCGCCACTCTACGAGCTAGCGGCCAAAAGTCTGTTTCGCAAAGACCTGATTTACCGCATCAACACCGTCGAAATTACCTTGCCTCCGCTGCGCGAGCGGGACGACGATGTGCTCCTGCTCGCAAAGCATTTTGCGGCCCTGTACGCGGCCCGTAACCACAAAGCCACTCCGGAGTTTGAGCCGGCTACCTTCCGGAAGCTAAAGCAGCACAGCTGGCCCGGCAATATTCGAGAGTTGCAGCATGCTGTGGAGCGGGCCGTCATCTTGGCGGAAGGCAACGTGCTACGCCCGCAGGATTTCAGCTTCTCGGCCATGGAGTTGTCAGGGCCCGCATTCGGTCAGGCAGTAGCAGAGCACACGGAAGGCCCTTTGCAGTTGCAGGAAGTGGAAAAGAACACGATTCTGCGCGTCATTGAGCGCCACAATGGCAACATTACCAAAGCCGCCAAAGAACTTGGCATCACCCGCACGGCCCTCTATCGTCGGCTCGAAAAACATGACCTTTAAACGGCTCGAAATCGGCATTTTCTTTCGGCTGTTGGGGCTGTTGGCGCTGCTATATGGGGCGGTTTACTACGTAAATCAGGCGTCGTATGTACCGGTGCTGTTCGCTGGCCTGCTGCTTATTGCACTCGTGCTGGAACTGGCCCGCTACGTGACGCGTAGCAACAAAGAGCTAGCTAGCTTTATTCTGGCAGTGAAATACCGCGACTTTTCCCAGCACTTCAACGAAGCGCACACCAACCCTTCTCTTAAGCAACTCCACGAAGCCTTCAACCAGATCAACAACACGTTTCGGCAGCTCAGCGCTGAAAAAGAAGCCCAGTTCACCTACCTGCAAACGGTGCTGGAATTAATTGACACCGGCATTATCTCCTATGATGCCGAAGGACGGGTGGAGTGGGTGAATGAGTCGTTTAAGCAAACGCTTGAGCTGCCTTACTTGCACAACATCCATGCGCTGCAAAAGCGCCATGCGGTGCTCTACGACGCTATTATGCAGCTTGCGCCCGGTAGCCCGGTAGTAGTGAAGCTGACGGTAGAGCAGAAGGCCATGCAACTGCTGTTGTCGGCCACAGCGTTCAAGCTGCACGGCCGCAGCTTCACGCTTATTGCCTTCAAAAATGTAAGCCACGCACTAGACGAAACGGAAACCGAGGCTTGGCAGAAGCTATTGCGCGTTATGACCCATGAAATTATGAACTCGGTAGCTCCGATTGCCTCGCTAGCGGATACGCTCCGCCGTCACGTGCGCCTGGAAAAAGAGAAAGCCACCGAACCATTCAGCTACGACCCCGACCTACTCGACGATGTGGAAGAGGGCATTCGTATTATTCAGCACCGCAGCGAAGGCTTGCTGAATTTTGCCCAGGTATACCGCAATTTCAGCAAGATCACCACGCCGCTGCTGACCACTATTTACGTGCAGGAGCTGTTTAACAGCATTCAGGCCCTACTAACACGTCAACTCACGGAGCAGCATACCGAGCTGCTGATTTCCGTACAACCCCCTGACCTGCTGCTACAAGCTGACAGCCGCCTGATGGAGCAAGTGCTGATCAACTTAATTCTCAACGCAGCACACGCAGTGCAAAACCGTCCTCATCCGCAGATTCAGTTGCTAGCTAGAATGGGGGAGAAAGAACAAGTTGTTCTGGAAGTACTAGACAACGGCACTGGCATTCCTGCTGACTTACTGGACAGCATTTTCATTCCGTTTTTCACTACGCACTCCAATGGATCAGGCATCGGATTGAGCCTTGCCAAGCAAATTATGCACCTACACAAAGGCAGTATTCAGGTGCAGTCTATTGAAGGTGTGGGCAGTGTTTTCCGGCTGGAATTTCAAGCAACAGCCGATAATAAGTTGCCGAAAGCCTAGTTACTCAGCAGTAAAATAGCTTAGTAGCAAGGGTTATAGCAGAGCATTAAGTGGCAGAAAGCTAAAACTTAGAAAAGTGATGCTTAGATGCCAATTACAAACTGGAGTCGCTAGAAACTCTTAAAGAACTTATTTGCAGTTGATGTGCCTATTGCCGTGAGTGAAGTTGGTTGATACAGCCATTGAGTTGGCAGGTGCGCAAGAACCAATCTTATGTAGCAGCAAAGCTTCTAGCAGGAAAGCAAATAGGCGCGAGCTTCTTCTAATGTTTTAAACGCGTTGGAGTCGTTTCGCTTATGGGCCTCAGCTTGTACTTCGTGGACGGAAAGCCGGGCAACGGCATCTTTTGCCATCATGAATGCTGTGCATACTCGCTCGGGACGTGCAATTCCACCCCCGTACCATTCCTTGGCCAACATGGCTTTTTCCAGCTCAGTCAAGGGTTGAATCCGGTGCATGTCCACCAAAATGCGGTGCCACCTGCGCCGTAGCAATAGCTGCCCCAAATGCGTCAGTAGTGCCCGCAATTCAACGAGTTGCCGGGGTACGTCATGGTATAGAACGAAAGCATATCCCTCCGGATGCTCAGTGATGCGACCAACAGCATTTTCAAAGTAAACAGCGTGTCGGGTACTGGTCGGCATACAAAATGGCTTTCAACAAACTTGCTTAGAAATGTCCATAAAATTATAGATAATATTTCTGAACCCCTATTTATCTAACGGAAGTACATAAGTTTTTAGGCTCGACTTTCTGGCTATTTAGTAAGGTAGTTCCCATGCCTCTTAGTTTGATAGTCCCGTGGCCGAGGTACAGGCTGGAACCCACGACCTGGAAGCGCGCCGCACTTAAGGCAAAGTGGCCTTACTGTTTTAATGGGTTAGCTACTCGACAAGTGCTGGTCCGGCTAAGCGCAGTCGGAGCATGACCGACTGATAGCCTTCTTTTCCTAAACTCTTACTCCCCAAACTCATGCTTCTTCCTACTGCGTATGCCGACGTACTTACGCAGTTTATCACGGCCAACGGTAACTCCTTTACCACATGCTTAGGGCACTTTTTAATACAGTGCTAGTTGCTTCAACTGGCTGTGTTTTACTGCTGGCGTGCGAGAGGACGCCGCTTTGTGAAAGCTAAATCTATAGGCATTTGAAAGACCGTCAGAGAATATAAATTCAACAAATCTTGCAAGTATACTATACGGTATAGTATACTTGCTGGTGTAAATCATTTCGTCGCGCTCTATGAAAATCGTTGTAACAGGTTCATTAGGAAATATCAGCAAGCCATTGGCGCAAGCACTTGTTGAGCAAGGTCATGAAGTGATCATCATCAGTCGCAAGCACGACAGCCAAGCGGAAATTAAAGCCTTGGGTGCTACTGCTGCTATCGGCTCGCTCGAAGATGCTGGCTTCCTGGCGTCTACCTTCGCCGGAGCCGATGCCGTGTACGTGATGGTACCGCCCAACTTTGCGGAGCCAAACCAAGTGGCCTACTATAGCCGACTAGCTCATAACTACGCTCACGCCATCAAGCAAGCAGATGTCAAGCGGGTTGTTGGCCTCAGCAGCTGGGGTGCTCATCTAGACAAAGGCACCGGTCCCATCCTTGGCTCGCATCACGTAGAGCGTATTCTTAACGAACTAGCTGATGTGGCCCTTGCTCACCTGCGGCCAACGTCTTTTTACACCAACCTGTATGGCTTCGTGGGTATGATAAAAGCTCAAGGCTTTATGGGCGCCAACTATGGGGGCGACGACAAAGTAGCCATGGTTCACCCCCGTGACATTGCTGCCGCTGCCGCCGAAGAGCTTACAACTCCTGGTGCTACCGGCCAGCACGTTCGCTACGTTTCCAGTGATGAGTGCACCTGTGCCGAAGCCGCACGTGTTCTGGGAGCAGCTATCGGCAAGCCCGACTTGCAATGGTTAACCTTTACCAACGAGCAAATGCAAGAAGACCTAGAGCAAAACGGAGTGCCAGCCCCGGCTGCTGCTGGCGTGGTGGAGTTGTACGCCAGCATCCACAGCGGCAAGCTCGGCGAGGACTATGAACTCCACAAACCAGTCATGGGCAAGGTAAAGCTGGCCGATTTTGCAAAGGAATTTGCGGCTGCCTTCTAACGAAACCTGCGTCAACACAAAAAGAGGCGGCCCTTTATGAGGCCGCCTCTTTTTGTGTTGACGCAGGTTTCGGGCCTTTGTAATGGCTATGCTCTGGTTGTCTTACTTATCTAAGTAGTAATGCACATTCTCCTTAGTTATGATGTCGAGGGGCAGGTTTTTAATGGAAGCCACCTCCTTCTTGAAGACGAGTTGGTCGGCCAGGGCGTATAGGCCCCGGTAGCCTTGCTTCTTCGGGTTCTGGTTGATGAGAAAGTCAATGACGTTCTCGTGCAGAAAGTGCAGGTTTTTTTCCAGCAAGTCGTAGCCCACTAGGCGCAGGCTCTCGCGGTGATAGGCCTGCAGATAAGGCGCAATCTCGTAGGCTTTTGAAGTGCTTACGAAAATACCCTGCAACTGCTGGGGCGTCTCGTCGAGCAAGGTCGTGAGCTGGCGGGCAAAAGCTGGGTCGGTTGGGTCAGGCAAGTCCAAGCGGCGCAACGTGTAGGTGCCCTGAGCCGGGTCGGTGGCTAGCTGAGCGAAGTAGTCGCGGAAGCCACGCTCTTTCTCGGCTACATGCACGGCATTGGCAATGTCCTCCCCGATGTGCGCGATGAGAAAGGTAGCTGGCGCTGGTTGGCCCAACTGCAGCAGTTTGCCTGCCAGCACCCCGCTCTGATACGAGTCCTGGCCCACGTAGCTCAGCGCCTGCGCCTCAGCAATGTGGGTGTTGAACAAGACATACGGAATCTGCGCCTGTTGCCAAGCTGTAAAAAAGGCCAGGCTCTCGCGATAGAACAAAGGTGCCACTAGAATACCGTCGGGCTGCGCCTCAGTAGCAGCCTGCGCCTGCTGGCGAAAAGAGGCCACCTGCGTCAGGGCGTAGGGAAAGCTGAGCACGCTGACGCCATAAGCCTTCAACTCACGGGCCGCTTTCTCGATGCCAAGCCAGGGCGCCTCCCAATAAGGATCGAGTGTGTGGTCGGGATGGAGTACAGCCAGGCGGTAAGAACGATTGGCCCCGAGCGTGCGCGCCAGCAGGTTGGGCTCGTAATCCAGCTCCTGCATCATGCGTAGCACCTTCTGGCGCACGTCCTCTGCTACGCGGCCGCGGTTGTGCAGCACCCGATCGACCGTGCCCACCGACACGTTGGCCTTGGCGGCGATGTCCTTTAGCCGCACTCCGTTCTTGCCCATAATTACTTTCTGCCTGAGGTGAATAGTCTGCCTTGTCCTTCGGTGAGGTGCCACTCCAACCCGGAAAAGTGATGCCGTAACGGGAATCCTAGGCTGTATGGAAGTTCGGGCCACACAAATTTAATTACTATGGTTGCCGTCACCTAGGTTTATTTCTAAACCTATGAAAAAGTCTGGTTCTAGACTAGCCCTGCTACTCAAAATGCGTGTGCGCACACTCATGGAAATTTATTTTGCGTGTGCGCACACATTTTTTCTTTTGTTTATTTGCTTTATAATAATGAGGTGATTACGTTTGAATCAACCCGATATATACGGCTTCCCAAAGTCCAGTTGCGCGACTACGCTTAAGATGTCGCCTTCGCCCGTGTGACTTGTTTTCTCAAGTCGGTATTCCTGTGCTGTCAGCAAGTATTACGGCCAACTATTTTCCTGCACGGGCCCTTCCTGCTTCGTTCTTAAAACCTTGATTTTTAAACTCGAAAACCAGCTATGGAAGTTTTACATTACCCGGAAACCACGTTTGAGAAGCTGCCGGTAACGATTTTTGAGGATGCTGGGGAAGGCGCGGTCAGCGTAGCCTACGAAATTGCCGAGCTCATTCGCAGCAAGCAGGAAAAAGGCGAACAAGCCGTGTTGGGTCTAGCTACCGGGTCCTCGCCCATTGGCGTGTACAAAGAGTTGATTCGTCTGCACCGCGAGGAAGGCTTAAGCTTTGATAATGTAATCACCTTTAACCTAGACGAGTATTATCCTATGCAGCCCGATGAGTTGCAGAGCTACGTGCACTTCATGCACGAGCAGCTCTTCAACCACATCGACATCCGGCCCGAAAACATCCACATTCCGGACGGCACCCTGCCGGTGGAAAAAGTGAAAGAGTACTGCTTGGCCTACGAGCAGAAAATTAAGGCCTGCGGTGGGCTGGATTTGCAGCTGCTTGGCATCGGCCGCACGGGGCACATCGGCTTCAACGAGCCCGGCTCCTCAATTAATTCGGCCACCCGCTTGGTAAAGCTTGATCCGCTGACTATTACCGACGCGGCAAAAGACTTTATCAAGGAAGAGTACGTGCCGCTGCGGGCACTGACTATGGGGGTTGGCACCATCATGAAAGCCCGGCAGATCATTTTGCTGGCCTGGGGTGAAGGCAAAGCTAAAATCCTGCAGGAAACCGTAGAAGGCAAGATTTCCGACGAAGTACCCGCTTCGTTTTTGCAGCAGCACCCTCAGGTGCAAGTAGTGGTCGATAAATGGGCTGGGCTAGAGCTTACCCGCATCAAAACGCCGTGGCTGGTAGGCATGTGCTTATGGGACGACAGCCTAATCAGGCGAGCTGTAATCTGGCTGAGCTTGAAAATGCACAAGCCCATTCTCAAGCTCACCGACGAAGATTATAAGGATGGCAGCTTAAGCGACTTATTGGCTGAAGCCGGTAATGCCTACGCCTTGAACATCAAGGTGTTTAACACCATTCAGCACACCATAACGGGCTGGCCCGGCGGCAAGCCTAACTCCAACGATACGCAACGCCCCGAGCGGGCCACGCCGGCCCTGAAACGGTCGTTGATTTTCAGCCCTCACCCCGACGACGACGTTATTTCGATGGGCGGCACGTTGCTGCGACTGGTTGATCAGGGGCACGACGTGCACGTGGCCTACCAGACGTCGGGTAACCTGGCTGTGTTCGATGACGATGCGCGCCGCTATGCTGACTTCGCGCTGGGCTTCGCAGAAAAGCTGAACTTGGGCGTGGCTACTATGCAGCAACAGCACGCCGACGTAGTGGAATTCCTGAAGCACAAGAAGCTTGGGGAAGAAGACAGCGCGTTGGTGCAAGAAATCAAGGCGCTTATCCGGCGGGGCGAAGCCGCAGCAGCCTGCCGCTTCTGTGGAGTGAAAGAGCAGAACGTGCACTTCATGAACATGCCGTTTTACGAGACAGGGCAAGTGAAGAAAAAGCCCCTGGGTGAAGCGGATATTCAAGCCGTAGTCGACATTCTACAGGAAATCCGGCCGCACCAAATTTTTGCCGCTGGCGACTTGCGCGACCCCCACGGTACCCACCGCGTTTGTCTGGATGCCATTTTTGCGGCCCTTGCCCGCCTCAAGGGCAAGGAAGCTTGGCTGGACGACTGCTACCTGTGGCTGTACCGGGGTGCTTGGCAAGAGTGGGATGTCGAGGAGATTGAAATGGCCGTGCCTATTAGCCCTGAAGAGCTAATGCGCAAGCGCAAAGCCATTTTCAAGCACCAATCGCAGAAAGACAGCGCCGTATTCCCCGGCAACGACAAGCGGGAGTTCTGGCAACGCTCCGAAGACCGCAACCACGCTACTGCCAAGCTCTACGACCAGCTAGGGCTGACGGAGTACGAGGCCATTGAAGCCTTCGTGCGGCACCGATTCTAGCACAGTCATTTCCGAGAAAGTACCTGAACTAGCGTGGCACAGCTTGCTGTGTTGCGCTAGGCAGGTGAGGTACACCCGTTTCGCGCCCGATGCTGTGCCGCGGCCGCTAGTTGGCAAGCACAACGCTATCCTGTAATCTTCTGACTACGAATGAACAACGCCAGAGAGTCCGTTATTCCGCCGTTGGCTATCATTGGCGCGCTATTTTTCATCTTCGGGTTTATCACCTGGCTGAACGGCACGCTGATTCCCTTTCTGAAACTGGCGTGCGAGCTAACGTATTCGCAGGCTTTGCTGGTTACGTTTGCTTTCTACATTGCCTACGTTTTCCTGGCCATTCCTTCTTCGTTGATTTTGCAGAAAACGGGTTTTAAGAATGGTATGGCCTTGGGCTTAGTGGTGATGGCAGGAGGGGCGCTGGTGTTTGTGCCGGCGGCGCAGGTTCGTTCTTTCCCTCTCTTTCTCTCCGGGCTGTTCGTGCAGGGGGCGGGGCTGGCGTTGCTGCAAACGGCTTCCAACCCCTACGCCAGCATCCTGGGGCCTATAGAAAGTGCGGCTCAGCGCATCAGCATCCTTGGTATCTGCAATAAGATAGCCGGAGCCTTGAGTCCGGTGCTGATTGGTGCGGTGGTGTTGAAAGGAGCTACCGAACTTGAAAACCAACTAGCCAAGGCAATTTCGCCGGCTGCCAAGGCCGACCTGCTGCAACAGTTAGCCGACCGGGTCGTGTTCCCTTACGTGGTGATGGCCGGGGCGCTGCTGGTGCTGGCCCTGCTGATTAAGCTGTCGGGTTTGCCGGAGATTACCACTCAGCCGGATGCGGCAGCTGCTAGCGCACCAGAGTCGGCCGGCAGCATTTGGCAGTTTCCTCATCTGCTACTGGGAGTGGGGGCTATTTTCTGCTGCGTGGGCGTCGAGGTAATTGCTGGCGACACTATTATTCAGTATGGCCGCTCGCAAGGCATCAGCCTCGATATAGCTCGCAACTTCACTTCCCTCACGCTGATAGCCATGCTAATTGGGTACTGCGTGGGTATCTGGGCCATTCCGCGGTATGTAAGTCAGCAGACGGCCCTTAGCGTTTGCGCGCTAGTGGGAGTGGTTTTTACGGGCGGTGTGCTGTTTACGCATGGTTACACGTCGGTGCTGTTTGTGGCACTGCTAGGTCTAGCCAATTCGCTGATGTGGCCCGCCATTTTTCCGCTGGGCATCAAGGGGCTGGGCAGCTTCACAGAGCGTGGCTCTGCCCTTCTGATTATGGGTATTGGGGGCGGGGCCGTGCTGCCGTACGTCTATGGCAAACTCAGCGAAAGTATTGGGTTGCAGCAGGCGTATTTGCTGCTTGTGCCGTGCTACTTGTACGTGCTGTTCTTTGCTTTGAAAGGGCACGCCTATCAAGTAGCAAAACCCGTGAAGCAAGTTGTGCCTACAGCTTAATTCACCACGACGATGAAAAGACTACTGTGGTTGTGGTTGCTGGTCATGGGTTTCTGTTTGCAGGCCAAGTCTGTGCAGGCTCAGTTTCGGGTGGTGGGCTACTTGCCAGCTTGGCGCGGCGACATCAACCCGGCGCAGCTGGCTCAACTCACGCATGTCAATTATGCTTTCGTGCATCCAACGGCTACGGGAGGTTTAGAGCCTTTGCAAAACCCTGATAAGCTCCGGCGTTTAGTAAAAGCTGCCCATGCCGCAAAGGTACAAGTGCTTGTATCGGTGGGCGGCTGGCACGACGGTGACCACAGTGCCTTTGATTCCATTGGGGCTAATCCTGCCCTTACCAGCACTTTTGTTGCCACCCTAGTACGTTTTGCGCAAGAGTACCAGCTCGACGGCATTGATATGGATTGGGAGCACCCCGACGCGCGCACGGCCAGCGGCTACGCCACTTTGATGCAGCAGCTGGCCGCGCAGCTTCACCCTCAGGGGAAGCTACTAACAGCCGCAATAGCGGGCGGTACCTGGGCCGGGCCCGGAATAGCCAGCAGTGTGTTCGAGTCTGTGGACTTTATGAACATTATGTCCTACGATGCTCCGGCGCCAACCCACTCCACTTATGCTGATGCAGTGCAGACCCTGGCTTATTGGAAAGAGCGTGGTTTGCCGGTCAGTAAAATGGTGTTAGGTGTGCCCTTTTACGGGCAGCCGGGCGGCGTCGCTTTCACCGCTTTAGTCGCTCAAGGCGCCGATCCGAAGGCTGACTCGCTTTCTGGAATCGGCTACAATGGCTTAACTACTATTAAAAGCAAAACGAATTTAGCTTTAGACCAAGCTAGTGGCATCATGATTTGGGAGTTGTCGCAGGACGCCCTTGGCAGCAACTCCCTACTCTCGGCTATCAGTCAGGAAGTACAGTGCCGCAAACCGGTTAAGTCACAGGTCCGTCAGCCGCCGAAATAGTTATGTTAGCACAGACTGTATGAGGTGGTAACTAAGCTCAGCCGATGGTATAGCTAGAATTTCGTAGTCCAGTCTAATTCATGCATAAACTGACCTAGCATATCTTTTTGCGAAAAGTTATATCGCAAGAAATTGAATACTTCTATGAGCAACGCAGAAGTATAACTAGCATTTATAAACCGAGTAAGAAGAATTTGTTATGTAAGAGTTGCGTGTGCGGCAACTCATGTTAATTTTTCTTGCGTGTGCGCACACATTTTTTTGTGCAACTGCTTGCTTTCCACAAACCAGACCAGTATGTTTGGAACAGGTGGTCAATTAAGTGTTTGAATAATCTTATTTGCCATCTTAAATGAGTTGGGGCACTCAGCTTGAAACAATCGTACGCCACTTGGCTACGATCAAGCAAGTTTTGAGGGCAGCAATTAAGAGGACGCTACTAGTTTAGCATCCTTGTATATCAAAAAGCAACAGCTACTCGGTTTTGCAACGCTCCTATCTAACCCACTTGCCCAGGAGCCTTAGTTACCGCACCTAGTGCGGAATTTATCGATAGAAAAGTTTCGGCCTGCTTCCTACCCAGGCTACTAATATAGGTCATCTTATTGCTTGACGCTAGGCTTCTAAGTCTAGCCTGAAAAGTTCTGTTGCCCTTCGCTTCTAGGCGAAGACACCCTCCGTGTACCCGGTTTCAGCCCGCCCTTTTCATTGAAACCGGCTTGAATTTCTTCGGAAATCCTGCTTTTGAAGTTGCCCTGCCGCGTTTTCAATCACAAAATAGTCGTCTGAAATCTATGAACAGATCTACTTGGCTTACTTTACTGCCGGTACTAGGCTTGCACAGCCTAGCACAGGCGCAAACCAAAACGGTATCCGGCAAGGTGACCGACTCGAAAGGGGGCGCGCTGCCGGGGGTTACTGTTATCGTGCAGGGTACCCAGCAGGGCCTGAGCACGAATGCCGACGGCGGCTATTCCATTGGGGTGCCCGACAATGCCACGCTGGTTTTCTCGTCGATTGGCTACGATTCCAAAACTGTAGTGGTTGGCTCCCAATCGGTTATCGACGTTTCGCTAACTGAGAGTGCGCAAACGCTCAACGAAGTTGTAGTAACGGCCCTGAACGTATCGCGCGACCGGCGGACGCTAGGATATTCGGTAACTGAAATTAAAGGGACGTCGCTAACGGAAGCGCGCGAAACCAACGTAGCCAATTCGCTGGTAGGCAAAGTGGCGGGCTTGAACGTGAATTCCACGTCTGGCGGGCCTGGCTCATCGAGCAACGTGATTATTCGGGGCGCTTCCAGCCTCAACCAAACCAACCAGCCGCTGTACGTCATCAACGGGGTGCCCGTAGAGAGCCAGCCTAGCGGCGGCGCCGGGGCCACCATCGGCAACAGCGGTGGGCAATACGACAACGCCCCCGACTTCGGCGACCCCATCTCCAACATCAACCCCGACGACATCGAAACTATTTCGGTGCTGAAAGGCGCGGCGGCGTCGGCCCTGTACGGCTACCGGGCCAAGGCTGGCGTGATTCTGATTACCACCAAAAGCGCCCGGGGCAACGATGGCCTCGAGTTCAACAGCAACTACGTGGTGCAGCGGGTGTTCAACCTCACCGATTGGCAATACGAGTACGGCCAGGGGGCCAACAACCTGAAGCCTACCTCGGCAACCGCGGCGGCCACGGCCGGTAATTCCAGCTGGGGCGGCCGCCTCGATGGCTCCAACGTGGTGCAGTTCGACGGGACCGAGCGGCCCTACGTAGCGCAGAAAGACAACATTCGCAACTTTTACCGCGACGGGGGCAGCTTCACCAACACCCTCGCCTTCAACAAGAGCTTCACTGGGGGCTCGGTCCGGTTGTCGGCCAGCGACTTGTCCAACAAGGCCGTAGTGCCCAACTCGCGCCTCGACCGGCAGACGTTCAATTTTGTAGGCACGTTCGACCCGTTCAAGCGCTTGACTATCGATGCGCGGGCTAACTACATCCTGGAGCAAGCCAAAAACCGGCCGATTCTGTCGGATGGAGCGGGCAACGCCAACTTCAACGTGGCGTTTCTGCCAACCAGCTTGGATGTACGCACCTTGCAGCCGGGCACCAAACCAGATGGCAACGAACTGACCTTCAACACCGGCAACGTCTATAACACCAACCCTTATTTCGCGGCTAACAAGTTCATCAACAACACCAACCGCGAGCGTCTGCTCTCGTCGATATCGGCGCGCTACACCCTCGACAACGGCTTGTTTCTGCAGGGCCGGGTTGGGCGCGATGCCTATTCGGACCGTATCACCAACGTAACTCCTTCGGGCACGGCGTACCGCCCGCTGGGTAGCATCACCGAAATAACGTCGCGGTTCACGGACCTCAACGCCGATGGGCTGGTAGGCAAGACCTTTACGGTTGGCGAGACGTTCTCGTTTACGCCTAACCTCGGTGCCAGCTACCGCCGCACCAAGCAAGAGGGCTTCCAGAATTTCGGCAACGACTTTGCCATCTTCGGCATCAACACCCTCGGCAACACCAAAACTCGGTCGGTACTGCCCATTTTCAGCGACCAGGAAATCCATTCGGTGTACGGCTCGGTGGACTTTTCGTACCGGGAGTTCCTGTTCCTAACTGCCACTCTCCGGCGCGACTGGTTTTCGACACTGGCTACACCCGGTGTTGATAATGACCTAAGCACCACGTATCCGGGGGTAAGCGGCTCGTTTGTGTTTACCGAGCTTTGGAAGCCTCAGTTCTTAACCTTCGGTAAACTCCGTGCCGGCTACTCGAAAGTAGGACAGGCCACCAACCCCTACCAGACGCAGCTGAGCTATGCGCTGTCGTCGACTACGCTGCTTGGCATCCCCTTTGGCAACCCAGACAACGCAAACATTCCGAACCGTGGCCTGCTGGCTTCGCAAGCCTCGGAAATAGAAGTGGGCACTGAATTAGGGTTTGCTGACAGCCGGGTGCGCCTCGACCTGACGTTTTACAAGAAAAAGTCGACCGACGAAATTGTGAATGCCCCTTCTTCCATCACCTCGGGCTACTCGGGGGCCGTGCTGAACGCGGGTGAGCTGGAAAACAAGGGCGTGGAAATGCTGCTGACCGTGGTGCCCGTGAAAACTACCGACTTCACCTGGACTTCGTCGTTTAACGCCGCCTACAACAAGAGCACAGTTATTTCGCTGGCAGCCGGCCAAACGCAATCGGTATATGCTACCTCGCGCTCGGGTGTAGGTTTTGTGGGGCAGCTGGTAGACAAGCCTTTCGGGCAAGTGCTGGCTTACGACTACAAGTACAACACCGATGGCAGCATCGCGCTGACACCTAACGGCACACCGGCGCGGGGCAACCTAACAGCCTTTGGCACCGCCTTCCACCCCTGGACCGGCGGTTGGAGCAACGACTTCACCTACAAGCGCTTCAATTTGGGAGTGCTCGTTGACGGGAAATTTGGAGCCAAGATCTTCTCGGCTACCGACTACTACGC
Organism: Hymenobacter sp. YC55; assembly: GCF_029433095.1. GTDB lineage: Bacteria > Bacteroidota > Bacteroidia > Cytophagales > Hymenobacteraceae > Hymenobacter. Next base: position 77,837 of record NZ_JARNTX010000010.1, read on the forward strand.
CACCATTTTCGGGTTGCGCAAAGAAACGCTAGAGAACCGCGAGGGCACTTTCGGCCCCGACAACGTGGACGCTGCCACCTACTATGGCACCTTGGCCAACAACGTATCCAAGCAGTTTGTGCAGGATGCCAGCTTTATCAAGCTGCGGCAGCTGACGCTGGGCTACTCTTTCCCGAGTGCGCTCTTCAACAACAAAGTGCAGCGGCTGACGCTGAGTTTAGTGGCTCGGAACCTGTTTTTCATCCGTCGCCTGACCGACAACATCGACCCCGAGGGCAGCTACAACGCCTTTTCGCAAGGTCTGGAGCTAGGTGGTGTGCCACCGTCCCGGACGGTGGGCCTCAACCTGAGCGCCAAATTCTAGGGCTCGTGCTTGTCTAACGGTTCACTTCAACGACTTACCTCTTTATGAAAAGCATATTTCCAAAACATGCTGTACTAGCCAGTGCCGCCTTGCTGCTAGCCAGTAGCTGTACCGACAACTTCGAAGACGTCAATACCAATCCGGCGACCTATACCCAGAGCACGTTTGACGCCAACTACCTGCTCACCCAGTCGCAGCTTACGTACACCGGCAGCACCGACTTTGCCTACGAAACCTGGCGCGGCAACCTGATTCATTGCTCCCTCTTCGTGCAGGGCATGGCCACGGTGATTAGCTACTGGGCTGGCGACAAATACTTGCTCAACGAAGGCTATACGGCCGCCTATTGGGAGAAAAGCTACAGCGAGCAAGTGAAGTCCGTCACGGACTTGGTGGAGCAGACCCGCAACAAGCCGCAGTACAAAAACCTGCACCAGATGGCGCGCATCATGCGGGCCTTGATCATGGAGCGCATCACCGACCTCTACGGCGACGTTCCGTACGTGGAAGCGGGCCAGGGCTACTACACCGGCATCATTACCCCGAAATACGACAAGCAAGAAGACATCTACACCGACTTGCTGAAGGAAGTGAGTGAGGCCACCGCAGCCCTGGATCCGGCCGCTGATATTTCCGCCAACGATGTGTTTTTCAAGGGCAACATCCAGCAGTGGCAGCGCTTCGGCAACTCGCTGATTTTGCGCATGGCTATGCGGCTGACCAAAGTGAATGAGGCTACGGCGAAACAGTACGCCACCCAGGTGCAAGGCAAAACCATGCAAAGTAACGCCGACAATGCCTTCGTGATGCACGACGTGGTAGGCGGCCGCACCACCCAAAACCGCAACAGCCAAGTGCTACTCGGCGACGGGGGCCAAGAGCACTACTACGTGAAGTGGTCGAAGACTTTCATCGACTACCTGAAAACCAACAACGACCCGCGTCTGACCCGAATTGCCGTGACGCGGCTCTACACCAGCGACGCCACTAAAACCCCGAGCCAAACGCCTATATCCACATTTGCGGCGCAAAAGGGACTGCCCAATGGCCGGGACCTGAGCGGCCGACCGGCTTACGATGTATCGACGGCGCCAGACTACACCTCGATGCCTGATTATTCGTCGCCGAGCCCGGGCATGATCAAGCGCAACGGTCCTACGTTCGTGCTGACCTATGCCGAATCAGAATTGCTGCTGGCCGAAGCTGCGCAGCGTTGGGGCCTGGGTAGCGCCGTAGCGCACTACAATGCGGGCGTGACGGCCGCCATGACCGGCCTCAGCCAATACGACGCCACGTTGACCATCCCGGCTGCGGAAGCCACCACGTATTTGGCCGCGCACCCTTACAACGCTGGCAACGGCTTAGAAATGATTAACACGCAATATTGGGCGCACACCAACACCATGCTGGACTTCTACGAGTCGTGGTCGAACTGGCGCCGTACGGGCATCCCGGCACTCAAGCCGGTGGTGTACCCCAACAACGCAACCAACGGGCAGATTCCGCGCCGCTTCCCTTATCCAACTGCCGAAATCACCTCCAACCCCAACAACTACCGGGCCGCCAGCGGGGCCGTAACGGGTGGCGACAACCTGACCGGCCGGGTATGGTGGGACAAGTAAGCTGACCACATTTGAATTGCCTGTAAAAGAAGCTTCACTGCGAGGTAGTGCAAGCTTCTTTTACTTTACAGCCCATATAGAGGAAGCGTAGCGCCGTACTGCGCAGGTTATCCGGTTAGTGCCCTCTTCCTTTTCTCACTTAGCTGCCCACTTCATTTTCAAGTTTAGCACTGCATGCTCTTTAACTTCCTATTGAAAGCCCGGGTGTATGGGCTGCTGGCCACGGGCCTGTTGACTAGCCAAACAGCGCTAGCCCAAGGATCGGAAATATCTGCCCAAAGCCTCGGGCTGGTGCCCCTGCCGCGGGAGGTAAAAGCCTACTCCGCTACCTACGCGCTACCCCAAAAAATAAGCGTGTACGCCGTCAGCCCCGCCGAGCGCAACGTGGCCACCTTGTTGCAAGGCATGCTGACCCCGCTTGGCAAAACCGTCACCCTCACCACTAATCGCCAAGCAGCCCAGATCGTCCTGGCCACGGCCGCCACAACCAGCCCCGAGGGCTATCAACTCGTGGTCGACAAAGCGGGCGTCAAGATAACGGCGGCGGACGGACCCGGGCTGTTCTATGGCACCCAGACGTTGCTGCAACTATTGCCGGCCCGCGCCGCCGCTACCGCCAAGGTACCTTACGTACGCATCACCGACCAGCCTGCTTTTCAGTGGCGCGGGGGCATGCTCGATGTGTGCCGCCATTTCTTTCCCGTGTCGTTTGTAAAGAAGTACATAGACTTTTTGGCTGCCTATAAGATGAACACGTTTCATTGGCACCTGACCGACGACCAGGGGTGGCGCATCGAAATCAAGAAATACCCAAAGCTCACCGAAATCAGCGCCTTCCGCTCGGAAACCCTACTTGGGGCACAGCAGCAGATGAAGACGCCGGCCGATTTCAAATACGACGGCACGCCCTATGGGGGCTTCTACACGCAAGAGCAAATCAAGGACGTAATAGCGTATGCTCAGAAGCGCTACGTCACCATCGTGCCGGAAATAGAAATGCCGGGCCACTCAGTGGCCATCCTGGCGGCTTATCCGGAGTTGGCTTGCAAGCCCGGCCCCTACCAAACCTGGACCAAATGGGGCGTCAACGAGGACATTGTGTGCCCCACCGAGCCTACCTTCCAGTTCTTTGAGAACGTGCTGACGGAGGTAAGCGCCTTGTTTCCGGGTAAGTACATCCACATTGGCGGCGATGAAGCACCAAAAGCGCGTTGGAAGGAAAGCGCGGCGGTGCAGGAAATCATGAAGCGCGAAGGATTCACTGACGTGGAGAAGGTGCAGGGCTGGTTTAACCGCCGCATCGAGAAATTCTTGCAGAGCAAAGGCAAAAAGCTCATCGGCTGGGATGAAATCCTGGAAGGCGGCATCGCGCCAAGTGCTGCGGTGATGAGTTGGCGCGGCGAAAAAGGGGGCATCGAGGCCGCCCAGCACGGCCACGACGTGGTGATGACGCCTACCACCAACCTTTACCTAGACTACGGTCAGAATCCGCAGCCGCACAGTCCCTACGAACCGCTCATGATTGGCGGTTACTTGCCTCTGGCGAAAGTGTACTCTTACAACCCCTTGCCCAAAGAACTCACGCCCGAGCAGCAAAAGCATATCATGGGGGTGGGAGCTAACATGTGGACCGAGTACATCACGACCCCAGAAAAAGCAGAGTACATGCTGTTTCCCCGCTTCTTGGCCGCCGCCGAAGTAGCCTGGACGCCTGCTGCCCTCAAAAGCTACGAAGCCTTTTTGCCCCGCATGGGCCAGCAGTTTGCCCGCCTAGATGCCAAGAAAATTAACTACCGGGTGCCTGAGCCACTTGGCCTCGACAGCGCCAGCGTAGTGAAGCAAGGTAATAAAGCCGTACTGACGCTTCGCACCCTAGTGCCCGGTTCGCAGATTCGCTACACCCTGGACGGGAAGATGCCCGACGAAACCACCGAACTCTACACCAAGCCGTTTACGGTGCCCCAGAACCGGCAAATCACCGTACGGGCCGTAACCGTGGCGCCCAACGGCCGCAAAAGTCCGCCCACAGAGCTGCTGATTAAGTAGGGGTTCTCCATCCTACTAGGTCATTAAGCCTTTAGAACCTCCTGTCCGGCAACCGTGGCAGGAGGTTTTTTATGTAGCATCTAACCAGGTAAGCTATTCCCAATGCCCTGTAAAAACTGCTGCCACTGCTGCCGGAAATCAGCCTCCGATTCCTCAAGCAAAAAGCTGACCTCTAGTGTGTTTAGGTTTAATTGCCACAATTCCGGCCACATAAATCCCTGTCCGGCCAAGGTGTATTACTCATTCACTAAGTCAGTGGAGAAATAAGAGGTTTTCGTCCGGCGAAGGCCTAACCCCGCAGGTAGAGCTTTTGCTTGAGCTGTGAGGTTAGGCCGAACCGGGTTGAAAGCAATAGTTGGCTAGTTGCTATGATGCGCGGCGCGTTAGGTCATTGCTACACCAGCCTGTAGGTAGAAGTTTTTGCCATATTAGCCGCGCATTTCATCGTCCGACGTCTCCGTTGCTCTTTTCGTATGCGAGTTTCCACTGCTTCGTTTCTTCCGCACTTAAGAAAACAGCGCCTCCTCGCAGGGCTGAAACTATCATTGTTTGCGGGATGCTGGCTGCTCTCAACTAGCGCTACGCCTTCTGTGCCGGGGGCCGGCCCCATCTGCCAGACGCAGGCCGGGCGCTTGCAAGGAACCCGCGACGCTACGGGCTTAATAACCTTCAAAGGCATTGCCTACGCTGCGGCACCGGTAGGAAAAGGCCGCTTTCTGCCGCCTCAGCCGCTTGTACCTTGGACCGGGGTACGGCTGGCTACAGCGTTTGGCGCACGCGCGGCGCAAAGTCGGGATACGAGCCTGCTCGGCGGGGAAGACTGTTTGACGCTGAACGTATGGACGCCTTCGGTAAAGGCTGCCCGTCGCAAACCCGTTGTAGTGTGGGTGCACGGCGGCAGCTTCACGGGCGGGGGTAGCGACGATTTTCCAGGGCCCAACTTTGCGCGTCAAGACAGCATCGTGGCGGTAAGCATCAACTATCGACTTGGCAGCTTGGGCTTTTTGCAGCTTAGCCAGCTGCTTGGTCCGACCTACCGCCAGTCGGGCAACTCGGGTGTGCTCGACGCCGTGGCTGCCCTGCGCTGGGTGCATACCAACATTGCTGCCTTTGGCGGCGACCCCGCGCGGGTTACGGTTATGGGCGAATCGGCGGGGGCGAAAATGGTGGGGGCATTGTTGGTCACGCCCGCTGCCAAGGGCTTGTTTCAGCAAGTGATATTGGAAAGCGGCGGCGTGCAATCAGTGCGCGACACGGCCACGGCAGCGGCCGTTACTGCTCGGCTGCTGGCAGCTCTGCAACTACGACCCGACCAAGCCAGCCAACTGCTCAACCTGCCTACCGCTACCCTAATCCGGGCGCAGCAAAAAGTAACGGCTGGCCCCAATGGGTTACAGCTATTTGGCCCCGTGCACGATGGTGTCACGATTCCCGAAATGCCCTTCACGTACCTAGCGCATCCCGGCCGGGCCGTACCCCGCGCCTTGGTAGGCACAAACCGCGACGAAGCGGCCCTATTTATGGGCTTCTGGCCCGAGCTGCGCCAGCCTAATCCCGAGGTGCTTACGTCCTTGTTTGGGGCCAACGGCGAGCGGGTGTGGAAAGCCTACCAACAGGCTCGCCAAACCCAGCCCGCCGACCAAGCTTGGCTGCGCACCACAACCGACTACCTCTACCGGTTGGCTTCCTACCGGCTAGCCGACGCGCTGGCGCAGGCCAACCAGCCGGTATGGCTCTACCGTTTCGATTACCGTTTCCCGGGCGGCACCGGCCCGGTGCACGCCCAGGAGCTAGGCTACGTTTGGAACACCTTGGCGCCCAACGCCACCAAAGTAAGTGCCGCGCGTGCTCTGGCGCAGCAGATGCACCAGCGCTGGGTCCGCTTCATTACCAGCGGCACGCCCGGAGCCGACTGGCCCAGATACGCACCGGCGCGGCGCCAAGCTCTCATATTCGACTCGGTAAGCCAAGTGAAGCAGTTAGCCCCAGTCTACGAAGACCCAACGTTCCCAGGGCAAGCATTCAAACTCTAAGTGGAAATGCCCGCGTAGCTCGTTATAAACCCACGCCGCCCGTTAGCTCCAAGCGCTGTCCATTAAGCCAACCTGCCTCCGGAGTGCACAGAAAGGCCACGACGCCCCCAATATCTTCGGGCAGGGCCACCCGGCCTAAGGCCGTAATGCCGGCTACGTACTCCCGTATTTCCGGCGTGTCCTGCATGGCACCCCCGCCAAAGACTGCCCCCGGCGCAACAACGTTGGCCGTAATGCCTCTGCTGCCGAGCTCCAGGGCCAAGTACCGAGTAAAGACATCTATGGCTCCTTTCATAATGGCGTAGGCCGAAGCGCCCGCGAATGACTGCCGCGACGTTGCCGACGAGATATTGATGATCCGCCCCCCATCTTGGAGCATGGGCAAGGCCTTTTGCGTGAGGAAGTACACCCCCTTAAGGTGAATATTAAGCATCTCGTCGAACTGCGCTTCCGTGGTTTCGGCGATGGGCGCGGTCAGGCTAGTGCCGGCATTGTTAATTAAAAAGTTGAAGCGGTCCGCTCCGAAAGTGGTGTGCAAGGCAGCTTTGACTTCGGTGAAAAAAGCGTCGAAGCTGTGGGCATTGGTTGTGTCGAGTTGCAGGGCTACTGCTTGCTGCCCGAGGGCTTCAATCTCACTTACCGTGGCGGCTGCCTCGGTGTGGTTGCTATGGTACGTGAGTAGTACGCCGATGCCTTTTTCAGCTAGACTCAGGGCAATGTTTTTACCGATGCCGCGGCTGCCGCCGGTTACGAGGGCAATTTTGGGAGTTGACATGTTGACTTGCTTTGCAGTAGAATAAGTACACCACAAAGGTCTGAAAAGCAAGCAGCGGGGTGTTTGTGAAGGTCAATCCATTGTTTGTAGAATTCACGCTATTGGCTTACGCCCGAAAAGCCCCGGGGGCCAGTGAGGTCTGACGCTTAAAGAAGTTGGAAAAGTGCGCTACATCAGCAAACCCGAGGCTGTCAGCAATTTGCGAAATAGTCCAGTCGGTTTGCCGCAGCAAGATTTTCGCTTCCTGCACGAGGCGCCCCCCAATAAGGTCGGTGGTCGTAAGGCCGGTGGTTTCCTTGAGCACCTTGTTGAGGTGGTTTACGTGTACGGCCAACTGGTCGGCGTAGTCTTTGGCTGTGCGCAGGCGCAGTTGCTGCTGCGGAGTTTCCAGCGGAAACTGTCGTTCCAGTAGTTCCACAAACAGGGACGTTACCCGCGCCGCAGCATTGTGGGTGGGGTGGAGCGCCGTGGCCGGCTGCAGCTTCTGGCCGAAGTGAATCAGTTCCAGCAAGTAGGTGCGCAGCAAATCGTATTTGTAAACGTAGTCGGACGCCATTTCTTCCTGCATCTGTTGGAAGATAACTTGCGCTCGGGCTGCTTGCGTTTCAGACAGCTGCACAGCCGGATAGGCGCTTTTCGTGAAAATGGGCCATTCCTCTAAGGTCACGCCGCTCTTGGACGGGGTCAGGAAGTCGGGGGTAAACACGCAGAACTGCCCCTGCAACTTAGGACCTATTGGCAGCCACTGAAAAGGCACTTTGGGCGTGGAAAACAGCAAGGTGTTTTGCTCCAGATCCAAGACTTGGTTGGCATATTCGACCTGGCTGCGCCCCTGTAGCAAGCTGATTCTATAATACGCCCGGCAGTCATACGGGACAGGGGGCTTCTCGCTGCTACTTGGTACCAGGTTAGCCAAACTGAATACGTTGAAGTGCCCAATCTCACCTTGGATCTTGGTAGGCAACAACGTGCTGAGCTCGGTTGCCGTGCCCGTCGTCAGGTGCTGACAAAGCTGTTCGAGCGAAGTGGCTTTCATAGCGGTCTGTGTTCTTTGTGAAATTCAAAGGTACGGCTCGCTGTTTTTATCGCCAAAAGCAGCGTTTTGTGTGTTCAGCTTCTGCGCTTGACAATCAACTGCCGTAGCACACTTGCCGCCTTACTTGTCACATTTCCAACCGATCCGAAGTAGCTGGCCTAGCTTCCAGGGCTCGGGCCAGAGCTAGTGTGTCTTCGAGCAAACGGTAATGCGTGATTTTATCTGCTTCAAATACGATCTGCATGCACAAACGGGAGGAAAACAACCGCCCGGTTCGGGTCATGATGGTGGAGAAGCTACCCGTCACGACGGCAACCGGGCCATCCACCAACAGGTAATCCAGCTGCGCAGTTACCGGCTCGGTTTGTTGGAAAAGTTGAGCATAGAATTCCTCTATTTCGTTCCGGGTGCGCCGCGGCCCCAACCACGGAGCTAGTTCTTGGGCCCCAGGAATGTCCCAATCAACCGTATCAGCAAAGCAAGCCAGCAGGGCGGGTACATCCCGGGCCATGAGAGCATGCAAATACTGTTTTACCAACTGGCGCGTGTCGAAAGCATAAGAAGTGGACATAAGCGAACCTGAAAAGTGGAGGTGAGACCTGAAATAGCAGCCTTTCTACCCACGGAGAAGAGCAGACTAGCCGTTGCAAAGGTGTCTGCCGGGGTTGCTGCACCCATTATCTTCAGCCGCCAGTTTGTTGTCTTTGGGCGCCAATCACCGCTGTGTAGCTAAGTGATTCGCATCAAATAAGGTAAGCCACTGCACCGGCCAACTAGCCAATACTAGAGCGTGGCCGGGTAAGTGTGCCTCATCCAAAACAAGCAAGGCGTGGACTACCTTACGCTTGCTGACGCGCGCAGGGCTGCTTAGTGAAGCAGTGCATTAAGCTTTCGATTAGCTGCTACTATTAAGCAAGTATTGCGCTCCTTTTCCTAAGTTAAGCTCCGTATGACCCTGCAAGAGTATTATGACACCATGCGCCAAGAGGCCTTTCACCGTCTGGCACGCGGAGAGGCGCAACTTGACTTTCAGCTCCAAACAATGCAGGATGACCGGCGGGGTCTCACACTACGGGCCAAGCTACCGGCTCCCATTGCGGCAAGGGTTGAGTTGATGCTCGCTGATTTTCAACAAATCGAGCCTGAGCAGTATTACTACCCAGCCTCGGATCTTCATCTAACCATCTTGTCGATAATCTCTTGCCGCAGTGGCTTTACACTAGACACTATTGATTCTGCTGCCTATCAGCACGCCGTACGAGGCAGCTTGCAAGCTAGCAGTTCGTTTACGGTGACCTACACTGGCGTAACTGCTTCTGCAAACGCCATTATTCTGCAAGGCACACCGGCCGATGAGGGGTTAGCGCAACTCCGCGAGCAAGTCAGAAGCTACTTTCAGCGAACCGGGCTGCCGCAGTCTATGGATGAGCGTTATGTGCTGCAAACTGCGCACTCAACCGTACTTCGTTTTCGCGCCCCGCTGCGAAACCCAGCCCGCTTGCTAGAGAAGATTGAAGCGTATCAGCATCACTTCTTCGGCTCGTTCGAAGTCGAGGCGCTTGAGCTGGTGTACAACGACTGGTACCACCGTGCGCCTAATACGCTTGTGCTCGAAACGTACCCTTTGAGCAAGGACAGACAACACGAAGCGGCAGTCGATTTAAGGTAAGGCTCTGTTGCTAAAGCAATAGTAAGTGTTTGTAAAGCTTGACAAATAACAGTCCGCTTGCTTATTTACCTCAAGCACATCCTCCCCATTGCCTGTTCGCTGCCATCATAAAGGCGGACTTTCCAGCAGCCGACTTCTCTCCATTTCCTTTCCTTATGCGACTGAAAACCACTCGACAATTGGCGTATGGAGTCATAACTGCTTTGGTAAGCCTAGTAGGTTTGGCCGGCGTTAGCGCGCTGACCTATTCGCCGTCGGCGGCAGCAAAGCGCCCCAACATTCTGGTGATAATGGCCGACGATTTGGGCTATTCAGATCTGGGTTGCTACGGCGGCGAAATCAGTACGCCGAACCTAGACAAGCTAGCCAGCGAGGGGTTGCGCTTCAATGCCTGCTACAACGCGGGCCGGTGTTGCCCTACGCGCGCCTCTATGCTCACGGGCTTGTACCCACACCAAGCGGGTATCGGCAAAATGACGTTCAACGAAGGTGCTCCCGGCTATGTGGGCTCACTCAACGAGCATACCGTGACCATTGCCGAGGCGTTGCGCGCTACCGGTTACCAAACGGGCATGGTAGGCAAATGGCACATTTCCGAAACGGTGGCGCGTAAAGATGCGGCCGAGCAGCTAAAGTGGTTGAGCCACCAAGCTGACTACGGCGACTTTGCCGCTCGCAACACCTACCCAACCGAGCGTGGCTTCGACAAATATTACGGTACCATCTGGGGCGTAGTCGATTATTTCGACCCGTTTAGCTTGGTTTCGGGCTCTAAGCCGGTGAAATCTGTGCCCAAGGACTTCTACTACACCAATGCCCTTGGCGACTCGGCCATTTCGTTTGTGCAGCAGTTCACCCAGAAGAAAGACAACCCCTTCTTTTTGTACGTCGCGTACACCGCGCCGCATTGGCCGGTGCAGGCCTTGCCCGAAGACATCAAGAAGTATGAAAACGTCTACAAAGACGGGTGGCAGGCCTTACGGCAGAAGCGCTATAAGCGGCTCGTCGACCTGAAGCTGTTCGACCCAGCCACCACGCCCCTGCCAGAGTTTATGTTTCCCAAGCAAGATTGGGCCTCCAACCCCACTCGCGAGTGGGACGCGCGGGCCATGGCCGTGCACGCCGCCATGGTCGACCGCATGGACCAGAACATTGGGCAGCTGGTGGCCGAGCTAAAGCGCACCAAGCAGTACGACAACACCGTCATCCTATTTCTGTCGGATAATGGGGCCAGCTCGGAAGATCCTACCGAGTTCGGACCCGGCTTCGACCGGGCCGGCAGCACCCGCGACAACCGCCCGGTGGTATTTCCGAAGCAAAAGCAAGTGTTGCCCGGTGGGGAGCTAGTGCACGCGGGAATTGGCGAAATCTGGGCTCATGCTCTCGATACGCCTTTTCGCTACTACAAAGCCAAGCAGCACGAAGGCGGTATTGCTACGCCTCTGCTCGTGCACTGGCCCGGGGGCGTGCAGCAGCCCGGCCGCTTGGTGCGCGAGCCGGTACACGTAATTGATATGATGCGCACCTGCCTGGATTTGGCCAAGGCTCCCTACCCTACCACTTTCCAGGGTCGTCAGATTACGCCTAGCCCCGGCAAAAGCTTTGTACCCCTGCTGACTTCGGCCAAGGCTCCCACGCAACGGTTGCATCCCGAGCTGTTTTGGGAGCATTTCGGGGCGGCCGCCTTGCGGCAGCAAGACTGGAAAATTGTGCGCCTGGGCGAAAACGCCCCTTGGGAGCTGTACGATTTGAAAGCTAACCGCTCGGAAACCAAAAACCTAGCCGCGCAATACCCCGAGCGAGTGGAGGCTATGAGCAAACGCTGGCAAAAGCTAGCCGAAGAGTACCAAGTATTTCCGGGGCCAACCAAGGCGCAGTAACTTTAAAGCTTCGCTGGCTGCTTTGCTCCTCTCCGAGCCTCTTTACTAGGCCTCCCATCCATGACGAAACGAAACTCAATTGCTCTTACCGCCTACTCTTGGCCTCAGAAATGGCGCGCTATGGGCAGTAGAATGCTATTGACCGTCTTGGGTTTGAGTGTAGCAGCTTGCCAAGCCGACGAAGCCGAGCAGTTCGCTTATTCGCCTACCATTACCGTTTTCACGACAGAGCCAACTCAGAAACCGGCACTGGTCAGCCGGCCACCGGCAGCCTTGCCGGCGGGCATGGTGTACGTGCCGGGAGGCTACACCCAAATTGGTTCAGATACCGGCCTGGAGCAGGAAAAGCCTACGTTTTGGGTGCTGGTTAAGCCCTTGCTCATGGACCAGCACGAGGTAACGGTCGGGCAGTTTCGCGAGTTTGTGCAAGCTACCGGCTATCAGACTGAGGCCGAAAAATTCGGCAACGCCGGCGTGTTCAGTGATGCAACCAAGCAGTGGGGGTTAGTTACAGGGGCTAATTGGCGCTACCCTTACGGGCCGAAAGCCGGGCCGGCCGCGGCCAATCAGCCGGTGGCGCAAGTGTCGTGGAACGATGCGGAGGCGTATGCCAAGTGGGCCGGCAAGCGCCTACCCGATGAGATTGAGTGGGAACATGCGGCCCGCAACGCTACCAACAGCCGCAACCTCTACTCTTTCGGCAACGACCTCCAGGTAAACGGCAAACCCCTGGCCAACACCTGGAACGGCCAATTTCCCGACCACGACCAACAAACCGACGGCTTCCATTGGGCAGCACCGGTCGGCTCGTTCGGCACCTCGCCCCTAGGCCTTACCGACATGGCTGGCAACTTGTGGGAGTGGTGCGCCAATTACCAGCAGTCGTATGAGAGCCTACTGAGCAAGGCCACCCCACTCCCCACCGAACGGGTCCAGCGGGGCGGTTCGTTTCTTTGCGAGCCTGGTTGGTGCCACGGCTACCGGGTGTCCGGCCGCTCAAGTAGTACCCCGGAAACCGCCGTTATGCACGTTGGCTTCCGGTGCGTAAAGGATTTATAGCAACCACCAAGCAGGTTTCGTAGCAGTAAGGGCTAGGTCAGCCAGTTCAGTTAAGCTTGCCGCGTAGTAAGCTCAGCGTCTTTTGCTGGCAATCCCGAAATGTCGCTAATGCCATTGAGCACAATGGGCACCAAGCCCCAGAAAATAGCCACGTTGCGCTCAGCACGCGGTTCAGGAGGCAGCAGGTAGCTCAAAGCCAGTAAGGTAGTACCCCCCACCTGCCCGATGCGAACGTGCGCCCGGAAGCTGATCAGCGGCCATATGTTGGTTGGAAAATCGGTGATGCAGCCCACGGCGCCTTCCCCGACAGCATGAGCCAGAATGATGGCTGCCGCAGGCTTGCTACGCCGCGCAGCCCACACGGCGCAACCGAGCAGAACAGGCAGGCAAAGTCGATCAATGATGGCGTGGGCGCGGGGTGACACCAGGTCGAGGACACGACGGGGAGCGGGTACACTTTTAACGGGCGGGAGGTCGTTGCGCATAGTGAAGGGAGTGAGAAATGAACAGGTACCCTTGTCCTACGCGGGCATCTGAGCGAGGTTTTTCACCACCTGAACCGCAACAAGGGGCTTCCGCCTTACCATGCAACGGCCTGTATACCCTGCCTGTTTGGAAAGCTTTGTCGGCAACCGGCGGAAAGTACGCAGATAGGATTACGGGTTTTCATCCCTAAAAACCCGTACTAACGCGGGAGCCAACAACCCCGAAAGATAGTTTAATGAACAACTCCTAGATGGGTCTCCTTCATTAAGAAGCTCATTGTCCTTAGTTGCTCTTACGCCTTCTACTCCTATTGCCATATGCCTACATCTTCTCCTGCTGTTCTTTCTAGCCAAGCATCTGTTACTTCCCTCATTACTGTGGACCTGGATGCCGTGGATGTCGAGCAATTAGCTCAGGCTCTTGCTGGTACCCCGCGGGTGCAACTGCTAATTGATTGCAATAACTTGCGGTGTCAGCGCACGCTCGGAGTCAGCCATGTAGTGTCGCAATTGCTGTACTTGCGCCGGAGCGGGGCCAGCATATGGCTGCGCAACGTTAATCCCACGCTGAAACGATGCTTGCAGGTGCTGCACCTAAACGACATGTTTCTGCTTTCCTAATACGTCCTACTTCATTAGGGGTTGAAACTCTAGCTGAGTAGGTACCACTGTTTTCGCGCCAAAAAGCAAGGAGTTGAGTTTACGCAAGCTTTCCGACCTAACCAGGCTAACTGTTGACCGTACAGGAACTGAAACTGCTTTCCCTATCCGTCTGCGTACTGCTTGCTTCTGATGCGTCCGATTCATCCTTCTTTTCAGGGTGCCAAACTGTGGCTTCCTTCCCCGACGCCTGACTTAACCCGAGAAGTAACCGTGAGCACGGTAGACGAGTTGCGGGAACTACTGCAGTCGCCCGAGTTAAGCGAGCAGGATGTAGCTATTCGCAGGTTTCGGGAAAGTCAGCGCTTGGTACTTGACACCGGACTGGTGGACCGGCAAGGGAACCGCATCTACGAAATGGATTGGCTGCAACTCGAGGCTGGAACCGACTTTGCCGGGCCCGTATTTGTGCGCTACTGGGGCCCCGACCGCGGCTTTCTGTTGCACCGCCACGACCAGACCGATACCCGACCTTGGGATGCCACGCTGGCCCAACACGCCACGCGCGTGCAAAACTACTGGAACGGAACAGCAGCCTTTTTTCAGCAGTTTCGTTGGCACCCACTCTAAGCCAGGTAAAATCTACAATTCTTCGGCGTTACGTTCCCTGAAAAGCCAGGAAGCTACCATTAGACCTAGTAGAGTGGCGGTAATGGCTGCGAGGCCTAGGCTCACCAAGCCGGGGCGGGCGGCTAGCCCCCACGCTGCTACCAGTACGGTAGCCACGCCGGCTACCATGCCCCAATAGCGGGCTATGCTGCGCAGAGTGGGTCCCGGTCCGGTTACAATCCGAGGCAGGCGCCAGAGCGCCCAACCCTGCACCAGCAAACCGACCACTGAGCTAATCAACGCCAGCACCAATACCCATGGGCCCTCCCACGGTCCCACTCTAATCCAATGCATTAGGCCGGGCATCACGTCGGTGACGACGGTATTGTTGTGCGTGAAACTGTCCCATAACAAGTGCAGCGCCGCCCCCACCACTATACTCAGCAGCACCCCGCCAACATGCGTCCGCAGGTAGGGCGCCCACGCCAGGTGCCCAAACGGGGCCAGGCGCTGTTGCAGTGCCGCCGGCAGATGAGCTAGTAAAGGCTGGCGCACCAAACCATGAAATACAAAGGCTATAAGCAAGGCTACCGGGCAGCTGAAATAGAAGATGCTGGCCACCGAATGGCTGTGTTGGTTGATAACGGCAAGCCGTCCAAACTTCTCGAAGTCGGGGGCAATGCTGCCTGCGACCAAGCCAGTGACAGATAGCCAACGCAAGCGCGGACGCACATAAAGCAAGGGCAGCACAAGCGCGGGGTGCGAGAACGTGAAAGGCATAGCAAGCAAACAAGGGGCCCGAAACACCAGAGGCCACCTCGCAAAGAAAGGCGCTGCTTGCTTTGTTTGCGCATCCTGCTTTCATGACCGCGCATCGGCCGGGAGCTAGGTACCGGGCCTCCAAATCAAAATCAGGGGACAGTACCCGCAAGCCAGCATAACGGTGCGGGGCACTTACACTGATTCGTACTACACCCTCACCGACACAGTTGTGATGAAATGCCGAAAGTGAAAAGCGGAGCCCACCTAGCAAGTTCTCTGTGAGCAAACTGCGCGCCTTCGTGCTGACTTTACGTAGACCAAAGAGCAGCAAAGCCCGAATTATATGTTTGGCGCTTCACGAGCGATACGCTAGGTTAGCGGCGTAAACTTTAGGGGTGTCCTGCTAGCCAGGACTGAGATGATACCCTTTGAACCTGATCAGGCTGATACCTGCGAAGGGAAAAGTAGCTGTAGCAGCAGTGCGTCCGCGTGGGCTCGCTGGGCGCACCCTCTATTGTTTATCGGCAGATTATCAATCAACTACATCTTAGTTGCATGGTCTACTATGTAAACAATACCCCCCAGGAGTTTCCCGCTGCGCGTACCATCGCCGAAGCGCTAACCGAGCTGAATCTGGTTGGCCAGCGTGGTATGGCCGTCGCCGTCAACGACACGGTAGTGCCCCGCCCGGATTGGGCTCATTTCGCCCTGCAAACCAACGACCGCCTGACCATTATCCGCGCTACTCAGGGCGGCTAAGCCCGCGCGTTCCCTTCTTTCCTTCATTTCATGAAAAAAGACCAAGCCCCCCAGCAAACGCTGGTGGAACGCGCGCCGCTAACCGGCTCGCGCAAGATCTACGTGCCCGGCCAGATTCATAACATCCGGGTGGCCATGCGCGAAATTGTGCTGGCTGACACGCAGCGCAAGTTCGACTTCGCCAACCCTACCGAAGCCAACGCCCCCGTAACGGTCTACGATACCAGCGGCCCCTACACCGACCCCGCCGTTGCCATCGACCTGAAAAAAGGCTTGCCCCGCCTGCGCGAAGAGTGGATTGCCATCCGCGGCGACGTGGAAGAACTGCCGGGCGTGTCTTCGGAATACGGGCAGCTACGGGCCGCCGACGCACGCCTAGACCATTTGCGTTTCGAGCACATCCGTCCACCGTTGCGGGCCAAGCCGGGCCGCACCGTTACGCAGTTGCACTATGCACGCCAAGGCATTATCACGCCGGAAATGGAGTACATCGCCATCCGCGAAAACCAGCGCATCGAGCAACTAACTGCTGATGATGCGCTGCGTGTTCAGCATGCGGGGCACAGCTTCGGAGCCAACACGCCGCAGGGCTATATCACGCCGGAATTTGTGCGCGACGAGGTAGCCGCTGGCCGCGCAGTTATTCCCTCCAATATCAACCACCCTGAGAGCGAGCCAATGATTATTGGCCGCAACTTCCTGGTGAAAATCAACACCAACATCGGCAACTCGGCCGTGACGTCCAGCATTGAGGAAGAGGTGGACAAGGCCGTGTGGAGTTGCCGCTGGGGCGGCGATACGCTCATGGATTTATCGACCGGCAAGAACATCCACGAAACCCGCGAGTGGATTATTCGCAACTGCCCCGTACCGGTGGGTACCGTGCCCATCTACCAGGCGCTGGAGAAAGTAAACGGCAAGGCCGAAGACCTGACCTGGGAGTTGTTCCGCGACACGCTCATCGAGCAGGCCGAGCAGGGCGTCGACTACTTCACCATCCATGCCGGCGTGCGCCTACCCTACATCCCCCTGACGGCCAAGCGCGTGACGGGCATTGTGTCCAGAGGCGGGTCGATTATGGCCAAGTGGTGTTTGGCTCACCACCAAGAGAACTTCCTCTACACTCATTTCGAGGAGATTTGCGAAATCATGAAGGCCTACGATGTGGCCTTTTCGCTAGGCGACGGCTTGCGGCCCGGTTCCATTGCCGACGCCAACGACGCAGCCCAGTTCGCGGAGCTGGAAACCCTCGGTGAGCTTACCAAGATTGCGTGGCAGCACGACGTACAAGTGATGATTGAAGGCCCTGGCCACGTGCCCATGCACCTGATTAAGGCCAACATGGACAAGCAGCTCAAGGAATGCCACGAGGCACCCTTCTACACGCTCGGGCCACTAACTACCGACATTGCTCCCGGCTACGACCACATTACGTCGGCTATCGGGGCGGCCATGATTGGCTGGTTTGGCACGGCCATGCTTTGCTACGTTACTCCGAAGGAACACTTGGGCTTACCCAACAAGCAGGACGTGAAGGACGGCGTCATTGCCTATAAAATTGCGGCCCACGCCGCCGATTTGGCCAAAGGCCACCCGGGAGCCCAATACCGCGACAATGCCCTAAGCAAGGCCCGCTTCGAGTTCCGCTGGGAAGACCAGTTCAATCTTTCCCTGGATCCCGATACAGCCCGCGAGTACCACGATGAAACCTTGCCCGCCGACAACGCCAAAGTGGCGCACTTCTGCTCGATGTGCGGCCCGCATTTCTGCTCCATGAAAATCACGCAGGAAGTCCGCGACTACGCCGCCCAGCAGGAAGTGGCTGCCGACGAAGCCCTCACGAGAGGCCTAGCAGAAAAAGCGCAGGAGTTTGTGGCCAAAGGCAGTGAAATCTACCTCTAGCGCCGTGCCCCTGCCTCGCCCCTACGCCTTGAGTATAGCCGGCTTCGACCCGAGTGGCGGGGCCGGCTTGCTGGCCGATTGTAAAACGCTGGAAAGCAACGCGGTTTACGGCTTAGGGGTGTGCACTGCTTTAACGGTGCAAAACGACGTGACATTCGAGCGGGTGCAGTGGGTTTCGGCTGCTGATATCCTGGACCAGGCGCGGCTGCTATTCGCCCGTTTCACTATCGAGTATGTGAAAATTGGCCTGATCGAGAGCTTAGCCCAATTACCTGACCTGCTGGCGTGGCTGCAAGCGCAAAACCCGCGGGTGCGCATCATCTGGGACCCTGTGCTGAAGGCCAGTGCAGGCTACGAGTTTCATAGCAGCCTGCCTCGTGGCTTGGTGGAAGCTTTGTGCAAACCCTTAGCCCTACTCACGCCCAACCGGCCCGAAATGCTGCGGTTATGGCCGGCGGCTACACCCGAGGCAGCAGCCCGCGAAGTCAGCTCTTTTTGCCCGGTGCTACTCAAAGGCGGCCACGCCGACGGGGCATTGGCTACGGACATACTATTCCTGAACGGCGAAGAACATTTGTTTACCGCCCCGCGGCTACCGCACGGTGAGAAGCACGGGAGTGGCTGCGTGTTGTCGGCGGCCGTGCTGGCGCACTTAGCAAAAGAGGAGTCGCTGGAGGATGCTTGCCGGGCCGGCAAAGCCTACACGGCTACCGTGCTAGCTAGCAATCCTACTCTGTTAGGCTATCATTCTGCGTTTTCAACCCAACATGCATATCAGTAAACTACATTTCATTGCTGCCACTACCGAGCAAGCCAAACAGGCCTGTGTTGGCGGCGTCCGCTGGGTGCAGCTGCGCGTGAAAAACACGCCAGCCGCTGCGTGGGAAGAAGTAGCCCGCGCCACCCAGCAGGTCTGCCGGCGCTACGGGGCCACGCTCATCATCAACGACAACCCCGCGCTAGCGCGCACCATTGGCGCCGACGGCGTACATCTTGGTAAAGAAGATATGCCGCCCGCTGAGGCCCGCGCCCTGCTTGGTGCTGGACCTATTATTGGGGGAACGGCCAACACGTTCGAGGACGTGCAGCGCCTCGCCGCTGCGGGCGTGGACTACATCGGAATGGGACCGTTTCGCTTCACTACCACCAAGCAGAACTTAAGCCCAATTCTGGGCCTGGAGGGCTACCAGGCTATCCTCGGTCAAGCGCGGGCCGCTGGTATACGCACTCCCATCATTGCCATTGGCGGCATTCTGCTAGCCGATGTGCCCGCGCTTCTGGCAGCGGGCTTACACGGAGTGGCTGTATCGGGCGCCATTGCGCACGCCCCCGATCCGGCGGCTGAGGCCGCCCTTTTCTTGGAACAGTTGCACCCGCAAGCTATTCGCTCATGAGCACTCAACCACTCGTTATTGCCGACCGGCAATTTTCGTCGCGTCTTTTCACTGGTACCGGTAAGTTCAGCTCAACTGCTCTGATGGAAGATGCTCTGTTGGCTTCCGGCTCGGAGTTGGTGACCGTGGCCCTGAAGCGCGTGGACGTCACCGCGACCGACGACGATTTGCTGCGCCACCTAAGTCACCCGCAGTTCCAACTGCTACCCAACACCTCCGGGGTGCGCACGGCCAAGGAAGCGGTATTCGCCGCTCAACTCGCCCGCGAAGCTTTGGAAACCAACTGGCTAAAGCTGGAAATTCACCCCGACCCTAAGTATCTGCTGCCCGACCCCGTGGAAACGCTGCAAGCAGCCGAACAGCTTGTGAAGCTAGGGTTTGTGGTGCTGCCCTACGTCCACGCCGATCCGGTGCTGTGTAAGCGGCTGGAAGAGGTGGGTGTGGCGGCCGTTATGCCGCTGGGCGCGCCTATTGGCAGCAACAAGGGGTTGCAGACCCGAGACTTTCTGGAGATTATCATCGATCAAAGCCGGGTGCCGGTAGTGGTTGATGCGGGCATTGGGGCACCGTCGCACGCGGCGGCGGCTATGGAGCTTGGCGCCGCCGCCGTGCTGGTTAACACGGCTATTGCCGTGGCCGGCCAGCCAGTGGCTATGGCGCACGCCTTCCGGCTGGCCGTAGAAGCGGGCCGCATGGCCTACGAGGCCCGCTTGGCTTTGCCACTAGCCCAGTCCGCCGCTAGCAGTCCGCTCACCGCTTTTCTCGACTAGAATGAGTTTTCGCGCTGTTTTCGATGCCCACTCCTGGGACAGTACCAAGCACAGCATCTACGCCAAAACGGCCGCCGACGTAGAGCAAGCTCTGCGCGCGCCCAAGCGGACCCTGGAGGATTTCAAGGCCCTGATTTCACCGGCCGCGGCGCCCTACCTCGAGCAGATGGCCCAGCTTAGCTCGCAGCTCACCCGTAAGCGCTTTGGCAACACCGTGCAGCTGTACGTGCCGCTGTATCTGTCCAACGAATGCCAGAATATTTGCACGTACTGCGGCTTTAGTCTCGACAACAACATTCGGCGTCGCACGCTAAGCAACGTGGAAATTCTGCAGGAGGCTGCGGTGCTCAAAGCCTGGGGCTACGAGCATGTACTGCTGGTAACGGGTGAGGCCAACCAGACGGTGGGTGTGGAGTATCTGCGCAACGCGCTGCGCACATTGCGGCCTCACTTCGCCCACTTATCCATGGAGGTCCAGCCCCTCGAGCAAGCGGATTACGAACTGCTGGCGGCGGAGGGACTGACCACGGTGTTGGTGTACCAGGAAACTTATCATCAGGAAGACTACAAAAAGCACCACCCCAAGGGCAAAAAGTCGAATTTCTATTACCGCCTCGACACCCCCGACCGGCTAGGCCGGGCCGGCATGCACAAGATGGGGTTGGGTGTACTGTTCGGGCTCGAGGATTGGCGTACCGATAGCTTTTACACAGCCTTGCACCTCGATTACTTGGAAAAAACGTACTGGCAAACCAAGTACAGCTTGTCGTTTCCGCGCCTGCGCCCGGCCGAAGGAATATTGCAGCCCAAGGTGGAAATGTCGGATCGGGAGCTGGTGCAGTTGATTTGCGCCTATCGGTTGCTGAACGAAGAAGTGGAACTCTCAATTTCCACTCGCGAAACGCCAACCTTTCGCGACCATATTATCCGGCTGGGCATCACCTCGATCAGTGCCGGCTCTAAAACCAACCCCGGTGGCTACGTCGTGGAGCCCAGTTCGCTGGAGCAGTTCGAGATTTCCGACGAGCGTAGCCCCGCCGAAATTGCGGCCATGATTCAGCGTCAGGGCTACGAGCCCGTATGGAAGGATTGGGACCACGCCTTAACATCTGTTGCTCCATGACCAGCGCCGAGCAAAACCGCTATGCCCGGCATATCATGCTGCCCGAAATCGGCTTGGCCGGCCAACAGCGGCTAGCCGGCGCCGCAGTGCTGGTAGTTGGCTGCGGCGGCCTCGGCTGCCCAGTGTTGCAATATCTAACGGCTGCCGGAGTGGGCACCATCGGCCTGCTCGATGCCGATACCGTGGACGAAACCAACCTGCAGCGCCAAGTGCTGTACTCCACTGCCGATGTTGGGCAACTGAAGGTGGAAGCGGCCCAGGCCAAGCTAGCCGCGTTAAACCCCTATGTTACGTTCCGGCCACTAGCCCAACACCTAACAGCGGCCAACGCGCTAACCATCTTGCCCGACTACGACGTGGTGGTAGACTGCTCCGACAATTTTGCCACCCGTTACCTCGTCAACGACGCTTGTGTGCTGCTCGGCAAGCCACTGGTGTTCGGTGCCATATTCAAGTTTGAAGGCCAGCTCAGCGTTTTCAATTACCAGGGCGGCCCCACCTACCGCTGCCTCTATCCCGAGCCACCTGAGCCCGATGAAATGCCCAGCTGCTCCGACATTGGCGTACTCGGCGTGTTGCCCGGTATTGTGGGTATGCTTCAGGCCAACGAAACGCTGAAAATCCTACTGCAATTAGGCGAAGTGCTGCAAGGCAAGCTGCTTGTATTCAATAGCTTGACCATGAGCTTCCAAAGCTTTAGTTTCCAGGCGGTAGAAGCCAACCAGCACCTAACCAAGTTGGTGGATTACGAGGAATTGTGCGGATTTGCAATCCAAGAAATTACGGCTGCGGGCTTGAAGCTGAAGTTAAAAACCGGGGAGGCACTACAACTCGTGGACGTGCGCGAGCCTCACGAACATGCTCAGCGCAACCTTGGGGGCCAACTGCTGCCGCTTGGCCACTTAACCGAACACCTAGACAAGTTACAGCCCACCATTCCTGTGGTTGTGTACTGCCAATCGGGCGGGCGCAGCCGCAAGGCTGCCCGGCTGTTGCAGGACCGGGGTTTTCCGGTGGTGTACTCGTTGCAAAATGGCTTAGCTGATTTCTGATTGCAGCTGCTGAAAGGCAATTAGTGGGTTGGGCTGCTGCCAGATGCCGCCGAGTACGGCGGCGCCTGCAAAGCCTGCTTGCTGTACCTGGCTGATGTTGTGGGGCGTAATGCCACCCAGGGCCACAACCTGCGGTATGTAGCCCCGCCGCCCTTGCCAGCGACGAAGTGCCTCCTGCACTTGTTCCAGGCGGAAGTTGCTGCGGTAACCCACCTTACTGGTACTGTCGAAGATAGGACTCAGAAAAACGTAGTTGTAGGGTCGCCGGTGCTGCGCTACGGCCTCCAAAGAATGAAAGGAAGCAGAAATGCTCTGGCCGCGCAGCTGCCGTAGCAAGGCGGTAGTGGTTGGTTCGTTGCGGCTTTTCTCTGTTAAGTGTATGCCTTTGAGATTATAGCGCAACACCAATTCATAGTGCGAATGCAGCACAAGCCGCGCATGGTAAGGGGCCGGAACAAGCTGCAAGTACTCTTCCAGCTCTGCCAGTGTCCAGTCTGGCTTGCGAATGTGCGCCGTCAGCAAGCCCTGGCGGAAAAGCTCAACCAGAAGCTCCACCTCATTTGCTACCTGTTCCGGGGGCGAGACGACGACGAGAGAAAAGGGTTTTGTAGACACAACTGAATGCAAAGATGGTTAGGCGCAATAAAGGTACTGGCCATCTATTGGCCCAAGGTGCCAACCAACTTAAACCAAAGAATAACCCCATACTGACTTACGTTGCAAGCCTAATGCCTGCAAGTAGAAGACAAGTTGTCTCACTCTCCTTACTAACAGCAAAACGCCCCGCTCTACAGTTAGTAGAACGGGGCGTTGTTATAAAGGCGTTATCCGTAAGTCAGATCAATTGCTGACCACGAAAGCACGCAGCTTAGTAGCCAGGGTTTTGCGGCACCTTCCAGCTTTGCGCATCGTTCAAAGGAATGGGCAGCAAGGGCGTCGGATTCACTGAGGGTTCGCTGGCTACGTGCGAAAGCGCACGGGCCCGCACCTCGGGTGACAGGATGCCCATGTAGCGCCCCGTACGAATCAAATCCCAAAGGCGCAGCGACTCTTCCCCGAACTCCACCCGACGCTCATGCCAGATGGCCGTCAGCAAGGCCTGGCCCGATAGGCTCATATTCAGGTCTGGCAGCGTGCCGGCTGGCGCGTTGGTGGGTTCGTAGGTGAGGGAGCCCAGCGTGGTGCCCGGGGGGCGGGTTGAAACGCGCGCCCGCCGCCGTACCTGATTGACTAAGGTTACAGCTTCGGCAGGTTTGCCGGTCTGGGCAGCGGCTTCAGCCTTCATCAGCAGGATGTCGGCGTAGCGCAGCTTACGGATGTTTTGAGGTCCCGATTCCGGAGCGTTGGGTCTGAGAATAGCCGCCTTTCGGTTGAAATAGCCAGTGGCATTCTGTGTGAGGTCGATACGGTTGAGGATACCTAGCGCGATGTCGTTGTCCTTGATAACTGTGACTTCGCGGCGCGGGTCGTTGGGCTCAAACTCATCAACTAAGCTCTGCGTGGGGTTATTGAACCCGTAGCCAAACGTGTTGCGGTTATTCTGAAAAATATTGCTGGTGGTGCCTACCGAAATAGGGCCGTAACCGTTGTTGTCCGATCCAAACTGAATCTCGAACAACGATTCGCTGCTATTCTCACCGATATCTTGGTGAATGGCGGCGTAGTTGGCCAGCAAGCTGTACTGGTTGGAGTTGATAACGGTGTTGGTTATGTCATACACCTCCTGCCACGTATGGTTGTTGCCATTCACGGTGCCCAGCTGGTACATAATAACGCGGGCCAAGTAGCCGTTGGCAGCGCCTTTAGTAGCACGGCCTAGGTCAGCGGCAGCATAAGCACTTTTCTCAGGTAGCAGCGCCGCGGCATCCTTCAGGTCCTTCTCAATAAAGGCGTAAGTCTGGGCGATGGTGGCACGGGTTGCGTTGGGTGCTTCCGCCGGCGTCAGCGTTTTCTCGAACAGCGGAACGCCCCCGTAAAGCTTCACTAGATTGAAGTAGAAATACGCCCGCAGGAACAGGGCTTCGCCCTTCAGGCGCGATTTGAGAGCATCATCGATGGTACCCGCATCAACGCTATTAATCACCGTGTTGGCTCGCGCAATACCCGTGAAGCTGTGGGTCCAAAGCGAGTTAACGATTGGACTGCTAGACGGCGTGTTCCAGGTTTTGAGTTCGATAAGGGAAGGAAAGTCGCTAGGCGAACTGCCTCCTTTATCAGAATCATCGCTCATCAAGTCGCCAAACATCCATTCGAAGTTCTGGGCCACGTACTGGCCGTTGGGGTCACCCCATTTGGGACCTTGGTCCCAGGCGGCTACGTCGTACACGGCGTTGATGGCCTGCACGGCATTGGTGGCGTCTTTGAAAAGATTGTCCTGGGTGGTGGTACCAAGGGGCTCTTTGTCCAGAAAGCTTTGGCAGCCAGGAGACAGGGCCGTAATCAGTAGTAGGCCGAGCAAAGCGGCGCGAGTGGGTTTCATATAGGTTAGGTGGGAATTTACTAATTAAAACTGCACATTGAAGCCCAAGCGGTAAGTGCGAGCCTGCGGATAGTTACCGTAGTCGACGCCGTACGCAAGGGGGTTGTTGTAAGAGGCCGAGGTGGAAATTTCAGGGTCGTAGCCGGTGTAGTCCGTGATGGTAAACACGTTGTCAACCGAGGCAAACACCCGGGCACCTTTCACCTTCACCTTGCTTAAAAAGGCTTGGGGAAGCGTGTAGCCTAGCTCCATGTTGCGGGCGCGCAAGTAGCTGGCGTCTTCTATATGGCGGCTGCTTAGGCGGTCGTTGCCGTTGGTATCGTTCGACGTGATGCGGGGCTGATTGCTATTGGGGTTGCTAGGTGTCCACCGGTCCATGCGGCTCGCATAGAAGTTGCTCCACACACCCACAAAGTCAGCGGATTTGTTCAGGTGGAAACCCGCACCGTTCACCACTTCGGCGCCTTCCACACCATAAAGCAAGATCTTGAAATCGAAGCCCGAGTAGTTCAGGTTCAGCGAAGCGCCGTAGCTGAAGTCGGGGGTGCCGCTGCCCAAGTAAATGTTATCCGCGGCCGTAATTACGCCGTCGTTATTGGTATCCTGGTAGCGCATGTCGCCGGGTACAGCACCCGGTTGTACCCGCTTCGTTACCCCATCGGGGCCTGTGAAGGTATAGGCGTCAATTTCAGCCTGCGTGTGAAACACGCCCTGGGCCTGCAAGCCGTAGTAATAGGCTATTTCGCGGCCTACACTTGTGAGGGTAGTATTGCCTATTTGCGTGAGCACAGTGCCGGCAACAATGGGGTTGCCACCGCCTAGGCTGGTTACCTTGTTGTTGATTTTGGTGAAGTTAAGGCCAACGTTGTATTGCAGCTTGCCCACCTCATTGCGGTAGTTCAAAGCCAGTTCCAGACCCCGGTTGCGCAGGGAGCCCACGTTGGCGCTAGCAGGAGCCTGACCCAAGTAGTCGGGTACCGGAGACAGCGCAATCATGTCTTGGGTGCGCCGCTCGTAATAGTCGGCCGTGAGGCTCAGCTTGCTGTTAAACAACTCGGCATCGATGCCCACGTCGGTGGTAACGGCTGTTTCCCACTTCAGGTCCGGATTGTTGACCCGAGTGATGGCCAAACCGGGAGCGGGCGCTCCGTTGAATATGTAGATCTGGTTGTTGCTCGCTACGGATGCGTAGCCATAGTTAGGGGCGGCGTTTTGGTTGCCCACTTGGCCGTAGCTGGCGCGTAGTTTCAACACCGACAAGTAATTGACGTCCTTAAGGAAATTCTCATTGGAGATATTCCAGGCAGCGCCTACCGATGGGAACGTGCCCGTGCGCACGGGCCCGAGAAACTTCGAGGTCTGGTCGAAGCGTAACGTACCCGTGAGCAAGTATTTGTCGCGGAAGTTGTAGTTGGCCCGGCCGAAGTACGATAGCAATCCTCCGTCGTACTGCGAACTGCGCACCACGTTGCCGGTGCTGCGCGAGGCCGAAGCATATTGCAAGGTAGCGTCGGCAGGCACGTTGTAGGCTGTAATGGAAATGCCGTTGCCGAAGCCGCGCTGCGCCTCCTGACCTAAAGTAGCCGAGAAGGAGCTATTGTCGGAGAAGGTTTTGTTGTAGTTGGCGTAGTTCGACCACACCCACGAAACGTTTTCGCTGCGTGTTTCGATGAGTGCGCTTTGGGCCCGGTTGTCTACCGGACCGATGTAGTACTGCGGCTGGTATGTTTTGGGGTGGTTGTTGTTGTAATTCACGCCAAATGTAGAGCGGAACGACAATCCTTCGAACAACGAAATGTCAAGGTAGCTGCTGCTAAACAAGTTGTTGTTCTGCGTCTTGTTGTACTTCTGCTCGTCGAGGTAGCGCGGCACGTTCAGCACGTTGCGCGTGATGATGTCTTCGTTGTAGGTTCCGTTGGGGCCGAACGGGTTGAAAACAGGGTTCGATTGCACGGCGTATTGCAGCACCAAGTAGGGCGGCGAGCCGCCCTGACCGTCGCCGGAGCCTGTTTGGTTGCTGTTCGTAAATGTGGCCGCCACGCCCGCCTTGATGCGCTTGGTGAGCACCACGTCGTCGTTGACCCGAATTACGTACTTCTTGAAGCCCGAATTCTTGATAATGCCGTTTTGCTGAAAGTAGCTGCCGCTCACCAAGTAGCGGTTCTGCTCGGTACCGCCCGAAGCCGACAGGCTGTAGTTGGTAATCAAGCCTTTCTGCGTTACCAGATCCTGATAATCAATGCCTTTTGCGTTGGTGGCAATAGCATCTTGCAGCAGCGAGTTGTAACTATCAGGTACTTGTTTCCCAGCGTTGGCGAAGGCCTCTGTTACAAGCGTCGAGTATTCGGCGGCGGTGGTTAGGGGCAGCGTCCGCCGAATTTGCTGGAAGCCGGTATAACCCGTTACGTTGAACTGCGTCTGGCCAGCCTTACCGTGTTTGGTGGTGATGAGCACCACGCCGTTGGCCCCACGTGAGCCATAAATGGCCGTAGCCGACGCGTCCTTGAGAATCTCGGTCGACTCGATGTCGGCAGGCAGCAAAAAGCCGATGTCGCTGGTCTGAACACCGTCTACCACGTAGAGCGGGTCGCTGTTGTTGATGGTGCCTACGCCCCGCACCCGAATGCGAGTGCCTGAACCTGGTTGACCACTGTTGGACGTCACTTCCACGCCGGCTACCCGGCCTTGCAGAGACTGTACGGGGTCGGCAGTAGCTACTTGCGTAAGCTGGGCTCCACTCACGGAAGCAACCGAGCCGGTCAAGTCGCTTTTGCGGGCAGTACCATAACCAATTACCACCACCTCATTCAGTGCCTGCGTGTCCTCGGCGAGTGTAACGGTCAGGTTGGTTGCGGCTCCCGTTACGGGCACTTCCTTACGAGTAAACCCAACAAAACTCACCACCAACACACTGTTTTCTGGCACCTGTAGTGTGAAGCTGCCATCTGGTCCGGTGCTGGTGCCGGTAGTGGTGCCTTTTACCACTACCGTTACGCCCGGCAGCCCAGCACCTTTGCTGTCTACTACTCGACCGCTAACACTTACATCCTGGGAAACGTTTGCATTGGAAACGTTTGCATGTGAGGGCACCTTAAGAACGATGCGGCCGTTAGTAACCTCATAGTCTATTTTAAGGGGTGCCAGCACTTCATCAAGAACCGTTGATAAGCTTTCTTCGGTGGCTTGCACGCTTACTTTGCGCTCTGCTCCTATCAATTGCTGGCTGTACACGAAGCGTACGTTAGCCTGCCGAGCAATTTGCGCCAACGTTTCTTTAATAGTTTGTCCTTGCACTTGAAGCGTGATTTTACGCTCCAGTATGGTCTGAGCCCGTGCTGTAGTTGACCCAGGAACGATGGGTTGCGCGGCCAGAATAGGGTGTACACCAACCAAGCTAGCTGGCAAACCCACTAACGCGCTCTGCAGCAACATAACCTTTAGCCTTGGCCAGGCTGATGGGGAAAAATGTACGGGATGTTTCATAAAAAAGTAAAGGGGTTGGGAATTTGAGTAACAGTGAATATTCTTGAAGCCAGCGAAAGTATCATTAGATAGTAATTGGAAACCAACTACTTACGCAAAGCACTCATTTCACAGCCCGTGCTGTGGAATACAATTTTCTCGTTGGTGAGGGTATAGCGGGCCCCCAAGGATTTGCATAGCAAACCAAGCTTCTCGAACAGCGTTTCGTTGTCGAAAGAAATACTAACTGTGCAGCCCGTTAGCTTGGTTTTGTCATATACTATGTCCACCCCATATGCCTTCTCCAGGGTCGTCAGTACCTCCGTTACGGGCCGTTCCTCAAATTCAAAAGTTTGTGGACGCAAAATCAAAGGTTTGGTAACGAGCTGCTTTTTCAGATGACGACTGTTTGCCGAGTACACTACTTGCTCGTTTGGCAGCAAGAGCACACCGGTAGTAGCAGGCTGGGCTGGCGTGATATCCAATTTGGCGTCTTTGCGGGCCTGTACAGCTACCTTGCCTTCCCGCACTGCAACCGATGCTTCACTGCTACCAGTATAGGCCTTTACCCGGAAGCTCGTACCCAATACAGTGGTTACAACCTGTTTGGTAAATACTAGGAACGGCTGAGCTGGATTCTTGTGGACCTTGAAAAAGGCCTCCCCTTGCAGATGTACCTCACGCCTAGGCCCCGTGAAAGCCGCTTGATACCGCAAGCGGCTACCGGGATGCAGCGTAATAACGCTACTATCAGGCAAAGTGAAGGTTTGGACCTGCTGGGTTTGATTGTAGCGCAGTATCCAGCCTTGATTAGCCGCAACCTGGCTTGCTTCCTGCTGGTTTGGCCACAGATTCAGTGAGAAGAACACCCCGAGTGTTGCTCCTACAACAAGCAAGGCTGCTATCCACTTAAGAGGCGCACTTTGCCAAAAAGACGCTGGATGCCGAATGACGCGCCCCCCGGTAGACGGTAGTACTTCGCTGTGCACGAGGCGCTGCCAAATAGCATCCTCCACTGCTTCCTGATTTTGACTCGAAAGCGTGTGGGCTTCCACCTCATCTAAGCGCGCATACCAACGCTCCACCGAGGCCCGCTCTTCAGCAGTACATTGGTTGTCGAGGTATCGTTGCAGCAAAGTTTGGAATTCGGCCTCCGTCACGGGTAGCGAGAATTAGGGGGTTCTATTTAACAAGTCAACGAACCTGCCGATACCCCTAAACCGAATGGAAGTTTTTTTAAAATAAATTTAACGCTAGTAAATTTTCAGCTAATAATTCTAACACAGAGCGCTGACTATAAAACTATTGCATGCCTAATGCAGCCACAGAAATAAAGGCAAAGCCAACAGTAAATAATCACGCAAATAGGTGCGGAGCAGCTTCAAAGACTTCGTTAGGTGGTATTCTACGCTCTTCTCGGAGAGCTTGACTCGCACTGAAATTTCGGGTACGGTATAATGTTCGAGGCGGCTGAGTTGGAAAATCTCCCTTGATTTCTCTGGCAACTTGCGCATGCTCGCGAGTAGGGCCTCGCTTAGATCATTGAGAGCGAGAGATTTTTCGGTGTCTGTGTCCGTCTCGTTTGCGCTTAACCGACAGTATGATTCGTAGCCCGTCTTTATCTGCTGCGCTTTAATATAGTTTATGATCCGGTAGCGGATTGCCGTAAACAAATAGCTTTCTAAATGCTGAATCTGAATGCTGCTACGGCGAATCCAGAGGTCGGCAAACAAGTCTTGCACTAGCTCCTCGGCTACCTCGCTACTCTTTAGCTTCCGGTACGCTACCGTGAATAGGCGGTAGCAATAGCGCTTATAGATCTCCGTAAAAGCCTGTTCCTGATCTGCTCGCAATGCGTCAAGCAGGGCAGTGTCCGTCCAGGCGGCATAGAGGCAAAAGGAAGAGTTCACAGAACGAAAAAAGCTGAGAAGACAGGATCTGCAACCAATATACAATTTTACGTAAGATTCGTGCTACTCGAACCCACTAAGACGCTTAAAAGCTGCCCCTCATTTTGAAGAGTAACTCAGTCTAGATGAGTTAAAAAACATAATCTCCCAAATTGTTTAATTGGTATCTGCTTCTCAAGCATGATAATCACATGCCGATGCATGCTGGGCTTTAACCAGCAGCCACCAGAATTTCCATGCTCGTTAACTGGCCTTTTTCGAAGGTGTAAACCACTTGCGATCCAGCAGGCCCTAACACCCGCTGCCCATCGGGCTCTACTGTGAGCGTTGCTGCCCCTTGTTCGTTGCCCTGGATTTGATAGTTGAGCTGCAAGGTGGAGCTCAATAAGGCTTGTAAGCTAGCGAAGTCTGTCATGAACTCTTATACGCTATAAATTATCAGAGAGGTTAACTGCCACGCAACGGAACCGGTTCCGGCGGAGCAGGCGAAACGAAGTACACTACTGCTTATCGGCTAGAAAAAAGTATTCCTTGCTGAGCTTCGGAACAAAGCATTCCAAAGAACAGCAAGGAATAAATGAGAGCGTCGGTAGGTTAGTAATGCACTTCGTTTTACTAGCCTGAATACCTAGTTACCTATTCTTCTTCGCCAGTGGGCACGTCGGGGCCGGTAGGCAAGTTGAGTAGGGGGCCAAATAGCAGCGCGTTAGTGAAGAGGCGGTCCGTGCCATGCCAATAGTGCCGGAAATTCGGGTCGTCGGCGAAGAGAATCACGCGGCCGGCCCCGGACTTGCTTACTACTACAGCGGCCGAGTTGCTGATCTGCCGCAGATTATTACGCGACACGTAGCCGCTTACTAGAGGCTCGGCTGCATACTGCGCTACCGTGGCGTAGGGGTTGCGGCTGGGCCGTAGGAAAGTGGTGCCGTTGCGGAATACAAACAGTTGCCGGCTGGTCAGCCCAAAGCCAATGGGATTAGTTGGGTCTACGCTGGCCCGGTAAATGGAGCCGGCAATAGCCCGCGTGCCTTCCTGCTCTTGCTCCACAAAATCAACGCGCTTGGCGAAAGGAAGCTCACTTTTCTTGGGCCGCTGGGTGGCTTTCGGCGTAGGCGGCGTGGCTTCGGCCACAGCTACCGCAAAGGCCGTAGTATCGGCCCAGCCGGCGTTGGCCGGAATCAGCAGCTTCTCCTTCACGATGCCTTGCTTGATAGCCCACTCCGAAGCATTTTTCAGGGTGATAAGCGTACCGCCATCCGCTACCCAGCGCCGAATCTTGTCGACGGCTGCCTTGTCCAAAGTGGCGTAGCTGCCGCCTACCAGCACCAGGGCAGTGTAGCGACCCAATGGGGCGCGACCCACGTTGCTAAGCTCCAAACGGCTTAACGGTACCCCAAGGTGTTGGCTGGCTACAAACCAGGCCTCTCCTACTTCGGCCACGTTGGTGCCCGTGCCCACTAGCAAGGCCGCTTTGGTTTCCGGCACGGTACGCACATTGTTGGAGCCTAAGTCAATACCACCTACGCTAAAGCCAGTGCTTACCCCAGTGAAGGTTACTTGAGCGCGCCGGCTCACCCGGCTCACAATCTGAAATACTGAATCGGCGGGGAGCTTCTGCGTGGCCACCGGTATTACCAGCGACCCGTACCCGAAGTCGACGGGCTTGGTGCTGGTGCCGGCCTTGAATGGCTTGAATGCCGTTTTCACGGTCAGCCCAGCTTGCTGCAGAGCCACCAATGCTTTGGGGGCGTTGTAGTCCGACCAAGGCAGCAAGTAGGCGTAGCTACTAGTGCCGCCATTGACAGTACCGGTCAGGGGCTTGCTAGCAACTACAGGCGCACCCTGCACGAGGCTGGTGTTTTTCTGCTTGGCTAGCGGTAGCCCGTAGGCATGGGCTTGGCTCCAACCGGTTACGTCGTAGAACACGCTGTCGTGAAAGGCGGTTACTTCCTCGAACAAGGAATGTACGATACGGTATTGGGGCTGAGCAGTAGGCACCACATAGGCTTTGCCTTGCTCGAAGGTTTGCTTGTCGAGCGTGACGGTTTTACCTAGCTCGTGCACCCGGATCTTATGCTGGAGCAGCAGTTCTAGAAAACGGTTTGTGAGCGTTGGGTCCTGAGCGCTACCGAACACGTAAGCCTTGGTTGGAAACTTATTGGCGGCCGTCAGAGCCGAGCTAAAAAACTCGCGCTGGTGGCGTAGATACAGCTCTCGTTCTTCCACCGCCCCGCGCACGGTGGCTAGTCCCGTCGCGACGTGGTTGCGGATGGTAACCGGGAATTTCACGACGCCGTTGCTGCCTTCTTGGGCCAGTCCCCGCGAGCTACCTACCTCGAACGTGGCCCCTACCCCACCTTGAAAATCGGGGTATGTGGAGCCATAGATAGGCGAAAGGTTGTCGAATTGTTCTTTGGTCCAATACAAGGCACCGAGCTGATCCAAGGCCTGAGCGTGGTACTTGGCCAAGTGCACGTTCAGCACCTCATAGGTGGCCCGCGGAATCAAGTCGTTTTCCGTGCTCAGGGGCTTAGTGGGCTCGAAGTAGTACGTACTGCTGGTGCCCATTTCGTGAAAGTCGATCATCACGTTGGGGTACCACTCATGAAAAAAGGCCATTCGCGCGCGGCTTTCGGGCTGGGTTAGCGCCAACCAGTCGCGGTTGAGGTCGGTGTAGAAGTGGTTGGTACGACCATTGGGCCAGGCCTCGGTGTGCTCCCGGTCGAGCGGATCCGTTACTGGGGGCCACGACTTGTTTTGGTCGAACCAGTGCGAAGCTCGGTCGCGCCCGTCGGGGTTTTCCAGCGGGTCGATGGTGATAACTGCTTGGTCTAGCCACTGCTTGGTTTCGGGAGCAGTAGAGGCCGTTAGGTAGTAAGCCGTTAGCAAGGCTGCTTCGGAGCTAGAGCTTTCATTGCCGTGCACGCCGTAGTTGAGGCTCACTATTATCGGCAGCTTACCGTAGTCGGGAGCCGGTTGGGATGGGTCCACTAGGGCCTTGCGCTCGGCTTGCAGCTTGGCTAGGTTTTGCTGGTGCTCCACCGACGTAATGGTAGCCACCACTTGGGGCCGCTCCTCGAACGTTTTGCCTAGCACTCGAAAACTTACCTTGTCCGACACCCGATCCAACTCGCGCAAATAAGCCACAATTTGGTCGGAGCGGGTGTAGTGTGAGCCAATGGGGTATCCTAGAAACTGCTCGGGAGTTGGTATGGCCGGGTCAAACGAGCCTGGCGCTGCTTTCGGAAAGTAAAAGCTGCTGGAGGTAGCCGTTTGAGCCGCAACGGGTGCAGCCATGCCTACGCCAAGGGTAAGAAGGGCAACAGAAAAGTATGCTTTTAACATAGCAGTCAGAAGACAATCAAGTGACAAAAACTAGAATCGAATAAGCCTGCCCAACAAAGCGAACAGCCGCCGGGCAGGCTTTACTCGACGCTTAGTAGCCCGGATTTTGCTCTAAATCCGGATCGGCAACCAAGTCGTTGAATGGAATAGGGAACAGCCACCGGCGCTGGTCAGTAACCCCAAGTACCACGCCGGCCCGGCCGGTGCGCACCAGGTTAAACCAGCGGTCGGCTTCGAAGGCAAACTCCACCCGACGCTCGTTTTCGATGGCTAGAAGTAGTGTTTCGGGGGTGGATGCTGTGCTGGCCGGCACGCCGGCGCGGCTGCGCACTGCATTCAGATCAGCTAGTGCTTCCGTGAGTTTGCCTTGCCGCACGCGGGCCTCAGCCCGGATCAAGTATTGTTCGGCCAGGCGCAGCACGTAGCTCGGGTCGTCGCGCTGGGCCGAGCGGCTATACAGGTTGCCGTACGTGACGCTAGCGCCAGCAATAGTGGTGGTAGCCAGCAACGCCGAACGGTTGCCGCCCACTGCAGGGTCGTTGAGAAGCGCAATTGTAGCAGGCACCGGCTGAAAGTTGAACTGCCCCCCTAGCGCACTCGGAAACCAGTTATTCCACATCGTGTTGGCGTCGGCATTGCTGAAGGTCAGTTCCAAGATGGATTCGCGGCTCAGGAAAGGCGCCGTGGATATAGTGCGGTAAGGCGTGACTAAGCTGTAATTGGTGCTGCCAATTACTTGCGTGGCGGCCGCTTCCGCTTCTGCCCATTGCTGGCGGTAGAGGTGCAGGCGGGCACGTAAGGCGCGGGTAGTAGCTTTCACGGCCCGGTTGCGGGTGGTGGCTTCGGGCAACAGCGTTTCAGCTTGAGTTAGATCGGCCAACACCTGGTCGTAGGTCTGGGCAAGAGTGCTACGCCGCAAGCCTTGGCCGTTTTCCTTGGTGCGAGTGGGCGTCAACACCAGCGGCACGCCCCCCCAACCCCGGCCCAAATCGAAGTACACCAAGGCTCGCAGGAAATAGGCTTCACCGAGCAACTGGTTTTTCTCGGCAGCGGGCAGCAGCGGATCTTCAACAGTGGGCAAGGCCGCAATAACGTTGTTGGCTCCGTTGATGGCCTGGTACATCTGCGTCCAGGCTTCCGTAATTAGCACGTTATCGGCGCTGAGCTGGTTTTGGTCGATTTGCAGAAATTGGTTGAGGGTGCCGTTGAAACGTACGTCTTCGCCCGGCAAAAAGCCTAGCACCGGCCAGTTGAGTTGGTAGTACGCCTGCACTCGGTCGTAAACGCCAATTGTGGCCGAACGAGCGCTACCAGCGTCCGTAATGGCGCGGTTATCGGGCAGCTGCTGCACCGGTGTGGGTTCCAGCAGGTCGCTGCACCCTGATAAACTCACCGTAGCGGCAGCTAAGTTGAACGCAAAAAGTAGGCGATATAGGTTCTTTTTCATCTAGAGTAATACTTAGAGTCCGACGGTTAGGCCCACCTGGAAAGTGCGGGGTTGAGGCACCGTGGCCCAGTCAATGTTTTTGCTGTTCTGCACGCCGCTCTGCGAGTTGATTTCGGGGTCTAAACCAGAGTAAGGCGTGATGGTGAACAGGTTAGCAGCCTGCACATACACGCGCAGTGAGTTCAGGTGCGCGCGCTCAACAACTTCTTTGGGCACCGTATAGCCGAGCGTGAGGGTGCGCAAACGCAGGAACGAGCCATCTTCTAAGTACCGGTCGCTTAGGTTCTGTACCACCCCACCGTAGTTGTTGCTGGCTGAATTGGTAGTTAGACGCGGAATATCAGTCTGGTCGCCAGGCTGCTGCCAGCGGTCGAGTTGCTCGCGCAAGTAGCCAATGTTGCTTTGGGTGCCACCGTGCACCAGGAAGAAGCGGTTCATGTTCATGATTTTCGCCCCCTGCTCGAAATTCAGCAGGAACCCAAAGTCAAAGCCCTTATAGCTGACGGTATTGCTGACGCCTCCGAAGTAATCGGGCCAGGCGTTGCCTACCAGCTTGCGGTCGGCCACCGAGAGTTGCCCGTCGCCATTCACGTCCTCATACTCAGCGTCGCCGCTTTCAGGATTGACGCCAGTTTGGTGGTAAAGCCAGAACGAGTACAGCGGCGCGCCTTCTTCCAGCCGGAAAATGTCGCGCGAGCCCGCCGTAATCGGGGCAGCCAGCTTCTGAATCTTGTTCACGTTGCGGGCCAAATTGAAAGTGGTGCTCCACTGTACCGCGCCCTTGGGCAGCCAGTTAGCCGTTAGCTGTGCTTCCACACCCTTATTGCTCACAGCCCCGTAGTTTTCTGATATAAAGAAAAAGCCGGTTTTGCGCGGCACCGGTACGTTCAGTAGCAGCCCCGAGGTGTACTTGTCGTAGTAGTTAAGCTCGAGTTGCAGCCGGTTTTGCAGCACGGCTACGTCCACACCCACGTTCCATTGCCGCGTCGATTCCCAGCTTAAGTTAGGGTTGGCCAGCTGCAAAGGCGCCGTACCCGGCAGATCTAGGTAGTTGGCCCCACCTTGCACCAGCCCCAGCGCCGCGAAGTCGCTGATACCAGCTTGGTTACCGGTCTTACCAACGCTGGCACGCAGCTTCAGCTCTTGGAACACGTTCAGGTCTTTAATGAAATTCTCTTCGCCCAGGCGCCAGCCCACTCCTACCGCCGGGAAGTAGCCCCAGCGTTTGTCACTTCCGAAGCGCGAAGAAGCGTCAGCCCGCAAGCTGACGTCGGCGGTGTAGCGCTGCTTGAAGCTGTAAGTGGCCTTACCGAAAAACGACAGCAGCCCAGCCTCGGAGCGAGACGACGTACCCGTTTGGGTGGCAGCCGAAGCAATGCTGGTGAGGTCGTTGCTTGGGAATTGCTGCCCAAACAACGAGGTGCGTTGGAACGTGTTTTTCTGTATGGTATTCCCCACCAACGCCTGCAAAGAGTGGTCAGCACCGAAGTCGACGTTGTAGTTCAGCGTTTGCTCGTTGAGCAGCGTGATGTCGCGCGAGAGGTAGGAAGTAGCCGTGCCACGCGGCTGACCGGCCAAGATCAACGTGTTGTTGAAGTTGTTTTCGTACATCTCGTTGAAGTCGATGCTCCAACTGCTGCGCAACGTCAGGTTTTTCAGGAAGCGGTACTCCCCGTACACGTTTGAAATGCCGCGGGTGCCTACTGCGTCGTTATTGAGGTTATCAATTAGGGCCTGATGGTTGTCGAACGAGCCATACTTAGCATACGAGCCGTCGGGGTTGTATACCGGTAGGTTGGTGCGCGGAAACAGAGCCGAATTGATGACCCCCACCGGATTGTTGTCGTTGCTGCTCACGTTGCGGTGGGTGCGGGTCAGGGCCGTACTGGTACCGATGCGCAACTTGTCATTCACCGAGTTGTCGAGGTTCACGCGCAAGCTAAACCGGTCGAAGTCGGTAGGCCGGGCAATGGCTTCCTGCTTGAAATAGCCCGCCCCGATGTAGAATTGGGTTTTCTCGGAGCC
Organism: Hymenobacter sp. YC55; assembly: GCF_029433095.1. GTDB lineage: Bacteria > Bacteroidota > Bacteroidia > Cytophagales > Hymenobacteraceae > Hymenobacter. The sequence continues at coordinate 114,445 of NZ_JARNTX010000010.1, forward strand.
GCCAGCTGCCGATAGCTCGTAGCTCTGGGTCTGGGCCGTACGAAACACGTCGCTCAATCGGTCGTAGGTTTGCTGCTCTTCCGGCAGCCCCCGCCCACCAGAGGCTACCGAACGGTAGGGCAATAGAGCGGGGTTGCCGCCATCGTTGAGAAATCGCTCGTTTTCCAGCGTCGCCAGCTCTGGCCCGGTCACCAACTTGTATTCTTTCGGTGCTTTCGAAAGGGCCTGATAGGTGTTGAACGTGATACGGGTTTTGTCGCCGGCTTTGCCGCGCTTGGTGCGAATAAGTACCACGCCGTTGGCCCCGCGCGAGCCGTAAATAGCGGTGGCGTTGGCGTCTTTCAGTACCTCGATGCTCTCGATGTCCTGCGGGTTCAGATCGGCAAGTGGATTGGAAGCTACCTGGTTGCCGAGGCCGGTGGCAATCAAGTTGGTGTTGTTGATAAACACGCCGTCCACCACGTAAAGCGGGTCGTTGCTGGCGTTAACGGAGTTGCTGCCCCGAATCCGGATAAACACGCCCCCACCCGGCACGCCCGAGTTAGCCGACACTTGCACACCGGGTGCTTTGCCCTGCAAGAGCTGATCGGGGCTGGCCGCCGGAATATCACGTAGTTCGTCGCCCTTCACCGAGCTAATAGCACTGGTCAAGGTTTTGCGGTTCTGCTCGCTGTAGCCCGTCACCACCACCTCCGACAATTGCTTGACATCAGATTTTAGCGCAATCCGCACTGTGCCCGAAGTCACCGTTACGCTCTGACCTACATAGCCGACTGCACTTACTACCAGCGTGTTGCTGCCGGCTGGCAAACTCAGCGAAAACTGGCCATTCGGGTCTGTAGAAGCGCCCACTGTCGTGCCTTTCACGACCACCGTTACGCCCGGTAATGGGCTGCGGTCTGCAGCATCGACGATAGTGCCGGTTACCGTTTGCGTAGGAGCCGTTTGGGCAAAGCCTGTGGAGGCAAAGCTCACCAAAGCTATAGGCACTGCCCCAAGGGTAGATATTTTCATATAAAAGAGAAGAGTAGTGACAAGTGGAAGGTGCTTTGCTCGCCGTCATCCAGCGGCGCGCTTTCCTGGTTCAATCAGGCTGATTTAGCTGCGTGGCAAGGCCGCATACAGGCGTATTACATGAGCCAGGCTTGCGCGCCAGTTAACTGTATCTGTCAGAATCACTGACCGATACGCTACCAAGAAAGAAGCACATGAATGCATGCGGCCCCTGCATCTGCCCGCGGTTAGAATAAGCAGGCCAGCGTGGTAAGGGCACAATGAGGCCCTAGTGCGACGTAACGGATGGGCGCGCTACTGCTTTCCGTTACCAGAGCAAACAAGAAGGAATAAAGGGAGTACCCGGTCCTTAGCAGCTCATGCTCATCATCTGCATACAGACGCTGAGACGCGTAAAGCCACAACAACCATGCTGTAAGGCAGCGCGGGTGACAGATGGGACGGCAAAGCTGGTGAAGGTGCTCACGGCGTTGTTGTTTTTATATGGTCAGGACTTGGCACCGTTCCGGATGTTCCGGGGGTTGTCGGCGGTTCATAGAGCCTGTCTCTCCGCGCCTCTGTATAAAAACAATCCTTTACTTTATTGGAAAGAATTGATGTTGCAAATGTAGGTGAGCCTTTTTCAGAAATGCAAATTTATTTTCTTTCTACCTAGGCAGTTATTTATTGCAGCTACCTTCTTGTGTGCGCCATTACATAATTCTGGCGTCGTATATCGCTAATCAATGCTGATTATGCTACGAGCCTGTTGTATGCCGCTGGAGCAGGCGCCGTACAGCCGTCGGATCAAAGTGCTTACCCCGACGTGTGCGATAGTCACCGTGGTTGAGTTCATCGGCTATCTGTTGTAGCAGATACCCTTGTTCGCGCAGAAGCACCGCTAGCCGCATGGCTTGGCGATTTTCCTTGTTGTCGCGCGCATTTTGTGCGCGCACCGTCTGTCCTTTGCGAATGGCTGAAGTTGTTAAATTAGTTGGCGTCCCAAGTTGTACCCCGCGCTGCTTTAGGGCATGCAGTGCATCCTTGGTTCGTTTGCTAATAAGCTCCCGTTCGTGTTGAGCCAGCACAGCAAAAATTCCTACAGTGAGCGTATTCGCGTCGGGCATATCGCAGCACACAAAATCCACCCCACTGTCGCGCAAAGCAAAAATAAACCCTGCATTACGACTGAGCCGGTCTAGTTTAGCAATCAGCAAGGTAGCCCCAGCTTGGCGAGCACAGGCAATGGCAGCTTGCAATTGTGGCCGCTCATTCCTCTTGCCGCTTTCCACTTCCGTAAAATTCGCCAGCAATTGATGCGTGTCACGCAAGTACTGCGCCACTGCGTACTGCTGGGCTTCCAACCCCAAGCCCGAACTACCCTGCTTGGCTGTGCTGACCCGATAATAAGCAACGTATTGTTTCACGAAAGCAAACTACACGGCCTTTTGTCATTTTACAAACGACCGTTTATAAAATGACAAAAACGTCATTCAGTAAAGAAAGTAGAATCGAGTTGCTTCTCACAAACTAGGTATAAAAGTAATAGCAGTAACAAATCAAGTACATTTTAGCATAAATCTGATAAGCACAGATATACTAAAATATACCGTGTGAGACAAACAACCTCTTGAGGGAATAAGCAAGATATTTTGTACTATATAAGTACAAGACTAACTGATATACCTGTCTTCTGTTAATTTCTAATCCTCTACTCGATAGAGTGACGCCTTTTACAAGCGAGTGGTATGTGAGTTAGGATAAATTGGCAGCTAATATTTATATAACTATTCCAAGCAAGTTTATTTGCTGATGATCTCAGAGAAAGGGACAGGCTATGTTAGACCAATAGCAGAATGCTAAAGGATTGACAAGCTCGTATTAGGCGCATAGCTAGATGCTTATAAAGAAAACAGCGGGAACAAAAAGCACGCAACAAGAAAGTAGGCTGATGGAAACCTGCGTCTTACCCCGACCGTATGGAAGGCCTCATTCTGCCCCCATGAACCAGAGTATCTCCACCCGTCTTCAGCAACTGCGCGCAGAGCTGGAGGCGAGCTATGAATCAAGCAACGGCTTATCTGTTCTCTACGCTATCCGGCGTGAGTTATTGCGTTACTATCAGCAATTGCCACCTACTCAGCTCGCCTCTTATCCACCACCGCAACGCCATCAGTTCGTCCAGATTCAACAGGAACTGAACACTCCCCCGCCTTTCCCATCGCCGAGTGCTAGTGCACAATACACTTCTACCGAGCGTGCACTTGGCCTGTTAGAGCGGCTACTCAGTTAAGCAAAGGGATTATCAGCAAAGCAAGCGCGTATCTAATAGAAGGCTCTTAATACAGGAGCCTTCAGGCATAGCGTTAATCATCACCAGCTATTAGCCCCATTTAAGGTAACGCACAGTCGTCATGCTCAGCTGAGTATTGGAAAAACTGCGTGCATGCTAAACAGCATATTTCCATCGGGATACTGCATTTATATATTTAGCAACTATGTCACTGCATGGCTAATGCCTATAAATCAATATTGTTATTATCAGCAATATATCTATCTTATATAAACCTAGAATTACACCTGCTTTCACACTAAATTATTAGTGTGAAAGCAGGTGTAATTCTAGGTTTGCAAGTTCAGTTTAGCATTTATCTACAACGCATAGATTACACCTAAATACAGGTGTAGTTATGAACCTGTTTTATACTTCTTTTGCTCACGCACAATCTTCTCATTTATTGCTTCTAAAAGCCAATCCTGCGTAGAGATACCTAGCTTAGGGCTGGTTGGTTTGCGGGGACGCTTAGCTCGCAACTCATCAATCATCTTTAAAGTCGCAGATGTGAGCTTGATGTTGAAGTTCTTAATCGTTACCGACTCTGCCTCGGTTGACAGTTGAGAACTTCCTCTATTAATTACTGCCTCTATCTTTTTTTCATCAGGCGCAGGCGAAGCTGGAACAGCAACTGCTGGAGACTTGCGAACAGGGGGTTTGGATATAGCCATGTTACTTGGTGATATGACGAAATAAAACATCTAGTTCAGCAACTGCCTTCTCGTCCACTGGCGAGTATTCAAATACAGACAAGCCTTTGCTTGCCGCTGTGGCAAATGCCTTGCGGTTGACCACCGGAAAATCTACAAAGTTCAGCTCTTCGTTTTCTCTTAATACCTCCATGGCTTCTGCATTGTCGATACCTCGCGTGTCGGCCTTGTTTAAAAAGGAGTAGGTCTGTAAAGGCACTGTCCGCACATCTTGCACTTCGGCCAGCAACGCTAAGACTTTTGATAATGTCCAGATTTCGTATGAGCGAGGTGCGAAGGGCAACAAGTACAAATCGGAAACAAACAAAGCCGCTCGCTGGCTCGATGTATCACGTCCTCCAGTGTCGATGATGATGTGACTGTACTTAGGTTTAAGTAGCTCCACTTGCCGCCGTACTAACGAGCCTGTAAGCTGCACCAGCGTATACCCAAGGTCCCCGGCCCGAGTCTCCCCTCTCCACGCTGTAAAGTCAGATGAGCTCTCTTGTTCGTCCGCATCTACCAAGAGGACATCGTGCCCTTGGCGAGAGAGCCATACTGCAAGATTGGTAGATATGGTGGACTTGCCGGTCCCCCCTTTGATCCCTCCTACCGTTATTATCATGTATTTAGGCTTGTGTTTAAGGTGTGAAAAAGGGTGTAAAATAACATTAAATTAATCTATATATAGGTGCAATATTAGGTTTAGAATCGCACCTTATATTAAACCTTTTAGAGCACGCTAAAGCGTATTAATTATTAGGTGTAAATACTATATCCTTATGGATGCAATTATAGGTGTAATTACACATTATATCAAAGGTTTAATTTAAGGTGTAATACTAAGTGTGGTTATGCACTTAATATTACACCTTGAATCAATTCATTCATTCGCATTAATTCCGTCTATAAGCTATTAAACACACTAAATTCTAGGTGTTGCTGTCAACCTAAATTTGACATAATACAACCTTATATCTGACTAACTCCAACCAATATTTTACACCTAGAAATAAACCTTATTTACAACCTATTTTTTAACCTACAACTAGGTGTAAATTACCACCTATGTTTAGTTATTTCAATGAGTTTAGTTGTGTAAGCAACCCATAAGAAAAGCCACAGATGATGTCAATAATCCTGAAGGAAACATTTGTTGCTATCTAATTCACCGCTGTAAAAGGAGTATTTCACTCTTACAATCGTTCTCTATTTTGCTACTAGTCTCCTTTCGGGTTAACTCAACAAAAAACTTGCTGACCACGATTAAGAACTTGACGGTGACAAGACACAAAGCCAATGAATCCTTGAGGTAAGCAAACCCGCTCTGACTACAGTCATCCAAATTTCCTACTGTGGTCCGTACGAATGAGACTTGCTGCAAAAAGACAGACAACGCATCTACAATTTGTCTTTCAACAGATAGCACAACTATATAACCTAAGAGGATAGGGAAGGAGCGCATTTGAGTGTTAAACTCTACATACTAGTGCGAGTCTATTTCTCTTTTATCACTTGTCTCACCTGCCCTTGTTCATCTGCTTGGCTTACTCCTAACAAGAGAGGAGATTCGCCTGTATCAGGTAATAATAAATTGCACTATTTCTTCCCGCCATTCGTGCTTTTTGTTCCCTCGAATTCTTTAGGCTTTGCCATAATCTTCGTGCTTTTTGTTCCCTCGCTCTTAACTGCCTTGCTTAAAGCCTTCGTGCTTTTTGTTCCCCGCTGCCAAAGAGAGCCATTATGCCTTCGTGCTTTTTGTTCCCTAAACTCGTTTTCGATTTAACTGAGGGGAACAGAAAGCACGAAGGGTGCTCTTAAACGCATTTACTGCGATAGTTCTGACTACAGAATTCCCCTCAGTAACCAAGTACTTTCACTGAAATCAATAAAAAAGCAACCCTTAACCGGTTGTTCTTTTTATTAGTTAACCTATTACTACCTATTATAGGCGCCGTATATCACTGAAAATTAGTTTATTAAGGTGTGTTTTGGGAACAAAAAGCACGAAGGAAGGG
>NZ_JARNTX010000011.1 GCF_029433095.1 Hymenobacter sp. YC55
GGCCGCAGCGCGCCCCGTGGCCAGCCCGCTGGCGACGACGGCGAAGGTGCCCGTCTACAGCGCTCAGGTCAAGCTCTACCCCAATCCGTCCGCTGACGGCCGCGTCACGGTCGAGCTGCCCGCCGCCTTCCAGGGCGAGGTCAGCTATACCTTGGTCTCGTCGCTGGGCACGACCCTGAGTGAGGGCCAGCGCACGGTTACGGCCGGAGGGCAGTCCTTGACCTTCGACTTTTCGCCGCAGCTGCCGGCGGAAGGCTTGTACTACCTACACCTGCGCGGGGCCAAAGGCCAGGCCCACGTCAAGCTATTACGCAAATAACCCGTCAGCGCCCAACTAGAAAGTAGGCCCTGCGGCGAAAAAGGGGACGCCATTTTGAACGCCTCGCCAGGAACAATTAGGTGCCTGTCCTGGTACGGGATGTTGTCAGAAAGCGAAAAGGGTCTGCTGCCTCGGGCGGCAGGCCCTTTTTCATGCCCCTACTTGCTTCCCGCAACCTGTTGTTTAACTTGAACATCAGGTAGTGCTGACCCTTGGGCACCTTCCAATTGGACAATCATGAAAGGTCCAGATCCTTGGTAAGCGACTAAAAAACGATGCCGTATGCATCCTAGCAGCTCTCTATTTAACATAAGCTTTACTTCTCGGACAGTTTGAAAATCCGCTTTTTAAGTTGCTTCGAAAGGATCAGCTAATTTCCGATGTTGACTGTTTAGGCTTTCTACTTCACGAGCCGTGCTAGTACCTCGGGCAGGGCGTCGCCGCGCAGGTTGACGGCGATGATTTTACCCGTGGGGTCTACCAGAAAATTCTGCGGAATGAACTTGATGAAATAAGAGGCCGCCGCTTGGCCCCCCCAGCCCTTCAGATCGGCCACTTGCGTCCAGGGGAGCTGATCATTCTGGATGGCTTTCACCCATTTCGCTCGGTCCCTCGCTTCGTCGAGCGACACGCCCAGCACATCGAAGTTCTTGTCTTTGTACTGGTTGTAGACTTTCGTCAGGTTCGGATTTTCCTCGCGACACGGGCGGCACCAGGAAGCCCAGAAGTCAACTAGCACGTACTTGCCGCGGTAGTCGGTGAGCGATACTTGCTGCCCGTCCGGGGTGGACTGGGTGAAGTTGGGGGCCATCATGCCAACCTTCAGCACTGGCTCGGCTGTGGGACCCCATGCAGCTTGCCCGATTCTGGTTCGAATCTGCTCAGCTAACGCATCATTGCGCAAAGGCGGGGATAACGTCGGGAGCAAGGCCGTCACCAGGGCAGCATGCGTGGAGTCCTTGCTCATCCGGTTGAGTTGATACAGGCTGATGATCGATGTCGGGTGCGCGCGTACGAAAGCCGAATCCAGGCGAGTGCCGGCGCGCAATGTCGCCGCGCGCCGTTCCCGTAGGCGCTGCTGGAATGCCAGCGACTGCTGCTGGGCCGGCGTAGCGGCCTCGAACTCGTTGTACAGTGCATCAAGTTGCTGCGTAATCGGTTCTTGGGCAGCGAGTAACGCCCGCCACACATCCGTGAGCGGGGTGCCGCCCACTCGAGCATTCTTGAGCGAATCGGGACTGGTGAAAACCAGCGTACCGGCTTCGAGGTAAAAGATTGCCTTGTAATCGGACATATCCTCGCTCTGCCGCTTCATTGAAAGAAACGCTTTATGGGGTTCATCCACAGTGCCCTTCAGTTGAAAGCGCCCTTTCTTGACCAGCGCAGAATCTAGCAAGCTGCCGGAGCGCAGATAAACGTAGGTCGGTTTACCGCGGTACGTATCTGAACCCAGTTTGCCAGCCAAAAAATAAGGAATAGGCGTTTGCGCAACGGCCAAGCCCGGTACCAACAGTAGGAAGATCAGGTAGTTCTTCATAGGGTAAAGAATGGAAATAAGGTAATCCTTCGCCCGCAGGGGTGCTCTTCAACAACGAGGGCCAACCCTCTGCCATTGTTACTGCGAAGGCATCCAGGCGTCGCAAGAGGAGCGAATACGACTGTCTTTCCCGTTGCACCTCCCAAAGTACTGTTTTACAGCTACCTATCTTAACCATTCGGCTAGTTGGATGCCTGACCCGAAGGGTTCCCCCTACTTACTGTTAAGACCCTTCGGTTGAGAACTATCGATCGCTGCTTTAGCGAGCGAATCATTATTGTGTTTAATATAGAAGCGAACTCTTAGGCAGATGTTATTAGATAAGGGAATTAGTCATTAACATAAGATTTGTTATAACCACTGTCTTGAAATCGTATTAATTTTAGCTCACAGAAAAAACTCCTAGTTATTATGGTACTTTACCGAGTAACCACCTCAATATAAGTGCTTGTGAACGCACCCCTTTATCCAGTGCTTTTATTCCGGAAACTGGTCCACTATGTGTTGAAAGTCGGGATGCTCGCCACCCTTAGTCTATTTTCTTGTTCCCCGCCAGACGACCAGTACCTTACGATGAGTCCTCAAACCCTGAGCACCCTGCAGGCTTTTCAAGCAAAAAACAAATTCTCTCCGGCGGCGTGGGAAGCACGAGGCTTAAACCCGTCCAGCAATGAGTTATCGGCCCACCTGAACAACTTGTTCAATGACTGCACCGCTCAGCTCATTACCCAGCTTCAACAAGGACGACTAAGCCGCAACTTCAGCAAACGCTGGTGACGGGGCTCAACACGTTTGCGAGCGAGGATTATGACACCGAAGAAAGAGAGTTCATCGTTGCTACCTTCTCTGAGTTGGCGCAGGTCATGGAAGTGGATCTAAAGGAGGAGTTAAATACGTGGCTTTATGGGAGAGTTATGTATACGTTGATGAAAGCATTCGAGCGCGAGGAACCCGAAAAGGCGGCTCCTACCCTGACGCAGGCCTGTACGAAGTGTCAGGCGATTCTGGAAACGGTTCTGCTTGACAAGCGGGAGGCTATTCCCAGCGCTTGCTTTGTGGTGGCGCAGTGTCAGGCGTGCACGGCATTAAATCTGATAGAAGTACCCAACGGGGTAGGGCGGATACACTTCGGAAACTATAATGCATTGCAACGCCTAGACCGCAAACAATACACGCCGGAGCAAGCGAAAGCCAAACTGGACCAGATCAGGAGTTCCAAGAAGTAAGCCACCGAGTACCGTAACGTTTAGTGAATGGTCTACTGTTAAATGCCAAAAGCAAAGTAAAATCTACAGGTGTGAATTAATCTAGCACTTTCAAGAAACCTGGGGCCGGGGAGGAGCACCTTACAGAGGAACACCCTCCTGACTCACGCAGTAGATGCTGGAACGAGACTTTCTCTTCTTCTTTGTTATGCCGATCGGGCTCTATGTGCTGGCGAGTCTGGTGCTATGCTATCGCCTATACCGACGCGCTTGTTGGACTAGTGGGCAAGCACTTCTACTAGGGCTCGCGTTGCTCGCCGGCTTTGGACTGTTGGTGGCCATTCTAGGGTTCTTCTTCCTGGCCTTTCACCCCATGGATCCACCTGGAACGTAGCCTTTTCGCAGGTCTCCGTTAGCAACGTCCCCCGTTCTTGTGCACGACGAGTGTGGTCTTTTAGACGAGCTTATTCGGCCAATTCCACTATCGAAACCGCCTCTAGGTCAGATAACAAGCACGACACTAAGTGGCCATACCCAATCAAGGAGAAGAGATACTTCCAGTGGGACGCCTTTTTTCCATACGCCAAGTTATAGTTGGCCTTTGCTTGCTGCATCAGCTTTCCGAAGTCAGGAGCCGGTACATACACCCCGTTGGCGACCGATATCACTTGCGACAAGTCTTGGATTACAATCCGGCACGTTCGGTAGAGATCCTCTTTTTTCGCTAAGCAGAAAGCATCAAAGGACAAGTGCTCCGTGGGCATCGCCAATTCGACTTTCTGCTCGGTTGTGCCTAAAGTGAGCTTCACGGTTAGGAAGCCGTTGGCATAGGCGTACGTTTCAAGAATTGAATCGCCACTGCTGTCAATTATATCTGCTAGAGATCTCATCAGTTCGTTAGCTAGTCCGAGAACCACGATTACGTTAGGTGGAATTACCGCGAAAGTAGCCCGCCCGCAACGGGCCGTGCTCTCTTTGCTGTCCCATCAGAGGGTCATCGGTATGTGCCAACAATCTGTTACTATTGCGCTTGACTGTTTCTACCTACATGCATCAATTCAGAAGATGGGACGTTTCGTAATCTACATAACTCGCCATTTGATAGGCATCGCCAAGGGACTTGCTATTAGTATGGGGTTCCCGAATCCGTAGCCAGGATTACAACTCCAGAGAAGCTACGTCGAGGTACCTGACGCCTAAGTCCGCTTTCTTCTGGTGCACAACGGGTTCTTGTTTATGCCTGCTCTGCCGCCCGTTGTGCTAGGCGCTGGACTTGTTTGTGGGTGAAGCGACAGCCACGACGGGTGCGAAAGCCCAACTCTTCCACCTCCTGCGCAATCTGGTTATACCCCTGTCCCTGCGCCCGCCGCGCCACAATCAACGCGGTGGCCTGGCGGTTACCCTCGTGGGTCCGGGCATTCTGCTGCCGGATCGTTAGGCCCTGCGCATGAGCTGTCGGCGTCAAGTTGGCCGGGGTCCCCAGCTGCTTGCCCTGCGTCTTAAGCACCTGCAAGGCCCGGCGGGTGCGCTCACTGATCATGTCGCGCTCCTGCTCGGCCAGCGCGGCGAAGATGTGCAGGGTGAACTTGTTGGCTTGCGGTTGATCGCACGCCACAAACTCCACGCCCGACTCCATCAGCGAAGCAATGAAGGCCACGTTGCGCGAAAGCCGATCCAGCTTGGCAATGACGAGCACGGCCCCCTGGCGCTGGGCCAGCTGCACGGCCGGCCGGAGCTGGGGGCGCGTGGCCTTCTTCCCACCCTCCACTTCGACGAATTCCCCGAGTATGGCTTCCTCTTTTACAAAGGCCTTTACCAGCTGCGGTTGCGCGGCTAGCCCGAGCCCGCTCTTGCCTTGCTGCAAGGTGCTGACACGGTAGTAGGCAACGTACGGCATATGAGAGGGGCAGTGGGGAAGGAAGGCTATCCTAAAGATAGTAGGGTTGGACATTTTCCAAACGACCCTGATAAAGTGACTATACTAGACCGGGCAGCACCGCCGCAGGGGTGTAAAGACCAACTTTTCTTGAATCATCGTTTTTGTGAGCCCACAGGATAGAAGGAAGTAGCTTTGCTTTGGTTATGGGCTTTGAGTATAAACTATCCTTTACGCCGCCAGTTGATTTTCCCACGGTGGAGCGACTGGTACTGTGCTTAAAAAATCCCCCAACTTGGGCATTGATGCGAGCCAACTATGACGGAGAAGCTCACTTTTTGCATTACGCTCATGCTGCTAGGGTGCCGCCTGTCTGGGAAGAAGACTTTTTGGTTGACCTATCGGACCAGCAGCTTTACCTGCTCCTACATGCAGCTACAGCAGAGCAGGAGCAAGCGGTACTGGCGTGGCTTCAATACTGCCTGCACACTTGCGGTCTATTAGGGGCAGAACTTCAAGAGGTGTGAACGTAACTCTACAGCTGTCAATACTCTCGTTTCGCTTCTTGGACCATTCTCCTGAATCACAATAACCTTGCTTGTATGCACCGATTTGACAAGGAACGGGTATCTGCAACCATCCAGTACGTTATGCACCTGTTGAGCAGTGGGGGCCTCGAGCAGGCGCTCCGGAGTGGTAAACCTAGTCGCTGTGCTGTCGGAGATCTCAACGCCGTTCTGGCCGAGCATGGGCAGCACATTACTTTACCGCCCAAAGGCCCCCAAACCTATTTGACGCTTGGGGAAGGAGAGCCGGCTGAACTCTATGCCGACATCCGGTTGTGCGTCGACGGAGCCCCGAGCGATTTGGTCCTGCGCTGCACCCTCTTTGCCGAACGCAACATGGGCCACTATACCTATCGGGTAGAGGAATTGCTCGCTCCTTAAGGCGAAACGGATACTATTAATCTCCTTTCGTCAAACGCCAGATAGGGGCTAGGACCTCGCCAACGTACAACAATTCAAGAGTAGGGGAAGCAGATGGTGGAATCACTATTTTTCCAAGAAGGTGGGTATAACACGCGTGGCGGTTGCAGAAGTCTGCTCTTGACATAGCTGACTACTGTATGCCATCTGCCAGCGGCACACAAGGCGCTTTACAGCGCTTTAGCGCTGACGAAGCATCTGCCAGCTGCCTCGCGCATGCGCGGGGCAGGAGTGCTGCAACAGCCACGATGTTGCACAGAAGGTAAAGGATCCTGGCCACCTAGCGCCTGACACGTTGTAAGGCTCGGCTAGAAGGAAAGCGGTACGCTGAACACGCGTACCTCTTTCGGTCACGAAGGAACAGCGCGTAGCAACTCCTATTCTACACTCAGCCGCTGGCTATGCCCCTCGCTTCGGACGAAGTATACGCCCGCCGCCAGACTCGGTGGTAGGGTCAAGTAGGCCACTCCGCCCGCAGTTGCCCTGGCCGTCGTGATGGGGCGGCCCAGCGCGTCGGATACGACCACGGCCGCCTTGGGTGCCAGACCCGTCACTTGCACTCTGCCCCGACCCGGATTGGGATAGAGGCTGAGGGCGGTGGTGCCGGTGGCGAGTCGCGTGGGCAGGGGCCCGCCGCCATTGAGGCGTACCGTCACCGACCTGTTGATCGGGTCCGTGGTGAGCAAGTCGAGGTCCCCGTCGCCATCTATGTCGCCCAGCGCTAACCCTAGGGCCGCCAGCCCGATACTTGGGCTCGAGCCGCCGCTGAAGGTGCCACTGCCGTTATTGAGGCGGATGTTTACACTCGTACTGCCAGCTCTGTTGACCACCACCAGATCCAGGTCGCCGTCCCCCTCCACGTCGCCCAGCAGCACGCCCGTGGGCTGGGTGGCGACTGGTACGCTCGAACCACCGGAGAACAGGCCACTTCCGTTGTTGAGCCGAATATGGATCAGGCCCTTACTGTAGTCCGTCACCGCCAGATCCAGATCACTGTCCCCATCCACGTCGCCCAGCGTCACGGCCGTGGGCTGGCTGCTCACGGCCAGGTCCGTGCCGCCGCTGAAGGTGCCGCTACCGTTATTGAGGCGGATGCTCACCGTGCCGAGGACCGCGCTGTTGGCCACCACTAGATCCAGATCGCCGTCGCCGTCCACGTCCCCCAGGACCACGCTTTCGGGATTACTACCCACGGGCAGAGTGGAACCATCCCTGAAGGTGCCGTTGCCATTGTTGAGCCGGATGTCTACCGAGTTATCACGATAGTTGGCTACCACCAGATCGAGGTCACCGTCGCCGTCGACATCGCCCAGCACCACATCCTCGGGCTGATAGAAGCCGGTGAGGGTAGTGCCGCCACTAAACTGGCCGCTCCCGTCGTTCAAGCGCACGCTCACCGTGCCGGTAAAGAGGAAGGGGGTGACCGTGAGTAGGTCCAGGTCCCCGTCCCCGTCTACGTCGCCCAGCCTCACCCGCCGAGGATCGCTCGTCACGCCGGGGTCAAAGCCCCCGCCGAAGGTACCGCGGCCATTGTTGAGGCGTACGTTCACGGTCGAGCCCCCCACGTTGCCGAGAATCACGTCGAGGTCGCCGTCGCCGTCGACATCGCCTAGCACGACGCTGGTGAGCTGGTTGCTGATGGGCAGGTCCGAGCCGCCGCTGAAGGTGCCGCTGCCGCCCGTGGTCGCCGCCGTAAACTGGTACACGTACGGGGTCGCCGCTGTGCCGCCCGTGCTTTGCACCGTGGACGGTATGGTCACGTGCACCGTTTCGCCGGGTCGGAAAGCGCTCGAGCCGGTAGGAGCGGTGGGCGCCAGGGTCACCGTGTTGCTGCTCACGCTAGTGGTGGCCGTGCGCTGCCCCCGGTATTGCGAGCTGAATAGCCGGATGGTGCCCGCCGTGGCCGGCGCAATGGCTTGGGAGAAAGGCACGACCACCGTCGTACTGCGGCTCGCCGCAGGGGCATTAGCGGCCGGCGCTAAGCTAGCCCGCATCACCGTCGGTTGCGCGAGGCTCATGATGGGCAGCACCAGCAGGCCCATGAGGAGCGCGCCGCGGGTCCTCCTACCCCGAAAGAAGGGCGTCATTGACAAGAAGAAAAAGGTGGGAACGAAGCAAGGGAGCAAGTCACTAGGACGAATGTAGCATACTTTCACGTTGGGACAGTATACTAAGAAGAGCCATAAACGAAGCACGTTCCGCCAGCTGGGCCAGCAGACGATCGAACAGCCCACCTTCCCGTTTCGGCGCGTGCGCTTACCGGTAGAAAACGGCTCGGCGCCGAGTCGGCCCCTAGCCGATGCAGGCTCGTTTTGCGCCCCAACGTCCCGCTGGCTGCCACTTGCTGGTCAGGTAGGCGTGCGCCTAGTCGTTTACGCCGACTGTTGAGTACTCGAAAAGGGCTTGTAGGAAGAGAGGCATGTTGCGGCCTGCCTGCCTTTTACAACAGCCCTAGTAGTAGAAATTCCGCCTCGGAAAAACACTCCTTCCTCCTCTCTGTTGAGGTATAAGAGGAGTTATAGCGCAGCGTTTGCTTTCGGCAGGAGATTAGGCATAGGTTGCTGGAGCGAGGTTCCCCTACTCTCAAAGAAAGTCGTGCTAGTCACCCAGCAGTAGTTTGCGCAAAAATGATAGGAACTACTACATCGGCTGTCGTCTTCCTGTTGCTGACAAGCCTGCTCGGGAGCTGCACCTATTCGCAGCAAAAGCTCCCGACTCAGGATACCTTGTTTTCTGGGTATCTATATCCCCATGAACGGCTTATACTCCGGCATGAGCAGTCTATCCTGGTAGATACAACAGTAAACTCACCTGCCAACCGGTTAACCCACGTCCAGTTTCGATTTGCATTCCATAGGAAGTACAGGCATTTACGCTTAACACTACGCTCTACCCAAGGCCAAGGGGTTGATACCACACTACAAGTTGTGGCGAGCGATTTTTATGTTGCCGGGACCATACCGGAGTACAAGGATTCCCGCCGCGCGAAGAGGAGTCCGCTCTTTGGCCTTGTGCCAAGGGATTCCTCCGCTCGCCTCTTTCGGGTAGTGTATGATTCGACCCTCGTGAAATACTAGGGTTTGCTTTCGCACATTCAAGGATCTAAATGCTGACTGGTCGGTTTAAAGCAGGAGCGACCACTCCTGTGTTTATTGTACCGGAAAGCTGAAGAAAGCAGGAACACGAGGCGCTTGGTAGCACAAGCTAGAACAGGCCAACGAAATGCATGACACCCCCGCGCCTCAATTGGCACCTTACAGTGGAGCGTTTGTCCTATGTTCGCCTACCTGCCGTATTTGCGGCGACTGAGCAGGAAAAGAGGAGAGTAAGATTCAAGCGTTTGTGAGTCGTCGAGCTCGTATTTTATGAGAATCCCTCCTCTTTTCTAGCGCCACTTTGGACCGTTCCATAAGGCCATTGAGCTTGTATTAGGATAAAAAAGACGCGCTAGAAGTCCTGCTTACCTACTCTTCCCTTCACTTCTTTCTCCTCGCTCGCTATGGATTCGCCACTTCCTCTTCCCGTCGTGGGTATTGACGTCAGCAAAGCCTCGCTGGCGGTATGCTATCAGGCCAACCAACAGGTCAAGCACTTGGAAGTCAGCAATAGCAAAGCTGGTTTTCAGCAACTCGTCAAGGCCTGTGGGGTGCAGTGTCTGTTTGTGATGGAAGCCACCGGCGCTTATAATCTGGCGGTAGCGTATTATTTACACGAGCAGGGAGGCCAGGTTGCGGTGCTCAATCCACTCGTTATCAAGCGCTTTATTCAGATGCACCTAGGTAAAGGCAAGAGTGACCGCAAGGATGCCCAGTGGCTGTTGCGCTATGGCCAGCAACAACCAGTCAAAATCTGGCAACCCGACGAGCAAGTACTAGTGGAGTGCCGGCAGTTGGAGCAGGTCAATGAACAGTTAATCAAGCAGAAAACCATGGCGAGTAATGCCTTGGCGGCCCTGCTGCAGCAACCCGTGGTTAGCCAACTGGCACGCGAACGCCTGCAGCATACCTTGCACGTCCTCACCGACCAGGTACAAGCGGTCGAAGCCGAATTACTGGCTTTACTCGAACAGCGCTTCCAAGCCGAGATGGCGCTGTTGTGCTCCATCCCGGGGATTGGACGCAAGACCGCGGGCACACTTTTGTTGTTTGCCGGTAGCTTCCATCGCTTCGAGAACTACCGACAGCTGATTGCCCTCGCCGGTCTCTCCCCACGCGAGCATAGCTCCGGCACGAGTGTGCGGGGTAAGGTACGCATCACCAAGATGGGTGGTGGGTTAATCCGCGGCAAGCTGTTCATGTGCAGCTTCGCGGCCAAGAAGAGGAATAGGGCCTGCCAAGCGCTCTATGAGCGGCTCGTGGCGAAAGGCAAGAATGGCAAAGTGGCCCTGATTGCCGTCTGCAACAAATTACTCAAGCAAGCCTTTGCTATTGTCAAGTCGGGCCAGCCTTATCAAGCCGATTTTACCTCAAAACTTTCCCTCAACCCTTGACTTTCAACACCGTTCATAAAATGCCAATTGAGAAAAGAGGTTCTTTCATACGGCGTATCGGGCTGACTGCGAGCGGGGGCACGAGCAGCATCTGTTCGAGTTGTGTTACTGGCCACGCATCCGTTCTTCCTCGCGCATGCGCACCTGTCGTAGTAGCTCGGCCTTCGTTTTAGGGTTCTCCGGCACATAGCCAAGCCACCCCTGCGTGATGGCCTGACCCTGGAGCCGGAACAAGCCCACGCTTTGCATCAGCCCGACGCCGCCGCTGTAGTACGAGACCAGAACCACGTCCGGGCTCACCCCTAAGTAGACGAGCTGGTGTCGGGGTAAACCGGGCTCGAGAACGACATCCGTTACTTGAAAGCGGGCCCCGACGTCGGCCAGCACAAACGAGGAGTCGGCACCGCCTTCTTGCGTCTGCAAGTAGGCCGCGACCCTGGGCGGCAGTGCTCGGGCCGAGGAGTAGGAGACGAGCGGGCGCTCTTGGGCGAGGCGCAGCAGCGTATCCAACGGGCTCGGGGCTCGGGGAGCGGCCAGAACAGAATCCGGGTGCGCTACGGGTAGACGCGCCGACGTTCCCACGCCTATCTGCTTGGGGGCGTCATGGCAGCTGGCCAGCAGCACGGAGAAGAGTAGCCCGGGTGTACGAAGCATTGCATAGCAGAAAACGGTAGGGAAGAGGGAGCGCCAGGGCACTGCCCTTCGTAGCCCTACGACAACGAGGACGGGTTAAGCTACCGTAACGCTTATTGGGCGACCGTTCAACTAACGTTACAAGCCATTTTATGTGCTGAGAAGGGCATTCACAAGATGTAAAATGGCCCACTTTTCATTCAAATCACTGTTTTTTTGAACTACTTAGAAGTCTAGTGTACTGCTAGCGTTCCCAGATTTAAGATTGGACCGCTTAGCGTAAGCTATAGTTTACGAACAGGGGCGTTCCTTGTATGTGCGTCGGCTGGGCCCGTTCCCCGCTGGCGGACGCACACACTAGGGCGAGCCCTACTTCCAGCCGGTAGCGGTCGGCCGCGAGTTTGGTCAGGCGGGTCGAGTACGTTATGGACGGGCCCGGCAGCTGGAGCATGTTCGGAACCTGCACCACGAGGCGAAGCGTGCCATGCGCTGACAACGTTACCTGAGCTTGCTGATAGAACTGATAAGCGTCCACGGGCTGCTGATTTACCCACGCTCCTCCCAAGGGCAAGCACTGGGCCGTGTAGTCGGCTTGATAGTTTCGCCCGCCTACACCGCAAATAATGGCCTGTTGCGTGAAGGGCGGCTCGTACACCTGCCGCCCGCGCGGGTCGTATAATCGAAGATACGTGTAGTAGAGGGGGTTGGCAACGGTAACCGCCAAAGGCCCAGTGTTGTGCAGCATCAGAGTCAGGACGAGTCCGCGGTCGGCAAGCTGCTGTACCGAATCCACCTGTAGGGTGGCCTTCACCGGCGTAGCGGGGCCCGACCAGGGGTGCAAGACGATGGTCTGAGACCCCTGGCCCCAGGCGCGGACAATGGGGCCGATCCCCGCCAGCCAACACCCAAACAAAGCTGCGACGAGGAAACGGATCATGAGTGAAATTACCCTTTTTACCCGTCTTCCGGTGACACTAAAAGTTTTCTATATAATTGGTGACCATTTGGTTCTATTGCGCGGAGCAAGTTTAGAAAATCCGTTTACAGTCAACAGTTACGAAGTAGCCTGCCGGGGGGAGGTTCTGACCTGCAAGAACTAGCGCCTAGTTCCCCGTCAAAGTACTAAGTCGGGTGCAGTAGCCAGTCGAGCCAAAAATCAGCCTTTTTCCGAGGTCAGTCTGATAACAAAGGTAGCTGTTGCAGAACTCCCAACAAGGGATTGAATGGTTAGCAACAGCGAGTAAAGTAGACTAAAAACCTCTTTAGCGCTACTATTCTCAGCACTTCAGGGGCCAAACACACCTTTACCACAATACGGATTGAGTTCTGCAACAGCCACGACCGTTTGTAAAATGACAATTGGCTCGTAACGCGTGTGCAGGGCCTTTCAAGAAACGTTATAAGATCCAACATACAGGAGCTGTTTTAAACCTAGTTCGTTTTTAAAATCTGTGGCCAATGCTCCTGGATGAAGCGAATTGCCATTTTGGTGCGGGGTACACTATCCAACGTGACATAGGCAGATAAGACCTCATTCATCGCTTCCAGCGTGGAAGGGGCGTGTAAGTAGGGGGGATGCTCCCGTAGCCAGAGGGGGCGGTTCTGCGTTGCGGCCGTCGTGCTACAGTTAACTAAGGCATCCAGGGCCATCAAGCTTAACGGGCGTCCCATTTTTAACCAGCGCTGCACTCGTTCCCACGTGATCCCCAGCGCCGCGCAGGTGACGCCATAGCCCCCCGGCACGGTGGTAATGGCCCGGCAGTGCGCTTCGATCCAGTCCAACGGCCCGTTCCCCGCCAGGTAACACAAACAAGTCACGTGTTCAGCTAGCGCTTTTTCGTTGAGGGTGCTCAGCGCGGCCAGGAGTACGGCTTCTGCTTCGGCGGCGGGAAAGCAACGGGATAAGGCATAGGCAAAGTCGAGCACCTGCAGCGGTTCCTCTACTGAACTTAGTTGATACTTGACCCAGGCATACGCGTGGCCTTGCAGTACTTCGGCCGCAACCTCTAAGCACCTCGGTAGTAAGAAGGGATTGCGCGCGAGCTTGTCATCCAGCACGTGCAACACCTCTTGGGGAGCAAAGCCCACTAAATAAGGCGTCACCGCTGCGGGATACCACCATTTGACGATCGTATAGTCCACGAGGCGTTCTACGTGGCCGCGCAGACTCTCTAGGGTGGGAAAGGTGAGGGCTGGTTCTAGGTCAACTGGCTCCTCGGCCGCATCCGCGACACCGTCATCACTGTAAAAGTCATCGCAAAGCTCGTATTCGTGGCCGTGGAGCGCAACTAAATTGAAGTACTCTAACGGCCGCAGCGCGCGATGCAACAGCCGCTGGTAGCAGGGCTGGCACAAGCAGTAGGGGATAACCGACCCGTTGCGTTTTTCTTGAATAACACTAGCGCGGAGGCGACAAGCTTCACAGAGAATCATAGCGACAAAATACTACTACTAGTGTAATAGCAGCATGATATCCATAGTTTTACTTTTCTCAGACTAGTCCGAGAACAACTCTTATGTCAATCAACTTTTCTAAGAGTGGGAGCAAAGCAGCTATGGCTATATACTCTTGCTATAATCTAACTTTTGTAAGCCAATTGAATCACTCGCTTACAAGTCTTTCCTATTACCCAGGGTGTAACCAAGCCTGACAGACCGCAACAGATAACGAATATTAACCGATAAGGCCGCTCAAAATGACCATAAAACGCGCCGAACCACAAGAGCGTTGCCAGGGTGTAGAGTAGGCTCGCGCCTGCTACAAGCGTACCAGGACGATACGTAGTTCTGATTTGGAAAGCCAGGGATAAGGCAATGGCGAGCAGGCAAAAGGTAAAAAAACACATCGCAATTGACATTGCCCACGCGGAGGGAGTGTAGTAGTTGCCTCGCAGTCGTTGTAAGGATTCGCCCACAAAGACGCATGTATAATAGCCGAAGACAGAAGCCGTAACACGCCATCCAACTCCCCATGTGTCTTTTAGTAATTGTTTCATTTGAATAGAGATAATAAAAGCTTGTCCGAGAAGTCGTTTTAATGTCAACCACCCTTGAGTAATCGGATGTTCGTCTATCCCAAGAGTCTGTCCCTGTAGTTGGTATCAATCACTATCACTTATGGCCCGCGCCCGGCGGGCGAGACGGTTTGGTGGGACAGAGCACTTCGCGCACGCCGACCAAGGACACCAGTAAGAGCGTCAAAATGTGCAGGATCATGCTCTCGCTGTATGGACGGAACAACTCAAATAGGGCGTGCACATTGCCGAGCACTAGCCAAGCCACGAGCAGCACAAGCAGATTGTACCCAATCCGGTTCGCGGTCAGCAAATCCGCATAGCCCTTTCGCTGCTTCAAGCAAGCCAAGTTGACGAGTCGCGTTATCAGCAGGACAACGGCGAGGATATAGCCCCAGTTTTGGTAGAGTTCAGGCAGGTGCTCATGAGAGCGATAATAGAGGTAGATATAAGGTTGATAAAGTAGAATAAAGACGACAACGGGCAGAATGGCCGTCAGGAAACTTTTCATGCGAGCAGGCGCCCTATAGTAATGGATGAAAAGAGAGATAGCGGATTTTAAGGCCACAATGCTGACGCTTTCACCCGGCCGAGCTTAGGTAAGCTAAAGTAGATAAAAGTGCAAAATAAGGCCTAGCTTCCCAAGCTACCAAAACTTAAGAGAAGCTGCTTGACATACTACGGCAGTGCCCCCCTCGAGCTCACCCTAGCAAGCGCTCAGAGTACGTTCGGTAAACACCTACTTTAACGCCGCAACTGTTTCGTTTCCTCGGTTACTTCACAGGGCAAGAAGAAAGGCAAGTAAACGAAAGAGCCGCGGGGCCATCCCCTTACGGGGCGGCTGGGGCCGCAGGGCTTGCCGTGCCCCCTGCTTCGCCGCTTGCAGGGAGGGGTAGTAGACGGAGTAGATTTCGTACTCGTTGCGCCGGGCGGCGGTGTTGCGGCTGTACTGCTGCGTGGCCAACGCGCCCAGCACGTTTTCGGCTTGCACCACGCTCACCTCCCGTATACCGGCCCGAAAAGCGCGCAGGTTCCAGTCCGTAACCAGCCAGTCCTGCACCTACTTCGGGATGGGGCTCATGTGGCGCACGTCCCCGATCCAGCCCCAGGGCCTAGCCGGGGTACTGTACTGGACGTAATAGGCCAGCCCGGTTTCCATCGCGTGCATGAATTGCGTTTTATTGGCAAAGCCGTGGAACTGCACAATCACGCACGGTACGCGGGCATCAACCAGCACCGAGCCGTAGGGTTCCTCCAGGATCACTGCGTCTGTCATGAGCACTTACGATTTCGCCGGCGAACTAGTGGCCGCTGAAGCAGCAGCCCGCGCGTGCTGGCGGAGCCAAAGTTGAGCTTCCTCCATAGTGGCGAACACTTTCGCCTGGAAAGCCGTCAGTTGCGCGTAAAAGGCACTGGCTGACTCCTCGGCAAAGGAATCGGGCGTGGTAATCAGGGCAAAGTACTGCAACCCCGCTGCCGCGGCCTGGGGAGCCCACACGTTGATGACCCACTCGAGCGAGTGGTCCCAGGGGCCGCGC
The DNA here is from genome assembly GCF_029433095.1 of Hymenobacter sp. YC55. Classification (GTDB taxonomy): domain Bacteria; phylum Bacteroidota; class Bacteroidia; order Cytophagales; family Hymenobacteraceae; genus Hymenobacter. The sequence continues at coordinate 15,598 of NZ_JARNTX010000011.1, forward strand.
ACCTGCCGCGTATCGTTGAGCACGCAGGCGTAGCCGGAGGCAGCTAGGGCCTGCGTATAGGCCGCGGCGCCCGCCTGGATGCTTTCCTTGGTCAGGTAGCCCTGCCAGGTGACGGCCACCCACCGGTTGGCGTGGTCGGTGTCGATGGTGAGGTAAACGCGGTTGGTAGGACTCTTCAGTTCTTGCATAAGCATACAAAGATCATAAAAATCGAGTTGGCAACCGGCAAGTTTCGACCCTACCCTATTGCTACTGCCCCCCTTTGAACCACGCTCGGCTGTTCCAACCTAGGGGTAGCAGAGTATTCTATCCTTAAAATCAGGAGTAAGCCACACACAGGCTTAAGACGAGGAGTCCACTCAGGAGTAGCAGACCGATAGTCCTGCCGGTGTTTACTTCACTTTGCTCGTTCGACCTGCTCAATGCCTTAACGAGTATACAGAGTGAAAGGCAACTCTTCCTTAATGAATAGCAAACCTTGCCCAACGGCCTGCGTTGAACATTTCAACCGCCAATTTTTGGAAGTTAGGGCTTCATAGCTGGTTTTCAAAAATGACGCGTAGAATACAGCCTGTAGTGTAAAAGCCATTTTCTCTAGGAGAATTGACTTCTGTTTCTGGCTTGCGCACACCGCTGCAATGGCAGAGTTTATCAAAAACCTTTCAACACCTGAAACGATGAGGAGACTACCCGTCTATTTATTACTGGACACATCTGGTTCCATGACCGGCGAGCCCATTGAAGCAGTTAAAAATGGGGTTCAGGTTATGATCAGTTCCTTGCGGCAGAATCCGCAGGCGATTGAGACGGCCTTCATCAGCATCATCACCTTTGATAGCGAGGCGAAACAAGTGGTGCCCTTAACCGACTTGGCTTCGTTTCAGATGGTGGACATCAAAGCTACCGGCACTACCAGCCTGGGCGAGGCGCTGAAGTTGGTTTCTACCTGCATCGACAATGAGGTAACGAAAACCACAGCCGAGCAAAAAGGCGACTGGAAACCCCTAGTGTTCATCATGACGGATGGGATTCCTACCGATGATTGGCAGATTGGCTTGGAAGAATTTAGAAAACGAAAAACCGCCTTTACCGTGGCCTGCGCCGCGGGTAGCGCCGCCGATTCGGCGCTGCTGAAGCAGATCACGGAAAATGTCGTCAGCCTGGATACTGCCGACAGCCAGAGCATTGCCAAGTTCTTCACTTGGGTGAGTGCTTCCATTGGCGTTTCCTCTACCAAGGTGGAGGATGGCGGCCAAGAAGTGACCGGTATAGGCGAATTACCCCCGCCTCCTGCAGAATTGAATATCGTTACCTAAGCGAGTAGCACCGCATCAGGCAAGGAAGAGGCTGGAAGATATCTTCCCTTAGCCTCTTCCTTTTCCTTGTTTTCTGCAGTAGTAGGCTCAGCAACCAATGCCAATTAGGTAGCGAAAGCTTACCAGGTAGCCGGAGCGGCAACCGGGTTGGCTAAGGGGTAGCCCACCGAACATGAGTTTTAAACAGGTAGCACATAAGCGGGAATGGCCGAAGCAAAACAACTGGTGACTGATCTTTTCAAAAGCTATGGCATTATCATTCCAGCGCACCGGATGCAGTTGTTCGACCGCTTTTTACTGGAAGAACACAACCTTGCCATTCTCCACCAACTCAGAAAAAACCAGGAACAGCTTATGGCGAATTGGAAAATCGAAGACAGAATAGCTGAGATCGTGCAGCAGCCCATTCGTATTCCCAACGCTACCGTGGGCAAACCCTACACGGCTCCGTTTGACTTCGAGCAATACGGTTGGAACGACCTTATCGCCTTTCGAATAGAAGGACTAGAAGCCCTCGGGCTGGCCTACAGCGCCGAAAACAACCAGCTTACCGGGGTTCCCACCCAAAGCGGCGACCTCAAGTTTTTGGTTTACTTCAAAGTGGAAGGACAACCGGAGGAAGCTCCCTTCCACCAAAAAGACATTCCACTCATCATCAACCCAGACCCCAAAGGCCTCTGGAAAAACCTGGAAAGCGACAAGAACGATCCTTACTGGAAGGAAGACGAAGTCACCTTGTTCTCGCCACTAGGCGACCGGCACCTGCTGGTTTCTTCTAAACGCGGGCGCTCCCACGCCAATGTGGGGTCGTTTCGGGAAGATGACTTTGCCTATAAGGAGCTGCCCAATGGCTGGAACGTCGTGGTGGTGTCGGATGGGGCCGGGAGTGCGAAACTATCCCGAAAAGGATCGGCGCTGGCCTGTGCGGGCGTGGTCAACTATTTTCTGGACCCCGCCTCGGTAGAGAGCATGATTGAGTTTGACAACTTGCTCCAACAGCACGCCAGCCAAACCGGGGACGACACCCAGAAAAACCTAAACCGTTTCGTCTACAACAACCTAGGCAAAGCGGCTTTTCAGGTGCACAAACAACTGGAAAGCTTCGCCAAGGCGCAGGAGGTCACGCTGAAAGATTTGAGCAGTACGCTCATCTTCACTTTGTTCAAGAAGTACGATGTGGGGTACGCCTTGCTTTCCTTTGGCGTCGGCGATTGTCCTATTGCCGTGCTCAGCAAAGACGTGACCGAAGTGACGCTCATGAACTGGATTGACGTGGGCGAATTCGGGGGTGGTACCCGGTTTATCACCATGCCCGAGATCTTCCAGAATGAAAAGTTCGCTACCCGTTTCGGGTTTAAGCTGATCGACGACTTCTCGTACCTGATCATGATGTCGGATGGCATCTATGACCCTAAGTTCGTGGTGGAGGCGAACCTGCCTAACATTGCCAAGTGGCAGGAGTTTCTGGCTGATTTACAGGGGCAGAACGAGGATAAGGCCACGGTAGAACTAAGCACCACCAACCCCGACATTGAGGCGCAACTCTCTCGCTGGATGGATTTCTGGAGTTCCGGCAACCACGACGACCGAACGTTGGCCATCGTCTTCTAGCTCTTGCCTACCAAGTAACTGGCAACCGAATCTGAACCAGGGTACTTACAATTTATAGAATTGAACCTGTGAGCCAAAGCAGTAGCCCCACCTTCTCCAGTAACCTCGGTCAACCCGCGAAGTCGGTACCGTCCATCATCACGCCCGGTAAAATGTACCCGTACGTAGATAATGGCGAGCCCATGCGGGGTGGCATGAAAGACGTGTATTTCGGACCCGATAAATCGTACGTAATTGCTTTTTACCGCGACAAGCAGGATTACAATTCCCGGGAACGGCTCAAGAAACTGGTGACGCAGTATTACGATAGCTTCTTCAATCGGGAAGGCGGCGAATACTACAAAGAGCTGTACTGCTGGCCGACCGACATGGTGGAAACCGCCGACGGAAAAGTGGGGTTGGTGGTGCCGACCTATAACAAGAACTTCTTTTTCAAGCAAGGCTACGCCACCAGCGAGGGCATCAAAGGCAAAGAGAAACAAGGCTTGTGGTTTGCTTCGGCCAAGTTCCGGCATCCTCAGTTCGCTTTGCGGCTGGATGACAGCGAGTTAGGCAACTGGCTCAGTTATTTCCAGATCTGCGTGAAAATTGCCCGGGGAGTGAAGCGCCTGCACGCCGCCGGTCTGGCCCATTCCGATTTATCCTATAAAAACGTCTTAATTGATCCGGTCAGTAAATCAGCTACCATCATTGACATTGATGGGCTGGTCGTACCTGGTTTGTACCCCCCCGATGTCATCGGCACCGCCGATTTTATTGCGCCGGAGGTCCTGGCCACCAAACACCTGGAACTGCGCGACCCTACCCGCAAGCACGCCAACCGCACCACCGACCTGCATGCCCTGCCGGTCATGATTTACTTGTACCTGCTCTACCGGCACCCGCTGAAAGGAGGCAAGGTCAACTCCCTGGATACGGAACAAGACGATTTGCTGTCGATGGGGGAGAAGGCCTTGTTCATTGAGCACCCGACTGACCACTCCAACCGGCCTAAAATGGATCAGGTGTCGAAGTGGACGCTGCCGTGGGCGGATGTAACGAAGTTACCCTACACCATCACCGGCCCCTACCTGAAGGCGTTATTTGATCAGGCCTTTGTAACGGGCCTGCACGACCCCAACCAGCGGCCTAACGCCGACCAATGGGAACAGGCTCTGCTCAAGACCACCGATCTGATGCAGCCCTGTAGCAACCCCAAATGCCAGCAGAAGTGGTTTGTGTTCGATAATACCACCTCGCCCAAGTGTCCGTTTTGCGGCACGCCGGTACACGGCACGCTGCCTGTGCTGGACCTATACTTCGAGTTCAAGCCCACCGTCTGGCGCCCCGAGAATCACCGCCTCATGGTTTACCACAACCAATACCTGTTCCAGTGGCACGTGAACCGGCACGTGGTCAGAAATGAAAAACTGACCGACGAGCAAAAGACCCCGGTGGGGTATTTCACCTTCCACCATAATAAGTGGGTATTGGTCAACCAGAAACTCACTTCGTTGAAAGACCTCACCGAAGACAAAGAGATACCCGTGAATACCATGGTAGACCTCACCGACGGCAAGAAACTCTTGCTGTCCAAGGAAGAAGGCGGCCGGGTGGTGGTGATTACCATGGCCAATAAGTAGCGCCGCTACGGTTTCCAGCAACAAGAAAGAACCGAGAAGTTGAGAGGGAAAATAACCTTACAACGCACTAACACTTACCAAGATGAAAATCAAGCCACTAGGGATTATTGTCGTTCTGTTGATCATTGGGGTGCTAGGCTATTTCGCCCTCAAACCTCGTTTAACCGGGGGCACTGCCGACACCGCTACGTCCTCTACCACCTCGCCTAGCATACCCGGTAGCAACCAGACGCCGGACAATACAGGGGAGGTACCGGCTGCTTCAACTCCCTCCACTACTCCCCCTGCGGCCGGCACGACCGAAGAAACCCGGGCATTTAGCTACACGCCCGAAAAACCGGAGAATGGCACGCTACGGGGGGTAGTAGAAGTAGGAGCCACGGGCTTCAACTCCTTCGTCATCAACATGGACCGTCAGAAACGCTGGGAGATTGTCTCCAAGGATTTCGGCGAATCATTGGCCTACGAAGGCCTAGCTACCACCGATGATATCCGAGCCGGTCTCAAGAAATACCTGTCGGCCATGTTCGACAAAGGCGTGGCGAACAGAAACATGCACTTCGTGATTTCCTCGGGCGCTCAGAAAGCCCCCAAAACCGCCATCATCAGCAACGAATTGAAAAAGATGGGGTACGTGGTGAACAATGTAACCGCCGAGCAGGAAGGCAAATTCGGCTTCAGTGCCACCGTTCCCCCCGCCTTCGCCGATAATTCTTTCCTGGTAGACATCGGCTCCGGTAATACCAAAATCTCCTGGCAGGAGAATGGCCGCCTGCAATCCATCGAGTTGCCCGGCGCCAAGTACTACGAAAAAGGAACCGCCGATGAGCAGGTGTACAACCAAGTGAAAACGTTGGCCGCTAAAGTGCCGCAGGACAAGCGGAATGTAGGCTTCATTCTGGGTGGGGTGCCCTTCACCCTAGCCAAGCAACACCGCCAAGGAGAAGAACGATATACCGTACTGAAGGCCCCTGAGGCGTACAAGGCAGCGGACAAGAAAATGGCCTCGGGCTTGACTATCTACAAAGGCTTGGCCGAGGCAACCGGCACCGACACCTTTGTGTTTGACTGGGACGCCAACTTTACCATCGGGTTCCTGCTGAGCCTCAACCAATAAGTTCTCTTCCTATGAGTTTCTTAAAGCAGTTGTTGACTCCGTTTGTGGAGTTTGAAGACGATGCCAAGCAAGGAACGGCCAAACCGAATCCACCGATTACCGCGCCGGCTGCGGCGCCGGCTACGCCTTCCTTCCTGCCCCCGCCACTACCTGCTGTCCCCGAGAATGCCCAGCATCCGTTGATCAACGGCCCCGCCGCGCCCGTCACTATTCCCGACCATGTTCCCACCTATTCGGCCGGCGGCACCATCACGGAACCGTTGCCCGAACACCAGCAGTACTTTGAGCGGTTGATTGACGAAGCCAATGCCCGCAACCCCTTGTTCCAGGGAGTTGATTTCAAAGAGTTCGTGGACAGCAAAATCGACATAGACGACATTCAGGACGAAGCCCTCAAGTACCAGACCGCTTACAACGCGTTAAAAAGCACCGGCCTCACCCAAGAAAAGCTTGTCTCCACCGGTCAGGAATACCTAAACCTGATTGGCCGGGATTTGAATGCCTTTCAAAGCGCCCACGCGCAGCAGTACCAGAAAGAGGTGCGGCCCAAGGAAGAACTGCTCCAGAAAAAAGCGCAGGAACTGCAAACCCTTACCCAACGCTTAACCACCCTAAAAGCTGAGATCAACCAGATATCCCAGGAGATTACCCTCACAAGAGATAAAATGAACACCACTAAAAACTCCTTTTTACTGGCGGGCGAAAACAAGCAAAAGGAGATTCAAACGGAACTACAGAAAATAACGCAACATTTTTAAAAATTTTAATTATTAATCCCCCGATAAGCAGGGGCCAGACCGACCTATAAGGCGAGCATAATCTGCATTTTTCAGCCTACCCAGTATAATTTAATGACCTATTGTGTGCTTTTTGCTTCCGAACCGTTGCATGAGCAGACCATGCACCTTGACGAAGCACGAGAAGCCATTACGGTAACGGGTAACAAGATCAGTAACTCCTTCTTACTGGGCAAGGTGGCCTATTGCTAAGGCCCCGCTGTTGGCACCCGATACCTGTGCGCACGACATACAAGATTAAGGCTTGCCTGACCTTACCACGCTTTAGCAACACAATCTGGCGGGTAAAAAACAGACCCAAGCCCGTGCTAGCCCCGCCCCCACCCTGGAACTGAACTTGTCCAAGAGCTACCCCCTACATTCCGTTTTACGGCTGGCTGCGCCTCAACTCTACCAACAACCGCATCGTCAACGACGGGCACCTCCGCGTTGCGCTGGGCCGCCACCCCCGGGACTGCCCGCCCGTCAAAGCCACTTATAAGGGCATCAGCACCCATAAACTGGGCGTGTCGGTGCACATTGCAAACTGCGCCCCCACCAGCCCGTGGCCCCTACCCTGGCGCCGCCTCCCACGCACGAAGCGCCGGACCGGGGCGGCCCGTAAACTCGTATTGCCGCTTCCGCCGACTGGTTATTCCAGCACCAGCAACAACAGCCGCAATAGCAACGCCGGGGCCTACGCGGGGCGCTCAGGAAGACAACCTACTTTGCGAACTGGAACTAGCGGAGCGGCACCGAAGCCTACTGGCCGCGCCGGGTTAATTTTCGCGGCGTGCAAAGGCAAGCAAAGGGGATTGCCTGCCCCGAGGCATCGGACCCAGTTCTCGGCGTTTGGGAACCGGTGTCTCTGCCAGCAGTAACTAGCTGTAAAGCCGGCAAAGGGTTGGTAGTCAGTACGCGGCATCCTCCCGAAAAGGTCTAGTAGTGGGGCCGAGCCACACGCGGGGAGTATCCGTTTCCTCCAGGCTGTGCGGACTAGGCAGCGCCTGGTGGCAAATCCCGGGTTGACACGCTTAAACCAGGGCGCAAGATCCGGACCAGCGGGCCGTTCGCGTTCAACTGTGCCGACAACTGCTCAACTCCGAGGGGCCGTCAACCAGCGCGAAAACTTTCGGCGGCCGCAAGGGGGCACCTTCCATGCGAGCCCAGCTACCGCAATCCCTTTTCTGTTACCGGCTCTGGTTTACCAAAAAAGGTTTAGAGCATGGCCCCTGGCAAAAGGTCGCCCTCAGAAAAGGAAACTTACGCCGTCACCTCGTGAAAAGGATAGACGGGCTCGGTTGCCGTGGTAAAGGTGCTAATCAACCGCTCCCCTACCAGCACGGCGTCGCCCTTGGCCAAGGCCGCCGCCCCGGCCGCATACGCCACGCGCAAGCCGTCGAGAGTTGTAAAGTCGGCTAACAGGGATGGCGGGGTGGGCGGGGCCACGAGCCGGGCGGAAAGAAGCGACGATTCCATCGCGGGAGCGATACAAAACAAACGCTACGGCAGCACGCCGCCGGCGGTCACCGGGTAATGCTAGCAGCAACTTCGCCTGGCGTTGGTCTTAGTTAGGCAGCCACCATATCAGCCGGTTTGATTTGCGGGCGAGCCAGCCCTAAATGAAGCGAAATCGCTAACGCAAGAGAAGGTAACCTGTTTATTGTCAACTAGATTGCAGAAGAGCAAGAGCTCGGCCAGGGTAGTATCATGGCAAGAAAAAATGTTGCTCTGCGGGAAAATTTGCCTCGGAACGGGAAATCTCGTCGTGGTTGGAGTAGGACCTTCGTTTCCTGCTGAGCCGGTCGGCTGGCCGGAAACACAGGCATTTGATTCTAAGGTACCCTAAGGCACTGCCCTGCTGACGCAGGACGGAGCTTCCCGGCGGCGTTTTTCCGGCCGGTTATGGCGGTTGCAGATGGCCTACACCCGTCCCGGCTACCCGTGCCGCCGCCGTTGGCACTCGGCGAGAGGGCGCGCTGGCCCTATTGCCGGAGGAGGACGAGGCGGGGAGCCCCCGCGGAAAAGGCGCTTATCTTGGTTCGCCCCGCGCTCAGGCGGGGAACACCGCCGTGTAGGTCGAGCCGGCGCCGGGTTGACTTTCCACTTGCAAGCTGCCGCCGGCTTGGTCGAGAATCTTCTTGACCAGGTACAAGCCCACGCCCGTGCCCGCCACGGGCGGGTGCGCGCGCGCAAAGGGCTGCAGCAAGGCCTCTTGCTCGGCCGGGTGCAACCCCATGCCGTTGTCCTGCACCCGCACGATCAGCCGGCCAGCTTGGCGATAACTGCATACCCGCACCCGGGACGGCCAATCGGGGTGGCGGTGGTGCAGGGCGTTGCTGAGCAGGTGCAACAACACCGAGTGCAAGTGGGGCCGGGAAAACCACAAGGAGGGGTTGCCGGCCAAGTCCACTTCTAGCTGTCCCCCCCCGGCCACGAGCACGGGCTCGAGTTCGCGCCGCACTTGCTCGAGCACGGCGCCGAGCACCACCATCTCCCCGGCCGGCCGCCCCGGCAGCTGCACGGCATTGAAGTCCGCGAGCCGGTCCAAAGTGTGGTCCACGCGGGTGAGCGTTTCCTGCATCCGGCCCAGCAGCGGCTCGACCAGGGGCCCGGGCCGGGTAGGGGCCAGGAGCTGCTCTTCTAGGGCCTGGAGCAGGCTGCGCAACGAGGCGACCGGCTGGCGCAGCTCCCGGGAGGCGGCATAGACAAAGGTGTCGAACTCGCGGTTGAGGGCCAGCAGTTCCTCGTTGCTGGCTTGCAGTTCCTCGTTGAAGACCGTCAGTTCCTCGTTGGCCGACTCCAGTTCGTGCGTCGAATCCAGCACTTGGGCCTCGAGGTGGCGGCGCCCCGAAATGTCTTCGAGCGTAGCAAACACCACGGGCTGCCCGTCGCTGACCACCACCAGAACGGTAACCCGGCACCAGAGCACCGTGCCCGAAGCCCGGAGCAGGCAGGTTTCGACGGCCGCACGGGAGCGGTGTAGCGCGTGCACTTCGTGCTGCAGGCGGGCCCAGTCGGCGTGGTAGTCGGGGTGACTGAAGTCGAGCACGCTGCGCCCCACCAGCCGCGTGTCGACGGGCAAACCCAGCAGGGCAATGGCAACAACGTTGGCGTAGCACAGCGTAAAGTCCGCGTTAAGCACGAGCAGGCCCAGCGGCAACTGCTCGAGCAGGGGTTGCCAGCGCCCAACCGGCAGCGACGGTTGCTCGGCGGGGGAAGGAGGCACGGCGGCCTGCTCGGCAGGGATGTCGTTTGCCGGGAGGGGCGCAGCGTTGGGGGAGGGAGCAAGCATAGCAGGGAGGGCCAACTACGAACAAGCGCCCCACTCCTAAAATAGCATTTTTAAATTAAAAAATAGCACCTGATCAGCACATATAGTTCGCGGCGCGAAAAGGTATATTTAAATGGAATCCAACTGCTGCCCCCACCGAGCAGCGTGGAGCTGTTCTGGAGCAGCCAAGCAGTTGGCTTGCGCTGCCATTACTGCTACTAGCAGTAAGCAAAGGATCTATTGCTGGGATTTCACTTATCACTTTCGTGCTTGCCGGAAATTGCCGTTACGAATCTAGTGCGCCCGACTACTGACCGGCTGCTGCCCGAACAGGCTCGATGACGCGGCTGTTACGTATTGGTCGTAGCCCCAGCGAAGTACCCAATCCCCTTTGCTTTTGCCAAGCCAATCCCCAACAAGTGATTCCTACTTTATGCGCAGATTAGCTGGCATTCTCTTGGTGGATGACGATGCCACCAGCAACTTTCTGAACGCCCGGCTCCTGCAACGAGTGGCGCCGACCAGCCGCCTGCTCATGGCTGAGAACGGCGCGCAAGGCCTGCACCTGCTCCACCGCGTCTTAGCCCAACCCGTCGGCGCCGAGCCGGCCCCCTGGCTGGTGCTGCTGGACATGCGCATGCCGGTGCTCGATGGCTTTGCCTTTCTCGAGGCCTTCCAGCACCTGCCCGTTGCCCAGCGCGAGCGAATAGCGGTGGTGGTGCTGACCACGTCGCTGCCCCTGCTAGACCTCGAGCGCCTGCAGGCGCTACCCGTCAGCAGCTTCGTGCCTAAGCCCCTGACCGAAGCGAAACTCACTACCCTGCTGCGCGACCTGCAGCGCGGGCCGACTTCGGTTCCGCCAGGACCCGCGGCGGCTGTTTTCCAATTGCTCTACCACAGCCAAGCGACGAAGCCGCTCGGCGAGACCGAGTTCTACCAGTTGCTTAGTCAAGCCCGGCAGGGCAACGCGGCCCGGCAGATTACGGGGCTGCTCGTCTATCAGCAAGGGTACTACGTACAAGTGCTGGAAGGACCCGAGGCCCAGGTACGCGCGTTGTACGCGCGCATCGAGCAGGATCCGCGCCATACCCACGTGGTTACCGTTTACGAGGCGGCCGACCGTCCGCGCTTCTTTGCGCACTGGCGCATGGCCCTGGGCCACGCCACGGTGCCCGTCGTGGCGCGCTTGTTTGAAGTCCTGCTGGCTCCGGGGGGCGTGGGTGGCGCGGCGCTGGCCGAAACGCTGCGCCAGATCAGCACGACGCTGGAAAGGCCGCGTCCCTAGAACGCCACCAATCTCGTTTGCTCTCGCTTAAGTGGCAGGCCGGCTTGCGTCCTTTCCCGAAAGGACGCGGCATTCTTTTCACTTTAAAGCGCTGTCAATCGTAAAGTTCAATAGGCGTGATGGCCTGGTCAGGGCACTGCTGCTCTACGGGCCGGGCACGAGAACGAGTAACTAGTTCATAGAGCAGCCGTACGGGAGTATGCGTAGGAGGACAACATAACGGGCTCCTACTGCTTGCTGGCAGACCTTTTTAGCGGCGGTTGCGGAACCTCACATTGCCAGCGAGTCAGCACTCGGTCCCCTACGTTGTAAGTTGCGGTGACTTAGCTTGGCGGGCAATCGATCGACAACTGGCTTTGAGCGCATACGCGCGGGGAACAGCAGGGGGCTCCTGCTTTCGTCACTCTGCGGAACTTAGTAAGGCTGGCTCGGGACTTATACAACGCCTTGCCCGCTTTACGAGGATAGGGAGCGAACGGCAGGATTTGAAAGTGATGGGCTGGCGTTGTTGCAAGACAAAGCCGAGCCGAGAAGGGGCAACCAGTGCTTGTCTCTACTGCTCCTCTGCAGAGCCAGTCTGGTTTCATTACTCTCCCGTCATTTAACCCTAAGTGTCGGCGAGGGAGACTGTTCGACCGCGTACGGCGAAACAGAAATTAGGTATTGTCCGCAATCCCTTTTTCGTATCGCCCGCAGCCCGTTGCGGCTTTCCTCCTCTCATCTTTGGGGCAGCGTATCTCCACGCCTCCTTCTGGCAGTTTGTATGGCACCCGATGCTCGCTATGGCCCTTATGCTCGAACCCCGGCGCAACGTGCGTGGGTGTTGCAGCAAATGCAGGCGGCCTTACCCGGGTTGCATAAGAAAGCGCCGGCCGCTGCCCGGCCGCTCTACGCTCGGTACGTGGCTGGGGAGTTAAGCTGGCTGGAAGTATACCACGCCTTGCAAGCAACTCCTTGAGCTTACTTGGGCGCACATCCCCGGGCGCGACTATTCAGGCACTGACTGAAGCTCAGATAACCTAGCGCAAGGGGGAACGGGAAAGGCTGGTCCGAGGTATAATCTGCAAGTAATTTTATGACAAAGCTTTCGATTGGCATTATCGACTTAGTTTGCAAAGGGCCCACCACCACGTTGTGGGCCCGCGCCATGCACGCTAATCTAGCCAGCATTATGCCCCAAGTAGTGGCTACTTGGTGCGAAGAGGAGGGGCACGACGTGAAGCTGATTTGCTACACGGGCCTCGAAGATTTGCGCAAAGAACTACCCAAAGGCGTGGATTTGGTGTTCATTAGTGCCTTCACCGAATCGGCCTTGCTGGCGTATGCGCTCAGCAATTACTTCCGCAGTCAAGGCGCCGTGACGGTGCTCGGCGGTCCGCACGCCCGGTGCTATCCGGATGATGCGGTGCAGTACTTCGATTTCGTACTGGGCTTCACCAACCAAGGCACCATTCAGGAGGTGCTCCACAACTGTCAGCCGCAACGCCCCGAGGGCAAGCACCTGTCGGCGGGCAAGCAACCGAGCCATTTGCCGGGTGTGCGGGAGCGGTGGAAGTTCATCGAGCCGACCTTGAAAAAAGCGCCGGTGCTGAAGATGGTGCCCATGATTGGCAGCGTCGGCTGTCCCTACACCTGCGCCTTCTGCATTGATGCCACCGTGGACTACCAGCCCATGAGCGTCGACATCATCAAGGAAGATCTACGCTTTCTGCTCACCAAGTTCAAGAAACCCGTGGTGGGTTGGCATGACCCTAACTTTGGCGTGCGGTTCCACGAAACCATGGACGCCATTGAGGCGGCGGCCCCGCTCAAGAGCTTCCGCTTCTTGGCGGAAAGCAGCTTGTCTATCCTCACCGAAGACCACTTGAAAGTGCTGCAAAACCACGGCTTCGAGGCGCTGCTGCCGGGCGTTGAGTCGTGGTACGAGTTGGGTAACAAGTCGCGCACTTCGCGGCTGGCCGGCGAGGAAAAGGTGCGGCGCGTGGCCGAGCACGTCAACTTGATGTTCAAGTACGTGCCGTACGTGCAAACCAACTTCGTGCTCGGCCTCGACAGCGACTCCGGCGACGAGCCGTTCGAGCTAACCAAGCGGTTTGTGGATCTGGCGCCGGCGGCTTTTCCGGGTTACTCGTTGTTGAGTGCTTTCGGCGAAGCGGCCCCGCTCAACCTCGATTACCAGAAAAACAACCGGGTGCTGCCGTTCCCCTTCCACTTCCTCAACAACCACCTGGCGATGAACGTGAAGCCCGCCAACTATGAGTGGGTAGACTTCTACGACAAGGTCATCGACCTCACCGCCTACACGTTCTCGAAGAAAGCTATTTACCGCCGCTACATGGCCTCGCCCTCCCGCGCCGCCAAGTGGATGAACACCATGCGGGCCATCTCGTCGGAGGGCTACGGCCGACTGCGCTTCTTCAAGCAAGTGCGCCAAAATCTGATACACGACCGGGGCTTCCGGCAGTATTTCGAAGGAGAGTCACAAGAGTTACCTGCCTTCTATAAGCAGATCATTCAGAACGACTTGGGTAGTTGGTGGGAATGGTTGCCGAAAGGAGCCATCGACCACAACCAGAACGCCTATTTGCACAAGAAAACGGCGGCACTGGTATAAGGCTGCGCGGGGCGGCTATACGGTTGGTCCGAGGAGGCTTTGCCTGAGGTTTTATTAGACGAGTTGCCAACGCCCTTGCGGTGTCGACCCCGGACAAGCAACCAAGGTTTGGGGGGTATTCTGTAGACACGCAGGCGCGAAAACTTACTCGTCAGTTAGGGACTTTGCCACCTGCATTCACTGAAAAACAACCGATTCACCTCAACCGCTAATCCCGAATATAAAAGCGGAATAATAATGTACAAGGGGTATCCCTTTTATTCTCTTAACCGCGGCATTGGGGTTCTCAACGTGTATCACTCCCACCCCACGTGTCAGATTGCGCAGAGCATTCCGTGGGAATCCCGGGTGCCGGGTAACCCTTTGCGGTGGCCGGAGTGTGCGTGTTGCGTGGTGCATCATGCCCACCAGCCGACATCCCGGCCGGCGCACACACTTCGGGTTAGCGCATCCCGTGACGCAACGTGAATTGCCATCAAGAATAGGTAACACCGCTTTCAACGCCCCGATCCGCCACTCTTTGCCTATTTATTCTATCGCCAACTGGCAAAGGTCGTGTACTGTAACCATACCGGCGTAGCCTCGATTCCGGCGGGGGTGCCTGCACGACCGGGCTCGCCTAACCCTGCAATTACCACGCGCTCCCAACTGCGCAGGTGCTGAGTTCGCACCTGCCTGCACCGAGGCACCAGTAGGGCGGCGGTCGAGCACGCGGTCCGGTTTGCGCGGGCCAGCCACTTCCAGCTGCTCAGGTATGAACGTGGGGAACCCGGGGCAACCTGGGAAGCAACGCAGTAAACTAAACAAGGATTACCGCGCTTTCGAGCACCAACCGAAAGCGAAAACGGCTTCGCAGCAGGCACGTGACCCACACCCTTTACGCGAAGCTTTGGGGTTGCCCTTACCAGGCGGTAAAAAACCGTTACCGACGGCAACACCCGACGCGCGCATCTCCGGGTACGTGGCCGAAAGGCCCGCCGCCTCGTATCTACCCTTACAGGTGCGTGTTCTCCTGTTGAGCAACGCTGCCAGTGGAAAAGAGAAATATCATCGTAATTGGCGCTTCCACGGGTGGGTTTGAGGCCCTCAAGCACTTGGTGGCCTTGTTGCCCCCTGACCTGGATGCCACGCTGTTCATCGTCTGGCACATGTCCCCGGACGTGACGGGCATCTTGCCGCAGGTGCTGAATCGGCAGAAAACCTTACTAGCCACCAACGCGGTGGATAGCGAGCCCATTGTTGCCAACCGGATTTACGTAGCGCCCCCCGACCGGCACTTGCTGCTCGAGCAGGGCGTTGTGCGGGTGACGAAAGGACCCAAAGAAAACCGGTTTCGACCCGCCGTCGACCCCTTGTTTCGGTCCGCGGCCTACCTCTATGGCCCTCGGGTCATCGGCATTGTCTTATCCGGCGCCTTAGACGATGGCACGGCCGGGTTATGGACAATCAAAAACCGGGGTGGCCTGGCCCTGGTGCAGGAACCGGCCGAGGCCGAAGTACCCGCCATGCCCGAAAACGCCTTGGCCGCCGTGGCGGTGGACTACCGGGTCTCGGTTGCCGACATGGCGCCGTTGCTCGTGCGCCTAAGCGCCGAAACAGTTACTCAAGAAAGAGAAATTGCGATGGAAGAGCAGCAAAAGACTGCGATTGAGACGCGCATTGCCGCCCAGGACCGGGGCTTGGAACAGGGCATCCTGGGCTTGGGCAAGCCCTCGCCGTACGCCTGCCCGGACTGCCACGGGGTTTTATTGGCTATTACCGATGGTGAGCTGGTCCGCTACCGGTGTCACACTGGGCATGCCTATTCCACGGACAGCTTGCTCGCTACCCTTACCGAACACGTGGAAGACACGTTATGGAGTGCTATTCGGGGCGTGGAGGAAAGCATTCTCTTGCTCAACAACTTGGGGGACCACTACGCCGAAAAAAACCAGCCCAAGCTTGCTGCGGTGTGTTTTCAAAAGGCGAAAGAAGCGGAAGGCCGGGCCGAGACAGTTCGCCAGGCCGTTTTCACCCACGAGCAGTTAACCACGAGCCGTATCCGCCAACAAGCCGCGGAAGAGAGTGACGCCTAATTTTCACTGTTTGGGGTTCCAAGGTTGCTAGCGAACAGCCATGAGCAGCGAGTTGCCGCGGGAACCGCCCTAGCGCCCATTTAGGGGCCTCCGTAGCTCTTGCGTTTCGCCGGCCAGGGTAGGGTGAGTAACTCATCTTTACGAACCACTTACCTTCCGGGGCGCGGGCCGCTTTTCCCATTCAGAGTGCACAGCAGGTTGTCTGGCGGGCGCGGCGCCTTCGCTCGGATTGGCTCCTGCGTCTTGCTATTTCTGGGAACGAGCTAGCTACCACCCTGGTCCCTTGCGTAGGAAGTGTTATCTCTAGGCCCAGCCACAGTTTTGAGCGGCTGCAATTTTATCACCACAGGACTCTACGATGCAGTTGAACCCCGCTTCGGATTCTTTCCTGGCTAAGCCAGCCAACTTTCTTGTAGTCGGCTTGGGAGCCTCGGCGGGGGGCATTCAAGCCCTGCAGAAGTTCTTTGAACACGTGCCCGAAGACTCGCATAGCGCGTACGTAGTCATCCTGCATCTGTCCCCGGACCACGATAGTCAGCTCGCGCAGGTACTACAGGCCGTTACCACCCTTCCCGTTACGCAGGTAACAAAAAAGACGGAATTGGCGCCGAACCATATCTACGTGGTGTCCCCGAATCAGCATCTGGGCCTGGAAGAGGACTCCATTGTCCCCTCTCCCAATTTGTACCTGGAAGAAAGGCGGGCCCCCGTCGATATCTTCTTCCGGAACCTGGCCGATTCGCACGGCCCGCGGGCCCTGTGCGTGGTCTTATCCGGCACGGGTGCGGACGGGTCGATGGGGCTGAAACGAGTGAAAGAACGGGGCGGAGTAGCCTACGCGCAATCCCCGAGAGAAGCGGAGTTCAACGAAATGCCCCGCAACGCGATTGCCACCGAACTCATCGATGAAGTGCTGCCGGTGGCCGAGATTCCCGGCCGCATCATTGCCTACCGCAATAGCTTGGGGAGGGTGGCCCTAACCGAGGGGGCGGCGAGCCAGGCCGAGCAGCACCAGCAGGCGCTGCGCGAGCTATTTGCCCATTTACGCCTGCGCACCGGGCATGATTTCTCGAACTATAAACGGGCCACGCTGCTGCGGCGCATTGAGCGCCGCCTGCACGTGCGCAGCCTGCCCGACCTGCCGAGCTACGTCGCCTATCTGCAGCAGCAGCCCGAGGAAAGTCAAGCCTTGCTCAAGGACCTGCTGATCTCGGTAACCAATTTTTTTCGCGATAAAAAGCCGTTTCACACCCTGGAACAGGAGGTGTTGCCGACCCTGTTTCAAAGTAAAGGAGCGGAGAGCGAGATCCGGATCTGGGTGGCGGGCTGCGCCACCGGTGAAGAGGCGTATTCACTGGCCATGCTGGCGGCCGAACGAACCTGGGGGGTGCTGGACGCGCCCAAAGTGCAACTCTTCGCCACCGATATCGACGAAGCCGCCCTGACGGCCGCCCGCGAAGGACTGTACACGCTCAATGATGCCGCCGACGTGTCGCCGGAACGGCTGCTCCGGTTCTTTACCAAGGAAGGCGATGGCTATCGGATCCACCGCGAGATCCGGGAAATGATCTTGTTTGCCAACCACAATTTTCTCAAGGACCCGCCCTTTTCGCGGCTAAACCTGGTCACTTGCCGCAATGTGTTGATCTACCTCAACGCGACGGCCCAGGAGCGGGTCTTGGAAACGTTTCATTTCGCGCTGAAACCGGGTGGGTTCCTGTTTCTGGGCTCGGCCGAATCCATCGACGGCGCCAGTGAGCTGTACGCCACGGTGAGCCGGGAAAACCATCTCTACCGGGCCCGGGAAACCGTGCTGCCCAAGTACCCGGTACCCGAACCGGGGCCGGTTTTGCACGCCCGCCCCCCCATTTCTCTGCCGCCTGCCGTCGGGGAAAGTAAACCAGCGAATCCCCTCTCGTTGGGGGAGTGGCACCAGCACCTGTTGGAAGACTATGCCCCGCCCTCCTTGGTGGTGAACGAAGACTATGACCTGGTGCATCTGTCCGAGAAAGCGGGCCGCTTTCTGGAGTTTTCCGGCGGGGCACCGACCAAAAACCTGCTGGAACTGATCCAGCCCGAGTTGCGGCTTGAACTCCGAGCGGTACTGCACCAGGTCCAGCAGCAGCAAACCAGCGTGGAGGCCCGGAATCTTCCCTGGACCAGGAACGGGAAACGCCAGTCGGTGACCATCCAGGCAAAACCAGTCACCAGGGGCGGCGATACGACGAAGGGGTTTATGCTGGTGTTTTTTCAAGTGGAGGAGCCCGGGCTGGCCCCCGCCCCGGAACCAATCGTACGCCGGTCCGAGGAACCAATTGCCCGGCAACTGGAAGTGGAGCTGCTCCAGGTGAAAACCCAGTTAAGGCGCGCCGTTGAGCAGCACGACTACCAGGCCAAAGACCTACGGGTCTCGAACGAGGAATTGCAGGCCATGAACGAAGAGCTGCGTTCGGCCGCCGAAGAACTGGAAACCAGTAAAGAGGAACTGCAATCGATCAACGAAGAACTGCGGACGGTCAATCAGGAACTAAAAGTAAAAATCGAGGAAATCAGCGTAACCAGTAATAATCTGCAAAACCTGATTCATTCCGCCGGGGTAGCCACCATTTTCCTGGACCGCGCGTTCTGCATCCGGTTGTATACCCCGGCCGCGCGGCAACTCTTCAACCTGATTCCCTCCGACCACGGGCGCCCCATATCCGATATCACCCACCGGCTGGCCTATGACCACTTGCTGGCCGACGCGGAAACGGTCCTCGAAAAGCTTACCCCGCTCGAGCGGGAGGTCACGACCACGGATCAGCGGACCTTTCTGATGCGGGTGCTGCCGTACCGCACGGCGGAGGATCGAATTAACGGGGTGGTCATTACTCTCTTTGACATCACCGACCGCAAGCGCACCGAGGAAACCTTGCAAGCCAGCGAACAACGCTTGCAGCGCATGATCAACGTACCCGGCGTGGGAGTGCTCACCTTCGACTACGCCGACACCATACTCCAGGCCAATGATGCCTTCCTGGCCATGGTGGGGTACACCCGCCCGGAGTTTGCGGCCCGCCGGTTCACCTGGCAGGATTTCACCCCGCCGGAATACACCGCCATTAGCCAGCAGGTACTGACCACCCTGCGGCAGACGGGCCGGGGTGGCCCCTACGAGAAAGAGTACTTCCACAAGGACGGCACCCGGCTCTGGCTGATGTTCGTGGCCGCGGATCTCGGGGATGGCACCATCGCCGAGTATGTAATTGACATGAGCGCGCGCAAACTAGCCGAAGAAGCGGTGGCTTCCGACCTAGCGGGCATGCAGCGGCTGCACGAGCTGCACGCGAAACTCGCCACCGAAACCGATCTGCAAGCGGCCTTGGCGGAATTAGTAGCGCTGGCGTGCGACTTCACCCAGACGGACCAGGGGTGCGTCCAACTAGTCAGCGACGATGGCCAGCGCCTGGAGCTCTTCGCCTGCCAAGGCTACGAGGAAAGCAACCAGTTTGGGGAGCACCTGCAGGGCGAAGGTGCTCAGGCGGCTTTCGAGGCGGCCCGCCACGAGCGTACCCGCGTGCTAGTGGAGGATATTGCCACCGATTCTTCTTTTCTGCTGAGTAGTGCGGGGCGGGAAATTGCCTTGGCGGAAGGAATTCGAGCTTTCCAGGCCACGCTCTTACTGACCCGCAGCAACGACCTGGTGGGGGTTTTGAGCACGCAGTTCCGTCAGCCGCACCGCCCGACCGACCACGAGTTGCGGCTGCTGGATTTACTGGCCTGGACGGCCGCCGATTTTGTGGAGCGGCACCGGGCCGTCCAGGCCCTGCACGCCTTTTCCGTCGGCTTGGAACACCAGGTGCAGGAAAGAACAACCCAGTTGCGTTTGAGCGCGGAAACCCTGCAACGAAACGTAGCGAAGCTCCAGCAAGCGGAAGAGGTTGCGCAGATGGGCAGTTGGGAGTACGACCTGGCCAGCGGCGAACTGAGTTGGAGTGTGGGCATGTACCGCTTGTTCAACTTGCCGGTCGGCAGCCCGGTACGCCCGGATCTGTACCTGCGCTATGTTATCGCGGAGGATCAGGCGGTGGCCCGGAAGCTGGTACACCAATTCCAGGCAAAGCACGAACCCTTAGACGAAACGCTCCGCCTGGAAGTAGAAGGCGTGGTGCATACGTTCCGGATCAAGTCGATCGTGCTACGCAACGACCTAGGAGAACCCGAAAAGCTACTCGGCCTCGATTTAGATGTATCCGAAGTAAAGCGCCTGGAAGAAGAAAACCTGCAAATGCGGCTCAATCAACAAAAGGCTTTGTTGCTCGGGATACTCGACGCCCAGGAAGAAGAACGCCGGCGCATCGCCGAGTCGTTGCACAACGGGGTGGGCCAGCTCTTGTTCGCGGCTAAACTCAACTTCGACCGGGTAGCTAAGCTGGTACCACCAGAAGTTTTCAAGAATGCCAACCAGCTCTTAGATGAAGCGATTCAGGAAACCCGGAAGGTGTCGCACGAGTTGGTACCCACTGCCCTCAATAAATTTGGCCTGGCTAAATCCATCAAGGATTTATGCAAGAACTATACCCAGACGCGGATTCGGATTTATTGCGAAGTGGCGGGGCTGGAAGACCGATTGGAGCCCTACCTGGAGGTGGCAATTTACCGCATCTGTCAAGAGCTGTTAACCAACGTGATGAAACACGCGGAAGCAACCAGAGCCGATATTCTGCTCGAACAGGAAGATGGGGCGGTAACGCTGAAAGTACGCGACAATGGCAAAGGAGTAAACCCGGAACTCAGCCAATCGGCGGGGATAGGCCTGCGGACGATCCAGGACCGGGTGAACCTGCTCAACGGCACCTTCTCCCTCCATCCCCCCGCTACCAGTACGGGCACCCAAGTAACCGTCCGCATTCCGATTACCGGAGCTAGCGGGTAACTCTTCCAGCGGCACGCAAACGCTCGGCCACCCGCGTAAGGCTTCGCCCCCGTGCAGGGTTTAGCAGCGGTAATTAAGGCAAGAAAACAAAGCGGCCCCGTTTAGCGAGGATAAAGCCAAGCGGTATGTATAGGAAACGCGACAACTACTCTGTTTCCTCCAATAGCCGCCTTATTCAAGTGAGTAATTAGCTTTAGTGAGTAAGGCAGTTTGGTGCTGACAGCTGCGCAGCCAGTGCTTCGCTTCCGCTAGGTCGTAGAACAATTGCAGTTCGAGCGACCCGCTCGACTGGTGATAATTCGTAAGGGCAAGAATATCAACTCCCTGATCGGCTTGCACCACGTGCGCGATATAGCGGAGACCTAGCCGCTGCGCCTGGGGCAGCCAGGCGTGTTCAAGCCATTCGGCGGAGTTAAACCAGGGGCCTTGTAACGCCAGGTTGTTATTGAGTAAAAACGTACTGGGTTGAGTTGCTGCTTTAGCTAAGTAACTGAGCGCGCCTTGCATGGCCTCGTGGTTACCAATCAGCCCGCTCCACGTGGCGTGCAGCCACTGCTCCGCCTCGTCGTAGTCGAGCACGCACTTGCCCCCAGAACTGAATTGTAATGAACTAAGCAGCATACGGAATAGTGAAATTTTTAAGCGGATACCTGATCGTAATCAGAGCCAATACGCTACTAGCTACTGCGTTATAGCGTCTACTGTGCAGGTGCAAAGTTGAAAGACAATAATGCCCTGCGCAAGGAGGCGAATACGAAATCGATCTCCGTATTCACCTCACATATCGCTGCGGTTTTTACGCAAGCCCCGCGACCGCTACCTCCTATTTGCCGCCTCCCGGCCGTCCTACAGGCTCACGCAGCTTAACAGTCCGGCCGAGAGGCCCTAGCCCCGGCTGGGTAGGGCGGCGCCCCGCACCGGCCGGCCTCGGCTTCAGCCCCGTCACTACCCCAAAGGGCTGAGTTTGCGTATGCGGTATGCGGCGGCTGACCGGCTAGCGAGCACCGTTCCAAGCACTTTCTCTTTTGAACAGGGCACTCGTCGGAATCTGCGGTTACCTCTTTTCCCTATCTTCTCCCTTATGATTCGCGTTTTCATCGTTGACGACCATGCTATTGTGCGAGACGGGCTGCAATCGGTGCTTGCCGCGATGCCCCTGCTAGAAGTGGTGGGCGAAGCGGCCAACGGGCAGGACCTATTAGACCAACTGCCAACCGTGCCCACCGACGTCGTGCTGATGGATTTAAACATGCCCGTGCTGGATGGGCTGGCGACCACCCACGAGTTGCGCGAGCACTATCCGCATCTGCGCATCCTGATCTTGTCCATGAACACGCACGAACGCACGGTGGGGGAACTGTTAGCCGCCGGGGCCCACGGCTACGTGCTTAAAAACGCGGATAAGGGCGAAATTTTCGCGGCGATCCAAGCGGTGGCCGCCGGTAAGCGCTTTCTGTGCTCGGAAATTGGCTTGGGCACGCTCGAAAAGTTGTTGACTTACGAAGCGGAAGGTTCCGCCCCTGCGCCCAAGGCCGCCTTTTACCTAACGGCCCGCGAGCGAGAGATCGTGCAATTAGTGGCCAACGGCCTTACCAACCAGCAGATCGCGGACAAGCTTTTCACCAGTAAACGAACGGTGGAAAGTCACCGCCAAAACTTACTGGAAAAAACCGGCGCCAAAAACACGCCCGCCTTGATTAAGTACGCGATGGAACAGGGCTGGCTGCAACCATAAGCAGGGGCACCGCTCCTTGGCAAGGCAGGGAGGGGACGCTTACTGAAGTCTTACGCAGCTAGGTTATTGGAGGCTTGTAGCGGAGCACCTTATCGGGCGGGCCACAGACTGCCTCCCCGAAGCTGTTGCTAAACAGGGGGTGGCGTAGGACCGTGGCGTTGCCATCAGCCTGGACTGTCGGCCCGGCCTTGGTTGCAGACTAGGCCGAATTGTGGCCGAAAAAGAAGTACGCGTAAACTCCTTGTTAAGCGGTTAACTTGTTTTAACCAGTGCGAATGGCATTTTGGGAGCTACCGCTTTATTGCCACCTCTCGGACGCAACCAAAGCCAGCGGGGCAAGCACATACTATAGTTAAGACCTAATGCTAATACGTAACGCTTAATAGCATTATACCATATCAGCGCCCTTATGCACTACATAGGCGCGCGGTTGTCCTGCTAACCGGCTCCTACAGTTGGTCGCAGTTGGCCATTCAGGCGAGCGCTTTTGTACGCGCCCACTCCAGGCGTGGCCAGGAAACTGAATCTTCCCTATCTTCTCTCCTTACGGATAGGCAAGGGCGCAGGCCGTCCCGTGCGCCGCCTTTAAAGACTCAGTTTACGTCCCGGCAGGAAACTGCGCCAACCAAGCCTGCGCCTCGGCTTCGCTCGTACACAACTGATAGACGGGCCAAGGCGCCGCATAAGGCAAAATGCTCTCCATAGTGGCCATGCGCGCCAGCAAGTCGCGGCCTTGCACAAAGGCGCCGTAGCGGTAGCCGGCTTGCACGGCGCGCGGGCGCCAGTCCAGCTCAATCCACACCTGGAGCTCGACGCTGAACACCTCTTTGCTGGCCTGCTCGATCAGCACTTTCTGCCAGCCCTGCACCTGCAAGGCGACCAGCACCTGGTCGAGCGCGTGCTGCACCGCCGTTTCCGGCAGTGGGCCCGCGTGCCAACTTAGTCGGACATAAGCCGGCCGTGAGTGGAGCGTAAGCTGGGCGGCCGCATTCTGAAAAAATAGCATGGGATAAACTAGAAAGCAAGTCGGACGACCAAGGCGAAGCGGTGCCCACCCTGCACGAGCGAGAACGATAAGAAGTAGTTGTGCCCGTCCCCAAGGCGGCGCGGGCGGGGTAGCAAAAGTCGGGAATTACATCGCGGTAGAAGCCTGGATTCGCTCAACCGAGCCGTTCACTCGTCTAAGCAAGCCGCAGCAGACCTGTTCGGGTGTTTACCGTTAGCCGGCAGGTAGCATCCCGGCCGAGGGAACCGATACGAGCAGAGAGAGCAACCGATTCCTCCCGCTTAGCGCGGGCTACAGGCCTCAAAGGGCCGCTGCTGTTGCCTGCTGGACTGGTAAGCAGATAAGGCGAGTAAAAACCGCGGCGGCCAGAAGCCGGTAGTGGATTCGTCGTGGTGTCTACCCGGTAGACCTTAAACCCTTGCATGCGTATGCCGGCGGTATGAAATGGAGGGATACGACAAGTAACTTGCTGTTCAGAGGGCTGGGCACCCACCCCCTTTTGCTACTTGCGCTTCTAAAGCTGCTTTTCGCATCGACGCCCGTACTAATGCTTGCTTAAAGGCAGAAACAAACGTGCAGAAAGCTGCTTTTACTAGAACACAGTTCAACTGGTCAGACCGGAACAAACAAGTAAGCATCAACCCAATGGCTCTATAATCTAAACAGGCAGCCCAGCAGAGGCCTAGTGGCTACCGACCTAGGAAGGAAAAACCAGTTGCCTAGCAGAAGTCCCTGCAGAAGAATAAGCTAAAGGCGCCCCCGTTATACCAGAGAATCAGTCTAGCGGGCAGTAGGAACGGGAACTGCTTGTATTTCGCGTTGATGATGGGCAACCCCAGCCGGGGACATGGACAAAACACGGACATGGACAAATCGAATGGCTATGAAGACATCGCGGCTATCTTTATAGCAAGTCGCGGGCAAGCAGTAGGAGGCATCGGCACCGCAGCGGTTCGGAAGTGGGCTAAGCTCCTGCCCCCTAAGGCGACGGTGTTGGACCTGGGCTGTGGTCCCGGGATTCCTATTGCGCAGCTGCTGCTCGCGGAGGGCCTGCGCGTGTACGGCCTGGATGCCTCGCCTGCGATGGTAGCCGCCTTTCGGCAGAACTTTCCCATGGTGCCAGTGGTCTGCGAAGCGGTTGAGGAATCATTGTTTTTCCAGCGCCTATTCGACGCCGTCGTGGCCTGGGGCTTGTTGTTTCTGCTGCCAGCACAAGCCCAGGAACTAGTTATCTACAAAGCGGCCCGGGCTTTGCAAGCGGGTGGTCGGCTCTTATTTACCGCCCCCGCCCAAGCCGGAACGTGGCGCGACAGCCTGACCGGACGCCAATCTACCTCCCTCGGGGCAGAACACTATCGCGCAATTGTCGCGGCGGCCAGCTTGTCAATGGAGGAGGAAAACACCGATGAGGGGCAGAACGATTACTATCAGGCCGTGAAACATTAAACCAAGGGTCACTTAGACAAACTGTCGTGGCTTGTGTCTTGTCCGCCCCATTATAGGAGCGTTTTCGTAGACAAAGTTTCAGACACCGTATGTCCAGCATAATCGTTGATTATCCGTCCTATATTGACGTCTAATATAGCAATGTCTCACTATCTACTTAGTTCCTGACTTACCTAGATACTTTATTCTTATCGTGCGCAATCGTTGTGCATAGAACGTACAGTCCTTATGGGTATCGAAGAAAGAGGTAGAATGGCTTGATTCCCTTCTCCGTTACGAAGCGCTACGTAGAAACAGCGCTGGTAAGCATCCTGAAAAAAACGCTTAACCTGCCTCTGGTTGCCCTTGCCACCCGGTTAGGTGTCAGTATATACTCTATAGGTATAGGTTATTCTAGTGACGGATGCCTGCGGTACTACCAGTCTGGTTGGCGTACTTGTGGCAAACAATTAGATCAAATCGCCAATGCCGGGCAGCGGCAACATGTTCCAGAACTACTCCCGCGCCACGGCAGCCCACACTTTAATCCGGGTCGTAGAGGGCATCCCATAGATTCACAGCTTTGCTACAGTATCTTACAACTGCTTGACGAACGTCGGTACCGCCGCAACCTCGGCGGCTGTATTCTGGTCAGGAGCGATTCCGAAAGTGTGCTAATTACGCGCAACACCGTTCGTAGTACTTAAACCAACCCTGGCAACCTCACGAGTACCGCCGTCGAGTTGGCTTACTACGATAACAGTAAGCAAGGTCCCGTCATTGGCTACAACACGGCCAACAGTATGGTCTACAGCGTTAGTTACAGGTTGCTCTGCGCATCTGAGTTATGGCCACCTTCAGCAACAATCGGCTAACAAGGAAAAAGTAATTAGGATGGGATGCTTGAAGCCAGGTTCTGCTTATAAGCGCGCAGGATAGTATGGTCAGATATTAAAAAAACCTAGGCTCGAACGGGACCGAGTAAGGCAACGAACGGCGCGGGGTCCTTATAGAAGCCATTAAAACCAATCGTCCCACGGGGTTTGCGGCGCCTTGAACTGGCCGAGCAGGCTGCTCAACGCTTGCCCGTCCTTGGCTTGAATTCCCGCATGGGCTGCTAGAACTGCGGCCTTGTCGGTGGAGAGCCCCGTCCGCTCATAGAGCGCAGAATGGATGGCCCGCTTGAGTTCGCGCACCGACCAGTTGTTCTTCACGGCTTGTACCTCGTAAAACGTGCGCTGGAGCGGCGTCGAGAGCGCGAGCAGCTCGATGAAGTGCGAGAAACTGAGTCGGGTCAGCAGCGCGGGCAGAGCGATACCAGGTCCACCAACAGTTGCCGGCAATTGGTCAGACACTGTCTGACCAATTGCCGGCAACGTTAGTCCCGCCGCTTGCAGTGTGGCGGCGTGGGTGACCAGCAGGGCCGGATAGGTCTGGTAGAACTGTCGACAGAGCTTCAGATTGGTGAGCGAGAGCCCGGCAACGCCCCGGGTGCGTAGGGTTTTGGCCAGCTCGGCGAGTAGACGCTCCCCATAGGTCGCCCGGTCCTGGCCGTATTGTTCGTACTCGGCCAGGTAGCAGCCGACCAGCCAATTGCGAGCCGTTAGCCAGTAGTTGACTTGTTGCAGGGCGGCGTGTTGGGCCTGCGTGTGCAGGTGGCTGAGCTGGTCAGCTAAGACCAAGAAAGAAGAAGCAGTCATTACGTCGAAGATACACAGAGGCTAGGTAGGAGCTTATCGTACTGCACAGCACAGACGCTATCGTAGTCTTTCGCTGGTCTATGCCGCTGAAACGCCCCTTGCGGAACTCAGTCCACCGAACAACTTCGAAAAACGTCTTTACGGGATAGTGCCTGGGGTGGCATAAGCATCCGAGAGAACAGCTTTGCCTTCCAGTAAACGGTATGAAGAACGGCCCGGGAAAGTCTAGATTTTCGGGTCGTTTGCGTGGGGTAGTTAGGCCTCCATTAAACGACCATTCGTTAAAGAAAAATACAAGGCTATGTTTGTTGTCTTTCTCGCACCCCTTCCTGATCTAAAACAGTTGTATTCCTCACGCAATGGGCTGGTATTCGGTTTCAGTCTATTTCCTGACTGCTCCTACACTACTCGATGTAGCAACCGCACTGCAGACCATGACGGGCTTTTGTCAGGAGCTAGCTGTTAGAGAGAACAACGAACTTTTCCTTACCCATCCGGCCCATCCGGCGCAGCCCGTTATGCTCAGCTGGTCGGAGGACCGATTAGAGTTGCACGCTCATGCCGAAGCCACCCTTGCGCGTCCCCTTTCCTTACCCTTTTCCACTTATCCGTTTCTCATCGAATTGAGTGCAGATCAAGTCAATACCCGTGCTCACAGCTACTTGCGCAACACCGCGCTTACCGTCCTGTTGCGTCTGGGCGGCCGCACAGAACAGCCGTTCCAGTTGCCCGCCTGGGCGGATCACAGGTGGCAAGACGTGCCGCCACGTACCTTTTGGCAACAAGTGCGAAGTCTTTGGGCACCGGAGTTTTGATCGACTGCTTCAAATGGACGAGTACGCGGCTCACTCCCTATTCATTAGGGTAGAGGGCAGACAATGGCAAGGCCAAAAGCACTATCCTGATAGGCAATGCGTCGGCAAAGAAGATAGAGGTGTTCATTGTATGACCTAAACGCCGAAAATGATTTGTATCTGAACTCCAAGCTATTTTGCATCCGGAGTAGCGCGGCAAGGACGGCACCGACCTGCGGCTGATTCTGCAGTACTACCACGTGCTCATTACCGACGTCATTTTCACTCGCCACTACGAGCTGCTGCAAACTCTCGCCGGTAGCGCCGGTTACGACCTTATGTGCTTGGCCGGTATGCAAGTGCTTAGGCAGGAGCTTGGGGCACTGGTTAGCCCCTCCCCTCCCCTCCCCTCCCCTCCCCTCCCCTGCACGGACGCCTGCTCAGGATTCTAACCACTTGGATTCACCTTAACACCGCCAGCCGGCTAGCCCAGGCCATGGCCCAGGCTATCAGCCCCGCCGACCGCACCACGCCCAGTGTCAACCAAGCTGGGCAGTGGCTTAGCTTTCTGCTAGCTGGCTTGCAACGTTCACTTCCCGGGAACCCTACTACCTCTAAAAGATAATATACTAAACATCATGTTACTTTGTAATACAGTATTACAAGGTAATACGGTGTTACTTGAAAATATAGTGTTGTGAAGCAGCATTTTGCTTTGCCTAGCCAGTGCCACTGTTTGAATCCAGTCTCCTGAAAGTGTCACAAGGCAACTAGCCTTTCTTAGCCCATTTGTTATTATTCAAGCTATCCAGCTTGAGGACGAAGAGTAAATAATTGTGGTTAACCTAAAAAATACTATCGTGTTGCACAACAGGTAATTTGTTTGCTCTATTCTAAATAGTACCTTTCCGTATTATTTGAACTATACTAATACTTTACGTTATCTTTCTTCGCATGCGCTCTATCGTGTTAGCAGTTATGCTGCTAATGAGTACCCCCGTATCCCAATCTATTGCCCAAGGGAAAGCAACGGCAGCTTCTACAACTAGTACGGTTTATCTTTGTAAAGGCAGCTACAGTGAAGTTTATCACTATAACGCGGAGTGCATTGGTCTCCAAAGTTGCTCTACCTCGCTCACGGAAAGTACCGTAACTAAAGCGCGGAAGGCAGGACGCCGCGCTTGTCGCTTGGCGACGTGTGCGAAACGTACCGCTGCCGCCTCGTCCTCCCTGCTCGACTATAGTCCCTGGAGCGCTTTGGTCCTGCTCGTGGGCTTTGTCGCCTACCAGCAACACGTGTCCAAAACCAAACGGAGCGCCCGCACGACCGCCTTGCGCCGCTGGCTGGAAGAACTAACGCAAGCCGAAGCGTCCTTCCAGTTGCATAGCACCTTTGCCGCCGGCTATTTCGATCATACCCAGCTCGTGCGCTGGAAAGAGCGCTACCGTCCCGCCTTCATGGAAGTCGATGGGGTGGCCTACCAAGCCACTGATTTAACCTCGCTGCAGAAAGCGACCATCGAGTCCTTCCTCGACCACTATCACCGGGCCGATGAGCTGCGGGACGCGTACAACCGCGACTTCGTAGCCCACGAGCTGCAGCAGTACGACCACTTATTCAGTCATATCGAGGGCCGCAGCTTAGACGTGCAGCAGCGAACGGCCATTGTCAGCGATGAGATCAACAGTTTGATTGTGGCCGGGGCTGGCTCGGGCAAAACCACCACCATTATTGGCAAGGTCAAGTACGTGTTGGACCGCTACCACACCCCGGCGGACAACATCCTGCTGATCTCCTTTACTAATAAATCCGCGGAGACGCTGGCCAAGCGCATCGGCATTGAGGGCATGGCGCCCAAGACGTTCCACAAGTTCGGCAAGGACATTATTAGCGCCGTGCAAGGCAAACAGCCCTCACTCTACGACGACAGCCAGTTCGGCGCGTTCATTACCCGCACCTTCCACGAGCTGATGCAAACCCCGGCGTATGCCGAGCAAGTAACCACCTATTTTCAGCACTACCTCAAACCCGTTAAGCCGAGCGAGGAATTCAAAGACCAGGGCGAGTACATTCAGCACCTGAAGGACAACAACTTCCGCTCCTACAAAACGGTAGGCAAGTCCTTTCAGGGTAAGACTACGTACAAACAGGAGGTCGTCAAAAGCGTCGAAGAGTGTCACATCGCTAATTTCCTGCTCTTTCACGGCGTCGAGTACCGCTACGAAGCCCCGTACGAGGTAGACATGGCGTCCGCGCAGCACGCGCAGTGGAAGCCGGACTTTACCATCATGCAAGGCGATACGACGCTGTACCTGGAACACTTCGGCATTGACCGGCAGGGCCAGGTACCGGCCTTTTTCGCCAAGCCCGGCCAAAGTCGGGCAGCGGCCAGCCAGCGGTACCGGGAGAAAATGGCTTGGGCGCGAGAAACCAGCCAGACCTATAACACGACGCTCGTGGAGTCGTTCAGCTACGAGATGCAGGAGGGCACCTTGTTCGATACCTTGACGGCCAACCTGACCAAGCATGGCATTGTGTTGCAGCGCAAAGCCCCGGCCGAAATCTGGCAGATCATTTCGACCGCCGCCGGGGAGGAAGTGAAAAGCTTCAGCAAGCTGCTGCAAACCTTTATCATCCTGCTCAAGTCGGATAACGTTTCGCTCGAGCAGGTTCGCCAGCAAATCCAGCGCATTCCGCACCAGCACCAGCGGCAACGCAGTCAACGCTTCTTGGATGTCGTCGCGCCCCTGTACGTACGCTATCAACAGCACCTAGCCGACCGGCGCGAAATCGACTTCAGCGATCTGATCAACCTAGCAACAGATTACATTGCTAGCGGGGAGTACCAGAAGCGCTTCAATTATATTATTATCGATGAGTTTCAGGATATCTCGAAAGGCCGGTATCGGCTCATCAAAGCGATTACGGCAACGAACCCTCAGTGCAAGCTCTTTTGCGTGGGTGATGATTGGCAGTCCATCTATCGCTTCGCCGGCAGTGACATGGCCCTGTTCAAGAACTTTGAGCAGCACTTCGGCTTCTGCTTGCAATCCAAGATTGAAACCACCTACCGGTTTCACGAGCCGCTCATTACTCATTCTAGCGCCTTCATTACGCGTAACCCGGTGCAGACCCCAAAGACCTTGAAGAGCGCGGGGGCGGGCAAGCAAACCGACTATCGCATCGTCTACAGTGCCTACGAAGAGCAGGATGATACGGCAGCGCTCAAGCAAACTCTCGATGAGCTGCTCGCACAAGTGCCCGGTATTGCGCAGAAAGAGCTGTTGCTGTTGGGACGGTACTCGTTTGATTGGAAGCGCATTAAAAACACCACCCACACCTTTGGCACCGACCCCGCCAATAAAGTACTGACGTATGCTGGTGTGGATCACCAAGGCCATCGCCAAACGTTGTCCTTGCCGTTTATGACGGTGCACAAGTCGAAAGGGCTGGAAGCTGACATCGTTGTTGTGCTCAACTGCAATGCCGGCAAATTGGGATTTCCGTCCGAAATGTCGGATGATCCGGTGCTGAGCTTGTTGCTAAGTGCCAGCGACCAGTATGAAAATGGGGAAGAACGACGGCTCTTTTATGTGGCGTTGACGCGGGCCAAAGAGCAAGTGATTCTCGTGACCGATCCCAGCGCGAAATCCAAGTTCATTACTGAGCTAGAAGTGGTGGGGCTTTCGGGAGCGCTGACGAAGTGTCCGGTATGCGTAACTGCGGACCTGATCAAGCGTAGCGGAACAAAGGACGGCACGCCCTGGGCGTTCTACGGCTGTTCTAACTACGCCTATGGCTGTACGCATCGGGAAAGGGCGCCTCAAGCGTTACTGCCTACGGCCGAGTTGAAGAATAATTCTGCAAAGCAGGGGAGCCGTTTAGGTCGGCCGGTTGGTTGACTCCGTCCATGGCGAGCATCAAGTTGGGAACTGCAAAAGCCATGGGGGTTAAGCCCTCGTGTTAACGAAAAACCAGGAATTGTCTTTAAATCTGACGCTGAATTGTCGAGTATACGTTCGCCCGGCTGAGCGCCACCCGCACACCAAAACAGCCATTTTCATGCCGCAAACAGCTTCGCGCCTTCCTACAGCCCGGTAATAGCCAGCAGTTCGCGTTCCACGGCCCGCCAGGGCTGATCCAGATTCACCGTGTCGCCCCGTATCGCGTGCGGCGCACCATCTGCCTCGCAGCGAAAATGATAGGCTTGCTTTGTTGGCGCACGGCTACTTGCCATGCGGGTACAGGCGTCATCCGGTGAGTCTTGGCGCGCCAAGCATAGTAGGCACTGGTGGTTACCCGCAACACGTAACAGAGTTGCTGAACCGACACACGCCCCTGATGTTGGGCAATATACTGATACCTACTCACGGGGTCGGCTGGCCGAAGATGACTAAGACTCTTTTAAAATGTCGATTCCTTGCCCCAACCGTTTATTGGCCGCGCGCAGAGCCCGTACTTCCGGGTCACGGGCTACTTCCACGCTGCCCACTTACGCCACTACCTGTTCCCGCTGCCAACGATAATGCAGTTTGGGATGCATGCCCAACGCACGGGCGGCAGCTTGAGTGGAGCAACTTTCGTTGGCTAGGCGCAGGGCCTCGGCTTTGAAAGCGGCATCGTACTTGCGCCGTTTATCTGGCGACGCTTCACTCTTTTTTGCAGTTATGACAGAAAGAAGATACGTCCTTCTTCTGTCCAGCTACCTTAGACCACTTCAGAACAGACTGTGTCCGGCTAGCAGGGCAAATAGGTAATCCCGACCCACACAGGGTGCGTATTCGCCTAAGCCGGGCACGAGCAGTAGTTAATGGAGTTTGCGCGTGCTCGGGCGAGGAATGTTCTCGCGGATGTCAGCCACCAAAGGCAGCACTAGGCCGTCGAGCAGGGCTTGCGCCATAGCTCGGCGCTGGTCGTCGTAGAATGCGTTTCGGATCTTGCCAAACAGCCCATAGAGGGTGCCTACCCCACGTGCTGGTACATCCAGCGCATCATTTCGACGGCT
The DNA here is from genome assembly GCF_029433095.1 of Hymenobacter sp. YC55. Classification (GTDB taxonomy): domain Bacteria; phylum Bacteroidota; class Bacteroidia; order Cytophagales; family Hymenobacteraceae; genus Hymenobacter. The sequence continues at coordinate 47,869 of NZ_JARNTX010000011.1, forward strand.
TGACACCATCCTTTTTTGCTTAGACCATCGCCATGATTTTATTGCCTAGCCAAAGTTTGCACTGTATTAAAATTGAAAAGGCCTAAATCTACGTAATGTTTTAAGTTATCTCTACTTTGTACTTCTATAAAATAGTTCTTGTTTCTAAAACTATTTACGGCAGCTTGACTCTTATCAAGATTAACATTATTGTAAATAACTTGCGAATTGGAGTTGTACTCATAGTCAATATTAGTAATATCAACAATATAAACAAAATCTCTTTTTAAAAAATAACCTTCTTTGTCTGCAGGATTGCTTAAAGATGGGTTTGTATTGCCTACAAGTTTGACATTTGTTTTTACAGGATTAAAACCATCATCTAAATAATAGCTATTCATAGAAGAATAATATTCGTCATTTTCAATAGTTCCTTCCACAAGCAATGTTAACGATTTAATGATTTTTCCTGCCTTAATCCCATCTGAATTATATACAGCAATATAGTCTGGTACTACATAAGTTTTATTTACAGTAACTATATCCTCTAGCCAAATTATAGACTCGTCTTTATCTGTACTTTGACAGCATATGTTTTTTGTTTTGCAATCTTTTTCAATCCTGTTTATCGCTTTCAAGGCTAAATTTAAATATTCATGTTTTTTTGAATAGTAATTTTTAAAATTGCTATTAACTGGGCTGGCTAACGTTTTCTGGACTTTGTTAAGATATGATCCTATAATTAATCTTCTGTCTGTAAGTTTTGATAAGCATTCATTTTTATCTCGGTCAAATGGTGGCAAGCTTAATCCATAAGCATGGAATGATACTAGATGGTATTCTATAGGCTTAGAGTTATCCCTTGTAACGCTTTCAGTCGCTTGTGATAATGCTTTTAATATGCTCACTAAATCATCTGGCGATTGAGGAAACGCGCCAGTTAGTTTTGACAAGCCAGCAGTACCACTTGAATAATATTCTAACTTCACGGAAGCCATTTTATTAGCAGTACTAATAAAACGTTTGAATTGAAGTGTTTGCTCTCCAGAAACATCAGCGACTTTAGAAATGTTAATATTAGTGCTATTATTATAAGTTAAATCCAAAGATTTTTTTGTAATAGAGCTTAGTTTGCTGATAGTGATCAAAGCATAAATAACAGAAGCTCTTCTTTGTCGTTTGACAAAATGAGTGCCTGCAAAAGAAATGAATTCATCATATTTATGAGAATCTAATAAATTCTGAAATTCTTTCTTTAACTTAACTCCTTTTAATTCTTGCCTACCAAAATCATTATGAGCTTCTATTACATAATATAAGTTATTGTCATTGTAATCTTTTTCTATCTGGTGTTTTAAATCGTACTCAGTCTTGCCTCCTCCTATGACAGGCAATTTGACCTCACCTTTCATATTTGCATTTAAATTCATCTTCTCATGTAGTTCATTTGTATTGCTAACCAAAGATGCTTTTAGAGCTGTATAAGTTGATCCACCATCTAACCACTCTAATTCACCAGTCGCTAAGACATCCTGCTTAGTAGCGTTTGGGTTGTTTATATCGATGCTTTTTCCAATTGATAAGTTTCCTGAAGGAACAAAACTTACTATAATATCATCATCTTGGGCCCTGCATGGCATAGAAGTTATGCAGAAAAAAATAAGTGCGAAGAATGTGGGGTTGGCCATAAAACATAAGTGTGAAAAAGGTGAGCCGTTGCTAGCGGATTTGAAAGTTGCCGGTTGGGGTAGCTGCTAACTTAGATTGGCTGAATAGTTCATTAGACGCAATAGCTGACGCATCTTTTTTCACAACTTCCCATTGAATTGTTTTGCCTCTTCGGCCATTTTGACCCCACTGACCATTATTTCCAGCTAATCCTGGTTTGCCATCTTGTCCTCTAGTCCCACGTGGGCCACCAAGTCCGTCATGAGTTATGATTGGACCAGTAACTGGACCAGCATCACCCTTGGCTCCTCCTTCATTGCCCTCACCGCCTCTGCCACCTAAGCCGCCAGCCCCTCCCAGGCCTGGATTTCCACGCTTGCCACCCTCAACGTGATCATCTACAATGTCCTCCCGAGATCCAAAGTAGGATCTGGTATTGGTATTGGCTGAGAAGAAGCGGATAGTGCCGCCATCGCCACCGTTGCCACCGTTGCCACCGTTGCCACCGTTGCCACCGTCCCCTCCATTGCCTCCATTGCCTCCCGGCCCGCCGTCCGCCGCACTTCTTCCCGGTATATTCGAGCCACCACCTTGCCCTCCATGGCCACCCCTGCCGCCTTTGCCCCCGTCCTGGCCACGACCGCCGTTGCCGCCCTTGCCACCAGCCCCGCCAATGGCACTGACGAAGAATGTGGTGCCGGGCTCTACTGCATTTAGATCAAAGGATAAGGAGCCAGCATGCCCGCCATCGTGGCCATGCTCGCCATGGGCGCCATCAGCTCCTTTCTGGCCGTTACTCCCATTGCCGCCAGGGTCCCCGTTACGAGCAGGACGCGTTGAACTAGCGTTGGCGCCTCTTGGTGGACTCCCTCCATCGGGCCCATCAGGTGCTGGGGATGCGAAGCTATCTTTGTTTGGGCTATCACTGCCTTGAACTCCACGCAGATTGACTACCGTGACTGGTCCGCCGATGCTCTGCAAAGCCGTAAGCACGAGCGTAGACTTGGTGGTAAGTTTGGCATTGGGCCGGAAGCGAATGTGGTCGTAGACTACCTTGATCTTAGTAGGCGTGCCTGTCAAGTTCTGCCCGTCATCCAAGTCATCCTGGTGGGTGATGTCTACGTAGCCATTGATGACCAGCGTTTGGCCAGTGGCACCAGTGATAGTCTTATCTGTGCTCAACACAATTTGTTGAGGTTTGGCCGGGTCCGAACTACCCCACACTACGTCCGGAGCAAAAGGAGTAGTTACTGGTTTTATAGGCCATGTATTCCCCCTTGTAGTGTTACTTAAAACTTCCTTTTTCTTATCTTCATTCTTTTGGGTTCGATTAGCAGCACTGCGGTAAACCCATGGAAAGAGCTGAGCTTGAATGCAGACCCCTGTTGCAAGATTTAATAAAATTACAAGAGAGGAAGTTAGCAATGCTTTCATAGCGTAAACGAGTAAAGTTTGTAAACAGAAGCTTAGTTGATCAAATTATGATGGTGTAGAGCTAGTCTTTTCGTAGGACGTGAGGACCTCTTCAATTTCTCGGGCTTGTTGAGGATATTTTGTTTATGAACCTTGTAATTTTAGTAAGCTATAGGATCCCATTCCTCAGTGGCAGCACTGATTTTTATTCTTCTTTTTGGCCTTTTAAAGAGCTTAGATTGTGGTTTTATAACCTTGAAGAATTTTGGATTCCGCAACATCAAAGGGCTAAGCTGCTGAGAGATACAATACCTGTATACTGTAGGTATTGTATCCATCAGGTATTGTGTATAGCTGAAGATGTTCTAGAAAATCAGGAAGATAACCACTGTCTTGTCCTGAATGTGATCTTGCGTGAGGCAGTTTTAAGGTAAAAACTGTCTCACGCAAGATCACATTCAGAACTTGCTGTAGCGTTTTCAGTATAGCCAGCAGCTCAAGAAAACGGCCGTGGCTGTTGCAGAAGGCGGCACCTGAATAAGCTGCTGCGCGTAGAGAGGATGCAGGGCAAGAAGCAGTTTACCGATCAGGTGGTCACCCACTTCCGGCTCTCGGAGCGCATGCCGCCGCATAATCTTTACCGCCGGCTCGACGAGCTACTGGACCTAGCGTTTCTCTACCAGCAAACCCAAGCGCTCTATAGCCACACCGGACAGCCCTCGCACGACCCGGTTGTCTTTTTCAAGCTCGTGCTCGTCGGCCATCTAGAAAACATCACCAGCGACCGCCGCTTGCTCAAGCACTGTGCGCTGCGACTCGATCTGCACTGGTTCCTCGGCTACGAACTAGAGGAAGACCTACCCTGGCATTCGACCCTGAGCCGCACCCGTCAGCTCTATCCAGCAACCTTATTTGAACAGCTCTTTGACCGCGTGTTCCGCTTGTGTGTGGCGCAGGGTTTAGTCAAGGGCGATACACAAGCCGTGGACTCGGCACCTGTTAAAGCAAATGCCTCCCTGGACAGTCTATGCGAGAAGCAAAGTGCGCTGGAGTTGTCGGCCGGGCTTCGCGTCGTCGACGAGGACTCCCAGCCGCCGGTGGCTCCCCCACTGGTTGCCTTGTGCTCCGCGCCCGCCCATCAGTTGCGCCACGAGGCCAGGCGGCAAGCCAAGCGGCAACAGCAAGCCGGGTCCTTGGGTGCTAAAAATCCCCACGCCCGCTTGCTGAGCAACAAGACCCACTATAGCACAACCGATCCGGACGCCCGCATCTCGGTCAAACCCGGTAAGGCTCGTGCGCTCAACTTTTTGTGCAGCTTAGCGGTGGATACCGCCTATGGGGTGATCAGCCAGGTGCAGGCCGACTTGGCCGACAGTCGCGATAGCCTGCACCTGCCCGGCCTGGTACGGCACGTGCAGCAGCGCTTAGCCGCCAACGACTTGCAGTTGCAGGACCTCTTCGCCGACACGGGCTACTCGAATGGCTTCAACTATGCCTGGCTCGAGAACAGCAACATCATCCCCTGGATCCCGGTCTTTGGCGCGTACAAACCCGTTCTCGACGGCTTCACCTACCACGCAGACGTCGATGAATATCGGTGCCGAGCCGGCAAGTCGCTGCCTTTTCGTAAGTACTGCACCACGGCCGACGGGGGCTGGATGAAGCACTACCGAGCCTTCTATCAAGACTGTCAGCATTGCGACTTCAAAGCGAGTTGCGTACCCTATGCGGATCACAAGCAACTCAATCGCTCCGCCTTTGAGGCGGCCTATCACCGAGCCTGGCACCGACAGCGCAGCCGGCAAGGGCAGCACATGCGTCAGCGAACTATCGAACCCGTATTTGGCAACTTGCTCCACCATTATGGCTTGCGCCGCATCAACGTACGCGGTCAGGCCGGAGCGTACAAGTCGATGCTGCTTGCCACCATCGCCTACAACCTCAAGAAGCTGCTGCGCTATCGTCCCGAGCGGACACAGCGCATGGCCATTGCCCTAGCCATGCCCTCGCCACCTCTAGGACGCTTTTTCTGGCTTCGGGCAAGGCATAAGCTCGCCAAAATGGAAAGCCGCTAGTCTTGACTGATAATGGATCAGGAGTTCTGCAACAGCCACCGTCTTTATGTCACTAATCAATACTAATGCAGTAACAACACGAACTAGCAACCTGGCTACCCATCGGACGACTGCTTTTTCCTTGAGTAAACACCGGCGTAGCGCAGTCTACCGGCGGGGTGAGCAGCCCTGCTACGAGTGCCAGGCGCGGAAAAAACTCATTCTACAGACGTCGGAGGAAGAGGTGCGCCAAGCGTTTATTCATTTTCTGATTACGGAGCTTGGCATTCCCGCTGAGTGTATTGAGGCTGAAGTACCCATGGCCCGTTTTTTACAAAGGTAGTCCGGGCCGACATTATTATCTACGGATGCGCATGTATCTACAAGCGCGCGCCCGTGGCGGTGGTGGAGTGCAAAAGAGCCCAACCAAATTCTGATTGACCGATACGAGCGGCAGGTTTTGCGCTACGATGAACTAGTGCAGGCTGGGCTAGTACTGCTTACCAATGGTACCGAAGTAAGCGTGTTCGAAAACCAATAAGGCACCTACCGGGAAGTAGCGGGAATCCCTACATAAGACCAGATGCTGCAATGCGGAGAACGAAAACTCTAACGCAAACCGCAGACCCCGCCTTTTAGTCGGATCGCGCACTGCCCCGTGCAGAAATAACTAGGAAAAGAATTGGTGAAGTAAGGCTTCGTGGGCGAAGACACAGGTCCGCGAGGAGCTGGCTGATGTGCTGCTCTATGCCTTCCAACTGGCCGACAGGTACGGATGGGACATTGCGGAGCTGATGCGGGAGAAAATTGCTCGAAATACCGCAAAATATCCAATTGCCCTTGCCAAGGGTTCCACTCGTAAATACGACGACTAGTAGAGCGTTGGCACTCTGAGCGCCACTGGGGATAACTAGCCACTGACGGTCTTGGCTTAGCGCTACTATTCCCCCAACGCCTGCTTGCAGACATCAAACCTGGCCTAGAGAAAGGGGCTCTACCCTGAACGGTAAGGAATCAGTTACCGCTCGACTAAGGGGTTTTAAGGTGCCCAACGTACTCGATCTTGTCCGGAATAAAAGTGAGCGATGCCAAATCGTTGGGCGAAGGGGGGTATGCCGTGGTCGTAAAAATAGGCATACCGGTGCGTTTAAACGCTTCCTCTACCAGCTGTGAGCAGAAGTAGCCCTTGGGATTGGTATTTTCAAAATTTACGCTGGCGGGCTTATCCTTGTAAACGAACCGCTTAAACGGATAACCAATAACGCCCCAGTGATCATAAGGCTTGTCGAGTTCGCTCTCTAGAAAATTCATCAAGTTCGACCGTTGGGCGGAAGTCATGCCGCGCATGCGAAACGCGACGGCCAGGTTGTCTTTTTTAATTATCTCCCCCAGAAATGCCTTTTGCACACCCGAGCTGACGGCTTCCACCACCATGGGTTCATTGGCCACTTTGCCAATGTAGATACGGGCGTGGCTTACCGGACCGGGCCCGCTAACGCGGCGAATAACCGCCGAGATCCGTTCATTGGTGGTCGAAAAGATAACGTCGCCAGGTTCCAAAGCGTCCGGAGGGATCGATCGCCCTCCGTGTCCAGGATCTAAGGGAATATCGGCTTGCAGCGCCACGGCGTCAACTGCAGCTTCGGAAGGACTGGCCGAAAGGTCAGCTGTAATGCGGTGCTCACCGGCTTCAGTGGCAGTAAAGGTTGGGCTCATGGTGCTAGAGCAGGCCCCCAGCAAAACGCCCAAGCATAAGCGCCCCAGTCGGAGAGTTAAGGTAGGTAGTGATGAGTGCATGGTTTAACGTGGGTAAGTAAGCGTTCATCAATAACTCAAGGGTAGTCGGAATTTAAGAGGAATCGCCTTGTCTAGCAAGCGGCGCTGGCTTATTGCGATTTGGGAGGCGGGGGGCTGCGCAGCCGAAAAATCAATTCCACCTGCCGATAGTGTTGTTGGATCTCGCGAATGCGAAATGTTGATGTCGTTTCTTCGGGTTGAATGCCCTCGCTGAGTAACTCTTCGTTGACGTATCCCCCATCATCTATTAAATCAATAGCAGAAGGGCCATCGGGTTTGGTAAGTCCTAGGTCAATCCAGGCACTGAGCGCATCATCTAACAACTTCACTGATTCAGGTGAAAGCAAAGCTTTGGGGGTTTTGTCATCATTCTCGAGCGTCGAATAAGTTGGATCACTGAATGTAAGTAGTACTTGTTTGATAAATTTCTTAGCAAATAAGCGCAATGAATCCGCCTCAGTCGTCTCGGTGACGCCTGGGTACATTGGCTTGGCAGTCACTAACAAAGCAATCGGCTTGTCAGCAGCAAAAACAAACGCAAAATCATGATGCGCATACGGTCGGTTAACAGTGTGCGGAAACCAATTTCTGCGCAGGTGCGTGGCTAGTTGTTGAGCTAGCAACTTATTCCACTTAGCTTGCAATGAATCAAATTTAGCATGCGTTAGTGCAAAATTTAGCATGCGGCTAGCCTCCTTCAGCAGCTCATCACGGCGTGGATTAGGGGCGGGGGCTTGTAGTTTAGAAACGGTCGTCGGCTTACCCGTCCAACCGCTGTAGGCAAACATATTAACGGTTTGCGTTGCGTCGGAACTTTCTAGTTGCAATTGGAACAAACCCGAGCGCTGCAATAAACCCAAGTCGCACTCAAGGATTGTATCGGTTTGCCCGTTTGCTTGCGGCCGTTTTACACGGCGGTACTTCTTTTGCCAGAATAACAGCCAGCATTTGCGTCGATATGAAGCTTTAGGTGTTTCATCGTACGTCTTGAAGTATTGCGCTCTAAGCTTCCGTTCCCCCCTGGTCACATCACTTCGCACCAAGAGTGTTTGCGACTTCGAATCAAGTGTGAGGCGGAGCTGATCGCCGCGGTAATAAATAATGCAGTTAGGGTCTGCATCCAGGTAAGCATACCCGGGGGGAGGACTTAAATGCTGTGCGTTGGCAAAAGCAACCGCCCAGCTCCAGCAGCAAAGGCTAATTAATACGTACCGGCCCATACCCATTATCTTAATTTGCCGTGTTGTTTGTCATCGGCCAAGTCAGCACATAAGAAAATATTAGTCGGCGACGGGGTTCGGTGCGGGGATCCTGCCCTTCACTACCTACGGCGCTGAGTTCATCGTTTTCGTGGTACTCGTATTCCGCAATGGTGATGACACTCTTGGTTTTCGGTAGGTTGTTAAGCAACAAAGGCGGGGGTTGTTGCAGAGCACCAGGAGTCTTCACCAAGGATGAGGGCAGGTCCTGCTGAAATATTTGCACATAAACTTCCTGCCCATGTTCGGGGGACGGAATGGCGTACAGGGGAGCCGCTGCAATCGAATCTTCTACCTCTTGATTCACAAAACATACCAGGCGGTTACTCTTCCCAGTTGAATTCTTCAGTTGTTTAGTAGGATTCTGATCAACCGGCCACCGAATTTCGAGCTCGCTCGTGCCTTTCTGCTCCAATAAAAGCTTGCGGTAAGGCAGCGGTTGGAAAAAATCGGTCATCACCACTTTGGAAAAGCAGTAGCGATCGGAGCGCTCCTCGAGTTTGCTCGCGTTGAGCATGGGCCGAATGCTATTGGGCTGGTAACGGGCAATAGCAAACCGCAGGAAAGGAAAATAATAAGGCTTTATACATTCCGGATTAAACGGAATGTCCACGTAGAACTTACCCTCCTGGTAGGCATAGGCTTCTCTCCCGTTATACCCGGCCATCTTGTTGAGGGCATCACACGAAGCAAATTTTACCTTGTAGACTACATAGTTTAACTCTACTTCCCCCAGTTGATCGGTAAGATCATCCTTCGCGTCCGCGTACGGCGGTTTTTCCCACTCCAAATCGCGAATTTTTACGCTACGCTTTTCAGAATCCTCAGTGATAAAAAAGTCTTGGTCAATCGTATCGCCGACGGGGATAATGGTGGCGATTGGATCCGAGCCAAATTGACTGATGAGCTGACTAAGGCTTTGTTCGTGGTAAGAAGTTTTTTTTTGGGTAAAGCGAACGCTGTTGCGCGAAGAAAATTCGGCTCCCCACCGGTAATTGGCAACTTCTTGGTTAGCTGAATCTAATGGCGCAGAATTGCCCGGCTCAATAACTGGCAGCTCCATGGCCTGTTCGACCCGAAAAAAGACCGCAACTTGTTCGCCCCAACCCGTACTGTACCAGTCCCCAGAAAAGTAGATTCTTACGGAATCACATCGCCGTTCCACGCTCGTTGTGTACTCATCCCGTTGGTTGGGTGATGGGGCATTCCACTTCAGCAGCGGTACTATTTTTTCAATGATTGGCTCTTCTGGCTTGGCGGAACTCAATACTGAGAGAAATTTAACGTTATGGTCATCGTGATAAGTATTAGTTAGTTGCTCTAATGACAAATCTACCTGGTTAGAAATGTCTATTAACTGATCAAACGTTTCGGTTATGTAACCGCTAATGCTGTTAGCCCGAGATTTATTTTTTGGGGACCGATCCCGGAAATATTCGCTGTACTTAGAAACGGCCTCAATCTCGTAGGCCACCCGGCAAAACCGGGTATCGGGCAACGTATGTTTTAACTTTTCAAAAGTTACGTTGCGCTCCCGCTCCGGATCCGCGGGGCCCACGCCACGCCGAGCGGGTTGCAACGCCGATTGGGCTTGCCGCTGGTCGTATTGGATGCGGTACCCCTGCGGCTGACTGCGGTCGCTTACCACGGAAACCGTGTAGGAATGCAAATGAAACGTTCCGGCGGTTAAAACGGGGAATTCAGCAAATTGAACGCTTAGATGCTGCGTCTTGCTTTGTGGCGCTCGCTCGGCAACCAATATGTACTGGCTTGCAATGCACAATCTGAAGTCCTCCGTCCCTTGAGCTACCGCCCAAGCGTACTTGTGGACCACCATATTTTGAGGAGCTTCCAAACGCAGTGCTTCCGCTACCTTTTTCGTGGATATAACTGGTTGACGGTCACTATAGGAAGCATAAAGCAGGCACGGTTTTTCAACGGCGTGGATAAATGTCACGGGAGCATTCTCGGCCGGCAGATCGCCCAGCTTTCGACTTGCTAGGTCCCAAGTAGGGGGGTGGCTCAAGGGCGAGAAATAGACTTTGGTAATGCCTTCCAGAAACACATTTCCGGTAGGCTGCTGACCAAATTCCTGGCGGAGCAAGCAGCCCAGACTTATCTCGTGCGTGAACCCTTTTTTCAGTAAAAACACTGTTTCCTTGGGCGCGCGGCCGGACCTGGTCACAGCATGGGCCAATTGCAAGCTGCTCGGTTGGAAAGCATTCGAATCAACGGCGCGCAGGCACAGACGATGGTAGCGTTTTCCCCGCCAAAACCGGTCGCTTGGCTCTGGATCGGCGTACCCCAACGGTACCCGAAAAACATTGTGGTCGAGCAAAATTTCAAACCCATCGACTAACGGATCAAACAGGTAATCAATTTTGTCGTGGTCATCCAAGCGCCGCACCGCTGCCTGCCCATCTTCTTGCCATGCCACGGCATCACGGTTCAGCAAATCGGCCATGATCTTGCCCCGCCGTTTCTCATCTCGAGTGTTCAGAAACTTGTCTAACAACCCGTGCTGCATGAGCAACCGCAGACTAATACGAGGGGGCGCTAACAGGCGGACGTCATCCACCTCTTCGGCCCGGAGGATTGGTTTGCAGGCCGCATTCTGTTCTGCAAAACTGCGTATTACAAATGTGGTCAGGTGTTCGTGTTGATCGCTCCCCTGCCGACCCCGCCGCGCAGGCACATCCCAAGTCCTGGGATTGCGTTCGTAGAGAAAAATCCGGGGCTGATGGACACCATTTACCCGCTTGTAAGTAACAGGCTCGGTAAAGATCTCGTGAACCTGGGGACATGGCGTAACCTCCGGGATTGGTTTGCGATTAAGGAAAGCACAAAAGTGTTTCTTTGCATGACCCCAATCGTTGTATTCAGCGAGCCGTTCGGTTATGGGCGGCGCGCTGTTGCCACAGATATCCACTGGGCGCAGGGCAAAGCTGTAGCGCCAGAGCAGGCGCAATGGCACCTGCGAGTTGCGTCCAACGGAAGCTTCTACCTGCAGCTCGGCATCCGCCAACTCATCCTCGGTGGGGTTTTTCGCACCGGGCATTGGCGTTACTAAATTCCAATCGTTCCAATGAAACAACTCTTCATCAACGGCGAGCTTGCCGTCGTTGCGCATTTGGGCCGGTTCCGATAGCCATCCTTCGACGTCCTTATAACCTAGCACCTGGGTGGCCGGCTTTTTGGCCGTTAGGTAATGTTCACGTTTGGTGCACAACGAGCCCGCGAAAAAGTGTTCTTCCCCGTGCTCGGGATTGCACGCAATCACGTCTACGCGGTACCCGTTGTGTACATTGTGCTGGTAGATGAGCGCGGAATTCTGAAGGGTGTCCGCGATTCTTTTACGTACGTCGGCTGGTTGCTTCTCCACCCCGCTCTTCAGTTGCTCGCTTTGCTGCGCGGGGTTACTTTGAATGGCAGCTTGCAGAATGCCCGACAGATTAGATATCACCAAGGTGATTCCATTGGCCGTGTAGCCGTCGGACTGCGAAAACGGGCCCGACCAGCGCTGCGTAGCATCGCGTTGGAGTGGTAAGCCAACGGCTCGCCCATCGGGTCCAGTGGAGGTATTGACTTGTAATACGATGTCCTCGATGCGCTGAAACAGTTGCTTTCGATCCACTAGCCGACTGTGCACTCGAAAACCAACGTCTGCATTATTCACCCTGACGTACTCGCGAAATTGTTCAAAGAGCTTTTCATTAAGGCTGGTGTCGCTATCGGCATTTATTGTTAAAGCCGATGCCAAGGAAGAGGAAAGCCGCTTGGTCTTACGGCCTACCCGCCATTGAGTCCTCGATTGCTGCGGAGCGTTGCAATCCTCGCCCTGCTCACTCCACTCTACCGCCGTTAACGGGCATAGAAAATCCAATTCGTTTAATAAGCCCAGCCAAAATCCCTTTCCGGTAGCTGGCCCAGTGGATGCTTGCTGAATCAGCAAGTCTAGATAGCTGTAAAATTCACCCTGCGGATTACTTACCGTGGAATTAGCGAAAATACCGTAATCTTTTTCACCAGGATTAACCGCATCACTCAGCTCAAACCGGGTTTGATCCAGGGTAATAAATACAAATTTGTCTTTCCACTGCTCAATTACTTGAAGTAAAGGTTCGCCGTTAGGCCCACAACTCTGGCCTGTTTTAATGGAATAATCCCATAGCCATCCCGTTTGACGGAGCAGTTCAGGGTATTGCGCATAAGCCGAGAAGCGTTTGTGGAATTCGCTGGTTTCGCTAACGTTTCGTTCGTAGACTTCCGTTAGGTCTAAGCGCAGCAGCAAACTATCCAACTCCTGACGGTAATCGCTGGCAATTTTTTGCAGTTCTTGGTACAGGGGGCCTAAATAGCGATGGTGCAATTTGACGGCCGGATGCGCCAATAGCTCCTCAAGACTGAGCCCTTGCAAAGAACGTATTAGGTCGCGAAACCTTACTTGGCGACGCCCGCTGCCCGTTTCAAATCCCGCTTGTTCGGTGTATTTGTTTAAGCTGTCACTAAGGGCTTGATCTACGCGCCGGCGCACTTTATCGCGGGTGAAAACCTCCGCTAGTTCATAGGGCAAAGCGCTTTCTTGCCAGTGACTCACGGGCGAATTAGTGGGCAACATTTGCTGCCACAGCTGTAAAGCTCGTAGTTGGTCGGCAAGCGGATTGGTGCACTCCCCTTCCACGTAAAAATTGCCTTCTACCAGCGTCCAGTCGGAATTGAAAGCTATTAGCCTAAACCGTTGCGACTGCTCAAACAAGGCCGCGTACTGGGGCCAGTGGTGCACCTCGTAGTAATCCCTGCCTAGCTTAATGCTGTGACCCCGCATGAATAGCTGCGGGCTGAGGGAAAGCGATACATGAAGGGTGCCTTTTTGGTCGGGGTTGGGGTTAGTGCGCGGCAGTACCGTCGCCAAGATGCGGGTATTCTTGCTCATCGGGGGTAACGATTGGCGTTAGCAATAAATGGGTTCAAAGCAGTAAGCGTCGTACAAGCCTTGCATGTTGGCCGCGGCTGCCGCCCGATCATCCAAGGCATCCTGTTGCCTTGTTCGGGCATCGCCGCGCTCGCGCTCACTGTTGGAAGTAGCGCCGGATTCCCGGACTTGGTAAAGTTCTCGCTCAATCCGATCGAGTTGCGCTTGTTGCTCCTCTATACTTTTAGCGGCTTGCTCCCGTTGACTCTCCAATTTTTCCAAGCGTCTGCGCTCCGCCGGCGGAAGAGTATAAACGGGAGTCTGGGGGGCATCCATTCCCCGTAATGCCTCCTGCCTAGCAACACGCGGGGCAGTCCGAGCCGGGGCGGTCATCGGGCGAGCTGGGGCGTCCGCACCCGCAATGCGCTTGGAAAAAGTAAGGGTAAAGGATTTCCGAAAAAACCCAATGCGCACCGAATACGATACGGAAGCTACGCCGTAGAGCGCACTACCCCCGCTATCCTTGCGGTACTTAAGGGCCATGACAAACACGACCGATACGTCAATAAAGCCGAAGACCGTAACGTTTGCTCCGCACGTGATAATCGCGTGCAGCTCCATGTTGGCTTCCCCAGTCTCGAGACGCTGGTACTGGTAGCGAATGCCTGCCTGCAGGTAGGCTTGACCGACCGCAATTCCGAGGTTGATCCGAAACAATCCCCCAAAACTGAGTCCGGCATCGATTCGCCGGATATAGCGTGGGGTTGTTTCGATGTTGAAATGCCCCATCCCCCCGAAAATCAGCACGCCGATTGCGAATGGATCGGTGGCGCTATTGATCCCTAGCTTTATTCCCAGGGGTTGATTGGTGGTCTCCAGCCCGGTAGGAATGGGAATTGAGACGCCGATGTTAAATTTTAAGTTGTCGAAGGTAAACGCCCCGCCGCTCATCCCGGGGATGGGCAGCGCATACGTGATGCTTATGTCGCTCAGCGAGGGTTCAATTTTAAGCCCGGTGCCCGGCAGCTTGAACCCTTGGGCGAGGGTAGCCAGAAACTCTAGCTCTTTGCCAAACCCAATCTTGCCTAAGGCTACGTTGGTTTGGTTTTTACCCTTGCGGGTGGATTTGAGTTCAATGTACTGAAACTCTACCAGCAACCGGTCCCCAAATATGCCGAGGGTAAAATTCGACAGCCGCGTGTTGCTTTGAAGATCCTGCGGGGATTTGGTAGTTATAGCTAAGTAGGCCGACAAACTGGTCGTCGGCTTCGGGATAAATCGAAAAACCTTTACGTCTAGGGGTTTAAAATCCTGCGTGAGGAATTCATACGTTACTTTATCTGGAAGACGGGTTAGCTTGGGTAAGTTGAAGTTTGGGCCCAGCAGATCCCGTAAACGAATGCTGCCCAGAATCTTTGCTTCCAAGCCCTGAAAAAAGGCCGCGGCTTGCACTTTAACATCTTGCTCGGCCGCTTTGAGCTCCCGTTTCGCTTGCTCGGCCAGGGTGAGCATCCCATTACGCATTCGGTCAAATTCACGCAGGTGTTGCGCCATACCTGACTTGGCGTACTGCTCTTGAAGAAGCTTATTAAGGTCCTTGTTGGCCGTTGCTAGTATCTGCCCCCGGGCGACCTGAAGCTCCGCGGCCAATTCATCACCCGTCGCCCGCAAATCCTCCAGCGTTTCTTTAGCCTTAGCACTGCCGTCTTTTAGCAGCGTTAGGTACTGCGCAGCCAATTCGGGGTTTACGAGTCCGCCGAGATCCTTCCCGGCTTCGCGCATGGCTCCCTTCAGAAACTCTTGGGCCTCGCCGTGTACTTCGGCAAATACCCGCGCAGCGTTGTTTTTTACCTCCAGGCTAACGTTATCAACCTGGTTAGCAACGTAATCGGCGGCGTATTTAATCTTAAGGGGAATCTCGCGGCGGGCTAAATCATTGACCGCCTCGGCGTAGACTTGGGCCGTATGCAGTTGAGGAAAACAGGGGTAGGAGTTGAAGAAATCAAACACCTTGTACTGCACCTCGCCAATTGTTTTCTCGGCAAACAGCAGGTTGCTGCGAAACACGAGAAAATCAGTGCGCATTGTCGCGATATGACCCGTAGCCGCGTGGGCGAAATCACGGCTGAACTCTTCAAACGCTTGTTGCCAAGCCTGGCTGGCCCGGCTGCCAAATTTGGCATCCAATGCCCGCTTAAGCGTTTCCAGCTCGTCTTCGGCTTGGTGAACAGCGTAGCAGATTTCGGCCTTGACCGCGGGGATTCGTGAACGCAAGTCTCCTTCTACCTCTTGGATATAATGCTGGTAGGCGTTTACGTTATCCAGCTCCAGGTTTAAGTCCCGCTTTACTTGTTCGCCGATGACTTTAGGCAAACGCTTGATCAGATTCGCTTTTTCGTAGGCGAAGCCAATGAGTGTCTCGCCCTGTTGCTGTATTGCATCGCGCCGACGGATGAGTTCTTCCTTGAAATCTATGACGTTAGTAAGTATCGCGTCAACTCCCTTGAGCGCTAATAATGCATCAATGCGCCTTTTCAAAACCACTTTAGTATCCCGGATGATTAACTTGGGATCGGTTCTGCGCTCGATGTCTTGTTGGAGTTTTACGATATCCCTTTCCAGGTCGTGCTGGATTACCTGAGCTAAAGTTCCTAGTCGCTTCGCTTGCGCAAGTACTAGTTGCAGTTCGCCTTCTAGCGTAGCAGCGGGCGTCAGTACCCGCCGCTTAAACAGGTTCCATTCCTCCATTACCAGGTCTTCCACATCGCGCTGACCCGCAGTGCTTATGGCGACCAACTGCTCCTCCAAGCGATTTAGCTGCCTTTGCAAACTTACGCGGGCTGCATCTACAGTTTGCAGGCTAAATTCTTCCGCTTTTAGGCGGATGGCCGTCCAAGTATCACCAGCGGCCGGTCCCGCTTTAGCCGCGATCGTATCTTTCAGTTTATTAATCGTGAGATCAAAGCCCCTTTTATCGGCTAATTCCCTGACCAAAGCTTCGGTATCAATGGGGCCTGCAGCCAGGGAGTACGGATAAACCGGGGCTTTTTCTGTGGTTACTTCCAGGTTTAAATCGCTGCGTAACAGGTATAATTTGCGTTTTAACGTTTTTTTCCGTCCCGACCAGTCGGTGAACTCCATGGGCCATTCTAACAGCCGTTTGTCGGGTGTGACGGCCCAAAAAGCTACAGCCGGTGGCAGATCGGATGTGGGCGGTTCGGGACACTCCGGGTTTAGGCTACTCTGCTTGAGAATTTTGTCATCAACCTCCGCCTGAACCAGCACGTGGTGGTCGAGGACATTCTTTAGGTCTGCCTTAGTTGGAATTTTGTTTTGTTCCGTGGCTTGAATGCGCACGCACAGGTCACCAAGTAGTTTTTGAACGGGCAGAATTTGGCGCGCATTCAAGTCGGCAAACCGCACGTGTTGAAACGGCGTGGCGTACTTAAAATTGAGCGTGGAATACTCACTCGCATCGTGCTTGGCATAAGAAGCAAAATCCTTTTCCGGCTCCAACGGTAGCAGAAATTCGCGGTAAATCAGCGGAGCATGGCCTCGGGTTGTTTCACGCCGGGTGGTGCGCACATGCAGCATTTTTAAGCCAAATGTGGCATCCACCACCACATTGGAGACTTCCACCTCTTGATCGCGGCCAAACGAAATCGCTTGTTTCCATTGGTACAGCGAAATGCCGTTTTTTTCGAAGTATTTATTGCGGAAGGCAATCTGCGTACATACTCCCATGGGAGTAAACGTCAGCGATGGCGCAGTGGCGGGCAGATTGTAGAGGCTGGATAGGCGTACCAAGTCCAACCGATCTTTTTCCGTAGGAAGTAGCTTGGGACGGATTTTAGCCGGGGCAGTAGGATCGGCCTCTACTTGGCCAGTCCTAAACTGTTCCGCGCCAGACGGCCCTAAAATCATCAACTGAAGATGATTCTCAGCCTGATTCACCATCTCGTACGTTCCCTGAGGCGCCTCCCCCACCGAGTCGATTGATTTATCCCGAGAGGGAGACTTTTTTTTGTTGGCGGCGTTTCGTTCGGCCCCTTTCTTTTTTGTAAGCGTTAACGTTGCCATCCACAATTCTACCCCCTCGGATTGGGCTTCTAATCCGGTATTGGGATCCTCGGCGGGCGAGGTTAGATGTCCAACGCAAGAAGTAAAAATCCAACTGTAATCGTATTCCCACGAAGGTAGTCGGGGGCTTAGAATAAGGCGGTAGGGGATCTCTAACGCCGTAAAGGGGGCTTGATCCCGTACCTCAATGGTTTCAGAACGCCGGTTGCTACGTAGCCCTTCCGGGTAGTTTCTCTGATTCGGGTAATGTTTCCGGTGGTACTTTTTCCCGCTGTAACTCAGCGGGTAAATATCGGGGGCGATGTAATCTTCGCTACCATTCTCAGGGATGTCCTGGGCCGGGTCTAAATCGTAAACAAAAGGTCGAATGTTATTGTCAGGCTTGGAAATCAGCGAAAAGTGCTTGGCATTCCAAGCCATAAAATCACTGGCCTTTATGGGCAACGCCCGCCCAGGAAGGGACGTGAAGTCAATTGCAAAGCATAAGTAGCTGTACCCGGCAATGCGACTTTGCTTTAGCTGGTCGAGCATATCGCATTTTCCCTGTAGCTCGATGGCATCAGCATACTCTTCGGCCACGTGTTGCTGGGGAAGACGAATAACCATGTAAGCCCGGTAATGGGCATTCTTGCCCTTAAACGGCAACAACAGGCCAGCTACCTCGTCCCGCTCTACGTTGAGGAAATAGAATTCCAACTCCAGCATGTTGCGGTAATGCATGAGTCGGTATGCCGCATCAATAAAAAACTCCCCGGTTTCTCCCGGTTGCAGCGGAGTACTATCCCCATCAACCAACTCCCCCAGCGTCTGGACCGCCGGCAGGAAGGCAATTGAGGTTAGCGACAGCTGTTTTAAAAAATCACGGCGGCCAATTTTACTGGTCGAACGTTCCATACTTAGCGGGGGTAATCAGTAATCGTAATAGCGCCTGTGGATTCATTGTATTCAATCAGGTGTTGTGCAGGAGTAACATCTTTTGTGTTTCCATAACCCTCGAAAAAGTAGCTCTTGGGTAAACCAGGTAACTGAAAAGGCTGTGAGCTCATCCATTTGTATCGACCTGACTGTTGCATAGTGCCAGGTTGGGGTATATAACCTACCTGTACCTTCCAAATACCATTTGAATCGCGAAAGACTAACAGTCCTTTAAAAAGGGCCATATAAGGTCTTTCCGCGCTATGAACTTCCTGAAATTCCCAGGTTCTTAATGCTTCGGAACGGGCTTCGGTCCGGATATAAGCGAAGGCCTTCATGGACACGTTCGAGCCCATATTCCAGGCTATTAGTACTTTTTTTTGATTGGTTGACCTTGATATTCTGACGCGGTCAAATGCAGCAACTGGCAAGCGGGCTATCAGGTGGTTTGGTTTATTGAATTGCCTTACCACCGCAGAATTGGAGCTATCTCCCCGACATAACATCCACGTCTCATTCAACGGTTTAATATCTAGTGCAGGGTCCTCACCAACCAGGTTTTCGCCGTCGGCTTGCGACCACCCCCGGGGCGAATGGACTAAAAAGGAGCTGGTTCCTGGCAACCAGCGAATCATATCAAAGGGACCGCGGTCAGCTGCAGGGTAAAGTAGCTTGGTGGCAAGCTTGGGATTTACTTTGTAAATCGATCCATCCTCAGCAATCGCGACATAGTAAGGTGGCTCTGACGCATCTGTTACTTTGGCGGGAAGTATTTCTTTATAAGCAATTGGTAGGGGTTGAGGAATGGTATCCGTGCGAAAAAATCGCCAAGTTGATTCACCGCGGCGTTTTAACTTAAGCAAGGTAGGCGTAAGAAAAGCAGCCTCTTGATTGGGTGAGTAGTCGAGAGTTGACTCGGTTTTGTAGTTATACACCCATACATCCTGATTGATCTCTTGGGTGGTAGAATCATTTCCCACTCGAACTAGCGAGATGCCCGCCTCATTTACTGGCCCCAGGTGTAAGGCTACCTTTTTGCCGGGCGCCTCGGGAAGACTGGGAGTAACGCCGCGGATTCTAAGATCATGGTTAGCGTAGTAAGCAACCCCTTTACTTTGGCAAGGGAATAACCCGTAGGCATCCCACATCAGCTGCTCATACCCACCTAGGATGTGAACGCGGGAGGTCTGGACTTGCAAAGCGCCGCCGCTAAGCCGTCCGTTCCAGATCGCAAAATTGGAGGTGTTGTTCGCTGGCTCGGCATCAGCGATGGTTAAAACACTGAATAGCTCCTCATTACCTTGTTCAGAGAAGCGAAAATCATATACATCCTTGAATGTATAACTGCTGTCGAGCGCCGGCTTTGGCAGTCCAGTCAAACTGTTCAGACTATAGATACGCCATTCCTTGGCTTTTTGGGGCCTAGCGACAAAGCGCAGGGTATGGTCCTTCTTTTGGTGGATGCTAGTCCATCTGATTTCTAATCTACTTTGCTTCCACGATGTGATTAAATGTCTTACAAAGCGCTCGCTACTATCCCTCCTAGGCGCTAGCGTACGTGCTGCTCTCTGGGTATTCATATGAGCTAGGACTGGCTGTTGCCCTAGCACAATCAATAAGCTAACAATGCCCAATAGCTTTCCTACTATTTGCATACAAGTAAGGGGCTACTATGTTTTATGACTATTTACATATTATAATTATATATATATCAGACAAAATTATTTTTAGTTATTGATTTAGAGGTAATTAGCATGATTAATCACTGGTATTTTCGGCATTAGTGCATCTAGTTGTCCCTGTTGATTCAGTAGGCAAAATCATTAGAGGACAGCACCAAGGTGATGGAATGGGGTCCGCAGTTTAAATGGCAGCGTTGAGCGCTTCAGTCGCTGTTGGAAATTGTGGTTTTGTGCATTATATGGATGTGGTTTACCATTCAACTCATGGGTTCCAAATACACTGCACTTCAAATGTCAGGAGGTGCGTGACTTGATTGTCCTTGAAGTTGTTATCTGACACCACCAACACCGAACGATGCTTGTTCGAGAGCTTAGGTCCCCATGCTAGACCCTCAACGTTATCGAGATTGGAGAGGTCCTTCACTAGCTCTTTTCTCATCGCGGCATGATTCGTGGATAACTGTAAGTCAACAGGCTTTAGCGCCCGTGCGCGTTTGGAGGAATCAGCAATCATAAAGCAACAGGGCCATGGTATGGAAGGGCCTATGCCGAAACATAAGTCTTGATGCTCTTTGCTCGGTACGTATAAGGATCTACGCTCCATTTTATACTTGGTCATGATAAGACTTAAACCCTCTCAGCGGGGTCTAGGCACACGAGCAAGCATACTTGCCCAGCAATACCTTGCGTGAACAGATGGGGCGTCGCTTACCTGGCCACCCAGCGAACGTATATCGGCGGCAACAGCATCTTGGAATGCTTCCCAAACCTGATCTCCTCCTTCGAATATCCCACTTGCTGTTGGCCAGTCTACTGCTGATGAGGTCACCCGATCAGCGCCGCGCGTGTAAATTTCCCATAACCCATCAGACCGTTGGCGAATGCCAAATTCTCGAGTTCCACTAACCGGATGATTGCCGACCGTAACGAAGCGCCATGCCGTTGACCTAGAATGAGCGAGCATGACTGGTGCTAATCGCTCCACTTTTGGTCCAGGAACTAATTGGAACTGTATACGAAACAAGAGAAGTGTGCCTACTACCCCATTGGTCCACCCAGGAGCATCTGAGGGATCAAGAGGCTGGAACTTAGCTAAATTAGACTTAAAATAAGTAGAGAAACGAGAGCGAATACGGCTAAGGAGTTCCTCCGGTTTAAGCTTCTTCCTATTTACTTCCGGCATTTTGCTTATTGTCACTCCCCAATAATCGAGATTAACTTGGCTAGGCACAACACCAGTTGCATTTAATAAAGAAGTCGCATCATAGATCGAAAGCACAGGCATCCCTCGCGATCCGGCACTTGTCGCTATGCTATTAGCCGGCTTAAATGCGACTAGCGCGTCCCAATCAGCCCCCGGGATAGTAGGGTTACACGTTTGTGAGTGACCCTTCAGAACAAATATTAGCTGCAAGAATTGGATGATTACGAGTACGCGCGACTTGTTCATATATTGTGAAAAGCTCTAGTTATTTACTGAGAGTTCTATCGCTTCACTACCTTCTTAATCTAAGACACAAACTAACTAAAGTACTAACCGATAAGGGCGGAATTTTGGATGTTTGGTAAAGGTTATCCAAGTCTCTCGATACAGGGACTCGATATACAACGCTAGCCCCTGGTAGACGGTCAGCGGGCCTATTGCCCCGGCCGTTTCTTCCACCACGCTTTGGTAGCCCATCGAGTCCGCATTGTAGACGGTACTACCGGAGTCCAGCGTGCGCTTTTTAAGGGAGCTGTAATTTGTAGTTCGGGCCAGGCGCCCACCGACAGAAGCTATGGACGTGATGAATTTATTGAATAGGTTCTATTCGAAATGATAGAAACCGTTCAAGCTCCTTATCAACTCGCCCGATACGGGGGCTTGCTTCGTTACGATGTTCCGGTGAGGTTGAGCCGAATCAAAAATGTTATAACTGTTGATTTGTACCCGCGCACGCAAGCTTAGCCAACGAGACCGCCTGCTTGAGATTTGTTCAGATTCATTCTCAATGTACCGCCAGTTCTTTTTTTTCTAGGGAGTAAACCAGAAAGAAGGAGTATACCCCAGGGTTAGCCCTATCTCGGACGGCACGTTTGTTTTCTTAAAAACGGTTGCAATTCCGTTAGTAGCAGCAGCGTCTAACTTGATAAACCCATAGCTTTTTATCTCTTTATAAGGGTTCTTTGGGGCCGCAAAGTGAGGAGAATCGTATTTGAATGAGATTTGACTTTGCACCGCATCATCGGCAACATAGGAAAAGGGAGCCGGATCGATATCGGACCTATTGATGACTGCTAGTATCCCGTAGCGATAATACGGCGCCTCGGTAATTTTCTCTTTTTCGGCTTGCTTTACATCTTGACCCCAAGCAGCCGTGCAAATAAATATGAGAGGTAAGGCTAAGGGTTTTTTCATTCAGACAGGTAGACAAACGTAAAGTAGATGGTGTAAATCTATCGGCCTGCAGGTATACTCTCATCAGTGCTATCACTGAGTTTTGGTGGTGTTTTAAATAGAGTAATGCTTTATGAAGTTCTCATTACAACCGGGCGAAAATTACGGTAAGGTTCTTCTTACCTCACCGAGCAGCTCTTACGTGAGTCATTGATTCGTAAGACGCTACTAAAAGACACATAGCCAAATAGCCAATGCAACTTCCTACATGGAAACTGATTGCTACACATAACGAGCATTATGAGGTGGTCTAGGGATGACGGACAAAAGAAGGACGTATCTTTCTTCTGTTATGGCAGCAAAATCCAGTGGGGCGTCGCCCGACAAACGGCGTAAAAAGGACAAGGTCTTCAAGGCCGAGGCGCTGCGTCTGGTCAGCGAAAGCCGCAGCACGCAAGCGGCGGCTCAGCAGCTGGGCATCCGCCCCAAGCTGCTCTACCGCTGGCAGCAGGCCCAGATCGTGGCCGAGGTGGGTAGTAAGGAAGTGGCTCGCGACCCGGAGGTGCGCGCCCTACGCGCAGCCAATAAACGGTTGGCGCAGTAGCTCGACATGTTAAAAAACGCCTTGTTCATCTTCCACCGCAAAACCCCATGAGCGTGTACTACTACATTGCCCAGCGGCGGAAGCAGGCTTCCATACGGCAGCTCTGCCGCGTCCTGCAAGTCGTGCCGAGTGTATACTACGCTTGGCAGCAACGTCACCAAGTACCTGCCCTCTGACTTGCCTAGCAAGGGGCCGTGCTAGCGGTCTTTCAGCGCCACGGCCGGCGCTACGGCACCCGATGGCTCCCACCGCCCCTACCCAAGTTTGAGTGGGCGACATCACCTGTTTGCCAAAGCAGGGCGGTGGCTGGCTATATCTAGCTACGTGGCTGGAACACTATTCGCTTAAAGTGGTGGGCCGGGAACTGCGCGAGACCATGCCCGAAGCCCTCGTGAGCGAGGCGCTGCGCCGAGCACTGGCCGTGCGTCAGCCGGCGGCTGGACTTGTTGTGCATTCCGACCTAAGTGACGCCGGGGCGTCAGCGTGAGCAGCCAGTATGCCGCTACCCGCTTTCAGAACTTACTAGCCCGCCACGGCGCCTTACCAAGCATGAGCCGACGGGGCAATTGCTATGACAACGCCCACGCGGAATCCTGTTGGAGCCCGCTGAAAACCGAGCTGCTCGATGGCGGAAGCCTTCCAAGTTTGGCCGAAGCCAAACTCGAAATCAGCCACTATATCGCCTATTACAATGCCAAACGTCGCCATTCTGCCCTCGGCTATCTAGCCCCCAACCATTTCGAATCTCAACTCCAAACCACGTCACGATTGTGTTCGGCTTAGCTAGACCACCTCAAGTAGCATGCTGTTTACCCGACTCGCTGCTGGAAGTGATCAGCGAGTTTGCTTATTCTCCGTTAAAGCCTGTGCCCCCGGTGTCTACGCTGCGTGCGCGCCGGGGTCTGCTCCCGCTGAGCGTCTTGTAGGCCGGGGGCTTGGCGCTGAGTCCGGTGCAACTCGCTCTCTTGCAGCTCGTGTCCTGGCTGTTTGGCCACCCAATCCAGCAGCAAGCTGATCTCTTTCACCGCCCCGCGGGCCAGCTGCCAACTGTAGCCGATCGCTACTTCGCTTACCTGCCTACCCTCGGCATCAACCGAGTGGCGCACCGCAGTAGCGGCTCCATGACGGTTGAGCGCCCGTTGCAGGATCTCAGCGCGTTCGGCGGCCGGCATCGCCTTATCTAGTTCCCTCACCCGCACCACTAGCTTTCGTTCCGCCTCCCGCTTGGCAGCGTACTCCGTTAAGCTCATCGCCACCTTTTCAGGCTGATAGAATTCTTTTGCTTCGAAGCCGATAGCTAAGAGGGATTGAGCGGCCACTTTCGCGGCGCGGGCGAATTCCAGCAGCCGGGGCTGCAGCAGCTCCGGCAAGGCCTTGTTCGGGTCGTGTAAGTATTCCAGCATCTGCGCCGCTTCCTTGGCCTGCGCGTTCTTGTAGCCGAGGAAGTTGCCCTTCGCCCGCTTCTCCAGTTCTGCTTGCCGGCCGTAGCTAAGCGCCCACTGCGCGGCGTGGTAAGCCCGTGCCGCCAGCTGCCGCTCTAACTCGGCCCGCAGCGCTGCCAGCGGTGGATCGTTGTTGATCGCCTTCAGCACCCGCTCCACTCCCTCTTCGGCTGGCTGCGCTTTCAGGTGCTGGCTGTAGGAATCCACCAGCTGGTTGTAGGCTTGGATCGTCGCGTTCACCTGGGCGAGTTTCGCCGTGGAAGCCTGGTAGGATGCTTGCCACTTACGCTCTGCCGCCGACAGCTCCGGCCCTTTCGGTACCTGCTTTGGCGCGGCCGTCGGCTGCCTGGCCGCTGGGTGGCTCCCCACGCCCACTTTCGCTTTTTCAACTTGCCGGGCGGCTAGCGCTTGCGTTGCCTGCTGCGCGGCTTGATTGGCCAGCACTTGGCTGGTAATGCCCGTGAGGCTGAAGGAGCGGTGAACTGCGGATCCCTTGAACGTCTGTCCGTCTTTGGCGAAGCTGATCCCGGCCGGCCGCTTATCCTTGGTTGTGTAGATTTGGAAGTCCACTCCGTGACCCCGGAGCCCCTCATAAAACCCCTTGCTGTCCGTCGCCGAAGCCAGCACCGTACGCAGCGCTTCCCGGATCTCGTGCCGGGTCTTGTCCACCCCGCGCAGCTGGGTGGGGTGCTGCTTGTCGGGTCGTAGTCCTTTCGGCGGCGTCAGCCCGTGTTCGCGAGTCAACTCGATCAGCACCTTCTTCGAGCGAAAGAAGTTCTGCCCGTCGGCGATGGTCTTGCCGTCGTTGCCTACCCGGTTGGCAATAATGTGCAGGTGCTGGTTGTCGGGCTGGTCGTGGTGACGGACAATCACGTACTGCGTCTGATCCAGGCCCATCTTCCGCACGTAGTCTTCGGCCACCGCCCGCATCTTCGCGCTGTCCAGCCTCGGCGCGTCGTCCGGGTTAAAGCTCAAGCTCGTGTGCCACACCGCCAACTTGAGGTTGGGGTTCAGCTGCCGCCCCCGGTTGAAGTCCCGCTGCATGTGCGTTGCGCTGTCCGCGCGCACGCCCACCGCGGCCAGCACCTCGGCCTGCTTGTCGCTCGGCAGGTCCCGGCGCCCCGCGAACTGGTAGCGCACCAAGCCCGCGAAGCTGCTCCCGATCGTGGTCCGGCTGATCATACCCGCTCCCCAAAATAGTCCAACAGCTTACTCACCGCCTTGGCTTGCCGGCCTACCTCCTCCCCTACCGCGCTGAACCCTCCCAACTGCGCTTTAAGCGCCAGAGAGTGCATATCATTAGCCAGCCCCGCCAGCTGCCGCAGGTACCCGTCCTGCTCCACTGAGAGCTGCAGCACCGGCCGCTTGCGCCGCCCCACTCCCGCTTCCACCAGGGGCCGTAGGTACTGCGACAGCGGCTGCCGCACCTCGGCCGCTCCCTGCTTGAGTGCCTCGTACCGCGTTGCCGACACGTGCGTGGTTACGCTCTTCAGCTTCTCTTCAGGCCTCTTACTCGGGCGTCCCCCTGCGGCTTTGCCGGTGCGTTTCAACTTCACTTGCTCAGCGGAATCAGAAGTCGGCGTTGTCATAAGCGCGGTGGTTAACGGGCCTTTTTGCGACGAAAGGAAGCAAAAAGCAAGACGTTTGGCAAGTGCCAAACCTATCTTGCTCCCTATTGCGTTAACACAAGATACACAGAACAAGCGGACTGCGCCCACTGCCCGCCGCTTTTTTAAGGTTGGGGCGAATCCGATGGCTTGGTCTGACCTGGAACCTTCCTCCAAGTTGTTCGGTCTGTTATCGGACTCGGCTCCTTCCTGCTTGCTCGGGTGCGGATTTCTTTCTGCCACGGCCGGTTCGCTCCTTCTTCAACGACCTGGCCAGGGTGTGCCGCCGGCAGGCTTGCTTGGCACCCTTGCAACCTGGTTGTAGCTAAGTTTGAATCTTGCCCGTTACCGCTCTTCCTGACCGGGCAAGCTAGGGCTAGGGCTTATGTCAATTTCCCGCTTGTCTTTGGGCGGGTTAAGTAACAGTTTGTGCGCACAAAGTCATGGCTTGCTGACCAACACGGAACATAGAGATAAACTAATTTTATGAGTTGCACCTGCCTTGGAAAAAAACTATTTCTCAGCTTACCTGAATCAAGCTTGGCCAGTACCTTCTACTCGCTACCAAACCGGATTCCTGCTGCCCGCTGCCCTTCATGTTAGTCTGATAGTTTGTTAAATAGTTGTTCTGATAGTTTGATAAATAGTTAGTCTGATAGTTTGATAAATAAGCAGTCAGCTAAACAAATATTTATGCTTGTAGCTGCCTTACTGATTGGTCAGTGAGGCAGCTACAAGGGACGGTACCTTATGTGGAAATGTCGGAGTGGCGGCGTACCTGCTCACCGGATTTGGGGAGCGAGGCTGGCTTGATCTTGTTCAGGCGGTACTAGTTGGCCGGCCGCCGGTGTAGTACCGCGAGCAGCCGCTTTCGGCAGCAGTGGCAGCGACCTATAAGCAGAAACAACGCGAAGCGATTGTCCGCACTGTGCGCCCGTATAACGCGCCTATTGCCATTTCGCTGGCGGGGCGTTCGTGCGTACCTTGGGCCCGTACCTGCCCCCCGCTCTGCTGTGCCTGCTCCCCTCGCTTCCCATCCGCCCCTGCCCCCGGCTGTCCCCGAGCCCGCTTTGTATCAGGTGTTCGAGCAGAGCCCGGCCGCCATGTGCTTGCTGCGCGGCCCACAACATGCCTTGGCCTACTACAACCCCGCCTATCAGGCCCTGTTTCCGGGCCGCGACATGCGCGGCCGGATGCTGGCTTACCTACGCACGGCGCTTGATCCGGCCGCTGCCAGCTGGGAAGAAACCAAAGAGCGTTTGCTGCGCAACGCACAAGCGAAAGGCCGCCTCAGGTGCAAGAACTAACGATTGCCAGCAGCACCGCCGCCTGGTACGCGTTGCTTTCCACCCGTTTATAGGTAGGAGCGCACGTTAACTGCCGCGCACCCCTACCTAGTAGGTTACTTGCCTTGCAGGTCTGCCAGGCTGGCGGGATACCGTTCTCCCTGCAGGTTAATGCTCTCCAACGCCTGCTTGATAGTAGCTAACTCCTCCTCGCGTAAGGTAAGGTCCACCCCGCCGATATTTTCTTCCAGGCGGGTTGTGTTGGTGGTTCCCGGAATCGGGACAATCCAGGGCTTTTGCGCCAGCAGCCAGGCCAAGGCAACCTGCGCCGGCGTGGCGTTCCGTGATGCCGCAATCCTGGTTACCAGATCCACCAGGGCTTGGTTGGCTGCGCGGTTTTCTTTGCTGAAACGAGGCAGGACATTGCGCCAATCGCCCTTGTCGAATTCCGTGTCCGCCTGCATCTTGCCCGTTAGAAAGCCTTTGCCCAGCGGGCTAAACGGCACGAAGCCAATGCCCAATTCTTCCAGCAAGGGCAAGATTTCCCGTTCCGGTTCGCGCCAGAACATGGAATACTCGCTTTGCAGGGCGGCCACGGGTTGGACGGCATGGGCGCGGCGAATACTGTGTCCGCCCGCCTCGCTCATCCCGAAGTGTCTAACCTTCCCTTCGGCAATCAGCTCTTGGACGGTACCGGCCACGTCTTCCACCGGCACCTGCGGGTCCACCCGGTGCTGGTAGAACAAGTCGATATAGTCGGTTTGCAGATACCGGAGCGAGTTCTCGGCCACCTGCCGGATGCGCTCCGGGCGACTGTTCAAGCCATCGGTATTGCGGCCGTTTTGAAAGCCAAATTTGGTGGCCAGGATGACGTTCGCACGTACCCCGTGGAAGGCTTTGCCGACCAGCTGTTCGTTGGCGCCCTGGCCGTACACTTCGGCGGTATCAAAAAACGTCACCCCCAGATCGTACGCTTTGCGCAGCAGGGCAATGGCCTCGTTTTCGTTGGTTGCCGGACCGTAGCCATGGCTTAAGCCCATGCAGCCGAATCCCAGTTCCGATACTTCTAAGCCGGAGGTTCCTAATTGTCGTGTTTTCATGTTGCAGCCGCAAACAGCTATTGTGTGGAAGTTTGCTGCGGCAAAATTGGGGCAGATGAACAAGTGGCTTTGTAGACAGATTACGGGTTTTCTTACCACTATTACGGATTGCGGAGGCCGGCCCCGAACGAGCTTAGCGGAACCGGTAAGTTTGTAGCGTTCAACTAAGAAGGCATGGAAGAGATTATAAGAATTGACAGCATCGCGCACTATACCGCTATGCGGGGCGTACCGACCAAGCATCCGCTGGTGGCGGTGATTGACCTCTCGCAAGCGCACCCGATGCCCGCCCAGTCCTTCCAATTCGGCTTGTATGCGGTGGGGCTGAAAGAACTGAACCATGGCCAGCTACGCTATGGCAGAAGTTACTATGACTATCAGGAGGGAAGTCTGATATTTATAGCGCCCGGCCAGGTGGTAGAGGTGCAGCCGGGCGTGGAACTGTTTGCCCCCAAAGGCTGGGTCTTACTTTTTCATCCCGACCTGCTACTCGGCACGCCGCTAGGCAAACGCCTGCCGGTCTATTCGTTCTTCTCGTACGAAGTGAATGAAGCGCTGCACCTCGCGGAGAAAGAGAAAGCTATCGTGACGGACTGCTTCACCAAAATCGAGTACGAACTCGAACAATCGATCGACAAGCACAGCAAAGGCCTGATTGCTGCCAACATCGAGTTGCTGCTTCAGTACTGCCTGCGCTTTTACGACCGCCAGTTCATCACCCGCGACACGGCCAACCGAGGCATCCTGGAACGGTTTGAATCCTTGCTCAGAGACTATTTTTCAGCCGATAAACCCCAGCACGAAGGGTTGCCTTCGGTCGCTTATTGCGCCGAAGCCCTGCACTTATCCCCTAACTATTTCGGGGACCTGGTGAAGAAAGAGACCGGCCGCTCCGCGCAGGAGTACATTCAAGCGAAAGTGATAGAAGTGGCGAAGGAAAGGCTGTTTGACCGGCATAAATCGGCAAGTGAAATTGCCTATGAGTTGGGGTTTCGGTACCCGCAGCACTTCACCCGTTTGTTCAAGCAAAGAACTGGCACTACGCCGAACGATTACCGGCTGAGGAAGTAACCAAACGCAGGCCAAATTTCATCTTCAGAGATGTTGAAGCTGGCATACCAGTCCGGTCATCACCGCTTGTAAGCACAACGCGCTAACCTCAAGAAGGGGCACCTTTCTGACACAGCGCTTCATAGAGGCCGATTAGTGCGAGAAGCGGCTCGTAGCCAACTCAGACAATAGGTTCCGGCTCCTTTCAGAAGTGGGGTGCGTTCTGCCCCAGTTGGCACGTTCGAAAAACAGTTGGTTTTGGGACGGATTCATCACCCACGCCAAAGGCTCCGAAAACCGTGCTCATCAAAGCCTTTTCTATCACTTGGTCAGAGACACGCTCTCGTTTCCTTATGTGGAAGCTGCTGTGCCTCACCTTAAGGCGCTAAGGCCTCATTCTTCTGGACAGCTCCAAGCTTTGTTTAGTAGATGCGGGGGTTGCGGGAAGTACGAGAAACACCGGTTCTTCGTACGCCACAACGTAGCCGCTCTCGCTTAGCCAGCCGCCGGCGTTGCGCAGTTTTGCGGACCCGGCGCCGGTCGTTGAACAAGAACGCCGGCTTACGAGTGGGCGGCCAAAAAGGGCAGCAGGACGGCGGCCATTTCCTTTGGCACTTCCTCCGCTAGGTCATGGCCGGCGTGAAAGACGTGTCCGGTGACGTTGTGGGCCACTTGCCGCATGATGCCTTCGTTGTTCTCGCCGATAAACGCGTCGCCGCCCAGCGCCAGGACCGGGAGCGTCAGCTTGGTTTGCGCGGCCTGGCGATTCTGCTGGCCGTCCACGAGCATGGCGCGGTACACGGCCAGCATCGAGCGGATGCCGCCGGGCAGGCTGTAGCAGCGCACGTATTCGTCGAGGGCGTCCGCGGTGGCCGTGTCGGGAAAGCGTCGCTCGGACTTGATCAGGTAGGTAATCAGCTCGCGTTCATGGCCGGCAATCAACATCTCGGGCACATCCGCCTTGAAATAAAAGCCCACGTGCCAGAGGAACAGGCCGGCCGCATTTTCGGGCGTCAAAGCCGTATGCTGCTCGAAGTTGAAGCCGGGTAGCAACGCTTCGGCAAAGACCAGGGCCTTGACTTGCTGCGGGTGGCGCACCGCCAGCTGATAGCCGATCACCGCGCCCCAATCTTCACCCACCACGTGATAGGTATCGTGACCGAGCTGGGCCATGAGCGCGGCAATGTCGTCGCTCATGGTGGCCGAGTCATACCCGGTCGCGGGGTGGTCGGAGTCGCCGAGCCCGCGCAGGTCCGGCACGATAACGGTGTACTGGTCGCTGAGCAAAGGCAGCAGGTGGCGCCAGTGATACCCCGTTTTGGGGATGCCGTGCAGCAACACCACGGGGGCGCCCGTGCCGGCAAAGCGATAGTGCAGACTGGTGCCATTGACCGAAGCGCGGTCACTATGAACCGGGGTACCCTGGTGGTCGACCATCGTATATTTGTCTTCCTTGGTAAACAGTGCTTGTTTCATGCCGCAAAAAACTTCACTGTTCCCTCCCGGTACAATAACTCACCCGAAAGTGAGCCTCTTCTTCTTCTCAGCCGATGGCCAGTAACTTGAAAGAAGGCACCAGCAACGCGCAGAACCGGCAGCTGTTGTCGGCGTGGTGCTCCGTCAATGACGTCCTGCGCGACATCAGCCCCCGCTGGAAGATGGTGCTCTTGCATGGCATTACGCACGGAGTGGCCCAGTTCAGCCGGCTCAAGCAGGCCTTCCCCACTTTGTCGGATCAGGTGCTCGGCCAGCGTCTGGCCGAGTTAGTGGCGGAAGGGTTAGTCGAGAAGACGGTGGTGGCAGCTACCGTCCCGACGCAAATTCACTACGCGCCCACCCCCAAGGGCCGGGCCCTGTTGACCATTATCGATGCCCTGCAGCACTGGGGTGAGCAGGATTGGTCCCGCGACCACCCCTGAGGCAGGTCGGTTGAGTTGGATGCTTGGAGACAGATGGGTAGAGACAGGTGATAAGCAGCAGAAAGCCGTTTCTGGTATTTCCCATGGAAGAAAGCCACCGGAAGGTAGACAAGGTATGTCACCTGTAACGTAGCCGCAAAGCCTTCCAATCCGCCGTTGCTTACTCAGTACGGTCCGCCAGAGACCGGCTATCCAACTCTCAAGGGGCAGAGCGCGAGATAAAAGCACTTATTCCTTAAATAGGCAGCCAGGTACCTCCACCGCTCGCGTCTGCTGGTAGAGTAAGTTCCAGGCGATAAGCACCGCTAGCCGGTGATAGAAATCACGTGGGGCACGCGTTCGGGAGCCGAGAGCGAGCAACTTCTTTATCCGGGAAGTGCTGCTGGCCTTGCCTGCTCCACGCTAGCGTTGGCTGCCCAAGCCGGCGACGGGTTCTGCCCCCGCCCCTTAGCGAAACCATTTTCGTTTCCGTTTCTCGGTGTTTTCCGGGGCTATTCACTCGCCAAGCCCGGTATTTATCACCGGCTAGGGGCCGTTTGGGGGCACCACCGGAACGCCTGCTGCCGCAACAGCGCAGAAGTACCAGTACTTTAGCTGCGGGTGGGGCTGGTACCAAGAAAAGGCACAGGTTCACTCAGGCAACTTTCCAATGTCATCTCGCGCGTTTGCCAAGCCGCCACTGAGGCAGCGCGAGGAAAGGCAATCACCGCGCTTTACACCACCATTTTCCAAGTAAGATGAAAAAACGAAGACTTTTATCGGTTGCCGTACTGCTCCTGCTGGTATTCCATCCGGCTTGGAGCCAGGAGTTAAAACTGAACAATCTGGAGTATTTCGAGACGCAAGGCGTTAATGTGCTGGTGTACAACAACCTGTTTACCGGGGGGTTCAACGACGAGAAGAACGCCGGAATAGAACTGATTCATCACGGCGTCAGAACTGCGCAAGGGGGGGCGGTGCGACTTTCCAACACGCCGGAGCAGTGGGATCTGGTTCCCAGCATCTCGAACCGCAAGGTGAACCGGGCCGCGAAAACCATTGAGGCTACACTCCGCTACGAAGAGTACGATTTCGAGTCGCGCGTGGTGGTTACGGCTAAGGGCCAGGGAATTGAAATAGCCGTTTACCTGGACAAACCGGTTCCCAAGGCCCTCGAGGGAAGCGCCGGATTTAACCTCGAGTTCCTGCCCTCGCAGTATTGGCAAAAGGCGTACGTGGTGGATGGTCGCTACAACCGGTTTCCGCGCTACGTGGTGGGCAATACCACGACCCGGCCTAACAGTGAGAAGCCCAAGCAATACAAGGGGTATAAGACGGCCGACGACCGAGGGACCGGCAAATACATAGATCCGCTTCCGCTGGAAACCGGCCGCACCTTGCTCCTCGCCCCGGATGACCCCGCCCGCCTGGTAAAAATCACCTCGCCGGATGCCGACCTTATGCTCTTTGATGGCCGCCTGCTGGCCCAGAATGGCTGGTTTGTGGTTCGCAGTGCACTTCCGGCCGGAAAAACCGGCAAGGTGTTGACCTGGACCGTTGAACCGCACGCGGTTAAGGGGTGGATACGGGAACCCAATATCGGCTTTTCGCAAGTGGGCTACCTGCCCTCGCAACCCAAAGTGGCAGTCATTGAACTCGACAAGACCGACAAACCGCTTGCAAAGTCGTCGCTATACAAAATTGGCGACGACGGCCACGCCACCAAAGTCTTCAGCGGCCCTATTGCCCCCTGGGGTAATTATTATAAATACAACTATGTGAAATTCAACTTCTCTGCCGTCAAGGCTCCCGGGATATATTATATCCAGTACGGCAAGCTTAAAACCAACAATTTTTTAATTCAAAACAACGTCTACGATAAAATCACGGATGCCACCAGCGATGTATGGATCCCGATCCATATGGATCATATGGCAGTGAACGAGGCGTACCGGGTATGGCACGGCGAGCCCTTCAAGGAAGGGTACCGCCAGGCGCCGCCCAACACTGACCACTTCGACCTTCACGCGCAAGGGCCAACGACCGATACCAAGTATAAAGCCCTCGAGTTGATTCCCGGCTTAAACGTAGGGGGCTTTTTCGACGCGGGGGATTTTGATATCGAAACCGGCTCGAATATCAGCGTAGTGCAAAACTTTGTCCGGACCTGGGAATCCTTTAAACCCCTGCGCGACCAAACCTTTGTGGACCAGAAGCAACGCTACGTTGATCTTCACCGACCCGATGGCACGCCGGACGTCCTGCAGTTTATCGAGCACGGCACCCTGAACTTGGTAGCCCAGGCCGAGATTGTGGGCCACATGACCCAAACGCTTTCCAACTCGGTTCTCGACAATTACCACCACCTTGGCGACGCCGCCTCCCTAACGGACGGCCTCCCCTACAATCCCAAACTAGGCCCCTACGAAGTCGCCAGTGACGGGCGGTCAAGCGGCGTGAAAGATGATTTGTGGGCCTTTACCAGCCGTAATCCCAGCCTCGACCTGGCAGCCGCCACCATGTTTGCCGCCGCCAGCCGGGCCCTGAAGGGCTACAACGACAACCTCTCAGCCAGGGCCTTGCAACAGTCGAAAAGGCTGTTAAAAGAGTCGTCGGAACTACTGGCCAGTCGGCCGCAGGATAGTTTAAGCCGGCGCGGGAGAGCAGATATTGCCACTAACCTTCAACTCTATATCTCAACCGGTGAAAAGCAATACGGCGCTAAATTTCAGCAGCTTTTGTGGCCGGCACTGGACCGTAACGTCAATATTTTTCTTCTGACGGCCTTAGATGCCATCCCGCACCTGGACGCGTCTTACAAGGAAAAGCTGCGCCCCTACGTGGTAAAGTACCAGGCCTACCTCACCGGGCTTGAAAAGGACAATCCCTACGGAGTACCCATCGGCCTTGGCAACTGGGCGGGCAGCGGAGACGTGACAAACTTCGGGACGACCATATGTTTTGCCAGCCAATATTTCCCTGAAATTATCGACGGAAGCCATGCTTATAAAGCGGCTAACTATCTATATGGCTGCCATCCCTACCATAATTTTTCGTTGGTGGCAACAGTGGGGGCCACGCGTCCCAAAGCCGTCTTTTACGGCAACAACCGGGCTGACTTCTCGTTTATTCCCGGCAACGTGGCCCCGGGCTTGTTGTTCCGAAAACCGGATCACTTCGAGAATTACGACGACTGGCCTTTTTTCTGGGGGCAAAACGAGGGAACGATTGGCGGCAATACCCAGTATTTAATTTTTGGCTCGGCCTTCAAGAATTTAGTGAAATAAATTGGTTGAATTGCGGGCTATAATTCCGCTGCCGATTTAAGGTGATAAATTTTAGCGTAAGTAATAAGCTCATTAAGTTGATGCTTAGTACTTACGCTATTTTTTTCGAGCTGAGCGAAAAGGTGAAAACGATTTAACGAGCAATACCATCACCCAATAACTTCCTATAGCCGGGAGGTCGTGTCGTGCGGGCCCATGACTAAATAAGGGGTAGATGCGGGCGTAATAGCCAGACCGGCAGCATAGCCCGTGACCTATAGCTTTCAGCTCCCTGCCTCTCCCCGCCAACTCTGCGACGAAAGCTATTGGCACTTGGGCTAGGCAGTAAAGCCAAAAAGAAAACAGGGCTTGGCTCTTTAACCCTAACTTTCTGAACTGGCAGCAACCGCTTCTTTCCTGGCCCAAGAAGCGGCTGTTAGCGCGGGCCGGCCTACTAGCCAACAACCCCGGTTGCAACTCCTCTTACTTAAGTTGCAGAGTGGTATCTCCGTTTGCATGAGGTGAATAGCATGGTTATCTTATCTCAACTAAGACGTCCGTTAGCAGGCGGTAACCGTGAACTAGCGGTAAAAGCGAGCCACATAGACGCTTCCTTCCGTCAAAAGCCGGACGCTGTACCAACCCATTGGTAGTGCGGGCAGGATCAGGCGGTCGGTGGTCAATCTTAAGCGCAGTGGGCTTACCACCTGCTGCCCCGGCGCGTTGTAGGTGTTAAGCCGTAGCACCTGCGGCCAGCCGGCCAGTGAACTGGTACGGCAGCGCGTTCTCCGTCAGCTAGGTAGGGTAAACGAAGAAGGCGGCGGCTGACTGGCTGCCGCACCGGGCTCAGCTACCAGCACGGTAGCAGACAGGCCTAGCGTTCAGATTCCGTTGAGCTGGGAAAGGCTGGCGACTGTGATTTTCTTAACGGTTGAGTTGTTGCTGCCGCCCATGAACTGCCAGGGGACAGTAATTGCCGCGGCACTGTATGCGCTTGTCATTTCTTATCCACCTAATAAAGCAGTCGGGATTGGTGCTACAACAATCAACCCCGGTTGCGGGCAGTGGGCTCAGCTTCGTCATAACGGGCTTGTGGAATACGCAGCTCTATCTACTGTAAATACAAAAAAGAGAAGATATCTCCGCGTCCGTATCGAGAGACTATAGCAGGCAAAAGAGTGGATTAGCGAAATATAAAGCAATTCAAAGACCGTAGTTTACAGGGTTGTTCTATATTTGCAGTACAATTTTTATACAATACTTTATTTCTATACTCTGCTTTAATACGGAAAGGCTACCACCTCCTCTTTTCCAGGCGTTGCGCAAACGCAACAGCGAGCGCCACGAGCCGGAGGGGAATCGCTAAACTCTTCCTGTTTCAATTATGCCCGCTTTGGCTGGGCTGAGAGGAACCCAGGCGTCCTGTGCTCTTGACCGACAGGTTTGAATCGGGTCTTGGCAGGTGTCAGCCGCCCTCAACAAGCACTCACAGCCCAATCAATTATGAGGCTGCCCTACTACCTTATGCGCACCCCCTATTCTTTTTCAGCTCTCGGTCGAATCTTTCCGCGCCAGGTTATACACGTGTGCCGGCAGCTCCTGCTTGGTATCTGCCTGCTGGCGGCATCCGGCCAAGCCGCCGCGCAGGCCCCCCCTATGCAGTGGGACCGCACGCTAGGCGGTACGGAACACGAGACGATGCAGGTCGTGCAGCAAACGGCTGATGGCGGCTATCTGCTAGCCGGCTCTTCCAACTCGCCTGTAAGTCTGTTTAAAAGCCAGCCCCGCCGCGGCGTGGACGACTATTGGGTGATCAAGCTCGACGCCCAGGGCCGCCGAGAGTGGGACCGGACCCTCGGCGGCACCAGTGGCACGCTTAACTACCTGTCTGGTGCCCAGCAGACGGCCGACGGGGGCTACATTCTCGGGGGCATGTCCTGGTCTGGCGTTGGGGGCGACCGGACGGCACCGAGCCGCGGCAATTACGACTACTGGCTGGTTAAGCTCGACGCTCACGGAGCAGTGCAATGGGACCGCGCTTACGGGACCAACGGGCCGGACTATTTTACCAGCCTACAGCAGACGGCAGACGGCGGCTATATCCTGGGCGGATACACCGGCTCTGGCGTTAATGGGGACAAAACGCAGCCCCTTCGCGGCAACACCGATTACTGGGTAGTCAAAGTTGATGCCCAAGGCG
This sequence comes from Hymenobacter sp. YC55, assembly GCF_029433095.1. Lineage (GTDB taxonomy): Bacteria > Bacteroidota > Bacteroidia > Cytophagales > Hymenobacteraceae > Hymenobacter. The sequence continues at coordinate 84,458 of NZ_JARNTX010000011.1, forward strand.
TGCAGCAATGGGACCGCGCGTTTGGAGGCGACCCCGCTACCCCGTTCCATGGAAACCAGCTCCAACAAGTCCGGCAGACGGCGGATGGGGGTTACATTCTCGGCGGGTACACGACTTCCGGCCAGGGCGGCGATAAAACCCAAGCCAGTCGGGGCTCCTCCGATTTCTGGCTGATCAAGCTCGATGCGCAGGGAACCAAGATCTGGGACCGAACCCTAGGCGGGGCCGGCTCAGATTTGCTGGTTGCCTTACAGCCCACCCCCGACGGGGGCTATATCCTAGCGGGCACGTCCACTTCGGGGGTGGGTGGGGACAAAAGCCAGCCTAGCCGCGGGAGCGGTGATTACTGGCTGGTAAAAACCGATGCGCAAGGCGTGAAGGAGTGGGACCGCACCTTCGGCGGCACCGACTATGACGAGGTAAGCAGCGTCTGTCTCGGCACCGATGGCGGCTACTTGATCGGCGGATTTACCCGGTCCGGGGCCACGGGCGACAAAACCCAGCCCGGCCGTGGGCAGACCGATCAGTGGCTGGTGAAAGTGGACAACCACGGCAGGCTCCAATGGGACCGCACCCTTGGGGGTGCGGACTTCGACAACCTGGGGCAGGTGCAGCCCACGGCGGACGGCGGCTACATCCTTGGGGGCAGTTCTTCGTCGGGCGTATCGGGCGAGAAGAGCGAACCAAATCAGAATACCAACTACACGCCCGATGGCTGGCTGATCAAGCTGGGTTCCCCGACAGTGCACATCACCGGGCCAGCTGTCGTGTGCCCCGGAAGCCAGCTCCAGCTAACGGCGGCTAGCACCTCGCCCATCCTGACCTACAGCTGGAACACGGGGGCGACCACTCCTACCCTGCCGGTTACCCAGCCCGGCACCTATACGGTTAAGGTCACCTTTGCCGGCGGCTTCACCAGTACAGCCACCCAGCAGGTGACGCTCTTTTCCGCCGTGCCGACCCTGACCGGCGATTCGGTGTTGTGTTCGGGCCGTTCCGGCACGTTGACCGCCGCCGCGGTCGGGGCCACCGCCTTCGCCTGGAGCACCGGAGCAACCACTCCCACCATCACCCTAACGCAACCGGGCGTGTACTCCGTCCTGGTCACCTATGCAACGGGCTGCACGAATACGGCTCGCATTAAGGTGCGTGCCGCCCCCACGCCGCCCCCCTTTACGCTCGGGATTGACACCGTTACCTGTGTTGGCCAACCGCTGCTGCTGCGCGTCCCCTCAGCGGTCCAGCAGGCGGGACTCTCTTATCAGTGGTCCACGGGGGCCACTACCCCGTTCCTGCTGGTGCGTGAGTCCGGCACTTACGCGCTGACCGTGCACACCAGCTGTGAAAACCGCACGACGAGCCGCGTCGTCACCTTTCGCGCGTGTGTAGCTATTCCCAACATCATCACGCCGAACTACGATAAGCTCAATGACGTGTTCGTCATCCAAGGCTTGCCTGGCTCGGACTGGAGCCTTGAGGTGTACAACCGCTGGGGAAAACAGGTCTACCAAACCCCAATCTACCAGCACGACTGGGGACGGGAGGTTCTGGCAGGAACCTACTTTTATGTGCTCCGTCAGGCTGCAACCGGCACGCTCTACAAGGGCTGGCTGGAGGTGGTCAGGTAACAAGGCCCTCCGGCATTCCTCGTCCAGTAGGCACTGGTTCTCAAGGCAAGCATGGCGAAAAAAGCTTACTTGGGTTCAACTCAGCGGCTCTCAGCAAGGCTGGCGGTGCGGGTGTTGGCGGTCCACCGTACCCGCCGGCTCAGGCCCCGGCCACGCTTGCCTCTGGCGGCGTGCTGGATGAGTAGGTGGCTCTAGCTGTTCAAGCTGCGTGGCTCCTTGAAAAAGGAGGGGCTACTCGCCCTGCGGCAGAATGTGGGGCAGGCGCTGGCGCACCAAATCCAGCAGCGCCACCGGCACGGGCAACTCCTCGGGGCTGCGCGCTTTTAGGTAGCGCACCAGCGTGAGTTGCTCGCGCAAGGCTTCCGCTAAGCGGGCCTGCCGGAACCGCCAGGCGTCGGCCCCCTCGGTGGCCAGCACCTGGTGCCGCAGCTCCAGCGCCCCCACCACCAGTTCGGCCAGGGCCTGCAGCACCGCCAGCTCCGGCTCGGTAAAGGTGCGCGGCACGGTGCCCGCCACGCACAAAGTGCCCAGGCCGTACCCCTGGGGCGAGCGCAGCAGGGCGGCGGCATACAGCCGCACCTGGCGCTGGCGCATCAGCTCCGGCACAAAGGGAAGCTCCTCGAGCACGGCCACGGGTTGCGCCAGCTGCACAACCTGGCTGCAGAGCGACTCCACCACCGGCAATACTTCCTGGGCCGGCATGCCGGTACTGGCCTTGTGCCAGACGTGCTGCTGGGCCACAAAGGCAATGCGGGCCACGGGCGTGCTGAACAAGTACGCGGTAAAGGCGGTGAGCTCGTCAAAGAAGGACTCCTGGGCCGAGTGCAGAATGTCGTACGTGCGTAGCGCCTGCAGCCGCTGGGCTTCCGGGAGAGCTTGGGGATCGAGCATAAGAGAAGGAAGTTGCCGCGCGCGAAGGGCGTAAGATACACCTTCTCGCGCGGCTTCGGGCCCGGGGCGCCGGACGCCCCCTGCTCGGTGCCACTTCGCCGTGGAGGACTAGGGGCCACACGCCTTGCGGCCGTGCCACTACCCAACGGTGGCCCCGCGTACGACGCAGCCCCGCGGGTGCAGTTCCTAGCCCACTAGCATTCCCTTTCAAAGCGGCACGCGTTGCTACGGGCAGCCTCTGCCCCACCTAGTTGGATATCGAATCCGGGGGGCTACCCACTGCCGAAGCAGCAGGCCGCAGCAGGCGCAGCACCGACATTTTAAAAAAGGTCTGCCCGCGGCGGGTGCGAAAGCCGGCCTCGTTGAGCTCGGTGGCAATCTGCTGCAGGGAAAGCCCCTGCCGGTGCAGCGAGATGGCCAGGCGCCGGGCCTGCCGGTTCTGCGGATGCGCGGCCGCGTTGACCTGGCGCACCTGCAAACTTTTGGCAATGGCCGCCCCCGTTAAGTTCTCGGGGCGCCCCAGCGTTTCCCCCCGCGCCTTCTTGGCCGCCAAGGCATCCTTGGTGCGCTTGGAGATGGTCTCGCGCTCGTGCTGGGCGATGATGGCGAAGATGCCGACGGTGAGGGTGTTGGCGTCGGGCATGTCGCAGCAGACGAAGTCCACGCCCGAGTCGCGCAACGCCAGAATAAAGCCGGCGTTGCGCGAGAGCCGGTCCAGCTTGGCGATGAGCAGCGTGGCCCGGGCTTCCCGCGCGGCGGCGATGGCGGCCAGCAGCTGCGGGCGCTGATTGCGCTTGCCGCTTTCCACTTCCACGAATTCCGGTAGCAGCTGCCCGGGCTGGGGCGCGAAGGCGCGCACGGCCGCCCGCTGGGCGTCGAGGCCTAGGCCGGACTGCCCCTGGCGGGCGGTGGAGACGCGGTAGTAGGGAACGAAGCGGCGCGGGAGCATGCGGGAAGGAAAAGCGGCTTTTCAGGGCGGCAAGATAGGCAGCGTAACGTTTATTAAAGGAACGTTCAATAAACGTTACGGCCCTCCCCTGTTCTTCCCTTCACTCCCCGACTTTTCCCGGCTGGGCTAGTATATAATTCGCTTGTGCCTTTTTTGTGCCAAGCATGGTACAAGCCGGGAACGGCAGGCGGCCGTTTCCGGCCAAAGCTGGTCCGCGGCCCGCGCCCGGTTGGCAGTTAGTTTGGGATGTTCCTAAAGGTGCCTTTTACAAGCTGCGGCAGTTATCTCTTTAACTTAGTCCTCATCGCGGGAATGGCGCGAGGGTCCTGGGACGGGTAGCGCCGGCCCGCGCGCTAGTTGGCCTCGACCGAACCGCCTTTGCCCCCTCTATTCGGGGCAGATTTTGTGGCCGCCGGCCCGTTGCGGTCGGTGCGGCCGGGGGCAGTTGCGGTTGCGTAGCTCACGGCCCGCCCGCGTTCTGTGTCGACGTGGTGCCGGGCCGCGGTTTCGCTGGCCGCACGGTCGGCAGCACCCGACTGGTGGTGGAAGCTGCCCAGCGCGCCCACTTTCAACCGCTCCTGTTTACCCGCACGATCCCCTTGTTGGGCAAAGCCGGAAGCCGGGGCGGGTCGCCTAGGCGAGGGACGCGCACTTAGGCTCGCCCCGGAATTGAGCGGCGGCCGTAGCAGAAGCCTCGCGGCGCGGCCGCCGCAACGGCCGGCTTTGCTCGATATCCGCTACGCGCTGCGCATGCTGAGGGAGCAGCACGCCCAGGGGCTCTCCTCTCCCAACCTAACTCGATATCGCAACGCGGGGGCGCCCGGCGCTAGGCACAGCCTATTCGCCCACCTAAGTCCGCTGGCGGCTCGGCGGCGCCAAGCCAGTTCAAGCCCGCGCGGGAGGCACCGGGGCTTGCTGCCGCGCTTCACGCTTGGCGCCGCCTGGTTGCGCCGCTGGCAGGCTACGGGCTGGTGCGAGAGGCTGTGCTCCTAAGCAAGCTGGCGGATCCAGATCCAACCGGAGTTAGGGCGAAACAATAGGTTGAAATATACCAAGAATTCTCGGTGCTCGCGGGCCCTGGTGCGCGGCAGGTAAACGAATGGCGCTTGCTTGGCCGGGCCAGGGGGCTGGCCCCGTTGCGGCCCTCCCCTCCCCACAACAGTAGCGAGCTTCCGGTCAGCGCAACGCGGTTTCTACCGGGCTTACGTTGGCTCCACCCGGGCCGGGGCTTTGATTGGGGGCAACGCCCAACAGGACTAGTTTCCGGTGGAGCCCACCGGCGCAGCCTGCTTGAGGGGCAGCCGACCCCTCACTACTGCTAGGGGAACGCAGTGGTTTGGCCCCTGGTTCAGGACGGCCAGCCGGGCAAACCGGGCAGCTGGTAGCGCAGCAACTAACCGCATGGGATTTGCGGCGGCTACTACGCAGGGCCACTCGATCAAATTATGTATCTTTTTGTCAGCAAGTTAACTTTATTCTAAAATCCAAGGAAGTTAAACTTCCTGCACTTCCCTGACAAGTTGCTACCTAAAACTTCTTTGACTTCTTTTAGAAGTTATACATCTTAAAGAAGTTTTACAAGCTAAACTTATCTAGGAAGTGCTACACGTTCAGGAATTATAACAGGTCGAACCAGTTTAGGAAGTTAAGGAAGTGTATGCTATGCGGGAAGTTAAAGAAGTTGTAGAAGTATTGGAAGTGTAGCATCCTAGGCTTTTTTGAGAAGTTATACTTACCAAGGAATTACTGCTTCCGTAGCAGGTCAAGGAAGCGCAGGAAGCTATAATTTCCTATACTTGCAGCCAAACCATCAACGGATTGGATTATGAAGGTTATAGTATTTGCCAATCACAAAGGCGGGGTAGGGAAGACCACCTCTACGTTAAGCGTAGCGCAAACCCTGGCCCGGGATGGCTACCGGGTGTTGCTGGTTGACTGCGATGCGCAGCGCAACCTGACCCTGGCCTTTCGCCTGCCGGCCGGTTATCCGGACCTGGGGCTGGTACTGGAAAAGAAAACCCAGCTAACCGACATCGTCTTGCCCGTCACGGAAAACCTGCACCTCGTGGCGGCGACGCCCGACCTGGATTACCTCGAGAAAATGGTCGGGCAGCAGCTCGGCTACGAAAGCATCCTGCGCAAGGGCCTGGCCCCGCTCCAGGACCGCTACGACTACTGCTTGGTGGATACGCCGCCTTCCTTGTCGGCGCTAACCTACATGGCGCTGGTGGCCTGCACGGCCGTCTTTATTCCCTGCCAGCCCGAATACTTCGGCTACGAAGGCTTGAACAAGCTGATTCAGGCCTGCGAGCGGGTGAAAGATCTCTACAACCCGGCCTTGCTGATCGGGGGCATCTTTTTCACCAAGTACAGCAGCCGGTACCGCAAAAGGCTGCACCACGACGTGGTGGCGCTCATCGGCTCGAAGTACGCCGCCGACAATCTGCTGATGGCCACCACGATTCGCGAAAACGTGTCGCTGGCCGAGGCCCAGATCAAAAAGCAAAGCATTTATCAGTGGGCTCCGGACAGCAACGGGGCCGTCGACTACGACTCCCTCACCCACGAAATTGTGGCCCGCGTATGAGCAAGCAATCCAAAAAACCAAGTTTCGGCGACGACCTGGACGCGCCCGCCTCGCCGCTGCTTAACGACGCCCGGCTTTACGGCGTGCAGCGCCCGGTCGTCCCGCTCCCCGCCTCGCGCCCGCTGGCCGCGGTCGAGCCCGCCCCTACGCCCCCGCCCCCGAAGAGCAACCCGGCCCCGGGCAGCGAGGAAGAATGGTTGAAGTTCAGCTCCTTTTTGCGGCGCAGCACCTACGTGCGGCTCAAGCAGAGCGAGTACTGGGACCGGCTGGTGCTTAAAAAAGCGGTGGACGCCGCCGTTTGTGCTTTCCTGGAAAAAATGGAAGGCGCCGATAAGCCGCTGCCGCCCGAGGAAGAGTACCGGCTGCAGGGCCGCAAGCTTCGATAGTCGCCCCGCCCCCCAAAACCGCGGCACCCCCTCGTTCCCCGCTACTCAGCTTTTTTTACTTGCGCGGACTTGGTTTGCTGCTACAAAAAAGACGTTCCCCAAAAACGCCACTAGTCTTTTTTTTTATACTAAACTTATAGAGTATTATAGGGGCGGTATCTACTTGATTGTGAAGCGGTAACAAGGGTCATCTGCTACAAAAAAGACGTTTGCTGCTACAAAAAAGACGTGCTGCTGCTACACAAAGGACGTGCAACGACTACAAAAAAGCCGACGGAATCCATCATCTGCTACAAAAAAGACGTTGCCTTTCCGGGGGCCCGCAGGGAGTGACCAGGCCGATCTGCTACAAAAAAGACGTGGCCACGGGGCATCTGCTACAAAAAAGACGTGGCGCTTTCGGGCTACGGCCAGCGCTGGCACCTAGCTATCTGCTACAAAAAAGACGTTGCGCGCCCTTATCTGCTACAAAAAAGACGTTGCCTTTCCTATGGATAGTACCCCTCCCGAAAAGCGAGTTGCCCAGCATAATGCGCTGATTAACGCCCGGTTCAGTTTCGTGCCGTTGCAAATGCGCCTGTTCGTTGCCTTGCTCTCGCGCATCGATTTCGATGACGTGGATTTCAAGGAGCACTTTATTCCGCTCGAAGAACTGGTCTTTGACCGGCGGGGGGGCTCGGCGTACGAGCAGGTCGACGAGATGTGTAAGGGCCTGACTTCCTTTACGCTCTACATCGAGGAGTTGGAAGAGAAAACGCGCAAGCGCCGGCGCAAGCCCAGCTACACCTACATACCCTTGATGGCCGAGGCCGGCTACCGCGCCGACCTCGGGGGCGTCGTGGCCAGCTTCAATCCCAAGATCATGCCCTACCTGCTCCAGCTGCGGGAAAGCGGCAATTTCACCACGGCGGACATTCAGCAGGTGCTCAAGCTAAAAAGCCCCCAGTCGCTGCGAATTTACTGGTTGCTAAAGGAATACGCCGGCTTCGGGCGGCGCACCATCAGCGTCGAGGACCTGCGCTTTATTCTCGGCATCGACGAGCACGAGTACCCCCGGTTTTCCAACTTCAAGGCCCGGGTATTGGACAAAGCCCAGAGTGAAATAGCGGATACCGATATTCCGTTCACGTACGAGCTGGAGCGGGAAGGCAAAACCGTGGCCCGCATCAAGTTTCTGTTCGAGCAGCTGGCCGCATCTGCTACAAAAAAGACGTTGCCCGGGGCGGCCGAATGGTCCGAGGCCCTGCTGCAAATCGGCGTAAGCCAGCGCAGTATCACGATGATCGCCCACCAGCTGGAAAACGACGAGTACGACGTGGGCTATATCGGGTTCGTGGTGCGCATAGTGGAAACCCAGTTCCGCAAAGGCAAAATCAAGAAGCCGGCGGGCGCCATCTACAAAGCCCTGGTGGAAAAGTACCTGCTCGACGACTACCACTTGGCCGTTAAGCCCCGGCCCAGGAAAGAACTGGCGGCGGCCGCCACCCAGCCGCCGGCGGCGGCCTTCAAGCTCAGCGAAGTCCGGGCGATGTACGACAACCCGGGGCCTTTTGCCCAACGACAGAAGCGGGCGGCTACCTTCGACGAGCATCTGCAGCAGGTTTACCTCAAGGACGGCTTCGCGCTCGAGCAGCGCGACGGGGAGCCGTGGCTGGTTAAGCAGGGCTAGAAATACGACGTAAGCCACGGCAGGCCATTGGCAATTCGCCGCGGGCTGGTGGCCGGGGCGTCGAGGCGTTTTGCTACGGCGCGGGCGGGGCCGGCAAAAGAGTCGGCAACGTTAACCCGATCGGGGCCGGCGCGTTCTGGCTCGTCCGCATGAGCTGCCTCGCTGATAGGGTAGAGGGTGAGCATACAAAGATTTAAAAAGCGGGGTTAAGGCTTTGGGCAACGTCGCCGCTACCATGACTTGCCTCAATGATGTGTACGCGTAGGACAGAATAGTACTCTTAATTATCAAGGTTTTATAACCTTGTGGTTAAATCAGAAGTTGGCGTCCTGGCTCGGAAACGGTGACTAGCAACGTTGATTGAAAGCTTAATTGAAAAGGCAGTGCGGGCTGCGCTGCAACCTGGTCTACCGGCAGCAGGTCTGCCCGCAACCGCGGGCCGAAGACAATCCGCTTGAGCAAGGGCTACTCGACCCCTGGCCGCCGAGTTGCCACAAGCCCATTCACCCGCGCGCAAGTATTTCTTGGCTAACCCCGCTTGCCTCGACTCATTGCCCCGTTCTCGCTCCGCCATTCCGGTACCCCGACAACTTAACGGGTAAGTTCGCGGGCTTAAAGAAGAACTTTAAACGAGTTGGAATAGAAAATACTACTTTTGCGTAAGTACTTACGTAAATACCTAATAAACTATGCGTATTACTCGGCACTGGTGGGACTTGGCGGCCGAGCCAGCGCCGAAGCAAGCATCGCACGCGCGAAAGCCGCTGCTGTTTTTATTGGATTACAACTTGCGTTTTCACTGTCGCTAAGCGGTCCCATAGTGGGGCGCAACTTTCGTACGGCCTTCTTACCCTTTTTCACCCCATGTTATACGACACCAAAATAGCGCTGGTGCTAAAAGCCGATCTGCTCACCTGGCAGAAGCTCAATGTGGCGGCGTTTCTGACCAGCGCCGTGGCCATTCAATTTCCGGAAACGCACGGGCCGGTCCTGCGCAATTCCGCCGGCGCGGCTTATCTGCCGTTTCTTCGGCAACCGGTGCTGGTGTACCAGGCCAACCAGCCAGAAGAATTACACCGGGCTTTTCGCCGCGCCAAAGAGCGGGGAGTGCACGTGGGCATCTACACCGAGCCGCTGTTTGCCACGAAGGGCGAGGCGGAAAACGTGGCCGTAGTCGCCCGCTTTGCCGACGAAAACCAACCGCTGGTGGGACTGGTGCTGTACGGCGAAACCAAGCAGGTCGGTAAAGCGCTGGACGGGCTCAAATTGCATAGCTAACCGACCAGATCGGGCCCTGCAGGCGCTTAAAGCGCAAGGTAGGCAACTCGGTAGCCCGGCCAACCTCACCAAGGCCTGCTTTTAAATCACCTCCTCTGTGCAACTTAGTGGCTTACTCCCCTTCATCTGACAAAGGCTTTCATCATTTCAGGTAGGGGGCAAGCTGCGTTACTAAATCGTCGCCGTGCAGGTTGACCGCCACAATTTTGCCCGTGGGGTCAACCAGAAAATTTTGCGGGATGCCTTGGACGTTGTAGCGCTGGGCCGCCTCATTTTGCAGGCCCCGCAGGTCGGCTACCTGCGTCCAGGGCAGCTGGTCATCCGCAATGGCCTGAAGCCATTTCGCGCGCCCCTCGTCCAGTGAGATGCTCAGCACCTCGAAGTTGCGGTTCTTATAAGCTGTATAGGCTTGGAGCAGCTGGGGATGCTCGGCGCGACACGGGTGGCACCAACTGGCCCAGAAATCCAGCAGCACATACTTGCCCCGGTAGTCGGCCAGCGAAACCGGCCGGCCGGCCGGGGTAGGTAGCACGAAGTCGGGCGCCTGGGCGCCGATGGCGGTAGCCTTTTGCTTGGCGAGCCGCTGGCCGTACTGCTGCCCGGCCGGGCTATGGCGCAGGGCGGGACTAAGCGCGGCGTACAGGGGCGCTGTTTCGCTGTAGGGCGTGTAGAGGGGCAGCTGCTGCAGGATTTCGACGCTAACCCAGGAGGCCGGATGCGCCTTAATAAAGGCCTTGTCGGCTTGGGCTATCTCGTCGCGGAAGGCTTTGAAGTCTCCTTTCGGGCCCGCTTTGGCCCGCTTATCGTTTAAAAGCTTAAGGGCTGCCTGGTGCTGCTGGTAGTCGGCGGTGAGCGGCCCGCCCTGTACCCGCGCGTTGTGCACCGAATCGGGACTGGTGACGACCACCGGGCCGGGCTCCAGAAACAGCCGGATGCGGTCGGCCGACTCCACGTACATGGTGACCTTCTCGCCTCCCACCAGTTGCTCGCGCCACCCATCTTGCAGCCGGCCCTGGCGCTCCAGCACCAGGGACACCGTCAGGGGCTGGGGGGTTGTGCCTTGCAACTCGAAATGCCCGTGCTGCAGCGTGGCGGAATCAAGCCGCTGATCACCGCGCACCAAATACACCTTCGCCGGCGCGTTGAACGTGCCGAGCTGACCGCGTAGCTGGTAGGGGTAGGAGGTTGGCGCTGAGGCAGGCGGCTGAGCCCAAGCGAAGGCGGGCCCCAGGAGGGCCAGCGGCAGACAGGAGTTGCGCATGAGGGGGGAAGGAAAGGTGAGCTGTGAAGCTAGTTAAAATAACAGATAACTGTCTCTAGGTCGGTAACTTACGTGGGTACTGCGGCGAGTCCAGAAGCAAAGGAGTGGCAACCGGAACAGACCAGGCGGAAACAGCCAAGGCGGTGGCCTATTCACGGGTCATCTGGTAGGTAGCAATGACGAGTTGCGGGTTGGGGGCCGGCCGCGCGACTGGCTGCAAGAACAGGCCGTTCGCACCAGTCCGCCGCCGCGCTGGCGAGCGAGCAGCGGGTAGCTTGCCCGCTGCTGGTCGGCCCTCCGCCAGTTAAACGAGGTTAGGGGTGTCAACTTAACAGGGGAACCCCGCCAACTCACCGGGGAGTAACAGCCAATAGGGCTGAAGGGGTCCGTAAGGCGGTCAAGGATAGGTTGCCCTATGGGAATCATTTTTCCCAGTCTTGACTCCGACCGTACCCCACCGGACCTTTGCGCCCAAAAACATGAATTACCAACTGTTTGGCACCCGTACGGGGCTCCGCGTAAGCGAACTGGCGCTAGGAACCAGCACCTTCGGAACGGGCACGGGGTACGGAGCGGACCCGGCGGAAGCTCGGCGTATCTGGCAAGGCTACGTGGCAGCCGGTGGCAACTTCATCGACACCGCCGACGCCTACCACCAGGGGGAGGCCGAGCGCCTGGTGGGCCAGTTGATGGGCTCCGACCGGGGCGACTTTGTGCTGACGTCCAAGTACTCGCGCACGGACAACCCAACGGCCACCCTGGCGCAGCTAGGCAACCACCGCAAGGCCATGACGCAAGCCGTGGAAGCCAGCCTGCGGCGCTTGGGCACCGACTACCTGGACCTCTACCTGGTGCACCTGCCCGACAGCGTGACGCCGGTGGCCGAAATCGCCCGCGGCTTCGACGAGCTGACGCGGGCCGGCAAAATTCTGTATGGCGGCTTTTCCAACTTCCCGGCCTGGCGCGTGGCCGCGGCCGCCACCCTGGCCGAGCTGCGCGGCTGGGTGCCGGTAGCCGGCATTCAGGTGGAATTTAGTTTAGCGCAGCGCACGGCTGAGCGCGAGTTGCTGCCGATGGCCGAGGGCCTGGGGCTGGGCGTGATGGGCTATTCGCCGCTCGGCGGGGGCGTGCTCACCGGCAAATACCGGCAGGGGCAAACCGGCCGGGCCACCCTGCTCGGCGCCCCTACCCAGTCGTCCCACCTCGATGCCGTGCTGGACGTGCTGCTGGCCATAGCGCAAGAGGTGGAAGCCACCCCCGGGCAGGTAGCCACGGCCTGGGCCCTGACCCGGGGCGTCGTGCCCATCATCGGGGCGCGCACCCGGCAGCAAGTCGATGAGCAGCTTGGGGCCGCCGCGCTCCTGCTCCGCCCGGAGCAGTTGCAGCGGCTGGCAGCGGCCTCGGCCGTGCCGCCGGGCTATCCGCACGAGCTACTGGCCGGGCAGCACAACCTGCTCACGGGCAACCGGGCCGACCGCGTGAGCTGGCCGACCCGCCCGGTGGCTTAGCGCGCGGGGAGCAGCGGCCCCGAGTCAGCAGGGGACGAGGCCGTAGCCAGCACCCGCTCTAATTGCGCGCGGTGCGCTTCGCCCCACTGGCCCAGGTGCGTAATCACCGGCAGCAGCGATTCGCCCAGGGGAGCCAGGTGGTATTCGGTGCGAGGAGGAGTTTCGGCAAATACGGTTTTGCTAATCAATTCGTGTGCTTCGAGCTCGTTGAGCTGCAAGTGCACGACCCGCCGGGTAGCCCCGGGCAGCTTTTTTTGCAGCTCGCCGGGCCGCCGGGCACCTTGCGCGATATAGTAGAGCAGGCCCACTTTCCATTTGCCGGCCAGCACTTCGCGGGTTAAGTGCACGCCACAGGCCAAGTCGAGGGAAATTTTGCGTTTGTACATACCGAATCTAAACCTGAGCGGGTAGTGGGAGGTTGGCGGCGCCGCCAACCGGACGCGCCAGATACCCGGCGACCGTGCTATCCGTGCTATCCCGCGAAAAAGTTTGCCCTGAAACTGGACGGCGATTCGCCGGTCTTGGTCATAAACAGCCTGCTAAAATAGGCCGGGTCATCGTACCCAAGAGCGTAGGCAATCTCTTTGGCCGTCAGGGAAGTATGCGCCAGTAGCCGCTTGGCTTCCAGGATGATGCGGTTCTTGATCACCTCATTGGGCTGCGGCAACCCGAGGCGGTTGAATTTGTGGGTGATGGTTTTCGGTGCCAAGCACAGCAAATCGGCGTAATCGGCGACGGTGTGCTTCACCTTGTAATGCTCTTCGACGAGCCGGGTAAACTTGCGAAAAAATTCCAGGTCACTTGGTTGATCCGTTAGTTCATCGGTCAAGTGCTGTCTTTTCCACGAGCGTGTCGCGCGGATGAGCAACTGCTTGAGGTAGGTGCGGACCATCTCTTCCAAGGAGCTGTCATTGAGGTTGAATTCCTGGAGCATTTCGTGGAACACCCCGCTCAAGAAAGCGTTTTCACCGTCCGACAGCTCCACTTTGGGCATGTTCCGGATGTTATTGAACAGTAACCCATCACACGCCACTTCCAGGTCGTGGATCTGAATGCAGTAAAAATCGCGGTTGTAGAAAACAAAGTACCCGCGTTCCTGGCCGGCGGCTTCCAGTTCCAGATACTGATTCGGGCTAATAAAAAACAAGGTTGGTTGCTGCGTGTCGTAACCGGTGAAATCTACCTTAAGCTTGTAGCCGGCGGGCAGATACAGGATCTTGATGTATTCCTTATAGGCGGGTCCGTTGATGGCGTGGGTTTGCTCCTCACTTACGGGCAGCAAGCCCAGCGTCTTTAAATTGTTGTTGAAAACGGTGGTGCTCATAGCTCTATACGCTGGCGAATAGCAGGGATTTTAGGTTCCAGAGAACCGCTTGCCCCGGGGACGCGACGAGTGGCTTCCCCGGGGCAAGCGGATGGTTAGTTTCTGGCGAATTTTTCCAGCTCGGCGTTGAATTTATCTTTTTCTTCCAGGAAGAACCCGTGCCCGCCTTTTTCAAATTTGACGATGTAAGACCCCTGGATGGCTTTGTTGAGTTGCTGGGCCTGGGCAAAGGCGCATAGTTTGTCGTTTACGCCGTGGAATATGGCGACGGGCATTTTGATTGTTGACAACACCGGCCGCAAGTCCAGGTCCCGCAAGGCGCTGATAGCCTGCGTCGTAGCGTAGGGGGAAGCATTGAGGTTGATGCTTTCCAGCCATTTGATGGCTTCCGGCGACAGGCTACCTTCCTGGCCTTCGAAGGCCTTGCCAAAGCCCGCCACCAGCTGCTCCCGGTTGGTTTGGGTTTGCTTGATCAAATCCGCGGCGCCCTGGTCGGTGATGCCGTAGGGGTAGCCTTCGCGCTGTTTCCAAGAGGGGCCAGTGGCGCCGAACAAGGCTAATTTCTTGATATGCGCGCCCTTGTATTTGGTCACGAAGTGCAGGGTTACGGCGCTGCCCATGGAAAATCCCCCGAGCGTGGCCTGCTCGATTTTAAGTTTTTCCAACACCACCTTGATGTCGTCGGAGAACGTATCGAAATCGTATTTGCCGTAGGGCCTGTCGGATTTGCCGAACCTGCGCAGGGAAATGCCGATCACCCGGAACCCTTTTTCAACCAGATACTGGTATTGGTATTCGTACATCTCGTTGTTGAGCGGCCAGCCGTGGATAAGTACGATGGGCTCGCCCTGGCCAAGGTCAATCACGTGCAGTTTTACATTTTTTTCCACCTCAATGTATTCCTCTCTTCCCAAGGAAGCTGGCTTGCGGGTTTGGGCAAACAGGATTTGGCTTGGGATAAAAGTGAACAGGAAGGCAATGGTCAAGGCAAGTGTTTTCATCTGGGTTGTACCGTTGGTTTTTTAAGTTAACCTGCTAACCGCTAGCAGATTGTCGTTGCGTTTCGACATTACAAAGGTGGCAGGCTTACTCTCTCCGAAGAATGGATGAAAGGCCATGTGCCTGGTACATTTTTCCCGGAAGGCTTTTTGGTGGTTCCCCCACGCCGCTTTTGCAGCAACCTAAGGCACTGTAAAGTCATCCGCGGGCAGCTTTGCCTGCAGCGATGCAACGAGGATGAGGACGCCTTCGTGGCGTTCGAGCACATGCGGCAGAAAGCCCCGGTCGAGCCCGCACGGGCACCAGCACCTTGGGTTGAAAGGAAGATTCCCACTCCTTGGTGGTGCGCACTGCAAATCCGCCGCCAGGCGTTTCCGGGCCGCCCCTGGTATGGAGTAGGCAGAATCTGCAAAGTGGTGTTAGACACCGGGCAGTATGGCCGCCCGCCGCGGGTGAACAGCAACCCAATGGGCGGTGGTGGCCGGCGAATCATCCCCGCCACAACGGGGCCGGCGACAAAAGAAGGTCCCGTTGTGGGGGCGGTGCGCCAGTGCCCCGCGGCGGGATTTGCCGGTCTGCTGTGGTGTCGAGCAAGCCTTGCCGGACCTGACTACCTGGCTGTGGACTCGCCATACCGGGCGCGCGACCAGGAGCGCGACGAGCAGCTGCGGCTTAGGTGGTTTATTACGAAAGATTTTCAACGCCCCGGCGAGTGGCCCCGGCAAATTGCGGGCGCCTCCCGCCGGGGGTGAATGGGCAGGTGAGCCTTCGAAAACCACGAACTGGGGGGAACAGGGAGTTATTTCGTTGCCTTGCTTAAAGCGGAATAGTAGCTCGCTTACTTTAAACAATCACCGGTACCCGCTTGCGGTGCTAGCGGGCCGTGGGGCGACCAGCAGGGGCAGCGTTTACAAGCGCTCAGCGAAAAGAACATTCTGTCTTCGCAAGCTCCGCATCCTGACAAGCTTCGGTCAGGATCTGCTCCATTGCCAACAGCAAGCCCGGGATGGGGGTATCGCTCGTGTTGGTCAGGCAAAGCGCGCCGTTGGTGGTCAGGGCCCCGATCGTTTGTTCCATTCCTTTGCCCGAGCGGACCATGGGGCCGTACAACGCGTCGAGTTTTAAGGGTCCGAAATCAGTTTGATATCTTACCCTAACCAGGTTGGTAACCATGATGTGGTGGTTGAAAGCCTGCTTGAGCGCGTCCAGCATCTGCCCTAGATCATTGTGGCCGAAGACGATGTCGCGGAAATACGACAAATAGCCCTTCGTGTAGTCCACGGAACTGGTTCCCGCCAGCCCGGCCTTGGCCAGCCTGGCCAACTCCCAGAAAGATAGCTGGGGCTGGTGGTCAAAAAACACGGACTGGGTGGTGATATTCAAGCCAACGTTATCGTCCAGGTGGAGGGGTCCCCTGGTGCAAACCGGCGAAACTACTTCCATCCTGGTGTGCTCCCAGCCCGGACGCATTTGCCGCGAAGCCAGTAACACGGCCGCGCACAGGGCGCCGTGGACGCTGGTATTCTCTTGTCGGGCGCGTTCGAGCAGGCTGCGGGTTGTGCTGGCCGAAAAGCGGTGCGAGGCAACCAAGGGGGTGACTGCCGCCGTCTTCGGTTTCAGGTCCAGCACTTGCTGGATGGTCTGCGCCGGCTGATCTTCCGGCAGCCCGAGGGTTTCGTCGTTGGCCACTTGCGGTGCCAGTGCTTCCAGCTCTTGCCCGGTAACGGCGAGCAGGATGTCCCGCGTTAAATAACTCAGGGACGTTCCATCGGCCACCGTGTGGTTGGCGGCCAGGATCAGGATGGTGCTGTCGGGTTTTTGCAGCAGAACAACCCGTAACAGCGGACCTTCGGCCGTGTTAAAGCGTACGGCAAGCTCTTGCTCAACCTCCTGCTCCCACCGGTAGTCTTGCGCTACCTGCACCACGCGGAGCGGAATGGGCAGGTTCTCTACCTGCTGCAGGGTAGGGCGCGCCAACTCATCGAGCCTAACCCGGACCGAAAGATTCGGATGGCGTTGTTGAACCAAGTTGATGGCCTTCCTCCACTTTTCGACGGGCTGGGTGCCCGAGATGTGCGCGGCCAGGCAAAAATCCTTGGAATCAATTTGATCCAGCAGCCAAAACGTTTTTTCAAATGCCCCTAGGATGCGGTTCTGTTGTCTTTTCATTTTGCATTGGTTTAGATGAGGGATAGCAACCGGGAAGTTCCTGCGCTAACTGAATGCAAAATTGGCCGCCCGAGACAGGGCAGAGAATGGACAAAAGGCGAAGGGGCATGCACATTTAACCCTCCCTGTACCCCGTTCAAAAAGCCCTGGACACAACCACCGATGCCAACTGCCCTTGCGTGCGGCTTCACCTCGCCGCTGGTCTTCAACCAACCAATAAACTCGGTATAGTACAACAAAAAGCTTCCGTGTTATTCCACGAAACACGGGTTGACTCGGTGGCTGCTCTTGGCCTTCGGCGGGTTTTCTCTGTGGCGGCCGCGCAAGCCCAGGGCTACCTGCTTTCTTTTTCCCGGCAACGTTTCCCCCGTCGTCTCGCTCCCGCCCGCGCTGGGTGCCCCTTTGGCGCCGTTGGGAAGGCCCGCGCCGCGGGTAGCCCAAGGGCGGGTTCTACCTCGGGCCCGCGCCGGCAGCACGAGCGGGGGCACCTCAACCACCCGCGCCGTCGCTCGGCGAGCGTGGGTGATTGAGGGGCCCCCTATCATCCGCAAGTGAAGTAAAATTGGTGGTAGATGACGCGGGCAACACTTTCGTGACCGGGGACGCCTTTTTGGCGCGGCAATCTTGCCGGGTACGAGGGTGGCCCGGCGGGCGTAAACAGCCACGAAGAGACCAGTGGAAGGCCAAGATAATCCGGCCCGGGTATGCTTCTTAAACAGCCTCTGGAAGATGCCCAAGCAACGTTGTCTACGCACGATAAGGGCCCCTTATCACAGCATACGGCCTTGCCTGGGACACCGGCCGGGGCGTTTAAAACGCGTTACGGCGGCTTTTATACGATTGCTGAGCTCGTAGCGCCAGGGGCCAACGAGGTCCGCTGGTGCTACGAGCGCAGGTAGCCAAGAGGGCGTGGCCGCTACTCCTTACTCGCCTGTTCGGCTTACCACGGATTGCGGTCCGAGTTTGTTTCCTGGCCGAAAAACTGCCCGCTGGGTCCCTCCGGCCCGAGCAGCACGGCCTGCAGCACGCGGGCGGCGGCCTCGCGCGTACTGCTCTCGCCTAAGTGGTCGGTGAAATCCGTGTCCACGTAGCCCGGGCACACCGCGTTGACTTTGAAGGGCGTCGCGCGCAGCTCGTAGGCCAGGGCCACGGTATAGGCGTTGAGGGCCGTTTTGGAGGGCGGATAGACGCCGCCCTTCACCGCGTAGAAGCGCCAGGAGGGGTCGTTTTGCAGCGTGAGCGAGCCCAGCCCCGACGAGACGTTGACAATGCGGGGCGCGGCCGAGCGCGCCAGCAGATCGTAAAAGGCCTGCGTCACGGCAACGGCGCCGAACACGTTGGTGGCGAACACCTCCTGGAAGGTGCGCAGGGGCGTCGTCAGGGCCGGTTGCGGATAGCCCCCGCTGATGCCGGCATTGTTGACGAGCACGTCGAGGGCCGGGGTTTGCTGGCCCACGGCGTGCCGGGCGGCGGCAATCGAGGCACTGTCCGTGACATCGAGCTCAAGCAACTCCACGTGCGCGTAGCCGTCGGCCTGGAGCTGCTCGACGGCCTGCTGGCCGCGCTGCCCGTCGCGGCTGCCGAGGTACACAAAATAGTTGTGCTGGAGTAATTGCCGGGCCGTTTCCAAGCCAATGCCTTTGTTGGCCCCGGTGATGAGTGCGCGTTTCATAGTCTGTGCTGGTTAAGTGAGCAGGTACTGCAGAGCACAAAACTACCCGGGGCGGTTGGCCGCCTGCTTACCCATTTAGCTGGAATGCTAGGACATTTTTCGGTTGGCGCCACGGGCCCGGTACTCCGCTGGGGGTAGGCCCGTCTCGCGCTTGAAGAAGCGGCTGAAGTAGGAAGCCTCGGAAAAGCCGAGCGCGAAGGCAATTTCCTTTAGCGACTGGTCGGAGTACACCAGTAGGCGGCGGGCTTCGAGCACCAGGCGCTCGTGCACGTGCTTGATGGCGGGCTTGCCACTGTGCGCTTTCACCACCGCACTGAGCTGCTTGGCTGGGAGCTGGAGCCGCGCCGCGTAGGCGCTGACTTCGTGCAGCTCGCGGAAGTGTTGTTCCACCTGGGCCTGAAAGGCGGAGAGTACCCGCTGGGTGGGCGAGGGGGTGGGGCCAGGCAGCTGCTCGGTATAGAGCCGGCTCAGGTAAGTGAGCAGCACCGTCAGGTGGGCGCTCAGCAGCGCCAACTGCCACGGGCCCGGGCGGTGCAGCTCGGCTTCCAGGTTGCTGAGCACCTGCTCCACCAAGGGCACATCCGCCGCGCTGAGGCGGAGCGCATGGCCCTGGCGCGGATTGCGCAGCAGCGGCAACTCGCGCAGGGCCGCGTTGGGCTGCACGGCCAGAAACTCGCGCGTGAAGCCCAGGTAGGTGCCCCACGCCGGGGCCAGCTCTTCGTTGAC
Source organism: Hymenobacter sp. YC55 (assembly GCF_029433095.1). Lineage (GTDB taxonomy): Bacteria > Bacteroidota > Bacteroidia > Cytophagales > Hymenobacteraceae > Hymenobacter. The sequence goes on from NZ_JARNTX010000011.1 coordinate 103,505, forward strand.
CAGGATTTGGGTGGGGTTGGTGAAGTAGAGCGTGTTGTCCTGATGGGCGTAGGGCGTCAGGTCCACCCAATGCCGGCCGCGGGTGTGCTGCACAAAAAAGAGCAGGTAGTAATCCTTGCGGTGCGGCAGCAGCATGTAGGGCACGGGCACGGTCTCGCCGCGCAAGCGCACCAAGGTAAACGAGGCGTGACCGGTTGCGTGATCCGGCTGGAAGTAATGGACCGGGACGAGGGAGGGGGGAGGAAGGGGCGGCATGCTGCAAATCTAGGTTCTGGGATTTGGCTCACCACTCGGCCCCGCCTGCCCCCGCCTAAAGTAACCCGCCAGGAAGAGCGCTTACGAAAAGTTACGCCCAGCGTGCCCTGAATACGGCACGCTTCTCACCACGATGACTTGCTTGAGCATCTGGCAAGGGAAAAAAAGTGTCCAAGCTGACTAGTTATTAGCTTTTTTGGCCCCCGAGGTGGAGCGTCGCAAAGGTGCCGGTGGTCTCGTATTTAACGTACAGGTTTGTGGCATCGTAACGCTCTGATAGGGGGGCAGACAAGACAAGCTGGCCTTGCTTCTTAAGCTTTACGTGCGGGGGCGCACCGTAACCTGATACGGTAGTTCAGGCTAGTTAAGGATGCGGCGTTCCATTTGCGGGGGGGCTCGCCGAGCTAGCAGCGAACTTTTCGCTGGGCTGGGGGTTGCAGGAGCTTTGAATCTTACAGAACACTGGCTGCCATGACGACCACCACGCTCCGTGCCTTATACCAGGAACTAATTCCCTGCACCAGCCCCGACCTAAGCACGTTGCTGCCCCCGGGCATCCAGCGGGAAGTGGGCCACTTCAACGTATTTAATATGGCGGACTTCTGGAATTCCACCCAGTTGCGGGCCGGCACGCCTTATCCATGCAGTTCCTTTTACAAAATCAGCCTGTTGCGCAGCCGCAGCCGCGCCGAGTACGCCAACCATACCCTTGACATTGCCCCCGATGCGTTGGTGTTTTCCACGCCCAAGGAATCCTTTCAGTGGCGGCCCGCCGAGGCCCAACAGGGGCACTTCTGCCTCTTCACGGCCGAGTTTATGCTGCCTATTCTAGCAGGGGCAACGCCCGAGGAGCTGCCCCTGTTTCAAGCGGCGGGGTACCCGGTGTTTCAACTGAATCCAGTTGAAGCGGCGCGGGCGGCGGGGCTGTTTGCCCAGATGCACGAGGAGTTGGCCTCCGACTACGCCCACAAGTACGATCTGCTGCGGGCCTACGTGCTGGAACTGCTGCACCTGGGCCAGAAGCGACAGCCCACTACCCCGCTGCACCCCACGCACTCGGCGACGGCCCGGCTCGCGGCCCGCTTCGTGGAACTGCTCGAGCAGCAGTTTCCCCTCACCACGCCCCAGCAGGACGTGCCGCTGCGCACGGCCAAGGATTTCGCTGGCCGGCTGGCCGTGCACGTCAACCACCTCAACAAGGTCCTCAAGGACAGCACGGGCCGCACCACTACCGACCTCATTGGCGGGCGCCTGGCGCAGGAAGCCAAAGCCCTGCTGCGTGAAACCGACTGGTCGCTCTGGGAAATTGCCGACAGCTTAGGCTTCGTGGACGTGGCGCATTTCTCGCACTTCTTTCGGCGCTACGCCCCCGTGAGCCCCGGCGCGTTTCGTAAGCTGGAAGCCGCCGCCGTTTGATTTCTACAATAAGCCGATTGGCGAATACAATACGGCCGGTAGTGGGCTGCCCGACCTTTGTCCTGTTCAGTTCAACAAGACAACCTCCTGCGTATGAGCACTACCAAAATCGCCCTGCTTACCGGCGGCAGCCGGGGCCTGGGCAAGGACATGGCCCTGAAACTAGCCCGACAGGGAATTGATATTATTTTAACGTACCGCAGCCAGCAAACGGAAGCCGCGGCCGTAGTCGTCGCCATCGAAGCCCTAGGCCGCCGCGCCGTGGCCCTGCCGCTAAACGTGGCCGATACAAGCACGTTCGGGGCATTCTTTGCCCGGGTCGCTGAAGTGCTAGCCGCTACGTTTGACACCGACAAATTTGATTTCCTGATCAACAATGCGGGGACGGGTTTGCTCCACCCGTTTGCCGAAACGACCGAGGCGCAATTCGATGAGCTACTCAACCAGCATTTCAAAGGCGTCTTTTTTCTGACGCAACGGGCCTTGCCACTTTTGCGCGACGGGGGCCGCATCCTCAATATCACGTCGTTGGCCGCCCGCGTGGCTTACGCGGGCAATTCCGTTTATGCGAGCGTGAAAGGGGCTTTGGAAGTATTCACCCGGCAGTTGGCCCTCGAGCTAGGCAGCCGAGGCATTACGGTCAATGCCGTGGCGCCAGGTGCCGTGTTTGGCGGCGGCGCCATGCCCGATACCCCCGAAATGCGCGCTTTTATCCTCCAGGCCACGGCCCTGGGCCGCACCGCCGAGCCCGATGACATCGGGGGCATTGTTGCCTTCCTCTGCTCCGACGCCGCCCGCTGGATCAACGGTCAGCGCCTGGAGGCCTCGGGCGGCGTGGCCTTGTAGCCCTAACAAACAATTACCTTCTAGCGCGTTACAGAAGCTTACACAAAACCCCCCCGTTACTGGAATAGCCAGTAACGGGGCGGGTTCTGTGTAAGCTTCCCACTACGCCGGGCAGAGGTTGTGCCCCTTGCCTGACCAATGAAAATAAAATGAAGCTTCTCACGCAAACACTTCCTATCCGCAGTTCCTGCCTTTTGTTCCAGCGCCAGTAGTCGGGAAAACGCAGGAAAACAAAACCCGCGCTCCTCTTCCGTCAGCTGCGCATCCTTTACTCGCAGTAGGTAGCCTGCCACGTTGAAACAACCTGGTGCGTAGCCCTGGACGGCCCCACCTACTTGCTAGCGGGAACGCTCGTCGAGAAGTTCTGCAACACCCGTAGCTCTAATTCGAACACTTTTTCCATTCCCGAAAATGCGGTTTTTCGGGGGCATTTTTGGAGATGCCAAAACCGTTCGGAATAGGCCTCCTCTCGAAGCCCTAGGTTATGTGCGGTGGCATTTTTGCAGCAGGGGTAGGGTTGCTCGGGACCCTTGAAGCACGCTTGGCGCTCACGGCCAGACGCGGACGCGACCTGATAGCCAGTCGGATGCCGCATCCACCGCCCCCTCGGGTTGCCGGCTCACGGCTTGGCTAGACGCTCTGTGACTTTTTTTCCGTGGTGATTATTGGGGTTGAGGGCGACCGACTTGTGGTCCATCTGCAGGCAGGGCTTCGCTCTGCTTGCCGGTTTTTAGCAAGGCCTCCCCCAGGCTGTCGTAGGCGTTCCAACTTTCGGGATACAGGCTGACGAGTAGGCGGAACACTGCCAGGGCTTCTTGGACACGCTCCCTGCCGTTCATCAGGCTGTACCCCCAGTCGTTCAACTCGTTTTCCGTGGGCCAGGGGCTTTTTTTCTTCCGCTTTATTTCCTCGGCGAGGACCAACGACTGGGCGTCGCCGCGCTGCTAAAGTTGCCGGCGCAACACCGTCCGCGGGTCGGCCAAGGGAATGGCGGGGGTGAAGGAATTTGGTGGCATGGTAAATCGAGCAGAGCGGAAAAGCGAGAAAGCCGCCCATGGACGTGGTGTTGAGAATACGGCCCGACCGCTGGGCCCGCAAATGGGGCAGAAACGCCTTGGTGACCCGAATCACGCCCAGCAGGTTGGTGCTGACGAGCTGCGTTATGTGCTCGTCCGAGAGAGCTTCCAGCGCCCCGATCAGGCCGTAGCCCGCGTTGTTGAACACCACGTCCACGGGGTGCAGGGCCAGGGCGCGCTGCACGGTATCGGCAATCTGAGTTGGGTCGGTCACGTCCAGCGGCAGCAGGTGCACACCCGGCAGCTGGGGGAGTTCCGTTTCGCGTTCGGGGTGCCGCATGGTGGCCAGGACGTTCCACCCCCGGGCGGCAAACAGCTTGGCCGTGGCTTTGCCTAAACCCGACGAAGCGCCGGTGATGAAGATGGTAGGCACAGTAAAAAACAAAGGGGGTGATGGTGAATGGCAGGCACTGGTGAAGCCGCCCGGGTTCCTGTTCGGGTGGGCTCAACCGGGCGTGGACGTCGGCGAAACAGGCGCCTGACGGCAAGCCAGAAGTACGCCTGGCGTACTTCTGGCTTGCTTCGTAGCACCGCCGCAGCGGCGCTGGAGTACCGCTCGGAGCAGACAATGGGTTTCAACGAGACGCTGCCGGTACCGTCAGGGAGCCGCAACCCGGCGCAGGATGCCAGGCTAGGGCTCCACTTATTCCTGCCGCAAGAACGGATAGTAGAGCCAGATGGCCGCGGCCAACAGCCCCGCTTCCAGCGCAATAGTGCCCAAGACCGCGGTGGGCGCTGGCCCATGTCTGAAGCTGGCACTTAGCCTATACACCAGGATGGGGGCGTAAAAACCAGCCGAGACAAGGAGCCCCAGCCGGAAATAGGCTGGATTACGCGCCAGCAAAAAGAAGAGGATGGCCAGCCCCAGTTGCAGGCCCCCGTAAACGACGAGGTATTCCGCGCGCCCCCGGTCGGAGAGCGTCAGGAAGCCTAAGCCCGTGGCGGTGCTGCGCGGGGCCATTGTGGAGCGCACGGCAATCCCGAAAAACAGCAGCGAGTTAAGGTAGAGGTAGATTTGTGCCATCGGTAGGCTGGTCAGCAGAAGCGACCAGTACTTTTGAGTTGCTAAAAAAGGGTCTTGGGCTAAAAAAGGCAGGGTATCGAACGATGGGGCAGTTCCTAGTACTTGCGGTCCCCAGCTGGTTAGGGCGTGGCTTCGCTCGGACAGGCAGTGCGGCTTAACGGGCCCGGGAAGCCGTGTACACGCGGGACGGCGGCAGGCCGAACAGCTGCTTGAAGGCGTGCGAGAAGTGCGCCAGGCTCTCGAAGCCCACTTCGTGGTACACCTCCGAGGGCCGCTGGTGCTCTTCTTGCAGCAGGTAATAGGCTTCCGCCAGCCGCTGCTGGTAGCGCCAGCGGCTGGGCGAGGTGCGAAAAAGGCGGTGGAAGTCCCGCTTGAAGCTCGCCAGACTCCGCCCGGAGA
>NZ_JARNTX010000012.1 GCF_029433095.1 Hymenobacter sp. YC55
TATATCTTATCAATATTCCATTAAAAACTTAGATTTTATGTATCCAAGTCAACGGTAGTGACGTATCTTCGCCACATACTCCTATTATCTTAGATTTTTTCCATAATGAGCACGCTGACTCTCACCTGCGAGCCTACCTCACCAGTAGTACAGCCTTTGCTGAACTTTAATGGTTTCAATCACATCCCCCCCAAACTAGTAGTGCAAGGGTCGCGTCGAAAGCGCGCTTTCGACCTGATTTTTGCTGCCTTAGTTGTGCTGTTTCTACTTAGCTGGCTAATGCCGCTTATTGCCTTACTAATCCGCCTCGAATCGAAAGGACCCATACTCTTCAAGCAACTTCGCACCGGCAAAAATGGCAAGCCATTTTACTGCTTCAAATTCCGAAGCATGCGCACAAGCGCCGATGCTCATCTAAAGCAAGCCACTAAGGGTGACAGCCGTATCACCAAGGTTGGGGCATTTTTGCGCAAGACCAGCCTAGACGAATTGCCGCAGTTTATCAACGTGCTTAGAGGAGAAATGTCGGTTATTGGACCTCGGCCGCACATGCTTCGCCACACTGAGGACTACTCCAAGGTAGTACACAATTTTATGGCACGCCACGCCATCCTGCCGGGCATTACGGGCTTGGCGCAAGTATCGGGCTACCGCGGCGAAACCAAGGAAACCGAGGCCATGGCCAAACGCGTCGAAGCGGACTTACAGTACATTCAGAACTGGTCGTTCGGGCTGGACCTCAAAATTGTGGGGCAGACTATTGTCCAGGGTTTGAAGCCTCAAGAACACGTGTTTTAAACGCTAAAGCTGTCGCCGTCTAGGTGCAGCTTGGAAGCACTTGCGCCGAGTTGAGAAGCTGTGAATTATCTGCGGGTGGGGCAGGGGAGGCGTACGTAGCGGAGGGACGTAATCGCAGAGCTACCTTCGAAGGAACATAGCTTAATTTCAGTAGAGCATACAAATTGGTGCCAGCCGTTATAAGAATGGACTGCTGTGTACCGGCTACTTAGGCTGCAGAGGGATAGTTGATTGCCTAAGGTCTAGGAGAGAAGTCTCCATAGATCTTATCAGTAGAAGATGGCGGAAAATCAGTGAAAAGCGAGTTGTAGACGAATTTCTACCCGTCAAAAGGCTAGTTTACCCCGCTTCCACTACTAGCGGGCGCGCAACCTTTGTAATGAAACTCGATCAGAGTTTACTACTCGTTTCACTCTCGCTTTTCCAAACCCGCCAGCTCGTTTTCATCTATGAAAGCACCTTTTCTGCTGTTGCTCCTATTCCTGAGTGCTGTGCTACTAACGGCGCCGGCCGCCGCCCAGGCCCCGAAAAAAGAGAAGTACAATGCCTATCTGTTTGCCTACTTCACTGGCAACGATAAAAAGGAAGAAGCTATTCGCTTCGCGCTTAGCAACGACGGTTACCACTACGTGGCCCTAAACGGCAACCGGCCAGTTGTCAGCTCTGCTGCCATCAGCGAAACGGGTGGCGTGCGCGACCCGCACATTTTGCGCGGAATTGACGGCAAAACCTTCTACATGGTAGCCACCGATATGGTGTCGGCCAATGGCTGGAGTTCTAATCGGGCCATGGTGCTCCTCCGCTCTACCAACTTGGTGCACTGGACGTCGAGCGTCGTCAATTTGCAAAAGAAGTACCCCGGTCAGGAAGCGCTGCAACGGGTGTGGGCCCCGCAAACCATCTACGACGCTAAAGTTGGGAAGTACCTGATTTACTTTTCGCTGAAGCACGGCCAAGACCCCGACAAAATCTACTACGCCTACGTCAACAAGGATTTCACCGATTTGGAAGGCGAGCCCAAGCAGCTGTTTTTCAGTCCTACTAATGGTGCCTGCATAGATGGCGACATTGTGACCAAGGGTGGGAAGTACTACCTGTTCTTTAAAACCGAAGGCCAAGGAGCCGGCATCAAAATAGCCGTATCCGATAAGCTGACCGAGGGCTACGTGCTGCAAGACCGCTACGTGCAACAAACCAAAGACCCAGTGGAGGGTGCGGGCACCTTTAAGCTCAACAACTCCGACGACTACATCCTCATGTACGACATGTACACGACGGGCAAGTATCAGTTTACTCGTACCCGCGACCTGCAAAATTTCACGGTGGTCGACAACGAGATAAGCATGAACTTTCACCCGCGGCACGGCACCGTGATGCCCATTACCGATCAGGAAGCCGCCCGGCTGGCTGCTCGCTGGCTTACACCGGCCGATGTGCTACAGCGGGCGCAAAACTCGTCTATCCGCTCGCTCAACACGGTAGCGGATACTGTCAGCCGCCAAGTGAAATTACAGGTGATGCCGGGCACCAACCTGCAATCGTTCGACCCGAAATTCGTGGGCTTCGGGTTGAACGTGACGCCGCGCGGGGCGCAGAACTTCGCGAGAGGGCCCGTAAAGTACACGGTAGGTCAGGGCCGCCAGCAGCAAACGTACACCGTCTCGGTTGCTGAAAATCACAACCCGGCGCTACGCGGGTACTACGCCGACCCCGCCATTATGTACGCCGAAAAAACTGGCAAATTCTACCTCTATCCCACCAGCGACGGCTTTACCAACTGGTCGGGTACTTACTTCAAAGCTTTTTCGTCAACTGACCTCGTGAACTGGCAGGATGAAGGCGTGATACTAGATTTGCCGAAAGACGTCAGTTGGGCTAAGAAGAGCGCCTGGGCGCCTTGCATCCTCGAGCAAAAGACTTCCACCGGCTACCGCTACGCCTATTACTTCTGCGCGGGAGCCAAGATCGGGGTGGCCCTGTCCGAGAACCCAACCGGCCCATTCGTGGACTCAGGCAAGCCCCTGCTCGATCAACTGCCCGCCGGCGTCAAGGGTGGCCAGCAAATCGACCCGGCTGTGTTTCGCGACCCCCAAAGCGGCAAGCTGTACCTGTATTGGGGCAACGGGTATATGGCCGGCGCCGAACTCAACGATGATCTGGTATCGCTCAAGCCAGAAACTGTGCGCATTCTTACTCCGGATGCCACTTTCCGCGAGGGTGCCCACGTGTTCTACCGCAACGGCAAGTACTACTTTATGTGGAGCGAAAACGACACCCGGGACCCCGAATACCGAGTGCGCTACGCCACCTCCACCTCGCCGCTGGCTCTGCTCACGGTGCCAGCCAACAATTTGGTTGTCAGCCAAGATCCGGCGGCTGGCATCTACGGCACCGGCCACAATTCGACCATTCAGCTGCCCGGCCGCGACGAGTGGTACTTGGTTTACCACCGTTTCACGTACCCCGAGGGCATCACCATGGGCAAAGCAGCGGGTTTCCACCGGGAGGTATGCCTTGATAAGCTGGAGTTCAACGCCGATGGCAGTATCAAGCCCGTGCAACCCACCCATGCCGGTATTCAGCCGGTGAAAGTAAAGTGAGGAAACCTGGTGGTAGGTAACTGCCCTCGGCATCCGAAGGTCCGCATTGCCGGGAACAGTTACCTTAACATACAGCCTAGTTGCTTTAGAAGCGCAATCCGGCGTTTAGCCCTAGCCAGGCACGCGTGTTGGTGCGGCCATGGGTTTCGTTGAACAGCTCGAGGTGCCGGCCGCCGAGGCGGGAGCCATAGGTTGACCGTTCTGAAGCCCGGTAATTGGAAACCATGACGTTGAGCGTGGGCCCTACGAGAAGGGTAGTGCGGCTCGTAGGCGACAAACGCCACCCAATCATCGGGCGCACCTGATTCAAAAGATTAAGCTCCTTGGTCCAGCCTTTCTTTTCGTTTACTTGAAAAGCGAGAGCGTCTACGCTCAGCGTCAGGCGTTTGGTTGGTGCTATTTCGGTGCCGAAACCGTAGCCCAAGCCCCAGCGGAAGGTGTCGCTGAAGGGCTGTGCGCCCACTGCGATGATGTTATAAAATTGGTGCGAAGCGCCCATCTTGTATGCCGCGTTAGCAGGTAGCGCCTCGCTGGTCCATACTTCGGCTCGGTGGTAGCCGTGCCGCACTAAACTGAGTATCCCAATCGAGGCTCCGGCTACCGAGTCGGCAATGTTGACGGGGGCCAATTGCAAGCCTTTTACCGTGCGGGCTATGTTGAGCAGGCCGGCCACTTGCACGCCCCGAACCTTGCCTGGCGTTACGTTCGCTAAGCCCGCTACCTGGTTGGTAGTGGCGACATTTTCTGCTGAGCCTTGATAATTCAGTAAGCCTGCCACCTGAGCACCCTGTACCGAACGCACCGTAATGTTGGCCAGGCCAGCTAGTTGAGCTCCCTGCGCAGGGCCACCAACTAAGTTAGCCAAGCCCGCCGCTTGTAGCCCCTGCACCGAATCCCGGTCCACGTTGAGCAAACCTCCTAGCTCCAAGCCGTTTACCCCGGCCGCGTAGCCGGCTAGCAGGTTCAGCGAAACCGTATTTATGGTACGCCCTCCATGCAAGCCATTCGTGCCGAGCGGGGAAACCAAGGTAAGTTGAAAAGGCTGTTGTTGGTGCGTTGGCGGAACCACCGGGCCTTGGGTGTCAGGCGTAGCAGGCGTTACGGAAGCAGACTGTGCGTGGGCGCCAAGCAAGGAATTTGCCAGTAAACCGGCAAAGCAAATGGCGTAACGGAAAGACGCGTTTTTCATAAAAGGGTACTGGTTAAGCAAAGATGATTCCGGTGCCAGCTACTTCGTGGGCATAGCTTTCCCGGTAAGCCGTCGAAATGGGTTTTGGCCATGGCAGCCGGCTGGTAAAAACCTTGGTAGGGTGAAAGGAAGAAAGCAGGGCCAACCGCCCGCTTGCATGAAAAAGAGGTGCTGAAGCTTACCGCACGCCCTCGAATGAAACGTTTCAGCTATAAGAGACCTAACCCGGTCTTTACCCCCACGCTAGAATGAAAAAAACTTAAAAACTTGGTTAATCGCTTGATTTGTCACTGACTTTCAGTTGCTTGTAAAATTGCGCTAGGCAAAAAACAAAAGCAATGGGCGCTCTAAGCACTAAGGCTGCTTTTAGCGGTGCTGCAGGTAAGTGGCTGTGGCGGCAGCTGGTAGCAACGTATCCTTCCTGCCGCATGATAGCGGCAAAGAAGCCTTAGTAGCGCATCTTTGTGCTCGTGCTTCCCCTGCTACCTTTTGCTCTATGACGCCGCACCTGTACGTGTTGCCCGACCACCGCGACTTGGCTATTGCTCCCGGTCAAAGCATCTTGGCGGCTACTTTGGCGCAGGGTATTGCCCACGTGCACGCTTGCGGCGGGAAGGCTGAATGCTCTACTTGCCGGGTACAGGTGCTGGAGGGACTGGCCTATTGCTCGCCGCGCAACGCCTGCGAGCAAGCCTTAGCCACGCGGCTGAACCTGCCCGACAACGTGCGCCTGGCTTGCCAGACCACCGTAGCTGGCGGCCACGTGCGCTGCTCACGGCCCATCCTCGACACCCTGGATCTGGAGTTGACGGCCCAGGAGTTTGAAAACCCCGACCAGCAACTTGGCCAGCAGCAGCGCGTGGCCGTGTTGTTCTCCGACATTCAGGATTATACCGTCTTTGCTGATATCCTGCCTCCCTACGATGTGATTCACATCCTGAACCGCTACTTCGGTGTGATGAGCGAAATCGTAGCAACGCACCACGGCTATATCAGCGACTTCATCGGCGACGGGCTCATGGTGGTATTTGGGCTGGAGCACCCGGCTACCGCTGTTACCGACGCGCTGGCAGCTGGGCAGGCTATGCTCCGCAGCGTGGAGAAGCTTAATCCTTACTTGCAGCAGATGTACAACTGCTCTTTCCACGTGCGCATTGGGCTGCACTATGGCGAGGCTATAGTCGGTCATATCGGTGCCCGTGGCTTTCGTAAGCTGGCCACCATTGGTGATACGGTGAACGTGGCCGCGCGCATTGAAAGCGCGAACAAGAAGTACGGCACCCAGTTTCTGGTGTCGGAAGAGGTGGTGCAGGCTGCGGGTACTGCCTTGCAGGTAAATCAGGCCTTCCTAACACCGCTGAAAGGGAAAAAAGGCTTGCACCGGCTTTATGAAGTAGCCATTCAAACCGCTCCAATGGAGTAGGCTCAAGCCTTGCTTGTTGCTTAGCAACATTTGGTGGGGTAGGGGACCTTGGCACGCAAGCAGCTTCTCATTCACTTATTTGGCTGTGCCGGCAAGTATTTGTGCATAAGCCTAATTCACCAAACCGCTTGATTGCTCGCTTGCGGTTGAAGTGCACAATAGGCTATGATGCTCTCAGGGCCTCTAGCGGGTTAGAGACAGGCCTATAGTTAGACAGGGTAGTCCCTAGGCCTAAGGGGAGCTTTTCTGTATTTGTACGGAGCGTAAATGCGGGTTTTTTGGGTTGTAAACGCAGGTTGGGGCTCGTATAACACTGGATTAAACTCCACCCAAACCGGCCGCGCTTTCATGCTTTCGTGGAGCGCAGCCGGCAACCCTTTTGCTTTATGACACCCACCCAAACCGCCACCGCCCGCAACCACACCGGGCAGGCCTCAATTCCCTCGGCCTACGATGTAGCCCGCATCCGTGCCGATTTCCCCGCCTTGCAGCAGCAAGTCAATGGTCAGCCCCTGATTTACTTAGATACTGCTGCTTCCTGCCACAAGCCCCGCGTGATCGTCGAGCACCTGCAGCGGCTGTATCTGCAAGACTACGCCAAGCCCAATGAAAACCACCCCATGAGCGTGGCCATCACCGAGCAGAAAGAAGAAGCCCGGCAGAAGGTGGCTGATCTGCTTAATGCTTCCAAAAACGAAATAGTGTTCGTGCGCGGCTGCACCGAGGGCATCAACCTAATAGCTACTTGCTTCGAGCGTAGCCAGCTACAGCCCGGCGACGAAATCATCGTCACGATGATGGCCCATCACTCCAACTACTTGCCTTGGGAGCTGGCTTGTCGCCAAACTGGGGCTCTGCTAAAGGTGCTGCCCATTACGCCCAGCGGCGAAATGGACTTAGACCAGCTAAAAGACGCCATTACCGAAAAAACCAAGCTTGTTGCCGTCGAACATTCCTCGCATGTGCTAGGGACCATCAACCCTATCAAGCAGATTGTGCAGCTAGCGCACAAGCGCAACGTGCCTGTGCTGGTCGACGGGGCGCAGGCTGCCCCGCACATGCCCGTAGATATGCAGGATCTAGGCTGCGACTTCTACACTTTCTCGGCCCACAAAATGGGTGGCCCTAGCGGGGTAGGCGTACTCTACGGCCGCAAGTCTTGGCTAGATAAGCTGCCGCCCTATCAGCTTGGCGAGGATATGGTGGACACCGTTAGCATCGCCCGCACTTTTTCTTCGGCTGAATCCAAGTACAAATCGGCGCCGGAACGCTTTGAGGGTGGCACTCACGCCTTTGCCGAAATCATTGCCTTCGGCCACGTCATCGACTACCTCAACGGCATCGGCCGCCAACAGATTCAGGAATATGAGGAAGGGTTGCTGCACTACGTTACTCCCAAGATGGAAGTCATGGACCGGGTGCGCATTATCGGCACGGCCCCCGAGAAAGAGCCGTTGGTTTCCTTCACCCTCGACGGTATTAAAGCCAAGGATGCGGAAAGCTGGTTCAACAAGCACACCGGCATTGCGCTGCGCGCTGGCGACCTTAGCGCCCAGCCCCTGATGAAGTCGTTTAATTTGGAAGGCGTCCTGCGCATTTCCTTCGGGTACTTCAATACCCACGACGAAATCGACCAGTTTATGGACGCGCTACAGCAGTGCATCCGTGAAAAAGGCTAACGCCGCTCAGATAACTAGTTACTTAAAAACGAAAAAGGGCCAGGCGTTTCGCGCCTGGCCCTTTTTGAGTTTGTACTGGTATAGCTCGCCTGAAATTAGTAGGAGCCGACCTTTCAAGCATTAATGGCAGTAGGTTGGCTTACTACCTCGGTCTGGAGCAAGCTACCGAGAAGCTTGCGCACGTCCGTTACGTCGGTAACGGCAAAGCGGGCCAAGGAGCGGGGCATAGGACCCACTTTTATTGTGTACGCCTCGGGAGGCATGGCCCCAAAAGTGTCCTCGTCGGTGCGGTCGTCGCCTAGGGCCAACACAAACCCTGGGTGCTCGGCTCCGAGCCACTGGGCGGCAGCAGAGCCTTTGTTGATGGCTACGTGTTTGACTTCCAGTATCTTATTGCCTTCCAGTACCTGCAGGTCGGTGTTGGAAGTCATAAAGCTTAGGTGGCTAAGTAAGTCGCGGGTGCGCACGTCTGCAAGTCCAGGGTCGGCGCGGCGGTAGTGCCACACCAGCGAGTGACTTTTCTCTTCGACGAAGGCCCCGGGCGTGCGGCTCACATACTGGTCTAAAATAGGCAGGAAGTCGCGTTTCCATTCGGCCCGCAGCCCTTCCTGAATCAGGTGCCACTCGCCACCGGCCCGGCGGAGCCACACCCCATGCTCGGCAATAAAGTCCACAGGTAAATGTCCGAGCCAGCTTTCCAGGGAAGCCCGGTCGCGCCCGCTGATAACCACCACCCGGTTGCGCGCATCCGAGGCTAGTTGCGCTAACAGCGTAAGCAACTCGGGGTCGGGCTGGGCGTGTTGCGGATTGGCTTGAAAAGGCACCAGCGTGCCGTCGTAATCGAGCAGCAGCAGGCGCTGGTCGGCCACCTGATAGTCGTGGCGCAGCTGGGCTTGAACCTCGGCATCGAGCACGTCGGTGGCCAGGGTGAGCTGCTTGATTTTCGCGTACGACAGACGGTCCATAAACAGCTTGGTCCAAGCAAATACGTCGTACTGCTGCACCAGCGCTTGCATGGCCGTCATGCGGGTACGCTGCTCTTCTTCGGGCATGAGCAGGGCTTCGTGCAACGCCTCGGCTAGTTGGCCGGTGTCGGTGGGGTTGATGAGCAGCGCCTCGTTCAGCTCCTGCGCCGCCCCGGCCCGCTCGCTTAAAATCAGCACTCCCCGCTGGTTGATTTTGCTGGCAATAAACTCCTTGGCCACCAGGTTCATACCGTCCCGCACGGGCGTTACCAGGGCCACATCGGCTAAGCGGTACAGCGCAGCCAGTTCATCGAAGGGAAACGAGCGGTAGAAATATTGAATTGGGGTCCAGCTAATGGTGCGGTATTGGGCGTTGATGCGGCCTACTAGCTCGTCGATTTCTTCTTTCAGCGCCGCATACTGCGCCACTTGGTCGCGCGAGGGCACCACCACCATCAGTAAGCTGACACGACCCACCCACTCGGGATGGCGCTGCAGCAATAGCTCGAAAGCCCGCAAGCGCTGGGCAATACCCTTGGAGTAGTCGAGCCGGTCGATGGAGAGTACCACGCGCGCATCGTGCAGGGCCTGGCGGTAGGTTTGCTCGTGGGCCTGCGCCGCTTCTGAAGCTGCCGCCTCGGCGTACCGCTGGTAGTCGATACCCATTGGAAAGGCATCCACGAGTACTGTCCGCGAAGGCGTTTCAATCAGCCCGTTGTGGTTGGGCAGCCCTAACAGGTGCGACACGGCACTGAGGAAGTGGCGCATGTAGCCGTAGGTGTGGAAGCCGATAAGGTCGGCGCCAATCATGCCCTGAACCAGTTCGGTCGCCCAAGGCAGTACCCGGATCAGCTCGTAGGAAGGAAACGGGATGTGCAAAAAGAAGCCAATGGTAGCATCGGGCCGCTCCCGGCGCAGCATCTCGGGTAAGAGCAACAATTGGTAATCGTGCACCCAGATGGTATCGTCGGGGCCGGCCAGGGCCAGCACGGCCTGGCAGAATTTCTTGTTGACGGTCACGTACGCTTCCCAGTGCTCGGGCTCGTAGGTGGCGTACTGCGTGAAATAGTGGAAAGTCGGCCAGAGTGTGGAGTTACTAAAGCCTTCGTAGAAATCCCGAATTTCGGCATCCGTCAGAAACACCGGGGCCATGCTATCTGCTTTCAGCTGCTCGGTTACGTGTGCTTGCTCGGCAGGCTCTTCCACCGACAAGCCGGGCCAGCCTACCCACACATTGCCTTCGGCCCGGTAGATGGAGCCCAGGCCTGTGGCCAATCCGCCTTCGCTGGGCTGAAACGTGAGACCCTCGGAACTGCGCTGCACCTTGGTAGGCAGGCGGTTGGAAATGATTATTGTTCTGGACATCTGTCTTCAACGCTAGTAAGGGGCACCGGCAACGCCGCCGCAAATGATAGGAGCTTAGGCCGGGCTGCTGGCCATTGAAGAGGAATACGTTTCCTCGACACCATTGAAGCCCGGCAGGGTAAACAGTTGACCTTTGGAAAGCATGTGCAGCCGCAGGTCGCGAATAGAAAACACTTGGCCGGCCGCAATTTCATAGATGGTATTGCCGCTGCAGTTGTGGCCGTCCACCACTACTACCATGCCGTTGCCGAGCACTTCCAACTCACTTCCATTGCGCACGAGCACGGCCGTATCTTCTTCTAAGCCCAGGCCAATGCAGCCAGGATTGGTAGCAATGATCTGGGCCATGCGTACAATACGGCCCCGAGCCACAAAATGGGTATCGATGGCCACGTCGCGCAATAATTGTAAACCAGTGGTAATGTGAATTTCATCTTTAACAAACCCGGCGTTGTTTCGGCCTTGATAAATCATGGGCGTACTCATGGCCGCGGCTCCGGCGCTGGTGCCGGCAATCAGGATGGGCTCTTGTTGATAGCGCTCGGTGAGGCGGTGCAGCAGCTTGGTGCCACCGAGCAAAGCCGTGAGTCGCAACTGGTCGCCGCCGGTCAGCATCACGCCGTCGGCCCGGTCGATGACTTCTACGGCGTCCGGGCTGTTGGCTTGCTCACGGCTCTGAATGTTAAGCACTTCGATGCGCTTGATGCCTAAGCTTGAAAACACATCGACGTAGTCCTGAGCCGCTTCTTCTGGTTCTTCGGAAGCCGTCGGTATCACAACAATGGTGCGCGAGCCAGCTAACTCATCAACGAAGCGCTGCAAAATAAAATCTGCCGAAGTTTCGAGGCTACGGCCTTGCTGTTCGGGCGTTTGGCGCTGTTCGTGGCCACCAATTGCGAGCAGACGGCCTTTAGGTTGGGGAAAGTAGGAGGGCATGAAAGCAGAGTAAAATAAATCATTGGCCCCTGCTCCTGAGTTGTGCTGAGTAGTAGCATAACTCAGTGGTCGAGCCGATGCGGCGCACTAGCCCTTGTGGTAGCTAGCCACGCCAAATGGTTTTAAAGCATGTGCAATGCGTGCAATCAGCGAAAGCAGCGGCCTTACCAAAGCCAGCTTGCTTTGTGCCTAGCTAGCAAATGAATCTTGGGGTTGTGGTAACCACTCCTGTTAAGGCGTGGCTTCACTTGCTTGCAAGCTCTGGGCTTGGTTTTGACCGGATGCATTGAAGGCTTGTTCGGTCATCCGCGGCTGATGGGGGTTGATTGCCACAATTGCCCATCGCCGGTGGGCAAGCAGTGCAGGCGGTAATAACCGCGCAATATTTCCCCACTGAAAGTAAGCCGAAGTGTACCCTGAGCTAATTCCGCACGCAAGTTGGAGGTGGCACCAAGTCTGGCAGATGCCCATTGTACTAGGCCTGTTTCCACGCACGACAACGAATCAGAACAAGTAGCGCCCGTTAGCAACCACAGCAACACGGGACGCTTTGGTAAGTGCTTGAGGGGTTCTGATATTACCCAACGCGCGAAGCTCCCGCAGGAGTCTTCCAACACTAGCTCATAATAAGCAGGAATCTCCCGTGAGCAGCGAACAGCAAAAGTAGGCGCGAACCGGGAAGGCAACGCAACCACCTCAGAGAAATTCAGTTCGGGATTCATAGCAAAGGTAGGGCGTGACATTAACATGCTTTTGTAACGGCGCCCGGCCTAGTTGCAGCGGTAAGAAAAGTACTGATTTTGATATAGCGGCCTTCCACTAGATAATCCGTATTAATGCGGAGAACCTGATTTTACTTGTTGATAATAATTTAATAATCAAATGTATAGGTGTATTGCACCGAGTGTGTGAAGTGCTCACACACTGGTTTGTTTCACTACTCGTAGTTGCACAATCAATAGTATAGATAGTAGCCACACTTCTTTTTGACGGGTCAAGCTGAAGCGCACCTGTGCTACCACGCAGGTACAAATTACCTCATGAGGTACCCCACCGTCTAAGCACGATTCAGAACAGGCTACGTTGAGGAGCCGCATAACGCCTGGCTTACGCCAGGTAAACTCAGCACGAAGACAGGCGTGCATGTCAGATCTAGCTGAGAATCTACAGCTGCAGGCCGCTATATTCTCCCAAATGAGTAACCTGAACTCTTAAGCTAAACGTGGTTGGTTTGGTAGCATTAGTATCTCCTTTTAGCCACTAGTATAGCAATGCCTAGGTAATATACTTTGCCATTGGAAACCTAAGAGTCTACTATTTGCTATGAAGACCCTGTATAGAAGATGTTGGCAGTGGAATAGAATTGGTTTGCTATAAAATGGCAAAGCCCCTCGGTAAGAGGGGCTAATGACAACGCAGCCGCAAGCGTATTAGATACTGGCGCTAATAGGATTATAAATAGAACGATTGGCACCGAACGCACCTATGAGCAAGCCGCCAACTAACAGAGCGTGGCCTCTTTGTAAGGCGGCTTCACCTTCAGCGTGAGAGATGCTGTGACCGTCGATAGTAGCGAAATCGGGAAGCTGGCTTTGGGCTTGCGGGTTATGTGCCAAGAAAAAAGCGAGAGCAGTGAGTTCCATTAGGTGTGTGGTAGTAGATTGATGGCGTTTATGCCATCAAAGCTCGGGGGTATACCTACTGAAATAAAGGACAAACAGACTGCTTTTGCGACTTGTACTATACTAATATTGGGCGATACAAATAATTGATTTAGCCGACAACTAATTTGCGTTGCTACAAAGCAAGAGTTATGGTCGAGCTAAATACTATCAATGTGTGACATCTAACACTTGCGAATCACAACACAGAAACTGATAAGCTACCCATAAAACAACGCTTTCGGTTGTAGCAGAAGCTTGAAAGCAACCGCGGCTTTTCGCGCCGGTTCAGGTAATGAGAGGTTGGTATTGACACCCAACATAGAAAAGTCCGATACGCTCCATGAACAACTATAAGTCTGATATAATGCGTGCAAGCTCTTAAGCAAGAGGGGTATAGCCTGCTGTAAGGTCAAGCATTCAAGAAAACGGCTTAGCTGCCTGATCAGTCAGTAGCGTCCTGCTGAGCGGAATTGGTGGCGAGATAACAAAGGCAATAGTTTGGTGCTTCAGCTTTCCGCATGTTCCTTTGCTAGCCCGGCCGACTGCTAAAGTCGGGTCCAAGTATGCGTCAGGCCATTGCCATTTTGCTTCTTTGTTCGCTTTCGGTGCACTGCGCCGGGCGGCTAGGCATTGTGGCCAATTGGTGGCTCAACCGACACTATGTGGCCCGCGTGCTGTGCATCAACCGCGACAAGCCGGCCATGCATTGCAACGGCAAATGCCACCTCGCCAAGCAGCTGCGGGCCGCTGCCGCAACTGAGGAGCAACAGCAACCCCTTGGTGGCAAGCAAGCCTTTCAGGAAATCACCCTGTTTTGCGCGCCGGTATTTGTGTTGCGGGTACTGCCACCGGCAGCTTACCGCTGCGCGTCGCCGCTGTATGCGGCCTTGCGCATGCGCGCCTATAACTGGGACCGGCCGGGCCCCGATCACCCGCCTGCTGGACAACTGATGAGTACTCGTTTTTCCTGAGTTCTGGCCTGCTCGCCCGAATTGGCTTCCGTGTGCCCATAGGGTAGCGTGGAACCGAGGCGGCCGGCTATTCATCGGTTATTTCCTGCTTTGTGAAACACATTTTCTTATTGCCCTTGGCTCTGCTAATGAGCCAGGCGGGCTTGGCGCAGCGTACCCTGTCGGGGCACGTGTTCGACGCCATCACCAAAGAACCTTTGGTTGGGGCCACGGTGCGCACTCTTGATAGTAGCACTGGCACCGCCACCAACTCTGCGGGCTATTTCACTTTGCCTACTGCCGCCACGCAGGTGGTGGTGTCGGCCCTTGGTTACCAGCCTCTTACCTTCACACCTGCAGCTGGCCAAGCCCTGCGCGTAGGACTGAAGTCGGCCGTAGAAAACCTGCAAACCGTGGTGGTAACGGCCAGTCGCGAAGCCCAACTGCGGACCGAAGCGCCGGTGGCTATCAGACAACTCTCGCCCACTGTTATTCAGGAAACCAAGGCTACTCTGCTGACCGAACTACTCAACAAGGTGCCTGGCGTGGTGATGCTCAATTACGGTAACGAACAGCACGGCATGGGCATCCGCCAACCCTTCGGTACCAATGCCTACTTCCTGTACCTAGAAGACGGCATTCCGCTGCGACCAATGGGCGTGTTCAATCACAACGCGCTGCTTGAGTCCAACCCATTAGCTATTAGCTCGATAGAAGTGGTGAAAGGACCGGTTTCGTCGCTCTACGGGCCCGAAGCAGTGGGTGGAGCCATTAACCTGCTCACCAAGCGGCCAACCAGCGTGCCTACGCTCAGCGTAGGACTGCAGGGCGACCAATACGGCTACCGGCGCGTGCAACTCGGCGGGGGCGGGATGCTCACTGCCAAGCTTGGCGCTTACGTAAGTGGCTATGTGGCCCGGCAGCGCAACGGCTGGCAGGCCCAGTCCGATTACGACAAGCAGTCGGTGAGTGGGCGGCTGGAATACGCCTTGACCGACCGTACCCGCCTCACGGCCGCGCTATCCTACAACCACTACAACTCGCAGACCAGCAGCGCAGTGGACAGTGTTGCCTACTACCGGCGTGAGTATTCTTCGACTTCCGCCTTCACGTATCGTAAGACGACGGCCTTGCGCGCCCGCCTAACCGCCGAGCACCAGTGGAATTCCCAGCACGCCACCAGCCTGACCACGTATTTCCGCGACAACAGCGTGGGGCAGAACCCGAGCTACGGCATCCGTTGGAATAGTGGGGCTACCACGGCAAAAGGCGAGGTCAACGTCAACGCTTTCACGAGTTACGGCGTCCTGGCGCAGCACAGCGTGAAGTTCAACTGGCTTGGCGCGCGGCTGCTTGGTGGCGTCAGCTTCGACTACTCGCCCACCCATTACGATGCCCACCAGCTCGATTTGACAGCTCAGTTACGGGCCGACAAGAAGTCGGTGGCGCAGTACTTGGTGGCGGCGGACCGGCCCGATCTGCTTGTTGCCAACTACGATGTCGACCTGCGCAACTCAGCCTTGTACGCCCAGCTCGACTTGCATCCGTTGCCCACAGTACCGGCATTACAGCTGACGCTAGGCGGCCGC
Organism: Hymenobacter sp. YC55; assembly: GCF_029433095.1. Taxonomy (GTDB): domain Bacteria; phylum Bacteroidota; class Bacteroidia; order Cytophagales; family Hymenobacteraceae; genus Hymenobacter. The sequence goes on from NZ_JARNTX010000012.1 coordinate 15,159, forward strand.
TTCGACCGGCTGGCCTTCGATTACCAGAACTACCTCGACCAATCTACTGGCGCCAAGCACTACCAGCAGGCCACCCCGAAAGCGGGTTTAACCTACGACCTAGGCCACGGCCGGGGGCTGTACGCCAACTACTCGCAGGGCTTTTCGCCGCCCGGTTTGACCACCATTTTCCGGGCGCGGCCGAACACGCCCGTCGGGGCACCAGCCGAATTCTACTATAATCTGGAACCGGCGCGCTTTTTCAACCGCGAAATCGGGGGCTGGGCTGCTTTCCTCGACCACAAAGTGTACGTGGACGGCGCGTTCTACCAACTCGATGGACGCCACGAACTGCTTTCCATTCGGCAGCCCGACAATTCCACGGACTACCAAAGTGCCGGCAAAACCTTGCACCGGGGCGTGGAGTACGGCCTGACGTACAAGCCTACCAAGGAGCTGTTTTTCCGCTTTGGCGGCACCAACGCCGTGCACCGCTACGAAGAGTTTGCTCTTAGCGCCAAGGCTACGGATGCGGTGCAGAACGTCAATGGCAAGGAAATGCCGCAGGCCCCGCGCTGGGTAGCCAACACCGAACTCACCTACAAGCCGAAGTGGCTACCCGGGCTGCGCATAGCGGGTGAGTACCAACGCATTAGTGCTTGGTACCAAAACCAAGTCAATACAGTACGCTACGCCGACAAGGGCCTGTTTGGGGCCGAGGGCATGAGTGTGCTCAACGTCCGCACGGGCTACAATTGGCACGACACGTGGGAACTGTTCGTGAATGTGCTCAACGTCACCAACGAGCGGTATGCTACGGCTGCCACCCGCGGCAATGCCGGCACTGACCGTTCCACTTACACGCCCGGGGCCCCGCGCACTGTGTCGGTGGGTGGGCAATTCAACTTTTCAGGTTCGCACTAACTGTTTTTCGGCTGCCGCGGCCGGTGACAGTTGTCGGCCGCCCTGACTATTTTATGGAAACCCTTATTTCTCGCCATGCCGCGCCGGCCCGTCCGGGGCGGGTGCGCCGCTACGTGCAGCGCAACATCTACCGCTGGCACCGCCTCGTGGGGTTGCTCACGCTGGTACCCGTTATCTGCTGGACACTCAGCGGCCTGCTGCACCCGCTGATGAGCAACTGGTTGCGGCCTTCCATTGCCAAGGAAACCCTGCCTCCGCAGCCCGTTCCGCATCCGGCTTGGTCGCTCAAGCAGGTGTTAACCCACAATCACCTCATTGCGTTGCGCAACGTGCGTTTGGTGCAGTGGCGGCAGCAGCCCACCTATCAGGTCCAAACTGGTTTGCCCACGGCCGAGCCTCGCTACTTCAGTGCCACAACCGGCCAGGCACTAACTCCCGATGCTGACCGGCAATACGCCGAGCAATTGGCCCGCTACTTCACCCAGGATTCAACGGCCCGCCTGGTAGCGGCCGAGCGGCTAACTCGCTTTAGCGCCGACTATCCATTTGTGAATCGCTTGCTGCCCGTCTGGAAGCTGACCTTCGAGCGGCCTGGCGTGCGCATGGTGTACGTGGAAACTATGCCCGCCCGGCTGGCGGCCTTCAACAACCCTACGCGGGCCGCTTTCCTGCAATTCTTCGCCTTGCTCCACAGCTGGAGCTGGCTGGAACTGCTGGCCAACAACACGGTGCGGGTAGTTGTGATGCTGCTCTTGCTAGGCATTATCTTGGTTTCTACCCTGAGTGGCTTGGTGCTGTACGGCCTTATGTGGGGCAAATTCAGAAGGCCACGCAACGCACAGGACCAAGTGGGCTGGCTGCGCAAATACCACCGCGCCGTAGGCTTGGCCGTGGCGCTGGTTACTTTCACCTTTGCCGGCAGTGGGGCCTTCCACGTGCTGCTCAAACTGCACCCCGATGAGCGGCTGCGTTTCCAACACGCCCCGGCTATACCAACGTCTCGCCTTTCGATTGACTTAACCCAGCTTCCCCTCGACTGGCAGCAGGTGCAACAAGTGGCGTTGGTTGAGCTGAATGGACAAGTTTACTACCAAGTGACAACCCTCCCAGCTGGGGAGCAAGGCAGTAAATCAGTTGCCGGTGTCAGTACCGGCCAACCCGTGGAAGCTGTGCGCTCCTCTTTGGTTACGTATTACAGCGCTGCCACCGGGCGCGTCCTCACCAACGGGCAAAAGCAATACGCTGCTTTCCTAGCAAGTACCTTCTGGCGGCAAGCCAACGGAGGACCCACCCCGGCTATCGAGAAAATCGAGCAGATAAACCATTTCGAGGGGGAATACGGCTTCGTCAATAAACGGCTGCCGGTAATGAAAGTGGTGTATCGCACCCCGCAGCACACAACGCTGTACGTGGAGCCGGCTACGGGCCGGCTGGCGGCCCGCGTGGAAAACACCGACCGTTACGAGGGCCTGAGCTTTGCTTTCTTACACAAGTACCACGCTGTGGGCAGCCTCGGCAAAAACGTCCGCGACGCCATTACCATGCTTTCCGCGGCGGGGGTGCTGGCCGTATCGTTGCTAGGGTTTTGGCTGCTCGTGAAAGGGAGGTAAATGGACTGTTCCGGCGGTAGTTACTCCTGGCCTTTGGTGTATTCTCCTTCCAAGAAGTATGCCCCTCGCCGCACGACTTGGGTGCTGTCGGGCAACGAATCTAGGGGTGTGATGGGCACGTCGCCGTAGTGCACCGGCCCGGCCTTCACTTTGTAGCGCCGGAAATGATAGCCTTCGGCAGCGGGCTGCACGCGGGCGTAGACGTAGCTCACGTCACCAGCCTGGATAACGGCGTCTTCGGGAAGGGTACGCTGGCGGGCGCCATCCGTTTGAATGCGGGCGGCTACATACTGGCCTGGCAGCAGGCCGCTAGCGGCCTCTTCCTGCAAGTGCGCGTGCACCGTAACCGTGTGGGCGTCGTTGTCGAAGGCTTTGCCTACCAGGTACACATTGGCCCGTTGCTGCTGATCGGCGCGGCTATTGGCCAGCTTGAAAAGCACAGTCTGGCCGGGGTGCACCTGGGCAATGTCTTTTTCAAACACCTTTAGTTGCAGGTGCAGATCCGACCGGTCCACTACCTCTACCAGCACGTCCTGCGGGTTGACGAACTGGCCGGGATTGATATTCACAGCTTTAACGTACCCCCCGATGGGGCTGGTTAGCGTAACGCTAGGCGTGAGCGAAACGGCCCGCAGGCGCTCGGGGACTAGCCCAATCAAACGCAGCTGGCCGGCCAAGGCCCGTTCGGTGGCTTGCTCGGTTTGGTAGTCAGCCTGGGCCTGTTGCAGCCGGCGCTTAGCGCCCACATCTTCGGCGTCCAGTTCCTTCTGGCGGGTTAGTTCTTGTTGCAGAAATTGCAGCCGGGCGCGGGCCTGTAAGTACTCTTGCTGCAGCTTCAGGTAGTCGGGGTGGCGCAGCACGGCCACCACGGCACCTTTGGCTACAAACTGACCCGGCAGCACCTTTACCTGCTGCACGTAGCCGCCCATCACGGCGCTAATGGAAGCGTAGCTCTGGGGCGGCACGTCGATGACGCCGTTGGCTGGTACGTCGGAAGTCATGTTCTGGTGCGTAAACCCACCTAGCGTAATGCCCGCAGCCTGGTACTGCGCCGGGCTGATGGTGAGTTCGGTAACCGCGCCAACCGAAGCGGCAGAATCAGCCGCTGGCACCTGGGCTCCCGCGGGGGTCTCTATTGTACTTGGCTCACTGCGCGACTGACAAGCCGGTAGGGCGCCGGCTGCTAGCAGCAAGGCTGCCGCAGCCAAGTTGCGGCCGGGTTTATAAACAAGGAAAAGCAAAGCCTGCCGAACGGGCAGCACAAGCAAGGAGAAAATCATAGAAAGAAAAGGAAAGAGGCCGCCACGGGCGCTATTGAACATCCGGTCCGGCTAGTGCCTGTAAGGCAAAAACCAGCTCATTGTATTGGGTGGCTTGGTCGAGGTAAGCGGCCTGAATCTGCCAGGCCGGCTCGGTGTTCACCACGTACGTAACGTAGTCGATGTCGCCGGCGCGTAAGCTTTTCTCGGCGGTGGTAAGAATGAGTCGGGCCTGCGGCAGAGCTGTTTGCTCGTAGTAAGCTACCGACGCCTGGGCCCGGACGAGTTGCTGACGCAAACCAGCCAATTGTCCCTGCAACTGCACCGTAGCGTAGGAAAGTTGCGTAGCGGCGGCCTGCTCGGCCACGCGGGCGGCGGCCACCCGGTTTTTCTGCACGCCGCCTAGCAGTGGCAACGACAGCCCCACTTGCCCGACGTTGTAGCCGCCTTCCTGGTTGATGGTCTGATTGAAATAGCCCGCCCGCAGATCAGGCAGGCGGCGCAGCTGCTCGACTTTGGTTTGCTGCTGACTCACGGCTACTTCCTGCCGTAGCACTGCCAGCGTTGGGTTAGCGTCAGGGCTGAGGCCGGCGGTGTCGGCAGCAGTAAATGGCGCCAGCAACTGGGTGGTGGTGTCGATGGATATTGGGTTGTTGCCAGCGCCCAGCAGCACGCCGAGTTGCTGGCGCTGCACCTGTACCTGCGTGCGCAAGGTGGCCAGGCGGTTGCGTAGCTCCAGCGAGCGGGCCGAAGCCGATACCTGCTCGAGGCGGTTGGTTTCGCCGGTGCGGTAGCGCACTTCGGCGGCCCGGGCGGCCCGGCGGTAAAGGCTATCCTGCCGACGTAGTAGGGCCGTGCGGCGGTAGTCGGTCAGCAGCTGATAGTAGGCGCTACGAATTTGCTGGGTGAGTTGTCGGCGCTGCACCCGGCCGCGCTGCTCGGCGGTTAGCACCTGGCTTTCTAACAGTTGGCGCTGGGCGGCATACACCATAGGCAGCGAAGTTTGCTGAATGATGTTCACCGTCCGGTCGTTGAGCGGCCCCTGAATTTTGCCGTACTGAAAATCGACCAGCGTGCGCGGAATATCATAGCCCGTGCGCGTTAAGGCACGCTGCCGGCTAACTTCCAGCGTAGCTGATTCCACCAGCAGATTTTGCTGCAAGCCTGTTTGTAGCGCCTGCACCAGGGTGAGCGGCGTACCCGGAGCCAGCGGCGTAGGCCGGGCGGCGGTAGGCCTCGTCTGAGCTTGAGTCGGAATAGTTAGCCCGAGCAAGCTCAAGCCCAGCCCCACGAGCAATATGCTACGCAATGCGGACCCTGCCACGGCATGGTGAGTTGGCGCTTCGGCGGGCTCGTCGACTTCGGTGGGGCTCGGCTCCCCGTCCTTGGTGAAGACGGTGTAGAGCACCGGCAGTAGCACCAATGTGAGTAGGGTAGCCGAAAGCAAGCCGCCGATAACCACCGTCGCCAGTGGCTTCTGCACCTCGGCCCCGGCCGCCGTCGACAAAGCCATAGGCAAGAAGCCCAGTGCTGCCACCGAGGCCGTGAGCAGCACCGGCCGGAACCGCTCGGTGGTCGCTTCAAGTACCCGTTCCCGTACGCTATCCACGCCGGCCTGCGCAAACTCGTTTACGCTGGCCAGCAGCACTATACCGTTGAGCACGGCCACCCCAAACAGCGCAATAAAGCCTACGCCGGCCGAGATACTGAAAGGCATACCCCGCAGCCACAACGCCAAAATGCCGCCGATGGCCGCCAGCGGAATGCCGGTGAAAATCAGCGCGGCCTGCTTCACCGAGCGGAAGGAGAGGTAGAGCAACAGGAAAATTAGCCCCAATGCCACTGGCACAGCCACTTGCAAGCGGGCCTTGGCTTGCTGCAAGTTCTCGAACTGCCCACCGTAGCTTAAAGTATAGCCCGTGGGCAGCGGCAGGCTCTTGGTTAGTTTCTGCTGAATATCACGCACCAAGCTTTCCACGTCGCGGTTGCGCACGTTCACGCCAATGTTGATGCGCCGGCGGGCATCGTCGCGCGACACCTGGGCGGGGGCATTGCGGAAAGCCACCGTCGCCACTTCCGACAGCGGTATTTTTCCGCCGCCCGGCAAGTCCACGTACAGGCTATTGAGGTCCTGCAAGCCCCGGCGGCTGGTGGAGTCGAGGCGCACCACCAAGTCGTAGCGTCGCTCGCCCTCGTACACCTGCCCGGCCACGTCACCAGCAAAAGAGGCCCGCACCAGCGCGTTCAGGTCGGCCACATTCAGGCCGTATTGGGCTAGCTTCTGCCGGTCGTAAAGCACGCGCATCTGCGGCAGCGCCACAATTTGCTCGACCTTTAGGTCGCCCACGCCGGGCAGCGGCCTGATTAGCGTAGCCGCCTGGTTGGCTTTGTCATAGAGCACGTCCAGATCGTCGCCGTAGATTTTGATGCTGATGTCGGACTTCGAGCCGGAAATCAACTCGTTGAAGCGCATTTGGATAGGCTGCTGAAACTCGAGGGTGATGCCCGGAATACCCGCCAACGCCTCGTTCATCTTGCCCGCCAACTCTTCGCGCGAGTGAGCCGAAGTCCATTTACTCTGGTCTTTAAGCACCACAATCTGGTCGGAGTCTTCCAGCGACATGGGATCGGTGGGAATTTCCGAGGTGCCCACTTTGCCTACTACTTGCTCGACTTCCGGAAACTTGTCTAGCAGTATCTTCTGGACTTGCGTGGTGGTGGCAATGGTCTGGGAAAGGGAACTGCCCGGCTTGATGCCCACGTACACGGCAAAGTCGCCCTCATCGAGCTGGGGCACAAACTCCCCGCCCATTCGCAGGAAGATGACGGCAGCCAGCACGAGCAGGCCCACCGCCCCGCCCACTACTACTCCGCGCAAACGCAGCGCCCCGTGAATAAGCGGCTGGTAGCCCCGGAACAAGAACTTCATAATGCGGTCGGCTAGGGTGCCTTCCTCCTTGATGTTTTTGCGCAAAGCCCAAGCCGCCACTGCCGGCACATAAGTCAAGCACAACAGCATGGCCCCCAAAATGGCGAAGCTCACCGTGAGGGCCATAGGCCGAAACATTTTGCCTTCGATGCCGGTCAGGGCCAGTATGGGGAAGTATACAATCAGGATGATGAGCTGCCCAAACAAGGCCGAGCGCATCATGCGCGTAGCGGCTCCTTCAGCCACCTGATCCATGGTTTCGTGCGCCGACTGCGCCCGGTGGTGAACCAGTTGAAATATCATGGCTTCCACAATAATCACAGCCCCGTCGACAATGAGGCCGAAGTCTAGGGCACCCAGCGACATTAGGTTGGCCGACACCCCAAAGGCGCTCATCAGTCCAAGCGCGAACAGCATGCACAGCGGTATCATGCTGGCCACCACAAGGCCCGCCCGCAGGTTGCCGAGTAGCACCAGCAACACAACCACGACGATGACGCCGCCTTCAATTAAATTCTTGCTGACGGTATGTATAGCCTTGTCAATAAGCTTGGTGCGGTCTAGAAACGGGTCGATGGTTACGCCCTTGGGCAGCGTACGCTGGATTTCAGCCACCTTGGCTTTCACGCCCTGAATGGTTTCTTCTGACGAGGCGCCCTTGAGCATAAGCACAATGCCACCCACGGTTTCGCCTTTGCCGTCGCGGGTCATGGCCCCGTAGCGCATGGCGTGGCCGAAGCCCACCTCGGCCACGTCGCGCACCAGCAGCGGTGTCGTGCCCGACTGCTTCACCACGATGGTGCCGATGTCCTGTAGGGTGCTGACGCGACCTTCGCCGCGGATAAAGTAGGCGTTGGGTCCCCGCTCGAGGTAACTGCCGCCGGTGTTGGCGTTGTTGGCCTGCAGGGCCCGAAATAGTTCGGCCATGCTCACACCCGCCGCGTTGAGGCGGTCGGGGTTGACGCTCACCTCGTACTGACGCACGTAGCCCCCGAAGCTGCTCACGTCGACCACGCCCGGCACGCTGGCAAGCTGCCGCTTCACCACCCAGTCCTGCAAATCGCGCAGCGCGGCCAGTGAGAACTTCTGCTCGTAACCGGGCTCCACGCGCAGCGAGTATTGAAAAATTTCGCCGAGGCCGGTGGAAATTGGGCCCATTTCTGGGCTGCCGACGTCGGCTCCCAGGTTGCCTTCAGCCGCTTTTAGTTTCTCGGCCACTAGTTGGCGGTTGCGGTAGGTGTCGGCCTCATCGTCGAATACCACCGTAATAACCGAAAGGCCGAAACGGGAGGTGGAGCGTATTTCCTTCACGCCGGGCACGGTCCGTAGTTGCAGTTCCAGTGGCACGGTAAGCAGTTGCTCCACTTCCTGAGCAGCCAGCGCCGGCGACTGAGTCAGGACTTGTACCTGGTTGTTGGTGATGTCGGGAATGGCATCCAGCGGCAAGTGCACGGCCGAGTAACCTCCCCACGCAATTAGTCCCACTACGAGCAAGACCACGAAGAGCTTGTTGCGGATGCTGGCCGCAATGATGGATGAAAGCATGTGGTAGGAATTAGCGTCTGGGCTGGCGCAAGGCAAGCTCTACGCGGCGAAGAAGGCCACGCGAAAAGCGCAGGGCCCGACTTCGAGTCTTGCCCGTACTGGGCAAGCAGACGCAACAACAATAAAGAAAAGGAATGCCTACTGCCCGGGGCCAGCGGGAGCATAGTGCGCGGAATCTTACCGATACAGGCTCGGAGCACAAGCAGGCAACAAAAGAAACAGCCGCGAACAAGGACACTGGCGCGACATTGCCGACCACATTGTGGTGTGGGCACACGTCTGCCAGTCAGGCCCTGAAACTTAAGCTCGAGGCGGCTGGAGAAGGGCAGCGCCTTCTGCGTCGAGGTAGCGTGGGGGTGAGGCCAACCGGTAAGCGGCGGTGCGCCAAGACAGAGGGAGCTGCTGAGTCAGCAGCCGAGTGGCGGGAACCACGTACTCCAGATTAGGCAAGCGGTGCTGCCCATGCAAGGGCAGCTGGTCGTGTTCCGTTGAGGGCGGGCACTGCTGGATGGTGGAGCCTCCCAAGTTGTAATGAGCACTCAGGAATTGGCGGAAAGACATCGAGCCACCCTGAGGAGTTTGGTGGTATTGGAAATGCTCCAGTAGCTGCGGCAGCTTGCCCAGTTCCTCCACATCGTTGTGTGGCATGAGGCCACCCACGAACATGATTAGGCTCAGAAAAAGTGCAAGGGCCGCTTTCATTTCAAGCGCAAAGATAGGGCGTCAGCCTATATAGTTGGGTCTACTACTTGAAAAACGCCCCAGGCAGGCCTGATCTGTTACAATAATTCGACAGAGAAAATTTGCGTTTCACCACCGGGACTATGGCAAGTCTTGTTCAACTACCAAGTTGGTTGAATAAGGTAACGTGCTTGAAGTAGCAAATAGCTGTGTGGTATATGCGGTATAATTGGAAAGGCTTACTATGGATCTACAGAGGTCGATTAGCTTTCATGGATAGTATGGCCAACCACGTAAGCACGTTACTAAGCAAAAGGTCCCGCTCTATGCATAGAGCGGGACCTTTTCTTGTAGCCCTATGCCTATGGTTGATGCACAGGCAAGAGCAATTATTTCGCTTAATCAGAAACGTATGTTCAGCAAAGGCAATACGTGTGGATGCTTATGCAGCTACTGCTTGAGGAGTAGCTGCTTGGCGTGCCCGCTCAACTGCCTCTTGGCGCCGGGCCGGAAGTTGAGTTGCATCCATAGCCAAGCCTTCGGCCAAGATAAGTTGCACGTCAGTGATGCCGATAAAGCTCAGGAACGTGGTCAGGTAGCTGCTAGTGTGCTCCATGGCCTGGGCTGGGCCACTGCTATAAATGCCGCCGCGGGCCTCGCACACCACCACCTGCTTGTTGCCAGCCAGACCTACTGGTCCCTCTGCGGTGTAACGGAAAGTTTTGCCGGCCACGGCTATGGCGTCGAGGTAGGCTTTCACCATGGGCGGATAGCCGAAGTTCCACATAGGCAAGGCAAATACCACCGTGTCAACTGCCAGGAACTGATCCACTAGGTTACTTAGACGCTGCACTTTGTGGCTTTCCACAGCAGTGAGAGGTTGCTGGGCAGCAAGCTTTCCCCAACCGCTGAATACATCCTCGTCCAACAACGGTACCTCATCGGCATAAAGGTCAAGCACTGCTACTTCAGCAACAGGATGATTGGCTTGATAGGTTTCGACGTAGGCTTGTGCCATTTGTAGCGACACAGATGCCTCTGCAGACTTCGGGGTGCCTTTGATCAACAAAACGTTCATAATGACTTAGATTACAAGTAGTCTTTAAGAAAATGAGGTCGGCAAATGAATTGCTCCTCAACGAAGCGCAAGTACAGCGGCTTGTTGATGTATATACATATAATGTACATACATAGTTTCATGACTTCCTTTTTTCTACAGGTGAAATCCTAGAGCTTAAACAGCCTTATTCTCTGCATGCTGTAGCCAAGTAGTCAACCTGGGCTAAGATCAATCTTGCTGAAGACGGCAGAATCTATACCAGGTAGGCCGCAGACTGCAATAAGTGTGGATTAGAGTGCCACTGGTGTGTTAGCCTGGCGCAATAAGGGTGCTACACGCGTGCCAAGCAGCTCGACGGCCTTCATAATATTGGCGTGCGGCAGAGTAGCTACGTCCATTTGGAAGGTGACTCGGGAGATACCACCTAGCGCTTCGCTGTGCCGCAAAATCTTGGCCGCTACTTCTTCGGGGCTACCCACTAGTAATGCCCCACGTGGACCTACTTGCGCGTCAAACTGCGGCCGGGTGACGGGCATTCCGCCTCGCTCTTTGGCGCGGGCAGAGAAGGTACGAGCGTATCCCGGAAAAAAAGCCTCGTGCGCTTCCGGTGTAGTTTCTGCCACGTAGCCAAGGGAATGCAGACCCACAGGCAGTTGCTCGGGGGTAAAACCCGCCCGGCGGCCAGCTTCGCGGTAAAGGTCTACGAGCGGCCGGAAACGGTGGGTATCGCCCCCAATGATGGCCACCATCAGCGGCAAGCCTAGCATACCAGCCCGCACAAACGACTCAGGCGTGCCGCCAACTCCCAACCAGATGGGCAACTGTGCTTGCATTGGCCGCGGATATACTCCTTGCCCGTTCAGAGCAGGCCGAAACTGTCCCGACCAATAAATCTTTTCTGTTTTACGGAGAGCTAAAAGCAAGTCGAGCTTTTCAGCAAACAGCTCGTCGTAATCGTCGAGGTTGAACCCGAACAGCGGGAATGCTTCAATGGATGAACCACGTCCCACCACCATTTCGGCGCGGCCTTGCGAAATCAAATCTAGCGTGGCAAACTCCTGAAACACGCGCACCGGGTCGGCGGCGCTAAGCACGGTCACGGCGCTGGTCAGGCGAATACGCTTGGTGCGGGCGGCGGCCGCCGCCAAAATGACCGCCGGAGCGGAATCTAAATACTCAACCCGGTGGTGCTCGCCGATGCCGAACACATCAAGTCCTACTTGGTCAGCCCGCTCGATGCGGTCGAGTAATTGGCCCATGGCCTCTGCACCGCTCAAGGTGGTGCCGCTGTTGTTGCTCAGTAGGTGCGAAGCGAAACTATCAATGCCAATTTCCATGATACGTTAATTTAAGTACTACTATAAGCCTTTAACTATACAAATGTACGTACATTAAATGTATATACATAATTTAGCTGGCTTTTGTTATACTCTGTGAAAAGGCATTGTTAATATCTCTACAACTCGAAATAGGATATTCTTGTCGAGCTAGCGAAAGCAGTGCACAACCAAGTGGCTAGCATACCCATGAGCTTGCGCTACATCACCTAGTGTAGCGGTGATGACTTCTTACAGAGCTTTATGCACATCTCGCCTGTGAAGGCAGACGAGACATCAGCGCTTGGGTAACGGACAAAAATTGTCGTTCTATCCATGCAGATGGTGCACGAACCCATACAGCAAGGATAGGAAATACCGTCTGGATATAGCTTGCACAACGTTTTAATGGTTGAGGCAAGGTTCTCGTACAACGCTTACTTGTCAGCAGCAGAAAGCAGTGTGCTTTCAACTCGATGAGACGATCTAACGTGCTCAAAGCTCAGAACTGGCCACGTACAAAGCAGTAGAAACAGCTCAATTGTAAAAAGGGGCAGAACTTGGTTCGGTCAGCTAGCCTGCACGAAGCCACAAGTGCAGTGTACACCTTAAAAGTATCCTCACTCGCCCATAGTTTTCGCTCTAGACTCCATTGCTAGAGGCGTAGAGGCGGGCACTTGCTTCCGATGAGCAGTTGTAATAACAACTAAAGTGTCTTTAATCGTCCTTTGAAGAGAGGTGTGTAGAAACTGCCACGTACTGAGTGCAACCTTACCGGGAGGTGCCAGAACCAGCGCCTGTTGTTCCAACAAATTAAGGTTCTGCAGCAGTGAGTAGCGCTGCCGGGCAGGAAGCTCCTGCATGTACAAGTCGCGTAGGTTCCGAATGGTTGTGGAAAGTCGCACCCGAAGGCCAAATTGGTCTTCCGCCTCATGGAGCGGAACTGGTTGTGCTTGCAGACGTGCTAGGGTTTGCTGCAGTTGGAAGTGTATAGTTTGCTGCATAAAATAAGTAGGCAAGGAAGGTGTTATGAAGAGATAGGAGAGCAGAAAGTGTACTTGTATACGGTTGAGTTAGTTATAACGCCGGCCCTACAGCAACATTTGTGGAGCAAGGCGATTAATAAAGTATTCATTGCTGCGAAATAAGAAGCCGTTTCTGTAGAGCTACACCATCTATAGAATAAGTTGAGGTTGATTTTACTTTTCCAGAAGCAAGCTAAAAGCTATTAGCAACATTTCAAGGTGTTGAAGCGAAGAATTGCCTTAAATGAGACTGACGGTTGGTAAATCTGAGTTTAACAGGTGTCAGTTAGATACAGGAGCAGCTAGCACTTCGGCAAAAAGTCTGTCCAGCCAGCTAGAGTAAAATATTGGTATGAGCTGGCTTCAAATTGATGCTTTACTTCTAGATAGGGTGCAAATTTTATTGCTACTTATATGTCTCATTGTTTTGGTATATTATAGATAAAAGGCTCGTTTTTTCTATTTGCCTATTGGTTGAGTTGCGTGCCTTCTGCGTCACTAGGGTGCTCGTACAACTAGCAGGCTATATTGATGTAAACCGCGCCTCTCTTGTTGACTGTTTCCGGCGAGAAATTAGGCGCTGACTTGGCGGGCGGTGCAGTGTCAAGTAGGTTCTTTTGAGAAGAAATTTCAACCGGCTTTGACTGGCTGAAGGCATTACATTGACCAAGCAACTTTAGGTAGCAATACGAAAAGTAGTTGGGGACGAGAGCCTTACTACTAAGCATCTCCTATCTATTCTAGCAACGGATACCAGTCGGCTTGTTCCACAATTTGTGGCATACAAACCGGAATTTGGATAGCTCGACCAGCTACCTGATAGCCGAATTTTGCCTCCGCAATGCTGCTATAGCAGCAACTCACTACTCAACTACTCTCACTCATGAACAACATATTGCCTGCGGAAACTACCTTTTCAATCGGAGGCGACTTACCGGTTAACCGGCTCGGCTTTGGCGCGATGCGCATTCCGGGGCCGGGCCTTTGGGGTCCACCGTCTGACAGGCCCGCTATGCTCGCGCTGTTGCAGAAGGCAGTGGAGCTCGGCGTTACCTTCATTGACACAGCTGATATGTACGGCCCTTTCGTGTCGGAAGAATTGTTGGCCGAGGCCCTGCATTCCTATGCAAATGGGTTGGTGATCGGCACCAAGGGCGGGTGTGTACGCTTTGGCCCTGGCCCAGAGGGCGTGCTGCTCGATGGCACGCCGCAGCACTTGCACGATGCCCTAGCTGGCAGTTTGCGCCGCCTCAAGCTAGAGCGCATCGACCTGTACCAACTGCACCGCATCGACCCTCGCGTGCCGGCCGAGCGCACGTTCACGGCGTTGGCTGATTTCCAGCGCCAGGGCCTAGTGCGGCACTTAGGACTGTCCGAAGTATCGGTGGCTGATATTCAACTGGCTCAGCGGTATTTCCCAGTGGTTTCGGTTCAGAACCGCTATAGCCTATTTGACCGGGCATCGGAACCGGTGCTGGACTACTGCCGCGAGCAGGGTATTGCCTTTATTCCGTGGTTTCCTATTGGCGGGGGCAAAGTGCAGGAAACCGACAGGGTGCAACGCATAGCCGCACGGTACCAAGTGTCGGTGCGTCAGCTTGCCCTAAGCTGGCTGCTGCATCATGCGCCTAACATTTTACCTATTCCTGGTACCACTAGCCTAGCTCACTTAGAAGAGAACATGCAGTCTGCTTCCATACAACTGACCGCGCAGGATATGCAGGAGTTAGATAACCTCAGCTAAAAGCTCATAGTAAACCATTTTGATTCATGCGTGTGTAAACTAAGCAGTGTGCCACGGTAAGCGCATCAATGTTTCTACTTGCCGAATCCACTCACACCCCATGACACACGTTCTATGAGCATGTGTCATGGGGTGTGAGTGACTTTTAGTACACGCCAGTTTGCAGTTGTACCCTTGAGACAAGCTGAATTTGCAAGACACTCGCTGATAAATAAACGTAAGCAGGTACAGGTTGCCTAACATAACAAGTCTGTTTTCAGCTGCATGTTGGGCAGTGGCTCTTTGGCCGAACAAGCTTGTATGCAAGGCTAAATGAAACAGTGGGTAATGGAAAAGCAGAAGATTTAAGACACGGAGCCTATGCCGATAAAACACGTTGTCCAAGTACCTTGTTGTAACAACCTGCGGATTGCTAGCTGCTGACCTCTAGGCTCAGCGCACAAAATGTCAACTTCGTAGTAGCAACGTTCTCCCATACCTATGAAAGCCTCAACGGCCCGCTTTGCCGTCTTAGAAACAGTAGCCGACTTCACGCAGCATTATGGCTTTGCCCCACCTAGCCATCCGCTCGTGACGGTTATTGACTTGGCTCAGTACCCAGTGCCCGAATTGCTCGCCAAACCTGCTCTGCGCTATCTCTACCTCATCGTTTTGAAGCGGCATTTTCACGGGCAACTTTCCTACGGACAACAAGTGTATGACTATCGGCAGGGTGTGCTGGGATTTTACGCTCCTGGCCAGCCCGTGCAATTCTGTCCGTCGGGTGATGCTCCTACCGCAGGAAAGGCGGAGGGCTGGATGGTGGTATTTCACCCCGATTTGCTGGTTCGTCGCCCGCAGGGACAGTTTCTGGGGGGCTACCCGTTTTTCACTTACCGCGTGCAGCAAGCCTTGTCTTTATCAGCTGCCGAAGAGCAATTGCTGACCCACGCCGTGACCGGGTTACGGCAAGAAAGTGAGCAACCTGCCGACGTCTTTAGCCAGCAACTGCTGAGCACTCAACTCGATGTGCTGCTGCAATATGCTGGCCGATTTTATTACCAGCAATTTCCCGCACAGCCAGCTATCGGGCCCGACCTGCTTAGCCGTTTCGAAGACCTGCTTGCTACCTATCTTGATAGTGCCGCAGAGCAGCCCTTGCCCACCGTGCAATATTTTGCCGAGGCGCTACATGTATCGCCTGCCTACCTAGGCGATGTGCTGCGCACGCATACAGGGCAGAATGCGCAGCAACACCTGCACTATGCACTACTCGAAAAAGCTAGACGCTTACTCCTCAGCACTTCCTTAAGCATTCGCGAAACCGCTTTTTATTTAGGCTTCGACAACCCTTCGTACTTCAGTCGCCTGTTCAAGCATAAAACAGGTCTTACCCCCGCCGAATTTAGACAATCAGTCGTTCACGCAGTGAACTAGCTCGCTGACTGCCATGGCATGCACTGCCCTATAAATAAAGGCTTGACTTGAAGGATCAAGTGAGAAAGACGGTAGTAGAGCTTTCCTGTATCCTACCATTGCCAATAGGGTTGACTAGGTTTGCTGTAACCTATTGAAACAAGCAGTTGGACAGTCTGAATTGGCGCCAAACCAGTAGCTAGGTTAGTTTGAATTCGGTAAGTTTATACTATGCCAAAGCCTGAAACCCTTTCCGAGTTTTATCGATACCACTTCCAGCCTTTGCCTTACAATTCACCGAGCGCAATTGGTCAAGCCAACGTGTTTCGGCTGGAGGATGTGATGGCGCCAAGCGCCGAACCGGTGCCCTACAGTCGCCGCGATTTTTATAAAATCACCCTTATCCGCGGGTGCAATGTGTACCATTATGCCGACAAAAGCCTGGCAGTAAATGAGCCGACCCTACTGTTTTTCAACCCCCAGGTGCCGTATACTTGGCAGTCCCTCTCCGACGATACAAGCGGCTTTTTCTGCATTTTTCGCGAAGAATTCTTCACCGGATGGGGCAACCCGAGCCTGCTCGAACTGCCATTGTTTCGGCCCGGTGGCGAAACGGCGTTTCCCCTCACAGCCACCCAGGATGCGGAAGTGAGTGCGCTCTACGAGAAAATGTTGACGGAGCTTAATTCCGATTACTCTCTGAAGTATGACCTACTGCGCAACTACGTTTCAGAAGTAATTCACTACGCTCTTAAGCTACGGCCTTCTGAAGTCCGCTATCAACATCCGGATGCTAAGTCGCGCCTGACGGCTGTGTTCCTCGAACTCCTCGAACGGCAGTTTCCTATTGAATTCCCGTCTCGGCGGTTTGGGTTGCGCTCGGCCCGCGACGTGGCCCAGCAACTCGCAGTCCACGTTAACCATCTGAACCGTTGCGTGCGTGATACGACGGGTAAAACTACCACTGAGCATATTGCGGAGCGTTTGACCAGCGAAGCCCACGCGTTGCTCCGGCACACGGACTGGAACATCGCCGAAATCGGCTACAGCCTCGGCTTCGATGAACCGGCTCATTTCACCTACTTTTTCAAAAAGCAAACCGGTCTTGCTCCTTCTGGCGTGCGGCGCGTTTGAATTTAGTAAGTATCCGCTTGTATTCGGTAAGTCCTGACCCTGCCGGTTGACTGAACTTTGTAGTCGTCAATCAAGCCAATTAACGGACAATCAGACAAGCATGAACACGCAAGTACAAACGCAGCACGTATGGTTTATCACGGGTGCTTCCAAGGGGTTCGGACTGGAACTAGTTAAGCAATTGCTGGAACAGGGCAAGCGAGTAGCGGCTACCTCCCGCAACATAGATGAGTTGCGCCGGGCTGCCGGCCCTGAATCAGCCAGTTTTCTGCCTCTAACTGTCGATTTGGCTAGTGAAGCCAGCGTAGGCGAAGCTGTTGCAGCGACCATCAAGCAGTTCGGACGAATCGATGTAGTCGTGAATAACGCGGGCTACGGACAACTCGGTAGCCTAGAAGAATTGACTGATCAGGAAGCGCGAGCAAATTTCGAGGTCAACGTATTCGGTACACTGAATGTCATTCGGCAGGTGATGCCCCAATTGCGCAAGCAGCAGGCCGGGCACATTTTCAACTTCTCCTCTATTGCTGGCATTTTGGGCACGTTTCCCGGTTGGGGAGTGTACTGCGCCACCAAGTTTGCAGTAGAGGGATTATCCGAGTCACTGTCGGCCGAAGTAGCGCCGTTCGGCATCAAAGTCACCATTGTAGAGCCAGGCTACTTCCGCACCGATTTTCTCTCGTCTGATTCTTTGCGAGTTTCCCAGCAGCAGCTAGCCGAGTATGCCTTAGTGCGCGAGTCCATAGACGTACACCAACAGCACGTGAAAGGCAACCAACCCGGCGACCCGCAGAAGGGAGCCGCCGCTCTTATCCGAATTGCTGCGGAAGAGAATCCGCCCTTACACTTGTTACTGGGCCAAGACGCCTACGACATGACAGAACTGAAAATCAAAGCACTGCAGGAAGACATGGTTCAGTGGAAAGAGCTGTCAGTTTCCACTGGTTTTACAAAATAAGTCGACCCCCATATTCCTGGAGCAGGATAAGGTAGAGGGGAACACCCGTTTACTGGCGCCTACAAGGATTGATATAAGCACAAAAAAAGCCGCTAGTGCAACTAGCGGCTTTTTTCATTAGGCTGAGGTATTAGTTCAGGACAGCAGTGTGGGCTTTCAGGATCTGACGAGCAACAGCCAAGTTGGTGTCGCGGGCATTAACAGCCAGGTAGATAAACTTGTCCCCTTTCGTTGACAGCTTAATCACGTGTAACTGGTCGGTCAGGGTCAGCAGGATATCCTGGATGGTCTGGTTCAGCTTCAGAGCCGAAATGGCCTTCAACTTTTGCTTTACCACTTCCGTGTTATAAGCTGCAGCCGTATCGATATCGAAATCAGCAATATTGGAATGAGCGGCTAGAGCCATGCCCGTTTCCGTTTCTACAACGGCTACAGCCAGTAGGGTGGGGAGTTCAGCAAGAATTTCTTTAACGGTTTGCTTAGCAGAAGACATAAAACAGAAGAAAGAGGTAAAGAAGTATAGAAGGAGAAAATTGAAAATTTGTAAGAGAACAGGCCAGTAGGTATGCGCAGAAAGTGCGTACTAGATATACGGCCGTCGTGAATACGTACGGGCTACAAGCTGCCGCCCGTACCGCTCACGACTAGAACTGCCACCAGTGGTGCTTTTTGGTTTTAGCTTGGCGGGGCAGCAGCGTCACGTTGTGGGTGCCGCGGCTGGTGAGCTGCACTTCCTCTTCGCTGTAGCCGGCATAGCCGTACTGCAACACAGGCGTCTGCGCGGCCGGCACGAGCAGGGTGTAGTTGCCCGCTGCGTCGGTGCTCACGCCCCGGCCACTGACTTTGTCGATGACGGTAGCGCCAACCAGGGGCTTGCCGTTCTCATCGAGGATGCGGCCACGCACGCTGCTCAGGCGCAGGGTCGAGGCAGCACTGGCACTGGCGCTGCTCTCGGTCGAGGCCAGCAGCTCGGCGGGCAGTTCAGTAACAGTTACGCTGGAGGTAGCTTGCTCGTTGGTGGGCAGGGAGGTGCCGGCGAACACGGCCCCGCCGAGCAGGGCGCTGCCGGCGACCAGCGTGGTGGCGCGGCGGCGGAAGCGTTGGGGCTCGGTGCGGATGAGCTCGAACTGGCGAGATACCCAGCCCAGGGCCTGTACCTGATGGCCGGCGTGGGTGAGTTCGTAGTAGCGGCGCAGCGTGGCGTCGCCGTGTTGGCTGTTGGCTTTGAGGTAGGCGTCGACGGCGGCCGTGTTCTTGCTGGTCAGGTCGCCGCGCAGATACGCGTCGCGGTAAGAGGGGAGCAGGTCGCCGGTTACAGGGTGAAAGGGGTGAGCGCTGAGTTTCATAAGGATAAAGGACAAGAGGTGTGGTAAGTGCTTCAGAACGAGAGCAAAGATAGAGCAGTGAATTGCACTTATTTGCATGCTATTTATAGCAAACCGATTAAGTCATATCAGGTAAAAACACCTCGTTTCCGACGAACACATCAAATCACACCTCCAACAACGGGAATTGTTAGCCAAATAAAGTTATATGGAATAGGAATAAGTAAAAAATATTTACAGATTCTTAGAAAATTTATATGTGTAGTAATTCAAATTAGGAATATCTCACATATGCTGTCCCAATATGGGATTTGGTGTGCCGCAAATTAGCCTCGTTTTCAACCACCATGCGCTGAAGCAAAATATAACTTAACTTATAAATATTTGCTTATTAATAAACGTCACACATCAGCGGGTTTGCTGTTACATACATAACTGAAGTTTTGCTCGGGATTAAGGTGTTGCATCAGTCCTCACCCATAATAATTACCTCACGCAGTGAGGTGTGTGCTTGTCAATACTTATGTGGCTCATGGTGACAACTGCCAGCACGAGTTCTGTGCCTCTACTTTATTTGCTCCAGTGATCAATGCTAAGCTATAGTAACCTATTCAGGACTATTACAAGGGTATACTGTATCAAAGGAATACACGGTAATAGCCTTCAACATGACGACAATTATGCGAAGCTTGTCTGTGGATTTCTCATAAATAACTACGGGATATGGCTAGAAATAGAGGCCAATTCAAATAGGTAAGCACCTCTTATGCGTCCAATTACGTTTAAATGGTTTTCTCCGCTCCGCTGCGAAAAAGTAATTCCTTCTCAGGCGTTAAGCAGTGGTTTTGACATTATCCGTAAAACAACCCCAATGAGAAAACAGACGATCCTTTTGCTTGCTGGTAGCTTTTGCCTCGTGCAGCTAACAGAGAGTAGTTGCACCAGCAAAAAAAGCTCGGATGAACGGTACACCAACGCTCGACATCCTTCTGCATTTCTAGCTGACAATGGTTCGCCAAGTAGGAGCTCATCGGGAGTTGGCAATTTTGTGACTGCTGCCAAAGCAGCGACTCCTGCGGTCGTACATATCAAGACTACATATTCTACTGCGGAGGACTACAGCAGTCCTTTCGACCAAGCTTATGGCTCACCATCTGGGGGCGGCACGGCTATGGCATCCGGTTCAGGGGTACTTATTGCCAGCAATGGGTATATTGCCACTAACAACCACGTGGTGGAAAATGCGTCCACCATCGAAGTTGTTTTGCCAGATAACCGACAGTTTCCTGCGGAACTAGTTGGCCGGGACCCGAACACCGACTTGGCTCTGCTCAAAATCAAGGGCGATAATCTGCCTACCATTCAGCTCGGTAATTCTGATAGTGTGCAAGTAGGAGAGTGGGTGGTGGCGGTAGGGTATCCATTTTCCCTAAATACAACCGTCACGGCTGGTATTGTCAGTGCCAAAGCACGTAGCCTTGGCATTATCAACCGGCCTGGCCGCAGCAATGGTGGCGGGTACGCGGAGCCCACAGGCAACACGGGCGTGGAATCCTTTATCCAAACGGATGCGGCTATTAATCCTGGCAACAGCGGGGGCGCCTTGGTTAACACCAACGGCGAATTGATTGGCATCAACTCGGCTATTGCTTCGCAAACCGGTAGCTATGCCGGGTATTCGTTTGCTATTCCTGTGAATCTAGCCAAAAAGATTCTGGGTGATTTGCGGGAATACGGCTCGGTGAAACGTGGGCTGTTAGGCGTTTCCTTCCCGGCGCCTCCTGCCGAGGCGCAATATCTGCGCCAGCAAGGCTTGGAGCCGGGCGCTGTCAAGGGAGTTTATATAACTGGAGTGCTTGGTAATAGTGCTGCGGCTGCCGCTGGTTTGCAGCAGGGCGATATCATCCAGAGCATTGATGGTGTAGCGTTAAATTCGTCCTCGGAATTTTCGGAGCGCATTGCCCGCCACCGCCCCGGAGATGTTGTCAAGCTCACCTATCGGCGTAATAATAACACCCGTTCTACTTCGGCTACGCTAAAGGGAGAGGAAGCCACAGTAGCAGCCAAAAGCAACGCCGATCTAGACAAAATCTACAACAAGCTCGGGGCCATCTTTGCTCCCCTGCCAGCTTCGCTGAAACAACAACTCAATTTACGCGCAGGAGTGCTGGTAACTGAGGTCCGACAAGATGGTTTCTTTGACCATCTTGGCATTCCGAGCGGTACTATTATCGCCTTCGTCAATGGCAAATCTATTGCAAGCCCCAAGGATATAGAAGCTGCCTTGCTCTCGGCCCAAAGCGGCATGGTTCAAATGCTAGCCATTGCTCCCGATGGCTCGCGAGTGGTCTTCAACTTCCCTTTGGGTACATAGGCTGAAACTTAAATCCGCATGCACTACCTGTGGACTTTGTAGCTGCATTCAAACGCTAATTGCTGACTCAAATACGGGTTCGTGGTAATGTTTCTGCTCCTCAATCAAGCAGCTTTGTACTCGAACGTAACCGTACTGTCTAAGAGGTTGGAGTACACCAATAACATGATTATCGTGTCTATAACTGTATAGACTGTCGTACGCTTTCCACTTTCATTTTATGAAGGTGGAAAGCTAAAGTGTTGGTTAAAAGGAGTATTGTTTTTCAACGAAATACCCGGACTAACGATAACACGGATACCTTCCTTTTGTCATATGAATAGTTGCCAACTAGCACAGAGCAGTTTATGCGGATTATAGTCCTAGGTGCTGCGCAGCGTTGAATCGTTTCACATCATCCAGACGGGCATATCGTTCTATCATGGCGTCTGTTTTTTGTTTGGTTTGATTCTTTATGGCCTTGTTTGACTGCCCAGCTTCGACTGCAACGGTAACAAATGAAGCACGCAAAGAGTGAGCGGAATAATTAGCTCCTAGATGCCGTTGCACTAAATCATTTACGCTCTGGTCTGTTAACCTGTTTTTCCCTGGCTGAGCAGGTCGATTCCGGTTGCCGCGGCTCATACGGGTGAACAGCGGGCCAGTGGTTCTATTCAAACACTCAATCCATTCCTGTACTGCTCGCACCGGACAGAAGTGGGCGCTTGGAGCGTAGAACACTGCTTTGTCTTCTTCCTGTCCGTACTGGTTGGTTTTACTCTGGCGCAGATGTATTACCAACGCCTGACGAGTTAACTCCACATCTTCAACATTAAGTGCCACCAACTCGGAGCGGCGAAAGGCTCCTGCAAAACCCAGCAGTAGCACGGCCCGGTCCCGGAGGCCCGTGGGCGTAGTCAGGTCCATAGCCCTAATAGCTTGCTTGAGCTCTGCCACCGTAAAGGCCGGCGCCTGACGTTGTCGTTTGCCTACTATCCGGGCAATGCCGTCCAGTACCACGTTCAGGGCCTCGTGATTGGTTGGAGAGGGTTGCCCAGCCAATTGGTGGAGCTTGGCAATAGCTGCCACGTGCCGCCGTATGGTTGCTAACTTCATTCCGCGGTCGGCCAGCTGTGACACGTAACCCGCAACCGTCGTAACTTCAGCTGGTAGTTGCAGTAGCTGATGATGGTCGCAGTAATCCTGAAAGCTACGCAGGTCGGCGGCGTATCCGCGTTTGGTGTTCTCGGCACCATGCAAGCCAGCTTCGACGTACCTAGCCACCGACGGTGGCAGTTCCACCAAGGAATGCGTACGGGTGGGCACGATAACGGGCAGCGAAGACGATTTTTCCATAGACCTATAGGTAAATGAGCCAGCCGAGCGAATTTGTACTTGAAAGTAGTATAAAACAACTTAGTACTGATAAGTGAAGGTTATCGGTACTAAGTTGAGCAGCGCGCTTTTTTACTAGTGGTGCTATTCGGTTGGCTTGGCAGTGGACTAACAGAATTGTAGCCTTACTCCATAGCCTATGCTGAGTGTGCCGTTTGCTGAGCTTGCTTGGTAACGATGCCAGTTTCTGAATACTCAAAGCGTACTTTTACTTTGGTCGGAGAAACTTGCCTTACTTGTACACTACCATACGCGCTTAGTTTGGTGCCAGCAAAGGCATTAGCATTTGCTGCTTACTCAACCTTGTCACTACTAACTCTTCATGGCTACTCCCGAGGAAAACTTCGCTCAAACGGGCCTGCGCCTGCCCCCGGCTCCCACGCCGCTTGGTGTTTACAAACCTTGTCTGATTGACGGCAACTACCTGTATGTTTCGGGGCACGGAACCGTGCAAGACGACAAAAGCCTGATTATTGGCCGCATTGGCGAAGCCCTCGACATGGAGCAAGGTAAGTTGGCCGCCCGGCAAGTTGGCCTAGCTATTTTATCGACTATTGTTGCCAACCTTGGCAGCTTAAACAAAGTCAAGCGGGTTATCAAAGTGCTTGGCATGGTCAACTGTACTCCCGACTTCGAAAGGCATCCCTACATTATCAACGGCTGCAGCGAGCTATTTGCACAGGTGTGGGGCCCCGAAAACGGAGTTGGCGTGCGCAGTGCCGTGGGCTTTGGCTCTCTGCCCGACAACATTCCGGTGGAAATAGAGGCGCTTTTCGAGTTAGCTTAAGTACACGCACGGTCATCAATATGGAAGAGTGGTTCAGCATTACTAGTGTTGACAAGCTGGATACGCCTGCACTAGTGGTATATCCGGACCGGGTCAAGCAAAACCTGACGCAGCTAAAAGCTAGTATTGAGGATGTAGACCGGTTGCGGCCGCACGTGAAAACGCATAAAACGCAGGAAGCCGTGCAACTCACAATGGCGGCCGGTATTCGCAAATTCAAGTGCGCCACCATTGCCGAAGCTGAAATGCTGGCCCTCAGTCACGCGCCCGACGTGCTGCTGGCTTATCAGCCCATTGGGCCCAAAGCGGAGCGTTTTGTGCAGTTGGTCAAGCATTACGCCCACACCAAGTTTTCATGCCTGATTGATAACTACGCCGCGGCCCAGCACCTCAACGCCCTAGCCGCAGTAAGCGAGGTATCCATTCCCGTTTTCATCGACCTGAACGTTGGTATGAACCGGTCGGGCATTGCCCCGGCGGCGGCATTTGCCCTGTACGAGCAGTGCATGCCTCTGCCCAACATCAAGATTGTGGGGTTGCACGCCTACGATGGTCACCTTCGCGACGAGGACATAACTGTGCGCACCGAGCGTTGCCACCAAGCTTTTGCACCAGTTGAGGCACTGGCCACCCAACTACGAGCCGTTGGCTTAGACCCTATTATAGTGGCGGGTGGAAGCCCCACATTTCCTATTCATGCCACCCGCCAAGGTGTTGAATGCAGCCCCGGAACGTTTATTTACTGGGACGGTGGCTACGGGAAAACCTGTGAGGAACAGTCGTTTCTGCCCGCAGCGCTGGTGTTGAGCCGAGTTATTTCCCTGCCCGATGCTACCAAGTTGTGCGTGGATCTGGGTCATAAATCCATTGCCGCGGAAAGTCCGCTAGATAAGCGTGTCACCTTTCTGAATGCTCCGGAACTACAAGCAATTAGTCAGAGTGAAGAGCACTTGGTGTTGGAAGCCGGATCCAATCACGGGTACAAAGTAGGCGACGTGCTTTACGGTCTGCCCCATCATATTTGTCCTACCGTTGCTTTATACGAGCGGGCCATTATCATTGAGAACCAGGAGCTAACCGGCGAGTGGAAAACCATTGCGCGCGACCGTAAAATCAAGTTCTAGCGTATGCTGATAGTAGATGCCCATCTGGATTTGAGCATGAACGCGCTGGAATGGAACCGGGATTTAACCCAACCCGTGGCAGCCATAAATGCCCGAGAAGCCGGCTTGACCGATAAGCCCGACCGAGGAAAGGCAGTGGTAAGCCTGCCCGAACTGCGCAAGGGCAACATTGGGCTGGTAGTTGCCACGCAAATTGCCCGCTTCGTTGCGCCCGACAATGCCCTGCCGGGTTGGCACTCGCCGGCGCAGGCTTGGGCCCAAACGCAAGGCCAACTTGCGTGGTACCAAGCCATGGAAGCATCCGGGGAAATGGTGCAGATAAACAATCGCGCCACCTTGGAACAGCACGTAGCGCGTTGGTCCGACGACACGCCCACCGAACACAAGCCTATTGGCTACATCTTGAGTCTGGAAGGTGCCGATTCCTTGATAACCGTAGCCCACCTGGAGCAGGCATATAGCAACGGACTGCGGGCCGTAGGCCCCGCGCACTACGGTCCCGGCCGCTACGCGCAAGGCACCGATGCCACCGGTTTCATGGGGCCGGCGGGTCACGAGTTGCTGAAGGAAATGGAACGCCTGAACATCATTCTCGACGCAACTCATTTGTGTGATGACAGCTTCTGGGAAGCCCTCGACCATTTCAATGGCCCCGTATGGGCGAGCCACAACAACTGCCGGGCGCTGGTGAATCACAATCGCCAATACAGCGACGAGCAGATTAAAGCCCTGATAGCGCGCGGCGCGGTGATAGGGGGCGCTTTGGATGCGTGGATGATGGTACCCGGCTGGGTGAGGGGCGTATCAACTCCGCAAAGCTTGAACTGTAACCTGGAAGTGCTGGTCGATCATATCGATCATATCTGCCAGTTAGCCGGCAACACGCTGCACGTTGGCATGGGTACCGATCTGGACGGCGCCTTCGGCCGCGAGCAATGTCCCTACGACTTGGAGACCATTGCCGATCTGCAAACTATACCAACACTGCTAGCCAAACGAGGCTACACCACGCCGGACATCGAGAATATGATGCACGGCAACTGGCTGCGCTTCTTACGAAATGTGTGGCAATAGATAAGAGAAATTCATCTGTTACCTCGCTAACTAAGCCGCGCGTTTAGCGCATCATGAGCCGCTTAGTCGCCTCTCCCTCCTTGGTTTGCACGCGCACCGAATAGGCACCGGCTGCCAGTGGCCCGATTATCACATCGGAATGAGGAGCCTACCACACCTCTCCCGCACGACTTGACCAGTATGTTGAGTACACATACTACCCTGATGGGATATGTAACCCGAGTCGAGGTTACCGTCGCCGTCTACATCACCACCTTGAGGCTAAGCGGACTGTTGCCTACCTCAAGTTGTTGTTCGGGTCGGCATATTCAATACACTAACGAAAATGAGGGTGTAGGCTTGCCAGCGTTAGTAAGAATGAACCAAAGGCGGACGCGAGAAACAGGGCCAAGTAAAAGACGCCGCAATACGGAGTAAGGTCAGGCAAGAAATTGCCGTGTATCGGCTGTATTACTATTGCCCAGGTTTGATAGCCTGGTACTTACCGCTCAAGTGCAACAAACTGAACAGGTATAGAAGACCGTCGTAGTACGGGTCAAAGTAGGCATCCTCGTAGGGCGCTAGCTTGGCGTTCCAGAGGGCGTGCACAAAAGCTAGGTTTTGGTCTTGCCGCATAAGCGAGGCCGATGCGCTGGTAGCCACTAGCCCCAGCGAGTGTCGCAACTTTTTGACGTCGCCAGCAGGCAGAATGAAATCGGGCCGCGAGCCATCTACATTGAATTGGTCCTCGAATGTATTTAGGCCCTTGCCGCGCAGAAACCCCTGAAAACGCCGCGCATATTGCTCCTGCCAAGCTTTGTCCTTGCCGAACCACACATAGTCCATGGCAATGTTCATGGGTACCCGCCACGAATCGTAGCGAAAAGCTGGCGGCGCCCACTTGGTGGCGTGGGGCTTCCCACTGAACTCGGTGTAATCGTAGTTGAGGCCGGTAGGGGCGGCGCAGGCGCGGTGCAGAAACGCGCGCGACGTATCGGCGCACGCCCGGTAAAACTGCTCGTGCCCATCCTTGGCGTAAGTGGCCCACACCTCCAGAAAAGCAGGCAGGTGATATGAGGGGTCGGTCCAGGTGTACATATCCCCAACCGGCACAAAGGATATTTGCTTGTGCTCTGTGTTTATCAGGTTGTATACGTCGCCAGTGCTATCTTTTTTCCATGAGGCATCCAGTATCCGGCGGGCCTCTTGGTAGTAATTGATGCCGGTGTTATTGCCCAGCGGTTGGACGCAAATAGCAGGCTCGTAACAAAATACAGCTCCCCATCGGAAGCAGGTCCTTCCGAATTGAGCTTCATCGTAGTAGTGCTGTAACTCCAGGCGAAGTAGCCTTCCAATGGGCCGCTCTGATGCTGCAAGTTCTTCTTCGACCAGCGCCAGAGACGGTCAAACACTTCCTTCTTGTTGAGCTGCACGGCCACCATCATCCCGTACGACATGCCTTCGGTGCGAGCATCGTGGTTTTTCACGTCCGACACGTAGGCCATCGAGTCACCCACTTCGAAGTACACCTTATTAGGTCCTTCAAACACGTCGTGGTAGGCTTTCGCGACTTTCTTATCGATATCGGCTTGGCTGTAGCCGGCTTCCCGGAGCAGATTGGGGTACTTGCCCGTGTAAAAAGCCCCTTTTTGGCTAGCAGTCGCCTGTTTACGCTGACTTTGTGCTGTTACGCTTGTCAGGCCGACAGGCACCAGGCAAAGCAGCAAGACAACGCGCTTGCCCTGCTGCAAAAGTCTAGTAAAGAAATTCATACGTTAACAAGGTGGGCGTTCTGGTTGGCGCTCTGCGCTACTTAAGTGATGCGAGAACGGATTAAGGCAGAGTAAACAGAAAGTCGGCGCGGGTGTGAAGCGCGCCGACTTCTGATTAACCTCTTAGTCAAGCTTCACTTGGGTTCCGGTCAGGGTCAGATCGGTTTTCAGCACCTTGCCGGCCGACACATCGGCGGCCAGCGGCTGACTACCGCCCACAAATACCTGCACTTGCTCGGGAAGCTCGACCCGCTGGGCCTGCTCATTGAGGCGTGAGAGCTGCCGTGGCGTGAGCGTAAACTCCACTGTTTGCTTGGCGCCCGGCGCGAGGTTGAGGCGGCGAAATCCTTGCAGGGCGTGGCGCACCCCGCGGCTCGCGGCGCCCGGATGCCGCACGTAGAGTTGCGCCACCTCGTCGCCGGCCCGCTGACCGGTGTTTTGCACTTCCACGCTAACCTTAATCGGCTGGCCGGTTACCGTCTTCGACAGCACTTTCAAGTTGTTGTATCTGAAGGTGGTGTAGCTCAGGCCGTGACCAAACGGGAAGAGTGGCTCCCCGGTAAAGTAACGATACGTGCGGCCCGCCATGCTGTAGTTGTCGAAGGCCGGCAGTTGGCTTTCCGACTTGTAGAACGTAACTGGCAGACGGCCAGCCGGGTTATAGTCGCCGAACAGCACATCAGCTAGGGCAGTGCCGGTGGCTTGTCCGCCGTACCAGCTGTTAACGATGGCCGGCAGGTTTTGCGCTTCCCAAGGGCAACCAAGCGCGCTGCCCGTCATCATCACGAATACCACCGGCTTGCCGGTGCTGTGCAGCACTTTTAGCAACTCAGTCTGCACCTTGGGCAACGCAATGCTGGTCCGGTCGCCGCCGCTGAAGCCTTCCACGTTCACTTTCATTTCTTCACCTTCGAGCCGGGGCGAAATGCCGCCTACAAATACCAGCGCGTCGGCATCCTTTACCTGCGCCCTAATGGTGGCCGCATTCATGGGCACTACGTGGGCGCCGCTAAACTTAAGAATGGTGCGGCTTGTGGCCTGGAAGTATTCGATTTTCAGGTTTAGCTTCTGGCCGGCCTGTACTTTCATCGTGTGCTGGGTGGTCGAAACGCCGCGGCTTTTCCAGTTGTCGAGCACCAGCTTGTCGTCAACAAACAGCCGGTAGCCGTCGTCGCCGGTTAGTTGGAAAGCCATTTCCTCGGTCTTGGTCGGCGTGAACGTGGTCTGGTAGCGGGCCGACACATTCTCGGACGGCAGGCCCGGCACAATTTCTTGCTTGACGTTGGCTAGGTACCGGTCCAACCCTGCTTCTTGCTGCGTAGCTACCGGCTGGCCTTCCAGATTAGTGCCTTTGAAGTATTCGGCTTTGAAGCCTGACTTGCCTCCGTACGTTAAGTTCTGGTTGATGTCGAAAGATTCGTAGACAGTGTTGCTGGCGTAATCGACGCCCTGAATGTAGCTCACTTGCGTGCCAGGACCCACCTTGGCCCGAATGCCTTCCAGCGGCGTCACGTTGTTGGTTGGGAAGCCGTTGTAGTTGCCGAGCTGCACGGCGTCGTTGTCGGCGTTAGGACCGAGTACCACAATCTTTTTTAGGTTTTTGCGCAGCGGCAGTGTGTTCTTCTCGTTTTTGAGCAGCACCACAGATTCGCGGGCCATTTTCAGGGCGTGGGCTTGGTGCGGCTGGCTTTCCACCACGCTCATCGGAATCTGGGCGTATTTCACCCGCTCCACGGGGTCGAACATACCTAGCTGAAAGCGGATTTTGTAGAGCCGCTTCACCGACACATCGAGTTGCTGCTCGGTTATGAGCCCTTTTTGTACCGATTCGAGCAAGGAGTTATAAGTAAACAGCTTGCCGGTGGCGCACTCGATGTCGGTGCCGTGCAGTACGGCGTTGGCCGCTGCCGTGGCCGCGTCGGGGTCGGTTTTGTGGTGCTGCCAGAAGTCGTTTAGGCCGTCGCAGTCGGAGGTGACGTAGCCTTGGAACTGCCATTTCTTGTAGAGAATGTCGTTCATGAGCTTGTCGCTGCCGCAGCAGGGCTGGCCGGCATAGGCGTTGTAGGCACACATCACCCCGGCCACTTTGGCGTCCACAATCAGGTCGCGGAAAGCGGGCAGGTAGGTGTCCCACAAGTCATAGTCACTGATTTGGGCGTTGAACTCGTGGCGCGACGGCTCGGGTCCGCTGTGCACGGCAAAGTGCTTGGCGCAGGCCGTAATCTTGAGATACTTTGGATCGTCGCCCTGAAAGCCTTTCACTAGCGCAGAACCGAGTTGCCCGGTCAGATACGGGTCTTCGCCGTAGGTTTCCTGTCCTCGGCCCCAGCGCGGGTCACGGAAGATGTTGATGTTGGGAGTCCAAAACGTTAGGCCTTGGTAGATGCCCCGCTCGCCGCGCCGCGCGTATTCGTGGTGCACGGCCCGCGCTTCGTCGGAGGTGATGGTGGCCATGCGCAACATGGCATCCTGGTCGAAGGTAGCGGCCATGCCAATGGCCTGCGGAAACACCGTGGTTTTCAAACTGGTACGAGCCACACCGTGTAGGGCCTCATTCCACCAGTTGTAAGCCGGAATCCCGAGCCGATCAATGGCCGGCGAGGCGTTGAGCATCTGCGAAACCTTTTCGGGCAGCGTCAGCCGGCCCACCAAATCATTGACGCGCTGGTCGATGGGCAGATCAGGGTTCTGAAAAGGGAGTTGTTCGGTTATGCCCAGCTGGGTGGCCACTGGGTGGTTGCTTGCGAATTGAGCGCCCGTGAATGTGAGCAGCAGCAAGCCAAGTAAAGGTTTAAGTGGTTTCATAAAGATGGAAAAGTGGGAGAGCGTCTTTTACAGGTCGTTGGTGTTGTGGTCATATGGAAGCACAACATGCCGTCACCGTCGCTTCAAGTAACTGGGCTCAGCAGCTTGGTGGGTAGTAACCTCGGCTGCCGAGCACCGTCTGATTTTCAGTTTTGCAAGAGCCTTTTCGGGCTAGCTTAAGCAGCTGGAAAGCACTAGTCCTTAGCTAGTCACTAGCTTTTCAAGCAGTGTGCCCGAGGCAATAACCTATTTCAGCTCCAGCACTACCACCGACTGAGGGGGCAGCTCTACAGCTAGATTGCCGCCGCGCTTCTTAGCCCCGCCGAAGCTGGCAAGCTTCACCTTGTTCGGATTCTCGAACGTATTGTAATCGTTGACTTTAGAAGAGGTCAGAATGCGCCCCGAAACGGTTTTCCAATTCACGCCAGCTAGAGTCGTTTCCAGCTTCAGCGTCTTCTTGGTATCCAGATTTACCAGCGAGATATGCACTGCGCCGCTGGCATCCTTCGAGGCCGAGGCGTTGAGAGCGGGCAGCTTCTGGCCGTCTAGTTCGTACTCGGGGCTGGTGAATTGTAAGGGCAAGTACTGCGCATCCTGGTGCACCTGATAAAGGTCGAAGACGTGGTAGGTGGGTGTGAGCAGCACCTTCTCTTTATTGGTGAGCACCAAGGCTTGCAGCACGTTCACGGCCTGGGCCAGGTTGGCCCCACGCACCCGGTCGCAGTGGTTGTTGAAGATGTTGAGCGTGGTGCCCGCTACCAAGGCGTCGCGCAACGAGTTTTGCTGGTACAGAAAGCCAGGATTGGTGCCAGGCTCCACATCGGTCCACACACCCCACTCGTCCACGAGCAAGGCCACCTTCTTGTCTTTGTCGTACTTGTCCATGATGGCGGCGTGCTTGGCTACCACCGCGTCCATTTTCAGGCAGTTCTTCATGGTGTTGAAGTACTCCTGCTCCGTAAAGCCGGTGGCTTTGCCCTTGCTGCCCGTCCAGCTGCCCGTGGGCAGTGTGTATTGGTGCAGCGTAAGGCCCCACATTTGGTTGAGCGGAATGTTCTTCATGCACGTCTCAGTCCAGTGCGCATCGTCGCCGTTGGCTCCGCTCACAATTTTCTTGAGCGGGGGCGAAGCTGGGTAGCTGTGGGCAAAAGTGGCGTAGCGCTTGTACACGTCGGTGTAGTATTCGGCCGTCATGTTGCCGCCGCAGCCCCAGCTCTCGTTGCCGATGCCCCACCAGCTGACCTTGTAAGGTTCAGCTTGCCCATTTTTCCGGCGCTCCAGCACCAGAGGCGTGTCGTCGTTGGAATTGAGGTACTCCATCCAGCCAGCCATTTCCTGCACGGTGCCGCTGCCCACGTTGGCCGCCAGATAGGGCTCAGTGTTAAGCAGCTTACACAGCTCTAAAAACTCGTGGGTTCCGAAGCTGTTGTCTTCCAGGTTGTTGCCCCACCACATGTTCAGCATTTTGGGCCGCTGAGCCGTAGGGCCTATGCCGTCGCGCCAATGGTAGGTATCGGCGAAGCAACCACCAGGCCAGCGTAGGTTCGGCACCTTAATCTTGCGCAGCGCCTCCACAATATCCATTCGAATCCGGCCTTGCTTGGGTACGTTCAGCTGCTCATCAACCCAGAAACCGTCATAGATGCAGCGGCCCAAGTGTTCAGCAAAATGCCCGTAGATGTGTTTGCTGATAACTTGTTTGGGGTCGCCAGCTTGTACGGTTACGGGTATCGTCTGTGCTGATACTGTGGACGAAGCCCCATAACCGAGACCTATGCCAACCGCGGCTGCTAGCTTTGCAAACGTTTGCCGGTGCAAAAAAGGCATCTTGAAAGCGGCCGAAGTCGCTAGTGTTCGTGTGAAGTTTAGGCTGATCATTCAGGATGGGGAATTCTTATTTATGAAATGGTTAGAGGTCAAATTCAACTTGCAGCATTCCGGAGGGTAACCATTAGCAGAAAAGTAATCGAGCTAAGCAAACAATCGATTGACTTGCTTGGCAACGCACCTACTACATAATGCTGGCCCTCGTGGTTAAGGCTACACTAGCTTCAACCACCTCGCTGACGAAAGCTTAGGCGGGTCGTAAAATAGCAGCTATTCGGGAAAAAGTTGTTTTTCAGAATAGCGGTTGAATTAAACTATGAAATCCGACAGAGCAGACTACAGGCTTGAATTGCCCACTTCAACAAACGTATTCTGTCGGTGCCGGCGGCTACGAAGCCTAGCTCTTTGGTATTGCGCTTGACAATTTATTTGGTGACAGGAGGCTTGCTGATAGAAAAGTCCTCGAATTCGACCGGAAAGCCCTTGCCATCGGGGGCGGCGCACATAAGGCCAATCTGCACTTTTTTACCCGGTGTGGGGGGGAAGTAAGCTAGGCGTAGCATCCGAAAATCCTTGTTATCGAAAGAGTACTGGATTTCCACATAGTCGCCCTTGCGCAACAAGGTGAGCCACACGGCGGCCGGACTGTCTTGCCGCGGCACCACCGACCAGTCGGATACCTCACGCGTAACAACAGCGCTTACGTTCTGGACCCCTTTGACGTACTCGATACCGGTTTTGATCCAGTTTTTCTCGTCCAAGCGGATCATGAGTCCAGCTTGGTCGTAGAGGTCTTGGTAGTGTCCTACTACCTTCACTTTCGCCACAAAATCACCTTCGTGTTCTTGGTAGAGAAAGTGCCCATTGTCGCGGATGAAGCCGTAATGCGTGACCCGCCAAAAATCAGTACCGCCGTCAACTTGCACCTGCACCTTGGAGGCGGTGATAGTAGCTTTTTTCGGGGCATTCAACCAGCGCATGGCAGGCAGGGACTGCGCCGAAACCGAGAAAGCGCCTAGGGCTAAGACAGCGGAAAGCAAAAGGACTTGCATGAACAGAGGTTCGTTTGGTAACGGGCGTAAGCTAAAGAGAAATCTGCACCGCCGGCACTGAATAAGGCCGTATCCCGCTGCTGACCTTGTCTGAGCAGTACTTGACATCAGCTATAGACACCTGTCCCTCTTGCCTTTATGTAGCAGCTTCACCGGCATGGCACCAGTGAAGTTGCAATGGAAACCCATACTGCTCTGCCCTGATATCCGACAAAGTTTAGGCTCGGGCATGCTTGACACACGGTTATAAGTGCCAGTAGAGTCAGTGTTTACTTGTAGTACAGGCGTTTCTGGGCTTTTGAAGAGAGGCACTGTCTTGAATCAGTTCAAGCCCTACCTTTAGCGTTCTTACCACTGGTTGTTCTTGTCTTATGCTTCGTCCCATCATGTTTGTCGGCACCGCTTCCGACGTGGGCAAAAGCGTTATCACAGCCGGGTTTTGTCGAATTTTCCGGCAAGACGGCTACCGGCCAGCCCCGTTCAAGGCTCAGAACATGTCGTTGAACAGCTATGCCACGCCCGAAGGCTTGGAAATCGGGCGGGCGCAGGCCATGCAAGCGGAAGCCGCCGGCGTGCCCTGCCACGTCGATATGAACCCGGTGCTGCTCAAGCCCACCTCCGACCAAGCCTCACAAGTGGTGCTCAACGGCCAGCCCATCGGCACGCAGTCGGCCTATGAGTACTTCCGCGAAAATGACCGACACGAGCTGTTTGTGGCCGCAACTCAAGCTTTCGACCGGCTGGCCGCGCGCTTTTCGCCGGTGGTGCTGGAAGGTGCAGGCAGCATTTCGGAGCTGAATTTGAAGCGGCGTGACATCACCAACTTACGCATGGCTCGCCACGCTGGTGCCGCTACCTACCTGATTGCTGACATTGACCGAGGCGGCGTATTCGGCAGTGTGTACGGCACGCTGGCCCTGTTGGAACCCGAGGAAAAAGCCTGCATCAAAGGCATTCTGATCAACAAGTTCCGGGGTGATGCCCGGCTGTTTGCCGACGGCCGCCAGCAGCTGGAAGCCCTGACGGGGGTGCCCGTGGTGGGCGTGCTGCCCTACTTCCGCGACATTTTTCTGGAAGAAGAAGACTCGGTGGCGCTGGCTCGCAAGCAGCGTGGCACGGGGCCTGCCAGCCGCGTGCAGGTGGCTGTGGTACTGTTAGGCCGCATGTCCAACTTCACCGACTTCGACGTACTCGGCCACGACCCGCGCGTGCACCTGTTCTACACCCACGACGCCAGCGAAATAACCGAAGCCGACATTATTATCCTGCCTGGCAGCAAGAATACCATCGACGACCTGATAACACTGAAAAACAGCGGCTTGGCCGCGGCCATCGTGCAGGCACACCGCGCCGGCAAAACCGTGGTGGGCATTTGCGGTGGTTACCAGATGCTAGGCCGCTCAGTGGAAGACCCCGCGGGCATGGAAAGCCACGTGGCCGCTACTGCCGGCCTCGGGCTGCTGCCCGTACGCACCGTATTGCAGGGCACGAAAACCACCGAACAGCGGCGCTTCGCCTTCCGCGACCAAGCCTCAGCCGACTGCCAGGGCTACGAAATTCACATGGGCACTACTACCACTGATGGCCCTGCGCAGCCCGTGGCTACCCTCGCTAATGGTACCCCCGACGGCTATTTTGCTGGCCCAAGCTGCTGGGGCACCTACCTGCACGGCATCCTCGACAACCCCGTCGTGGTAGACCAGTTGTTAGCGCCCTACGCAAAAGCAGTGACGAGTGCGCCGTTTGATTTTGCGGCTTTCAAAGACGAGCAGTTCAACCGCTTGGCGGCTCTTATCCGCGAGAACGTAGATATGCCGCAGATTTACGCCGCACTGCAACCTTGATGTACTTTACCTCTGTTTTATGCTGCACGGCCACGGCGACGACGGCTACCGCCACTCCTCCCCTATCGTAGCCGATTTTAGTACCAACGTATGGTACGGGGGTGAGCCGGCCGGCTTGAAAGACTATGTGTTCAGCCAGTGGGCCAACGTGAACCGCTACCCCGAGGTGCTAGCCGAAAGCCTGTCGGACCAGATAGCCGCTCACCACGGCGTGTCGCCGGCGCAGGTGCTGGTAAGCAGCGGCACCACGGAGAGCATTTACTTGGTAGCACAAACCTGGGCTGGGCAGCGCAGCACGGTGCTTACCCCCGCCTTTGCCGAGTACGAAGACGCTTGCCGCCTGCACCGCCACCAGTTACACTTTCTGGCTTGGGAAGACTTGCAACTCGACAGTTCTATAGGTAGTGAGTTGCTGTTTGTTTGCAACCCCAACAACCCGACGGGCAGCGTGCTGACTCCGGAGGTGCTGACTGGTTTGCTGGCCGCCAACCCACGCACCTTGTTCGTGCTCGATGAGGCTTTTATTGAATTCACAGCCAGCATCTCGTCGGCTATTCCCTTGCTGGAGCAGTTTGATAATCTACTGATCATGCGCTCCTTGACCAAGGTCTACGCTATTCCGGGCTTGCGGCTTGGCTACGTGGTAGCGTCGGAGAAACTTGTTCACCAGCTTCGCCAGCATAAGGCACCGTGGGCAGTAAATGCTATGGCGGTAGCTGCGGGCCATTTCTTGTTCGCGAATTATGCTCGGGTGCAGCCACCCATCAGTCAGCTGCTGGCGGATAAGGCCACGCTGAGTGCTCAGCTAAGCGCAAACGCTGGGCTTGAAATCTTCCCCAGCCACACACATTACTTTCTGGGTGCCACGCGGCGCGGCACGGCCGCCGAGCTAAAGCACTGGCTTGTAACCCACCACGGGCTGCTGATTCGGGACGCGGCCAACTTCCGGGAACTCACGCCGGCCCACTTCCGCATCGGCACGCGCAGCCCGACCGATAATCAACTCCTCGTAAACGCCCTGCAAGCATGGACCACCCTTTCGCCCGCCTAGCTGCACCCCTAACAGCGGGCTACCTGCTCGACCTGCTGCTGGCCGACCCCGAAAACTGGCCCCATCCGGTGCGTATTTACGGTACTCTCATTGCAGCCGGTGAGCGGGAGCTAAACCACGGCCCGTACCGCTTCGGCAAAGGAGCCGTGCTGGCCGGCGGCTTAGTGGGTGGCACATTCCTCCTGTTCAAGCTGCTTGATAAAGTTTGGGAGAAAGCACCACCAGCTCTGGGAATTGCTATCAACAGCGCCTGGGTGTTCTATGGGCTGGCCAACGCCGGTTTGGTGCGCGAAGGGCGGGCAGTATTCGAGGTGCTGGACCAAGAGGGCTTGGAAGCCGGCCGTCGCCAGCTGGCCCGCATCGTGGGCCGCGACACCACTCAGCTCGACGTTCAGCAAATCCGCACCGCCGTCCTCGAAAGCCTGGCCGAAAACCTCAGCGACGGGGTGGTGGCACCGCTATTTTACTACGCGCTGGCCGGTGTACCGGGCCTGATGGCGTACAAGATGGTCAACACCCTCGACTCGATGGTGGGCTACCGCAACCCACGCTACGAGCTGTTTGGCAAGTTTGCTGCCCGCCTTGATGATGTAGCTAACCTAGTGCCGGCCCGGCTCACGGCGGGGCTGTTGGCGGCATTGGGCGGGAGCAAGCGGGGCTGGCGCTTTATTCTACAGTACGGCAATCAACACAAAAGCCCTAATTCTGGCTACCCCGAAGCGGCAATGGCCGGCGTGCTTAACTGCCGCTTCGGGGGTCCCAATTACTACCACGGCCAGCTCGTGCCCAAACCATACATCGGCGATAACCCACGCTTAATAGCACCCGACGAAATCAACCGGGTGGCCCGCCTCAACCACAGCGTGTGCGCGGTAATGGTAGCCGGCATTGTCGGGGCACTATGGTGGCGCCTAAGCCAGCGCAAGCACGGTGGCTAGCTTTTCGCTTCGAGCAGTTGCTTGATGAATGTGGCGTCTTCGCCCCAGTACAGGTGCACGTAGGAAGCCCACACGTTGCCGTGGCGGTATACCTGAGTGGGCACCGTGACTCCTTTCGCATTGGTGACACCGATGGGGGCAGCGGTCAGGCCTTCGTCTTCCAGCCGAGAGTAATGGAATTCGTGGCCTTTAATAGTCAGATCATTCCAAGACAGGGCGCGGTATCCTAGGGTCATTCTGGCCTTTTCCATGGAGGTAGCGCCAAGCAGCGCCCCCACCATAGGGAAAGATTGACCCTGAGCAGTGGTAATGGCCCTACCTAGGTACATGAGGCCACCGCACTCGGCGTAAGCCACTCCGCCGCCGACGCAGTACGTCGCTATGCTTTCCCGCATGGTGGTGTTGGCGCTTAGCGCCTCGGCAAACAGCTCAGGATAGCCGCCGGGTAGGTACAGAAAATCGGTGCTGGCGGGGAGTTCTGCATCCGTCAGCGGGCTGAAGTACACCACCTCGCCAAACTCGCTTAGCACCTGCAAATTCTGGAGGTAGGTGAAGCTAAAGGCAGCATCACTGGCCACGGCGATGCGGCGGTGCCCAACGGGCATGGCCGCTAAAGCAGGTGGCGAGGCCGGAACAGATGTGCTGGTAACGGCCAGCAATTGGTTTAGGTCTACCGTTTGGGGTAGCGCATCAGCCAAGGCTTCCACAATGGCTTCGTACTGAATGTCGGTGTCAATCGACAATCCCAAGTGGCGGGAAGGAATGGCAAAGGCCGGGTTATTGGGCAGGTAGCCGAGGGCGGTTACGCCTACATCTTCACAGGCTTCGCGCAGAAAGTGGTAGTGCGAAGCGGTGTTGACAAAGTTGAAAATGGCCCCCACCAGCTTGATGCCCGGATAGAAGTTCTTGAACCCAAACAGCAGCGGGGCCACCGAATAGGCCATGGCTTTGGCATTCACTACCAGAATAACCGGGATATCAAGCAATTCGGCCACGGCTGCCGCGCTGCCCTGCATGCGGTCGGCCCCATCGAAAAGGCCCATCACGCCTTCCACCACGGCCACGTCGGCGCGGGCAGTGTAGTGGGCGTAAGTAGCCTGAGCGTGCGTGGCCGATGCCATAAACAAATCCAGGTTGAGGCTGGGGCGGCCAGCGGACTGGGTGTGGTGGTGGGTATCGAGGTAGTCGGGCCCGCACTTGAAAGGCTGCACCGTGAGGCCCCGCCGGGCCAGGGCCCGCAGTAGCCCTAGCGTGAGGGTCGTTTTGCCGCTGCCGCTGCTAGGCGCCGCAATCAGAAACTGGGGCTTCACGGCCGCTGTAGATAAAGACACAAGAGGGGTAGTAAAAGGATTTTAACTCAGCATCAGCCCAACAGCTTACGAGCGGCTGCTGATCGTGAGAATGGCATTGGTTAGGGAAGTTGCCGACAGTTCATCAAGCGGCAAATACTGCGCGCCTAACGCGGTAGCTAGCTCCTTGGCTTTGCCCAGGCGGAGGTAGCTGGTATCAGTGTCGAGCACCAGGGCAGGAATATTTTGCCCCCGCAGTGACTCGGCCAGCTGCTGAGTTTGCTGCCATGCGTCGCCCCCGCCAGGCAAAGGCACGTTGGCTTTGCCGTCGCTTAGTACCACCAGCAAAGGTTGCAACTCATGGGCGTTAGCGGCCTGTTCCAGCAACTGGCTAGCTAGTTGTAGGGCGTGCGGCAAAGGAGTGCGCCCCCCCGTGGGCAACGAACGCAGGGCCTGTTCTGCTACCTCCACGCTGCGCGTGGGCGCCAGCAGCACCTGCGCTGCCACGCCCCGGAAGGCAATAACGCTGACCGTAGCACGCTGCTGATAGGCATCCGTGAGCAAACTCAGCACGGCACCCTTCACAGCTTCCATGCGGCGGCTGGCACTCATCGAGCCCGAGGCATCGACCACAAACAGCAGCAGAATACCGGTTTTGGCGGTGCGCACTTTCTGGTGGAGGTCGTCGCGGGTAAGCTGCCAGGCTTCGGGGTCGCGGAGTACCGCCTGCCGGACCGTCGCCTCCAGTGCTAAGTCCGAGGGTGCCGGGTCAGGCACGGCGCGCACGTAGTGGCCCCGCGACGCCTGACTAGCCAGCCCCCGCAGACCCGTAACGGCGGGGGCTGTAGCGGGCTGAGGTGGCACCTCCACCCGAAGCGGGCGGGTAGCGGGCGGGGGCGCAATACCGAAGACCTGCTCCGGGGCTTCCCCTCCTGAGTCCGACGGGGAGGCATCTAACTCGGGTTGCTCAGTCGGTAGCTCAGAAGGGTCTGCAGGTGCATCCGGCGTTGTAGCGGGAGGATCTGACGGCGGGGGCGCATCGGCTGCTTGCTGCATTAGCTCATCCAGCGCATCGGAAGGCAACGAGCTGTTTTCGAATGGCTTGCTGCGCCGCCGATGCGGCAGGGCTAGCTCGGCGGCTTGGCGGACGTCCTCGGCGGTTACGGTGGTGCGGCCGGCTAGAGCGGCTAGGGTCAGGGCCGTTTTGTAGAGCACAATGTCGGCCCGCAGACTGGCTACGCCGAGCTCGGTGCACAGTTGGCTGATTAGCGTTAGCAGCCCGTCGGGCATCTGCACGGCTGGGAGCAGTTGTTGGGCGTTGGCAATTTGTTGTTGCAGGGCTTGTTGGGCGGGTTCCCACTGGGCCGCGAAGGCAGGCCCGTCCTGCTCGAAGGCGATACGCCGGCGGACCACTTCGGTGCGCTCCGGCACGTCGCGCGGGGCACTGATATCTACCATCAACCCAAACCGATCCAGAAACTGGGGCCGCAGATTGCCTTCCTCGGGGTTCATGGTGCCAATGAGCGTAAACTGCGCCGCGTGGCTTACCGACAAACCCTCCCGCTGCACGGTGTTGACGCCCATAGCGGCTACGTCGAGCAGTACATCCACCAAGTGGTCGGGCAACAGATTCACTTCGTCGATGTACAGCACGCCCCGGTGAGCGGCGGCCAGCAAGCCTGGTTGCAGCTTGCGCTGGCGCTCCACCAGCACCCCTTCCAGGTCCAGGCTGCCTAGTACCCGATCTTCCGTAGCGCCTAGGGGCAGGTTCACGAAAGGAGCGGGCACCAGCTGCAACGTCTCGGGGGCAGCCTGCGTGCACGCTGAGCACAAGCCCGATAGTTGATCTGGGGCACAGTTAAACGGGCAGCCCGCCACGGTATTTAGCCAAGGCATTATGGCCGCTAGGCCGCGCACCGCTGTGCTTTTGGCCGTGCCCTTATCTCCCTGAATCAGCACCCCGCCAATGGCCGGGTTGACGGCGCATAGCAACAGGGCCTGCTTGAGGGTTTCCTGGCCTACTAAGGCGGCAAACGGGTAGTGGGAACGTTGCAAGGGGGCGTTGGTGGGGTTACTCATTCCGGGCTTCCAGTAGGGTTTCGCTCTGCTCGTAGACTTGGCGCAGGGCCTGGAGCGTATCGGGGGATGGGGCCGCCCACAGGCCGCGCTGGGCCGCTTCAAGCAAGCGCTCCGTCACGGCCTGCAGGGCCCAGGGGTTGCTCTCCGCGAAGAACTGCTGCATCTCCGCGTCCAGGGCGTAGGTTTCGGCTACTTTCTCGTACATCCAGTCGTCCACCACCTGAGCCGTAGCATCGTAGCCAAACAGGTAGTCGACGGTGGCCGTCAGCTCCAGGCCGCCTTTGTAGCCGTGGCGCTGAATGCTGGCCAGCCACTTGGGATTGACTACGCGAGAGCGGAAAACCCGCAGCGCTTCCTCCTTCAGGTCGCGGACGGCTGGCCGGGCGGGGTCTTGTGTGTCGCCGAAGTAGTGCTTGGGCTGGCGGCCGGTAAGGCTGCGGATGGTGGCAATCATGCCCCCATGAAATTGCAGGTAGTCGTCGCTGTCGAAGATGTCGTGCTCCCGGTTGTCTTGGTTGTGCAGGGCCACTTCCACCCCCGCGAGCCGCTGCCGAAACTCCTGCCGGGCCTCGCCGCCGCTCACGCTGCGGGTGTAGGCGTAGCCGCCCCAATTCACGTAGGCCTGGGCGAAATCGGCGTCGGCGTGCCAGTTTTTCTCGTTGATTAGTGGCAGGATGCCCGCGCCGTAGCTGCCGGGCGCCGCCCCAAATATGCGGTAGCTAGCCCGCTGCTCGGCTTCCTCCAGAGGGATGTCCTGCGCTTGCAGTTCGCTCAATTCCGCCAGGTAGTGCTGCCGAACAAAGTTTTGGTCCAGGGGCTCATCGAGGGCTAGCACCAACTGCACGGCGTCATCCAGCAGCTCAATTAGGTGGGGAAAGGCGTCCCGGAAAAAGCCGCTGATGCGCGTGGTCACGTCGATGCGGGGCCGGCCGAGGGCTGCCAGGTCGATTACTTCCACGCCGGTTACCCGGCGGCTCTGGGCCTGCCACACCGGGCGCACGCCAAGCAGGGCCAGGATTTCGGCTACGTCGTCACCGTAGGTGCGCATGGCGCTGGTGCCCCACACGCTCAGGCCCACGCTTTCGGGGTAGCGGCCGGTTTCTTTCAAATGGCGGTCTAGCACCTCGCGGGCCAACTGCTGCCCTACCTCCCAGGCCGCCTGCGAGGGTAAGGCCCGCGGGTCGACGGCGTAGAAATTGCGGCCAGTAGGCAGGATATGGGCCATGCCCCGCGTAGGCGCCCCGCTCGGTCCGGCCGGCACGTAGCCGCCCGAAAGTCCGTGCAGCAGGTTGGCTACTTCGTCGTAGGTCTGGGCCAGATTAGGCAACACCTGCTCGCCCACAAAGGCTAGCGTACGGCGAATGTCGGCTAACGCTGACTCGGAGGGATCCACGGCCAAGGCTTCAAACAGCACCTCATCCACTGCCTCTGCCCGAAATTGCCGCTGCTGCCATACCAGCAGCAAGTGCCGGGTCAGCTCATCCAGCACTTCCAGCGCATCCGCTCCGGTTACCACGGGCCGGCCCGCCAGCTCCTGAAACACCGGGGATACAGCCGTCAGCTTTTGTCCTTTCGCCTGCAGAATATTGTCCAGAGACAAGCCGTAGAGCGTGGCTAGCGCGGTCTGCAGGCCGGGTGCGCCAAGGTTGGGCAACCGGGTTAGGGCCTGTACCATGTCTACAAGCGCCTCGTCTTCCGGTACTTGCCCCAGAATGTGCAGCCCATTGCGGATTTGCGCCGCGCCCAGCTCGCAGAGGTAACCGTCGATGTCCTCGATGAGGTGAGCCACATCTTTGCCATCCATTTCGGCCAAGCTTACGGGTACGCCTTCGGGCGTCAGCTCGTCGTCCCAGTCGTGCGTATGGTCGCCATGGTCACGGCGCAGCAGCAGGGCCAAATCTTTGTCGAGGTTGGTTTGCTGCACCAAGTCCCAGATCTGGCGTTGCAACAGCGGCAGCTTGGCCGGGTCGAGGGCTTCCACCTGGTAGTACTCATCCACGAGCTGCGTGAGCTGGGCCAGTTCGCCGTAGCTGTCGGCGGTGGTCATGGGCGGGGTCAGGTGGTCGACAACCACGGCGTGGGCGCGGCGCTTGGCCTGTGAGCCTTCGCCGGGGTCATTGATGATGAAGGGATAAAACAGCGGTAAATCCCCTAGAAAGGCATCCGGAAAACAGGTTGCAGACAAACCAATGCCCTTGCCGGGCAGCCATTCCAGCGTGCCGTGCTTGCCCACGTGCACCAGCGCATCGGCACCCCAACCGTCGCGCAACCAGCGGTACAGGGCGTAGTAGTGGTGCGTGGGTGACAAATCGGGCTGGTGGTAGATGGCGTCGGGGTCCATGCCGTAGCCACGGGGCGGCTGCAGCACCACCAGGGCGTTGCCCAGCGCTAGGCCAGCCAGCGCAATGTGGCCGTCGTGCACGTAAGTCTCGCCGGGCGGCGCCCCCCACTGCTTTATCATCTTCGCTTGCAAAGTGGCGGGCAGCTCGGCAAACCACGCGGCATACTGGGCGGCCGGCACCTGCCCCACGGCCTGGCTTAATTGCTCGGGCGTCAGG
Source organism: Hymenobacter sp. YC55 (assembly GCF_029433095.1). Lineage (GTDB taxonomy): Bacteria > Bacteroidota > Bacteroidia > Cytophagales > Hymenobacteraceae > Hymenobacter. Next base: position 57,970 of record NZ_JARNTX010000012.1, read on the forward strand.
TAGGTTTCGTCGTAAGAGCAGCGGTCAATTAGCTCGTGGATAAGCGCCGTGCCGCTTGGTGGTAAGTCCGTTAGCTGGTAGCCTTCGGCCTGCATGGCTTGCAGCAGCACCAGTAAGGACGCCGGCGCATCCAGACCCACGGCATTCCCTATTTGCGAGGCTTTGCTGTTGGAATTGGTGAAGATGAAGGCAACGCGCTTTTGCTCATTGGGCAGGTGCCGCAGCCGCGCCCACCGCGCTGCCAGACCGGCCACCCGCTCAATACGGTCGGGCAGGGCCTCGTAGCCCTGGGCTTCCCGGTTCTTTTCCTTAAAAGAAATCGGCACCGTGATAATGCGCCCATCAAACTCGGGAATGGCTACGTTCATGGCCGTATCCAGCGGGTTCAGCCCCCGGCTCGACGACTCCCAGGGTCCGCGGGCCATGCCGCTGGTAATGGCCTGCAACACCGGCACATCCAGCTGTTGCAACGCCTCCACCGACCACCCCGCGCTGGTGGGTCCGTCGGGGTTTACGTCGCTCATGGCAAAGGATACGGTATTCAGCAGTACATCAATCAGCGGCCCCTGCTCATCCCGGAAAAACCCGAACGCCCGAGGCCAGCCCGACTCCGCATCAACCGCCTTAAGCGAAGCCGTATAGACCGGCAGCACGTTGACATTCCGGGTTTCCAGCTCCCGCACCAAGGCATCCACGAAGGCCGTGTTGCCGCTAATCCAGTGGGCCCGGTAAAAGGTGATGCCCACGCTGGGTCGAGCCGGGTCGCGGTGCTGGAGCCAGTCGGCCAGCTCGGCGTTTTCCGGCAAATCGGGGTGGTAAATGCCGTGCTCGGGCAGCGTTTGAGCGGGCTCGAAGCCGAAACCTGTCATCAGCAGCTGGTCGGCCAGAAAGTACAGTAGGGAAGTCAGGTTGGCGTAGCCCCCGGCTTGCAGGTAAGCCAGCGCCTCGTGCAGCACCGCCGGCGACACCGTGGAAATAGCCGCAAACTCCGGGTTCAGGTCGCCGGTGCCGCTGAGCACCAACAGATGCTGACCCTGGCTCTGGGCCCGCCGCACCAGCTCACTGAATCCCGGGATGCTGCTCGGCCGCCCCAGCACGCGCAGCACTATCACTCGGGCTGCCGCCAGCTCCCGGTCGAGCAGCTGGGCCATGTGGGCTTCGGTTTTGATGGCCAGCAAGTTGATGCCGAGCGTTTTGGGAAAATCGGCGGGCAACTCCTGCACGCTGCGGTGCAGGGTGAGCAGGTCGGTGTCGGCGTGGGTGAGAAAGACGATGCCCTCAGCCCCTGGTGCTAGGCTCGGGAGGCTAGTAGCGGAGGTTTCGGCCCCGTTCCAGCTGTAAAATTGGAACACGTATTCGGCCAGTTCGGCGGGCGGGGTCAGGTAGCCATCAGCGGCCACCATGCTGTCGATATAGTCGAAGATGGCCCGCACTTGCCACTCGCTGTTGATGGAGTGAAACCAGGTGGAGCGCCCATCAAACAGCAGCGTCACCACATTGGCCAGCGTGCAGGGCCCCAGGCAGCCGCCCTTGGTCATGTGCACGGTGTTGCGCAGCTTGCGCCGCAGCCATTCCGATTTGTACAAATCTACGGGCACGGCCGCGTAGCCTCGGTCTACCCGGCCGCAGCAGCAGGCGTTATAACAATACGAGAGGTGGCCCCGGCGCAGCACCAGGTTGATGGCTTTGCCATCGGGGCGCAGCACCCGCTGCCGTTTGATTTCACGCATGCTAATGAGGTAAAAGGGCTAACACAAGAATAACTTAACCTGTTGTATTGCAGAATATTGCTTCTATAATCAACTCCTAAATGAAGTTGAATCTGGCGGTCTGGATTTGCGGAAGGTAGGTGAGCTTTGCAGCTGTTACAATCGGCAGGCAAGTATGTTTAGACGCATTGCTTTCCAAGTTGACTGCTTCAAGCAGCTTGGCGATGCCTTTTCCAGGTACTATGTAAATTTACTTTTTCAAGGATAGTGTCTTTCGTTAGTCTATGCTCAATCCACTACTTTTTGACTCGCTACTGCTCGGTATTCACCACTCTTTCGAGCCCGACCACATGGCGGCGGTTTCGGTGCTGGCCACCGAGCAGAAGCAGGGCACGGGCCGGCTTTGGCGCATCATCTGGCGCTCTTCCCATTGGGCGTTGGGGCACTCCTTTACGCTCATCCTTTTCGCCAGTCTGATTCTGCTGCTGAAATCGAGCCTGTCGTTGCAGGTGGCGGCGCAAGTTGAGTTGTGCATCGGCCCCCTGATGATCTGGCTCGGGGTGCTGGCCATCCGGCGCAACTTTCAGAAAAGCCAGCCACTTGCCGCTACTGCGGAGCCTCGGGGTGTGCTCAGCCGCTCGTTCTGGGTGGGCATGGTGCACGGCCTAGCCGGCACTGGCGGCGCCTGCACCATTGCCTTAGCCTTGGCCGCCCGCGACGCCCGCACTGCCGTCTGGATTATCGTGCTGCAAAGCGTGGGCATCCTCGTCTCTATGACCACCTATGGCTACCTTTTTGCCGTGTCGGCCACCCGTTTTTCCAGCCGCTGGCAGCCCTCGCTCAAGTGGCTCAACTATGCCGTAGGGCTGCTTTCCATAGCCATCGGCTTGTATACGCTCAAAGAAAGCTTGACCTAAGCACGCTAGCTAACAATTAGATAAGAAACTTAAGTAACCTGCTCTACAACAACCCAACGGCCAATAAACTCATGGCGCAGTTTCTGATTTCCGGCGGACCCGGCGCGGGCAAATCCACGTTGCTGGCAGCCTTGCAACAGCAGGGCTATGCTGGTGCGGAAGAGGCGTCGCGGGTTCTGATCCAGGAGCAAGTAGCGTTGGGAAGCGGCCTCGTGCCCTGGCAAAACCTGGCGGGCTTCGCCGAGCTTGCACTAGCCCGCATGATAACCCAGTACGAGCAGGCCCGGCAGCGTGGCGGTGTCACGTTTTTCGACCGGGGCATCCCCGACATCATTGCCTACCTGGAAGTTGGTGGCATTTCCGTAGCCCGGACCTACTACGACGCGGCCACGCAGTACCGGTACCACCCCCAAGTACTCATGGCTCCGCCTTGGCCGTCCATCTACGTCAACGATGCCGAGCGCTGGCAAACTTTTTCCGAAGCCGTGCAGCTCTATCAAGCCCTGAGTCGGACCTACCAACGCTTAGGGTACCGGCTGGTTGAGCTGCCCCTAACCTCGGTAGCGGGCCGGGTGCGTTTTGCGCAGGATTGGCTGGCGCTAGAGGGAATGCCGGCCTCTAAATCAGGGAATTCAGGCAAAGAATAGGCTTTGTAGCAATTTCGCTTACCTTTGCCGCCAGTAAGGGTAGCTGGTCCGGAGCACTTTCGGGCTAACTTTAAAAGGGAATCCGGTGCGAATCCGGGACAGTCTCCGCTGCTGTAACCCCCACCAAAAACCGGTCGATACGTCGCGCCACTGTTCCGCCAGGGATGGGAAGGCCTTCGACCGGTGGGGGAAGTCAGAAGACCTGCCACTTACTACATACAGTCACAGCTTTCGGCAGAAAGGCTCGTTGTACCATGCCCCAGACCTCGCTTTCCACCGGCCGCGCCGGGGGTATTTCCTCTCTTTTTTCGTGTTGGCGCAACTTGGCGCTTTTGGGCCTGCTTTTGCTCAGTCCTGTGGCGGGTTTCAGCCAGAGCTCCACAACCAAGCCAGCTTCCAAACCCGCCGTCAAAGCAGTGGCCGCAGTGCGGGGCCGCACCAGCGTGCAGTACGCAAAGGGCTTCACGCTCAGCTACGCCGACAATTACAAGGTTCTCACCATCCTGAGCCCGTTCGAGCAGAAAACCACCGCCACGCGCTACCTGCTGTTGCCGCGGGGTACCGCCCGGCCAGCTGGCTTTGCCGAGGCGCAGGTGATAGAAACTCCCATCCGCACGCTAGTAGGCTTATCGTCGATGCACGTGGCGCTGGCTAGCTTCTTGGGGGCCGACAACGTGGTGGTAGGCTTGGGTAGCTTCAAATATGTCTCGGCCCCGAAAGTGCGCCAGCGCATAACGGAGGGCAAGGTATTGGAGGTTGGCCAAGGCAAACAAATGAACAACGAGCTACTCGTCGCTCAGCACCCCGACCTGGTGATGGTTACGGGCTGGCCGGGTGAGAGTTTGCCCCGTTTTCAGACCCTGGCCGCCGCCAACATTCCGGTTATGATCAACTCGGAATGGGTGGAAACTACGCCCCTTGGCAGGGCCGAGTGGGTGAAGGTAATGGCCGCCTTGCTTGATAAAGAAGACCTCGTAAATCAGAAATTCGACCAGGTAGTGCGCGACTATAAGCGGCTGGCCGCCACCACCCGCACCGTAGCCAAAAAGCCTACAGTGGTAGTAGGCATGCCCTTCAAAGACGTGTGGCACGTGCCGGATGCGGACAGCTACATGGCTCAGTTCCTGCGCGATGCAGGCACCACGTATCCCTGGGACAAAACCAAAGCTCCCAATGGCAGCCTGGCACTCTCGTTCGAGGCTGTGGCACCCGTGGCCCTTGCCGCCGACTACTGGCTGCATACGGGCTCCACCAAGTCGAAAGCAGAAGTTGCGGCGCAGGACCCCCGCTACGCTGCCTTCGCGCCGTTCAAGCGTGGGCTGGTGTACAACAACAACCGCCGCACCAACGCCGTGGGCTCCAACGACTATTGGGAATCCGGCGCCGTACGGCCCGATCTGGTGCTAGCCGATTTAATTAAGATTTTGCACCCCGAGCTGTTGCCGACTTGGCAGCTGCGCTACTACCAGCAGCTAAAGTGAGTGTTGTGCAAACGTCGGCCGTGCCCGAAACCCGCCTAACGCAGGCCGCTAATTACCGCCGCGGGGCTTGGCTGGTGGTGTTGCTCGGCTTGGTAGCCCTGGGCTTTGTGCTCGACATCGGGCTAGGGTCGGTGCGGATTCCCCTGCTTGCCGTGGTGGATATCCTGTTAGGCAACCCCACCGACACGCCGGCCTGGAAATTCATTGTTCAACAAATTCGTCTGCCCAAAGCACTGACTGCTTTAGTGGTAGGCAGCGGCTTGGCAGTGAGCGGCTTGCAGATGCAGACTCTGTTTCGTAACCCCTTGGCCGGGCCTTCCGCCCTCGGGTTGACGGCGGGCGCAGGGCTAGGCGTGGCTGCCGTGATGTTGGCCAGCGGCAGCGTCGCGGGTAGCTTTGCCATTCGGGCCCTGGGCGTGGGCGGCAGCTGGGCTTTGGTGCTGGCCGCCACCACCGGCGCGGGACTAGTTATGAGTTTGGTACTAGTGCTCTCGGCCCGCTTGCGCGATAATGTGATTATGCTGATTGTGGGGCTGATGGTAGCCAGCGTGACGGGGGCCATAGTCAGTTTGTGGCAATATTTCAGTGCCCCCGAGCAGATTCAGGAGTACCTGATGTGGACGTTTGGCTCGCTGGGCGGAGTGGTTGGTAGCCACCTGATGGTGCTGAGCACGGTCGTGGGCGCGGGGTTAGTATTGGCCTTTGCTTCTGCCAAACCACTGAATGTTTTGCTGCTAGGTGAAAACTACGCCCGCAGCATGGGGTTGGTAATCGGTCGTTCCCGCACGCTTATCATCTTGAGTACCAGTTTACTGGCAGGAGCCATTACGGCATTCTGCGGCCCCATCGGCTTTGTGGGTATTGCCGTGCCCCACCTCACTCGGGGCTTGCTACGCACCGCCGACCACCGGGTGCTGCTGCCCGGGGCCTGCCTGGTAGGTGCCGCCCTCACCCTGGGCTGCGACTGTTTGGCCCAGCTGCCCGGTAGCCAAACCGCCCTGCCGCTCAACGTGGTGACTTCCCTATTGGGGGCGCCGGTGGTGCTGTGGGTGGTGCTTCGCCGCCAGAATATTCGCTCGTCGTTTTCCTGATCTATGGTAGCGCCCGCGCCCCTGCTTGCCGCCGAAAACCTGGCAGTGGGTTATTTCACTTCTCGAAAAACGCCCCACGCAGTGGCCGAAAACCTACGCTTGGCGCTGTGGCCAGGCGAGCTGGTGTGTTTGCTCGGGCCTAATGGGGCAGGCAAATCAACACTGCTGCGGACCCTGGCGGGTTTGCAGCCGCCGGTGCGCGGACAACTCATGCTCGGCGACGCTCCCATTCAGAGCATGAGCGCCCTGGCACGAGCCCGCCAACTGAGCGTAGTGCTTACTGACCGGCTCGATGCGGGCAACCTGACCGTACAGGAGCTAGTGAGCTTGGGCCGCCATCCGCACACGGGCTGGCTCGGGGGCCTTTCCGCCCACGACGAAGCCCAGGTATTGGCCGCGCTGGCCGCAACCAATACCACTCGGTTTGCCCGCCGCCCGGTGGGCGAGCTTAGCGACGGTGAGCGGCAAAAAGTGCTGCTCGCCCGTGCCTTAGCCCAGGACACGCCCCTGATCTTACTCGATGAGCCCACTGCCCACTTGGACCTACCAAACCGCGTGGCTCTCATGCGCTTACTGCACAACCTGGCCCGCCAAACCGGCAAAGCCATTCTGCTGTCCACCCACGAATTGGACCTGGCTTTGCAGGCTGCCGACCGGGTGTGGCTACTTTCGGCCACGGGTACGCTGCACGCCGGTACGCCCGAAGATTTGGTACTGAGCGGCACGTTTGCGGCCGCTTTTGCGCGGGAAGGCCTTGCCTTCGATCCAGCTACGGGCACTTTCGCCTTGCATGCCCCGGCCGGACCGGCCGTGCAGCTGCTCGGCGAAGGCGCCGCCGCATTTTGGACCCGGCGGGCGCTGGAGCGGGAAGGCTTCGTGCCCACTACCTCCCCTGCTCCCTTGCGCGTGACCACGCCAAGCGCATCCGGCGTTGGTTTCTGGCTTTGTGAACTGCCGGGTCAGCCTGCGCAGCAGCACCAAACCATAGAAACGCTGCTCGCCGCGTTGCGCCTCCTTCCTGAAAATCATCCTGTTTGATTTTGGCACCCGTCGCGGCGGCGGGTGGCCCCATTTTATTCCCTTGTTGCTAAAGCAATGAAGAAAAGTTCTTTACCCGCTTCATCTACTTCCCCTTACGTGATGGTACCGTTGCTAGGTACCGCGCTGCTTTCGGCGGCCGGAACCACAGCACAGGCCCAGGTAGCGGCCGACTCGTTGAAGCGTCAGAGCCTCAATGAGGTGGTCGTGACGGCGACGCGCTCAACCACGGAGCGCCGCAAAGTGCCGCAGCAGATCGAGGTGATTTCCCGGCAGGATATTCAGCAAACTCAGGCGCTGGACTTCACGGATATACTAAAGAAGAATGCTTCGGTGGATGTCATTCAGTATCCGGGGCTTTTGTCGGGAGTAGGCATTCGGGGGTTCCGGCCCCAAACCAGCGGGCTAAACCAGCGGGCGTTGCTGCTGGTAGATGGCCGGCCAGCGGGTACTTCCAATTTGTCTACACTGGATTTGGGCAGTGTGGAGCGGGTGGAAGTGCTGAAAGGCCCGGCCTCGGCGCTCTACGGCTCGCAGGCCATGGGGGGCGTGGTAAACGTGATTACGCGCCGCTCCCGCGGACCAGTACAAAGTAGGGTCTACACCGAATACGGTAGCTACGAAACGTTCCGGGCGGGCGGGGCCACCGGCGGCAACATCACCGAAAAGCTGGATTTCGACCTCTCGTTCGGGCTTTTCGACCGGGCACAGGACTACAAACTAGGCAAAAAAGGCCTGTTTCGCGACTGGCTCGATGCCAAGAGTGCCACCAAAACCTTTGCCGACGGCCGCTCCGAGGAAACCGACGACCAGCGCGGCGACGGTATCCGGCGCAATTTCACCAAGCTCAACTACTACTCCGGCGCCCTGCGCCTCGGCTACCAAGTAGCCGAGCACTGGCACGTAGATGCTAGGGTGGAGCGCTTCGTGGCTCGCAACGTGCAGTCGCCCAACGACATCTTCTACGGCAACACCGGCCCCTCCACCAAGGACATCGAGCGGCAGAACCTGGAAATCAGCGCGGTGGGCGACTACGCGCACCACCAGCTATTCGTGCGGGGCTACGGGTCGGGGGAGTTCAACAACAACAATACGCTGCCGGCTACGGCGCCCGCCTACCGCTCGTTCCAAAGCAAAAACTACTGGAAAGGCGTGCAAGTGAAAGACGTTATCAAGCTTGGCGAGCAGCAGCTAACCGTCGGCATCGACCACAACGAGGCCACCAGCCGCTCGCACCGCTTTAGTGCCACTAGTGCCGAAATGGCGCCGTTCAATCCCAACTACGAGCTCAACACCACCGGCCTCTACGTGCAGGGCCAGTTTAGCTTGCTCGACGAGAAACTGATTGTGACGCCCGGTGCGCGCTACGACTTCATCACCTACGACGTGAAAAGCACGCCCCTGCTCACTACCTTCACACCGGGCAAAGAAACCAACCCATTTTTCAGCCCTAGCCTAGGGGCGCAATACCGGGTGCTGGAGCCGCTGCGCGTGCACGGCACCATCGGGCGGGCCTACGTAACGCCGGATGCTTACAACGTGGCGGGCTACTCGCAAACCGTCAACGCCAGCAACCAGGCGTCGGTCACGCAGGGCAATCCCGATTTGAAAAACGAAAACAGCGTGACCTGGGACGCGGGCTTGCGCTTCGATAAATCCGAAATGGGGTTAACCGGCGACGTCACGTACTTTTCAACCCGGGTGAAGGACCGCATCACCACCCGCACCACCAACCCCACCGGCGAAACCACCCCAGAAGGCTACGTAGTCCGTTCGCGCACTACCTACCTCAATGCCAACGACAGCCAGATCCACGGGCTGGAAGCGGAAGTTGGCTACGATTTTGGAGCAGCTAGTGAGTACGCGCATTCGCTGCGGGTGTATGCGGGCGGCACCCGAATGCTGAAGGCCGAAGACGTAGTCAACAACACGGATGGCAGCGAAACTCGCCGTAGCATTCAGAACGTGGCCCGCTTCAGCCACAACTTCGGCGTGTCGTATGACAACTTCAAGTACTTGAATGCGCGCCTGAGTGGGCGCTACGTGGGTCGCCGCCGCGACACCGACTTCACCGACGTGAATTCGCCCCAGATTCTCTACCCCGAGTACATGACCCTGGATTTCTCGGTGACGGGCACTTACGCCCAGCGGCACGCCCTCACGCTGTACGTCAATAACCTGACCAACGAGAACTACTACGAGAAGCGTGGCTACAACCTGCCCGGCCGCAACGTTGCCGCCCGCTACACCTTAACTTTCTAGGTCGATGCTCTATTATATTTCCGGCGGGCAGCGCTCCGGTAAAAGCCGGTACGCCCAGGACTTTGCCTTGCAGCTCAGTTCCTCGCCCGTATATCTGGCCACTTCCCGCGCTTGGGATGAGGACCACCGCCAGCGTATAAACCGGCACATAGCCGACCGCGACGCACGTTGGACCACGCTGGAAGAAGAAAAGCATATCGGCCGCCTGGACCTAGCGGGCCGCACCGTGGTGTTGGACTGCGTAACGCTCTGGCTAACCAACTTCTTTACCGACACCGACTACCAAGTGGAGCAGGCCCTGACCTTGGCCCAGCAGGAATTCGACTTGCTGCTCCAGCAAGACTGCACCCTGCTAGTTATCAGCAACGAAATCGGGATGGGGCTGCACGCCCCAACCGAAGCCGGGCGCAAGTTCACTGACTTGCAGGGGTGGATGAATCAGTACATTGCTGCGCGGGCCGACAAGGCTATTTTCATGGTTTCCGGCCTGCCCCTCTCCCTTAAATAATTACCTGACTAAGCTCAAGCCCATGAAGATTTACACCAAAAAAGGCGACAAGGGTACCACCGGTTTGTTTGGCGGCTCTCGCGTCGACAAAGACGACGTACGGGTGGAGTGCTTCGGCACCCTCGACGAAGTGAATTCCACTATCGGGTTGCTGCGCGTAAAGCTCGGCCCGGAACACGCGTGGCAGCCTAACTTGCACCGGATTCAGAAGGACATGATGGACATGATGTCGCACCTGGCCCGGCCTTCCGATGCCAAGAAAGTGAATACCAACCCCATGCCCACCGACGGCGCTGCTTTCTGCGAAACGTGGATCGACGAGTTGGAAGGTCAGATGACTACTGCCTCGGACTATTTCTTGCTGCCCGGCGGCAACGAAATTTCGGCGCTCTGCCACGTTGTGCGCACCCAAATGCGGCGGGGCGAGCGGCGGCTGGTGTCCTTGATGCGCGTCGATACGGTCGATGAAGCAATTCCCGCCTATATCAACCGCCTCTCCGACTTGTTTTTCACGTTGTCGCGCGCGGAAATGGACAAGGCCGGCGTGGCCGAAGAGAAGTGGCAGTTGTTCTTGTACAAGCGCTTCAAGAAGGCAGAAGACCTACCCAAAACTGAAGACCCAGCAGCTTAATCTTAAGCAGCTTCTCTTGATCTGCAATTCTCTGTGTGAGCTGCCCGTGTACTTGGCTAACAAGCGCACGGGCAGCTTACTTGTATAAAAGAGGTGCTTGTCTTTTTTCCGCTTAATGCTTAATTTCTATGGCCGTTTCAAGCAAGAGCTAAAGCCTGAAATAGTGCCGGTCCAAGATAAATTAGAAATAAATCATTTCTGCATAGTTTATTCGCAGTGAAATTCACTTAGCACATATACTGTAAAGCACTACGCTCATGCGCTATTTTAAGGATAACCGAGACACAGTGAATGAGTACGCCGCTCGCTTAATTGCCACCGTTGTGCTCTTAGGCTTGGGCGAGGGAGCTTGGCTAACCTGGCATTGGCTGGCAGCTTTCTTTAAGTAAGGCTATGTGCAACAGCTGCTTTTTGCGTAGGGAAGCAGCCCAAAAGTCTAGACTGCGAAAAGCGTTAGACAACGCAGCGAAGTACAAGTCTACTATGCCAGACCAGGCGCCAAAGCCTAGGTTTGCTTGCCTAATTCTTAGAGCTACGGAAAAGGCCTGCTCGGCACCGATGTAGAGATGGGCGCCGACGAACGCAAACTGCGCAGCAATTCCAGCGCATCGTTGATGCGGGAAACGTGGTAGCGGGCCTGCGAACGGGCCGACTCTCCAACTTTAACTGTGAAGGCCTCAGGGGGCAGCACCCGGAACATATCTTCGTCGGTGCAGTCGTCGCCGAGGGCCAGAACGAAGTCGGGTTGGTACAAGCTTAGCCAGCGGGCCGCGGCAGCACCTTTGTGAATACCGGCGTTGCGAATCTCTACCATTTTGTCGCCTTCCAGCACCTGCAGGTCGGAGTTGGCGGCCAGAAACAGTAGGTGGCTTACCAGCTCGCGGGCCCGCCGACGGCCCAGGTCGGGGTCGACCCGGCGGAAGTGCCACACCAGGGAAAACTCTTTCTCCTCGATAAAGGACCCACTGGCGCGCACCACATATAAATCCAGCACGGGCCGTAGCTCCTGTTTCCAGTCGGCGCGCAGCTCGTGAAACAAGGTCCACTCCTGATGAGGCGGACGCAGCCAAGCGCCTTCCTCGGCAATCAAGCCCAGGGGCAAGTGCCCGAACCACTCGGTGAGCGTATGCCGGTCGCGGCCACTTACCAGCGCTACTTGCGTTTCCGGACTTTCGCTCAGCTCTTGTAGCAACGCCAGCAGCTCGGCGTTGGGTTGGGCCCGCTCGGGGTGGGCCCGAAACGGCACCAGCGTGCCATCGTAATCGAGCAGCAAGAGTCGTTGCCGGGCATGCCGGTAGGCCTCTACCAAGGTATGCGCCGCTTCCGGTTCGAGCGGCGTGGTGGCCAACGCCAGCTGCTTGGTTTTCACTTCGGTTAGCTGCGCTGAAAACCGGCGGCTCCAAGCAAAGGCATCGTATTGCTTGACCAACGCTTGCATGGCTGCCATGCGCCGGCGCTGTTCGTCCTCGGGCATGAGCAAGGCGACGTGCAGGGCATCGGCTAGCTCGCTGGTATCGGTGGGATTGATAAGCAGCGCATCGGCTAGTTCGCGGGCGGCCCCAGCTCTCTCGCTCAGAATCAGCACCCCGCGCTGGTCGGTACGACTAGCTACGTACTCCTTGGCCACCAGATTCATGCCGTCGCGGATGGGCGTTACCAGCCCAATGTCGGCCAGCGAGTACCAGGCAGCCACTTCCTCGAACGGTAGTGAGCGGTAGAAATAATGCACGGGGCGCCAGTTGATGGTGCGGTACTGGGCATTGATGCGGCCCACCAACTCGTCGATTTCCTCCTTCAGCTTGCGATACAATTCCACCTGCTCGCGCGAAGGCACTACCACCATCACTAAACTTACCTGGCCCTGCCATTGCGGATAGCGCTGCAGCAGCTTCTCGAAGGCGTTGAGTCGCTCGGCAATACCATTCGTGTAATCCAGCCGGTCAAGAGAAAGAATGACGCGCGCTTCCCGCAAGGCTTCACGGTACGAGTGCGCAAACGTCTGTGTAGAAGCTGTCACGGCTGCCGCCGCGCAGCGGCCGTAGTCGATACCTATGGGAAATGCTTCTGCCCATATCGTCCGGGAGGGAGTCTCGATCTGGCTGTTGTGAGTGGGCAAACCAAGCAGTTGCGAAACCGAGCTTAAGAAGTGCCGCATGTAGCCCAGGGTCTGAAACCCAACCAAATCGGCCCCGAGCAAGCCTAGCAGTAGTTCTTTGCGGCACGGCAGCACACGCAGCAGCTCATACGACGGGAACGGAGTGTGCAGAAAAAAGCCGATGGTGGCGTGGGGGCAGGCTTGGCGCAGCAATTGCGGCAGCAGCAGCAACTCGTAGTCGTGCACCCAAATTCGGTCGTCGGGACCAGCTAGGGTTAGTACGGCCGCGCAGAATTTCTCGTTGGCATCCACGTAGGCGGCCCATTGCTGGTGGTCGAAGGCCGAGTACTGGGCAAAGTAGTGGAAAGTGGGCCACAAGGTGCCGTTGCTAAAGCCCTCGTAGTAGTCACCGACTTCTGTTTCCGAGAGAAATACGGGAGTCATGTTCTCGGAGCGCAGCATCTCGGCTATTGCTTGCTGCTCGGCTTCGTTTTCGGGGGCCAAGCCGGGCCAGCCCACCCACAGGTAGTCGCCGGAGCGGTACATAGGGTCGAGCCCGATGGCTAATCCTCCTTCACGAGGCTGCAACAGGAAACCCGCGTCAGTGCGCTGCACTTTCAGGGGGAGGCGATTCGATACAAGGATGGTTTTACCCATGCGGTGGGGTTAGGTGGCACAATCATCAAACGACAAGGAAAGGACATGGCGTTAGTGTCACGTTAACCTGGCGTTAGAAAACATTAAGCGGTAGTTGTTCCGCCTTTCAACACGTAACCCGACCCTTGCCGGGTAAGTGAGTACACCTCTGACTTGCGCAAGTAAGTGACTTACTTGCTTCCTACTTCCACTACAAACGTACGGCTTCTCCTTGAAAGCGAGCTGTAGGCCGGCTGCTGTGCTTCCCGACCAAGGGAGCACCCATGCTGCATTTACCTGCCAGTTGGTTTGCTTGCGGGAGCTTCGCTTCCTGCGCTAAGTTGCAGAAGGTCAAAATAATATAACAGGCTAATGCAAGCCGGTGATAGCGCCTTTTGGCTGCAAAAGGGTCTTCCCTTCCGCGGGGTTGAGGCAAACTACAACAAAACGCACACTACGTCAGCTGCTCTTATCCTGCTGCTTTCAGTAACGTTCTGTTGATTGCAGAGCACACCGCCCGGAGAGCATCTGTTTACAACTTCCCTTGCATTGGGAGGTGACCTATACTCAGCAAACTTTCTCCAGTACTGATGGGCGGCGTAGCTGTCATGTAGAGCACTACCCCATCAACTGGAGCTACTACGTCGGTGAGCGGAGTACCAAACAGGTCGGTGATGGTGCCCAGTTTGCGGCCCTTGTGAATCAACTCGCCGGCCTTAACCAGTGGGTAGAAAAAGCCGGTGTGGGAACTGCTGACGGTAGTGCGCTGAGCAATCAGCAGCGGATTGTTGGGTGCGGGCTGTTCGCCAGCCATAGCCAAGTGGCCGAGCAGCCGGTGCAGGGCCTGCTTGATATGGATTACCGCTTCTACCTCGGGCAAGCCAAAACGGCCACACTCGATGTCCACGGCGGGAATACCGCGCTTAATGGCTTCGCGGGAACAGTAGACGGCCGCTTGATTTTTTAGCGTCGCCTCATTGCCGAACTGCACCACGTAAGGAAAACCGAGGGCCACGGCCATCTGCCGGCCAGTGTCGGAAAGTTCGGGCGTGTCGAAGTAATTGTAGTAGCCGGCGTAGGGCCGCAAATCATCGAGGGCGTCGCCGGCGTGCACGTCGATGACGTGCGTGCAACGCCCGATAACGTCGTTGCCGAGCCGCCAAGCTAGGCGCTCGGTGATGGTGCCATCGGGCCGGCCCGGAAACACGCGGTTGAGGTTCTTCTCGTCCTGCGGGTTCACTTGAATGCGCCGGCCCAGGAAACCCGGAACATTGGCCAAGTGCACTAGCAGCACAGTACCGCGCAGCTCGGCTGGGTTGATTTCGCGAGCCAGCTGCTGGGCGGCTAAGATGGGCGGGTATTCATAGCCGTGTACCCCGGCAATAATACCCAGCACCGGACCCGGCCGGCGACCGTGGAAAACTGTCACGGGCACCACGGTGCTGTCTTGGCCTGCCGTTACGTGCAACAGTGTGGAAACCTTATTGCCCGGCGCCACCGTCTGCCCGTTGAACATAAAAGGCTTTAGAGGAGCAGCCAGTGACACGAGGGCGAAAAACAACAGAGCCTGGAGCAGCAAGAAAAACGAAACAACATAAGGGAAGGGTGATAGTCAGAGAAAACAGCTGCGCAACATTTAGCGGGGGCTAATGGGGCGCAGCCGCAACAGCCCCGCACCCAGCGCATACATGGCTGCCACGCTTAGCAGTAGCTTAACCAAGCCGCCATAAGCAGTGCCTAGCTCCGGCTGGCTGGTGAACGTGTGGGTAGGTTCGCGGGCATAGTCGGCGTGGGTGAATTCGACTTTGCGGAAAAGGAAGGGGTAGTAAAAAGCACGCAATGAATCGTGGAAGCGGGCAGCGCTGCGCTGAAACTGCAGATGAGTGGGCAGGTCGGTGCCCGCTAAGGCGTTGAAACTGCTCTGGGCGTTGATGGCCGGCGAGAGTAGGTTAAGCTGTTCCACCAAGTCGTAGCGCTGCTGCAGACGGTGGGCGTAGGCGGCGGCTTGCGGGGCTACGGCCTGGTCGCCGAGGTGCTGAAAGGCGTAGTACCAGCGCCATACAAACCGCTCCCGAATACTGGTTGTGTCGCGCCACTGTGGATAGAGGGCGAAGAACCGGTTCATGGTCTGCGCTTTCGGCCGGTCCCAACCGGCATGAATTTCCTCGCGCTGCTTGATGGTAAGCTCAATGCCTTGGGGCACGGGCCGGGCCGCAGCTACGCCCAGGTTCAGCAAGCTTGGCACCAGCACCACCAGCACCAGCCACACCCCGAGCAGGGTTACGGCATTCACGGCCGAGGTGCGCTGCAAGGCCGTTACTACCAAAGCCACCCCAAACCAGAACAAGCAGTAGAGTATCGTCAGGACTAGCCAAGCAACCACTCGCATATCTAGGGGCACTTGGGCCCACAGCATTCCTACCACCGAAAGAGCCAGGGCCAGCCCCAGTACCACGCTTATCCGGAAAGCTAACTTGGCTCCTACTACCGTGGCCGGACCAACCGGCTGAGCTAGCAGCAACACCAGAATACCTTCCTCCCGCTCACTGGATAGTAGGTTGAAGCTCAAGGCAATAATCAGGAGTGGAAACAGATACACCAGCACGAACGCCAGATCGAAGTTGCCGCTGAGCACCTTCATGGGGTTGGTGTTGTCGGCGGCGTAGAGTTGGTTTTGCAGCCCCAGTAGGCGCAGCTTCACATAGGAAGGGTTTACGTCGCGCAGCCCCAGTGAGAGGGCCGCCCAAGGGTCGGGGTGGTGCACGGCGAAGGTGGTGTGATAGTAGCCGATGTCGCCGGCGTCGGCGGGGCCAGGAAACTTCACCTTCAACTCTTCCACGTTGCGGCGCGTGAGTTCGGGCAGGGTCGCCAGGTGCTGGCGCTGCCGCTCGATTTCGGTGGTGCCGTAGTAGATGCCGTAGAGGCCGGTAGCCAGCAGTAAGCAACATAAAAGCACTAGCCCCTTGGCGGCGCGGAAGTGCCGCCCCTCGTAGGAAAACAGAATCCAGAAGTTACGCATCAATCAAGCAACAGGTGTTTTGGAAATCAGGCGCAACCCCAGCCAGCTCAGCAGGCCGGCCCAGAGTAACAGCGCCATAATCGGTAGCAGTAGCTGGGGCAGCACCCAGCGCAGCGGGGGCGCTTGGTAGGTGAAGACGGGCAACTGACGCCAGGTGCTGGCATCGAGGCGGCGTTCCTTGTCGCCGTAGCCCATATCGGCTTGCAGCTGGTTTAGGCGCTGCACTAGGTTGTAGCGGTAGGTTTCGGCGGCCTGCTGGAAGTGCACGTAGTGGGCGAAGTCGGAGCCAGCTAGTCCCATGGACAGCGGACGGATAGCCTGATAAGGATTGAGCAAGCCAGCCCAATCGGAAAGGCGGTTTTGGCGCTCGTAGGTGGCGTTTAGGGCCGCAAAATGCTGCTGGTACACTTTAGCGGAGTACTCCTCGCCCGCTGCCATTTGCAAGCCCGCCAAGCTCACTGGCAGCTTTTCCTCGGTATCGACGCCGTACTTTTTCAGAAGTGCGGCTTTCAATTCCGCCGAGCGTTTGTCCTGCGGGTCGTGGCCGTTGATGCCGTGCTGGGCTTCTTCGTGTACTTCAGCGTCCATTTGCGCTTTGGTAGTAGTGGGGTAAAGCGAAGCGCCCAGGTTGGCCGTGGCTTTGGGCAGGATAATGCACCCCAAAATCCAGAAGCCGAGCAACGTCACGAGGGCCGCTCGAGAGCTGGCCTGCTTAGCAGACACCACCACGGCCCCCACCACAATCAGAAAAAAGTACACCCCGTACCCCAGCACAAACAATGTTAGCCGGGCCACCAAATCAACCCCTGAGCTAAATTCTTCGCCGGTAAACAGCAGGGCCGCCGCCAAGGCCAAGGCCGGCGTTACGACCAGCGCCACGGCTTGGCTATAGCCCCAGATTTTGCCCCAGGCTACTTGTCGCAGCGTTACGCCTTGGCTGAGCAGTAGCTTCAGGGTGCCGGTTTCGCGCTCTTGCGTAAAAGCCCCGAAACACAGGAAGATGATAAGCAGCGGTACGAGCAGTTGCAGTACAAAAGCCACGGTCATCTCGCCAAACCGCAGCAGGGAACCCGACTGCTGGGCCTGGCTGAAATTGACGCTGTTCTGCTGATGAGCCTCTAGATACACGGCGCTGCCCGTAAACGAGTCCACTCCCGTATCCAGCAAGCTCAGCCCCGACTTTGGCCGGAAAGCAAACGAGCCGTAGTGCGCGACCCGGTGCGGATGCCGGGCCGGCTGGTTGCGAAACTGCTCGTTGACGGTGCCTTGGGCCAGCTGCCGCTCTTGCTGCAAAGTGCGGTACGAGGCGCGGCCCACCAGCGTGGCGGCCAGCAGCAAGGCCAGCACTAGTACGCTCAGTACGGCAAACCGCCGGTCGCGCAGCGTACTAACAAACTCCTTCTGGGCAATACTATCCATCATCGGTTAGTGCATGTAGGTGAGGTAGAGTTGCTCCAGCTCCTGGGCATTAAGGGCGGCGGTGGGGCGCACGTCCACCAGCTCCCCTTCCCGCATAATGCCCACGCGGGTTCCCACCTCCTTGGCCCGGAAGATGTCGTGGGTGGCCATGAGCACGGCTGTGCCCTGACTGCTGAGGCGACGCAGCAGCTCGGAAAACTCGTTGGAAGCTTTGGGGTCGAGGCCCGAGGTAGGCTCGTCGAGTAGCAGCACCTTCGCATGCTTGGCCACGGCAATGGCAATGCCCACTTTCTGGCGCATACCCTTAGAGTAAGTGCCCACGCGCCGCCGCACTGCTTCTACTGGTAGACCGGCCTCGGTGAGATACTCCACTAGTTCCGTCGGCGAGTATTTGTAGCCAGCCAGACTGCTGAACAACGCCAGGTTTTCCAGCCCGGTCAGGTGCGGATACAGCATCACCTGCTCGGGAATATACGCCAGATGCTCTTTGATCTTGAGTGGGTTAACTGCCACTTCCAAGCCGTTGACGAAGGCCGCACCCGCCGTGGGTAACACAAAGCCGAGGAAGAGGTTGAGGGTCGTGGATTTGCCCGCGCCGTTCTGGCCGAGCAGGCAAAACACCTCGCCTGGGGCAATCTGCAAATTCAGCCCGCGCAAGGCCAGCTTATCGGCATACTGCTTGCGCAGGTCTTTCGCTTCGAGAATGTAAGTCATTCTTTATTAATAAGTAATGAGCGTCCTACTGCGCTTGCTGAAGCTTTTCTTCGCTCGCACCTCAGAGGTTAGTTTGGTGGTCGAAAGGCTTCAGCAAGTGCAGCCTGCCGACTTTTCGGTTGGGTTCTTCTGCGCCTTAAAAAGCGTAGCCCACGGTGGCCATGAAGTTGCGGGGGGCACCGGGGCTGGCCCGGAAGTAGTCGTAGCCGCCGACGAAGTAGTACTTGTCGAGCAGGTTGTTCATGTTGACGTGAAAGTTGAACTTGCCCTTGGTGTAGAATAGGGCCGCGTCCAGCACCGTGTAGGTCGGCCAGTGCGCCCAGTACAGCTCGCCGGTACTGGTATCCACCACTTGGTTTTCGGTACGCCGACGGCTAACGTAATTACCGCCCACGGCCACGCCTAGCCCGCGCAAAGCCGGCGTCACGAAGGTGTACTTAGTCCAGAGGCCCGCCGAACGTTTGGGGGCGTTAGCCAAGCGCTGGCCGTTTTCTGCCGCCAAATCAGCTTCTAATACCTTGGAGTAATTCAAGGCGTAGTTGGCGTTTAAGCTTAGGTTAGACAAGATGTTGCCAACTAATTCCAGCTCAACTCCGCGGGAGCGGGCCTGGCCATTTTGCCGGTACACCGGTGCCCCATCGGCGGTGAGGGAGCCGGTATTCACTAGCTGGTTGCGCTTGATAATCTGGTACACGGCTACTGTGCCTAGCAGACCTTTGTTGAAAAACTCACCCTTAAGGCCAGTTTCCAGTTGGTAGCTGGTTTCGGGGTCGAAGGCAGTGCTACGGCCGTAGCGCTCCGGGAACCGGATGTATTCGGGCTTAAGGGGGCGGAAGCCGGCACTGTAGGAAGCAAAGTAATTCAGGTTGTCCAGCAAGGCATAGGTCAGGCCGGCGCGAGGCAGCAGCTGACGCTGCCTGATGTTCTTGCTTCCGTCGCCGTAGTCCCGCTCGTCGGCAAACAGTTCGTAGCGTACTCCCAGCAGCAAGCCCAGTCGCTCGGTCACGTCTACTTGGTCTTGCACGTAAAGGCCAGTGGTATGGTACACCGAGTTGATGTAGTCAATAAAGAACTGCGGCAGCGGCCGGCGGATGTACTTCGTAGGATCCTGAATTTCGTAGAGCGGGCTCTTCAAGTCAAACGTCAGTGGCGAGGTTATGCCGTTCACTTGCTTCTGCCGGGCCTCGAACATAGTGCTCTGCGGGTCGGTGTTGTAGCGGATATAGTCCACGCCCGCTACCACCTTGTGCGCCACCGAGCCGGTGGACTGATTGAGCACGAAGTAGGCGGCCAAGTTCTTGGTGTACTCCTCGGCCCGGCGGTCAAAGTAGCGCAAGTTCATCACCGTGTTGGCCGGGGCGTCGGCAAAGGTGTTCAGGGTGCGGTGCTCACTCAGGTCTTCGTGGTAAGTGAAGTCGAGGTACGAGGCGTTGAACGACAGCCAGTCGGTGAATTTATGGTTGAGCGAGGCGTTGAGGTAGTAGGTGCTAGTGCGGAAATAGTCGCTGGGCTGGCTTAGCGAAAACGAGCGGGGCAGCGCGTACAAGTCGCCTCCCCGGATAGGCAGGCCCCGGTCCAGGTAGCCGTCGATGTGGGTGTAAACCAGTTCGGCATTGAGCGTGGTTTTGTCGGTGGGCAGAAAGGTGACGGTGGGCGCTACCATCAGGGAACGAGTGTCGTTGACGGCCCGGAACGTGTTGCTCTTCTCGAAGCCGGCATTGAAGCGGTAAAGCACATTTTTCTGCTCGTTGAGCGGGCCGGTAAGGTCGGTAGTGGCGCGCATGGTGTTGAAGCTGCCCGTCGAAAACGTTAAGGCCTGGCGAGCCACGTCGAGCGGCTTTTTGGTGACCATGTTCACCGTGCCGCCGGGGTTGATGTCGCCGTACAAGGCCGCACCGGGACCTTTCAGCACTTCCACTCGCTCCAAATTAACCGTTAAGGGCGCCTGCGTAAACGAGTTGCCGTAGCTGAAGCCCGAGCGCAGGCCGTTGAGCAGCCGGAAGCCGCTCTCGTAACCGTTGCGGAAGCCGCGAATCGTGAGGTCGTCGTAGTGCGAATACTGCGTGACACCGGCCACGTTCTTCACCACGTCCGGCAGGCGCAGCGCTTGTCGGTCCTCGATCAGCTCCTTGGTTACCGTGGAAATGGACTGCGGCACATCGATGGGGCGGGTAGCCGTTTTGGTGCCCACAAAGCTGTAGTCGCTCTTGTACGTGGTTTCCTTGCGGCCCAGCACTTCCACCTCCTGCAAGGCAGTGGTAGTAGGCTGCAAGGTGAAGTCAACGGTCAGGCTAGAGGCTTCCGAGCTTAGCACCACCGTGCGCCGCACTTCCTGGTGACTTAAACTGCGGGTGATAAGGATATGCTCGCCATAAGGCAAATCCAGCGAAAAGTGCCCGTCGGCCCCGGTCAGCGTTGCAAAGCGCCCGGTTTGCTCTAGAATAGAAATTCCCTCGAGCCCACGCCCGTTTGGGCCGTTGACGTGGCCATCAATGCGGCCCATAGAAGATTGCCCCGCTACCAGCAAAGGCCAGAGCAGCAGCAGACAGATTAAAAGTCGTTGCATGAAAAAGAGGCATGCCCAGGTTAGGCGCTGGAAGCACCGGCCGGGTTGAAGTCAGGAAAAAGAAAGGAATAGCGGCAACCGATGCGTATGGTCGCACCAGGGCCTGAGAAAGCGCTAACTAAGAATTACAGTGACGCTACCTAGTAAGGCAGTGCAAACCATAACAGCCACGGAAATGAAAGCGCGGCTATGGCTACCTCCGTCAAGCCATAGGCACAGGCGCCTAAGCAAGCATCTGTGTTGGGGGGTTGTACAGTGTCCTCTAAAAAAGCAAGATGCTTAAGCGCCGCGAGTTGGTGGCCCACGCAGGGAGGCGCCATCGAGTAGGTGCGAAGCGCGGCATACGGGCGCTTGCGGGCGATACACAGCATACGCTAGCAGGCGCACCGGCTCGTCTAAAGCGACTGGTGCGACTGGTTGAAAGGGAGCGTTATAAAGCTCATCGACGTGGCAGTGCTGGTGCTTCACCGAAAGCTCGGCTTGGTAGCTGGACTTGGTAGCTCGAGCAGCCACAGGCGCATCTTCCGTATGCTGGTGCTGGTGCAGACGCAATACGGCAGCCTCGGGTGAGAACACCCGAATCAGCAGCACAATAAGCCCCCAAGCAATACTTCTACGCCAATTTTGCACTCCACTCTTTGGCTAGTGAGACGCAAATGTAGAAATGAATCTTGGTAATGCATCATTGATGCATTTATAAACCAAGTATACATGCTAGCCCTAATTTTTTGCTGGACCGTGCAAAGCACTGCTCTTCAACCAGCCATTTGCACTCGTCCGCGGCAACGTATCTACTTTTGCCTGTCTTAACTTCGGTGACGAATAGGCTCTTCCAGAGAGCCCACCACCTACTGTAATCTTTAGCAACAGCCGTCATGAAAGCTACTTCGCTCGAGCAATTTTACCAGCGTCTAGCAGCGGCAGTCGGGACGGAACCGCACACGCTCCTACCGCCCGATGGGGAGCGGGCCACCGGGCATTTCAACCTCTTTGACATAGCCGACCAATTCCGGGACTACCCGCAGTTGCCCATGCCCTATGACCGGCGTGCGTACTATAAAATCAGTTTGATCCGGGGCCGGAGCCGGGCCGAGTACGCCAACAAAGTCATTGAACTCGAGCAGAATGCTCTGCTCTTCGCCACGCCCAAGGTACCCTACCACTGGCTACCGCAGGATCCGGCGCAGGCCGGGCGCTTCTGCGTGTTTACCAGCGAGTTTCTGCTACCGGCCAACAGTGGCGTGGTGCTCGACGAACTGCCGCTGTTTCAAGCCAGTGGCTACCCCGTGTTTCAGGTATCGGAGGCAGAATGGGAAGAGCTGGACGCCATTTTCCAGAAGATGGCGCGCGAACTGGCTTCGCCTTACCCTTATAAATACGATTTGCTGCGCGCCTATGTACTGGAGCTCATTCACGCCGGACAAAAGCTGCAGCCTCTCCCCACCCGGCAGCCCGCCCCGACGGCCGCGGCGCGGATTGCCTCGCTCTTTACCGAATTGCTAGAGCGACAGTTTCCGCTTACCACACCGCACCAACAGTTGCAACTGCGCTCGGCCAAAGATTTCGCCGACCGGCTGGCCGTACACGTCAACCACCTCAACAAGGCCTTGAAGCAGCACACGGGCCGCACCACCACCGAACTGATAGCCGCGCGCTACGCCGAGGAAGCCAAGCGCCTGCTGCTGCAACCCACTTGGACCATCACCCAAATTTCCGACAGCTTGGGCTTTGCGGAAGTGGCAGACTTCTCCCACTTTTTCAAGCGTCACACCGCGTTGTCGCCAGCAGCCTTCCGGCAGTAGTGAATTGGATTGAATCGAGCAACAACCGGATTGCTGCGCCCAACTGCCTAACTGGCTGGGTGGGGGACCTTTGCCTACACATTGGTAACCCACTTCAAATCCTGTATGAACACCTCCAAAATTGCCTTAGTTACGGGCGGCAGCCGCGGCATCGGCAAAGACACTGCCTTGAGTTTAGCGAAACAAGGCATCAACATTGTGCTCACGTACCAGAGCAAAGAGTCGGACGCTCAGGCAACCGTCGCCGAAATTCAAGCTTTAGGGCAACAGGCGGTAGCCCTGCAACTCGACACGGCTAACGTGCCAGACTTCGATGCTTTTTACGCGCAACTAACCACAACTTTACTGACAACTTTCGGTGCCAAACGCATCGATTTTCTAATCAACAATGCCGGCTCTGGCTTGTCTGCCTCATTTGCCGACACTACGGAAGCGCAGTTCGATTACATGCTGAACGTGCACTTCAAGGGCGTATTTTTCATGACTCAAAAGGCCTTGCCCCTGCTCCAAGATGGAGGGCGCATCGTGAATATTTCCACCGGCCTTACGCGTAGCACTTTCCCAAACCGGGCGGCCTATGCCAGCGTGAAAGGTGCCATTGAAGTCCTGACCAAGCACCAAGCCCAAGAACTAGGCCCGCGCGGCATCACGGTTAACGTAGTAGCGCCCGGTGCCATCGCCACCGACTTCAGCGGTGGTATCGTGCGCGACAACCCGCAGGTTAATGCCCACATTGCCGAGGCCACGGCCCTGGGCCGGGCCGGCCTGCCTAGCGACATCGGGAGCGTGGTGGCCTTCCTCTGTTCCGATGCAGCCCGTTGGATTACGGGCCAGCGCCTCGAAGTTTCGGGCGGCATGCATTTGTAAGTACTCGGTCTTAACTAGCTAGTTTGCTGTTCCAGTGCTGCTGAACATCAGGAAAGCTAACTTCCACCCAATCAGCGAGGGCCCGCACTTTCTGCGCTGCTTGCTGGCCAAGTGGCGTCAGAGTGTATTCGACATGGGGCGGCACTACGTCGTAGGCTACCCGGTTCACTAAGCCATCGGCTTCCAGCCATTGCAGCGTTTGGGCCAGCATCCTTTCACTAACGCCGTCAATTAAGCGGCGCAACTCGCTGAAGCGGCGGGTTTGGCCGTCTTCCAATACCATTAGGGTCAGCACTCCCCAACGGCTGGTAATATGCTTGAGCACTGTGCGCGAAGGACAAGCCGCCGACAGCAAGTCGCCACGCTGCAGCTTTTCCGTGAGAGTGAATGCCTCTGCGGCCGGAGCAAGAACATCTTTTTTCATACTTACCTTTCTGTACGTACTTACTTTGCGTAAGTATAGCACATACTTTTGTTGCCACCATCATTTAACGGACTACAACATGAGTATTGCTATCACCGGCGCAACGGGCCAGCTAGGCCGCCTTGTCATCGAAAAGCTCAAAGCCACAGTACCTACCGACCAGATTGTAGCCTTGGTGCGCACGCCTGCTAAAGCCGCCGACCTAGGTGTAGAAGCCCGCGAAGCCAATTACAGTCAGCCTGAAACGTTGGTAGCAGCCCTGGCGGGCGTCGATACCTTGCTGCTAATTTCGTCGAGCGAAGTAGGCCAGCGAATCACTCAGCACCGCAACGTTATTGAGGCAGCTAAAAAGGCGGGCGTTCAGCGCATTATCTATACCAGCGTGCTGCACGCCGACAATTCGCCGCTAAGCTTGGCTGAAGAGCACCGTGCTACGGAAGCCGACTTGAAGGCTTCGGGAGTTGCCTATACCTTGCTGCGCAACGGCTGGTACACCGAAAACTATACTGGTTCTATACATGGTGCCGTGGCTGGTGGCGCCTTGCTTGGTAGCGCCAAAGACGGTAAGATTTCCTCGGCCACCCGCGCTGATTTTGCTGACGCTGCGGTAGCGGCTCTCACTGGCCAAGGCCACGAAGGCAAAACGTATGAGTTGGCCGGCGACGAGTCGTACACGCTAACTGAACTGGCCGCTGAAATCTCGCGCCAGACGGGCAAGGATATTCCCTATCGCAACCTGCCGGTAGCCGACTATGCTGCCGCCCTCGCTAGCTTCGGTATTCCGGAAGGCTTTGCGCAAGGTATTGCCAACTGGGACGCCAACGCCGCTGAAGGCGCCTTGTTCGACGAAAGCCACCAGCTTTCGCAGCTTATCGGCCGCCCAACAACACCTTTGGCAACAGCCGTTGCTGATGCGTTGAAGTAAGTTTAATTTCCTAAGGCCAGCGCATGCCGGACCCATCGTTTCACCCCGCATATAGGGTGGAGCGGTGGGTTCTTCATTTAGTTAAGGGTAAGGAATCAGTGCTTTTTATTGATCCTATTGCGGCAGGAAAGTCCGATACTGCTATCAGGGGGTTGTAGGCTGTTCGTCTTTGCCGGCGGGAACAGGCGCTACAGCGTTTTTGGCAGTAGGCTTCGCCAAATGATCGGCAAGCAACGGTAACTTTTGTGCTACCACTTGGCTTACTACCAACTGCGCCATCTTGCGGGCGCCTAGCTCGCTGAAGTGCGTGTTGTCTTGCTTGCCGTAGGGATAATTGGGATGGTCGCCGGGTGCGAGTTGCAAAAACAGCAATTTGCTGTTTTCCTCACCGAACTGCTGCAGTAGCTCGCGGCTCATCTTGTCGAGGTCAATCAGTGGCACTTGGTAGGCTCTAGCCACCTCAATTGTGGTGGCCGAGTACGCCACGTGTGTTTCCTGCTGCTGTCCTTGCTGGTTGAATTTGCGACGCGTGACAGGTGTAATCAGCACTGGGTAAGCTTTTCTACTACGCGTTTCTGTCACAAACTTGATTAGGTTTTTGCGGTAATCAGCAGGCGAAGTGTAACGGTCGGTGTAGTTTTCGGCTTCGTCGTTATGCCCGAATTGGATGAATACGTAGTCCTGGGGCTGTAGCGCATCCACGATAGGCTGCCAACGGTTATCCGTTAGATAAGTACGGGTGCTGCGACCGTTTTGGGCGCGGTTGTGCACGGTTACGGCGGCAGTATCGAAAAAGGTGGCAAGCGGCATTCCCCAGCCAGTTTCAGGAAACACCTGCTGCACTTTTTGCGCGATGGTGGAGTCACCAATCAGGTACAGCCTGATTTTCTTAGGTGGAATAGGTGTCGTGAAAGCCGTCAGCAAGGCGAGCAGCAAGCTCAAACAAGCAATTTTATTGAGCATGACTATAGAGTTAGACTACCCTAGATACAGTGGTTGGTCGTAAGTAATTGATTGCCCTGTCAATACCAGTCTGCTCCTTGTAGTGCCAAGAATAGCCAGTTGCCGTAGGATTTGACGTAAGTCAATAAAAAATTAAACCGCAGTCGAAACGTAGGCAAGCAAAGTGTCACTAGTTACTTCTAAGTGCCAACATCAGCACTATAATGTTATAACCAGAAAAATGAATTCGTTGTATCGGTAACGGTTCCGATGCTATAATGCAAATGGTATTACTCCTTCAACAAGACTCATTATAGAAACTAGCACCGGCATCGTTTCCGGATGAGGTAGTAAAACAAACTATGAACTATTGATAAGCTACAGTTTGCTACTAGCGAATTAAACGTTTTAGCTTGATGAGGACTCCATCAATCGGCGCTTGCTGGCCAATGAATAGCTTATTGTGTTAGCAGTAAGCAATAATAGGTGTCTGCAACAAGTAGATTTTTATTCTCTTACCGCTTAATAATATCCAATCAGACTACTACTGAACAGTAGCAGGCAATAGAGTCTATTGCAAACTTAACTAATCAGGTTACTTAATTCCGGTACCGGTTCCGAATTGCATTTATAGCTAAAAGAAGTTTACCTTGCTCCCCAAACGTGGTGTTTCTTCCTAGACCAGTCCATTATAGCTCCTGAACAGCCCGCTAGCTTCTGCATCCTTTCCCTTACAGCCTCACGCTGTCGGTGGTTTGATTGCTCTAGCAGTAACCAACTCCTAATCACAAAGACCTATGCTTCTCTTAGGAATAGATATCGGTACTTCTTCAGTGAAAGTCTCGGTAGTAGATGCCGAAACGCAGCAATGCCTAGCCGCAATAAGCTACCCCGAAACCGAGCGGGAAATTTTGACCCGGCAGCCCGGTTGGGCCGAGCAACAGCCCTTGCAGTGGTGGCAGGACGCCAAGCAGGCCATCTTGCTGGCCCACGCCACTCAGCGCTATAATCCACAGGACATCGGCGCCATTGGCATTGCTTACCAAATGCACGGCTTGGTGCTAATAGACGAGCAGCATCATGTGCTGCGTGATGCTATTATCTGGTGCGACAGCCGCGCCGTACCCTACGGCGAGCAGGCCTTCCAAGCTATTGGGCCCGAGCAGTGCCTGACGCACTTGCTTAATTCGCCCGGCAACTTTACGGCGGCCAAGCTGGCTTGGGTTAAGGAGCACGAACCGGAAGTGTATCAGCGCATTCACCAAGTGTTGCTACCCGGCGACTTTCTGGCGCTGCAACTCACAGGTGAAGCCACAACCAGCATTTCTGCTTTGTCGGAAGGCATCTTCTGGGACTTCGCCGAAAACGAGTTGTCCGAGGATGTATTCCGCTTTTTCGGTTTCGAGCGCGAACTGATTCCGCCAGTGCGCGCCGTATTTGCCGATCATGGTCACTTACGCGAAATAGTGGCCGAAGAGCTTGGGCTGCGCGTCGGCATACCCGTCACTTACAAAGCCGGCGACCAGCCCAACAACGCCTTGTCGCTGAACGTGCTGCGCCCAGGCGAAGTAGCTGCTACAGCTGGTACCAGCGGCGTAATCTACGCCGTCACCGACGAGCTGTTTGTCGATGCCCAGTCGCGCGTCAATGCCTTTGCCCACGTAAACCATGCGCCCGAGTTGCCGCGGCTAGGTGTGCTGCTGTGCATCAACGGCGCTGGCAGCATGAACCGTTGGGTGAAGCAGACAGTTGGGCACGAACTAAGCTACCCCGAAGTAAACCAGCGCGCGGCTGGTGTACCGGCGGGTTCCGAAGGGCTGCTGTGCTTGCCGTTTGGCAACGGGGTAGAGCGCATGTTGGCCAATGAGGCAGTAGGCGCGCACTTCCTGAACTTAGATCTGAACGTGCACACCCCTGCTCACCTGTTGCGGGCGGTGCAGGAAGGCGTGGCTTTCGCGTTTCGCTACGGGCTCGACATCATGCGCGAAAATGGGCTTCACCCGACCGTCGTCAAAGCCGGCAAAACCAACATGTTCTTGAGCGAGCTTTTCGGTCAGGTTTTCGTCAACGTTACCGGGCTGGCGGTGGAGCTTTACCAAACCGACGGCAGCGTGGGTGCAGCACTCGGGGCCGGTATTGGCGCCGGTCAATACGCCTCACCCGACGACGCATTCCGCCATATGCAACGCTTGCAACTGCTAGAACCTAACGCCGAAGCCTCTGCCTACGAGCAAACCTATCAGCGGTGGAAAGCAGCCCTGCTTTCATACCTGCACTCCACCCCAGAGCCGGCGCCTAGCCAAGCCTAGCTGTCTTATTTGCTTGCCTTTTACCTTTCCACATACACGCTCATGAGTTCTGTTCTCGACCAAAAAACGCTTTTTAGCGCCATTCCCCAGATAAAGTTTGAGGGAGTGGATAGTGACAACCCGCTGGCTTTCCGCTGGTACGACGAAAGCCGCGTGGTAGCAGGCAAGCCCATGAAGGAATGGCTGCGCTTCGCCGGGGCCTATTGGCACTCGTTCAATGGCTCCGGGGCCGACCCTTTCGGTGAAGCCACCCACCTCTTCCCCTGGGATGCGGCGGCCGACCCAATTGCGCGCGCTAAAGCCAAGATGGATGCTGCCTTCGAGTTCATGAGCAAGCTCAGCCTTCCGTACTACTGCTTCCATGATGTAGACGTGGTGGACTACACCAACGACGTGGCCGACAACGAGCGGCGCCTGCAAACCATGGTGGAGTACGCCAAGCAGAAGCAGCAGGAAACGGGCATCAAGCTGCTCTGGGGCACTGCCAACTTGTTCTCGCACCGTCGCTACATGAACGGGGCCAGCACCAACCCCGACTTCCATGTGCTCACGCACGGCGCAGCGCAAGTGAAAGCCGCCTTGGACGCCACCATTGCCCTTGGTGGTGAGAACTACGTATTCTGGGGTGGGCGCGAAGGCTACATGACCCTGCTCAACACCAACATGAAGCGCGAGCAGGAGCACTTTGCGAAGTTTCTGCACACGGCCAAGGACTATGCTCGCCGCCAGGGCTTCACGGGCACGTTCTTTATCGAGCCTAAGCCCATGGAACCTACCAAGCATCAGTACGACTACGACGCAGCTACCGTCATCGGCTTCCTGCGCCAGTACGACCTGCTCGATGATTTCAAACTGAACCTAGAGGTAAACCATGCCACGCTGGCGGGCCATACCTTCCAGCACGAGTTGCAAGTGGCCGCCGATGCAGGGTTGCTCGGTTCCATCGATGCCAACCGCGGCGACTACCAGAACGGCTGGGACACCGACCAGTTTCCCAACGACATCTACGAGCTAACCGAGTCCATGCTCGTAATTTTGGAGGCCGGTGGGCTACAAGGCGGCGGCATCAACTTCGACGCCAAGATTCGCCGCAACTCCACCGACGTGCAGGACTTGTTCTACGCCCACGTTGGCGGCATGGACATCTTCGCCCGAGCCCTGATTACGGCCGACAACATTTTGCAGAAGTCGGATTACCGCCAGCTCCGTCAGCAGCGCTACGCTTCTTTCGATTCGGGCGCTGGCCAAGCCTTCGAGCAGGGCCAGCTCACGTTGGAGCAGCTGCGCGACTACGCCGCCGAGAACGGCGAGCCGGCTACCATCAGCGGCCGTCAGGAGTACCTGGAGAACTTGCTTAACCGCTTTATCTAAGTGGTGCGGGGCAGGCGGCATTCACTTGGTGCTGCCACCTGCCCCCAACCGCTATTGCCGTTAGGTGGCTTTGCCTACGGGCGAAGCATTTCGCTTTTCTAGCGGCAATTGTTGGGCGGGCTAGTCCTGATCAGAAGACTAGTTTGAAAGGTAGGCCTGGCTGTGTTTCTGTTTCGCGTGAATTCAACAACTATACCCCACCCCGCTGCTTTCACAGGACCCGATGAATAACCTAGCCCTTTCTTTGCATCACGCAAACGATTCGCCTGCCGGCGTTCAAAGCTTCGGCGAAAGCAAAACTCTTGCGGTCTTCATCCCGGAAGTGCCCAATCATTTCTTTTCGTTGGCCTTGAAGGGCATCGAGGAAATGGCCCGCAGCTACCACTACCAGGTGTTGGTTTACCTCATTTCCGAGGCCAGCCAGCCCGAATTAGCTGTGGAGCGCTTGCTGGCTAGCGGCCGCGTCGACGGGGTGCTGGTATCGGCAGCGGCTGGCCCTTCCGCATTGGAGCACCTGCGAAAGCTACAGGAGCGCAACTTGCCCATCTTGTTTTTCGACGACGTGTATGAGGAGTTGGAAACCGCGAAAGCTTCGACCGACGACTACGAAGGCAGCTACCGGGCAACCAGTCATCTTGTGCAGATGGGCTGCCGCCATATTGTGCATGTAGCGTTACCACAAAACCTGTTGAGTGGCCGCCGGCGCTTGCAAGGCTACCGCGATGCGCTAACGGATTGTGGTCTGTTATTCTATGACGACTTGGTACTGACCACCAAAAGCGACCAAACGAAAGATGTTGCCCAGATTCAGTACTTGCTGCAAAGCCGACCCTATATCGACGGCATTGTAGCGGCCTCGGAAAACGCCATGACCAATAGTTACGCGGCATGCCACACTCTAGGCCGGGCTATACCCCAGGATGTTAAGGTGGTTGGTTTTCCCGCGCTGAAGATGGCTACGGCAATTGATGCTGCGTCTACTACCAGTAAGCAGCCCACATACGCTACGGGCATAGAAGCTACCCGCCTGCTGCTACTAGCTCTTTCCACCAACCAGCGCGTATCAACCAGTGAGAAAGCAGTCCCGGAACGCGAGCTGTCAATCAATGAATACCAAGGCTGTCAGCTCGGCGTAGTTCACTCACATACGGACCAGCATAGCGCACTGGCTAGAAGGCAAACTATTCCGTTGAACACCCAAGTGAGAGCCGATCATATGCTAGGCCAAGCTGGCTAAAGCAACTAGTCTTATGTCTTGCTGCATGTGCTGGACAGCGCAGTCAGAAAACAAAGAAGGTGGCTCGATTCAGCCACCTTCTTTGTTTTCTGACTGCGCTGACAAGGGCCAGACTTACTTATTAGCCGCGAATATGCGTGCTGCATGACACCACCCTTTACCAGCCAACTCCTACTTTTACGAATAGCACTTCCATTGTGCCCCTTGCGACGATCAGCAGGTTGAAGCTCGATTTCTTTAGTAGCGTACTCTCCCGTTTTCGCTCCTAATAAGCTGTTATCGTTGTTAGGCAAGCTTACTTATCTTGCGTGTCCAACTGCTGCGTTGGCAAACCACCTAACCCTACCTGATCTTCTTTTGCTTTTTCATGGCTAAGGCAAACAAGCGCATTTCTATTGCCGATCTTGCAAAAGAACTAGGGCTAGCGAAATCCACGGTTTCGCGGGCGCTCAACAACGCCGTTGATGTGAGCGAAGCCACCAAAGCGCAGGTCAGGGCACTGGTGGAAAAGCTGAACTACCAGCCCAACGATTTGGCGGCGGCTCTGCGCCGGGGGCGCAGCAATGTGCTTGGCGTGATTGTGCCCCACATCAATGGTGCCTTTTTTCCGGCTGTCGTTCATGGCATCGAGGAAGGAGCCAGCAAAGCGGGCTTCAACGTAATGATTTGCCAATCGACAGAAGACGTTGAGCGCGAAAGAAAGCACGTGCGGACTCTGCTCAAGGCCCAAGTCGATGGCATCATGGTTTCCATGTCTAACACCACCCGCGAGTACGCACACTTCGAGCGGGTGCGCAGCCACGGCACCCCGCTGGTGTTTTTTGACCGCATGCCCAGTATGCCCGATGTATGCGGAGTGGTGGTCGACGATTACCGCGGGGCTTACCAGGTAATGGAGCACCTGATTGGGCAGGGTTGTCGCCGAATTGCGCACCTAGCCGGGCCGCAGCTTATTAATACCACCTATAACCGGTTCCGGGCATACCAGGACGCGCTGCAAGCCCACGGCCTACCCTACGACGAGAACTTGGTCGTTCACCTTAGCAGTTCGAGCACGGCCGCTGGTCGGGCCGCCATGCACCAGCTTCTGCAGCTTAAGGAGCGGCCCGACGCCGTATTTTCAGCCTATGATTTCCCTGCCGGCGGGGCTTTGCAGCTACTAGAAGAGGAGGGTATCCGCGTACCCGAAGAAATTGCTTTAGTTGGCTTCAGCAACGAGCCGTTTACGGCTATGGTTAAGCCGCGCCTAACCTCGGTCGATCAGCGGGGCAAGCTGATGGGCGAAGCAGCAGTCCAACTCGTGTTGCAGTTGCTCAAGCGTACCGATTCTTTTACCGGACAAAAAGTGGTGCTCAAGCCCAAACTCGTAGTTCGGGACTCCTCCCTGCACGGTCAGTTAGCTACCGACCGGCACTAGTAGCTTACCAGTTAGCAAGTTGCAGTACGCAACCCGAACCGCGGCGCGCACTATCAACGAACGGAAAGCGGTAAACCGAAAGGCAGCAACGCTAGTCTGCTACGCCACGGTGCCGCCGCAGCTAGACCCAGCCCCGGCTGTGCAGCCATAGCAATGCTGGTTCACAACCACGGCCCGCTCACTCAGGGTCGTCACGTCGAAGTCGCGGATGTGTTGCACCGGGCTAGCCACGTGCAGATCCAACATCTGGTTGAAGTCGCAGTCGTAGAGGCCACCGTCCCAGCCCACCGAAATCGTAGAGCGGCACATCACCCCTGCCGCCGCCGCCGGGTTGAAGGCATTAACTAGCTTTTCCATGTAGCCGGCGTAGTTGCCCGACTCTATCAGGTAGTCCAGGTAGCGGCTCACCGGAATGTTGGTAATGGCAAACAGGTCGTTGAAGACAATACCAAATTCTTTGAGCAGCACCCGCTTGAATTGATCCTGCAAGCCTTTCTGCCCACCTGGCAAAAACGCGCCAGCAGGATTGTACACCAAATTCAGCACCAAGCCCGACCCAGGCTGCCCGTAGCCAACGGCATTCAGCATCTTCAGCGCCCGTATTGAGTCCTCGAACACGCCGTCGCCACGCTGCCGGTTGGTTTTTTCGGCACTATAGAACGGTAGAGAGCTAACTACTTCCACCCCGTGCTGCTTAAAGAACTCGGGCAGGTCGTAATACTTTTTATTGGCTACGATGATGGTCAGGTTGCAGCGCACAATAACGTGGCGCCCGAGCCCACGAATTTGCTCCACAAACCAGCGAAAGTTAGGATTCATTTCGGGGGCTCCACCCGTCAAGTCTACCGTCGGAATATCGGTTTGGGCCAGCGCATCCAAACAGAGCTGCATAGTTTCACGGGTCATGATTTCCTTGCGGTCGGGGCCAGCATCAACGTGGCAGTGCCGACACACCTGATTGCACATCTTGCCCACGTTGATTTGCAGCACGGTAGGCGCCACCGGGGTCAGGGGAAATAAGCTGGCCCCGCGCAGTTTCTCGTGAAATAGCGGCAGGTGCAGCGTGTCTGCCACTTCCCGCCGCAGCACCGTAAGTTGAAAAGCGGAGTCAGCCAAATCGTGGCCGGTGGCCTTGAGGGATTTTGTCATCAGGTTGAAATCAAAAGCAGTCGGGTCTGGTTGGCAGGAGCGGCCCGTGGTGGAAGGAGTTGAAGCGTGGCGGCAAACTAGCAGACATACGAAAAGGAGATGTTTGCCGATTTAGGTTCCGCGCTCATTCGTAGAAATGCCGCAGCCGGCGAATAGTGGTCAGTACTATCCAGTCGCCGAGCCGTGGGAAATAGGTGTGTACGAGCACAATGAGCTGACCTAAGGCAGAAATAACTGTCCGCTGCCGCCGCCGCCGGATATGGCGCAGAATAATGCGCGCCACTTCCGTCTGCGACTTTTGCCAGCGCGGCGGACGGTGGGCAATGGGCACGGGTAAACCGGCCGCATCGAGTACGCGCTTATCGGTGTCGTTTTGGGTGAAGCCAATATGCACCACACCAAAATGAATGCCGGTGTGGGCCAGCTCTAACCGCAGCGTATGGGCCAAGTTGGCCACGGCTGCCTTGCCGGCGCAGTAGGCCGAGCCGCTAGGCATACCGTTGAGTGCCGAAATTGAGGAGATAAATGTGACACTGCCCCGTGTGCGCGTCAGGTAAGGCAGCGCAGCCTTAAGTGGGTACACCGTGCCGTATACGTTGCTGTCGAGCACCTGGCGAAACACGTCGGGAGCCATATCGGCAAAATACGCCCGCTGGGAGATGCTAGCATTGGTGACCAAGATATCGAGTTGCCCAAACGCCCGAATAGCCGTATCAATCAGTACCTCACAAGCCCCGTAGTCGGTCACATCGGCCACGCAACTGGTTACGACAAAGCCCGCGGCCTCGAATTCCTGCCGGGTCTGGTCCAGCCGTTCGGCGTTGCGGCCGTTGAGTACCACGGCTGCCCCTTGCTGGCATAAGCTCCGGGCCGTTTCCCGCCCAATTCCTGATTCCGAGCCGGTGACGATGGCTACTTGGCCTGCAAATACGCCGGCACCCACCCGAGCAACGGGGCCGCTGGTGCGCGCAGACCTTGCGGACGGGGTAGTTACGGCAGACTCCGGCTGGGCATCATACATACTGATGAACTTTAAACCAATGGAAGGCTTCCGAAACGGCCGTTTCCAAGGCAGTTTGGGGCAGAGCCAGCTCAGTGCGGGCCTTATGCACGTTGAAATAGTGGCCGTCGTTGGCCACGGCCGTCATGGCAGCGTTTACTTGGCCAGGACGCCCGGTCAGCCAAGCTTTCAGGCTGCAGTATTCCCCGTACAACTGCGTAAGGCCCGCCGGCAATGGCCAGCGCGGCGCCTGAACTCCCATCACCCTTGCCATTAGCGCAAAGGCTTCGCGGTAGCTTAGGTTCTGGTTGCCTAGGATATAGGATTCCCCCACGCGGCCCTGCACAAGGGCGTTCACCGTGGCAACAGCCACGTCGCGGACGTGCACGTAATTTTTTCCGCCGGGTGGATAGCCGGGCAGTTGGCCGCGGTAGAGTTCGAGCAGCAAGGCGTTGGAAGTAGGTTTGGCATCACCTGGGCCCAACATAAACGTAGGATGCACCAGTACGGCGGGTAGTTGCTCTTGCGCTACGGCGCGCAGCACCAAGTCGGTGGCCGCACGCTTGCTGTCCATGTAGTCGAGGCCATAGTGTTTGCCAGCGTAAGGCCGGGTTTCGTCGCCGGGGTGCTGCTGGCTGCCGAAGCCAAAAACATTGGCTGTACCCACGTATACAAAGCGGGCAACGCCGGCTTTCCGGACCATACGCAATACATTCTCGGTGCCTGCCAGGTTCACAACCCCTATCTGCGGGTGGCGAGCCGGATTTACTTGGGCCAGCGCCGCTGCATGAATGATGGCCGCGCATCCAACAGCAAAGTTCTGCATTTCGGGAAAATTGGTTGGCCTTCCCAGGTCAGCCTCACAATAGCTTACGCCCCATTCTGCCGGGAAGGCCGCCCCGGTGCCTGGCCGCACCAACGCCCGTACGCCGTAGCCCCGGTGCAGCAATTCCTGCACGAGGTGGCGACCCAAAAAGCCGCCGGCACCGGTTACGAGCACGGTTTCGGGCATCAGCGGTAGTTGAGCATGGCCTTGTAGGTGCGGGCAATGCGGGTGGGCGCCACCCGGAGGAAGAACAACGAAAAGGCCGTCAGGTTGGCCACCTGTACCCGCAGCCAGCTGTTGGTTTCGTACTTGCGGGCCGACACCACCACGTCCTGGGGCACAATAAGAAAGCGCGCCTGCCGACGAATGCGTTGGATGATGTCGAAGTCTTCCATGATGACGTAATACTCGTCGAAGCCCTGCAGGCGCCAGAATAAGTCGCGGGTCACAAACAAGGTTTGGTCGCCGCCGCGGCTCATAATGCCTCTAAACCGGGTGCCGAAGCTGTTGAGGCGTAGCAGCGGGTGCTTGGAGTCAAACCGAAACCGGTAACAACCCGCCTCGTAGCCTTGCGCAACCGCCTGTTGAATAGTAGCCACGTACTCGGGATGAATACCGACGTCGGCGTGCACAAAGTATAGAATGTCGCCGCTGGCCTGGCGGGCGCCGTAGTTCATCTGGGCCGCGCGGCCAGCCTTAGGAGCGCGTAATACGGTGGCGCCAGCCACCCGGGCTAGCTCCATGGTGTTGTCGGAACTACCAGCATCCACGACCAGTATTTCCACTGTACCAGCAGCATCATAATGACGCAGTTGCTGGATCAAGCTTGCAATGCTGCCGGCTTCATTATACGTAGGTATAATTACGCTCACCTTCATAAGACGGTACGATAGGAAAACACAAGTTCCTGATTTTTGTCATATTGAAAAGCATTTCAGCTTAAACTTAACTGCATCGTCAAGAATGAGCTAAAAGCAACTAAGCGACGGACAAAGTGAGAGCCTATACACTGAAGGGGTGTAAGTTGAACTATCCCGCTTTATCATTCGCACCTTCGTCTAGAGCAGTGTTGCTATAAAAAGAAACGAATTTCGTTAAGCTCAACAGTGCAAGAAAGAAGAGCATCAGTTATAACCTACATTCTTTAACCTTACGAAATGCTAGGAGCTTAAAGATTGCCTAAGCCCCCAATCTCTCCTATCTGCTGCAGCCGTATATGTTCTTGATTGAGCTTGAATATGAAGATGTACACTTTCTGTTTTGCTTACTTAGCTGCAGTGGTCTTGGCAACGGGACCGATTATTGATCGGCCAGCACTAGCCGCGGCGGGTCCAACTACGGCGCCCGTAGCGGAACCGGTAGACCACAGCGCCTTTGATAAGCTGTTGAAAAAGTATGTCAACGACCAAGGGTTAGTTAACTACAAAGCTTGGAAAAACGACCAAGCAGCTTTCAACCAGTACTTGGCCCTGCTAAGCAAGAATCCGCCTACCGCCAGTTGGAGTAAGGCCGAGCAGATGGCTTACTGGATCAACGCGTACAACGCCTACACCATCCGCCTGATTCTCGACCACTACCCGGTGCAGAGCATCAAGGACATTGGCACCAAAATTCAGATTCCCTTCGTGACTACGCCCTGGGCGGCCAAGTTCTTCACGATTGGGGGCACCAAGATGAGCTTGGACAACATCGAACACGGCACGCTGCGCAAAAAGTATAACGACCCCCGTATCCACTTCGCGCTGGTGTGCGCGTCCATCTCGTGCCCCCGGCTGCGCAACGAAGCCTACACCGCCGCCAAACTCGACAGCCAGCTCGACGAACAGGGCCGTGACTTCTTGCGCAATCCAAATAAGAACAAGCCTGGCAAGACCAGCGCCCAACTCTCCAAGTACTTCGACTGGTATAAAGGCGACTGGACTGCCAATGGTCAAACGGTTGTGGGGTGGGTGAACAAGTATGCCGCCACCAAACTAGACAACACTGCCAAAATCAGTTACCTCGATTACAACTGGAGCTTGAATGAGCAGTAGCAACGCCTCGGGGCGTCATGTTGCATTCATGAACGTACGACTGGCTTGGCTGCGACTGGCCATACTGGTTAGTGCCTTGCTAGCCAATTCTGCAGCGGCAGTCCAAGCGCAAAGCCAATCAACCTCGCAAACCCGGCGCTACGCTATTGAAGTGGCCGGTCTGCGCGTCGGCACGATGACTGCTACTCGTCAACTTGGGGCGAGCAGTGAGGTGGTTACTACCCTCACCAGTGATGTGCAAGTGAATTTCTTGCTTTATCACTTGAAAATCTACTACCAGGTTATCAATCGGTTTCGAGGCGGGCAACTACTGCTTTCTACCGTCGAAGCCCACACCAACCAAGGCAACTTTGCCTCGCGTACTGAATGGAAAGCAGACCACTACGATATTGTAGCCGATCAGTACAAGCACCACTACCGCGCCATCGAGCTGCAACCTATTACCTACACCGTCACCGACCAATTCTTCAACGAACCCGGCCGTCATTCCCGAGCCTTCGCCGAGTATTTCGGTGACTATTTCACCCTCACTCCTACTGCCCCAAGCACGTACCGCGCGTTGCGTGATGGGCGGGAAGACGAATACCGCTACGCAAACGGACAGTTGGTCACTATCATAAAGAAGAACCCGCTGAAAAACTTTGTAATCCGGCTGCTCCCATAAGCAGGTCCTAGCCGCTGCGAAGCCACTTCTCGGTATAGTGTCTTACACTCTCTCTCAGTGACTTTGCTGCTTTCAACCTGGTAATTTCACCCTAAGCTGGTGACTCTGATGCCGTGGGTTCGCCAACGGCTTGAAGTTCAACTTCGAAGTAGCAATCCCAAAAGCCATTGTCGAGCCGATATACATTGACGCGGTGCAGCAGCCCCGTGCGCGGGTGCCGTTCTTTTACTTGCCCACGCCAGATAACCCGGCCAGCCTGATTCGCCGGGACAGGTTGCACTGGCTGCCCGATAGCATAAGTGAACGGCGAAGGTGCCCAACTCTGTACGGGTTGTTCAACTGCCTCTGGCTCGTTAAGTAAAGGCTTGCTTGCCTCAACTGCGGCTGGCGCACTGCAAGCTTCTTCGTGCCAAGCTAGCAACTCCCCACACGTTGGGCATAAAGCCGCCACTACGTCGTCGGCCGTTTCGCTGGCCTCGTTGCTTCCGTAAGCCAGCGTATCAACGTCATCTATTTCTTGTTCTACAACAGGATCTAAGACGAGGGTTTGCGGATTTTTTCTTCTGACAGCCATTGCCAACCAAGTAAATGTTTTAGCTAAAATAGCTAGCACTAACTGTTTTGGCAAACCAACACCATTTATCTAATTTTTCATCGGCAGCCTAGTGCGCTCATTTTACTGGTTTTGCAGGACCAAGTAAATAGCGTCACCCGGGCATGATATCATCATGGCCCGGGCTGTTTAGCCTTTTACTTTTCCGCTTCGTGCGTCTGCAATTTGCTCTCCTATTGTACCCTAAGCAAAAGCAGAAAAGCCAGTCTACTATTCTGCTTAGCGTAACTTTTTACTGCTGCGCAATAGCTTTTCCAGCGCGGCAGGCGGCAAAGGTTTATCGGCGTTCGGATAGTTCTGCAACTCTTTTACCAAGGCAGCTTCTGTCACTTCCTTGAAGAAAAAGGCTGGCTCCCAGTATTCGGCCTGCTTGAGCTTCATATAGGTTTCGCGCGTGACGGCCGTGGTAAAAGAGACCCACACTGTTTCCTGCTTTTCCGGCACCGATGCAGTTTCGGTTACGGGTTGGGGCGCTCCAGCCGCTTGTGCTGGCTCGATGCGTTCGGTGATAGCAGCCAGTACTTTGTTGCCGAACTTAGGTTTGGTTTTGCTCTCGCTCATAGCCGGGAAAGTATTTCAGTGGTAAGGGCCTCGTAATCCTGGGCACCGGCCGATTGAGGAGCCCAATTGTATATGTTTTCCTTTTCGATCTGTGCTTCCACTAAACTCACATTAGGCCGCACCGTGGTACGCATGACCAGTGGGCCGAACACGGCGTGAGATTCGAGCAGATTCACCATATCGCGCTGGGCGCGACGCCGGTCGCTGCGGTTGTACTGAGTGAAAAACAGTCCCCCAACTTTCAATTTCTTGTTGAGCCGCTTCTGCACATGCTGGCAAACCTCAAGTAATCCGACCAAACCCTCGATACCATAGTACTCTGGCTGCGCAGGAATAAAGACGGCATCAGCTGCAGTCAGAGCCGCGTATGTGAGCTTGCCCAAACCGCCTGGCGTATCTATCAGGCAGAAATCTATTTCCTCTACCTCGTCGAGCACTTCTTTGAGGGCAAATTCGGCCCCTGGTTTTTTACTGATGCGCTCTTCCACTTCCGCTAGATCGGAGGCACTAGGCACCAGATACAGCCCCTCCCCTACTTCTTCCACAACATCCGATAAACTCGCTTGGCCCAGCAAAACGGTACCAATGGTTTTATTCTCGGGTGCCCGATAAGCAAAGCTTTGAGATAGGTTGCACTGGCTGTCACAATCGACCAGTAGCACGGATTTGCCGAGTTGAGTCAACGCGTAGGCTACGTTCAGGCAGGAAGTGGTTTTACCAGTTCCTCCCTTATGATTCGAAAAAACAATTGTCTGCATGGCTGCAATGTAAAGCATTCTGCAAATTGTTTGTATAGCCACCACGCCAGCTATTGCAGCAATTCTAACAATTGTTAGAATTGCTGCAATAGCTGGCGTGGTGGCTATACATGGGCTACTTTATGCATTTACATCAATAGGAGTAACCGTCTTGTCTGTTCTTGAACAGGCATGCTTCAAACCTTATTGTCTAAAGCCTATTCTTACTATTCTTACTATTCTTACTATTCTTACTATTCTTACTATTCTTACTATTCTTACTATTCTTACTATTGCAGCAATTGTTGAATAAGGCTGCTAATATGAGCCGACTACTGGTCAATGTTTTACCGATACAAACTAGCGTCCAATTACAACTATGACTGACTGGTATCGGCAGTTAAAGCCACCTCTCAAAACTTTCTTAGAGAAGGTTTTGAGAGGCAATTTTTAAAAACTGTAGCAAGCTGCTCAGCTTATTTGTCAGTCTGCTCGGACCCAAGGAGCAATTCCATTTGGATGTTGCACCGCTCATAAGGAGAGGGCTGACCAGCTACAGTTTTCCGAAAACCGAGTTTGTGATACAACTGCAGAGCTGGGGTTAGCTTGGTATTGCTTTCCAAGTAAAGTCGGCGGGCCCCAAGGCGACGGGCATGCGCAATAGCGGCCTCACCTAGTCGCAAGCCTATACCTAACCCTTGCACGGCAGGGGAGACGGCCATCTTCGCCAGCTCGAAGCTACCATCATCGAGTAATAACAGCGCGCATGTGCCCACAATGCGGTCTTGGTAACGGGCCAAGAAAATGTGGCCGCCGCGCTGCAAAATATACTCCTCAGGATGATCCAAGGCTTTCAAATCGGCCTCTTCCACGCGGAAGTAGCGTTCAATCCATTCCACGTTTAGCTGTTTAAAATCCGGTTGATACTGGGATTCGTATGCTAGCACCTTCACCTGAGAACCTACGCGAGCATCGCGGATTGCCTTAACCCGACTGGTTAGGCTGCGTTGAGATAAGGCATATTCAATTTCTCCCAAAGCTAGCCAGAGGTTGTGCCGGGTTTCAGCTAGTAAGGCTTCCGAAGCTTGGCGAACATCAGATACTTGTTGCTGCAAGACAGGCCAGAGAGCGGTGCCTTTTTCCGTGAGAGCAACTACGCTACGGCGCTGATCTACCTGCCCACGCTGCACACATACTAATTCATGGCGGGCCAGTTCTTTCACTACTTGGCTAACCGCAGCATGCGTCTGTCCAATGCGTTCAGCAATTTCGCCTACATGCCGGCCTGGGGCACTAGCAACTGTATAAAAAACTGGAAACCACCGTGGCTCAATGGCCACATGATACAGCCCATAGATCTGGGCTGCTTGGCTGGTCACTAAATCGGTAAGGTGACGCAACCGACTACCTAAGGCACTTGGGCCCACTTCATCGAAGAAATCCATAGAGCAAGTATACAAAATTTAGGTAAGTACTTACACATATGACTTACCGTTATCAATGATAAATAATTTTGCCTCGCGTTTGAATACAGATACATAACTCAAAATCAGGATAAAATAGGAGGTATGATTGTCCATAAGTCTTTGGCTCAAATAGCAGAAGAAATGTATTACCTAAAGCAAGCCAAGCTGCTACCTTTTCAACTCCAAGGGTAGAATGGTAGCAACTTACCTTTGGTCCATGCCACTTGCGTCCTTACTATCGGCACAGCTAATAACTGGATGTACCTGAGCTTTCTCACCGAACACAGGCTGCTACTACTCATAAGCTGGCAACTGAGCTTGCCAATGAAGTGCGTAGGGTGTTTCGGTAGCACTTGTATGCGGGCAATGAAGAAACTGCTACCATTTCACCACAATAAGGGTCGCACAACAAAATATTTTTTGAACCCCAATAAGGGTGTTTTGGTAGCAGTTTACCTTGGGTACCCCCGTAGGGTGTTTTGGTAGCACCCTGAGGTTTTCACTTAGTTATGCGGGATTATTATGAAATCAGCAGGTTGTTTTGGTAGCAGGTTTTGTACTATAGTCTCTCCCCAAAACGGTATAAGGTTGTTTTGGTAGCACCCTCTTTTTCAGTTGCTAAACCCGATAGAACATTCTTGTTTTGCGTAACTTCAAGGCAGAAGCACAATCTACTTAAAAATCAAGCCTTTAAAGCATAAAAAGGCACAATTTTTATATGGCGTTGTGCCAATTTGTACTTTAACAGTCTTTTTTGGGTGCTACCAAAACAACCTTAAAAAAATCAGACTAGTCTTTTTATACTTTATATTATTTACTAGTTATAGGGGCCATAACTAATTGATTTAGCGATGATTATGATGATAGAGTGCTACCAAAACACCCCATTTCTGCTACCAAAACAACCTAAGCTTGCTACCAAAACAACCTAAGCTTGCTACTAAAACAACCCATTTCTGTCAGAGTTGCTACCAAAACACCCTTAGTGCCGGCCTTCATGGATGAAATAACTGAACCTGCTACCAAAACACCCTTGCTAGGGGGCCTTCACCCCGACACGGAAGTTGCCGTCGTTGCCGTTCGGGTTGATCCGGAAGCATTCATTAAGCAACACAATGCGCTGATCAATGCCTCATTCAACCTGATAACGCTAGAAATGCGGTTGTTTGTAAGCTTGCTCGCCCGCATTCAGCCCGAAGACGAGTCGTTTCAGTACCACTTTGTACACACGAAAGAACTAATCCCGGAACGTAGCGGCGGGGCCATCTATCAGGAGGTGCGTCGCATGGTGGATTCTATCGGTGCTCAGATGCTTAAAATTGAGCGGCTGGTAGAGGACGGCGGCAAACTGAAGCGACGCAAAAATCCCAACTATGAGGTAATTCCGCTGATGGCCCGGGTGTACTACGATACGCAGGCTGGGGGCGTAATTGCCTGCTTTAACCCGCTTATTGTACCCTACTTGCTGCGCCTCAAGGCCAACGGCAACTTCACGTCGGCCCGGCTGAATCAGGTACGCAAAATCAAGAATCCGTATGGGCACCGCATCTATTGGTGGTGCATGGAATGGGTGAATTTTGGTCGTAATGAACGAACTATCGAGTTAGATAAGCTGAAGTTCATGCTAGGCATGACCAAGGGCGAATACGAAGGACGGTTCAATAATTTCAATAGCAAGGTATTGCTTAAGGCCCAGCAGGCGTGTGCCGAAACTGACCTGCCCTTCAGCTACCGGGTGAACCGGGAGCGAGGGATACCCGTAAGCATTACCTTCCATTTTCAACTGGTAACCTCGGAAGAAAAGGCTGCTACCAAAACACCCTCGGAAAGCGAATCAACGGCGCCTTGGGAAGCGGCTCTGCTCCAAGCTGGGATTGGCAAAGCCAGCTTACCTATCATTCGCGCGCAACTCGCTGCCCAGGAATACGACGAGGGATATCTACACTACGTGTTGCGCATAACCGAAAAGCAACAGGCGCTAGGCAAGATCAAGAAGTCTGCTAAGGATTATCTTTACAAGGGCATCATTGAGAAGCACATGCTGGAAGACTATCTGCACCAGGCCTTACCCGCCGTGCCAGCCAAGATGTCGCCGGCTCCTGTAGTGCAGAACCGACCCCGGGTGGTATTTCAATACTGGGAGGTGGAAGGCTTCTACCAAGACGAGCAGAAAATTAAGCGCACAACAGAAACCTTCCCCGAATTTTT
Source organism: Hymenobacter sp. YC55 (assembly GCF_029433095.1). Taxonomy (GTDB): domain Bacteria; phylum Bacteroidota; class Bacteroidia; order Cytophagales; family Hymenobacteraceae; genus Hymenobacter. The sequence goes on from NZ_JARNTX010000012.1 coordinate 101,254, forward strand.
GGAGCGCAAGTATTTGGCGAAAGGCTTCCGTGTAGTGGAAGAGGGTGGTAAAAAGTTTGTAGTGCGCGAAGCGCAGTAGCAAGTTGCTGCTAGAGTAAGTAGTCATCCTTTGCTCAAGCAGGGGAAGTGCTAACAGCGAGCGGGCGAAAACTGGCTATGTCTTCGCTGCACCCTCTTACGTTTCACTTGTAGTGGCTGGGGGAGCACGATAATCTCTACTTCGGCAAGCAACGGCACTAGCCCATTAAGCGGGATAGCAACTGGCTAAATAGCCCCGCCTCGGCCTGCAGGGGACCGAAGAATTGGGCATCTACCTGTTCCACAACGGCGTTAGCTTGCCGAAGTAGGGTGTCGCCGGCGACGGTCAGCCGCAGCTGCTTGGCCCGACCGTCCTGCTGGTGGCTATGGCGCTCGAGCAAGCCCTTGCGCTCCAGCGTCTGAAGGACTTTAGAAGTCATCATCCGGTCGGTATTGGCATAATCGGCCAGGCGCTGCTGAGTTACGGCTTCTCCCTGCCGATGTAGCCAGTACAAGCCGGCCAGCAGCGAGAACTGTGTCAGCGTGAGGTCCAGTGGGCGCAGCTGCTGGTTCATCTGTAAGTGCCAGCCCATGGAGACCTGCCAGAGCAAGTAGCCGGCTTTTTCCTCGGGCTGCACATAGGAGAAGATCGGATTATCACTCATAGGGGTTAGCAGTTATGGCTGGGCGAAGTAACGCAATCCTTTGTGTGGCAGGTACTTCTTGCAGGGTCAGCCAGTAGCCGTCCGGGTCGGCAATGATGGCCGTGTTACCAAAGGGTGTGGCTTGCAGGCCGCGGATCAGGTGAGCCTTGCCGTGTTGGCGCTCTAGGAACGCAGTCAGCTCGGGCATGCCAAACCAGAGGCTTACGCCCCATCCAAGTTGGCTTGTGGCCTGTAGGTCCACTATGGGGGTGCGAATAGCAAACAGCGCGCCGCTTTGCGTGGCAAACAGGTACGCATCCGGGGGCGACGAAGGTAATAGCTGGAAGCCGAGAACCTCGGTGTAAAACCGGCGAGAGGTTTCTAGGTCACTCACTTGGAGTGAAACGAAGCCAAGTTGGGTAGGAGCTAGCATGCGAAAAGTGATTTAGTAGTCGTGACTACAAATATAGGCATCAAACCCGGTATTGTGTGGGTGCAAACGGGTGATTGTTGCGTTGCTCACATACAGTAACTCCTGGCCCTTGTAGATCGTGAGCTTCACGATTCCTCCTTGTTTCAGCGAGTCTCAACGGTGTATTCAAGATGATAACACGCTAATATTGTTGTACTATAGTAAGAAAAATTATATCTTATCAATATTCCATTAAAAACTTAGATTTTATGTATCCAAGTCAACGGTAGTGACGTATCTTCGCCACATACTCCTATTATCTTAGATTTTTTCCATAATGAGCACGCTGACTCTCACCT
>NZ_JARNTX010000013.1 GCF_029433095.1 Hymenobacter sp. YC55
CGCCGAGCAGGCCGCCCGCGCCGAGGCCGAGCGGCAACGCGGGGAGTTGGAGCGCGTTTTCGAGCAGGCGCCGGTGGCCATCGCCGTCTACCGGGGGCCCAAGTACACCATCGAGCTGGCCAACGCCACCGTTGCCCGCCTCTGGGGCCGCACCCGCGAGCAGCTTCTGGGCAAGGGGTTGTTCGAGGCGCTGCCCGAGGTGGCGGGCATGGGCTACGAGCAGCTGCTGGACGGGGTCATGGCCACCGGCATCCCGCACGTGGCCCACGCCATGGAAGCCCAGCATGACCGCAACGGGCAGCGCGAAACGGTGTACTGGGATTTTGTGTACGTGCCCCTGTACGGTGCCGAGGAGCAGATCAACGGCGCCATGGTCGTGGCCACCGAAGTCACGGCCCAAGTGCGGGCCCGTCAGCAGATCGAGCAGCTCAACCAGGAACTGGAAGCGCGGGTGCAGGCGCGCACCCGGGAACTAGCCGAACAAGAGCGCCTGCTGCAGCAGATTCTGGCGCAGGTACCGGCCGCCATTACCACCCTGCGGGGCCCCGAGCACCGCTATACGTTTGCCAACGCCCGCTACCAACAGCTGGTGGAACACCGGGTGCAGGTCGGCCAGACGGTGGCCGAAACGCTGCCCGAAGTGGCCGAACAAGGGTTTATGGAACTGCTCGACAACGCCTACAACAGCGGGCAGTTCTTCGAGGGCAAGGAAATTGCCGTGCTGCTGGCCCAGCCCGCCGGCCCGCCCGCGCAGCACTACCTCGACTTCACCTACCAGCCCATGCCCGACGAGCACGGCCAGCCGCAGGGCATCCTGGTGTTTGCCGTCGACGTCACGGAGCAGGTGCGCACCCGGCGGCAGGCCGAAACCATGCAAGCCGCCTTGCTCGCGGTGGCGCAGCGGCGGGCCCAGGAGCGGCAGGACCGGCAGGCCCTGTTCGAGCAGGCCCCGGTGGCCGTGGCCCTGCTGCGGGAGCCCGACCACCAGCTCGATTACTACAACTCCCGGTTCGCGCAGCTTTTTCCCGGCACCGACCTGAAAGGCCGTACCGTGCAGGCGGCCTACCCCACGCTGGCTTCCATGGCCCTGTTTGCCCAGCTGGACCACGTGTATCAAACGGGCGAAACCTACCAGGGCACCGAAGTGGTACTGCCCACGACGACGGCAGGACCGGCCCGCTACATTACGTTTACGTGCCAGGCGTATTACGAGCACGGCCACATTGTGGGGGTGGCCGTGTTCGTTCACGAGGTGAGCGAGCAGGTGCGCGCCCGCCAGGCCGTGGAGGCGACGGCGCGTCAGTTGCGGCTGATCACCGATGCCCTGCCGGTGCTCATCGGCTACCTGGACCGCCAGCACATCTACCGCTTTGCCAACCGGGCCTACCAGGACTGGTTTGGGCAGACCCCGGCCGCGCTGATCGGTCAGCCGGTGCGCGAGGTGGTGGGGGAGGCGGCCTACCAGACGGCACTTCCCCACATGCAGCAGGCGCTAACCGGCGAACGGGTGGACTTCGACGCGCGCATGCCCTACCGGGCCGATTTTGTCAAGCACATCCACACCAGCTACATCCCCGACGAACAGGCGGGCGAGGTGGTTGGCTTTTACACCTTGGTGGTGGATATTACCGAGCAGGTGCTGGCCCGCCAGCAGGTGCAGGAGCTGAATCAGGAACTGGCGGCTATCAACCAGGAGCTGGCCGCCATCAACGAGGAGCTGACGGCCACCAACGAAGAACTGCACGCGAGCAACGCCCAGCTGCTGCGCACCAACGCCGACCTGGACACGTTCGTGTACGCCGCCTCCCACGATTTGAAGGCCCCCATCGCCAACATCGAAGGGCTGCTCGACGTCTTGGCCGAGTACCTGCCCCCCGGCGAGCAGCAGCCCCTGGTGCCGCGGCTGGTAGCCATGATGCAAGGGGCCATCCACCGGTTTCAGCAAACGGTAGGCCACCTCACCGACGTGGCCCGCCTGCAACACGCCGCCGACTCGGAAGCCCACGAGGTGGACGTTCCCCGCTTGCTGGAAGACGTGCGCCTGGATGTGTTGCCCCTGCTGGAAAGCACGCAGGCCCAGCTGCACACGCAGGTGGCGCGCTGTCCCCGCGTGCGCCTGCCGGCCAAGAACATGCGCAGCATTCTCTTCAATCTGCTCAGCAACGCGCTTAAGTACCGGGCCCCCGACCGCCCCCCCGTGGTGCAGGTCCGCTCCTTTTGCACGGCGACGCACTTCACGCTGACGGTGCAGGACAATGGCCTGGGTTTGAGCGAGGAGCAGCAGGGCAAGCTGTTTACGATGTTTCGCCGGCTGCACACCCACGTCGAGGGCTCGGGGGTCGGCTTATATTTGATCCGCCGCATGATCGAGCTGGCCGGCGGCCACATTGCCGTGCAGAGCCAGCTCGGGGTGGGTTCCACCTTCACCGTTACCTTGCCCCGCACCGACCCCTTCTAAGCTTGCTTGGCGCCGTTATGGAAAAACTACCGCACATCCTGCTCGTCGATGACGACGAGACCACCAACTTTCTCAACGAGACCCTCTTCCACAAGCTGCAGGTCAGCCACCACATCCAGACGGTCACCAGCGCCGAGCAGGCGCTGGCCCTGCTCACGCAGCCCCCGCCCTACGCGCCCACGCTGCTGCTGCTCGACCTGGCCATGCCCGGCATGGGGGGCATGGCCTTTCTCGAAGCCTACGGGCGCCTGCCCCAAGCCCAGCAGGCAGCGACCGTCATCATTGTGCTGACCACGTCCATGGACGCGCGGGACCTGGCCCGCATCAACGAGCTGCCCATTGCCGGGCTGGCCAGCAAGCCGCTCAACCGCGACAAAATCAACACCCTGCTTCAGCTGCACTTTCAGCGGCAGTTGCCCCCCGCTACCTAACCCCGCGGGCCTACCAGACCCCGCCAAGGGCCGGCTTTGGCAGTCGACTTCGTGGGGGACGACGCGCCGGGAAGCGAGCTAGCTCCGGGTCGACTAAATGAAATGCGCGAATGAGGGTTTGCAGGTGCGGATCGGTGATAAGCTCGGGCACAGTCGCCTGCGTTTGCACCGCCCCAAGCACCTGCTCCAGCACCAGTGGCTCAACCAGGCCCCAGGCCATGCTCCACTCGGCAAACCAACGCTGCGGCCCCGGGCCCTCGCTGAGCGTGACGACCTGCTGGTGGCGCGTATCCTGCTGAATCCGGGCAAAAAGCGCCCGTACAACGGCTTCTTCGCCTTCCACTACTTGCACAAACTGCTCGCTACTGTAGAGCAACAGCCCCGTGAGCTGGTGCTGCGCGTTGTAGTGGCGCGACCAGTCCACCAGCGCCTCAATGTCGGGTAGTGCCAGGCCGGGCGCGGCCTGGCTGCGGTAAAAGACGTGGTAGGTACTCGTATCCAGCAAGGCCAGCACCTGGTCGATGCTCAATTCGCCCACTTGGTAGCGCGCCAGCAGCTGCCGTTCGTAACGCGGCGGGGCCAGCGGGGTACCCGCCGTAAAGCGAATAATGGAGGCGACGGCGCGACGGCGCACTGCCTCGTTGGGTACGGAGTGGTCACTCATGAAGACAATATACGCCTAGCCGATACCGGATAAACCCGGATTTTATGCGCTAAAACTACGGATTTACGATTTTGCCTTTGCTGGCCGGGGAGTTCCGAGAAGGAGCGCATGCGTGCTGCTTCGTTCTCACTCCTCGACCGCTAGGGCCAGGATATGTGCCCGGCTACTGGTGCCCGCCACTCAAGCACCCTGCATCAGTAAGCCTAAGTCCACGTCTGAATTACGTTCGCCGTTGTTGCGCCTGTGTCGGTTGCTTTTCCAGTGGTTATCGGGGTAGCAAGTGCTCTAATGGAGGAGTGAATGACTTTTGTTCGGCAAGTGACGAGCGGCCTTATTGGGAGCAGAGGTTGATCATTAGCACAGGCAGTTCTTGAATTATCTAATTTACAGGCGGTTTTCTGCCTGCTATGCCTGCACAACTCCTTCCCCAACGGTCGGTAGCGTTGCTTGACGCGCTGCTGGATATTTCGCTTACGGCCGTGGCCCTGCTGCGGCCGCTCTACTCGGAAGACAACGTTCTAATCGACTTTGCCTGGGTGTACCTGAACCCCGCTGGCCAGCGCATCTTGCAGCAGCCCGAAGAGCCTGCCGCATCCCTGCTGACGTTGTTTCCTACTGCCATAGAGGACGGCGTGTTTGCCAAATGCCGCCACGCGTTTCTCGCGGCCGCAACCCAATACAACGAAACCAATTATCAGGCCGACGGCCTGGACGGGTACTTCCTGCTCACGGCCCAGCGAAGTGGCGACTTGCTGGTAGTTAACTTTACCGACACGAACAACCACCCTCGCCCGCCCGTGGAGGAGGCGTTGCGCACCCGCCAGAAACGGGAGCAGGCCCAGCGGGCGGAAACGGAGCGCCTGAACCAGGAGCTGCGCGCAGCCGTGCAGGTAGCGAAGCAGGCCCAGGTTGCCGGGGAGCGCGAGCGGGCCCAACTCTAGGCGCTGCTGGCGCCGGCGCCGGTGGGCATGGCCTTGTTCAGCAACAGCTACTGGTTTTTCGCTACGGCTTCCTGACCTGAACGGGAAGGATGCTGTGGCGAAAAACCAGCGCTTGTCAATCCCACGGTTGGTTTGTGATTAGGCCCGGGTAATGTACTTCCCAGGCCTTAAAATCAACACGCCAGCCAGAGAACGACCACCACCACCAGTATTGCCCCCGACAGTGGCCCGCTGCAAACCGAAGGCAAGCAAGTAGCCGACCGGCCCCGTACCCAATTTATCTGGGTGCTACCCATGGTCTTTCCGCGCCCTACGCCGTGGTGCCCACCACTACGGAAGCTCAAGATGCACCTCGCTCGACGACTACCGCTATTGTGCGCCACCAGTTGGTTGGCCCCAGCACCACCCCCGACCGGCAGTACGTGGCTTCTACCGTTTTTCTGACCCCGCCGTTTGCCCACGTCGGCTTGCGGGAGCGGGAAGTCCACACCCCGGGCTACCAGGTGCGCGTGGCGAAGCTGCCCGCCGCCATCACGCGGGCGCAAGTGCAGCAGCAGACTGCCGGCCTGCTCAAGGCGGTAGCGGAAGTAAACTCGGGTTGCATTGTAGGGGGCAGCCTGTGCCGCGCCGATGCGGGCGAAGTTTATCACTACCGTACAAGTGGCCATGCAAACCGGAGTGTATTCTACACCCCAGGCGAGGCCTTGTCGAGCTTATCGATTTCCTGCCGCACCTCCGCCAGCCGTTCCCTGCTGCCGTGCGGGGCACCGGCCAGAAACGCTAAGAGCACGCGCTGCAGGTGCTCGGGCTGCTCTTCCTGCACCACGTGGCCGCACTCGGGCACGAGATGGGTTTCCAGCGAATCAGTAACCGGTCCCAATTGGTTGAAGAGCACTTCGCCTACCACGTTGCCGCACACAGCCAGGGTGGGGCAGGTCAGGCGCAAGCCCTGCGCCAGGGCCTCGGCAACTTGCCGGCGGTTTTCCGGAAAGGCGCGGTAGTGTTGAAAGGCGCCCCGCAAGGCGTCGGTGCCGGTGTAGGCCGCCACGTATTCAGCGCGGGCCTCGGGGGCAATGCCGCGCTGCTGGTAGGTGCTGTGCTGGTAGAACCAGTTCAGGTAGAGCTCCTCCTGGCCCGGAATCACTTGTTCGGGGAGGTCGGGCACGGCGTGAAAGCTAAACCACCAGGGCGCCCTTTGCAAGAACTCTTCGGCCCCCGGCAGTCCCCCCACGATGGCCTCGCTGAGCACGAGCTTGCGCACGAGCTGCGGGTAAACTAACGCCGTCATGAAGGCGATTTCTACGCCCAGGTCGTGCCCCATCACGTAGGCCTGCTCGAAGCCAAGGTAGTGCAGCAGGCCGGCCGCGTCGGCCGCGCGGGTACGGCTGTCGTAGCCGGTGGCGGGCCGGCTGGTTTGGCCGATGCCGCGCAGGTCGGGCATGACAACGGTGTAGTGCTGGGCCAGGGCGGGCAGCACCAGCCGCCAGGTGTACCAGGTGAAGGGCCAGCCGTGCAGCAGCAGCAGCGCCTCGCCCCGCCCCGCCATTGCGTAGTGCAGACGAATGCCGTTGACGTCGGCAACCTGGTGGCGGATGGCGGGGGAGGGGATAGAAAGAGGGGTCATTAGGCAGGGCGTTGACTGTCAGTAGTAATGCGCCGCAAACCTATTTAAGGGCCCAGTGCTTTTACAAGTGGTTACTGGTTGGTAAGGCACTATACCAGCAGGAAGTTTCACTCAGTATCAGCGAGAAAAGTTTATGGCGCCTGCCCCTTTTTCCTGCCCCGTCGACCTGAGCCTGACCTTGCTCAGCGGTAAATGGAAGCTCTTGACCCTGCACCACTTGCTGCACGGCACGCGCCGCTTCAGCGAGCTGGAGCAGCTCTTGCCGGCCATTAGCCCGCGCATGCTGGTCAAGGTGCTGCGCGAGTTGGAAGCGTATGGGCTGGTGCTGCGCACCGTGTACGGGGTAGTCCCACCCCGGGTCGAGTACTCGCTGACCGAGTTGGGGCATTCGGTGGCGCCGCTGATTGAGAGCCTGCGCGCCTGGGGCCAGCACTACCGCGCCGAACAGCCACAAGCTTTCTGAGCAGAGTAACCCCCAAGGTCTGGTCTGTCCCAGCCGTCCGCTTAGGGGAGCGGCCCGCAGTGGTAGTTGTGTAGGCCCGCGGTTAGAACAGGCTTTCGGAAGGCGATTTTTGATGTCAAGCTCCCAAGGCAAGCCCCTAACTTCGGCGCGCACCCGCCGCATCTCTACGCGCTCATTTTCTTCACGGACCACCTCCGCGCCGGCGGGCCGGCTTTTGCCACTCGTAAAGCAATTGCGCGGGAGTTATTATGCGCAACAGAAACCGATATATGACCTATGAACACGACGGAGGGGACTAGGGCGAACCACCCGTTTATCCGGCTTCGGTAGAACAGAGAAAAATAGCTCTACTCTTTACTCGGCCGCTTTCCGAACCTGCTAAAAAGGCTCTGAAGGCAGTACTACCCTGGCGGCGGCGCGCACCCGAACGCCAGACACTCGCCCTGCTGGTCGTCCCGACACGGCGCCGCAACGTACCCCGCCCGCCGTGGTACGTTGCCGGGTGGGAGGCCTCCTTTTCGGCATGGGGTTTCGACTAGCGCGGCCACGGTCAGCGCCAGGTTTTAAGCGTTTAGCGAGATGGATTTGGCGCCGGCGCTCGGCCGCTCAGCTTTGCGGGGAAAACTCCAAGTTCTTTACAATGAGCATGCGCAGCCGCTCCTCGTGCTGGTCGGCCCACTGGCCGATTGCGCCGATAACGGGAATCAGTGATTGGCCGAAATCGGTGAGGTAGTATTCCACTTTCGGCGGCAGCACCGGGTAAATCACCTTGGCTACCAGCTCGTGACTTTCCAGTTCCTTTAGCTGCACGTTCAGCACCCGGCGGGAGGCATCCGGAATTTTGCGCTGCAGCTCGCTAGGACGCTGAAAGCCCTGGTGGATAAACCACAACAGACGCATCTTCCATTTGCCGTACAGCACTTCCCCCATCAGGTCCAGCCCACACTGCAAGTTGGGCATCGTCTTTCGTTCGTACATAAGGCAAATATATCCGTATGTTCCGCTTATTGCAATAGGGCTAAATTGGTCCCTATGTGAATCGTAAGTCCGTACTTGTAGGCATGTGCCGTACTGCAGAATTTTGTCGTAAACAAATAACCTACAGGATGGACTTCAACTTTGAAAACGAACTGGCCGGCAAGACCGCGCTGGTAACGGGCGGCACGAAAGGTGCCGGCAAAGCCATTGCCACTCGCTTGTTGCAAGCAGGGGCAACCGTGATTACAACCGCCAGAAACAAGCCGGAAAAGCAGCAGGACCGGCTTTATTTCATTGCGGCTGATCTGAGCAAACCGGAAGGCACCCAGCAGGTAGTCAACCAGGTGCTCCACGAGTTTGGCCAGTTGGATATTCTGGTCAATAACTTGGGCGGGTCGGAAACGCCCGGCGGCGGCTTTGCCGCGCTGTCCGACCACGACTGGGAAACCACCATTCAAACGAATCTGTTAGCCCCCGTGCGGCTGGATCGGGGTTTCTTGCCCGGGATGGTCGAACGGGGCAGCGGCGTGATTATCCACATTGCGTCCATTCAGGCCAGGCTGCCGCTCTACGACGCAACCCTGCCCTACGCGGCCGCCAAAGCCGGGCTGGTCAATTACAGCAAAAGCCTGTCCAACGAAGTTGCCCCGAAGGGCGTGCGGGTACTCACGGTTTCGCCCGGCTGGATTAAAACGGAAAATGGCCAAGCCTTCCTGGAAATAATCAGCAAGGCCCGGAACATTTCGATTGAGGAAGCGCGACAAAGTGTGATGGATGGTTTGGGGGGCATCCCCTTCGGACGACCGGCCGAACCAGAAGAAGTAGCGGAACTAGTTGGGTTTCTGGTTTCCCCGCGCGCCGGTTACTTGACCGGGACGGAATACGTAATCGACGGCGGGACCATTCGCACGATTTAAAACAGGCCGAGCCTTCGTTTCTAAAAACAACCACAGTCAAGCAAGCCGAACACGCTCAAAAATGCAACTACCAGCCACTATCGAAGGGTTTGTGCAGGCCCAAAACGAAGGAGACAGCACGGGCTTTGCCCACTACTTCACGGCCGACGCTACCGTTTCCGACGAGGGACATACCTATGCGGGGCGGGCCGCAATCCGGGATTGGATTCAGCAGGCAACGGACAAGTATCACATGCACACCAACCCCGTTGCCTACCAGCAAGCGGGCGCCTCGGCCATTTTGACCGCGGAAGTAACGGGCACATTTCCCGGTAGCCCGGCCGTGCTGCAGTACCACCTGGAGCTGGACGAGGCCTTGATCAGTTCCTTGCGCATCACCGGGTAAACGGTTAACGCCCGGGTGGCACCCCGGAGTACTAAAGCAAACCCCAGCACCCACCGGAAAAATATAGCGGCCCTGTAGTGCCAGCGCTCCTGCGCGGCTGCGCGCCGGGCGGGCGTAGTCAGGGCCGCCGACAGCAGCCGGGCGGTGGCTATGCTACGGGAGGGCGCTCAGGGAACCCTGCTTCCTTTCAGGTCTGAAACGGGGCGTGACAACCGGCGGGATAGGTAAGCGGCGCAAGGCCGGTTCACTTATCCCGCCGGTTGTTTTTCGGCCGTTCCCGGTAGGCGAGGAGGTGAAAGGGGCTCTCAGGTTTGGCGGTGGCCGCCTGCACCCTTCGCCAAGCGGCCCTCGTGCGCTCGCAGCAGCCCATTGCGCAAGTGGCTTCACGCACTTTCGGCGGGCCGCGACTTGTTTGTAGACCGTGCGCGAAGGGGTAAATTGTGGGGCAGCAGGTAGTAGGCGCTGCCGGCCCGGCCCTGAAAAACGGCATTGCGTAGCTCGCGCTAGGTTACGGAAGTTGACCGGAGCCGATGGTGCGCCCCCAGTGCTTAACCAACAACCACTCAGTATCTTTCCAATCAGCTGGATGGGGCAGTCCTGGCGCCGATAAAGTCAGGCTTCTCGCTTCTCTATCCTCTCTCTGAGGGGCTTGCTGTATTGCGCTGCCTGCCGGCTGGTGTATCTTGCCAGCCGTTTCCCATCGAAGCCCCACTATGAAAGTAAAAAAAGCCGTCATTACGGCGGCCGCCCGCGGCGAGCGGCTCTACCCCGTGGCCGATACCATTCAGAAGGCGATGCTGCCCGTTATCGACCTCGATGGCCTGCACAAGCCCGTTATTCAAATCATTGCCGAAGAAGCTTTCAACAGCGGCATCGAGGAGCTGTGCGTGGTTTGCGCCCCCGGCGACGGCGAGCGTTACCTCAGCGCCTTTGCCTCCCTGCGCGACAACCTGGTGCGCTCGTACCAAGGCAGCGACTGGGCCACCCAGCAGGCCGATAAAATCGACTTTCTGGTGAGCCGGCTGCACTTTGCCGAGCAGGTCGAGCCGTTGGGCTACGGCCACGCCGTGGCTTGCGCCCGCGATTTTGTGCAGAATGAGCCGTTTTTGCTGCTGCTCGGCGACTACCTCTACGTATCGGCCCGGCCGGGGCAGCGCTGCGCGGCGCAGCTGCTGGCCCTGGCCGCCCAGGAAGACTGCGCCGTGTCGGCCGTCAACCCCACGATCGAGCACCAGATTGGGCGCTACGGCACCCTTACCGGCCGGCTCGTGGGCGGGCGGGCGGGCACCTATGAAATCGAGAAAATCATCGAAAAGCCCTCGCTGAGCACCGCCGAGCTCGAGCTGCCCACGCCGGGCCTGCGGGCGGGTTACTACCTGTGCTTTTTCGGCATGCACGTGCTCACGCCCAACGTTTTCGACATTCTGGCGCGCCACCAGGCGAGCAGTAGCGGCAACCTGCTGCTTACGCCGGCCCTGCAGGAACTGGCGGAAACCGAAAAATACCTGGCCCTCGAAATTCAAGGCACGCGCTACGACTTAAGCCGCCGCCACGGCCTGCTGCGGGCCCAACTCGCCCTGGGTTTGGCCGGCGAGGCTCGCGGGGAAACGCTCAGCACCATGGTCGAACTCTTGGCCGAAGCCAATGGCCGCTAAGCACGGAGGCATTGCTGCATTTCCCATGAATATTCTTATCGAGACGATAACCTCGACCGACCCCGCCAAGCGGGACCGGTCGTTTTACGAGCTGGCCAAAGCCCTGCCCGCGAAAGCCTTGCTGCAAAGCCTGCGCGAGCTCGACAACTTCCGCAAGGCTACGCCGAGCCTCTACGACAAGGTGCGGGCCATCCTGTTTTTGTACGCGGGGTTCCGGTTTTTCCTGCAGGAAGCGCCCGCCACGCCGGTGGTGGGCAAGATTCCCTACGCCGGCTTCGAGGACTTGCTGGCGCGGCGCTTCGAGCAGGCCATCAGCACCTTCCTGGCCGAGCTGGACGCGCACGGACCCAACGCCATGCTCTTCAGCGCGCTGGCCGACAGCTACCACCAGCTGTCCTTCCAAACGCTGGCCAACCAGGTGCGCAAGAGCGTGCGCTCGACCAAGGGCAACCAGTGGATGTTCCGGGTGGGGCACCAGGACGAGCACCCCATTCACATCCACAAAGCCTTGTTGCAGAAGCAGGAAGGCGTGCTCTTCTACCCGGTGCTGCACGAGCACACGGCCGTGCGCATGGATTTGACGCACAGCGGCTGGTCGGATATTTTCTTTCTGGGCATGGACTACCCCGAGGGCGCGCGGGTGGTTAATTTGTCGATAAACCTGGGCATGTTTGGGCGCGACAAGGACATCCGGCCGCCGCTGCACGCCTACGTGCGCGTCATCCCCGAGCCGGTGCTGCGCCTGACCAGCATCGACTTGAACACCACCAAGGACGTGACCGACCTGGCCGACTTGTTTAACTTCGGCAACGACTACCTGAGTTTGGTGAAAGCGGGCGTCATTGCCTCGGGCCTGATTCCGCCCTCCTTCGAGGGCACCGGCCACTCCTTGCCGCAGCTGCTGGCCCGCATCGTGGCCCCGGGCATGGGCCTCGAGCTCGTTACCAAGGTCAACGACATTCCCAAAGGCTCCCGCTTTGCCGTGTCCACCAACCTGCTGGGCTGCATTATCAGTTTACTGATGCGCGCGACCGGCCAAACCAAAAGCCTCACCAACGGCCTCACCGAAGACGAGCGCCGCCTAGTGGCCTCGCGGGCCATTCTGGGCGAGTGGATTGGCGGCTCGGGCGGCGGCTGGCAGGATTCGGGCGGCGTGTGGCCGGGCATCAAGGCCATTCAGGGCACCTTTGCCCAGGCCGACGACCCCGAGTTCGGCATCAGCCGGGGCACGCTGCTGCCCCGCCACCGCGTGCTGGCCGGGGACGACATTCACCCCGAAATGGGCGAGCGCATCCGCAACTCACTCGTGCTGTTTCACGGCGGCATGGCCTCCAACGTGGGCCCGATTCTGGAGATGGTGAGCGAGAAATACCTGCTGCGGGGCGAGAAGGAATGGGTTGCCCGGCAGTTCACCAACCAGGTGTTCGACAACATCCTGGGCGCGCTCAAAGAAGGCGACGTGCGCAAGCTGGCCGCCAACACCGCCCGCAACTGGGAGTACCCGATTAAAACGATTATTCCCTGGGCCTCGACCCACTTCACGGAGGAGATTATTGCCCGCGCCAAGCAGCAGTTCGGGGTTGATTACTACGGCTTTCTGATGCTGGGCGGCATGTCGGGCGGCGGCATGGGCATGTTTGTAAACCCCGACCGCTACGAGGACTACAAGGTGCGGGTGCTGGAATTGCTGCGCTCGACCAAGCAGGAGCTGTCGGCGGCGCTGCCCTTCGCCATGGAGCCGGTGGTCTACAACTGGGACATCAACTACCAGGGCAGCTGGGCCACGCTGCACGAGGGCGCTCAAGCGCTCATGCCCGAGCAATACTACGCCATTCACGTCTCGCAACTCGTCAAGCAAGACCCGGCTACCATCTCGTATCTGCGCCGGGCGGAGGTGGATTTCTTCACCACCCACTGCGAGCAAAACAACCTGGCGTACCCGCTACTGCGCACCATCGTCAGCAACCTGTTCCAAGTGTCGGACCCCGGCGCGCAGGGCAACCGCGGCGTTGAAAACGAAAAAGCCGAGCGCATCAAGCAGGAAAACGGCTTCGACTACATTCAGCACGAAGACATCCGGACGGACTTGCAGAAGGGCCGCATCGGCCTCTCCCGCAACCAGTTGCCGCTCGAAACCACCATTGCCGACGTGCTGCCCGGCGACGCGGCGGACCTGGCCGAGTTGCAGGAATACGCGCCCGGCGGGGAGGCAGCCATCCGGGCGGGTAAGGTGGGCGTGTTGAGTTTGGCGGCCGGCGTGGGCAGCCGCTGGACCAAGGGCGCGGGCGTCATCAAGGCCCTGAACCCGTTTGTGGAGATGGACGGCCGGATGCGGAGCTTTCTTGAGATTCACCTGGCCAAAACCCGCCGCTCGGCCGCGCGCTACCAGGCCGTGATTCCGCACCTGGTGGCCACGAGCTACCTCACGCACGCCCCCATCCAGGCGCACCTAGCCCAAACCGGCAACCTCGGCTACGCTGGGCCGGTGTACCTGTCGGAGGGCCGCTCCATCGGCCAGCGCTTCGTGCCCATGGCCCGCGACCTGCGCTTTCTGTGGGAGGAAATGCCCCAGGAGACGCTCGACGAAAACAAGCAGAAAGTGCGCGACGCCGTGCGCAATACCATGATAGGGTGGGCCACCGGCAAAGGCGAAGGCACCGACTACGTGGATAACATCGCGGCCCAGCGCTTCTCGCCGCTCGGCCACTGGTACGAGGTGTCGAACCTGCTGCGCAACGGCATCCTGGCCCGCCTGCTGCGCGAGCAGCCCCAGGTGGAAACCCTGCTGCTGCACAACATCGACACCCTCGGCGTCGACCTCGACGCGGCCGCGCTGGGCTACCATTTGGCCTCGGCCAACGTGCTGACCTTCGAGGTAGTGGCCCGCCGCATCGAGGACCGCGGCGGCGGCCTGGCCCGGGTGAACGGCCAGCTGCGCCTGCTCGAAGGCCTGGCCCAGCCCCGCGAACAAGACGAGCTTAACCTGAGCTACTACAACACCATGACCACCTGGGTGCAAATCGACCCGCTGCTGGCCCTCTTCGGCCTGACCCGCGCCGAGCTGCAAACCGCCGACGACACCCGCCTGGCCCGCGCCGTGCGCAGCGTGGCCCAGCGCATCCCCACCTACGTTACCATCAAGGAAGTGAAGTACCGGTGGGGCCACGGCCAGGAAGACATCTACCCCGTAACCCAAATCGAAAAGCTCTGGAGCGACATGTCGGCTTTGCCCGAGGTGCCCTGCGGCTACCTGGTAGTGCCGCGCCCCCGGGGTCAGCAAATGAAAGACCCCGCCCAGCTGGATGCCTGGGTGACGGATGGCAGCAAGGACTACGTAATGGGACTGGCGGCCTTCTAAAGGTAAAAGAGCCATCAGCAGCCCGGGGAGCAGGAGCGACAAGCTTCTGCTCCCCGTTTTTTACGGCCGTAACGGCGGTGGTCTAGCAGTACCGATTGCAATCAGACCCAACCGGAACCTTGTTTGCCGGTGGGGTTTCAAGTGGCTGGGGGCCGCACAGCCCGCGCGCACCTGCGTCCATCCTAGCAGTCCGAACTGGCCCACAGCGGGAAGCAGCAGGTTTGTGCCTTTCTTCGCGTGCTTGAGCACGTTAGAGCCGGTGCTGACGGAGTCGGGTTAGCGCCTAGCTCTGCGCGCAAGCACGAAGCGGAAAACAGCAGCAACTGCCCCCGGTCCGGCTAAGACTACTCGTTCTTCGGCCGGGGGCCAGCTGAATACCGGATTCAGCTCGCGCAGCAAGGGCGTGTTCCCTTGCCGCCTTGACTCGAGGTCGCTTTCTCTGTTTAGAGCACGTATTGCGATAGAATGCTGAAGCGCAGGCAAGCTACTCAGCTTGCAGGTACTGGCCCTTTTTTAAAGCAGCCAGTACGCTAATCAGTTTGCCCAGAGTGTTTTGCCGCTGCGCTTCGGGATGGGACCCCGTAAGCAGAAAGTAGGAACTTTGCTTTTGTTGCAGGCTCGCTACGGGCCGGAGCCTACTCGGCCAGCTTGGGCGCCCGCCAGGTGTTGTTGCCCTTGTTTACGTCGGGCAGGATGTTGCTCGGGTTCAGCACCACCAACGTGAGCGGCGAGGTGGTGTTGGTGCGGAAGGTCCAGGTGCCGCCGCGCTGCCAAATTTCGACGGGCAGGCGCACGGTGGTTTTCTGGCCGTTGGTTTCCGTGATTTCGGCCGTGACGGGCATGGCGGCCTGGCTCTTGTTTTCAATGGTGACGAGTGCGCCCTTGGTGGGGTCCTGATTCACGTAGGCTACCGAAGTCACGGCTTGGTCGAGCAGCCAGTTTTCGAAAAACCACTCTTGGTAAAACCAGCTCAAATCTTCGCCGGCCACCTCGTTCATGGTGCGGAAAAAGTCGCGCGGCTGCGGGTGCTTGAAGGCCCAGCGCTTGATGTAGGTGCGGAAGGCGTAGTCGAAGCGCTCGGGGCCGAGGATTTCCTGGCGCAGCAGGTACAGGCCGTAGCCGGTCTTGGAGTACGCCGCGTAGCCCAGGTTGCGCGACTGCGTCACGTCGGGCACGGTGTAGGGCACGTCCATGTTGGCTAGCTGCATCGAGAGCGTAATGCTGGCGGCCAGACCCCGGGGGGCCGTCACGTCGCCCTGCTCTTTGTACTCGCCGTTGTTGAAGCTCTGGCTGCTCAGAATATTGAGAAAGGTGTTGAACCCCTCGTCCATCCACGGGTATTTGCGCTCGTTGGAGCCCACGATCATCGGAAACCAGTTGTGGCCAAACTCGTGGTCGGTTACGCCCCACAAACTGCCTTTTTTGGCCTTCACGCCGCAAAACACGATGCCCGGATACTCCATGCCGCCCACCACGCCGGCCACGTTGGTAGCCACCGGGTAGGTGTATTCAAACCACTGCTTGGAATTGTATTCGATGCTCTTCTTCACGTATTCGGTGCTGCGGCCCCAGGCCGAGTCCTGCGCTACCTCGGCCGGATACAGCGACATGGCCAGCGCCTTGCGGCCGCTGGGCAGGTTCATTTTAGCGGCGTCCCAGACGAAGGCGGCCGAGGCGGCCCAGGCCACGTCGCGGGCCCGCTGGCACTTGAAATGCCAGGTCAGGCGGCCGTTGCGGCCGGCCGGGCGCGAGCTGGCCTGGGTCACCTCGGCGGCGCCGCGCACGACCACCGTTTTGTCGGAGCCGGCGGCCTGGGCCAGGCGCTTTACCTGCGTGGTGGTCAGCACTTCGGTGCCATTCACGAGCTCGCCCGAGCCGCCCACCAGGTAGTTGGCGGGCACGTTCACGGTGTAGTCGAAGTTGCCGTAGTCGAGGTAAAACTCGGCCGACATATAAGGCAACGTGTTCCAGCCCGAAATGTCGTCGTACACGGCCATGCGCGGGTACCACTGCGCCACCTCGAAGATTTCGCCATTCGGCGTTTTGAGGCGACCCAGACGGTCGGCGCCGTACTCGGGGATGTTGAAGGCGTAGGCGATGTTGATTTTAAGCTTCTCGCCCTTGGGCTTCAGCGCCTCGGGCAAGATGATTTGCATCCGCGTATCGGTCACGCGGTAGTTGGCTTTCAGCTTCTTGCCGTGCAGCTCGATGGTTACGGTTTGCAGCGAGTCGCCGCCCCGGAAGCCCCGCGCCGCATTGCCGAAGCGCCCGCCCGCCGGGGGCGTGGCCGCCGCCCCGCGCGAGTCACTGCGGAACAGGTTCTGGTCGACTTGCAGCCACACGAAGGGCAGCTCGTCGGGGCTGTTCTTGGTGAAGGTGCTGGCCACGGTGGCCGTTACGCGGGCAGTTTTTTCGTCGAGGCTAGCGGTTATCTGGTAGTCGGCCGCGTTTTGCCAGTAGGTGGCGCCGGGCTTGCCGCCGCCGGTGCGGGTGCTGGGGGCGGGCTGGTTCAGGTAGTCGGGCTGAAACAGCACGCGGGCATCGTAGGGCGGCAGGGTGGCGGGCGGCAGCACGATCGGCAGGTTCTGCTGGGCCTGAGTTGTAGCCGCGCCGAGTAGCGCCGCCGCCGCCGCTAGGAACTTAGTAAAAGAATTTTTCATCCTGAAAAAGTGAAAGACAGTTTCACCAAAAGTAAGGAGGAGGGTAGAGACCTTACGGAAAATTTTCCGGCAAATTTCAAGTCGGTACGCGGGCGGCGCTGCCCCCGCCTCTGTGCGGATGCCGATACCGGTCTGGCCAACCAGGCGGCCGGGTGGCCCGCTACTAGGTGGAGCTTTCTTTCCGTTGTTTACTCCCCTGCTATCTTCTAGCCTGGAAGGGGAATTTGCAATCCCTTGAGGGGGCCTAGCTGCCCGGCGCGTTGCAAGACTTGCTTGTCGTAGGGGTTACTGCCTCACGGGGAACGACACAACTATTCTACGTTCTTGTTGTACGAAATTGCGTATAATCCGAAGTCGAGTTTTCGTATAATCCGAAGTGGGTTGCGGTTTTTCTACCTGCACCTTTGGCATAGCGTATCTCTGCGCTCCTTACCGGTTCTTTGGATGGTATACGATGCCCGCTTTGGCTCCCATGCCCAAACACCCGCTCAACGTAAGTGGGTGCTAGCCCAGATGCAAGCCTTCCTGCCCCGCTTGAAAGCTAGAAATTCCCCTTCCGCGCAGCAGCTCTACGCCCGCTACGTGGCGGGCGAGCTAAGCTGGGCAGCTATGCGCCAAGCCCTCGACGCGGCTTTCGAAGCCGGCCGAGTCGGCTAGCTGCGCCGCCTCTTTATCGCCCCGTTGTTTGTGGGCCCTTAACTGAAAACGACCTTGTTGCCGTGGCTTTGCGGCCCGGGGCCACCGCTCCCGGGGCCACGGAGCCTGGCCGGGAGTAACAATGGGTTAAGCGTTTCGCGTTTTGCCGCTCCTTTGGCCAGATCAGTGCGGAACCAGCAAATCGCAATTTTAATAGAAGTTTTATTTCCCTGTTGGGCATGAATAGTTTCACTTCGGTCCCCGCATACTTGCTGCTGAAGCTGTGCAGCTACGACGAACAGCCCCTGGTCGTCGTGCACGTCGTACTGGCCTGGCACCAGGCCCTGCTGAGCCTGCCCCTGCTAGGCCGGGTAGATCTGGCCGTGCCCGACCTCGGTTCGCGCCGGCTGGTTCTGTTATCGATCAAGCCCGCTCCGGAAGAGCACTCCCCCCGCCTCATCGTCTTCGACGGGGTAGATGGGCCCGGATGTAGGACTGGGCGGGAGTTACCAGTGGATCTGACGTGCTCGTTCGAGCAAGCGCCCATGGTGGCCGCCGAAGCCCGCCAGCACCTGCTGGCCGTGGCTTCCGTTATTTTGGCCGCGGGCCACGAGCGCCGCTCCTTGAATTGACGGCGGTAGCAAGCAAGGGCTTGGCTAATAAGCGACCTGCCCGCAAGCGCTGCTGCCCGCAACCAGTCTAAGGCCCGGTAGTGCTTTGCTCTGGCGTACACTTTCTCGCTTAGTCTAAAACGTACACGCTTGCGTAAACCTTGGTAACAGGCCACTAACCGCTTCCTGTTGGCACCTCTCGTGCATGCGCAAACCCACCTCCCGTAACGATGCTCCGCCGGGGCGGCCCGCTACCCCAGCCCCCGTGGGCGATGCCGCGGGAGGGGGGCCAGACGCGGAATCTTTGCTCGAGACCCTGCCCTGGGGCGTGGTGGTGCTGGACGCGCACGGGACGGTGCTGCGCCTCAATCAGCTGGCCGCCCATTGGTGGGGCGTTCCGCCACTGGACCTGCTGGGCAAGCCCGTGGGGCAACTGCCGGGTGGGACGCTACCGGCTGCGCTCCAGCAGGCCTTGCAACAGGTAACGGTAACGAGCAGCCCGCAGTCCCTGAGCGAGTTTTTTTTGCCTCACCACCAGCAGTGGATTACCATGGCCACGGCCCGGCAAGCCGACGCTTGGGTGGTATACTGGCAGGACATCACCGCGCAGAAGGAGGGGGAACGGCAGCACCAGGCCCAACAAACTGCCAGCGATACCTTGCTCCGGCGCACCGAAGCCGTGGCCCACACCGGCAGCTACGAGCTGGAACTAGCCACGGGCTACCTGCATTTTTCCGATGGCCTGTTCCGCTTGTTTGGCGAACAGCCCGGCGCCTTTACGCCCAGCTCATCGTTCATTGATTCCCGTTCCCACCCCGACGACATCCCGCTGATAGCGCAGGTACTGACCCAAGCCATTGCGGGCCGCCAGCCCTACTCCTACCGGCGCCGCATCTACCACTCCGACGGCCACCTGCGCCTACTCGAAGCCCACGGCCGGGTGGAGTGCGACGCCGCGGGCCAGCCCGTCAAGCTCCTCGGCCTGATCCAGGATATCACCGAGCGCCAGCAGGCCGCCGAGGAACTGCTGCGAGTGAAAGACGAGTTAACCCAGCGCGCCACCGAAAGCTACGCCGCGCTCTACAACTCGATGGACGAAGGCTTCTGCGTGCTGGAAGTTCTCTTCGACGAAGCGCAACGTCCCGTCGACTACCGCTTCCTGGACGTCAACCCGGCGTTTGAAAAGCATACCGGCCTGCGCGTGGCCCCGGGGCAAACCATGAACGAGTTGGTGCCCGCCAGCGCGCCCTTCGCCGCTGACCTGTACGGCCGGGTGGCCCGCACCGGGGAGCCCACGCGCTTTGAAGGCTACGCCGAATCGGTGCACCGCTGGTTTGACGTGAATGCCTTTGCCGTGGGGTTCCCGCCCGCCCAGCACGTGGCCGTGCTTTTCAGCGACATCACGGCCCGCAAGCAAACCGAGCAAGCCCTGCGCGAATCCGACGACCGCCTGCGGCAGGCCATCGGGCTGGCCCACCTGGGCATTTGTACCTGGGACTACCGCCAGGACGTGATGTGGGGCAACGACGAGCGGTTTCTGATGCTGGGCCTCGACCCCGCGCAGGGCGTGCTACCCGTGGCGCAGGCCATAGCCCTAACGCACCCCGAGGACCGCGACGCGACGTGGGCGGGTATTCGCCAGCAGGTGGAGGCGCACGGGGAATTCCAAGCCGACTACCGCATCGTCCGCCCCGATGACGGGGCGGTCCGCTGGCTGTCCGAAGTCGGCCGGGTGGTGGAATGGGAGCGGAAAAAGCCGGTGCGCGTCAGCAGTGTACTCCTCGACGTTACGGCCCACCACGAAGCTGCCGAAGCCCTGCGCCAAAGCGAGGAGCAGTTCCGCTTGCTGGTCACGGCTACGTCGGATACCGTGTACCGGGTGAGCGCCGACTGGACGCGCATGGAACTGCTGATTGGCAAGGATTTTCTGGCTGATGCCTTGCGCCCGACCCCCACTTGGACCGAAGAGTACATCCCGGCAACGGACCGGCCCCGGGTGCAGGCCGCCATCGCCGAGGCCATTGGCCGCAAACTTCCCTTTGAACTCGAGCACCGCGTGCGGCGGGTCGACGGCACCGAGGGCTGGACGCACTCGCGGGCCATTCCGGTGCTCGACGCGCAGGGCAGGCTCACGAGCTGGTTGGGCGCCGCCAGCGACGTGAGCGTCCGCAAGCAGGCCGAACAAGTGCTGCTCGCGTTCAATGCCGGGTTGGAGCAGCAAGTCGCGGAGCGCACCCGGGCCCTGGGCGACAGCCAGGACCGGCTGCAATCGGTGTTTGATTCCAGCACCAATGCCGTCATGCTGCTGCAAGCCGTACGCGACGCCGGGGGCCGCATCCTGGATTTCGAGTACGTGCTGGTCAACCCCGTTACGCAAGCGTATCACCCCGGTCAATCCCTGATTGGCCAGCGCCACAACGAATTGCACCCGGGCGCGCTAAGCACGGAGATTTTCGAGCAGTTCAAGGCCGTCGTGGAAACCGGCCGGCGAGCTGACTTCGAGGTGTATTACAACCACGAAGGGTACAACCACTGGTTTCGGCTGGTGGGAGTGAAGCTAAACGACGGATTGCTGTACAGCGCCGAAGACGTTACGGCGCGCAAGCTGCTCGAGCAGGCGCAAATAAAGAGTTTGACGCTGCTGCAGGAGTCCGAGGCGGTGGCCGGCATGGGTAGTTGGGACTACGACTTGGGCACTCAAGTGCTAACCTGGTCCGACGGCTTGTACCGCCTCTTGGGCCGCCCGGTAGGCAGCGCCGTTAGTCTCCAGCACTTTCTCGATGTCGTGCTCGACGACGACCGGGGCACCGCGGCGCGGCTACTGCGCATCATAACTGCCGGCACGAGCAGCTTTGCCGCCCGACTGCGGCTGCGCGTGGGCGACGCAGTGAGGACCGTGGACTTTAAAGCCGTGCTGCTTCCCGCCGCGCCCGGCACGCCGGAGCGGGTGCTCGGCGTATGCCTGGACGTGAGTGACGTCGAGCGGCTGGAAGCCGAGAACCTAGCCCTGAAGCTGGACCGGCACAAGGAATTGCTACTAGCCATTCTGCAAGCGCAAGAAAACGAGCGGCAGCGCCTGGCGGAAGTGCTGCACAACGGCTTAGGCCAAGTGCTGTACGCCACCAAGCTGCACCTCGACCAGCTGGACACGCCCGCGTTGCAGGCCTTGCCCGCCCTGGCCGGCCTGCACCAGCAAACCGCCCGCCTGCTGGCCGACGCCATGCACCAAACCCGCACGCTGGCCCACGAGCTGGTGCCGACCTCCCTCACCGAGTTTGGCTTGGCGGCCGCCGTGCGCGATGTCTGCCGGGATTTATCGACGCCGCAGTTGCGCGTGGACTGCCAGGTTTGGGGCGAGGAACGGGAGCTGCCGCCGCCCATCCAAGTGACCCTCTTCCGCCTGGCCCAGGAGCTGGCCCACAACATCGTGCGGCACGCCGGCGCCACGCAGGCGACGCTGGAGCTGGAAACCTTGCCGAACTGGGTTAGCTTGCGGGCCGAAGACAATGGCCATGGGTTCGATACGCAGACCGCCGCCGAAGGCCTGGGCCTGCGCACCGTGCGCGACGCCGTGGCGCTGCTCGGCGGCACCGTGGCCATCGACTCCTCCCCCGAATTCGGCACGCACGTCCGCCTGCGCATTCCCCTGCCCTTATTTTCCTAGTTATGATTCGCGTTTTTATCGTCGACGACCACGTCCTGATCCGCGACGGCCTCCGCACGCTGCTCACCGACAATCCCCTCTTTGAAGTGGTGGGGGAAGCGGCCAACGGGCAGGACTTGCTCGATCAGCTGCCGAACGTGGCCGCCGACGTGGTGCTGCTGGACTTGAACATGCCGGTACTCGACGGGCTGGCCACCACCCACCGCCTGCGGGAAGAGCACCCGCACCTGCGCATCCTGCTGCTCTCGATGATGACCCACGAGCGGACCATCGGGGAAATCCTGGCGGCCGGGGCCCACGGGTACGTGCTCAAAAACGCGGCGAAGCACGAAGTAGTCGCGGCCTTGCAGAGCGTGGCCGCGGGCCAGCGGTTTTTGTGCTCGGAAATCGGGTTGGGCCTGCTGGATAAACTCCTGCTGCTCGAGCCCAGCCAACCCAAGGCAGCCGCGGGCGCCGGGGCGCTCCTCACGCACCGGGAGCGCGAAATACTCCAACTGGTGGCCGCCGGGCTCACCAACCAGCAGATTGCCGACAAGCTCTTTACCAGCCGGCGCACGGTCGAGTCGCACCGGCAGAACCTGCTGGAAAAAACCGGGGTCAGCAATACGCCGGCCCTGGTCAAGTACGCCATGGAGCAGGGGTGGCTCCAGTAAGAGTTCGGTTCGCGCCCTCGCTAGGCTTTCGGAATGGAGCTAGTTAAAGCCTCGCGGCTTAGGGCAGTGGCTTGAAGTTAAATCTGGACACCGTATAAACACGGACATGCAATTGGGTATCGACCCCCGTAAAACCCGTAAATCTGCGGGGCGCGTAAGGTGTTGGAAACGGTTCCTTTGCAGGAAACCCGCAGTTCTGGTTTCGGGGGAGCACTGGAGCAAGCAACCGTAGGTAACAACTCCCTTGACTTCCCCGCCTGTGCGCTAGCCCTCCCTCTGTTCCCCGAAACGCCATGCCTACGTCCCCGTCCGCCAAAAGCGGCAAGCATTACCGGGATATTATCGTCATCGGGGCGTCCGCCGGCGGCGTCACGGCGCTAGTAGCCCTGGTGAAAACGCTGCCGCCCACCTTCCCGGCCCCCATCTTTATTGTGCAGCACGTACCGGCCGATTCGCCCAGCATCCTGCCGCAGTTGCTGGGCTCGGCGTCGGCGCTGCCCGTGCGGCACCCGCAGGACGGGGAAGTAATCGAAGCGGGCGTCATCTACGTGGCCCGCCCCGACCACCACTTGCTGCTCGAAGCCGACCGGGTGCTGGTCACGCGGGGCCCGAAAGAAAACCGGTTCCGGCCCTCCATCGACGCGCTGTTTCGGTCGGCGGCCTACACGCACGGGCCGCGGGTTATCGGGATAGTGCTCACCGGCTACCTCGATGACGGCACGTCCGGCCTCTGGTCGGTGCAGCGCATGGGCGGGTGCACCATCGTGCAGGAGCCCCTCGATGCCGAGCAGCCCTCCATGCCCGCCAACGCCCTCGAATTCGTGGCGGCCGACTACATCGTGCCGCTGGCCCAACTCGGCACCCTGCTGGTGCGCCTGACCCAGGAGCGGGCGCCCGCCAAAACCCGGCTGTCGGCCGCCGAGCTGGACTTGCTGAAAATCGAATTCACCATTGCCAAGCAGGGCGGCGGCTTCGAGCTGGGCATCATCGAGAAAGGCAAGCTTACGCCCTTCACCTGCCCGGATTGCCACGGCGCGCTCACCCAGCTGGTGGATGGCAACCTGATTCGCTACCGCTGCCACACGGGCCACGCCTACACCGTCAGCGCCTTGCTCAGCGAAGTCACCGAGTCGGTGGAAAGTATGCTCTACCAGTCCATGCGCGGGCTGGAGGAAACCAAGATGCTGCTCCACAACCTGGGCCTGCATTTCGGGGAAAACGGGCAGGATACCGTGGCCCAGCTCTTTTTCAAAAAGGCCGACGAAACCGGCCGCCAGGCCCGCGTGGTGCACGAGTCCATCTTAAAGCAGGAGGCGTTGAGCGGCGACTTGCAATTCGAGCGCAAAAAGCTGCCCTAAGCCGAAGTAGCCCGCCGCTTTGAACCCCGAAGCCGGTCCCGCCCACCAGTTCTGCCGGGAAAAGCAAGGCGCTGCGCTCCCGGTGAAAAGAGGTACTTGCCCGCTTCTCTACCTACTTGCTTTATCATGTCTGATCTGCCCCCGGCTACACGCCATACTCTCGAAGCGGAAAACACCACCTTGCGGGCCGAGGTGGCGCGCTTGCAGGCCCACGAAAGCCAGCTGGTGCACGTCGAGCGCTACCAGCAAAGCCAGGTCCGCTTTCATACGATCTTCGAGCACTCGCCCTTGGGCCACAAGATCATTGATGCCGACTTGATTATTCGCCAGGCCAACACGACCATAGTGGGGATGCTCGGCTTGGCGTCTCCCCTGGAATTGCTGGGCCACCGCATCATGGAATTTGCGCATCCGGATTACGTGGCCGACTGGACCCGTTTGCAACAGCAGCTCTGGGCGCACCGGCTGCCCTGGTTTGCCCTCGATACCTGTTTGCTGCGCGCCGACGGCCAGCCCCTCTGGTGCCGGGTCACGTCGGTGTTGTTTCCCGACGAGGGCGGCGAGCTCGGCTACACCACGCTGGAAGACATTTCCGTGCGCCACGAGCTCGAAGCCCAAGTGCAGGATGTGGCCCAGCAGCTGCAGCGCGCCAACGAGGACCTGGATGTGCTGATCGAAGAGTTGCGCGTCACCAACGAAGAACTGCTCGAAGCCAACTCGCAGCTGGGGCACGCCAACTCGGAACTTGATACGTTCTTCTACGCGGCCTCCCACGACCTTCGTTTACCGATTTCCAACCTGCAAGGCCTGGTGGAAGTGCTCGTTGAGCAGTTGCCGCCGGAGGCCCGGCGGGCAGAGCAGGTAGAGCCTGTTCTACGCATGATGCAGGAATCGATGACGCGCTTTCGGCACACGCTCGACCGCCTGGCCGACTTCAACTCCAGCCGCCTGGCCGCGGACGCACCCCGCGAAGTTGTAGAACTGGCCGCCGTACTCGAGGAAGTGCGCCGGGAAGTAGCCCCGCTGTTGCTAGCAGCCGACGGGCAGCTCCTGGTGGAGTTGGCGGGGAGCGCCAGAATCTCGTTTGCAACCAAATACGCACACTCCGTGGTGCTGAATTTGGTGAGCAATGCCCTCAAGTACCGGCACCCCGACCGCGCGCCCGTGGTGCAAGTGCGCAGCTATTACGAATTAGGCCAAGTGGTGCTGCGGATTCAAGACAACGGTTTGGGTTTGAGCGAGGTGCAGCAGCAGCAACTCTTCCGCCCCTTCAAACGCCTGCACAGCCACGTGGAGGGCACCGGAATGGGCTTGTATCTGGTGAAGAAGATTCTCGATAATGCGGGCGGCAAGATCCGGCTCGAGAGTGAACTAGACCGGGGCTCTACGTTCATTGTCTTTTTTCCGGCCTAAGCCACGGCTCGGCATAGGCTGGTTCTGCTGCTAAACACAGCCAGCGGGTAGCGGACTGCGCGGGGGCGCCGGCCGGAGCGTGCCGGGAAACGGTACTTTTTTAGGCGGCAGCACCTGATGAAGTTAAAAGCCAAACGGCGCCCGGAAGTACGGGCATTGTTCTGGGGGGCTAGTTGCCGTGCGCGCCGAGGTTACCGGCACATCCTGCGCGGCGTTGACCGAGCTGTGCATGCTGTAGGGCCCCTGGCCCTGCGCCTCGCACACGGGGAAGACCTTTGCTTGAGTCTGGGGCTTGGTGGTATATAGCGCGGGGTGGGTGCTTCAGAGAAGGAAGGTAACGGTGAAGGTGGTGCCCACGTTCGGCTGGCTTTCCACGGCAATGGTGCCGCCCGCGTTTTCAATCAAGCGCTTGGTGATGTAGAGGCCCACGCCGGTGCCCTCCACGTGGGTGTGCAGGCGCTGAAACAGGCCGAAGAGCTGGCGCTGCTGCACCGCGCTCATGCCGAGCCCATTGTCCTGCACGGTGAGCACGACGGCCGCCTCCGTAGCAACGGCCTGCACCCGCACCCGCGAGGGGCGGTCCACCGCGCGGTACTTGATGGCGTTGCTAAGCAGGTTATACACCACCGAGCGCAGGTTAGCCGGGGAGAAAGAAACCAGCAAGTCGGTCGCCACCTCGACCGTGAGCTGCGTGCCCGCCGCCGTGAGCAGGGAGGCCAGGTCGAGGCGCACGTCCTCGACCACCGCCGCGAGGGCGACCGGCTCGGCCGGCCCGATGTGCGCCAGTTGCAGGCGCGAGATATCGGTGAGCTGGCCAATGGTGAACCGGAAGCGTACCACCGTGGTGTCAAACAGCCCCAGTAGGTGGGCGATTAACTCGTCTTGCTGCACCTCGGCGGGCAGGGTGTCGCGCAGGGCCAGGGCAATGCTTTCGATGTTGGTGATGGGCGCTTTCAGGTCGTGCGAGGCGGTGTAGACGAACGTGTCCAAATCCACGTTGGTGCGCAGCAGCTGGGAGTTGCTTTCGTTGAGTTCCTCGTTGGTGGCCGTCAATTCTTCGTTGATGGCCGCCAGTTCCTCGTTCAGACTCTGCACCTGCTGGCGAGCCAGCACCTGCTCGGTTTCCTCCTGGGCCACGCACATGATGTCCGTTAGCTGCCCCTGGGCATCAAACAGCGGCTGGTACACGAAAGTGAAATAGCCGATTTCGTCGGCTTGGTGGTGCCGCAGCTTGGCCGGCTGCTCGCGGGCCGTGAAGGACTGGCGCGAGTGCCAGACCTGGTCCATAAACTCGGCGTAGCCCTGGGTAGCCAACTCGGGCATGGCCTCAAAGTAGGGCCGGCCCAGCAGCTCCTCGGGCGTCCGGCCCAGTATGGTAGCCATGGGCGGGTTAACCACGTCCAGGATGTACGTGGGGCCGTGCAGCACGAAGATGGCCACCGGCGCCTGCTCGAAAAGGGCTTGCAGCCGGACGCGCTGGGCTTCGCGCTCTTGCCGGGCCAGCACCTGCTCGGTGGCATCGAAGGCGAAAATGGAGATGCCCGCGACCTGGCCGGCTTCGCGGTAAGCTTGAAAAGTGAAATTGAAATAGCTGGTTCGCGGCGGCTGGCCTACGGCCGGCGTTGGCGTGAACGGCAACTCGTTGCCAAAAAACGTTTCGCCGGTCTGGTACACCTGGTCCAGCAGCTTCACAAAGCCCTGCGTTGCCGCCTCGGGCAGGGCCGTACCGTACGCCTGGCCTATCAAAGAACGACCTGCGAAGAGCTGCTGGTAGGCCGGGTTGACATATTCGAAGCGGTGCGCCGGGTTGCGCAGCAGCGCCACCGGGGCAGGAGCTTGCTCGAACACTTCATAAAACGCTTCGCGCTCGGCCACCTGGCGCTGGGCGGCGGCCAGCATATCGGCTTGCAAAGCCAGGGCGGCCTGTGTGCGCTCGGCCACGCGCCCTTCCAGTTCTTGGTTGAGTTGCTGCAGTTGCTGCTGCGTCTCGCCGAGCGCCGCGTTGGTTGCCAAATACTCCTCGTTGCTGGCCCGTAGCTCTTCGTTGATGGCGGCCAGTTCCTCGTTGAGCTCTTGCACCTGCTGCCGGGCCCGCACCTGGTCGCTCACTTCTATGGCCGAAGCTATCAGGCCCGTAATGTGGCCCTCCCCGTCGTAGGCGGGCTGGTAGGTGATGTTGAAGTAGCCTTGGTAGGACTGCTGGGCCTGCGCGATGGTGACGAGCAGTTCCCGGAAATAGTAGGGCTCGCCGGTTTGCAGCACGCCAGCAAAGACGGCTTCAAAACCCTGGCCCCTTAAGTCGGGCAGGGCTTCAAAGTGCGGGCGGCCCACAATCTGGTCCAGGGGGCGACCCCAGATCTGCGCCATGCGGGTATTGGCAAATTCCACCACGAAGT
The DNA here is from genome assembly GCF_029433095.1 of Hymenobacter sp. YC55. Taxonomy (GTDB): domain Bacteria; phylum Bacteroidota; class Bacteroidia; order Cytophagales; family Hymenobacteraceae; genus Hymenobacter. Next base: position 27,266 of record NZ_JARNTX010000013.1, read on the forward strand.
CCGGGCCACGCAGGCGGGCCAGGGCAATGGGCGCCTGCGCGAAAACGCGCTGCAGCTCGCTGCGCTGCGCCTCTGCTTCGGCCCGGGCGGCCTGCGCCACCAGGTGGAGCTGCTCGACCTGCCGCCGGGCCTCCACTTGGGTTGTCACGTCCACGGCGAAGTTGAGTACCTCCGTTACTTCGCCCTGCGCGTTGCGGATGGGCTCGAACGAGGTGTGATAATAGCGGCATTGCAGTTCGCCCGTGCCCGCAAAGTCGGCCCAGGCTTCGGTTTCCGCCTCGTAGAAGGGTTCCCCGGTCTCATACACCCGGTCGAAGAGTTCGTAGAACCCCTGGCCTTCGAGCTCGGGAATAACTTCGCGCAGAGGCCGCCCCAGCGGAATGCGGGCCGGAAACAGGCGTTCGTACGCGGGATTAACTAAGTCGTAGACGTGGTCGGGGCCGCGCAGCAAGGCGATGTTGGCGGGCATGCGCATGAGCACCTGGTAGAGGCGCTGCCGCTCGGCTTCGGCTTCCGCACGGGCCGCTTGCTCGCGGGCCTGGCTATGGCGCAGCGACACCGCCGCTACGGATTGCTGCTCGGCCGTGTCCGAGAAACTCACCAGCAGCAACTCACCGCTGCGCTGCGCCGCGAGCAGAAAGAAATTATCCAGCCCGTCGTAGGAGTAGTTTACCTCGTACTGGCCCGGCTGGCCCGAGAGGAAGGTATCGCGGTAGAAAGCAAAAATGCCCGTGCTCAGCGCGTTGGGGTACAGGGTGCGAAACGTCTCGCTGGGATAGGCGGGCAGCCCAAGCATACGCTGCGCGGCGGGGCTGAGCTGCACGTAGGCCAGGTCTACCAGTTCACTTCCTTCCCCCGCCGCATACACGGGCCGAAACAGAATAATGCCCGTTAAGGAAACGGCGAGCAGCGCGTGCAGCAGTTCGTGGCTAGCGCTGAGGTCGGTCGGTAGGCCAGCAGGAGGAGGCATAGGTAGCCGATAAGGAGGTTAGCCGATAAGTAAGAGTAGCCGAAGGTACTACGTTCCGCTCGCCCGCGGCGGATTGCTGCTGCTCTCTACCGCTCGCCTGCTGGCTCGCTAGCGGCCGCCGCTCGCCGCTTACCTGACCAACTACAGGGAATGGAACAACGGGGTGCCCATGCATTAAGCAAGCCAGCGGCCCGACTCGTGGTACGCTCCGACCAGGGCAGCCAGGACACGGCCCCGCTTCCAAGGCCTGGTTGCCCAACCCTCATTCTTAATTTCCAGCGCGGAGCAGGGCCCCGCCACTGATAAAAACTTGCCATTCATTTAAAGTCGATCCCATCGCTGCTAAAGGGTATATCTTATCCCGCTTTAGTATAAAAACCTGAGTATTTAAAAACTGTCAACCCCCGGCCCACTAGCAATTCTCGAGAGCACATAAAAGTATATTTCTTGAATAATGGCTTTTGTGCGTTTTTATACTCTTATTGTTAAACTATTTTGTAAAGCTTCTAACTTGGTACAGTCGATATTAGGAACGCCTTTCTTATTCAATAAATAGGAAGTCGCTGGGGATTGGTCGCCACAAAACTTAACTGCGAATAATGCGACAATATCCTATTGGGTTGGGGGCGTTGCGTCAAGCCATTTACCCCATGTATTGAACTCGAAGCGCAGTCTTTGCTAGCGAGCACAGGGTGAAGCCAGATCGCCCAGTAAGATTCTTCGACTTGGTCAGGTAGCGCCGTTTCTTGCCTGCGGCGCTACCTAACCAAGTGGGCTTTGCGGTTTCCACGTAACTAGCACTGGCCTCGCCTCGCACTGGCAGCGTAATGCTGTTGCCAGCACGGCAGCCCGACTGGGCTACCAGCGCCCCCACACTACCATTAGCGCGGCGGCCAGCAGTACCAGCAGCAAGGGCAGGCAGTTGTACTCGCGTTGCTTGCTGTGCACGAGCGCGGCCGCGGCGAGCACCAGGGCCAGCGCCCCGGCGGCCAGGGCCGTCATTTGGGGCCAGTAGCCGCTTATAGTCGGCAGCACTACCCCCGCCGCCCCGAGCAGCTCTAAGGCGCCCAGCGTCCGCAAAAACGCCAGGGAGAAAAAACCGGGGCCAGGGGGCGCACCCGGGTTGCCGGCTGGGTGAGCTTCACGCCGCCGGCCAGCACAAACACGGCGGCCAGGGACCCGTAGCGATGTAGCGATGGAACCGTGGAGTTGGCCGATAAAGCGGGATAATCGTAGAATAAATGTGCCAAAGGGTACCTCAACGGTATTGCAGGTAAGCGGCCGTGGCGGCGGCGACCGGTTCACCAAGCAACTTGCCCACGATGTGCAGTGAGGCCTCAATGCCCGCGGCGGCGCCCGCAGCCGTCACAATGCGGCCATGCTCCACAAAGCGCGCGGGATACTCGATAGTGGCGGTAGGTACTAATTGGGCCAGTTCCTGCACAAAGAACTGGTGCGTGGTGGCCCGGTGGTAGTTTAGCAGCCCGGCCTGCCCGAGAATGAAAGCTCCAGTGGACACCGATAATACCATTTCCGCCTGCTGGGCGCGGCTGTGCAGCCAGTGCAGCACCGCTTGGTTGCGCATAATTCGCTGAATGCCCACCCCTCCCGGTATCACGAGCAAATCGGCCCTCGGGTGATTGTTAAGGTGATAAGCGGGCAGCAGGCGCAGGCCCTTGCCCGTGCGGACGGACTTGATTGCGCCCACGGTGAAAACTTGGAAGGGAGGCTCGTAAAACAAACCTACCGTGTTGACCCCAGCTAGCCTAAACACTTCCGCCGGGCCGGAAAAGGCCAGTAAATCGACTTGGTTGAACAGCAATACCGCAACAGTACGCATGGTGGGGTGGGATAGAGGCAAACCGAGTGTACAGCAACGCTAACGTAGAGGCCGGAACAACTTGGTTGAGGGACAAGGCTTACCCAAGCAGTTGCTACTTGCCAGCGAAGTCGCCATTTCTTCTGTGCCGCTACATGCCGGAAGCACAAGTCCGAACTGGCAGTTACTGCTTCCTGCCCGAATAAGGAAGATTTTTGCTGTGTTCCCGGCTAACAGCAGCGGAAGCTCCAAGGGCAGATCGCCAGGGGTTAGTGGCTGTTTTTGGGGGTGACATTTGCCCTTGATGGAACTGCTAGCTGGTGGGACGGGGCATAATAGGCTAGGTGGAATAGCTTTTCTTCCTCCAAGTCGAGTTGGCCTTCCAGATATCGGATAACTTCCGCGTCGTAGTGCCCCAAGCGCCTCAGCTTGTGCAATTCCAGCCGTTGGGCCCGGAGCAAGTCGCTAAAGATGTGGTGGTATTGCGCTACTTCCGCTTCCACGCGGTTATCGGTGAGTAAGGCCAGGCGCTGGCTGGTGAGTTGTACTTCTTTTTCCAGCTTCCTGCCCAGCGAGTTCACTAGGCTGTTGTGCTGCTTTTCGCGGCGGTAATGCCGCTGCAAATAGCCTAGCGAAGTTTGCGCCAGGTGCTGACGCAAAGCCATCTGTTGCTCGTGTTCGGGCCGCGCCGCGTCGCGGTCCTCCACCCCAATCCAGCGGATAAGCAGCGGCAACGTGAGGCCCTGCCCCACGAGGGTGAGCAAAATAACCACGAAAGTGATAAACAGAATTAAGTTACGCTGAGGAAAAGGCTGACCACCCGGGGTAAGCAGGGGGATGGACAGGGCCGCGGCCAGCGACACCACCCCGCGCATGCCCGCGTAGCCTACGATCAGCGGACCCCGCCAGCCGGGGTTGGCATCGCTCACCGCAATGAAACGGCTCATAAAGTGGCTGAAGGGCGAGGCCAGCAGCAAAAAGGCAATGCGGGTCAGCACGAGTACGGCCGTAACCAGCACGCCGTAGCCCATGGCCTCGAGCTTGGAAAACGCGCCGAGCTCGTTGACAATGACGGGGAGCTGCAAGCCGATAAGCACGAACACGGCCCCGTTCAAAATAAAGCCCAGCGAGGCCCAGGTGCTCAACCCTTGCCGACGGTTGCCGGGGCTAAAGAGGTGGGAACTGTGGTAGGACAGTAGCAGCCCCCCGCTAACCACGGCCATCACGCCCGAAACGTGGAGCGTTTCAGCCGCTACGTAAAGCAGGTGGGGCGTAATGAGCGTCAACACGGTATGGGCGCTCGGGGAAGTAGGCAGCCAGCGGTGCAAAGCGTAGAAAAGCAGCGCCACCCCGAGCCCTACCGCAATACCGAGCAAGGTCACCAATAGAAAGCTAGTGGCCGCCTGCTGCCAGCTAAAGACGCCGGAAAGCACGGCCGCCAAGGCAAACCGAAACACTATCAAGCTGCTAGCATCGTTGACCAGACTCTCCCCTTCGAGAATGGCCGTGATGCGCCGGGGCAGCTTCATCGTCCGCATGACGGACGTGGCGGCCACCGCATCCGGGGGGGACACCACCCCGCCGAGTAAAAAGCCCAACGCCAGCGTGAAACCCGGGATTACGGACCAGGCAACCAGGGCCACGACGCCGGAGGTGAGCAGCACCAAACCGAAAGCTAAAAAGCCAATTAAACGGCGCCAGCGCCAGAATTCCTGCCAGGAAGTAAACCAGGCGGCTTCGTAGAGCAGGGGCGGCAGGAAGATCAGAAAAATCAGATCCGGCTCCACCTTCAACGGGGGCAGGCCCGGAATAAAACTGATGGTGAGCCCGCCCACTACCAGCAAAATCGGATACGGCAGGCGCAGACGCTCACTGAGCATCACCAGTAAGCATACTGCCATCGTCAGACCCAAGCACAGCAAGAGGACGTGGTGCATTCGCAGCGAAAAGGGAATGAGCTAGGAGCAATCAAAAAGAAACCACCTCGTAGGGATTCTAGGCACGCGGGGCAGCTTTAGGGCGCAGGTTCTTCTCGGTACAAGACCATGCCGGCGTGGTAGAGCACGCCCCGGCGAAAGTCACCTTCGGCAGTGAAGCCCGTGTCATCGACGTAGTCGATGTGGTGACCGGTGATGGTATAGTAACCTTGATAGGCGCTTTTTCGGTGGCCGCGCGCCTCGTCGTAACGGCCGTTAGGCAGTAGTTCGTGGCGGATGTGCCCGTCCTGCGTGACCCACATACCCACGTAGGGATGAGCTAGCGGGGCAGCGGCAGGGGTACCGGTTGCGTTCTGGGGAGCTTGTTTCATAGGGTTAGCTAGGCGGTCAGGGTAGCGTATTTGCGCAGCCTTAAAGCAGCTTGTCGCGGGTGATGGGCAGCTCGCGCAGGCGGCGGCCAGTGGCGTGGTACACCGCATTGGCAATGGCCGCCGATACGCCCAAAATGCCGATTTCTCCGACGCCTTTAGCGCCCAGGGGGTTAACGATATCATCTTCCTCCTCCACGAATATGACTTCCAACTCGCGGATGTCGGCGTTGACGGGCAAGTGGTATTCGGCCAGGCTGTGGTTCATAAAGCGGCCGAAGCGGTGGTCCATCACGGTTTCTTCCATCAAGGCCGCCCCAATACCCCAAACCATGCCGCCGAGCACTTGGTTGCGGGCCGTTTTGGGATTAAGAATGCGCCCCGCGGCCACGCCTTCCACGAGGCGGGTAACCCGGACGGTGCCGATTACCGGGTCCACCTGCACTTCCACGAAGACTGCGTTGTGGACGTTCACCGAGTACTGCTGCTGCCGCTTGGCATCGGGGGAGGCCGTTACTTCCGCTTCCAAGTGGGGTAGGCGATGGGCCCGCAGCACCTCGGAAAAGCTGATTTGAGTTTCCGGCTGACCAAGCAGGCCGAGCTTGCCGTCGGTGAACTCTATTTCACTGGGACCCGCTTGGCGCCAAGGCGAATCGGGTAGTTGCTGGGCCAGCGTCAGTAGTTGCTCGCGCAATTGCCGACAGACTTTCTGCACCGCCGTTCCCACCGAGCCTGCGGTCCAGGAAGCGCCTTGCACGGGTGCCGCGGGCATCGTGGACTCGCCCTGCCGGAACGTTACCGCGCTCAGGGGCAAGCCAAGGGTTTCGGCGGCAATCTGGCAGATCACTGTGGCCGTGCCGGTGCCAATATCACCGTTGACGCCGTTGACGACCGTTAGTTTCCCGTCCGCCGTAAGGGTGGCCTGGGCGCCGGCCTCCGCTTGCGAGGAGTCCCACACGCCGCTGGCCATGCCCCAGCCTACCAGCAAGTCACCGTGGCGCATGGAGCGAGGCTCGGGGTTGCGCTGCGCCCAGCCGAACCTTGCCGCAGCCTGCTGGTAACACTCGCGCAGCTTTTTGCTGGAAAAAGGCTTGTCCATCAGGCCATTACGGTCGGCGTAGCTGCGCAGGCGCAGCTCCACGGGGTCGAGGCCGGTTTCGTAGGCCAGCTCATCTAGCGCCACTTCCAGGGCAAACAGGCCGGAAGTAGGGCCCGGGGCCCGCATGGAAACGGGCGTCATCACATCCAGCGGGGCCAGCAGGTGCTCCAGCTTTACGTTGTCGCAGCGGTAGAGCACCCCCGACCAGTGGGTGACGGTTTCCGCGTAGGGCTCGAACTGGGACGTGGCCTGCAGGGCTTCGTGGTGCAAGGTGGCCAGGGAGCCGTCGGGGTTGGTGCCTAACTTCACGTGCTGCAACGCCAGGGGGCGGTAGCTGAGGCTGAACATCTGCTGGCGGGTGAGCGTTACGCGCACCGAGCGTTTGAGGGCCAGCGCCGCCATAACCGCCAATGGCACCTGGTAGTTGGGCCGCAACGCCAGCCCAAAGGCGCCCCCCACAAAGTAGGAGTGCACCTGCACGTTCTCTTTCTTCAAGTTGAATACGTTGCAGATATACTGCTGGCTGTTGAAAGTGCCCTGGGTTTTGTCGTACACCGTCAACTGGCCGTCGCCGCGCCATTCCACCGTGGTAGCGAAGGTTTCCATGGGGTTGTGGTGCTGGGTGGGGTGGGCGTAGTCGCCCGCCACCCGGTGGGTGGCGCTAGCCCAGGCCTGCTCGGGTAGACCCCGGCTGGGCGGGTAGTCGTAGAAGCCGTTGGCTTGGTGCGGGGCTTTGAAAGCCGCCCCCCGCTGCTTACTAAGGTCAGTTTGATGGGGCTCCTGCTCGTAGTCTAGGCGCAGCACGGCCGCCGCGTAGCGAGCCAGCTCGTACGTTTCGGCCACTACCAAAGCCACGGGCTGCATGTTGAACTTGATGGTGGCGTCGAAGAGCGGCCGGAAAGGAGAGCCGCCCGGGGCCAACTGGTCCATGTAGCAGTTGTCGTCGTCCGGCAGGGGCAAACGATTCTCGTGGGAAAACACAGCCAGCACTCCCGGCAGCGCGAGTACCTCGGCGCTGTGCACCTGGGTGATGCGACCCTTGGCAATAGGACTGTTGACGACGTAACCGTACGCGAGGCCTGGCACCACAAACTCGCCGGCGTAGGTAGCCGCGCCCGTCACTTTAATTGCGCCGTCGACGCGGCTCGTGGGCTGGCCAATCAGAGTGGTTGAACTCATAGCAAAGAAGGCTAGGGCCTGGTCGCGGCCAGGCAGATGTTGGAAATAAGTGGCAGGGCAGAGTCGCTAGGCCCAGGGGAGGGCCCGCGGCCCGCGGGGCTCGGCAGCGGCTTGCTGCAGGGCGCGCACGATACCGCGCTTGGCCAGCTCGATTTTAAAGTCGTTGTGCCCGTAGCCCCGCGCCCCGCGCAGCAAGTAGCTGGCGGCTTTGGTGAAGGTCGCTTCCGTGGTGGGCTGGCCAATCAGCAACTCCTCGGCTGCCCGCTCGCGCCAGGGCTTGTGGGCCACCCCGCCCAGCGCCACCCGGGCCTCGGTGATGGTGTCGCCGTCGAGCTCGAGGACCGCCGCAATGGAAACCAATGCAAAAGCGTAGGAAGCCCGGTCGCGGATTTTCAGGTAGTGGTAGTGCTGGGCGAAGCCTTGTTTGGGCAGTTCGAGGGCCGTAATCAGCTCGCCCGGCTTGAGGTTGTTGTCCTGGTGCGGCGTGGAGCCGGGCAGCCGGTGAAAATCGGCGAAGGGCAGCACCCGCTCGCCCTGGGGCCCCTGCACGCACACCAAGGCATCGAGAGCGGTCAACGCCACGCACATGTCGGAAGGGTGGGTGGCAATGCACTGCTCACTAGCGCCCAGGATGGCGTGAATGCGGTTGAACCCTCCAAGCGCCGAGCAGCCCGAGCCGGGCTCGCGCTTGTTGCAGGGCGTAGTCAGGTCGTAGAAATAGTAGCACCGGGTGCGCTGCATCAGGTTGCCGCCGTTGGTGGCCATGTTGCGCAGCTGAGCGGTGGCTCCCGACAAGATGGCCTGCGAAAGCAGGGGGTAGCGCTTTTCCACTTCGGGGTGGTAGGCGGTATTGGCGTTGGTGGCCAAAGCGCCCAGCCGCAGGCCCCCTTCCGGGGTGTCTTCGACAAAAGCCAAAGGCAGTTGGTTTAAACCAATCAGGTGGGCCGGGCGGGCTACGTTTTCCTTCATCAGGTCCAGCAGGTTGGTGCCCCCGGCTATGAAAGTTGAGTGCGAATGGGTTGCCTGCTCGCGCACGGCTGCCGCCGCGTCGTTAACGCTCGAATACGAAAAGGGGTGCATATGCTAGGCGGTTTGGGCGTCCACTACTTCCTTGACGGCCGCCAAAATGTTGACGTAAGCGCCGCAGCGGCACAGGTTGCCGCTCATCTGTTCCCGAATCTCATCCTCGGTGTGCGCTTTGCCTTCGTAGAGCAAACCCTGGGCCGAGCAAATCTGGCCGGGCGTGCAGTAGCCGCACTGAAACGCGTCGTGGTCGATAAACGCCTGTTGCAAAGCACTCAGGCTGGTTGCCGTGCCCAGGCCTTCGATGGTGGTAATCTGCTGACCTTGCTGCATCACGGCCAGCGTTAGGCAGGAGTTGATGCGCGTGCCATTCACCAGCACCGTGCAGGCCCCGCACTGGCCGTGGTCACAACCTTTTTTGGTGCCCATGAGGCCGGCGTACAGGCGCAACGCGTCGAGTAGGGTAGTCCAGGGGGCGAGGTGGAATTCCCGCGGCTGGCCGTTGATGGTCAGGTGGACGCTGCTCGTTTCGACGGGGCTTGTCAAGCCGAAAGCTGCGCGGGTTGGAGCTCGGTACTTCCCGAAAGCGGCGGGCGCGGCAGTGATTTCCGAAGCGGCAGGCAGGGTTGATTGCCCGGTGGAAGGAGAGTCTTGATCGTCGTTCATAAGGCTATCAGCTTGTGAAGTGGATACTGCTGCTGCCTGCAACCCGCGGTACGAGTGCGGTACAGCTCAGGTAAGCAAAAGTAGATTCCCCCGGAAAGCGATGCTCTCGCATTCTTGCGCAGGTCAGCCGGATTCTTGCGCAATCAGCTGCTTCACTTCCTGTGAGCCACCAGTAAACTACCAGTAACCTTGCCCTGCTGCCCTGGCCCTGGAAAGCCCGCTAAACTTTGTCGGCAGCTCTAGGCCACCGCTGAAATTCGGTGGGCGCGCAACCAGTATGGCGCTGAAAAAGCTGGGCGAAGTGGCCCAGGCTGCGGTAGCCCACCGCGTAAGCCACTTGCGTGACGCTGTGGTCGGTACTGCGCAACAAGTGCACGGCCCGTTCCATGCGCTGCTGAATTACGTACTGGTTGGGACTTTGGCCCGTGGTCTGTTTGAAAAGCCTACAGAAGTGGTAAGGACTCAGGCAAGCCTCCGCCGCCAAGCTTTCCAGCAAAATGGGTTCGGCTAGGTGCGCCTGCACATAGTCCCGCACCAGACTCAGGCGCTGGGGTAGCAGCTTGCCCCGGTACTCGGGCACTTGGTAGCTCCGGGCGCAATGCTGGCGCACCAGCTGCACGGCCAGCATGCGGGCAGCCGTATCGGCATACAGCTCGCTCTGATTTTCCGGAGTCTCCAACTCCTGCGCCAAGGACAAGCTTAGTTGCCGCAAAAGCGGGTCCGGAATGCAAGATCCCTCCCGAAGCTTCACTTGCGCGGCATCGGCCCCGCTTTCAGTTGCGGCCGTAAGGGCCAGCAGCTGGTTGCTTAAATACAAAGAAACGCAGCGGGGCGCTTGCGCCACCAAGCTGGTCCAGCTTTGCTCGTAGGCTTGCCCGTGCGGGCCCGTCAGAAATAAATCGCCTGTTTGCGCCTGGTAGCTGCGCCGGGGGCCGTCATCCTGAAGTTCCATGCGCATGGCGCCGGCCGTGAGCACAATTATCTGCGTTTCCGCGACGGGCTGTACCTGAGTGGGGGGCAGGTGCAGGGCTTCCTGGCAGGTGCGCACTTCCAGGTGCGCGTAGCGGCGGCGGCGCAGTACGTGCGACTCCGTAGTAGGAAGGACAAGCGGCTGGGCAGTAGGCGGCAAAGCAGGAGAATGGGAATGGGCCATAGGGTTGTAGTTCTCTTCTTGATGTAGCGCACCCTAGCGATGAAGCTGCTGGAACTCAACGGGTGAGCATTTGGTGTGGCGCTGAAAAAGCTGGGCGAAATGACCGGGGCTGCGGTAGCCCACCGCGTAAGCTACTTGCGTGACGCTGCACTCCGGCAAGCGCAACAGCTCCATGGCCCGGGCCATGCGCTGTTGAATAACGTACTGGTTGGGACTGAGCTTCGTCGTTTGCTTGAACACCCGGCAGAAGTGGTAGGGGCTCATACAAGCTACCGCGGCGAGGTCTTCCAGCAGAATGGGCTCCTCTAAATGGGCCTGCACGTAGTCGCGCAGCATGCCGAGCCGCGCAGGAGAAAGTTTACCCCGGAAAGTAGGGAGGCGGTAGGAGCGAGTGCAATGCTGGCGGACCATCTGCACGGCCATCATCTGGGCGATGGTGTCGACGTACAGGTCGTTGGAGGCTTCCGTCTTTTTCAGCTCCTGGGCCAGCGCAAAGCTTAACTGCAGCAGCAGCGGGTCGCTAATGTAGGCTCCGCCTAGCATTTCTATCTGGGTTACGTCCACTTCCATTTCGGTGGCTGTCCGGGCCAGCAGCTCATTGCTCAGGTACAGGTGCATCGTGTGCAGCGGGTCTTTGCTCAGGGGCATCCATTCCACGTCGAAGCCTTCCCGCTGCACCCCCGTTAGGATCATGGTGCCGGGTTTCGTTTCGTGGCGCTCCTGCCGGTCCCGGTGCGTAACCCCGACCCGTTGGGCGCCGGAAAGCTGTACAATCAATTGGGTTTGCTCGACCGGGTTAATGGAAACCGGCGCGACCAGCAACGGTTCCCGGTGCAGCTGGGCGCTCAAGTGCTTCCACTGCTGCTTGGCCAGCACCTGGGTTTCCATTATGTCCACCAAGCTTTTGTCGGGCTTCCAAAGCCAGCCCGGGGTGCGGCGGTGCCCAAGCCCGCTGCTCATTTTCGTGCTGTTACCTAGCTGCATGACGAAGTCTGATTCGTGTACCAACGCAAATTATCGAACATTGCGCAATCTGTATATTTGTTTCCTGCTATCCCTTTCGGGCAACTAACTAGCGCTGACCACTAACCGGCGCGTTTTCAGGCCTCAGGCCAGAAAGTACGCCAGGCAGCCTGGTGTAGGAGCGCAAGAATCCGGCGGTGTTTAGCAAGGATCGGAAGTTGGGGCGGGCGTACTTGCCGCCCTGCAACTCAGTGACTGGTCTTAGGGGGGAGAAGCCAGCCAAGCAGGAAGCGCAGAGTGATACCGAGTCCCTAAATACTATCGTTCTGCTTGCTTTTGCAAGCGCAAGAGCTAGTACGACCCGCCTTGCGGGCTAAGACGAGGCTACTTTCTTGCTGCTGACTGTCGGGGCACTGGCTCCGGGGCCTTGTGCCCTAGTGCCAGCATCCGCTACCCTTGGCCTACCCTTGGTGCTGCCCACCCCTGGTTGGCTGTTTTACGGCCTTGCCTATTTTCACCTTTTCACTGCTTTACTACTTATGTCCTGCTACGAAGCACTCCGCATCTATATTGAAAGCTACTGCCGGGCTACCATGGACGCCACGGAATACCAACTCATCCAGCAAGTGTTTCAAGTCCGAAAAATTCGCAAAAAGCAGTTTTTGCTGCGCTCCGGGGATATCTGCTGCCACACCGGCTTTATTGTGCGGGGCGCCATGCGGCAATACCGCATCGACCGCCGGGGAGGTGAGCATATCGTGCAGCTAGCCATCGAAAACTGGTGGATCAGTGACCGGGAAAGCTTTTACCGGGGGGTTCCTTCGGCCTATACAATCGATGCCTTGGAAGACACGGATCTGCTGGTGTTCACGCAGGAAGGCTTCAACACCCTGCTCAAGCAGGGCCCGTGCTTTGCCCGCATGGTAACGTTGTTGGACGAGCGCAACACCATTGCCATTCAAAAGCGTCTGCTGGCCGCCCTAAGCCACTCGGCGGAAAGCCGTTACCTGGATTTCCTTGACCAGCACCCCTGCTTTGCGGGTCGCTTTCCTCAGCACATGCTTGCGTCTTACCTGGGCATTTCCCCCGAGACGCTGAGCCGAATTCGCAGGAGCATCGAAGACAGAGCCCCGGAACTACAACCCGGGCTTTAGTAACCGTTATCGCCGTCGAGCGCTTCGTTTACCTGCTTACAATATGCCCAACCTAGCCTTGCTTTTTTCGCCGAGAGGGCAGCTTTTCCGCACGGTCAGCGGTCTGCTGATGGCCAGCTTCCTGCCGGCGAGACTTCAGGCGCAAGGGCTACCCCTAACTTCGACTGGTTTCCTGCCCGACGCGGCCGAAGAGCAGTGGCCGATGCGCCCAGACACGCTTGGTCGCTTACCAGCAAAGTCGCGGCCGTGGCGAGCCGCCAAGGGTGCTTTCACTTGGGGAGGGCAGTTGCGGGAAACCTACGAAAACTACCAAGGCTATTATTGGGGCTTAGGCCAACAAGACCGTAACGGGTACTTTTTGCAACGGATTCTTGTGCACGCGGACGGGCGCTGGAACGCGCGCTTGCGCCTGTACGGGGAATTGCAAAGCAGCTTGCTGTGGGGGCGCAACGGCGGCCCTCGGCCGGTGCAGGATCTAAACCAACTCGCCGTTCAGCAGCTCTTCGGAGAAGTACGGGTATGGGAAACCGGACCAACGAGCGTAGACCTGCGCTTCGGCAAGCAGGTGCTGCACTACGGCCAAGGCACGCTGCTCGATCTTCGCGACGCCAACGTTCGGCGTTCTTTTGTGGGGGTGAAGGCCATCCTTCGGCGCCGAGCTCTGCGCGTCGATGCCTTTCTGATGCGTGCGGTGCAAACCCAGCCCGGCCTGTTCGATGACCAGGCGGATGCCACCCAGCAAGTGGGTGGTATTTGGGTAACCCAACGCAAAAGCAAAGCCACGAGCGCGCTTTTCCATGCGTATTACCTGGTGGTGCGCCGAGTGCAAAGCCGCTTCACTCAAGGGGTGGGGCCGGAAACCCGGCACACGGTAGGAGCAGCCTGGCAGTATCGCCAAGGAGTCTGGAGTGGCTATTCGGAAGTTGACGGGCAAGCAGGAACTTTTGCCGGTCACCCACTTGCGGCCTGGAAAGCCGCTCAGCAAGTGACTTACACGGTGCCGGCTCGTTTTGCCCCGGCTTTTTCCTTGCAGGCCGCCATTTCCAGCGGTGACGCCAACGCCCAGCACAAAGAACTGCAAACGTTTAATCCCCTCTATCCCAAAGCCATTTACTACGGCTTCATCGACAATATTGGCTCGGCTAATGTGGTATTGGTACACCCCAAAGCAGAAGTGGCATTTCTGCCGCGGCTAAGGGTAGTGGCTGGCTACTACCGGTTCTGGCGGCAAAGCACACAGGATGGCCTGTACGCCCCCAATGGCGCCTACCTACTGCCTGCCCTCACCCAGGAGCGCGCCATTGGCCAGATGCTGGATGGGGTGGTTAGCTATGGTCCCTCAGCGGCTTGTGCTCTACAGCTAACCAGTAGCTACTTTATCCGCGGGCCTTACCTGCGCGGGCAACCTGGCCTTAAAGCCAATATCTTCTTTACGGGCCTGCGGGCGACGCTCACTTTCTAGTGTTCCGCACAGCCAGATCAACACCGGAATCTAGTTGCTTGGGGGCCCCTGTTTCTTGGGATTCGGTTAGCTGGCAGCAGTGCTAGCCCAGCCTATCTGATGAGGCCAAGCTCGGCAGGAGATAGGGGTGGCGGAAAAGGGCAACCGTACCCATCCTCTTGAGCACGATTACCCCGAGCAAACCGCTGCTTTCTTAACGTAGGAAGTGCTGCCGCACCCCGCTAGAGAGCTTCGTCAGGTTAAGCCCCGGCCCCGACACTACCGAGCAGCTGCCACTCCCAAGCTAGGGCAACCCCGCCGCCGCCGCCATGCTCAAGCATGATCTTCGCCACTGCCGGTACCGTTTCTTCCCGGGCCCAGTCGCGCTGCAATTCTGCTAGCACGGCAAACCAGGTGATTGGTACGGCCCCAGCCTGAATCATGCGTTGCACGGCCATGTCGTGGGCTTCCTTGGTTACCCCACCCGAAGCGTCGGTTACGAAGAACACGTCGTAGCCGTCGGCTAGAGCCTGGATAACCGGCATCGCCAGGCAGATTTCGGTGTAAAGACCAGCCATGATCAGGGTTTTGCGGCCGGTCTTTTCAACTGCTTCCACTACGCGCTCGTCCTCCCAGGTATTGATGGTAGTGCGGTTGATAGGTTTCTGCTCAGGAAACACCTCCTGCAGTTGCTTGAGCAAATAGCCCCCGCGCTCTTCTACCACCGTCGTCAGCAGGGTAGGGATGCCGAATGCTTCGGCCGTTTTAGCTAGGCCCACCACGTTGTTGATGATCAGCGTCGTGTCGTGGCTGTGCAGGTTGGCAAATTGGAACGCTTGGTGATCGATAAGTACCAGGGCGCAGTTGTCAGGAGAGAGTAGGGCTTCCAGGCCCGTTTTGGCGGCACGTACAGTTGTCATTCGAAAAAAGAGTTGGAGGTGAAAGGCTATTTTCTTCGGTTCAAAGGTGCCACCAACCTGCCGCCGCATGCATTGACTCACATCAAGGAATACCCTTGACATAAGTCAAGAGTCCTGAAACTGCGTACCATATTCATTTGAAAAAAAGCGAAGCGTAAGGTGCAAACTCGGTTGCAGGAGCGCGAGCTGTCTGGTTGAGCTACTGCCGCGTCGCTTTTTGTCGTACCCGGCTCAGCGTTTCGGCGGTCACCCCTAAGTAGGAGGCAATCATGTGCTGCGGAAAGCGCTGCAAAAAATCAGGGTGCTGCTGCTGCAACTCCGCGTACCGTTCTTCGGCCGTAGAGCCAAAAGAGGCATGTAGCCGGCGCTGGGTGGCGATAAAGTTCCGCTGGTCCAACTCGCGCACCAGCCGCGTCATGGCGGGCACAGTAAGCATAAGTTCTTGAAGCTGCGGGTGGGTAATCAACAGCAAGTGAGAGTCCTCCAGCGCGTCGATGTTGTAGGGCGAGGGCGTAAGCATTACGAAACTCTCCCGGTCGCCAATCCACCAATTCTCGACCGCAAAATGAAGGATATGTTCCACGCCCTTGTTGTTCACGCTGTATTGGCGCAGTGCGCCTTCAAGCACGAACGCGAAATACTTGCACACCTCTCCCTCCTGCAGCAGGTACTGCCGCCTACGCAACCGTTTGGGGGTGAACGCCGCTGCCACCAAGGCAAAATCATTATCCGATAAAGTTGTCGACGTATAGTTTTCGATGTGGGTCCGAAGTGCGAGCATGCAGTAGTAGGCCGAACAAATTCTACGGTTTTTTGACTGGTTTACGAGCAGTCTATCGTCCAGCGCTAGCTGGTTTGAACCTGCTAATATATCCCTGCCGCAATAATAGCAGTGCTATTACCCGTAAAAGCCAGAAGGCACCAACCCGTCCCCGGTAGCTTGTCAGGCAGCCGAACGACTGCCTGACAAGCAAGGCCTCAGCACGCTTCGTACTTCGACCAGCAACGTAGCAGAGCCCCATAGGCTGCGTACATCCCGGCCTACTGCTACTTTTCCTTTAGAACCCGCAACAAAGGCGCAGGCCGGGTACCCAATAGGGTGCCCGGCCTGCGCCTTTGTTGCTGACAAGTAAGAACTTAGATTGCTGCTAGTTTACGGGCTATTTCGGCCGTGTGCCGGCCTTGAAAGCGGGCGCCTTCTAGTTCATTCTCACTGGGTTGCCGCTCCCCCTGGCCCCCGGCTACGGTGCTGGCCCCGTAGGGGGTGCCGCCGGTTACCTCGTGGTGGCCCATCTGACCCTGCCAGGCGTAGGGCAAACCTACGAGTACAAAGCCGTGGTGCAGCAGTTCCGTGTGCAAAGAGCGGATAGTAGTTTCCTGGCCCCCGTGCTGAGTGGCCGTGCTAACAAAAGCTCCGCCCACCTTGCCAATCAGCTTTCCTTGGGCCCAGAGTCCACCGGTCGCATCCAGAAAACTTTGCATCTGCCCGCACACGTTACCGTAGCGGGTTGGCGTGCCGAAGATGATGGCGTCGTAATCCGCTAATTCGCCCGGCGCGGCAACTGGCACATGCTCGAAAACTTTTTGCGCAGCGGTAGCTCCCATCTGGTCGAGTAGGGCGGGCGGTAAGGTCTCGGGCACCCGTTTAATATAAACTTCGTTGCCGGCAACTTCGCGGGCCCCGCTGGCAACGGCCTCGGCCAAGTGATAAACGTGCCCGTAAGTGGAATAGAAGAGGATGAGCGTTTTCAAAGGAAAAGAAGCTTGTAAAGGGTAGAAAGAATTACTCGCGGGCTAGGCTGTCGTAAGGCCAGTAGCAAAGGGGGCTCCTTTCAGTAGACAGCACGGTATCGGAAAGGAGCGTTGGCAACAATAAAGCGTCGGCATGCTGCTCCGTGGCTCTAGAAAGCTGTGAAGCCCCCGTCGATGACGAGTTCGGCCCCCGTGATGTAAGAGGCTTCCGGACTAGCCAGAAATAAGATGCCCTGCGCTACTTCGTTTGGGGAGCCGCCGCGGCCGAGCGGGGTATGGCTAACGGCCATCTGCTTGAAGTCGTCGGCTCCGGCCATGTCGCGCACCATGGGAGTGTCTATAAAGCCGGGGTGCACTGAATTAACGCGAATCCCCTGGGCTGCCAGCTCCACGGCCGCGCCCTTGGAAAGCAGGCGAGAACCACCCTTGGAAGCCGTGTAGGCGTTGGCCCCGGCGTTCCCAGTGATGCCGGCAATCGATGACACATTCACAATGGACGCGCCCAATGGGAGGTAAGGGGCCGCCGTTTTCAAGCCCAGAAACTGCCCCGTCAGGTTGACACTCAGCACCCGAGTAAACTCTTGTTGGGTTCTTTCCGCCAGCGGCAGGGCCAGGTTGCCGGAGATGCCCGCGTTGTTGACCACAATGTCGAGCTGCCCATAGAGCGCCACGGTTTCTTGCAGCGCCCGGTTCCAGTCTGCTTCCTGGGTTATATCGAGCAGGGTATACGCGGCCGTGCCCTGGCTTTGGTTGATGGCCTGCGCCACCTCCTCAATACTAGTTTTCTGGTTGCCGGTAATCATTACTTTGGCGCCTTCCTGAGCAAATAGCGCCGCCGTGGCGGCCCCGATACCCGTGCCGCCGCCCGTAATAAGAGCCACTTTGTCTCGTAATCTGTTCATAGATGCTCTGTAAGAGGTATTACAGAAAAGGGATCCTAAGCTAATTGCAGCAAATTTTTACCGATGAGGGGGCCCCCAACCTGCTGCAAGGCCGCGCCCGTCACCAGGTCGCCCAGGTCGATGCCGGCAAACCCGAGGGTGCCGAGCAAGTGCAAGACTTCCGTTTTGGCAGTTGCGTCGTCACCGGAGATAAACACCACCCGCTTACCATTTCCTTCGGCGGGGTCAGCCGCCAGCGTAGCCGCGAACAGGGTGTTGAAGGCTTTCACCACCCGGGCACCGGGGGCACGTTCGGCCACGAGCTGGGTGGAAGTTTTGCCCCCCAAATCAAGGGGCTGGAAGTCGGGAAAGGAAGCGGCGTTGGTGGTATCCAGAATGATTTGCCCCCGCCAAGACGGAATTCTACGAAGGACGTCCTCCACCTCAGTCCATGGTACCGTGAGTAACACTAAGTCAGCTTGGGCAGCTTGTTCTACGGTACCGGCCGTAACGGTTGAGCCAAACGATTGAGTGAGCTCGGTCAAGGATTCCGGACCGGTTCGGTTGCTTACCACAACCTCAAAGCCAGCTTTAGCGACGTGTTTGATAAACGCTTGGGCGATGCGCCCTGCGCCGATAGTTCCAATTTTCATGACGGGAGAGTGAAGGGTGAAGAGATGATGCGTAAAGAAGTGTTGCCAGGCAACGTTTGGCATGGGATAGCTAACTCGGTGCAACAAGGCGGTACTACTCACTACTCAGAGTAGCGCAGGAGGTAGCTTGCCCCGCAGGGGCATTGCGGGATCAGCTTTAACGGTTGCTGTGTAATTTCCTGCCGGGCTTTTTCCACAATGGCCATCCCCGCGTCCTGTCCTGCCAGCCGCCGCGGCACCTGCCGTTCACTCGAAGCGCTGGTCGCAGGCGTTGTCGAGAAAGAGGAGGGCCCGGTTTGCGTCTTTCATGATTGGATTGCCAGGGGCTGGTAATGAATCTGGCCGTACTTGCCAGCAAAAAAATCCTCGTAGGCCTCGGCGATTTCTGCGTGGCTGTTCATGATGAAGGGGCCCTGCGCCACCATGGGCTCGGTGTAAGGCTCCCCGCCGAAGAGCAGCACATCGGTGGGGGTGATGCTGGTGCTGGTAAACGTAAGCACGGTTTCGTTGGGCGCCACGACCAGCAGTTCACTCTGGCCGTAGGCGCGGCCGTTAACCAGCACGGCATCACCCGGCACGAAGGCGGCGTATTCGAGGCCGGGTTTCATAAGCCAGCGAAAGCTAGCTTTGGGGTTGAGCTGCAGGTGGTAAAGATACTGCTGGCTGAAAGTTTTCACGGGCGAAGCAGTATCGCCGAACGAGCCGATAACAATGCGCAGCCGCCCAGCTTCCGCGGGCAAGTCAACTACGGGAATGTCCTGCGGGTGCAGGGCTAGGTATTCCGGCGCCTCCGCCTTGACACTGCTGGGTAGGTTGATCCAGAACTGCACGGCGTGCAGCACGCCCCCTTCCGCTTGAAAGCGGGGGCTGGGATTTTCGTCGTGCATGACGCCGCGGCCCGCTTTCATCCACTGGGCTCCGCCTGCCTCCACTATCCCGTGCTGGCCGTTGCTGTCGTAATGCTCCAGAGACCCACTGAACAGGTAAGTGAAGGTGGCAATGCCCCGGTGCGGGTGAGCAAACTCGCCCGTAGGCGCTTGGGGGGCTTTCGCCTGATGGCTAGTTGGGTAGAGGTGATCCAGAAATACAAAGTGGCCGACCGATTGCAAGGCTTGGCTTGGCAGGAGGCGGTTAACCAGCAGGTCGCCCACTTTGGCATTCACGCCACTATAACGAGTTACGCTTGCCTTTTCCATTCTCTTTGTTGGTTGTTAGCCTGAACGAAGCCGTTGACCCTGCAAAGATGAGGGGGCACCCTGCCCGTTTTCCTTGATGAATGCCAGGAAATTACCTTGACTTACGTCAATGAAATGACCAGGGTAGGCCATCACGTAGGTGGTTTAGTTTAACCTTGCTGGGTTGGCCGCGGGGCAGACGCTCACTGCTTTGGCATACGGGCTGGAGAACCCGGCAGCAGCAGGGACGCCTACCTTGGCGGCTAGCCAAGAATACTTCGTAGCGTTGATGAGTTAACTTTTCCGGCAGCAGCTGGACAATTGCTCTTTACAAGGATGCAAAGGCTTACCCTAAAGCGAGGCAGTGGTAGGGAACATTAATGCTCGGGCTTCGACAAGCCGACTGCTATCGGTGACAAAAGTAATGTTGCCGTCCGCATGGAAAGAACATGACAAGGAGTACGGCACCCAGTTTGTGGTTTCAAAGACGGTGGTGCTGGCGGATAAGTCATGCAGGTGCGACAAGCGTTTCTAACGCCACGAAACGGGTTGGGTTGCTTCTAGGTGGGGTAGCGCCTCCCGTCCCTCCCCCCACCTAGAGTACCTTTCAACGGAGAATAGCGCGTCCGAAAATCAAAAGAAGAAGCCAACCCGTACCAAGGGTAGTCGGTCCTCGCGGGAGAAGCCATAAATCCCCACTACAATAACTCGTGGGAAGGGCTGCAACCATACGCCGCCGCCGTAGCCGCGGTGCCAGGTGGTGGACTGCTCCCCTTCTTGCCATACCCGGCCCGTGTCATGGAAGCCCAGCACCCCCACATCAGCCGAGAGCAGCACCGTATGGAAGCTGCCGAGGCGGGCGCGCACTTCCGCGTTATGATACAAGGCGCTAGCGCCGGCAAAGCGGGTGCGGCGGAAGCCCCGCAGGTTACTAAGGCCGCCTAGGGTAGCGGCCTGAAAAAACTCGTACTGGCGAAAGTTTATGGTGGCGCCCACTCGTGTTGCTAGGGTCAGGCGGGGCCAGGGCGTCCAGAAACCTGTGGCTTCCGAGTTCAGCCGCGAAACCGGCCGGGCGGCGGAGTTGAGGGCGCCAAGCCCGGTGTATTCGGTGCGCCAGTACACTCCTCTGGTTGGTTGCCAAGCAGCATCGCGGCTATCGTAGCGGTAGCCTAGCTGCACCCCGGCGTAATGCTGGGCATGGTACAGCGGGTTCGAATGGTCTGCCGGAAAGTTCTGATCGAGGTAGCGGCCGGGGGTGCGCTCGACTTCCACTGACTGGTAGAGGGGGCCGGCGTACACTTGCTGGTGCACCCCAATTTGCCGGCGCAGCTGCGCCTGCAACGCAACGTTGCGAAACCGCACTCGGTAGTAGCTGATGTTCTGGGACTGATCCAGGCGGGTATCGTTGCCAAGGCCAAAGAAGTTGCGCACATAGTTGGGCGCCTGCACCTCGGCCTTGAGTTGCACGTCCTGACGACCTAGCAAGTGGCGAAAGTCGCCTTGGTAGGAAAAGCTGAAGGCCCCGGTTTGCAGGGCCACGTTGCCTTGCAGACGGTGCACGCTGGCCCAGGGCTCTTTGCGAAAACCCGGTCGCCGCACTTCCAGGCCCAGCCCGAGAAAGACGCCGTCATCGAGGTTATAGCCCCAGGGCAACAAGGGTGCGAGGTAGGGGTAGCGGTACGCCCGCCGGTTGTACTGGTTGACAGTTGAATCGGTGGCCGTGCGGTTTTGGGCTTCCGGTCCGAGCTGCAAGTCGTTGTTGGTACGCGTATCATATACCACTGTTTTGCGCGCCAGCCCCCGGACCCGGGAGCTGTCGGTGATGAGGTCGTGGCCCGGGCCCCCGATCAGGCGGACGCGGATGCCCCGGGACACCTGACCCCGCACTTGCACTACATCGTCGCCGGCTCCGGCATACAGGCGGATTTCCCGGGTCTCGGCTGCTAGAAACACCCGGTCGTAGAGGGGCGGGGCCATCGGCTCGGTTAACGCATAAGAGCGCACACGCGTGCGTTCTTCATCCAGCCGCTCGACCTGGAACCGCTCGGCTTGATCGGAACCCGTGACGTCCACTTCCTGGGCCAGGAAGGAGTAGTACTGCTCAGCGTAGCTGGGCAGGGCGTTGCGGTGCGTTTTGAGCTGGGTTGCAATCCTGGGGCCCGACCAGCGGTACACGGAATCCGGCAAGCAATGCAGGGCCTGGCTTATAACGGAATCGGAGAGGCGGGTTTGCAGCTCCCGGGCCAGGGCCACCCACTCGGTGCGGGATAGCTCATTGAGAAAGCTGCGGTCGAAGTAGCGCCCGTTGAACATAAAGGTATTGACGTTGCGCAAGGTCCCGTCGAAGCCCTGGATTTTGGGCAGAATCCACTCCCGGCTGGCGATATTGGGGATCAAGCCCTGGTTAACAAAGTACACCTGGTCCCGGTCGCGGGGCAAGGCCCGCAGCAGCAGCCCGCCTTGGGGCTGGGGGTAGGCCAGCCAACGCCACTGGTCGTCGTGCCGGTCCCAGTCTCCGAGTACCAGGTCGAGCAGACGCGCCCGCAGCAGTTCACGCTGATCGACCCGGTTGTGCGGATCTTGACGGAGCAGCGCTAGCACGTGCTCAGTGCTGTAGCTTTTCACCCGCGTGGAGTTACCAAACTGAGCGGGCGCCCCGGGGTCACGCTCCTCTAGCAAGGCCAAGGTGTTAGCAAAGTCGGTTCGAAACTCGCCTAGGCGGGCATCGTCGGGCACGTACACCAGCACCGGATTGGTGTGCCCTACGCCCGCCGCTTGAGCGAGCAGCGGCACGGTCAACGCCCCGTAGGGGTGCGAGGCCGATATCTGGTCCTGCACTACTTTGGCGGCCAAGGTATGGCGGAGCTCCTGCTGGATAACCTGCTCGGTGCTTTTCTCCACCGAGCGCAGCACGTATTCCTGCCCATTAGCAGCCCGCAACCGCAAGGATTTGGTTTGCTGCCCACCCCCCCGGCGGAGCGGGGTTAGGCCTCCCTGGGAGGTAGCCAAATTCAGCAGAGGCACATGCACGGGCTGTTGCCATTCCTGGCGATAGTTGGCACCCAGCAGCAGGGTCTTGAAGCCGGTGGCTTGATACTGCGAGCTGGCGCGCACCACCACACTATCCTGGACTTGAAAAGGCGCCGAAGGCGTCGGCCCTTGGCCCCACGCAACGCCGGGGCACGCGAGGCCGCACCAGGCAAAAAAAACGAACAGACGAGTGGCCATCAGCAGGCGAGACGTAGAGGTAGGCAATAGCTTAATTTTTAGAAATTAACGGCCGCGCTGGCAACTTCACAAAAGCATGCATTTGCGGGGTAATCAGCACACGGCCATGGTTAGGGATCCGCATCAGCAGGGTAGGATGGGAAGCAACGGAAGCAACTTGTACTACGCTGCCGCGAAAGCGCTGCGTGGGCAGCTCCGCCACGTAAACCGCCAGGGTATCGTGGTCATTCAGGGCCTGAGCTTGGGCAAGGGACAGGGGCACTGCTAGGTGCACCGCCGACCAATCCTGCAGCATTGCCACGGATTGTCTCTGGTGCACCGGGCGGCCCACCTCTACGCGGCGGGCCGTGATGATGCCGGCCGCCGGGCTAAAGATAAATCCGCGGGTTAACTGCCGCGCAGCTAACTGTGAGTCAGCGTCGAGCTTCACCAGGATTTGGCCAGCTTGCACCGCCTGCCCATCCTGAAAATACACTTGCTTGACATAACCTGAAAGAGGGGATACCACGGGCCAGCTTCGTTGCGGTTGGGGAGTGCCAGCGGCCACATACCCCGTAGGACAAGACCGCTGGGCAAGTTGATTTGCTGTCTCAGTCGGGGAAAGCGACGGGGAGCTGGGAGGCAGCTTGTGGCGCGCGATGCGCTTCTCCTGGCAGCAACAAGCCACTACGCCAAGCCAACCGAGTGCAACGAGCTTAAGAAAAAGCGAGTGAAGCAGGTGATATCGCATACAATTCGTCTGGCCAATGCAGGACGCCCATCCACTGCCTATTTAACGCGGGGTTGGCAGATGCCGCGGGGACGGCGCTAAGTACCAGCGTAACTTATTAGCCTTTCTATTAGCCTGATGCGGACCGGACAGTAACCATAAAGCCACTAAGGCCTTGCCACTGCTAGGGTGAGCCTCTAGCCCAAATTTCAAGTAAAACTGCCTGGTAAAGATGTCGGTAAACCCGCAGCCAAGCGTTGACATAAGTCAAGAAATTATCTCTAGTTACGCCCCGGTTTAGCACTTAAACATTCTTTCTCCTCCCGGCTGCTATTTATCTACAAGGTCAAGTGAGCGTCAATAAACAGGTTGCCTTAGCAGCGGCCAGTACCCCTGGACCAGTAGCTTGGTTAAGTGATTACCTCCTTAGGCAGCCATGTGTAAACTTGCCTTGTTACCTATAGGATGCAGAATTGGATGGCGGCGTTGGGTCCGTAATCACCACTTCAACATTAGGTCCGATACCTGTTCCGGTGGATTCTACAAGCCGAGGAACTTGGCGGCATTGCAGCGCTTGACGTCATCGAGGGCCTTGTTAAAAAACGGCCAAAAAGAAGAAGCGCTCCGAACCTATCAACAATCTGTCGATCTCAATCCGGCGAATCAGAATGGGAAAAAAGTGCTAGAGCGAATGGAAAACTAGTTGGGGCTAGGCAGCTGGGGGATAAGGAAGAAGTTGCATCTTTCCCAATTGAATGATCTAGCCGACCGCAAGCTAGGAGTTCAGTTTGTGGCTTACCAAAGTGCTCACCAGTCTTCCCCTTACGAACGGCACCTTCGGCGTACAGACGCACTTGCCGGCCTTCTGCCTTATTGGAAGGAAGAAGCGCTTACCATTGGCGACCAGCCCCTAGCACAGAAGTAATCGGCTCCCAGCTTAGCGGTAATCTTACAAATTCTATCTTATATCATTTACTTGAACGCCCGTGACTGTTGCAGAACTGCAGCAATGGATCAAATTGCTCGCAGCAGCGAATAAAGCAGGTTAACAAGTCTGTTTAGCGCTACAATTTTTGGTGAAACAGTGTTCGGCAGATAGGGTTCTGCAACAACCACGGGGGCTCTAGAAAAGATACAGCGAGCAACCCAAGGGTTATTAACCGAATCGGCTGCCCGTCCCGCTTTCTAGTAAAAACGCGGGCATCTAATCTGGCGGCGGCAACCCGCTGGGCTATCTGATGCGCTTGCCAGGCGAGAAGGTAATGCTCGACAAGGAGATGATTCCTATCAACTAAACCCTCTTGGCTGCTGCAGAGCATTGAGCACAAGACCTACCTACTGCGAAAGTGGATTGATAAGGAAGTGGAAGCGGGAAAAAAGCGCTTTTCCTGTCTCTTATTCGCTGCTTTGCCGCCTCCAGAGACGGAATGAAACTTCTGCGACTGCCCCTGCCAGTAAAAAGACGGGCAAAACAAAAATCTAAAGTGGTAGGTGAGCCCACCTTGGAGGGCAGGGCAGCAGAAAAGGTAAGAGTTGGGAGAGCGAGGGCGTGATTTTTCACGCTCGCAGGTGCGCCAGAATAACATCAAATACATCGGGGGCTATCAACGTATCGCCGGGAAGCAACTGCTTGCTGCGGCTCATCAGCAGCGGTCCTTCGGCAGGCGTATCGGGCGGGCGGCCGTGCGATCCTTTTACCAACGTGGCATCGAGGGGAATGATATCCATCAGCATGCGAAAGCCTAGCTTTTTGCGCAGCACTTTGAGCCCCACTTTCGGCAGCAGGAACTTGATGTTGGGGTCGGTAAACATCTCGACCGGGTCGTAGCCGGGTTTACGATGAATGTCCACGATGCGGGCAAAATCCGGCGCTTTGGCGTCGTCCAGCCAGTAATAATACGTAAACCAAGCCCCTTTTTCGGCTATAGCGACTAGTTCCCCGGCCCGGGAATGGTCTAGGTGATAAGTTGCTTTTTCTTCGGGACCAATAACCTTTTCCACGCCGGGCACCTTTTCTAGCAACTGCCGGACCGCGGCGAGCTTAGATAAATCGTTGACGTAGATATGGGCTAACTGGTGGTCAGCCAGGGCAAACGCCTGGCAGGTGCCGGCGTCCAAAAGTTCCAAGCCTCGCTCTTCGCGAATCGACAAGTACCCGTTTTCGCGCAGCACGCGGTTCAGGTGTACCGGCCGCGAAGCCGCGGCAATGCCGTACTCGGACAAAAATATTACCTGGGCGCCTCTGCCCTCAAAGTAAGTGGCTAGCTTCTCGCATTCCTGATCGATTTCGCGCAGGTCCCTCGCAACGCGGGCGTCGGCAGGGCCGTAGCGCTGGGCATTATAGTCGAGGTGGGGCAGATACACCAGCGTCAGGGTCGGGTCGTAGAGTTTGTCGGTCTCGATGGCGGCCTCGGCAATCCAGCGGCTGGAGTTGATGGTGGTGCGCGGCCCCCAGAACTCGAATAGCGGGAACGTACCTAGTTTGGCTTCCAATTGCGTACGTAGCTCCATTGGATACGTGTAGCAATCGGGCATTTTGCGCCCATCGGACAAGTACTGCGGTCGGGGGGTAACCGTGTAGTCGGCTGAACTATACATGGCATACCACCAGCAGATATTGGCGCAGGTAAACGTCGGGTCTTCGGCCTTGGCTACTTCCCAAATCTTGGTGGCTTCTACTAGCTTGTTGGATTGGCGCCAGAGCTTGGGCTCACACTCGTCGCGGAAATACCACCCGTTGGCTACAATGCCGTGCTCGGAAGGCCATTTGCCCGTGAGGTAGGTGGCTTGTACCGAGCAGGTTACCGCTGGCAGCACGTGTCCAACCGGTACTATCTTGGCAGCTTCGGACCACTTTTTTAGGAACGGAGTGTTTTCTCCTATGCTCGCGGGCGTTAAGCCCACAACATCAATCACGACTGTTTTACGCATATAACCTTGAAAATCTACTAGGGAATGCCCCAGCGCCACCGGCTTCGGGTCTAACCCCGGGACGGAAGAGCGGCCAAATTTGGGGGATTGGAAGCCGGGGGCTCGGGAGTGGAAAGAGCAGGAAAGTTTTGCTTTACCCACGTCAGCTCCCGGGCAATAGAAGTTACCAGGTCCTGCTTGATGGCAACCGGCAGCACGTCCCAGGTGTACGTTTCCACTTCCAAGTAACTAGTGAGGGGGTGAGCGGCGAGCAGCCGCAGCACTTTTTGGATTTCCAGCTGGGTGGATTGCAGCAAGTGGTAACGCTCTAAAAACACCGGCACGTGAAAGTGGGAGCGCCACTCTCGGGCCGTGCTGGTTAGCAAGTGGGGCAGGGCGGCCGGCAAGTCGGGGTACTGGGTGATGCTCTCATCCTGGTTGCGGATCAGCACCTGGTGCAAGTAGGTGGACTCGGTGAAGGCCTCGAACTCACTTAGCACCACCTGCCGCTCTGGCAGAGCCGCGGGCAAATCAACTTTAAGAGCCGCGCTGATTTGCACCCGGCCCACCTTGATACCCCGGGCAGCCAGCTCCGCAAAAACGGCCGCCGGCTCCTCGTAAGCCAAGGCGAAGTGACACACGTCGTAGCACAGCTGCACGCAGTCGAGCACGGCTTGGGTGGCTTCTTGCGAGCTCAGCCCCAAGCGGGATTGCAGACGAGAGGAAACCTGGGGCAGCAGGTAGAGTTCGTAGAAGTTGATGAACTCCTGGGAGTTTTCCAGCACGCCATCTGGCTCCGGCTCGATATCGAGGTGGATAAGTTGCCCAGTTTGCTGCCGCAGGCGCACTAGGTCCTCTACCAGTTCCGCCAGATGCTGCGTGCTGTCCTGCAATACAGTTTCGGTTTGCGCAGCGTCTTCAGCGTGCCAAAGTTTGTAGGAAAGCGGAGACGTGGAAATACCGCCATCCAGCCCCGGAGGGAGCAAAGCCGCTAGCAGCCGGGCTAGGCGCCTAGTGTAGGCCAAGCGCGCGGGAGTGGTCCAGTCGGGGCGGTGCACGTCGTCTTTCACCTTTTCCCCGTGGAAGCTGCCGAAGGGAAAACCGTTGATAATGGGCACGTACAGGTCGTGCTTCGCTAACCAAGCCTTGAACTCGGTTAAATTCTCGCCTTGCTCTAGCTCCCGGCTGGCCACATCGGACAAGCGCAAACCCACGGCAAAAGGCGCAGTCGGCGATACCCGGGCCCTGACGGGCAGCAGGTACGTTTTCAAGCTCTCGAAAACCGCCGCCCAGGTTTCGCCCGGGTGGATGTTGGTGCAGTAAGTGAGGTGGTAGCCCGGCCTAATATTCATGGCGTGAGGGTGGCAATAAGCGGAAAAGAGTTATTTAAAGCTGGCCAGTTCCACTAAACTAGGGTACTGCTGCAGCTCTTGCACGGCGGCCACTACAAGCTGGTCGTTTATCTCGTGCACTTCCACGCCGCGGCCGATTTGCGTCAGCAACGTAATAGTTAACCTGCCGCCAAGGTGCTCACGGAACTCCTGCAAGCCGTGCAGCAAACTATTTGGGTGGGTGGCGTCGGTGAGGTGGAAGGCCAGTTCGGGAACGTACAAAGCAAAGCCCAGCGTGCGAATCACCTCGATAATCCGCACCAGTTCCGTCGCGCTTAGCCATCCCAGTAGGTGCGAGTACACCGAGTCCAGCGCAATACCGATGGCGACGGCCTCGCCGTGCCGGATGCGGTAGTTGCTAAGCTGTTCCAGCTTGTGAGCCGACCAGTGGCCAAAGTCCAGGGGCCGAGAAGAGCCCTGCTCGAACGGGTCGCCGCCGGCAATGTGCTGCAGGTGCATCTCGGCGCAGCGATGAATCAAGTACTGCATGGCCGGCATGTCGCGGGCGGCCAGCTTGGTGGCGTTTTCTTCGAGGAAGTGAAAAAACGTGGCATCTTTGATGAGCGCCACTTTTAGGGCTTCGGAAATGCCACTGCGCCAGTCGCGGTCCTCTAGGGTAGGCAGAAAATTGAAATCGTTGAAGACGGCGTAGGGCGGAGCGAAATTGCCGAGGAAATTTTTCTTGCCGAAAGCGTTGACGCTGTTTTTCACGCCGATGCCGGAGTCATTCTGCGACAACACCGTGGTGGGAATGCGCAAGTGCCGAATCCCGCGGTGGGCCACCGACGCCACGTAGCCCGCCATATCCAGCACGGCCCCGCCGCCGAGCGCGACAAAGTAGGAATGTCGGTCGAGGTGGTGAGTGTTGACGGCCGTGAGCAACTGCTGAAGCAGCGCGGGGTCGTTCTTGCACTGCTCGCCGCCGGCTATCACCATGATGGGCCCACTGAGCTGCAGCACGGCAGCATGCACTTGGGCGTAGTGAGTAATGGCCGCCACCAGCTGCGGGTGCTGATCGGCTACACCGCTGTCAACAACGAAAAAGATCTTGCGTGCCCCCTCGCCCCCGTCCTGCGCTAGCACGTTGCGCAGCAAGTGGTTGGCTGGGTCGAACAGGTTTTCTGTAAAATGAACGGGGTAGGAAAACGCAACCTGAAACTGCTGCTGCAACGAAGAAATAGGCATAAAACTATATTTATCACGCGCAAGAGGGACCGGATGGGGCTGTTTCAATTCCCGAAAAACCATGCAATCAACAGGGTAGGGGACAGCCCTTAAAATTGCTGCTGTCAAGTGACGGCGAACAGGTTGGCCAGCAGCCGAGACACTGGAAACAAGGCCAGCACTAGCAGCCCATACCACCAACCGGCAAAGCCCGCGGCCACAGTAGCATCGAGCAAAATCAGGGCCATGACGCCCGCTTTGACGGCCAGCCGAATATCAAGCGGCTTAAGCGAGGAAATAGCTTTCAGCAGAGGCGGAAAAATCAGGTAGCTGAACAAAGCCAGAAACGGCACTGAATACCACCCGTGCATTTGGGGCAGGCCCAGCAGCACCAGAATGCCGCCAATCACCAGCCCATATAAGCCCAGCGACCCGAGCAAAATTCTTTTATCGCCGCCGTGCACTTCCCCCCGGCTGATACTGGTGATGGCCGCAATGTAAACCACCGGTAGCAACGCCAGATACCAGTACGCGCCAACCGCGGCGGGTACGGCGCTTAAGCCCAGCAGCAAATTGCCACCCCGGCAGGCGCCCATATTCAACGGGCCCAGCACCGGGTGGTGCTTGGCTACGGCATTGTAGAGCAAGGCCAGCCCCGCCACTACGCCCGCTACCAGGCCGCTGGTGTTGTTCACTTGAAATGCGGCGGCTACGCCGCCCAACAGCAGCGTGGCCCCGAGTAGGGTCGCGCTCAGACGGCTGGCAGCCCCGCTCGGAATCGGGCGCTCGGGCCGCTCCAGCCGGTCGAGGTCGGCGTCGAAGACGTCGTTGAACACCACGCCGCCGCCGTATAAGCCGATAGTTGCCGCCACCAGCCAGTACAGGGCTTGCAGTTGCGGGTGCGTGGCTACTACTGGACGGCTCTGCAACAGCAATTGTACCGAGCCCGAGGCGGCAAAGCCAAGCAGAATATCGGCAATGGCCGTGATGATGTTGGCGGGCCGCATCAGCACTAAGTGGGCAAAAAACCGATTCATACGCACTAGAAACTAACGAATAATGCTGCTGTCGGTCTCCACTTTCGGGGTTTGCCCGCCGCGCAGGATGGAGTTGCCGGAAAATTTCTGGCTTTGGTCGATGGCGCTGGCCGTCAGCCAGTCGCTTTCCGGCATTTGGCCGCTTTGCCCGAAGGCTACCAGCGCATTCTGATACGCCACGAGCTGCACCGCCTCCGCCGAAATGCCGCGCTCGAGCATGAGCTGAGCCGTTTTGGGCACGGCCAGCGGGTCGCTGATGCCCCAATCGGCGGCGCTGTTGATAATAATGCGCTCGGGGCCGTACTGCTTGACGATTTCCGTCATGCGCTCGTTGCCCATCTTAGTGTGCGGGTAAATAGTGAAAGCGGCCCAAAAACCCCGGTCGAGCACATCCTGCACGGTTTCCTCGTTGTTGTGGTCGACGATAACCATGCTTGGCTCCAGGCCGTGTTCCAGGGCCACTTCCATGCTGCGCAGGGTGCCCTTTTTCTTATCGCGGTGGGGGGTATGAATCTGCACCGGCAAATTCGCTTCCTTGGCTAACTCCAGCTGCAGGCGATAGTACTTGTCTTCGGCGGCAGTTTGGTCGTCGTAGCCGATTTCGCCGACCCCGACCACGCCCTCTTTGTAAACAAACAACGGCAGCAGCTCCATCACTTCTTCGGCTAGCGCTTCGTTGTTGGCTTCTTTGGAATTCAAGCCAATAGTGCAGTAGTGCTTGATGCCGAACTGGCTGGCGCGAAAACGCTCGAAGCCAATCAAATGACTGTAGTAATCCTGAAAAGTACCGACTTGCGTCCGGGGCTGGCCCATCCAGAACGCCGGTTCGATAACGGCCACTACGCCCGCGTTGCGCATGGCTTCGTAGTCATCGGTGGTGCGCGAAGTCATGTGTACATGCGGATCAATAAAGAGCATAGGAAGAGGTATTAGGAGGTGCGAAAAGAAGGGGTAAGCCGGGATAAGCTGTTTAGCTAGCGTAGGCGCTTTCGCCGATGCTTTGCCAGGAAACGACTTCCGGCTCATTGATTTGCCGGGCGACCGGGTGCTGATTAAGCAGCTCGGTTGCCCAAGAAGTGTTGCTCTCCGTCAAAGCCAGTGCGGCCGCTTGGGCTTCCAGCAAGTTGTCGCTGCGCAGCAGCCGCTGCATGTCGGCTCGATGATCGTCGGTTAGATACGGCCCGACTAGTCGCCACACTTCGGGCGTGAGGGTGCGTCCAGCCGCCCAGCGTTCGTGGGCGTAGTCGAAAAGTATGCGGGCGAGGGGCGCGTTACGGCGCTCCTCCAAGCCGTAAATCTGGTGCAAGGGCCGCGCGTTGAACACAGCTTTCAAAACCAGCTGGTTCCAAGCTTCCTCGGACAAGTAATCGTGCGGATACGGGTTGCGCAGCGCAATGGCATCAAACACGGCGGTCATGGTTGTGCGCACTCCTTCCGCTGCTCGCTTGACGTGAATTTGCGGGTGCGGTAACAGCGGCAGGGCGGCGTAGAGCGCTACCAATTCGCCTAGATCGGCCGTGCTAAAGAGTCGGTCTAGCCGAGCCGTCAAGTCGTGGGGGCTGGCAGGCAAAGCTTGCAGCAGCAGCGCCGTGCGGGCCAGCTGGTCGGCCGTCCAATTTTGCGGGTTGAATCCGGTTCGTAAGCGGTTGGCCTCGGCTACTTGCTTGGTTGTTACCCGCAGGGGGAGCTTGCCGACAAAGCGGGGAGCACCAGTGAAAGCGAGGTAAAAAACTTGGTCAGAGGGTTCGGCAGTTAGTTGCTTCCGAATCCAGGCCTGGCCGCCTTCCGACAGCTGCGGCAGTAGCAACTCGAGTAGGAATGGTTGATAAGCTTCTACCGGCATGAAAGACAGGGTATGGAAACAAAAGAATACGAGGGTAAGCTGAGCCGCTGGCTACCGGCACTGCTTGCGCTTTACTACCACACAAAATTCACGTAAAATGAGTTATA
Source organism: Hymenobacter sp. YC55 (assembly GCF_029433095.1). Classification (GTDB taxonomy): domain Bacteria; phylum Bacteroidota; class Bacteroidia; order Cytophagales; family Hymenobacteraceae; genus Hymenobacter. The sequence continues at coordinate 58,808 of NZ_JARNTX010000013.1, forward strand.
TGGCAACCTTATTTGTAACTATATAATATTTTTTTGGATCAAAAGCCTTTAACGCAGCTTTAAGCGGGTTGTTACCATCCATCGGGCAGTGAGTATAGTACAGAAAGTTTTTTACTGCTGCCGAGTAGTTCGGTTCGCTGACAATCGTCAGCAAACCGAAGATTTGGCCATTGAGCAGGTTACCTCTTAGCGCCACACCCGGGAAAATCAGCTTCTTGTTATCAATATTGCAACTTGGGCTACTTTAAGCTGCCCGATATCATCCGCCAGCGCTCGCACTGCTCGTTTCCTGAGTTTATGCAGGAGCGCCTGTTTGCCCCCTATGGGTTACGCCATACCCGCACATCCACTGCCGGGATCGTGCCGAACCGCGCCGCTGGGTACGTGCGCAAGGAAACCCAGGGGTTATCCAACGCCAAAAAGTACTTGGCTCTGCGCCCGAGCGGCGCTTTTCCTACTGGTGTGGAGGATTTGGTGCGCTGGGAACTGCTCATCCAACACCAGCAAGTACTCTCGGCAAGCTACTGGGCGAAAATGTGGCAGGATACCGTCCCGACCGCTGTTGCCGGCCAAGGCCCGGTGAAATACTACGGCTCTGGCTGGGACGTCAGCGAGTATAAGCAACGGCGCGTGGTGCACCACGAGGGCACTATCCCCGGCTTTACGAGCAGCTACTTTCGCTTTATGGATAGCCACACGGCCATCATCGTCTTAACCAATGCCGATAACGCCTACCCGAAAACCGTAGCCTTGCGCATCGCCGATATTTTGTTGGAGCAGAAAACCGGCAGCCTCCCGTAGGATCTAGAGCAGGCAGTAGGGGATTCTTTCCGATTGCCAACTTCGCGAGGACGGCGAAAGGACCCACCGACAAGCGCTGAAAAGGGAAGAGGTGAAAAGAAAGCAGCAAAACTTGACAACTGCTAAACAAAGCAAGTTACTTGAACTGACCACCTCCGACTAGTTGCTTAACGTAATCGTTGTGGCTATTGCAAAAGCGATACCCACTCCGGTTGGCCTCAGAAATAGTCATTAGTTGGTTGTTCAGCTGCCAGAAAGGGGCTGATTTAGTCAAGGCTCTGCCTGTCAAACTTTTGCAACAGCCACGGTAGTATGGTAAATATGGTTTCAAGAGGTGAAAATGGAGAAAGACACCCCTTGCCTCGTCTAAAGTCCTATTTACCTATCCTGCTTGAGATAGAACTTGCTGCCCAAGAAACCGCGCCTTGACCACTTGCGCCCGGTCCTTGCGTACCTGCTGACGCAATGCTGCCGCCCGGCCCAATGACCGACCACGGTGTAGCAAGGAACCAGCGCCAGCAATAGCTTTTCGCGTACGCTGTTCAGGGCGACAATAGCCGGTTTAACTTTTGCACCACTGTTTTGCAAAAACTAGCACTGTTCATTCGGGGACAGCATGTCCGGTAATGGACATATTTCACTGAACTATATTCACCCACTTTGGCGCCTAAATATTATAAATCAGTTACTTATAGATATGGTACGGGGTTTGGGTTTCATGGCAAGAACGCCCCTATTTGCTGCTCGAAAATGGACAGAGCCGTTTCCACCACCCTTACCAAGCAGCGCCAACGGCGGTGCTGGCTGCTGGCCGCCACCGCCGTTGGCGCTTGACTTTGGGCGGGGGGTGGGCGTTTCGGGCGGTGCTGCGGCCGCGAAGGCGACGCGCCAATTTGCGGCTGACCCGTGTTGGAACCGGTAATAAGAAGGTGGCCCTGGCCGCTGCCGGCACCGTGAGTGCGGACCAGCAAGAAGTTATCGTCTCTGCGATTCAGAGTACCATCCGACGGGCGTCTATAGGCCTGAACGCGACCGTGCAGCCGGGCCAGACACTGGTCGACCTCGACAAAGAGCAGGCCGCGCCGGAACTAGCCCGCTTTCCGGACGAGCAGTTGCGCAACCAGAACAAGAAAGTGCAGCTTAGAATGAGCCTAAAGCGCAGCCTCAATGATGTACAGAGTCCGGCGCAGGCCCAACAGGTACAAGTGAATAGTCGCGAGTCGGCGAGATGCAACGAGTGCCCCCTGCTACAAGTTGACGGCACCCCCAAGGCCATGCGCCAGGCGGGGCGGAGGCTCCCCGTGGCCTGCCTCGACACCAAGCGCCAGCAACTGCGCGCAGCATCGCGCCAACGCGGTCGACTGCCGTGAGCTGGGCTACACCGTCGCTATGCAGCACAGCAGTCACGAGCTGGCCACTCGGCTGCAGCATGCCGTGTTTGTTTTGGCCAAACGACTTCAAGGCTAAGCCGCTATCCCACCACCGCACGAATTCACCGTTTCCCATGCTTCTCTCTTATCTGAAAATCGCCTGGAAAATCTTGCTGCGGCGCAAGTTCTTCACCCTCATTAGCCTATTTGGTAGTAGCATTACGCTCATGGTGCTGCTGGTAATTGTGGCCATGAGCGACCACATTCAGGGTGCCCACGCGCCCGAGTCGCGCATCAAGCGCATGGCGTTTATCACGTTTTTGAGCCAAGATTTGAAGGATGGAGGGCAAATGAATACCCCGCCCAGCCCTTACTTTCTGGAGAAGTATGTGCGCCCGATGAAGACGCCCGAGAAAATAGCGTTTTACTCGCTATTCGATACCACGCCCAGCTACATCGGGAACAAGAAGCTGGAGCTGGATCTGAAATTCACCGACCACGTCTTCTGGGACGTATTCGACTTCCACTTTCTCGACGGCAAGCCCTACAACGCTACCGACCTGCGCGATGCGAATCGCGTCGTGGTTATTTCGGAAACCACGGCGCGCGAATACTTCGGCACGGCCCAGGGGGTGGTGGGCCGCCACATTGAAGTAGACCAGCGCAGGTTCCGGGTGATGGGCGTGGTGAGCGACGTGCCCATTCTGCGCCTCAATTCCTACGCCGAAGTGTGGGCTCCCATGACCACGACCAAGGCCGACATTGGCGACCCTGCGCTGGAGGGCGAATACTTCGCGGCCCTGCTGGCCCCGGAAGGCACCGACTTGGCAACGCTCGACGCGGAGTATCAGCAGGTGCTCAAGCGCGTGGTCAATCCTAATCCCGACGTAAAGACGCTGACCACCCACGCCGACGGTCTGCTGGCCACGTTTACCCGCCAACTCTTGGGGCAGGGCGAGTCGGAATCATCCAAAATCACCGTTTTCTACTTTATCGTCTGTGGTCTGGCGGTGCTATTCATGGCGTTGCCGGCGCTGAACCTAGTGAACATCAACCTGAGTCGTATCCTGGACCGCAGTTCGGAAATAGGCGTGCGCAAAGCATTTGGCGCGACCAGCAATACGCTGGTGGGGCAATTTTTGATTGAGAATATCTTCCTCACGCTTCTCGGCGGACTGCTCGGGCTGCTGTTGGCGTACGTCGTCTTGCAGTTTATCAACGACTCCCACTTTATTCCTTACGCCCACTTCACCCTGAATCTGCGGGTGTTTGCCTGGGCCCTGCTGGCGGCGGTGTTTTTTGGGGTGCTGTCGGGGGTGTATCCGGCCTTTAAAATGTCCCGGGTGCAGCCCGTTCAAGTCCTGAAAGGCGGGACCAACTAATCGTCTTTTCCTAGCCTCTGCCTCCCATGCTACATCATCTGTTTACCCTGATTTGGAACCGTAAGCGGTCCAACCTGCTGCTGATTGTAGAAATCATGCTTTCCTTTTTCGTGCTCTTTGCGGTGAACAGTCTGCTCCTCTACAACCTGTACTACTACCGCCAGCCCCTCGGCTTCAATTACCAGAACGTGTGGAAAATCCACCTTAGCCCCGGTGCTGATACGACCAACTTCCCCCTAAAGCTACAGCATACGATGCAGCGCTTGAAAGCCACCAAAGGCGTGGTTGCCCTAAGCAAAACGAGTAGTAACACCCCCTTCTCCTTTAGCGGGATGAGCGGCCGCCTGCGCTACCAAGGCAAGCCCAGCCTGTTCACCAAAAACTACGACGCCGATGATGCGTTTCAGGAGGTGCTTAAGCTACATATGATAGAAGGTCGCTGGTTTGACAAGCGCGATATGGCCAGCACCCGCCAGCCCATTATTATCAACCAAGCCTTCCAAAACGCCCTGTTTCCGGGAGAGAAGGCGGTGGGCAAAATTTTGACCGACGCGAAAGGCGAAAATGAATCCCAGGTGATCGGCGTGGTAGACTACTACCGTAGAACCAATGATTTTGCCGAAGATGAGCCCGCCAACTTTCGGCGCAGGGCGCTGGACTACGACGTTTCCCCTGTAAAAAATTCTTATGAGCGACCCACCTTTCTGGTGCGCGTGCAGCCGGGCAGCGGGGCCCGGCTGGAGCAGCAATTGATTAAGGAAATAGCTAGCGTGGCCAAGGGCTGGACGGTGACGGTAAACTCGTTGGCCCAGGACCGCGTGTCGCAGCTGAAAGTCGTGCTCACGCCATTCATCGTATTGGGCTTGGTGTGCGGATTTCTGATTCTGAATGTGGGGCTGGGTCTGTTGGGGGTCTTATGGCTGAACATCAGTAGGCGCCGGTCCGAAATCGGAATACGCCGGGCGATGGGAGCCACGGCCAGCGCTATTAGCAGCCAAATTGTGGGCGAGATTGTGGTCGTTACTACGCTTGGCCTGCTGGTGGGGCTGCTGGTGGCGGTGCAGTTTCCGTTGCTGGGCGCGCTGGGCGTGCCGGCCAGCGTGTATCTGACGGCCATCGGGTTTGCGACCGCCCTTATTTACGGGCTTGCGGTGCTCTGCGCGCTCTACCCGAGCCGACTGGCGGCCGGCATTCACCCAGCGGTGGTCCTACGGGAAGAGTAAGGCACCACTGGCCGGCCCGGCGGCTTTTTCGCGTGCTTCCCTCTTTTTACCACCGCCTTTGTGCGCTGAAGGGCCAGTTGACGGGTCGGTGCAGATCCTGCCCTGGGCATCTCGCTCTCCGACCAAGTCTGGTTGCACCGCACGCCTCCGGCCACCCTCCAGTAGCGTTTCCCCGTCAAAGATGGCGTGGCGGGCGGGCCCAGCGAGTCATAGGCCCGCGTATCCCGGGGATGGTCGGCCGGGTTCGGCAATCCGTACGCTACACCTCCACCAAGTGCCCTTGCGGCGAGGAGGTGTAGCAAACTCTGGTGCGCTGCTCCGAACGCCGGTGCCGCGCCCAGTCGCTGAGGCCACTCAGGTCCGTCCCCCGCTGCCGCGCCCCATTGCAGGTCTCGCTTGACCGGATGCTTGAAGCATACCTTACCCTCTCTTCCCGGATGAGCTGCCGCTAGCGCTTGGCCCGGCATCTGCCCGGCACTGGCCACCAAGTCTATTGGGGCAGGTGTCCGCCTCGGTACTACGAGCGCGTATTATAAGTGATGCTGCGGGCGGTACCATTGGATCGCCTGCGCTTGGATCGAGACGATAAAGGGCTCTTTTCCAGTTCTGGTAGGCTTGCCGCGTCAGCGGTAGCGTGGCCAGCGCGGTCGGTTTCACGGCGGAATACCGGGCAGCGGTAGCGGGATGCGCCAGTAGGAAGTCCCGGAACGCTAGATGGCGCTCGAGAGTTGACCCCGTGCGGAAGACATGGCCGTGATGGCTGCGTACTCCCCGTTGGTTTTTCTTTTGAAAGTAGCGCCGTCCCACGATCCCACCCTCTCCTTTAGCCAAGTAACCCAGCGACTGCAGGCGGTGCACCCCCGCGTCTACGGCCGCCAGCGAAACAACCACGCACAGAATGTCGATGATGGGTTTGGCCAGAATCCCGGGAATGGCCGTGCTTCCCACGTGATGGATGGCCAAGACGGTGTCGCCTAGCGCGTGGTGCAGGGCCAAGGCCTCCTGGGCATAGGCCTGGCTCCAGCGAGGATCATAAGGAACTAGCTCAACGCCCATGCTACTTGTCACAAAGGGTTAGCGACGGCTATCTGGTACACTAGGAGCAGGTTGCCTCAATGCCTTGCCCATCCAGCTAATCAAGCATTTTGGGGACAATACAGCTATGGTGCCGGCCAAGCAAAGGCTCCAATAAAAGGACGTTTTGCCTAAACCTCATTTGCTGGCCAGCCCTCCCGATAATTATTCTATTTCTTTCCTCCTATCACTTTGGTTTGCAGCGCGGCAAAGAAGGCCGTTCGATACGTATCCCCTAGCGGTACTGACGCTTTGCGATCCTTCATTAAAATGTGGTTGCCTTCTACCGCCCGGATTTTAGGCAGCGCGATGATATAGGATTTATGGACCCGTAGGAAGTGGGACATGGGCAGGCGTTCCTGCAATTCTTTCAGGGAAAGCAACGTGATAATCCGCTCGTCTTTCGTGTAGATCGATACGTAGTTCTTCAATCCTTCCACGTACTCAATATCCGCGAGGTTGACTCGGATCAGCTTCCCCTTGTTTTCCGTCTGGACAAAGAGGTAGTCTTCGCCTTCGGGGGAGGAAGGTGCGCGGGCGGCTTGACTACTACCAATCGGTAGCGCCTTCTGGGTGGCTTTCAGAAAGCGCTCGAAGGCAATCGGCTTGAGCAGATAATCGAGTACGGCCAACTCGAAGCCTTCCAAGGCAAACTCCCGGGAGGCCGTAGTCAGAATTACTTTCGTGTGCGCGGGCAACAGGCGCAGCAGGTCTAGCCCCGACAGGTGCGGCATGTGGATATCCATGAACAGCAACTCAACGGGCTGTTGCTGCAGCAGGCCTAGGGCTTCGACAGGGTTGGTGCTGCTGCCGGCCAAAGTCAGGAACGGCGTGCGAACGATATAGGCGCCAAGCAAGCTGACGGCACTCGGTTCGTCATCCACGATGAAACAGGAAATCATAGACTTATAACTCCAGGGTTAAACGGCAAGTATAATAGTCCGCTTCGTCGGTTACCGTCAAGGTATGCTGCGCAGGATACAGCAGGGCTAGGCGCTGCTGCGTGTTGCGGAGGCCGATGCCGCTCCGGGTTTCTTTTAGCCCGTGGCGCTTCTTGTTGCGGGCGTAGAAGGTGAGGTGGTTTTCGGTCACCAGCAACTCTAAGCGCAGCGGGTCCGCCGGGTCCGTTAAGTCGCCGTGTATAAAGCAATTCTCGACAAAGGTGATCAGCACCAGGGGCAGAATCAACAGAAACTGCCCACTGCCCACTACCTCGAACTGCACGTGGAGTTGGTCGTGATAGCGCAGCTGCTGCAACGCAATATAGTTGTGCAGGTGCTCGACTTCGTGCTGCAGCAAAACCTTGCCTTGGTGGTCGTCGTGCAGCGCGTAGCGCATGGTATCGGCCAACAGCATAATCCCTCTGGCCGCCGACTCGGAATGCGGGTAGACCTGCGCATAAATGAAATTCAGGCAGTTAAACAGAAAGTGCGGGTTGATCTGGCTTTTCAGAAAGGACAGGTTGGCTTCCAGGAGACTTTTCTCGGTTGCTTGCAGCTGCTGATCGTGGCGGCGCTTCTGCTTTTCCAGCGTCAGCGCCTGTCGGGCAAACCAATAGCCGGTACTGACCCCTAGAAAGAAGGTCCCCCGATACCCGGCCAGCAGCCAAAACCGCTCATACGGCAACGGCGAAGGCTGGGCCAAGTTGAGCGCGGGCAACACGTGCAGCTGCAGCTCGGTGCGTACGAGCGCGTAGACGGCGAGCAGCCCCAGGCTGACCAGAACGCAGCTTAAGTAGCGACCCGGACGGTACAACCGGGGCAGCACCAGCAGGCTGTGCCCGTAAAACAAGACCGCATTGAGTAGATACGCCCCCACCACGGGCACCAGTTCGAACGCATTGAGGTCCGTAATGACCATCACCGACTGCTCGTAGACGGCGAAGCCAAGCCACGTGAGGACGTGCTGGAGCAGGCGCGGCGGGCGGATCGAGGCGTTTCGCATCCCACGAAGGTACGGGAGTGGGAGAAGTAGTGATGCCCGGCGTAGCGGTCAGTTCGCCTTGGGGGCAGGTACGTCAAATACCGGGGTTCATCCCGCGCAACAGCCCGTTGGTGTAACACATTGTAAAGGCGAATCCGAAGTCGTTACGTTTGCTTTGTCGGCAAGCAACTTGGCTTCGAGGCACAGGTGAATTCCGAGTGGCTGCCCACTGAAAACACGCGGGTACCACTTATTTACCGCCCCAAGCGACTGGTAGCGGCTTTTAGTCCAGCGGCCAGAGAAAAGATTCGCCCAGCTATTTAACCCTCTATTTACTGCCGCTTTCTTACGGCACCTTCTTCCGCCCCTTATGCTGCCTTTCGCTTTTCTGCGGGTGCTCCCGCTTTTCTTATTGACCCTGCTGGCCACTGGGTGCGACCACCAAGCCCCCGAAGACGTTCCCCAGCCTACCCCGCCCCCAACGCTACCCCATGCGGTCAAACACCACCCGGTCACCGTCCGCTATCAGGTGCGCTCCCTGGGCGACTCGTCCCAGCTGCCGGCCCGCTCGCCGGAGTTGGAGGTGTATTATGAGCGGGTCGCTCCTCAACCAACCGGCGCCATTCACTTATTGGGGCCGAGTGCCCAGTTGCACGACCAAAACCTAACCACCCAGCCCCGAGAGGTCGCCCTGCCCCCCATCAGCACCTATGCCGGTGAGGTGCACCCACTCATCACGGTGACGATTGCGGCCGAGCAAGCATCCGCGGCCGGGTATGAGGTGAGCTGTGAGTTGATAGTCGATCAGCAGGTGGCCACTCGCACTACCTTTCGGGCCGAGGCTGGCCAGACCACCCCCTGGTTCGTTACCCGTCAAGTGGCAGTTGCTCATTAACCCAGGCCGGTTCCGGCTGGGGCGGCGCTGCTTCCCCCGGGTTGTGCCCTGCTGGTGGCCGCCTCCAGCAGAAACTCGACCCCAATCGTGCCATCTGGCATCGTATCTTTTACCTTTCCTTGTATGCTGCGCTCCTCCTGCCGCCTAACGACTACCTTGACCCTACTTGTTGCCGTTACCTCAACGGGGTGGGCGCAGACCCGGCCGCTAGTCGATACGCTTCAGCCGGCAATTCGCCCCCAGTTGAATACGTTGCCACTCGTTCGTCAGCCAGGGGGCCCTGCAAATACAAGCTTGGCTTCCCCTTTCGTGCGGGAAAGGCCCTCGCGACTGACGGGTGGCCTTTCGCTGGGCTGGGGAGCCCCCTACGCCGTTGGCGCGGAACTGGCGTATCGCTGGCGGCCGGCGGTGGATAGCAATGTGGGGGTGGGCGTGGGCGCGAGCGGGGCCAAGATCGGGGCAGGGGTGCGGGGCTACCTGCCGAGCCGCACCCGCAACCAAGTATTCGTGGGCACGAACGTGGTGTATTCGTATGCCGATACGGAGGTAGAGTTGGAGGTGAACGGGATCAAAGGGCGCTACCGAATGCACTCGAGCATGCTCTGGCACCTGCGCGCGGGCTTGCACCACCAGTTCCGCCGCCATGCCTTGCAAGTGGCGCTAGGGTACGGTACCGTACTAGTGCCCCGCCCGGTAATCGAGTTGGTGCCCGGCTACGGGCCAGGATCGGCTACGATGCGAAAAATAGTAGAGATTGTGGGCCCAGGTGGGCCAGAGGTTTCCCTGACTTTTCTTGTCGGGCTGGGGCGCAGTAAAGTCGTGCTTTCTAGCCAGCCACCTCTGGACTGACTGTGAGGAGAGGCTGGCAGATGGCCGCGCTGGCTGAACTGGTCTTGTCCATCTGGTTAACGAGTCTAAACCGGGACGAAACGACCGCTTGCCTTATCCTCGAATCAATTAATATTCATATCAAATAAATAGCACGCTCACTTCGGCCCTACTGCTGGGTAGTATATCCTACTTATTTCGACTGCCAAACATGTTGCCTGTCAATTCCCCTCGATAAGGGGCCCTTATCAGGCGTAGAAAGAATGCCGACCACTCCAGTGGTGCGGAAACAGCGCAGTCTTTTACCCTCTTACAGGCGGCGGAACTCGAAAGACAGGCGAGTCAACCCGTCCTGCTCCTGCGCTCCTCATCGCGCATGCCTCGTCCTCACCTAGTCGTGGCATAAATGCGCTGTTGGCTCCGGTGGTGCTTCGGTCAATTGGCTGGAAACCGCCTTTTTGTCTGACCTCTTGCGGCTCCGAAGCTTTTGGGCGCAGTAACCGGAGCAAAAAAGGAGTATCCCCGGTCGCTATCCGGATAAAAAAGGGAGTATCCTCGAAAATTTCCGGCCTAAAAGCTCCTGTTTTCCCCTTGCTAAAGCGAACGAAATACTGGAAGCCAATTACTTATCGCATTTTCACCGAAGGTGTAGCCCCCTCAAAGCCGCCCTCCTACAACCTTTCGCTCCTTGACCTGCTCCTTGTGCTGTCTGCTTCTCGCAGCAGGCCCTTTCCCGGGCCCGCAGGAGAAATCTCGGCTTTCCGCCTCCCTCACGACCGACACCGACGTGCCTTTCGGTTCTTAGTCCCTAACTCTCCCCTCTGCTTCCCTTCCATGCCGCTCTTGCTCCGCCCTAGCTGCCTATTCGCCTTGCTCTTCTTTTGCGTCAGTTGTAAGTCGTTCGACCCGGGCCTATTAAACCCGACCGCGGTCACCCTTAGCCCGAAACTGCCGGCCCTGGAGAACCACGTGCGCGATGAACTGGACGAGGTCACGGTGGTGATCGGGCCCGGTGGAAGTGTGGTAGCCACTAGTTCCCGCGATGTGGCTACCTTGTTTGAACGCGAGACGAGGGAAGCCCTCACGGCGCCCTACGGCGATAAAAAAGGCTTCCTGGAACTCAAGGTCACGCCCCTCACGACCCGTGGTTCGGCTTGGTTTCTGGTGTCCGGGCTGACGCTGTTCATTCCCAACGCCGTGGGCATGCCCCTCGCGGCGTGGAAAACCACGGTTTCCACCCAGCTCGATGTGCTCGATAGCCAGCGGCGACTCGTGGCCACCTATCGGGCCGAGGGCGAAGCCAAGGCCGTGTGGGGTCTGTTTAGCGCCACCAACTATGCCGAACCGGGCCGGGTCGTGTACCTGCAGGCGGTGCGGCAGTGCCTCGAGCAGATCAAAACGAAAATGCAACCGGATCTAGCGCGTTTGCAGAGCCAATTACAGTAGCGTAGGGCCCGCTTACGCGCTTCCATCGGTGCTATCGCCTTGATCGAAGGTCGCTACACCCGGTAGGGCTTCCTTGCTATTCCCTTACTGCCCTTTCCGGGCCAAGAAGGTCCGGTAGCGGAAAGCAACACACGCTGCTTTTGGCCTGTTGAGAACACCCCGGATATATTCTTGCTTCCTTCTTCTTCGGATGAATGGTAGGGCCTAGCGCGTTTTGTCGAACGCCTGAAGGAAGGGAAAGAGTTGTATCTAAGTCGCCTTCGGTAGTAAGCATATCGGTCCGCGCGGGCACGCGGTAGGGTTGGTTGTTCGGCGAGGGGATCTTGACGAGCACATAGCGCGCGAACTGGTCTTTAACCATGTAAGCCTGGGAGGCACGGACCATCGCATCTTGCTGTTGAGTGGGCCGGAGGACGGCCATCGTTCGCGGAACATCCAACTCCTGGGGAGTGGCGGGAAAATGAACCGCGAGTTGCGTATCCACCTGGAACAGATTCCAAGTGAGGTCAGGTCCGAAAGCGCAACAAAAAACGAAGAGCAGGCCGAGAAGCTGAGTAGGGCGTTGCATGCCTCAAGATAAAAACAAGGGCGAATACGCTGCTCTACGCCGCAGCTACGTCTTCCTAACCCCTGTAAACCGAACGGGCCTCGGTAACCGTCGCAACGACCGCTTGGACGGTTGTTTAACGCACAATTGTAAGGTGCCAATTGGCTCGTAATATCTACTCGAGCACCATGACAGGGCCTTGTCACCCCTTATTTTGGCAGCCGTGGTGTTCTAGCGCTGACCGCGTAGCCAAGCAGCAGTTCCACCCGGTAGCTAGATTTCATACACGTCCCTTTTCACAAGGCGCCACGTGCCCCTGTGTACGAGCGTAAACTGGCCGACAACGCCTTCAATGGGAAAGCCAAGACGCACCTGCGCGCTATCCCGGGTTAGGTGCACGAGTTGGATGGTCAGAACCGGCTTTCGCTTTTCGTCCTGCTCCTCATCATAGACCAGCGGAGCGCTCTGGTTGAAGGTTAACACCACTGACCGCAATGCGCGCAACGTCTGCTTATTGTAAGTGGGAGAGGGAGTGAACCGGAAATACATCCGGTCTTTTCTATTCGTATAGAAAGCAGTAAACCCGGTCAGCTCCTCACAATTAATCACTTCATTGACTACTGCCTGAACAGTTTCTCGAGGAAGGGCAGGGGTCGCCTGATACCCGTTCAAGAAGAGAAAAAGGGCTAGAATACGAGTCATTGCGGGGGCCTGTACAATCTATTTGGCCAGCTAAAACTACAACATAAGCCAAAAGACTTCTTATAGAGCCCACGTACCTGCTCGCACTGGTTATGATACGCAGACTATAAATCGGGCGTCGCTTCACGGCCTACCACCCGCTGGCCCACCAGAAGAAAAACAACCCGAATAAGAAGGGAAGGCAGACCAACAGACCGAAACCCCATCGGTACCACGGCCCCACTTGTCTAACTACCAGCAGGTAAGCGCCCAGGGAGAGGAGCGGAGAAAGAAGCGATACCACAACAAAGAGGTCGTTGTACGGGCGGATAAACCCCAAAGAGCTAGCAAGGGGGTCTGGAGAACATATAAAACAAAACTCCACGACACAGCAAAGTGCGCAACCTGATATAGTTAATAAAGCGAATGCTTTACCCATCCGATTAAGAGCCTTTAAAGTACACAGCTTATGGAAATGGTCCGCACTCGGAGTGATTTAGCAAATTACCAGCGAAGGTTTGCATAATGTAACTCAACCGTAACATCTGATATGCCACTGTTCTTAAAATGATAAATGAGTAGAAAACCTACTTAGCGTCTTCTAGCAGCGTTGGAGCGGGTCTAATTTGTTTATAGGTCCCGATGGACTGCTATAAGTTTGTTGCGGTAGAAGTCAATGAATACCACTTCGGGATCGTAAAATACGTTCTCGTGAAACTCGAGCGTATCGCCTTGCGGCGTCACTTTACAGCGCCGGCGTAGGTCATCCATAACCTTACCTGGTACATAGCGGTGGAGCAGCGAGTCCAAGCTCTCCACAGGAGGACAGTTGCCTGTTTTAACGAGCACCCATTCCTGGGCAAACCGGGTGAAAGCACAAGAGTGTAGGGCGTTTACCTGTGATTGCGAAATTAGAGAAGAGAGCGTGAGGCGCGTACTATCGCCGCGACGCAGCGCATCGAGGTAATAGATACCTCCCTCCGAAGCCGGATTACGCTGGCTGTACGCGCGGATCTCAGCGAGGACGCGCGGGTGCTCCAGCACAGCAGACGCATCGAGTCGAGTCGATGGAGTGGGTTTTTCTGGACTACAGCAACTCAATGTAGCAAGTCCTATCAGGAGCGTATAAGCCTTAAACATACAGTAGTCGACGATGCACGAGCAGAGCCATGAAATTAGCTGAGGTATTCTCACTAAAGTTCTAGCTACAAGGATCTGAACCTAAACAATCAAAACCGTTATTATTCCGAGATCAGTCCGATAGCAATTATTGCATCATAGAATGAAACTCAGGAAGCAACAGACCTTTTGAGACTTACCATTTGTTCTTAAAATCCTATTTGCTCACGCTAATAATAACCCTTAGCTTTGAATTTGTGAAATGTACCTCTTCCGCGCATTTCGAAAACAAGTACTATTAGACAATGAGCGCCTCGGTACCTGTTACCGAGGTGCAGCTAGTCGGTGAATGAAGGGGCGTGCTTATAGGTGCTCCACTAGCTTAGAACCCTGGCATTCGCCCACTTAACGCAATACTCTCCCACTATCCCTCTTGTGAAAAAAACGGTTACCCCTTTTCTCTGCACCGCCGCCCTGTTGCTGGCGGCAGCCCCGGTCCACGCCCAGGCCACCTTCCGGATCGGCCCCCAAGCGGGCCTCAACCAGTCGTTTGGCAATTTCAACTACCCCGGGGACGACTATAAGAAAGTGACCAACGCCTCGCGCAGCGGAGCCGAGGCAGGCCTGGTGGCCCAGGTTGGCTTAGGGACCCACTGGGCCCTGCAGCCGGCCGTGCTGTACGCCCAGAAGGGCTTTGCCTTCGAGGAAGATGCCTACGATGCGCCCTACGATTATACCTATCACGGGGAGTATCGCTTCCGCTTCAACTACCTGACGGTGCCCCTCAACTTCGTCCACCACTCGCAGGCCGGGGGTCAGGGCTTGCAGGTGTTCGCCGGCCCCTACGTGGGGTTCCTGCTCGGGGGCCGCTACAGCTCTTCCCAAAGCGGCCGGTACGGGCGGGGCGGCGCTACCCGTGGCGGATCCACGGCGGGGGACGTGAAGGCCGGCGATACCTATGACAACCGCCCCAACCGCCCCTACGTCTCGCAGGGGGTAGACGTGGGCCTGCAAGCGGGCCTGGGCTATGGCTTTGCCCGAGGCCTGCAAGTGCAGCTCGGCTACAGTCAGGGCCTGCGCAACCTCGGCGCCAAGTACGCGCCCGGTCTGACGAGCGACGCCCCACCCACCTACCGCACCCATGCCTTCCAGTTGTCGTTGGCCTGTTTATTCGGCCCCAAGAGCTAAAGGCTACCGTTCCTCGCCTCCAACAGCGCTATCAGCGGGGCGGATACGAGAAAGGCAGGAGACGGAAAACTGGTCGGCTAAGCAATGTGGCGGAGGATCCTGACAACAGAGGGCGCTGCGGGCCGCCAAAAATGCTTTACTTAGGGCGCCCTACCGCTCTGCCCGAAGCAGTTGCTCCCGAGGCCATCGCGACCCTCGCCGGAGGGTCGCCCCAAAGCAGGTGGCCTCGTGAGCCCGCGCGCCCGGTAGCTTCCTCATTTCTGTACGTTGGCCATGGATTTCTTCGACCTGATCACGATTGCCGAACAAGACCTGGATTTGCTCAACCCCGCGACCCCGGAAAAAGTCCTCGCCGTGGGCGCGCTCTTGGCCCTGCCCCCCGGCGCCCGCGTGCTCGACCTGGGCTGTGGGCATGGGCACCTGCTGCGCAGCTGGGCCCACGCCTTTGGCAGCCGCGGCGTGGGCGTCGACATCCGCCCCCAAGCCTGACGACGAAGCCACCGCGTTTTGCTACGGCACGGCCACCCACTACCTGCCCCAAGCCACGGGGGGGAACCTGTGGACGGTGGTGGGCACGTACCGGTTTCACCTCGTGCGCTCAGGCGCGGACTGGCAGGTGGATCAGCTGACGTTCCGCCTCATAATACCAAGACGGCAATTTAGAATTGCCCCATCGGGCCAGCGAGCGGGTGCGCCAGCACGCCCCGTAATCGGCAGGGGGAAGCGAACAGACGGGAAAGGAACGGGGCCGGTCTGGGAAGTCACTGCCCTACTAGGTTTTGTACTGTTTCTTAAACGGTAGTCGAGTAGACACTACGAGCCAATTGGCGCCTTATAGTACGGCGTTTCTAAAATGACAATTAACATAGTACATATTTAATACAAATCTTGGCAACGCTTAGCAGTGAGCCGTTTATCAACTATTCAGGTTGGGATACCTCAAACACTACAGGACAACCGTTCCTAGTTTTCCATACATTCCATCGTAGGCTTGATCAAGTGAAGGTTTGCTCTTCATTCAACTAGGCTTCTTGCTTATCTCTAGCCTAACTCTTCTCTTTCTATCGTCAACTAATGAAGGCATTGCTCAAAGCGCTATCCCTTGCCGTTGCTCTTCATTTCTGCTGCTCTCCTGTCTCTCACGCGCAAGGAGATAGTACTTCGCGAAGTGGAATGCTTTCTAAACTTGAGGTTGCGTGTTGGGGCACGAAACGAACTATTCACGTCCCTCGGGGCCATGCCGCACCCCAGTATAGCTGGTATGAAGAAGGCTATTATCTGACGCTCAGGTATCCCGACAACAGCTATATTTTCCTGCTATACGGGGGCAATGCGGTGCTCATTCTTCCCAAAAAACGAAAGAAGAACCGCTACTACCGCCGCGAAAGTATAGCCGGGTGCTGCCCACTCATCTACGCGGAGGTTACGGCGGAACAACTACCGGTTTTCGAGCAAGCGTTTAATGCCTTTACTAGTAAAAAATAAGCAACCTCAGCCTTCCCTTCAGGACACTGCTTCGTTGCTCCAGGTACTATAAAGCCTCGTGGTTGATACGGCTGATTGCCTAACATAGATGAGCGTTATTCGAGCCATAACGCCTTACAGTCTACCGTTCAAGAAACGTTACGGCTGTTGATCGCTGCTTATTTCTCCTTCTGAAATGAGCCTATGCTTAGCTTTGGGCAACCCTGTTCTCAAATCACTTAGCAGCCGATTAGTAGCAAACCGATGCTTAAACTCTATAAACGCACAGACACCTCCTTTTACTATTGGGAAACCTGGGAGGAAAGCAAAAAGACGGCGGTCATTCATTGGGGAGTAGTCGGAGAGCACGGCCAAGACAAGGAGGTGAAGTCTAAAACGCCTTCTGGCTTTCGAGAGCAGATCCAGCAGGAGATCAACCAGTTACTCGAGGACGGCTACGAACCGGTAGAACGCGACAAGCACTACCTCTTGCTCATTGAATTTGTCGTGGAGGGCATGGGGACTGCGGAAGACCTAGCCAAGAGAGCACGCTTACAAGCGCGCCTGGATGAGACCTTAGGCTGGACGGGCTTAGGCCATTGTGATGGGGGCAGTATAGGCAGTGGCAGCATGGATGTCTGCTGCTTCGTAGTCGACTTCGCCGTAGCCAAACAGGTGATCGAAGATGACCTGCGCGAAACCGAGTTTGCGACTTACTCTCGGATCTATCAGGAAGAGTAACTGGCCTAGGTCGCTTTCAGGGATTTGCTATTTTACTGAGCATAGGTGAGCGCAAAAAGTACAGAACTACCTGCATCTCAATAGCACAGGAAAGGCTCGGATTAGCACTAGGCTAGTCCGAGAACAAATCTTATCCTATAAAATGTCAATTGAGGATTAAGATACAGTTGTGAGTTAAGGCAAGACTTTTAGAAACTTAGGGCCGGGGAGGATGCCCTTACCGAGGAGCATTCTCCTGATTGACGCTGTAGATGCTGGAACGAGACTTTCTCTTTTTCTTTGTTACGCCGCTCGGACTGTATGTGCTGGCGAGCCTGGTGTTGTGCTATCATCTCCATCGACGCACTTCTCGGACGATTGGGCAAGCACTTCTACTAGGGCTCCTGTTACTCGTCGGCTTCGGAATGTTAGTGGGCATTCTTGGGATTTTCTTCCTTGCTTTTCACCCCATGGATCCACACGGAACGTAGCCTTTTTGCCGGTCTCCGTGAGCAGCGTACAGCAGAGCCGTCATGAAAGGACCTCTTGATTTATAAGACCTTGCAGTCCACCGTTCTTAAAATAACAAATGGCTCATAACGTACACTCAAGCATTGTTCAACTAATGTGACGCGCTAATTCATACGTTGTAGAAGGAAGTTAGCAACTTATAAAGTGGCTTGCACTTCATTCATACCACATTTCATTGAATGAGGTTAGTACTTTCATATTTCTACCTGTGCCTGATGGAAATAGAAATTGAATTTTTAGTCGCCGTCCTGCGCCAATCGCCCCAAGGCTCGTTGTGGCGCCTTTCGAAAGACTCGTGGGAGGAACTGCCGCGCGTGCTTGAGCCGGACTTACTTCATAGCCACGAAGCTTATTGTTGGCATGTGTGCATCACGTCTGCTAATCGCGAGCGACTCTTGGCCATGACGGAGGTACATGAGCTACCAGAGAAAGTGGTGCATATGTCCATCACCACAGCTCAAGGACACACTTTCTTTCGAGGCCTAGACCACTTGGATACCATCATCTGTGATATCGGCTTCCAAGATCTAAGACGGGTATGCAGTAATTTCCCTAGCCTAGAGCTAAGCATCGTTAAGATGGAAGGTTCCTTATGACCCTCTCTCTTCACATGCGCTTCACAGACACTTTTTTGAACCCTGCTCCTGTCAAAGTACCACGATAGTCGTAGCGACCAAGCGGCTATCAAATACCACTTTTTCAAGAGTGCGCTTATAACAAGCATTATATAAATCAAATTTTCCAGGAATATGTATGCGATTAAGCGGCGCTGTATCTTGAAAATAATAAAAAAATGGCTTACTACTTTTACTAAGGGTATTCTACTATGTCGTATCTAGTTACGACCGAGTCCTGATCAAGTTGAAATAAGAGGCTTTTAGATGCTATGGGATCTATATTGCTTCCATATTCTTCTTCCAGCAGATAGGTAATGTGGATCTCGCCCGAGGTAATCTCCTTTCCCTGCGGCTCCCCTAAAAGGGCTTCTAACTGGGTAGACGACAAGCCGATCAGCTGATGGTGCTGGAATAAATCAGGTAACAGGCTGCTACGGTTCACATAGACCATATCATCCTTTTCTGCCTATTTGGTTGGCGTGAAAGGGGGATTGGATGAACAGCTACTAACAACAGAAAGCAGCGCTAAGAGAGCTAGAATTCTCACGTGTAGGAAGTGTCCGAAAAGTAAATGCTAAGTCAACCAAGCGGCCTAATTTCGATGGCTAGCTTATTGCACACGATGCAGCACAATAGCAGGCTCGCTCTACTCATCTAACTGTTCGTGGAGCAGATAATGGAACGCGGCCGCTCCGCTATGTACGGGAGCAACTGCGGGAATAGAACCCGCGCGCGTTGCGCTTATTTCGGCCACTTGTAGGCGTTAGCCCAGGCATACAACGCATCTACCTCAGCGCTATGCTCTTTCAGCCAGTCACGCGCATACGCCTGCTCGGAATCTTGCATATGAATAACATAGGAAAAAGCTTTGGTATGGCCTTTCTTCTGCATTTCCGAGAAAAACGGCGCATAGTGCGTCCAGGCTAAACCGGTGGCTCCTTTTGAGGGAAGGAGTTGCTGGCAGAACAGGTCAAACCGGAAATTGTAGACCTCCACGGGATTGCTGGCCAGTTCGGGGGGTAGTTCATTCACCACCCCTAGCAGCGTGAGCATCATTTCCTTGGAGGCGAAATTGTCGGCTCCTTGCTTGCTTCCTTTCTTGGGTTTTTTAGCGGCTTCCACTTGCTCAGTGGAGATGGAAAGGACCGTAGCACCCCCTTCTTTCTGCTCAATACCCTGTTGCATGAGCGTATGCAGCCGGGCCAGGTTTTCAGCGGAGCGTTTGCTGTTGGGCTCGAGCAACAAAAATTGGGACAGCGCCAGAATGGCCGGAATACGATTACCCTGATCCAGCATGCTTAGGCCCCAACTTAGATTGGAGCTGGCATGGCCCGGGTTGGCCTGCACGGCTTGCTGAAAGCTGCGCTGCGCTTCCTGCGTCTTGTGCAGGCTGTGTTGCGTAACACCCAGGTTATAGAGCAACAGAAAGTAGTTAGGATAGTGCTCCAGGCCCTGCTTGTACACCTGCTCGGCCTCTTCACTCCGTTGCAGCGCGTCGAGGCTGTTGGCGTACGTAGCGTACAAATTAGGGCCCGACTTACCAGGCAAGGCCAAGGCTTCCCGGCATTGACTTACGGCTTCCTCGTACTTGCCAAGCTGATGGAGCGTCATGGCCAGTTCGGCTTTGGCAACCACGTTATTTGGCTGCAACGCCAGTGCCTGCTGATATCGAAACACAGCGGCTTCATAACGACCCGTATCGTACAGTTTTACGCCTTCGGCAATCAGCTCTGTGGCCGAGTTTTTATCAGGGGTAGTTTGCGCTAAGGTTCCGAGAGGCAGGCTCAAGAGGGCGGCCAATGCTACCCGGGAGGCAATACTTCGCATAAGGTGAACAATATAAATTAACAGAGCATTATAGCAGACGACAACTAGCTACTTACAGACCGCAAAGAATGGTGATTTAAGAATAGTAAAATTTCCGGATACCTAAAGTTCGCGTACATTCTTTTACAGAATCAACCACACCACATTCACTGGCTGTTGACAGACAATCAGGTACATTATACCCTAAGTCTGCCTGTTCGCATACGGCTACCGCGCATAATTTTTATTGCCAATAAACAAGAAAAAAGATGGCACTCAGATAAGTCCAAAGCAAGGAAAAGATGAGGTGAATAGCCGTTTCGAATCGTTTTCCTCGCCATAGTTCTGTGGAATAACCAAAGAATTGCACCAGCAACCTGACCAGCCAAAACAGCCCTAAACCGAAGGCGATTTTGCGGCCCAGAGGAGTGCCTATTAACTCCGCGGCGCACCCTAAGCACAGCAGCCCCATGAGCAGCACCATCAGAGCAATGAAGAGCGTATGCACATACACCATTTGCCGATTGATTAAGCTGAGCGGTTTTAATTCGCCTGCCCAATCGAAGTAGCGCGGGAAACCGGCGTGGAGCAACGCCAACAACACCAGCAAGCCCCCAATCAGCCTGAGTTGCCCTTCCATTTAGCGGAGAATAAAGACGGATAGAAACGGCGTTATTTTCTTTTCTTCCTCCACGCCCAACCCGGCGGCCCGAAACACGCCTTGCCACGTTGACCAAGAATAAAAGTGCAGGAACCCAATGGTGTAGGCGAAGAAATTAGCTGGGTCACGCAGATGCTCCACGACGATAATTCTGCCCTGTGGCCGCAAGCTGCGGCGTAGTTCTTTAAAGAAACTTACGCGCTGCGCCGGCTGGCGGATTTCGTGCGCGGCCAGCAGGACGAACACCAGATCGGCGCTGGCATCAGGGAGAGGTAACGCGTGGGTTTGCACGCCCTTAGTACCCGGATAAGGAGGATAGGCCGCCCGCGCTCGTTTGATGGAGACCTCTGTATGTTGAGTAGGATCATAGAAATCGAGCACAACCAGCTCCGCCTCCGCAAAGTGCTGCCGGAGCAGCTCGCTGGTTTCATCAAACCCGGCGTGAATATTGACCACGGTTTTCTGATCGTTCGAGTCACCCACATTCAGCCAGCCTAGACTATACAGATTGGACGTGTCGTACACATAATACGACACTAAAAGCGAGACCAGCGTGGGACTTGCCACTAGGAAGAGAAGGGCGTAGGTATAGAGGCGAAAAGCAGCCGGAGAGTAGGCTGCTAGTACTCCTAGTAGGAGTCCTACCCCCGTTGCCACCCCGTAGAAGTGCCAGTTGAAACGGATAATATTCCAGACTCCCTGCCCGGGCTTTCTCATGCTCGCCATGGTTCAGTTCGACCTTTCTTCCAGCGGTACGGAATGTCGGTCATGGTGAAGGCGCTGGCCAGCTGGACGTTGCTGACTCCTAGTTGCTCGACAAAGGGCACCTGCGCTTGGTTTACGCGCACGGGGTGGGGCTGCCACTCTTCCCGCACGCCTTCCACGATGCCGACCTGCCGCTTGTGGGAGTCGTACGAGAACGTAAACGGCAACGGCCCGGCAAACCGCCGGGCCTGCTGCCAGTCGGCAAACGGCGAGCCAGTGGGGAGTTCTGCTTCCCCAACCGGCAATACGTCAACTTGGATAGAGAGCCCGGCTTTCCTGGATTCGTATTGCAACCTATTTCCAAGGATTACGTGCTGGATATCGATAGTGCTATAGCGGTAGCCAGTAAATACATTGCCGAGCCACTGCATCTTCACCTTATCGGTTTCCGACTTGAGAATATACAGCCCCCGGAGCCGTTTGCCCGCCGTGGTCGTGTAGCGCACAAATATCCGGTAGCCAATTAAGAAGAAGTCGTTTCCCAGCCAAACCGGCAACCCTTGCGGCCGTAGGGCGGTCGTCTGCACCATGGCCACCGCCACAAAGCCCCAGCTATCGTTTAGGGTGTCAAGGGTCAGGCACTCCGGAATTAGCAGTTGCAACTCAGTTGCGGGCACGGCAAACGTAACCACCGTCGTGCGCGCCAAGTGCGCCTCGACGCTAAACGGGTGATGCGCCAACCAAGCCATGCTAGTTTGTGGGTTCAGTTTTGGGGAACAGTACGAAGCCGTAGTAATATACAAGTAGCGCGAACAAGCCGGCAAACAGGATATTAAATTGACGCCACAACAGCAGATCGGCGGCCAAACAGAATTCCAGCACGTTCATTACCAAGACCAAGGATATCTGGGTTATCGCGTTGAGCTTTATCCAGCGCCCGCTTAGCACCCAAATGGCCATGCCGATTTCAGCTAGGCCAATGAGACGAGTAAGCGGGGAGGCATAAGCCGGACCGAGTATGCGGGCCACGATAGCCTCGTGCCGGGGTACCAGAGACAGCACTTTGCACAGGAACCCGTTGGCGAGCCAAACGAGGGCCATACCATAGCGCAGCAATAACCGCAAGCTCTTTGTATGCATATTCTTACCTGCGTGCTTCAAGAATTACCGTTAATGGTCTGACTCCTGAGAGGTATAAGCCAGAAGAAAGGGGAAGCTACTGTTGATGAACGTGAAGGAGGAGCAGCTGCAACCAGCATAATCTAGGAATCGCCTGCTTATTCCCTGTCATATAAGTGCCTTTTATGATAAGCAAAACTCCTTTACTGTACCATTACTTGTCCTCTGCACGGTTGCCCCTGCGCATTAGTCGCACGCAGCAGATAGAGGCCTGGCGGCAGATCCTGCACTGATAAGGTCATGGTTGCCGTAGCCGTGGCCTCGCGTAGCAGGCGGCCCGTGGCATCGACTAGTTGGATTGTACTGCCGGCACGCAAGTGACGTAAGTGCACCTGGTTCGTTGCCGGGTTGGGATAGAAGCTAAGGGGGGACATCGCGTGACCAGGACGCGTCGCCGCGACCATCCCGCTGAGCCGGGCCACGAACCCGTCGTTGACATCCGCCACGGCCGGACCGCCATTAACTAAAGTCGTCGCGCCGAAGCGGCAATTCGGGCTAGCGAAACCGCCTGCTACGTAAATCGCACCCAGCGCGTCAGGAGCCGTTATGGCCAAGGCGATATCTTCGCCAGTACCGCCGGCCGCTTGCCCCCAC
This sequence comes from Hymenobacter sp. YC55, assembly GCF_029433095.1. Lineage (GTDB taxonomy): Bacteria > Bacteroidota > Bacteroidia > Cytophagales > Hymenobacteraceae > Hymenobacter. The sequence goes on from NZ_JARNTX010000013.1 coordinate 81,562, forward strand.
CGCACGGCCCCCTGTCCGGTATAGCTTAGCAGATAAGCATCCAGGCTCCCTTGGTTCGGCAACAAGGTCCCAGCCACCCGCGTGCCGGTGCTGTAACTTCCCGCTTGATAGACGTTGCCTGCTCCATCCAGCGTTACGCCATAGCCGACTTCCGGGCCACTGCCGCCCAGTTGCCGCGCCCACAGGGCAGTGCCTTGGGCATCCACTTTAAGCAGGAAGGCATCACTAGCCGGGCCCGGAGCCGACAGGGTGAGCGACCCAAAGGTAGCCGTGCCCGCAAACTCGCCGCTTACGTACACCTGGCCCGTGGCATCGGCTGCCACGGCGTGGGCAACGTCATACTCGGTCGGGCTTCCCCCCTGGCGTACCCAGCGTAATGTGCCTTGGGCATCGTAGCTGGCCAGCCACGCATCGACGTTGTTGGGCGCCTGTAACGTCGTCCCGCTGAAGGTAACCCTGCCGCCAAAGCTACCGCAGGCATAGACGTAGCCGCCGGCGACGGCCAACCCGTCGCCGGTGAACTCCGTGAAGACCTTGAGCGTGCGGTGCGCTTGCTGGCGCACCCACTGAACAGTGCCTTGGCCATCGAGACGGGCCAAAATGGCCCCACCGATCGAATCGGGCAATGACACGCTGCCCAGGCGTACGCCATTGGTGAAGACCCCGGCCACATAGGCCCCGCCTGCTCCATCGGGCTGCAGGCCGTAGCTGGCCGTGAAGTTACCACTATCAGCCAACTGTCCCCACCGCACGGTGCCCTGCGCGTCGAGCTTGACCACAAAAAAGCCGGTGCCATTGGGTCGGGGCGTCAGCGTCACTCCCCCAAACGTGGCGGGCCCGTCCACAAGGCCGGCCACAAAGACGTTGCCCGCCCCATCTAGGCACACCTGATCGGCGCGGTCGAAGGCGGCCCCCCCAAAGTGGCGTATCCAGACGGGAGTGCCCGCCGGATCGTACTTAATGATGACCGCATCCGCCTCGCCGCGGCTGGTGAGCGAAACCCCGCCCACTAGCGCCGTCTGTTCGAAAGAACCCACGGCGTAGAGGTTGCCGGCGGCATCACTGGCCACGGCTTGGATTACTTCATTCCCCGGGCCGTGGAGACCCTGAGTCCATGTCCAAGTAGGGGCGGTGGTCTGGGCCACACTCCCGAGCGTGCCACTGAAGCCTAGCAGTAAGAGGAGGAGCTGGCGCCACAACGAAAGGATAAGTAAACGCATGAAAGCAGGGATAAAGTAAAATAGATTGGGATAGTGAGCGCAGTAGTCCCGTTGCTAGGCGTATCAGAAGCAGAACGCTAAGCAGCGCAGCAAAGCCGCCGCCGCTTACCAGTGAAAATCGACTGATTAGGCTCCTTCCAGCACGAGCGCTTGCTAGGCAACAGAGCCCAGCGATCTTGTTACTCCCCTTCAGCCGCCGCGCAGACAGGCTATAAATAGGGGATAGGTGGGTGAATAAATTACAGTAGTTGCGATACGCTTGAGCTTAGAGACGAATAAATACGTATAAGTCAACACCACTAAATAAATACAAAATAAGTCGATTGCTACTGCTTACCTCCTGGGTCGCTGATACAGCTTACAAAAAAATTAAAGTTTAAAGCAGTCACAAAGTTGAATTATAAACGGGTTTCTTACACTTGTCCCGCGCAATAGAAACCACTTGGCCACTAGGTATAGGGCTGATTCCTGCCATTCACCGAAAAAAGCTTTTTACTCTGTTGCACCCCTGGCACTAGCTTGCTGTTCTATCAGTGCTCTCTCACCCACATCATTCGTTGCCAACTAATGAAAAAACCCGCGCTGATTTTAGTAGCCCTACTCCTAGGGGTGGGGTGGGTGCTGTTTCGCAGTGAATATGATTTTACGACCCACGTTGTGCCGGGGTGCGCGCAACCGATAACCGTGATTCAGTACACAAAGCCGCTTTTGGGGGGCAGGTGAGTAGCCTTTGTCTTGGGCAAGTACACCAAGTCAAAGATACCGCAACAGGATTGCCTCAACTTTGCCAGGGAGAGCGGCTTTGATGCACTAGCATTCCAAGCGATTGTTGCCTGTGAAAACGGAACGGTGGTAATCTATCATGAGAGCCCACCCCTCTCGTCCCCATCCGTTCCAGGGATGAAGGCCCAACAGGTAGACCACGAAGCCTACCAGAAAAGTTGCTTCATAGAGGCCCTAGACCCTAAAGGGCGCACGGTGATCACACTCTATTAACTGTTCAATGAAGGGGGGATAAAAAAGTAACCCCCTTTTAGATACTGAAAGCTGCTTAGTAATCCTATAAGACAGGGCATCGTAACGTTTGTTAAACGGTTCTGCACAAGCGCTAAGGCACAATTGGCATTTTACGAAGGGTCGTGGCTGTGGCAGAACTCTGCGGCGCGCTTGATGAGAGGACAACTCAACTTTTCCCGTCTCACAACCCATTATCTAACCTATTCGGTCTAGCTTGCAAATGAATTTACACGCGCCAGTCAGGATGAAATCTTTCGACTATCAAGTGAGCACCAAGTGGCGCAATCAAGCTGTTAAGCTCCTGCTCGGCGGGAGTTTATTGGCAACTGGACCGGTTCAAGCGCAGGCGCCAGCTTGGGTGTTGGCCACTAGTGGCGCTTCCGGCAATGCCTCACTCGGCAATGGCGGCATCGTCGCGGCCACGGCCGTCGACGCGGCCGGCAACGTGTTCATCACGGGTAAGTTTGAGAACAGCATTCGGTTTGGCAGTACTATTTTGAACAGTGCGGGCGGCCAGGATATGTTCGTGGCCAAGTACGTGCCCGCCACCGATACCTGGGCCTGGGCCCAGCGCGGCGGCGGCACCCTGGGCGACGAGGGCAACGGGATTGCCGTGAGCGGTGGAAGCGTGTACGTAACGGGCTACATCACCAACAATTTGGTCAACACCAGAAACGTAACGTTGGGAGACCCAACGCCAGTGGCCCAGTACGGCGCGGTGAACGATACCCCCAGCCCCGACCTGCTGTTAGTCAAATACACGGACTTGGGGACCAGTGCCACGCTGGCTTGGAGCCAGGTGGCTGGGGGCGCGGGCGAAGACCAGGGCAAGGCGGTAGCCGTGAGCGGCAACCGCGTGTACGTGGCGGGCTACATTGCCAACAATCGAAGCAACGACAGCCGGGTGGTCTTTGGGGGTAGCGGCAGCAGCGCGGGCACAGCCAGTCAGTACGGGGCTAGTCCCTCCGGCGGGGCGGGGGGCTTCGACCTAGTGGTGGCCAAGTACACCGACCTCGGCAGCAGCGCCACCTTTGGGTGGAGCCAAGTAGGCGGGGGCGCGAACCGAGACGAGGCCAACGCCCTCGCCGTGCGCGGCACTACCGTGTATGTGGCGGGTTACATCGCTAATAACGTTGCCAACGCCAGTGGCGTGCGCTTTGGCGGCACCGGGGCCGTCGCCGGTACGGTAACGGTGCCCGGGGCCAGCCCCAGCACCAGCTCGGACTGGGTGGTAGCCAAGTACACCGATGACGGGGCCAACGCCACCTTGGGCTGGACCCAGGTGGGGGGCGGCACCACCAACGACGTGGCGCAGGCGCTGGCCGTGAGCGGCACCACTGTCTACGCCGCCGGGTATGTCACCAATAACGTCGCCAACGCCAACGCGGTGGGGTTTGGCAGCCCGGGTGCGACGCCCGTGCCCGTGCCGGGTTCCAGTCCCCTTGTTAGCGCCGATCTACTGCTGGTTAAATACACGGATAATGGCATGAGCGCTGCGCTGGATTGGACGCAAGTGGGGGGCGGTACCAACAACGACGCGGGCCAGGCGCTGGCCGTGAGCGGCAACCGCGTGTACGTGGCGGGCTATCTCGTCAACAACGCCGCTAACGCCACCGCCACCTTCTTTGGCGGCACTACCGCCCTGCCCGGCACCGTGTCCGTGCCGGGTGCCAGCACCACCCTCAGCGCGGACATCGTCGTGGCGGGTTACCTCGACAACGGTTCTGCCGCGGTTCTTGATTGGGCTAAGGTGGGCGGAGGGGCCGGGCCGGACTACGGCTATGGCCTGGCCGCCAGCGGCAACCGCCTCTACGTGGTTGGCTTCGCCACGCCGCCCGCTACGTTCGGCAACTACACCTTGGCCCCGGGCCCGGGGGGCTACACTAATTTTTTGGGTGCCCTCGACTTGTCCGCCGTGCTGTCCAGTACGCCGGCTACGGTAGCCCCTGCCGCGCACTTGTTTCCCAACCCTAGTGCGGGCTCCGCCACCTTTACCGGCGCCGCGCCCACGGCCCCCGTGCAAATACTCAACGCGCTGGGCCAGCTGGTGACCACGGTCGTAGCGGATACCAAGGGCACCGCTCAACTGCCAGATGGGCTGACACCGGGCGTGTACCTGGTGCGCAGCAGTACGCGCACCGTGCGCTTTATTGTGCAATAACGGTAAAGCATAGGGCAACGCACTGTGTTCAAGCAGGATCGAAGTAATGCCATTAGCATGGGTTCAAGTCTTGTTTGAGCATAGATAACCAATTCGCCTTGTTAACTGCTTTAAACAGTTAACAAGGTGGTGTGCGGTAGCGCAAACTTTCAGCCCGCGATTAAGCCAACCATGGGTATAAGCTTTCGGCTTATAGGGAGTCAGTAGTTGGTAGAGAGAAAGGCTCCAAAAAGTGCCGTGGCTGTTGCAGAACTCCACACTGGGTTGCGAATGAGGTTTCTACTCGCGATGACAATCTCCCTAGACGAACAACATGCGGCTTTTCCTGCACTGTTTGCCGCTGACGCAGCCTGTTTCGAGTTGCCAAAGTAGCTCTGCAACAGCCACGACCGCTGGGGGAATGTCCATGATTTGGGCGGTGCTATCAAAAGTGTCTAGCGCACAGGCTAGTGAATGGAAACATGGCTACCCACGGCTATGAATTTCCTTTAGGTAAACATTGCCCTCATAGATAGGCACTTCTAGGTTTCTAATACGGGCCGTTAATTCCTGCGCAAATCCTTCTGCCTCCAGGAGAGAATAGAAGTAGAGATAAGGCAACTCTATTTCACTTCCAGAAAATAGCGTCTTCGTATCAAGGTTCAAAACCTGCCCTGTTGACCGACGGCAAATAAGTAGCTTATAAGGCTTCGCCATGGTTGTAAAATACCGTAATTCGAGGCTAGGGACGCGGAGCAAAATTAACACTTTACCAAGGTAGCGTCTATAGCAAACTTTATCCTATGTTATATATGCAGAGGAACAGGTCATAATACACCTTCTCTGATCCGGCTCAGCGGTTGGCCTTTTAGAAAAGTAATGTATGGGTTGGTCATTGTTAAGATGCGACCATCAACCTTTATTGCGAGTTGAGCTGACCCAATACCTCGATAATTAATTATACAGTTAAAGCTGGCTGCCTGAAGCACATCATGGCCAGGGATACAGGCCGCTTATCGACTACGCAATCAGTCACAGCTAGCTCGCCTTTCTTACCTAGTGCATTAGGCAAGAGATAATGCAACAATCCGACGTACGAGAAGTCGATTACCTGCTCAGAAATAAGTAGTTTATCCGCCGTTAACTAGCAGCGCAGGATGCTTTCGCTCGCGAGAAAGCGCCCGCTTGGCCAGTCTCTTATTTTATGCTTCTTGCTATGCAGCAATATAAAATTCAAGAGGGCCCCAGTCTGGCCCTTGCTTCGGCGCCCGCCTTGTTGTGCTCCACCTGCCACCTGCTGCCGCTGCCAGTCTGGCTCCGCTACCTAGGCATGCTGCTTCTTTGCGTGGCTTTGCAATCAGCGGCGCATGGTCAAGCCTGGCAGGGCGCGCTGGCACTGGGCGACCATAATCTGGGGTCAGTGATGGTGCAAGGCAGCGCGCTGGATGCAGCGGGAAATAGTTACCTTATTGGCAGTACACTAGATGATGTTACCCTAGGCCCGGATACGCTTAGGGGGGTGGGCTATCAAGATCATTTCTTGGCCAAGCTAGACGCGAACGGCCAGTGGCTCTGGGCCCAGCACCTGCCGGCTACGCCCCGGGCCATTGCGCTGGACGCGGCCGGCAACATTTACCTAACGGGCAGCTTCCAAGGCACTGCGGCCTTTGGGTCCACTACCCTGACGAGCGCGACCTCCTACTACCCGGATGCTTTTGTGGGCAAACTAACGCCCACAGGCACCTGGCGCTGGGCTCGGGCCATCGGCGGCACAGAAGTTGATCTAGGCACTGCCCTGGCTGTTGATGCGACTGGTAATGTGTATCTGGCGGGCGATTTTCGAAGTGCGACGCTTACCATTGGCACCGCGACCCTGACCAATGCCAGCAGCTCGCATAGTGTCCCGGACATCTTCCTGACTAAGCTCGACCCGGCAGGCAACTGGCAGTGGGCCCAACAAGTCGGGGGGCCGGGGGCCGACTGGGTTACAGGTTTGGCGCTGGATGTCAGTGGCAGCGTGTACATGGCCGGCTGGTTCAATGGCGCAACCTGTACATTCGGCTCTACAATCCTCGCCAACGCGGGGGGCACCGCGTTTACTAGCGATGGCTTTCTGACCAAGCTGACGGCGGCGGGGGCACACAGCTGGACAACGCAAATTGGTGGCCCGGGCAGTGAAGGGAGCTCGGCCGTGGCACTTGATGCCAGCGGCAATATTTACCTCACGGGGTCCTTCACCAGCTCAGCCTTGCTTTTTGGCAGTACCACCCTAGCCGCCTCCCAGCGCAATGGAGCGGACGTCTACGTCGCGAAGCTAACGCCAACGGGTGCCTGGGACTGGGCGCAGCAAACCACCGGCTCGGCGGGGGGCGGGGACAGTGGAGGTACTCAACTGGTGGTAACGGCTACCGGCAACGCCATCGTACTGGGGCAGTTTTCAGCGACGCAGCTGCACGTGGGCCAGCAGGTGCTGCTCAATGCCGGGCGAGCCAGTGCATCACTTACGAATGATGGTTTTGTGGCCAAGCTAACGCCAGCCGGTGCCTGGGAATGGGCGCAGGCGCTAGGGGGGACGGCAGCTGAAACCCCTAGCGGCCTGCACTTAGCGGCCAACGGCGACGTGGTGCTAGCAGGCACCTTCGAAAGCTCGCCCGCTACATTTGGGCCAATAACGCTACACGCCGTGCGGTCATCCGCCTTTGTAGGCCGGCTGCAAGCCAGCGGCGCCTGGCGCTGGGTAAGCAAGCAAGCTGACCGCGGCGTGGCCGCCTTTGCCGCGGTAGCCACGGACGCGGTGGGCAATGCGTACGTAGCCGGGAACTTTCAAGGCACGCTTCTCCCGGGGAGCGCCCCGCTCACAACAACAGGGAACCAAGATATACTCGTTGGCAAGGTCAGCCCCACCGGACAGTGGCTCTGGGCCGCGCAGGCTGGGGGCACAGGGGCTGATCGGGCAACGGCCCTACTGGTCGAGGCTGGGGGGGATGGCTATGTGACGGGGACGTTTAGGGGTACGGCACGTTTCGGTACCACGCTGCTCACGAGTGCCGGGGGGACCGATATCTTTGTGGCCAAGCTCTCGGCCAGCGGTGCTTGGCTTTGGGCTGCGCGCGCCGGGAGCGCGGCCGATGATGGTGGCACAGCCGTCGCCCTGGATGCGAACGGTCACGTGTATGTAACGGGCTGGATAACGGATGCCGCCGCCTTTGGGAATACAGTCCTCACCAACCCAGTAAGCACGACCGCCCAGTATCCATTCGCTGCCAAGCTAAGCGGAGAGGGCAGCTGGCAGTGGGCCCAGGCGCTGGGTGCCCAAGGACAAGGCAACAGCTTGGCGATTAGCCCCGGAGGTGACGCCTACATAACTGGTCGCGCGGCGCGCCAGTTATTTGTGACCAAGATTAGCCCTGCTGGCTCCGTAAGCTGGCAACAGGTAGCTGGCGGCACTCCTTTCGAAGACCAAGGCACCGCGATTGGGGTAGATGCCCGCGGAGACGTGTATGTGGCAGGGGGCTTCAGAAGCACGTCTATTGTGCTGGGCTCCACTACCTTACTCAATAGCAACATGCCTTCCGGCTATGATTATAGGGGTATTAGTGAACTGTTCATCGCTAAACTAACGGCGGCCGGCACGTGGCTCTGGGCGCATAAGGCCAGTGGGGCAGCAAGCGCCACAGCGCTGGCAGTGGATAGCCAGGGTCAGGTACTGCTCACGGGCGCCTTTGGTAATGCGGCCACATTTGGAACGATTTCTTTGAGCGGTAATGCCTCCGGTAGTGTGTTTGTGAGCCGACTAACTGCCACTGGCGCGTGGCAATGGGCCCAAAAGGTAAACGGCAGTTCTACGCCGGGAGGCTTGGCTATGGGGCCTGCCGGACGAGTGTATGTAGCGGGATTGTTTGACGGGGTAGTACCATTTGGCAATGTAACGCTACGGGGCGGAGGGTATTTTCGTAGCAGCTTCCTGGCGTGGATAACAGATAGCAGTTCGCCTTTGGCAACTACTTCAACCGCCGCCACGGCTGCCTTTTCTCTTTATCCGACCATTGTACAAGGCAACCGGGTGCAGTACACTTTTATGGAATCAGGTAGTTCCCACACGGAACTCCACGTGTACACTCTGACTGGCCAACTCGTTACCCAGCAGCTAAATGTTAGCCACAATGGGGCTTTTAGTACAGCTGGTTGGCGGCCAGGTTGGTATGTAGTGCGCCTAACGACGGCAAGCGGCCAGTACATTGCCCGCTTTTATCGCCCCTGACAAACGTCTTTATTTAGTGGGGATGGACCGCGCTGATAGCAAGCACAAAGTAGCCCATGCTAGGCTTGATATAAGATTGGTCAGCCAAGATGCGTAAGCAGCTAATCTTATATCCGATACGTTGATGTGGCTGTTGCAAAAGTCTGATAGGCAGAACAAGTCTGAACCAAGGCAGCCCCTTTCTGGCAACTGAACAACTAAATAGCAGTTCTTACTGAGGCCTACCTGGATGGACAGTGCCTGTTGCAACAGCCACACGTATTATGTTTAGCAACTTTACCGAGACAGGAGAAAGAGTAGTTGCACTGCGCCAAAATTCTATTTCAGTGGAAGCCAGTGGACTATCACCCGCTAGTACTTAACCTAAGAAGAGAAAATACCCGTTATTAGCGCCGCCTTTACGTAGCCGGTCGCTACAGGGAGCGCGTACGCCAACGCCCCTCCTTGCCTGCGCCTCCAAGCACCTACTACTAGATTAGCATGAAACGACTACTTGTTTTGCTGCTCGCGGCCGCTTCCGTACTGCTTCTTATCGCTTTAGTCTATGCTCTGAACTTCGCCAAGCCCGACAGCACATTTTCGCAGTACCGTGTTCTTATTGGCTTCTCCTTCATGGCGGTAACCCGGTTTGCGTTGAGGGCCTACCGCCGTTCGCGCATAGGGCATTCATAAGCATTCCTGTCCGAGAAATCATTGTTATGTCAAGTAGCGAGCTGCTGGGGATGCGCACGGCGGAGCTTACCAAGAGCTTGGACCTTTTATGGTTGTCCTGCTGACAAGCATCCAAGTGGTACAAGGTTTTTATTCCACACTAGGCTAAGGCATAAAAAAGGGTCTGTTGCCCCTGCAACAGACCCTTTTTCCCCTCTCCGCATTGTCCCACACCCAGCAGGGCACCTCGTGGCTAGTCAGCGGTTCGCACCAGGTACCATTCCCTGGGAACACGGTTGTCGCGACCCGTTGCGTGCTTCCTACTAGGCGCCAGCGCCTGTATAGCTGTAGTGGACAGGTTATTTGCGCAGGAGCTTGACGTGGGCCTGGCCCTTCGCCCCGCGTAGGTGCAGGTAGTAGAGGCCTTCCGCCGGTAGCTGCTGCGAGAAGTCGAAGGTTACCGACTGTCCCCCGGCCGAAACCGTGCGCTGGCCCTGGCTCAGGGTCGTGCCCAGCGAGGAGACCAGCGAGTAGCTAACCTCGCCCTGGAAGGCGGCCGGCAGCTCGAGCGTGACGCGCCCATCGGTGGAGGGATTGGGGTAGAGCTTGACCTGGGCGCTGTAGACCGGCAGCTTGGTCGCCGCACCCGCGGCCAGCGGGCTAGCCGCGGGGCGCGCCGCGGTAACCGGGGAAGCGGAGTTGCCGCTGAGTACCTCGATAGCCGACACTTTCGGCTGATCCACCCCGCCGGCCCCGGGCGCGAAGGCCAGCGCGAGCACCCCGTCGGTGACGGTCACTGAAAAAGACTCGGTGGTGGCTGTCAACGGGCCTACCTTCTTGACAATGTCGTAGGCTTGGAGCACGGTGCTGCCTTCGGCCACCACGTCGAAGACGCGTTGGCCGGGGGCGCTCCAATAGAGCTCGGCGAAGTGGAGCTTGACGGTGTAGGTGCCGTTGGCCACGGGCAGGCCGTAGGAGAAAGTGCCATAGCGCTCGGTTTGGTAGAGGGCGTCGTCTTCGGTGCCGGCAATCGCTTGGTCGGTAGCGAAGTCGGTGCCGCCGTACGCGAACTGATCCGTGCTGAAGCGGCCCACGCTCGTGCTGAGCTGCCCGCCGCCCACATTGAGACGCAGCACAGCGGTCGGACTCGCTTGGAGCACTTCAATGGCCGACACTTTCGGCTGATCCACCCCGCTGGCCCCGGAGGCGAAAGCCAAGGTGAGTTGGCCATCGGTGACGGTGACAGGGAAGGACTCGGTGGTGGCCGTCAACGGCCCGACTTTCCGGACGATATCATAGGCAGTAAGCACCGTTGTGCCCTCGGCCGCCACGTCGAACACGCGCTGGCCGGTGCTGTTCCAGTAGAATTCGGCAAAGTGCAGCTTGACCGTATACTGCCCGTTGGCCACGGGCAGGTTGTAGGTGAACGCACCGTAGCGCTCGGTTTGATAGAGGGCATCATCCTCGGTGCCACCAATAGGCTGGTCGGTGGCAAAGTCGCTGCCGCCCGTCGCGTACTGATCAGCCGCAAACGGGCCCACGCTCGTGCTTAACTGGCCACTACCCGCATTGAGGCGCAGCACGGCCGTCGTGGTAGGGGTGGAGTTGACGGTATATATTTCAATGGCCGACACTTTCGCGTTGTCGATCAGGCCGTAGAAGTCCAAGGCAAGCTCCTCGTCGGCGGCCGTGACGAGCAGCCGTTCGGTGGTCGCCGTGAAGGCCCCCACCTTCTGGTAGATGTCGTAGTCGTTCAACGCCACCAGCCCTTCCGCGGCCACATCGAACACGCGCTGGCCGGCGCGAGTGGCGTAGACCTCAGCAAAGTGAAGCACCACCTCGTACTGTTTGCCCCGGCTCACGGGAAAGCTGTAGCGAAAGTAGCGGCCGTAGCGCTCGGTCTGGTACAAGGCGTCGTCCTCGGTGCCGGCAATGGGCTGGTCGGTGGCGAAGGTAGCTCCGTCCGCGTTGAAGGGATCGGCGGCGAAGGTGCCAATAGCGTTAGTTACTTGGCTGCCGCCCGCATTCACGCGGTAGAGCACCCGCCCATCCGCCGGTTCGGGATTGACCGTAAGCGTGGTCTGCGAGGGGGCACTGCGTAGCCCGCCATTATCGGTCACCTCTAAGCTGAACACGTACGTGCCGGCCACCAGGTGGCTCACCAGCGGCGTGCGCCCACTCCGGCCGGTAATGACGGCTGGGCTAGGCCCGCTGACTTGCGACCAGATGTAGCCGACAATCGTGCCGTCGGGGTCGGTGCCAGCCCCGCTCAGGCGGGTGCTCGTCGTGGGCAAGGTAAGCGGGGTGGTGGGGGTGGCGCGGGCCGTGGGCACCTGATTGACGGTATTGACCCCATACTTGAGGGTTGCGAAGTCCGAGGCCACCCCGCCGCTGGCGCCCGTTACGTAGACATTGTCGGCCGCGTCTACGGCCACGGCGTACGCCGCATCAGAGGAGGAGGATTGCGTGTAATATAAGGCCCAGAGCTGCTGGCCGTTGGCGCCGGCATACTTGAGCGTGCCGTAGTCCCCATTGCTGGCGCCCGTCACGTACACGTCACCCGCCGCGTTTACGGCCATAGCCGTCACATCATCCTCGCTCTCGCCTGTTCCTCCGTCGTAGCGCGCCTCCCAGAGTTGCTGGCCACTGGCGGCCGCATACTTGAGGGTGGCGTAGTCCCAATCGCCTTTCGTGGGGTTGCGCGAGCGCCCCGTCACGAACACGTCGCCGGTTGCGTCCACGGCCACGTCAAACGCCTGTTCTAAACTGCGTGTTAGCACGCCGTTGTAGCGCACGTCCCACAGCTGCTGCCCGTTGGCGGCATACTTCACCGTGGCGTAGTCGGGATAGTCGTCTGTGAAATACGTGGTGGTGCTGGAGGTGCCGGTCACCACCACGTTGCCGGCTGCGTCGACGGCCAACGCCACAGCCAGGTCATTGGCATTACCCGAGCCGTTGTAGCGGTTCACCCACAGTTGCTCGCCACTGGCCGTGTATTTGAGGGTCGCATAGTCTTTGGAAACCGAATCGCTATCCCGCGAGACAGTACCCGTCACCAAGATATTGCCGGCCGCGTCCAGCGCGATGTCCACCGCTTCATCATTGCCCCCGGCGGCATTGTAGCGCGCCTCCCACAGGCGCTGCCCGCCGGGCGCGTACTTGACGGTCACATAATCGAGCTTGGTTCCCGTGCCGGCCGAGGTACCGGTCACGTACACGTTGCCGGCCGCGTCCAACCCCAGGCCGACCGCCTGGTCGGACCCATTGCCCGCCCCGTTGTAGCGCGCCGTCCACAACCGCTGGCCACTGGCCGAGTACTTGACGGTCGCATAGTCATCGCCCGAGCCCTGGTTAAACGAGCGGCCGGTCACGTAGACATTGCCTGCCGCATCCACGGCCAGGTCCATGGGCACATCATCGCCGCCATTATTGTAGCGGGCCACCCAGAGTTGTTGGCCGCTCGGGGAGTATTTGATAGTGGCATAGTCGTTGGCTTGCAGCGCGTTTTCTTCCCGGGCTCTGCCCGTCACATAGACATTGCCCGCCGCATCCACCACGAGGGCAGTCGCGACGTCTACCTTATTTTGGGGGCTGCCCGGGCCGGCGTAGCGCGCCACCCACTCGAGGCCGGGAGCGGTGGTCGCTCCCGCCTGCCGGCGCGCTTGCCCACGCTGAGGGCTGGCCTTGCCATCGGCGTGGGGCGGCAGGGAAACCGGTTGTGACGGCAGTCGCCTCGTCGGGAGCGCCTTGGGCGCGGGGAGGGAAGGGGTGACTTGCGCCCGGGTGTCGGACACGCCTAGAAGCCAACTGGCGGCCAAGGGCAGCAATCGGGTAATGGTTTGTTTCATAGGAGGAGATAGAGAAAAAGAATACACCGCCGGTAGGATGGTGAAGGAGGACAGCGCGTAACCAAACCATGTTTTCCCCTGGTCCAGGGCCAGAAAGAGTCAGATTGCTAGTGTAAGGTCCGGTGAAGCGCGCAACAAAAACAAGGAGTAATTATATGGTAACGCGAACGCAAGGCAGGCTATTGGCTAAGGTCGTTTAAATGAAGGTCTTACGCCTAGCGAGTAAGGGCTCAACGGTATTCGCCTGCGCCGGCTGTGTAAGAGGGCCTTGCCGGAACCAGGATCGACCAACTAGGCGCTGCGTATACGCTCGCCCCGCCTGTGGGGCGAAGTCTAACGAGTAACGGTTTCTCGCTCGGTGGGCAACTAGTGAGTAGCGCGGCACTGCAGGATCTCTTCCCGGACGAAGCCTGTCGCACAGGCACTACCTCAGCCCCTCATAGGGGTAGCGACCTGCAGAAAGCCTATACTCATTGGCCCCCAACCAGCTACTACCAGGAGCCCAACGCAACGCCGTCTACGCCCGATAAGGGGCCCTTATTAAGAATATACAGCCTTGCTTTTCGCTCCTCCTAGTAGACTGTTTACAAAAGGCTACTTGAGCAATCGCTTTGCTTAGCGCTATCCTTTCAGGACCATAGACTGTTCTGCAAGCGCCGCAACGCTACATCGCCAATACGTTTAAGCACCTGCTCCAACTTCTTCTCTAGCTGAGCCTGAAGGACTTAGAGGTCAAGCTGCTCTACTATTACATTATCATATAATTAATCCTTGTTTTTATTGCTTCTTTTTGTGGACCTTACAGGACCAAATCCCCTTGTTTCTCGCCCCGCCATCGAGGCGATCAGCGGGTCGGCGCCTGGTTCTGTCTTACCCTACCGCCCCACCTGCGGTTTATTTTCTCTTTTTTTTATACCCCTATGAAACAACTGTTTACCCAGATGCTGCCCGTGGCAGCAGGGGCGCTCCTGTGTGGGCCTGCCAGTCAGGCGCAAGTAGCCCCCTCCGTCCCGCCGCAACCGGTCACGCAAGCCTGGCTGGCCCGCTCGAGTGCGAAATATGTCACCCAAAGCGACATGGAGGTGGATGCCGCCGGCAACACGTATGTCACCGGTTCCGTCTCGGTGGACGACTTCACGTACGATTATCTGACCAGCAAGTACTCGCCGAGTGGGCAGCTGCTCTGGCAGAAAAGCTACAACGGCGTTTCGCCCATGCAATACCGCAGCACAGATCGGCCCGTGGCCATGGCGGTCGATGCGGCGGGCAACGTGTATGTGACGGGGACGGCCTGGATTTACACGGGCGGGTTTTTGACGGGTACGCGCTACGACTATGTTACGATCAAGTATTCGCCCACCGGAGAACAGCTCTGGGTCGCCCGCTACGACCGAAGTAATACAGATGAAGAAGCTGCCGATGTCGCCGTCGACGCCGCTGGTAATGTGTACGTACTAGGCACTACTGAAAATGAGGTGCAGACCCTCAAGTATTCCGCCACGGGGCAGTTACTCTGGTCGGCTTTCGGTGGGGGAGGAAGAGCCAATCACCTAGTGGTCGGTACCACGGGTGATTTTTATGTGACCAGCAATCGAGTTGAGGGGACCAGCACGAGGGTTGACAGAGCAATGGTCCAAAAATATTCTGGGGCGAGGGGCCTACAACTGTGGTCGGCTATTCCGGTCGTTCCCGACGGGGGTATTCAATTCGCCGACCTAGTGGTGGACGCGGCCGGCAATGTGGTCGTGACGGGGGTACTCAATACCGGCGCTTTCGGTACCGATGCCGGCAAGAACTATTATACGGCCAAGTACGCCAGCGCCTCCGGCCACCCGCTCTGGAGTGCCAGCTACAACGGCCCCGGCAATGGCCTGGATGCGGCGGCGGCCCTGGCTCTGGACGCGACCGGCAACGTGGTCGTTACGGGGCGTTCCTATAGCGGCAATGCGTTTGTCAGTAGTGACTACGCCACGCTCAAGTACGATGCCAACGGGCAGCAGCAGTGGGTAGCGCGCTATAACAGCCCCCAGAACCTGGGCGACGCAGCCACCGCCTTGACGCTCGACCAGGCAGGCAATGTGTATGTGACGGGTAATATTCACGTCCAAGGACCTAATGGTCTGGGCAGCGCCAACAACTATGACTATGGCACGGTGAAGTATTCGGCCAGTGGGCAGCAAGTGTGGGAAACGGCATATGGCATTGCGGGCAACTGGGATGATTTAGCGCGTACTATTCGCGTCGATGCCGCCGGCAAGGTCTATGTGTCGGGCCAATCCACTACCGGTTGCTGTGATGGCACCCAACTGACCTTGCAGTACGACCAACAAACTCCGCCCGCCCCGACGACGGCGCTCTACCGCATCCATGCCGGCGGCGAGCAGGTTACCACTTCCTTGGGCTCCTTCGCCGCCGATCAGTACAGCACGAGTGGCAGCACCTATGCCACCGACCAACCCATTGCCGGTACCACGGAGGACGCCCTCTACCAAACCGAGCGCTACGGCCAGCAATTTGGCTATGCTTTCCCCGTGAGCCGGGGCCAGCAGTATCAGGTCGTGCTCCACTTCGCCGAAGTCTACGCCACGCAAGCCGGCCAGCGCGTGTTTGATGTGGCGGCCGAAGGCCGCACCGTGCTCGACAACTACGACCTCTACCGCAAAGTAGGCGCCTACACGGCCACCACCGAGCGCTTTACCGTCACCGTGGCCGACGACGAACTCAATCTCGACTTCAGCTCGCTGGCCAGCGCCGGCGGAGTGGACAACGCCAAAATCTCGGCTATTGAGGTGTATGGCCCGAACACCCCCCCCACGACGCCCACGGCGGTGTTGCGCCTGAAGGCCGGCGGCGGGCAACTCAGCACGAGCATGGGCACGTTTGCCGCCGATCAGTACGCGACGGGCGGGGCGGTCTTCGCGACCGACCAAGCCATCGCGGCCACCCAAGACGACGCCTTGTATCAAACCGAGCGCTACGGCAGCTTCACCTATAATCTGCCCGTGCCCAACGGCACCTATTCCGTCAAGCTCCATTTTGCCGAGCTCTACTGGGACGCCGCGGGGCAACGGGTCTTCAACGTGGCCGCCGAAGGCACGACGGTGCTCCAGGCCTATGATATAGTGAAAAAGGCGGGACCGCTGACGGCTACCACCGAAACCTTCCCTGTCACCGTCACCGACGGGCAGCTCACCCTGGCCTTTGCGCCCGGCGCCGCCGGAGTAGACCAGCCCAAGGTGTCGGCCATTGAGGTGCTGGAAGCGGCCCCGACGGCCGTGCTACGCCTCAAAGCCGGGGGCGACGCGCTGACCACCTCGTTCGGCTTCTTTGCCGGCGACCAGTATTTTGCCGGCGGCAGCGACTTCGCTACCGATCAGCCGATTGCCGGTACGCAGGAGGATGCCTTGTACCAGAGTGAGCGCTACGGCAGCTTCCTTTACAGCCTGCCCGTGGCCAACGGCACGTATACCGTCAAGCTGCACTTCGCTGAGCTCTACTGGGACGCCGCGGGGCAACGGGTCTTCAACGTGGCCGCCGAAGGCACGACGGTGCTCCAGGCCTATGACATTGTGAAGAAGGTCGGGCCGCTGACGGCCACCACCGAGTCCTTTTCGGTGACCGTCACCGACGGGGTGCTCTCGCTGGCCTTTGCCCCCGGCGCCGGCGGGGTGGATCAGCCCAAGGTGTCGGCCATCGAAGTGCTCAGCGCCGGACCCGCGCTAC
>NZ_JARNTX010000014.1 GCF_029433095.1 Hymenobacter sp. YC55
GGCCATGCACGGCCACGCACTGGTCCGTCTCGATGTGGCGGCTCGCATACCGCGAATAGATGATGCCCGGCGGCGTAAAGAGGGGCGCTGGCTCCGTTTTCATACGTTTTCCCGGTTACACTTAACCGCACAAAGATCGGCGGCTGCGGACTCAGACTGTTTGCGTAGAAAGCTCAAGGTGCCGTTGGCTACCCGCCGCGAATTTTCGTGTGGAAACTGCCACCTTGGTAAGGGAGTCCATCGGCAACTGGAATCGTTGCTTCGCACGCGCCACTATCGTGTATATCAGCCGTGTCAAACCGGTGCGGCAACTCCCCAACGGCGTTGCACTAGTTTGCGCCCCATCGAAAGCGGCCCGTCCTTTCTCTTCTCAACCGCAGGATTGCTCGCGGTATAACTGCGCTGGCCTCCTTCCGGAGCCGCCGCCGCTTCCCCCTTGCTGGCTACTGTCGGCCGGTAAAGGAACGCCGGAAGGAGAGGGGAGTCGTGTTCGTTTTGGCTTTAAACAGCTGACTGAACGACTGGGTGTGCTCGAACCCCAACTCGTAGGCAATCTCGCCCACCGACAGGCTGGAAACCGCAAGGCGCTCCTTGGCCCGCTCAATAAGCCGGTGGTGGATGTGCTGCTGGGCATTCTGCCCGGTGAGCGAGCGGAGCATATCGCTGAGGTAACTCGGGGTCAGGTTCACGTGCTCCGCTAGGTAGTGGACCGTGGGCAGGCCCTGCACGAGCGGCTTTTGGGCCTCAAAATAGGCGTCCAGTAGTTCATCGACCTGCTGCAGCAGCACGCGATTGGCCGGGCGCCGGGTGAGGAACTGCCGCTGGTAGAAGCGCTGCGCGTAGGTCAGCAGTAAGTCGAGCTGGGCCAGCAACACTTCCTGGCTCAGCGCATCGAGCGGGTTGCTTAGCTCCTCGGCCATAGTGCCAAAAAGGGTCTCGATGGTAGCCTTTTCCTTGTCGGAAAGGTGCAGCGCTTCGTTGGTGGCGTAGGTAAAGAAGCCGTGCTGCTTAATGGTTTTCGCCAGCGGGTAGCCCAGTAGAAAGTCCGGGTGCACCAGCAGCACCGTGCCCCGCTGGCAGCCGGACTCTTCCCCCGGTACGCTGCCGATGAGTTGATTAGGGGCGGCCAGCAGGAGGCTGCCCTCCGTGAAGTCGTAGTGGCCTTGGCCGTAAGCGAGCTGGCCCGCGCGCCCGGTTTTGAGGGCAATTTTATAAAAGCTCAGCACGTGCGGCCCGTCTGCCGCCTGCTTCACCGGGTGAACGGTTGCATCAACCAAGCTAATGAGCGGGTGCTGCGGCTGGGGCAAACCCAGCGCCTGGTGCGCGGCGGCCAGGGAGCTAAAGCGGGGCGGGAGGGTGGTTGATTTTTTCATGGCGATGCCGAAAGCCCCCAACGGCGAGACGTAGCGCCTCGTGCGGCGGGGGGCCGACAAGTAAGGTAGGAAGAAGTTTCGGGTAGGGCGGTATTGCCCAATGCGGCCGGCCGCCCCCACCAGGAAGCGGAAGGAGCCGGCCGGCTGGCTAGTGAGACGCCCTGGTAGCGCCTTGGGCCGCGTCCGCTACCGGGGCCCACTGCTCCCAGGTGGCGAGCCGCTCGGCGTAGACGCCCCGCACCCAAGGCAGGTTCTGGCTGCCCAGAAACAAGCGCAACGGCGGCTCGGCCGCGTCCACGACGGCAAACAGGGCGGGGGGCGTGGCGCGGGGGTCGCCGCCTTCGCCGCCTTTCAGGCGCTCCAGGAAGCCGGCGCGGAAATCGGCGTACACGTCCAGGCCGGGGGCTAGTCTCAGCGACTGGTCGCTGCCAAACTCGGTGGCGTACGCCCCCGGCTCGACGATGGTTACGCGCAGGCCGAAAGGCTTTATTTCGGTGGCTAGGCTTTCGTGAATCGCCTCAAAGGCCCACTTCGAGGAACAGTAGTAGCCAATTACGGGCAGGCTCACCAGCCCCAGCCCGCTCGAAATGCCGACGATGTGCCCGTGGCCCTGGGCCCGCAGCAGGGGCAGCGCGGCCTGGAGGACGGCCAGCGTACCGAAAATGTTGGTTTCGTAGAGGGCCCGCACGTCGGCCGCGGGCGCTTCCTCAATCGTGCCCACCAGCGAGTAGCCGGCGTTGTTGAGCACCACGTCGAGCCGCCCGAAGTGGGCGTGCGCCTGCGCGACGGCCGCTGCCACTTGGTCGGGCTGGGTCACATCCATGGCCAAGGGCAGCACGCTGGCCCCGTAGGTGGCCTGGAGGTCGGTCAGACTGTCGAGCGAGCGGGCCGTGGCCGCTACTTGGTCGCCCCGTTGCAATGCGGCCTCGGTCCAGATACGGCCGAAACCGCGCGAGGCACCCGTAATAAACCATACTTTGCCCGGTGTGGGGGCCATGCCATTGCCGGCTGCTTGTTCTTGTGCCATGAGGAAATTGATTGGGTTGAGTACAAGGCAAAGGTTGCCGGCAACGAGTGCGCGCATTGTAGGCTAATCGAGGAATTATGTAGGCAAAACGGGCATGCTCGCTAGCTGGCGCGCCTCTGTGACTGCCTAGTCCGGTCGGGTCTGGTCCTGGCATAAGTAAACCAGTTGCTACTACCACCTTCATTCAGGCTGACAAGACCAAATTGTTGGACCTGACTAAGTGGAACCACAAGGACGCCATGGAATTGTCGCGCTGCCCTCTCGCCCGCTGACGTGCGCTAGCGGTTTCGACAGTTAACTTTCTGGCGAATCAATTCCCGGGGTAAGGAATGGTTATCAGGAGAAACGCTTTGTAAAAAGCCCGTTTGCTTAACAATACCGGGCAGAAACTACTCTACTTGGCAGAAACGGCTCTGTACCGGTGCGAACACCGCTTAGGGATAATCCTGGAGCAAGGCTCTTGGGTCACTCGTACGAAGGCAGTGCTAGCGCTGCTGCAAGGCTAGACCCGTCCCAACCAGACGCGGAAGGTCGCTCCCTGGCCTTCCTGGCTCTCTACCTCGATCCGGCCGCCGTGGGCTTGCACGATGCGGTTGACCAAGTACAAGCCCACCCCTGACCCAGGCGTGTGCCCGTGCAAGCGGCGAAACAAGTGAAACATTTCCTGACCGTACTTCTGGGCATCGAAGCCTAAGCCATTGTCTTGCACCACCAGCACCGGCTGCTCGTCCGCCACCTGCACGGCGAGGTAAATGCGCGCCGGGCGGTCCGGGTCAGCGAATTTCAGGGCGTTGCTGAGCAGGTTGAACAGCACCGTCCGCAGGTTGGCGCGGGGGAAGGACACGGCGGGACGAGCCGCAAAGTCGGTGCTGATGCGGGCGCGGGCAACCTGCACCTGGGGCGCCAAGGTGCGCAGCACTTCCGCCGTTATCTCCGCCAGCGCCACGGTCTCAACCGGCCCAGTACCGGTTTGCTGGGCCTGCCCGAGGGCGGCCAGTTCGTCGATGGTGCCATTGAGCTGCTGCAAGGCCTGCCGGATCAGGGGCAGCAGGAGCTGCTCCTCGGCGGGGTTCATTCCCTGCACACTACGCAGCAGCTCGTCGAGCAGCCCGTCCAGGTTATGCACGGGCTGTTTCAGGTCGTGGGAAGCGGCATACACGAAGTTGTCGAGGTCCACGTTGCTGCGCACCAGCTGCTGGTTGGTGGCCTGCAGCTGCGCGGTGAGCTGCTGCAAGGCTTGCTCGGCCACTTGCTGCTCGTGCACGTCCAGTACCACGCCCACCAAGCCGGCATAAGTGCCCGCCGCGTCAAAGCGGGGGGTGGCCGCGTCAATGGCCCAGCGGTAGTCCCCGGCGGTGTTCCGCAGCCGGTAGACTACCCGGAACGGCTCCTGTCGGTCGTTGGCGGCGCGGAAGGCCGCCGCCGTGGCGGCGGCATCCTCGGGGTGCACCGCCTGCAGCCAGCCGTATCCTAAGGCTTCGGCTTCCGTTTGCCCGGTGAGCTCGTACCATGGCCGGTTGAGGTAGGTGCACGCGCCGGCCGGGTTGGTTACCCACAGCATGGCCGGCACGTGGTCGGCCATGCTGCGGAAGTACTGCTCGCTCTCGAGCAAGGTGTGCTGCAGATGCTTGAGCTCGTGAATGTCGATGGCCGCGCCCACCCATTGCACCACCTGCCCGGCCTCGTCCCGCACGGGCACCGCCCGGTCCAGATGCCAGCGGTACGCGCCGGTTGCGGCCACGCGCAGGCGCAGCTCGGCCGCAAACGGCTGGCCGCTGCGCACGGCCGCGTGCCAGGCCTGCAGCATCGGCGATTGGTCGTCGGGGTGCACGGCCTGCAGCCAGCCGGTGCCGAGGTCGGTACCCGTGTAGCCAAACTGGTCCCAGTTCGGGCTCAGGTAGGTGGTATTGCCCGCCGCATCGGCTTCCCATACCACCAAGGGGCTGGTTTCGGCCAAGCGGCGGAAGCGGGTTTCGCTTTGCTGAACCTGCTGGCGCATGCGCACCTGCTCCGTTACGTCGGTGGCGAAGAACACGAGCCCGTCCACTTCGCCCTGGTCGTTGCGGCGGGCCTGGCAGGTGAAAGTTCCGTAGATGATTTCCGGCGCCGCGCCATCGTGGCGAGCCAGGTTCAGGGGCATGTCCTGACTGGAGTAGGCGTGCCCGGTGCGGTACACCTCGGCCAGAATAGCGGGCATGGGCGAGTCGGCCACCTCGGGCAAGGCCTCGAGCAGGGGTCTGCCCAGCAGGGCCCGGCCGGGAAACACGCGTTGGTAGGCTGGATTGACCAGCTGGTACACCCACGTAGGACCGGCGAGCACGGCAATGGGTACGGGGGCTTCCTGGTAGAGCTGGTACAGCAACTGGCGCTGCTGCTCGGCCGCGCGCCGACTGAGCACCTGCTCGGTGACCACGTAGGCAAATACGGTTACGCCCGTAATGCGCCCTTCCTCCCGAAAGGCGTTGTAGGTGAAGTTGAAGTACTGTAGCTGGGCCGGGCGACCGTCGCGTGGGTCAATGGCCAACGGCATTTCCACCCCCTCGTACGGCTCTCCGCTCTGGTACACCTGGTCTAGCAAGGCCACAAAGCCGCTAGCAACGGCCTCGGGCTGCACCTGAGCCAGCAGCTGGCCGCGCATGTCGCGGCCCGGAAACAGGGCCTGATAGGCGGGGTTGTAGTAGGCCAAGGCATGTTGTGGGCCGCGCAGCAAGCACATGGCGGCCGGGCTCTGCTCGAACACCTGATACAAAGCGGGCTCGGGGACAGCCGGGGGCAGGGGCGGATGGGAAGCGAGGGGAGCAGGCACAGCAGAGCGGGGGGCAGGTACGGGTCCAAGGTACGCACGAACGCCCCGCCAGCGAAATGGCACTAGGCGCGTTATATCCGGCACCAACCCAAGGAACCCGAATTGGCGGGGCTACCAGGTTTGTTATATAGTGTAAATACTATATATTAGTGGGGTACCTGTATCGGCGCCCGGTAACGAGTTTCCCAGCGGGGCCTCGTTGTGTTCGTGAATCCCCTGCTGTCGGCGGATGTTTTTTCGCTCCGCTTCGGCGTAACGCTGCTCCCGGCCGCTTTCTACTCTTTTGGCTTAGTTGCCCGCCCCAGCAGGAGAGCTGCCGGGCGGCGGGCGGACGCTGGCCGGGGTGGCGCGGGGAGCAGGGCCCTTTTTGCTGCGCCCCGCCGGCCGCTACGGGGCCTACTCGTTTCCTCCCACGTGTTTTCTCCTTTGTTGCCATGCTACTACGCGCGCTCGAAACCCTTCCGAAAAAAGCCTCGCTGCTGGGGCTCTTGCTTGCCGCTTTGCTGTTCTCTGGGTGCGACGACTGGTTCGAGCACCTGTTTCCGGCGGGAACCCCATCCCCGCCGGAACGGGCCACCGTTGTTTACGACTGGTACAAACTCGTCGCCCGGACGCAACTACGAGTTTCCCCGCAGCCGGTGATTCTCTTAAACAACCGCAATTTCGGCTACATCGGCGTCGGCCTGTATGAGGCGGTGCGGCCGGGTTTGAAAGGCGCCCGCAGTTTGTCGCCCCAGCTCTACCAGATGCCCGCCATGCCGGTACCCGAACGCAACCGCGAGTATGTCTGGGGGGCGAGCGCCAATGCGGCCCTGGCTAGTTTGTTCAAGCAGTTGCTCGGGGGGCTAAGCGCGGCGGATATAGCCCGGATTGACTCGTTGGAAACGGCCTATACTCGCCGGTTTCAACAAAGCGCCTCCGCCGCTACGGTTGCCCGTTCGCAAGCCTACGGGCGCGCCGTGGCCCAAGCCATTTACCTCTGGTCCACCACCGATAATTTCAGCCTCGGCAGCCAGGGCTACGTGTTGCCGGTTTTTCCCGGCTCCTGGGTGCCCACCCCCCCGGCGTTTGCCGCCCCGCAAGGACCTTACCTGAAAAACTCCCGGCCTTTTTTGGCGTCCAGCTTAACGGCTACCGCGCCCCCCCTGCCCCTGGCCTATGCCGAAGATCCGGCCTCCGCCTTCTATCAGCAAGCCCACACCGTGTACGCGGTGGGCAAGGCCTTGACCCCCGAGCAACAAGCCATTGCCACCTGGTGGGCGGATGCGGGGGGAGCGGGCGTCGGTGTTCCCGCCCCCTACCATACCCTGTCGATTATTACGGGCCTATTGGAAGGCAAGCGGGCACAGCTGGCCGAAGCCGCGGAAGTGTATGCCAAAACCGGCATTGCGATGAAGGACGGACCGATCGTCACGTTCCGCGCCAAGTACGAGTATAATCTGCTGCGGCCCGTCACCTACATCCAACGGCATATCGATCCTGCCTGGCAAGCGTACTTACCTACTCCTCCGTACCCGGAGTACCCCTCCGGGTTGGTTGGGATAGCCGCGCCCGTTATGCAGGTGCTGATCCGGGAGTGCGGCGACCTGCCGGTCACCGACAACGCGTATGCCTGGCGAGGCGTAGCCCCCCGCACGTATGCTTCCATTTCGGTTATGCTGGAAGAGGCGGCGTATTCCCGGGTGTACGCGGGGCTGCACTACCCGTTCACCCAGGTCGTTTCGGTGGCCATGGGCAAGGAACTCGGCAATA
The DNA here is from genome assembly GCF_029433095.1 of Hymenobacter sp. YC55. Taxonomy (GTDB): domain Bacteria; phylum Bacteroidota; class Bacteroidia; order Cytophagales; family Hymenobacteraceae; genus Hymenobacter. Next base: position 6,959 of record NZ_JARNTX010000014.1, read on the forward strand.
AAATTGCCAACCTGACCTTACGTCCCCGCTGAGCCGGCCGCGCACCTACGCCCTGTCAGATGGCCCACAGTATTGCGTCCGCTGTTCGGCGCCCAACTAATCTGCGCCGTGGCTCGCGTGTTCGGGTTGCCGGCTGCCTCACGCGTAGCGAGGGCAACCCGGGAGCGGGATTCTGCGGGCAACGTCTTCACGCAGACTTATCGTTGCCGGAACGCAACCCTTGGCCCCTAGCTCATACCCGGCGCGGGGCCGCCCGGGGCGGCCGAACCCGCTTACCGGAAGCGCCCCCGCTCGTGCCCACGTCTGGTTCGGCGTGCCAGTCTAGGCACGTGCGGTGGGCAACACCAACTAAGGTCGCGTAGTGCGGTGAGGAGAAAGCTACTCGGCCACAGGGAAGTGCTGCTGAAGCAAAGCGGTGACCTTTTCCTTGGTTAGGGGCTTGTTCAGAAAGCCGGCAATGGGCAGCTGCTGGGCCCGCGCCAAGTCCACGGGGTGCAGCGAGGAAGTAAGCAGGACGATGACAATGGCTTGCTGCTGCGCGAGCGGCAGCTGCACGTAGGTTTCCAGAAAAGCCAGCCCGTTGAGCACGGGCATGTTCATGTCCAGCAGAATGAGGCGCGGGCAGGATGTCTTGTCGGCCGTGCAGGTTTGCACGAGCGTACGCAGGGCCTGCTCGCCGTTTTCGGCCACGAGCACCTGTTCGGTCACGCCCATGCGCGTGAGCAGGAGCGTGTTGAGGTAGTTGGTGGTGGGGTCGTCATCGACCAGCAGCACACTGGTTAAGGCAGGCATAGCAAGGCAAAGGGCGTGTTTAGCGTGTTTAGGCCGGAAAGGTAACGGTGAAGGTAGTGCCCGCATCGACTCGGCTCTGCACCGTAATCGTACCCCCGGCATTCTCGACCAGGCGTTTGCTGATGTAGAGGCCCACACCGGTGCCCTCCACGTGGGTGTGCAGGCGCTGGAACAACCCAAACAGCTGGCGCTGTTGCAGCTCGCTCATGCCCAGGCCATTGTCCTGCACGGTAAGCACGACGGTGGCCCCCATCTGCTCGGCCCGTACCCGCACCTGCGAGGGCCGGTCGGGGGCGCGGTACTTGATGGCGTTGCTAAGCAGGTTGTAGACGATGCTGCGCAGATTGGCCGGCGAGAACGAGACGACTAGCTCGGGGGCCACTTCAATCGTGAGCTGCGTGCCGGCCGCCGCCATAGCCGGTACCAAGTCCAGGCGTACGTTCTCCACCACTTGCGCCAGCTGCACTGGTTCGGCCGGGCCGGCGTGGGCCAGCTGCAGGCGCGAGATATCGGTGAGCTGGCCAATGGTAAACTGAAAGCGCGCCACCGTGGTGTCGAGCAGGCCGAGCAGGTGCTGGACCACCTCGTCCTGCTGCACGGCGGGCGGCAGGGTGCTGCGCAACGCCAAGGTAATGCTTTCGATGTTGGTGATGGGGGCTTTCAGGTCGTGCGAGGCCGTGTAGACGAACGTGTCCAGGTCCACGTTGGTGCGCTGCAGCTGGGTGTTGGAGTCGTTGAGCTCTTCGTTGGTGGCCGTCAGCTCTTCGTTGATGGCCGCTAACTCTTGGTTGGCAGCCGCCAGTTCCTCGTTGAGCTCGTGTATGCGCTGGCGGGTGCGGACCTGCTCGGTGACATCGTGGGCGAACACGCGCACGCCGTCGATAAGGCCGTGGGCCGTGCGGCGGGCCTGGTAGGTGAAGGTCCAGTAGATTTCCTCGGGGGCGTGCCCCTCGTGACGGGCCATCCACAGGGGGAGCTCCTGCACCGTGACCGGCTCGCCGGTTTGGTACACGCGCCGGAACAGGTCGGGGATGGGCGTGCCCACCAGTTCGGGCAGGGCTTCCAGCAGCGGCTTGTCGGCCAAGGCGCGCCCCGGAAAGATGCGCTGATAGGCCGGGTTCACCAATTGGAACACCAAGTCGGGGCCGTCGAGGATGACGATGGGCGTGGGCGCTTGCCTGAACAGCTGCTCGAGCTGCTGGCGCTGGGTTTCGCGCTCCTGGCGGGCCAGCACCTGCTCCGTCACATCGAGGGCAATGATGGTGACCCCGATCATCTGGCCTGCCTCATAGTAGGCCTGGTAAGTAAAGTTGAAGTACGACGTGCGGGGGGCCTCGCCCAGCCGCGGGGCCGGCGTGAAGGGCAGTTCCACGCCCACGTAGGTTTCGCCCGTCTGGTAGACCTGGTCCAGGAGGGCGCCGAAGCCTTGGGCGTAGAGTTCGGGCAGTTCTTCCGCGATGGTACCCCCCACGAGCGGGCGGTGGGGCGCGAAGCCCCGGTACGCGGGATTGACGTACTCGTAGCGGTGGTGGGGGCCGCGCAGCAGGGCCACGGCCACCGTGGTTTGCTCGAACACCTGATAAACGGCCTCGCGCGTCTGCACCTGCCGCTGGGCGGCGGCCAGCAGCTCGGCTTGCAGGGCCAGGGCCTCCTGGGTGCGCGCCTGCACGCGCGCTTCCAACTCCTGATTGAGCTGCTCGACCTGCTGGCGGGCCTCCACCTGAGCCGTGATGTCCACGGCAAAATTAAGCACCTCCGTCACCTGCCCCTGCGCATTGCGGATGGGCTCGAACGTGGTGCGGTAGTAGCGGCGCTGGGGCGTGCCGGTACCGGCGTAGTCGGCCCAGGCTTCGGTTTCGGCTTGGTAAAAGGGCTCCCCCGTTTCGTACACCCGGTCAAGGAGTTCGTAGAAGCCCTGGCCATCGAGTTCAGGAATCACGTCGCGAATGGAACGGCCCAGCGTAGTACGCGCCGGAAACAGGTGCTCGTATTCGGCGTTTACCAGGTCGTAGACGTGTTCGGGACCCCGCAGCAGGGCAATGTTAGCGGGCATGCGCATGAGCACCTGGTACAAGCGCTGACGCTCGGCTTCGGCTTCCGCGCGGGCGGCTTCCAGTTGCTGCTGGGTTTGGCTCAGGACAGCGTTGGCCTGCTGGTACTCCTTGTTGCTGGCGCGTAGCTCTTCGTTGAGGGCGGCCAACTCCTCGTTGAGGGTCTGCACCTGGTGACGGGTGCGTACTTGCTCGGTCACGTCGGTGGCATAAATCAGAACACCGGTAGGCTGGCCACTGGCATCATACTCCGGTAGATACGCAATGTTCAAATAGGCCTGGTAGAGCTGCCCTGGCTGGGCAATCTGGATGGGCTGCTCCCATTGCTCATACGCCCGCCCCGTCGTGAGCACGTCGTGCAACACCTGCTCGAAGCCCTGCCCGGCTAAATCTGGGAGCGCCTCGAAGTGCGGCCGGCCCAGGAGCTGTTCCACGGGCCGGCCCCAGAGCTGGCCCATACGGGTATTGGCCAGCTCGATGAGAAAGTCCGGCCCCCGCAGCAGGCCCATGGCCACGGGGGCCCGGGCCACGACGTACGCCAACTCGTTGCGCTGTTGTTCGGCGGTGGCCCGGGCCTGCTGCTCAGTCGCTTGGCTGTCGCGCAAGGCGTTTTCGGCGGCGGTGCGGGGCTGGTCGGCCGTGTCGGTGAAGCTAACCAGCAGCCGCTCACCGCTGCGACGGGCCGCGATGCGGAAGTAATTATCGAGGCCGTCGGCCTGGTAATAAAGCTCAAATTCGCCGGGCTTGCCGGTTGCAAACACCTGCCGGTAAAAGGCGAAGATGCCGTTCTGGAAGATGTCGGGGAACAGCGTGCGGGCCGTGCCGCCGGGCCGCTCGGGCAGCCCCGTCATGCGCTGGGCGGCCGGGTTGAAATACTCGGGAGCGAAATCGTCCAGCTCACCAGTAGGGCTGTAGCAGGGGCGCAGCAAATTGATAGCCGTCAGGGAGACGGCCAGCAGGTCGTGCAGCAACGGATCGGGCGCAAATACGGGCGTAAACTCGGGAGAGGCGGTAGCAGACATCGGTAGCGGAACAGGACCGCCACCGCCAGAACGAGAGCAACGGGATAGAACAGCGGGCAGGAAAAGCGGACCGGCGGGTAGTTGCCAAAAAGATGGCGCGGTAGCAGCCCGTTTGTCTTCGCCCGCCTTGGAAAGTGTTTTAGGTAGGAAACGTCACGGTAAAGGGAGAGCCAATGGTCGGCGTACGGGTAACGGTAACGGAAGCCCCGGCATTTTCAATTAGGCGCTTAATCTAAGTAAAATCCCCTCTCCGTACCCTTCACGGGCTTGCTTTCCCGGTTCGCCTGGTAGGTGAAAGTCCCGTCGCGCGGGGCCGATCCGGGTGGGCTCGCTCGGGTACGTCTGGCCATAGTTATACAGGCCGCGCATCCCGAAGCCTGGTAGGGTGGCGGCGAGCCCGCTCGGTCACGTCCACGGCCAAGAGCAGCTGGCCAAGCAACGAGGCCGCCGCCGCCCCAGGTACGACCGGTAGCCCGCCAGCGCCGAACCCCCTTATACGGCGGGAGCGTCCCCGCCCGCGCCCGTCGGTAACGCGTACGGCCGAACAAGCTTCGCTGCCACCGCTCTCTGCCTAAGGCCAAAGCCACCCGGCCTCGCGATACTTGGTTGGTGGCGTGTACCTTTGGCTACTAACGGAGGGCTACGTCCGCTCCGGCTGTTGGCTATTCCCTCCGCTGTCTTCGCTTATGCTTCCTGCTGCTGCTGCTGCCCTTGCGCCCGAATCTGTGTTGTTGCGGGAACTGCTGGCCGTTTCCCTCACCGGCATCATCTTCTACACGCCCCGCTACGACCCGGCCGGCTCCGGTACCATCGTCGATTTCACCTTCGAGTACCTCAACCCGGCCGCCCAGCGCATGATGGCCATGCCCGAGGTGCCCACCCGGACGCACAACCAGCAGTGGCCCCACAGCATCGCCCACGGCACCTTCCAGTTTCACGTCGAGGCCTTTGAGTCGGGCGAGCCCCGCCAGTACAACATCAACTACCAGGCCGACGGCTACGACAACTACTACTGCCTGGCGGCCCGCCGCGCCGGCAACGGCCTGCTCGTCAGCTTCACCGACACGGCCGACCAGCCCCGCTCGCCGGTAGAAATTGCCCTGCGCGAAAGCCAGGCCCCCGAGCAGGCCGCCCGCGCCGAGGCCGAGCGGCAAC
>NZ_JARNTX010000015.1 GCF_029433095.1 Hymenobacter sp. YC55
AAGGAACAGTGATTGGCTGGTGTCGGGGTATTTGCGGCTGAATAAGGCCAACCCCGCGCTGACCCGTAAACTCTTCCACCAGCCAAAGAAGTAGGGTTGTATACACAGGGCCTCTCTTACTTACTCGTGCTCGAGTAAGTAAGAGAGGCCCTGTGTATGATGAAATGGGATTATTATTGTTGGAACTGGTCCCAAATGAACATTATTAGAGTATTCTTTTGAGACCGTTATTTACTGTTGCTTAAATACGTAGCTGCTAATATCGGTCTGTTCAACTATTTCTTGCCCGTTAAATTTAACATGGCGGTAGGTGTATAGACCACCAGCAGCATTAGCAGTCTTAGATTTTTCAACCTCTAAATAAATGGTGTCTGTTCTGCCATTTATATTCACGTAGAACTCTCTAATGCCATTGTCGCCACTGAACATAGCGGCATCCAGAGAGGAATAGATGTACCCTTTTAGGGGATTATCAGTCGGTAGTGCAATCAACTGATAGCCTGTGACCTCTTTGTTCTGTCCGTTTTGCGTGAAAGAAAGCACCACTTTTTGGTCAGATTTAGTCAACAGTGGCTGTCCTGTATTATCTACTATGGCAAATCGAAACTTGGACGGTAAATCTCGCACATATGGCTTGGGGTCATTCTTTTGACAGGAAAGGGCACTCATCAGTAAAGTGCAGGTAAGAAGAATTTTATTAATTACTTTCATTTTTTAGGGTCTGATGTTGACAATCATGTCATTGTCATTCTGATAGTTACGCGTTGTTCCGTTGGAAAAAGTAATTTGCCAGTTATTATAACTGTACCATCCAATCTTTCCATCAGTGCCACTACCCCATCCCCAATTCATGTGAAAGAAAAGATAGCCATTTCCATTGTAAGTGGATTCCTGATAACCATCACAAACCCACGCATGACAATTTGTATATCTAGGGAAGAAAAACGTAACTGTTTTATCATTACATCCATCTAAAATAACAGGGTGTGCATATTGAAGTTCTGATTTAACAGAGGCATAATTATAGGACTGACGGTTAGATGAGTGATATTGAAATGTGCTATTTTTAAATGTTTCACTAATGTCGCCACTGCTAGCGCCTGTGCCATTCTGATCATATTTATTTTCTTCAATGATATGAAGCTGTGATGCGCTAAAGATATCTGCCATCAATCGAGCTACCTCATTAGGCCCACTGAAAGTAATTTCATTTGCCATAGCCCCCCAACTATAGGAACTAGGATATTGGTAATAACGCATGACCTGAGCCATTGCAGTAGGCACACAGCCGGTCCAAGCTTTTCCATCTGGGCCGCCCGTAACAGGGGGGCAAAAATAATTGTAGCCTACACCTTGGTCCCACGTAGTAGTTAAGAGGGGACCCACTGTGTAAGTATAATCTACTGGATCTGGATCTTCTGGTGGGACTATGGTAGCAGTAACATCGCCCTTCAAGCGTTTCCATGTATGCTCAGTTGTCTTACTAGGCCGGAGCTTGCTTAATCGCACGTCATGGGTAATTGTCTTGATGCCATCCTCCCACTTCCTTAATCCAGCTGGCGCAGCTTCGCCATTAAAGGAACCGGTTTCTGCATATGCGAGAACGGGCATTAAGCGGTAGTCAGCTGCTATAATAGACCACCCGCCTTCTTCATAATTGAAGATGTAGAAAGCAGGGCTTCCTTCCTCTTCTACAGTTTTTTGTGAACGAATCTTCTTTTTCTTCGGCTTATGAGCGGTTTTGGATTCTACATTCCTATCGCTGGTAAACAGGCCAGTGCCAAGTGAAATTGCTCCTTTGGTAAAAGCATTCTCCGCAATAACACTTGCTTCATTTACAGGGACAAACATAGAGTCGGCCTGTAAGTGTGCATAGTTGCTAGTGGTGATAGGACTAGGAAGGTCAGCTACCTTATCTTGTTGACATGATGCCAGAACAAGACTGAATAGACCGTAGTAAGCAAGGTGAAGTACCGAGCCGAAAGCGAGAATGGATGGAGCATATAACTGACTAAAGAGTGAATGGGGCACAGTAATTCTCTTTCGCGCAGCGTCGTAGCGAGATAATGGGGCACGAACTCTGAAGAGCGTGCGGCACGAAAAACACAAGCAATAGGTAATGATAGAGAGCCGCGAAGGCAGAGCAGGATAAGTAGCTTAAAGTTAGCAACGTACTACGAACAACCACCAAAGAAGCGGAACAATATTTCTCAGCCGGTTATCTGGCCTTAGGCAGCAGGCATTGTGGGATAGCTCCTTGGTAAAGTACCACATTTGGCGAGTCGGGGCGGTGGGGAAGGGAAGCGTACTTATTCCAGGAGGCCGGGTATAAGCTACCTTATGTTCAACCAGCAGTTGCCTAGGCCTAGCCCGGGACTAAGTCATTTTAGCAACGACCGTTTGTAAAATGACTACTTGTGGCTACCTTCCTGCTCAACCGCAACCAGGAAGCAATGCAGTACGTGGCCTATTACCGGGTATCGACCAGCCAGCAAGGACAGTCCGGGCTGGGCCTGGCGGCGCAGCGCACCACCGTCCTGGCCTACGTAAAGGAGGCCCCGCTGCTGGCCGAGTACACGGAAATTGAGTCGGGGAAGAAGAACCGGCGCCCGCAGCTGCTCGGGGCCATTGCCTATGCCAAGAAGGAAGGGGCCATGCTCATCATTGCCAAGCTGGACCGCCTAAGCCGGAACGTGGCCTTTATTGCGACGCTGATGGAGACGGGCGTCAACTTCGTGGCCTGCGACTTACCCGAGGCCACCCCGTTCACGCTGCACATTATGGCGGCCCTGGCCGAGCAGGAACGCAAGCTTATTTCCGGTCGCACCAAAGCCGCCCTGGGGGTCTTGAAAACGAAGGGAGTGAAGTTGGGGAGGCCGGAGAATCTAACGGAGTACGTGCGGCGGCAGGGGCTGGAAGTACGGCAGCGCAACGCGGCGGAAAACGACCACAACCGGAAGGCCACGGCGCTTATTCTCGCCCGCCGGGGACAGGGTACTAGCTTCAGCCAAATAGCGCGGGAGCTGAATGCCGCCGGGTTTCAGGCCAGCCGAGGAGGCACGTTCAACCAGAAGCAGGTGCAGCGCCTCTATGAGCGGGCAAACGGCATCCCACGACCACCCGCTGAGCAACACTACGGTTAGGGGCGATAGGGCCTGCTAATATCGGCTTATCAGTCCTGATTCTTGAGCTTGAAGCTGCCGTTGCTCAAAGACGTGGTAGAACACCCATCTCTTGCCCGGCTCGTCTTACCTTTCACCCCTAACTGACCTTGGCATGAAGGACCTCGAGTTTGACTTTACTTGCTCGCTTCCAGAGGTCCGGCTACGCCCCGGACTCCGCACATCGGTGTGGGCGGAGGATACCCCGGAGTACTGCATGCCGTGTGAATTTCAGCACGTCGCCGATTCGTATGCGCCCGTCCGCGTACAGGTGGTAATCCTCGACCCGGACGACCGAATATCGGAACGTTACGTGCACACCACCTTTTACTTCGGGCACCCCGGGCACATTGTCGGCCACGGACAGTTAGTGGCCCTCGTGCGAGAAGCAGACTAGTCGGGTTTCCATCTAGATCAGGAGCATCCCAGAAACGTGGGCAGCCGTGTGATACTGCCGGTGCAGCTGGGCGCTGCTCGGAGCCTACCCGTTCCTGCTCAGGCGTTTCAATCGAGCCCAGCACTCCCGCCCTGATAAACTCCACTTATCAGTCCCTATAAAGGGGCATCACGTGCGCAAGTGTAACACTGCCTGCCACAGAAAATAGCCGAAAATCCCCAGCAAAAGTATCCCCCGGTAAAGGGGGGATTCCCACCACGGCGCAGTTAGAATGGACTCGAGTACGCAGTGGTCCGGGTGCCGGGCGTCATAACAGATTGCCACTTCATCCCCGACCACATACTCCTCTTCAGACGCATTGTTCTCTGCCACAAGCCAGCGTCGATACTGCGTGCCGGAGTGGGTACGGTAGACGACTTCCAACCGCTGTACGGGTCCGCCCTTGGGTTGAGCGACGGTTTGTACCGCGAGGATGGTGGCCGCTGCAGAAAGGCCCTGCTGCCCTAGGTGCTGGGTAGTTCGCCATTTCCAAAGTTCACGGACCGCTAAGCCAATTCCAGCCAAGCAAACGGCCCCGACGGCAACATAGTTAGTGGGCATACCCGCAAAGAAACATAAACACCTCCTTTTTTAAATCGTTGACAGTAGGGCTCGTTCCCCCAGCAAAGTACCACAACTGGAAGTCAGGGCGGCAAAGAGTAAAACCGTCACTTTTCCGAGTTGGGTCCGAGAACATACATTATGTTTAGCGAATATTCTGATATTCAAATCAAGAAACCGCAAGTTTTAGCTCTTGTTTTTGTCTAGTTTGAAACGACAGGCCGCCTTAGAAAACAACATGTAAAGTGCTGTTCTAAATACTAACATCCTTTACTTTCTCTCCGCAATTTCCCCATGGCCATCCGCTGTCCTATCCCACGAACGCTTCTTCCACTGGCAGCCATAACCATGCTGGTCGTAGGGTGCCAAAACATGGAAGATGGGCAGGTGGCAGGTGCGGCATTCTGTGCTTGCCTTCAGGATAACAACCCGCACACAGCCGATCAAGTTGTGAATCAGCGAACTGCTCAACTTATTTGTGAAGGCGAACTGGTTAAACGCTCTCATAATTATCGCGTGTTTAAAGTGGATATGCAGACCCACGATACCATCACCGAAATAAATTGGGCCGAACGAGAACGCTCCCGCCGCTTTGCCAATGCGTTTGTGCACTATGTAAACAAGCACTGCAAAGTCTCCTCGTACTAAGAATGGGATAGTAGCACGAGGCCATCTCGTAAGTAGTTTTGTCTGATAAGTGGATTTATGTTTACTGGAGCCGGCATTTCGGGCCCAAAACTTAGTACCGATAAGCGAAGATTTATCGGTACCAAGATGGCTGTTTTCTAGCAAGTGAAACCAACAGCAGCGAGCAAATGTACTTACATTGTACGTACATTTGCTGTTATGAACACGCGCCTGATTCGGGTAGGCAATTCCCAGGGGATTGTGCTGCCCAAGAAGTTACTGCAGCAGTACCACCTCACCGGCGAAGTGGACCTGCAGCCCACGCCCGAGGGCCTGCTCATCACGCCCGTGGTAAAGCCTCGCCGTCAGGGCTGGGACGAGCGCTTCCAGCACGCCCTGGCTCAGGGCCAGGCCCCGGAGGGTGAGCTGCTGGAGGGATTTGCTGACGACTTTGAGGATACCGAATGGCAGTGGTAGCGGTGCAGCGCTTCGAGGTGTGGCTGGTGAACCTGGACCCGACCCAGGGCAGCGAAATCAACAAGACCCGCCCCTGCGTGGTGCTCTCTCCCGACGAGATGAACCGCTACCTGCGCACGGTCACCATTGCCGCGCTGACCAGCACCCGGCGCGACTATCCTTCCCGAGTGGACTGCACCTTCCAGGGCAAGGAGGGTCAGGTAGCACTCGACCATATCCGCTCCGTGGACAAAACCCGCCTGGTACGCCGCTTAGGAGTAGTGCCTACCGCTACGGCGCAGGACGTCTGTGACCGGCTGCAAGAGATGTTTCACTAATAATTAGGTCCTGTTAGATGCTTTGGCCGCGCCTATGACTTATAAGCTCTCCTCCCCGCGGTTAGACAAACGCGCTGCCTGCAGCTGGGCATTCAGCTCCTCCCCTGTTTCTTTGGATTGCCAACTACCCGCCAAGGCAAAAAGCGGGATTCCAGTTGCGTCGGGTCAGGGGTGGGCACGAGCGAGATTTCTACTCTCAAGCGATGAGCTAGGCTGAGCAGCAGTTTAACGTCCTGCGCATCGGTTGGCTTCAATACGAGAGTCGGCATTGGGCTGTGAAGGAAAAGAAGGTAGGTAAAGTAGGTAAAAATGAAACGCTTGTGTGATCGATAACGCGCTCATTAGTATATAGGTGCGATATGACTAGTCAAGCAACGCATGAATGACTAGTCATACTTGTTGGCTTGACTAGTCAACCTGTTTTAGTTGCTGTGGTCTGATTAGTCGGAGTGAGCGAGTGACTAGTCAATAATAAGTAACGGTGACTAATCAGTGTCCACGATGTAAAATAGGGTTTTAGCGAATAGAGGCGTAGTTTGCTGGCTCTGACTACTCATCCTACTATGGAGCCTACCCCGCTGACTACCCACGAATTTCTGACGATCAAAGAGGCAGCCAAGCAATTTGGCCGTTCTGAACAGACGATTCGGCGACTAGTCAAACAGCATGGGCTGACTAGTCACGTGCGGACGGAGAAAACCGCAAAGGGAAACGCCTATCTAGTCAGTCTGCAGTTTCTTACGGAACAGTATACTCCTGTTGTATCAGCAGGACAGTTACCAGTATCGGATATACCAGAGCCACAATTGCCTGCTCTAGTAGTTCCTGATCAAGTAGAGGAGATTGTGCGATTGCAGGCCGCACTTGCTGAGCGAGATCAAACTATTCAGAAGTTGCAGCACCGGCTACTGGAACAGAATGATGTGCTAAACGCGCTGACTAGTCAGGTGAATAGTCAGCGGATAGGCCACATTGAGGAGCTTATACTGCGTCAGAATGAGCAGCTAGGGGAGTTGCAGAAACGATTACCAGAGCCAAGCGAAGCATCCCAAGTAGAACCCATATTGGAACAGCCAAAAAAGACTTTTTGGCAACGTATGTTCGGCAAGTAGGGATCTATACGCCGAAGATCTTAGCGGTATAAGCTCCTACATTCTCTAGCTCATTGTTAAGCATTCTTAGCTGAATCTTGTGCAGGTGCCTGTTGATGCCGTCAAGCGGATGCAGACTGAGTACTTTATGCGCTTGGTCCTGGCGTAAGCCGAGGTGCGTCGTCAAGCGCCCAAATACTGCTGCATTCGGGCCCTCGTAGGCTACGATTGGTGTGTTAGGCTGGTATCGTATCGTAAATTCGATTTGAGCCACGCTACGGCCTCGTTTGATAGGTTGGTAGCTGAAAGACAAGTCGGCCTTGCCATTGATCTCTTTTTCCGCTGGATCAAGCGCTGCTTTCTTGAAATGAGTCCATTTCTCGTAGCGGTCCTTACCCGTTTTGGCATCGATAAGGTCTAGGCGCTGCTTCAGTTCCTGTACGTCAATGCAGAAGGTCTTATCCGGCAGGTTCTTGTACATCGAAAACAGCTCGTACAGGCGTTTAGCATACTTGCTGTTCAGGGTCAGTGCTGTGTGTAGCTGCAGAGTAGTGAAACGATCCTTCAGTTCCACATACAGCGGCCGTACCTTCTGGCTCAGCTCTAGCTCAATGATCCCTTGGCCTTTGCGGTAAAGAGCTGAGGCCACAAACGTAGCCTGTAGGAAATCGCCATTAGACAGGGTCGTTTCAAAATAGCGCGTGATGAGCTTTTTCGTAGCCCGTTGCATATCGGAAACCTTTACTTCCTCCCCAGTTAAAGCCATCAATTCTTTGGCCGACACTTGGTAAACGGTAGTTACCGGATCATCCTTGCGGATGCTAGCCATTACCATGTATAAGATGTTTTTCTCCAAAGCCGTCATCTCATAACGGGCAATAGTGAGAGCGTTATCCTGCCAGAGAGTTACTGGATTCATGCTACTAATAAATAGTTGAGGATCAAACCTAACAATAAAAGTTGTATTGTTAAAGTGTAGTGCAACTATGCTTGTGCAACTTTCACCGACTTTTTTACAACTTCAATTCATCTCACACCGACTTTTTTACAACTTTCAACTGCTTATCCACAGACTTTTTTACAACTTTCACCGACTTTTTTACAACCTATTCCGACTTTTTTACAACTTTAGGTGCTCCAAATATCTGTAATTCAATGAGTTGCAAGCGCCTCAAATAACAAGTATTGAAAAAGAATTGTCACAAATATTTGAACGTGTGGGTGAGGGGCTTTTAGAAGGGCAGTACCCATTCATCGAAAGCAGCACGTCAACAAGGAAACAAGCAAAGCGAACACGAAGCCCTTCGCCACTGGGCGCGGCACAAATTGGCATTAAACCCTTGACAGTCAAATACTTAATTGTACCGTCTACGCCTCGCCGAATGGGCTTTTGTAGTGGTTTTCACCCCGCAACGCGTACTTTGTGCCATGGCTGACCATACTTTCCGCTTGAAGAATACTCCCCTGGGCACCGTGCTGGTGAAATTCTACCAGATCGAGCCCTACAGCGACGAGGCCTTCACGAAGGCCAAGGCCCGGGAGTTCCTGCAGGCTACCGTCGGCTCGGGTAATGCCTGGAGCCTGGCGCTTTACCAAGGACCCATTGCCACCAACCCGGTGCTACCCGAGGCCATTGCTCAGCTGCATGCCCGATGCCCTTCCTGCACCGCTGTGCGCATCGAACGGTCTTCCGGATAGGCAGAGACTCCAGCGCTAGTGCGAATGCCGTAAAGGGGCTATATTTGCGTTGTCCGAAAACTACCAGTGCCCGTACAGATACAAACGGCGACCCGGGCCGAAACCCAGATCGCCGTCATCCTACGGATGCCCGAGCCAGTGACTTATCACGGCTCGAACTGCTCCCCCCAGGGCTGCCTTGAGCAGCTCGAGGGAGATGCGGAACCAACTAGTCTGACCAGCTGGTTTCGCCTTTGCACGTTTACCCATTTTCGCTTGGGAGTAAGGGTGCTTGATCCACCCACTTCCTGAAGTCCCGGTTGTTACAGCAGCCGGGACTTCGTCTTTTCAGACAAAGCCGGCTGGGTGACTTACCGTGCAAGTGGGGCGAAGATAGAGGGACCGTTGCGAAACGTGTCAACCACAAACCCTACAGCTCTCGTCAACTGCTCACCCCAAGCTAGCAGTACATAAATTCTAGTAGCGGTAGGAGTGGGCAGTCGGGAAGAAATACATACCTTGAGGCGCGGGCGGGGTCGTTCTGGCGTTGTTCGCAAGATGTGTTTTGTGAATCGCGCTTCGCGCAATCCCCAAAACCCGTTCGCCCTCCGGGCTCACTACACTTGCCCCTTCGGGGACCCCACTATGGCAGACTTAGCAGCCCCTAATTCTACTCCCCACCGCCCCCGAAAGGGAGGCCGAAAGGCCGGCCCGCTGGCCGAGAAACAGCGCCACGTCGTCAGCGTCCGGCTCACGGATGCGGAGCACGAGCGCCTAACCCGCGAGGCCGAGCGGTACCAGCTGAGCCAGGGTGAGGTGCTGCGGTCGGTATGGCGGAAACAGAACACGGCCACGAAACTGCAGGCCCCACCGACGCCCGAGGAAGCCCGGCAGCTAGCGCAGCTGGCCGGCATGGCGGCGAACCTGAACCAGCTCACCAAGCTGGCCCACCTAGGGCAGGACCAGCGCACCGGCGCCACGACGGTGCTGGGGCAGATGCACCACTTGTTGAAGCGGCTGACGGGCGAGGCGTCATGATTGGCAAGGTGAAGGTCAACCAGTCCTTTGGGGCGATGTGCCGGTACGTGCTGCAGGAGAAGACCCCGGACAAGGGAGCGGAGGTGCTGGCCGCGCACGGGGTGCGCACGGACAGCGCCGAGCACATGGCGGCGGACTTCGACGCGGTGCGGGCCATGCGGCCCACGTTGGGCAAGGCGGTGCTGCACGTCGCGCTGGCCTTTCCGGTCGAGGAAAAGGAGAAGGTGACCAACGAGGTGATGGGCCGCATTGCCCAGGACTACCTAAAGGGGCTAAAAATAGACCCGGAGAACACGCAATGGGCCGTGGTGCGGCACCAGGACAAGACCCACCCGCACCTGCACCTGGTGGTGAACCGGGTGGATTTGGACGGGCAGACGGTGAGTGACCAGTTTATTCGCTCCCGGAGCGTGGACGTGTGCAAGGGCATCGAGCAGGCGTACGGGCTGATAGTGGCCGACCAGGTGGGCCGCAAGCAGGCCCGCGAAATCGGCCCGACCCCGGCCCAGGCGAAGGCCACGACCCCGAAAGAGGAACAGTCGGCCGAGTGGAGCCGCGCCCGGCAGGACATTGGCCGTGCCCTGAGCTACACAGCCGGCCAGGCCCGCAGCTTTGACGAGCTGCGCGAGGCGCTGCGCCCGCGAGGCATCGAGCTGGAACTGACGCGGCGCAAGGACGGGATCCCGGCCGGGGTGGTGTTCGCGCAGGACGGGCACCGGGTGAAGGGTAGCCAGGTGGGCCGCGAGTACAGCGCCGGCAATCTGGAAACGGGCTTTGCCAAGGCCCGGGAGCTAGGCCAGGACCCGGCCCAAGCGTGGCAGCAGGTGGGCCAGGACTACGCGCTGGCCAAGCTGGCGGCCGAGTACGCCCAGGCCAAAGAACGGCAGCAGCCCGAACGCACCCCGGGTCAGGAGAGAAACCGGGGGCTGGGCATCGGCGAATGACGTAATCGTATCTGTTTTATTAGTAACAACTTATGCAAGAGCTTTTTGAAGATATCACGGCCATCCGGAAGGGGATTGAAGCGCTAACTAAACGGGTGCAGGAACAGGGGCAGCCGGTAAGCCAGGCGCAGGTAGCGCAGCTGCTGCAGGAGGCCAAGCAGGGCACACGCTTCACGATCAACTATGAGGGAGTGGCCCAACAGATACAACCCCACCTGACGAGCCCGGAAAAGATCGAAACAACACTGGCCACGGGTGCCCAGCGGTTGGAGCAGGTGGTGAACCGGATTCCCCAGAGTGTGCCCGTCGTAGGCCAGGTATGGGGGTTTACGGACTGGCGGCTCTTGTTGGGCGTCGTGGTGCTCGTGCTGGGGCTGACGGTGGCCACGGTGCAGGCCTGGCAGGCCAAGGCGGACCGGGACAAGGTGGCCCAGCAGGTGACCAATATGGCAGTGGCCTACCGGGATTCGTTAGCCCAAGAACGAAGGAACAGTGATTGGCTGGTGTCGGGGTATTTGCGGCTGAATAAGGCCAACCCCGCGCTGACCCGTAAACTCTTCCACCAGCCAAAGAAGTAGGGTTGTATACACAGGGCCTCTCTTACTTACTCG
>NZ_JARNTX010000016.1:1644-4543 GCF_029433095.1 Hymenobacter sp. YC55
AAGAAGGGCACACGGGGGATGCCTAGGCTCTCAGAGGCGACGAAGGACGTGATAAGCTGCGATAAGATCAGGGAAGGGGCACATACCCGGTGATCCTGATATTTCCGAATGGGGCAACCCCTCTAAGTGAAGCTTAGAGATCTATACTCTTTGTAGTATAGAAGCAAACGCGGGGAACTGAAACATCTAAGTACCCGCAGGAACAGAAAATAACAATGATTCCCCAAGTAGTGGCGAGCGAACGGGGACAAGCCCAAACCGGGTTGGTTACGGCCAGCGCGGGGTTGTAGGACTGCAACATCTGATTGAGTACTTTTAGCTGAATGACGTGGGAAAGTCAACCAGAGACGGTGAGAGTCCGGTAAGCGAACTAAGTATTCACGGTAGCAGACTCCTGAGTAAGGCGGGACCAGCGAAATCCCGTCTGAATCCGGCGGTACCATCCGCCAAGGCTACATACTCCTGAGAGACCGATAGTGAACTAGTACCGTGAGGGAAAGGTGAAAAGAACCGGGAATACCGGAGTGAAAAGAACCTGAAACCGTGTGCTTACAAGCGGTCGGAGGCCTCTAGTGGGCTGACGGCGTGCCTTTTGCATAATGAGCCTACGAGTTACTCTTCTCGGGCAAGGTTAAATGACTCAAGTCATGGAGCCGCAGCGAAAGCGAGTCTGAACAGGGCGCAGAGTCCGAGGAGGTAGACGCGAAACTTTGTGATCTACCCATGAGCAGGCTGAAGGTTGGGTAACACCACCTGGAGGGCCGAACCAGTTTCCGTTGAAAAGGATTTGGATGACTTGTGGGTAGGGGTGAAAGGCCAATCAAACTGAGAAATAGCTCGTACTCCCCGAAATGTATTTAGGTACAGCGTCGGCGTTGAGTTACGTGGAGGTAGAGCTACCAATAGGACTAGGGGGTGTCATAGCCTACCGAATCCTGATGAACTCCGAATGCCACGTAATATAGCCGGCAGTGAGGCTTGGGGTGCTAAGGTCCCAGGCCGAGAGGGAAAGAACCCAGACCATCCGCTAAGGTCCCTAAATCCGGACTAAGTTGAACAAAGGAGGTCCACTTGCTTTGACAGCCAGGAGGTTGGCTTGGAAGCAGCCATTCCTTTAAAGAGTGCGTAACAGCTCACTGGTCGAGCGAGAGGGCATCGATAATACGCGGGCATCAAGTCCGGTACCGAAGCGATGGATTTGTCTTATAGACAAGTGGTAGGGGAGCATTCTCGTCAGCGGTGAAGGTGCACTGTCAGGTGTGCTGGAGCGGCGAGAAAAGCAAATGTAGGCATGAGTAACGATAAGGCGGGTGAGAAACCCGCCCCCCGATAGACTAAGGTTTCCTGCTCAACGCTAATCGGAGCAGGGTTAGTCGGGACCTAAGGCTAAGCCGAGAGGCTACGTCGATGGACAGCTGGTTGATATTCCAGCACTTATTCTTTGGAGTGATGCAGTGACGCAGTAGTGAAAGTACCGCGAGCGGACGGAAGTGCTCGTTAAAGGGCGTAGGTATAGAGTTGGTAGTTAAGTACGCCGACTTTGCTGAAACCTGATAGTACCTGGCGGCTTCGGCCAACGGGATAGTGTACCTAATCAGACTGTCAAGAAAACCTGCTAAGCGTTTACTGAAGAATAACCCGTACCGCAAACCGACACAGGTAGTCAAGGAGAGCATCCTGAGGGGCTCGAGTGAATCACCGCTAAGGAACTCGGCAAAATGGTCCTGTAACTTCGGGAGAAGGGACGCTTCCTTGTAGCAATACAAGAAGCCGCAGTGAAAAGGCCCAGGCGACTGTTTAACAAAAACACATGACTTTGCGAACGCGCAAGCGGAAGTATAAGGTCTGACACCTGCCCGGTGCCGGAAGGTTAAGAGGGGAACTTAGTCGCAAGGCGAAGGTTTGAATCGAAGCCCCGGTAAACGGCGGCCGTAACTATAACGGTCCTAAGGTAGCGAAATTCCTTGTCGGGTAAGTTCCGACCTGCACGAATGGTGTAACGATCTGGGCGCTGTCTCAGCGGTGAGCTCGGTGAAATTGTAGTCTCGGTGAAGATGCCGAGTACCCGCCACGGGACGGAAAGACCCCGTGCACCTTTACTATAGGTTGACATTGACGCTGGGTAACACATGTGTAGCATAGGTGGGAGACGTTGAGCCAGGGGCGCCAGCCTTTGGGGAGTCGCCGTTGAAATACCACCCTTGTGTTGCTTGGTGCCTAATCTGGAAACGGAAACAGTGTCTGCTGGGTAGTTTGACTGGGGTGGTCGCCTCCAAAAGCGTATCGGAGGCTTTCAAAGGTCCGCTCAGTCCGCTTGGTAACCGGACGTAGAGCGCAATAGCAGAAGCGGGCTTGACTGTGAGGCCAACAAGCCGAGCAGGGTCGAAAGACGGATATAGTGATCCGGTGGTTCCGCATGGAAGGGCCATCGCTCAAAGGATAAAAGGTACGCCGGGGATAACAGGCTGATCTCCCCCAAGAGCTCATATCGACGGGGAGGTTTGGCACCTCGATGTCGGCTCGTCACGTCCTGGGGCTGGAGAAGGTCCCAAGGGTTCGGCTGTTCGCCGATTAAAGTGGCACGCGAGCTGGGTTCAGAACGTCGTGAGACAGTTCGGTCCCTATCTGTGGTGGGCGTTGGAGATTTGACAGGACCTGACTTTAGTACGAGAGGACCGAGTTGGACGAGCCGCTCGTGTACCGGTTGTGGCGCCAGCTGCAGCGCCGGGTAGCGACGCTCGGATGAGATAAGCGCTGAAAGCATCTAAGTGCGAAACTCACCTGAAGATGAGATCTCCGATATAGGAAGGCTCGTGGGAGATGACCACGTTGATAGGCGGGAAGTGTAGAGGCCGGAATGCCACAGCTGACCCGTACTAATGAGCCGAACGCTTCGCTA
>NZ_JARNTX010000017.1 GCF_029433095.1 Hymenobacter sp. YC55
GCTTCGCGTCGAGCTGCACCGGGGCCAGGCGTGAGTAACCCGAACGAATAGCGGCTTCAGTGTCTGCTGCGCCGCTGCCATTCGCGTTGCTCATCCACCATCGACATTCCGGCCGCTACAGTTGCTTCAGGCCGTTCTAAGCTCGTGTAATAACCAGCTTTTAGAGTGTGCAGGGCGAATGCTTATGGTGAGCAACGGCTTTAGGCTGGTCACAAAGTCAAGTTAGCCCCCGGCCCCCGGTCGGGAACTAACTGACTATGTGACCATTATGCCCGTAGGTGGAGTGTCCGTATTTGAGTTTTGGCTGCTGGCCGACACAAGTTCAGGAAAGTCTAAACCAGCATTTAACACGTTGAAAATCAGCGTTTTATACTAAAATATACTACGCTGCTATCTGGAAGGGCCACCACGTTGGTTACCAGCTACTTACGTTTGTCGACCGGCCCGAAAACGCATAAAAAAGCCCGTACGAGTGGAAGACGTACGGGCAGGCTCTGGCTGACTGATGGTATCACCAAACCAGATGCCTTGACAGTCGAACTGTCAAAATCGTTTTTACCCACCGTCGCTTCCACACGACACCCAAATTTACGAATTCCTTTTCCCTTTTGTTCATCCTTCCAGGTTGGGAATTTTCAGAGTTAATACCAAGCCTCAAAGCCTCATAGAATCACGTTCTGGAACAGAAGCGAGCAGGAACGCTATTCGCTTCGCTTCATAGCGTTCCGCTCTACCATAAATAGCTGATAATGAGAACAAAAGGGAAAAATAGCGAAGTCACTTTTGACCTCATTTGATTGTAAGTGCCTGATAATCAATACTAACTTGACTACATTTTTGAACTCAAGCTGAACAGTAGCTAGTCAAGCCGTGAGCCTGCGAACCGTCATTGTATATACAATGACATGGCTTGCTGCCTGAAAAAAGGGGCTAAAAAAATATTTTCAGGAATACCCTGATTTCGCTCGAGGGACGGACTATTTAGAGATAGATACTCTAAAAACCCATGACGAAAATGTTCACTTATGCCCGAACCGTAATCCGTGTAATCTGCCGCGACTACTACCAAGAATCATCCATCCTGCTCATGTTCCTCGCCGTGCTGGTGGGACTTGCCTGCCTGTGGGCGACGTTAGCCACGAGCTGACGGGAACGCCTGGCCCCGGTGCAGCTCGTACGCTTCGCGTCGAGCTGCACCGGGGCCAGGCGTGAGTAACCCGAACGAATAGCGGCTTCAGTGTCTGC
The DNA here is from genome assembly GCF_029433095.1 of Hymenobacter sp. YC55. Taxonomy (GTDB): domain Bacteria; phylum Bacteroidota; class Bacteroidia; order Cytophagales; family Hymenobacteraceae; genus Hymenobacter. Next base: position 1,246 of record NZ_JARNTX010000017.1, read on the forward strand.
TGCGCCGCTGCCATTCGCGTTGCTCATCCACCATCGACATTCCGGCCGCTACAGTTGCTT
>NZ_JARNTX010000018.1 GCF_029433095.1 Hymenobacter sp. YC55
GACCTGAAGCTGGTGCTCGTCACAGAAGCCAGTTAGGGTAGAACAGGTAACTGGGGCTAAGTCGTAACAAGGTAGCCGTACCGGAAGGTGCGGCTGGATCACCTCCTTTCTGGAGCAATCCGACTCGGAGTGGTTGTAGACCCTCTTCATGGTGGAGTCGCTTCTTTTTGTTTTTCCTTCATTCAACGATACTTGCGAGTAGGCTTCTTTTGCAAGAGAGAAGCTGCCTCGAACAGGGCTTGTAGCTCAGGTGGTTAGAGCGCTACACTGATAATGTAGAGGTCCGTGGTTCGAGTCCACGCAGGCCCACTGTAACAAGCGGGGCGGCTGCTTGGACGAGAGACCGGGGGATTAGCTCAGCTGGCTAGAGCACCTGCCTTGCACGCAGGGGGTCAACGGTTCGAATCCGTTATTCTCCACTATTGTTGCCAATCGGGTAACAAGTGAGTGCAACACACTACAGGTTCTATTTCTTCACTGAAGTAGAGGCTGCGTTACTCTCAACAGGAGAGTAAATGTTCTTTGACGTAAGGTAACGAGAGAGAAAAAGAAGCACCTGCTTAGCGATAAGCAGGCGTAGGGGTACGGCTGCTTGCAGCGCGTACCGATAACGAAGTAGAGAAGGGCACACGGGGGATGCCTAGGCTCTCAGAGGCGACGAAGGACGTGATAAGCTGCGATAAGATCAGGGAAGGGGCACATACCCGGTGATCCTGATATTTCCGAATGGGGCAACCCCTCTAAGT